>CAVTAP010000026.1:0-375299 GCA_963732695.1 uncultured Actinomycetota bacterium | reverse complement strand
CCGGGTACGGGCAACCGGAACTGGCACCAGCCTGTTCAGACGACGCTCGTGCGTCCTCGTTCGGCGGGCCGGGGCCGAAGTGATTTGGGACCGCATGCGGCATGATGGCGACCGCTCGGTACCGACGCGAGTCGGCGTGGCGGTGAGGTTGACCGACCGTGGGGGTAGCCACGATCGGTGAGAGAATTTCCCGCGGGAAATTCGGAGTGCGGGAGTAGGTGCCCGACCCTCTGGCAGCAACGCTCGTCGGCGAGGAGTCACATCCCCCGACATAGCCCGAGCCACTTGCTCACCGGCGCAGTCGCTGGGCCCTGCGTCCGATATCGAGGGCACGCAAGCCCAGGCCGTCGGTCTCGTGCACAACGCGTCGGCGGACCGGGTCCAGCCCCGCATCCACTACCACCAAGCGCCCCCATCCACCGGGAGATCGGCGACCGGGCCGGCGAAGCCACCACCATCACCAACATTGGCGCCATGTACACAAGGTGGGGTGCCGGGACCCGGCCTCGCCGCCATGCTCAACCAAACCTGAACCGCACTGGAGTTGAACAGTTTGCCCGAGCCCAAACCGCCGATCAGCCGGACACGAGTGCCGGCTGACCTGGGGAAACTTTGGAGCGGACGACGCGATTTGAACGCGCGACCCTCACCTTGGCAAGGCGATCAGGTTAGTTCGTAGCTGTGCGGTGCGTCCGGAATCCCCGTAATCCGCTGGGATTCAGTCCGCTGCGTTTGCCGGGGAGCGCTGAGTTGGCCTGAGTTGTTGGACACCGAGTTGGACAGGGGCTTAGCCCGTGACCCCCTGTCGAGGCACCGCAGGCTCACGCCCGGGAACATGTGATTATCGCTCGCCCGATCCGCCCGGGAGGCCGGTTGTAGCGCGGTGCTGATCGTTGGGGTTCAGCCGACCCTGTACTCGCTGTACTCGTCTTTGAGCGTCAGGGTGACCACGTAAGACTCCTCGTTCGCACATGGCCTGCCTGTGGGAGGCAGGACCAGGCGAGCGTCGAGAACTTCGCCATCGACCTTGACGACCACGTCCGGCCTTCGTGCGCAGTCCGACGCCTGTCGCTCGATCCGCACCACTCGTCCGTCGACCTGGCTTCGCGACTCATCAGGGCCGATGGGATCCTCTTTGCCGTCGTTCGGAATCAGCTGCTGCGAAACCTCCGCAACGGCCCCAGTGGGGTCATTCAGTACTCCGCCCTGATAGTCCGAGCCGCCGCCGCAAGCGGTGCAGATAGCTCCCAGGGATACGAGACTGAGCATCAGGGCCTTCGACCCCAAGCTTCCATTGCGGCTCGACATGTCCGACACGTTAGTGGAATCAAGGTGGTCCACGACGCCGAGTAGGTCACGACTCTTGCGCTCGGGATCACGCCCGGCTCGGACGCCTGCCATTACCGTGCGCTTGCCGCCGTCGATACCGAGCGGGTCACCCAGGCCACTTCGCCGGTTCCTGCTCGGGTGCGTCGACCACCAAGCTGCCTCAAACGGAGCGGCCAACGACCCTTCTAACAGCGATGCGCCATCCCACCTCTGTTCGAGTCACGACGTCCTCGTACACGACAGCGCCCGCCGCCCCATTGGCCATGATGGCGATCCCTTTGGAGCGAACATGAACGGAGCCGTCGGGGTGTTCGGTCACAAGCACGTTGGTCACGTGATGCCCGGCGGGCTGCTCGCCGGACCCACCCGCCCAAAGCTTTCGGATGGCGTCGAGCCCTACCACTCGGCCCAAGCCGAAATCGGTGACGTCGTATACTGCGTCGGCCACTAGCAACTGATCCAGTTCGTCGAACTGGCGCTCGTCAGCGAGGAAGCCGTGCAGCGCAGAAGCTCATGGATCTCCAAACGATCAGCCGTCGAAAGCATCAGCAGAAGCTAACCGATCGATGAACCGTCGGCAGCGTCCAGACCAGCAGCGTCGACCTGGCTCGGCCCGCCGCTCGATACCAGGCACCCTGGGCAGGGCGCAACGCCGGCTACCGGGCGCGCTCCGGCCTTCGCTGCAGCTCAGCGAGTACCCTGCGAGGGGGGTGGCTCCGGTGTGCCGAGTGACAGCCAGCCTGATGCTGGCGCTCCTGCTGCCAACGCTCGGCGCATGCTCTTCCAATCAGCCTCCGATTGACGAGGTCCAGTCGGCGCAACTTCGTCGCGACTTCGCCCAGTGTCTGCAGCTTCCTGTAGATGTGATCGAGCTGAAGGTCGACTCGGAGCGCCGAGTGATTCACATGAAGTGGGTTGACAATGTTGGCGACGGTCCTGCCAGGTCGATGGAGGAGTGTCTTGAGCAACTCGGCCTTGAGATGTTCAAGGGCTAGCAGGCAACCGCTCGCAACAGCCGACTGCACTATCCTCACGACCTGGCGCTCATGGACACAAGTCGACCGGCAGGTCGTTTCCGGGCGCCCTGGCCAGCGGTTAACGCCGGAAGTAGCGCGTCAACTGAGGATGGTTGAGGGGTTCTTGATCCAGTCCAGGACCCCCGGTCCTACCTCGCCCCCAGGCCTATCAGTTGTAGGTGCAGACGACCTCGATGATCTCGTTGCCGAGATCGGCGTAGGCGAAGTAGGCGTTCGCTCGGGGGAGGTCGATCGGATCGGCCGCCAGATCTCCGCCCTTTCCGCAGTCTGTCAGCACCGCGTCCTCGCTGACTGGTAAGGCGTAGTGGCCTGCACTGAACTGGAGGATGGCGTTGCGCCCGTGGATGTCATCGACCCTGCCAGCGGGAAAGCGATCGGGGTTGTTCGGATCGATTTGGAAGGGCTCGGTGGTGAACCAGGCCGCACGGTTCGTGCCTGGCTCGAATACGCCGATGACCATGCAGGCATCGAAGGTCGCCGTCTCACCTTGGGCGGCGAGGCCAGGACAGAAGGTGCCGCCTGGGGTGCTGCCTTCAATGACGATGGCCTCACCGTTGGCCAACGTCAGCGTTCCGGGTCCCACGAGGGTCGCTGCACTCGGACCACCTGCGCTACCTGCGCCGGCTGGCTCGACTCGCCAGGCGGACGTCTCAGCGTCCTGAAGCGGGCCGACGAAGCCTGGGGCGATCACGTCGTCGGGCGCCACACTTCCCAGACCGCCCACACAGGCTGTCGCTACCAGGGTAATTACCGCTAGCCACGTCCTCAGCATGGCGGCGGACATCGCTCGATCTTAGCTGCGGCCCTGACGCCCGGCCCGCATGGTCCGGCGACTACGCAAGTTGCTTGTGCTGGCTGTGCAGAGGGAGAACGTTTCCGAGTGGTCCTACCGTCCGGGATCGCCGGATCCTCAGCGGGTCACCAAGGGTCGGAGGCGGCGCAGAACCTGTCGGCCTCCGCCCGAACATTGGGCGACTGGTCGAGGAGTAGTCGTGTGTAGTCCTTCGTGCCGCACTGAGCGCACGCTTCTGGTGGGCTGGATCCGTTCGCTGGGAGGCAGTAGGAGGGCGCGAGGTTGACCTGCGATGGCACCGACCACGACCCAGGCAACGACAAGGATCACCACGAGGAATAGGACCAGGTGCTTTCTGGGCCTGTCGAAAAGTAGCCACTCAACTCCGTCAGCTACTGCCCTGTAAAGATCCTTCACGGGTTTCCGCCGCATAGCACGACTGCGACTGTAGACCTGTATCACCCGAAAGGATACGACCTCTGATGAGTGGCGATCACCTTCGCTATCACGGGCCGACGTTCGTCGAAGTGGACAGCTGGGGCTCGTCGTTACCGTGCACTCGGAGCACGCAGAACGCCGGTTAGAGCGTGCTGTGAGCTGAGCAGGACCGGGGGGCGGCGATAGCGACTTATGAGCGAGGAGGTCCCATCTGCCTGCTGAGTTCGTCGTTCAGTTCCTCTAGCTCAGTGCGCAGGACGATACGGCGACTTGTCTCTTCGATCGGCCGAGCCTCAGTGGTCCACAACGGCGGGTAGACCGCTATCGCCTCATCCAGACCAACCGCACGGACCTCTTCGACCCACCCGTCCCAGCGGAGATTCGCATAGAACTCGGCGAGCCGGCCCCCTATGAGCGCCCACTGCACGAACTCGCTGTGGCCGACCCCTAGGCCTTCCCATGCGAGCGAGTCCGGCGCCCAGTAGGCGACTTTGCCGGACTCGACGCCAAGCGCTCCCCCGTCGATTGCAAACTTTCCACCCAGCACATCAAGACCTACGACGACGAAGCCGGGTGACTGCCCACGTAGCTGAACCTCATTGATGCTGGCCAGATCGATCAGGCCGCTGCCGCCGCCTCCCAGAATCCGGAGCCATCCTTGGTCGACCAGAATCCCGCCCGTGTGAAGTGCAAGAGCACCCAAGGTGGACCGTGCCGTCACCTGAAGTCTGAAGAGGCAGTCTCGGCCATCGTCGAAGCCGATTGGCAGCGCCTCGGCCGCCGGGGAGGCCTGAAGCCAAGACGACACCAGCGGCCAGGCCGGATCATCGACGTCCACCAACTCGGCCAGGGGCTTCACGAGATCAGTGTGGCGGCAACGCGACCGACGCACTCACGACCTTCCCGCTGGGAATCGCCCGTCGATCGGCCGCCTCGGGCTCGGCCAGGTGCCGATCCCGTGCGGCCGGCGTCGTCGATACCGAGCGATTCACCCACGCATACCGCCGGGTATCGGGTGGCCGGGGACTACGCCGACGGTCCCTCTTGGTGCCCTGGAGGTAGGGCCGCCCATACTACTCTGCGCTCGTCGTCCAATAGCTGCCGACTTGAGGAGCCTGGGAACAGGCGCTCCCGGACCTCGATAGCTGTTTGGACCATCTCAGGGAACCGCTCGAAGACTTGGATCTCACCCGACCTATCTCGCCTGAGAGGATGATCGAGAAAGGTCGACTCCGTTCCCTCGTACCACGCCGAGCCGAGCTGACTGGCTGAGATCGCCCACATTCGAAGCAACTCGGCTTGAGCTGAAATCAGGACGAAACCGTTGACTCGGGTTGTGAGAGTTTGCCAGTCACGTAGCCTCCACCAGCTGCCCCTGTCCTGCTGATCGGAGCGCAGCTGTGACATGGCGCCAGATGGAGGAGGCCCGGGCCATGGTGCCCAATCGGGACCCAGCTCCAGGTAACGCGTGAGACTTGGGGTCGCCACGCGCACCGACCCTTCGGACCTACCTGGGCGATCGAGCCACCTCTTGAGATCAGATGCGGCCCTCGGACTAACGTGGGCTAGGTCGGAGTTGCATAAGGCAATTGGCGTCGACTTGTCGCCGTCGAATGGGTTGGGGACGAGGAAGGGATCGTGAATAACAACGATCGAATTAGGCCGTCTCTGATAGGAGAGCCACCAACAGATGCGGCCAAGTAACTGCGCTCCTGCGGTGTCGGTAAGTACATGCCAAGTTTCATGAAAAAAGTTAGTGGCAAACCGAACAGACATCGAGGGCGGCGGCGTGAGGACGGTAAAGACTCGGCCATCTAGAGCAGCCGACCGGCGATGCAGTTTGACCTTCGGGTCGGTACTCATACGGGCGCAAGTATGGCAGGTGTGGGGAGCGACTGAAGCCAGGGCACTCCGGCACTTCCTGCGTGCGCGCAAATCACGGTCCGAGCGCCGGCCCGCCTACTGGTCCAGGTCCTCGGTGGCGAGGGCGGCGAGGTAGCGGGCAACGTCGCCGGGGCGGTCGATGTGGGGCATATGGCCGGCGAGGTACACGGCGATGCGGTAGCTCATGGAGGGGTGCATGGGCTGGAGGGTGGCCGCTTCGGCTCGGGGGATCCAGACGAGCTCGGTCGATTCGTCGTCCGTGCGGGCGGTGCCGCCGGTGACGTGGCCGTAGTAGACGACGGCGAACTCCTGGCGCACCTCGCCGTTGGAGAGGTAGTGGATGACGTGGCCCGGGTTGGTGAAGATGCCGACCAGGCCGTCGATGTCGATGCAGTAGCCGGTCTCTTCGAGGCATTCCCGGATGGCGGTGTCGGTCATGGATTCGCCGACATCCATCCCACCGCCGGGTAGGGCGTAATTGCCGCTGTCGGCCCGGCGGATGAACAGCAGTTCGTCTCGGTCGTTGGTGACGATGACGTTGGCGGAAGGGACGACGGTGGTCGGCTTCGGGGAGTCGGGGTCCTCCAGGTAGTCGATCCGTCGTGCCACTCGGGTCAGCTCCAGGCCGGCTTGGCGTTGTACCAGATGCGGTCGAATGCCGCGAGGTGGTCGTCGAACATCTCGCCGCCGTCGAGCTGGCGCAGGTGCAGGGCCGGGTTGTGGGCTGCCGGCTGCCCGTAGATGTGGGTGTTGACGATCATGTCTTTGTCGAACCGGTAAATCGAGTTGTACAGCGTGGTGTTGTGCAACCGGACATCGAGGGTGTCGGCGAACGGCTGGTAGAACGTCAGCACATTGTGCACCTTGGCGGTGATCGCCGCCCCGATCCCTTCCTCTTCGCCCCGTCGGGCGACCGAATCGCCGTCGGGGTCACCGAGCATGATCCGCACGCTGACGCCGCTCTTGACCTTGTCGCTGAGCACTTTGGCCAGCTTGGGTTGCTGCTCGGGCAGGAACAGCGCAACCTGGACCAGGACGTCGATGTGATAGCGGGCGTCGTTGACCAGCTCCAGCCACAGGTTGGTCGGGATCAGCGCCCGCCGGGGGTAGACGGTTACGATCTCTGATCGACCCAGGTCGACCCGTCGAGCATCCGACGTCTTGAGGTTGGGGAAGATGTAGCGCTCGTCGTGCTTGAGCAGAGCGGCCAGCCGCTTGCGGTACTTGGGATACGGCATCCGTTCCTCGCCGATCCATCGTTCGACCGTGCGCCGACTCACTTCCAACTCGTCGGCTATGGCGTCGATCGTAGTCCCGGCCTCGATGATCAGCGTCCGTAGACGTTCATTGCTCACGGCGGCTACCCCTCCCGTTCGCCGTCGACACCCCCCAGTCGGGTGCGACATCTAGCGACATCTTTACTATGTCGCAGATGTCGTTGGATGTCTACGAAGTCCATGAGAAGCCGTTACGACGTCCAGCTCCATTGACAGACCATGAGCGTCACCTCCCAGCCCAGGACACGAGGGGACGACATGCCTGCCACGCCCGCCCGAACCAGCGAGCCCACCTCTGACCACTCGACCATCTTCCGGAGCCGTCAGCCAGCGTTGCGGCGGGGAGCTGATGTGGTCCCGATCAAGCGACACAAGGACCGACCCAGCCGGATCAACCCCGCCGGATCCTGCGTCTACTGCCTCAAGCTCGACTGCAAAGACACCGCCTGCATCGCCCGCCACCGCCTCGCCACCTGGCAGGTGTGCCCGACCTGTGACGGGACCACCTGGGACCCGACGGTCGAGGGCAAGTGCAACTGCACGGGCGGCCTGGTCGAGACCGGCGCGACCACGGGGGCCGGCCTCCTGGTCATGCGTGCCCGACCTCGCCCGGCACGGTTGAGCTTCGGGGGCTGGTGCATGTGGTGCCTGGAGCGGTGGTGCATCTCGCCGGATTGCATCGACCGCCACGCCCGCTCCACCTGGGAGGTCTGTGAGGACTGCGACGGTCGGGGCGACTACGACGGCTGGGCCTGCCAGTGCATCTACGGGCTGATGGAGACCAACTTCACCGGCACCACACGCCAGTGAAGGGCCACACCGAAGGGACCTCGGCCCGCCGACTTGATCTCACTGCGGCGGCGGCCGAGGACGGGGCGGAACGCCCCGGACGACGGCCGTCCGCCGCCCGGGGGGTGGAAGGAAACCATTCTCCCCCTCCTCTCTCCGTTGTCCGTAGTTCCCCACCCGGGCCAGCGGACGGGCCGGAGGGCCCGGGCTTGTTATTAGTCCATAACTGCGCGCAGACCGTAGATGAGCCTCCGTCGGCCCAGCCGAACGACCTTCCGGACCCGGTCCGACACATGGAGCTGTTCGACGACTTCGAAGGCTGGGTCGGATTCCGGCCCCCGGAAGCAGCGACGATCGCCGCCTCCCGGTTCCCGCCCCTCGGACCGGATGAGGACCCGCTGGGAGACGGAACTGGGCGGCGCCTCGACGTCGAGACCGGCGAGCTGGTCCCGGCCCCGGTCACCCGCAAGGTGATCATCTCCGGCGGCCTGCTCCGCATCGTCGTCGGCCACGGCCGCACCCGAAACGACCCCCTCGACCAGGACCCCGGCGACGACGAACCCCAACCGCACCGGAAGCAGGCGACACCGGCCGATCCCGACATCAAAGAGGTCGTGACCGACTTCTCCCGCCGGAGCCGGAACTACCTGCGCATGGTCGCCGCCTCCATCGACTGGCACGCCGGCCACCAACCCGGCTGGGCGCTCCTGCTTGTCACCCTGACCTACCCCGGCGACTGGCGAGCCGCCGCCCCCACTCCCGATCACGTGAACCGTCACCGCCGAGCTTTCGGCCTCCGGTTCAAGCGAGCCACCGGCTACGACATGGGCGTCCTGTGGAAGCGGGAGTTCCAGGAACGGGGCGCCCCGCACCTTCACCTCGTGGGCTGGTGGCCGTGGTCACTCAAGGGCGGATCACTGCGCCAGTGGGTGTCGAAGAACTGGTACGAGGTCGTCGGCACCGGCCTCCCCGAACACCTCAACGCCGGCACCCGCATCGACGTCCTCCAAAGCCTGGAGATGAGCGACCCCCTCCGGCTCGGGCTCTACTTCGCCGGCTACACCAGCGCCAAAGGCTCCAAGGAGTACCAGAACCAGGCCCCCGACGGGTGGCGCAAGGACAACGGCTCCGTCGGTCGCTACTGGGGCGTCACCGGCCTCGAACGCTACGGCGCCGAAGTACTCGTCACCGAACGAGACATGGTCGCCATACAGCGAATGCTCCGAGGCGTGCTGCGAGCCAACCTGCGAGACCCCAAAGACCGGCGCCGGCCCCGCACCCGACGCACCCGCTACTCCCGCCGAGGCCACGGCCCCAACGGGATGCGCAAACGAGCGATCCACCGCCGCCAAGGCCTCTCGTCGCTCACCGGCACCGACAGCGGCTTCGGCTACCTCACCACCGACGGCCCCCGCCTCGGCCTCTACGCCGCCCAACTCCTCCACCTCGACCAAACCCCACCCTGGCCCCGCGGCCAACGGAGACCACTGCCATGACCAACGACGACAAAGACATCCGCTGGAACCCCACCGGCTGGGCCCTCGGCGCCGACGGCGAAACCTACGAACAAGGCCGCTGGGAGTACTGGCTCGACGGCGAGCTGCTGCTCTGGTGGAGCGAATCCGACCGCCAGGCCTACCACCGCCAGCGCCAGGACGGCAGCACCCCGTGAACCAGCCACCCAGCGTTGTAGTGCACACCACAACGGCCGGCGGTACCGACCAACCCGACCCACCGAGCGAGTGTGCGCCCTCCGCTCCGGCCGTCGTCAGACGGAGCGGTCCGCATCAATCCGTGAGCGCCACCCCACCCCCGGGCCCGGGAGATGGCAACCCCACCCGACCATCCGCCCACCCTTCCCCCTGGGCGCCTCCGACCCCCGGGCTCGACCAGACCGACAACGACCACCACGGCCCGGCACACCCCGGCCACGCACCCAAGGACCAGCAATGAGCAACCGACACCGCCGACCCCGCTACACCCAGCCCATCAATCGCCACCAGCGCCAGGCACCGCCGACAACACCGGCCGAAGGGCTGTACAGCATCGGCTTCTACGACCCCGACGGCGAAGAGATCGAGATCACCATCGATGTGAACGACCCGACGGCCGATCCCTTCCTCGTCGACCTGATCCACCTCGTGACCGTCAACTGCCCCCACTGCGACAACCGCCAGGATGGTGACCATCATGGACGGCCGTGATCATTCGGACCGGCGGAAGACCCTGACAGTCGCTGAGACGGCCGAGCTGCTCGGGATCTCGAAGTCGGCGGCCTACGATTTCGTCCGCTCGGGCGAGTTGCCGGCCATCCGCCTCGGCCGGAGGGTGTTGATTCCGGAGTCGGCCCTTCTTCGCCTACTCGGGGAGGACGCCGCATGAGAGGATCTATGCGCCAGCGGGGCGACTCCTGGCAACTTCGGGTGTTCGTCGGCCGCGACCCCAGAACCGGCCGCCAGGTGATCGTCACCCGATCGTTCCGAGGGGGCAAGCGGGAGGCTCAACGGGAGCTTGCACGCCTGGTGGCCGAAGCGGAGCGAGGTCAAGCCGTCGGCCCCGATGCGACCGTCAACGATCTCATCGACAAGTGGTTGGCCACCGTGTCGGCCGATTGGTCCCCGGCCACCCGCCGTCAGAACGCCAGTGCCATCGATCGGCATATCCGACCGCTGCTCGGCTCCCGGAGCCTTCGCAAGCTGGCCGCCGCTGACCTCGACTGGTTCTACGGCGAGCTGCGGCAACTGCCCGGCCGAACGAAAGGCACGACCCTCTCGCCCGCCACTATCCGGCGGATCTACGTGATCATCCGGGCGGCGCTCGAGCAAGCTGTCAAGTGGGGCTGGATTGCAGCGAACCCAGCGAACGGGTCCTCTCCGCCCAAGGTCCGGCCGAGCGTCATCGACCCGCCCGCAGTCGAGGCCGTCAACAACCTGCTATCGATGGTGCACTCGGTTGAGCCCGAGTTCTTCGCCTACCTGAGGGTGGCTGCGAGCACCGGAGCCAGACGCTCGCAGATCTGCGGCCTTCAATGGCGAGACGTCGACGAGGGCGGCCGGCGGATCACGTTTGCCCGGGGCGTCGTCGATGGTGACCAAGGCATCGCTCTGAAGTCGACCAAGACCGACCGGGTCTACCGGGTCTCGATCGACGCTGGCACACTCGACGTGCTCCGAGCACACCGCGTCCGAGCAGACGAGCTCGCAACCGTGTGCGGGACGAAGCTCACCTCCCGGTCCTTCGTGTTCTCCTACCAGCCCGACGGCTCCCGACCGTGGCGACCCGACGGCGTCACCCACCGTTGGACCAAATGGCGCCGGAAGGCCGGGCTCGATCACGTGCGCCTCCACGATCTTCGCCACTTCATGGCAACCACCATGCTCACCGCCGGGGTTCCCGTCTCCGTAGTCGCCGGCCGCCTCGGTCACGCTCGCTCAGCGACCACGCTCAACGTCTACAGCCACTTCGTCGAAGCCGGCGACCAGGCCGCCGCCGACCTCTTGGCCGGCATGTTCGACGCAAATCACAACGGCGAAGTTGGACAGAAGTTGGACAGCGCTACCGGGACAGCAGAAAGGCCGAATCAGTAGATCCGGCCTGACCTGCACTTATGTGGAGCGGACGACGCGATTCGAACGCGCGACCCTCACCTTGGCAAGGTGATGCTCTACCAGCTGAGCTACGTCCGCATGTTTGCGAGATCGAATGATAGCGGGCCGGGGTGACCTTGACACCGCTTTCCGGGCATCAGGCCTTCGGCCGGAGATCGATCTTGAGGGTGAGCACGCCATCGTCTACCGAGGCCTCGGCATCGCCGATGATGGCGAAGTCCATGTAGTCGGCCTCGGCCTGGCGGATGAACATCTGGCGCTCCTCGCCCCCCACCGGAGGCAGGTTCCGCTTACGGACGGCCGCCGCCCGCTCCTGGAACCGGACGATCATCGCCTGGGGGTCGAAGCTCTCAGCCATCGCCCCACACTATCGGCCCCGCTAGTGGCGGCGGGCCGGCGGATAGCCGTAGGGATCGCCTTCGTCGTCCTGCAGGAGCCGCCGACGCGGCTCACCCTGTTGCGACCCGTAAGCATCACCGCCAGTCGGGCTGGCATAGCGAGGGTCGTACCCTCGCCCACCGGCCCCCCGGGGGTCGTAGGCCTGACTGTGCGGATCGTACGCCTGACCGCGGATCGTACGCCTGACTGCGCGGATCGTACGCCTGACGCGCGGATCGTACGCCTGACTGCGCGGGTCACGCCGGGGGTCATAGCCGCCCTGTTGCCCGGCGTACCCCTGCTGGGCCGTCAGGCGGGGATCCGCCCCGTCCGTATAGGCGGGCCGGCGCAGATCGACATCGGGACCGACCCCGGCCGGCTGGAGCACACGCCGCACCCGACGCTTGGGGCTCGTGTGCCGCCAGTACCACAAGGTGATCAGGAACAGCAGCCCAGCGAACACGAGCAGGGCGACGATCAGCATGGTGATGAACCGCTGAGTCTCTTCCGACTCCGTCACGAGCACCAGGCTGAACACCTCTTCAACCTACCCCATCACCCGGCGGCCCAGGCGACACCCGCCGCCGAGGCCGGCCCGGCAGCCCGTCAATGCTGGTGGCGCGGGCAGGAGTAGGTGGTTCGGCCCCCGATCTGGCGCCGCAACAGCTCGGCCCCATCCTTGGGGCACCGCCCGCCCCGCACCCGGGCCGGCATCAGCTTCCCGGTGTGGGAACCACCGTCCCGCAGGAAATCCTCCAGCACCCGCCGTAGGTGGCGCAGCACCTTGGACTGCTCCTGATCCGACAGTGACCCGGCGGCCCGGGCCGGATCGATCCCGGCCCGCCACAGCACCTCGTCGCCGATCAGGTTGCCCACCCCGGCCAGGCGGGACTGGTCCATCAGCCGGGCCTTGAGCGCCACATCGCCGAGGAACACCCGTTTGCGCAGATCCCCCAGGGTGGCGGTGAAGGCGTCGACCCCCAACGCCTCCTCGTCGGGCTCGAGCTGTACCCCGCCCAGCCGCCGCGGATCCTGGATCCGCAGATGGCCACCATCGGTGAAGCGGAGACCGAACCGGTCCCAGGCCGGGTCGGCCCGGATACTGGCGTACTCCAGGTACTCGATGGCCGACAGGTCGTCGACGATCAGCCGCCCCGTCATCCCGAACCGCAACCCCAGGCGGATCCCGTTCGACATCACCAGCACCAGCAGCTTGCCCCGCCGGGTGGCGGCCACCACCTCCTGACCCATGCAGGGCCTCGGTGACCTCCCGAGCGGTGATCCCACCCTTGAGGAACCAGTCGTCGTTGGCCTCGACGGCGGCCACCGTCCGGCCCACCACCCGTTCGGCGGCCCGCCGGTAGATCTCGATCTCGATCCCTTCGGGCACCGGCTGCCGCCCGACCTACTGCAGGGCCTTGTACTGCTCGGCCAGGTACCCGCTCACCATCGGGTTCACCTGATCGGCCTCGATCAGGAACCCGTCGTGGCCGTGGGCCGACTCGATCAGGTGGAACTCCACCGGCACCCCGCTGGCCTTCAACCCGGCCGCCAGCTCCTGCTGCTGGCGGGGGGTGTACAGGATGTCACTGGTGACCGAGGCCACCAGGCTCGGCGCCCGGACCCGGGCCAGGGCCGACGCCACCCCACCCCGCCCCCGCCCGACGTCATGGAGGTCCATCGCCTTGTTGAGCACCAGGTAGCTGTTGGCGTCGAACCGGCGCACCAGCTTCTGGCCGTGGTAGTCGAGGTAGCTCTCGATCTGGAAGCGGTCCCACAAGTTGAAGTGATCGAGCCGGTCCACCGTCGCCCGGCCGAAGCGCTGCTCGAACGACTCGTCGCTCCGGTAGTGGATCTGGGCGATCCGCCGGGCCAGCATCAGGCCCTGGTGGGGCCCCTGCCCCGGTGGGGCGTCGTAGTACTCGCCCCCGTTCCAACAGGGATCCTGCACCACGGCCAGCCGACCGACCTGGCTCCACCCGATCTGGATGGGGCTGGCCGCCGCCGCCGAGGCCAGGTTGACCATGCAGGCCACCCGGTCGGGGAACATCACCGCCCACTCCAGCGCCTGCATGCCCCCCATCGACCCCCCGACCACGGCGAACCAGCGCCTGACGCCGAGGTGGTCGGCCAGGAGCGCCTGGGTGCGGACCATGTCGCGGATCGACACCACGGGGAACCGGGAGGCGTAGGGCCGCCCGTCCTCCGGATGGGGCGACGCCGGCCCGGTGGAGCCCTGGCACCCGCCCAGCACGTTGGCGCACACGATGAACCACCGCTCGGGGTCGAGCGCCTTGCCCGGGCCGATGAAGTCGTTCCACCAGCCCTCCGACCGCTGCCCGGCGCCCGACGGGCCGGCGGCGTGGGCGTCGCCGGTGAGGGCGTGGCACAACAGCACGGCGTTCGACGCCTGGGCATCGAGCTCGCCCCACGTCTCGAAGGCCAGCGTCACCTCGTCGAGCCGGCTCCCCCCTTCCAGGGCGAAGCAGCGGCCCTCGGCCACCCGGGCGAACCGGCGCCAGGCCACCGGATCACCGGCGCGCCAGGCACCGGTGGCGGGGAAGGGCTCATGCTCCGGAGCCGGAGGCCGGCGGAGGGACGACACGGCCCCGAGCCTACCGAACCTGCTCCGGCCCGGCCTCAACCATTTCCGGGGCGCCGGCATCCCGGTGCGCGCCGGCAGCCCGGCCCGAGGGGGCCCGCCGGCCGCCGGACCGGTCGGGCAGCCGATCCTGCCACCACTCGAGCACCGCACCGGACGCCCCGTAGGCCTCGGTCATCAGCCGCGCCACCTCCACCGCGGCGGACCGGGCGGCAGCCCGCCCGCCGTCGTCCGGGCCCCCATCGTGGGGTTGTTCGGCCAAAGCCGCCACCAGGGCGGCCGCCTCGTCCCACCGGTCGAGGTCGGGCGGCAACGGCAGCTCCACCACCTGGCGGGCGGCCAGCTTGACGGCGTCGATGGCCATGGCCGTGCCGAACCAGCGGCGCCAGGCCCAGGCCACCACCGGCGGGGCCAGCAGCACGGCCGCCACCCGGTGGAGCTGGTCGGCGTCGGCGTGAACGGCGATGAGAGGGGTTGCGGGGGCCATGATCCCGTCGCGGTCCACGTACGGTTCCAGCAGCCGGGTCTGGGTGGCCAGCAGCACCTTGGGCCGGAGTTGGCGGTCGAGCCAGCCCGCGATCCGGGGCGGCAGGGCGCTGCGGTCGATCACCGGGCGATCCCAGTCCCGCCCGCCGAACCGGATCGGAGCCGTGCCCCAGGCCGTCCACAGGGGGTCGACGGCACCCACCGTCACCAGTCGAGCCGTGCCCCGCCCGTCGGCCTCGTCGCCCGTGGCCGCCTCCCGACACGCCGCCACCAGGGCGTAGTGCTCGTCGCGGAACCCGGCCGTGGCCGCCACCAGCTCCCCCAGCCGCTGCCGTCCCGGCCCCGACGTCGACCCCGATCTCGACTCCGATCTCGACTCCGATCTCGACGCGGAGCCGGTGAGTGACGGCGGCAGGGGCGGAGCTCCCAGGGCGTCGGCCGCCAGCTCACCCCACGAAGCTCGGGGCCGGAAACCCCCGACCGTCACCGCCGGCCCGTGGGCCACCAGCACCTCGGCCTCCGTCCCAACGCCGGCGCCGGCCTCGGCGGGGTCGATCACGTCGAGCACGACGGCACAGGCCCGCACGCCGGCGTCGAACACCGCCTCCCGAGCCGCCCACAGCGCCCGGAGAGGGGCGGCCGAGGCCAGATGGTCCCGCAGCCCTTCTGTGTCCCGTCCGGCCAGCACCGACTGGGGCTGCACCAACGCCACCGTCGACCCCGGGGCCACCTGCCCCACGGCCTGCAGCAGATGGATGGCGGCCAGATCGGCGTACGGCCCCAGCACCTCGGCCCGACCGGCCCGGTACCGGGCCGCCGCCTCGGGAAGCGTGCCCTGCTTGAGCGGGGTGGCGAACGGCGGATTGCCGATCACGAGCACCGGCCCCCGCCGCCACCGGTCGGGCCACGGGGCCAGGGCGTCGCCCTGCCCCACGTCGAGCGCCGGCACCGGGCCGACGCCGGCCCGGGCCAGCCACCACAGGGCCAGACCCCACCGGGTGACCTGGACCGCGCCGGGGTCGACGTCGAGCCCGGCCACCCGGCCCAGTGCCTCGGCCGGCTCGGTCCCGGCCGCCACCAACCGGTCGAGGGCGGCCAGCAGGAACGCCCCGCCCCCGCACGTCGGGTCCACCACCAGGCCGGGCCGGGGCCCGGAATCGAGAGCAGAGCCGGGCCGGGGCCCGGAATCGAGAGCAGAGCCGGGCCGGGGCCCGGAATCGAGGGCCCAGCCGGGCCGCGCTCCTGCGGGGCCGGCGGCCAAGGCGAACAGACCATCAACGACCGGGCGGGGGGTGTACCAGGCACCGCGGGCCCGGCGATCGGCGACCGGAGCCGCCACCTCGTGGACCAGGCCCACGAGCCACGGGTCGGCCCAGCCGCCGGGCGGCGCGGGCGTCGCCGGCTCCCAGAACGGCCGGATTCGGCACGTCGAGCCCCGATCCCGACGGATCACCCAGCTCAGCCGCCACCCGGAGGGCGACGGCCCCGGCCAGGGCCATCGGATCGGCTCCGGCGTGACGGCGGCACAGCTCCCGGGCCCAGCGGGCCGGAGCAGCCAGCGTCAGTGGGCGACCGCCGCCGGGTCCCAGCCGGTCAGGTCGCCGAGGCGGGGATCGTTGGAGAACATCTCCACGATCGGGATGTCGAGCGCCAGACGCTTCTGCATCCGCTTGACCTCCAGCTCCTGGTTCCACAGCACCAGGGTGACGGCCAGGCCCGACCCACCGGCCCGGGCGGTACGGCCCGAGCGGTGCAGGTAGGTCTTGTGATCGTCGGGCGGGTCGTAGTGGATCACCACGTCCACGTCGTCGACGTGGATACCGCGGGCCGCCACGTCGGTGGCCACCAGCGCCTGGGTCTTGCCCTCGGAGAAGTCCTTCAGGGCCTTCTCCCGCTGGCGTTGGCGCAGGTCACCGTGGATCGCCTCGGCCACGACGTCGAGCTTCTGGAGGTCGGCCGCCAGCCGGTCGCACGCCCGCTTGGTGTTGCAGAACACCATCGTGCGCTTGTTGGCGTTGACGATCGCCGCCACCACCCGGTTGCGGTCCATGTCGTGCACGTTGACGAAGCGGTGGGTCATCGCCGAAACGGTGACCTCCTTCTCCTCCACCTCGTGGCGAATCGGGTCGTGCTGGTAGCGACGCACGAGGCTGTCGATCGCCCCGTCCAGCGTGGCTGAGAACAGCAGCGTCTGATGGTCGCCCTCCACCCGGCGCAGGATCCACTCCACCTGGGGGAGGAAGCCCATGTCGGCCATGCGGTCGGCCTCGTCGATGACCACATGGTCCACACGGGCAACGTCGATCACCCCCCGGTCCATGAGATCGATCATGCGGCCCGGGGTGGCGACGATGAGGTCGACCCCCTTGCGCACCTTGGCGATCTGGCGGTCCATATCGGCGCCGCCGTAGACGGCGAGGCTCTGGAGGCCCATGCCCTGGCCCAACGGCTCCAGTTCGGAGAACACCTGGACGGCCAGCTCCCGGGTGGGAACGAGGATGAGAGCCCCGATCCCTTCCCGCTGGCGGGCGGCCATGAGCTGCACGAGGGGGATACCGAAGGCGAGAGTCTTGCCCGAGCCGGTTTTGGCCTTGCCGCAAACGTCGCGGCCGGCGAGGGCATCGGCGATGGTCAGCTCCTGGATGGGGAACGCCTGCTCAATCCCTTTTGCCTGCAGTGCGTCCACGATGGCCGGAGCTACGCCTAGCTCGACGAACGTTGTGGTCAACTTGAGTCCTGATCTGATGAGTTTTAGACGGTGCTGACCCAGTCGGCATCCGCACGAAGAGCTTGACCGCACTTCTAGGCTACCGGCACCCCGGGGGCGGGACGCGTATCCTGGTCAGCCCACCGCGTAGTGTAGGCCGACGATGACCGCCCTGGACCAGCTCAGTGATTGGCCGGCCTCCAACGCCGAAGCCGGCTGGACCACCCTCGACGGCCGCGGGGCCCGCACCAGCGGCGCCGAGCGGCCCGTTCCCCTCGCTTCGGTGACCAAGCCGCTGGCCGCCTACGCCGTGCTGGTGGCCGTAGAGGAGGGCACGTTGGCCCTCGACCAGCCGGCCGGGCCGCCAGGCTCCACCATCGCCCACCTGCTGGCCCACGCCTCCGGCCTGGGCGAAGACGCCGACAGTCCGCTGGCCGCCCCCGGCCGGCGCCGGATCTACTCCAACGCCGGCTTCGACGTGCTGGGGGCCGAACTGGCCCGGGCCGCCGGGATGAGCGCGGCCGACTACATCCGGGAGGCCGTGACCGAGCCGCTCGGCCTGTCGGCCACCGCCCTCCATGGCCCCTCACCGGCCAAAGATGGCGTCAGCACTGTCGCTGACCTGCTGAAACTCGGTCTCGAATGGTTGGCACCCACTCTGGTGGACCCGACGACCCTGGCGTTGGCGACCTCGCCGTGGCTTCCCGACCTGGTGGGCGTGCTGCCCGGTTTCGGCCGCCAGGACCCCAACCCGTGGGGCCTGGGCTTCGAGATCCGGGGCCACAAGCACCCCCACTGGACGGGGGCCGCCAACAGCCCGGCCACCTTCGGCCACTTCGGACGCTCCGGCACGTTCCTGTGGGTCGACCCCGGCCGCCGGCTGGTGTGCTGCGCCCTCACCGACGAGCCCTTCGGCCCCTGGGCCGCCCTTGCCTGGCCCGCCCTGGCCGACGGGGTGATCGCCGACGCTTCGGCCTGAATGTATTCTGGCGCGTCCAAGTAGCGCTGAGCGCACATTAGACGCGCCAGAATGCAACGAGAGTCAAGCCGGAGCGCCACCGGGCCGATCACCGGTGGGAACTATGGCTGCCGCGCTCCCATCGTCGATCCTGGCCGAGGCGAGGGCCCGTCACGTCCTGCGGGCCTCCCGCCTGCCCTACACGGGGCCCCTCGAGCGGGCCAGCAGCACCCGCAACGAGATCTGGCTGACCGACCGCCACGTGGTGCGTGTCAACCGCACCCTCAGCCACCGGCTCCGTCGGGAGGCCGCCCTTTATCCCCACCTGCCCGCCGCCCCCTGGGCCCCCCGGCTGGTGGCCGCCGGGCGGGCCGAGCACGACTACCTCGTGGTGGAGCGCCGCCCCGGTCGTCCCCTGGCCCACTGCTGGCCCGACCTCGACCCGACCCAGCGGCGCCGGGCCGTGGCCCAGTTGGCCGCCTGCCTGCGGGCCATCCACGCCACGCCGGCCCCGGACGACCTCGCTCCCCTGCCCGCCACCCCCCAACTGCTGGGCGATGCCGCCCCACCCGCCGTGGCCCCCCTCCTGGCCGGGCTCGACCGGCTGGCCGCCGATCCCAATGCCGACCCCGCCGTGATCGCCCTGGCCCGGGACCAGGTGACGGCGTTCGCCGCCGACCTCGAGCCCTTCGACGCCACCCACCTGATCCACGGCGACCTGACGTTCGAGAATGTCCTGTGGGACGGGGCCGCCATCAGCGCCGTGGTGGACTTCGAGTGGTGCCGGGGGGCGCCGCCCGACCTCGATCTCGACGTGCTCCTCCGCTGTTGCGCCTTCCCCGACGCCCACGTGGCGGCCGAGCACGCCGCCCGATCCCGGGCCGTCGACTACGCCCCGGTGGTGACGTGGCTGGCCGAGGACTACCCGGAGCTGTTCGCCCAACCGGGCCTGGCCCGCCGCCTGTGGCTGTACTCCCTGGCCTTCGACGTGCGCGAGGCCCTGGAGGCGCCGCTGCCGGCGCTGCGGGCCCAGGTGCCGGCACTGCACCCGTGGAACCGGCTGGTCCACCAGGTGTCGACCGGGGGCCACACCGCCCTCCTTCTGGAACGGATGGGGCTGGTGCCAGCCCCCGAAACAGGTTGAACCGCCGCCGGGCCGGGCGGCGCGCCAACTACCGTGTCAGCGTGCCCGAGTCTGCGACCACCGACCTCTCGACCCGCCGGCCCGCCGAGGAGCTGACGTCGGCCTGGGTGGTAAACCCCGTCGGCCCGCTCACCGGCGACATCGTGGTCCGGGGGTCGAAGAACGCCGTCACCAAGCACCTGGTGGCCTCGATGCTGGGGAGCGCCCCGTCCACCGTGTCGAACTGCCCCGACATCGGCGACGTGGACATCACGTGCCGGATGCTCGAGTCGCTGGGCTGCATCGTGGAGCGATCAGACGGCAACACCACGATCGACCCCGGGCCGCTCAACTCGTCACGGGTGCCGATGACGTTCAGCGGCATGAACCGGATCCCGATCCTGATGGTGGGGCCGCTCCTGCACAAGGTGGGCGAAGCGTTCGTGCCCCTGGTGGGGGGCGACGACATCGGCAGCCGCCCGGTCGACTTCCACGTGGAGGCCCTCACCCGGATGGGGGCCCAGATCACCTTCACCAGCGAGGGGATGGAGGCCAAAGCCAGCCGGCTGCGGGGCGCCCATATCGAGCTCCCCTACCCGTCGGTGGGCGCCACCGAGACCGTGCTCCTGTCGGCCGTGCTGGCCGAAGGCCGCACCGTGCTCGACAACGGCGCCCTCGAGCCCGAGGTGATCGAGCTGGCCCTGTTCCTCCAGCGGATGGGGGCCCGGATCGAGATGCGGCCCAACCGGCGCTACATCATCGACGGGGTCGACCACCTCGAGGGTGCGGCCCACCGCCTCCAGGGCGACCGCATCGAGGCCTTCTCCTACCTGGTGGCCGGCCTCATCACCGGGGGCCGGGTGACCGTCCACGGGTGCAGCCAGGACCGGCTGGTCACGGCGATCTCCACCCTGTCGGGCATGGGGGCCAAGTTCGAGATCACCGACTCGTCGGTGTCGGCCTTCGCCGAGCACCTGCGGCCCTCGGCGGTGGAGACCGACACCCACCCCGGGTTCATGACCGACTGGCAGTCGCCCATGGTGGCCCTGTTCACCCGGTGCGAGGGCCTGTCGGTGATGTACGAGACGGTGTACGAGAACCGGTTCACCTACGTGCCCGCCCTCAACAAGATGGGGGCCCAGATCGAGATGTACAACACCCCGCTGGGCAGCATCGAGGGCCGCTTCATCGGGTCCCGCACCCCGTGCTCGGTGGTGGTGCGGGGTGGCACCCCGCTGCGGGGCACCGAGGTGGTGGTGCCCGACATCCGGGGCGGGTTCGCCTACGTGCTGGCGGCGGCGTCGGCCGACGGGGCCAGCCGGATCACCGGCACCCACCACCTCGACCGGGGCTACAACCGCCCGATCGAGAACTTCAAGGGCCTGGGGCTCGACATCGAGCGCGTGATGGTGCCCAAGCCCCTCGCGCTCGACTAGCGGCCGCTGACCGACGCAGGATCTCTGACCTGGCGAGGCCGAAACCGGTACGCCAGGTCAGAGTTCCGAAAGGGCCCTCAGCCGAGCTGGGCCGGGGTGAGGGCGAAGAGGTCGTCGGGGCCGGCGGTGACGGCCGACTCCAGAGCGGTGGCCAGGGGCAGGATCTGCTCGCCGAAGAACCGGGCCGAGACCCGCTTGGCGGCGTAGAACCCGTCGGGGTCGGCCTCGGCGTGGGCGCCGGCGGCCAGGGCGGCCCGGCCGAGCAGCCCGCCGCACACCACCGTGCCCAGCATCCGCAGGTACGGGCTCGACGCCGCCAGGGCGTTGTTGGGGTTGGTGGGGGCGTTGGTCAGCACCCACTCCGTGGCCCGGCGGGTGGCGGCCGACGCCGCCTCCAGCTGCTGGCCGAACCCCTTCAGATCCTCGGTGGCGGCCAGCTGGGCGGCCACGGCGTCGACCAGGTCGAGCTGCTCGCCCACCACCGCCCCACCCCGCATCGGCAGCTTGCGGCCCACCAGGTCGGCGGCCTGGATGCCGTTGGTGCCCTCGTAGATGGCGGCGATGCGAATGTCCCGGTAGTGCTGGGCCACCCCCGTCTCCTCCACGAAGCCCATGCCGCCGTGGATCTGGACGGCCAGCGACGTCATCTCGTTCCCCACGTCGGTACACAGGCCCTTGGACAGCGGCGTGAACAGCTCTGCCACCTCCCGGGCCGCCTCGGCCTCGGCCCCCGACCCGGTCTTGGACCGGTCCATGGCCGACGCGTTGGCGTAGACCAGGCAGCGCATGGCGTCGATCCACGCCCGCTGGGTCATCAGCAGGCGGCGCACGTCGGCGTGGTCGATGATCGGGCTCGACGTGCCCCGCTCCGCCCCCACCGCCGTGCCCTGGCGCCGCTCCTGGGCGTAGGCCAGTGCCTGCTGGTAGGCCCGCTCGGCCACCGCCAGCCCCTGGAGGCCCACCGACAGGCGGGCGTTGTTCATCATCGTGAACATGTTGCGCATGCCGTCGCCCTCCTCCCCGATCAGCCAGCCGATGGCGCCGCCGCTGTCGCCGTAGCTGAGCACGCAGGTGGGGCTGCCGTGGATACCGAGCTTGTGCTCGATCGACACGCAGGTGACGTCGTTGCGCTCGCCCAGCGAGCCGTCGGCCTTGACCAGAAACTTGGGCACCAGGAACATCGAGATACCCCGGGTGCCGGGGGCCGCCCCCGGCGTTCGGGCCAGCACCAGGTGGATGATGTTCTCCGTCAGGTCCTGCTCGCCGTAGGTGATGAAGATCTTCTGGCCCGTGATCTTCCACGACCCGTCGCCCACCGGCTCGGCCTTGGACGTGAGGGCCCCCACGTCGGAGCCGGCCTGGGGCTCGGTGAGGTTCATGGTCCCGGTCCACTCGCCGGTGAGCATCTTGGGCAGGTAGACGTCCTTCTGCTCCTCCGACCCGTGGTGCTCCAGGGCGTCGATGGCGCCCTGGGTGAGCAGCGGGCACAGGGCGAAGGCCATGTTCGCGCTGGTCATCAACTCCTGGATGGCGATGGCGGAGATCCAGGGGAAGCCGCCGCCGCCCCACCGGGGGTCGAAGGGCACGGCCCCGAACCCGGAGGCCACGTACTGGTCGTAGGCCGCCTTGAACCCGGGGGCGGTGGTGACCGTGCCGTCGGGATTGCGCACGGTGGGGTGCGCGTCGCCGGCCCGGTTGGTGGGGGCGACGACCTCGGCCATGAACCGGCCCACCTCGGTCAGCACCATCTCCACCGAGTCGGCGTCGATGCCCTCGAAGGCGGGGGCGGCCAGCACCTCGTCGAGTCCGGCCACCTCCCGCAGGACGAACAGAATGTCGGTCAGGGGCGGGCGGTACTCGTCCATCGTGCTGTCGTCCTCTCGATGCTGCCGTTCGTCGGTGGCGTTCCTTGTATCGGAGGCTACGTCACGGAACTTACCGTTCGTAAACCGCGACGGCAGGCCCGATCAACGACGCCTTCACCGCCGCCGGCACGTTCAGCCGGCTGTAGGTCCGGCCGGCCCCCGCTGTAGGCCCGTCCGCCACCCCGGCCGGTGTCAGCGGAGGCGGACGAACTTCTGCAGGGAGTGGCAGTCGAGCGGGATCATGCCGGCCCGGCCCCCGGCCGACATGCCCACCTCGCCGACGTACATGTCGCCCCGGCTGTCGGCCCATATCCCGTGGGGGGCGAAGAAGCTGCCGGGGGCGCACGGCTCCTCGCCCCCGATACGGGCCCGGACCTCCCCCTCCAGGGTCAGCACCGACACCCGGGCGTGGGGCTCGTGGCCCGGGGCGTCGGTCCCCACGGTGTTCGCCGAAGGCGAACCCGAGGAGCCCGAAGGGCTCACCGGGTCGGGCACGGGCCGCGGCGCCATCATCGAGCGCGGCATCTTGCCGGCCCGGAACCCGAGCTCGGCCACGTAGAGGTTGTCCTCGGCGTCGATGAACACGTCGTCGGGCCGCACCACGTTGGTCCAGGCGTCGAGGTACTCCCCCTCGGCGGTGAAGATCTGGATGCGGGAGTTCTCCCGGTCGGCCACCAGCACCCGGCCCGAGCGGTCCACCACGATCCCGTGGGGCAGGCGGAACTGGCCCGGCCCGGTGCCGGGCTCACCCCAGGAGAACAGATGGCTGCCGTCGGGGCCGAACACGTGGACCCGGGCGTTGCCGTAGCCATCGGCCACATAGAGCCGGCCGTCGGGCCCCGGGGCGGCGTTGGTGACCATGTTGAACGGCCCGGCCGCCCGCTCCACCGGGTTGGTCCAGGCCACGAACCCGGTGTCGGACGCAACCCCGGCCTGGCCCAGGGTGCGGACGAGGGTGCCGTCGGGCTGGAAGACCCGCACCGTGTGATCCATGTTGTCGGCCAGGTACACGGTGTCGTCGGGGCCGATGCAGATGCCGTGGGCGTTGGTGAAGACCCCCTCGCCCCAGGCGTCGAGAAAGCGGCCGTCGCGGTCGAGCACGATCACCGGGTGCTCGCCCCGGCTGAACACGTACACCCGGTCGGCCGAGTCGGTGGCCACGCCGGCCACCTCCACGAAGCTCCACCCTTCGGGCAGCTGCTCCCACCCCCGAACCACCTCGTAGGCGATCTCGTTCCCCGGTCCGCTGGTCATGGCGGCTCCCCCCTCAGGACATCTCCCCTTCGACACTAGCTGTTCGGGGGCTCGCGCCCCCGACGCTGCGCTCCCCCATCCGCCGGCGGGGCCCCAACCCCTCCTGGCGCCTCCGGCGCCTAGTGTGGGGACCATGGATGCAGCCCGTTTGTCGCGCTACCCCTTCGTCCCCGGCCCGGTGCCGCTCACGGTGGTGGGGGGTGAGGGCGTCTGGCTCCACACCGACGACGGCCGGCGCATCCTCGACGGGGCGGGCGGGGCGGTGGTGGCCAACATCGGCTGGGGCCGGCCGGAGCCGGCGGCGGCCGCCGCCGAGGTGCTCCAGGGCTACGCCTACACCGTGCCCCCGTTCGCCACCGAGCCCCGGGTCCGCCTGATCGAGCGCCTCGTTGGCAACTGGCTGCCCGAGGGCATGACGCGGTGCCTGTTCGTGGCCGGCGGCTCGGAGTCGGTCGACTCGGCGCTGCGGATCGCCCGCCAGCACCACGTGTGCCGGGGCGACCTCAACCGCACCAAGATCGTCGGCCGGTCGATCAGCTACCACGGCGCCACCCTGGCCAGCCTGGCCGTGGCCAATCACGACCGTCGCCGGGCCGGCCTGGAGCCGATGCTGGCCGACTGGCCCAAGGCCGACGCCCTCGACGTGGAAGCCGTGCGCAAGCTGGTGGAAGCGGAGGACCCGGGCACGATCGCCGCCATCATCGCCGAACCGGTGTCGGGCGCTTCGGGGGCGGCCCTGGTGCCACCCGACGACTACCTGCCCGGCCTGCGCAGCATCTGCGACGACCACGGCATCCTGCTGATCAGCGACGAGGTGATGGCCGGGTTCGGCCGTACCGGGGCCAACTTCGGGATCGACCACGCCGGGGTGGTGCCCGATCTCCTGGTGGGGGGCAAGGGCCTGGGCGGCGGCTACGTGCCGATGGGCGGGGTGTTCGCCACCGAGGCGGTGGTGGCCCCCATCGCCGAGGCCAACCAGAGCGTCATGTATTTCACGTTCAGCGGATCCGACATCGTGTGCGCCATCGCCGACCGCGTGCTCCAGGTCATGGAGGACGAGGATCTGGTGGCCCGGGCCGCCGTCCAGGGCGACCGGCTCCGGACCCTGCTCACAGAGGCCCTGGGCGACCATCCCAACGTGGCCGACATCCGGGGCCGCGGCCTGCTGATGGGCCTCGAGCTGGTGGCCGACCGTTCCACCGGGGCCACCTTCGGCGGCCGCCTCAGCCCCAAGGTCGTGAGCGAGGCCCTGGAGCGCAACTGCTGGGTCTACCCCGCCGGCTCGGCCGCCGTGCCCGACGGCATCCTGTTCGGCCCGGCCTTCACCGTCACCGACGGCGAGCTGGAGCAACTGGTGGCCGTCACGGCCGAGGCCGTCGATGCCGCCGTGGCCTCGCTGCGGCCTGCCGAGCCGGCATCGGCGTGAGGCTGGGCGGCGGCCGGGGCCGGCGGGACCGGGGCTCGAACCGGGACGAGCCGCTCTACGGCGACTCGCTCTACCAGGTGGAGCTGGGCCGGGGAGTGTTCGCATGGATCGACCCCGACCCCGGCTTCGGCCGCTCCAACGTGGGCCTGGTGATCGACGCCGACGGCCTCACCGTGATCGACACCACGGCCACCCCGCAGCGGGGGGCCGAGGTCCGGGCGGCCATGGAGGCCCTGACGGCCGACCTGGGCCTGCCGATCAAGCGGGTGCTGCTGAGCTCCAGCCGGGTGGCGTTCACCGGTGGTGGCACCTCGTTCTGGCCCGCCGCCTACTACGGGACCGACCCGGTGAGCGACCAGCTCGACGAGCCGGCCGACCCCGAGGTGTTCCGGCGGCTCCTGCCCGATCTGGCGTCGGCCTACGACGAGGAGTTCGTCACCCGCCCCGTCACCCACACGGTGTCGGAGTCGGCCTGGCTCACCCCGGCGGTGGAGCTGGTGTGCCTGCCCGGCGAGGGGCCGGCCAACCTGGTGGCCGTGGTGCCGGCGGCCGGTGTGGTGTTCGCCGGGGCCCTGGCCAGCTTCGGCGTGACGCCGTTGGCCTTCGACGGCGATCCCCTGGCCTGGGCCCACTCGCTCGACACACTGGCCGGCCTGGGGGCCACCACGGTGGTGCCGGGCCACGGCCCGCCGGGAGGCGCCGGCGACCTGGCCGATCAGGCCGCCTATCTCCGGGCCTGTGCCGCCGCACCTGCGGGCGCGGCGCTGCCGCCCGGCCCGTGGGACCGCTGGACCGACCGCCGGTTCGATCCCGTGAACACCGAACGGGCGGGGCGGCTGGCTGCTGGCGACCCGACGGTCCCCCGATCGATGCTCGAGCTCCTGGGCCTGGCCTGAGCCCTGGCGGCGCTCAAATCAGCTGTTCTTCCACCTGGTCCATCGCCGCTTCCTCGCTCACGTCGAGGGCGAACGACAGCTCCGACACCAGCACCTTGCGGGCCTTGGTGTACATGTTCTTCTCGCCGGCCGACAGGCCCTTGGCCTTCTCCCGCAACGCCAGGTTCCGGACCACCTCGGCCACCTGGTAGACGTCGCCCGATTTCAGCTTCTCCTGGTGGTTCTTGAAGCGCCGGCTCCAGTTCGCCGGCTCCCGCACGTCTTTCTTGGACAGGAGCACGAACAGGTCCTCCACGTCCTCCAGGCTGATCGGGGGGCGCATGCCCACCTCGTCGACCTTGTCCACCGGAACCCGGACGGTGAGATCGTCGTGCGCCGTCTTCAGCACGAAGTACTTCTTCTTCTCGCCGTTGAGCTCCACCATCTCGGTCTTCTCGATGATGGCAGCCCCGTGGTGGGGGTAGACAACGCGATCGCCAGCCTTGAAGGTGGTCATCAATCTCCTCGTGCCAGTCTCCGCCCGCCACCACTGGCGAGCTTGCCCCTCCAGACCGCACAGCTCGCGCCGCACCGCCCCGAAGGCCTCCGCTTCCATGATGGCTCAACCGTCACGAGAACGCACTCAGGAGCGACCCAAATGTGGTGAGGATCACAGCCGCGGCCCCGATGACGGCCATCCAGAAGGCCAGAGGCTTACGCCGACGCAGGCTGACCTGGGCAGACTCGTCGGTTCGGGCCGCCGCCCGGGACGTCCGGACCGATCCGTTCTCCCCCGTGGCGGCCCGGCTCCGGCCGGAGGCGGTACCACGGGGCGTGGTGCGACCGGACGACGAACGCCGGGTCATGGCAGGCCCACCACGACGGTCCGGGCCAGCTTGTCCCACACGGCCTGACGGCGGGGATCGATGAACAGCAACACGACGCTGGCTACCCCGATCAGCACGGAAAGAACCACGAACAGCCAGCCCAGATCGCCGGCCAGCGCCGCCAGGAGTTGGGGCAGGGCGAAGGGCACCACCCGGAGCAGGGCCTCGTTGCGGCCCGGGGCCGAACCGTCCTGGCGGGCCACCTTCAAGCCGAGCGCCACCTTGCCCAGTGTGGCCTGCCGGGTGAGCACCATCAGCACCTCGTACGCCGCCACCAGGGCCGTCCCGATCACGGTGGCGATCAGGTGCGCGGTGTAGGAGACGCCCTCGGCCCGCAACCCGATGCCCGATGTGCCGGTGACGAGATACGCCACGACGAGCAGCAACACGATCCAGACGATGCCGTCGATCACCCGGGCGCCGATCCGGTTCACCGGCTCGGCCAGGTTCAGGCCCCCGATGGGTTCGGCCTCGCCGGGCAGCGGCTCCGCGTCACCCTGCCACTGTGTCCCGTCCCAGTACCGCTGGGTGCCGGGCGGATCACCCTGAGCGTGGTACCAGCCCGCCGGCTGGGTCTGCGACTCCGACATCGGCCCCGTCCTTTCGATCCCTGCGTCCGGAGACGAGGGCGGTACCCGGCGGGCTGTCGGCGCCCGTCGGGTACCCGGTACCCGGAACTCAGGCCTGGACGACGCTGAAGTTCAGGATCTTGTCGCTGAGACGCTTCTTGTCCTGGTCCCACAGGGGCCACAGGATGTCGATGTAGCAGGCGACGTTGATGATGCCGCCCAGCAGGTAGCGCACGAACGTCATGCCGGCACCCAGCGGCTGATGGGTGGCGTCGGCTATCAGCTTGATGTTCTGCTGCGCCTTACCGATCGACTGGCCGGTCTGGCCCTGGCGGATGATGAGGTTCCAGATCGACACGCCGATGAGGGCCAGGTAGCCGAGCAGGCCGACGATGGCCGCCAGGGTGTCGCTGATCGCCGAGAAGATGGCGGTCACGATGAAGATCACGATGAGGCCGGCGATCACCACCGCTGCGTCGATCAGGTAGGCGATGACCCGGCTGCCGTAGCTGGCGGGCGTGCCCGCCCCCATGGGTGCGCCGCCGTAGCCCCCCTGGGCCACCGCGCCGGCCACGGCCTGCGGCCCGCCGACCCACTGCGTGCCATCCCAGTACCGCTGGGTGCCCACCGGGTCACCCTGGGCGTAGTACCAACCCGGAGGCTGTGAAGATGAGCTGTCGGTCACCTGAGTTCTCCCTCGTCAGATATGCCCTGCCGGAGCCTAGCGAGTCCCGATCGACAAACGCCGTCATGCAGCGTACGACCGGCCCACGCCGGCTCACCGGGGTTGGCACCCGGCATGCGAAGCGCCGGTCAGCCTAGAGCCAAACCCGGCGCACCGCGGGGATCGTCCCGGTGGAGACACAGCAATCACCCAGCCGGATCCCGGCGGGCCGACCTACCGTGGATGGAGCAGACGACGTCGACGCACGTGCATCCTCGTGCTCGATCGGACCTTCCGGCGGCCGATAGGAGCGACATGCCTGGAACCATCCTCGTGACCGGCGGCGCCGGCTACATCGGCAGCCACACGTGCGTCCGGCTGCTGGAGCGGGGCTTCGACGTGGTGGTGGCCGACGACCTGTCGAACTCCTCGGCCGCCGCCGTGGACGCCATCGCCCGGCTCACCGGCTGCCGGCCGGGCTTCGAGCAGGTCGACCTGACCGACATCGACGCCCTGGGCGGCGTGTTCGAGCGGCACGCCATCGAGGCCGTCATCCACTTCGCCGGGCTCAAGGCCGTGGGAGAATCGGTGGCCGAGCCGCTCCGCTACTACCGCACCAACCTGCTCTCCACCTTCAACCTGCTGGACCTGATGGGGCGCCACGAGGTGTACGACCTCGTGTTCTCGTCGTCGGCCACGGTGTATGGCGACCCTGAGCAGTTGCCGATCCCCGAGGGGGCGGCCACCGGCCCCACCAACCCCTACGGCCGCACCAAGCTGATGATCGAGGACATCTGCCGCGACGTGGCGGCCTCGGACCCCCGGTGGCGGATCAGCCTGCTCCGGTATTTCAACCCGGTGGGTGCCCACCCCAGCGGCGACCTGGGCGAAGACCCCCGGGGCATCCCCAACAACCTGGTGCCGTTCGTCATGCAGGTGGCTGTCGGCCGCCGCGACCAGCTGCGGGTGTTCGGGGCCGACTGGGACACCCCCGACGGCAGCGGCGTGCGTGACTACATCCACGTGCTGGACCTGGCCGAGGGGCACCTGGCGGCGCTGGAACACATCGACGCCGGCTGCGACGTGTTCAACCTGGGCACCGGCGTGGGTGCCTCGGTGTTCGACGTGATCAAGACAACCGAGAACGTGAGCGGCAAGGCCGTGCCCTACGAGGTGGTCGATCGCCGCCCGGGTGACATCGCCACCTCGCTGGCCGACCCGTCCAAGGCGATCCGCGACCTGGAGTGGCGGGCCGACCGCAGCCTCGAGGTGATGCTGGCCGACGCCTGGCGCTGGCAGTCCCGTCATCCCGACGGCTTCGACAGCTGAACAACCGCATCCGGTGACCCTGTCCGTCACCGGCGACGGACGGGAACACCAGATCGCTCCTCAGCCGTTGGCGGCGACGGCGGTGAGGAGGGCGTCGAGGGCGGCACCGTGATCGAGGGTGTGGCCGTGCCACACGTTGCCGTCGGGGTCGTCCATCCCGGGGGGCAGACGTTGGTCGACCACCGTCATCCCTCGGGTCAGCGTGCCGGTGAGCTCGACGCCCACCTGGCGCCGGGTATGGGTCACCAGGCCCGGGTGGGTGACGGCGAGCACGGCGCACGGATCGTGCAGCCCGCCGCCCCGGGCCCCCCGCGCCGCCTCGACCCGATCGAGGTAGCCCACCACGAGGTCGGCCAGGAGCGCACCGCCCGGGTTGCCGATGGCCCGCAGGGCATCGGCCAGGCCGTCGTCCACCACGAACTGGCGGGTGAGGTCGAGCCCGGCCATCAGGATCCGGGCCCCCGACCCCAGCACCACGGCCGCCGCCTCGGGATCGACCATGATGTTGAACTCCACCACCGGCCCGTGGTTGCCGGCCCCGGCCGAGCCCCCCATGAAGCTGATGCCGGCCAGCCGGCGGACCAGGTCGGGCGCCTGGCGCAAGGCCAGCGCCACATTGGTGAGCGGCCCCATCGGCACCAGCCACAGGCCTTCGGTGCCCCGGATCGTCTCGATCAGCACCTCGATCGCCCCCACCTCGGAGGCGGTGCGGGTGAGCGGGGGCACGGTGGCCCCCTCGAAGCCGGACGCCCCGTGGATCTCGGCGGCGTGGCGCGGCTCGGCCACCAGCGGCCGGGCCGCCCCGGGGTGCACCTCGGCCCCGATGCCGAACACCTGGGCCGTCACCAGCGCGTTCGTGGTGACCTCCGAGAGGGGGGCGTTGCCGCCCACCGTGGTGATCGCCACCAGGTCGGCGAAGTGATGGGCCAGAACCAGGGCGGCGGCGTCGTCGAGCCCGGGATCGCAGTCGACGATGAGCCGGGGGCGGGGGCCGCCGGCCCCGGCACCCGGTACGGTCTCGGCCGCCACGTCAGTCCCGGAGCTGCTCGAAGATCTCCTTGCATTCCGGGCACACCGGATAGCGATCGGGGTTCCGGGTGGGCACCCACTTCTTGCCGCACAGGGCGATCACGGGCGTGCCCTCGACGGCCGAGGACACGATCTTGTCCTTGCGGACGTAGTGGGAGAACCGGTCGTGGTCTCCACCGTCGTCGAGGACCCGATCGCTGTCGGGCAGCGTGGGGGCTACCGTCACATCAGACATGGGTCCATCCTGGCCGCCGGGGATCCGGTCTCCAACCTGGTCGGCGGCCCATGCAAGGAGTTTGCGCATGCTGGCATCGGGCACTCGAGCCCCCGACTTCACGGTCGCCGACCACGACGGGCAGCAGTTCACGCTGTCGTCGCAGCGGGGCCACTGGGTACTGCTGTGGTGGTATCCCAAGGCCGACACACCCGGTTGAACGCTGCAGGGACAGGGCCTGCGTGACCAGGCCCAGCGCTTCGCCGATCTGAACTGCACCGTCGTCGGCATCTCGTTCGACTCTCCGGCCGACAACAAGGCCTTCCGCGACAAGTTCGACTTCCCGTTCGCCCTGCTGTGCGACACCGACAAGGCGGTGGGCACGGCCTACGAAGCCACCCGGGACCCGGGCGACAAGTTCGCCAACTTCTCCCAGCGGATGAGCTACCTGATCGATCCCGAGGGGACGATCGTGAAGGGCTACGTGGTGACCGACCCCGCCGGCCACGCCACCGAGGTCCTGGCCGACCTCGAAGCAGCCGAACGCTGAGGCAGTGCCGTGCCGCCCGGGGGCTCAGCCCCCGGCGGCGCCTCGCCGACGCTTGCTGGCTCCCCCGGTGGAGAACTCCCGCATTCGCCGAAGGTGAATTCAAGGAACCCGAAGGGTTCCCCTAGTGTCGGCGGGATGGAAACCTTTGGAGAGATCACGGTCGAGGTAGACGAGGCGAGCCACGTGGCGGTGGTGGAAGTCCACCGGCCGCCCAACAACTTCTTCAGCCTCGAGATGCTGGGCAGCATCGCCGATGCCTTCGACCACGTGGATCGCCACCCGGAGGCCCGGGCCATGGTGCTGTGCGCCGAGGGCAAGAACTTCTGTGCCGGCGCCGAGTTCCAACCGGCCAACCCCCGCACCACCTCGGCCGGCGCCCCCTCGGGCCGCCACATCTACGACGAGGCCTTCCGGCTCTACAGCGCCAAGACCCCGTCGGTGGCCGCCATCGTCGGCGCCGCCGTGGGCGGTGGCCTCGGCCTGGCCTGCATGCCCGACTTCCGCGTCGGCGGCCCCGGCTCGCGCTTCACCGCCAACTTCGCCAAGCTCGGCTTCCATCAGGGCTTCGGCCTGTCGGTCTCGCTGCCCAACATCGTGGGCAACCAGCACGCGCTCGACCTCCTCTACACCGGGCGCCGGATCGACGGGAAGCGGGCCTTCGAGATCGGCCTGATCGACCGCTACGTGGAGAGCGACGACCAGATCCGCGACGCCGCCATCGAGCTCGCCTCGGAGATCGCCAGCTCCGCTCCCCTGGCGCTCGACTCCATCCGCCAGACGATGCGGGGCCACCTGGCCGCCGCCATCCGGGGTGCCACCGACCATGAGAAGGCCGAGCAGGACAAGCTGACCAAGACGGCCGACTGGCGCGAGGGCGTCAAGGCCATGGCCGAGCGCCGGCCGCCCCAGTTCACCGGCCAGTAACGCCGCGGCCGATCGTCTCGTCGTCCCGGTCCGGGCCCGCCCTCAACCGGCGGGTTCGGGCAGGGGCACGAGGACGACGCCGAACGTGCCGGCGAGATGGGTCATGAGCACGTCGTGGGGCTCGGTTGGCAGCTCGGCCACCACGTAGCCGCCGGTGACGCCGACGAACCGGGCCCGCCCGATGGCGGCCAGGCGGCTGAGGAACCGGTCGTAGTACCCCTTGCCGTGGCCCAGCCGGGCGCCCCGGCGGTCGAAGGCCAGGCCGGGCACGAGCACCACGGCGATCTCGGCGTCGGGCACCACCAGGCTGCCGGCGGCCGGTTGATCGAAACCGTACCGATGGTGCTCGGTGGCCGAGTGGGCCGGGTGCACCGTGAGATCGAGGCCGGCGTCGGGCGTTCGCACCAGAGCGAACGGGCCCAGCTCAGGCTGGCCGAGCAAGCGGTCGAGCGCCACCTCACCGCCCATGGCCAGGTAGCCCACCACCCAGCCGGCGTCCCGCTCCGGGCCGGCCAGGAATCGGGCCAACCCCTCGACGTGGCGGGGGTCGTCCATGGGCAGGGCGCTCCGGGCCCGCTTGGCCCGGGCCCGCCACTCGGCCTTGGTGGTCACGGGCCGAGGGTACCCGGCACCAGGGTGGTGATGGGTCGCCACCCCCGAAAGAACACCGCCAGGCGCCAGCCTCACACCGGACACCCAGATGTCCTACTGTTCGGTCATGACGGGGACTGATCAAGCGGCGATCGAACGGATCGACCTTCTGGCCGAGCTGATCGGCATCAACAGCGTCAATCCGCAGCAGGCCGGGCCCCGCTCGGGACCCGGCGGCGAGGCCGCCATCGCCGCCTGGCTGGCCGAACGGGCCGAGCGGGCCGGGGCGTCCGAGGTGGCGGTGGACGAGGTGGAGCCCGGACGGCCCAACGTCTACGCCCACTTCGTCGGCTCGGGCGGCGGGCCGACCGTGTGCGTCGACGTCCATCTCGACACCGTCGGCGTCGAGCACATGACGATCGATCCCTTCGCCGCCGAGGTGAGCGACGGCAAGGTGTTCGGCCGGGGATCGGTGGACACCAAGGCCACGCTGGCCGTCGTGCTCCCGGTGCTGGCCGATCTCGGCCGCAGCGGGGCCCTGACCGCCGATGTGCACCTGATCGGCACGGTGAGCGAGGAGGCGGGCGGATTGGCCGGCGCCTACCGCATGCGGGACTGGGCGGAACGTTCCCGCCGCCATTTCGACCGGGTCATCGTGGCCGAGCCCACCCTGTGCGCCCCGGTGCACGGCCACCCCGGCGGCATGGGGATGGAGATCACGGTCCGGGGGGAGGCCGCCCACTCGTCGAAGCCCCACCTGGGCCGCAACGCCATCGTGGCCGCGGCCCGGATCATCGTCGCCCTCCAGGCCGAGCAGGACATCCTGGCCGCCGGCCCGGCGGCCACGGCGGTGGGGACCGGCTCACTGGCCGTCACCGAGATCACCGGCGGGCTGGCCCGCAACATCATCCCTGATCAGTGCACGCTCTACGCCGGCCGTCGGGTGGCACCGGGCGAGGATCCCGAGGCCGAATACGCCCGCCTCCGGGCCGTGATCGAAAAGGCGGCGGACGACTGCGAGGTGGAGGTGGCACTGGCCAACGGACGGTTCAGCAGCGCCTTCTACGAGGATCCGGCCGCCCCGCTCGTGACCCACCTGTGCCAGCTCGCCGGGGCGGAGCCGGCCACCGCCAGCTACGGCAGCAACGCCCTGGTCTACCGACCCATCGCCTCCGAGATCGTGGTGTTCGGTCCGGGCTCGATCGACCAGGCCCACAAGGCGGTGGAATGGGTCGAGATCAGCGAGCTCGACCACGCCGCCGACGTCTATCGCCGCCTGCTCGCCGCCTCCTGAGGCTACCGGATGGCCGCTGGGTGGACAGCGAAAATGCACGATGAACGTCGTCCTACGGAACCGTGGGTCAATCATCCCTCGGGCTGTCCCGAACGGCGTGCCGTCGGATAGAAAGGATGTAGCGCAACGGTAACGTAACAGTGTCTACCGATGCGTGATGCGCTACGTCTACCACTCCGATGGCCCTCCACTACCGACGAGAAGCCCCGGTTCGCCCCCGCTTCCTACTCGCCCTCACGTTGTCAACGGTGACAGCACTGGCGGTCGGCGCGCCCCTGGCGATCCAGGCCCTGGGCAACGGCCCGGCCGATTCCGCCGCCATCGGTGAAGCCGGCGAAAGTCAGGCCATGGGGCAGGACGACAACCTGGGCGCCGACGTGAACGGCCAGAGAATCGGCGATCCGCCCACGGGCCTCGGCGGGATCGAAGCCGAGAGCGAGTCGAAGGCCAAGGCCCAGTCACTGTCGCCCAAGTCGGCGGCCGTCACCGAGCCCACCGACTCCGTGCCGCCGAGCACCGACACCACGGTCGCCGCCCCGTCGTCCACCGTTCCCGAGACCACCGCTTCGATCGCCACCACCACGGCCGGCTCCGCCGGGTCGAGCACGAGCACCACCTCGGGGGCCAGCTCCTCCTCCAGCTCGAGCTCCACCCCCACCACGGCCGGTAGCACGACCACGTCGACGACCAGGTCCACCACCACCTCGTCGAGCACCACCAGCTCGTCGTCCTCGACGTCGGCCACCGCGGCTCCCACGTCGTCTTCCGCCGCCCAGTCCACCACGAGCTGAGCCGGGCGGGCCGCGGTGCCGCACGGGCCTGCTGGTGCTGTCGCTGTGTCGGCTGGCTGTGGCTGTGTCGGCATCGGAACCGACGCTGGATGCTGCGGTACCATGGTTGCGGCAGTCCCCTGACTCCGTCGAGGCGTACCTCGAAGGGCCGGTGGGGATGCCGGACGCAGGTCGCCGGCTGCGGGAGCGGTTGCTGTACCCATGACCGATCAACAACCAGGTGGCGGGCCACCCGCCCCCGATGGATGGGCCGACCGGATGCCCGGCGCTGGCGTGCCCCGCCCCTCCATCCACTGGAATCCCGCCGCCCACCCCTGGGGCACGGCCCTGCCCCCCGGACGACTGGCGCCTGGAGGCCCCCTCGCCCACCGTCGCCGGTCCCGGCGAACCGGCCCCGTGGGGGGCGGCCGCCGCCCCCGACCCGTCGTCGTTCGCTCTCCCTCCCGGGTCCGTCCCGCTGCAACCGGCACCCACCGAGGCGCCGCCGGCCCCGTCGGTCAAACGGCCCAGCACGGCCGGGCTCGCCCTGTTCCTGTCCACCGTCGGGCTGTTGTGCTGCGGGGTGCCGTCGGTGGTGGGGATGCTCCTGGCCCGGGCCGACCTCGACGCCATGAACCGGGGCGACACCGACGCCGGCGACCGGTCCAAGGCGGAGAAGGCGTTCGGGATCGGCCTGCTCGGCACCGCCATCATGGTGATCACGATCGTGGCCTGGATGTTTCTGATCTCGAAGACCCGGTTGGCCAACCAGTGAGCACGGCCCGCCTCACGCTCCCCCCGTCACGGGCCACTGCCCTGGCTCTCACCGGCGCCGCCGCGCTGGGAGCCGGGTTGCTGGCCTCGGGAGGGCACGGCCCGGTGCTGTGCCCGTTCCGGCTCGCCACCGGTGGCTACTGCCCCGCCTGCGGCATGACCCGGGCCGTGGGCCGGCTGGCCCGGGGCGACCTCGCCGGTAGCTGGCGCCTGCACCCCTTCCTGCTGCTGATCCTGGGTCAGGTGGCGCTGGCCGGCCTGGCCTGGGCGGTACTGGAGCTGCGACGTCGCCGATCCGGCGTCCCCAACAGGGTGCCGGTGCTGCTACGCCGCCGGGCCGGCGCCCTGCAGCTCGTCAACGGCGGCCTGCTCCTGGCGTTGTGGGCGATCCGGCTGGCCACCCACGCCGTCCCCGCCCCCTTCGCCTGAGCGGTAGGGGCGCCCTCACAGCTGGCCCAGGCGCTCCTTGAGCCGCAGGATCCGGAGGACGGACTGGTCGAGCCGCTCCGGGCTGATCTCGCCCCGCTCCACCGCCGCCTTCAGCGCCCCGTAGGCGATCCCCAGATCGGGCGGCACCAGGAGGATGTCGACCCCGGCCTGCACCGCCTGCACCACCAGGCGCCCGGGATCGATGCCTTCCACCGCTCCCATGTTGAGGGCGTCGGTCATCACCACCCCGTCGAAGCCCAGCTCGGTGCGGAGCAGGCCATCGATCATGGCCGGGGAGACAGTGGCCGGGCTCCCGCTGGGATCGAGCGACGGGATGGCCAGGTGGCCCACCAGCACGATCGACACCCGGTGCTCGATGGCGGCCTGGAACGGTATGCGCTCCCGCTCGTCCCAGGCCTGGCGGCTGATGTCGAGGACGGGCAGCTCCAGGTGGCTGTCGACGTCGGTGCCTCCGTGGCCCGGCCAGTGCTTCACCGCCGCCGCCACCCCCGAGTCCTGCAGCCCGTCCACCGATGCCGTCACCATCTGAGACACGACCTGGGGGTCGGCGCCGTAGGAGCGGTTGCTGATGAACGAGGCCATGTCGGGCCGGGTGATGTCAGCCACCGGGGCCAGCACCACGTTGATCCCGAGATCGGCCACCTGACGGCCGGTGAGGTAGCCGGCCTCCCGGACGGCGGCGGCGTCGCCCGAGAGCACCTCGGCCGAGGGGAACACGGTGACCCCATCGGTGATCCGGTTGACCCGGCCACCCTCCTGGTCCACGGCCACCAGCAGCCCGACGCCCGAGTCGGCCCGGGCCGCCTGCTGGAGCCCGGCCGACAGGAGGTCCACCTGGTCGGCCGTGCCGATGTTCTTGGCCAGGTAGATCACGCCGCCCAGGTGGTAGTCGGCCACGATCTCGGCCGGTACGGAAAGGCCGGTGGCGGTGCGGTTGGTCTTCTGGTCCTCGGTAGACACCTGGGCCGGATCCCGCCCGGCCAGCACCGGCATGAGCAGCTGGCCAACCTTCTCCTCCAGCGACAGACCGGCCAGGATCCCCTCGGCCCGGCCCGGCACGGGGGCCGGCGCCGCCGTGGTGGGCGTGGGGGCCTCGGGGGCGGGCCCGTCGATCACCGTGGTCTCCGACTGGAGCTGCGGCCGGTCCGTGGTCTCGGTGGCCTCCTGGGTCGTCTGTTGGGCCGCGGCCGACTGCGAGCACGCCGCCAGCAGCAGGGCCGCCACCACCGGAACGAGGCGCGCGGCGCCGCGCCGGGAACGGCTCGCCGTCATCCTCCGTGTCCCTCCACCCTGTGAGCGTAGGATCTCCGGATGGCAAAAACCGACTGGAACCCGGTGTTGCGGGCCGAGCTGGCCAAGCCGTACTGGGCCGAGCTCCAGGGCTTCGTGGAGGCCGAGCGGGCCCACCACCAGGTCTATCCCCCGCCCGATGAGGTGTTCGCCGCCCTCCACCTCACTCCCTTCGCCGAGGTGAAGGTGCTCATCCTGGGTCAGGATCCCTACCACGGGCCCGGTCAGGCCCACGGGCTCTGCTTCTCGGTGCGCCCGCCGGTGGCGCCACCGCCGTCGCTGGAGAACATCTTCGCCGAACTGCACACCGATCTCGATCTTCCCGTACCCCGCCATGGTTCCCTGCGGCACTGGGCCGAGCAGGGGGTCCTACTGTTGAACGCCACCCTCACGGTGCGGGCCCACCAGGCCGGATCTCACCAGAAGAAGGGCTGGGAGACCTTCACCGACCAGGTGATCCGGGCCGTGAACGACAAGCCCGAGCGGGTGGTGTTCATTCTGTGGGGCTCGTTCGCCCGCCAGAAGCGGGCCCTGATCACGGGCCAGCAGCACACCGTGCTCGAGTCGCCCCATCCGTCGCCGCTGTCGGCCCACCGGGGGTTCTTCGGTTCCCGGCCGTTCTCCCGGGCCAATCAGGCCCTGGTGGAGGCGGGTCGGGAACCGGTCGACTGGGCCCTACCGGAGCTCGACCAGGAACGCGATCAGTAGACGCGCTTCTCGCCGGCCGAGCCGCCGCCCCGCACACCCTTGAGGGCGGAGATGGCGCCGGAGGCCAGGGCGGTGAGGTCGGAGGTGACGGTGACCATCTTGAAGCCCTGCTCCACCCGCTTGCCGGCCACGTCGGGCGAGGAGTGGATGCCGGCGGCGATGCCCCGCTTGGCCGTGCCGGCCAGGATGGCGTCGATGGCGTCGACGAACGACTGGTGGTCGTTGTCCACCCCGGGGGCCAGGCCCAGGCTGATGCTGAGATCGGCCGGGCCCACGTAGACGGCGTCGATCCCGGGCACGTCGAGGATGGCGTCGAGGTTCTGGAGCGCCTCCACCGTCTCGATCATGGGGATACAGGCGATCTGGGTGTTGGCGTCGGGGTAGTAGCCGGGCCCGAGCGCGCCGCCGGCCCGGGCCGGGCCGAAGCTGCGGGCCCCGGCCGGGGCGTACCGGCAGGCCCGGACGGCCTGCTCGGCTTCGGCCACGTTGTTCACCATCGGGATGATCACGCCCATGGCCCCGGCGTCGAGCACCTTGCCGATGATGCCGGGCTCGTTCCACGGCACCCGGCACAGCGGGATCGACTCCGACCGGGCCATGGCCTGGAGCAGCGAGACCGCGCCGTTGTAGTCGATCAGGCCGTGCTGCAGGTCGACGTTCAGGTAGTCGTACCCCACCCCGCCCAGCTGCTCGGCCCCCACCGGATCGGTGGTCGACAGCCACAGGCCCAGGGTGGCCTGGCCCGCCTTCCATGCGGTCTTCAGCGTGTTCTCTCTCATGGCCGCCCAAGCTAGCGGGAACCCTGCGGGTTCCTTGAGTACGCCTGCGGCGTACCCGCTCGCCTACGGCAGGCTTCTCCCGGGAGCAGGGCTAGAACACGTTTTGCCGGCTGCAGGTCACACGGCCCGAGATGTTGCCCTTGCCGTCCTCGCCGGCCACGGAGACCACGTTGCGCTCGTCGAAGCTACGGGCCGACCACGTCCGCGACGTGCGGCCGCTGGAGGGCGACCCCAGGGTGACCGTGGACACCACGAGCTTGCCGGCCGAATCGTAGAAGCCGTAGGACGGAGCGAACGTGCCCGATGAGTCCCGCACCTCCACCCCTCCGTTGAACTGCCCGACGTAGACCACACAGGAGGTGGGGGCCCGGACGGTGACGGGCCGGCTGAGCACCAGGTCCACCCGGGCGTCGCTCTGGCCCGATCCCAGGCACAGCGCCCGGCGCTGGTCGCCTTTGAGCACCGACTGGCCGGACGGCACACCGAAGGTGACCACGTAGCAGCCGGGATCGACGTTGAACCCGTAGGCGCCGCTGTCGGACGAGGTGGCGGTGGCCCGCACCGAGTCTTCCCGGCCGTCCCGGTTGGCGTCACTCCACAGGGTGACGGTGACGCCCTTGGCCGCTGCGCCGTCCCAGTCGTCGAAGCTGACCCGGTCACCGATGAACACCGCCTTGGCCACGGTGGAGGCGGTGGTGGGCGCCGTGGTGGACACGGTGGTAGACGGCGTCGTGGTGGGCGCGCTGGCGGACGGTGCCGTGGTGGGCGCGGTGGTGGATGACGATCCGCCGGTGGTGGACGAGCCGCCGCCGGCCGAGGTCGACGAGCCGCCGGTGTCCGAGGCGGAGGACGAGCTGGAGCGGCGGGCCGTGGTGGCGCTCTTGCGGGCGGTGGTGGTGGACCGGGATGCGGTGGTGACGGTGGTGGGCCCCGACGGCGGGGAGGTGGACGACGGCCGGGTGGTCTCGTCGAGCGGGGCCACGGTGACCGTGGTGGACGGATCGATCGACCCGGGCCGGATGCCGTCGACCATCGCCGCCACCCCGTCGCCCCCGCTCGGCGCCTGGGCCGTCGTCTCGGCGCCGCTGGACCGCTGGCTCTGATAGGCGAAGAAGGCGGCGGTGGCGATCAGGGCGCCGCACAACACCGTGAGCGGACGGCGCCACCGGTTGCCCGCCTCCAGGGCGCGTTCCAGCCAGGGAACCTCGGTGGCCGCCGGTGGTGCAACCGGGGCGAAGGGCAGGTCGTCCCGCAGGAGCTGCCGATCCTGTTCCTGGAGCACGGGCTCACGCTAGCCGCTGGAACGACAAGCGTGTCGGTAACGATCGGGGGCGGCCACCGGGGTCAGCTGACGGCTTTGCGCACCTTGCGGAGGAGCCCGTCGAAGATGTCGGTGAGGCCCTTGGCCTGGGAGCCGAACGAGTGGATCGGGGCCCGCTCGTGGTGGGCCTGGTTGATCACCACCCGCTGGGGGATGTGGGGTGACCAGACGCTCTTCGAGCCCACCATCTTCTTCAACTCGTCGATCCGCTCCCGGGCGGCCGACGACACCGCCGGCACCCGGTTGAGGACCACGCCGGTCAGGTCGAGCGAGGGGTTGTCGGCCGACCAGACCTCCTCGATCAGGTCGAGCACGGGGGCGACGCCCCGCAGGCCGAAGATCGAGGGCTCGACCACCAGCAGCGCCCCCTTGGCCGCCGCCAGGCCGTTGACCGTGTTCAGGCCGAGCGACGGGGCGCAGTCGATGATCACCAGGTCGAAGCCATCGGTCACGCCCTTCAGGGCCCGGGCCAGCCGCCGCCGGCTGGCTGCCGCCCGGGGATCGGCATCCCGCTCGGTGAGGTCGCCCGAGGCGGGCAGCAACCACACGTCCTCACCCCAGCCCGAGGGGACGATGATGTCGGCGGCGGCACCGGCCTTGTCGGCCCGCAGTGCGTCACCGGTGCCGAGGTTGCTGACCGAGGGATCCACCCCGAGGGCCCAGGTGGCGTTGGCCTGGGGATCGAGATCCACCACCAGCACCCGGGTGCCGGAGGCCCAGGCGGCCGAGGCCAGCCCGAGCGTCATGGTCGTCTTCCCGACGCCGCCCTTTTGATTGAGGATCGCAACCGAGCTCGACATAGGCCGCCCATCTTCGCATCGCGAGGCGCAGTACGCCACCACCCCTACCGGGTGGTGGTGGGGGCCCCGCCGGGAGCGGAGATCAGTGGGCGAACTGCCCGGCGGGCTCCGAGCCCGTCATGCGGCGACGGTCGTCGGCCGGCCGGAGGTTGATGACGGGGGCGCTGTAGCTCGACTCGAGCAGGCCCTGGAGCCGGGCGATCTCTGCCTCGTGCTCGTCCCGCTTGCGGCGGGCGGCCGTCAGGGCCCCGTCGGCCCGGGCAATCAGAGTGCGCAGGCTGGCGATCTCGGCCTGCAGTTCGGCGTTCTGCTGCATCAGCTCGTTCTCGGACGGGATGGCGCTGGGAGGGCGTCGATCGGTGGCTCCGGTGCGGGCCTCCTGCTTCTCCCCCGAGCGGTAGGCGAACAGATCGTTCACCGCCTGGGTTCGCTGCCGCTCGATCTTCTTACGGCTCTCGATGAGCTTCTTGATCGTCTTCTGATGGCGCCGATCCAACAGCCAGACGAAGAAGCACCCGATGAGGATCCCGATAGCCGCCCCAATAGCAAGTTGTCCCAAATCCATGTGTTTCCAACTCCGCCGTTGGTCTGTGGTACAGGTGAAACTGCCTAAACCTGCACCCGTAGGTACCACCGGAATCGTAACGATGTCGAACAATCTTGTCTATCGACACAGCGACGCGGTGGTTGTTCACCCTGGAGCTTACGTACGTCGTAATGTAAATGCAATGATGGAGCCCTGATCGGAGCGTGTCGGCCGCTCCTCGCCGCAGGCGAACTCCAGGAACCCGAAGGGTTCCCTCCAGGATGTTCGCCGCAGGCGAACTCCAGGAACCCGAAGGGTTCCCCTAGCCTGGGGAGGGTGCAACCGACCTACCCGGTGCAGAACCGGGCCCCGGCAGCGGGCGTTCGCCCGAGCCCGATCTTCCTCGTCGTCGTGGCCGCCACCGTGGTCGGCGCCTGGCTGTGCGCCACCGAGGCGGTGCAGGCCGGTGTGGCCGTGTTCGTGTTCGTGGTGGCCGGCTGGGTGCTGTCGCTGATCCTCCACGAGTTCGCCCACGCCTTCGTGGCTTGGCGGGGCGGCGACCACAGCATCCCGGCCCGGGGCTACCTCACGCTCGACCCCCGCAAGTACACCGACCCGATCACCTCGATCGCGCTCCCCCTGCTGTTCGTGGTGATGGGCGGGTTCGGCCTGCCCGGCGGGGCGGTGTGGATCAACCGGGGGGCGCTGCGGAGCCGGGGCCGGGCCAGCATGGTGTCGTTGGCGGGGCCGGCGGTGAACCTGGCCGTGGCCGCCGCCTGCCTGATCCCGCTGTCGGCCGGTCTGGTCGGCCCCGACCGCCCCGTGCTCGAGGTGGGGTTGGCCTTCCTCGGCTTCCTCCAGGTGGCGGCGTTCGTGCTCAACATCCTGCCCTTCCCCGGGCTCGACGGGTTCGGCGCGCTCGAGCCCTACCTCCCCGCTCCCCTGCTCAAGGCCCTGGCCCCCATCCGGCGATGGGGTCTGCTGATCCTGATCGGCGTGCTGTTCTACTTCCAGCCGGCCAACAAGCTCTTCTGGAGCACGATCCTGAGCGTCATCGACGCCTTCGACGTCAACCAGGATCTCGTCCGCCAGGGCTTCCGCCTGTTCCGCTTCTGGGAGTAGCCGTAACCCGGGGGGCTGCCGCCCCCGCCCCGCCTGCGGCGGAGCTCCCCATCGCCGTCGGGGCCCCAACCCCACCGGCCCCGGCCTACGGCCGTAACACAGGGGGCTGCCGCCCCCGCCCCGCCTGCGGCGGAGCTCCCCATCGCCGTCGGGGGCCCCAACCCCACCGGCCCCGGCCTACGGCCGTAACACAGGGGGCTGCCGCCCCCGCCCCGCCTGCGGCGGAGCTCCCCATCGCCGTCGGGGCCCCAACCCCATCGGCCCCGGCCTACGGCCGGATCACAGGCCGAGGAACCGCTCGATCACCCCGGCCACGGCGTCGTCGTCGTTGGAGCCGATGACCTCGGTGGCGGCGGCCCGGGCATCGTCGGTGGCGTGGGCCATGGCGTAGGAGCGGCCGGCCCAGGCCAGCATGGCCACGTCGTTGTGGTTGTCGCCGAAGGCGACCACCTCGGCCGGAGCGATACCGAGGTCGTCGGCCAGGTGCCCGAGGGCGGTGGCTTTGGTGACGAGGCCGGCCGACAGCTCGATGAACGAGAGGCCCGAGTACGTGGGCACGGCCTCACCGTCGACCACGGACGCCACGGCCTGGTACAGCTCGTCCACCGTCCGCTCGGGGCTGAACACGAGCAGCTTCTGGACCCGGCGGTCCACGGCGTCCACCAGCGAACTGGTGGGAGCGCCCGCCGGCATCTGGGGCACCACCCGCTCGAAACCGGGCTCGTAGGCCACGTCGTCCTCGAACTCGACGGCGAAGCCGGCGTCGGGCAGCACGCGGCGCACGGCGCCGATGAGGTGGCGGACCTCGGCCGGGTCGAGCCAGAAGCCCCGGATCAGCTCGGCCCGCCCGGCGTGCCAGGTGACCGAGCCGTTGGCGAACACCCAGTGGTGGACGAAGGGCAGCTCGGCGATCACGTCGCCGGTCACCATCCGGGGGCGGCCGGTGGCCGGGACCACCTCGATGCCGGCCTCCTGGGCAGCCAGCAGCACCGCCCGCACCCGGGGGGCGAGCGAGCCGTCGGAACGCAGCAGGGTCCCGTCGAGATCGGTGGCGATCATGCGCACCGGCGCAGGCGGAGCCGGTGGCTCGGGGGCCGGCAGGATCGAGGGCGGGCGCTGTGCCTCGCTCACCGGACGGCCCGCCCCTCAGCCGATATCGCCGCCGCCTGCTGCATCAGCCCCCACAGCGCCTCCACATGGTGGCGCTCGGTCTGCTCCACCCCGATCGACACCCGCACCATCCAGCTCCCGTCGAGCTGCGACCGGGTCACGTAGGCCCGGCCCGAGTCGTTCACGGCGTCGCACCAAGCGGTGGTGTGGGCCTCCAGGGCGTCGCCGGCCACGCCGGGCGGGAGGTGGCGCACACAGACGGTCTGCAGGGTCACCGGGGCCACCAGCTCCCAGTTCGGGGTGGCCGCCACCTGCTCCTCCAGCCAGTGGGCGTTGGCCAGGTCGCGCCGGATACGGTCGCGGATGGCGTCCACCCCGTCGAGGCGGAGGTGGAACCACAGCTTGAGGGCCCGGAACCGGCGACCGAGCGGGATGCCCCAGTCCCGGTACTGGACCACCTCGCCGTCGGCGTTGGACTGGAGGTAGCTGGGGTTGGTCGACATCACCCGCACCAGGTGCTGGACGTCGCGCACGAAGAACAGAGAGGTGTCGAGGATGGTGCCCATCCACTTGTGGGGGTTCCAGGACAGCGAGTCGGCCCCCTCCACCCCCGCCCACAGCGGACGGTACTCCTCCAGCAGCATGGCCGAGCCGGCCATGGCGGCGTCCACGTGGACCCAGGCCCCGTGCTCGGCGGCGGCCGCCACCACCTCGGCGATGGGATCGACGGCGGTGGTGCCGGTGGTGCCGACGGTGGCCACCACCGCGGCCGGGGTGCGGCCGGCGGCCACGTCGGCCGCCATGGCCCGGCGCAGGTCGGCCACGTCCATGGCCCGGGTGACGGGGAGGTCGGCCACGATCCGCAGGTGATCGCTGCCGTAGCCGGCCAGCAGGGCGGCCTTGCGCACCGACGAGTGGGACTGGGCGGTGGCGTAGACCACCGGGGCCGAGCCGTGGGTGGACAGCCCACCCCGGGCCTGGGAGTGGTCGGTGGCCCGTTCCCGGGCCGCCAGCAGGGCCACCAGGCAGGCGGTGGAGGCGGTGTCGTGGATCGTGCCGTGCCAGGCGTCGGACAGCCCGGTGAGCTGGCGCAGCCAGTCCACCACCACCTCCTCCACCTCGGTGAGGGCGGGGCAGCTCTCCCACGAGATGCCGAACGTGCCCAGGCCCGACGACGCGATGTCGCCCAGCACCGAGGCCAGCGAGGCGTTCGACGGGAACCAGCCGTAGTGCATGGGGTGCTGGGCCAGGAAGGCGCCGGGCACCACCACACGGTCGAGGTCGGCCAGGAGATCGTCGATGGTGGCCAGGCCGGTGGGGGGCTCGGCGGGGAGGGCGGAGGCCACGTCACCCGGCGTGACCTGGGCCTTCACCGGGCGGGACTCGATCTGGCCGCGATAGTCGGCGATCCAGTCGATCAGCTGGTGGCCGGCCTGGCGGAACTCGTCGGGGGTCATCGAGCGAAGGCTAGGCCGAAGTTGTATCTGCCCGGCCCGCGGGGCAGGGTGTGGAACATGAGTAGCAACACCGAAGGGTTCGAACGGGTCGGCGTGGTGGGCGCCGGTCTCATGGGATCGGGCATCGCCGAGGTCTCGGCCCGGGCCGGGGCCGACGTCATCGTCGTGGAGGAGAACCCCGTGGCGGCCGAGGCGGGCCGCGCCCGCATCGAGAAGTCGCTGATGCGGGCGGCCGACGCCGGCAAGCTCCCGTTGGGCGAAGCCGAGTCGGCCCTCCAGCGGCTGACCTTCAGCACCGACCTGGCCGACCTGGCCAACCGTCAGCTGGTGATCGAGGCCATCATCGAGGACGAGGCAGCCAAGTCCTCGCTGTTCCAGTCGGTCGACAAGGTGCTGGAAGACCCCGACGCCGTGCTGGCCTCGAACACCTCGTCGATCCCGATCATGAAGCTGGCCATGGTGACGGGCCGGCCGGGCAACGTGATCGGCATCCACTTCTTCAACCCGGTGCCGGTGCTGCAGCTGGTGGAGCTCGTGATCTCGCTCCACACCCAGCCGAGCACGATCGAGCGGGCCGAGGCCTTCGCCACCCGCCAGCTGGGCAAGCGGGCCATCCACTCCAAGGATCGGGCCGGCTTCATCGTCAACGCCCTGCTGATCCCCTACATCCTGTCGGCCATCCGCATGTTCGAGTCGGGCTTCGCCTCCAAAGAGGACATCGACCAGGGCATGGTCACCGGGTGCGCCCACCCCATGGGCCCGCTGGCCCTGGCCGACCTGATCGGGCTCGACACCACCATGGCCGTGGCCGAGAGCCTGTACGACGAGTTCCGCGAGCAGCTCTACGCCCCGCCGCCCCTGCTGGCCCGCATGGTCGAAGCCGGCCTCCTCGGCCGCAAAACCGGCCGCGGCTTCTACGACTACAGCCACTGACCCCACCCCACCCCCCTGGGCCCCGCTCGCCGGGCTGACGCTGCGACATCGGGACCTCAGTTCGAACCGTGTACCCCTATGTTCCTCTGAGAGGTACATACCGCTACACGGTTGCAACTGGGGTCCCGATGTCGCGCCGAGCGGGCGCCAGCAGGCGGTAGCGTTCGCGTCGATGCCGTGACGTAGGCCGGCAGTCCTCGCACCTCCGGGCGCCGACAGCAATCGAGCATCGTGGGGGCAGCCGTGGGCCCGACCGACATCGACGCCTTGATCCTGGCGCTGGCCAACCGGTCGGGCGGGGTCGTGACCTCTCGCCAGATGCAGGCCGCAGGTTTGAACCGTACCCAGATCAACAGGCGGGTCGGCCTGCTGCTGACGCCGCTGACCGATGGTGTCTACGGGCTGGGCCCGCTCACCGCGAACATGAAGTTGCGGGGTGCATTGTTGGCGTTGCCCCGGGCCGTGGTGGCATTCGGATCGGCTGGGGTGCGCCAGCACCTACCGTTGCCCGTGGTCGACGAGGCGACAGTGCTCGTGACCGGCTACAGGAGCCGGCGCCGCATCGACGGGGTCGACATCTGCTTCACCCGATGGCTACCCCCGGCCGACGTGACCTCGGTGGGTGGGATCCCGGTTACCACGGTCGCCCGTACGCTGTGCGACCTGTCCACCCGCTATCCCGCCCGGCGGCTACAGCATCTCGTTGAGCACGCACTGCTGGAGCGGCTGACCACGGTGACGGAACTGCAGGCTTCCATGCTCGGCTGGTGCCGCCGCGGCCGATCCGGCACTGCCACCCTCCGCCGAGTCGGCCAACTCCTCCTCGACGGCGAGCCGGTACCGGCTTCGGAGCTGGAGCGCCGAGCGTTCAGGTTGCTGCGCCAAGCCGGGCTGCCACCGTGGACCGCCCAGTACCGGCCGTCCTGGTACGACGGCCTACGGGGCGCAGCCGATCTGGCCTGGCCCGAGGCTCGTTTGCTGGTGGAGCTCGACGGCCGCCGTTGGCACGCTACGAACCAGGCGCAGGCCGAGGACAGGCGCCGAGACCGGCTGGCGGCGAGCAACGGCTGGCTGACAGTGCGATTCGGCTGGCAGGAGGTCGTGGAACGACCCTCGGTCGTCGTCGACGAGATCCGTCACCTGCTGACCACCCGGCTCGGCGAGGCGGGGTGAGCGTCAGAAGAGGGGGGAGTGGGGGGTGGGCTGTTGGGCGTCGATCAGGCGGCGAGCGCTGCCCACCCAGTCGTCGCGCTCGATACGGCCGGGAAAGGCGGCGATGGCTGCGGTGAGCTGGTCGATCTCGGCCTTGGTGAGGTTGGCCAGTTGCTCGAAGGAGTGGATGCCCTGCTCGTTCAGCGAGCGCTCCATCACCGGGCCGATGCCCTTGATCCGCTTGAGATCGTCGTGACTGCCGTTGCCGCTGCCGTTGCCGCTGGTGACGACCGATGCCGGCGGTGGCACCGGCGGGTCGACCACGATCGACAGCACCGGCGATCCCTCGGCCAGGGCCGGCGAGGGAGTAGCCACGGCGGGGGCGCTGACGGGCGCCGCGTCGGTCAGGTCGATCACCGGCTCGGGCTCCTGGATCGACGTGAGCCGGAGCCGCAGCCGATCCGACTCGGCCTCACCTTCCAGCCGTTGCCGGCTGATCTCAGCCCGGTCCTTGCGCTGCCGCCACTGCCACATGGCCAACCCCAGCGAGAGGCCGGCGAGAAATGCCGGAAGCCATGACCGGGCGGTCCTGTTCGTGGGGGGGTGCACTCGTAGGTTCCTTTCCGCCGGGCCGGGCCGGGCCAGCGGGCCGCTCTCCGCTACAACGTGGTGACACGAATGTAGCCGCCCTCGAAGGTAGCGCCCTTCGAGCCCACTGCACCCGGTGCCAGCGGCCCCGGTTGCCGCCGGCCCCGCATCGGGCGGCTCGGCGCCGGGCAGGTGCCACCACCTGGTAGCGGGGATCGACAGGAAGAGGGCGGATCAGCCCCGCAGGCTCAACGGCGGCTGAACAGCCGCAGCACGTACCAGAACAGCATCATCAAGGAGGCGAACAGGCTCACGGCCGCCCCCACGTAGGCCCACTCGGGGTAGGTCCGCATGATCGCCTGCGTCTGGTACAGGATCGAGGCACCGGCCAGGCCGATCATGGCGATGGTGAACACCACGCCCAGCTGGAAGCTGAACAGCACAGCGGCCAGGATCAGGCCCAGGGCCACGAAGCTGGCCCACATGATCATCGGCCGGAGGAACGACAGGTCCTTCCGGGTGAGCAGGCCGATGGCGGTGAGCCCGCCGAAGCCGACGGCGGTGACCGCGGCGGCCGACCCGACGGCGAGCGAGCCACCGGAGTCGTAGGTGAACATGTAGTAGAGGAACGGGGCGAAGATCAGCGACTCGATGGCCGCCATGCCGAAGAGGCCGGCGTACTGGGTGCCGACGCTTTCGAGGTTGTGGGCCGACCGGGTGGCGATGTTGCCCACGATCATGAACGCGCCGAGGATCAGCAGCCAGGCGAAGCCGCGGCCGCCACTCAGGAAGTTGAAGAGGGCCTCGGCGATGCCGCTGACGAACAACAGCGTCTCGAAGGCGATGAAGGCGGCGACGGCGAGCCCCAGGTGCTGGTACACCCGGACCAGGAACGCGGCCCTGGTCTGCTCGTCGGCATGGATGACCGGAGTGGTCGAGGCGTAGGCCATAGTGGGGGTTCTACCTCCTGGTGGAACCATGATCGGTTGTGTGCGCCGATTGTCGCACAGATGGACGGTCGTCCGTCTGCATCAGGGGAACCAACCGCGATGATCAGAGATTCCCGGCCAGGCAGGTCTCCGTCAACCGGGGCCGGCGGCCAGCCCGGCGGCCAGCCGCTCGGCCACGGCCAGCACCACCAGCATGGGGTTGGCGTTGGGGACCCGGGGCAGCACCGAGGCGTCGGCCACGGTGAGGCCGTCGACACCGGCCACGGCGCCGGCCAGGTCGACGGCCACGCCCAGCGGCAGGCTGGACGCCGGGTGGCGCACGGGCCCGGGATGGTCGGCCAACCACCGGTCGAGGGCGTCGTCGTCGAGCTCGGCCAGGTGGGAGGCCGGGGTACCGGCATCGTCGGCGAAGACCCCGCTGGCCACGGGGCCGAAGGCGCCGTCGGCGGCCAGCGAGACCAGGTGACGGACACCGGCCCGGAACCGGGCCCGATCGAGGGGGTGGCCCAGCCAGCCGGGATCGACGGTGACGCCGCCGCCCACTTCGGGCCTCGCCACGTCGAGGCGGCCCACGGCGGCCACGTCGGTCAGCACCAGAATCAGGGCGCCGTATCGGGCACCCTCCGGGCCCGGGCCGACGTGGTCCATGCCCAGCGCCATGAGGTCGGCCGGCAGCGCCACTCCCCCACCCGCTCCCCCTCCCGGCTCGATGCCGCTCGACCAGCGGACCAGGCCGGAGATGGCGGGCCGGGGCTCGTCGTTGGCCGGTGTGCCGGTCGGCCGGCGGGCAACGGTGAGCACGAACGACGGGTGGTCGGTGACGGGCCATGGGCCGGGCGGCCCGATGCCGGAGGCGGCCAGCAAATGCGGGGTGCGGAGCGCGCCGCCGCACACCACCACCCGGTCGGCACCGATCAGGGAGCCGTCGGCCAGGACCACCCCGGTCACCCGGGCCCGGTCATGGGCCAGGCGGGCCACGGTGGTGTCGGTCACCACCTCGATCGCCGGCACGCCGTGCCGATCCGACGCTCCGGGCGTCGGAGACCCCAGTGCCGCCAGGTCGAGATAGGCATCGGCGGCCGAGCGTCGCCGGCCGTGGCGGGCGGTGAGCGAGGCGGTGAGCACCCCGGTGGCGTCGAGGGCCACGCTGGGCCCGCCCGGCCGGTGCCCGGCGACGAGCGCCGCCGCGGCCAGAGCCGAGGCCACGGGGCCCGGCTCCACCTCGGTGATCCCCACGGTGGCGGCGGCTCGGGTGAGCCAGGGCTCCATGGCCGCCCCGTCCCAGCCCGGGCAGCCCCGGCCGGCGGCCCAGCCGTCGTAGTCGGCCCGGTCACCGGCGGTCACCACCATGGCGTTGATGGCGGAGCCGCCGCCCAGCCCCCGCCCGGAACGGTAGGCCAGCCGGCGGCCGGTACCGGTGACGGCGTCGATCGAGTGGTCGAACCGGTCGGGCCGGGCCAGGGCGCCGGTGGCGTCGAGCGACGACAGCACCGGGTCGTCGGAACGGCCTGGGCCGGCCTCCACCAGCACCACCCGGGCCCCGGCGGCGGACAGGCGGCCGGCCACCACGGCGCCGGCGGTACCGCCGCCGACCACGACGACGTCGGCTCCCGTGATCAGGTGTCCGGCACCGTCGCCGGTGGCACCAGGGGACATCAGATCGGGTGGGCCACCGGCCCGGCCGGGCGGCCCGAGGCCTCTCAGGCCTCGACGGTGATGGCGAACTCGGGGCAGTTGTCCGCCGTGAGCTGGGCCTTCTCCTCCAGCTCGGCCGGGATGTCGCCCTCGATGCGCAGGATGGCGTAGCCCTCGTCGTCGACGTCCCAGATCTCGGGAGCGAGGGAGTAGCAGCGGTTGTGCCCACAGCACTTGGCGCGGTCGTAGTTGATCTTCATGGCACGGTTCCCCCGGCTCGATCGGGCTGGTCGCGGCCGAGTGTATGCCCCGGCCGGCGCCGGGGCACAGGGAGCGGCGCCCGGCGTGCCAGAATCGGGCCATGTCCCTGCGCCCACCGTTCAACTTCGCCCGCTGGATCGAGGACAACGCCGACCAGCTCGAGCCGCCGGTGTCGAACAAGCAGATCTGGGAGGGGTCCGACATGATCGTGACCGTGGTGGGCGGGGGCAACGTGCGCACCGACTACCACGACGATCCCCGCTCGGAGTTCTTCTACCAGCTCAAGGGCGAGATGAACCTGCGCCTGCGGGAGCCGGGCGAAGCACCGCAGGACATGCCGATCCGGGAGGGCGACATCTTCCTCCTGCCGCCCCACGTGCGCCACTCCCCCCAGCGCCCCGACCCCGATTCGATAGGCCTGGTGGTGGAGTACGCACGGGACCCGGGCGAGCTCGACGGGTTCGAGTGGTACTGCCCGGCCTGCAACACCCTCGTGTACCGGGTGGAGGTGCAGCTGGCGTCGATCGTGCGGGACCTGCCGCCCCTGTTCGACGCCTTCTATCAGGACCTCGACGCCCGCACCTGCCCGGCCTGCGGCACCCTCCACCCCGCCCCGGCCCGCTACCCCCAGGGCTGAGGGAGCGGCGACGATGACCATGCCGGCCGAGGAGGCCGTCGACAGCTCCACCGACGTGTCGTGGGCCCGCTCGCTCGACGAGCACGACCCGCTGGCGGCCGCCCGGGACCAGTTCCACATCCCCATCGGGCCCGACGGCGGCAAGCAGGTCTACCTCGTGGGCAACTCCCTCGGCCTGCCCACCGTGGGCGCCAAGGACAGGGTGGAGATCGAGCTCGACCGGTGGGCCGCCCTCGGCGTGGCCGGCCACACGACGGGCGACCTGGCCTGGGTCAGCTACCACCAGCTGCTCACCGGCTCCATGGCTGCCCTGGTGGGCGGCTTCCCCCAGGAGGTGGTGACGATGAACTCGCTCACCGCCAACCTCCATCTGCAGATGATCAGCTTCTACCGGCCCACCCCGGCCCGCCACAAGATCCTGATCGAGGCCGGCGCCTTCCCGTCCGACCACTTCGCCGTGGAGTCCCAGATCCGCCAGCGGGGCTTCGACCCGGCGCAGAGCCTGGTGGTGGTCGGCCCCCACCCGGGCGAACTCACGCTCCACACCGACGACCTCCTGGCCGCCATCGAGCAACACGGGCCCGAGCTGGCCCTGGTGCTGCTGCCCGGCGTGCAGTACTACACCGGCCAGGTGCTGCCGATGGCCGACATCACCCGGGTGGCCCACGCTCAGGGCGCCCTGGTGGGCTTCGACCTGGCCCACGCCGTGGGCAACATCCCTCTCGCCCTGCACGACTGGGACGTCGACTTCGCCGCCTGGTGCACCTACAAGTACCTCAACGGCGGCCCCGGCGGGGTGGGCGGGGCCTTCGTCCACCAGCGCCACGTGGCCGACCCCGCCCTCCCCAAGCTGCTCGGCTGGTGGGGCACCCGGGCCGACACCCGCTTCGAGATGGCCACCACCTTCGAGGCCATCCCCACCGTCGAGTCGTGGGCCCTGTCCAACCCGCCGATCCTGTGCCTGGCCGCCCTGCGGGCCTCGCTCGACGTGTTCGACGCCTGGGGCCCGATGACCCGGCTCCGGGCCAAGACCGAACGCCAGCTCGCGTACCTCGACTTCCTGCTCGGCGAGCTGGTGGGCGACCGGGTGCGGGCCATCACCCCCCGGGCCCTCCACCAGCGGGGCTGTCAGGTGTCGCTGCAGGTGACCGACCAGCGCCACGACGGCCACGGCGTGCAGCGGGCGCTGGAGCGCAGCGGGGTGGCCTGCGACTGGCGCCACCCCGACGTGATCCGCATCGCCCCGGTGCCCCTCTACACGTCCTACGAGGACATCCACCGGTTCGTGACGATCCTCGACGCGATCCTCCGATGACGCCTCCGAGGAGGGCGCTGGGAGACACCGGCGCGGTGACCGTGGTGGGCGGCGGGCCGGCCGGCGCCATGCTCGCCCTCTACCTGGCCCGCCAGGGCCACGACGTCACCGTGTACGAGAGCCGGCCCGACCTGCGCCGGGTCGACATCTCGGCCGGGCGATCGATCAACCTGGCCCTGGCCACCCGGGGGATCGTCTGCCTCCAGCAGCTCGGCCTGCTGGAGCGGGTGCACGCCATCACCGTGCCCATGGCCGGGCGGATGGTGCACAGCGACGGCGGAGACGAGCGAAGCGCCGAGCGGGACGAGAGCGGGTGGACTTCCAGGCCTACAGCAACCAGCCCGACGAGGTCATCTACTCGGTGTCGCGGCCCGCCCTCAACGGGATCCTGCTCGATGCGGCCGAGGCCACCGGCCGGGTGCGACTGCACTTCGGCCACCGGTGCACGGCTGTGGACCTGGCGCGCCGGGTGGCCACCTTCACCGTCACGCCGGACGGCGGTGGGGCCGGCCATGCCGTCGAGGTCCCCTTCGGCACCCTGTTCGGCTGCGACGGCTCGGCCAGCGAGGTGCGCGACGCTGTGGTGGCCGCCGCCGGCGGCACGGTGGTCACCGAGCCGCTGGGCCACGGCTACAAGGAGCTCACGCTGGCCGCCGGGCCCGGCGGCTCGTTCCGCCTGGAACCCAACGCCCTGCACATCTGGCCCCGGGGCGAGCACATGCTGATCGCCCTGCCCAACCCCGACGGCAACTTCACCGTCACCCTGTTCCTGCCGGCCGGCGGCGGGCCCGACAGCTTCCAGCACCTGACCGACCGGCCCTCGGTGCGCGCCTTCTTCGACCAGCAGTTCCCCGAGGTGATGGCGCTCGTGCCCGACCTGGTCGACCAGTTCCTGGCCCACCCCACGGGCCGGCTGGCCACGATCCGCACCACCGGCTGGAGCGCCGGCGACGCCGCCGTGCTGGTGGGCGACGCCGCCCACGCCATCGTCCCGTTCCACGGCCAGGGCATGAACCTGGCCTTCGAGAGCTGCCGGATCCTCGACCGGCTCCTGCGGGAACAGCCCGACGATGTGGCCGCCACGTTCCGGGCCTTCGAGGCCAACCGCAAGCCCAACGCCGACGCCATCGCCGAGGAGGCCCTGGCCAACTACGTGGAGATGCGGGCCGGGGTGGTGGACCCCCGCTACCTGCTCCAGCGGGAGCTGGCCCTGGAGCTGGAACGGCGCCACCCCGACCGGATGGCCGACCGCTACGGCATGGTGATGTTCACCACCATGCCCTACGCCGCGGCCAAAGAGCGCAGCGAGCGCCAGCAGCAGGTGTTGGACGCCCTCACCGTGGGCATCAGCCGCCTCGACCAGGTCGACTTCACCCGGGCGGCCGAGCTGGTGGACGCGCTGGGCCCCCTACCAGCGTGGGAGTGACACCGCCCGAGCGAGACGACGAGGAGGCACCGCCGATGGCCGAGCTCACCTACGGGAGCTACCTGAAGATCGACGAGCTGCTCAGCCTGCAGCAGCCCCAGTCGGATCCGGTGGAGCACGACGAGCTGCTGTTCATCATCATCCACCAGATCTACGAGCTGTGGTTCAAAGAGGTGCTGCACGAGCTCGACGAGCTGGTGGAGTACCTCGACGAAGACCGCCCCGCCCTCAGCGGCCATCAGCTCAAGCGGGTGCTGAAGATCCTCAAGACGCTGGTGGCCCAGCTCGACGTGCTGGAGACGATGACGCCTCTCGAGTTCGTGTCGTTCCGGGCGTTCCTGGCCCGCTCCAGCGGGTTCCAGTCGGCCCAGTTCCGCGAGCTCGAGTTCCTGCTCGGCCTGAAGGACCCGGCCCATCTGGCCCGCTTCGTCGACAACCCCCGGGAGCGGGCCAACCTGACCCGCCGGTACCACGCCCCCGGCCTATGGGACGCCTTCCTGGCCTACCTGGCCCGCCTGGGCTATGCCGTGCCGGCCGAGGTGCTGGAGCGGGACGTGACGGCCCCGGTGGCCCCCTCCGACGGGGTGCAGCAGGTGCTGCTCGCCATCTACCGGGAAGACGCCGAGCTGGCCCGGCTGTGCGAGTCGTTCACCGACCTCGACGAGGGGTTCCAGGAGTGGCGCTACCGCCACGTGATGATGGTGCACCGCACGATCGGGACCAAGCCCGGCACCGGCGGGTCGGACGGCGTCACCTACCTCCGCTCCACCCTCTTCCACCCCGCCTTCCCCGACCTGTGGGCGGTCAGGTCACTGTTCTGAGGCGGACGGTTCGGGCTCGAAGCCGGGGGCGGGTTCCTCTTCGCCGGTGAGGCGGTGACGGATCCAGCGGACGGCTTCGATCAGCACGGTGACGCCGAGGGCGGTGCCGAAGGCCCACCAGAAGGCGGCGGTGTGGTTGTCCTTGAAGCGGTCGCCGAAGAAGTAGCCGAGGAGGCCGGCGTAGCTGGCCCAGATCACGCAGGCCAGGGCGTCCCACCGCACGAACCACGAGTACCGCTGGTGGGTGAGCCCGCAGGAGAAGGTGAGGGCCGTGCGCCCTCCGGGTATGAACCGGGCCGTGATCAACAGCAGCCCACCACGGGCGCGGATCTGCTCCCGGGCCTGTTCGAGGCGGCGCTCCCCCTTCTCCCCCCGGAACAGCAGGCGCGACATCCACCCCCCTGACCGGCTCCCGATCAGGTAGGCCGTAGAATCGCCGAGGAAGGCCCCCAGGGCCCCCAGGAGGAGGACCAGCACGATCAGCAGCTCGCCCTGGCCGGCGGCGATGCCGCCGAGGATCACCGTCGTCTCGCTCGGCACCACCGGTATCACCGAGTCGAAGAAGGCGACGGCGAAGATGACCGCATAGAACCAGGGGCTGGACGTGAACGTCTGCAGCCAGTCGAGCAGCGAGTTGACGATGTCGAAGACCGCGATCACGAGCACTGACGGTACCCAACCGGGGCCCGGGCCGGACCGCGGCACGGGCGGCCGTGGCTGAGAGCGGAGGTCCCGCCGGCCGGATCGGCGGAGCGTCGGACACCCCGCCGGGACGGGACCGCCTCCTGGTCGACGAGGCGGTGGAACTGGCCGGGCAGTGGCTGGCCCAGGCCGTGGCCGCCCTCCCCCGCCCGGAGGACGGGCCCAGCCGCACCCTGCAGGAACTGATCGACGACCCGGCCGCCGTCCCGTTCACCATGGGCTTCGTGGACCGCGTGATCCGCCCCGACAATCCGGCGGTGGCCGCCCACCAACTCGCCGTACTCGTCAACGCCCACCGCCTCCCCCGGTTCCTTTCCGGCTGGGACAAGGTCCAACTGAAGGCGGGCGCCCTGCTCGGGCCCCGGCTGCCCGGCGTGGTCATCCCCATGGCCCGCCACCGGCTCCGCCAGCTGGTGGGCCACCTCGTGGTCGACGCCGAGCCGGCCGCCCTGGCCGCCCATCTGGCCGAGCGGCGCAGCCAGGGCTTCTCCCAGAACCTCAACCTGTTGGGCGAGGCCGTGCTGGGCGAGCGGGAGGCGGCCCGGCGGCTGGCGGCGGTGGCCGACGCTGATAGACCGGCCCGACGTCGACTACGTATCGGTCAAGATCTCGTCGGTGGCCTCCCAGCTCAACCACTGGGACTGGGACGGCAGCCTGGACCGGGTGGGCGACCGGCTCCGGCTCCTGCTCCGCCGGGCCGCCGCCAGCTCGCCGCCCACCTTCGTCAACCTCGACATGGAGGAATACCGGGACCTGGAGCTCACGGTGGCCGCCTTCAAGCGAGTGCTGAGCGAGCCCGAGGCGGCCCACCAGCGGGCTGGGATCGTGCTCCAGGCCTACCTGCCCGACAGCTTCGCCGCCCTGCGGGACCTGGTGACGTGGGCCGCCGCCCGCCAGGAGGCCGGCGGGGGCGAGATCAAGGTCCGGCTGGTGAAGGGGGCCAACCTGGCCATGGAGCGGGTGGACGCCACCCTGCACGGCTGGCAGCCCGCCCCCTACGCCACCAAGGCCGAGGTGGACGCGAACTTCAAGCGCTGCCTCGACTGGGTGCTCCGCCCGGCCCGCACCCGGGGCGTGCGCCTCGGCGTGGCCAGCCACAACCTGTTCGACGTGGCCTGGGCCCACCTGCTGGCCCACCACCGGGGCGTGGCCGACCGGGTGGAGCTGGAGATGCTCCAGGGCATGGCCCCGGCCCTGGCCCGCACCGTGCAGGCCGGGACGGCACGGCAGAACAGCACCGTGCAGGCCGGGACGGCACGGCAGAACAGCACCGTGCAGGCCGGGACGGCACGGCAGAACAGCACCGTGCAGGCCGGGACTGACGGGGACCGGCCGGTGCTGCTGTACACCCCGATCGTGGCCGACGCCGACTTCGACGTCGCCATCAGCTACCTGTTCCGCCGGCTCGACGAGACCGCCGCCCCCGGCAACTTCCTGCGCTCGCTGGGCCACCTCCGGCCCGGCAATCCCGCCTTCGCCGAGGAGGCCGAGCGGTTCGCCCGGGCCGTGACCGACCGGTGGGAGGTGGCGGCCCGCCCCCGACGTGTGCAGCTCCGCCCCGCGCTGGCCGCCGTCGCCGCCGAGGCCGACGACAGCCTCGAGGAAACAGCCGGCGCCACCGGGCGGGCCCGCCCCTTCGTCAACGAGCCCGACACCGACCCGGTGCTGGCGGCCAACCGGACCTGGATGGCGGCCGCCGTGGCCGACGCGCCGGGTCCGGTGGAAACCCCGGTGACCACCTCGGCGGCCAAGATCGATGCCGTGATCACCCGGGCCCGCACCGCCGGCCCGGCCTGGGCCGCCACCGCCGCCACCGCTCGTCGCAAGGTGCTCCACGCCGTGGCCGACCAGCTGGCCCGCCAGCGGGGACCCCTGATCTCGGCCATGGTCCACGAGGCGGGCAAGACGGCGGCCGAGGCCGACGCCGAGGTGTCGGAGGCCGTCGACTTCGCCCGCTGGTATGGAGACCGGGCCCCCGAGCTGGAGGACCGGCCCGGCGTCCGCTTCGCCCCCCTGGGGGTGGTGGCGGTGGTGCCGCCCTGGAACTTCCCGGTGGCCATCCCGGCCGGGGGTCTGCTGGCCGCCCTGGCGGCCGGCAATACCGCCATCCTCAAGCCGGCCCCCGAGACCCCCCGCTGCGCCGAGCTGGTGGCCCGGTGCTGCTGGGAGGCGGGGGTGTCGCCCGACGTGCTCCAGTTCGTCCGCACCCCCGACGACGAGGTGGGTCGCCGGCTCGTCACCGCGGTCGACGGGGTGATCCTCACCGGCTCGATCGAGACGGCCCGGCTGTTCCAGAGTTGGAAGCCGGAGCTGGCCCTGTTCGCCGAGACGTCGGGCAAGAACGCCATCGTGATCACGCCCAACGCCGACCTCGATCTGGCCGTGGCCGACCTGGTCCGCTCGGCCTTCGGGCACGCCGGCCAGAAGTGCTCGGCCGCCTCGCTGGCCATCTGCGTGGGTGAGGTGTACGACTCGCCCCGGTTCCGCCGCCAGTTGGCCGACGCGGTGGAGAGCCTGGCCGTGGGCCCGGCCACCAGCCCATCCAGCGTGATGGGGCCCCTGATCGCCCCGCCCGGCGAGAAGCTGGCCCGGGGGCTGACCACCCTCGACGCCGGCGAGACGTGGTTGGTGGAGCCCCGACCGCTCGACGCTGACCAGCGGCTGTGGCGGCCCGGGGTGCGCCTGGGCGTGCGGCCCGGCTCCTGGTTCCACCAGAACGAGTGTTTCGGGCCGGTGCTGGGCCTGATGGCGGCCCGCGACCTCGACGACGCCATCGCCCTCCAGAACGGGGTGCCGTTCGGGCTCACCGGCGGTATCCACACGCTCGACCCCACCGAGGTGGCCCACTGGGCCGAGCGGGTGGAGGTGGGCAACGCGTACGTGAACCGGTCGATCACCGGGGCCATCGTGGCCCGCCAGCCGTTCGGCGGGTGGAAGCGGTCGTGCGTGGGGCCGGGAGCCAAGGCCGGCGGCCCGAACTACGTGGCCCAACTCGGGCGCTGGCACCTCGACCGGCCGGGCGACGACACGGCCGAGCGGTTCCTGGCCGACGCCGCCGCCAGCGACCGCCACTGGTGGGACACGGAGTACTCGGTGGCCCGGGACCCGAGCGGCCTGTGGTGCGAGGCGAACGTGTTCCGCTACCGGCCCCTGCCGGTGGTGGCGATCCGGGTGGGGCCGGGCTCGTCGCCCCTGGCCGTCACCCGGGTGCTGCTGGCGGCCGAGGTGTGCGGGGTGCCCACGCTGGTGTCGAGGATCGAGACCGAGACCGACGAAGCGTTCCTGGCCCGGCTCGGGCCCCAGGGGGTGGCCCGGGTGCGGGCCGTGGGTGAGGTATCGGACACGCTGCGCCGGGGGGCGGCCGAGCGGGGAGTGCACCTGGCCGACGACCCGGTGACGGCCGACGGCTACCTGGAGCTGCGCCACTACCTGCGGGAGCAGGCCATCAGCCGCACCACCCACCGCTTCGGCACCGTCGTCACCTGACCACCGGATTCTCCTCATGGAGCGTCTCACCGGCGAGACGCCCCATGAGGAGAATTCGCTTACCAGTGGGGGTTGACGCTGACACCGCCGTCGACGGTGAGGTCGGTGCCGGTGATCCAGGCGGCCAGGGGCGAGCACAGGAACACGCAGGCGGCGCCGACGTCGGCCGGGGTGCCCAGGCGGCCCAAGGGGGCGGCCCGCTCCCACCGCTCCACCCCTTCGGGCCAGTCGGTGGCCAGGCCCGGGCGGTCGACCAGGCCCGGTGACACGGTGTTGACCCGTACCCCGAGCGGGCCGTGCTCCAGGGCCGCCGCCTTGGCCTGCATGACCACCGCCGCCTTCGACACGGCGTAGTGGGCGTGGGCCGGGGCCGGGGTGGCGGCCTCGATGGAGGCGATCGTCACCACCGCGCCCCCGGTGCGGGCCAGCTCGGGCACGGCCCGCTGGGTGAGGCGGTGGACGGCCACCAGATTGGTGTCGAGCATGGCCCGGAACTGGTCGTCGGTCATGGTGGCCAGCGGCTCCAGGTCCTGACGGGCGGCGTTGTTGACGAGGGCGTCGAGCCGGCCGAAGCGGCCGACGGCGGCGCTCACGAGGCGGTCGGGCCCGTCGGGGGCGGTGAGGTCGGCCGCCACCGCCAGCCAGCGGCCGTCACCGGCCGCTCCACCGGGCGGCTCGGCCGGCGGTCGGGTGTGCCACGCCGCCACCACCGTGGCCCCAGCCTCCAGAAAGGCGGCCGTGATCCCGGCCCCGATTCCCCCGGCGGCCCCGGTGACCAGGGCCACCCGGCCGGTGAGGTCGATCACGGCTGGGCCCGGGTGAGCGAGCGGATCAGGACCGCCCGGTCGGGGTGGGAGCCCAGCAGTACATCCCGGTCGGCCAGCTCCATCGCCTCCCAGCGGAACGGCGGCGCCATCGTGCACCCCAGCAGGCTCCAGTCGCCCAGGGTGCGCGACGCCTGCCACACCCCGTCGGGCACCACCACCGTCGGCCGCTGGCCGGCGGCCAGTTCGGAACCGAGCACATCGAGCCCCGAGGTGCCGTCGGGCCGGAGCTGCCACAGCTCGGCCGGGGCGCCGGCGTAGTGGTGGTACTGCTCGATCCCGCCCGGCCGGTGGAAGGCCGAGAAGTCGTCGGGCCGGAGCAGGAAGTAGATGGCGGTGACGTTGTGGTCGATCCAGATCTGGGTCCAGTGGCCGCCCTCGCAGGGGAGGGGCTCCAGGCCCAGGGTGGCGATGATCTCGTCGGCGGTCACGCGGAGCGGTTGTAGGGCTGGCCCTCGGCCGCCGGCGGGATGGCCCGGCCCAGGGCGCCGGCCACCACCACCAGCGTCACCAGGAAGGGCAGGCTCTGGAAGAACTCGCTGGGCACGGCGAAGTCGCCTACCGATACCTTGAGAAACTGCAGGCGCGATCCCAGCGCCCGGGCGAACCCGAACAGCAGGGCGCCGGAGAAGGCGCCCCACGGCGTCCATTTGCCGAAGATGAGGGCGGCCAGGGCGATGAAGCCGGCGGCGTTGGTCATGCCGTCCTCGAACCGGGCCTGGGCCTCCAGCGAGAACCAGGCCCCGGCCAGACCGGCGATCAGGCCGCCCAGGATCACCGCCTGATAGCGGACCCGGATGACATCGATGCCGAGGGTCTCGGCGGCGTGCGGGTTCTCGCCGCAGGACCGCACCCGCAGGCCCCAGCGGGTGCGGAACATCACCAACCAGGTGAGAAACACCACCAGGAACATCATGAAGTAGATCGGCTTGCCCCGGAACAGGTCACCACCCACGATCGGGAGCCTGCTCAGGAGGGGAATGCCGATCTCCGAGGTGCCGGTGCCGGTGGCCACACCGGAGGGCACGATCACCTCGGAGCGGATGAAGCCGGTGAAGCCCAGGGCGAACAGGTTGATCACCACACCGGAGATGATCTGGTTGACGTTGTAGCGGATGCTGAGCACGGCGTGCAGGGCCGCCAGCAGGCCGCCCACGAGGACCGCCACCAGGATCGAGAACCACAGCCACGGCGTGCTGTTGGCCCCGCCGAGCAGGGCGTAGGACATGAAGCCGACCCCGGCCCCCGACAGCATCATGCCCTCGATGCCGATGTTGACGATCCCCGACCGCTCGCACCACAGGCCCGTCATCGACCCCAGGGCCAGCGGCGTGGCCAGCACCAGCGACTCACCCAGCAGGTTGATCACGTTGGTGCTGGGCGCCCCCGACAGCGCCAGGCCGACGGCCAGCACCAGGGGCACGAACAGGATGGCCGACACCATCCGGGCGGCACCGGCCAGCCGGGCCGGCACCGCCGGGACCAGGCTGAGCACGGCGGTGACGATCAGCACCAGGCCGATGACCCGGACCACGGTGGGCGGGCTGAACGACCACGTCAAAGGGTCGGGCGGCGGCTCGAAGGCGAACGCCTTGCGTTTCGACGACAATCCCGGCGCCAGCAGGGTCACCAGCAGCAGGCCCACGATGCCGAAGGCGACGCCGATGCCCTGAACCCGCCCCATCCGGAAGGAGCGGGTGGCGGTGGATACCGGCTCGATGCCGGTGGCGGTGGTCATCGGCCCGCCAGCCCGGCGCTGGCCGTCGTCACCAGGTGGGGCCCACTGTCACGCCGGATCCGGAACAGGTAGCGGACGATGGCGTCGGCCGCCACGAACAGCAGCACCATGGCCTGGACCACCCGGACCACGTCGATGGACACGTTGGCCTCCTGCTGCATGAGCCCGGCCCCCGACAGCATCGAGCCCCACAGCAGCGCGGCCGGCAGGATCCCGATCGGGTTGGCCCGGGCCAGCAGGGCGATGGCGATCCCGTCGAAGCCCATGGAGGCGAACGTGCCGGGCTGGTAGAAGCCGTTGGTGCCCGACACCTCGGAGGCGGCGGCCAGGCCGGCCAGCGACCCCGATACCACCATCGAAGCGATGATCACCGCCCCCACGCTGATGCCGGCGTAGTGGGCGGCGTCGGGGTTGGTGCCGGTGGTGGTGACGGCGAAGCCGAACGTGGTGCGGTTGAGGACGAACCAGATGACAATCGCCGCCGCGATGAGCAGGAAGAGACCGAGGTGGAGCCGGGGCTGGCTGCTCCACAGCTCCGGCAGGCGGGCCGAGCCGGCCACCTCCGCCGTGCGGGGAACGCTGGCCGTGGGGTCTCGCAGCACCACCGGCTTCTGGGAGTTGACCATCCACCGGACCAGGAACAGGCCCACGTTGTTGAGCATGATCGTGCTGATCACCTCGTGGGCGCCGGTCTTGGCCCGCAGCACGCCGGGGATGCCGCCCCACAGCGCCCCGCCGACCATGCCGGCCAGCACCACCACGGGAATGGCGGCGATCCCGGGGAGGCGGTGGACGACGTCCCAGGTTCCCGACCCAGGCCGCGGTGACCCCGCCGATCAGCAGCTGGCCCTCTCCGCCGATGTTGAACAGCCCGGCCCGGAAGGCGAAGGCCACGGCCAGGGCCGAGCCGATGAAGGGCACGGAGCGGGCGATGGACCCGGCCACCCGGTCGGGCGAGCCGAACATCCCCCGAAGCAGCGCCCAGTAGGCCTCGAAGGGGTTGGCCCCGGTCAGCGTCATCAGCACGCCGCCCACCACGACCGCCAGCACGATGGCGTAGAACGGGACGAGCACCGGCTGGAGGTCGAACGCCTGCAGGATCTTGGCCCGGGCGGAGGCCCCGCCGGCGGGGGTGGGGTCGGGAGCGGGGGCGGCGGCAGCTGGCGGGCTCACGAGCCTGCTCCAGCCGCCGAGGCGGCAGCGGCCGCCTCGTGGTCGTCGGGTGATGCGCCGGTGGCCATCAGGTAGCCCAGCTCCTCCCTGGTCACATGGTCTGCGTCGAATGTGCCCACCAGCCGGCCCCGGTAGAGGACGCCGATCCGGTCGGACAGCGACAGGATCTCGTCGAGCTCGGCGCTGACCAGCAGCACGGCCGTTCCCTGGTCTCGCTGGGCGATGATCTGGCGGTGGATGAACTCGATCGATCCCACGTCGAGACCCCGGGTGGGCTGGGCCACCAGCAGCACGGGCACGTGGCCCGTCAGCTCCCGGGCGATGATCACCTTCTGCTGGTTGCCGCCCGACAGGTTCTCGACCGGGGCGTGTATGCCCGGGGTGCGCACGTCGAACTCCTTCACCAGCCGGGTGGCCTCGGCGTCGATGGCGGCGGTGTTGCGCAACCAGCGGCGGGCGAAGGGGGCCTGGCGGTACCGGTTGAGCACCAGGTTGTCGGCGATGGAGAACGGGCCGACCAGGCCGTGCTTGTTTCGGTCCTCGGGCACGTGGGCCACGCCCAGCTCGGTGATCTGGCGGGGGCTGCGGTGGGTGGCGTCGACGCCCAGGTACTCGATGCGGCCTCGGGCCGGGTGCACCATGCCGGCCATGGCCTCCACCAGCTCCCGCTGGCCGTTGCCCTGAACCCCGGCGATCCCGAAGATCTCGCCGGCCCGGATCTCCAGGCTGAGATCGTCGACGGCCCGCACGCCGCGCCCGTCGTCGATGGTCAGGTTCGTCACCCGGATCGCCACCTCGCCCGGCTCGGCCGCCGACTTCTCGACCTGGAACACCACGTCCCGGCCCACCATCAGGTTGGCCAGCGACTGCTGGGTGGCGGTGGCCGGATCGGCGGTGCCAACCACCCGGCCGTTGCGCAGGACGGTGATCCGGTCGGCCACCGCCAGCACCTCCCGCAACTTGTGGGTGATGAAGATGATCGACTTGCCCTGGGCCACCAGGGTGCGGACCACCTCGAAGAAGTCGTCGACCTCGCCCGGGGTGAGCACCGCCGTTGGCTCGTCGAGGATCAGGATGTCGGCCTCCCGGTACAGGGCCTTGATCAGCTCGACCCGCTGCTGCTCGCCCACCGACAGGTCGCCGATGCGGGCATCGGGGTCGATCCGCAGACCGTAGCGCTCGCCCAGCTCGACGATTCGCTTCCGGGCGGTGGCCATGTCGAGGAACGGACCATTCGCCACCTCGTTGCCCAGACACCACGTTCTCGGCCACGGTGAACACCGGGATCAGCTGGAAGTGCTGGTGGACCATCCCGATGCCCTGGGCGATGGCCTCGGCGCTGCCGGAGAACGTGATCGGCTCGCCCCGCAGCAGCACCTCGCCCTTGTCGGGCTGGTAGAGCCCGAAGATCGTGTTGACGAGGGTGGACTTGCCGGCCCCGTTTTCCCCCAGGAGGCAGTGGATCTCGCCTTCGTTGAGCGTGAGATCGATGTCCTCGTTGGCGATGACGCCGGGGAAGGTCTTGGTGACGCCGCGAACCTCGAGAACCGGGGTGCGCTCGCCGTCAGCCATGCTGCAACTCCTCGCGTCGGAAGGGTGCGATGACCCTAGAGGTTGCGCCCGTCCCTATCAACGTTTCCCCCTGTGGGACGCGACCCGGGGGCCGGCCCGACTGGCCGACCCCCGGTCGATTCGGTGTTCGCCGCAGGCGAACCCCAGATGCCCGAAGGGCACACGGGACCCTGCGGGTTCCTAGTCGCAGGCGCTCTTCTCGCCGATGAACAGGCCGTCGATGCCGCACACGCCGGTGTCGATCGAGCCGTCGGCCAGCCCGGCCCGGGTGTCTTCCAGCACCTTGGCCGCCTCGGCCGGGATCTTGGCATCGTGGGCGGGGGCGTAGGTGATGCCGTTGTTCTCGGCCGTCAGCACGTACAGCCCACCCTTGAACGAGCCCTGCAGCTCGGCGGCGAGATTGTCGAACACCGACAGGTCCACCCGCTTGACGGCGGAGGTGGCCAGCTTGTCGGCCCCGGGCACCGAGCCCTTGCCGAAGGTGGTGTTGTACTCGTCCTGGTCGACGCCGATGGCCCACAGTCCACCCTCGGCCGCCGCCTTCACACCGCCGGAGCCGGTCTGGCCGCCGGCGCCGAAGATCACGTCGGCACCCTCGCCGATGAACTGCTGGGCGTCGGAGGCACCCTTGGCCGAGTCGGTGAAGCTCTCGTTGTAGATCGACAGCACCTGGATGTCGGGGTTCACCGACTGGGCGCCCTTGGTGTAGCCGTTGACGAACTTGACCACCGGCGGCACGTCCTCCCGGCCGGCGACGACGCCGATCACACCGCTCTCGGACAAGGCGGCGGCGAAGGCGCCGGCCATGTAGCCGCCCTCCTGCTCGTTGAACTGCACGCCGGCGTAGTTGGCCGGATACTCGGGCTGGAACTGGTCGACCCCGATGAAGTTGACCTCGGGGTTGGCCTGGGCCGCCGTCATGGTGTCGCTGGCCAGCAGGAAGCCGACGGTGATGATCACCTCGGGGCTGCTGCTGAGGGCGGTAGCGATGTTGTTGGCGTAGTCGGCCTCGGACGCCGTCTCGATGAAGCTGCTCTTGAAGCCGAAGCACTTCTCGGCCGCCTGCATCCCCTCGTAGGCGTACTGGTTGAAGGTCCCGTCGGTCACCTTGCCCACATCGGTGACGAGCACGACGTTGAAGTCGGCCGGAAGCTCGACCTTGCCCACCTCGGTGCAGCGCTGGTCGAGCGTCACGAATGAGCTGGCTGCGTCGCCACCCGTCGTGTCCTCCGTCGCCTCCGAGGTGTCGGTGCCCTCAGTGGTGGCCGAGCTGCCGCCCTCGGTGGTGGCCGTGCTGTCGCCGGTGGTGTCCGTGCCCTCGTCGGTCGACGAACCACAGGCCGCCGCCACCAGGCTGAACACGGCCAGCAGGCCGAGCAGCATCATCAGTCTCTTACGCATTCGGGATCCTCCACGTGCGCCGTCTCAATCCGGCGGAGCCTAACCCTGGCACCATCCGGGTCCACGGGTTGCCAACGGACCGAAACATAGGTTCATCGGGCTGTCACTGGGGGTGTGCCCTCCGTCACGGTAGGGAAAGCCCTGATCAGAGTGGATAGCAGGCCCTCGTCAAGCCGACGATCGGGCGTTCAGGCCCCGGCCAGGCGGTCGGCCCGGCGCTGGCCCTCGGCCATGACGGCGCCCAGATCCACCGTGGCCAGGCGGCGCCCGGCCACCACGCGGCCGGCCGGCCACCCACACGTCGGTGACGAAGCGGGACGACCCGGCGAACACGAGCTGCGTGAGCAGGGTGTCGAGCCGGAGGGGGGCGAAGGAGGGCACATCGAGGTCGACCCGGACCACATCGGCCCAGGTCCCGGGGGTGAGGTGCCCGACGTCGGGCAGGGCCAGGGCCCGGGCCGCCCCGCTGGTGGCCAGCGCCAGGGCCTCCGGGGCGGCCATGGCCTCCGGGTCGTGGCCGGCCCCCCGGGCCAGCAGGGGGGCCAGGCGGAGCTCCTCCCACAGGTCGAGGTCGTCGTTGGATGCCGGGCCGTCGGTTCCCACCCCCACCGTCACCCCCGCCGCCAGGAGCTCGGCCACGGGGGCGATACCCGAGCCCAGCTTCAGGTTCGACTGGGGGCAGTGGGCCACGGCGGCGCCGGCCTCGCCCAAAAGCCGGCGGTCGGTGGCGTCGAGCCACACCCCGTGCGCCCCCAGCATCGGTCCCTCCAGGGCCCCGTGGTCGGCCAGGAGCTGGGTGGCGGTGGCCCCGTGGGCGGCCAGCACCTGCTCCCGCTCGGCGCGGGTCTCCTCCAGGTGGATGTGGAACAGGGCCCCCACGGCCTGGGCCCGGGCCGCGATCTCGCCGCACTGGGCCGGGGTGAGGTCGTAGATCGAGTGGGGGGCGAAGCCCACCGTGATCCGTTCCTCGGGCCGGTGGTGGGTGCGGTGGAACTGGGTGATCTCGTCGATCCGGGGCTCGACGTTGCCGTTCGGCGTGAGGGCGGAGATCACGCCGGGGGTGATCACCAACCGGGCCCCGGTGCTGGCGGCGGCGGCCACCACCTCCGCCTCGAACAGGTACATCTCGCAGCTGGTGGTGACCCCGGCCAGGAGCATCTCGGCCGACCCGAGGAGCATGCCGACGTGGGCGTCGTCGGGGGTCATCCGCCCCTCCAGCGGCCATACCGCCTCCTTGAGCCAGCGCATGAGGGGCAGGCCGTCGCCCACCGAGCGGATCAGGCTCATGGGGGTGTGGGCGTGGACGTTGACCAGGCCGGGCAGGAGCAGCCCGCCGACGGATCGGACGGGCCCGGGGGCGGGGCCCAGCTCGTCGGGCCGGCCCACGGCGGCGATGCGGCCGTCGGGCCCGATGTCCACCGCTCCGCCAACGATCACGTTGGCCGGTGTGTCGGGGCGGCACGGCACCACGTAGTCGGCCACCAGCCGGCCGGCCTGCACCGGCACGTCCACCCTCTCGATCCCGGTCACGCTCATGGGGGACAGTCTGCCGGGGCGGCCTTCATCGGCCACTGGCACGGAACTCTGACGTGACATCCCGCTTTGGGGGCCGGGACGTCAGAGTTCGTGCGTCAGGTCAAGGTCTGGCCCTGATCGAAGCGGACGATGCGGCGGTCGGTGACGAGGGCCGTGATCAGGTCGACCGGGGTGACGTCGAACGCCGGGTTGACAGCGGCCGTGCCCGGCGGGGCGGTGGCCACCCCGCCCCAGGTCACCACCTCGGCCGCTCCCCGGTCCTCGATCTCGATGTGGCCACCGCCCGGGGTGGCCATGTCGACGGTGGACTCGGGCGCCACCACCAGGAACGGCACCCCGGCCCGGGCCGCCCCCAGGGCCAGGCTGTAGCTGCCGATCTTGTTGGCCGTGTCGCCGTTGGCGGCCACCCGATCGGCCCCGATGAGCACCACATCGGCCGCCCCCCGGGCCAGCAGGAACGGGCCGGCCCCGTCGACCGCCAGGCGGTGGGGCGCCCCCATCCGGCCCAGCTCCCAGGCGGTGAGGCGGGCCCCCTGGAGCAGGGGCCGGGTCTCCATGGCGATGGCCTCGGCCAGCACTCCCCGCTCGTGCAGCGTCTGGATCACGGCCAGGGCCGTGCCCCGCTCCACCGTGGCCAGGCCCCCCGTGTTGCAGATGGTCATGGCCCGCACCGGGGTGCGTCCCACCAGTTCGAGCACCAGATCGGCCCCCCGCTCCCCCATGGCCCGCGACGCCTCCCGCTCCTCGTCCCGCACCCGGTGGGCTTCGGCCAGCGCCGCCTCGGCCGGGGCGGCACCGGCCGACGGAGAACCAGCCGGGGCGGCGACCGGCACCGGAGGCGGCCAGGGCCGCGGCGGCCACCCGGTCGACCATGCGGGCCAGGTTCACCGCCGTGGGTCGGGCCGAGCGCAGGGCGGCCACGGCGGCGGCGAAGGCGGTGGGATCGGTGCGGGGGTCGCTGGTGGCGGCGGCCAGGGCCACCCCGTAGGCGCCGGCCACACCGATGGCGGGGGCGCCCCGCACGGCCAGGCGCTTGATGGCGTCGATCACGTCGGGCACGGCGGTGAGGCGGAGCGACACCAGCTCGGCCGGGAGGCGGGTCTGGTCGATCAGCTCGAGGGCGCCGTCACGCCAGGCGATGGTGGGCTCGGTGGTCACCCCACCATCGTGCCGGCTGGATCGGCGATCCCGACCCGGCGGGGCGCTCCGCTTCAGCTGTCGAGGTGGAGCAGGTTGGCGTGAGGGGGCAGAGGCGGGAGCGGGTTCATCTCGGGCGAGGAGCCGTAGCCCACCTTGCTCATCTTGTCGATGACCTCGTCCATCTGCTCCCGGCTCAGCTCGGGCACCTCGCCCAGCACCCGGGCCGCCAGGTACTGGCGGGCCAGCTCCTCCACCTCCACCGCCAGGGCCAGGGCCGAGCCCAGATCGGGCCCGGTGGCGATCACCCCGTGGTGGGCCAGGAGGCAGGCCGAACGGCCCTCCAGGGCGGTGAGGGCGTGGTTGGACAGCTCCTGGGAGCCGAACGTGGCGTAGGGGGCGCAGCGGATGTCGTGGCCGCCGGCCACCGCCACCATGTAGTGGAACGGCCCGATCCCCCGCCCGTGGGCCGACAGCGCGCTGGCGTAGGGCGAGTGGGTGTGCACGATGGCGCTGACGTCGGGCCGGGTGCGGAGGATGTCGAGATGGAAGCGCCACTCCGACGACGGCCGCAGCCCGTTGGTGGCGAACCAGCTGGTGTCGAAGTCCATGGCCACGATGTCGTCCGGCGTGAGCTGGTTGTAGTCCATGCCCGACGGGGTGATCAGCATCCCCGACTGGGTGCGGCCCGAGACGTTGCCGGCCGTACCGGTGGACAGGCCGCGCGCGTTCATGGCCTGGGCCGTGGCGATGATGTCGATGGCCAGTTTCATGAAGGGTTCCCTGCGCCGGCCAGCTCAATGGTCCGGCCGATCAAACGATAGAGCGGATCACTTGCTCCGTCGATCACGGCGAAGATGTCGTCGGCCGACAGCTCGGCGGCCCCGAGGCCGGCGGCGGGGTTGGAGATGACGCCGATCGCGGCGTAGGGCACCCGGGCCTCCCGGGCCAGTGCCACCTCCGGAAACCCGGTCATGCCCACCAGGTCGCCCCCCAGGATGCCCATCATCCGGATCTCGGCCGGGGTCTCGAACCGGGGGCCGTTGGCGGTGCAGTAGACGGCCCCGTCCACGAGATCGATCGATTCCAGCTCGGCCGCCCGGCGGATAGCAGCACGCACATCCGGATCGTAGGGCGTGGTCATGTCGGTATGGGTGACCGGGCCACGGCTGTGGGCGAAGCCAGGGTCGGTGACGCCGTCGAAGAACGTCTCGGCCCGGCCCGAGGTGAAGTTGAGGAAATCGCTGATCAGCACGAGCCGGCCCGGGGTGAGGGCCGGGTTGATCCCGCCCGAGACGGCGGTGGCGATGATCCCGGTGACACCGGCCCGGGCCAGGGCCCAGACGTTGGCCCGGTAGTTGATGGCGTGGGGCGGCACCGAGTGGTCGGCGCCGTGGCGGGGCAGGAACGCCACCGGCTGGCCCCGCCACCGGCCCGTGGTGAGCCGCACCGGACCATAGGGGGTCTCGATGGTGGCGACCGTGCGGTCCTCCAGCTCGGGGATGTCGTAGAAGCCGCTGCCGGTGATCAACCCATGCACGGGACAGAAGGTAGACCATCGGGCCCGACCCGCTCCGGTGCCCCGCCGCTTTGCCCAACCGGGACAGGCCATTGGGGTGGGTTTGCACGGCGGGATCGCCCCGGCACACTGCCCGGGTGCAGCCCAACGGCCCCGGCAACTCGCACGGCCACACCCACGGTCCTACCCATGGCCATTCGCACGGCCAGACCCACGGTTATCAGCACGGCTCCGAGGGCGGCGGGCCCCAGGCCCGGTGGGAGGACCTCCTGTCCAGCCCGCCGCTGCTGGCCACGGCGGTGCTGCTGGCCGTGGCCTTCGCCGCCACCATCATGGGCCTGGTGCTGCTGTGGCCCGACGGGCGGGGCCAGGAAGCGGCGGTGCAACAGGCGGCCGAGCTGGGCCTGGGCACGGAGCGGCTCGACGCCGTCGTCACCGCCACCAGCGACCAGCCCTGCTCCTACGCCGACCCGGCCGACCCCCAGACCTGCCGGAACCTCACGTTCGACCTGAAGGAGGGACCGGAGGCGGGGGCCGTCGTCACCCTGTCCGATCTGCCCCTCGGCACCCCGTCGCAGACGCCCGACCTGGCCGTGGGCGAGCAGGTGGTTCTGGGCTACGAGCCGTCCACCAACTTCTACTTCTACGCCGACCGGGACCGGGGCCAGGTGCTGGTGTGGCTGGCGGTGATCTTCGCCGCGGTGGTGGTCGCCCTCGGCCGGCGCCAGGGGGTGCGGGCCCTGCTCGGCATGGCCGTGACCCTCGCCGTGCTCGTGGGCTTCGTGGCCCGCTCCGTGCTCGACGGGCACGATCCCCTGACTGTGGCGGTGGTGGCGGCGTCGGCCATCGCCTTCGTGAGCCTGTTCCTCACCCACGGCTACAACCCCCACGCTGCTGTGGCCCTGGTGGGCACGCTGGTCTCGCTGGTGCTCACCCTCGGCCTGTCGTGGATCTTCTTCCGGGCCTCGCGCTTCACCGGGCTGGCCACCGAGGAGGGGCTGACCCTGCCCCTGATCGCCGACATCGACCTCGTGCCTCTGCTTCTGGGAGGCGCCCTGTTGGGGGCGCTGGGGGCCCTCGACGATGTGACCGTCACCCAGGTGGCCACCGTGGCCGAGCTCAAGCATCGCAACCCCGATCTGGGAGTGGCCGAGCTGGTGTCGTCGGGGATCCGGGTGGGCCGCGACCACATCGCCTCCACCGTCAACACCCTGCTGTTGGCCTACGCCGGAGCCAGCATGCCGCTGCTCCTGCTGTTCGCCGTCTCCCACCAGAGCCTGGCCTCGGTGGCCAACTCGGAGCTGGTGGCGGTGGAGATCGTGCGCACCCTGTGCGGCTCGGTGGGCCTGGTGGCCGCCGTGCCCGTGACCACCGCACTGGCGGCGCTGCTCGTCGCCGGCCCCGACCGGGCGGCCATCGCTTCCCGGCCGGCCGGGGCCGGCGACCCACTCGCTGCCGGGCGCTGACATGCCGCCCGACGAGGTGCGGTTCGGGGTGCGGGTGAAGCCGAAGGCCCGGGCTGATCGGGTGGGCGGCGCCTGGGCCGACGGGTCGCTGCTGGTGGAGGTACGGGCGGCGGCGGCCGACGGCAAGGCCAACGCCGCCGTGGTGGCGGCCCTGGCCGAGGCGTTCGGCGTGGGCCGCTCGGCGCGTCACGATCGTGACCGGCGCCCGGGCCCGCACCAAGCTGGTGGCCGTGGAGGGCGACGCCGCGACGATCGCCGGGCGCCTGGCCGAGCTGCTGGCCGGGAGCGGCTAGCGCACCGGCCCGGGGCCGGACAGACTGTCGCCATGTCTGCTCGGTTTGTGATCTACGGAGCCGGCGCCGTGGGGGGTGTCATCGGGGGTCTGCTGGCCGCCGTGGGCGGCCACGACGTCGCCCTCATCGCCCGGGGCGCCCACCTGGCCGCTCTCCAACGGCGGGGCCTCGAGCTGCGGATGCCGGAGGAGACCCACCTCGTCACCGTGCCCGCCGTCGGCCACCCCAGCGAGCTGGAGCTGACCTCCGACGACGTGGTCATCCTGGCCATGAAGACCCAGCACACCGAGGCGGCGCTCGACGAGCTGGCCGCCTGCGCCCCGCCCGACATCGCCGTCGTGTGCTGCCAGAACGGGGTGGAGAACGAGCGGATGGCGCTGCGTCGGTTCCCCGACGTGTACGGGATGTGCGTGGTCCTGCCGGGGTCGCATCTGGAGCCGGGGATCGTGGAGGGGGCGGGGGCGCCGGTGGGCGGCGTGCTCGACGTGGGCCGGTTCCCGTCGGGCCGCGACGCCACGGCCGAGATGATCGCCGCCGCCTTCTCGACGTCGAACCTGCGGTCCCAGGCCGACCCCGACATCATGCGCTACAAGTACGCCAAGCTCAGGCAGAACACGGGCAACGCCCTCGACGCCGCCTGCGGCCGGGCCGGGCGCAAGTCTCCCCTCAACGCCATGGCGGCGGCCGAGGCCCTGGCCGTGTTCACGGCGGCCGGCATCGGTGTGGCCACCAAGGAGGAGGAGGCCGAGCGGCGGGGCGACTTCGTGATCGTCGACTCGGAGGCCCGGCGCCGCACCGGCAGCTCGTCGTGGCAGAGCCTGGCCCGGGGGGCGGGTTCGATCGAGGTCGACTACCTCAACGGCGAGGTGGTGCTGCTGGGCCGGCTCCACGGGGTGCCGACCCCGGCCAACGAGGTGCTGCGCCAGCTGGCCAACACGATGGCCCGGGAGCGCCGGGCCCCCGGCACCATGGCCCTGGCCGAGGTCGACGCCATGGCCGCCGCCGCCGGCATCACCCTCCCCGCCGGCTGATCCGGCACCATCGTCGGAATCTCCTTACGGAGGGTCTCACCGGTGAGACGCTCCATGAGGAGATCAGATGAGCGACGACACCGGGGTGGCGTGCCAGCCCGCTTCCCGCCGGGCCCAGTACTCGGCGCGGAGCTGGAGCGACAGCGGGCCGGCACCGGGGCCGTGGCCCAGGGGCTGACCGTTGACGGTGGCCACCGGCATGATCCCGCCGGCGGTGGACGACAGGAAGGCCTCGTCGGCCGAGGTGAGGTCGTCGGCCACCAGGTCGGCCTCCTCGGCCTTCAGTTCGAGGTCGGCGGCCAGCTCGAACACGGTCCGGCGGGTGATGCCCTCCAGCACGTTGCCCACCGGGGTGCGCACCACGCCGTGGCGCACCACGAACAGGTTGAACCCGGGACCCTCCGACAGCCGACCGTCCGGGGTGCACAGCACGGCGGTGTCGGCGTGGCGGTCGAGCGCCTCGAACAGGCCTTTCTGCAGGTCGAGCCAGTTGAAGTTCTTCATCCGGGGGTCGATGGCCTCGGGCGGGGTGCGGCGGTTGCCGGTGGCCACGGCCAGGTCGATCCCCTCCAGCTGACGGTCGGGCTGCACGATCCAGATGTAGGGCATGGCGAAGGCGTAGAGCGTGTTCTCGCACTGGCGGGGGTCGCGGATCGTCGGGTCCTTGTACCGGCCCCGGGTGGAGATCATCTGGACGAACGACGACTCCAGCCCGGCCTGGTTCACGCACGACGCCAGCACCCGCCTGAGGCCCTCGGCGTCGACCGGGGGCGACAGGCGGGCCCGCTGGCAGGAGCGGAAGAAGCGCTCCACGTGGTCGTCGAGGCGGAAGAAGTTGCCCTTCCACACCGAGGTGGTGTCGTACACGGCGTCGCCCCGGGTGAAGCCGGGGTCGAGCAGCGGGATCGCCGCCTCGCCGAGGGGGACGTAGGTTCCGTTGGTGTAGGCGATGCCGTCGGCCGGGTTGCTCATGGACAAACGGTAGCGGGCGGTGGGATGCCGGCCCAGGGGTGCGTTCTCGCCCCGGCGTGGCCGGTGGGCTTGCCACCGCCGGCCCGGGTGGGCAGATTTGGGGCAGCTCACAGGCCGCGCTCGGCCGGGAAGGGGACGCAGGGCATGGGCCTGCTGGAGAACAAGGTGGCCATCGTGACCGGCGGCGGCTCGGGCATCGGAGCCGCCTCGGCCAAGCGGTTCGCCGCCGAGGGGGCGGCGGTGGCCGTGGTCGACATGCGGCTCAAGAAGGCCGAGGCCACCGCGGCGGCCATCAACGAGGCCGGCGGGCACGCCATCGCCATCGAGGCCGACGTGGCCCAGGAGGCCGACGTGGCCCGGATGGTGGCCACCACGGTGGAGCAGCTCGGTGGCCTCCACGTGCTGTTCAACAACGCCGGCACGCTGCGGCCGGGCACGGCGGTGGAGCTGAGCGTGGAGGACTGGGACCTGGTGATGGCGGTCAACGTCCGCTCCGTGTTCCTGGGGGCCAAGTACGCGGTGCCGATCATGGAGGCGGCCGGTGGCGGGTCGATCATCAACACGGCGTCGATCTCGGGCCTGCACGGCGATGGCGGGGCCATCTGCTACGCCGCCTCCAAGGCGGCCGTGATCAACCTGACCCGGGCCCTGGCCACCGACCACTCCCCTTCCGGGATCCGGGTCAACGCCATCTGCCCCGGCACGATCCAGACCCCGCCGGTGCTGCGGATGATGGAGGAGCCGGGGGCGCTGGAGCGCAACGTCAACGCCCACAGCCTGGGCCGCCTCGGCTTCCCCGAGGAGATCGCGGCGGCCGCCGTGTGGTTGGCGTCGGACGAGAGCTCGTTCGTCACCGGCGAGCACCTGGTGGTCGACGGCGGCCTCCGGTCCCAGTCCCCCCTCGGCCGGCTGGCCGACCCCCGCCCCGCCCACCTGCGCTAGACGTTCCCACCCCCCGAAATTAGGAGCGTGAGTGGCGCTGAGCGCAGCTCAGGCTCCTCAGAACGAGACATCAGGAGAGACGACATGAAGTTCGGGCTTCGCTACTGCAACACCGGGCGCTACGTCGATCCGGCGCTGGGCCAGGAGCTGGTGCAGGCCGGAGAGGCCGCCGGCTTCGAGAGCGCCTGGACCGTGGAGCACACCGTGGTACCGGCCAACTACACCTCGACCTACCCCTACTCGGGCGACGGCAAGATGGCCGGCGGGCACGACGACATCCCCCTCCCCGACCCGCTGATCTGGATGGCCTACATGGCCGCCGTCACCTCCACCATCAAGCTGGCCACCGGCATCCTGATCGTGCCCCAGCACAACCCGGTGATCACGGCCAAGCAGGTGGCCACGCTCGACCAGATGTCGGGCGGGCGGGTGCTGCTCGGCATCGGCGTGGGCTGGATGAAAGAGGAGTTCGACGCCATCGGGGCCCCGTTCGAGGACCGGGGGGCCCGCACCGACGAGTACGTGGCCGTGATGCGGGAGCTGTGGACGGCCGACAAGCCCACGTTCCACGGCCGGTGGGTCAACTTCGACGAGACGTACTGCCGGCCCCAGCCGGCCCAGGGGTCGGTGCCGATCATCGTGGGCGGCGACACGGTGCCGGCGGCCAAGCGGGCGGGGCGGCTGGGCGACGGCTACTTCCCGGCCCGCAACGCCCCCCAGGAGCTGATCGACCTGGCCCGCCGCACGGCCGAGGAGCACGGGCGCGACCCCGACGCGCTGGAGATCACCACCAGCGTGCCCGACGACCTCGACGACATCCCGGCTCTGGCCGCCCGGGGTGTGTCCCGCCTCCTGGTGCCGGTGTCGCCCATCGCCGGGCTGGCCACCGTGATCCAGAGCCCCGACGACGCCACCACGTGGGGCGAGGTCGTCGAACGCTACGCCGACATATAAGACCGGACGCTCGAGACGAAGGACCGATGCCATGACCGATCAGCTGGTGCTGCGCCACGACGAGGGCGGCGTGTCCACCCTCACCCTCAACCGACCGGAGAAGCTCAACGCCCTCAACCCGTCGGTGTTCATGGAGCTGCGGGCCCACCTCGAGGCCCTGGCGGCCGACGCGACCGTGGGGGCGGTGGTGCTCACCGGGGCCGGGCGCTCGTTCTGCGCCGGCAACGACCTGGGCGGGATCGCCGACGGGGTGAAGGCGCCGTCGCGCCACTACCAGGCCGAGACGATCGATCTGCTGGAGCAGTTGCCCAAGCCGACGATCGCCAAGGTCCGGGGCCACTGCTTCACCGGTGGGTTGGAGCTGGCGTTGGGGTGCGATCTGATCTACGCCACCGAGTCGGCCCAGTTCGGCGACACCCACGGCCAGTGGGGGCTGGCGGCCACATGGGGCATGACCGTGCGCCTCCCCGAGCGGGTGGGCGTGGCCCGGGCCAAGGAGCTGATGTTCACCGCCCGGCGGATCACCGGGGCCGACGCGGCGGCGATCGCCCTGGTCAACCGGGCCGTGCCCGACGACGAGCTGGACGCCGCGGTCGATGCCCTCACGGCCGAGATCGTGGCCGCCTCGTGGGACACCAGCCGCATCGACAAGGCCTACCTGGCCGACCACCGGGGCCTCAGCCGGGCCGATGCCCTGGCCCACGAACGCTCCGGCGCCCACGGCCAACCCCGCGACCGGGCCGAACGCATGGCCCGCCGGGGCAAGTAGGCGCCCGTCAACGTCGGCTGGCTCCGCCGGCCCCGGCGGTTTCTCGGTGCGGAGCGAACCGTCGGTGGTGGCCTGCGCACCGAGATTCCTGGCGGCCTGATCTCGGTGCACGAGGCGCCGCCGGTGGCGTGGTGAGCACCGAGAACGAGAGCGGCCGCCCATTCGAACCTGGGCGGCCCGTCTGCCTAGGATCGGCCACCATGACGAGCAGCAACGCAGGACGGGTGTACGCCGTGACCGGAGGGGCCTCCGGCATTGGCCGGGCCACGGTGGAGCGGCTGGTGGCCGACGGGGCGTCGGTGATCGCCGCCGATCTCAACGCCGAGGCCCTGGCCTGGACGAAGAGCGTGGACGGGGTGGTGGCCGTGGTCGGCGACGTGACCACCGAGGAGGCCAACGACGCCATCGTGGCCGCCGCCGAGGAGCACTTCGGCGCCCTCCACGGCATCTTCCTCAACGCCGGCATCCCCGGCTTCGGCCTGGTCGACCGCCTCCCGATGTCGGTCTACGACAAGGTGATGGACGTGAACGTGCGGGCCGTGGTGCTCGGCATTCGGGCCGCCCTCCCCGCCCTGCGCAAGGTCGACCACGGCGCCATCGTGGTCACCGGATCCACCTCGGGCCTGGCCGCCGACCCCGGCGGCTGGACCTACAACGCCTCCAAGGCGGCCGTGATCAACCTGGCCAAGTCGGTGGCGCTGGACCTGGCCCACGAGGGCATCCGGGTCAACGCCGTGTGCCCCGGCCCCACAAAGACGGGCATGACGGCCGGCATGCAGAGCCGCCCCGACGTCGACGAGACCATGCGTAACGTGGTGCCCATGGCCCGCTGGGGCGAGGCGTCGGAACTTGCCGCCGCCGTGTCGTTCCTGCTGTCGCCCGACTCGTCGTTCATCACCGGCGTGGCCCTCCCGGTGGACGGCGGCGTCACCGCCACCACCGGCCAGTTCCCCACGTTCTCCGCCCGCCAGGCGCGCAAGGCCGCCGAGGACTGAGTTCCGCCCCGGCCCCGGGCACGCTTCGCTCGGGGTGGCCGGGAGCTGGCTAGAGCAGGTCGGGCTCGGGTTTAGTCGTGCCAGGTGCCGCGGACCTGGTAGCCGGCCTGCTCTTCGATGGCCTTGACCGTGGCCAGCACGTCTTCCAGGGCGTAGCCGTTCTCCCGGTAGCTGATCAGCAGCTCCTGGGCCCGCTTGCCCATGGGGGCGGGGGCGCCGATGGCATCGGCCAGGTCCTGGGCCAGGCCGATGTCCTTGGTCGCCAGGTTCAGGTTGAACGACGGGGCCAGGCGGTCCTTGAGGATGGCCCGGGCGCCGCCGTCCCACACGAAGGCGCCGCCGCTGGAGGCCCGCACCACGTCCCGCAGCACCACCGGGTCGATCCCGGCCTTGGCCCCCAGCACCAGGGCCTCGGTGAGCCCCATCATGTGGATGAACGCGCACTGGTTGTTGACCAGCTTGGCCACGTTGCCGGCCCCGATCGGGCCCACGTGGAACACGTTGCCCCCGATGGCGTCGAACGCCGGCTTGAACCGCTCGAACAGCTCGGCGTCGCCCCCCACCATCACGGCCAGGGTGCCGTCCCGCGCCCCCCGCACGCCGCCCGACACCGGGGCGTCGAGGAACCCGACCCCCTTCTCGGCCGCCGTGGCGCACAGCTCGCGCACCAGGATGGGCGAATTGGTGGACAGATCGATGATGGCGCCGCCGGAGGCGGTGGCGTCGAGCACGCCGCCGGCGCCCAGCACCACGTCTTTCACGTCGGGTGGGGCGGGCAGCGACAGGAAGCAGGCGTCCTGGCCGGTGGCGGCGGCGGCCGGGGTGTCGGCCCAGGCAGCACCGGCCTCGAGCAGGTTGGCCGCCGAGTCCTTGCTCAGATCGTGCACGGTCAGCTGGTGACCGGCCTTGATCATGTTGGCGGCCATGGGATTCCCCATGTTGCCCACGCCGACGAATCCCAGCTTCATGTCACGTCCCCCTCGGGTTGTGTGGTCACAGTCGCGAAATCAGGAGCCTGAGGCGCGCTGAGCGCAGGCGCTTGCGCACGTCAGGCTCCTCAGAATCGTTGGGTGGCGGAGATCAGGCCGCCGACTTCTCGAGGATGTGGATGCCGCAGGCCGAGCCGAGCCCGATCACATGGGCCAGGCCCACCTTGGCCCCCTCGATCTGACGGTCGCCACACTCGTTGCGCAGGTGCTGGCACACCTCCCAGATGTTGGCGATGCCGGTGGCCGAGATCGGGTGGCCCTTCGACTCCAGGCCGCCCGACACGTTCACCGGGAGCCGCCCGTCACGCCACGGCGCACCCGACTCGAAGAAGTCGACCGCGCCACCCTCCTCGCACAGACCGAGGTTGTCGTAGTGGACCAGCTCGGCGGTGGCGAAGCAGTCGTGCAGCTCCACCAGGTCGAGGTCTTCCGGGCCGACGCCGGCCTGCTCGTAGGCCTGCTTGGCCGCGTTCTTGGTGAGCGTGTTGACGTCGGGCAGGATCTGGCACGCCTCCTGCCACGGGTCGGAGGTGAGGATCGAGGCCGACACCTTCACCGCCCGCCGCTGCTGCTCCAGCGACAGCGTCTTCAGCTTCTCTCCGCTCACCACCACGGCGGCGGCCGCCCCGTCGCAGTTGGCCGAGCACATCGACCGGGTGTTGGGGTAGGCGATCATCACGTCGTTCATGATCTGCTCGGCCGACATGGCCTTGGTGTACGTGGCCAGCGGGTTCAGCGTGGAGTGCGAGTGGTTCTTCTCGCTGATCTTGGCGAACAGCTCGAAGGTGGCGCCTCCGTACTTGTGGCCGTACTCCATGCCGACCTGGGCGAACACGCCAGGCATGGTGTTGGTGCCGATGCGGCCGTCGATGCCGGCCACGGCCCCGTAGCGGCCCGACGGGTTGTAGACCTTGGCGTCGGACCGGGGCACGCCGCCGGCGCCGAGCAGGCCGGCCCCGGCCAGCTTCTCCACGCCGCAGGCCAGGCCCATGTCGCATTCGCCGGCCTTGACCGCCATGATCGCCGTGCGCAGGGCGGTAGCCCCGGTGGCGCAGGCGTTGGACACGTTGTAGACGGGAATGCCGGTCTGGCCCACCTGTTTCTGCAGCTGCTGGCCGATCCCACCCCCGCCCAGCAGGTTGCCGGCGGCGAACACGCCGATGTCGGCCATCGTGACCCCGGCGTCGGCCAGGGCGGCCATGATGGCCTGCGCCCCGAGGTCGACCGTGTCGAGGTCGGGGTGCTTGCCGAACTTGGTCATGTTGATCCCGAGGATCCAGATCTCGTCGCTGGCGCTCATGGCATTCTCCTTCTGGCGATTGTTCAGGCCGGTTCGTAGCCGAAGCCGACGGCTTCGGTGCCGTTGTCGTCGGTGCCCATCGAGTAGGTGGCGAGCCGCACGGCCATGCCGAGCGTCACGTGCTCGGGGTCGGGCTCGGTGTTGATGATGTTGCCCCGCACGCTGGTACCCCCGCAGTCCACCACGGCGGCCACGAACGGCACCTTGATGCCCGGTCCGGCCTGGGACACGATCGTGAAGGCCCGCAGCTCACCCTCGTTGGGGATGTCGACCGTGCGGAACTCGGTCTTGAAGCACGAGGCACAGGCGTTGCGCCGGTCGAAGAACCGGGCGCCGCAGGAGGTGCACTCCTGGGCGACGAGGTGCGGGGTCTCCCCCAGCACGAGATAGTTCACCAGGGGTAGTTGCTGTGCGACGTCGCTCATCAGGGCGATTCTCGCACCGGAGGGGCCGCATCGCCAGCCGTAGCACCCCACAGGGCGAGTGTGACAACTGTCACGCCAGTTCCTCAGAGTCTTCTTAGAGGCGGGGTCGATGGTGAATCACGTACCGGACGCCCGTCGCCCGGCGTCCGGTGCCCACCTTTCGAGCCCAGGAGCAAGACCACGATGCGATCCCCCACCCGAACCCTCCGCCTCGGCCTGGCCGCCCTGAGCCTGGCCGGCCTCAGCCTCATCGTCCCCTCCGTGGCCGGGGCCGCCCCTGCCACCCCTGGAGCCGCCGCCACCCCCGGAGTCGCCGCCACCCCCGGCGACGGCGTCGGGCCCCGGGTGGAGCGGGCCTGCCTGCGCATCCCCAACATCGAGACCCGCATCACCGAGCGCAAGACCCGGCTCGACGGCGACGCCACCGTCCGGGGCTCGCTGGCCTGGCTCCAGTCCAAGATCGACGCGGCCAAGGCCGCCGACCGCGACCAGCTGACCACGGTGCTGGAGAACCGCCTCACGGTGCGGACCAAGACCCGGGAGATCCTCGACGACCGCACCGCACTGGTGGCCGACCTCCGCTCCCGGTGCGAGAGCTGGGGAGTCGAGATCTGATGGCCGCGTCGATGGTTCCCGCATCGTCGGCTCCCGGCACCACCACCGGCACTGCCACCGCGGCCGTCCGCCGTACCGTCGGCGGCCTGGCCCTGACCCTCGTGCTGGCCACCGGCCTCGCCGCCTGCGGCGGCAAGGACGACAGCGCCACTGACACCGGCGGCAGCTCGTCCGCTCCGGCCAGCACGGCCGCCCCGGCCTCCGCCGGGGGCCCGTCGGCGTCGTCGACCAGCGCCCCGGCGTCGGGTGGGTCGGCCACCACGACCCCGGCGGCCGGCGCCACGGCGACCACCGCCGCCGGGGCCACCTTCGACACCGTGCCCGAGGCCGAGGTGGCCGAGATGGAACGCACGCTCGACGAAATCGACCAGGTGCTGAACGACCTCGACACCGACTTCAACCAGGACCAGTAGCAGGTCGCTACCGTCGCGTCGTGATGTCCGTCCCCACCCCTGCCGGCCCACCTGGCGGGCAGGGGCGCGTGCTGATCGTGGAAGACGACGACGAGGTGCGCCGGGCGGTGGAGCAGGGCCTCAACCTGCTCGGCTTCGAGGCCCGGTCGGTCGGCGACGCCGAGGCCGCTCTGGCCCTGATCGGTCGGGCGGCGACCACCTCGGCCGGCTCGGGGCCCGGCGGCACGCCCGAGGTGCTGGTGGCCGACGTCGGCCTGCCCGGCATCTCCGGCATCGAGCTGTGCCGGCGGCTCCGGGCCGAGTCGGTCGACGTGCCGATCCTGATCCTGTCGGCGCTCGACCAGGTGGGCGACCGGGTGGCCGGGCTCCAGGCCGGAGCCGACGACTACCTGGTCAAGCCATTCGACCTGGAGGAGCTGTCGCTACGGCTCCGGGCCCTGCTGCGCCGGGCGGCGGCCACGGCGGCCCCGGCCCCCGCCCCCGACCGCCCGCAGGGGCGGGTGACGGTGGGGGCCCGCCTCTGGGTCGACCTCGACCGGCGCCGGGCCACGTTCGACGGCCAGCCGCTCGACCTGTCCCGCCGGGAGTTCGACCTGCTGGCGGCGTTCGCCACCAACGCCGGCATCGTGCTCAGCCGTATCCGCCTGCTCGAGCTGGTGTGGGGCTACGACTTCGACACCGACACCAACGTGGTCGACGTGTTCGTCGGCTATCTGCGGCGCAAGCTGGAGGCGGCCGGCGCCGCCCCCCGGCTGATCGAGACCGTCCGGGGCGTCGGCTTCGTGCTGCGGGAGCCCTGAGGTGCGGCTCGCCACCCGCACCGGGCTGGCCGCCTTCGCCGCCGCCTTCGGGTCGCTGCTGGCCATCGGTGCCGTGTTCCAGGGGGTGTCGAGCCGGATCCTGCTCGACCGGGTGGACGATCAGCTGGAGGCGAGGGCCGAGACGGCGCCCATCCTGGCCGCCATCGCCAACCGGCTGGCCGCCTCGGAGCTGAACGGCACGGTGGAGGGGGCGCAGGTGCTGGCCGACGGGCAACTGACCGAGGTGGGTCTGCTGCCCGACGAGCCCCTGCCGGGGCCGACCGCCCCCGGCCTCACCACCGCCGTGGCCGACGGCCAGCGCTGGCGGCTGCTCACGATCGAGGTTCGGGACGTGCCCCGGGTGGGCGACGAGGCCCTGGTCCAGCTGGCCGCCCCCCTGGGCGACACCGAGGCCGCCACCCGCCGGCTGCGCCGCCGGGCCCTGGTGGTGGGCCTCACCACCGCGCTCGGGGCCGGCCTGGCCGGCTACCTGCTGGGCGCCCGGGCAGCCAGGCCCCTCACCAGCCTGCGGCGCGACGCCGCCCGCCTCGACGACGGCGACCCGGCCCGGTGGCGGGTGGGGCGCGCCTACGGGTCGGTGGAGGTCGACGAGGTGGCGGCGGCCCTCAACCACAGCCTGGGCCGCCTGGCCGACGAGACCGATCGGCGGGGGGCGGCGCTGGAGTCGGCCCGGGCCTTCGCCTCGTCGGCCTCCCACGAGCTGCGGGCCCCGCTGCAGAGCGCGCTGACCAACCTGAACCTGGTGACGTCGGGCCAGCTGGCTCCGAGCGAGCGGGAGGCGGCGGCCGAGCGGGCCACGGCGGCGGTGGAGCAGACGGCCGCCGCCCTGGCCGCGGTGCGGAGCCTGGCCGAGGCCGAGTTCGCCGACGCCGGCTGGTTCGCCCCGGTGGACCTGGCCGACCTGGTGGAGGCGGCGGTGGCGGCCGAGACCCGCCGGGCCGACGTGGCGGTGGAGATCCGGGCCACCGATCCAGAAGGGGGCGCCCCGCCCGTGCTGTGGGCCGCCGGGGTGCAGCTGGCGGTGGCCAACCTCGTCCGCAACGCCGTGGTCCACGGACGCCCGACCGAACCCGGGGAACCGGCCCGGCTGGCGGTCACACTGGACACCGACCCCGCCGGGGTGCCGACGGTGACCGTCGACGACAACGGCCCCGGGATACCGGCCGCCGACCGGGCCCGGGTGGTGGAGCGGTTCCAGCGGGGGTCGCGGGCCCCCGGCTCGGGCCTCGGCCTGGCCATCGCCCGCCAGGTGGCGGTGGCCCACGGCGGGAGCCTCGCCATCGGCGACAGCCCCCTGGGCGGCGCCCGCCTCACCCTCCACCTCGCCCCCACCCCGGGCTGACCCCCGCCGCCCGGTCACCTTCTCACCCCGGCCGTCACGGGCGACGCCCCCGGTCCGAAGTTCAGGGTCGGGGCGAGGGCGAAGGGCTACGACGAGGCGGGGCGGTCGTCGCGGTGGGAGGGGTACAGGGCCAGGAACACCAGCGTGATGGCGGCCAGCAGGGCGGCGGAGATCACCCAGTTGGTGCGGTAGCTCGACAGGGCGGCGGTGGCGTTGGCCGGGCTGCCGATCACGGCCACCCCGATCGCCACCCCCAGGGCCTGGCCCAGTTGGAACACGGTGGTGCGGGCGGCGCCGGCCGTGCCGTAGCGGGTCATGGGGACGTCTCGCATGGCCGCCCCCACCAGCATGGCGAACAGCACGGCCATGCCCAGCCCCAGCAGGACGCTGGGCAGCACGACGGCCAGCAGGACTCGGGGCTCGGTGTCCATGAACAGGGCGAACGACGCCATTCCGGCCGCCGCCAACACCGCCCCCGCCGCCACCACCCGGCGGTGGCCGAACCGGTCGACCCGGGACCCGATCGGGCCCGACAGCACGGCCGAGATCAGCGACGCCGGCATGAAGGCCAGCCCCGTCTTCACCACCCCCCAGTGCCACCAGGCCTGGATGAAGGTGGGCAGCAGCACCCAGCTGCCGAAGAAACCGGCCGAGAACAGCAGGCTCCCCACCAGGGCCACCCGGTAGGAGCGGATGCGGAACAGGTTGAGGTCGAACAGGGGCGCCGGATGCCGGCTCGACCGCACCACGAAGCCGGCCACCAGCGCCACGGCCAGCACGAGCAGCCCGACGATGCGGGGCGATCCCCACCCCCACTCCCGGCCTTCCACGATCGCCAGCACCAGGGCCCCCACGCCGAGCGAAGCCAGCGGCACCCCGATCACGTCGACCTTGCGGGCCACGCCCTCGGCCCGGCTCTCCACCAGCACCCGCCACCCGATCGGCACGGCCAGGGCCGCCACCGGCACGTTGAACAGGAACACGGCCCGCCACCCCAGCCACTCGATCAGCAGCGCCCCGGCCGACGGCCCCACCGCCCCGGCCAGCCCGCCGGTGGCGGCCCAGATCCCGATGGCCAGCTGGCGCCGGGCCGGCGGGAAGATGGCCAGCACCAGAGCCAGGCCCGAGGGGAACAGCATGGCCCCGCCCACCGATTGCAGGGCCCGGGCCCCGATCAGCCATTCCATGGTGCGGGCCGTTCCCGACAGCAGCGAGCCGAGGGCGAACAGCGTCATGCCGGTGAGGAACAGGCGTTTGCGGCCGTAGAGGTCGGCGGCCCAGCCGCCCACCAGCAGCAGCGACGCCACCCCGATCGAGTAGGCGCTGAACACCCACGACAGCGTGGAGGGCGAGGCCGAGGGGAAGGCGGCGGCGATCCGGGGCAGGGCGAGCGAGATCACGGTCACCTCGAGGGCCACCATGAAGGCGGCGGCCGAGGCGATGGCCAGGGTGAACCAGGCCAGGCGGGACACCTGGTCGTCGGCCGGGGGCCGGGTGCCGGCGGCGGCCGTCCCGCCCGGTGCGTGCTCCGCCTCGGTCACGTCCGTGCCCCCCTGTCCCCGCCCCGTTTGCCGGCGGCCAGCTTGGCCCTTCCGGCCGGGCGCCGCCAACCGGGGCCCGCTGGGGCCGGGGGTGGGGTGACGGAGCCCGTATGATCGACCGGATGGGCCGACGAGGGCGCCTCGCCGCCGACCTCCAGCTGTTGATCGCCTCCGGGCTCACCGGGGTCGCCGGGGCCTCGTTCATCCTGATCAGCGAGCGGGCGGTCGGGCTCGACGCCTTCGCCCCCATGGCCCAGCTGTGGACGATCTGGTCGATCAGCGCCGCCACCCTGCTCTTCGCCTACCAGCAGTGGGCCATCCGCATCGGCGTCGGCCGCCGGATCGGGCTGGTGAGCGCCCTGCGGGGTGCCCCGGCCGGGCTGCTGGCGGCCTCCACCGTGGGCACCGGCCTGGTCACGCTGGCCGTGCGATCGAGCCTGTTCCACACCGCCAGCCTGTTCTGGCCGGTGGCGGCGGCGGTGGTGGTGCTGGGCACGGTGGCGGGGGGCGTGGTGCGGGGCCAACTGGCCGCCACCGGGCGCCACAGCCTCCTGGCCCTGGTGATCGCGGGCGACAACGTGGTCCGCATGGTGCTGGCCATCGTGCTGGTGGCGGCCGGGGCCACCGTCGGCTGGTACGCCGTGGCCCACCTGGCCAGCTACCTGGTGCTGGCCGTCGGCTGGCTCCCCGCTCGCCACCCGGCCGCGGCCCCCGATCCGACACCCGCCGTGGCCCACGGAGCGGGCGAAGACACCGCCGACCCCGGGACGGCGACGCTGGGCACGGCGGCGGTGGCCGGGTTCCTGTCCCACGTTGCCCTGGCCGGCCCGCCCCTCCTCGTGGCGGTGAACGGGGGCTCGGCCCGCACCGTGTCCACCCTGTTCGTGGTGCTCACCGCCATCCGCCTGCCCCACCTGGTGCTGCAGGCCGGCGCCCCCCGGGCCGGGGTCGCCTTCCACGGGTGGGTCGAAACCGGCCGCCAGGATCTGCTCGACCGGGCCCGCCTGGCCATCCTGGCCGGCACGGCGTCGGTGGCCGCCGTCGCCTTCGGGGCCGGCGCCCTGCTCGGCGATCTGTTCATCGGCACCCTGTTCGACATCAGGGGCCGGGTCGACCCCGTCACCTACGGCCTGTTCGCCGCGGCCGGCGTGTGCTCGGTGGGCGACTCCTTCGCCACCGTGCTGCTGGTGGCCCGGGGGGCCAACCGCTTCCTCGTGACCCGGTGGCTGGCCCTGCTCATAGTGGCCGTCGGCGCCGGCCTGGCCACCGGCCTCACCGACCTGCGGGCCACCGCCGCCGGCCTCCTCGCCCTCCACGCCGTGATGCTGGTGGCCCTCACCGGCCAGTCGCCCCCGGACCGCTCGTATGCCGGCGGTTCCTCCAAGCAGCCGCTTTCGAAATCTCCTCATGAGGAGTCTCACCGGTGAGACCGCCCATGAGGAGATTCTGAAACGGGGGTCAGCGGGTGGCCCGGGCGGCCCACTCCCAGCCGCCGACGAATGGCCACCCCTTCACCACGTGCCACGGGGCCTTGGCCGCCGTCGCCACCAGAGTGCGGGCCGGACGCTGACGCAGGCTCGTCTCCACCGGGGAGGGGCGCGACGCCAGCACGTCGAACCGCTTCACCTCGGGCTCCCACGCCCCCAGGCCGTCCCAGAAGGCCGGGCCCAGGTCGGACAGATGAGCGGGAAAGGTGAAGTCGATCGTCATGCCCAACCGGCGGCCGACGGCCAGGAACGGTTCGACGAACGGGGCCCGAGCGTAGAACGTGCCGCCCGGCGCCACCCGGGTCAGCAGACCCTTCAGCACCGGTGCCGGCTCCGGCAGGTGCTCCAGCACGGCGCTCGCCAACACCAGGTCGAACGAGGCATCGGCCGGCACGTCGGCCAGCTCGGTCACGTGTCCGATCGTCACCCCGACCGGCAGCTGGGCCGTACGCCGATGGTCGTAGTCGACCACCGTCACCTCGCCGGCGGCGCGGCGGACCCGAAGCACCTCGGCCGAAATCGTGCCGTCACCCCCACCCAGGTCGAGCACCCGCAGGTGCCGCCCGCCCGGGGCGTAGCCGGCGATGCGGGCGGCCAGCCGGGTGGGGTCGTCCATGGTGACGGCGTGATCGGCGTCGCCCTCGTAGTAGGAGCCGTAGTAGTGGTCGAGGGCCTCGGGGGTGGGCAGGCGCGACACCGAGGAGGCGGCACAGCCCCGGCACCGGCGCAGCTCCACCTCGGGCTCGACCTGGACCACGGCCACCCGGCGCACGTCGGTGCTCCCGCACCACAGGCACCCGGTCCGCACCGGGCCGAGATCGCCGTCGGGCAGGCAACGGCTGGCGTGAAAGGCGGCGACCCTCATACCCCACTCCCGTCGGCCGGCCCGGCCCCGGGCCTCTGATCGTGGGCCGGCAGCACGATGCCCTCGGCTTCGGCCCGGGCCCGCAGCTCGGCGTCGAGCTCCAACAGCTTGTCCTGCACCCGCATCCCGGTGCGCCGGATCGGGTTGCCGTGCACGATCTCGAACGGCCGGACCCGGCGGGTGACGAGGCTCAGCGCGCCCACGGCCGCGGCGAACCCCACCCTCATCCCGGCCAGCACCACGCTGGACGACCCGACGGCGGCGTGGGGGGCGATGTCGATCAGGCCCACCGTCTGGCCCCGCAGGTCGGGCGGCACGCTGGGGTTGGTCAGGTGCCCGGCCGTGTAGTCCTCCACCGCCGAGTACAGGGCGGCGAACGGGGCCAGACCGGCCCCGTATCCGAGGTTGATCCCGCCCTGCGACCCCGACAGGTAGGTGTGGGGGGCGACGTGGGTGTAGGACCCGATGTGCACCTCGGCCGGCCCGGCCGTGATCACGGCGAAGCAGTCGATCCGCACATGGGACCCCACGTGGATCGACGGGACGCCGAACAGGGCGGCCCGCCGGTCGATGCGCACGTCGTGCCCGAGCGAGGCGAAGCCCAGGTCGGCCAGCTCGGCCTCGCTGTAGACGGTGCCGGGCGCGCCGGACCCACCGGTTCCGCCGGCGGGGGCGGAGACGGAAGCGGCAGCCACTAGGCGGAGGCTGACAGCTTGGCCACGATGGCCGGCACCGAACGGAGGTCGGCGATGTCCTCCATCGGGATCTTCACCCCGAAACGCTGCTCCAGCGCCATGCACACCCGCAGGTGGCCCAGCGAGTCCCAGTTCTCCACGTCGTCGATCGTGCTGTCGGCCGTCACCTCGCCCTCGTCCAGATCGAGCTCGGTGGTGATCACGGCCAGTACGTCGGCCACATCAACGGACACGGTCACTGTGCTCCTTTGCATCCTCGGCGGCAGCGGCGCCGCTGAGCTGTATCTCTCCGGCCAGGGCCTTCTCTCCCGCCAGCCCGTCGCCGGCCGGCTCCATGGCGAAGCCGTTGCGCTCCAGGAACCCGGCCGCCACCCCGTTGCGGGCGGTGGGCAGGAACCGGGCCCGGAGCCGGTCGTGGCCCCGCTCGGCCGCCCGTCGGGCCACCTCGCCCAGCAGGGCGTCCTCCACCCCCCGCCCCAGCACCCGGCAGCTCAGCATCAGGTTGCTCAGCTCGCCCCGGGCCACGTCGACGAAGGCCACCCCGATCGTGCCCTCGTCGCCGAAGCGGTCGGCGTAGTCGCAGGCCACCACGGCGTGGTCGGCCGAGGCCATCAGGGCCTGCACCTCGGTGGTCGACAGCCGCTCGGTGGTGAGGTTGAACTGGTTGGTCTTCTGGGTGAGCTGGCTGACCCGGGGCACCAGCGTGTCGTCGTCGGCCCGGAAGGTGAGCCGGATGTCGAGGGTGGCCAGGAAGGTGGCCAGGTCGGCCGTCTCCACCTGCCGCCGGGCCTGGCGGGCCTGGTACTGCCTGGTCTTGTTGCGGTCCTCGTCGAGCACCCGGGCCCGGGGGAAGAAGGCCGGCACCACCTCCTCGGCGAACCACCGGGGCAGGCGCTCCACCCGGTCGGGGAACTCGGGCACGGCCACCGCCGGCAGGGCGGTGCGCACCAGCTCCCGCTCCACCGGGTTGTCGTCGATGAACACGAAGGCGTCGAGCCCGAGGTCGAGGGTGTCGGCCAGGGTGGCGATGCGGGTGGCCTTGTCGGTCCAGTCGGCGCTGATGGCCACGATGTCGTCTCGCTCGAGCACCATCATCGGGTGGGTGTCGAACACCTCGTCGACGATCTCGGGGTCGTTCTTCGACACCACGGCGAGCAGGGTGCCGGCCTCCCGCAGGGCCTTCACGTGACGCTGGAAGTCCCGGTAGCACTTGGCCGGGCCGTCTTCGCCCAGGCGGATCCCGCCCAGGCCGTCTTCGCCCACCACGCCACCCCACAGGGTGTTGTCGAGATCGAGCACGAGCACCTTGCGGGCCTGGTTGGCCAGACCCCGGCGCAGCACGTCCAACTCCTCGGCCAAGGCGCTGAATCCGAGGGCGGAGAACCGGATGCGGCCCAGGTACCAGTAGCTGTCGTTCACCAGGGCGGCCGCCCCGTGGCGCTCGGCCAGGCCCCGCAGGTCGACCACGTTCACGTTGGGGCGGTCGGCCGCGATCTCGGCCAGCCCCGCCTCCCATCGGGCCCGGGCGGCGAACCGGCCGCCGGGGTTGGTGGCGTCGGCGTGGGCCAGCGGGCCCCGGGAGTCGAGCAGGAGGGTGGTGACCGCCACCGGGGTGCCGGGGTGGCGACCGGCGAACCCGTCGACGTGGCCGAGAAGCTCCTCGAGGAACGACGAGGAGCCCTCGTCCAGCAGCGAGGAGTCGTCGGCCAGGGGCGGCACCAGCGAATCGCCGTCGGGGCAGACGAGCACGAGCCCGGTGGCCGGATCGGCCGCCGGCGACGACGGATCGATCAACCACGGAATCAGGTCTCCGACCCCGCTCACCACCACCTCGTCGCCCTCCAGGTTGCGGGCCAGGGGGTCCATCGTGGTGTTCGACACGACGACGATGCGCATCACGTCTCCAGCAGCTCGACCAGCCCGGTGGGGCCGTAGAGGAAGGCCACGGTGCGCCCCCCGAACAGCACGGCCGGGGCGGGGGGTGACACCACGAGGCACTGGTGGGCCTGGAGGCCGGTGATGGCGTCGGCCACCGACGGGACCTCGTAGCACAGGTGATAGTAGGTGTGGCCCTTCTTCACCAGGCTGGCCACGGCCTCCCCGGCCACCAGCTCGATGTTGGCCCCACCCTCCACCGTGAGCAGGCACAGGTCGGCCTTCTGGTGGGGGTCGTAGATCACGCCGGAGTCTTCCAGCACGGTGTGGGTGGCGTGCACCCAGCGCCGGGCCGCCTCCAGATCCCGGCAGGCCACACCGACGTGGTGGACCGGACCCAGCACAGCTGCGCCGGGCGCGGGCGCGCCGGAGGGGGCAGAAGCGTCGGGCGGGGCGGGGGACATCGGATAGATCGTAACGGCCCACCCCCGCGCGACTGGCGCCGCGTCAGTGGGCAGACCAGCCACTAGTCTTGGGGCGGTCCGAACCCTGTGCCTCGAACCCGTTCTGGGGGTACCTCCGGCGTGAGCCAGCCCGGCCCTTCCATCCGTCCCGGCCTGTCGGTCGTCATCCCGGCCTACCGGTCGCCCGGCACCCTGGGCCGCGTGTGCGACGAGCTCCAGCTCCACGTGGCCCCACTGGTGGCCGAGCTGGAAGTCATCTTCGTCGACGACGGCAGCGGCGACGGCACGTGGGCCTCGATCCAGGAGCTGGCGGCCCGCCACCCCTGGGTGCGTGGTCTCACGCTGCTGCGCAACTACGGCCAGCACAACGCGCTGCTGGCCGGGCTCCGCCAGGCCCGCCTGCCCCTGATCCTCACGATCGACGACGACCTGCAGAACCCGCCCGACCAGGTGCCCACCCTGCTGGCCGCTCTCACCGACGACGTCGACCTGGTGTACGGCACCCCCACCGAGGAGCGCCAGAGCTGGTGGCGCAACCTGGCCTCCACCGCCACCAAGCGCACCATGGCCACCGCCCTGGGGCCCGACGTCTACCCCCGGCCCAGCGCCTTCCGGCTGTTCCGCCGGGAGCTGGTGAGCGCCGCCGACACCGTGAGCGACCCCTACATCTCGATCGATGTGCTGTTGAGCTGGGCCACCAGCCGAGTCACCGACGTGCCGGTGCGGTTCCGGGAGCGGGAAGCCGGCCAGAGCGGCTACACGCTGAAGAAGCTGGTGCGCCACGCCCTCAACATGATCACCGGCTACAGCACCCGGCCCCTGCGTTGGGTCAGCGCCTTCGGTCTGCTGATCGCGGTGCTCGGCTTCGCCCTGCTGGCCTTCGTGATGCTGTCGTACCTCTTGAACGGGCGACACGTTGCCGGGTTCACCTTCCTGGCCGCCGCCCTCAGCCTGTTCTCCGGCGTGCAGCTGCTCAGCCTGGGCGTGGTGGGCGAGTACATCGGGCGCATGCACTTCCGCACCATGGGGAAGCCCCCCTACGTGGTGCGGGCCATGACCAAGCCGACCACCGGCCCCGGGGCCGGACCCGATCCGGGCGGCCCGGCGCAGGCCGCCGCCGACCCGGGCCAGAGCGTGGGAGCGAATCGATGACGATCCGGGAACGGCTGCTGTCGCAGACCCTGGTGTACAAGGCGTTCAAGAACCTGCTGCTGCCGCCGGCGTCGCTGCGGCGGATCACCGAGGAGATGTTCGCCGCCGAGGACGGGGCCAGCGTGCTCGACCTGGGCTGCGGCTACGGCGACTACGCCCCCTGGTTCGCCGGCCGCTGCCGCTACCTGGGGATCGACCACAATCCCGGCTACCTGGAGACGGCCCGCCGCCGCAACGCCCACCTGGGCCACGGCGAGCTGGCCCCCGAGTTCATCTGCGCCGACGTGAGCGACCCGGTGGTGGCCGAACGGGGCCCGTACGACCTCATCTTCCTGGGTGGTGTGCTCCACCACCTCGACGACGGCCAGGTCCGCACCCTGGCCGCCCAGGTGGCGCCGCTGCTCACCGAGAAGGGCCGGTTCGTTGCCCTGGAGCCGGTGTTCGACCCCGACCAGCGGCTCACCGCCCGCCTCCTGATCGCATCCGACCGGGGCCGCTACGTGCGCGACGCCGCCGGCTACGCCGCCCTGCTGGGCACCGCCCTGCCCCACGTGTCGAGCGAGGTGTACGGCGACCTCCTGCGGGTCCCCTACTCCCACCTCCTCATCGAGGCCCGCCCGGCGGCCTCGGTGGGGGCCGCCGATGGCCGGCCCCCGGCAGGCGGATTATGACCGACGTTCTGGTCCCGGCGCCGGCTCCGGTGTCGGAACCCGGAGCCCCGGGCATCCCGGGCGCGACGGGTGGCTCCAGCGGGTGGCGGTAGCTCTGGGGCTGCCGCTGGCACTGTTCCTCGTGACCCAGCCCGAGACCTACGGCCTCGCCCCCAACGGCCTCGATCCGATCTTCTACAGCGCGCTCGGGCGTGAACTTCGACGACGCCTCGGTGGTCGGGGCCCACCACTACTCGATCAGCCGGTGGTCGAGCCTGGTATCCCCTGTTCCTGGCGAACGCGGTGGCCGGGCCGTTCGTTGGCCGCCTCCTGCTCCGGCTGGTGGTGGTGGCGGCGCTGCTCCTCGGTCTGTGGCGGATCCGCCCCGCCTGGTCGTGGGGCCAGCGCCTGATCGCCTCGACGCTCCTGATCACGCTGCCCATGTTCATCCGCCCGTTGATGACCGACTACGTGGAGTGGACGGTCCTGGTGCTGGGGATGGCACTGACCCTGCTGGCCCTGCGGCCCCGTCGCCACGACTGGCGCACGGCGGTGGGGGCCGGGGTGCTGGCCGCCCTGATGGCCGTGGCGAACCCGTTCGCCGTCTCTGCCACCCTCCCCCCGCTGGCGGTCATGGCCCTGGTCGGAGTGGACGGACGGCTTTTCTCGCCCCGGGGCCTGTGGCGTCGGGCCGTCTTCACCACAATCGTGGTGCTAGCGGCGGCATGCACCGTGGTCGCCGGTTACCTGTATTTCCGCTGGGCCTACGGCATCGACAACATCTACGAGCCCACCATCACCTTCATCCGCAACCCGCCCGGGCCAGATCCCCTCAAGTCGCCCAACATCGAGTGGCTCACCCATTTCACCTGGTTGTTCCTGCCCCCGTTGGTAATCGCCGCCGCCGCCCTCACCTCGCTGCTGTCGCCGCTGAAGCTCGACCGGACCGAGTGGCTCGCGGTGGGGATGGCCGGCGCCCACTACGGGCTCCACTGGCTCGACCAGTTCGGGCGCAACGGCAGCGGGCTGGAGATCTCCTACTACTGGTCGATGTCGTTCTGCACCTTGGGCATCGCCTTCGCCCTGGTGACCGGCCGGCTGGCCACCGGTATCAGCCTCCGCCGGGCGGCGATCGGGGTGGGGCTGTGGGTGGCCGCCCTGCTGGTCGGCGTGCCCGACGGGCTGCGCCTGCCGTCGGGGATCGAGTTCGGCCTGGTGTCGATCGTCGTGGTGGCGGTGCTGGCCTTCGTCATCCGCCACCACCCCCTGGGGGCGTTGGCAATGCTGGCCACCTACACGCTGTGGTTGCAGATCGGCGCCCCCAACTACGACCCGTCGGCCTACCACCCTTACAACCTGAGCCCCCGCTACGACCACCTGTTCTGGGGCGACGGCCACGAGTCGGAGGCGGTGTACGACGAGGCCCGGTGGCTCGAACGCGAGGTCGACGGGGTGGCCGACGGCAGCAACGCCCTGTTCTTCCCCGTCAGCGGCTGGGCCTCCACCATCACCGGCATCTACGACGCCCATCTCGGGGCCCGGCTGCTCAGCGTGGCCCCCGACACCCGGCAACTCCGCACCTTCGACCGCTACGCGCTACTGGCCAACTCCCGGTCCTGGCTGGTCATGCTCGGAATCCCGGACGACGTGGAACGCCAGCTCGACGGTCCCCTGGCCGGCCTCGGCCTCGAGCCGCCGGTGCTCGACGAGACCCACGACGGTGGCCTCGGCTACCGGCTGGTGGTGATCCCGCTCCGCCCCTCGCCCCGGCTGCCGCTCACCTTCGAGGCGTCCGAGCTGCCCACCCAGGTGGGTGAGCCGGAGGGCGACGACATGGTCACCTTGCCCGACTCCGGCTCCGGCTTCGTGACCTTCGGGCCCTACGTCCAGCTTGGGCCGGGCTCCTACACCGCCACGGTCAGCTACCGCGCCGACGGCGCCCAGGGTGTCGTCGGCCGGTTCGACGCCTTCAGCGCCGCCCCCGGCGAGGTGGCGGAGGTGGACCTGGTGGCCACGGCCGAGGCGCCGGCCGAAGCCGTGATCCACTTCGAGGTGACCACGGGAGGCCAGGTGTGGGAGCTGCGCACCGCCACCGGCGGCGTGCAGCCGATCACCGTCGACAAGATCGAGCTCGAAACTGGCTGATCAGCCGGCCAGCAGGCGGACCATCACCTCGGCCACCCGCTCGTAGTCGGCCGGGCCGATGTCGGAGAACAGGGGCAGGCGGATCAGGCGGTCGCTGACCGAGTCGGTGACGGGACAGCCCAGCGGGGCGGTGCCGGCCTTGCGCCCGGCAGCCGACGAGTGCAGGGGCACGTAGTGGAAGGTGCAGCCGACCCCCTGCTCCTGGGCCGCCCCCAGCAGGGCGGTACGGGCCTCCAGGCTGGGCAGGAGCAGCACGAACAGGTGATAGGCGTTGACCACGCCGGGGCCGGGCTCGAACACCGTGGCCCCCCGGGCCTCGGCCGCCGGGCCCACCACGGCCCGGTAGTGCTCCCACGCCGCCTGGCGCCGGGCCTGGATCTCGGCCCCGAACTCGAGCTGGGCCAGCAGCATGGCGGCGTTGAGGTCGCTCAGCAGGTAGCTGGAGCCCACGTCGACCCAGGAGTACTTGTCCACCATGCCCCGGAAGAAGCGGGCCCGGTCGGTGCCCTTCTCCCGCAGGACCTCGGCCCGCTCGTGCAGGGCCGGGTCGTTGACCACCAGGGCCCCGCCCTCGCCGCAGGTGATGTTCTTCGTGTTGTGGAAGCTGAGGGTGGACAGGTGGCCGAAGGTGCCGAGGGCCTGACCGTCGAGCGAGCCGTAGAGGCCGTGGGCGTTGTCCTCGATCAGGAGCAGGCCGTGGCGGTCGGCCAGGGCCCGCAGCCCGGGCGGGGTGGGCACGCCGCCGTAGTGGACGGGCACGATGGCCCGGGTCCGGTCGGTGATGAGCTGGGCCACCTGGGCGGCGTCGATGCCGAGGGTGACGGGGTCGATGTCGGCGAACACGATCCGCGCCCCCATCAGGGCGAAGGCCCCGGCGGTGGAGGAGAACGTGAAGCTGGGGACGATCACCTCGTCGCCCGGCTGGAGGTCGAGCAGGAGGGCGCTCAGCTCCAGGGCCGCCGTGCACGACGGGGTGAGCAGCACCGGAGCCCCGTTGTGGAGGCCCGACAGCTCCTTGGTGGCCGCCGCCCCGAAGGGCCCGTCGCCCGCCAGCTGCCCCGACCGGGAGCTCTGCTCCAGGTAGGCGAGCTGGCGGGGGGCCACCGTGGCCCGGTTGAAGGGGATGGGGCCCGCCGCCGGTACGTCGGCGGGTTGGGCTGCGGCGGGCGCGGTCATGTGCGGGGCTCCTGCATGGCGGCGGTCTCGGCTGCGGTCTCCTCGGCCAGCTCCAGCACCCGGCGGAGGTAGGCGCCGTAGCCCGAGCTCTCCAGGGGGCGGGCCAGCTCGGCCAGCTCGTCGGCCGTGATCCAGCCCTTGCGGAAGGCGATCTCCTCCAGGGCGGCGATCTTCTGGCCCTGGCGCTTGTCGATGATGCGGACGAACTCGGCCGCCTCCACCATCGAGTCGATCGTGCCGGTGTCGAACCAGGTGTGGCCCCGCCACAGGCGCACCACCCGGAGCTGGCCGAGGTCGAGGTAGAGCTGGTTGAGGGCTGTGATCTCCAGCTCGCCCCGGGCCGACGGCTTGACCTCGTGGGCCAGGCGGGTCACCTGGTCGTCGTAGAAGTAGAGGCCGGTGACGGCCCACGACGAGCGGGGACGCTCGGGCTTCTCCACGATCGAGCGGGGTCGGCCGCTGTCGTCGAGCTCGGCCACGGCGTAGCGGGCGGGGTCGGTCACGTGCTGGGCGAACACGGTGGCCCCGGCCGGCTCGGCCGCCGCCTCCCGCACCAGGCCGCCGAAGCCGTGGCCGTAGAAGATGTTGTCGCCCAGCACCAGGGCGCAGCTGCGGCCGGCCACGAACTCCTCGCCGATGAGGAAGGCCTGGGTGATGCCCTCGGGCCGGGGCTGGGTGGCGTAGCTGATGTCGATGCCCCACTGCCGGCCGGTGCCCAGCACCCGACGGAAGGCGGTCTCGTCGTCGGGGGTGGTGATGACCAGGATGTCCCGGATGCCGGCCAGCATGAGGACCGACAGCGGATAGTAGACCATGGGTTTGTCGTAGACCGGCAGGAGCTGTTTCGACACGCCGAGCGTGATCGGGTGCAGGCGGCTGCCGGTGCCGCCGGCCAGCACGATGCCCTTGGCCGTCACCGGCCGGCTCCCCCACCGTCGCCGGCGGCTCCGCCCGGAACGGGGTCGGCGGCCGCCGCGCCCAGGCCCACCCGGGCCCCGCCGCCGGTGCGGCTGAGCAGGGGGCCCCACCAAACCTCGTTGTCGAGATACCACCCCACGGTGTCGGCCAGTCCGTCGTCGATGTTGTGGGCCGGGGCCCAACCCAGCTCGGCCCGGATGCGGGACGAGTCGATGGCGTAGCGGAGGTCGTGGCCGGGGCGGTCGGTCACGTAGGTCACCAGCGCCCGCCGGGAGCCGCCCCCGGGCAGGGGGCCCAGGCGGCGGTCCACGGCGTCGCAGATCCCGTGCACCATGGCCAGGTTCGACCGTTCGCCGCCCCCGCCCACGTTGTAGCTGCGGCCCACCTCGCCCCGCTCCACCGCCGCCAGCAGGGCGGTCACGTGGTCGTCGACGTGGAGCCAGTCGCGCACGTTCACCCCGGCCCCGTACACCGGCAGCGGCTCACCCTGGGCCGCCTTGATCGTGAGCAGCGGGATCAGCTTCTCGGGGAACTGGTAGGGGCCGTAGTTGTTGGAGCAGTTGGTGATCACCACCGGCAGGCCGAAGGTTTCCCCCCAGGCCCGCACCAGATGGTCGGCCGAGGCCTTGGAGGCGGAGTAGGGCGAGCGGGGATCGTAGGGGGTGTCCTCGGTGAAGTGGCCGCCGTCGAGGGGGAGGGAGCCGAACACCTCGTCGGTGGAGATGTGGAGGAACCGCTGGAGGCTGGTGGCCCGGCGGGCCGCTTCCAACAGGTTGGCCGTACCCACGATGTTCGACTCCACGAAGGCCCGGGGCCCGTCGATCGAGCGGTCGACGTGGGACTCGGCGGCCAGGTGCATGATCCGGTGGGGGTCGAAGCCGGCCACCACGTCGTCGACGGTGGCGGCGTCGGCCAGGTCGACCTGGGCGAAGCGGTAGCGGGGGCTCTCGGCGGCGGCCGCCACCGACTCGAACGACGAGGAGTACGAGACCCGATCGAGGTTCAGGACCTCGTGGTCGGTGGCGGCGATCAGGCGGCGGACCAGGGCCGAGCCGATGAACCCGAGACCTCCGGTGACGAGAACACGCATCGGTGACACGGTATCTCGCCCACTCCCCCACCTCGGGCCACTGCGAGATGTCATAGAACCTATCGCCGCTGCGGCCTCGCCCCCGGCGAGGCGTGAGGGTTAGCGTTGAGCCCACGAGGTCTGAGCCAGGGGGTTGACCGAGATGCATGATCTGCTGATCACCAACGGGACGGTGGTGGACGGGACCGGGAGCGCCGGGCGGCGGGCCGACGTGGCCATCACCGACGGCGTCATCACCGCCGTGGGCCAGCTGGCGGGCGAGGCGGCCCAGCGCACGATCGACGCCGAGGGCCACATCGTCAGCCCCGGCTTCGTCGACGTCCACACCCACATGGACGCCCAGATCGCCTGGGACCCGCTGGGCGAGTGCTCCTGCTTCCACGGCGTGACCACCGCCGTGATGGGCAACTGCGGCTTCACTCTGGCCCCCGTGCGCTCCGACGCCCGCCACCTGGTGGTGCGCAACCTGGAGCGGGCCGAAGACATCGCGGCCGAGGCCATGGCGGCCGGCATCGACTGGAGCTGGGAGACGTTCCCCCAGTACCTCGACTTCGTCGACCGCACCCCCAAGGGCATCAACTACGCCGGCTACGTGGGCCACTCCGCCCTGCGCACCTGGGCCATGGGCGAGCGGGCCTTCAGCGAGAAGGCCTCGGAGGCCGACCTGGCCCTGATGATGGGCCAGGTGCGGGACGCCATCCAGGCCGGCGCCATCGGCTTCACCACCTCGGTGTCGATGAACCACGAGACGGCCGACGATCGTCCCGTCGCCTCCCGCCTGGCCGACTGGACCGAGATCCAGGCCCTGGTGGGCGTGATGGGCGACCTGGGGGCCGGCATCTTCGAGCTGGCCCAGGGCAAGGACCTCCGATCCCGTGACCCGGAGAAGCGGGAGGCCTACATCGCCAAGCTGGTGGAGCTGGGCGTGGCCACCGGAGTGCCGGTCACCTACGGGATGCTGTCGTTCGGCTCCGAAGACCACCAGTGGAAGCCCGTGGTGGAGCTGCTGGAGCGGATCAACGCCGGGGGCGGCACGTCGTGGGCCCAGGTCCACTCCCGCCAGTTCGGGGTGCTGCTGTCGTTCCTGACCCGCCTCCCGTTCGACGCGCTGCCCGGGTGGCGGGAGCTGCGGGCCCAGCCGCTGGAGGCTCAGCGGGCCGCCCTGCGCGACCCGGAGAAGCGGGCCGCCCTGGTGGCCGCGGCCGAGCAGGGCGACTACGGCCGGGCCATCGGGGCCGAGGCCCGCAAGCCGGAGTGGCACTGGATCTACCCGCTCACCGCCGGCCTGCCGCCGTACCGGTCGATCGCCGAGATCGCCGCCGAGCGGGGCTGCTCACCCATGGAGGCCTTCGTCGACGAGGCCCTGGCCCGCAACCTGGAGGGCTTCTTCATCCAGGCCGCCGCCAACCAGGACCAGGACATCGTGCTGGAGCTGATGCGCCACCCCTACTCCATCCCCACCTTCAGCGACTCGGGGGCCCACGTCAGCCAGATCATGGACTCGTCGATCCAGACCCACCTGCTGGGCCACTGGGTGCGGGACCGGGAGGCCATGACGGTGGAGGAGGCGGTGCGGAAGATGACGTCGGTCCCGGCCACCGCCTGGGGCTTCGCCGACCGGGGGGTGGTGGCCGAGGGCAAGGCGGCCGACCTCAACATCTTCGACCTGGCCACGATCACGCCCGACCTGCCCGAGCTGGTCTACGACCTGCCCGGCGGGGCCCGGCGGCTGCGCCAGACGGCCAGCGGCTTCCTGGCCACGATCGTGAACGGCGAGGTGCTGCTGGATCGGGGCCGGCCCACCGGTGCCCGCGCCGGCCAGCTCCTGCGGGGCCCGCTGGCCGCCCGGTAACGGCCGAGGGCCACCCACACCCACCCACCCCGCCGGCCCGAGCCCGTGGGCACGGGGGGGTGGCCCGCTAGGTTGCGGCCATGGCACTGGTTCGCTGGATAACCGAGATGGGGATGGGGGTCGACGTCCACGGCGGCGACTACACCAAGGCGGCCGAGCGGGCGGTGTCGGACGCCCTCCGCCACTCGAGCCTCAACTTCTTCGCCGCCGCCGGCAAGACCCACCACGACATGGTGATCGAGGTCCGCATCGGGGTGGCCAAGCCGGAGGCGATCGACGTCGATCGCATCAAGGCCCAGGTTCCCTACGGCACCGTCACCGTCACGCCGATGCAGGGCGGGCTCGACATTCCCGCCCCCTCGGGCGACGACGTGCTGATCATGGCCAACGCCGCCGTGCTGGTCTCGTTCCCGGACTGAACCGACGGAAGAGGCAAGGGGCGGCCGAGACGCGCTCGCGCCAACCCCTGCTGGGCCCGAAGCTCCTGGCCGACCGCCTCGAGCCAGCCACGGCCCCTTCCGGATCCGTAGAAAATCTACGAATCAAGTTCGACCGTAGGCAGGTAGCCGCCCGGCGTCAAGACTTGCCCCAGACGAGGAGGTGGCTGTGGACGATCGGGCCGAGCCGGGCCGCCGGCAACGCCGGGAGGAGACCCGAAAGCTGCTGCTGCAGGCCGGCGTCGATCTCGTCCAGGCTCGCGTCACCCAGGCCGGCGACGAGGTCGTTGCCGCCGCCCTGGCCCATGTCCGTCTCACGCACGTCGCCATCCGGGCCACCGAGCTGCGGCGGGCCGACGACCCCCACGCGCCGGCCGTCACCACCGGCGCCATCTACAACCTGTGGCCGTCCCAGATCGACTACCAGGCCGACCTTCTGCTCCACATCGCCGACATCCAGGCGACGCTGACGGTCGACGTCGGCCGAGCGGAGACCGGGTTCAAGCGGGCGGCGGCAGCCGGCGTGCCCCTGGCCGAGGTGCTCAGGATCCTGGTGGAGCGGGTTGGCCAGCAGTACCGGGAGAATGCCCTCTTCGCCGTGGAGTTCGGGTTCCTGGCCAGCTCCGCCGATCCGCGGGTGCAACGGGCGCTGCGCCACCGCCAGGACGCCTTCCTGGACGGCGCCGAACGGGCCTGGCAGAGCCTGCTGGATGCCTACGACCTGAACCTTCGTCCCCGGTACACCAGCCGGCACCTCGCCATCGCGGTGTCGTCGCAGTTCATCGGCTCGTTGGCCCTGTGGTACGGCAACCCGGGCATCGACGCCGATCCGGACGGCGACGATGGGTGGAGCCTGTCGGCCCGTTCCATCGCCGCCGTCTTCTACGCCATGACGTTGCCGGCCGGCACCGCCAGCGGCGGCTGACCGCACCAGCCGGTCTCCCCCGATTGCCCCGGGGGCCCGGCGGGCGCCATCATCGCCGCATGCGCCCGTGCCTCTCCCCCGCCCTGTCCCGATGAGCCGAGCTCTGGACGGGGTCCGGGTGCTCGACCTGGCCGACCGGTCGGGTGCTCTGGCCGGCCGCATCCTGGCCGACCTGGGGGCCGAGGTGATCCTGGTGGAACCGCCGGCCGGCAATCCGATCCGGCGCAGCTCGCCGTTCCTCGACGACCAACCCGGCGCCGAGCGGTCGCTGGCCCATCAGTACCTCAACGCCAACAAGCGGTCGGTGGTGGTCGACCTCGCCACCGCCGACGGGGCCGAGACCTTCCGCCGGCTGGTGGCCACCGCCCAGGTGGTGATCGACACCGAGCAGCCGGGCCGACTCGACGGGCTCCGTCTCGGCCACGACGCCCTGCGGTCGGTCAACCCGGGGCTGATCCAGCTGTCGATCACGCCGTTCGGGCTGGACTCGCCGTGGGCCGACCGCAAGGCCAACGACCTGGTGGCGGGGGCGGCCGGCGGCCTGGTGTGGATCTCGGGCGAGCCCCGGGGCACGCCGGTGCAGGGTGCGGCCAACCCGTCGTACACGATGGCCGGCCTGGCGGCGGCGTCGGCCGTCACCATCGCGCTCACGGGGCGCTGGCGCCACCCCGCCCGGCCGGGGGCCCACATCGAGGTCACGCTGCAGGAGGCCACGGTGATGGCGGCCATGCAGAGCGCGACCCCGGGCCAGTGGCTGTGGCACCAGCGGGTGCCCCGCCGACCCGGCATGTCGGCCGCGCTGCGCTGCGCCGACGGGGGGCACGTGGGCCTGCTGGTGCGACCCGACCGGTTCGACGCCTTCCTCGCCTGGTGCGACGCCGTAGGTGTCGACCACGGGATGACCAGTGCCGACTGGGAGTGGTCGCTGCTCAGCGCGCCACGCAAGGACAACCCGGTGGCGGCGGCCACCCGGGCCCTGGCCACCAAGCTGACCCGCGACGAGTTCGCCGCCGGGGCCCTGGAGGCCGACCTGGTGTGCCTCCCCGTGCTCGGCTTCGACGATCTGGCCACCCACGAGCAGTACGTGGTCAACGAGCAGTTCTTCGACGTCCCCCAGCCGGCCCTGGGGCGGAGCCTGGGGTTCGTCCGCTCCCCGGCCGACGCCATGGCCGACGGGGTGGAGATCCTGCCCGCTCCCACGCTGGGCCAGCACCAGTCGCTCCTCGACGACCTCGCCCCCTCCCCCACCTCCCCCGGCGACTTCTCCTTGACAACTCCGCCGGCGACGGCCCTGGTGAGGAGTTCGGGCGGACCGGCCGACGCCCTGGCCGGGATCCGGATCGTCGACCTCTCCTGGGTGCTGGCCGGCCCGATCGGCACCCGGCTGCTGGCCAGCTTCGGGGCCGAGGTGATCCGGGTGGAGTCGGGCCGCAAGCCCGACTCGATGCGGGCCCAGCCCGGGCCGACCGGCGCCCTGGATCCCGACCTGGGCGGCCTGTTCAACTCGGTGAACGCCGGGAAGCTGTCGCTCACCGTCGACCTCACGTCCGACGGCGGCATGGAGGTGATCAGGGCCCTCGTCGCCTCGGCCGACGCCGTGGTCAACAACTTCCGCCCCGGGGCCATGGACCGCATGGGCCTGGGCTACGACGTGCTGCGCTCGATCAAGCCCGACATCGTGCTGCTCAACCTGCCCGGCGCCCACCGCAAGGGGCCGTGGGCCGTGCGCTCCTCCATGGGCAACATCCTGATGGCGGCGGCCGGGTTCAACCTGCTCACCGGGTTCGAGGGCGACCCGCCCCGGGGCATCGGCATCCCCTACCCCGACTTCACCTCGCCCCACCTGCTGGCGGCCACCCTGCTGTCGGCCCTGCGCCACCGCGACCGCACCGGCGAGGGCCAGGAGCTGCACCTCACCCAGCTGTCGGGGTTCGTGTCGCTGCTCGGGGTGGAGTGGATGCAGTACCGGGCCACCGGGGTGCAGCCGCCCCGCCGGGCCAACCGGGACCCCGACTTCGCCCCCCACGGCGTCTACCCCGCCCTGCCCTCCGAACACTCGGAGGACGAGTGGGTGGCCCTGGCCGTGGCCAGCGACGACGAGTGGCGTCACCTGTGCCGGATCATGAACCTGCCGTTCCTGGCCGCCGACCCCCGGTTCGCCACCCACACCCGGCGCAAGGCCAACGAGGACGCCCTCGACACCGTCGTCGCCGCCTGGACCGCCACCCTCGACAAGTGGGAAGCCGCCGACCGGTGCCAGGCCGCCGGCATCGCCGCCGCCCCGGTGGAGCACCTGGCCGACACGTTCGAGCGCGACCCCCAGCTCCGCCACCACTACCAGATCGTGCACCAGCCGTCGGCCCCGGAGATCGACATCCCCATCGACCGGGAGGCGGCCCAGTGGCGGGGCTTCGACCACCGCATCGTCCGCTCCCCCGCCCTGGGCGAGCACAACGAGCACGTGATCCGCGACGTGCTGGGCTGGCCCGAGGAGCGCTACATCCAGCTCCTGGTCGACGACGTCCTGAGCTGAGTTTTTCGGGGGCTGGCGCCCCCGGACCCCAACTGCGCCGGGGCCCCAACCCCGTCGCCCGGCCCTTCGGGCCGGCTCCTTCGGGGGCAGGCGCCCCCGGTGTCGTGTGCCATCATCGGCACCATGGTGCAGCGGAACCTGGCGTCGAGCCACTACGTCGACCCGTCATCGTTGGCGGCCGAGCGCGATCGGATCTTTACCCGGACGTGGCAGTACCTCGGTCCGGCGGCGACCGTGGCCGAGCCGGGCCGGTACCTGGCGGCCGACGTGGCCGGGCTGAAGCTGGTGGTGGTTCGGGGCGGCGACGGCGTGCTGCGGGCCTTCACCAACGTCTGCCGGCATCGGGGGGCCCAGCTCCTGGCCGACGGGGAAGGGCTGTGCCGGGCGATCCGCTGCCCCTATCACCAGTGGGTCTACGACGACACCGGAGCCCTGGTGGCCACCCCCTGGTTCGGCGACGATCCCGGCTTCGACCCGGCCGACTGGCCCCTCCAGTCCATCGCCGTCGACCAGTGGCGGGGCCTGCTGTTCGCCGCCGTCGACCCGCCCATCAGCCTCCTCGACCAGCTGGGCGAGCTACCGGCCGAGCTGGCCGACGAGCCGATCGAGACATACACGGCGATGGGCTCGGCCACCGTCGCGTTCGACGCCAACTGGAAGATCTACACCGACAACTTCGTGGAGGGGTACCACCTGCCCGGCGTCCATCCCGCCTTCCACGCCGCCGTAGACTTCAGCCGGTTCACCACCACCGCCCACCGGGGCTATGTGCGGATGTCGGCCCCGCCCCGCGATGGTCTCTTCTACCGCGGGTTGTGGCTGTGGATGTGGCCCAACTGGACGTTGTCGCTGTTCGACGGGGGCATGAACACCTCCCGCATCAACCCCCTGGCCGTCGATCGGACCGAGCAGCACTACCACTTCTGGTTCGCCGACACGTCGGAGGCCGCCGCCCCCGCCCGGACGCGGGCGATCGAGGGGAACCTGGCCATCGTGCGCGAGGACCTCGGCATCTGTGCCGCCACCCACCACAACTACGCCACCGGCCTGTACCGCACCGGCCCCCTGTCGCCCCGCCACGAGCAGGGGGTGGCCTACTTCCAGCAGCAGGTGGTGGACGCGCTGGGCCTGCAGGCCGGCTGACGGAGCTCCACCCCCGAAATTGCACGGGTAACTCGCGCTGAGCGCGGTTTTCTCGTGCAAGAACGGCTCGATCTAGCGTGGTCGGGGTGAAGGTGTTGTGGTTCCATCTGATGCCCTACCCCCAGCTCCCCGAGAACTTCCGGGAGCGGTACCGGTCGGTGTGGGTCGACCTCGACGCCTCCCTCCTCGATCCCGAGGTGGTGGCGTCGTCCTACGAGACCTACCTCGACCAGCTGGTGTTCGCCGAGGCCTGCGGGTTCGACGGCCTGTGCGTCAACGAGCACCACTCCAACGGCTACGGGCTCATGCCCAGCCCCAACCTGATGGCGTCCATCGTGGCCAACCGCACCTCCCGGGCGGCCGTGGTGGTGCTGGGCAACTCGGTGGCCCTGTACGACCCACCGACCCGGGTGGCCGAGGAGATGTCGATGCTCGACCTCCTGTCCCGGGGCCGGCTGGTGTCGGGCTTCCCGGTGGGCACGGCCATGGACACGGCCTACGCCTACGGGGCCAACCCCGGCACCCTGCGGGCCAAATACTACGAGGGCATCGACCTCGTCCTCCAGGCCTGGACCCGCCCCGAGCCGTTCGCCTTCAACGGCCGGTTCACCAAGCAGCGGTGGGTCAACATCTGGCCCCGTCCCATGCAGCAGCCCCACCCGCCGGTGTGGATCCCCGGCGGCGGCTCGGTGGAGACGTGGGACCTGTGCGCCGAGCGCGACTTCGTCTACGCCGCCCTCTCCTACTACGGCCATCTGGTGGGCAAGGAGTCGATGGACGGCTTCTGGGAGGCGGTGGAGCGGGCCGGACGCGACGACAACCCCTACCGGGCCGGGTTCCTCCAGTTCGTGGGGGTGGCCGACACCGACGCCGAGGCCTACCGGCTGTACAAGGAGCCGGCCGAGTACTTCTTCCAGCGTTCGCTCCACTTCTATCCCGGCTTCGTCGACCCGCCGGGTTATTCGTCGGAGGTGTCGGTGCGGCGCAAGCTGCAGAGCTCGGTGCGAGCGGCGGCCATGACCACCCAGGCCAGCGGCGGCCCCACCTGGGACGAGATGCTGGAACGGGGCTACGTGGTCATCGGCAGCCCCGACACGGTGCGGGAGAAGCTGGAGCACGTGGCCCGCACGCTCCACGTGGGCCACCTGATGACCCTGCTCCACTTCGGCAACATGAGCGACGAGCTGGCCCGGCAGAACACCGAGCTGTTCGGCACGAAGGTGCTGCCCGGCCTCAAGGACATCTGGTCCGAGCACACCGACCACTGGTGGCCCGCCAATGCCCGCTGAGCCCCGCACCCTGATCTACCTGCCGGGCCTCGCCGGCGACCCCGGCTCGTCCCCGGCCCTGGCCGCCCTGGAGGCCGACGGCTGGACCGTGGCCCGGCCCCAGCTCCCCGGGTTCGACGGGGAATCGGGCTTCCGCTGCCCCGACGACTACCTGGGGTGGCTCACCGCCCTGTGGGACGCCGTCGACGCCACCGGCGTTGGTCCGTGCCCGGTGGTCGGGGCGTCGGTGGGCGGGATGCTGGCCGCCGATCTGGCCGTGTTCCGGCCCGAGGCCGTCACCCGCCTGGTGCTCCTGGCCCCGTTCGGCATCTTCGACGCCGACCATCCCGGGCTCGACCCCTACGCCGTGCCCACGGCCAAACGGCTGGAGCCACTGTTCGAGCGGGGCGTGCCGGAGGTGTTCCGCACCCGGTTCGCCGACAAGGGCGAGACCGAGGCGCCGGTGTCCCGCTACCTCACCGACATCGCCGCGGCCAGTCTGATCTGGCCCGTGGGCGACCGGGGCCTGGCCCACCGGATCCACCGCATCACCTGCCCCTGCCTCGTGCTGTGGGGCGCCGCCGACCAGATCGTCCCCGTCGGCACGGCCGCCGCCTGGGGCGAGCACCGGGTGATCGACGGCGCCGGCCACCTGCTGGAGTGGGACCAGCCCGACGCGGTGGCCGCCGCGCTGCGGTCGTTCCTCCACCCCTGATCACCGAACCTTGTCACCTTGTGCCGCCTCTGGCGGCATAGCTCGACAAGGTTCGGGGCCGGCGAGCAGACTCGGGCGATGACCGTTGCCATCGACGCTGATCTCATCCCGGTGCTCGACCTCACGGGCCTACGTTCCGGCGACCCCGACACGATCACCCGGCTCGGCGGCGAGCTGCGCCGGGCTCTGGAGGACGTCGGTTTCTTCTTCCTCACCAACCACGGGATCGACTGGGATCTCGTGCGGGCCCTCTACGGGGAGGCCCGCCGGCTCCACGCCCTCGACGACGACACCAAGGCCGGCTTCGCCATGGAGAAGCGCAGCGGCGGCTACCTCCACCTGGGCGGGGGCACGTCGTACGCCTCGGAGATCGCCGGCGAGATACGCACCCCCAACCTGAACGCCGCCTACTTCGTCCACCGGGGCGGCTACCGGTCGTCCAACAAGTGGCCGCCGCTCGACGGCTTCCAGACGGTGATCGACACCTACATGGACGCCACCACCGGCCTGTGCGAGGCCCTGCTGCCGGTGCTGGCGGCGTCGCTCGACCTGCCGGCCGGGTGGTTCGAGCCGTCGTTCACCGACCCGTCGGTGACGCTGCGGATGTCGCACTACCCGGCGCTCGAGTACGGCGAGCACGACTGGGGCCTCGCCCCCCACACCGACTCCTCGATCTTCACCCTGCTCCCGGCGAACGACGTGCCGGGCCTCGAGATCCGCCCCGCCGGCCACGACTGGATCACGCCCCCGCCCCTGCCCGGCTCCTACCTGGTCAACTCGGGCGACATGCTCAAGCGGTGGACCAACCAGCGCTTCCGCTCCACCGCCCACCGGGTGCGCAACGTGACACCGGGCGACCGCTACGCCATCCCCTTCTTCTACGGGTGCCGGGACGACGCTCTGGTCGAGGCCCTCCCCACCTGCGTGAGCGCCGACAACCCGGCCCACCACGAACCGATCACCTACGGCGACTACCAGCGGTGGTTCCTCAACCGGAACTACGCCAACGTCACCGGCGAGCAAGCAGGAGCGACCGCACCATGACCTGGGCGGCAGCCATGACCTGGAGGGCACAGCCATGAGCACCCAAGCCGAACGACGGGCCGCCGGCCTCGACGTGATGCGGACACTCGGCAACGTCGCCGACCCCGAGCGGGCGGCGGCATCGATGGAGCGCCGCAACGGCCACCTCGGCACCTTCGCCATGGACCACGTGCTGGGCAACCTGTGGTCCCGACCCCAGCTCTCCCGCCGTGACCGGAGCCTGATCGTCGTCGCCTACCTGGCCACCCAGGGCGCCGGCGACGAGCTGGAGGCCCACGTGGCCGGAGCCCTCAACCACGGGCTCAGCCGGGACGAGGTGCGGGAGATCATCAACCAGGTGGCCGGCTACGGGGGCTTCCCCATGGCCATGCACGCCACCCGCATCGTGGACGAGGTGTTCGCCCGCATCGACGGGGTCGACCGGCTGCCGGCCAAGGAGCAAGGCCCCCGTCTCGACGACGACGCCCGCTACGCCAATGCCGCCGACGTGCTCGGCACCATGTTCGGCGGCCGGGCCGCCAGCGACCCGGCCGAGGCCCGGGCCAACATCATCGGCGCCCTGGGCGGGGTGGGCGAGCTGGCCTTCGACTTCGCCTTCGGCGAGCTGTGGAGCCGGCCCCAGCTGTCGCGCCGGGACCGGAGCATGGTGACGGTGGCCATCCTGGCCTTCCTCCGCTGCTCGGAGGAGCTGGCGGTGCACATCCCCGCCGCCCTCAACCACGGTGTCACCCGCACCGAGGTGGAGGAGATCATGGTGCAGCTCACCGTCTACGGCGGCTTCCCCCGGGCCGTCGAGGGTTACCGGTCGGCCCAGGCCGCCTTCGCCAAGATCGACGCCCGGAGCAGGTGACCACCGACGCGCCGATGGGATCGGACCAAGGGTCCGACCCCATCGGCGTCGACTACCGGATCAGGCCGCTATCGCGTCCAGCACGTTGAGGCGGCTGGCCCGGCGGGCCGGGCCCCAGGCGGCCAGCAGGCCGGCGATCCCGGCCACCGCCACCAGCACCACGATCCGCATCCCGGGCACGGCCACCTGGGTGGTGATCGTGTCGGGCAGGGCCACCACGGCGGCCCAGCCGAAGCCGAGCCCGGTGACCACGCCGAGGGCGGCGCCGAACAGGGCCACCAGCGTCGCCTCCAGCCGGATCATCCGCCGCAGCTGGCGCCGGGTCATGCCCACCGCCCGCAGCAGGCCCAGCTCCCGGGTCCGTTCGAACACCGACAGGGCCAGCGTGTTGGCGATGCCGATGAGGGCGATCACCACGGCCAGAGCCACCATGGCGTTGACGGCGGTGAGGGCCTGGTCGACGAAGCCGGCCACCTTGTCGGCGAACTGGCCGGGGGTGTCGACGTCGACCTGGGGGTAGGTGGCGGCCAGCCCGGCCACCACCGCCGCCGCCCGGGCCTGGTCGATCCCGTCGGCCAGGGCGAAGGCCACGTAGTCGTCGGCCGGGGTGGCGCCCACGGCGTCCCATGTCGACAGGTCGAGCAGGTAGGGCGTCTCCACCACGTACTCGTCGGCGAACACCGCCACCACCGTCAGGTCCCGGTGCTGGCCGGAGGCGAAGTCCATGCCCACCGTGTCACCGGGGGCCAGGCCCAGGCGGTCGGCTTCCTCGTCCGACACCGCCACCGGGTCGGTCACGGTGCCGGCCCACTCGGTGAGCGAGCCCTGGGTGACGTCGAGGTCGAACAGGGCCGGCACCTGGTCCAGGCGGGCCCCGCTGGCCTCGGTCCGCTCCCCGCCGGCCGAGCCCGAGGCGCCCCCGGTGAGCACCTCGTCGAGGCGGAAGCCGGACACGGCGGCCACATCGGGCGAGGCGGCCAGGGCCGGAGCCAGGCCGGCCGGGAAGTTCCCGCTGGTCTCCGTGACCATGTAGTCGGCCGTGACCGACGAGGCCACGGTGGAACGCAGCTCGGCCTTCACCGACTCGCCCACCACCAGGGCCATGGTCACGGCGGCCAGGCCGATCATGAGGGCAGCGGCGGTGGTGGCGGTGCGCTGGGGATTGCGACCGGCGTTCTGGCCGGCCAGACGACCGGCGACGCCGGCCGTGGCCCGGGCCGGCCAGCTCAGCACACGGGTCACCGGCCCCGCCGCCACCGGGCTCACCAGGGTGATGCCGATGAACACGGTGGCGGCCCCCAGGCCGAGGAGGGAGACGATGGCGGCGGTACCCGAAGCGGCGAACAGGCCGGTGCCGCCCAGCGCCAGGCCGGTGGCCAGGATCACCGTGCCCACGGCCAGGCGGACCCGCCCGGTGCCGGTGCCGGCGGCGGCGCCGTCACGCAGGGCCACGATGGGGGCCACCCGGGACGCCTTGCGGGCCGGGCCGACGGCCGAGGCCATCGTGGCCCCGATGCCCACCACCAGGGCCACGATCACGGTGCGGGCCGAGATCACCAGGTCCATGTCGGGCAGGGAGGCACCCAGTGGCGTCGAACAGTGCGGCCAGGCCCTGGGCCACCAGCGCCCCCATCCCGATGCCGAGCACGGACGACAGCACCCCGATCACCAGGGCCTCGCCCAGCACCGAGCGGCGGAGCTGGCGGGGGTCGGCCCCCACCAGGCGGAGCAGGCCCAGCTCCCGGGTCCGCTGACCGAGCACGATGGCGAAGGTGTTGTAGATGATGAAGATCGACACGAACAGCGACACGGCGGCGAAGCCCAGCAGGACGTTGCCCATGATCGAGATGCCCCGGTCGAACCCCTCCTGCTGCTCGCTCAGCATGGTGGCGTTGTCGATCACCTCGGTGCCGGGGGCCAGCGAGCCCAGGGCGGCCTGCACCGCCGCCCGGTCGGCCCCGGCGTCGAGGACCACAGCCACGCTGTCGATCCCCGACTCGCCGGTCAGCCGCTGGAGGCTGGCCGTGGGGAACTGCATCAGGGTGGCGCCCAGCGTGGCGTTGTCGGAACCGAACCGGGTGAGGCCGGTGAGGGTCTCCGACACGGTGCCGGTGGGGGTGAGCACGTCGTAGGTGCCGCCCAGGGCGAAGCCGTGGGCGGCGGCGGCGTCGACGTCCATGGCGAACTCGCCGTCGGCCGCCGGGGCCCGGCCCTCCACCAGCGTCATGCTCGACAGGGCGGGGTTGTCCACCCAGTTCAGCGCGAGCTGGGGCGGGCCGTTCGTCCCGATCAGCTCGCCGTCGGGCGGGATGGGCCGGATCGAGTTGTCGGGGGCCTGGAACACGGGGGCGGCGTCGGCCACCCCGTCGGTGGCGGCCACCTGGGCCACGAGGGCGTCGGGCAGGTTCGGGGTCTCGCCCAGGTCGGGCTCGACCGGGCGCACCATCAGGTCGGTGCCCTCCACGATCTCGGCCGACAGGCCGTCGAACTGCTGGCGCAGGCCGTCGGTGAGCACGAAGGAGGAGACCACGAACGACACCGCGAGCACGACGGCGAAGGCGGTGAGGGCGAAGCGGACCCGGTTGCCAGCCAGGTTCTTGAGGGTGAGGCGCAACATGTCAGGTTCTCGGTTTCATCAAATCAGTCAGGTCGGGTCGGATCAGGGGAGGCGGGGTCACTGGCCCAGGTGCCGCATGGCGTCGAGCACGGTGTCGGGCGTGGGGTGGTCGAGCTGGCCCCGGAGGCAGCCGTCGGCCAGGAACACCACCCGGTCGGCGTAGGAGGCGGCCACCGGGTCGTGGGTCACCATCACGATCGTCTGACCGAGGTCGACCACGGCCCGGGCCATGAAGCCCAGGATCTCGGCCCCGGTTCGGGAGTCGAGGTTTCCGGTGGGCTCGTCGGCGAACACGATCTCGGGCCGGCTGGCCAGGGCCCGGGCCACGGCCACCCGCTGCTGCTGGCCGCCCGACAGCTCACTGGGACGGTGCCGCAGCCGGTCGCCCAGGCCCACGGTGGCGATCACGTGCTCCACCCAGCGGCTGTCGGGGGTGGTGCCGGCCAGGTCCATGGGGAGCCGGATGTTCTCGGCCGCGTTCAGCGTGGGGATCAGGTTGAACGACTGGAAGATGAAGCCCACCCGGTCCCGGCGGAGCTGGGTGAGCTGGCGCTCGTTGAGCTGGGTGAGGTCGGTGTCCCCGATCAGCACCCGGCCCGACGTGAGCTGGTCGAGCCCGGCCAGGCAGTGCATCAGGGTGGACTTGCCCGAGCCCGACGGGCCCATGATGGCCGTCATGCGGCCCTTGTCGAAGGTGACGTCGACCCCGTCGAGGGCCCGGACGACGGTGTCGCCCTTGCCGTAGACCTTGGTGGCGCCCACGGCGGCCGCTGCGGCGGATGTCGGCTCGGGCCCGACGCTCGCCCGGGCGGCGGCGACGATGGGGGCGGGGACGGTGGTGGATCGGCTCATGGGGCTTCCCTCTCAGGTGCGAATCTTCGGTAGATCCGAACCTAGGAAACGCTCCGTCAGCCGCCCATCGGGCCTTGCACCGATAGCACCCTGACCCGCCCCGGAGCCGGTCTCAGGGTTCTCCCCCGATCCCGTCTCAGGGTTGCACGGTCCCCCGCCCCACCCGGGGGCCAGCCCCCCGAAAGTAGGAGGGTCAGCCGCGCTGGACGGGGACGTCGGTGAGGGGGGCGAGCGGTGTGTTGCCCAGGATGAGGTCGGCCGCCTTCTCGGCCACCATCATCACCGGGGCGTAGAGGTTGCCGGTGGTGACGGCCGGGATCACGGAGGCGTCGACCACCCGTAGGCCCTCGGTGCCCCACACCCCCATGGTGGCGGGGTCGACCACGGCCTCGCCCCCCACGCCGAGCTTGGCCGTACCCGACGGGTGCAGGGCGGTCTCGGCGTCACGGGCCACCCAGGCCAGGATCTCCTCGTCGGTCTCCACCGACGGCCCGGGCGACAGCTCGCCCCCGTCGTAGGGGGCGAAGGCGGGCTGGCCCAGGATGTGGCGGGCGGCCCGGATCGTCTCCACCCACTCCCGGCGGTCCTGCTCGGTGGACAGGTAGTTGAACCGGATGGCGGGGTGGACGGCGGGATCGGTCGACACGATCCGCACGCGGCCGCTGGCGTCGGACCGCATGGGCCCGATGTGGAGCTGGTAGCCGTGGCCGCCGGCCGGGCGAGGTGCCGTCGTAGCGGATGGCGATGGGGAGGAAGTGGATCATGAGGTTGGGGAACGGCTCCTCCGGCCGGGACCGCAGGAACCCGCCGCCCTCGAAGTGGTTGGTGGCCCCCGGCCCCCGGCGGGCCAGCCACTCCAGGCCCACCAGGGGCCGCCGCCACCACGCCAGCCAGGGCTGCATCGACACCGGCTGGGTGCAGGCGTGCTGCACGTAGACCTCCAGGTGGTCCTGCAGGTTCTCCCCCACCCCGGCCACGTCGGCCACCACCGGCACGCCCAGGGGCTCCAGCACCGACGCCGGCCCCACCCCCGACAGCTGCAGCAGCTGGGGCGACCCGAACGCCCCCGAGCACAGGATCACCTCCCGGGCCCGGGCCACGTGATGGCGCCGGCCACGGCGCCAGGCCACGCCGGTGGCCCGGGTGCCGTCGAACACGATCCGCTCGGTGTGGGCCCGGGTCTCGACGGTGAGGTTGGGCCGGTTCATCACCGGGTGGAGGTAGGCCCGGGCGGCGCTGAGGCGCCGACCCCGGTGGACGTTGCGGTCGAAGGGGGCGAAGCCCTCCTGGCGGAACCCGTTGACGTCGTCGGTGAGGGCGAACCCGGCCTCCTGCACGGCGGCGAAGAACGCCTGGAACAGGGGGCTGGTGGCCGGGCCCCGCTCCAGCACCAGGGGGCCGTCGCCGCCCCGCCACTGGTCGGCCCCGGCCAGGCAGGTCTCCATCCGTTTGAAGTAGGGCAGGCAGTGGGCCCAGCTCCACGTGTCCATGCCGGGCTGGGCGGCCCAGCCGTCGTAGTCGAGCGGGTTGCCCCGCTGGAAGATCATGCCGTTGATCGAGCTCGACCCGCCCAACACCTTGCCCCGGGCGTGGTAGACCCGGCGGCCGTTCATGTGGGGCTCGGGCTCCGACTCGTAGCGCCAGTCGTAGAAGCGGTTGCCGATGGGCATGGCCAGGGCGGCGGGCATGTGGATCAACACGTCCCACCGGTAGTCGGGCCGGCCCGCCTCCAGCACCAGCACCCGATGGGCGGGATCGGCGCTGAGCCGGTTGGCCAGGGCGCACCCGGCCGAGCCCCCACCCACGATCACGTAGTCGTACACGGCCCGGCCCGCGTCGCCCGCCGCCATCGTCAGCGTTCCCGGGCCCAGCCCGGGGCGGCGGCGGCCAGGGCGGCGATGTGCTCCGGGGTGATACCGCAGCAGCCGCCAACCAGGGAGGCGCCGACGGCCACCCAGCCGGCCGCTGCGTCCACCAGCTCGGCCGGGGTGAGGCTGGCGAAGACCCAGTCGGGCATGGTGAAGTGCCCCGACTCGGGATAGGCACCCACCGGCCCGGCGAACCGGGCCTGAACCAGGTGGAGGGCGGGGCCCGTGTCGGCCACCGACGAGTGCATCACGGCCATCAGGTCGGGGCCGAGAGCGGCCAGGCCGTCGATCACGGCCTCGGCCGGGCAGTCGGGCCGGCCCCAGCCCACCAGATCGCCGTCGGAGCCGCCCCGCTCCACCGACACCCCCACCCACACCGGTACCCCGGTGGCCAGCGCGGCCTCGGTGGCCCAGCGGGCGTAGTCGGTGTCCCGCATCATCTCCATCACCAGCACCTCGGCCCCGGCGTCGACCAGCGTGGTCGCCTTGGCCTCGTACAAGCGGCGGACCTCGGCCTCGGGCCAGGTCACGGCGAGCTGGTTGCGGTCCGATCCCGCCACCACCGGGCGCATGGTGGAGATCGACCCGGCCACCGGCACCCGGCCACCGGCCGCCTCCCGGGCCAGGGCCACCGCCCGGCGGTCGAGCTCGGCCACCTCCGACCCCCGCCCGGCGTGGTCGAACAAGAGCGGGCTGGTGGCGAAGGTGTTGGCGATGACCACCTCGGCCCCGGCCTCGATGTAGGCCCGGTGGACGTCGGCCACCACGCCGGGGGCGGTGCGGTTGGCCTCGGCGCACCAGGTGTCGGAGTCCATGGCGCCGCCCCGGCGCTGGATCTCGGTGCCGGTGCCGCCGTCGATGACCACCACGGCTCCGGCCGCCAACCGCCGCCGCAGCCCGGCCACCCCGACCATCAGCCGCCCAGTTCCTCGACCAGCCGGTTGAGCCTGGCCTCCTGGTCGGCGAAGGCGGCCTCCAGGGTCTCCACCCGGCGGCGCAGGTCCAGCACCTCCCGGGCCAGGGCCCCACCGGTGGTCTGGAGCCCGGATGCGTCACCGGTGACGGCCGGCGGCTCCGGATCGCGGCGCTCGACGATCGGCGCCCTCCGGGCCGCGTCGGCACCGCCGCCCACCGCCGTCGGAGGCCCGACCACGGCGGGCGGGCTGGCGGGCGGGCTGACGGCCGGGCTGATGGCCGGCGCCACGGCCCGGCTGGCGGGGGCGCTGGCCGAAGCGAACGCCCCGGGAACCGACGGGGCGGCCGGGGTCGGGACGTGCGGCACGGCGGGGGCGGCGGGCGCCGCCGGCGGTGGATGGCCCGGCTGGGGGCCGTGGCCGGTGGCCATCAGCGGGGTGACGGGACTGTCGGCGGCGTCGCCCAGGAGGGCCCGGATACCGGCCGGGGCCTCCTCCGGGTCGTACAGGAGGTGGGTGATGCGAGGCTCCCGCTCCCCCACCCGCCGGGGCAGGCGGGCCACCAGCGCGAGGCCGCCGTCGGCCCCGGGGGTGGCCAGGCGGTTGATCACGGCCTCCACGCCGGACATGCCGGCCGGGCCGCCGGCGTAGCGCTCGGTCCGGCTGGCCAACTCGGCCACCGTCTGGGGCCCCCGCAGCAACAGCACGGCCAGCACCGCCAGCTCGTCCGACGCCAGGCCCAGCGCCTCGTCGAGCACGTGGCGGTGCTTGCTCACCCGACTGCCGGCCTGGTGCACGGTGCGGGCCAGGCCCCGCTGACGCAGGTCGAGCATCACGGCGTCGATGAGGCGGTCGTCGTAGTCGGCCACCGGCTCCCGGTTGGAGATCTGGTTGCACGCCGCCCGCAGGGCGTTCGTGCTGAGCGGGTAGTTGTCGGGCGTGGTGGCGGCCTTCTCCACGAGCGAGCCCAGGATCCGGGCCTCGGGGCCGCTGAGGATGACGGTCACGGCCGACAGTATCGCAGCTCAAGGTGCAGGCCGGTTTGATCCGATCCACCGGCATCAGCCTCGTTCGCCACCGACCCCTCGTCCGACGTTCCGCGCCCGCCCGGGCCGGCCGGCGCCTCGCCACGTCACTGGCGTTGGCCCTGCTGGCCTCGGGCTGCGCCGGTTCCGACGCCCCGGGCCCCAGCGCGGCCGTGACATCGGCCACACCACCCCCGCCCCCGGTGGTGGAGCTGGGCGCGGTGCCGGTGACCGACGACCTGCACCGCTTCGTGGTCGGCCCGTTCGACACCGCGGCCACCGAGGCGCTCACCGGCGCTCACCCGGCCCGGTCGGCGCCCCCGGGCCCGACCGCCTGTGACGCCGGGAGCGGGGCCTCGGGCGGCGGCGCCGTGTCGTCCGACACCAGCCGGCTGGGGAGCCTGCCCCCGGGAGCCGCCCTGGCCGTGGAGCGCGGCGTGCCCGGCTACCGCGACGCCGCCGGCACCTTCGTTCCCCTCGACGGTCCCGCCCCCTGCACCACCGTCGGATCACCCGATCTGGGGACCGACGGCATCGAAAACGACGCACCTGATCCCCAGAACTCCGTGTCCGATGCCGATCCGATCCTGGCCGCGCTGGCCGGCCGGAGCGGGGTGGTGGGCGTCCAGCCGATCGGCGACGGCCGCTACGCCGTGACCGCCACCACCGACGACGCCCTGGCCGACGCTGGCGTCGCCGTCGCCCCCGATCCCCAGGTGGTGTTCACCGCCGACCCCTACGAGGGCTACCAGTGGGCGCTCGACAACACGGGCCACAACCTCGACCGCACCGACGGCCCCCCGCCCCAGCGGGCCGACGCCGACATCGACGGCCGGGAGGCGGCTTCGACGCAGGGGGCCGGCGTGGTGGTGGCCGTGGTCGACTCGGGAGCCGACATGGAGCACCCCGACCTGTCCGCCGCCCGGTGGACCAACAGCGACGAGTCGTGCAACAACGGCACCGACGACGACCACAACGGCTACGTCGACGACTGCCGGGGTTGGGACTTCGGCAACGAGGACAACCAGCCCTACGCCGCCGGCAGCCCCGACCACGCCACCCATGTGGCCGGCATCATCGCCGCCCAGCCCGGCAACGGCATCGGCATGGCCGGCATCGCCCCCGCCGTGTCGATCATGAACCTGAGCGTGGCCGGGCCCGGCGGGATGACGGTGTCGGGCGTGGCCCGGGCCGTCCGCTACGCCGTCGACAACGGCGCCGACATCGTGAACCTGTCGCTGGGCACCACTCCCGGCACCCCCGCCGCCGTGGTGCAGCCCATGTTCGACGCAGTGGCCTACGCCCAGGCCCACGGGGTGCTGCTGGTGGTGGCGGCCGGCAACTCCAACGCCGACATCGGGGCCACCGCCGTCTACCCGGCCAGCATCCCTGGCACCAACATGCTGGTGGTGGGGGCCTCGGCCCCCGACGACACGAGGGCCGGCTTCTCCAACTACGGCTCCCCGGTCGACATCTTCGCCCCTGGCGTGATGATCGCCTCCACCCTGCCCAACCGGGCCTACGGGTTCATGAGCGGCACCAGCCAGGCCGCCCCCCTCACCGCCGGCAGCGCCGCCCTCGTGCTCGGCCGCTACCCCAACCTCTCGCCGGCCCAGGTCATCGCCCAGATGGTGGGCACGGCGGACCAGATCGGCCCGCTGTCGAACTGGGTCACCAACGGGGTGCGGCTCAACGCCGCCCGGGCCATCGGGGTGCAGGCCGACGCCGGCTCGGTGGCCGATGTGTCGATCACCGGGTTGACCACGGCCGGCGGCCACCTCCAGGCCCAGGTGTCGCTGGACGAGGGCCCCGGGTTCGACCGCCCCTACCGGTGGGAGGCCACGCTGGTGGCCCTGCGGGCGACGGGCGGTGGGACCACCGCCTACGGCCTGGTGGACCTGCCGGTGACGGTCGGCGGCGAGGCCGCCACCACCGACCAGCGGGGGGCGGTGGCCCTCGCCTCCGGCGGCACCGCCACCGCCGCCCTAACCGCCGACCTGCCAGCCGGCACCTACGGCCTCGTGGTGGAGGCGGTGCCGACGGCCGATCCGTCGATGCGCCTGGGCCAGGCCTTCGCCGCCACCTTCGAGGTGGCCGCCACCGCCGGCGCCGGTGACGGCGGGGCCACCACCGTGCCCGGCACCTCGCCCACCACGTCACCCACCGCTCCGCCCTCCTCCACGCCGACGGGAGGCGGCGGCGGGGGCACCGCCACCACCGGCGCCCCGGCCACCACCACCGCCCCCGGCTCCAGCCCCACCACCCGGGCCGCCACCACCACCGCCCCGACCGCCCCCGGCGCCGGCGCGGCCACCACCGCCCCCCGGGCCGCCGCGGCCAGCACCACCACGATGGCCGCCGCCCCCGCCACCACCGCCCGGGCCGCCACCAGCACCACGGCCCCCGCCCCCGCAGCCACGGCCACTTCTACCACCGCCCGGCCGGCCACCACGGCCACCGCCGCTCCCGGCGGCGGCGCCCCGGCCACCACCGCCACCAGCACCGTGAACGGGCAGTGGGCGGTGTTCACGATCAGCCCCCGCTCGGGCCCCGTCTCCTACGGCACGGTGGTGAGCCTCGCCGGGTCGTTCCCCGAAGCGGCCTACGTGTGGTTCGGGAACCAGCAGGGCCAGGTGCTGCACCAGTCGTCGAGCTGGATCCTGGTCACCACACCGCCGGTGGCCGCCGCCGGCCCGGTCGACGTGACGCTGCGCACCGCCGCCGGCACCGTTCTCACCCTCCCGGCCGCCTTCACCTTCCGCGACGCAGCAACGGGCGCCGGCGGAGGGGGCTCGGGCGCCGGCACCGGGTCGACCACCGCCACCACAGCGGCCTCCGCCCCCTCGCCCACCACGGCGGCCACCAGCGGCGGGACCAGCTCCACCACGGCCCGGTCGACCACATCGACCGCTCCCGCCGGCTCCAACCCCACGGCCGGGCCGTCGCCCACCACGCCGGCCACCAGCCCGGCCACCACGGCCCCAGCCGCCACGGCGGCCCCGGCCACCAGCACGCCGGCCGACCCGGCGCTGTCGCCCCGGGCGGTGACCGCCGGCGCTCCGGTGAACCTGGGCGGCGGGTTGAACGGGGTGGCGTTCAGTGGTTGGTCGACGCTGGGAACGGTGCCGGCCTGCGCCAGCGACCCCTGCCGCGCCCGTTCGATCTGACGGCGCCGCCGCGACATCCCGCCCCCAGTTCGAACCGTGCACCGACATGTACCTCCTACGGGTACATACCGCTACACGGTTGCAACTGAGGTCCCGATGTCACGGGCGGGCCGTGCCCGGCCCCCCAGGCGGCGGCTCAGCGACGGGGCAGCGCCACCGGCGCCAGCACCACCGCGGTGCCGGAGCGGGCCAGCGATGACCGCAGCCACCAGTACGCCACCGACAGGGTGACGACCGTGGTGATCGGGCCCAGGAACGACTTGACCACCAGGAACGTGGTGGGCGAGTGGTTGAGCAGCAGCCAGACCGTGACGGCGAAGTTCACGCTGCTGGTGAAGGCCCACCACAGCGACGCCTGGTTGTAGAACCGGCGGAGCTGGGGATGGTCACGGGCCTCGGCGTCGAGCGGGCACAGGTCCACGAACAGGCGCTCCACCAGCGGCCGACCCACCAGCACCGAGCCGAGGAAGGCGGCGGCGATGAGCGCCGTGGCCACCGTGGGCTGGATGAAGTAGACGACGAGGCTCCCGGTGAGCAGGGCGGCCACCGTGCGGGCGGCCAGGCCCACGGTCGTGAGCACGAGGATGCCCGAGGTCTGGCGCTGCTTGCGATGGCGCCGGACCAGAGCCACGATCGACCACGCCAGCGCTCCCACGAGGGCCGATCGGGTGCCGATCACCTTCAGGAGGCCCAGAAAGACGATCAGGGGAATGATCTTGCCTTCGAGCACATTGGGTAGGGCGTGTCGGGCTACGGCCCGCCAGCCTGGAAGCTGCAGGGGGGTGTGCTTGTGCAAGATGTCGGGAACCGCCGGTGTGAGGGTGGCCGGGGAGCCAGTGGGTGAACCGCCGAGCTGAGCCTAGTCGGAAGCGAGTGGTTTGACCCCAGCCAGCCGATGGGAAGTACAGCTCGACGGCGGCCCGACCGGGCGGTACAACGGAGGTGATGATGGCACGCCGTGCCGGTGAGCCACAGCCACCGGTCACCAGGGTGACGGCGGCGCCGTGGCTGCGTCGAATCGCCCCGACCGCCACCGAGCTGGCGCGTCAGGTCGCGTTCGTGGGGGCCGCCGTGCTGCTGTACTTCGTGGTGCGGGGTCTCACCCAGGGCAACGTCGACGACGCGATCGACAACGGGCATGCCCTGCTCCGACTGGAGCACCGGCTGGGGCTCGACTGGGAGGCCTGGGCCCAGGGCCTGATCCTGGGCCGGCCGCTGCTGGTCGACCTGTTCAACTGGATCTACATCTGGGGCCACTGGCCGGTGATCGCCGTCACCCTGGTCTGGCTCCACCACGCCCACCGTCACCACTACCTGCTGCTGCGCAACGCCATGTTCCTGTCGGGGGCGGTGGGGCTCGTCATCTTCGCCAGCTTCGCCGTCGCCCCGCCCCGCCTGCTCGACGTGGGCCTGACCGACACCGTGACCCTGCACTCCACCAGCTACCGGGTGCTGCAGCCCCCGGCCCTGGTCAACAAGTACGCCGCCATGCCCAGCCTCCACGTGGGCTGGAACCTGCTGGTGGGCATCACCCTGTTCCGGGCGGCCCGGCGGTGGCCCCTGCGGGTGTTCGCCGTGGCCAGCCCGGTGCTCATGACGGTGGCGGTGGTGGTGACGGCCAACCACTACGTGCTCGACGGTGTGGCCGGCGCCGCCCTCTCGCTGGCCGGGCTGTGGGCGTCGTACCGGGTGACCCCCGAGCTGGAGATGCTCGACCGGCGCATCCATCATCTGCCGGCTCCTGGGCCCTCAGGCGCCGCCGTCATCGACCTCCGGGACCACCGTCACCGCCGGGGCGAGGGCGGTCACGAGGGCGGTGTCGTCGATGATGAGGCCGTCGACGCCCCAGGCGGCCAGCCGGTCGGCCGTCTCCCGGTCGGGCACCGACCAGGTGTAGACCCGGCGGTACCGCCGCCGGAGGTCGGCCACCAGCCCGGCGGTGAGGAGCCGGCGGTGGACGACGACGCCGTCGAGCGGCACCGCTGACGGCAGGCGCCGCAGCAGGGCCAGCTCGGCCCGGTTGCCCACCGAGCGCACCAGCCTTGGCCGACGGCCGGTACGGGAGGCGGCCCGGCCCAGCACCCACCACGACTTGGACGACAGGGTGACGTCGTCGACGCCTGCCGCCTCCAGCAGGGCCAGCACGTCGTCGGCCATGCGGGCCACCACCCCCTTGCAGTCGACCCACAGACCCAGGCCGGCCCGCTCCGCCACCCGGGGCAGGAGGTCGGCCAGCTCGGGAACCGGGGCGTCGGGCGGGAGCAGGTACCACTTCTCCCACAGCCGCCTGGTGCCCCACAGCCGCTTGGCGTGACGGACCTCCAGGCGGCCGCTGCGGCGGCGGTGGACGTCGATCTCCACCCGGTGGGCGGCGGCGGGGACGCCGAGCAGGGCGTCGGCCGAGTTGGCGCCGCGGTGGACGATGAGCTCGGGGAGGCTCCGGACGGGCTCGGCGGGGCTCATGTTTGCCAAGATAGCGGCCATGAGCATCCCCCTTCGTCACGGCGTGTTCCTCGCTCCGTTCCATTCGGTGAACGAGAACCCCACCCTGGCCCTCGAGCGCGACCTCGAGCTGATGGTGCACCTCGACCGCCTCGGGTTCGCCGAGGCCTGGATCGGGGAGCACCACTCGGCGGGCATGGAGGTGATCGACTCCCCCGAGCTGTTCATCGCCGCCGCCGCCGAGCGGACCCGCCACATCCGCTTCGGCACCGGCGTGGTGTCGCTGCCGTACCACCACCCCCTGAACGTGGCCAACCGCTTCCTCCAGCTCGACCACATGACCCGGGGCCGGGTGATGCTGGGCGTGGGCCCGGGGCTGCTGGCCTCGGATGCCCTGATGATGGGCATCGAGCCCGAGGTCACCCGGGACCGGATGGAGGAGGCGCTCGACGTGATCCTGCGGCTGTTCAAGGGCGAGATCGTGAACGAGACGAGCGAGTGGTACACGCTGCGCGACGCCCGCACCCACCTGCGGCCCTACACCCGGCCCCACCCCGAGGTGTGCGTGGCCAGCGCCGTCACCCCCTCCGGCGGGCGGCTGGCCGGCCGCTACGACCTGGGCATGCTGTGTGTGGCCGCCGGGGTACAGGCCGGCTTCGACGCCCTCGACGTGAACTGGTCGGTGGCCTGCCAGGCGGCGGCCGACCGGGGGGCGACGATGAGCCGCTCCGGGCTGCGCTGCGTCGTCGGCATGCACATCGCCGAGACCAGGGAGAAGGCGATCGAGCAGATCCGGTTCGGGGCCAGGGAGTACATCGACTACCTCAACAACAACCAGCCCCGGTTCCCGGTGCCGCCGGGGGCCGACACGGTGGACTGGATCGTGGAGCACAAGATCGCCGTGGTCGGCACGCCCGACGACGCCATCGAGCGGATCGAGCAGCTCCAGGCCAAGCAGGGCGAGTTCGGCTGCGTGCTGATCCAGGCCGTGAACTGGGCCGACTGGGAGGCCACCAAGCGCAGCTACGAGCTGTACGCCCGCTACGTGATGCCCCACTTCGACCAGGCCAATGTCAACCGGGTCGACTCCTGGGCCTGGGTCAGCGACCACCAGGACGAGCTCGTGAGCAAGCGGATCGAGGCGGCACGGCTGATGACCGAGAAGCACGAGGCCGAACAGGCGGCGTTGGGCCGGCGCTAACCCAGAAACTGCACGTCTAACTCGCGCTGAGCGCGAGTTAGACGTCGCAGTTTCGTCAGATCAAGGCCACCGGGTGGTGGAGGCGGGCGTCGGGGGCGAAGCGGTGGGCCTGGCTCCGGCAGCTGTAGCCGGTGGCGGCTACCACCCGGGGGTGGCCACCGGCGCCGGGGGCGTCGAGCTGGGGGGCCCAGGTGAGGTCCCACAGGGTGCGGCTCATGGCCTGGTTGGCGGCCTCGTGGCCGAAGATGCCGGCCATGCCGCAGCAACCGACGTCGGGCACGGTGACGGTGTGGCCGGCGGCCCGCAGGACCCGGGCCCAGGCGTCGAGCGAGGCCGGGGCCGTGGCCCGCTCGGTGCAGTGGCCGAGGAGCACCACCTCCCGCCGCTCGGGCTGGGCCTCCGGGGGCCGGGACGCCAACTCGGCCCGGCGCTCGTCGAGCACCTCGGGCAGCAAGCGCACCGCCCCCGACGGGTAGCCGGCCCGGATCGACGGGTATTCGTGACGGTGGAGCAGGCCCACGGCCGGCTCGATCACCACCGGGATGGCGCCCACGGCCGCGATCCGCTCCACCAGGTTGGCCTGGGCGGCGACGGCCCGGGCGAAGGCGGCCCGCCGACCCTTCACGTGGTCGAACTTGCCCGAGGGCACGAACGGAGCAACCGACACCGTCCACCCGGCCGAACGCAGTGCGCCCACCGCGGCGTGGAGCGTGGCCGGCTCCAGGGTGGCGGTGAACACGTCGGGCACCAGCACCAGGTCGGTCGGGTCGGCCGGAGTGAAGGGGGGCAGGGCGCCGGGTGGGCGGGGGGCCGGCACCGGCAGGTCGACCAGGCCCAGGGCCCGGCCGGCGGGCCGGGTGGCCAGGCGGGCGAGGGGGCCTGGCACCTTGGCCAGCAGGGGCGCCAGCGACTCGAACCGGGCCAGCAGCTGATGGGCCGGGGGCCGGCGCCGGCCCCCAGCCCCTCGCGGCCCCCACTTCCGTCGTGGTAGGCGTCCAGGAAGCGCGACTTGAGCTCGGGGATGTCGACCTCCACCGGGCAGTGGCCGGTGCAGGCCGAGCAGCTCAGGCACTGGTGGAGGTTGGCCGCCAGGTCGCGCTCGAAGGCGGCGAGGTCGGGCGCATCCCGCTCCGCTGCCGGGCCAGCCAGGCCCGGATCAGGTCCGACCCGGCCCTTTGGGGCTGAGGGCGGGATCGCCGGTGGCCTTGTACGACGGGCACATGACCTCGGCCCCGTCGTAGTGGAAGCACAGGCCGTTGCCGTTGCAGGAGAAGGCGTGCTCGTAGCTGCCGGCGCACCGCCACCGGCACGGTTCGGTTCACCTGACCCCGCAACGGGGCGGCGTCGAGAGGCGTGATCGGGTTGACGGCGCCCGGCTCGTTCCCGCCGGGCCCGGCCCCGCCACCCGCCCCTAGCGGTCGGTAGAGCTTGCCCGGGTTGAAACGGTCGTGGGGGTCGAAGGCGGTCTTGACCGCCCGCATGAGCCGGATCGTGTCGGGGGTGAGGAACGCCTCGGCGGCGTCGCCCCGGAAGCCCCGGCCGTGCTCGCCCCACAGCACGCCGCCGTGGCCGGCCACCAGGTCCACCACCTCGGCCGTGACCGCCCGCACCAGCGCCTCGTGGGCCGGGTCGGTGAGGTCGAGGGCGGGCCGCACGTGGACGCAGCCCACGTCGGCGTGGCCGAACATGGCGTAGCTGAGGCCGAAGCGGTCGAGGGTGGCCCGGAACCCGGCGATGAACGACGCCATCTGGGCCACCGGTACGGCGCAGTCCTCCACGAAGGCGGTGGGCCGGGCGGTGGCCTCGGCGGTCGCCCGGGTGCACCGGCACCCGCACCTTGGCCAGCAGGCCCACGGCGTCCTCCCGCACCTTCCACGCCGCCCCCCGCTCGGCCCGGTCGGTGGTGGCCCGCACGATCCGGCTGCGGCCGGTGGCGGCCAGGGCGGCCCGTACCGGCTCCGGGTCGGGGTCGTCGTCGCCCGTGTACTCGAGCAGCAGCACCGAGCCCCGGTGGTCGCCGATGAGGCCGGCCAGCACCGGCCAGGCCGGCGACGAGCGCCCCTCGGCCGAGCGTGGTCTCGTCGGAGCACTCGATGGCGGTGGGCCGGGTGGCGGCCAGGTCGACGGCGTCGTCGAGGGCGTCGGCGAAGGTGTCGTAGCCGGCGATCACGAGCAGGGTCCGGGCCGGCAGCGGGGTGAGGCGCAGGGTGGCGGCGGTGATGATCCCGAGGGTGCCCTCGGCCCCGCACAGCAGGGCCACCGGGTCCACCAGGCCGTCGCGGCGGAAGCGGTCGATGCCGTAGCCGCTGAAGCCCCGGGCCAGCTCGGGCAGGCCGTGGTCGGCCCCCTCGGCGAGCGGCAGGTCGAGCAGGGCCCGCCACAGCTGCACCGGCCCGGCCCGGTTCAGGGCGGCCCGGGCCTCGGCCTCGGCCACCGGGCACCGGCTCGGCCCGGAACGGGGTGCCGTCGTCCAGCACCAGGTCGAGGGCCAGCACGTGGCGGTGGGCCCGGCCGTGCACCAGCGAGCCCTTGCCGGCGGCGTCGGTGGAGATCATGCCGCCCACCGTGGCCCGGCTGAGGGTGGAGGTGTGGGGGGCCCAGTGCAGGCCGTGGGGGGCCAGCAGCGAGTTGAGGCGGGCCGTCACCATGCCCGGTTCCACCACCGCCGTGCGGCCCGCCACGTCGAGCGACACCAGCCCGTTGAGGTGGCGCTTGAGGTCGACCATCAGGCCCGGGGTGAGGCTCTGCCCGTTGGTGCCGGTGCCGCCACCCCGGGCCGTGATCGGCTGGCGGCCGGTCGCCGCCACCAGCGCCCGCACCTCCGCCGCGGTGCGGGGCAGGGCCACGCCGTCCGGTTCCACCTGGTAGATCGAGTTGTCGGTGGCGTAGACGGTGCGGGTGTGGGCGTCGCGGTGCACCGCCACGCCGCCCACCCGGCCGCGCCTCTCCGGCCGGCGGCCGCCGCGGGAGCGGCAACCGCCACGTCGAGCCCGCCGCCGAGCGGTGGCGGCCCGGGTGTTCAGGTAGACGGCGAACAGGCTGGTGGTGGCGCAGATGTAGAGGCGGTTGCGCTTGAGGCCGCCGAACTCCACGTTGGCCACCACCTCGGGCAGGTGGATCTTGCCGATGAGGGTGCCGTCGGCGGCGTAGCAGTGGACGCCGTCGCCGGCCGAGGTCCAGATGTTGCCCCCGGCGTCCACCCGGAACCCGTCGAACACGCCGTTGGTGCAGGTGGCGAACGTGGTGTGGCCGCCGGCCGGGAGCGGTGCCGTCGGGGGCCATGGGGTAGGCCCGGATGTCGGGCGGGCAGGCCCGGCCCACATGGGAGATGCCGGTGTCGGCCACGTACAGGATCGCTCGTCGGGCGAGAAGGCCAGCCCGTTGGGCCGCACCATGTCGGTGATCACGGCGGCCACGGCGCCGGTGTCGGGGTCGATGCGGTACACGTTCGACGCCCCGATCTCGCTCTCGGCGCGGTCGCCCTCGTACTCCGAGTCGATGCCGTAGGTGGGGTCGGTGAACCAGACGGCGCCGTCGGAATGGACCACCACGTCGTTGGGCGAGTTGAGCCGCTTGCCCTCGAAGCGATCGGCCAGGATCTCCCGCCGGCCGTGGTGGCCGATGCGGGTGACGGCCCGGCCCCGGTGCTCGCAGGCCACCATCCGACCCTCGAGGTCGAGGCATGTGGCCGTTGGCGTTCCACGCCGGCTGGTCGAACATGGCGACGGTGCCGGTGATCTCGTCGTAGCGCAGGGTGCGGTCGTTGGGAATGTCGGAGAACAGCAGGAAGCGGCCGGCCGGCACGTACACCGGGCCCTCGGCCCAGCGGGCGCCCGGTCCACAGGTGATCGATGTGGGCGTTGTGGATCACGTAGCGGTAGAACCGCTTGTCGATCACCTCGAACGCCTCGTCCAGCGCCATTCGCTACTCCTCTGCTCGTGCCCGCGTGCCCGGCCCATGTGTCTGGCAAAGTAGGAGCCTGAGCCACCGCAACGGTAGCTCAGGCTCCTAATTGTTCGGGGGCCCAACCCCATCGGGACAGGCGCGGGCCAGGCGGCCCAGAAGGCGGCGCTGGCTGACCAGGCCCAGGTAGCGGCCGGCGTTGTCGGTCACGATCACCGGGCCCAACGGCTCGGTCGGGCCGCCGTGGCCAGGCGGTGGGCCACCTCGGCCGGGCTGGCGTGCACGTTGGCCACCATCGCCGGCACCAGCTCGCCCCGCAGGACGGCCCGGCCGTCGACCAGGCCGGAGGGGCGGCCATGGTGGTCGAGCACGGCCATCCACTGGTTGGTGCCGTCGTTCCAGGCGGCGGCCAGATCGACGTCGGGACCCGCCGCCGGCGCCGGGTCGACCAGCCGATGGAGGGTCTCGGTGGGCTGATGGGCGAAGGCGGCCAGGCGGGCGGCGGTGTCCCAGCTGAGGCTGGCCCAGGGCGGGGCGGGCCGGCCGAACAGCCACCCCTGGGCCAGGGGCACGCCCAGGTCGATCAGACGTGCACGCCTCGGGCTCGGTCTCCACCCCCTCGGCCAGCACCCAGGCGTCGATCCGGTTGGCGAACAGGCCCGAGCATCTCCACCAGGGCCACCTTGGCCTCGTCGCCGTCGATGCCGGCCACCAGCGCCCGGTCGAGCTTGAGGATGGCCGGCCGGAGCTGGAGGATCTGCTGGAGCCCGGCGTAGCCGGCGCCGGCGTCGTCCACCGCGAACAGGGCGCCCCCGGCCCGCAGGTTGTTCACCACGCCCTCCAGGGCGGCCCAGTCCCACGGGCGGTGCTCGGTGATCTCGATCACCACCCCCCCAGGTGGCCCTGGTTGGCCAGCGCCCTGCGCACCGGGACCGTGAGCAGCGACTCGGGGTCGACGTTGACGGTGAGGAAGCAGTTGGGGGGCAGGTCGGCCCGGGCCGAGAAGGCGGCATGGAGCGCCACGGCGTCGAGCTCGGGGCCGAACCCGAGACGGTGGGCGGCGGCGAACCAGCGGTCGGGCGGCGGGCTGTCGCCCTCGGCCACCTGGAACCGGGCCAGCGCCTCGTAGCCCACCACCACCCGGCGGTGGAGGTCGACGATCGGCTGGTACACAGACCGCACCCCGTAGCCGGCCAGCGCCCGCTCCAGGCGGGGCCGCCATGCGTCGTCGGTCTCGGCCACCGGCGCCTCGGGATGAACCGGGGCGCCGGTGGCGCCGGGGACGGCGCCGGGCACAGCGGAGGCCGCGCTAGCGGGCGACGGCCACGATGTCGGCGGCGGACCTCGGCCACCACCTCGGCCGGAACCTCGGTCATGCCGTGGTCGCCGGTGGCGTGGGCCGCCACCCGGGCCAGGATCTCCTCTTCGGTGGAGCAGACGAACCGGGCGTCACACCCGGGCACCACGTCACCGCACGCGAACTGTTTCATGTCGGGCCTGCCTCCGGTCGGAGCGCCCGGAACACCCGAAGCGCTGTTCCGCTATCCGATCGGCCGGCGAGGCCCGCGGCTTGAGCCCTCTCCGGCCCCGACGGGGTCGCGCTACAGGGCGTCGACCACGGCGAACCCGTTGCCCCGGGCCTGCACCTTGAAAGCGTGGGGGGCGGAGAAGTGGGCCGGCATCAGCACGGCGTCACGTTCCGCCGCCGCCTCCAGGACGGCCCGGCGGGTGGCCACCGAGCCCTCGGCGTCGAGGCAGAACCCGCTGTTCCAGTCGGGCCGGTAGACCTGCACCGCCGAGTGCATCGAGTCGCCCGAGAGCAACCCGGTGCCGCCCGAGCCCGGTCAGCCAGCCGACGGCGTGGCCGGGTGTGTGACCGGGCCGGAGCTCGAGGTGGAAGTGGTCGTCGACGTCGTAGCCGTCGCCGTCCCACAGCTCCACCAGGCCCCGGTCGAACACGGGCTTGATCGAGTCGTCGAACACGTAGCTGTTGAACTCCATGCCGGTCTGGTCGGTCACCGACGGGTTCCAGAACTCGTACTCGGTCTTGTTGAAGTAGTACCGGGCGTTGGGGAAGGTGGGCACCCAGTCGCCGTTGACCAGGCTCGTGTTCCAGCCCACGTGGTCGAGGTGGATGTGGGTGCAGACCACGGCGTCGACCTCCTCCGGCTTGATCCCGCTGGCCACCAGCCGCTCCAGCCAGTCGGTGTTCAGCATGGCCATGTCGGGCATGTTGCGCTGCTTGTGGTTGCCGTTGCAGGTGTCGACCAGGATCGTCTTCTGTGGGGTGCGGATCACCCAGGTGTGGATGCTGAGCAGGGCCTGGTCGGTCTCCGGCGACGACGAACTGGGCGATGGTGTCGGGGCCGAACTCGTCTCGCGGACACCGGCGTCGAACGACGGCATCAGCATGTTGGCCGGGAAGCCGGGCCCGTAGCTCTCCTCCAGGCGCGACACGGTGACGTCACCCAGATCCACGACGCCCTTGCTCATGATGGTTCCCCCTGTACGGATCGGCTGTCTGTCGGCCAGACCCTAGCGCAGCCGGCCGCTGCGGGACCCGCCCGCGGTCGCACCCTCCCCCACCTGATCCGGCGTGCCGGGCGTCGCCGGTGCCGCCCCGGGACACCAGGTCGGAAGTTCCGCCCTTGACCTCACGCCAGATCGGGTCGCGAGCGTTGACGGAGAATGACGAGTTGGCAGTATGAACAGGTGCAGCCGTTCGATCGGGTGGTGGAGGAACACGGGGCCGTCGTGCTCCGGGTGTGCCTGGCCCTGCTGGGGCCCGACGACGCCGAGGACGCCTGGTCCGACACGTTCCTGGCCGCCCTGCGGGCCTATCCCCGCCTGCGGCCCGATTCGAACGTGGAAGGCTGGTTGGTGACCATCGCCCACAGCAAAGCCATCGACGCCCTCCGCCGTCGGGCCCGGGCCGCCGTGCCCGCCGGCGACGGCGCCGACCTGTCCCCGACCGGGCGCCGCCGGAGCGCGTGACGATCCGGCCGAGGCCGCCGCCGCGCAGCTCGACGGCGAGCTGATGGCGGCGGTGCGGGCCCTACCCCCCAAGCAGCAGGCGGCGGTGGTCCACCACTACCTGGCCGACCAGCCCTACGTGGAGGTGGGCGCGGCGCTGGGCACGAGCCCCGAGGCGGCCCGGCGCAGCGCGGCCGACGGCATCGCCGCCCTGCGGATGGCCCTCTCCCCCACCCGATCTTCCTGCGAACCGACCTCACGCCCCCGCCCCCGAAAGCGTTGACCTGACATGGGACCGAGCACAGCCAACCCCGACCACAATCCCCACCGCGATCACAACCACACCGGAACCGACGGCAACGACGAGATCGTCACCCGGCTCCGCGACGCCACGCCCAGGCCGGGGCTCGAGGCCCTGGTGGCCCTGCGGGCCCGGCTGGCCGCCGAGGCCGAGGCCGAGGGCCTGCTCGACGTGGCCTACCGCACCGTCGACAGCCCCATCGGGCCGCTGCTGGTGGCGGTGACGGCCGACGGCCTGGCCCGGGTGGCCTTCGAGAACGAGGGCCACGACGAGGTTCTGGAGGAGCTGGCCACCGCCATCAGCCCCCGCATCCTCCCCGCCCCTCGCCGCACCGATCCGGTGGCCCGCCAGCTCGACGAGTACTTCGCCGGCCACCGCCGCCGGTTCGACCTGGAGGTCGACCTCCGCCTGGCCCGCGGGTTCCGGCGCCAGGTGCTCGACCAGCTCCGTCTGGTCGATTTCGGCCACACGGTGAGCTACGGCGAGCTGGCCCTGGCGGCCGGCAGCCCCCGGGCGGTCCGGGCCGCCGGCTCGGCCTGCGCCACCAACCCGGTGCCGCTGGTCGTGCCCTGCCACCGGGTGGTGCGCAGCGACGGGTCGATCGGTCAGTACCGGGGCGGGCCCGAGGCCAAGCGCACGCTGCTCGCCCTGGAGGCGGCGGCATGACCAGGCCGCACGGCGTGTCGGGCCGGCATCACCGGGGCGGTCGACGGGCTCGACTGGGAGCGGATCGGGGTCGGACTCGACGAGGCCGGGGTGGTGTCGGCCGGGCCCGTGCTCACGCCCGAGCAGTGCGCCGAGCTGGTGGCCGGCTTCGACGACGACGTCCGGTTCCGGTCCACCGTCGACATGGCCCGGCACCGCTTCGGCGCCGGGGTCTACCAGTACTTCGGCTATCCCCTCCCGGGCCCGGTGGAGGCGTTGCGCCAGGCGTTGTGGCCCCACCTTCTCCCGGTGGCCCAGGAGTGGGCCGAGCGCCGCAACCAGCCCTCCCCGTGGGACCCCACGCTCGACGACTGGCTGGCCCGCTGCCACCAGGCCGGCCAGCCCCGCCCCACTCCCCTGCTCCTGCAGTACGGCCCGGGCGACTGGAACGCCCTGCACCGAGACCTCTACGGCGACCTCGTGTTCCCGTTGCAGGTGGTGGTGGGCCTCGACCGGCCCGGGGTCGACTACGGCGGGGGCGAGCTGGTGGTGGTGGAGCAGCGGCCCCGGTCGCAATCCCGCCCCACGGCCCTCGCCATCCCCCAGGGCCACGCCGTGGTGCTCACCACACGGGACCGCCCGGCCCGCAGCACCCGGGGTTGGACCACCCACGCCGTACGTCATGGCGTCAGCACGGTCGCCTGGGGCCGCCGCCACACCCTGGGCGTCATCTTCCACGACGCCACCTGAGGTGGGACCCCCCGCTCACCCCGATCTCGATGCCGACAGCACCGCCGGTGGTTCGCTCGGCACCGAGATCTACGATCGTCAGTTCATGTCCGACAACATGCCCGCCGCCGAGGTGGCGGTGGACGAGCCGCTGGTCCGGCGGCTCCTCGCCGCCCAGTACCCGCAGGGTGCAGGCCTATCCCTGCGACTGGCGGCCAACGGGTGGGACAACGTCGTCTTCCGTCTCGGCCCCGAGTTGGCCGTGCGCCTGCCTCGTCGCCAGGCGGGCGCCGAGCTGGTACGGAACGAGCAGCGCTGGCTGCCGGTGCTGGCCCCCGTCCTGCCTCTGCCGGTGCCGGCCCCGCGAGCTGGCCGGTCGGCCGGCCGAGGGCTACCCGTGGCCCTGGAGCGTGGTGCCCTGGTTCCCCGGCGGGATCGCCGCCTCCACCCCGCCGGCCGATCCGGCCCGGGCCGCCGAATCGCTCGGGCGATTCGTGGCCGCCCTGCATCAGCCGGCTCCGCCCGAGGCCCCCGTCAACCCCGTCCGCGGCTGCCCCCTGGCCCACCGCCACGACGCCGTCGAGGAGCGTCTGACCCGGGTCGGCCCCACCCTGACCCCCGCCGAGCGACAGGCGCTCACCACCGCCTGGGCCGACGGCCTGGCCGCCCCGACCTGGGGCGGTGCGTCGCTCTGGCTCCACGGCGACCTGCACCCGGCCAACCTCCTGGTCGACGAGCGGGGCCGCCTGTCGGCCGTGATCGACTTCGGCGATCTGACCGCCGGCGATCCGGCCACCGATCTGGCCGTCGCCTGGATGCTGTTCGACCGCAAGCCGGCCCGGGCCCGCTTCCTGGCCGCCGCCGGCCAGCCCGACGGGGCCACGGTCACCCGGGCCCGGGGCTGGGCCGTCAACCTGGCCCTGGCCATGGCAGCGGCCTCGGCCGACAACCCGACGATGGCCGCCGTGGCCCGCCGCACGATCGCCAACCTCACCGCCGATTCTTAGGAGCCCCAGCCGCGCTCAGTACGGCTGGAACTCCTCGGAACGCCGACGGCGCCGGCCCCTACGGCAGGGTCACGTAGCCGTGCTCGGTCTTCCACAGGAAGTACTTCTCGAAGGCCAGCTTCATGGCGTGGGCCTGGGGGCCGGGGATCAGCACCCCGTGCTTGCGGGGCGGCAGCATCTTGTCGGCCAGGATGATCACGCCGTTGTTGCCGGCGTCCATCACACAGATGGCCTTGATGTCGCCGAACTCCTTGTGCTCCTCCGGCTTCTCCCCCCGGATCTGGGCCGCGATGTTCTTCGCCGCCACGTGGGCCTGCTGCTCCGTGGGGAACCCCGTCTTGGGGATGCCGATGGGGTGGGCCGTGTGCCAGGGGGAGTCGACCGCCGCCGCTATGCCGACGGCGTAGATCTCGTCGTGATCGATGCTCTGGTAGGTGTCGCGCACCGTGACATAGCCCTTGCTATCAGCCAGGCCGGGCACGGTGTGCACCACCTCCTGGCCGATGAACGGCGGCACGATCATGGCGTAGGCGAAGTCGATCGTGCGGTCGTCGGTGAGGGTGAGTCGGCCGTCGTCGATCCCGGCGATGGCCACGTCGCCCACCGTCGTGATCTTCTCCTTGCGCATGAACAGCCCGAGCAACTGCTCGCCGTGAGGTAGCCCGCCGATGCCGAAATGGCCGAGGAAGGGCTCGGGGGTGACGTAGGTGAGCGGTACCCGCTTGCGGATGCCGTGCTTCTTCAGCTGGTAGCTCATGTTGAACAGGAACTCGTAGGCGGCGCCGAAACACCCCGCCCCCTGGGTGGCCCCGATCACCACCGGGCCGGGGTCATCGAGGAAGCGGCGCCAGGCCACGCCGGCCCGCTCGGCGTCGGGCAGGGTGGTGATGGTGAAGGCCTTGTTCTCGGGCACGAGACCGGGGACGATGTCCATCTGGTTGCGGTAGCCGGTGGCGATCACCAGGTAGTCGTAGGGGTGGACGTTGCCGGTGGATTGGTCGGTGGTGACGGTGCGGGCCTCGGCATCGATGGCCGTGGCCGCAGCGTGCACGAACTCCACGCCGTGGGCCTCGAACGGCGGGATGACCGGCACCGTGATGTCGGCCGCCGTCCGCTTGCCGAACGGCAGCCAGATCAGCGACGGGTTGAACACGAAGCGGTCGGACGGCGAGATCACGGTGACGGCCACGTCGTCGCCCAGCTCGTGCTCGAGGGCCAGGGCGGCGGTGAACCCGCCGAAGTTGGATCCCAGCACCACCACTCGGTCGGCAGCCATGATCATCGCTCCTTCACTCGGCTCCGGGACGGACCCGCTTCACCTCCACGATCGGCCCGGCCAGGCCCCGCGGCCAGGGCCAAACGTCCGTACATCCGCCACAATGCGCCGCGAGCGGAGATGAGCCGCTCCCGGGACGGGGTGTAGCGTCAGGCCCCATGGACACGCCCCTGGCTCCCGGCCGCACCAGACGGCCGGCCGCGGTGATGGGCGTGTTCGCCATCCTGGCCGCCACCGCCTGCTGGAGCTCGGGCGGGGTGCTGGCCGAGAAAGCCGACGGGCCGAGCACGATCGTCGCCTTCTGGCGCTTCCTGATCGTGGCCGCCGTGTTCGGGGTGCTGGCGGCGGCCACCGGCCGCCGGATCACGTGGCCCATGCTGCGCCGGTCGCTGCCCGGCGGGATGCTGTTCGGCGTCAACCTCACGGTGTTCTTCCAGGCCCTCAAGTTCGCCACGGTGGGCATGGCCACCGTGTTCGCCGCCCTGGTGCCGGTGCTGGCTCTCATCGCCGGGCGGGCCCTGTTCGGCGAGCACATCACCCGCCTGGCCGTGCTCTGCGCCGCGGCGGCGGTGGGCGGGGTGGTGATCTTCGTGGTGCCCAGCCTGTCGGAACCGGGCAACACCACCGCCGGCGTGCTGCTCTCCCTGCTGGCCGTGCTGATCTGGGTGTCGTACCTACTGGTCACGAAACGGGCCCGCCAGGGCGTGGGCACCGTCGAGTACCTGTTGTGCATGTCGGCGGTGGCCGCGGTCACCCTCGTGCCGTTCATGGTGCTGTTCACCGACGAGGGTGTCGCCCTGCCCGAGCACGGCTGGGGCTGGATCGTCCTGCTCGCCCTGCTGCCGGGCAGCGTGGGACACGGGCTGCTGGCCTGGGCCCAGGCCCACGTGCCGATGTCGACGGCCGGGGTGCTGCTCCAGTGCGAGCCGATCGGTGCCGCGGTGGCCGCCGCCATCTTCCTGGGCGAGCCGCTGGGGCCGCTGCAGGTGCTCGGTCTGGCCATGGCCTTCGCCGCCGTGGCCGTGCTCACCCGATCGACCACGACCAAGGAGGCCGCGGGATGACCGACCCCACCCGGTCCGAGCCCCAGCCCGCCGATGAGCCCCATCTGGAGGCCCACCGCTACGCCGCTCCCATGATGCCGGCCCCCACCGGGCCGCTGGTGGGCCTGCGGGTGCTCGACGTCACCCACGCCCTGGCCGGCCCCTACGGGAGCCTGCTGCTGGCCGACCTGGGGGCCGACGTGATCAAGGTGGAGCCCCCCACCGGGGAGCTGGTGCGGTTCGCCGGGCCGTTCACCCGGGACGACCAGGCGCGGGTGTACGGGTCTCGCTACGCCAGCCGCAACCGCAACAAGCGCTCGATCGCCCTCGACCTGAACGACGACGCCGACCGGGAGATCTTCCTCCAACTGGTGGAGACGGCCGACGCCCTGGTGGAGAACCACCGGGCCGGCGTGCTCGACCGCCTGGGCGTGGGCTGGGAGGCGTGCCAGGCCCGCAACCCCCGGCTGGTCTACGCCGCCGTGCGGGGCTTCGGCGACCCCCGCACCGGGGCCAGCCCCTACACCGAGTGGCCGGCGTTCGACCCCATCGCCCAGGCCATGGGCGGGATCGTGGTGAGCACCGGCCCCGACGAGGACAACATCGTGCGCGGCCGGGCCTCCGATCGGCGACACCGTGCCCGGCCTGATGGCGGCCCTGGGCGTGGTGTCGGCCATCCTCCACGCCCAGCGGACGGGCGAGGGGCAGTTCCTCGACGTGGCCATGGTCGACGCCATGATCTCGGTATCCACCGAGAGCCTCACCCAGTGGAGCTACACCGGGCGCCATCAGCGCCCCATGGGCAACTCGGTGGACGGCAACACCCCGTTCGACATCTACCGCACGGCCGACGGCCACTGCGCTATCGCCGCTCCCACCGCCCCCCAGTTCCGCAAGCTGTGCGAGCTGATCGGCCGGCCCGAGCTGGCGGTCGACGAGCGGGTGCGGGACATGCGCCAGCGGGTGAAGCACCGTGACGTGATGGACGGTGCCATCGGCTCATGGGCCGCCGACCACACCAACGCCGAGATCGTGGAGATCCTGGGTGGCCACGTGCCCGTGGGCCCGGTGTACGCCCCCCGTGACTGGGTGCACGACCCCCACGTCGCCGCCCGGGAGATGCTGGTGGCGGTGGAGCACCCCCACCACCGGCCCACCCTCCAGCCGAACTGTCCCATCAAGTTCACCGCCACCCCGGCCGGGATCTACCGCCGCCCGGCCACCCTCGACGAGCACGGTCCCGAGCTTCGGGACGAACTGGCCCGGCGCACCACCGAAGGCTGACCCCGGAGGAAGCCGACTTCGAGCCTGGCGTCCGGGCGCGCGACACTGGGTAGCAGCAAGCACAAGGGGGGATTCCTGTGGTTGCGCCGCCCGTTTTCACCGATCTGGGCACGGTTCGTGCCACCCGAGACCTCGACGTGGCCTCGGCCGTGCTCAGCGACACCTACGCCGACCTCACGATTCGTCTCCCGGCGACGGCCGGGCCGTTCGGCATGCGCCTCGAGCACGTGGAGCTGCCCGACGTGCAGATCGCCGTGCTCGACCTCTCGAGCGCCTGGCTCCGCACCGTCCCCTACCCCACCTACACCGTCTGCCTCCCGGTTCAGGGCCGGGTGCTGGCCCGGGTGGGCGACTCGGCCGTGGCCATCGGCGACGGCCGGGGCATCTCGGTGTGCCCGGCCAGCGGCGAGGTGGAGGTCGAGTACCTGAGCGACGACTGCCGGGTCCTCACGATCACCCTGGGCCGCCACGCCCTGGAACGCGAGCTGGAAGCGATGCTGGGCCGCCCGATCGGGCCGGCCCCCATCCGGTTCGACACCGTCCTCGACACCGGCCGCTGCGCCAGCCTCCAGCGCTCGCTGGCCCTGGTGCGGGCCGAGCTGGCCGACCCGGCCGGCCTGGGCGGCCACGGCATGGCCCGCCACCAGCTGGGGCGGCTGCTGATGAACGGACTGCTGGTGGGCCAGGAGCACCAGTGGTCCGACGAGCTGCGCCGACCGGCCGGCTTCGAGGGACCCCGGGCCATCCGCCTGGCCGTGGACGCCATCGCCGAACGGCCGCTGGCCTTCGTCACCGTGGCCGACGTGGCCCGGGCCGCCAATCTCAGCGTCCGGGCCCTGGAGGCCGGGTTCCGACGCCACCTCGGCACCTCCCCCATGGCCCACGTGCGCCAGGTCCGCCTGGCCCGGGCCCACGACGAGCTGACCCGGGCCGAGCCCGGTTCCACCACGGTCACCGCTGTGGCCCAGCGCTGGGGGTTCGCCCACTACGGCCGTTTCACCGCCGAGTACCGGCGCCGCTTCGGCTGCTCTCCCCGACACACCCTGGCCCGGGGCCCGCTCCGCCCGTTCTGAGGGCTCAGCCGGCGGTGGATGTGGCCGGGGCGCCGGCATCGCGCAGGGTGAAGCCGTCGTAGCCATTGGCCGTCACGTCGTTGAGGCGGTTGGTGTAGGTGACGAGCCCGCCGGTGTAGAGCATGAACCGGTCGGCCTTGCCCGGAATGTTGGCCCCCCGGAACCACGACGTGTCGGCCACCAGGAACGGGGCCGAGCTGGCCAGCACATGCTCGGTCCACGCCTCCTCGGCCTCCTCGTTCGGCTCGAACGTGTACCCCTGCCGGGCGGCGTGGACAACGAGGTCGGTCACGAAGTCGACCTGGGGATCGACCCCCCGGGGCACGTTGGCGAACGGGAAGTGGGGCCCGCCCACGAAGGCGAAGTTGGGGAACCGGGGAATCGACACCCCGAGGTAGGTGCGGGGGCCGTCGGCCCAGTAGTCGGCCAGCCGCTCCCCGTCCCGGCCCACCACGCCCATCCGGGTGAGGGCGCCGGTGACGGCGTCGAACCCGGTGGCCCAGATGATCAGGTCGAACTGCTCCTCACCGGCGGCGGTGACGATCCCGGTCTCGGTGATCCGCTCGATCGGGGTCTCGTGCAGATCCACCAGCGTGCAACTGGGCCGGTTGTAGGCCTCGTAGTAGCCGGTCTCCATCGGTGGCCGCTTCATCCCGTAGCCGTGGTCGGTGGGGATGAGCTTCTCCGCCGTGGCCGGGTCGGTCACCCGCTCCCGGATCTTGTGGGCCAGGAACTCACAGAACTCGGCGTTGGCCTTCGGATCCACCAGGATGTCGTTGTAGTTGCTGAACAGCTTGGCGAAGCCCCGCTTGGTCCACAGGCTCTCGTAGAAGGCCCAGCGCTGCTCCTTCGAGTCCTCGAACGTGCCCCGGGTGCCGTCGGGGTGGGCGAAGCCGGCGAAGGTGTTGCGGCACAGCTGCTCCAGCTCCTCGTAGCCGGCCCGGATCTCGTCCTGCTCCTCCGGCGTGATCAGCCCGTTGTTGAGGGGGGCGCACCAGTTCGGGGTCCGCTGGTACACCGTGATCGAGCCGACCTCGTCGACGATGGCCGGCAGGAGCTGCACGGCGCTGGCCCCGGTGCCGATCATGGCCACCTTCTTGCCGGCGAAGCTCACCGGCTCCTTGGGCCACAGCCCGGTGTGGTAGGCCTCACCCTTGAAGCTCTCCCGGCCCGGGATGTCGGGGAAGAAGGGGGCCGACAGCAGGCCGGTGGCCGAGATCACGAAGCGGGCGGTGCAGCTGGCACCGTCACCGGTGGACAGCTGCCAGCGGTCGCGACCCTCGTCGAACACGGCCGACGTCACCCGCGTGTTGAACTGGAAGTAGTCCCGCAGGCCGAACTTGTCGACCACGAAGTTGAGGTAGCGCTCGGTCTCGGGCTGGCCGGCGAAGTGCTCGGACCACTCCCACTCGTCGAGCACCTCCCGGGAGAAGAAGTAGCCGTAGGAGTAGCTCTCGGAGTCGAAGCGGGCCAGCGGGTACCGGTTCCAGTACCAGGTGCCGCCCACGCCGGAGGCGGCGTCGAGCACCCGGACCGAGAGGCCGCTGTCCTTCAGCTTGTACAGCTGGTAGATCCCGGCGACCCCGGCGCCGATGATGATCACGTCGTAGTCGGTGGTGGAGGTGGAGGAGGTGGAGGAGGTCGTGTCGGTGGCTGACATGGGCGATGGTTCTCCTGTTTGGGGATCAGGCCAGCGAGCGGGCGAAGCCGCTCACGTCGCGGATGGATGCGGCATGGACGTCGGGCATGGCGAGGGCGAAGAACACGTCGCCCCCGTGGCAGGTGCCGGGCACCACCCGGCCGACGGCGCTGACGCCGGCGTCGCGCAGGCGGCGGTAGTAGGTGAGGCCCTCGTCCCGCAGGGGGTCGAGCTCGTTGACCGAGATGACATGGGGTGGCATCCCGGCCAGGTCGGCGTCGGACGCCTCGGCCGGCCAGCAGGTCGGGTCGGCGATGTTGGCCCCGCCCGGGTCGTACACCTCGGTCATCACCGGGAACATGTCGTGGGAGATGAAGTAGCCGTCGTTCTCCACCAGGCTGGCCAGCGGGCTGTCGGGCCGCCGCCCGACTCACCCGACAGGGCGATGGTGGACACCCCGAGCTGAGCTTTGTTGGCCGCCACCCACTGGAGGGCGTCGGCGCAGTCGTGGAGGCCGGTGGGGTACGGGTGGTTGCCGGCGGCGTTGCGGAACTCCACGCCGATCACCACCAGGCCGGTGGCGGCCAGCTCGCTGCGCCACAGCTGATAGCACGGGTTAGCCGCCTCGATCAGCACCATCCCGCCCCCGTGGATGTGGTAAACGCAGGGCAGAGGGCCCGACGCCCCCTCGGGACGGTGGACGTAAACCGGTATCTGGTGGGTGCCGTCGCGCGAGGGCACGGTGATCGTCTCGCTCGTCACCCCGGCCACCGGCGATGCCCCGTCCACCAGCGCGGCAAACAATCCCTCGAAGCCCACCTCGGTCTCGGCCGCCCAGGCGTGCAGGTCGCCGATGGGGGCGTCGGCCGCCACGGTCAGCGGCGCCGGGGGCTGGTCGAGCCCGAAGGCGGCCAGGGCGGCCACCATCCGGGGGTCGGCCCGGGGGTCGTCCCGCAGGGTCAGGCCCGGGGTACCGAGGCGACCGGGCGCCACGACGCCCGCGCCGATACCGATGTCTGTTCCGCTCGACATGAGAGCGCGCTCCATTTCCCCCTGGCTGCACGAACGGGGTCGGCAGACGTTCAAACGATGGAAGGCCGGCTAGCGACGTCGGTCCCCACTGACGGGCCGGCCGGCACGTCCAGTCTAGGAACCGGCCCTCGATGCGAACAGCCGGCGATCGCCGCGAACCGTCCACTTCCCGGCGCCGGATGGAGCCACGGCAATACCCCTTCCAGGGTGAAGACGGCGTCGGCCCGAAGGTTCAGAATCTACCGGGCGAGGGTAAACGTCGTGCGGGCTGTCCCGCACCGAGGGGAGTGGCGAGCCGCGAGTGACCGAACCTGACTTCTTTCGTATCGTGACCGAAGGCTGCGGCCGAGCCTGTGTCGAGCTGCGAGGCGACATCGACGGCGATGAGGCGCAACAGCTGGGCGAGGTGCTCAGCGACCTGGCGGGACGGGTACGGCGGGTGGACGTCGACGTGGCCGCCGTGACGTTCTTCGGCTCGGCCGCGCTCACCGCCCTGGTCACCGGACTGCTCATCGCGCGGGAGGCGGGGCACCGCCTGCGCATGGTGTCCCTGACCGACCAGATCAGTCGCCTGCTCGACATCACCGGCCTGGCCGATGAGCTGGCCCCCGGCGGGGCGGCGTCCTGAGGTCGGGGACGGGCGCCGGATTCGCCGGCGGGAGCTCGGGGTAGCAGATACCGGATGGCGCGGACACCGGCGGAGATCGCCGTCGTCAACGACTACGAGGTCGTGGTGCGGGGCGTGGCCGCCATGCTGGCGCCCTTCGTCGACCGGGTGCGGGTGGTCGAACTCGACCTGAACCGGCCCCCCACCCGCCCTCTCGACATCGCCCTGTTCGACACGTTCGCCGCCCCCCAGGAGGGCGAGGGAGGCGGCATGCTGGCGGCGCTGGAGCGGTCGCCGGCCCGGCGGCTCGTCGTCTACTCGTGGCGCCTGGAGCCGTGGACCGTGCAGCGGGCCCTCGACGGCGGGGCCAGCGGCTATCTGTCGAAGTCCCTCACCGGCCCGGAGCTGGCCGACCACCTGCTGCGGATCCACGACGGCGAAGTGGTGACCACCCCCCACCCCGGCGGCGACACCGCCGCCAACCGTACGGAAGGGACGGGCGAGAGGACGTGGCCGGGGCGCAGCCTGGGACTGACCGAGCGGGAGAGCGAGGTGCTGGCGCTGGCCGTGCAGGGCTGCGAGAACACTGCGATCGCCCGTCACCTGTACCTGTCGCCCAATTCGGTGAAGACCCACACCCGGAACCTGTACCGCAAGATCGGGGTGACCAACCGCACCCAGGCGGTGCTGTGGGGCATCGGCCACGGCTTCCTGCCCGACCGGGGGGCCATACGCCCCGCCCACCCGGGCGGCGGACCCGTGGCCGACGGGGACAGCCAGGGCCCGGGGCGCACCGGGATGCGGTCGGGGGAACCGGCGTCCTAGGCTCGGGCCCGGACCGACCGGGCCCAACACCGCGTACCAGGGAAGAGAGACCGACCGATGCAGTTCGGGTTGTGCCTGCATTCCAAGATCGACGACATCGGCCTCGTCACCCACGCCGAGAACCTGGGCTACGACGCCGCCTGGTTCGCCGACTCCCAGCTGCTGTGGTCCGACGCCTACGCCTGCCTGGCCCTGGCGGCGGAGCGGACCAGCCGGATCAAGCTCGGCACCGGGGTGTCGGTGGTCGACACCCGGCTGGCCCCGGTGACGGCCCACAGCATCGCCACCATCAACGTCCTGGCTCCCGGGCGGACGTTCCTCGGGGTGGGCAACGGGTTCACGGCGTGGCGGCTCATGGGCCGCAAGCCGGCTCGGCTCACCGAGTTCGAGGCCTTCCTCGACACCACCCGGCGGATGCTGCGGGGGGAGGAGGCGCCGTTCAGCTACCGGGGTGAGACCACCGACGTCGGGTTCCAGATGGCGGAACTCGGCTTTGTCAACGTGACCGACCCGGTACCGATCCACGTGTCGGCCTTCGGGCCCAAGGGCCAGCGGCTGGCTGGGGCCTATGGCGACGGGCTGGTGGTGTCGGTGCCCCCGATCCGCAAGGCGGTGGAGCGGTGCCTGGCCAACGTGGCGGCGGGGGCGGCCGAGGCCGGCCGGGCCTATGACCGCGCGACGTTCCAGCTCACCACGCTCACCGCCACCTGTGTGCTGGAGCCGGGCGAGACGCTCGAGTCTGACCGGGTGATCGACCAGTGCGGCCCGATGGCGGTGATGGCCCTGCACTACGCCTACGAGCGCCAGCGGCAGTTCGGGGTGGAACCGCCGGCGCACCTGCGGGACCACTGGGAGCGGTACGTGGCTCTGGTGGAGCAGACCCCGGAGGCCCAGCGCCACTTCCGGATCCACGCCGGCCACGGGACGTATCTCCACCCCGACGAGCGTCAGTTCGCCACCCCCGATCTGATCCGCATGACGTGCCTGGTCGGCTCGCCAGGCGAGATGGCCGAACAGATCCGCAGCCTGGAGGACGCCGGGCTCGACCATGTGATGGTGCTTCCCGGCTTCGCCTCCCGCTACCGGGCTACCGAGGAACTGGCCACCAAGGTCTTCCCCCTCCTGGGCTGAGCCCCGGGCGCCCGGTGCCCACGCCGTCCCGGCGCCCGCACGCCGCTCAGCCGGTGGGTGGGAGGCGGAGGAGGGCGTCGAGAACGAGGGGCTGGAGCTCGGCGGCGCCCTGGTCGTTGAGGTGGTTGACGTCGGCGAACAGGTGGTCGGGCCAGGGGCGGTCCATGGCGTCGAGCCAGGTGGCCCCGCTCTCCTCGGTAGCGGCCCGAACCTGACGCAGGTAGGCGTCGTAGTCGGCCCGGCCGTCGTCGGCCATGGCCACGAACCGCCCGGTGACCGGCAGGTTGGCCACCAGCACCCGAATGCCGCGCCCGGCCAGCTCGCCTAGCAGGTGACGGAGGGCGTCGACGTCGCCCGGGTTCACCTCGTAGCCGGCCATCACCGCCTCTTCCTGGGCCACATGGGCCGCCGGCTCATCGGCCAGGTGGTCGGTCCCCCGGTCGAGCAGGTAGCCGTCGGCCCCCAGCCGTTCCGGCACCAGCGCCTCGGCCTCGATGTTGTGCACCAACTGCACCGGGTCGCGGAAGTCGGTCCGGTGGCGGGCCAGCGCGCTCGCCCGTTGCAGCCCCTCGTCGAGCCGGTCGATCCACCCCATCCGGCCGGAGGCGGCCAGGAAGCCAGCCGATTGGCGGAGCGCGTCCAGATGGTTTGCGGGCGCTCGGCCCGTCGGTGAACTCCCGCATGGTCAATCCCAGCAGCACCACCGACGGCGAGACCCGCCGAAGCAGCACGTCGGAGGTGAGCAGATCGATCGAGCGCATGGGCGGGCCGCCCAGCCAGTAGTTGTAGCCCACGGCGGGGCCGCCGAGATCCCGCAGCCGATCGGGCGAGATGTCGCGGCCCACCACCGACGAGCCGAGCACCAGCAGGTCGAGGTCGGCCGCCCGGGGCGCCAGCCCTTCCTCGTGGCCTACGTAGTCGGCCCGGGGCCACTCCCCTACCGGGGCCAGATGGGGAGCGATGGCCCGAGCTGCGCCCTCGGCCACCAGCAGCGAAGCCAGAAGGGACAACCCGAACCGGCGCCGCCACCCCGGCCGCCGGCCGACGGGCTGCGCCGCCGGTTCGGTCGACGCCGCAGCCCCGACCCCGGCTGTGTCGCTAGAACTGGAAGTAGATGAACGGAACAGATTGACCTCCACTCGTGACAACGAGGGCGGCCGAGGGCGATCCCGGCGGTGTAGCCGATCACGGTGGAGCCCACGAGAAGGGCCAGGAACCGCCAGTCCCAGGCGCCGTAGAAGAGATAGGACGCCGCCAGCAGCGCCCGGTTCTGGTCCCGGTGTCGGAGCCGCCAGACGGCCCCGGTCACCACCGCCAGGAAGGCGGCGAAGGGAAGGGAGTTGAAGGTCAAGCCCCGACCTCCGGATCGGTGTCACTCGCCGAAGGCCAATCCCTACCCTCACGTGAGGGTAGAGTTAACTGGGCAGAATCACCGATGGTCGGGGGCTCGGCGGCGCCTGACGGCCCGAGCAGCCGCCGATCTCACCCAAGTGACCTTGAATCATGAATCGTTCCCTCGGTTCGTCGGTCCAAACCCGGGCGGTGGTGGCCGGCGTGGTCCGGGCAGAAGCGGACGAGGGGATGGAACCCATGAGGGAAGCACTGTTCGGGCGAGCCGACTACGAGGCGGCCGAGGTGCCGCAGGCCTACCTCATACCGGATCGCCGGTACCTGGCGCTCGACGTCGGTAGCGACGAGACGCGGGCCGAGGTGACCGATCTGCTGGCTGTGGCCCGCGAGATCAGGACGGTCTCGGGCGGCTCGGCGTCGGCCTACAGCCAGATGCCGCTCGAAGGATTCTGGTATGCCGCGGACCGTGTCGCGTTCGACCCGGGCCTCCCGGGCGTCTGGTCCTGGATTGCGGCGGTCTGCCTTCCCGACTCCATCGGCGACGAGCTGACGGAGCTCGTGATCGACCACGCCGCCAGCCGGACAGCCGAGCGGATCACCATCCGCACGATGCACGAGGGTTTCGCGGTGCAGGCGCTGCACCGGGGCGGGTTCGACACGGTCGCCGGGACCATCGCCCGGATCAGCGCCTACCTGGATGCCAACCACCTGGAAGCGATCGGCACTTACCACGAAATCTACCTCACCGATCCGCTCGTCACCCCGGCCGGCGATGCCTGCACGATCGTGCGTCAACCCTGCCGGTCCGACGATCCCGCCCGGCTGCGGCCACCGTCGCTGGTAGGCCCCGACGAGAGCGAGGTCACAGCGGCCCGCTGCACCCACGGATCGAATGGATCGAGGGCGCCGGCGGGGGCACTGCCCCCGGGCGCCCCCTCCCGCGCACTGGCGAACGAGTTTGCCGGTGGGTGGGTGCGGCCGGCCCTCAGCGGGCGGCGGCGGTGGCGTCAGCCCAGGTCTTGAGGTGCTTGTCGAAGTCCCGGGACGGCACGCCGGCGCCCACCACGAACTCGTCGACCCCCAGCGCCTTGGCCTCGGCCGCCTTGGCCGCCACCTCGTCGGGCGTTTCCCGCCCGATCGGCAGCCCCACGCGGAGGCTCCAGCCCGGGCCCTGCTGGCAGCCCTCCTCGGCCATGATCCCCCGCAGCTTGGCCAGATGGGGCTCCAGCTCCACCCCGGCCCACCAGCCGTACCAGCCGTCGCCCAGGCGGGCCGCCCGGCGCATGGCGGCGGTGGAGTCGCCGCCCACGATGATCGGCACGGTGCCGTTGACAGGAGCCGGGCGCAGCACGGCGTTCTCGTAGCGCACGAACTCACCGTCGTAGGCGGCGATGTCGTTGGTCCAGGCGGCCCGGATGGCCCCCACGTAGTCGTCGGCCCGCTTGCCCCGCCGCTCCCACGGAATGCCCAGCGCCTCGAACTCCTCCGAGCTCCAGCCGATCCCGATGCCGAGGTCGAAGCGACCGCCGCTGATGTGATCGAGCGTCATGACCTCCTTCGCCGTGAGCAGCGCCGGCCGCTCGGGCAGGATCATCACGCTGGTGGCGGTGCGCAGGGTGGTGGTGACCATGGAGGCCACGGCGCACACGAACAAGGGATCGTAGAGGCCGATGTTGGGCGGGAACGACGGGTTGCCGTCGGGGGTGTAGGGATACTTCGAGTCGTAGCTGGCGAAGAACACCACGTGCTCGGGGGCGTAGAGGCAGTCGAACCCCACCTCCTCGGCGCAGATGGCGTATTCCTTCACGAACCCCATGTCGCGCTTGGGCGACCCGCCGAACGTCCCTGTGATGCCGATCTTCACCGCTGTTCCCCCTGATCCATGACCGTGGCCGGAATCGTAAGCCCCTCCCCCGGGTGCCAACAAGAAGACGCTAGGACGTTCGCCGCAGGCGAACTCCAGGTCCCCGAAGGGGACACCTAGGCGTTGAGGAGGAGCCAGAGGCCCAGCGTGCTGTAGGCCACCATCACCAGCAGCATGGCGAATTGGCTGCGCAGCGAGTGGCCAACGTCGAACAGCTCGATCGAGCGGTCGTGGGCCACCATCACCGCCCCGATGTGTCCCACCAGGATGGCCAGGACCTGGAGCCAGGCCACCAGGTCCACGCTGATCAGGTTGAAGTTGATCAGCCCGTCCGATCCGCCGAACAGGTTCCAGCCCCGGCCCATGGGGTCCGACAGGCGGAACACGAAGCTCTGCGACTCGTCCACCAGCAGCTGGAAGTAGTGGGCCACGGCGTAGCCGAAAACGATCGGCGTGAGCGACGGGGTGAACGCCGTCGCCGCCCGGCTGACCGCCATGCCCGTCACCCGCGACGTCCACCAGATGCCCACGGCAAACAACAGGCCGATGACGACGATCGAGCCGACGAGGCCCATCAGGTGGTTGACGGCGCCACTCCAGCCGGAGGGGCGGCCCAGGATCTGGCGGGCCAGCTCACTCTCGCTGAACCCGTCGTAGGTCGTGCCGCCGAGCACCACGAGCAGGGCGACCAGCGTGCCGGCCACCACCGGCATGCGGGCCAGACCGCTCATCGGGGGACGCAGCCCGAGGCCGCCGTCGGGGCGGCGGAAGACGGGCCCGATGGCCCCGACCCAGGCGAACAGGGCGGAGAACGGCTCGTGCTCGGCCACCCAGTCGGCCCCCCACATGATGGCGGCCACGATGCTCACCGCCAGATGGACCACGAGCAGGTAGCCGAGGGTGCGGGGCTGGGCCCCTGACGGATGGCCCAACTCGTAGAACAGGAACACGAGCAGCCCGAGGGCTGCCGGCCACTGGCCGAGCCGGGCCGGCGCCTCCCGGGGCTGGACCCCGGCCCGCCGGGCGACCGCCTCCACCGCCCGGGCCACGGTGGCGATGGGGTTCACCGCCCCCCAGAGGTCGCCAACCAGGCCACTCACCAGCAACGCCCCCACCCAGACGACCACGTAGATCGTGACCGGGAGGATGTTGTCGCTGGTCACGTCGCGCCCGGCCAGCCCGGCCACCAGGCACAGCAGGTACAGGGCCATAGCCACGGCCCGCCCCACCCCCTGCACCACGCCGACCACGCCGGTGGACGGGAGCAGCGACCGTCCGGCGGCCAACCGGTCGAGCTGGGGGCGGGTCCACAGCACGCCCAGGGCCACGAACGACACGACCAGGGCGATGGCGGCGGCCCAGGTGAACATCCACACCGGCAGCGGCAGCTGGCCCCGCGAGCCGAGACCGTGGGCGAAGATCATGCGGCTACTTCACCTCGATCTCGAACAACAGGGTGCCCGAGTCCTCCAGCTCCACCTCGAACACGCCGGGGATGTCGGCGGTGAACGTGATCTCGGCCGGTTTGCCGGGGGCGGCGTCGGCCTCGATGTCGTAGCCGTGGAGATGGACCGGCTCCTCCACGTCGTCGGTCACCCGGATGACCACATCGGTGCCCTTGGCCACCTCGAACCGGTCGTCGGCGACGGTGACCTTGCCTCCGGCCACGGTGGCCTCGATCACCGTGGCCGACGAGTCGTCGGTGGTGGCCGCCGTGGTGGAGGTGCTGATGGCAGCGCTGGTGGTGGTGGGCCGCGTCGTGACCGTGGTGCCGGCACCGGCCTCGGTGGTGGCGCCGCCGGTGGCCCCGGTGGCCGCGGTGTCGTCGCTCGAGCTGCCGCAGCCGGTGAGCGCGAGACCGAGCACGACGGCGGCCAGGGCGGCCAGGGGGCGCATAGGGTGACGGGTCATCGGGATCCTCCGTGGGTGAGCGAGCGCCGCCCCTGCGGCGGCGTGCCGTGGTGACCCGGGCCGGAGCCGCCGCCCGCAGTGCTGGAGCCGGCGACCCGGGCTGGGCTCTGGGGCCGCAGTGTAGGCCGCCGGTCGGCGGGAGCTACGGGCGCCCTCAGCAACGCATCTGGTACAGAAGGGCGTCGACGACCAGCTCGGCCGCCTCCTTGCGCAGCGCCAGGGAACGCGGCGCGAGCAGATCGAACGAGCGCCGCAGCCGTTCCACGTTCTCCAGATCGGCCAGGTCGTCGAGCTGGTCGAGGCGCACCCCGACCTGGGTGAAGGGGGGCTCGAAGGACCACTCGCCCAAGATCCGGTTGTCGCTCTGCCAGTGGGCCAGCGCCGGCAGTGCCGACTTGATCCGCTTCACGGTCCGCTCGATCTCGTCGACCGTGTCGGGGGCCAGCGGCACCAGCTCGTCGGCCAGCAACTGCACCAGCGTCGACGTGCCCGATCGTACGATGTGGAAGGCCTCGTCGGCCGCCTCCAAGCCCCTAGGGAGGGCATTGCCGGCCAGCCCCGACGGTAGATGTGGTGCCGACATGTCAGACCGCATCGAAGAAGGCCCGGGCCCGGTCGACGAGCGACAGGGCGGCGTTGACAGCGGACAGCGGGACCGGCGACCTGGCCATGCGGACCTCCTCGAGCTCGGATTCGAGATCCTGGCAGACGCCCTCGAAATGCCGGAACCCGAGGATGCCGAACTGGCTCTTCAGCGTGTGCACCGCCTGGAACATGACGGTGAGGTCGGTGTGGCTCGCCGGGTCCGCTTCGAGGCGCAGGGACAGCGATTCGATGCGATCGAACAGCTCGTCCCGCTCGACCAGGAAGTCGTGCAGGAGCTCGGTGTCAGAGTTCATTGTCGTCACCCATCAGAACGAGGTACTTCGATTCTGTATCGGATGACGGCCGCTGGTTGTTAGGCTCGCTCCACCGGGATGGGCTCCATGGCGGGCTCCAACCAGTCGGCGGCGAGCAGCCTCCGGAGCAGGAGCTGGGGATCGACGGCGCCCTTGTCGAGAGCGGGATGGCGGCCCAGCATCGTCATCGTGCATCGTCGCCCGAGTTCAGCCAACATCTGCTCGTCGTCGAACCAGGACTCGATCTCCCGATCGCAGGCGTCCCAGTTACGGATCCACCAATCGTCGTGTGCGTGCGGTCGCGCTGGCATCACCGGGTCCATCAGCCTTGAGGCCTTGAGGATCGCAGAGCGGGCACGGTGGCGGAAGGACGAGTTCACGCCGACTTTGTGAGCTGCCAGCATCTCACCCGTGTGACTCGTCTGTGCTACGAGAAACGACACGATTGCGTCCTCTGTGGCTCCATCTCCTGTGGCCGCCGACACACTTCCTGACAACCGTTAGGCTCATCGGGGTGAGCACCGAATCGCCTCCGGTGCGGGTGTTGCTCATCGAAGACCACGAGGTCGTAGCCCAAGCGCTCGCCGGGCTGCTCGATGACCAGCCCGACATCATGTCGGTCGGCCGCGTGGCCGGGGCCGCCGGCGCCGTGGCCACGGCGCTGGCGGCGGTCCCGGACGTGGTGCTGATGGACTACCACCTCCCGGACGGAGACGGCGTGAGCCTCACGCGGGAGATCCGGGCTGTACTCCCGTCGGCCCGGGTGGTGTTCCTGACCGCCCAGGGGCACGATGCGGTGCTGATCGACGCCCTCGACGCCGGGGCCACCGGGTTCGTGACCAAGAACGGGTCGGCGGCGGAGCTCGTCGCCGCCATCCGGGCGGCGGCGGACGGCGGGTCGTATTTCACCCCCGACGTCCTGGCCCAGCTGGTGAGCCTCCGCCATGGCCCGCCCCGGACCGCCGGCCCGGCATTGACCGGCCGGGAGCTGGAGATCCTGCAGCGCTGCGCCCACGGCGAGTCACCGGTGGAGATGGCCGAGGCCCTCCACCTGAGTGTCCACACCGTCCGCAACTATCTCCGACGGGCCATGAACAAGCTCGATGCGCACACCCGGCTGGAGGCCGTGCTCCAGGCGGCGGCGGCCGGCCTCATCGAGCTGCCCCGATGACCTCCCGACGGGCCGCAGCCCGGGCCGAGGACGACTTCCAGGCCCTGTTCCACAATGCCGGCGTGGGCATCACGCTGGTCGACGCCTCGACCTGGCGGTTCATCCGGGTCAACGAGATGTACACCATCATCAGCGGACGGTCGGAGGCCGACCTGCTGCGTTCGACGGTGAGCGACGTCACGCACCCCGACGACTGGGAGGCCGACGTCCGGCAGCTCGACCGTCTGGTGCGGGGCGAGATTCCCTTTTACTCGGTCGAGAAGCGGCTCGTCCGGCCCGACGGCTCGGCCGTGTGGGTCCGCATAATCGCCCACCCGGTACGGGACGAGACCGGTCGGGTGGCCCGCACGGTCTCCGTCGTCGAGGACATCGGCCGCCGGAAGGCGGCCGAGAACGCGCTGCAGGCCAGCGAAGCCCGGCTGCGGCTGGCCCTGGAGGCCTCGGCGGCCGGCGTGTGGTCCTATGACCGCATGGCCGGGGTGACCACCTGGGACACCACCATATTTCGCCTCTACGGGCATGATCCGGCCCTCCCGGCCAGCAATCAACGATGGCTGGACTCGCTCCATCCCGCCGACCGGCCGGAAATCGAGCGTCAGTTCCATGTGATGGTCCACACTCCGGGTCACGACAGCTGGGACATGGAGTTCCGGTCGATCCGCCCCGACGGCTCGGTGGCCTGGCACCATGGGCTGGGTCGGGCCGAACGCAACCCGGACGGCTCGATGGCCCGGCTGACCGGTATCGACCTCGACATCACCAGCCGCAAAGCGGCCGAGGTGGCGGCGCAGGAAACGGCCCAACGTCTGCAACTGGTGATGGAAACGGCCGGTGCCAGCTCCTGGATCTACGACCCGGCCACCGGCCTCGTCTCCATCGACGGGACCATACCCGCCGGCCTCGCCCTGGCGCCCGGCGCCCGCGTGCCGCTGGACGTCCTGCTCGGCCACGCCCCGCTCGACATCCAGCAGCAGGCGCCCACCGTGCTCGACCAGATCGTCGCCGGTACGTCCGACGGCTGGTCCATCGACTATCACCTGGATGGTCCCGATGGCGAGCGGCGGTGGTACCGGTGTGACGTGCACGCCGAGCGAGACCCGAGCGGCAGCCTCAAGTGGACCTCCGCCATCAGCGTCGAGACCACCGAGCTCGAGATCCGGAACCAGCAGCTGCGGGAGCTCGCCTCCCAGCTGGTGATGGCCGAACAGCAGGTCCGGGAGCAGATCGCCCAGACCCTGCACGACCACCTGCAGCAACTCCTCTACAGCGCGGCGGTGACGCTCGACCGCCTGACCACCAACGTCGACCACGACGGCGCAGCGGCCGAGCTCCTGACCCAGACCCGGTCCACCATCGCCGAGGCCATCGACGCCGCCCGGACGCTCAGCAGCGAGCTCTTTCCCCCCGAGTTGCACGACCACGGCCTGCCGGTGGCGTTGGAGCACCTGATCCGCCAGGTCCGGCTCCAACACCACGTCGACGTGGAGGCCAGCATCGATCACGAGGCCGATCCGTCGGGTCAGGACACGCGGATCTTCGTGTACGAGGCGGCGCGCGAGCTGCTGTTCAACGCCATCAAGCACGCCGGGGCCACCCACCACGGGATCGTGCTCGAATCGACGGTCGACGGTCGGATCCAGCTCACGGTCTCCGACGACGGCATCGGCTTCCGTCCCGACGCCCCTCCGGAGCCGCCGGGCCGCCAACGGGGTCTCGGCCTGATGCGGCTCCGGCAGCGGGTCCCGCTCATCCTCGGCCGGCTGGAGTTCCACTCCGAGCCGGGCCGGGGCACGCGGGTCACCCTGGAGATCCCCCGCTGAGGTCGGCGGGCCGCCAGGGCGTCACCGGCGGAGGGCCCCGTCCACCCGCTCGGCGGCGGAATCGGTGGTCACCCCCCAGGTGACCGCGAGCTCGGCGAGCAGCGACGTGCGGGCCCGCCGGTACATCGCCTTGTCGGCTGCCCCCAGTGTCCGCTCCTGCTGGCGGAGGGCGAGGTTGCGGACCACCTCGGCCAGGTCGAACACGTCGCCGCTCTTCAGCTTCTCCTGGTGGCTCTTGAACCGCCGGGACCAGGTGGCCGACAGGCGGGGATCGACGACGGCCAGGACATCGAGGACCTGGCTGGCATCGTCGCTCGACATCGCCGGCCGGATACCGATCGTGTCGAACTGGTCTTCGCGCACGAGGATCCGGAGGTCACCGCCGCGGTTCTCCCCCGAGATGGCCAGCACGAGATAGGTGGCCGCCTGACCGGCGACCGTGCGGGTCTCGCTGCCGACGACCTCGGCGACGCCATGCACGGGGTAGACGACGGTGGCTCCGACCTCGGCGGCCATCAGGCCGTACTCAGGAGCGGGCACGATGTCCGCTCGGGCTGGACTGCGGTGATGCGGACCGTGAACGACACGTTCGCTCCTCGACTGGGGGCGGTCGAGGCGTCGGGCTCACAGTTGGCCCACCGTCTCCGATGTCCTCCCACGAGTTGCGACTCGTCCCGGTTGCGAGCGTACCGCACCGGTCTCCGGCGACCGAAGTCGGGGGCGGGATCCGGCGGTGTCGTGGCCGGTTGGGAGGAATGCCGCCGCCGTCAGCGTAGGTTAGGGGGTGACCCGTCGAGTGGCTGGTCGTTCGGAAAAGAGTGTGCGCATGCAAGGCACTGTGAAGTTTTTCAACAGCGAGAAGGGCTTCGGCTTCATTTCGCGAGAGCGGGGAGAGGACGTTTTCGTCCACTACTCGAGCATCACCGGCGACGGTTACAAGTCGCTGGAGGAGGGTCAGGTGGTGGAGTTCGACGTCGCCCCTGGCCGTAAAGGAGAAGAAGCCAAGAACGTTCGCGCCATCTAGCGCGTAGCGCTGGAGCAAGCATCGCCGGCCTCGTGCCGGCGATGCTTGCAGCATTCACCGCCCACCCGTAGAGATGGTGGTGACGGAGTGTGAGGTCATCGCCCGCATGAACGCCCCGTAGCCCGGTCGGAACCCGATCTCGGTGCCGGCGCGAAGCCGGCGGTCGGTCTCGGTGATCAGGTGATCACTACTGGCCCCGACGATGCGGACGCCGCTCGGCGGCGTGAGCCCGGTCGGATCGGTGTCCTGATGCCCGATGGCGAGGATCGTCTGCCACACCGGGCCCCGGTCGTCGCCCACCGGTTCCACCACCCCGAACGCCGACTGCGCAACCCGACCCCAGGGCCGGCTCGGCTTGCGGCTCGACTCGATCACCTCGGCCACGATCACGATGGCATCGTCGTGGAGTCCCGGGATCGGCTGGCGCTGCAGCGGCTCGCAGCCGAGCAGGATCGATTCGCCCAGGCGGAGGTTGTTGACCCGACCCCGGTCGGCGGTGCCGAAGGCCCACAGCAGGTTGGCCGAGTTGCCGCCCGTCACGATGTCGAGCTCGAGGCCGAACTGGCGCTCCACCCGCTCGGCGCAGGCGCTGAGCTCGGCCATGTTGGCCGCGTCGGGGGCTATGCCGCTGCGGCAGGCCAGGTTGGCGCCGATTCCCCGCAGACGCAGGCCGCCCAGCGACAGGACGTGGGCCACCGTGGCATCCAGGAGGTGGGGCATGATGCCCTCCCGGAGGTCGCCCAGCTCCACCATCAGCACCACGCCGTGCTCGACGCCGCGTTCCCGGGCGGCGGCGGCCAGCAGGGTCATGACGTCGCAGTCCGTCCCCAGGCTGATCGCTCCGCTGTCCACCACCCGATCCACCTGGCTCGGCATGGGCGAGCGGATGAGCACCATCGGGCCGTCGAGCCCGGCTGCCCGCATGGTCTCGATGTTCTCGATCCGGGAGTCACCCAACGCCGCGACGCCCGACGCCACCAGCACCGACGCCAGCGGGGGGAGGCCGAGCACGGCCTTCGTCACCCCGGTGACCGATATGCCCAGCATCCCCGGCCCGTTCGACCAGGGAGCGGGCGTTGTGGCCCACCTTGTCGAGATCGATCTCGACCCGGGGGCAGCTCAACGGGCGATCAGGCTGCTGCTGGGGTTGAGCTCGGGGAGCGCGGCGAACACCATGTCGAGCAGGCGTTCGGCGGGGCGGGTGAGGGCGTCGGTGCACGGGATGCCCAGCTCGCGCTCGTAGTGCCCGATGGCCGCCGACACCTCGTCGTCTGTCATGTTCTCGTGGTTGATCGTCAGGCCGATCACCCGGGTGGCGGCGAATGTCTCGATCAGCTTGATCTCGCTGGTCACCGTCGGCATCGTGACCGCCGGGTAGTCGCTCACGGTCACCCGGGCCGGGGCGTGCTGGAGGATGACGCCGACAGGGAGGCTGCCCCGCAGGATGGCAGTGGAGCTGAGGTAGGTCGGGTGGCTGAGGGCTCCCTGGCCCTCGACGATGATCACGTCGGGGTGCTCGGCCTCGAACGCCTCCACGATGGTGGCCTCCAATTCACCGGTCACGAACTGGGTGGGGATGGCGTCGAGCGCCACTCCGTAGCGGGCGCCCTGGATGATGCTGGTCTGACCGGTGCCGACGAGCACGGCGTTGATCCCGTGGTCGTTGAGGGTGCGGGTGAGGATGGTGGCCGTGGTGCGTTTGCCGATGGCACCGTCGGTGCCGAGCACGGCGATGCGGGGGCAGGTGACGTCGTTGATCCGGCCGGTGAACATACGGAGGTCGCGTTTGGCCCGGGGACGGCGGATGTCGAGGATCGAGACCTGGTTGACGGCGCTGGCGGCGACGAACTCGACGTCGTCGTTCAGGAACTCGTGGAGGCCGTTGACCACGTTGAGGCCCCGGCTCATCGCGTCGAGGATCACGTGCCGCTCGACGGGCGACAGCATGCCGCTGGTGGGGGCGACGCCCACGATGAGGAAGTCGGGGATTGTGGGCCCGAGGTGCCGGAGGGCGGCGTCGAGGTCGAGGTGGATCGGGATGCCGTTGGCCACACCGTCGAGCACCTCGCCGGCGTCGCGGCCGACCAGCTGGCTGTCGATCACGGAGAGGATCTCGTAGCGCTCGCTGTGGCGGACCAGGCCATTGGCGGTCTTGCCGTCGATCTGGCCGAAGTTCCCCTCACAGAGAACGATGGCGGTGGGTCGGGACGGTCGGGCGGGCGCGTCGAAGCTGACGGCGCTGCGGGGATCGGACATGGTTGCTCCTCAAGTCGGGCTTAGAGGAGGCGACCAGAACCGCCAGCGCCACGAGCGCCCGGCATGCGACGAGAGGTCCCCGCTAAGGTGAACCCCTTACTCTACCGGCGTGTTCCGGCGGAAAGGTAAGAATCTCGTCACCCGTGCGCAATACGGGTGACTCAGGGCGAGACGAGTGCCAACCCCTCCCCCTGGCGGGGCGACGCACGAACCAACGCCATGCCTCGGCATCATTCCGGCGCCGATCAGCACTGCGGCGGCCACCTCCGGGGTACTGCCCCGACATGTCCGAGACGACCATCGATCATGACCTGGTGCTCGACCTGCCCTAGCACCTTCCTCGGGCCAGCGAGGCGGACCGGTTCACAATTCGTGGGCCGGTCCTCTCGCCGCCGCTCGCGTTCGATCCCACTTCAGGGATTTCGGCGGCGACGTCGCTGTGGCCGGGGCAGTGCGCTCGGACGAGGCGACTAGCCAGCAGGGCCGATGCTGGCTATCCTGCGAACCGTTCGCAATTGGTAGGAGTGTGAGATGCACGCACCTGACGGGTTCCTGAATGCCGGGACCGCCGCCGCCACCGCCGCCATCAGCATCGGCGTCGTGGGGTTGTCCCTGCGTCAGTCACGCAACCAGCTCGCCGAACGCCAAACCCCGATCGCCGGGCTCACCGCAGCGTTCGTTTTCGCCGCCCAGATGGTCACCTTCCCCGTGGCCGCCGGCACCAGCGGCCACCTCCTGGGAGGCCTTCTCGCCGCCGTACTCCTCGGCCCCGCCACCGGAACCCTCGTCGTAGCGACCGTCATCCTGCTTCAAGCTCTGGTCTTCGCCGACGGCGGCATCACGGCCCTCGGGTACAACGTGCTCAACATGGCCGTCATCACCGCTTATGGGGGGTACGCCCTCTACCTGGGGTTCCGTCGCATCCTGCCCCGCAACAGCTCCGGTGTGGTCATGGCCAGTGGCCTGGCCGCAGCGGCCTCGGTCGTGCTCGGCGCCATGGCCTTCTCCCTCGAATGGCTCTTCGGTGCCACCGCGCCTGTCTCGTTCGACACCGTGTTCGGCTCCATGGTCGGGGTGCATGTCCTCATCGGCATCGGCGAAGGCGTCATCACCGCTGCCACCCTGGCTGCAGTCCTCGCCGTCCGCCCCGACCTCGTCCATGGCGCCGCCGATTTGGAGCGCTCCGCCCTGGCCGAACGTCCACGATGGACGGGTCGAGGTGCTGCACTCGCTGCCGTTCTGCTGATCGTGGCGATGGCCGCCGTGGTCAGCCAGTTCGCCTCCTCCAGCCCCGACGGGCTGACCCGAGTCGCTGCCGACAACGGCATCAACGGCTCAGCGTCACTCAGCGGCAGCTCACTGTTCGCCAACTACGCCACCCAAGGAATCCGCAACGAACGTGTCAGCCTCGCCACTGCTGGCCTCACTGGTGCACTACTCACCGCCGTGGTCGGCATCGGAATCCTCAGCTCGGCCAACCTTCTACGGCGCCCCGGCAAGCCCAAGCCCGGCATCAGTCCCTTGGGCCCCGTCATCGACCTGCGCAGCCACGACCTGCAGGCTCACATCGACTTCCTCGAACAACAGCTCGCAGGCCAACCACGCAACGACGTTGAACGAGCCGTCAAGAAGATGTTCAGAGAGCTGAGCTACCCCGCGACCAAAAACGAGATTCGACGAACTGCCGAACGAATCGCCAGCAATCCAGCCCCGACAGCACGCGCCCAGCAATAGAGCGATCCCTCGCCGCCGAGTTTCGACCCCGACAAACTGCGGCGCCAGGGCAACCCACTCACACGATCTCGGCGAGCAGCGCTGTTACCGGCTACGAGGTCGGGCGATTCCGATCAGGGCAGGAGCAGCGAAGTCGACCCGGCCTGTTTGATCGGCAAACGAGGCCAAATCACGTCGGGCAGCGGCGAGCAGTTCTGTGTACTGCTGGTCGTCGATCAGTTCGGCCAGTGTCCACCCGCGGATGTCGGTATGGACCCAAGCCTCGATGGAGGGGAAGCGTGCTCGGCCTTCCGCCCGGGTGACCACGACCTGATCGAAGGCGCCGCTGAGAAGGTCGGACAGCAACGCCGCGGTACCGACAGCAAACGGTGCCAGCAGGGCATCAGCCGCCGTCTGCCCGAAGAGGCGCTCGACCAGGGTGACCATGGCGTCGTATCCGGGCGATTCCTCCACTCTGGCCCAGGTGCTCACCGCGATGGCACCGGTCGGTCGTATCACGCGGCCCATCTCGGCCAGGGCCTCGGCCCGGTCCTGGAAGAACATGAGCGCGAACTGGCTCAGGACCCGGTCGAAGGTGTCATCACCGAACGGCAGGCTCTCGGCCCGGCCCTCCTGCCAGGTGACCAGTTCAGGAAATCGCCGGGCGACGTCCAACATCCCCGGATTGAGATCGAGACCGGTGCAGGAGCCACTGCCCGCGAGGCGGCGAGCGACGGCCCGGGCCAGCACCCCCGTTCCGCAGCCGACGTCGAGGACGTCCTGTCCCGGCGCTACGCCGGCCAGGTCCAGGGTCTGTTCGCCCCACTGGGCAAACAGCGCAGGAACGAAGAAGGTCTGGTAGACCTCGGCGGCCGAGCCCACGACCTGTCCGGTACTTGCGGCCGAGTTGTCGCTGGTCATGCGACCGATCTTCGGACTACACCCGTCGAACATCCAGCGCGAAGAAAGCACTCGACGGGCCTGTGCTGGTTTGACCACCATGGTCGCATGCGGACCTACCGGCAATACTGCCCCGTTGCTCGGGCAACCGAGATCCTGGCCGAGCGGTGGAGTCTCCTCCTCGTACGCAATCTGCTGTTCGGGGCGACGACCTTCTCGTCGATTGCGGCCGGGGTACCCGCCATGTCCCGGTCGATGTTGGTGAAGCGGCTACGGGAACTCGAACGAGCGGGCATCATCACCTCCCACCCGAAGGCGAACGGTCAAGGCTCGACCTACGAGCTCACCTCAGCCGGAGCCGACCTCGCCGGCGTGATCGACAGCCTTGGCCGGTGGGCCGAGACCTGGGTCGAGGTGCTACCGGAACACCTGGACCCCGGATTCGCCCTCTGGGCTTGGTGTCAAGTCCAACTAAACCGCCAAGCCCTTCCGACCGGGCGAGTGGTGGTCGCCTTCACCTTTCCCGACGAGCCATCGGGCAACCAGCACTACTGGCTGCTCATCGACCACGGCCACGCCGAGGTCTGCCAGTCTGACCCCGGCGGCGAAAGCGCTCTACACGTCACAGCCAACTCCCGGGCCTTCATCGACTGGCACCGGGGAACTCTGCCCTGGGCCGAGGCCAACAAGCAGGGGTCCATCAGCCTGAAGGGGAAACAAGCCCTGATCCGGAGCTTTCCCGACTGGAACACCCGCACTCCACAGATCTAGTGGGAACACGCGGCATTCAACTCCGGCATCACCACCGATTCGCAAGCCCACGTCACCGAGTCAGCCAGAGGTCTCGTATGTGTTCGGGGAAGAGACGGGCTCGTTCGCATGGATTGCGGATCGGGCGAGGTCGCTCACCGGCGCAGGGCGCCCGTACAGGTAGCCTTGGAGCTCGTCGGCTCCCAGGGCCTTGATCTGTCCCGCTTGTGCTGGCGTTTCGATGCCCTCGGCGGTTACCGTGGCGCCCAAGAGGTGTCCTGTATCGATGATCAGTTTCACCAGTGAGAGGGCTGACGCGTCGTTGGTGAAGCTGCGGTCGATCTTGAGGATGTCCACGGGGAGTGTTCTGAGGTGGGCTAGAGATGTGTAGCCGGTGCCGAAGTCGTCTATGGCGATCCGAATACCTCGGCTCCGGAGCGCCTGCAGCTTGACCGCAGCGAGCGACATATCATGCAGGAGCGCGCTTTCCGTGACCTCGATGATGACTCGGGATGGATCGACCTCGTAGTGGTCCAATGGGCCGAGGATGTTGTCGATGAATCGGGGCGAGGCGAGGTGCTTGGCTGAGATGTTGATGGCGATCGGCACGGTGGGTTCGCCGCTCCGATTCCACTCCGCGATCTGCGCCGCCACGGCTTGGATCACCCAGCAGTCGATGGCGATGATCAGCTCGCTCCGTTCGGCGCACGGGATGAAGGCGTCTGGTGGGAGAAGCGCGGTTCCGGGCCGGTTCCATCGGATCAGTGCTTCGAAGCCGACTGGCTGGTCCCCATCCGGTTTGACGATCGGCTGGTAGTGCAGCACGAACTCGTCGTTCGCGACTGCCGACTGGAGCGCCTGTTCCAGGTCGGCCCTCTTGACAATCTCGGACCGCAGCTGCTCGTCGCAGATCTGGGCTTGGCCGCGACCGAGAGCCTTCGCTCGATAAACCGCGAGATCTGCGTCTCGCAGCAGATCCGACGCGCTCGCGCCGGGCTCACCGCTGATAGCGATTCCGACGCTGGCGGTGACTGTTGCGTGCACATTTCCGTCCTGGATCGGTGCCTCGATAGCATCGATGATCCGATGCGCAAGGGCCAGCGCCAGCTCAATGCTCTCAATTGGTTCGGCGATCACGACGAACTCATCGCCCCCGAGTCGACCTACATGATCGCCGTTCCGGACCGCTGCCACCAGACGATGGGACGTCGCTCGAAGGACGGCGTCGCCAGCCTGATGTCCGTGAAGATCGTTGACCCGTTTGAACCCATCGAGGTCAATGAACAGAACGGCGAGCTGCGTCGAACTTCGCTCGGTTCGTGCCAGGCCGCGCTCGAGTTGATCCAGGGAGGCGTTCCGGTTCGGCAGCTGTGTGAGGCCGTCGTGTGATGCCTCATGGGCGATACGGCGCCTGAACTCCTCCCGTTCGTTGAGCGAGGCTGCCAGATTCCGCACGGCAGTCTGCAGCGCTTTCCCGAGGTTTCCCGGTCCGGGGTCCCTCAGCGACGGGTTCTCCAGGTCGCCCTCGGCCAAGGCCAACGCCTGGCGGGCCGCGAGATCGAGCTGTACACCTGCCTCGTCGATCGCCCATGCGGCCTCCCTGACCTCGATCGGTCCTCGGGCGACGAGCTCCGGGGGTTCACCGTCCCGGATACGGCGAGCACCGCTCGCTAGCCGGTGGAGGGGTTGGACGATCACTCTCGTAGCCCCGAATGCAACGCCCACTGATGCCGCCAGCACGGCCAGCAGATAGACGAGGGCAAGTTGGTTGCGGCTCTCCGCGCCCGACACGGCGTCTTTGCTGGCCCGCTCGACGTCTTCGCCGGCGGCCTTGACCAGGCCGAGGTAAAGATCAGTTGCCACCCTGGACGATTCGAACGTCGAGGTGATGCCGTTGAGGTCGGCGAGGCTGTTCGCTGAGAGGGCGTCCTGGCGCTCGCCGACGAACGATCTGGCGACCAGGTCGTTGACCTCTGCTGCGAACTGGTCGGCGTCGGCCGATTCCGAGATCTCGGTGGCTGCTTCGTCCGTCTTTGATCCGCGATCGGCCAGACCACGCACCTTTGTGAATGCCTCCTGCCGGAGAGCCTCAGCGCTGGCGAGCGCGAGCAGCTGCTCCTGGCGCTCGGAGGGTTGCGAGAACAGCGCCGCAAAGTAGCGGTTGAACTCGGTGGCGATCGACTGCCGGGCCAGGGTCGATGCCTCCAGAAGGCGAAGCGCGTCGACCAGCTCGCCCTCGTCACGGATCGCCGCCGCGTCGTCGAGCAGGTCCTCGAACATGACGCTCGCCTGCTCTCCGATGGCTCGCTCGAGATCGATGTAGAGAAGGTTGGACTCGTCGAGGGAGCGGGTGTCCGTCGCTCGTATTACATCGAGCTGGGCTCGGACCTCGTCGAGAGCCAGATCAGCGACGAGGCGGTCCACCTCTGCCGACGCCTCCTTGGCTTCGTCTGCCAGGTTGACCCCGACCAGTTCCTGGACAACTTCGCTGCTCAGGCCGATTTCGGCGATGCCGTTCGCAGCTGCAGTCCAGTTCCGCTCCTCCAGCAGCCTCGTCCGCAGGTCCGAGAGGGCAACGAGGTGATCGATACTGTCCCGGACGTCGGTAACCCGTGCGCGCTCCGCCTCCGTCTCGCGGACGGCGCTGATCGAGAACCATGCGACGCCGGCCAGGGGAACAGCCATGATGATCGCGAGTACGACGCCGACCCGGAAGGCACGTGGCGCGTAGCGGCGAAGGCGGTGAGCCATTGCCGGATGATCGGCCCGTCGTCGCCGTCGCTTGAGATCGGTGTGGGGACCGCTCCATCCCGATGGCGGATCAGGCTTCCCATGGGGCGGAGCGCGTTGTCGCGAAGGTGGTCGGCCCGCGTTCGAATCGCCTATCGTCGTTCAGCACGGTCCTACCATTGGCGAGCCCTGTTTGGCCAAGCTCCTACGCGGGCACCACCCGACAAATCTCGATGCGGCCCGACCCGGATCGAGCTGTTCGCTGGTCGCGCTCTTCAGGCGCCATCTGTACTCTTCGCTGGGCGCTTATGTCGCAGGTGGACTACTGTGACTGGTGTCACCCTCCATCGTCGAGTGTCTCTCGCTCGGGTCATGTTGAAGGGGGACCGGCCCGGGAAGCAGGGGCATGACGGGGCATACTCCCCGTCGTGTTTCCTGCTCCCCGGGCGTCAGGCACCTGGAGCGCGCCGAGGGCGGCCGCCGTAGCGACCGCCCTTCGAGCGCCTCCTAAGGGGGAGAGGATTTGGCCGGTGTGGCTGTCGGTCCTGCTACTTGCAGGAGCTCGAGCCTTGATCCCAGGCGCAGGGCTTGGACTTGCCCGACAGTTCGATGATGCCGAGATCTTCCTGCTTGACCCAGCCCTGCTTGGCCGAGTCGTAGACGGCGAACTCCGAGCCCTCGGTGGGGTAGGCGTCGGCGTTGCCGGACATGTTGTATTGGAGGCCGTCCAGCAGGTTGGGGTTGGTCATGTTGAACGCCCGGGCTGCGACCATGAGGTTGGGTCGGCTGAGGCCGCCGTCGAGTTCGGCGGCGATCTTCATCGTCTCGACCATGGGCCAGGCGAACACGAACCCGGTCCCCAGGCTGGACGACTCCGCCAAGGGGTGACCGCCCTTCTCCAACAGGTCGGTCAGGAAGGCAACCCAGGGGTCGGTGGCATTGGCAGCATCAGCGGGGTCCTTCACGCCACCGCCGACGATCCACCAGCCGTTGCTGGCGGCACCGTCACCGCCGACCGCGTCTTTGCCGACGAAGCTCTTGGCCTTGCACACTGATGGCTGGAACAGCATCTTGGCTGTCTGGGTCATGCCGTTGTTGGCTGCCTCCTGGATGGCCTGGGTGCACGACGTGCCAGCGGTCATAGCGATGAACACATCGGGGTTCTTCGCCGCCAGGGTGGTCATCTGGTTCGTGACCGTCGGGGCGGTGGGCTCGATCCGCTCGAACACGAAGTTGATCTTGACCTTGGACGTCTTGACGAACTCGTTGAACCCGAGTTCATACGCCTTGCCGAAGTCGTTCTGCATGATCAGAGCGGCAACGGTGATCTCCGGCTTGTCGGCGAACTTCTTCTCCAGCAGGCCACCCCAGAGGATGGCTTCGGTGTTGTAGGCCAACTGCTGACCCCACACCCAGGGGTGGTTCACCGGGTCGCCCCAGGCGGGGTGGCCTGACATCACCCACGGGTCGGGCACGCAACGGGCGTTCAGCTTGTCGTAGACCTTCATCGTGGCGGGCGAGCCAATGGTCTGGATGGCGAACGACTTCTCCGAGTCGAGGAGCTCATCGACGATCGGCACGGTCTTGGCCGGATCGTAGCCATCGTCACGCTGGTCGGTCGTGATCTGGTACGTCTTGCCCTCGGAGTCCTTGATGCCACCTTGGCCGTTGATGTAGTCGTAGTAGATCTTCTGCGCCGCGCCGATGTTGCCGTAGTCAGCCAACGCCCCGGAGAACACCATGTTCTGGCCCAGCTTGATGTTCCCGTCGACCAGGCCTTCGTAGGGATCCCACCCGGTGGGGCAGGTGCTCAGGTCAACCGTGAAGCCGTCGGGGCCGGTGACCTTGTTGGCGGCCTTGTCCCACCCCCAGCCGTTGTCCTTGATGTTCTTGACGATGGCCGCACGCTCGGTATCCCAGAGCGCCTGCCAGTCCTCGATCGACGTGATCTCCTTCGGAGCAGCCGTCGTTTCGGTCGACTTCGCCGTGGTCGTCGTGTTGTCGAGCGCACTGTCGACGGCGCCCTTTTGGTTCTCATCGAGCACCGTGCCGTCACCGGCGTTGGTGCCGTCGCCGTCGCTTCCACAGGCGCTCGCCACCAGGCCGAACGCAAGTAAGGGCGCGAGCCATCGGCCCCATGTCCGTAGAGTCATATGGAGTTTCTCCCCTTGTTTCGCCGATCGATCTGACCGGCCCCGCACCGTCAACCTTTGGAGGGAAGACGTCCGCGAGCTTGACCTTAATTCAATTGTGACGTCCGGCACAGGGCGCTCGTGTTACGAACTTGAAGCCGAAGGTTTGAAACATGAACCAAGTGCCATCTCACTGGCCGAAACGTCAGTAGAGATAGTCCTTCGACCAGGAGCCATGTGGGTACAAGATTCGTTTCGAACGCTGCATGTACATCGAAGATTTGGCGCCCGTAGGGCGGGTTTAGATGGCTGGTCACGGGTGGGCGACGAAACCGCCCAGCGAGCTCCAATCACAACGATTGGGTCGCTGTGGCGTAGCCGCCCTGGCGAGCTCGAGCCAAGCCGTTACCGGGGCCAAGAAGGCTGCGTCAAGGTGGTGGACAGAGGCCAGACTATGGCCAGGCGAACTTTGGGAGACCAAAGTTTGTGAGCTGGCTCACCAATGGATGAGCCGAGCAGAGCGGCGGTCCGAGAGGAAAGAGAATTACCGCCACCCTGCTCTCGTCACACAGTCGCAAGAACATTCAAAAGAAGGCAAGGCAGCCACGACATACTGCTCGGTCTGCGGGTGGCAGGCCGATCGTATGTTGCAGGCATCGTGAACTCATTCTTTGAGATGGAGCTGAGCCTACACCAGCTTGTGACCGATGACACAGAAGTATCTGTAGCAGATATAAGTAGCCAATACCTGAAGCGAAGTACCGGAGTTGCGACTGAGTAGTTCGCGCTCGGAGGCCCGGATGGGCCTATGAGTAGCGGCTTGGCTCTCGGCACGTGAACGATGGGCAGAGCGGTGGAGGCCCTAAGGGGTAGGCCCATCCACCGCCCTGCCCCAGGTCTGCCGCCTCGCGGTGCGGTGCGAGGTGGGAGACCCGTGATACTCAACGCCCCACCTGTCCGACGGGCAGCAGTTCCTGCCGGACCGGCGAAGGCCTTGAGCACTGGGTCCCGGGTTGGCAGCGCTACTTGCAGGAGCTGCTGGCCGCATCCCAGGCACAGTTTGAGGACTTGCCGCCGAGCTCGATGAGGCCCAGGTCCGTCTGGATGACCCAGCTCTGCTTGGTCGAGTCGTAGACGGCGAACTCTGAGCCCTCGGTCGGGTAGGCGTCGTCGTTGCCTGACATCTTGTAGGACAGCCCGTCGAGGAGGTTCGGGTTGGTCATGTCGATGGTCCGGGCGGCGATCATGAAGTTGGGTCGGCTGACACCCCCCGGTAGTTCAGCGGCGATCCTGAGGGCCTCCACCACGGGCCAGGCGTAGGTGAAGCCGGTTCCCAGTGACGCCGAGTCGGAGATCGGGTGGCCGGCGTCGGCCAGCAGCTTCAGACCGAACGAGATCCACGGGTCGTCGACGTAGGCCGGATCGGTATGGTCCTTGACGCCACCACCGACGATCCACCAGCCGTCGCTGGCCGACCCGTCACCCCCGACCGCATCCTTGCCGACCCAGCTCTTGGCCTTGCAGACCGACGGCTGGAACATCAGCTTGACCGTGCCCTTCATCCCGTTGTTGGCCGCTTCGGTGATGGCCTGGGTGCACGACACGCCGGCGCTCATGATCATGAACACATCGAGGTCGTTCGACGCCAATGTCGTCATCTGGTTCGTGATGGTCGCAGCTGCTGGGTCGAAGCGCTCGAACACAAAGTTGATCTTGAGCTTGGAAGTCTTGATGAACTCGGTGAAACCGAGCTCGTAGGCTTTGCCGAAGTCGTTCTGCATGATGGCGGCGCCCACCGTGATCTCGTCGCGGTCGGCGAACTGCTTCTCGATCAGCCCGCCCCAGAGGATGGCCTCCGTGGTATAGGCCATGATCTGGCCCCACGACCAGGGGTGGTTCACCGGGTCTCCCCACGCCGGGTGTCCGCTCAGGATGAAGGGATCGGGAACACAGCGACTGTTGAGCTTTTCGTACACCTTGAGGGTGTGAGGCGAGCCCCCCGTTTGGATGGCAAACGACCCTTCGGAATCGAGCAGCTCGTCAACGATCGGCACCGTCTTGGCCGGGTCGTAGCTGTCGTCCCGGACGTCGTTGACAATCTGGTAGGTCTTGCCTTCGGAGTCGGTGATTCCCCCCTCGGCGTTGACATAGTCGTAGTAAACCCCCTGCCCGACGCCGATGTTGCCGTAGTCGGCGAGGGGGCCGGAGCTGGCCAAGTTCTGGCCGATCTTGATGGTCCCGTTCTCCAGGCCCTGGTACGGATCCCAGCCGTCAGGACACGAAGACAGGTCGACCATGAACCCACCCGGACCGGTGACCTTGTTGGCCGCCCGGTCCCATCCCCACCCGTTGTCAGTGATCATCTTGACGATCTCGGCCCGCTGCGTCGCCCACAGCGCCTCCCAGTCCTCAATACTCGTGAACTGGCTGGGCGAATCGGCAGCGGGACTCGCCGCGGCCTCAGTCGTCGATGTATTGCCAATGGCGCTCGCGGCAGCACCCTGCTGCTCCTCATCGAGGATTGTGCCCTCCGTACTCGTCCCGCCGCTACTGCACGCCCCCACGACCAGCATCATCGCCAGTACGGGCGCGCCGAAAAAGACCCTTCGTGTCCCCATCTCTTGTATTTCCCCCTACTTCTGCCACCACATCAGACGGACATGGTTCCAATTCTGAACCTACACCAGATGTGACAGTTGGCACAGCAACTTAAACACGCTAAGTTCTTCATGTATCGGCCGAGTCGACGGCGGCGCCTGCTACGGCCCGTGGGACCCCTGCCTGGACGACGGGCGACCCCAAATTGTGTAGCCTTTGGGCGATATAGTCACTTTTTCAACCATGGGAGGCCCGTATGCGGCCGTCGACGGAGCATCAACCATGGTTCGAGCACGAGATCCGCTCGTGGCTACAAGACGATCAGCAGCTCACTGAACTCGGCCGGCGATGCGTGACGGCGATGCTCACGAATCAGCTGCTGCCGGCCAGCGCCACCGGTACGACCCAATCAGAGCTGCTCCGCGTCCTCCTGGTCGAAGACTGGCTGCGCGAGGCCTGACCACCGCCGAGCTGACCGAGTTTTCACCTCAACCGAGGAGGAGAGCTGCGAACGCAGCGGCCACCTCTCCTACGATCGTCAGTACTCGAGGAGATGTTCGCGAAGAGTGGAGTGGGCGTAGCGGCGGCGCACCAGGCCACGGTCCTGGAGGGCGGGAACGAGGCCGTCGGCGATCTCCGCGAGGTAGTGCCGGGTAGTGGGTCCGGTGAGCAGGAAACCGTCACCTCCTACCCTCGTCATGATCGCTTCCATTTCGGCTGCGACCTGGTCGGGGGTTCCGCACAGTGTTGTGCCATCGGGGTTGTACTCGAGGGCGATGGCCGCCGCTTCCCGTAGTGTGCGCCCTTCGTTGCGAGCGATGAAGTCAGCCAGGACCATCTGGGTGCCTTCGGTGGACAGGCCCTCGGTCGACAGGGGCTGGTCGAGGTCGAATCGGCTGAAGTCGATGTCGAGGATCTTCGAGACCTTGGCCAGCGTCAATTCGGCGTTATCCACGTCGTCGCGCTCACGGAAGGCTCGCTTGGCGGCGGCCTCGGCTTCAGTCGCGCCGATGATCGGAGCGATCATCAGGAGCAACTTGACCGTGTCGGGATCCCGGCCGTGCTGAGCGGCCAGTTCCCGGACTTCATTTCGGTACTGGGTGGCGTACTCGAGGGATCTCGCCTTGACCACGATGGTGTCGGCGTACTGGGCGGCAAAGCGCCGTCCGCGTTCAGAGCTCCCGGCTTGGGCCATGGTGGGCCGCCCCTGCGGCGCAGGACCGGAGTTGAGAGGACCTCTTGTCGCGTAGCGCTCGCCGACGAAGTCGCTGATCCGAACTTTCGCCGGGTCGGCAAATTGGCCGGTGGCCCGGTCGGCAGTGATGGCGTCGGGATCCCATGAGTCCCACAACGCGAATGCTGCCTCGACGAATTCGTCGGCGATGTCGTAGCGGCTGTCGTGGTCGCTCATGCTGTCGTAGCCGAAATTCTGCCACGCCCGATGAGACGAGCCGGTGACCACGTTCCAGCCGGCCCGACCACCCGACAGCTGGTCGAGCGACCCCAATTGTCGGGCCAGCAGGTACGGCTGGTAGGCGAACGTCGACACCGTCGGCACCACACCGATGTGGCTGGTGGCGTGAAGCATGAACGAGGCCACTACCAGCGGGTCCCGACGCGGGACCGAAATCGCGTGACGCAGATACGTGTCCATCGACTGTCCGTAGGCATCCGCCACGAATACGTTGTCCTCGATGAGGACGTAGTCGAAGGCGGCCCGCTCCATCTCGCGAGCCACCGCGACATAGAGGTCGGGCGTCGACCACTCGGTGCCGATGTTGCCCGACCACGGCTTGGCCCACGCTTGCACATGGGCATCAGTCAGGAAATACGCAAGATGAAACTGAGCACCAGTCACCTCGTCCCCGATCGTCGAGTAGGCCGCATCGGCGGGCCCGTCCTGTGTGCCCCGGAGTCTACGGACCGACGTGCCTGCCCGGAACCCATCCGAGGTCGACGAGATGGAACACGCCCTGCGTCGGGAATGGTCGACCCAGATGGCCAAGGCGGGCCGGAACGTCTCCGAGGAGCACGGGATCACCCTGATCCGGGCCGATGACCCGGCCATGGGCCGCTACCTGGCCAAAGTCGGCCTGGAGCTGACCATGGGCCCGCTCAAGACCGGCCGCCATGACTCCTGGTCAATGTGGCAGATCGCCGCCACCGCCATGGACCGAGTCTCCGGTGTACTCGGCCGCGTGGTGGTTCCAGTTCTCCGTGGATCGCTGGCGGCGCAGCACTCAGTGGACCTGCCGCCGGCCAGCACTCGTCCCGACCCTGGAAATTGCGATGGCGGCTGGGCCGGCACGATCGTGGGCTGGCCCTCTGTGACGGTTCGAACCCGAACGACCGCTTAGCAGCGTCGGGATGGCCGCCGCGTGGCGACACGTCAAAGAGAATTGGGAACGTCCGACCCGTCCTGATTCGGCTAGATGTCGACTAGGATGGGTCGCGGCTGGCGGTGGATTTCCGTACATCACAATTCGCTGATCCATCGTCAGCCTCGACGGGCTCAATCGGTCACATCGCCACTGATAGGGGCTGGACTAGATGGCGAGCTCCTGTTGCGTAGCGTGTCGACGGTGAGCCGCCACGCCGCCCCAACCCCAAGTTTGGCTTCCACATTTTGGCTCTGGGAGGCCGTAGTACGGTATTGAGGCTCTGACAGCTGACGGCCCGGATTGGCACGACGTATTACACAGAGTTGTGGTTTGGCAGCACCTAAAACGGGTAAGGCCGCCTCGAATGGCTCGTCTTCCGGTCGGTTGAGCAAACGCTCGCCTTTCTGGCATTGGCGGAAATGGACCCTGACCGGCGACTCTCGATGCCCGCCCAATCCTTCCTTCTTCTAGACGAAGCTCGACGTAACTGCTCAGCTGGTGGGGTGATTCGCGCGGTTGGTGTTGGTCCACCACTGGGGGCGCGTGGATTCGTATGATCTGAGGCGTGTCACCGGAGGAGCGGATCGTTGAGTTGGAGGCGATCGTGGCGGCCCAGGCTGCGGTGATCGCTGAGCTGCGGGCCGAGTTGGAGGCGTTGAAGGATCGGCTGGGTCGGGATTCGGGGAACTCGTCGTTGCCGCCGTCGCGTGATGGTAAGGATCGCCGACAGCGTCGGGCTGATGAGCGTGAAGCCCGCAAGGCGGCCCGCCGGGATGGTTCTGGTGAGTCGGGTCGTCGACCGGGCAAGCAGCCCGGTGCGCCGGGGGTGACGATGCGCCGCCGGGAACCGGAGGTGACGGTGACCCACACACCGGTGTGCTGCGACCACTGCGCCGCCGATCTCGCCGGCGCGGTAGTGGTCGGCACGGCCACTCGGCAGGTGGTCGATATCCCTGAACCGCGCCTCGTGGTCACCGATCATGTCGTGGAGAAGCGGCGATGCCTGTGCGGTTATGTCACCGTCGGAGCGTTCCCGGCGGAGGCGACCGGTCCGACGTGTTGGGGCCCAGGGGTCAAAGCAGCGGCGGTGTATCTGATGGTCCGACAGCACGTGCCGTTGGAACGGGCGCACGAGGCGATGGAGGCCCTGTTCGGCGCCCCGGTGTCGGAGGGCACTCTGGCCAACTGGACCCTGGACACCGCCGAGCGCCTGGCGCCGTTCATCGCCGAGGTGAAAGCTCTGCTCCAGGCCGCGCCGGTGGTGTGTGCTGATGAGACCCCGGTCCGGTGCGGGACGGGCTCGTCGTTCGTGCATACCGTGTCGACCGACGCCTTGACGTTGTTGGCTCATCACCCGAGCCGTGGGATCGAGGCGATCACCGCGGTCGGGGTCTTGGACAACTACCGGGGGGTGATCATGCACGACGGCCTGAACGTCTACACCGCCACCGAGCTGGCTGAGGCCGGTCACGCTCAATGCCATGCTCACCTCGACCGTCACCTCATCGATGTCGGCGCCTGGCACAAGCACACCGGTTGGGCCGAGCAGATGCGTCGAGTCCTGGTCGACGCCCAGGCCGCCACCCACCACGCCCTCGCCGCCGGCCTCGACCGTGTCCCGGCCGAGATCGCCGACCCGATCCGCCGCCGCTACGAGCAGACCCTCACCCTGGCCTTCGACACCCTCCCGGCCGGGCCGCCACCCCGACGACGCAACCGGGGTGGCTGGCTCCCCAAAGACCGCGACGCCTGGAACCTCGCCACCCGCTTCCGTCTCGAGGTCGACCAGATCCTCCGCCTCCTCGACACCACAGTGGTCCCGGCGTCGAACAACCACGCCGAGAGGTCACTGAGGATGTGCAAGATCCACGACAAGATCAGTGGCCTGTTCCGCAACCCCACCCACGCCGCCGCCTTCTGCACCATCCGGTCCTACATTCAAACCGGCCACAAACACGACCAACCCACCCTCCCCCTCCTCCAACGCCTCTACACCGGACCACCCTGGCTACCCACCAGCTGAGCAGTTACAGCTCGACGCGAAGTCATCGTCCCTCTGGCGAATCCGGAGTCAAGGCTCTGATGGCGGAACTTCGAACATCCCCCCATCCCGCCACAACCACCATCGTCGGTCGACGCTTCGATGCAAGCGGTGTCGTCGTCAAGGATCCGGATTAGAGCAATCGCGCTGCGGTTGCCGACCAGCGCAGGTTTCCCAAGACTCCGACGGTCGAGTCAATCGTGGTGTTCGCCAGCAGGTTCCCGTGAGGACGTACCGGATTGCGAGGCCAGTGTCCTCGATGAGTCGTCGATCCGAGGTCGAGGTCGTAGCGTTCGGAGCCGCAGCCATATCGATGTCGTGGCTGTTGTGGGCGCCGCTGGTTGCTGCGAAATGGAACTGGACCGGCGGGGCAAGCCCCTACTGGCATCTCGCCGGCGGCCTCGGCCCAGCTGTGGCCGCATTCGCGCTGACGGCGGCGTTCGACGGACCGGCCGGCCTCAGGGTGCTCGCCCGCCGTGCCGTCACGGGTCCGAGCCGATGGCTGTTGGGAGTCATCATTGCACCGCTGGCGATGTGCATGATCGCGTTGGGTGTCGCCCGCCTTGCCGGCATCCATGTCGACCTGACCAAGGTGGGGGCGAGCAAGGAGTTCCCCAACCAACCCTTGGTGGTGTACTGGGTGGCCAACCTCGTGTTCTACGGGTACGGCGAGGAGATCGGCTGGAGGGGCTTCGCCCTTCCGAGGTTGCAACGGAACCGACAGGCGCTCAGCGCGTCCATGTGGCTGGCTCTCCTCTGGGGCCTCTGGCACCTTCCCCTCTTCGTATTCAGCGCAGGGCTCGGCAACATGCCCGCGATCGGACTCGTCGGTTGGGGGGCCAGCATCGTAGCCGGCTCGGTGATTTGCACCTGGCTGTTCAACTCGACCTGCGGCAGCATCGCCGTGGTCGCCGTGTTCCACGCGAGCCTCGACATCTTCATCGGCTCGCCAACCGGTGGCGATGTCCTCGCAAACGTCATGGGTGCGACCGTGGTCATCGCTGCGCTGATCATTCCGCGAACGTTCGGACGTGGCGACCTCTCGACACTTCCCAAGGTGATCACTACTAAGCCGCTGACGTCGAACAAACCCGTGACTCTCTCTTGACACTGGCTTGGGTGACGCAGGCGAATGAGAGGCCGGGACGGAGATGCAGCGAGAGTCGAGCCAGCGACTCAGGTCAGCGAAAGGCCTACGGCTGTCCATTGGGAGGGTGCTCAGCCGCGCCATCAAACAGCCGACTCACGCCTACGACTTACACTCGACCGGGTTGCCCTGGCCAGGGGCCACATTCGTGGAAGGTGTGGGACGTCGTCGGCGCGATGGCGGCGACGCCCTCACGGCCGACCTCTGGGTCCGAGTATGAGATTGCCGACCGTGTCGGCGGCCTCTCGGGCGATCGCTGGCGTGACGTGTGAGTAGAGGTCGAGGGTGATGCCAACCGTGGCGTGGCCCGGGCGCTCGGAGACGATCTTGGGGTGCACCCCCTCCTTGAGCGCCAGCGTGGCGAAGGTGTGGCGCAAGTCGTGCAAACGGATGGCCGGGAGCTGCGACAACCGCGCCTGGCGGCCGAACGTCTGCTGCTCCGTGCGATGAGCGACGGGCGGCCGAGCCACGGCGGCAGCGTTGCGCTGGACCAGGCCCAGGCGCTCGGCATCGTCCAGGGCCTTGCGCAGCACAACGTGGGTGTTCCTGATGGTCTTGGCCGCCAGAGGCCGGCCGGTGCGTCCCCCCACTCGCCCAACCGGAGGTACAAGCGCTCGATCTCCAGCGGCGCCAGGGCCTGCAGCTTGCGCTTACCCAACCCGATGCGGATCCGTTCCCGGTCGTCTCCTTCAACCGCTGGTGCTGGCCGGCAAGCCAGTCATCCAGGAACTGACCGAGCGTGGTGCTGGTCTGATTGACCACGTTCCCTGACCGGACGCCCGACAACAGCTCGTCGAGGGCGGCCTCGGCTTCGCGTTTGGTCCGGAAGCCCTGCTTGGAGTGCTGGCGGCGCTTGCCAGTTGCCGGGTCCGGACCGAGATGCCAGTCATCTGTTTACCAAGCTCAGAGTGGTGCCCGGGGCGGGATTCGAACCCGCACGACCTTACGGCCCGAGGGGTTTCAGCTTTCCCCCTCCCCTATCGGCTGGCCCCAGCTCGTCCGCCCTGTGGCCTCTGACCAGGAAGAACAGTCCGGACGGTCCGGCTGGATCCCGCCTGTTGGGCGGCGTCCCGGGAAATCCCGTGCGCTTTTCGTGCACGGCGGATGCAGGTCTTCTGTCGCGGATCGTAGTCGATCCCGCCATCTGTTTCGGGAAGCCGACCATCCGCGGTCACCGGATCTGGGTGTCGGTCATCTTGGGCTACCTGGCCGAAGGATGGACCGTCGAGGCGATCATCGAGGAGTTCACCGGGATCGAGCCGGACGACATCCGAGCGTGCATCGCCTACGCAGCCCGGCTGGCCGACATGCGGTTCGCCGACCTCGACGACGTTGCATGAGGTTCAAGCTCGACGAGAACCTCGGACGTCGCGCCTTCGATGCTTTCATTGCCGCCGGCCACGACGTCTCGACGGTGCACCTTCAGCAGCTCGACGGGGCGCCTGACGACGAGGTCTTCATCGGGCGAGGGTCGGACACGAGCGGGTTGGCCGGCATCACTGCGACGCTTGGACGACCTTTATGTCTGCACAAGATTGAACCGCTGATCGAAGACGTCGAAGTCCTCAACGGCGAAGCCTTGGGCGTAGCGGCTGAAGGTGACAGTGAAACGGCTGAAGAAGCCGCGCTGACCCAGCAGCAGGCCCCACGGAGGCTCCCACGATTCGATGAAGCCGACGTCGGCCTGCCAGTCGACCGTTGATGTGCCGTCCGGAGCGATCAGCCGGAGCGTCACGTCAGCGAAGCGCACCCTTCGAGACGCACCGCCGAGGCCCACCAGGTTCTCGGGTGCGTTCTGCGGATCTTCAACGTAGGGATACACCCAGCGCAGGCCAGCTGCCTCAGCCAAGCCCCACGAGCTCCGGCTCGCCGATAGCGGGTACCCGCATGATCGTCGCACCGCGGATACCTTGCTCGCGAAGTGCTAGGTACACAGCATCAGCTGTGTCACGGGCCTCGACAACCCGCCGATCCTTCAGGGCGACCCATTTGCCTTCGAACCCGCGGACCGCCTCACGAAGAAGCACTGGCTGTACGACTCGCTCTGGCATCGCTCCTCCTCACCAGCAAAGCCCAACGATAACGCCCCAGTCTCGTCACCGTGACGACCGCTGCGCACATTGGCCTTATGGGTCCGGCCCATTTTGGCCCGAGGATGAGACTGCATCGGCTGCCTCGCGGTCGATCGCTGGGTACATCGCGGATAAACGTGACACCGGCGTCCCCGGAGGGTCGTGAGCGCCGAGCGGTAGGCCTTGGTAAGGCGAAGCAGGACCAATGGTGACTGCCACCAGTACAGCCCGGCGGAGCACCGGGGACGGGTGGCTCGATGCCGTAGCGGCGGCGGAAGAGGCGGAGCGGCGCCGGCACGAACGGTTGGTGCTGGAGGACCGGGTGCAACGGTTGAACCGCCAGCTCCTCGGGCCCCGCAAGGACCCCGAGACGGGCGAATGGTCGAAGAAGCATCGGGGCGGGACCTGCGGGCTCCCCCACTCCGGCCGGGTGGAGATGGGTTACGTCAGCGTCCCCGACGGCCTCGGCGCCGGCCAGCTTCGAGGTGTCGTCGTCTGTGGTGCGATGGACGCCTGGACCGCCCTGCGACAGTCACGCCTGTTCCGCAAGCGCACCGCCGGAGGCGGCGGGTTCTGCCGCCAGGTCGAAGTCACCTGGTCCCTGGCCAACGGATTCCACCCCCACCTCCACGTCTGGTCGAAGCTCGACCTACGCGCCGACAGCGAGTGGGGACCGTCACAGGTCAACGAGATGGAACACTGCCGTTGGCGGGAATGGTCGGCGCAGATGGCCAAGGCGGGTCGGAACGTCTCGGAGGAGCACGGGATCACCCTGATCCGGGCCGATGACCCGGACATGGGCCGCTACCTGGCCCAAGGTCGGCTTGGAGCTGACCCTGGGCCCGCTCAAGACCGGCCGCCACGACTCCTGGTCGATGTGGGACATCGCCGCCACCGCCATGGACCCCGACCCCGAGATCACCAACGAAGGACGGGCACGGCGCCGGGCGCTGTGGGCCGAGTACGCCACCGTGGTCGAAGGCCGGCGCATGTTCGCCACGTCCCACGGCCTGCTGAAACGAGCCGGCGTGAAAGAACTCGACGAGCAGGACGAAGCCGAACACCAACACGGCGAGTTCACGCCGAATGTGGCCGCTGACGCCCCGGTGTACTCGGCCGCCGATAAGTCCGGCGTGGTACCGGAGTTGAAGGGCCTGCTGGCTTCCCGGACGGCGCGCCGGAGGTGATGGCGACGGTGCTCACCTGCCGGCTTGGACGGGCGGTCGTGGTCGATCCACCGGGGGGACGAAGTGGGCCGGCCCGCTGTTGCGACGGGACCGCGGAGGACGAGAAAGCTGCAACAAGCGACTCATCGCTACTGAGCGCACAGCCGGGCATAACGCCGCATCCAGAGCGGCCCCGTCAGCTTGCGGTAGCGCTCGTCACAATCCCGTTCTCATCGGTGTAAACGAGGATGCGCTGGGTCGGTGCAAACACGGCGGGATAGCCGTCAGCCCGATTGACAAGGGTGAAGCCAGAAAGCTCGGCCCATTCCGGGCCTCATCTCCAGTGAGGGCGATGAGCTGAGGTAGTTGAGCGGGATTGGCTGGAGTCGTCTTGGCGAAGGACTCGGGATCGACGGGGTCCGGCAGTCCCTCGGACCGTTCGCTCAGTGCCGTGGAAGACGACGTAGAGGTGGACATGGCCGCGGAGGTGGCCGATGGTGTCGGACGGAAGTCGGTGCAACCCGTCACCAGCAGAGCGGCAGTCACGATGGGGAGAGCGAGGAATGATCGCATCACCACTTGGACGGTGCCCTACTTGCCCTGGTTCACGCTCGGCTCAAGCCGGCGGAGAAGTGCTGGTTGCTGTCGCCGACGCTCGCAACGGTCTCGTGGTACGAGACTACCGCTCGCCTTGCCCGGTCGGGAACGCCGGATAGTTCGCGTCATCCGCTCGCCTCCGGCCCTTGGTGTCGGTCGACGTAACTCTCTCGGAGTCTGTTGAGGACATCGACCAGAAGGAGAGCCCGAGACGTGCCGGCCGCCGAACCTGTCTCCGCCAAGAAGTCCCTGAGGCTGACGGGATGGCCAAGCGCCTCGTCGATCAGTACAGGGATGTCGCATCGCCAGGAGCTCGCTCGCGCCAACGATGGACTCCAGTGTCGCCGGTGAGCGCATCCCGAGGCTGAGACTCAGGCTGCGATTTCCGAGATCCGCCCATCCGGGATCGCCGGAAGTCGATCGTGGGGCGGTTGGCTACGCGCTGGGGTCGGTGACCTGACCGGCGAAGAGGATGGCTCCGGTATCAGAGTTTCGGATTAGGTAGAGGAAAGGCTTGTCTGCGGCGACGACAAGTTCTGGCTCGGGAGGTCCAGACAGTTCGAATCCCATGCCGGTGGCCGCAGCGGCCTCGGTGCCGGTCTCGTCGACCGTGATGTCGGCGCCATGAATGGCGGTGGCAAGGAAGGTGCCCGGGCTGATACCGGGGTATGCGCCAGGAGCGGCGCCTATGGTGGTAAGCCACTCAATGAGGTCAATTGACGTGGTGGTGTGCCATTTGGGCAGGTGTAGCTCGTACGGCCCTGTGCTGAAAATGGCATCGATCTCGTCAAGGAGTGTGGTGTTGAATCGCTGACGGATCTCATCAAAGCGGCCCTCATCAGGGACGATGACTAGCATCGAGTAAGCATCACCAAGATAAGGGATTTCTGCGCCGACGAAGCCATCGCCTCTGCCTCTTGGCCCCGGTAACTCAAGCTCAACAAGGTAGGTGGTGTCGGCTTGGGTCCCATCCAGGCGCGTGAACGGCTCGGTGACGGTTCCGTACTTGCCGAATATCCTCTGCCATTGCGCCTTGAAGTAGACAACATCGGTCAGGACGAGCGTCGTATTCGAGTTTATGAAGCCGGGGGTCAGCAGTTCGGGAATAAGGTCGTTGGTCTGGCTGGCGACCCACTCGTTGATGCGTTGTCGAGAAGCCTCGGCTTGCGTGACGTCGATGGTCTCGACCTCGGCACCGTGATGGCTGGCCATGAGGTCGATCCAGTCCTGGTGAGGCTTGAGGGATGACGCTGGCCAGAGTCGGTCGGCCACCTGCACTCTTGGCGTCGGCGTGCCGTCGACCGCAGTGGCGGCATCGTTGGTGGCGGTCAGTTCGGAGTCGAGAGCATTCCAGGCATCGTGGGCGCTGACCCCTTCAGGTAGTCCAAAGGCAGCGTCGATTGCGGCGCCGGTCTGTTGGTCAGCGGCTCCCCGGGCCATCAGTAGCGCGTGACCGATGCTGAGGGGGCTGAAAACCAGGTTTCGATCTCGTGGTTGGGTTCGGAGGAGCTCAAGACCGGCGTCATTGAATCCGGTGACGAGATCGCCGACCGACGTCTCTGCCAATACATTCGCCCGTTCGACGCCGGCTGACGCATGGATGACGCCGCCTGAGTCACTACCGCAGCCCGCGGCAGCCAACGCCAGGACCAACGTCATGCTGATTGCCCGTCCTCTGGATCTGCGCACTGTCATACCCGTGAGACGCTATTGCTCCCCGGGGCCATCCTTACGGACCGATCAAAATCGACGACAAACGCCCCTCTTGCCCACCTTTGGACAAGGCGCGCAGGCCGCCCGCCTTCCAAGCCGGATGCGCGTTACGGACCGGGGTCGACCGCTCGATATCGACGGGCCAGCTGAGTCGGGTCGACCACCGCTCGGCTGTGAGCGTATCGGCGGCCGGGCAAGCCCGCAGTGGGGACTGCCGGCACTGGTCGTCCCCTGGTCCCCCTGAGGCTTGGGCAACGGGACACGCCGACGCCGCGGCGTCGACTTCCAGGAGAAAGGAGCGGCTCCGCCCGCTCGGTGATTTTAGGTTACCCGAGCACCGATCTTGGCAGAAGAGTAGAGTCGGCCCCAATAGGGAGGCATCATGATTCGGTATGCGATCTACGGGAAATACACGCCAGACACGCTGGCGGCGGTCCGGAAGGCCGGTTACGCCAGCCGAGAAACACAGATGAAGGTCTTGGCGGAGTCGCTGGGGGGACGGCTTGAAGTCGCCTACTTCATGCCGTCAACGCAGTGGGACTTCATGGCCGTGGTCGAGATCCCGGAGGCCGCTGGCCTGTTCGCCATGCTCAGCATGGCAGGCGCTACTGGGAGTTTTGAACGCGGCGACGTGGTGGAGGTCTACACAGCTGCTGAAGCTGACGCGGCAATTGGGGCTCACCTGAACTGGACCGCCCCCGGTCAATCCTAAACCCGAGGTACTCAGTCCCTATCGCTACTATCGCTCTGTTTTGGTTCGAACGGGACCTCGTTCACGGTCCTAGTCGACGCCGTTCGACCGAGGGCGATCTATCCCCTGGTCGTGCCATGTTGTCAGGCCCGAGCGAGGCCGATCCGCCGTGCACGGCGGACGCATCGTCTACCTCCCACCGCTTGACAGGCCTCCGGGCGACCACCTCGCCGTCTCTACCTGATGCTGCCCGGATCGGGCAGACTGGAGATATGGCTCCCGACCTTCTGTCCCGGATCGTCGTCGATCCCGCTATCTTTTCGGGAAGCCGACCATCCGCGGCCACCGGATCTGGGTGTCGCTCATCCTGGGCTACCTGGCCGAGGGGTGGACCATCGAGGCGATCGTCGAGGAGTTCCCCGGGATCGAGCCGGACGACATCCGAGCGTGCATCGCCTACGCATCCCGGCTGGCCCCCCGCCGCCGCTGAGCACCTGCGCCACGCGGTCCACCGGCCAATGGTGGAATCGTTCTCTCTGCTCCAGGAGGCGGTGCTCAGCTGTTGGTGGCGGCAACCGAGATGCCGAGCACAGAGGCTGCGGCGGCGAGGTCGGTGTCGCCTGTCACCAGTACGAGGTCGCTGTCGGCGACGGCATGCGCTGCTGCGAGGTGCACGGCGTCGTACCCACGGAGCCCGTGAGCCTGGGCCAGGTCGCCTGCCGCCGACGCTAGATCCGCGGTGATCTCGACGTGATCGACCTCGGCGATGATCGAGTCGAGATCGGTGACGGCGCTCGCCAGTTGGTTCGGCGTGATGCGACCCATGCGGTTGGCCCTGGCGAAGGCAGCTCGTGCCTCCGGATACAACAGGCGAACACTGACGATGCGCGACGACTCGTTCCACAGGCGGATATAACGCTCAGTCGCTGGTTCGCTGACGATCAGAGGCACAACCGCCGAGGTATCGAAGTAGGCGATCACTGGCGCTGCTCTGCGACGAGGTCGCTCACCGTTCCCTTGGTCTCGATGCCCTGGCCAGTGCGCCGCCGCTTGGGAACCCGACCTGGTGTGACAAGTCCTTCGGCAATCAGCCGGTCCAATGGACGCGGCCGATCGAGTGGAACGAGGCGCGCCACCGCCTTGCCATGGTCGGTCACCGTCACCTCTTGGCCATCACGGACGGCGTCGAGGTAGCGGCTGAGATGGTCTCGTAGCTCTCGCACGCCCACTTCCATGCCGGCCAGTATGGCGCTTTCCCCAGACAAAATCTAGCCACATCAGGTCTACGTGTGGACCGTGGACCCCCCGGACGATCGGGGCGACCGACCGGCGCTCCGGCTCCGGCAGCCCGCAACGCGCCATGACCGCAGCCGGCCGGGCCAGTCACTCTGGACCCAGGGGTATCACTATCCGACCGGAGAGGTTGCGAACTTCGACCCGCAGTTCGTCGACCTGGCTTTGGAGTAGGCGGATGAGGGTGCGCCATTCCTGTTCGATCTGGGCCCGGGTCTGCGGTTCGTCCTCGCCGGACGCGAACGGGATGCCGGCGATGACGGCTGCCGCCAGGAGCACGTCGGCGGGGGGCATCACTCGACCGTTGATCCAGTTGCTGATCGCTGATTCGGAGTACCCGTCGTCGGGGCCGACCCGGAACTCCTTGAGGCGGGCGGCGAACTTGGTCCCCGATCCTGCTGCCTGGCGGGCCTGGACCATGACGTTGCGTACGACTGAGGGATCTCTGTTCTGTCGATACCGAGTGGCCGACCCAGGGCGTATCGCCGGTTGCCGGGGCGTAGGCGGAGTCGGGTCACGTAGACCGAACGAGCGACCAGAGACCTGACCGAAGCTCGGCGGATGACAACGTCATCGAGGGTACGCCGGGCACCGAGTAGTAGTCGAGGGCCAGAGTCACGCTGCCCGGACTGGCGTTCTGGATACAGACAACCTGGTCGCTATCGGCATTGGGACCGCTGAGCACCCAATGGTCTGCCAAGCTCGCAAGACCTTCGTCCAAGACGACTTGGACCGCGTCGTCATAGCCCTCGCAACGGCCAAGCTCTGCGCCGAACACGGTCACTGCGAGCCAGCCGTCATCGGCCTCACGCACGAAGCCGCACAGTTCGTTGTCGTCGTTGCGCCGAACCTACATCATCAGGACCGTCTGGCGCGTCGGTGGCGTGGGCCGACGATATACCGTGCACGCCAGCCACGCAGGCCGGAACCCGCTCTGTCTGCGGGGGTGCGTGGCTAGATCATGCCGTTGTCGTTGGCCGCGGTGTCCGGGATGATCTGGAGAACGTCCCAGTGCTCGACGATCTTGCCCGCGTCGTCAAAGCGGAAAATGTCGATCCCGACGTAGTCGTGGTCGTTGGGCCACGTCTGGTGGCAGTGTAGGACCACGAGATTGTTATCAGCCACGCTGCGCTTGAACTCGACTCGCTTCCCCGGGTATTCCGCAGCCATGCGCTCGAAGTACTCGATGAATGCCTCCTTGCCGTCGGCGACTCCCGGGTTGTGCTGGATGTACGTGTCGCCCACGTAGTGCTCGATCGCTTCGCGGGGCCGACATTGGTTGAACATCAGATCGTAGAACGCCTGTGCGGTGACCTTGTTCGCTTCTGCGTCCATGTGCAATGTTTCTCCTGGTCCACTCTGCTGGTGTGTCAGAACAGGCCGTTGGAATGGGGAAGTTCGGTGGCTTGTTCGGCCATCACATCCCAATGCTCGGCGATGAACCCGTTGTCCACCCGAAAGAGATCGTAGAACGCGTACGGGTTACCACCGAAGGTACCCTCAGACTGGGTGAAGACGAACTCGCCTTCGGCCACCGTGTGGTGCCGCCGCTCATACTGCATGGTGATCCCCTGCTCAGCCAGTGCCCGAAGAGCGTCGCCGAGGCCACCCACACCATCAGGGATCTGCGGGTTGTGCTGGATGTAGGTGTCACCGTCGTAGAAACTAGCGAGCTGTGCGAAATCACCGTCGACGAGGATCGCCTGAACGAAACGTTCGACCAGGGCCTTGTTCTTAGCCGTTCGCTCGGGCTGCGTGACGGCGGTAGGTCCGTCGGTCTGAGAGTGACCGGACGCCGTCTCATTCACAACGGGCTGGAGGGCGTCCCAGTGCTCGACGATCGTGCCCGCCTCCACCCGCCAGAGGTCAAACGCCACTTGCGGATCGGGTCCGAAGCCGAAGTAGGTGCCATGTGTGACCACGAGGTCATCGTCACCGAACACCCGATGGATCTGGTAGCTGAATCCGTCGGGAAGGTGCGAAACCAGGTCCCGCAGCCCCTCGACACCGTCCGCCGCGAGCGCGCTTTGCTGACAGTAGCCCGGTGACCAGAACCGATCGATTGCCGACAGGTCGCGGTCGCCGAACAGTGCTGTCGTCGCTGCAACCACGACGTCTTTGCTCTTCATACTCATCCTCCATTGCTGTTGCTGGCGGAGGGTCGGAAGCGTCTCGCCGGATGGTAACTAGCAGTGTGGGTGGTAGCTTCCCGGAGGAGAGCGTACTCTTTGGTGCGTCGCGCACCCGGAGGTACCTGGCGATGAACTGGAATCCGTACGACCGCAACTGCCCGACCCGAGTTCTGCTCGATCGCATCGGCGATCGATGGACTGTCCTCGTTGTTGTCCACCTCGGCTCAGGCACGAAGCGCTACACCGAGATCAGCAACGCGCTCGATGGGATCTCCCAGAAGGTCCTGACCCAGACCCTTCGTGGCCTCGAACGTGACGGCGTCATCACGCGGACCGTGCACGCGCAGGTCCCACCCCGAGTGGACTACGCGCTCACCGCTCTCGGCCGGGACCTCCACGCCACCGTCAAGCAACTCACCCACTGGGCCGAGCAGAACATCGAAGCGGTCCTCGCCGCCCGCGAAACCTACGACGCGGCAGCCCGAGCACAAAACAACGCAGCCGTCGCATCGGCCTAAGGGGAGAGACCGGGTTTCTGGCGCACCTCACCGCCAGCCACATCCAGGGCGGGTCAATATGCCCAGAGGCGGCGACTCTCAGCCAATTGCCAGGTTGCCGACATCACACCCCGCCCAAATCCGAAGAGCCGCGAAACGGCCATCCTCGTCGCGTCATTCCCGGCCGCCGCCATCGATTCCGAGCGGGGGGGCCTGCCGGTTACATCTCGTCTCCCTGGCGAGGAGCGGGTCGGCGACGGTCGCCCCGTCGCTCCGGGCATGTCAAGTCACACTTCGGGCTTGGCCCGCGTCTGTCGCCTCAGCTGACCCGGACCAGTAGATCGAGGAGGGCGTCAGTGACGACCATTGCCGTCTCTTTTCGTAGTGCCATCGAGTTAGGAGCAAGAAACTCGAAGGATCGTCTGAGCCTGGCCACGTTGTCGTAGTCGAGGAGGTCGGCCGGAGCGCTGATGTTGACGCCGACGGCGGAGAGCGGTGGCTCAAGGACCCAGTCGATCTCGGGTGACTTGGCGCCGCGCCACGCCGCGAGGTGGGGCAGCGCGGCTCGCATCACCTCGATGACCTGGGAAAGCTCGGACACGGTGGCATCATCGAGTGGAACCATCTCGTCGGCGAGGAGCTGCACGAGCCGGGACGTCCCGTGGCAGACGGCATGGAAGGCGTCATCGGCGCTATCCAGACCTCCCCCGTCGGTGTCGACGGTCTCGCTCAGTCGATTCCCGGCGTCCATGGTCACCTCCCTTGACTCAATCGGCAGAAGCGATCCAGAGTTGAAGCGGCGGTCGCGTCGTGCACACTTCCCGTTTGCCCGAACGAACAGGCCCCCGGCTGCCTGTCAGTGCCGACTCAAGGCGGTCCGGCCGGAATAACCGCCCGGCTCGCCCGCTCTTGAACGTCGGCACCCGAGCGTCTGTTGAGGTGGATGGACGACCGAGTTTAGAGCATGCCGTCACCCGCAAACATGAACTGTAATTCACGAGAGTAGAATCAATGCTGATCCAGGTCTGGCCGATGGAGATCACCAGTGGCAGATAGCGGGTATTGTTCGGAGAATGGCGCCTGCCCAAGGCCAAGATCGGTTCAGCGCCGATCCTTTGACCGGGCTGTACTGGACAGACCAGCGCAGCCTCCAGCGACGTTCGGAAACGGCTGAGATCGAGAGCTGGCTAGACGACGACCAGCAGTTGAGTGAACTCGGCCGCCGAGCCGTGATGGTGATGCTCGGCCTTCACCCTGCCGCCGAGGTGTTGAGTGGAACACCACTTCATCTACTGTTCCGAGAGCTGTTGGCCGAGGATTGGCTCCGCGCCTGAATTTGAGCCCGGTATTCGGTCCTTGCGCGCGGAATCTCCCGGCTCGGGAGCCTGCCGATACCATGCGGAGACACCCGTCGATACCGAGCGGCCAGACCAAGCGGTATCGCCGGTTCCTCAGCGCTCGTCGTCGCTCTACCTATCCAGTGGCGGACCGCCGTGCGATCGTCAGTTCTGCCGCAGAAGCGGTCCAAGTAGTGCCGGGTCGCCAAAGCCCATCGGGTCTCCGATCTCGTCCGGCGGAAGGCCGTTCGCTTCGATCTCACCACCGAGTGGGTTGGCCTCAATGTAGGCGTTGATCGACGGGCGGTAAACCAACTCCGCATCGCATTGGTAAATCGCCTCATCGAGCTTTCGTGCCAACACGTCGTTTCGTGCCGCCTGGCGGGTGTTGCCAACGAGGCCTGTGGAACGATCGAACCAGATGGCGAAGGCAACACCGGCCGGTGAGCGATCGACAACACAATCGCCGAACTGCTGCACCAAGTCCTCAACCTGCTCCGGAGTGTCCAGAACGTGCACTGTGGTCGTTGGCCCCTCCGTGTCGGCGACCACTGTCACCGTTCGGGGAACCCCAGACCCAGATGGCTGACTGCTGGAGCAGCCAGACGCTACGACAACAACCATCGAGAGGCGGAGCAAGAACTGCATCGCCCACATCATCGCAGGCCGCCAACGACCTGCGTGGTTATCGCTCGTCGCACACGCCCTGGATCGCCGGTTAGCGCGCTGCAGCATGGACCGAGTGACGTCGTCATTGGTCGACTTGGAGCCACAAGTCACCGCTGGTGTCCGCTCGCTCTCAGAGGTCAGCAGTGGTCAGGAAGTTGCGTTGGACCGGGTTGGTTCGGGGTGGTTCAAGCGCGGGCCCGGGCGAATTGTGATAGCGTCCGGGCTCGTACGCTACTAGCGGAGTAGTGGCAACTCCATGATCGGAGTCGAAATGGCCAAGTATCTGATCCACTTCGTCGCGAACGCGAGCGCGTTCCCCACTGATCCGGCGGCAACATTAGCCGTTTGGGAGGCAGCTATTAGTGCAGGCAATGCGATGATCGATGCGGGTGTGTTTACGGCGATCGAATTCATTAGCAACATGGAAGGATATGCGACGGTCGAGGCAGAGTCTAAGTCCAGGGCGATTCAGGCGTCGGCCTCCTTCTTCCCGTACTTCACTCAGAATATTGACGAAGTCGTACCGTGGGGGGACGCGACCGCGGCCATCCTGGCGGGCGCTCGTGCCGCTGCCGGTTGAGATCAACCACTTGGCACGGCCCGGCACGCATGCCCTAACGCCACTTGAGCCCGACTGGGATAGTCCAAACAGCGAACCGACTGCGCCTGTCGTCGTCCTCGTGGGAACAAGGTCGGATCAGGAGTCTTGACCGACCTGCCAGAGACCGGTGCAGCGGACCTCGGTGGACGGGCCCTGGCCGTCAGACGGCGCCGACGACGTGGGAGCTGTTGACGGTGACGACCGTGCCCGACGGGTCGGCGACCGTGAAGTGGTCGTGGATCCGGCCTCGCTCGATCGGCGATGGCTGGAGTCCGAGCGAGGTCCAGGCGGTGTGGGTGGCGTCGATGTCGTCGACCATCAGGTCGAACGGGGCGTGGGGCACCGGCGCCCCCGGCGCGACCACCAGATGGGTGCCACCCCGCAGTTCGAGCACCACCACCCGCTCGTTGCGCACGACCTCCCGCATGCCGAGCGACACGTAGAAGTCGGCCGACTGCCTGATATCGGGGGCCGTGACCGAAAGGTGACCCACCCATATCGCCGGTCGTTCGCTCGGATCAGCCACGGCTCAAGCGTAACCGAGAGGGATGAATGAGATGAGACCGGGCTGATCGGTCCTCCCTGCACGAGGGCAAGCTTGAGGACGCTCACCGCTCAGACGCCAGTCGCCCGACGGCCAGCGCCGTCGTTCCGTCGTTGTTTTCCGAGCAGCTCGACAGCTCGAGAACGCCGGTTACGCGCTGATCTCAGCGCCTACGAAGACGGGTCCATTCAATGCTCGACAGCGCCTCCGACGAGTGCTCGTAGGCCCATTCGGTCACGATCTCGTGGGCATCGCGCAGGTCGAAAACGCCAGTCACGAAGTCCTGGCCGGCCGACCCTTCCCCTCGCTCGATGATCCACCACGGCCGGTCGTGGGATCGGTAGCACCTACAGCGGAGGGACGGACTGGTCTCGCGGCAGTGAGTCACCAAACAGGTCTGGCCCGGCGGCTCGGCCAGGCGCTCAACGACGAAGAACTTCTCGGCCTCGGCCTCGATGTCCTCGAATAGCATGAAGAGGAGGTCCTCAGACGGATCAGTCCATCGCTGATTCGCCGAAGTCGTCGCGACCAGAACTGGTTCACTCACGAAGACCGATTCTGGAACGATCGGCACGTGACCGCAACGTCGGCTAGTTCAACCGTCGGTGCTGGCTCCCAGCAAGCATCATGATTGTCAACCACGGTCCGGGTCCGACCCGACCGGCGAGCCGGCGAGATAGCTCGCGGGTCGGTCGGCCCCATCGATCTCGGGCGGGGTCGCGGCGTCGTTACCGGGCGTTCGTGCCACGCATACCGCCGGTTTGCGATCGGTGCTGGCGTGGGACGACCGAGGAGATCGTGAGTGAAGACTCAATTCACCTCGCGCGACCTCTCGCATGACTACAGTGTTGGACAAGGCGTGATGGGCCAGCCGAGCCTGGGCCGGCCACGGTGCGCCTGAGCGGAAGACAGCTATCACAAGTGCCACAAGTCTTCATAAGTTACAACCACGATGATGCGGCTCTCTACTCATCGCTGTGTGTTGCACTCGATGCAGCATCTGTTAGTCGATTTGATGTGAGAAGTATGGCAGCAGGTATGGCGCTCTCAGATGGACTGCAAACTGCGATAGAGGAGTGCGAAGTCTGCGTATTCCTGGCGACCAAGAGATCGCTCGATTCTCGTTGGTGTATGGCAGAGCTTGGGGCTTTCTGGGGTTCTAAGAAGAATGTAATTGTCTATCTTGCAGACCCTGATCTGCTTGATGTTGATTTGCCGCCTCAATTCAGGGGAAATCTTTGGACCTCTGATGCCTCAAAACTGATAGAGGCAATCAAGAAGAGCGACGACGGCCTCGTAAGTAGGACTGAATCTGGCTATTGTTTACGCCTTGGTGTGATGTCAATCGATGTCACTTTCGGTCGGATAGAGCAGCAAGTATGTGAGCACAGCGGCTGCCTCGTTGCCTTACCCTCAAACGAGTTCTTCGACGACGATTGTATCCATGATCGAGCGAGTTCTCTCGGCTCCTTTATGTTGCATAACTTCGATGGCAGAATAGCTGAAATACAGCAATCTGTCGTCAATGCGCTGCTCGGTCGGCAGGGCGAAGAACTGGAGAAGCGACCAGGCGTACTCGCAAAATCCTATGGTATCGGAGCCTGTGTCTACCTTGATCGTCCCCTGGAGTCCAAATATCGAATAGCAATGGTCTCTGTAACGACGCAACGCAGCGACGAGGGACTTCAGTCAGAAGCGGCGTACGTGCTCGACGCAGTGAGATCACTCCAGCGACTGATGGCGAACAATCGTATTACAGAAGTGCACGTGCCCGTGCTCGGGAGCGGGCATGGAGGACTGCGTGCTGAAGTTGCGCTTCTATGCATGCTGATCTCGCTGGGAGAACTTCATAGACGAGGTTCCGGCCATGGCCTCAGGACTGTCAATATCGTCGTGTTTCAAGGTAGCGCCACCGCTCGGCCGTCGATAACTCCTCTCAGTATCAAACGAGCTCTAGAGTTTGTGGGCCGATTTTACGCGTCGTAGGTGTGGATAAAGTCCAGCTAATCTGGAGGCGTTATGAGCGCTGGATCAGGGCTTGAGCGATTCATAAGGGCGCAAGAGCCAATCTACAGTAAAGTTCTGTCCGAACTTGAATCAGGTCGAAAGCAAACGCACTGGATGTGGTTCATCTTCCCTCAGATATGTGGGTTGGGGCAGAGCGCGACATCTCAAGCATTTGCCATCCGCAATCTTGATGAGGCCAAAGCTTACTTGCAGCACCCAGTTCTCGGTGCGCGGCTGTTGAACTGCATCGATCGGGTCTTGTCGACTAACACTGCCAACCCTCAGGAGATTTTTGGCTGGACAGATAGCCTCAAGTTTCGATCCTGCCTCACACTGTTCGAGGCAGCGTCTCACGTTAGACCATCGGTGTTCCAAAGCGCGCTTGATAGGTACTATGAAGGAAGGCCGGACGAAAGGACTCTCAATATTCTCGGTATTGCTTCCCTTGATTGAGCAGTGAGCGGGGAGTGGCTGCGTCTCTCTTGAGAGCAGATCGGCACCTAGTAGCATTTGAAACGAACCAGTTGATAGCCGATGTAACTACCAGGTCGAGCTAGGGGTCTTGGTCGAAGGTCTCTGCGGGGACAATAGCCGTGGGAACGGCACGACTCTCGTGCTCGGGATCGCTCACGGCTTGGCCTTCGTCGGCGTAGCCCACCTGGCGCCGTCGTTTCCGAGCGACCCGACCGGGCGGTATCGCCGGGAGTCGCTCGGATGACCGCTATCCGATGAGCGCCGTCGTTACGAGGCCTGTCGGGCTGATCACAAGGACGATGCGATTCCAGACGTACATGTCGTCGACACCATCATTTTGGGTGAGGATGCGCTCGAACCCGCTGGCAGTCGCCCATTCGTTGGCTTTCTCCTGGGTGATCGGAGGGTCGAACTCGATCTGGCGGCCGGCGGTCGTGAACGCCTGGTAGTCGGAAGCACGGATGGTCGAAGGTGTGCCGTTGTCGGCTTGAGAGAGCGACGTTACACGTGGCGACGGCTCGGACGAACTGCCGCCAGACGTCGCTGTCGCATCGTGCGAGGCGGTAGCGGTGGACGACGCCGGGGCCTCCGCTCCCGTGCAGGCCGTGACGGAGAGAGCCAGTAGGACACTGATGGCCAGCGACATGAACCTCATCACGCTTCGACGATAGAACACGACCTGAGGTTCCCAGGCCCTACCACTCCCCCCCTCATCCGAGCGCCGTCGATACCGGGCGGTCGACCAGGGCGTAAAGGCCGGTTCATGCGCGGTAGTGGTCAGGCTTCTCGGCTGGTTTCCGTTGCAGTCACAAGCGCGCATCCGCGAGAGAATCCGCACACCGCGAGGTCGCCGGTTCCGGTGTCGTCGGGGAGGGTGAAGTTCAGGGTGCCACCTGTTTGACATTCGGCTGGGAAAATCAGGTCCGGTCCCGTCACTACCCACCAGTGGCTTACATCGGTCGCCGAGGCGACATGTGTTCGTTGCCACCGCCCGAAGGCGACTGGTCGGTACAGCAGGGGGAGGTTTGGAGAGCACGGTTCACCATGCTTGATCGTTACTTCCCTGCCATCTGCCTCTCCTGGGTAGACCAGGCCCAACGTCTCGGTGCTGTTAAGCCACAAGACGATGGGCACAACGGCGAGAGTGGCGACCAGCGCAGACCTGACGTACTTGCCACGCCCAGGTCGGAGGGCCGAGCGTCGCCGACCAGCAGCTGCGAGCACCACGAGAAGAAGTGACGTGACGGCGGCAGAGACCAGGTCGACCACGCCCGCGAGACTATCCGGCAGCTACGCCGGCTCTCGGCAGGGGCGGTCCGGGCTTACCAGCCTCGACGTCGTTATCGTGCACCTTGGCCACGCACACCGCCGGATCCCGCCCAGTAGCCGGTCGACCTTCTCGACTCCGTTCGACGGCCGCGATCTGATCGAAGCCACCCCGATCATTCGGAAGCTCCGCCCGTGTCGAATTTCCCGCGGGAAATCCGCTCACAGACCGTGAGGTCTGCTCACAGCCCGTCGCTCCCGCTCCAGCGCAGGAGCCTGCATCGATCGCGCGGCCAGCGGCGGCATTTCCGAGCACCTCGGCCACGCGTGAACCCTGCCGGTTCCCGGATGGAGGTTGTTCCCGCATCTGACCTAGAGAAGACCGATTCGGACAGCCATAAGGCCGATCAGGGCGGCGACGGACAAGAACAGACCTGCGCTCGCTAGAAGCGCGAGCTGATTGAGGCGGTGGTCGCCGATCTCCAGGTACCCCCGCCGAAGCAGGAATCGGATCAGACTTGTAGTTGCAGCTCGCAACTGCCTGCGATCGGTGCCGCCACGAATCGCCTTCCATGGCACGATCGTTGGTGAGCCAAGATCCGCGAACTTCGCTGGTGCAATCCGCTGGAGGCGACGCGTCATCAGTTCCAGCGATACCAGATAGCCCAGTGCAAGGACACTGGCGACCAGCCAAGCGGCAAACAGCAGAGTCACGTGTGACTTTGTAGACGAGTCGAGTGCGACACTCAAGGGCATCTGTCGCCCCCCGGGCGGGCGCCCTCGATACAGGGCGGTCCACCCACGCGTGAACGCCGGGACTCGGATCGGACGGGTCTGCATCCACCTCGGTGGCGGTGATATCGGGCGCGGCAGTAGGCGGATAGCGGCGGCACGGGCATCGCCGAGAAGTGTGTGGGCTGTCCCAGAAGATCAGCCCATGCGTGCTTCTTCTCGCTGGGGCGGCTCAGGGTTTGGTGGCGGTGATGACGAAACCGCGGATCTTGGCGTCGATGTCGGTCGGGCCGAAGTGTTGTCTGATGGCGGCTGCTGCCACCTCGGTTGCTTCCACCAGGCGAGATGGGTCGCGGGCCTCGATCTCGTTACGCAGAGGGGTGCCCTGGCAGTATGCGAGCGCCGGGATGTCACAGGACGCCGCTCGGCTGTGGGCGTCGACCGCCTCGAAGCCAATCGCTGGTTCGAACCCGGCTGCGGCAACATCGGCGTGAATGGTCGCCTCGTCGTGGTAGCCGTGCGGGGTGCGGGCCAGGAACAACGGCGGGTCGTCGGGAAACAGACCGGCCACGGCCGTGGTGACCACGTGAGCGAGCTCGTTGTGCTCGATGCGGTCCCACACGTTGAAGATGAAGACGCCGCCGGAACGCAACACGCGCGCCACCTCCGCGAACGCAGCGGGCCGGTCCGGGAAGAACATCACCCCGAACTGGCACACCACTGCGTCGAACGTGCCGTCCCTGAACGGCAAGGCCATCACGTCAGCGGCCTGCCAACGCACCGGCCGAGCGGTACCGACCGACACGGCGTAGTCGATCATCGGGGTGTTCAAATCGGTCGCGGTCAGTCCCACCGACTCCGCCAGACCGGCCGCCATGGCCCGGGTCACCACGCCGGTACCGGCCGCGACCTCCAGCACCGAAGAGACATCCAGCCGGCACAGGCGGGCGACGAGATCGTTCGCGTAGGCCTCGAAGATGAGCGGCACGAGATACCGGTCGTAGACCTCGGGCACGGAACCGGCAAACACCTGATCGGCCTCACGATCACCAGCCATCGCTCTCTCCTTGCTCATCGGCCACACCCCACACTCAGGCTCCCATACCATCAAACCCGATACCTCAGCAGTCACACCCCCGGCTGTCGGCTCCCGCGACCTCGATGCTCAGCAGCATCAGTCGTGGCAGGTAGACGCTGACACCCGGGCACCCTCGGGACGACCCGAGACCCAGGTCCCGGTCAAGCATGTCCGGCACTCCGCCCACAGCCAGCCTGCCTCGGCTAACCCGTCGATTCCGAGCGCGCGAGCCATCCGGGATCGCCGGTTCTTGCTCGCTTCGACACCGGCGACCCCGACGAACCAAGAGAAGACCAACGGCAGCGGTCATCCCTGATCGCCTCCCGCCGCTCCCAGGGATGCTTTCAGCCGGCTTAGGTCAGGCGGTGTCATACTCAGCCGGTGGATCTCCATTGGGGTTCAGCTTTCATCATGGGCCTGGCGAGCGGCGCGCTCATGAGCTGTGGCCCTGACATGGTCGACGAGTGGCGAGCCGAGCTGAGGCCGGCCTGCGAACCGGTCACATCCGCCACCCCTGTCGATACGGGCGGGCTGCCGCCCGAGTTGGACCACTTCTGCGGCTTCTTGGAACCAGTCCCCGGGGAGTGCGAGATCGGTGGCTCACCGATGGTGGGCCAGGTAGACGGCGACCAGTTCGTGCTCACCTACCGTGGCCCCGACTCCGAACTTGCCTCCGGGCAGTCCGACCTCGACTGCGCCACCGCGCTCGCTGTCTTCGCCGAGGAGCCCTACAAGACCATCGGCAAGAAGGTCGACTTCTCCAGAGCCGAGGTGACGAAGAACCTCGATGGATAAGAGCCTTTGCTCAACCCGGAGCCGGCCAAGGGCCAACGACGGCTTTTCCGAGCACTTCTACAGCCCGGGATCGCCGGTTCCTTCGCTCTCGAGCCCGTCCAGCAGCGACCGGTCAACGGGCTGTCACTCGTGGCCCTCCTCGTCACACCAACGCAGGAGCCATTCGACGGTCTCAGCTGAGATCGTCTCTGGCCGGTTAATCCGCAATCGATGGAGGGTCTCAGCTGACGCCCGTTGGTTCGTTTCCACGAGGCCGCACAGGGCAACGGCGAAGCCGTCATTGTCGTGGCCGTCGGCGAGGTTCGCATCGAAGGCGATAAGTAGCGGTTCTAAGAGGTCAAGTTGATCGAACTCGCAGAGGATTTCACCGATCACTTCCCTGCTGAAGAAGTTGGCGTCCGCCCGTTCGAGAGCGCGCACGAGGATCGCCGCGTCAGCCGGCTGGGCTGCATCTCGAAGGACATCGAGGATCCCCAGAACAGACGACGCATCGGTACCAGATCGCAGCGACTCGTGAAACCGTTCGACGAGATCCTGCAGCACGAGGCTGAGGGTACTCCGCCGAGGCGATTCGGCCCCAGGGTCACGCTGCCGAGTGGCGGGGCTTGCTGGTGCAACGCTGTTGCCGACGTTACCGAGCGGGTCGCCCACGCATACCTGCCGGTTCCTTCGTGCCCGGGCTGGTTGCCTGGCATCCTTAGGCCATGCCCCTGCCAGAGCCGGAGATCCAAAGGTGCCGACGATGTGGGCGAGCGGTTCCCGGCGCGGACTTCGAGATCTTCGAGCGGATGCACTATCTGTGCTTCCACTACGAGTTCGAACATGGCGACATTGACGTGGACATGGAGTGCAGCGCTGGAGGATGCCCCTCGCGTCACACCGGCCTCAACGTCGCGCTTGCGAACTGGGAAGACTGGGACGTCGCCGCGTTCGCGCTCGGACGGGCGATTGGCTTATACGAGCTACCGACCGACTTTCAGAGAGTCAAGCACGTCTTCTGGACAGAGAACGCAGTGGGCAGAGGGTTGCACGAGACGCTAAATCACCTGGCGGAAGCAGGCATCCTCGAACGGCGAGATGAGCCTGACAACCAGTTCCGATGGAAGGGCGCATCACCGTAGACAGGCGACCAAGAGATCGCAGCAGAGCGGCACGACCGTCGCGCTCGCCACCGCCTTCGGCTCACCCGCCGATCCCGTGCGGCCAGTGGCGTCGATACCGGGCGGTTCACCCACGCGTGAACGCCGGTTTGTCCGCTTCACTACGAGTCGACGACGTAGGCGAGCTGTCCCGTCGCTTGAGCTGAGCGAATCGCCGTGACAACCGCCTCAGGGTTGTTCAAGTCCCCCTTGATGACATGTCGCCGGTCGATCGGTGTTGTCTCGAACTCACGGTGCATCTTGCGTGTTGCGTCCTCGTCGGTGAACCCATCTCCGGTCCGTGATCTCACGCGAGCGACGCATGTTTCGAGCAACGACAAGATGATCACGTAGTCGAGTTCGACAAGGCCCGTCGCAGCAGCGAACGTAGGCAGACGCTCACCGCCCGACGGTCCCGTCGCAGCGCCACCACCCCGGCCATACCGATACCTCCACTCATCGCACTAAACGCGTGGGAGAACCCTACACGGCCCCTGTGACAGCGAAGAGCCCCGACCAGGGTGAACGCCTGGCCGGGGCTCCTGGGCCGGTGGGCCCTATCGCATAGAAAGGGCGATTTGCTGCGATAAGGGCCTAGGCAGAGGGCGAAGCCTGAGCTTCGTCAAGTGGATCGTTGAGGCTGTTGCGTCAGACGAGGATCGTTCGCTGAATGGCGCTGCCGTAGAACCAACGTCCGGCCTCAGCGGTTCCGGATGCGAAGCTGGGGAGACCAAAGCCCGAACCTGGTGCGGCCACAGCATCTTCAACCACAATCACACCAAGATCGCCACCCTCACGGTGACCAAGCGCCCATCCGAACCCCGACCCATGATATTGATCTCACCCCCAGCCGAAGCCGCGAGCTACTCGGCTAGCTATCGTTCTTGGCTATGCCGAATCATCAACTCGTCCCCGACGAACTCAACGCCGCCATCCGCCACCACCCCATCGAAGACACCCGTCTTCGCCGTCAAGCCCGCCGCCTCGCCAGCTGAAACAGAACCGTGCCGCTCTCTCTCGCCGAGGCCTGTATCCAGCTCGCTGATCGGTCCTCGGCGAAGCGAAAATCAGCAGCCAAGCGTCTCCGCGTTCTCGTCGACCCGGCTGCCGGTCCTGCGTTGCTAGAGGCCCTCCAGGCCGAGGTCGTCAACCCGCGAACGTGGGAGACGCAGTACCAGATGACTATGGCCCTCGGCGCTTGCCACTATGCTCCCGCCGTCGAATTCCTTGAGCAACTCGCCCAGCAGCAAGACGACTACACGATGATCGGCGTCGGCCTCGGCGACGCACTCGTTCGCATTGAATGGGCAATTGAGCACTCGCTCACCACCGTCGACCGGTACCTGCAAAACGGGGCATCCGGCGTCATCGACGGCACTTTCCGCGCCATCGCAATGCTTCAGCTCGTCCCTGACGACGGCCTCATCAACCGCATTATCGCCTTCGTTGGACGGCTCGGGCTCACCGAGCCGCTCCGTTATTGGGTCGCTGCCGCAGCGGCGGGATGGACCGGCCCTCATGTCGAGGCCTATCTGCGATCGTGCCTCTCCAGCTCTCGCGCCGACCTAACCGAGGTGGCCACAGCGTCCCTCGCTGGTATTCACCTCAAGCATCGGCCGTTGTGACTTTCGAGCAGCCGTCGATTGGTACGTGACTCCGCAGGCACTTGTGCCCCATCAGAACGACTGCGGGGCCGTAGTGGCGAGAACACCTGGTACGAGACCAGCCGCTTATCAATGGTCGACTCGCCATCAAGCTGACCACGCCGCGCTGCGCCGTCGTTTCCAGCGGGTCGACTGGTCCGGTTAGGGCTCGGCTCGTAACCTCTCGACAGCGCTTGACGGTGCAAGCTCGGCGCAATCGACTTGGACTCGAATCGGCCTGACCTACGGGAGGGATCGGACGGCGTTGTAGAGGCCGAGCGCCAGCATTATCAGTCCACACAGACGCCAGTCCCCGCGGGTGGACCGAATATAGGCTTCTTCGCTTCTAAATCGGCGATGCTGCCACCGCTGCTGAGTCAGGAAGAGCGGGCCCGGGCTGAGACGTTGGTCTTGGTAGTAGCTTTTCTGACGAGAACCCAGGTAGCGCTCATAGCGGCTCTCAGTGGCGCCAGTGTAAATCATGAATATTCCGAGTACTAGCAGCGCTATGCCTACAGCCAGATCCTGATACTTCAATTAGGTTCCTACCTAACGGTGGCCATTCAGTTGCTCTTGAGTCGAGCACCACCTCCGTTCTACAGCTACAAATCGTGCAGATTCTACTATCCCGAGCTGAGGCGAGCTGACGATGAGAGAGGGCCCGAGCGTCGGTGCAGCCCCGTAGCCGTTCCGCCGAGCCACTCCGGCACGAGTGGCCCGCTCGGGATCGCCCATGGCTCGTACACCCGCCGATCCTGGGTGGCCGGCGGCATCGTTACCGAGTGGGCCGGCTGGGCTTGCGCGTACCCAACCCGATGCGGATCCGGCTCGACGGCCACCGAGTAGCTGTTCCAGGTCGTCTCCTTCAACCGCTGGTGCTGGCCGGCAAGCCAGTCATCCAGGAACTGACCGAGCGTGGCGCCGATCTGATTGACCACGTCCCCCGACCAGACGCCCGACAACAGCTCGTCGAGGGCGGCCTCGGCTCCGCGTTCGGTCCGGAAGCCCTGCTTGTAGTGCTGGCGGCGCTTGCCAGTTGCCGGGCCCGGACCGAGATGCCAGTCATCTGTCTACCAAGCTCCGAGTGGTGCCCGGGGCGGGATTCGAACCCGCACGACCTTGCGGCCCGAGGGGTTTAAGCCCTCTGCGTATGCCAATTCCGCCACCCGGGCTCGGAGCCCCATCTTAGGCGGCGGGGGCGGGGACGAACTGCGGGTCAGTTGTCGGACCAGTCGGGCACGAAGCGGTCGAACAGCGGATCGGCCAACAGCCGGACGGTGGCGCTCGCCGCCCCCAGCTTCACCACGAACAGCATGACCTTCACCGCTCCGTACAACCGGCTCGGATCGGTCTCGGGGATGGGGACGGTGAGCGGCCCGGCGGCCGGATCGGCGATCGGCGCGGCATAGGTGCAGGTCCCCGACGTCCGGCCCAACAGCGCCACCCGGTTGGACCGCTCGTATGACGTGACCTCCCGCCCCAGCTGATCGCCATAGTTGGCGCAGACCTGCTTGGTCAGCAGGCCGTCAAGCGGCCCCAGCACCCAGCCCGCCGCCATCATGGCCAGCAGCCCGGCCACCACCAGCCCACCGACGACCACCCACCGTGTATTGCCGTCGTCGAGGCGCCCCTGCCGGGTGCGGTTGGGGGGAGGCGAGGTGAGCATCGCAGCGATCTCCGTTCGGGGCGACGCCGGCCGCCCAGGCGTCGACTCCAGTATGACCGGCCCGGCCCGATCTCAGGCGGCGGCGATCCGGGGGGACGGGGCGACGGCGGTGGCAGAGCCCGCCCCCGATGCCCGCCGAGCCGGCGGGGGCCGGGGCGACGACGACCAGCGACAGGACGGCCGCCCACAACTCGTCCCGCACGGCACCGGCATCCACCTCGGTGAGCTGGGCGGCAGCCACCATCCCGTCGATCATGTCGGCCACCACGGCCACCGCCGGCCTCCCCCGCAGCATCACCGACACCGTGGTGCTCCCGTCCCGCTCCCGGCGGATCGCCCGCCGCACCCCCGGTGAACGGGGCGGGCTGCGGAACGCCGGCACCTCCATCCCCTGGTGCCGGGCGGCCTGGCCCAGCTCCCGGGCCACGGCGGCGAACCGCAACGACGACAACTCCCCCACCGGGCCGGCCGCCGCCGACTCCGAATCCCGCCACCTCGAGCTTTCTGCGATGCCCCTGATACCTGCCACCGGACCAACTCCTGCTCTGGCCGCCGCCCCCGAGGCGACGACCCAACTCCTGGTTCGGAGTATGCAGAGCCCCTGTGACAGTGAGCGGCGGGTCAGTCGGGATCGGGTTCGTGGTTGACGGCGGCCGCTTCCCGGCGCAGGGCGTCGGTGAGGCGGCGGGCATCGGCCAGCTGGCGCTGGCGCTTGCGGAACTTGGCGTCGGCCCGCTCCGAGTAGTCGGCCAGCACCGCCTGCTCCAGCCGGGTCAGCTCCTCGCCGCTGTTCAACCGGTCCCGCAGCTCCATCAGCTCCCGGGTCTCATCCAGGGTGAAGCCCAGCGGCTTCATCGCCTTGACCTGGATCAACCGGTCGATGTCGGTCTCGGTGTAGAGCCGGAACCCCCCGGCCGACCGGGCCGAGGGCACCACGATGCCGGCTTCGTCGTAGAAGCGGATGGTCCGCAGCGAGAGATCGACCCGCTCAGCCACCGCCCCGATCTGGAACAGCTTCTCGTCCACCTGCCCTCCTCGACCCTTCGACCGTAGCCGCCCCATCGCCGATCCGGCGATCGAGCGCCTCACCGGCCCTCACGGAGCAACGGCACCTACGTCCCCCGATCACCCTCGCAACTCTCCAGTGACGTCATGGTAGAGTTGGCCGCTCTCCGGGCAGTACAGGGAGTGCATCGGATGGGCGAGCCCACAGGGCCAGCCCCCGCCGACGGTGGCGGGCGAGTGGCGGCAGGATGACAGCGTTGACGCAGCAGGCTGGTTCGCGCCTGACGGGCGGAGGCCGGGGTGCGGCCCACCGGATCGGCTGGTCGACCGTCGTCGAGCTGTCGCAGCTGGCCAGCTCGGTGCTGGTGTTCCTCATCCTGGCCCGCCAGCTCCACCCCGACGACTACGGCGCCCTCGGCGCCGTGCTGGGCGTGGCCATGCCCGCCGCCACCCTCACCAGCTTCGGCTCCCATGTACTGCTCATCAAGCGGATCGCCCAGGGCGGCGACTTCACCGACGCCTGGCAACGGGCCACCTCGATCGGGATGCTCGGCCCCGCCCTCGGCACCGCCCTGCTGGTGGCGGCCCAGCCACTGATCCTGCCCCGGGTCAGCACCGTGGTCTACGCCCTGCTCGTGGTGTCGCAGCTCAACTTCTTCTGGCTGACCGAGCTGGCCGTCTACGTGGGCAACGCCACCCGCAACCTGAAGGCGGCGGCCCAGATCCGCCTGATGGTGGTGGCCACCCGATTCGGCGCCCTCGCTGTGTTCGCCACCCTCACCCCGGGCCGCCTGGTCGACTGGGCGGTGGCCAGCGTCGTGTCGTTCGCCGTCGGCGCCGCCCTGGCCCTCTACCACGTGTGGCGGGTGTTCGGAGCCCGCCCCTCGCTGCGCCGGAGCTCGATGGCCGACCTGCGGGAGGGGTTGCCGTTCTCGGCCAATGCCGTGACCGAGAGCCTGGTCGACATCTCCGATCGCCCCCTGCTGTTCCGCTACGGCCACGAGGCCGACGCCGGGATCTACACCCTCGGCGGCCGGATCATCCAGTTCGGCTACCTACCGATCCGCGTCCTGTTGCGCACGGCCGACGCCGACCTCTTCGCCGCCGGCCAGAACGGCACCGGCGCTGCGCTGGCCGTCACCCGACGCCTGCTCAAACCGGCCGTCGCCGTGGGCCTCGCCGCCGGCGCCGGCGCCTTCGTGTGCGCCTCGGCCGTGCCCTGGCTGGTGGGCGACGAGTACCGCCCCGCCGTCGAGACGATCCGCCTGCTGGCCCCCCTGCCCGCCATCCGGGCCGTCCAGTACCTGATGGGGAACTGCCTCAGCGCCTCGGGCCACCAGCGCTGGCGCCTGACCCTCACCGTGGGCGCCGGATTCCTCAACCTCGGACTCAACCTCGTCCTGCTCCCGAACGGGACCTGGCGCACCGCGGTGGGCACCACATTCGTCAGCGAGCTGTTCCTCACCATCTCCCTGACCGCCATCGCCCTCGGCTGGGCCCGGCGTCGGCCCGGCCCCCACGCCCTCTCTGCTTCGCACCCCGCAACGGAAGGAGAACCGCTCCGATGAGACCACCGAGGCCGACCCGCTGGCTCCTGGCCCTGGTCATGGCGGCCGTCATCCTCAGGCGCCGACGCCGCACCCCGGCCCAACGGGCCGACGATCTCCGCTGTCGCTGGATGTAGCCCTGGGACCGTCACAGGGCGCAGTTACCCTCTGCTGCGAGGGTTGACATGACGGATCTCCACGAACCACCGAAGCTGAACCCGGCCCAGCAGCAGGTCACCGACGACCTCGGGGCCAAGCCCCACGAGCGCCCCACCTTCCGCGACGACCTGCGGGACGAGCTCCGCTTCGAGCTGGAGGCCGCCCTCAGCCCCCTCGTCACCACCGCCGATCCCCTGCCCCTCTCGGTCACCAAACGAGACCTGGCCCTGCTCCACAGCTGCGAGGCCCACTACGTGGCCGACCGTCAGGCCGAGTTCGCCTGGACCGTCCCCACCGCCCGGGGCTCCGTGGCCCACAAGGCGATCGAGCTGCTCGTGGCCTGGAAGGGCCACCCCGCCCCGCTCGATCTCGTCGACGAAGCCATCGCCCGCCTGGAGGCCGACGAGCGGGGCATAGGCGTGTTCCTCCAGAGCCTGTCGGAGGCCGAGCGGGCCGAGCTGGCTGGCCGGGCCAACGACTTCGTGGCCACCTTCCTCGAGACCTTCCCCCCGCTCAACCGACGTTGGCGGCCGGTGGCCGAATCCCGCGTCCGGGCCGAGCTGTGCGACGACGACCTGACCCTTCAGGGTCGGGTGGACCTGAGCCTGGGCAAGGCCGACGGCACCACCGCCGGCAAGGTCCTGATCGACCTCAAGACCGGCCGCCCCTCCCCCATCCACGCCGAGGACCTGCGGTTCTACGCCCTCCTGGAGACACTCAAGCTCGGCGTGCCGCCCCGCCTGCTGGTGAACTACTACCTGGAGTCGGGCCAGCCCCGGCGGGAAGCCGTCACCGAGGATCTGCTGTGGTCCACCGCCCGGCGCCTGGTCGACGCGGTGGGCAAGCTGGTGGAGCTGATCGGCCCGGGAGCCCGCCCCGCCACCACCACCCCCGGCCCCGGCTGCCGTTGGTGCCCGGCCGCCGCCACCTGCTCCGACGGCCGCCGTTTCCTGGCCCGGGACGAAGACGAGCTACCCGAAGCCGACGACATCTGAGGACCGGGGCCAACGCACCGAGAGATCGCGCGAGATGGTTGCGCCGGGGTCAGGCCGCCGGCTCGGCCTCGGCCGGCTCGCGCTCCCGTTCCCGGCCCGGCCGGCCGGAGGAGGGGAACCGGGCCTTGAAGGCGATCCAGGCCACCAGCCCCGACGCCACCGGGAACCACAGCGACACCATCCGGTAGGCGATCGTGGCCAGCGCCGCCTGGGGCGACGGGATACCGGAGATCACGAGCGTGGAATACAGCCCCACCTCGACGAACCCGACGCCACCGGGCGTGAACGGCACCATGTTCAACACCGCGGCGCTGGCGTAGGCCAGCAACACGAGGCTGAGCCGGGGTTTGGCGTCCACGGCGTAGAGGGCGGCCACCAGGGCCAGGTAGTCGAACGCCCAGTTGCCGGCGGAGGCGGTGATGGCCTTCAGCCAGCGCGACCCCAGCACCTCGACCAGCCTGTCCCGCTCCCCGATCACGTCGTCGGGGTCGAGCGTCCAGGGCCGGCGGACCAGCCGGCCCAGCGGCGCCACCACCCGGCTCACCCCGTCGGCCACCATCCGCAGCGGGGCGGTGAAGGCGAACGCCACCACCCCCAGCACCACGAGCACGGCGAAGATCACCCCACCGGCGATGGCGGTGGGCAACATCCGCTCCGGGACCGGAGCCCCCAACAGGGCCAGCACGGTGGCCACGGCGGGGATGGCGAACAGCATGGCCGTGCTCAGGATGCCGGTGGCGGCCATGGCGCTGGCCGCCTGGGGCTGGGCGATCCCGCTGACCGACAGCATCCGGTACAGGGTGGCCCCGCCCACGGCGGCACCGCCCGGCACCACCCGGCTCACCGAGTTCGACACGAGCTGGCTGGTGGCGGCCACGAACCACGACACCCCGGGGAGCATCTGGCGCACCAGGCCCCACATGAAGGCGAAGCTCACCGCCTCGCACAGCACCATGATGGCGAACCATCCGCCGTTGATCGACTTCAGCTGCTCGGCCGACGTGACCACGGTGATCAGGCGCTGCTGCATCAGGTACAGCAGGAACACCCCGATGGCCAGCACCACCCCCCTCTGGAGGATCGTGCGGATCAGCGTGGTGCCGCCCGGCAGCTCCCGGATCTGCTGGATGTACGACTCGTCGGGCTGGCGCCGATTCATCCGCACCCGGGGGCCCATCAACCCTCACTCCCACCGTCGCCGGTGGCGCCCGCCCACGAACCCAGCGGCCGGCCGGCCACGGCCCGGCACAGCTCGTCGAGCATCACCACCGGCAGGCCCACCACCGTGTGGTGCGACCCCTCGATGCGGGGCACGAACAGCCCGCCCCGACCCTGGATGGCGTAGGCCCCGGCCTTGCCCCGGGGCTCCCCCGAGGCGATATAGGCGTCGATCTCCCCCTCGTCGATCGCCCGGAAGTCCACGGTGGCGCCATCCACCCGGGTCTCGCACCGGCTCATCGCCCCCGGCCCGGCTACGGCGACGGCCACCCCGGTGAGCACCTGGTGGCTCCGCCCCGACAGGCGGCGCAGCATGGCCCGGGCCTCCTCGTCGTCAACCGGCTTGCCCAGGCTCTCCTCGCCCAGGGAGACCGTGGTATCGGCACCGATCACGACCACACCGGTTCCAAACCCACCGGGCCCGGCTTCCAGCATCGCCAATCCGGCCCGGGCCTTGGCCTCGGCCAGACGGGCCACCATGGCCGACGGGCCTTCCCCCGACCGGGGCGTCTCGTCGACGTCGGCATCGAGACAGCGGGCGGTGATCCCCAGCGACGCCAGGATCTGCCGACGGCGGGGCGACGACGAGGCCAGCACGAGCTGCGCCCTCGAACCCACACCGTTGGGAGTCATCGTCTCATGTTAGGTCTCCTGGCCGGCACCGGCACGGTCACCGCCCCCTCGGCCGGCCAACCTGCACCCTCGAACGCCACGCTTCGTCACCGCCCCACCACGCCCCGCGCCACCAGGGCAATGACCCCGACGCCGACGAGGTTGGGCCGGCAGCGGTGGAGCTGCCACACTCTGGGGCATGAGCCTCGTACGAGTGGACATCGCCGACGGTGTCGGCACCATCACCCTGAACGATCCGGACCGGCGCAACGCCGTCAACCTCGACATGTGCGCCGAGCTCGACGAGGCCATCAACGCCCTCGAGGCCAACACCGGCGTCAGCGCCCTGGTGATCACCGGTGCCGCCCCCGCCTTCTGCTCCGGCGCCGACCTCAGCCACCTGGGCGACTCGGCCGAGGAGGGCCTGCTGGCCATCTACGAGGGCTTCCTCCGGGTCGGCCGCTCCCCTCTGCCCACCATCGCCGCCGTCAACGGTGCCGCCGTGGGTGCCGGCATGAACCTGGCCCTCATCTGCGACGTCCGCCTGGCTGGCCGCTCGGCCCGTTTCGACGACCGCTTCCTCAACCTCGGCATCCACCCCGGCGGCGGCCACACCTGGATGTTCCAGAACATCTGCGGCCCTCAGAACACGGCGGCCGCCGTGCTGTTCAGCGAGGTGCTCGACGGGACCGAAGCCGCGCGGATCGGCCTCGCCTTCCGCTGCTACGAGGACGACGAGCTGCTGGCAGCGGCCCAGACCATGGCCGCCCGCACGGCCAACACTCCACGTGACCTGCTGTTGCGCACCAAGCGCACCATCCAGGACATCCGCTACGTCACCAGCCAGCGGGCCGCCGTGGACCACGAGCTCGGCCCCCAGGCCTGGTCGACCCGCCAGCCCGCCTTCCGCGACAAGCTGGCCAAGCTCAAGGCCTCGATCACCAGCCGCTGACGTTTCGCCGCAGGCGAAACTCCAGGTGCCCGAAGGGCACACTTAGAGCCAGGCGGCGGCCAGCTCGGCCCGGCGGATCTCCCACTCTTCGGAGGTCATGGCGAAGCGGATGTGGTCTTCCCACCGCCCGTTGATCTCCAGGTAGCGCTCGGCCACGCCCTCGGCCCGGACCTCGAGCTTCTCCACCACCCGCCGGGAGGCGGCGTTGCGGGGGATGATCGAGATCTGGATCCGGTGCAGGCCCTGCACCTCGAAGGCGTAGCGGGCCACGATCACCACCGCCTCGGGGGTGTAGCCGTGGCCGGCGTGGGCCTCGTCGATCCAGTAGCCGACGTAGGCGTTCTGGAACGGGCCCCGCTGCACCGAGTTGAGGTTGATCTCGCCGGCGAAGCGGCCGTCGACGAACGACCCCGAAGCCGTACCCGGTGCCGAGCTGCCACTCCCGCTCCCGGGCGTGGCACCGCAGGGCGAAGGCGCCCCGGTCTTCCACCACGTCGGGGGCGTTCGGAGGGCGGGACGGCTCCCACTTCGTGAGCCAGTCGACGTTGCGGCGCCGCACCTCCCGCCACTGCTCGAAATCGCTAGGTTGCAGTTGGCGGAGGAGAATCCGCCGTCCCATCAACGTGGTGGACGACATTGCCGTGATCTTAGCCAGGGTGAACGCCGCCGGCCTCCGCCAGCAGCCCGTCGAGGAGGGCGCGCTGCGACACCACCACCTGGGCCAGGCCGAGCTGGCGCATCGTCTCCACCAGCACCGCCCCCGCTCCCACGATCTCGTCGATCCGGGTGGGGGGAAGGCCGGGGTTGTGACGCCGATCGGCCCGCCGCTCGGTGGCGATCGTGCGGAACACGTCCTCGGCCGCTTCCCGGGTGAGCACGAAACCGTGGAGGGGTCCGTCGCCGCTGCCGGTGTTGGGGTCGCCATCGGCCAGACCCACCTCGATGGCGGCCAGCGTGACCACCGCCCCCATGCCCACAACCACGGCCGAGCCCAGGTCGGTCACGATCTCGGGGACCTCGCGGCGGACGTCGTCGATGTGGAGCTCGATGATCGACAAGGCGGCCGACAGCTCGTCGGCCCGGGGCGGGTCGCTGTGGAGGTAGGCGGCCGTGATCGAGCGGCCTCCGATGGGAACCGACCAGACGTGGGTGGCGGCGGCCGCCCCCGGGGGCCCGGCCGCCAGCTCGGTGGACCCGCCGCCCAGATCGATCGTCACCACCTTGAGCGGAGCCGGCCCGGCCCCCGCAGCGCCCCCACCGGAGCCAACGGAGCGGAGCAGCGCCGGGTCGGAGGCGGCGCCGGCGAAAGCCAGGCGGGCCTCGGTGGCGCCGTCGAGCACGGTGAGGGGCACACCCAGATGCCGGTCGACCAGCTCGGTCAACACCTCGGGGTTGGCGGCGAATCGACCGGGCGCGGTGGTGACCGCCTGCAGCGACGCCGGCTGGTGGCGGTCCACCAGTTCCCGGAACCGGCCCAGGGCCTCGTCAAGCCGTTCGAGGCCGGGGCCGGCCAGCGTCTCGCCCGTGGTCTCGCCGTTGGCCGCCAGCCGGGCCCCACCCAGCAGGGTGTCGACGCCGAGACGGACCCGCTCGGTGCCGTCGGTCAACAGGATCTTGGCCGCCACCGAACCGATGTCGACCGCCGCCCGCCAGCTCATGGCCGCGCCCCGTCCCGACCCTGGGCCACCGCTGGCTCGCTGGCCGGACCGGGCTGGGCCGGATCGAAGGCCTGACCCGAGGCGGCGAGATGGTCGGCCACCCAACGGCCCACCGGGTCGTCGGCCGCCCCCATGAGGTGGTTGGCATAGTGGGCGTGGAGGCACTTGACCCCCACCCGGGTACCCCCCACCCCACCGTGGGGGCGGGGACCGGCGTGGTCGGCCCCGATGAGGGCGTCGCGCTCGGCGCCGTAACGGCGGTGGGCGGTGGCCAGCTCGGCCGGGTCGATCTCGGCCTCGGCCCGGTTCACCCCGCCGGCCGACTCGATCCGCCCGACGGCGCGCACCAGCGCCGGGTCGAGCAACCAGTACCGGGTGGGCATGGGCTCGCCCGAAGGCAGCAGAGGGTCGTTGACGAGGACGACGGGTGAGCCGTCGAAGCGGCGCACCCCCACCGTGTAGTCGCCCTTGGGCTCACGTCCGAGGAGCCGGACCACCAGCTCCCGTTCGACGTCAGCCGGCAGCGTGACAGCCACCACCAGCCGGCTCGCCGAGATCAGCCCCGGCCCAGCAGCCAGTAGAGGAAGGCGATCACCAGAGCCGCCCCACCCACCGCCGGCAGCACCCGCTTGGCCACGGTGCCGCCCGACACGGCCAGCAGATCCACCGGCTCGGCCTCGGGGCCCTCGATCTTGCGCACGGTGGGCCGCTCGGTGGGAGCGGCCGCAGCCGCCGCCGACGGGGCCGGGGTGCTGGCCACCGGCGCCGACTCGGCCTCGGGCGCCGTAGCCACCTCGGCCACCGGTGCCGCCTCGGCCGGAGGGGCCTCCTCGGCCGGCGCCGCCTCGGCCGGAGCTGCCTCGGCTACCGGAGCAGCCTCGGCGGCGACCGACTGGCCGCCTTCGTTCTCCAGCTTCTGGCGCAGGTTCTCGGTGAACTGGCCCAGGATCTTCTTCGACACGTCCTCGATGGCGCCCCGGCCGAAGCTGGCGATCTTGCCCGACAGGCCGAGGTCGGTGTGGATCTTCACGTTGGTCCGGGTGTCGCCCACCGGCTCCATGCTGGCCGTGATCATGGCGTTGGCGTTGCCCTGGCGGGGGTCGCGGCCCTCGGCCTTGAGCCGGGCCACCTTGGTGGTGGCGTCCTGCTCGACGAACGAGGCCTTGCCCTTGTACTGAGCCGTGATCGGGCCCACCTTGACCTTGACGATCCCGCGGTACTCGTCACCCTCGATCTCCTGGAGCTGCGCCCCTGGCATGCAGGGCGCGATGAACTCGAGATCGTTCAGGATCTTCCACGTGTCTTCGACTCCCCGATCGATCACGAATTCGTTGGTCAGCTCCATAGCCGGAGGTCCTCCACAGTGTCAATGTCCGCAGGGTTTCCCCTGCACGGTATCTCAGAAACAAGCTCGGGTCGCCGCTGCATGAGCGTCCTTGCGCCGGCGTCGCCCTCGGTCGGCAGCTCGGCCCACACCGAGCGGGCCAGCTTCACCGGCGGGCGCCGCTCCCCGTCGAAGGTGGCGGTGACGATGGGACCGGCCGAGGCCCCGACACTGCGCCAGGCTGCCGCCGGCACCAGGGGCTGGTCGCCCAGGCCGATCACGATGACACCGTGGCCGGCGGCATCGGCCGCCGCCACCGCCACCTGGAGCGAGCTCGACTGGCCGGTGGCCCACGCCGGGTTGTGGATCTCGGTGACGCCGGGCGGCACCAGATCGGCCAGGTCGACGGCGCCGGTGACCACGAACACCTGGTTGAACCCGACCTCCAGCACGGTGTCGAGCACCCAGGAGACCACCGGGCGGCCCCGGAAGTCGGCCCGCAACTTGTGACCGGCGGCGCCGGCGTCGCCGTCCCGGAACCGGGAGCCAGCGCCGGCGGCCAGTACAACACCGGCCACGGTGACGGTCACGTATGGATGGCCCCGCTGGTGTCTCGCAGCGACGGGGCCAGGCGGCCGGCGCGGAGGGCGATGATCTCGGCGCAGATGGAGATGGCGGTCTCCTCCGGCGTGCGGGCGCCGATGTCGAGCCCGATGGGGGCCAGCACCCGGGTCAGGTCCTCGTCGCTGACGCCCTCGGCCCGCAGCCGCTCGTTGCGGTCGTCGGTGGTGCGCCGCGATCCCATGGCCCCGATGTAGCCGGCGCGCGGTCTTGATCGCCCCGATCACAGCCGGGACGTCGAACTTGGGGTCGTGGGTCAGCACGCAGATGGCGTCGCGGGGGCCGAGGCGGGGACCCACCTTCTCCAGCAGGCGGTGGGGCCAGTCGACCACCACCTCGTCGGCGTAGGGGAAGCGCTGGGTGGTGGCGAACACGGGCCGGGCGTCGCACACCGTCACCCGGTAGCCGAGCACCTTGCCCACCCGGCTGAGCGCGGCGGTGAAGTCGACCGCGCCGAAGATCAGCATCTGGGGCGGCGGGGCGAACGACTCCAGGAAGACCATCACCTCGTCCTGGCGGGCCTCCCCGTTGGGGCCGTAGTGGCGCACCCCGGACGTGCCGGCGGCCAGCTCACCGATCAGGTCCCGCACGACCACCCGGTCGAGATCGCGGTTACCCAGCGTGCCGGAGCTCGTGTGGCTCCCGTCGGCCGCCGGCTCCACCAGGAGCTTGGCCCCGGTGCCCGGGCCCTGCACCACGGTGGCCAGGGCGATCGGCGCCTCGGAGCGGATGGCCTGGCGGAGGCGGGTGAACAGGGAGTCGTCGTCGGCCATGGCTACCAGTCCAGCGGTTCGAGGAACAGGTGGATGGTGCCGCCGCAGGTGAGGCCCACGGCGAACGCTTCGTCGTCGCTGTAGCCGAACGTGACCATCCTGCGGGAGCCGTCGGCCAGCACCTGGAGGGCCTCGGTGACCACGGCGCCCTCCACACAGCCACCCGACACCGATCCGGCCACCTCACCGTCTTCGGTGACGGCCATGGCCGCCCCGGGTAGGCGCGGGCCGGAACCCTCCACATCGACCACGCGGGCCAGGGCCACCCGCTTGCCCTGCCGTTTCCATCGATCGAGATCAGCCAGTATCTCCTTCATAGCTCCCCAGGATAGGCGGTCTGACCAGGGCTGAGCCCAGCCGAACGTCACATCGTGACTATTTGGTGGATCGGCAAAACGCCGAACGGCACCGCCGGGCCCCTGGTGAAGGGGCCGAGCGGTGCCGCTCGTCACAGAAGGGACCCGGGTGGGTCGCTCAGTTGATGCCGGCGGCCTGGAGGGCCCGGCGGGTGAGCACCCGGGCCAGGTGCTGGCGGTACTCGACGCTGGCGTTCAGGTCGCTCGACGGCTCCATGCCCTCGGCCGCCTGGGCGGCGGCGGTGGCGGCGTCGGCCCCGGAGGCCAGGGCCTCCTCCACCGCGGTGGCCCGCACCGGCGTGGGGTGCATGTTGACCAGGGCGACCTTGGTGCCGTTGCCGCTGGCCTGGACCGACACACCGACGATGGCCCAGTCCTGCGCTCGGCGGTTGAACTTCTGGAAGTTCCACCCGGCACCCGTGTACTTGGGCACCCGGATCTCGGTGATCATCTCGGTGGGCTCGAGCGACGACTCGAGGAAGCCGGAGAACAGGTCGGGGCCGGTGATCTCGCGGGACCCGTTGGGGCCCGAGACCACGGCGGTGGCGCCGGTGGCCAGGAAGACCGACGGGTGGTCGGCGGCGGTGTCGGCGTGGGCCAGGGCCCCGCCGAGCGTGCCCCGGTGACGCACCTGGGGGTCGCCCACCTGACCGGTGGCGGCGGCCAGCAGCGGCACGTGCTGGCGCACGAGGTCGCTGATCTCGATGTCGCGGTGCCGGGTGAGGGCGCCGATGGCGAGATGGTCGCCGCCGTCACGGATGTAGGACAGATCGGTGATCCGGCCGATGTCGACCACCACCGCCGGGGCGGCCAGGCGCAGCTTCATCATCGGCAGCAGCGAGTGACCGCCGGCCATCAGCTTGGCCTCGTCGCCGTGCTCGGCCAGGGCAGCCAGCGCCTCGGCGGCCGAGGCGGCCCGGACGTAGTCGAATGCGACGGGGATCACTTCCCACCTCCAGCGGCGCTCAGGACGGCCTTGACGATGTTGTGGTAGCCCGTGCAGCGGCACAGGTTGCCCTCGAGCCCCTCCCGGACCTCGGCCTCGGTGGGGTTCGGGTTCTCGTCGAGCAGCGACACCGACGCCATGACCATGCCCGGCGTGCAGTAGCCGCACTGGAGGGCGTGGCATTCCATGAACGCCTGCTGCATCGGGTGCAGCTGCTCGCCGTTGGCCAGGCCCTCGATGGTGGTGAGCTTCTGCCCGTCGGCCTGGACCGCCAGCACGGTGCAGGACTTCACGGCCTCACCGTTGAGGTGGATGGTGCAGGCACCGCACGACGAGGTGTCGCAGCCGATGTTCGTACCGGTGAGCCCAACGACGTCACGGATGAAGTGGACGAGCAGCGTCCTCGGCTCAACGTCAGCCGAGTGGCTGACCCCGTTGATCTCAACGGCTATCTCCACGTGGATTCCCTTTCTGTGATCTTCAGCCGGGATTGTTACACGGATCCGGGCCCGTCTCACCTTCCAACACGACAAAACGGACCCCGAACGCCCTGGTCCGGAGAAAATTCTGGATATGTCGCGACTTAGAGGCCGGGGTCGGCGTCGGGAAGGGTAGTGCGAACCCACGGGCGACGTGGGGTCCGCCAGACAAAAGCCGTCCGCGTCCCTCCCGGACGGCTTCCGACCCGGTGCTGCCCACCCCTCCGCAGACGGCACCGGGGGTTCCCGATCCGGGCGACGTCCGGCGGTTGGCGGCTGCTTGCAGAGCAGGCCGTCAGCCGCCGGGCCGGAGGGAGCCTCAGGGCGTGCTGTTGGACGGCAGCGCCTCGGCGCCGCTGGCAGCCGCGTCGGGCGGGACCAGGCGGTAGCTCTCCTCGCCCGGATAGACGAGGTCGTAGTCCTGGCGGGCCAGACGCTCCACCTCGGCGTCGGTCTGGAGCAGCTCGTGGCGGGCCTCGAGGTCGGCCACCTCCTCCTCCACCTGGGCCAGCTCGGCCCGCGACTGGTTGAGGCTCTGGCGTTGGGTCCACCACGTGCGGGCGGGCAGCACGGCCAGGCCGGCCAGCACCACGACGGCCAGTGCCAGCACCACGGCCACCGGGCCGAGCTCGCGCACCAGCTCGAAGCGGCGCCGCTCGGGCACCGACAGGACCGGCACGGTGGGCGACGACGGGCTCAGCGTGGGCCGACCCTCGCCCCGGGGTGGGGTGAGGCGGGCCCGGCGACCGCCGACCTCACCGTCGGATGAGCGCCGACCGCCGTCGTCGCCGGAGGAGCGCGACCGACCGCCGTTGGCGCCGCCGATGGACCGCCCCGACATCACTCGGCCCCGGGTGGTGTGGCCCGCCGGAAGGCGGCCAGGCCGGGATAGCGGGCGCTGTCGCCCAGGTCCGACTCGATGCGCAGCAATTGATTGTACTTCGCCACCCGATCGCTACGAGCCGGGGCTCCGGTCTTGATCTGACCACAGTTGGTGGCCACCGCCAGGTCGCTGATCGTGGTGTCCTCGGTCTCGCCAGACCGGTGTGACATGACAGCACTATAGCCGTTCGTCGCGGCGAGGCGAACCGCCTCCAGGGTCTCGGTGAGCGACCCGATCTGGTTGACCTTCACCAGGATGGCGTTGGCCACCCCGGCGCTGATGCCGCGGGCCAGACGCTCGGTGTTGGTGACGAACAGATCGTCGCCCACGAGCTGGCAGCGGCCACCGAGCGAGGCGGTGTGCACGGCCCAGCCGTCCCAGTCCTCCTCGGCCATGCCGTCCTCGATCGAGACGATCGGATACCGGTCGACCAGGTCGGCCAGCATCTCGGCCATCCCCTCCGACGACAGCGTCCGCCCCTCGCCGGCCAGGTTGTAGGCGCCGTCGCGGTAGAACTCGGTGGAGGCGACGTCCATGGCCAGGGCGATGTCGGTGCCGGGGGTGAGCCCGGCCCGCTCCATGGCCTCGGCCAGCAGGGCCAGGGCCTCCTCGTTGGAGGCGAGATTGGGGGCGAACCCGCCCTCGTCGCCGATGGCGGTGGACAGGTTCCGCTCGTGCAGGACCTTGGCCAGGCTGTGGTAGGTCTCGACCCCCCAGCGCAGCGCCTCGGAGAACGACGAGGCCCCCACCGGGACGATCATGAACTCCTGGAAGTCGATGTTGTTGTCGGCGTGCTCGCCCCCGTTGAGCACGTTCATCATGGGCACCGGCAGCACGTGGGCGTTGGCCCCGCCGACGTAGCGGTAGAGGGGGATCTGCAGATCCTCGGCCGCCGCCCGGGCCACGGCCAGGCTGGCGCCGAGGATGGCATTGGCCCCGATGCGGCCCTTGTTGGGGGTGCCGTCGAGGTCGATCAGGATCTGGTCCACCAGCCGCTGGTCGTAGGCGTCGGCCCCGAACAGGGCCTCGGCGATGGCGGTGTTCACGTGGCCAACGGCGGTGAGCACACCCTTGCCGTTGTAGCGGTCGCCCCCGTCGCGCAGCTCGACGGCCTCGAACTGCCCGGTGGAGGCGCCGGACGGCACGAGGGCCCGCCCCATCGCACCGGAGGCCAGGACGACCTCGACCTCGACCGTGGGATTGCCCCGGGAGTCGAGCACCTCTCGACCCAGAATGTGTTCGATCACGCTCACGCTTGGTGTTCCTCCCGTCGCTGGCGGTGAGATGCTAGCAGCGGGGTCGAGGCGACCCCGCCACGACAACCGGGGATTTCCTGCCTTGTTCCCCCTGTCACACCGACGCCGCCCTCCGCCGGAGGTCGGCGCGCCGTCGCATCCCGTTACTCGATGAACTTCCGGGGGTTCCGCGTGGCACGATGGAGCGGTCGGAACACCCGTCTCCGCCGCGCCGAACCCGTAGGGGACGTTGTCCAACGTTCGATAGGTTCAGTCCTGGGAGCGGGTAGTCGGAGGGATTGCACAGCGTGGGTGAGGTGGAGGAAGACCAGGGTGCCGTCGTCGGGGCCGGCAACGGAGCGGTCGTTCGCGCCGGCCGCCTGACGATCGTGATCGGACCGGCCTCGGGGCCGTTCCCCCCCGACAGCCCCGTGCCCACGGCGGCCTTGGCCGCCGCCGACCGCCTCAACCGGGAAGAAGCCTGGGATTTCGATCGGGTGGCCTCGGCCCTCCATCAGCTCGTGATCGAGTTCGACCCGCAGGGAGTGGCCGCCCTGCTCGACAGCGGCCCCGAGCCCATGATCTTCCTGTTCGACCGGGCCGACGCCCTGGAGCGCGGCCCCGGATCCGGACCCAACAGCCAGCGCCGGCACTCGGCCAGCGGCCGGGCCGGCTGGACCACCGAGGTGGTCATGGGCCCGGTGGTCCATCTGAGCCTGCGGGAGGCCCCGGCCGCACCGAGTTGGGCCCGTCTCCGGTCGGGGCTCGTGGCCGGCGCCTCGATCACCGTCACCCTGCAACGTCCCGACGAGTCGAGCAGCGGCGGCCCGGCCCCCAGGGCCAAGGCCGCCGAGACGATGCCGGTGGCCGACGTGGCCCCGCCCCCGTCCGAGCCGGCGCCGGTGCCATCACCGGCTCCAGTGCCATCGCCGGCGCCTGTGCCGGCCCCGGTGACGGTGCCGGCCCGGGTCGACGCCCCGGCGGCCGAAGCCGACGCCGGGCCGGCCCGATCCGACGGGCCCCCGCCTCCGCCGCCCGGCGGCGCCCCTCCCCTGCCCTCCCGGCTCGGTCCCCCACCGGGCGCCGAGCCGGCGCCGTCGCGCCTCGGCCCGCCCCCCGGGGCCCGCCCGGCGGCGGTGCCCGACTTCGACCCGGAGAAGACCTCGGTCCTCCCCGCCGGCGGTTACCGCCCGCCGGCCGACCTGCCGCCGCCCGCTCCCACCCCCGCCGCGACAGCGGGCCCGGCGGCGAGCGGCGCCGTCCCGGCCGCAGCCACGCCCATCCCCAACGGCATCGACCACGCTCCGTCGGGCCCCAACGGCTCGACAGGGGGAGCCAACGGGTCGGCCACCGTCGCCGGCCCCTCGGGCGACCTCGCCGGGCCCTCCGGCGAACGGGATCCTGTCCCCGGCAGCGGCCTGCCCGCCGCGTCCGAAAGCGGCCGGGTGTCGCGCCTGGGTGCCGACCTCGACGGCCCGGGCCGGGCCGGCGAGCTACGGGAGGCGCCGTCGGCCACCGCCGACCTCTACGACCCCGACACCGCCGAGCTCGAGCAGCCTCTCTCGGTGGAGGACATGCAGGTCACGGTGGTCATCGACCCGTCGACAATCGGCGGTACCCGCCTCGGCAGCGAGTCGCCGTCCGGGTTCCAAGCGCGTCACGACGCGGAACCGTTCCCCGGTGCCCCGCCACCTCCTCCCGGCCCCGGGCCTACGGCGGAGCGGGTCGACGGCCCACCGACCGCCACCGCCCGGTGTGGTGCCGGCGTCGGCGCCCCCGCCTCGGGCCCTGGCAGACGAGCTCCCGCCCTTGCCGCCCCCCTCTGGTCCCGCGGGTATCACCCCGCCCGCTCCCTCCTCGTTCCCGCCCGCTCCCTCCCTCGTTCCCGCCGGCGCCCGGCGCCGGGCCGGCCGACGCTCCGCCGGCGCCTCCGCCATCCATCGGGCCTCCGCCATCCGTGGGGCCTCCGCCGGGCATTGCCGATCCGCCTCTGGCGCCGCCCGATCTCGGCCCGCCGCCGGGGCCAGATCCCGGTTCGGCCCGCGGACCGGCCGCCACCGGCGAGATCCCCCTGCCGCCGCCATCGTCCGGGCCGCCGCCGGGCACCGGCGACGCGCCATCGCCCTCGCCGTTCGGGCCTCCCCCCGGAGCCGCCGACGCCCCTCCCGCCCCACCCCCGTCGTTCGCCCCGCCGTCGGCCGGCGATCCGCCGCCTCCGCCTGCGTTCAGCCCGCCTCCCGGCCCGGCCGACGCCCCTCCGATGCCGCCTCCGTCCGCATTCGGCCCCCCTCCCGGCCCGGCCGATGCCCCCCCGCCGCCACCCCTGGCATTCGGCCCCCCTCCCAGCCCGGCCGACACACCCCCGGCACCGCCGCCCTCCTTCGCTCCGCCATCGTTCGCCCCGCCTCCCGGCCCGGCCGATGCGCCCCCGCCGCCACCGCCCACATTCGGCCCACCCCCCGGCCCCGACGCACCCCCGGCTCCACCGCCGTCGTTCGCCCCGCCGGCCGGTGACGCTCCGCCGCCTCCGCCGTTGGCCGGCCCGGCATCGGCCGCAGGCGGGCCGTCCCCGGCCGACACACTGGACGAGCCCCGACCCGAAGACCGTTCCCCGAGCGGCGAGACCCCGCGCCCGAGCGGTGTCGAGCAGTCCGACGACCAGCGCCGGGGCGACGCCACCCGGCCCGTCGGCCCGCCCCCCAGCGTCTTCTCGGCCCCTCCACCGCCCGCCGCCGACGCCGGGCCCGTGGCGGGCCCACCTCCGAGCATCTTCTCCACCCCCGGGCCATCCGACCGGGGGGCGCCGGCACCCGCCGGACAGGAGGGTGCCAGCGCCTTCGACCACGACGACGTGACCGTGGTGAGCCCGGTCGGGCCCGACGCGCCCCACGGCGCCCGCTCAGCCAACCCCGACCAGGAGCCGGCCGGCGCCGCGCCGCCGCCCCCCGGGGTCGCGGTCCCGCCGCCACCCACCCTGCCACCCCTCGCCCATCAGCCGCCCAGTGTCTTCTCGCCGTCCGGGCCGACACCCGGGCCCGGCGCCGACGCTCCGGCGTTCGCCCCGCCACCGCCCCCGCCCGGTGGGTTCCCCGGAGCGCCCCCCGGCTTCGGCGACGCCCCGCCTCCACTCTCGGGATTCGGGCCGCCCCCGGGCTCCGCCGCCCCGCCTCCCGGCGGAAGCCTCGGCGGTCCCCCGCCCGTCCCCGGTGACCCGCCGGGGCCGCCCCCCGGGCTGGCACCGCCACCGGGCGCCGGCCTCGATCCGGCGGTCCCCCCGCCTCCGCCGCCATTCGGCATCGGAGGAGACGTTCCCCCACCGGCGCCGGGTGCCGCCGGGGCCTTCCCCGGGCCGCCACCCGGATCAGCCCCGTTCGATCTCGGGCCGCCGCCCCCGGCACCGGCCGGCGGTCCCGACCTCGGACCACCACCGGCACCACCCGGACCGCCCGACTTCGGGCCCCCGCCCGGACCGCCCGACTTCGGACCACCCCCGGGAGCACCCCGGCCCGATTTCGGACCCCCACCGGCACCACCCGGTCCCGATTTCGGACCCCCACCGGCACCCGCCTTCGGGCCGCCGCCCGCCCCCGACTTCGGACCCCCACCCGGGCCTCCCGACCTGGCGCCACCGCCGGCACCTGCCTTCGGGCCGCCGCCGGACGCCGGCGACTTCGGGCCACCGCCCGCCGCGCCCGCCCCCGGCTCCCTGGGCCCGCCCCCCGGCTCCAACGCCTTCCCTCCGCCCCCGCCGCCCCCCGGCCCGGGCGGCCTCGCTCCGCCGCCACCACCCCCCGGCACCGCAGCCCCCGACGGCTTCCCCCCGCCCCCGGGGATCGCCAACCTCGGCTCCCCCCCGCCCCCTCCGCCGCCCTGGGGTGGTGGCCCCGGAGCCGGGCTTCCCGGCATCCCGCCCGGTCATGCTTCCGCCCCGCCGCTGGGTCACCTGGTGGACGAGTGGACCGGTGAACAGCACCCGGTGGCCGGCATCGTCGTGATCGGATCCGATCCGGCGTCTGATCCAGACGTCGGCCGAGGGGCGGCAACTATGCTCCGGGTGGACGGTCCAGAGGTCGACGAGGTGCACGTGCGGGTGAGGGTTGAGGGCGGCAGGGTGACGGTCCAGGCCGTCAACGACGTCGGAGCGTGGGTGCAGCAGACCGGGGGCCCGCTCACCCCCCTCGGCTCATCCCCGGTGGCTCTCAACGACGGAGCCCACCTCCGGGTCGGCACCCGGACGCTCGTGTTCCGGGCCGCCCCCGGCAGCGGACACTGAGCCCGGCGTGGCCACCGTCCCGTTCGTCCTGGATGGGTTCGAGCCGATCGAGCGTCTGGGCGGCGGCGGCTTCGGCGAGGTCTGGCTGGCCCGGCAGGTAAACATCGACCGACGGGTGGCCATCAAGGTCGGCCACGCTCCGATCGACGACAAGACGGTGCAGCTCCGCTTCGAACGGGAGTGCATCGCCCTGGGCCGCCTGTCGGGCCACCCCAACATCGTTGACGTGTTCACGGCCGGGAGCATGACCGACGGCCGCCCCTACCTGGTGCTGGAATTCGTGAGCGGTGGCACCCTGTGGCAGCGCCTGCAGTCCCAGCCCCTCACCGAGGCCGAGCTGATCAAGCTGGGCACCCAGCTGTCGGCGGCGCTGAGCGTGGCCCATTCGTCGGGGGTGCTCCACCGGGACCTCAAGCCCGAGAACATCCTGATGAGGGCGAACGGCGACGCCGTGCTGGGTGATTTCGGCATCGCCCGCCTCCACGACGGGGCCAACACCACGTCCCACGCCATCACCGCCAGCGTGGCCTACGCCCCGCCCGAGATCCTCTCGGGCGGCACCGCCTCGGTGGCCAGCGACATCTACGGCATCGGCATCTGCCTGCTGGCCGGTGTCATCCGCTCCGTGCCCTTCGTGGCCAGCGGCGACGAGTCGATCCATCCGATCATCAACCGGGTGCTGACCGACCGGCCGCCCGACCTCCGCCCCCACGGTGTCTCGCCCGACCTCAACGACCTCATCCAGCAACTCCTGGCCAAGGATCCGGGCAAGCGGCCGCCGTCGGCCGACGAGGTGCACCGGCGTCTCGAAGGCATCGCCGCCAGCCGGGTTGCCCCCACCCCGCCGGCCCCGACCCACCCGGGCGCCCCGTTCACCGGCGAGCAGGGCGCCACCCGCCCCTACTCCGGCGCCGGCGCCGCGGCCACGGCCTACGCCCCCATGCCGGCGCCCGCCCCCAGCCCCACCTACGGTGGCCCAGCCCCGGCCTACGACGGCGGTCCGCCCACCTACAACGGGTCCCCCACCGCCTACGGCGGGCCGGTGCCCGGGCCCCAGGCCTACGCCCCGTCCGGCTACAGCCCCCCGCCCGCCCCCGATCCCACCGGCGGGGTGGGAATCGCCCCCTTCCAGTCCCAGCCCTACGCCCGCACCGACCAGCAGCTCTCCCCCGTCAGCCTCCGGCCCGACCACGAGATGAACAAGCTCCGCCTGCTCGGGGCCGTGTTCGGAGCCACCCTCCTGCTGGGGGGCCTGCTCCTGTTCGCCCTCCTGCGTCTCCTGGGGCCCGACGGCGACGGCGGCTCGTCGAGCACGATCGTCACCGGCGACACCACCAGGCAGGGCCTGGACGGCCAGGCGGCAACGACCACCACGCTACCGACGACAACGGCCACGGTGGCCGTGACCTCCGCTCCGGTGCTCACCGGCCCGCTGACCCTGCCCCTGGCCCAGGACGACCTCGGGCTCACCTCGGCCGAGACCGAGCCCGACACCGCCGGCCCCGACTCCATCCAGTACTGCGACAACACCCCTGACACCGCGGGTCTCCAGGACTGGCAGGGCGAGACCGCATCCGACGTCCTGGGCTTCCCGTCGGTGTTCCAGCAGCTCGCCCGGTTCGACTCCGCCGAGGCCGCCAGCGCCTACATGGACGCCTACACCGGCACGGTCGACTGCGGCGAGTGGGTGCTCCCGGCCAGCGACGACGGCCCCGAGGTGACGCTCCGTCCCCAGGTGGTACAGGCCCCCACCCGCTACGGCGACGACACCCGCGAGATCCACTTCGACGGCACCAGCAGCTTCGTGCCGCTCTACGGCCGGGTGACGATCGTGCGCCGCTCGACCGACGTCTACCTCGTGTCGATCACCTCGCTGCTGGAGTCCGACCTCGACGACCTCGACCGCCTGCTGAGGCAGGCGGTGACCAACCTCGGCTACTGATCGGCCGGCCGGTGGATCTGCTCCGCTCCCGCACCCCGCTTCGCCCCCGGGAGCCGGGGGAGCGCCCGCCACCCGATACACCCCCCCGGTTGCGGCCCGGCTACGTCGTGGCCACCACCGCCGTGGTGGTGCTGCTGGCCACCCTGGGCCTGGTCCTGGTCCGGGCCGTCGGGTCCAACTCGGACCCCGCACCCCGCGATCTGGGGGAGGAAGCGGCGGCCCAGTCGGCCGCCGCCCTCGACCCCGGCCTGGTGCTGCCCCTGACGCTGACCGACGCCGGCTTCGACGCCGGCGCCACCGACGACGCCACGGCCGAGCAGGGCCCGGGGGCAGCCGGAGTCTGCGGCCAGCGACCGGCGGTGGAGGGCCTGATGGCCTGGCGGGCCAACCGTCTCACCGACGCCGAGCAGCGGCGCCGGGTGGGCCAGCTCCTGGCCCGGTTCCGTTCCACCACCCAGGCGTCGGCCTACCTCTCGGCCAGCGACGGGCTCCTGGGCTGCCAGCGCTGGGACACCACGATCGGCACCCGCACCGTCACCTTCACCGCCACCAGCTCCCCCGCCCCGGTAGGCCTGGGCGAGGAGGCCCGACAGCTGGACCTGGCGTCGGTGGACGACGGCGAGCGTTGGTACCTGCGGATCCTGCTCATCCGCAGCGGCGACCAGGTGCTCCAGCTCAGCTACGCCTCGGGCACCAGCTCCGACCTCGACGCCCTCGCCACCCTCGCTCCGGCTGCTGTCTCGGCCCTCGGGGCGTAGGCGCCCGAGCCACTCTCCCGGGGGAGACCCGAGCGTTCAGCCCAACACCCACGAGTCGGAGCGGGTGCCGGATTCCTCGGCCCGGCGGAAGCGGCGGTCGGCGGCGGTGACGGCCGAGCGCAACGCCGCCTCGGCGTCGAGGTGGCCGGCCCGACCGGCCACCACCAGGGCCAGTAGCGCCCGCCCGAGCTGCTCGCTGCCGGCCCCCGGTGGCAGCAGCCCGGCCAGGCTGCGCCCCAGCTCCCCGGTGTCGGTGGTCCAGCCCGCCCGCTCGGCCCGCTGCAGCACCTTGTCGGCCAGGGACAGGGCGGGGAGGGCGACCGGGATCCCGTCGAGAACGGAGTTTCGCTGCTTCTCCTCCTGCTTGATCCGCTCCCAATTGGCCACCACCTCGCCGGCGTCGGCTACGGCGACGTCGCCGAACACGTGGGGGTGGCGACCCACCAGCTTGTCGTGCAGGGTGCGGGCCACATCGGCCACCGTGAACCGGCCGGCCTCGGCCGCCAGCTGGGCGTGGAACAGGATCTGGAACCACAGGTCGCCCAGCTCCTCCTCGAGCAGCTCGTACCCGTCGTCGGCGTCGAGCTCGTCGGCCGCCGGGCCGCCGCTGCCGTCGGGCTGCTCGGGCAGGCGGTCGATGGCCTCCAGCACCTCGTAGGCCTCCTCCAGCAGGTAGCGCCGCAGCGACCGGTGGGTCTGGGCCCGGTCCCACGGGCAGTCCCGCCGGAGCCGGGCCATCAGCTCCACCGACGCCACCAGCTCGGCCGCCACCGGCGCCGCCAGCTCCGGCAGGTAGAGCGACGTCAGGTGGTCGGGGGTGACCACCCGGTCGAGATCGGGCCAGGCCACCTCGAACACCCGCTCCTCGGCCGTGCCCAACCCCTGGAGCACCACCGCCCGCTGCTCGTCGCCGACGTCGAGGGCCAACTTGATCTCCGACAGCACCCACGGGGCGTGGACGTGGGCCACCAGCAGCGGGCCCCGCTCCCCCGCCGCCTGCACACCGAACCGGTGCCCGTCGACCAGGCGGACCCCGTCGTCCACCGGATCCACGCCCAGGCGGGCCCACACCTCGTCCAGGAACGACAACGCCGGCACCAGCTCCACCTCCACCCGGCCGTCGGCCCGGAGCCGGCGCACCGAGTCTTCCAGCACGAGCGGCGAACCGGGCACGGCGTACAGCACCGACTCACCGGCCCCCGACCCCGGTGAGGCCACGCCGGTGGCCGCCGCCACCAGGGCGTCGGTGATGGCCGCGTACACCTGGTCGAACGAGTCGGCCGCCTCGTACAGGTGGTCGAAGCTGGCCGCCCCCGTCACCAGGTGGGCGGTGGGGTGCCGGGTGGTGCGCAGGAAGCGGACCGTGGACCGCGCGATGGCGTCGAGCGTGGCCGTGGTGACCGAGCCGGCCCCACCGGGGCCGAGCCCGCAGACCGTGATCCGGGGAAGCGTCACCGGGCCGGGACCGCCGCTCAGGAGGCGGCGGGCGTGATCCGCTTCTGGCTGGCGTCCCAGCTGCCCACGCGGTCGTCGACCTTCACCGTGGCGGCGTCGAGACCCGTCTCGAGAGCGGTGCTGGCCAGGGCGTCGCCGTCGGCCTCGGCCCCGGTGACGATCAGCACGTGGTAGCCGAACTCGGACTGCACCGGACCCACCACCTGGCCCGGGGTGGCCGTCTCCACCGCGGTCTTGAAGACGTCGACGTAGCTGGCCGGATCCCGACAGCCGAGCTCACCGCCGGCGGCCCCCGACCCGGTGTCGGTGGAGCGCTCCTTGGCGATGGCGGCGAAGTCTCCCCCGGCCGCCAGATCGGCCACCACCTTACTGGCCTCCTCCGGCGTGTCGACCAGGATGTGGCTCACGCAGGGGAATCGGTCGGTGGTGGGCGCCTTGGCCTTGAGCGCGTTGGACAGGGCCAGCTGGCGGGCCTGGAGCTCCACGATGAACGCCAGGTAGGGGACCTCGCCGTAGAGCCGCTCGGAATCGGCTGTGGGGTCGGCTGAGTCGGTGAGGCGGGCGCCGAGCTGCTCGAACACGAGCTTTTTGGCCTCGGCCCGATCCTGCTCGCTGGTCGACGAGCCGGCCCGGGTGATCTCGTTCTCCAGCACCTTGGACCACACGTCCTGACTGAGCAGGATGGCTTCCAGGCCGGACGGCACCGTGCCGTCGTAGATCAGGTCGATGAACTCCTGGTTCCCCTTCACCGGCACGGCCAGCTTGTTCAGCTCGCCGTGGAGGATCTGGCCGGTCGAGCCGTCGGCGAAGACCAGGTCCACCGCCACCTCGTCGTCGGCGGCCGTGGTGGCCGGCGGCAACTCGGCCGTGGTGGGCGTGGAGTCACCGGACGCGTCACCACCGGCGACCGTGGCGCCGGTGGTATCGGTGCCGGTGCCATCAGGCCCGGCGGCGGTATCGCTGTCCCGGCTGACGCCGCACGAGGCGGCGGTCAGCGCGAGAGCAATCAGAAATGACAGGCGACGAAGACGCACCCGGAACAGGCTATCGGCCTGGAGACCCAGAGTTTCCGCGAAGCGAAACTCCAGGTCCCGAAGGGACACCTACTCCACGGTCCATGTGGCGCCAGAGCGCAGCAGCGCCCCCAGATCGCCCGGGCCGGAGCGCTCGTTCGACGCCAGGAGCTGGTTGTTCACGCCCTCGGCGAACTCGGCCACGGCCACGTCGCGGAACACCCCGAACGGGGTGGGCGTGTGGTTGTCGTTGGCCAGGCGCCCGAGGGCGTAGGCCACGGCCGAGTCGGCCTGCTCGTCGTGGACGTGGATGTCCTCGGTCGAGATCGAGGCCGTCTCCACCACCCGGGCCGAACCGCCCTTGGTGGTGACCGCCAGCGAGCCGCCGGGGCCGAACACGATCGGCTCACCGTGCACGAGGTTGATCATCATGCCCTCGCGGTTGTCACGCTTGAGGATCGGATCGTAGGCCCCGTCGTTGAACACGTTGCAGTTCTGGTAGATCTCGACGAACGAGGCGCCCTTGTGCTCATGGGCCCGGCGGAACACCTCGATCATGTGCTTGCGGTCCATGTCGTGGGTGCGGGCCACGAACGTGGCACCGGAGCCGATGGCCACGCTCAGCGGGTTGAACGGCCGGTCGATCGAGCCCATGGGCGTGGACTTGGTGACCTTGCCCACCTCGCTGGTGGGCGAGTACTGGCCCTTGGTCAGACCGTAGATCTGGTTGTTGAACAGCAGGATCTTGAGGTTGACGTTGCGCCGCAGGGCGTGGATCAGGTGGTTGCCACCGATCGACAGCATGTCGCCGTCGCCACCCACCACCCAGATGTTCAGGTCGGGGCGGGCCAGGGCGAGGCCGGTGGCGATGGCCGGGGCCCGGCCGTGGATGCCGTGCAGGCCGTAGGTGGACATGTAGTACGGGAACCGGGCGGCACAGCCGATACCCGAGATGAACACCGTGTTCTCGCGCTTCACCTCGAGCTCGGTGTGGAAGAACTGCATGGCGGCCAGGATCCCGTAGTCGCCGCAGCCGGGACACCACCGGACCTCCTGGTCCGATGTCCAGTGACCCCGCTGGGTCGGGTCGAGCGTCACGTTTGACATGTCAGATTCCTTCTCGGACGGCTTGCATCAGCTCGGCAGCGGTGAACGGGGTGCCCTGGACCTTGGTGACGGCCTTGGCGTCGACCAGGTACTCGGCCCGCAGCAGGCGGACGAGCTGGCCGTTGTTCATCTCGGGTACGAACACCTTGGGGTAGCTCCGCAGCACGTCGCCCAGGTTGGCCGGGAACGGGTTGAGGTGGGTGAGGTGCACGGTGTGGACCCCCACGCCGTCGGCCCGGAGACCCTCGGCAGCCGAGGTGATGGCGCCCTCGGTGGAGCCCCAGCCGACCAGGAGGATGTCCGCCTGGCCCTCGCCCCGGACCGCGGCCGGCGGGATGTCCTTGGCGATCCCGGCCACCTTGGCCGCCCGCAGGTCGGTCATCTTGCCGTGGTTCTCGGGGCTGTAGTCGATGTTGCCGGTGATGTCGGCCTTCTCGATGCCGCCGATGCGGTGCTCCAGGCCGGGGGTGCCGGGGATGGCCCAGGGCCGGGCCAGCGTCTCGGGATCACGCAGGTAGGGGGCGAACACCCGGTTGCCCTCGCCGTCGGTGTAGTTCGGCTCGGTGGTGAACTCCACGCTGATGTCGGGGAGGCTCTCCACGTCGGGCAGGCGCCACGGCTCAGAGCCGTTGGCCAGGTAGCCGTCGGTGAGGAAGATCACCGGTGTGCGGTACTTGAGGGCGATCCGGCAGGCCTCGATCACCATGTCGAAGCAGTTGGCCGGGGTGGAGGCGGCCACGATGGGCAGCGGGGCCTCGCCGTGACGGCCGTACATGGCCATCATCAGGTCGCTGGCCTCGGTCTTGGTGGGCAGGCCGGTGGAGGGACCGCCCCGCTGCACGTCGATCAACACCAGCGGCAGCTCGAGGCTGACGGCCAGGCCCAGGGTCTCGCCCTTGAGGGCCACACCGGGGCCGGATGTGGTGGTGAAGGCCAGGTGCCCGCCGAAGGCGGCGCCCACGGCCGACGTGGCGCCGGCGATCTCGTCTTCGGCCTGGAAGGTGCGGACCCCGAAGTTCTTGTGGTTGCTCAGCTCGTGCAGGATGTCCGACGCCGGGGTGATGGGGTAGCTGCCCAGGAACACCGGCAGCTTGGCCAGCTGGCCGGCGGCGATCATGCCCCAGGCGGTGGCGATGTTGCCGGTGATGTTGGTGTAGGTACCCGGCTCCTGGGGGGCGGCTTTCACCTTGAACGGGCTGCCGAACATCTCGGCCGTCTCGCCGAAGGCATGGCCGGCCTTGAAGGCCGCCGTGTTGGCCGCCACCACGGCCGGCGTCTTGGCGAAGCGGCGCTCGATCCACTGCAGGGTGGTGTCGACCGGGCGGGAGTACATCCAGGAGACGAGGCCCAGGGCGAAGAAGTTCTTCGACCGCTCGGCGTCCCGCTTCTTCACGTCGAGGTCCGACATGGAGTCGAGGGTGAGCTTGGTCATCGGCACCCGGTGCACCACGTAGGCGGCCAGCGAGCCGTCTTCGCGGGGGTCGGTCTTGTAGCCGGCCTTCTCCAGGTTGCGTTCGTCGAAGGCGTCGTCGTTCAGGATCAGCACCCCACCCGAGCGGAGCTTCTCCAGCTCGCTGGCCAGTGCCGCCGGGTTCATCGCCACCAGCACGTCGGGCGCGTCGCCCGGGGTGTGGATGGTGTGGTCCGAGATGTGGACCTGGAACGAGGAGACCCCGGCCAGCGTGCCCTGTGGGGCGCGGATCTCGGCCGGGAACTCCGGCAGGGTGGCCAGGTCGTTGCCGGCCAGGGCACTGGCTGAGGTGAAGCGGTCACCAGTCAGCTGCATGCCATCGCCGGAGTCACCGGCGAAGCGAATGACGACGTGATCGAGCTCTATCCCGACCCGTTCGGCTGTATCAGTCACATGATCCCCTATGTCTCGGACCGTCTAGCGCTCTCGTGATTTGGCGTAGCCCAGCCCCAGTGCTGGAAGTGCGCTGTCGATCGGTCGACCGGTAACAGGAACCGGCGGTCAACCGGCGCGCACCCTTACATCGTCCGTGGAAACCCGGGACGCACCTACGTTAGCGTCCGCGCCGAAGACTTCGAACATCGAGAAGATTTCACCAGCGCGGTCCGGGGTCCGCCGGCGGTTGCCCGCCAGCGGAGCCCCGACAGTACTACATCGTCGTACAACCTCGGTGGCCCGACTACAGGGCCGGGATGCGCAGAACCTGGCCGACGTAGATCTTGTCGGGATCGGTCAGCATCGGCTTGTTGGCCTCGAAGATCACCGGGTACTTCATGGCGTCGCCGTAGTACTCCTTGGCGATCTTCGACAGGGTCTCGCCCTTCACGACCACGTGCATCTGGGGCTCGGGCGGCGCCGGCGGGGCGGCCACCGCCTCGGGGGCGGGCGCGGCGGGCGCCGCCGCAACGGCCACCGTCAGCTCCTCGCTCACCCGCTCCACGCCGGCCGAGTTGCCGATGGCGAGGATGATCCTCTCCCGGGTGTCCTGGTCTGGCACCTCGCCGGTGACCGTGGCCAGGCCGTCGTCGAAGCGGACGTCGAGCTTGGTGACGGCGAGGCCGAGGTCGAGCACGTAGTGCTCCAGCGCCGCCGACTTCTTCGCCTCCTCCAGGTTCTCAGCCCGGGCCGCCTGCTCGGCCGAAGCCTTGCGGGCCTTCAGCTGGGCCGCCACCTTGGCCGCCTGCTCCTCGGCCGCATGCTGCACGTCGGCCTGCTTGGCCGCCGCCGCGGCCGTCGCCTTGGCCTCCTCCTCGCTCTTGCTCTCGCCGATACCGATCTTCGCTCCGGCATCCTTGACGAAGTCGAACACGCCCATGGTCCTGCCTGCCTTCCGTTGTCGCCCACCCGATGTGGGAGAATCGACGCTAGCAGGACCGGTGGTTCTTCGGCCGAGGCCTCATCACGGTCGGGGGTGCGGGGCAGGGGAACGGCGCCGGACGGGGGCCGAAACCTGCAATACTCCCCGGTGGGTTCGGGCGGCCGGTCCATCGGCCTACCCGGACCTGGCAACCGCGCCGGTCTGGCCGCTCGGCGGAATGCCTGGTTCGACGTGGATCCGGAGGGAGGGGCCGCCGCAATGAGCGACGCCGACCCTACAACTGTCCGCCCGCCGGTGGAGCTGGCGATCCCGGGCCTGGCCGACGCGGTGGAGATCGGCGTCGGCGGCTTCGGCGTTGTCTACCGGGCGGCCGAGGCCGACCTGGGCCGCACCGTGGCGGTGAAGATCCTGGCCGCCAACCTCGACGAGGCCGGGCGGGACCGCTTCGACCGGGAACGGCGGGCGCTGGGCACCCTGTCGGGCCACCCCAACATCGTGACCGTCCACCGGGGCGGCTACACCCCGGCCGGTCAGCCCTATCTGGTCATGGAGTACCTCGACCGGGGCTCGCTGGCCGACCACCTCCGCTCGGCCGGCACCGTGGGCTGGCACGACGCCCTCACCGTGGGCGTGCAGCTGGCCGGCGCCCTGGAGACCGCCCACCGGGCCGGCGTGCTCCACCGCGACATCAAGCCCGGCAACATCCTGCTGTCCCGCCTGGGCAGCGCCAAGCTGTGCGACTTCGGCATCGCCCGGCTCCAGGGCGCGTTCGAGACCCGCAGCGCCACGGTGACGGCCAGCCTGGCCCACGCCCCGCCCGAGGTGGTCGACGGCCACCGGCCCGACGCCCGGTCCGACGTCTACTCCCTCGCCTCCACGCTCTACGAGCTGGTCACCGGCCGGCCCCCGTTCGTGCAGCCGACGGATGAGTCGATGGTGCAGATCCTCAACCGGATCCACACCGCCGATGTGCCTCCGCTCGACGAGTCGGTCCTGCCCGGTCCCCTGTTCCGGGCCATCGAGACCGCCATGGCCAAAGACCCGGCCGCCCGGCCCCCGTCGGCCCTGGCCTTCGGCCAGTCGCTGGTGCAGGTCCAGCACCAGATCGGGCTGCCCCCCACTCCGATCCCCATCGAGGACACGACGGCGGCGTCGGCCGCTGGCCTGCTCGGCGGGCCCGTCACCAACCCCCCGTTCGCGGTCCCCGGCACCTCCCCCACCCCGGCCGTCACCGGCGCACCCGGCCCGGGGCCGGCCGTCACCGGCACACCCGGCCCCACCCCGGCGGTCACCGGGGGCTCGGCCCCCGGAGTGGCCGCCACCGGCTCCGGCATCCCGGGGGCCGACCCGTTCACCGCCGCCAGCGGCACGGGTGGCACGGGCGGCGCGCTCGTCACCGGCGCCGCAGGAACAACAGGCGGGCCGCCGGCCCGCCGGAGCGCACCCCGCTGGCTGGCACCGGCCGCCGCCGTCGCCGTCCTCGTGCTGGTGGGGGCCCTGCTCACGTGGCGGGCCAGCGATGGGGCCGACGACACCACCGACACCACCGGCGCCTCCACCGCCTCGGTCACCACCGATCCCGACGCCACCGCCTCGTCGGCCGGTGCCACCACCGAGCCCCCGCTGGCCCCGGGCGGCTCGGCCGGGCTCCCCGGCACCGGCACCACCCTGGCCGCCGGCGAGAAGTACACGAGCTACCAGGATCTGGCCGACGCCTCCGATTCGATCCGGCTCAAGGTGCCCGACGAGTGGACGGCCGACACCGACCTGGGCCCTGGCGCCAACAAGCTGCCCTACCTGGCCGCCGCCCCCCAGCTGGGCGGCGGCTTCTACGACGCCCTCACCGGCCCTGGGGTGTCGGTGGAGATCTTCGACGGGGCCCGCCAGCCCAGGGCCATGCTCGACAAGGCCCGAACCGACTACGAGGCGCAGGTGAGCCAGTGCGACGCCCCGGAGTCCAGCCGGTTCGTCACCCCCTATCCCGGCCGGTTCGAGGTATTCCGGAACTGCGGCCCCGGCACGACGGCGCTGTTACTCGTGGCGTTGGTCAACGGCGACGACAAGGTGTCGGCCCTCTTGATCCTGCAGGCCCCCACCAGGAAGGATTTCGACGCCGTCTTCACGATCGTCGATTCGCTCGTTCTGACCCGGAGCTTCTGAGCCGACCCCGGCCCGTACGAGCCAGCCCGCCCTCTTTCCCCGACCCAGGTACGCCCATGACCGATGCCGATCTGACCGCCGACCTCATCAGTGCACGCCGCTGGACCGACCAGGATGTCGCCGCGGCCCGCCTCCCGATGATCGACGTGCCGTTGGTGTCGGTTGGTGGTGGCCTCGGCTCGTTCGCACTGGTCGACACGCTGCGGGTGGCCGGCATCCCGTCCAACGCCATCCGGGTGCTCACCACCCTCGACCGGCCCGACCAGACCTACGAGTACCTGGCCTCGGCCTCCCAGATTCCCCGCCACGAGCGGATCCGGTCCGACTCCGGGTCCACCATCGACAACATCTGGGGGTTCCCCAGCTACGCCCTCCGGGAGGCGTGGAACGGCAAGACGTTCAAGGACAAGGTCGACCCCCTCCTCCAGGTGTTCCTGGAGCCGGTGTTCGCCGACTACTACACGCCCCGCTCGGGCCAGGTGTACGAGTCGGTCGTGCGGGAGTCGGCCCGGATCAACTGGAACTCGATGCTGGTCAAGGGCGTGGTCCGCATGGTGCGGGCCCGCCACGGCGGCGGCTACTTCAGCGTGCTCACCCCGCCCCGGGGCTGGCGGCCGCCGCCGGGCCAGCCGCCGTCGAAGCGGATCGTGTTCCGGTCGAGCCATGTGCACCTCGCCGTCGGCTACCCCGGGGTCAAGTTCCTCGACGACCTGCAGGCCTACCGCCAGGCCCACGACGACTTCCACCGGGTGGTCAACGCCTACGAGCCCCACGAGTACGTCTACGAGGAGCTGCTGCGCCGGCCCAGCACCGTGCTGGTGCGGGGCAGCGGCATCGTGGCCACCCGCATCCTGGTCCGGCTGCTGGAGGACCGGGAGCGCAAGGGGGCCCAGACCACCGTGCTCCACCTGTTCCGCCACTACATCGACAAGCCCCAGGGCGACGACCCCAAGTTCCGCCGGCTGGGCCGCAACGGCTTCGCCTACCAGGGTTTCAACTACCCCAAGGCGGCGTGGGGCGGGCAGCTCAAGGAACGGCTGGAGCGGCTCGACGGCCCGGGCCGGGCCGCCCTGATCCGCCAGATGGGCGGCACCAACACCCCGTTCCGCCGGGAATGGGAGGCCCTCCTCCAGCGGGGCCGGGAGGGCGGCTGGTACCAACAGTGGATCGGTGAGGTGGCCTCGGTCGACCCGGGGCCCAACGGCACCATCACCACCACCATCGTCGACCCCCAGCAGCGCTCGGTGCAGCTGGCGGCGAACTTCATCATCGACGCCACCGGCCTCGAGTCGGACATCTCCGAGCACCGGCTCCTGGCCGACCTCCTGTCGCACGGCGGGGCCAGCCGCAACGCCTTCGGCCGGCTGGAGATGGAGCCGAGCTTCGAGATCGCCGGGACCCGCAACGACCCGGGCCGGATCTACGCCTCGGGCTCGGCCACGCTGGGTGGCTACTACGCCGGGGTCGACTCGTTCCTCGGTCTCCAGTACGCCGCGTTGCGCATCGCCGACGACCTGGCGTCGATAGGGTTCGGGGAGCGAATCGGCGTCTCCCGTTCGGTCAAGGAGTGGTTCAGATGGATGCGCAACGCGCCAATCCCGGGTTGACAGCGGGGGCTCGCCCGTGATCCCGACCCTGGCCGGACGCATCCAGACCCGGCTGTTCCTCCTGGCCACCGTGGGCCTGGCGTGGACGATCGTGGTGGCGCCGATCCTGCCCAAACGGGGCGCATCCAGGGGCGACGTCTTCGCCGCCGCCATCATCGCCCTGTTCGTGGTGGCCCTGTTCGGGGTGGGCTGGGAAGCGCTGTACCACGCCATCCAGCAGTACCGCTGGGAGAAGGACTGGCCCATCCTCTACGCACTGGCCGAAGGCGTGCCCGAAGGGGTGGTGGCCTTCGTGGTGGTCGACGCCATCGTGCCGGCCGGGCCCAGCCCCATCACGTTCTTCCTCCACTTCGTGACCACGTGGGGGGTGGTGTGGCTCACCGCCATCGGCCCACTGCGCATGGTGCTGCTCCGGTGGCGCTTCCGGGGCGGTCGGATCCTGTGAACGGGATCGCCGACTACGAGTTCGTCCACCTGCTGGGCGAGGGCAGCCACGGCTCGTTCTGGCTGGCCCGCAGCCCCGCCCGCCTGGGCCGGACCGACCCCTACGTGGCGGTCAAGACCTTCGCCCACCGGGCCGACGAGGGCGACTTCCAGCGCCTGGTGGCCGAGCTCCAGCGCTACGTGGCCGTCGGCTCGCCCCAACTGGCCCAGCTGTACGACGTGGGCCTGCAGAACGACACGCTGTACTACGCCGGCCAGTACTTCGCCGACGGGTCGCTGGCCCAACCGGCCCGGCCCTTCACCCGGGCCTCGGTGCTGGCCGCCATCACCGACGCCGCGCTGGCCGCCCACGCGCTGCACGAAGCCGGCATCGCCCACCGCAGCATCAAGCCGGGCAACGTCTACATCGACGGAGACCGGGCCAAGCTGGGTGACATCGGGTTGCTCCAGGTGCTCAACCCGGGCCAGACGATCACGGGCCTCGATCACATCGGCTCGATCGAGTACCTGGCACCCGAGCTGATCCAGGGCCAACCGGCGTCCCGGGCCACCGACGTGTGGGCGCTGGCCGCCACCATGCACCGGGTGCTGACGGCCCGCTCGGTCTATCCCGACATCCCCCAGGGCAGCCTCCTCCAGGCCCTGCGCTACCTGGTGAGCGAGCGGCCGGTGCTCAACGACCGCCTGCGGGACGAGGAGCGGGCAGTGATCGAGCAGGCCCTGGCCGTCGATCCGGCGGCCCGGCCGGCCACCGCCCTCGAGTTCGCCCAGATCGTCGGGGCGATCGCCCAACGCCTGGCCCAGGCGGAACCGGCATGACCGACGAGGAAGCATCGGTGGCCACCGCCGCCGCGGGGCTCGACGCCTGGCCCGGGGTGCTGCACCGGGGCCTGGGCTGGGTCGGCCGCTGGCCCGGTCTGGTGGCGGTGATACCGAACGACTCGGCCCACGACATGGCGGCCGAGCAGCTCTTGCGCCAGCTGGGGGCCGGGGTCACGGCCGACGAGGCCCGGGCCGCCATCTCGGCCGCCGCCCTGCGGGGCGAGTTGCGGGCCGCCGCCTACGTGGCCCAGCCCGGCGACCCGTCCACCCTCGTCGGCTTCGCCTGCGGGGTCACCGAGGTCATCGCCGACGGTCAGGTGGTGATCAACGGCACCAGCCCCCTCCAGGAGGTGCCGCTGGGCTCACCCGAACAGCTCACGGTGCGGGCCGCCAACCTGGCCGCCGCCGCCCGGGCCGTGTCGCCCTACGACCTCCGCCTGGGCGTGGTGCCCGGGGCCGGCATCACGCTGGCGCCGGTGGGCGCCGCCATCGCCTCCGACCCGTCGATCGCCGGCACCGGCTCGGCCCTGCCCGGGGGCTCGGTCCAGACCGGCCCCCAGGACCTCCAGCCCGGGCCGGCGCCCCAGACCCCGCCCGCCGGTGGGCCCGCCCCGGCCCCGCTGGGCCCGCCTCCGGCGCCGGGCCCGATCCCCATGGCCGGCGCGTTGCCCGACCCGCCCGACATCGCCCGCCGGCCCGAGCCCCCCACCGGTGTGCCCACCCCGGCCCCGCCCGAGGTCGGCCCGTTCGTGGCCGTGCTGCTGGGGCCGGCGCCAGCCAGCCCCCCGTCGGAGGCGGCCCCCCTTCCCACCCTGAACCCGACGGTGGCCGAGCCGCCGGCGGTGCCGGCGGGGCCGCTGGGCCATCCCGCACCGAGTCACCGGATCCCCACCCCGGATCTGCCCATCAACCCCGACGACGTGGTGGTGGAGGGGATTCTGTGCTCCCGTCACCACTTCAACAACCCGATCGCCTCGTACTGCATGGTCTGCGGGATCTCGATGGTGCACCTCACCCACAACCTGGTGCCGGGGCCCCGGCCGACGCTGGGGTTCATCGTGTTCGACAACGGCTCCACCTACGGGCTCGACCGGTCCTACGTGGTGGGCCGGGAGCCGGGTCAGATCGGCGAGGCCAACGTGGCCCCGCTCGCCATCCACGACGACAACGAGACCCTGTCCCGTCGCCACGCCGAGATCCGCCTGGTGGGCTGGGACGTCCATATCGTGGATCTGGGGTCCACCAACGGCACCTTCGTGTGGGACGTCTCGTTCGAGCGATGGAACCAGATCGCGCCCAACACCCCGGTGCTGCTGTCGCCGGGCGACACCGTCGCCCTCGGCCGGCGCACCTTCGTGTTCGAGAGCGTCACCCGGCTCTGATCACGGCCGTCCCGGCTTGATCACGGCCGTCCCGGCTTGATCGCGGCCGTCCCGGCTTATTACGGGCCGTCTATCAGGCCCCGGCGGCGCAGGGCGAGGCGGGCCTCGTCCACACCCCGGGTGTGGTCGGCCTCCAGGCCGGCGGCCCGGGCCCCGGCCACGTTGAGGTCGTTGTCGTCGAGGAACAGGATCTCGGCCGGGGCCAGGCCGAGGGCGGCCACCACCGCCTCGAACAGCTCCCGGTCGGGCTTGACCAGCCCCAGCCGGTACGAGAGGAACTCGTGGTGGAACAGGCCACGGAGGATCTCGCCGTCGGTCTGGTGATCCCAGTGGAGGGCGTTGGTGTTGCTCAGCACCCCGGTGGCCAGGCCCCGGCCGGCCACCTGGCCGACGAGCTCGGCCGCCCCCGGGTACAGGCCCCGGGGGAACCGCCGGAAACGCTCGGTCAGCTCGTCGGCGCTCAGCGGCAGGTCCAGCTCCGTCGCCAGCTGCCGGGCGAAGGCGGCGGTGTCGCACGCCCCCCGCTCGTAGGCCCGCACCGCCGGGCTGCCCAGCCAGCGAGGCCAGAACTCCTCGGGCGGCATGGCCACCCCCAGCAGCTGGTCGAGCGGGGCCAGCTCCACCAGCACGCCGCCCATGTCGAACAGGACGGCCCGGATGGCGCTCGTCGCCTGGTGGTCATCGGTGGGCACGAGGGCCCAGGCTACGTGTCCCCTTCGGGGACCCGGTGTCCCCTTCGGGGACCCGGAGTTTCGCTTCGCGGAAACTCCAGTTTGGCGATGGGTCGGGGGGCGATGGGTCGGGGGGCGGCGGATCGGGGGGCGGCGAGCAGGCAGGTGGCGCCGGCGGCCAGGGCGAGCAGGGCCGAGCCGGTGAGGGCGACCGGGATCGAGGCGGCGGTCGCCACCGCCCCCAGACCCAGGCCGCCGACGATCTCCCCGGCGGCGTTGGCCTGGCCCACGAACGACAGCACGGTGGCCCGAAGGTGGGGCGGAGCGTGAGCGTTGGCCCAGGTCTGGGGCAGGGGGAGGGCGGCCGAGCGCAGAGCCCCCTGCCCCACCAGGCAGGCCAGGGCCACCGGCAGGTGGGCCAGGAGCGCGAGGCCGGCGATCCCGGCGGCGCTGGCCATCAGCAACGCCCCCAGGCCCACCGCCACCCGGGAACCGGTCACCCGGTCCCGGGCCCACCACAGCACGAGCGCCCCCAGCAGGGCGTCGGCTGCGCTCACGGCGGCCACCACCACCACCGGGTCACCACTGCCGGCCGACAGGCCGAGCTGGTCGAGGCGGCGGATGTTCAGACGGTCGACGGCCTCGTTGGCCAGGCCCGAGAGCAGCATCACCGCCGTCAGCACCCGCAGCGACGGATGGCCCAGCGTGGCCCGGGCCCCGGCCCGGAACGACGGCGTCAGCAGCCCGCCAGCATCGGCGGCCACGGCCCCGGCCGCCCGGCGCCGAGGGTGATGGTGCTCGGTCATGAGCAGGGCCAGCGCCACCCCCACGCTCACGTTCACCAGGCCGAACGCCACCACGGCGGTGGCCAGCGACGTGAGGTGGGCCAGCGCCGCGCTGGCCCCCACGGCGACCACCGAGGCCACCAGCTGCCAGCGGGCCTGGCGCAACACCAGCGGCTCCACCGCCTCGGGGCCACCCAGCTCGTCGGTGACCCAGGCGATCTCGGCCCCGCTGCGAAAGGTGTAGCCAACACCCCACACGACCTGGGTGAGGATCAGGGGCCCGAAGCCGCTCACGAGCCCGGCCGCCACCTGGGCCCCGCCCACGCTCACGAAGCCGACGACCACCGACCATTTGCGGCTCACCCGATCGGCCAGGACCCCGGTGGGTACCTCGGCCACCAGCAACGAGATCTGCAGCGCCGCCCCCAGCGCCAGCAGCTGGAACGGCGTCAGACGGAGCTCGATGGCCAGCCGGACGGCCAGCGCCAGCCACCAGGCCATCACCGCCCCCTGCCAGGCCAGGCCGGCGAACAGGAACAGCCGAGCCGGCCCGGGTCGTCGCATCACGCGAGGCTAGGTCGCCCCGCTCCCCCGGCTTCCCGATTTAGGCCCGCCCCCACCCCCCGATCTGATGCCCGGGAGCGTCACGGGTGACGGCCGGGGACACCAGATCGGAGCTCGGGGGGACTGGATCAGCTGTAGGAGCGGCCGAGGCCGGCCTGGGCGTCGCTCTGCACGCCGTAGGGCGGGATCGGGTAGCGCAGGCCGTGGGAGGCCAGCTCCTCCAGCCCGGCGATGGCCTTGGGCAGGAACTCGGGCGGGGTGGCCATAAGCAGCTCGTCGTCCTGCACGCCGCCGTAACGCCGCTCGGCGAAGCACGGGATCGACACGCTGGGCTCCTTCTTGGCCAGCGCCCGGCCCCACGAGTCGGCGCAGGCCGACTCGCCCACGCACCCCCACTCGAAGTTCTTGTAGCCCGAGTACTGCAGGCCGTTGATCAGCAGGATCATCTGGGCCGGGGTGGCGTAGATCAGACAGATGTCGGGCGGGTTGAGCCGCCCGGTGGTGAGGGGCGACACGGCCATGGCCTCGTACACGCCGAACGGCGCCGTGTGCATGGCGTGCTGGTGGGCGGTCGTGTCCTCGATCGTCTCGTACCACACCCCCTTCATCCGCTTGCCCGACAGCCACTCGTCGTCCCGGGGGTGGAGGCCGATGACGGCGGCGCACTGGGCCCCCACCAGGTCCTCCTTGGTGATGCCGACCGTCCAGGCCAGACGGGAGGCCATGCCCACGATCTGGTCGGTGGTGTGGATGGCGTTGGGACGACGGATCTTGGGGATCGCCTCCATCTCCTCCTTGGTCGTGAACAGCTTCATGCCGATCGGGGTGGTCCGCAGCCGCAGCAGCCGGTTGAGGCTGTCGACGATGGCGTTCCAGTCCATCGGGGCCCCGGCCAGGTGCACCGGCTGATCGCTCGTCTCCGTCATCTCGTGTTCCCCTCGTCGTCCTGGCGCCTGGTCGGCGCCCCCGAAGCTGTCGTTACCGGTCGGTGACCCCCGACGCTTCCCCGAGGGTGGCGCCGGGCCTGAGCCGCTCGTCCGCTCGGCGGAGCACCGCCTCGGGTAGGAGCCGCATCAGGTGTCCGGACATCCGGTTGTGGATGCCGGGCACGACCGTAACCTTGCCCGCCGCCGCCCCCCGGAGTCCAGCCCGGGCCACCGTGGAGGGCTCCTGCCAGGCCCAGCGGGGGTAGGCCGAGGAGTCGTAGCCGGCCCGCCGGTGGAACTCGGTGCGGGTGAGCCCGGGGCACAGGCAGCTCACGGTGACCCCGTGCGGTGCCAGCTCGGTGGCCACGGCCCGGCTGAATCCCATCACGAAGGCCTTGGTCGCCCCGTAGGTGGCCGACCGGGCCGCCGGGCGGAACCCGGCCACCGACGCCACGTTGAGGATGGTGCCCGTGCCCCGGGCCGCCATGGCGGTTCCGGCGGCGTGGGTGAGGCGCTGTACGGCCAGGATGTTCACCGACACCTGGCGTTCCCCGCCTTCGATGGGAAGGTCGACAAAGGCCCCGACGGTCCCGAATCCGGCGTTGTTGACGAGGAGGTCGATCGGCCGGCCCCGAACCTTGTCACCTTGTGCCGCCCCTGCCGGTAGTTCGTCACCAGGTTCGGCCGGATGCGACGCAGACAGCCGGGCCGCCACCCGGGCCAGGTCGGCGGGATCGGCCAGGTCGGCCACCAGCACCTCGACCGGCACCGGCAGCTCGGCGGCCAGGGATTCCAGCCGCTCACCGTCCCGGGCCACCAGCACCAGCTCGACGCCACCCGCCGCCAGCTCGCGGGCGAACGCGGCGCCCAGGCCGGCGCTGGCCCCGGTCACCAGAGCCCGCCCCCACGGCCACGGCTCACCGGCGACATTCGCCACAGGCGAACCCGAGGAGCCCGAAGGGCTCACCTATTCCTCGAACATGGTGGCGAAGAACGTGACCAGGTCGGCCGCCGGGGCGTTCTTCTTCATGATCCCCACCTGCAGCTGACCGCCGTCGGGCCCGTACTCGTTGGGCTTCCACAGGCCCTTGGGGAACAGGCGGGCGAAGCGCACCTCCTGGCTGGCCTTGAGCCGCACCGGGCCCAGCTTGGCGATCAGCTCCGGGCCGCCGAAGCCGGGGCCCTTGATCACCACCAGCTCCCGGACCCCCACCCGGGCGCAGTGGGCCCGCAGGGCCGCCACCTCGAGCAGGCGCTCGGCCGGCTCGGGCAGGGGGCCGTACCGGTCTTCCCACTCCTGGCGGATGTCGTCGACCTCGCTCTGGCTGCGCACCGCGGCCAGCCGGCGGTAGGCCTCCAACCGCTGGTACTCGGCCTGCACGTAGGCCTCGGGCAGGTTGGCCGCCACCGGCACGTCGAGCTTGATCTCCTCGGGCTCCTCGATCGGCGTGCCGTTGAGCTCGGCCACGGCCTCGATCACCAGCTGGCAGTAGAGGTCGTAGCCCACGGCGGCGATGTGGCCCGACTGGCCGATGCCGAGCAGGTTCCCGGCGCCCCGCAGCTCGAGGTCCCGCAGGGCGATCTTGAACCCCGACCCCAGCTCGGTGGCCTCGCCGATCGTCTTCAGCCGCTCGTAGGCCTCCTCCGACAGCACGGCCTCGGGCCGGGTGAACAGGTAGGCGTAGGCCCGCTGGCCCGAGCGACCCACCCGGCCCCGGAGCTGGTGGAGCTGGCCCAGGCCCAGCATCTCGGCCCGGTCCACCACCAGGGTGTTGACCGTGGGCATGTCGATGCCCGACTCGATGATCGTGGTGCACACCAGCACGTCGAACTGGCCGTCCCAGAAGTCGAGCACCACCTTCTCCAGCGTGCCCTCGTCCATCTGGCCGTGGGCCACGGCGATGCGGGCCTCGGGCACCAGGTTGGCCAGATCGTTGGCCACCTTGTCGATGCTCTGGATCCGGTTGTGGACGAAGAACACCTGGCCTTCCCGCAGCAGCTCCCGCCGGATGGCCTCGGCCGCCGCCCGCTCGTCGTACTCGCCAACGTAGGTGAGGATGGGTTGGCGGTCGGCCGGTGGGGTGTCGAGCTTCGACAGGTCGCGGATGCCGGTGAGGCTCATCTCCAGGGTCCGGGGGATCGGCGTGGCGGTGAGCGTGAGCACGTCGACGTCGGCCTTGAACTTCTTGATGGCCTCCTTGTGGGCCACCCCGAAGCGCTGCTCCTCGTCCACCACCAGCAGGCCGAGGCGGGAGAACGTGACGTCGTCCGACAGCAGGCGGTGGGTGCCGATCAGCACGTCGACCTCGCCCGAGGCCACGGCCGCCACCACGTCTTTGGCCTGCCGGTTGGTGAGGAACCGGCTCAGCACCTCCACCCGCACCGGGTAGGGGGCGAAGCGGTCGCTGAAGGTCTGGAAGTGCTGCTGGGCCAGGAGGGTGGTGGGAACCAGCACCGCCACCTGCTTGCCGCTCTGGATGGCCTTGAAGGCGGCCCGCACCGCGATCTCCGTCTTGCCGAAGCCGACGTCACCCACCACCAGGCGGTCCATGGGCACCGGCGCCTCCATGTCGACCTTGACCGCCTCCACCGTCTCGGCCTGGTCGGGGGTGAGCTCGTAGGGGAAGGCGGCCTCCATCTCGGCCTGCCACGGGGAGTCGGGCTCGAAGGCAACACCCTGGGTCGCCCGGCGCTTCTGGTACAGGATCACCAGCTCCTGGGCGATCTCGGCCACGGCCGAGCGCACCTTGGCCTTGGCCTTGGCGAAGTCGCTGCCGCCCAGGCGGTGCACGCTGGGCGCCTCGCCCCCCGTGTAGCGGCGGATCAGCTCGATCTGGTCCGACGGGAGGTAGAGCTTGTCGTCGCCCCGGTACTCGAGGAGCAGATAGTCGCGCTCGTTGCCGCCGATGGCCCGCTTGACCATGCCGGCGAAGCGGCCTACGCCGTGCTGGTGGTGCACCACGTAGTCGCCGGGGCTGAGGTCGTCGAAGAAACCGGCGCTCTGGCGCTTACGGGGTCGGGCCTGGCGGTGGGCCCGACGCCGGCCGGTGAGGTCGGCCTCGCTCAGGATGCCGATGCCCAGGTCGGGAAGGACGAACCCGGCTTCCACCGGGGCCACCACCACGTGAGCGCCGGGGGTGATGATCTCGGGGATGTCGTCGCCGTGGTTGACGGCGGTGAGGCCCCACTCCCCCACCAGGCGGTGCAGCCGGTCGGCCGACCCGGCCCCGGTGGCGGCGATGACCAGGCGGGTGGCTCTGTCGGCGGCCAGCTGGCCCAGGCGGCCGGCCAGGGCCTCGCCCGGGGCGTCCCACCCCGAAGCGGTGAGCACGGCGTCGTCGGGGCCCGAGGGCACGGCGGTGAGGGTGACCGACGGGGCCGAGGTGCGGGCCAGGAGCCGGTCGAACGGGAGGTGGAGCCGGGGGAAGACCGGGGCCCCGCCCTCGCCGGCACCGCCACCGTCGGGAGCGTCGCCGCCCACGCCCCAGGTGCGGGCCAGGCTGGCGGCCAGGTCGGCCTCCTCGGCCAGCAGATCGGTGGCCCGGTCCCGCATCCGGCGGGGCTCGACCAGCACGATCAGGGCGTCGCTGCCCAGCAGGTCCACCAGCAGGCGGCCGCCGCCGCTGCCGTCGGCCCCCGAGCCGCCGTCGGTGCCGCTGCCGTCGCCCGACAGCCAGGGCAGCCACGACTCCATGCCCTCGAAGAACTCGCCGTCGGCCAGCCGCTGCCACTGCTCCCGACCCCACGGCTCGGATGCGTACAGCTCCGACGCCCGCTGCCGGACATCGTCGGTTGGCATCAGCTCCCGGCAGGGAAAGATCTCCACCTCGGCCAGGTCCACCGTTGAGCGCTGGTCGTTGACGGTGAACTCGCACAGCCGGTCCACCTCGTCGCCCCACAGGTCGATCCGGATCGGCCCGTCGGCGGTGGACGGGAACACGTCGAGGATCGAGCCCCGAACGGCCAGCTCGCCCCGGTGCTCCACCTGGTGCTCGCGCCGGTAGCCGGCGGCCACCAGCTGGCGGACGAGGGCCTGGAGGTCGAGCTGGTCGCCGGCGCCCACCACGATGGGGGCGAGGTCTTCCACGTGGGGGCTGAGCCGCTGAACCAGGGCCCGCACCGGAGCCAGCACCACCTTGGGGCACCGCTCGGGATCCTGGAGGTGCCAGATGGTGCGCAGCCGGTGGCCCATCGTCTCGATCGACGGGCTGACCCGCTCGAAGGGGAGGGTCTCCCAGGCCGGGAACGTGAGCACCTCGTCGGCGCCGAGATAGAGCGACAGGTCGCGCCCCACCCGCTCGGCCTCGCCCGACGTGGGCAACGCCACCAGCACCGGGCGGCGCTCGGAGGCCAGGGCGAGGCCGGCGAGGGCCATGGCCCGGGCCGGTTCGGCCACCGCCAGCACGGTGGAGGCCCGGCCGATCAGCCTCGTGATCGCCGGGTCGTCAGCTACGAGGCGGGCCAGGGAGCGAAAACTCACTCCTCCCACGCTACCCGCCGGCGGGCAGGGCTGAGGCGGCCCGAGCTTCAGGCTGGAGGCGTGCGGCGGTTGACGGCGGCCATCGTGCGGTCGATCCCGTCGGCTGTGAGCTGCTCGATGGCATCGGCCGCCCGCACCACGGCGTCGTCGAGCACCTCCTGCTCGGCCTTGCCCGGCCGGCGCAGCACCCATTCGGCCCCGGCGATCGAGGCCGGCGGCTTGCCCACCCCGATCCGCAGACGCACGTACTCGGTGGTGCCGAGGTGGTTGGTGATCGACCGCAGGCCGTTGTGGCCGGCCAGGCCACCGCCGGCCTTCAGCCGAAGGCGCCCGCTCTCCAGGTCGAGCTCGTCGTGGATGACGATGATGTGGTGGGCCTCCTGGATGCCGTAGCTCTGCACCAGCAGCCGCACCGCCTCACCGGAGTTGTTCATGAAGGTGAGGGGGAAGGCCAGCACCACCCGCTGGTCGTTCATGAGCACCCCGGCCGCCATGGCCCGGGCCTTGGTCTTGCGCAGGCGGGTGCCGGCCCGTTCGGCCAGCTCCTCCACCACTGCTGCACCCAGGTTGTGCCGCGTGCCCTCGAACTGTTCACCAGGATTGCCGAGCCCCACCACCAGCAGGTCGGCCGGGGTTCCCTTGCGATCCGGCCTTCCCAGGCGGCGGGCGAACTGCGACACCCCGGAGTACTACTCCTCGGCGTCTGCCGCGGTCTCGCCGCCTTCGCCGCCACCGTCGACATCGGCCGCCGCCGCCATGGCCGTGCGGGCCGCCATCTTGGCCGCCCGGGACACGACGGGGGTGACCACCGAGATGTCGCCCGGCACCGAGGTGCGGACGCCAGCCGGCAGCTTCAGGTCTTCCACGCCGATCCGGCGGTCGAGCGTCATCATGCTGAGATCGGCGTCGATGGCCGAGGGGATCTGGGTGGGGAGGGTCTCGACCTCGAGCTCGAAGAGCTTCTGCTCGATCATCCCGCCGAAGTTGGTGACGCCGGTGCCGTCGCCGATGAGGCGGATCGGCACCTTGACCCGGATCGGCACCTCGGGATCGACGCGCAGGAAGTCGGCGTGGGTGACGGTCCGCTTCAGCGGGTCACGCTGGATGGACCGCACGATGACGGTCTCGCTGGCGTCGCCCAGGCTGAGCGACAGGATGGCGTTGAGCCCGGCCTCGCCCTTCAGGGCGTCACGCAGCTCGGCGTAGTCGACTGCCACCGGCAGCGGGTCCCGACCCAGACCGTAGACGACCCCGGGAAGCTTCCCCTCGTTCCGCAGCCGCCGCGAAGGACGGGTGCCGAGAGTTCGGGTGGGGATAGCGCTGACAACTGTCTGGTCCATTGCGAGACTGTCCTCGAAGAGAGCGGATCGGGGCCTGGCCAACGGCTGTGCTCAGCCACGCAGGGCGAGCCGGAGCCGGAGCCCGAGACCCTGGCCCGGGCGGGCCAAACGCCAGCTCACGAGGATATCGGGGTCTGATACAGAAACCGCAGCGAGGCTCGGGCGGCCTAACTCTGGTTGTGACCGTTGAAGATCTGGCTCACCGAGGCGTCTTCGAACACGGCGCGGATGGCGTCGGCGATGAGGGGGGCCACCGACAGGATCTCCAGCTTGTCGAAGTGCTTGTCGGGCCCCATGGGCAGGGTGTCGGTGACGACCACCTTGTCGAGCACCGAGTTCTTCATGCGATCGATCGCCGGGCCGCTGAACACCCCGTGGGTGGCGGCCGCCGTGACCGAGTGGGCCCCCCGCTCCATCAGCAGCTCGGCCGCCTGGCAGATGGTGCCGGCGGTGTCGATCATGTCGTCGATCAGCACACAGATCCGGCCCGACACCTCACCCACGACGTCCTTGGCCTCCACCACGTTCTTGGCCCCGTTGACCCGACGCTTGTGCACGATGGCCAGGTCGGCGTGGAGCTGCTGGGCGTAGCGCTCGGCCACCTTCACCCGACCGGCGTCGGGCGAGACGACCACCAGATCGGGCCCCAGGTGGCTGATGTGGTCCACCAGCACCGGCATGGCGGTCAGATGATCCACCGGGCCGTTGAAGAAGCCCTGGATCTGGCCGCTGTGCAGATCGATCGAGACCAGGCGGGAGGCGCCGGCGGCGGTGAACAGGTCTGCCACCAGGCGGGCCGTGATCGGCTCCCGACCCTCGGCCTTGCGGTCCTGGCGGCCGTAGCCGTAGAAGGGGATGACGGCCGTGATCCGCTTGGCCGACGCCCGCCGGGCGGCATCGACCATGATCAGCTGCTCCATGATGGCGTCGTTGACCGAGCGGCCGTCGGCCTCGCCGTGGCTCTGGAAGATGAACACGTCGGAGCCCCGGACCGACTCCGAGAAGCGGCAGTGGTCTTCGCCGCTGGCGAAGGTGGAGACGTGGGCCTCGGTGACCGGGACGCCCAGGTGTTGACCCACGAGGTCGGCCAGCGTGCCGTTGTGGCGCCCGGCGAACAGGTGCAGCTTCTTGGTGGTCACAACTTCCATTGGTTGCTCTTCCCCTCGGTTGTGCTACCTGAACACGAGCTGAACCACCGGTGGCGCCAGCCGGCCCCGGCCCCGCTCTCCGCCGAGCTACGCCGTGGCGCCCTCAGCATAGAACGGCCCGGTGACAGTGCCAGAGCTGACATCGGAACCAGGCTGCAGCACGGCGAACGGCCCGATCACGCACTCCGATCCGATGGTGGCCAGCGTGGCCGTCGCCTTCTCGATCCGGGTGTTGCGGCCCACCTGGCAGCGGTCGAGCCGCACGTCGGGACCGAGCTCGCACCCGTCGCCGATCATCGTGGTTCCCTGCAGCATGGTGCCGGGGAAGATGGTGACGTCGGTGCCGAGGAGCACCGTGGCGTCGATGTAGGTGCGCTCCGGGTCCACCATGGTGACCCCCCGGGACAGCCAGTGGCGGTTGGTCCGGTGCCGCAACTCGGCCTCGGCGTCGGCCAGCTGGAGCCGGTTCCCGACGGCTGTCAGGTCGTGACGCTCGTCGACCACCACCACCTGGCAGGCGTGGCCCGACGCAGCCAGCACACCCACCACATCGGTGAGGCGGAACTCGCCGGCCTGGTTCTCGGCCGTGGTGCGCCGGATGGCGGGGGCCAGCAGACCCCGCCGGATGCAGTAGACACCGGTGGCCGCTTCCCGGGGAAGGGGCTCGTCGAGATCGGCCAGGTCGAGCTCGAGGTCGGAGGTGATGGTCGACACCCGACCCCGCTTGTCCCGCATGACGCGGTCGAACCCGAGGTTGTCGCCTGCGTCCACGGCCAGGACCGTGCAGGCGGCGTCGCCCGCCTGGTGGGCGGCCAGCAGGACCTCGATGGTGGCCGGCCGCAGCAGCGGCAGATCCGCCGGCACGACCAACAGGTCCTCGTCGTCGTCGAAGTCGTCGAAGCCGCTCAGACCGACGAGCACGGCGTCACCGGTGCCGCGGTCCACGTGCTGCTCCACGAACCGCACGGGGAACCCGGGCGGATCCTCCAGCAGCCGCTTGGCGATCCGCCCCCCTTCGGGCCCGGTCACGACCACGGCCTGGCGCACACCGACGGCGGCCAGCGCGTCGAGCACGTAGCTGGCCATGGCCCGGCCGCACAGGAGGTGGATCGGCTTGGGGCGGGCCGAGCGCATCGGAGCCCCGGAGCTGGTCGCCACCACCAGACCTGACATCGATCGTTTGCTCATGGGTACCTTTGTAGTAGACCGCGCCCGCCGCCTGGTTCACAGCCTCCACCACCGGCGCGCCGGGGCCAAAATCAGGCGGGCCCAAATCGTGAGCGGTTGTGTTCGCGGGGCAGGGCTCGAACCTGCAACCCCCAGATCCAAAGTCTGGTGTTCTGCCAGTTGAACTACCCGCGACCGACCGTGCTCTCTGTCGGGGCTCACGCTAGCTGATTCCGACCGGTGCCAGGTGGTGATTGGGCCCTGCACCCGGCTAGCCTTTGCTCCCTCATGGGATCGCTGATTAAGAAGCGCCGCAAGCGCATGCGGAAGAAGAAGCACCGGAAGCTCCTGAAGCGCACGCGCGTTCAGCGGAGGAACAAGAAGTAGCACGGAACCCGGCTCGCCGGGTTCCCTCAGGTGCTGGCGGGCACGGTGCGGGCCACAACCCGTCCCGGCCCGGGGAAGGCGCCGTAGACGAACCACGTAGAGCCGCTCCCGGCGAGGTGCGGCTGTTGCCCTGTGCTCTCACCGAGCTCGTCGCGCCAACGGACCAGCTCGGGAGCGAGGTCCAGAGCGGCCAACTCCAGATCGTTGACGCCGGGGCCCTGCGGGCCGCCGAGGCGATCCCAGGCCTTGAAGACGTCGCCGGTGGCACATCGCACCGGCGGGGTGACCAGGGTGACCACCAGGTCCTTGAACGGCAGGTGCTCCAACTGCTCACCGAACCCGGTCACATGGGCCCGGCCCCCTCGCAGGCAGAAGGCCACGTCGGCCCCCAGGCGGAACGCCGCCTCGGCATGATCGGTGTAGCCGGCCCAGCGCAGGATGGCGGCGGCATCGGCCGACCCTCCACCCAGCCCGGCGCCGGCCGGGATGGCCTTGGTCACCGATACCCGGGCCGGTCGGCCCGCCAGGGCCAGGGCCTGGGTCACGAGGTTGTTCTCCGGGTCGATCACGTCGTCGGTGCCTTCGAAGCGCACCTCCGACGCCTCGGCCGGCGTACCCGGGGTGAGGGGTGTGACCGTGAGCCGGTCGTGGAAGTCGAGCGTGACCATTTCGGCGTCGAGGGCGTGCATGCCCCGATCGAGCAGGCCCGTTATCCGCAGGGTCAGCGTGAGCTTGGCCGGGGCGGTGAGCACGACCGACGGCGACCGTCCGGCGTGCTCGGCACCCAGAAGACCGATGGCCTCGGTTGACGTGACAGTGGGTATGGATGTAACGGCGGGATCATTCACGGTGACACCCTAGCCAGGGAAGCCCATGCTGCAAGGTCGAGTTGTTCTGCCCGTAGCTGGGGGTCCACGCCGGCCGCCTCCAGCTGGGCCTCGCTGAGGACACCGGCCAGGGCCCGGCGGAGCATCTTGCGCCGCTGCCCGAACCCGGCCCGCACCAGCGCCGCCAGCCTCGGATAGGGCACGTCGACCGTGGGCTCGGGGTCGCGCTCGATCGACACCAGCACCGAGTCGACCCGGGGACGGGGGTGGAAGAGCTCGGGACGGACCGATCCCACCACCCGGGCCCGGCCCCAGTAGGCGACCAGCACCGACGGGATGCCGTAGTCCTTCGTGCCCGGCCCGGCGGCCAGCCGCTCCCCCACCTCACGCTGCACCATCACCAGATAGCTGCCCAGCCCGGGCTGCTCGACCAGGAGATCGAGCACCAGCGGGGTGGCGATGTTGTACGGCAGGTTGGCCACCACCTTCCAGCGGTGGGGGCCGAGGTGGGCGGCCCAGGCGAAGGTGCGGGCGTCGGCCTGGTGCACGGCCACCCGGCACCCGGGAGCCCCGGCGGCCAGGGTCTCGGTGAGCGGAGGGATCAGGTGACGGTCGATCTCCAGGGCCAGCACCTCGGCCCCGGCCCGGCACAGGCCGAGGGTGAGCGAACCCAGCCCGGCGCCGATCTCCACCACGTGGTCGCCGGGAGCGACACCGGCCAGGCGCACGATCTTGTCCACCATGCCGGCGTCGCACAGGAAGTTCTGGCCCAGCGCCCGGCTCGGTGCCAGCTCGTGGCGTTCCAGCAGCTCCCGGATCCGGTTCCGGGTGAGCATCCCGGGCTCGGTCACGCCCCCGCCGCCGTCAGGCCGCGGCGCCGGCCCATCACGCCGGGCCGGGTTGGGGACCCGACGCGTCACCGCCGGGCTCGATCCCGTAGAGCGCAAGGGTGTTGGCGGTGGTGATCCGGGCCAGCTCGGCGTCGGGCAGGGCCCGCTCGGCGGCCAGGAAGGCGCCGACCACGGTCACGTGTGCCGGTTGGTTGGGCTTGCCCCGGAACGGCACCGGGGCCAGATAGGGCGAATCGGTCTCCACCAGGATCCGGTCGAGCGGCACCAGCCGGGCCGCCGCCAGCACCTCGGGGGCCGAGGGGAAGGTGACGATGCCGCTGAACGACACCGACGCTCCCCGGGCCAGGCACTGGCCCAGCTCGTCGGGCCCGCCGGTGAAGCAGTGGAACACCGTGCGGGCCGGCGTGCCCTCGGCGTCGAGGAGGGCGAAGGTGTCGTCCCACGCCTCCCGGGTGTGGATCACCAGCGCCTTGCCCCGGCGATTGGCCAGCTCGATCTGACGCCGGAACACCTCACGCTGGGCCTCCCGGGGGGAGCGGTCGTAGTGGTAGTCGAGCCCGGCCTCCCCCACCGCCACCACCGAGGGGTGGGCCAGGAGCTCCTCCAGGCCCTCCACCCCCTCCGAGGCGTCGTGGGGGTGGACGCCGGCCGTGGCCCACACGTCGCCCATGCGACCGGCCACCTCGATGGCCAGGCGGGAGTCGTCGAGCGAGCAGCCCACGGTGATCATGCGGGACACGCCGGCGGCCCGGGCCGCGTCGGCCGCCTCGTCGGCGTCGACCCGGCGGTGATGCAGGTGGCAATGGTTGTCGAACCACATGGTGGCGCCCGCCCTCCCCCGCCTACTCGGCGGTCTCGATGCGGGGGAACAGGGCCGGACCCCGCTCCAGGTGGACTCCCCCGGGGTAGCCGCCCCAGACCGCCGCCTCCGGTAGCCGCTGATCGGCCGGGGAGCCGTCGAGGCCGATTGCGTGCCACAGCGTCACCGAGGCCCGGGTGAGGGCCGGGCTGGCCATGACGGCCGTGATCCGCAGCACCTCGAGGGCGTCGCCCAGCACGGTGGCCACCTCCGGGGAGCCGGCTTCCATCTTCCACGGCTCGTTGCGCTCCAGGTACGCGTTGGTCTCGCGCACCAGCCGCCACGTGGCCTCCAGGGCCACCGAGGGCTGGAACCGGTCCCACGCCTCGGCCGCCTCGGCGTAGCTCTGGGCCGCCACGGCGGCCAGCGGGCTGTCGGCCGACGGGCGGGGGGCGATGCCCCCGCACTTGCGGTCCACCACCGTGACCACGCGCGACAGCAGGTTGCCCAGGTTGTTGGCCAGGTCGGTGTTGTAGCGGATGACCATGGCCTCGTAGCTGAAGTCGCTGTCGGGCCCGAACGACACGTCCCGCAGGAAGTGGTAGCGGAACCCGTCGACCCCGAAGTCGGCCACCAGGTCGGCCGGGGCGATCTGGGTGAGGCCCGTCTTCGACAGCTTCTTGCCCCCGAGCAGCAGGAAGCCGTGCACCTGGACCTGCTTGGGGGGCTGCAGCCCGGCGGCGATCAGCATGGCCGGCCAGTAGACGCAGTGGAAGCGCAGGATGTCCTTGCCGATGATGTGGTGGACCGACGGCCACCACAGGTTGAAGCTTTCCTCGTCGGAACCGAAGCCCACGGCGGTGGCGTAGTTGATGAGGGCGTCGTACCAGACGTAGAAGACGTGGGCCGGATCCCACGGCACCTCCACCCCCCACGAGATCGAGGTACGGGTGATCGACACGTCGCCCAGGCCCTGCTTGACGATCCCGAGGGCCTCGTTGCGCTTCCCGTCGGGCAGCACCGCCCCCGAGGTGAGCCAATCGGTCAGCTCGTTCTCCAGGGCCGACAGCTTGAAGAAGTAGTTGTCTTCCTCCAGCCACTCCACCGGTCGTTCGTGGATGGGGCAGGCATTCCCCGGAAGCAGGTCGTCCTCGTTGTAGTAGGCCTCGCAGGCCACGCAGTAGAAGCCGGCATAGGTGCCCTTGTAGATGTAGCCGTTGTCCTTCACCCGGCTGAGCAGCTCCTGGGTGGAGCGGTGGTGGCGAGGCTCGGTGGTCCGGATGAACTGGTCGTAGGCGACGTCGAGGCTGTCCCAGGCGTCGCGGAAACGCAGGCTGGTGGTGTCGGCCTGCTCCAGCGGGGTGCGGCCGTTGGCCTCGGCCGCCCGCTGCACCTTGAGACCGTGCTCGTCGGTGCCGGTGAGGAAGAAGGTGTCGTCGCCGAGGAGGCGGTGCCACCGGGCCATGGCGTCGGCCGTCACGGTTGTGTAGGCGTGGCCGATGTGGGGTGCATCGTTCACGTAATAGATCGGCGTCGTGACGTAGAAACGGCCCATGGGCCCAATCTACCGATAGCGACCACCGGGCCAGCGGGGATAACAGCCGGCCCCGGCGGCGCTTCCCGCCACTCATACGACCTGGCGCAGAGCCGGCGGCGGGTCGACCGGCTCGTGAGACCCGGCTGCCAGCTCACACTCTGACTCGTCAGGTTCGTCCAGCTCGGCCCGGCGGCTGTCGCGCACCGCCTCCAGCTTCTCGAGCTGCTTGCCGAACCGGCGGTACCGGGCGCCCGACAGCTCGTCGAAGGCCCGCTGGGCCGACTGGAGGCCCCGGCTCATCTTGTCGATCGGATCGCGCCACCGCTCCCACTCCTCCCGCAGACCGCCCAGCGCCCCCAGGATCTCGTCGCTGCGCCGCTCGACCAGGAAGTTCTCCACTGCCTGGCGGATCACCGCCAGCACCGCGAACAGGGTGGTGGGCGAGCACAGCACCACCTTCTGGGCGATCGACTCGTCGATCAGGACGTGATCGTGCTCATGGAGGAAGCCGTAGACGCTCTCGTTGGGCACGAACAGCAGCAGGTAGTCGACCGTGGTCTCGGCGTCGACGTACTCCCGGCCCGCCAGCTCCCGGATCCGCTGGCGCACGTCACGCTGGAAGTGGCGCAGATGCTGGGCCCGTTCGGCGTCGGTGGCGGCTTCCAGCCACCGCAGGTAGTTGTCGATCGGGAACTTCACGTCCATGTGGACCACGTGCCCCTTGGGCAGGGAGAACGTGTAGTCCGGCACCCGGCCCGAGCTGAGGCGGGTCTGGCGGGTGTAGTTGATGCCCTCGATGAAGCCGGCCGCCCGCAGCACGTCTTCGGCCATCCGCTCCCCCCACTGGCCCCGGGCCTTGGGCGAGGCCAGCGCCTGCTGGAGCGACCGGGTGGTGGCGGCCAGGGCACTGGTGACCTGGATGGCCTGCTCCAGCCCGGTGGTGAGCTGGCCCGCCGTCTGGGCCCGTTCCCGCTGCAGGTCGCTCACCAGCCCGGTGACCCGCGCCAGCTCATGGTGGACCAGCTGGACCTGGTTGACCATCGCCTCCCGCTCGTAGGTGATGGTCTCCCGGCCGACCTCCATCTGGTCGCCCAGCTTCGACGACGCCACCGACAGCACCGTGTCCAGCGCCGCCTGCATCGACTCGCCCCGCTCCCGGCGGACCAGCTCCATGGCCTGGGACAGCACCGCCTCCACCTCGGCCCGTTGCCGGGATCCGGTGGAGGCGGCTGCCTGCTGGGTGATGTACCAACCGATGCCGAGGCCGGCCAGGCCGGCTCCGACGATGACGAGAACCAGAACGTAGATCATGCAGGCGACCATAAAGACGGCCTGTGACAGTCAACTTGGCTCTTCGCCCCGAGGGGCGGTTTGGCCACCTACTTCACGATGAACTCGATGCGGCGGTTGAGGGCCTTGTTCTCGAGGGAGTCGTTGGGCGCCTTGGGCTTGGACTCGCCGAAGCCGATGGTGGAGAGGCGGTTGGCGTCGATGCCCTTGGACACGAGGTAGGCCTTCACCGAGTCGGCCCGGGCCTGGCTCAGCTGCTGGTTCTTGTTCTCCGGGCCGTCGGAGTCGGTGTGTCCCTGGACCTCGACGTTGACCGGGTTGGCCTGCAGGTACGTCACCACCTGGTCGAGCACCGCCGCCGCCCCGGGTGTGATCCGGGCCGACAGGTAGTCGAAGTTCACCGGGGCCAGCTTCAGCGTGTCGTTCAGGTCGGTACCGGCCGCCGCTCCCCCGCCGGGCGGGGTGACGGTGATGCTGTTGACGACCTTCGTGACGCCGGCCACCGCCGCCACCGCCTTCTCGGCCGCCGCCTTGGCCTCCTCCGTCTCCACCGTGCCGGCCAGTGTCACCACGCCGTCGGGGCCGACGGTGGCGGTGATCCCGGTGCCGAGATCGGCCGCCTTCAGCGCCGCCTGGACGGCGGCGTCGAGATCGGCCGCCGGCGCCGTGGTGGTCGTGGCCCCGCTGGTGGTCGTGGTCGCTTCCTTGGTGGTCGTCGTGGCCTCGGTGCTGGCGGTGGTGGTCGCCTTCTCCGTGGCTTCGGTTGTGGCGCCGCCGTCGTCGGTGGTGGCGGTGGAGCCGCCGCTGCCGGCCTCGCTCGACCCGGTGGCCGAGGTGTCGGTGGTGGTGGCACCGTCGTCGCCACCACCGCACTGGGTGAGAGCGAGAGCCAGCACCGCGATCAGGGCGGCGGCTCCGACAACCCAGCGCAGCCAGCCACCGCGGCCGCCGCCGCCTCCGGCGTCGACCACCTTGGTCGTCGTTGCTGCCGCCGCCCCGCTGCCGGCCCCGGCCAGCACCGCTGCCTTCTCACCGACTTTGTCACTGGCTTGGTCCGACCTTCGTGTCGGCCGTTGCCGCCGCCTTGTCCACGGCCGCTGCCGCCTTGTCGTCTGCGTCGGTACCCCCGACCTTGGCCGCTACCGCAGCACCGCCAGCCAGAGCGGCGGCGGCGCCGGCCGCCTTGACTGCGCCACCGCCACCGTCGCCGTCGCCCTCGTCGTCTTCGTCTTCGTCTTCGTCGGCGTCATCGTCGTCTTCGTCGGCCGCGTCATCGTCGTCGGCTGCGTCATCGTCGTCGGCTGCGTCCTCAGCCTCATCGTCATCGTCATCGTCATCGTCATCGTCATCGTCGTCGTCGTCGCCCGTGATCCGATCCTTCAGGCCGCCGAGGACGCCGCCGACCTTTTCCAGGGCCTCCTCGATCTCGTCGCCGGCGTCGCTCACCGCCGCCCCGATACGACCCCGGGCGGCCATGGCGGCGGCCAGGGCCCCGCCCCCGAGGGCGAGGTTGGAGAACCAGTCGCCCAGCTTGCCGTCCTTCTCCAGACCCTCGCGCTCGTCGGTCACGAGCCGGGCCAGATCGGCGGCATCGAGGCCGTCATCGGCCCGCCGCTTGGCCAGGATGCCGAGGAACACCGGCGCCAGGGCCGGCAGCAGCTTGGCGAACAGGCCCGAGCCCAACCCGGAGCGGGACGCCAACCCATCGAGCAGAGCCTCCCGATCGCCGCCGAACAGAGCCGAAACAACGCCTTCCCCGGTGGCACCGTCGGCTTCGTCGCCCTCGGCATCGGCCTCGACCTCCTCGGCCCGACCTTCGTCGGCCTCCCGCAGCCGGTCGAACCAGGCCCCGGGATCGTCGAGGATCGACATGTCGGCCTCATCCAACAGCGAGCTGAGGGCGACCGCCCCGTCGTCGTCCGTCACCTGCTCGGCCAATCCGCCGAGCAGAGCGGGGCCAGCGGTCTCCACCGCGGTCTCGGCTTGCTTGGCATCCCCCCCGATGAGCGAACCGAGCTTGGCAAAGGTGTCGCCCCGCCCGAGCAGTTCCGCTACCGACTCCAGTATGGACGGCATGTTATGCCAACCTTTCCTCACCGTTTCCCGAGTACATCCCGGGCAGCCCAGCCACGCCTATGGCGCTTGCAGCCCTACGCAACTGCACAACGATCGCTGTCGATGTGTTTCGAGGCGGCTAGAGCTTATCTAGTCGCCACTGCGAGTTGCCGCGAGGCATCCATCCCGGCCGGGGCGCGGCCGAGACCACGACCACAAGCTGGTCAGCACGTCCCGCACGCCAGCGGAGATCGTCACCCGCGCCCCTCCGCCTGCACCACGGGCAGACCTGCTCACCGCCAAGACGGCCCCGCATTGGCCAGGTTGAACGGATCAAGACCGGTCGCCGTCGGCGACAAATCCGCCCGGCGCGAATCTCTCACAAACACCGGTGCCTCTTCGCCGCCAAGAGACGACAAGCGACACCGCCCGGCAACGACGGATGCGGTAACCGCTACTCCCGCCCTTGGAGCCGATCGATCTGGCGCCGGTCCCGTTTGGTGGGGCGACCGGCGCCGCGCTCCCGGGCCCCGCCGTCAGGCCCGGCAAATCCGTGCTCGGGGCGGGGCACCGGAGGCGACTCGTCGACATAGCAGGTGGCCGCCACCGAGGCCGACACCCGACGCTCGATCGGGTCGACCACGACGTACACGATCGACCGGTCGCCCCGGCGGGAGCTCACGCGGTCACCGGGGACGACCTTGGTGGCCGGCTTCGCCGCCTCCCCGTTCACCGCCACCCGGCCCGCCGTGCAGGCCGCGGTGGCTGCCGTGCGGGTGGGGAACACCCGTACCGACCACAACCACTTGTCGACCCGGACGCTCACCGGCGCCACCCCCCGCTCACGGTCCACCGCCCTGCAGTTCGGCCCCGTCATCCAACTCGGCCTCGTCGTCGATCTGCAGGGCCAGGGCGTAGACCTGGCGCCGGGCCATGCCGGTGCCGGCCGCCACCCGGGCCACGGCGTCGCGCCGGCTCAGCCCCTCGGCCAGCGCCGCAGTCAGCGCCTCCACCACCCCGGCGTCGCCGACGGGGCCGACCGCAGGACGCTCCCCCGCCACCACCAGGGCGATCTCGCCTCGGGGCTCGGTGTCGGCGTAGTGGCGCACGAGCCCGCCCAGCGTGGCCCGCAGCACCTCCTCGTGGACCTTGGTCAGCTCCCGGGCCACCACCGCCGGCCGCTCGGGGCCCAGGGCGTCGACCAGATCGTCGAGCGTGCGACGCAGCCGGTGGGGGGCCTCGTAGAGCACGATCGTGCGGGCCTCCCCGGCCAGCCCGGCCAGTCGCTCCGTCCGGGCCCGGCCCTTGCGGGGCAGGAACCCCTCGAACACGAACCGGTCGGCCTCGAAGCCGCTGACGGCCAGGGCGGTGGTGACGGCGGCCGGGCCCGGCACCACGGTGACGTCGAAGCCGGCCCGGGCCACGGCGTCCACGATGCGCCGGCCCGGATCGGACACGCCGGGCATGCCGGCGTCGCTCACCAGCGCCACCCGCTGCCCTGCCTCCAGGCGGTCGAGGATCTCGGCCGTGCGGGCCACCTCGGTGTGCTCGTTGGCGATGAGCAGGGTGGGGCCCCGGCCCCCCGGCCCCTTCAGCCCGGCGTTGGTGAGCAGCCAGCCCGTGCGGCGGGTGTCTTCACAGGCGATGGCGTCGACCGTGCGCAGCGTGTCGGCCACGCGGGCGCTCAGGTCGCCCAGGTTCCCGATCGGGGTGCCGACCACCAGCAGCACGCCGGCCACGGTCAGACCCGGATCTCGACCACGTCGCCGATCTTGAGCTCCCACCGGCCGAACGAGCCGGCCTCGGCTTCCAGCACGGCCCGGGCCCGCCACACCGGCGGCGTGATCCGATTGCGATGCAGGCGCAGGGTGCGGATCACCACGTTGTCGGCGTCGAGGAAGGCGATGTCGAGGTCGAAGCGCATGCCCAGGCTGTGGACCGATCGGGCCGGGCGGAGCAGCAGGGCGCCCTCCAGCTTGTCCCGCCCCAGCAGGCCGAGGGCCCGGCCCTTGCGGGTGGTGGGGACCTCCAGCGAGGCCAGCACCTCGGCGTCGCGCACCAGCCAGCCCAGCTCGACGTCGTCCCGGTCAGTGCCTCCGGGGTGGTCCAGCCCGCGCCCCATCACCAGCCTCACACGGAGAACCTGATCTCGACCACGTCGCCGTCGACCACCACGTAGTCCTTGCCCTCGGAACGGATCTTGCCCTGCTCCCGGGCCTTGGGCCACGAGCCGATGGCCACCAGCTCGTCCCAGTGGATGGTCTCGGCCCGGATGAAGCCCCGCTGCAGGTCGGAATGGATGTGCCCGGCGCACACCGGGGCGGTGGAGCCGACCCGGAACGTCCAGGCCCGGCTCTCCTTTTCACCGGTGGTGAAGAACGTACGCAGACCCAGGGCCAGGTAGGCGGCGTGGATGAACCGGGGCAGGGCGCCCTCGCCCAGATCGTAGGCCTCCAGCATCTCGGCCCGGTCGGCCGGGTCGAGCTGGGCCGCCTCGGCCTCCAGCTGGATGCAGGCCCCGAACACCGGGGCCAGCTCGCCCAGCTCGGCTTCCACCGGCTTGATGACCTCGTCGAGCCGGGTGAGCTGCTCCTCGTCGACGTTCACCACGGCCAGCACCGGCTTGTTGGTGAGCAGGAACCAGGAGCGCAGCAGTTCCCGGTGGGCCTCGCTCAGCTTGGCCCGGTAGAGGGGGATGCCGGCCTCCAGGTGGGTGAGGGCGGCCTCGGCCGCCGCCACCTCCTCGGCCAGGCTCTTGTCGCCGCTCTTGGCCGCCTTGCGCCGCTTGTCGATCTGCTTCTCGACGGTCTCCAGGTCGGAGTAGGTGAGCTCCAGCTCCACGATCCGCAGGTGCTCCAGCGGGTCGGCCACGCCGGGGACGTCGGCGTCTTCGAAGGCCCGCAGCACGAATACGATGGCATCGACCTCGCGGATGCCGCCCAGGAACTTGTTGCCCAGGCCCTCGCCCTTGCTCGCCCCTTCCACCAGGCCGCCGATGTCGTTGAACTGGACGCTGGCGTGCACCACGTTCTTCGAGTGGCTCATCTCGGCCAGGGCGTCGAGCCGGTGGTCGAACACCTTGGCCACGCCGACATTGGGGTCGGTGGTGGCGAAGGCGTAGGGCGCGGCCAGGGCACTGCCGCCGGTGAGGGCGTTGAACAACGACGATTTCCCGGCGTTGGGCAGGCCGACGAACCCGAACTTCTCCATGCACCCAGCGTACGGCTACCGCCGGGCGGAACCAGCGCAGGCGGCGCCTGGTCCCGGGAACCCGATAGGATCCCGCCCATGTCGAAGCGCAGGAAGAAGAAGCGGATCGGGGCCCGCCGCAAGAAGGCGAACCACGGGCGGAAGCCGAACATCGGGCGCTGACGCCCGATCGTCGGACATGACGGCACCGGCCTTCGCCGTCCGCCGGGGCCAGGCGAGCGATCTCCTGGCCTGTACCGCCGTCTGGCAGTCCACCATCGACGTCCCGCCGCCGGCTCCCGCCACCCCGTACTTCCTCTACGCCCACGAGCTCGATACCGGCACCCTGGTGGTGGCCGAGAGCGACAGCGGCCTGATCGGCTTCGGCGCGTCGTTCCCCCGTCCCGGCCGGTGGTTCCTGGCTGATCTCTTCATCGATCCCGACGGTCAGAGCACCGGTGTGGGTCGACGCCTGCTGGAGGCGCTGGTCGACATCGACCAGCCGGGTCCGGCCCGGGCCACCTTGGCTTCGGGCGATCCCCGGGCCGTGAGCCTGTACACCCGGTTCGGGATGACACCCCGCTGCCCTGTCTTCTACCTGACCGCCCGCTCGGCCCACCGGTTCCCGGCGCCGGGGCCCCTCCGAGCGGCCGTCACCGAGGTGGACGGCCAGCAGTTCTCCGACCGTCGCCGATGCGCTCGGCCACCGGATCGACCCGGTGGACGTCGCCTACCTCGCCGCCCACCTCGACGTCACCTGGCTCCAGGTGGCCGACCGGGCCGGCTCACCGGTGGCGGTCGCCGCGGTCCGCTGGGGGCACCCGTTCGTGCTGTCCGACCCGGGTGCCGTCACCATCGCCCCGCTGGTGCTGGCGCCGGGCGCTCCGGCCGGCGAGGTGGCCGCCGCGCTGCTGGCCTGGATCGAGGATCAGGGCCGCCGACCGGAGGGGGCGGGCGTGCGGCTGTTCGTGCCCGGCCCCCACCCCCTGCTCCCCGTCCTGCTCGACGCCGGCTTCGCCATCGTCGACGCCGACACCCTGTGCGCCTCCGACGCCGCCCACACCGGGCCCGGCCGCCCTCGACCCCACCCGCATTTGCCCCGCCACCGACATCCCCTGACGCCGTCCTGATCTGGTGTCGCGGACGTCACCGGTGACGGTCCGGGACACCGGATCGTGGGATCAGGTCAGGTCGTGAGCCGGGCGTGAACCGCGTTCTGGAGGCGGGCCAGGCGATCCTCGGCCGCCGCCGCGGCGGCGGGAACACCGGCCGCTCCCCCGCTCACCGGCTCGACGACCTCCACGTAGGCCTTCAGCTTCGGCTCGGTGCCGCTGGGGCGCACGATCACCCGGGACCGGTCGGCCAGATGCCACACCACCCCCGGCGTGGGCGGCAGGCGAACCCCCGAGGAGAGGTCCTCGGTCTCGGTCACCGCCACCCCGGCCAGATCGGCCGGAGGGTCGGCGGCGGCCGCCGCCATGGCCGCCGAGCGACGGGCCAGCCCGTCGTCCCCGTCGAACGTGAGCGTCACCGGCCCGGTCAGGTACACCCCGAGCCGGGCCGCCAACCGGTCGAGCCGGTCCCACAACGTCTCGCCCCGGGCCCGGGTCTCGGCCACCAGCTCGGCCATCACCAGCGCGGCGCTGATCCCGTCCTTGTCCCGCACCCGGTCGCCCACGCAGTATCCCAGGGCTTCCTCGTACCCCAGCAGGTAGCGACGGTCGGGCCGCTCCACGATCGGGCGGGCCACCCACTTGAACCCGGTGAGGGTGCGCACGTCGGCCACCCCCTCGGCCTCGGCCAGCGCCGAGATCAGGCGGCTCGACACGAGCGACGACGCCACCAGACGGTCGGGGCCCGACGTGTTGGCCATCACGTGGTCGGCCAGCAATGCCCCCACCTGGTCCCCCGACAACCGGACCCACCGGCCGCCCGCCCGGTCGGGCACGGCCACGGCCAGGCGGTCGCCGTCGGGATCGTTGGCCAGGATCACGTCGGGCCCGGTGGCGGCGGCCCTCGTGAAGGCCAGGTCCAGGGCCCCGGCCTCTTCCGGGTTGGGGAAGCTGACGGTCGGGAAGTCGGGATCGGGCTCGAACTGCTCGGGCACCACGTCGGGGGCGGGGAAGCCGGCGGCGGCGAAGGCGGCCAGCAGGTGCCGGCCGGCCACGCCGTGCATGGCCGTGTACAGCACCCGGACCTGGCGCTCGGCGGTGAGGCAGGCGGCACCGGCGGCGGCCACATGGTCGGCCGCCACCTCGTCGCCCAGGGTCGTCACCCGCCCGGTGCCGTCGGCCGAGGCGGCCCCGGCCCCGCCGGGGGACGAACCGGCACCCAGGAGGTCGGCCCCCTCGGCCGCCACCTCGTCGATCAGGGCGGCGATCTCGGTGTCGGCCGGGCTGACGAGCTGGATGCCGTCGGCCAGGTACAGCTTGTAGCCGTTGTCGGCCGCCGGGTTGTGGCTGGCCGTGATCATCACGCCGGCATCGGCCTGGCGGGTGAGCACGGCGCGGGCCAGGACCGGGGTCGGCAGCGGCCCGGGCAGCAGCTCGGCCGTGCCCCCGGCGGCGGCCACCATGGCCGCCACGTCGCCGGCGAAGGCGGTCGAGTTGTGGCGGGCGTCGAAACCGATCACCACCCGGGCGCCGGCCGGCAACCACCGCATCACCCCGGCGGTGGCCTGGGCCACGACGACCCGGTTCATCCGGGTGGGGCCGGGGCCCATGGCCGCCCGGAGGCCGGCCGTCCCGAACGCCACCCGCCCGTCGAACAGGGCCGCCACCCGCTCCGGATCGGTGGCCACCAGATGCTCCAGCTCGGCCCGGGTGGCCGGGTCGGGGTCGATGGCCAGCCAGGCCGCCACACGCTCGCCCAGGCCGGCGTCGGGCTCTGACGCCGGCCGGCGGGACTGCGCCCTCGGCCGACATCTCAGCCCAGCTCGGCGCCGAGGGCGCCGACCCGTCGTTCCCCGTCCGGCGTCTGACCGCCCCGGGCCAGGAAGTTCTCCATCCGCTGCCGGGCGGCGTCGGTGCGCACCGTCTCGTCGAACAGGTAGGCCTCCTCGATCAGACCCGGCGTCGGATCGGGGGAAGCGGCCAGCACGGCCGCCTTGGCCCGGCTCACCGCCTCGGGCGGGAACGAGGCGATACGGGCGGCCAGGGCGTCCACGTGGGCCCGGAGCTGCCCGGGCGGCAGCACCCGGTTGAGCCACCCCCAGGCGGCCAGCGTCTCGGCGTCGATGTCGTCACCGCCCAGCACGATCTCCATGGCCCGTCCTCTACCCACCAGGGCCGGCAACCGTTGGGTGCCGGTGCCGCCGGGCAGGATCCCGAGGGGGACCTCCATCTGGCACAGGATCGTGCGCCCGAGCGCCCCGAAGCGCATGTCGCACGACGCCGCCAGCTCGCCCCCTCCGCCCCCTACCCGGCCCCCGATCTCGCAGATCGTCGGTACCGGCATCGTCCTCAGCCGCTCGCACAGGGCGTGGAACCCGTTGAGGGTGGCCGACCGCTGGGCCGGGCCGTCCACCGGGAACTGGAGGATGGCGGACACGTCGTAGTGGGCGATGAAGAAGTCGGGGTTGGCGCTGCGCAGCACGAGCACCCGGGCCTCGGGGTCGGCGCCCACCTCGTCCACCAACCGGCGGAGATCGCGGAACAGCGACCGGTCGATCAGGTTCACCGGCGGGTTGTCGATCTCGGCCACCACCACGCCGGCCTCCCGGGAGACGGTGAGCACGCTGTACGGACGGTCCTCGGCCATGGCCGGCAGCGTAGCTGCCGGCCGGGGTGGGGGCCCCGGCCGAGATGGGGCCCGGGGGCGCAGCCCCCGCAATGACAGCGTAGCTGCCGGCCGGGGTGGGGGCCCCGGCCAGATCGGCTCGGGGGCGCAGCCCCCGCAATGACAGCGTAGCTGCCGGCCGGGGTGGGGGCCCCGGCCGAGGCCCGGCGACCGGCCGTGAGCCGAACGTCGCACGGCTGCCGGGTGCGAGGGGCCCGCGGTGGCCTACCCTGGGTCGGGTGAACCGCACTATGGTCGGCTGGGCAGCCACGGCCTGGGCCTTCGGGCCGGCTGCCACCACGGTGGATCCGTAATGCTCGACCACGTCTTCACCGACGCCATCGGCGCCCTGCGGGACGCGCTGGAGTCGGCCATGTTGGAGCGCCAGGCGTTCGAGGAGCGTTTCCAGTCCGACGTGCTGTTGGGCGACGTCACCTGGGAGACGAGCTACGGCCTGCCGGGCGAAGGTTCCCCACCGCGGGTGCAGGCCGATCTCACCCTGGACTGGCCCACCTGGTCCCAGACCGCCTACCGCACCTGGTACCTCGACGAGGAGTTCACCGAGGGGCCCCACATCGACATCGAGGTGGTGTTCCGCATCCAGCGGCTGGCCGAGGCCCCCGATCCGGCGGTGGTGATGAAGGGCCTGCCCGACTCCGCCCCCCTGATCGGCAACGAGGAGCTCACCTGCATGGGCCCCACGGTGGAGACGGTGTATGACACCGATCTGCACATCGTGTCCCACGCCATCGAGATCAGTTACGCCGGCTCCTACGAGCTCGACGAGAAGACGCTGGAAGACGGCTCGGCCCTCGATCAGCACTTCGGGGCCATGGGGGGCTGGATCACATCGGCCCTGGTCCGGCTGGGTGATCTTCCCCTGGCATTCCAGCCGGCGTGTGACTGCTAGCCCCCTGTCAGCTGAGCGGCGCTTCCTGTTCATCCGGGAACCAGGGGCTAGCAGCCTCGAACAACGGTAATGTGACGTCGGTGACTACGGCCGACGTGACGTTTCGCCTTCCCCGATCTGAGCCGGTGTTGGTGCTGGTGGGCTCGGCGCGGACCGACCTGGTCAAGCGGCTCGTCCGCAACCTGGGGGCCGCCGCCCAGGCCATCGACCTGCGTTCCGACGTGCTGTGGGTCGAGGTGGCCGATGGCCGGGCGTTCCTGTCGCGGCTGCTCGACGATGTGCCGGCGGCCCAGCGGTCGGCGGTGCGGGTGGCCTTCGCCGGCCCCGCCAGCTCCCCCGAGGAGCTGGTTCGGGATGCGTTGATGGCCCCCACCCTCGACATGGTGGCCGACCGGTTGGAGCAGGAGGAGCTGGCCAGCGAGCCGCTCGACTACGAGATCCGCTACCAGCCCATCGTCCGGCTCTCGAACCGCTCGATCGTCGGCTTCGAGGCCCTGCTCCGGGCCCGGCTGGGGGCCGAGATCATCGGGGCCGAGGGCCTCATCACCCGGGCCACCAAGGGCGGCTGGCTCTCGGAGCTCGATCAGCTGGGCCGCCAGCTCGCCATCCGCGGTGTGGGGCCGTGGCTGGGCGCCGGCCTGCTGTTCCTCAACATCATGGCCCCCGACGGCACGTTCGACCTGTCGGCCGCCCGCCGCACGATCCGCCACGCCGAGGACATCGGTCTGGAGCCCGACCAGCTCGTGTTCGAGACGGCCGAGCGCAACCGCTACGTCGATCTCGATCTGGCGGCGGCCCAGCTCACCAAGCTCCGGGGTTCCGGGGTCCGTCTGGCCATCGACGACGTGGGCGACGGCTACTCCAGCCTCAAGGTGGCCACCAGCTTCAAGCCCGACGTGCTCAAGCTCTCGGGTGACCTGATCGCCGCCCTGCCCTCCAGCGAGGCCGTGGCCATCATCAAGGCCGTGGTCGATCTGGCCCACCGCACGGGCGCCTGGGTGGTGGCCGAGTCGGTGGAGACCGAGGAGCAGGCCCGGGTGCTGCGCACCCTCGAGGTCGACTGGGGTCAGGGCAACCTCTTCGGCGCCCCCGAGACCCGCGAGGCCGGCTGACGGGAACCCTTCGGGTTCCCCCCATCTCCCCTACAGCAGGTTCTTCAACGGGTGCTGGGGGCGGGGGCCCACGTGGGAGATGACCTCGGCGGCGGCCAGGGAGCCGAGGCGCCCGGCGTCGGCCAGGCTCATCCCCCGGGCCAGGCCGTAGAGCGCGCCGGCGGCGTACTGGTCGCCGGCACCGGTGGTGTCGATCACGTCGACCACCGCTTCGGCCTTCACCTCGGCCGTCTCGTCGCCCGAGACCAGCACCGAGCCCTCCGCTCCCCTGGTGAGGCAACCGACGTGCACATCGGAGCGGACCCGCTCCACCGCGGTGTCGAAGTCGCACCGGTAGAGGGCGGCCAGCTCGGCCTCGTTGGCGAACAGGATGTCGACCGGGCCCGACACGAGGGCCACGAACTCGTCGTAGTGGCGCTCCACGCAGAACGAGTCCGACACGGTGAGGGCCACCCGGTTGCCGGCGGTCCGGGCGATCTCCATGGCCCGCCGGATCGACTGCTTGGCCGACTCGACGTCCCACAGATAGCCCTCGCAGAACAGGATCCCGCCCCGCTCCACCAGCTCGGCGTCGACGTCGCTCGGTTGGAGCAGGGAGGAGATGCCGAGGAAGGTGTTCATGGTGCGCTGGGCGTCGGGCGTGACGAGGATCAGCGACCGGCCGGTGGCCGGGCCCTCGGGGCCGGCCGGCACGTCGAACGAGACACCGCTGGCCCGCATGTCGTGGGCGAACACGTGGCCCAGCATGTCGTCGCGGACCTTGCCGATGTAGGCGGCGGTGCCGCCGAAGGACGCTACGCCCACCATCGAGTTGGCGGCCGAGCCGCCCGACGCCTCGATGGCCGGGCCCATCAGCTCGTACAGCTCGTGGGCCCGAGGCTCGTCGATCAGCGCCATCGAACCCTTCTGCAGACCCTGGTCGACCAGGAAGCGGTCGGTGGTCTGGGCGATCACGTCGACGATGGCGTTGCCGATGCCGACGACGTCGATCCTTCCGTCATCCATGGTTCGGAGGTTCCTCTCGGGCGGTGGCGTCGTGCGAAACGACGGATGAACGGTACCAGCCCCAGCACGGCGGAACGCCCTCCCGCGTGGGAGGGCGTTCCGCTTGCCGTGGTCGCTGGTGAGGTCAGCTGCAGCCGCTGGTGTTGCCGCATTCGGGACAGGCGTGGCAGCTACCTGCCCGCTGCATCGAAATGCCGCACTGCATACAGATCGGGGCGTGGGGATCGCTGACCGGCGTGGCCGACCGGGCCCGCTGTTCGGCCATCGCCAACTCCTCGGCCGACTCGACCGACGGCGGGTCGGCCGGCATGTCCGAGCCCATGGTCGACGTTGCCTCGTCGACCCCGGGCAGCGTGAGCTGGGTGCGCTCGCCGGTGGTGAAGATCCCCAGGCTCGACCGCTCCTCGTAGCTCAGGTACACGACCGCCAGCTTGCGGAACAGGTAGTCCATGATCGAGGTGGCGATCCGGATGTCGGGATCGTCGGTCATGCCGGCCGGCTCGAACCGCATGCCGGTGTAGGTCTCCACGTAGGTGCGCAGCGGCACCCCGTACTGCAGGCCGTGGCTGAGCGAGATGGCCAGCGCATCCATGATGCCGGCCAGGGTGGAACCCTGCTTCGACACCCGCAGGAAGACCTCGCCGGGGCGACCGTCGTCGTACTCGCCGATGGTCACGAAGCCCTTGCAGTCGGCCACCCGGAACTCGAAGGTGCGGGACCGGCGGTCCCGGGGCAGGCGCTCCCGGATGGGCTTGTAGACGATCTTCGTCTCCACCACCGGGGCCAGGGCCTCGGGTAGCTCGACCGCAGCCGAGGAGGAGGCGCCCTCGCCCTTCTTGGCCATCGACAGGGGCTGGGCCACCTTGCAGTTGTCGCGGTAGATGGCGATGGCCTTCACGCCCAGCTTCCAGGCCTCGATGTGGAGCTGTTCGACATCCTCCACCGTCACGTCTTCCGGCATGTTGACGGTCTTGGAGATGGCACCGGAGATGAAGGGCTGGACGGCGGCCATCATCTTCACGTGGCCGTTGTAGTGGATCGTGTTGTCGCCCATGGAGCAGGCGAAGACGGCCAGGTGGTCGGGATCGAGGCCCGGCGACCCGACCATCGTCTTGTGCTCGTCGATGTAGGCCACGATGATCTCGATGGCCTGGGGGCTGTAGCCCAGCCGGGCCAGGGCCCGGGGCACCGACTGGTTCACGATCTCCATCGTGCCCCCGCCCACCAGCTTCTTGATCTTGCACAGCCCGAGATCGGGCTCGATGCCGGTGGTGTCGCAGTCCATCAGCAGGCCGATGGTGCCGGTGGGGGCGAGCACGGTGGCCTGTGCGTTCCGCACGCCGACCTCCGCCGCCAGCTCGGTGGCGAAGGCCCAGGCGGTGTCGCTGGCGGCAGCCAGGGACGCCGGCACGTGGGTGGTGTCGATCTGGGCCGCCGCCGCCTTGTGCTGGTCCAGCACCCGCAGCATGGGCTCGCGGTTCTCGGCGAAGCCCTCGTGAGGGCCCATCCGGGCGGAGATGCGGGCCGAGGTGAAGTAGGCGTGCCCGGTCATCAACGAGGTGATGGAGGCGGCCAGGGCCCGGCCCTCGTCGGAATCGTAGGGGAGGCCCAGCGTCATCAGCAGGGCGCCGACGTTGGCGTAGCCCAGGCCCAGCTGACGGAACCGGAGCGAGTTCTCCCCGATCCGCTCGGTCGGGTAGTCGGCCCGGCCGACCAGGATCTCCTGAGCGGTGAAGAACAGCTCGACGGCCGACTTGAAGCCCTCGACGTCGAACGTGGAGCTGTCGTCGAGGAAGCTCAGCAGGTTGAGGCTGGCCAGGTTGCACGCCGAGTTGTCGAGGTGCATGTACTCGCTGCACGGGTTCGAGCCGTTGATCTTGCCCGTGTTGGGCGAGGTGTGCCAGCGGTTGATCGTGGAGTCGAACTGCATGCCGGGATCGGCGCACTCCCACGACGCCTGGGAGAACTGGCGCATCAGATCCCGGGCCTTGACCGTGGCGATCACCCGACCGTCGGTGCGGGCCACCAGGTTCCAGTCTCCGTCGTCGAGCACGGCCTGCATGAACTCGTCGGTCACCCGGACCGAGTTGTTGGCGTTCTGGTACTGGATCGAGTGGCTGTCGGCCCCGTCGAGGTCCATGTCGAAGCCGGCCTCGCGCAGCACCCGGGCCTTGCGCTCCTCGGTGGCCTTGCACCAGATGAACTCGGCGATGTCGGGGTGGTCCATGTCGAGCATGACCATCTTGGCCGCCCGCCGGGTCTTGCCGCCCGACTTGATCGTGCCGGCCGAGGCGTCGGCCCCCCGCATGAAGCTGACCGGACCCGAGGCGGTGCCCCCGCCCTTCAGCAGCTCGTGGCTGGAGCGGATCTTCGACAGGTTGATCCCCGCCCCCGAACCACCCTTGAAGATCACACCCTCCTCGACGTACCAGTTGAGGATGGCCTCCATCTTGTCGTCCACCGACAGGATGAAGCAGGCCGACGCCTGCTGGGGCACACCGTCCACCCCGATGTTGAACCACACCGGCGAGTTGAACGCGCCCCGCTGGTGGATGACGAGGTACTTCAGCTCGTCGCGGAAGATCTCCGCCTCACCGGTGTCGAAGTAGCCACCCTCGATGCCCCAGCGGGTGATGGTGTCGACGACACGATCCACCACCTGACGCAGCGAGGTCTCACGCTCCGGGGTGCCGACGCTGCCCCGGAAGTACTTCTGGGCCAGGATGTTGGTGGCGTTGACCGACCAGGTGGACGGGACCTCCACTCCGAGCTGCTCGAAGGCGACCTCGCCCGTGCGCCAGTTGGCGATGCGGGCATCACGATGCTCCCAGGTGACCGTCTCGTACGGATGGACGCCGTCGGCCGTGAAGTGGCGGCGGAGGCCGATGCCGGTCTGGTCGGGTGCCAAAGACATTACTTACTCCCTTGTCGAACTGTTGTGCTGCGTCACGGGGTGGACGTTGTGTGGACGTGATGGTTCTGCGCTCTGCGTCCCGCCTGGGCCCCGCCGTGCTCCCCCGGCGCCTGACGGCACCGGGTTACGCGTCTGCCTGACACCTATGTCTTCAAAACCAGCTCTGTCTTCAAAACCGGAACCGGGCACAGTGCATGCCAGGTGCCGGACATGACCTCTGCCACACCGGCCGAGCACGGGACCACGCCGACGGCCTGCGGGCCTCGCGCTCGATTCGGTGGTGGGTCAATCATCGTCCTGCCCTGTGACAGTGAGTCCCGGACACACCCGGGACCCGGATCAATGCCGCGTCCGGCACCACCCCGTTTGTCCACGGGAGGTGTTGGACGCCGCCTCGCCTTGCTCGCTGTTCTGCTGTTGTCAGTACCCCATCCTGGCGCCGACCAGGCGAGCGGCGCGGCCGAGATCCGGTGGCGATCCTCCCCGGGAGGGGAACCGGTGCTCCGGTTCCCACCCTGAGGGGGCCACCACTAGATCTTGTGCCTTGCCGCCTGCTCGGAACGAGCGACGCACAAGATGTGGGAGGGTCATTACATCATTGTAATTACGTCGGTGTCAACAACATCCCAGCGTAAAGCGACCGGGTTGTGACGAAGACCAGCTCAGGTGCCAACAGGTCGAGGTTCGAATTCGGTGGGTGACGGCGTGAATGGAACCACCGATGGATTCAGCTTCTCCCCCAAGGGCCTTCCCTCAGGTCTGCCCTGTCATACTGATGCCCTGCGCCAGCCTCCGTCACTGTCAGTGCCCCACAAGGGCCCGGAGCGCCAGCTTAGGATTGGCGGCATGTGGATCAAAAGGGGATGACGCTGTGAATTCAGCGATTTGGCTGGGGATTGCGGCACCGAACCTGGGGGTCGTCACCGGGGGCGCGATCCATCCCACGGCACGTGCTCGCCGCCGGGGATGAGCACCCCGGAGCGAGACCCATGGCCACGCTGAGCGTCCTCTACCCTCCGCCGCCGGACGGCGACGGAGCGGCCGCCGACCGCCGTCCCCTGGAACCGCTGGCGGCCGTGGCGGCCGAACATCGGCCAACGCCGCCCGACCGGCCGTGGCTGATGACCAACATGATCGTCTCGGCCGACGGGGCCACCGCCGTGGGCGGCCTGTCGGGGCCGCTCGGGGGGCCGGCCGACCTGGCCGTGTTCCTGGCCCTGCGCTCGGTCAGCGACGCCATCGTGGTGGGCGGCCAGACCGTGCGGGCCGAGCGGTACCGCCCACCGGGGCCCGGGTCGGCCGACGCCAGGGCGGCACGGGCGGCCCGCGGCCAGCAGGAGCGGCCGTTGCTGGCCGTCGTCACGGCCAGCCTGGACCTCGAACCCGACCTGCCCCTGTTCACCGACCCGACCTACCGGCCCCTGGTGGCCACGGTCGACGGCGCCGACCCCGACCGGCGCCGGGCCCTGGCCGCCGTGGCCGACGTGGCCATCGTGGGCGACGACCGGGTGGACATGGCCGTGCTCCTGGCCGAGCTGGGCCGGCGGGGCCACCGGGTGGTCCTGGCCGAGGGCGGTCCGTCACTGAACGCCCAGCTCATCACGGCCGATCTGGTGGACGAGTGGAACCTCACCATCGCCCCGCTGCTGGGGGCGGGACAGGCCAAGCGGCCAGCCCAGGGGGCGGAACGCAGCGACGCCCCGGCCGCCATGCACCTCGACCGGGTGTGGCTGGCCGACGAGCTCCTCTTCTGCCGCTGGCTGCGGGACGAGCCCGCCAATCGCTAGGAGGGCGCGGGAGCGGCCCCGCCCCTGGTCTTCTCCAGCTTGATCAGGTGCACCTCACGCTCGAAGTCGGCGATCTCGGTGAAGTCCTTGTAGACGCTGGCGAACCGCAGGCAGGCCACCTGATCGATCAGGCGGAGCCGATCGAGCACGGCCCGACCCACCCACTCCGAGGTGACGTCGCCCCCCTCGAAGCGGGCCCGCTCCTCCACCTCGTCGGCCAGCGCCTCGAACGTCTCGGACTCGATCGGGCGCCCCTTGGACGCCGCCAGCAACCCGTGGACGATCTTCTGCCGATCGAACGGCTCCCGCCGGCCGCCCCGTTTGCTCACCGTGATCGGGGCCAGCTCGACCCGCTCGAACGTGGTGAACCGGAACGCGCACTCGGCGCAGGCCCGACGGCGGCGGATCGTGGACCCGTCGTCCACGGCGCGAGAATCGACGACCTTGGTCTCTTCGTTACCACAAGCCGGACATCGCACCTACAAAAAGGTAGCGGCACGCCGGGCCCCTGCGGGGGAGGCGGCCGCACTCCTACGGCGGATCCGGCCGCGGTCAGCCGCCGAGCAGCTCGGCCGGGATCACAATCTCCTGGCCGGCATCGAGCGCCGACCGGCCCCCGTTCGCCGCCACCAGCAGATCCACCACCGGGCGAGGGTCCTGATCGGGGGCCAGCTCCCGGGCCAGGGCCCAGAAGGTGTCGCCCGACCGGGCGACACGAATCTGGTCCCCGGGGCCGGCAAACGCCTGAGCCGGCGCCCGGGAACCGGAGAGTTCGGCCCATCCACCCGACGGCGGCGGGTCTTGGGACACCCGCACCGCCAGCAGCAGACCGAACACCACCGCCACAGCTGCCGCGGTTCCCGCCACAGGCACACCTCGTGCACGCAGCCGGCGGGGCGGAGTGTCCACCAGCTGCAGGTGTGATCGCTGCGCTGGGGCGGTGGATCCCAACCCGGCAGCGGCCTGCGGGCGTTCTGCCAGACCCGTGCTCCGGCCGAGGGGCCGGAACGGTGAGGCCTGCGGCCTCCCCGAGGTGCTTCCCACCCGGGCGCTGCCGGGCGGGACCTCGAAGGGGGAGGCGTCCATCGTCGTCGTCGGTTTCAGTAGTGCGACCATGGAGACAGTGTCCTCAGGGGGTGTGACAGTGAACGGCGGGCCGGCGGTGCCGGGCAACGGAGGTTCTCCAGCCGGTCGAGTGGCACGTCCCGACTGGAGCGAACTTGTGTTCGTCAGGATAACCTGAACAAAGGTTCGAGGTCAACGCTGAATCGAACATTTGTTCGCTCTCCGCGCATCATCACGACAAGGTCGGCCAAGAGCGGAAAAATGGCCAGCATCGAACGGTTGTACGTGATTCCGTGCCATAGTATCGACAAACAAACACCTGTTCGGCGTACCGGCGGCGCACCGCGCGTCGGTCCGCGTCGAGCGACGATGGGGAGGAGCCCAGGTGGGTGAGCACCGGCTGACGGATCGCCAACGGTCGATCCTGGAGTTCATCGAGAGCCAGATGCGGGAGCGGGGCTTTCCGCCGTCGGTGCGGGAGATCGGCGCCGAGGTCGGCCTCACCTCCCCGTCCAGCGTGCACGCCCATCTGGCCACCCTGCAGCGCTACGGCTACCTGGCCCGGGACCCGGCCAAGCCCCGGGCCATCCAGGTCCGGTGGGACGCCATGAGTGGCGCGGTGGACGTGGAACGTCGCCCGGTGCGCCACGTCCCCCTCGTCGGCCAGGTGGCGGCGGGCACCAACGTGCTGGCCGAGGAACACATCGAGGAGACCTACCCGGTCCCGGCCGACCTCACGGGCGACGGCGACCTGTTCATGCTCCGGGTCCGGGGCGAGTCGATGATCGACCTCGGCATACTCGACGGCGACTTCGTGGTGGCCCGGGTGCAGACCACCGCCGTGCCGGGTGAGATCGTGGTGGCCGGCATCCCCGGCGAGGAGGCCACGGTGAAGACCTACCGCACAGGCAAGGGCGGCCGCACGATCCTGGAGCCGGCCAACCCCACGATGGAGCCGATGGTGTTCGACCCCGAGGACGTCACCATCTACGGCCGGGTGGTCACCGTCATCCGCCGGATCTGAAACCCGGCTCGCCGTTCAGTTGGGATGGGATCCGGACCGTGGCCCGGACCCCACCAACTGGTCCCCCTGGAGCTCCCGTCCTGCGGCCGACGGTGTCGGCGGCTGGCGGCTCCCGGTCGCGATCCGCCTCCCTGGGCCGGTCAACCGCCCGGCGAGGTGAGCAGGCCGACCAGGGCCCGGTGGCACCGTTCCAGGTCGACGCGGTCGAGGAACTCGCCGGCGGTGTGGGCCACCTCGGCGTCGCCCGGGCCGAAGTTGGTGGCCGGGATGCCGAGCTGGGCGAAGCGGGCGACGTCGGTCCAGCCCAGCTTGGCCCCGACGGCCAGGCCGTTGTCGGTCACCAGGCGGGCCAGCAGCGGATGGGAGAGCGACGGGGGGCACGCCGGCGAGTGGTCGACCACGGCCACCGTGTCGCCCTCGTCGAGGTGGGGGGCCAGCAGCTCGCGCACGAAGGCCTCGGCCTCCTCCCCGCTGCGATCGGGGGCGTACCGGTGGTGGATCCGGAGGTGGGCCGAGTCGGGGACGACGTTGCCGGCCACCCCTCCCTCCACCGACACGGCCTGGAGCGACTCCCCGTATCGGCAGCCGTCGATCTCGGGCTGGCGGGCCTCGTAGGCGGCCAGGGTGGCCAGGATGGGGGCCAGGCGATGCACGGCGTTGCGCCCCATCCAGGGGCGGGCGGTATGGGCCCGCTGCCCGGCCAGCGTCACCTCCAACCGCATGGCCCCCTGACAGCCGGCCTCGATGGCGGCCGAGGTCGGCTCGCCGAGCACGGCGCAGTCGCCCACCAGCAGCTCGGGCTGGTGGGCGAGGATCTCGGCCAGGCCGCTGTGCTCCTGGGCCACCTCCTCCCGGGCGTAGAAGACATAGGTGACGTCGACCAACGGCTCGGCCACGGTTCGGGCCAGATCGAGGAACACGGCCAACCCACCCTTCATGTCGGCCGACCCCACCCCCCACAGACGGTCGCCCTCCACCCGGGCCTGCCCGTTGCCGTTGACCGGCACCGTGTCGGTGTGGCCGGCCAGGATCAGGCGCTGGGATCGGCCGAGGGTGGTACGGGCCACCAGGTTGTCGCCGATGCGGGTGGTGGTCAGATGGGGTAGGGCCCGCAGCTCGCCCTCCAGCCAGCTCACCAGCGGGCCTTCCTCGAACGACACCGACAGCCGATCGACCAGGTCGGCGGTGAGGGTTAGGAGATCGCACGCGGGCTCGGTCATCCAGACGCAGCGTAGCTGCCGGCCGGGTAGGGCCCCGGCCGAGATGGGGCCCGGGGGCGCAGCCCCCGCAACAACACAGCGTAGCTGCCGGCCGGGTAGGGCCCCGGCCGAGATGGGGCCCGGGGGCGCAGCCCCCGCAACAACACTGCGTAGCTGCCGGCCGGGTAGCGCCCCGGGGGTGGCGCTACCCTGGGGCCCGTGGCTCTGACCGACACCCCCTCCTCCGGGTCCGTCGACGTCCATCGCGGGTTCAGCCGTTCGATCATGGTGTCGGCCCTGCGGTGCACGCTGACCTACATCGTCCTCCCGTTCGTCACGCCGTTCCTGCGGCTGGCACCGGGCGTCGGGCCGGCCATCGGCCTCCCTCTCGGTCTGGTGGCCATCACGTCCAACGTGCTCAGCATCCGCCGCTTCTGGCGGGCCGACCACCACCTGAAGAAGCAGGTCACGGTCCTGCACTGCATCGTGATCGGCATGCTGGTCTTCCTGATCTACCGCGACATCCACGCCCTCGTGAGCTGAGCCGTGCGGGCGGTGTGGCTGCTGGCCGGTCTGGTGTGCGTCGGCATCGGCGGCGTGGGGGTGGTCGTGCCCGGTCTGCCCACCACCGTGTTCTTCGTCGCCGCCGCCTGGTGCTTCTCCCGCTCCAGTGAGCGGATGGAACGCTGGGTGCTCGGCCTGCCCGGCGTGGGCCAACTCGTGTCCGACTACCGCAGCGGCCTCGGCATGCCCCGCCGGGCCAAGGTGATCGCCATCGCCTCGCTCACGGTGGCCGTGTCGATCAGCGCCGTGGTCGCCCTCGAGCACCCGGTGGCCCGGGTCGGTGTCGCCGCCGCCGGCATCGTCGGCATCTGGTGGATCCTCCAGCGCGTCCCCACCCGGGAGACCGTGCTGGCCGAACGGGCGGGCTAGCGCCGGAGGCCGCCGGGGACGCGGAGCCCCCGAACAATCAGGCGTTGGAATGCAGTGAGCTGTTCAACGAGCCCCAGCTGCCGGAGCGGGCCCGGGCGATGACCTGGCCGGTCTGGCCGTCGCGGATGAACATGATCCCGTTCCGCCCGGAGAGCTCCTTGCCCTTCACCACGCCGTCGGGTGTCATCACCGGGGTCGACGCCGTCACGTAGAGGCCGGCCTCGACCACGCAGTCGTCGCCCAGGCTGATCCCGATGCCGGAGTTCGCCCCCAGCAGGCACCGCTCCCCCACCGAGATCGTCTCCTTGCCCCCGCCCGACAGGGTGCCCATGATCGAGGCCCCTCCGCCGACGTCGCTGCCATCGCCCACCACCACGCCGGCCGAGATCCGCCCCTCCACCATGGAGGTGCCGAGCGTGCCGGCGTTGAAGTTGCAGAACCCCTCGTGCATGACCACGGTGCCCTCGGCCAGGTGGGCCCCCAGGCGCACCCGGGACGCATCGGCGATACGCACCCCGGAGGGCACCACGTAGTCGACCATGCGGGGGAACCGGTCGACCCCGTGCACGTGCAGCACCTCGCCGGCCAGGCGGGTGCGGAGGCGCACGTCCTCCAGCTCGGCCACCGCTACCGGGCCCAGGTTCGTCCACACCACGTTGGTGAGCGTGCCGAACAGGTTGTCGAGGTTCATCGTGTGGGGCTGGGCCAGGCGACCCGACAGCAGGTGGAGCCGGAGGTAGCCGTCGGCCACCGAGGCCGGCGCCGAATCGACATCGATGGCGACGCGGACGGGCTTCACCACCACGTTGCGCCGCTCGTCACGCCGGTCGGGAGTGGCCAGGGCCTCGGCCATGGCCGGCTCGGCGGCCATGGCGTCGTCGGTCAGCTCGCCCCACCCGTACCACCGGTACCAGGCGTCGAGCACGGTTCCATCGGCGGCTTCGGTGGTGAGTCCCACTCCCCAGGCGTGACGTGTCATGGGCGGACAGGCTACCCCACCTCCGGCCCGGCCGGCCCGGCCGGCCCCGCCGGACCGGGCCCGACGCCCCAGGGGCGGGGTGGCACCGCCCCCCACCTGGGCGATTTGTTACAGCCCACCCTTCCACGGTCCGATGCTTTGCCCGTGCAGCGTCGTTGGTTGATGTGGATCGCCTTCGCCATGTTGGTGACAACGATCTACTTCGCTGTGCCCAACACCCCGGAGTCGAAGCTCGTTCTCTACAACGGGCTCGGGCTCATGTCGGTGGGGTGCCTCCTCTACGGGGCTCGGGCCAACAAGGCCTCGCCCCAGGAGCCGTGGATGTGGTTCGCCGCCGGCCTGGGCTCGTTCCTCACCGCCGACGTCATCTACTACCTGCTGGAACTGTTCTCTCCCGACGGGCCGCCCTTCCCGTCGGCCGCCGACCCGTTCTACCTCGGCATGTACCCCCTGATGATCGTGGGCATGATCAAGCTGAGCCGGGCGGTGCGGCCGCCCGACCGGGGCAGTGACGCCGCCACCTTCATCGACGCCGCCGTGGTGGGCATCGCCATGTTCGGCGCCCTGTGGGTGCTGTTCGTGGACACCGTGTTCTTCACCGACTCGAGCACCACGGGTGCCCTCGTCACCCAGCTCGCCTATCCGGTGATGGACGTGGCCCTACTGGCCGTGGCCGCCCGCCTGGCCGTGATCGTCCACCTCAAGCACCCTCCGTTCGCCCTCATGACGGCGGCCATCACCTCGCTTGCCATCGCCGATGTGGCCTACGGCATCTACAACGCCAACGGGACATTCCAGACCGGTACCTTCATCGACTTCTTCTGGCTCGGCTTCTACGTCCTGTTCGGGGCGGCCGCCCTCCATCCCGACGTGCGGTGGCCGGTACAGGTGCCGGCGCCCGAAGACCGGCTGACCGCCCGCCAGCTGGCGATCATGTTCTTCGCCACCCTCGGTGTGCCCCTGGTGGACCTGGTGTGGGGCACCCAGGAGGACCGGGTGGTCACGATCACGGCCTCCGCCCTGCTGTCGCTGCTGATCCTGATCCGGGTGTTCGGCCTGATGCGGGCGATCCAGCGGGGCCAGGAGCGCCTTCGCCACGATGCCCGCCACGACGCCCTGACCGGGCTCACCAACCGGGTGCTGTTCGCCGAGCGGACGGCGGCGGCGCTGGAGGCGCCCGGCGCCGAGGTGTCGGTGATGTTCATCGACCTCGACGACTTCAAGAACGTGAACGACAGCCTGGGCCACGCCGCCGGCGACACCCTGCTGGCCGAGGTGGCCGACCGGCTGCGGCGCTGCGTGGGCCCCGACGACACCGTGGCCCGGCTCGGGGGCGACGAGTTCGCCGTGCTGCTGGAGCGCACGGCCAACCGGCGGGACGTGATCGCCATCGCCCGCCGGGTGCTCGAAACCCTGGGCGACCCGATCGACATCGGTGTCCGCAGCTTCCGGGCGTCGGCCAGCATCGGCATCGCCAGCTACGACGACAACACCTGCGACGTGGAGTCGCTGCTGCGCAACGCCGACGTGGCCATGTACCTGTCGAAGTCCAGGGGCAAGGGCCGCTTCGAGTTCTTCGAACCGGCCATGCACCAGGAGGCCGTCGAACGCCTCGACCTCAAAGCCGACCTCCAGCGGGCCATCGACGACGGCGAGTTCTTCCTCCACTACCAGCCGATCTTCGACCTGGCCACCGGCCGGGTGGCCCTGGTCGAGGCCCTGATCCGGTGGCGGCACCCCACCCGGGGCCTGGTCATGCCCGACCGGTTCATCTCGCTGGCCGAGGAGAACGGGCTGATCGCCAGCATCGGCGAGTGGGTGATGCGGGAAGCCTGCATGCAGACGGCCCAGTGGCACCGGATACCGGGCTGCGAGGACATCAGCATCACGGTGAACCTGTCGATGCGCCAGCTCCAGGACATCGGCCTGGTCAACGCCCTCACCCGGGCCCTCAAGGACTCCGGCCTCCAGGCCCACCACCTGGTGCTGGAGATCACCGAGTCCATGCTGGCCCAGGACCCCGACCGCAGCGCCGAGATCCTGGGGCAGCTGAAGACGATCGGGGTGAAGCTGGCCCTCGACGACTTCGGCACCGGCTACTCGTCGCTCAGCTACCTGCGGACGTTCGCCGTCGACTCGATCAAGATCGACCGGTCGTTCATCTCCGAGCTGCACCGGTCGGCCACCTCCACCGCCCTCATCGACGCCGTGGTGAACCTGGCCCGGGCCCTCGGGGCCTACACCGTGGCCGAAGGCATCGAGTACAGCGACCAGGCGGCCCTCCTGCGCAAGCTGGGCTGCGACCGGGGGCAGGGCTTCTACTACTGCCGCCCGCTGGCCCCGGCCGCCCTCACCTCCCTCCTCCGTGAGCACCGGGCCACCGACGCCGAGCCGTTGGAGGCATGGCGGCGGGCCTCGGAGATCGTGCAGAAGCGGGCCTTCGACGTGCAGGTGCGCCTCGGCCTGGCCGACATCCGGTCGGTCAGCGCCGACATCGAGTCGTTCGCCTCTGAGCTCGACCTGCCGGTGATGGCCTCCTGGCCCTGGCTCCAGGCCTGGTGCGAGTCGTTCCAGAACTGGACGCCGATGATGGTGGAGCTGCGGTCGGCCGAGAACGGCCAGCTCGCCGCCTACGCCCTCCTGGCCAAGATGGAGCGGGCTCAGGGCGCCGCCCTGGTGGGCCTGGGTCACGGCAGCTCGATCCACGGATCCCTACCGGCCCGGGACGAGGCGGCGGCCAACGCCCTGGCCGGGGCGATCGCCGCCACCCTCGACGAGCTTCCCGGCGCCTGGTCGCTGGAGCTGGAACAGATCAGCGACCTCGATCCGGCCCTGTTGCGCCTGGCCGACGAGCTGGAGCACGCCCAGCTTCTCCCCGAGCTGCGCATCCCCCGGGTGGTGTTCTCCACCGCCCACGGCGTCGACGAGGTGCTGACCAAGAGCATGCGCAAGCAGCTCCGTCGGGCCCGGACCAAGATCACGGCCGACGGTCTGGGCATGTCGATCGCCTTCGACCGGGGCGAGGCGATCACGGCCGAGCTGATCGACGAGGTGGAGGCGGTGCACGTGTCGCGGGACCGGACGGCCCGGCGCAACAGCGACCTCGACCGGCCGGCCGAACGGGCCTTCTGGCGCCGGGTGGTGGAGGCCTTCGACGCCCGCTGGGAGGTGGAGGTGGCGTCCCTGCGCCTCGACGGCGAGCTGGCCGCCTACGTGGTGGCACTGCTCGACGGCCACACCTACCGGGTCTACGACGGCCGCATGAACTCGAAGTTCGCCGACTACTCGCCGGGGCGCCTGGTGGAGGCGGCGGCGCTGGACCGGGCCATGAAGGACCCCAGGTTCGCCGTGCTCGACTGGATGTCGGGCGTGGCCGCCGAGAAGCTGCTCACCACGAACATCGCCGAGGGCCGGGTCCGGCTCGTCGCCACCTCCGGCAGCCGCTACCTCTCCCCCCTCGAATCCGCCCTCCCGGTGCGCGTCTAAGGGAACCCTTCGGGTCCCTTGGAGTTCGCCTTCGGCGAACTCTAGATCCTAAGTCCCACGCGTTGGGCGGCCAGGGCGATGCGGTCGTCGGGTTGGACGACGGCGATGCGGATGTGGTCGGTGCCCTGCGGGCCGTAGAACTCGCCGGGGCTCACCAGCACCCCGGCCTCCTCGGCCAGGCGCCGGGTGAAGGCCCAGGCGTCGCCGCCGGGGGCGGGGGCCCACAGGTAGAAACCGCCGGCCGGCAGCGGGGCGTCCGACCCGAACAGCGCAGCCACCCGCTGCATCAGCTCCAACCGCTGGCGGTACCGCTGGCGCTGCACGGCCACGTGGGCGTCGTCGTCGTAGGCGGCGGTGGCGGCGGCCTGCACCGGGCCGGGCAGCATGAACCCGGCGTGCTTGCGCAGCTCGCCCAGATAGTGGACGAGCCCGGAGTCGCCGGCGTAGAAGCCACACCGCACCCCGGCCATGTTCGACCGCTTCGACAGCGAGTGGACGGCCAGCAGCCCTTCCCGCCCGTGCTGCAGGATCGAGCGGGGCGGCCCGTCCCACGTGTACTCGACGTAGCACTCGTCGGAGCAGACCAGCACCCCGTGGTCGTGGCCCCAGCGGGCGGCGGCCTCCAGGTCGTCGATGTTGCCCGCCGGGTTGCCCGGGGTGTTGACCCACAGGCACAGGGCCCGGGCGGCGTCGTCGGGGCTGATGGCGCCGAGGTCGATCCGCCACTGGTCGTCCACCGGCACCGGCACGGCCCGACAGCGGGCCAGGATCGCCCCCATCTCGTAGGTGGGGTAGGCGATCGCCGGGTACAGCACCGTGTCCTTCGACGGGTTCCGCAGGCGCAGCCAGTGGGGCAGGCCGGCCACGAACTCCTTGGTGCCGATCGTGGCCCGGATGTCGGCCGCCGCCAGATCCGTGCCCACCAGGCGGTTCAGCCAGCTGGCGGCCGCCCCCCGCAGCTCGGGGGTGCCGATCGAGGGCGGGTAGCCCCGCTCGGAGTCGGAGTGGCCCAGCGCCTCGACCACGGCGGCCGGCGGCGGGTCGCACGGGGTGCCGATCGACAGGTCGATCACGCCCCCCTCGTGGGCGTCGGCCACCGCCATCAGCTCGTCGAGGCGGTCGTAGGGGTAGGGCGGCGGGTCGAAGGAGGCGGCGCCGGTCATCCCGATGTAGGTGTCGCTGGTGTCGGTGTGGCCGGCGTCGGTCAAGGCGTTCATGTCAGGGTTCCTCCCTGGGGCGGAGCGGCGCCAACACTACCGGGAACCAGGAACTCCGAGAGTCGACTGGCCGAGGCCGGCTCCAGGCGGGCCCGCAGCCGCATGCCGCCCTCCTCGGTGATCTCCACCACCACCTCGCCCTCCCGGTGGGCGGCGGCCAGGGCGTCGCCCCGGCTCCACGGGATGAACAGCTCGTAGACGGTGGACAGGGCCCGCAGCCGATCGCCCACGGCGTTCAGCAGATCCTCGATCCCGTCTCCCGTGACGGCCGAGACGGCGACCGAGCCGGGGTTCGCCGCCACCAGCCGGGCGGCGGTTTGGGGGGCCTGGTCGGCCTTGTTGAACACCAGGAGCTGGGGCACCTCCTCGGCGTCGATCTCGTTGAGCACCTCGGCCACCGCCTGCATGTGGGCGTCGGGATCGGGCCCGGAGGCATCGACCACGTGCACCAGCAGGTCGGCCGAGGCCGCGACCTCGAGCGTGGAGCGGAACGCCTCCACCAGCTGATGGGGCAGCTTGCGGACGAAGCCCACGGTGTCGGTGAGCAGGATCTGCTCGCCGCCCGGGAGCTGCAGCCGCCGGGTGGTGGGGTCCACCGTGGCGAACAGGCGGTCTTCCACCGTCACCTCGGCCCCGGTGAGGCTACGCAGCAGCGAGGACTTGCCGGCGTTGGTGTAGCCCACGATGGTGACGGTCTTGAACGGCGAGCGGTGCCGGGCCTTGCGCTGGTTGGAGCGGCGCTCGGTGATCCGGGCCAGGTCCCGCTCCAGCTTGTGCATCCGGCGCAGCAGGCGCCGCCGGTCGACCTCGAGCTGGGTCTCGCCCGGCCCCCGGGTGCCGATGCCGCCGGCCTGCTGGCTGAAGTTCTTCTTGCCCCGCAGCCGGGGTAGCCGGTACCGGAGCTGGGCCAGCTCCACCTGGGCCTTGCCCTCGGCCGAGGTGGCGTGCTGGGCGAAGATGTCGAGGATGACGGCGGTGCGGTCGAGCGCCGTGCGCTCCAGGATCCGCTCCAGGTTGTACTGCTGGGCCGGGGTCAGCTCGTCGTCGAAGACCACGGTGTCGGAGTCGATGGCGAGGGAGGCCTCGGCGATCTCGTTGACCTTGCCCTTGCCCACGAAGGTGGCCGGGTCGGGCCGGTCGAGGCGCTGCACCACCCGGTCGAGCACGTCGGCTCCGGCCGTGTCCACCAGCTGCTCCAGCTCGTCGAGCGACGCCTCGGTGTCTTCCCGGGTCTGGCCGCCGCGGGTGACGCCCACCAGCACGATCCGCTCCCGGAAGGTCCGGTCGAGCAGGCCCCGGCTGGCCCCGCCGAACTCGCCGAAGGCGCCGCGGTGGCTCTCGTCGTCGGTCGCCTCGCCCTCGCCGTCGTCGAACTCGTCGCCCAGGGGAAGGCCGTCGTCGTCGAACAGATCGGTGATCCAGCCGTCGTCGTTGTCGCTGCCACCGTCGGTGGGGGTCACTGGCACCGCCGCTCTCCGCTCACGCCCGTTGCTCGACCTCGACCACGGCCACGAAGGTGGCGGGGCCCGAGAGCAGCACCGCCCCGTCGACCAGCTCCACCATGGCCATGCCGCCGGGCATGGCCACCGTGACCCGGCTGTCCACCAGGCCCAGGGTCTCGGCGGCCCACACCGCGGCGCAGGCGCCGGAGCCGCAGGCCTCGGTGAGGCCCACACCCCGCTCCCACACCCGCAGGCTGATCTCGGAGCGGCTCTGGATGGCGATCAGCTCCACGTTGATGCCTTCGGCGTAGTCCTGCTCCACCGCGGGGCCCACCACGGCCAGGTCGATGGCGGCCGGATCGTCGACCAGGGCCACCAGGTGGGGGTTGCCGATGTCCACCGCCACCTGCTGGTGGACGCCGACGCCGAGGTCGGGCCAGCGCGACGAGAGCTGGGGTCCGGGCCGGGCCTGGCCCATGTCCACCGCCACCTGGTCGGTGTCGGAGTCCCGGTCGGGCTGCACGGCCACCCGGCGCTCACCGGCATCGGTCTGGACGTGGAACGTCATGGCCTGTTGGCCGTCGTCGTGGTGGAGCACCAGGGCCTGGCCCAGGCAGCGCAGGCCGTTTCCCGACACCGCGGCCCGGCTCCCGTCGGCGTTCCACAGGGTCATCGACCAGCGCGACGGGTCCTCCCCGGCCCGGGCGGCGCTGATGAGGCCGTCGGCCCCGATGCCCCGTTTCCGGTCGCAGAGGCGGATGGCGTCGTCGGGGCCCAGATCGACGGTCGGGCTGACGGCGATGAGGAAGTCGTTCCCCAGCCCGTGGTGCTTGGTCAGCGTGATCGAAGCCAACGTGCAGCCGGATCCTCTCGTCCGTTGCCTAGGTGTCCCCTACGGGACACCGCCGCCCACCGGGGGCCGGGGCGCCCTGGCCGGCCCTAGCAGCCCGTCCACCACGCCTCGACCTGGCGAACCACTTGTGGATGCCCGGCATCGAACCACATTAGGCGCGGATCACGGCGAAACCAGCGCTCCTGGCGCCGGGCGAACCGCCGGGTGCGGCGGACGGCCTGGTCGAGGGCCTCGTCGAGGGTGAGGGTACCGGCCAGGTGGGCGGCCAGCTCGGCGTAGCCCAGGGCCTGGGCGGCGGTGGCCGACACGGGCCCGGCGGCCAGGAGGCGGGCCACCTCGTCGAGGAAGCCGGCCTTCATCTGGGCCTGGTAACGGGCCTCGATCCGCTGGTCGAGCACGGCCCGCTCCAATCGCAGGCCGATCTGGCGGAACGGGGTGGGTGGGTAGGTGTCGACACCGGGGCCGTAGCTGGAGAACGGGCGGCCTGAGCCCTCGGTCACCTCCAGGGCCCGTACCAGGCGCCGCCGGTTGGTGGGCAGGATCTTGGCCGCCGCCGCCGGGTCGAGCCGGCTGAGGCGGTGCCACAGGGCCTCGGTCGACGGCTCGGCCTCGGCCGCCGCCCGGGCCTCGGGGTACTGGCCGGGCAGGGTGAACCGGTCGACCACGGCCCGGACGTAGAGCCCGGTGCCACCGACCACGATGGGGGTGGCGCCCCGCCGGGCCAGGTCGTCGAGCGTCTCGGCCACCGCGGCCTGGAAGCGGGCCACGGTCCAGGTCTCCGACGGGTCGACCACGTCGATCAGGTGGTGGGGCACGCCACCCCGTTCGGCCACCGACGGCTTGGCCGTGCCGATGTCCATACCCCGGTACACGGCGTAGGCGTCGGCCGAGATGATCTCGGCCCCCGGCAGGCGCTGGGCCAGGGCCACGGCCAGGGCCGACTTGCCCGAGGCGGTGGGCCCCAGGATCACCAGGGGATCCCGGGGGGCCGCCGTCGTGCCGCCCTCGGGCGCCGCCGCTGTCACGGGGCGGGATCCCCGGCCGGATCGTCGGCCGGCGCCAGGACGGCCACCGGGTCGAGCTGGTCGGCCAGCAGGCTGACGAGCAGGTGGTGGTCGAGGCGGATCAGGTCGGGGTCGGTGCCGTAGGCGTCGACGAAGCCGAAGACCGCTTCGGGCCCGAAGTGGTCGCTGATGCTGCGGTAGGCGATGGCCAGGTCGAGGTGGCGGTCGGCCGGGCCGGCCCGGTGCAGGCCGGTGGTGCCGGCCAGCGCTCCCCCGTCGAGGAACCAGTTGCCCACCGCCGGGTCACCGTGGGTCACCACCTCGGTGTCGCCGGCCCGGCGGGCCGCAGCGGTGGACCGCTCGGCCCCGTCCCGCACCATGTCGCCCAGCTCGGCGGTGCCGTAGCGCCGGTAGGGGTCGGGTAGGGCCGCCGGGTCGATCGCACCGCCGGCCAGCCCGGCCAGAACCCTCGCCGCCAGGGATTCTGAGGGGCGTGACGCGCCCGAGGCCCTGCGCTGAGCGCCCCTCGGGCCCCTCAGAACGGTGGACGGGTCGAGGTCGTGGAGGCGGCGGAGGGCGGCGCCGATGGCCGACGGCACCTCGTCGGGCCGGGGTTGACGCTCGGGATCGGTGGCCGGCTGACCGCTCGGCACCGTGGTCACCAGCCACTCCCCGTGGTGCAACACCACGTCGGGGCACGGGAGGTGCGCTCCGACCAGGGCCAGCCCGTCGGCCTCGGCCCCCGCCCGACCCGATCCGGGCGGCGACGCCCACACCCAGCGGTCGCCGACGGCCCACACCAGTCCCGGCCAGGGCCGGGCCAGCAGCACGGCGGCCGGCATGGAGTCGTCGACCGGCAGGGCGCGGGCCACCGGCGGGGGAAACGCGGACGGGCGGGGCACGATCAGGCTTCCGTGGCGAGGCAGCGCACCATGCCCACCAGGGTGGCGGCCACGGCGCCCGGTGCCACCACCTGATGGAGGTGGTCGCCGGCCAGGCGGTAGCTCAGCCATCCCTCCCGGTTGGCCCGTTCCCCCGATTCGAGGTAGCCGGGGCCGAAGCACAGGAAGGCCCGACCCACCGAGGGGGGCAGCTCGGGCACGGGGCACGCCTGGTCGAACCAGCCTCGGGGGATCGGCGGGGCCTCGGCGAACACCTGGTCACGGGCGGCGGGATCGACCACCAGCCCCTCCACCAGCGACCCCCACCAGCGGGGCCACGGGGGCAGGTAGTCGTCGGGGCGCACCATCCCGTCGAGCATGTCGGCGAACTCGGGGCGGGCCTCGGTGAAAGCCGTCCCGTCGGGGAAGCGGCCGTCCACGCAGATCATGGCGGAGACGGGCCAGCCGGCGTCGAGCAGCCACCGCACCGCCATCGGGGCCCGCAGGCAGGCCCCGGAGTGGGCCACGACCACCACCGGCAGGCCGTCGGTGGGCGGCGGGGGCGACACCACGTGGCGGAGCCACGGGGTCACGTGGTCGGTGTCGGCCGTGGTGGTCATCGGTGGGTCGGCGATCTGGCAGCTGTCGCCCATGCCGGTGAGCACGTCGGCCACGCCCCGCCAGCTGGCCGGGCCCAGCAGGGGGTTCGGTAGGAAGTACCAACGTCGCCGCTCAGGTTCCAAGGCGGCCCACCCTATGCCGGTCCGGCGTGGCGGTTCACCTCGGCCACCCCCACCGGCGGCTCGCACCGGTGGCATTCGAGCTCGAGCGTGGCGTGCTCGATGTCGAACCGCTCGTGCAGCAGATCCCGGATCCGGTTGCCCACCACCTGGGCCTCGTGCAGGGTCGGCTCGTCGTCCAGCACCACGTGGGCCGACAGCGCCACCGAGTCCGACGCCAGGAACCACAGGTGCAGGTGGTGCACGTCCATCACCGTGGGTACCTCCAGCACGGCCGCCGTCACCTGGTCTCGGTCGAGGTGGCCGGGCGCCCCCTCCAACAGCACGTGGGTGGTGGCCCGCAGCAGCCCCCAGGCCGACCACACCACCAGCACGCCGATGAGCATCGAGGCCAGGGGATCCACCCAGTAGGCCGAGCCGAGCAGGGCGGCCAGGCCGGCCACGATGGCGGCCACCGAGCCGGCCGAGTCGGCCGCCATGTGGAGGAAGGCGCCCCGGAGGTTCAGGTTGTGGTGGCGGAGGCTGAACAGCAGCCGGACGCTGATCAGGTTGATGGCCAGGCCCACCAGCGCCACCAGGGTGACACCGAGGCCCTCGGTGGGTGGGGCCTGGCCCAGCCGGCGCACCGCCTCCACCATCACCCACAGGCCGGCGCCTCCGGTGAGCAGCCCGTTGGCCTGGGCCGCCAGCACCTCGGAGCGGACGAGCCCGTAGGTGTGGCGGCCCGACGGTGGGCGCAGCACCAGGGTCTGGGCCACCAGGGCCAGGATCAGCCCGCCGGCGTCGGACGCCATGTGGGCGGCGTCGGCCAGGAGGGCGAGCGACCCGAAGGCCAGGCCCCCGACCACCTCGACGGCCACGAACCCGCCGTTGAGCAGGGCCACCAGCACCAGGCGGCTCCGCGCCGAATCGGCTCCGTGCCCGTGGCTGTGAGCATGGCCGTGGTCGTGGTGACCGTCCATGGATCAAGTATCGGCCCCGAACCCCCGCTCTACAATCCGGGCCGGTGGTACCGGCCCGGTGTCACAGCGAGGTGACAGCCAGCCGGGTGCGGTGACGGGGCCGGGCCGTGACCGCCACCAGCTCCCCCGTCATGTACTGGTGGGCGGCGTCGAGGACGAGCACCGTGGCGAAGGTGCCGGCCTTGAGGGGACCCGACGGGAAGTGGATCAGCTTGTTCTGGGCGGTGCGGCCGGTGAGCACGGCAGGATCTTTCTTCGACGGGCCCTCCACCACCACCTCCTCGGTACGGCCGATCCGGGCCCGGTAGCGGGCCAGGGCCGACCGCTCGATCACCGTGCGGAGCCGCGCGTAGCGGTCCTGGACCTCGGCCGGATCGCAGAACCGGTGGGCCATGGTGGCCGCCTCGGTGCCGGGGCGGGGCGAGAACACGAAGGTGTAGGCCCCGTCGTAGGCGGCCTCGGCCGCCACGGCCAGGGTGGCGGCGAAGTCGGCCTCGGTCTCGCCGGGGAAGCCGACGATGATGTCGGTGGTGACGGCCAGGTCGTCGACGGTGGCCCGGGCCTCGGCCAGCCGGGCCAGGTACCGCTCGGCCGTGTAGCCCCGGTGCATGGCCGCCAGCACCGGGTCGGACCCCGACTGGAGGGGGAAGTGGAGATGGGGCACCACGGTGGGGGTGGCGGCCATGGCCTCGAACACCTCGGCTGTCATGTCCTTGGGGTGGGGGCTGGTGTAGCGGACCCGGCGGATCCCGTCGACCGCGCCCACCTGGCGCAGCAGCTCGGCGAACCGGGGCCGCACCCGGATGGCGGTGTTCCCGGCCCGGCGATCGGCCAGGTTCAGGTCCCGACCGTAGGAGTTCACGTTCTGGCCCAGCAGGGTCACCTCGGTGACGCCCTCGGCGGCCAGGCGCTCCACCTCGGCCACCACCTCGTCGAAGGGGCGGCTGATCTCGGCCCCCCGCACGGCGGGCACGATGCAGAAGGCGCACGAGTTGTCGCAGCCCACCTGGATCGTCACCCAGGCGGCGTAGTCGGTCTCCCGCCGGGCCGGCAGCACCGAGGCGAAGGCGGCATCGTCGTCGGCCTCGTCCCAGATCTCGGTGAGGGGGCCCCGCTCCCGGGCCTCGGCCATCAGCTCGGTGGCCCGGTGCACATTGTGGGTACCGAACACCACGTCCACGTGGCCGGCCCGCTGGCGGATCAGGTCTCGGTCCTTCTGGGCCAGGCAGCCGCCCACCACGATCTGGAGCTCCGGGTTCGCTTCCTTCAGGCCCTTGAGGTGGCCGAGGGCCCCGTAGAGCTTGTTGTCGGCGTTCTCCCGGATGCAGCAGGTGTTGAGCACCACCACGTCGGCTTCCTCCGGCCGATCGGTCGGCTCATAGCCGTCGGCTTCGAGCAGCCCGGCGATGCGCTCGGAGTCGTGCTCGTTCATCTGGCAGCCGAACGTGCGGAGGAGATAGCGCTTGTCGGCACCCATCGCCCCAGGCTACGGGCTCCACCGGAGGGTACCGCCGTCGGGTGACGCAACAGGGGTACCCCGCCCGCGCCGGCGGACCTGGCACCCTGGAGCGGGTATGGATATCAGGGCCGTGCTGGCCAGGGTGATCGGGTGGCTGCTGGTCGCCGCCGTGGCCGGCGGTATCGCCCTGCGCTGGTCCACCGTGAACCGGCCCCTGCTCATCGGCCTGGTGGGGATGCTGGGCCTGGCGCTCCTGGCGCCCCTGGCCGTGCTGGCCGGCACCGCCTGGTGGACCGGCAGCCGTCCCCTGCGGTGGGGGGCGGCCGCAGTGGTGCTGGCCTACCTGGTGACGTTCGGCAATGTGCGGGCGGTGATCGGCTGCGGGGCGGCGTCGCCGGCCGAGGGCGACGTCCGGATCTTCACGCAGAACGTGTACGTCGGACAGGCCGATCCGGCCGCGGTGGCCGCCGCCATGCTGGCCAGCGGGGCCGATGTGGCCGTGCTGGTGGAGGCGTGGCCTCCGTTCCGGGAGGCCCTGGCCCGCCAGCCCGGGCTCGAGGTCTTCGCCTACCGCCTGTCGGTACCCGGGTTCGAGGACGGCGAGATCGCGGTGTGGAGCCGATGGCCCCTGGAGAACGCCACCGGGGAGCGCCTGTCCACCCGCCCCTTCGTCCAGGCCGTGGTGCAGGCGCCGGCCGGCCCGTTCACCATCGGTGCCGTCCACACCGCGGCTCCCGCCGACCAGCCGGAGGTGGCCAACTGGGCGGGTGAGCTGGCCGGCCTCGGTCTCGTCGACCGGTCGAGCCCCATCGTGCTGGCCGGCGACTTCAACGCCACCATCGACCACGCCCAGTTCCGCAGCCTCCTGGAGAACGGCTGGACCGACGCCCACACCACCAAAGGGTGCGGGTTCGACGAGACGTGGCCGGTGGGCCGGGGAACCGGCATCCCCGTCATGCGGCTCGACCATGTCCTGGTCAGCGACCACTTCGAGGTGAAGGCGGTGGAGCTGGGCCACGCCAACGGCAGCGACCACAAGCCTGTGATCGCCACCATCCACCTCCGCTAGGGGCCCGGGCTGGGAAGATCTTGTGTGCTGCACTGGATCTTGGACGAGCCCGTCCTGGTCGTGCTCCTGACCGTCGGCCTGGGAGCGGGGCTGGGGTCGATCCAGGTGCGGGGGTTCTCCTTCGGGCCGGCCGCCGCCCTGTTCGTAGGCCTGGCCGCCGGAGCCGTCGACGCCTCGGTCAGCTCCACCCCCGGGCTGGGCCAGCTGCGGGAGCTGGGGCTGATCCTGTTCACCTACACCGTGGGCCTGGCCGCCGGCCCCACGTTCTCCTCCAGCCTCCGCCGGGGCGGGTTCCGGGCCTCGGCCGTCACCGTGGTGCTGGTGGGGGTGGCGGCCGCCCTGTGCGCCGGGGCGGGGGCGGTGCTCGGCCTCCCGGCAGCCGAGCGCGCCGGGCTGTTCGCCGGGGCCACCACCAACACCCCGGCCCTGCAGGCGGCGGCGTCGAGCGCCACCGACGGGGATCCCGTTGTGGCCTACTCGCTCACCTATCCCCTGGCCGTGGCCTCGATGCTGGCCGCCGTGGCCCTGATCCTGGGCCGGCGGCTGCCGCTGCCGGCCCGGTTGGAGCCGCCGGCCCCCGAGCCGCTGGAGGACCTGGTCAACTGGACGGTGGAGGTCACCCACGCCGGCCTGCCGGTGCTGGCCGCCCTGCGGGGCTCCCACCCCGACCTCACGTTCAGCCGGCTGGAGCGCGACGGGGTGGTGACGGTGGCCACCGCCGGGCTGTCACTGGCGGTGGGCGACAACCTCGTGGTGGTGGGACCCCGGCCGGCGGTGGCGGCGTTCTGCGCCGAGATCGGCCACCGCAGCGACCGCAGCCTGCCCGAGGAACGCTCGGGGGTCGACTTCCGTCGGGTGGTGCTGTCGAACCGGGAGTTGGCTGGCCAGCGCCTGGCCGACCTCGACCTCACCGGCGGCTACGGCGTGGTGGCCACCCGGGTGCGCCGGGGCGATGTGGACCTGGCCGCCCACGACGACATGGTGCTCCTGCTCGGCGACCGGGTGCGGGTGGTGGGCCCCCGGGAATCGGTGGCCCGGGCCGCCCGGCTGCTGGGCGATTCCGAGCGGAGCCTGGCCGAGCTCGACGCCTTCGGCTTCGCCATCGGGCTGGTGGCCGGCCTCCTACTCGGTCTGGTGACGGTGCCCCTACCCGGTTCGGGCCAGTTCTCCCTGGGGGCCGGCGGCGGCACCCTGGTGGCCGGGCTGGCCCTGGGCACGCTGGCCCGCACCGGCCCCGTGACCTGGCAACTCCCCCACGCCGCCAACCTCGTGCTGCGCCAGCTGGGCGTCCTGATCTTCCTGGCCTGCGCCGGACTCGGCTCGGCCAGCACGTTCGCCGACTCGGTGGCCACCCGCCACGGGCTGGTCCTGATGGCCGCCGGCGGCGTGGTGGCGGCCACGTTCTCCGCCCTGGTGGTGCTGGGTCTGCAGCTCACGCTGGGGCGCGACACGGTGGAGGCGGCCGGCCTGTTCTCCGGTGTCCAGACCCAGCCCGCCGCGCTCAGCTACGCCGCCAGCCGGATCGCGGGCGACGACCGGGTCCATGTCGCCTACACCACCGTCTTCCCCGCCGCCATGATCGCCAAGATCCTGATCGTGCAGTTGCTCCTGTAGGTGTCCCCTACGGGGACCTGGAGCTTCGCCTTCGGCGAACTCCGGGTGTCCCCTACGGGGACCTGGTCAGCCCTGGCGGGTGGCGTCGGGGTCGGCGACGATCAGCGAGTGGCGGGGGCGGATCACCCCGGCCGGGATCGACAGGTCGCCGGCCAGGAGCCGACCCAGGGGGTCGGCCTTGTCGGGCCCCCGCACCAGCCACACCACCTCGTGGGCCCGGTCGAACACGGGGCGGGTGAGGGTGAGGCGGCGGTGCCCCTGGTAAGGGCGGGTGAGGGTGACGTAACGCCGCAGCTCCATCACCGCCGGGTCGCCCGCCGTGAGCGAGGCGGTGTGCCCGTCGGCGCCCAACCCGAGGTGCACGACGTCGAGGACCGGTGGGTCGTCGGCCAGCTCCACCAGCCGGTGGGTCCACTCGTGGAGGGTGGTGGCCACCACCGCCGGGTCGGGCTCGCCGGCGGGGTCGGGGGCGGCCAGGAGGGCGTCCACCGGGAGAGGCAGCCAGCTCACCGGGAGGCGGGCCAGGGCCGCCCGCTGGCCCCGCAGGTTGCGGTCGGGGTGGTCGGGTGGCACCAGCCGCTCGTCGACCTGGAGCACCGTGACCCGTTCCCAGTCGAGGGGGCGGGCGGCCAGGGCGGCCAGCGCCGGCCCCGGGGTGGAGCCGCCGCTGAGGGCCAGCAGGCACCGCCCCCGGGCCGCCAGCGACCGTTCGATGGCCTGGGCCAGCCGGTCGGCCCCGGCCTCGGCCCATCCGGCCTCGGGCACGATCTCCAGTCGGTGCAGGTCGTCACCCACCGGCCGCCGCCTCCCCGGGCGGTCGCGCCGCCGGGGCGGCTCCGGACGGGATCTGGGGATCCAGTGCGTCATTTCCGGCGCTCCCCGTCCCCAGAACCGGGCCGCCCGCCGAATCGGGGCCGGTGGCCGCGGCCGGGTGGCCGATGGCGGCGAACCAGGCGGCCCCGCCGATGATGCCGGCGTCGTCGCCCAGCTCGGCGGCCACCACCGCGATCTCGCCGGCCACGGCCGGGCCGTAGCGGCGCAGGGCCCGGTCGACGATCGGCAGCACCAGGTCGCTGTTGTTGCCCACGCCGCCCCCGATGACCACCACCTGGGGGGCCAGCAGCCAGGCCAGGTTCACCACCCCGATGCCGACGGCCTCGATGGCCCGGGTCCACACCTCGGTGGCGGCCGGATGGCCGGCCCGCACCAGATCGGCCAGGGCACCGTCACGCTCGGCGATCCCGGCGGCGGCCGCCGCCCGGGCGATGGCGGGCCCGGCCCCCAGCGTCTCCACCGTGCACGGGCGGCCGGCCCGGGCCGCCTCCCAGTCGATGATCGTGTGGCCCACCTCACCGCCCGAATGCTGGCCCCGCAGCAGCGTGCGGTTCACCACCACGCCCGCTCCCACCCCGGTCGAGACGGTGACGTAGACCACGTCGCGGAAACCCCGGCCGGCACCGAAGCTGGCCTCCCCCACCGCCGCCAGATCGGCGTCGTTGCCCAGGCTGACCGGCAGGCCGGCGCTGCGGCTGAGCCATTCGCCGGTGAGCCAGGGGATCCAGCCCGGAGGCAGGTTCGGGGCCCGAACCAAAGCCTCGGCGTCGTGGTCGACGATGCCGGGCACGCCCACCACGGCCCCCGTGACGGGGACGCCGTCGGCCACCTCGGCGATCATCTCGGGCAGGACCTCGGGTCGCTCGGCCTCCGAGGGGGTGGGGCGGCGGATCCGGCGGGCCACGGTACCGTCGGCCGACACCGCGGCGGCCCGCACATGGGTGCCGCCCAGGTCGACGGCGACCACCAGTTGACCCCCGGGCGGGGCGGTACCGGCGGATGGAGCTGATCGGTCGACGGTCACGGAGGGATCCCTGGCGTGGACGGAGACGGCACGGCGCCGTCGGGGGCTCGGCGCTGTGGCCGGCCCCTCCGCCGCAGCGCATCGTCAAAGTGTGCCCTCAGTGTGCACCCCACCGGCCGCCGCGGGGCGGATCGAGCCTGTTCGCCCAGGGTGTTTTCCGTGGTCGGCAGGGTCGATCGGGCCCGGCACGGGGTTGACTGGGGACATGTCCGGCCGCCAGCTCATCGTCCTGGGCACGGCCAGCCAGGCCCCCACCCGCCACCGTCACCACAACAGCTACGCCGTGCGCTGGGACGATCAGCTCGTGCTGTTCGACCCGGGCGAGGGCACCCAGCGTCAGGCCATCCTGGCCGGCATCGCCATCGCCCGGCTGACAGCGGTGTGCATCACCCACTTCCACGGCGACCACTGCCTCGGCCTGCCCGGGGTGATCCAGCGGCGGGCGCTCGACAACCGCAGCTCGGGCGAACGGGAGCCCGAGCCGCTGCCGATTCTGTTCCCGGCCGAGGGCGAGGTCTACTTCGAGCGGCTCCGCACGGCCACCATCTTCCACGACACCAGCCGGGCGGTGCCCCGTCCGATCCCGGCCCGCCCCGCCGACCAGCCTGCCGCCCCACCGGAGGTGGTGGCCGAGTTGGGCTTGTCGGCCCGGCTGAGCGCCGCCCCGCTCTCCCACCGCGTCCCCACCCTCGGCTACCGGATCGACGAGCCCGACGGGCGCCGGCTCGACCCGGCTCTGCTGGCCCCGCGGGGGGTGGCCGGGCCCGACGTGGGCCGGCTGGTGGCTCAGGGATGGCTCGACACCCCGGCGGGGCGGGTGACGATCGACGAGGTGTCGCACCCCCGCCCCGGGCAGTCGCTGGCCGTGGTGATGGACACCGCCCCCTGCGAGGGGGCGGAGGCGCTGGCCCAGGGGGTCGATCTGCTGGTGTGCGAGTCGACGTTCCTCCACCGCGATCGGGAGCTGGCCGAGCGCTACCGGCACATGACGGCCCTGCAGGCGGCCACGCTGGCCAGCCGGGCCGGAGCCCGGCGCCTGGTGTTGACCCATTTCTCGGCCCGCTACGACGACCCCGAGCTGTTCGCCCGGGAGGCGGCCACCGCCCACCCCGACGTGGTGGTGGCCCACGACCTCCTCACGGTCGACGTGCCGGCCCGCCTGCCGGCGTGATCAGCCCTCAGCCCCCGGCGGCGCCCAGGGCCTCCCACACCCGCTGGGGGGTGAGGGGCACGTCGATGTGGCGGACGCCCCGGGCGGCCAGGGCGTCGACCACCGCGTTCTGCACGGCGGGGACGGCCCCGATCGTGCCCGACTCGGCGATGCCCTTGGCCCCCAGGGGGTTGTTGGGCGACGGCGACTGGGTGATCTGGCACTCGAACGAGGGCATGTCGGCGGCCGAAGGGAAGGTGTAGTCGAGGAAGCTGGCGGTGCGGGGGTTGCCGTCTTCGTCGTAGGAGAATTCCTCGTACAGGGCCTGGCCGATGCCCTGGCCGACACCCCCGTGCACCTGGCCGAACACGATCATGGGGTTGATCACGATGCCGGCGTCGTCCACCGTGACCAGGCGCTGGAGGGTGACCTCGCCGGTGTCGGTGTCGACGTCCACCACCGCCCCGTAGGCCCCGTAGGGCACGGTGGCCCCGCCCACGAAGTCGCTCTCGCACTTGAACACGGCGTCGTCGGCGGCATGGTCTTCCACCCCGGCGGCCACCTCGGCCCAGCCCACGGTGGTGGCGCCGGGGGCGCCGGTCACGTGGAACCGGGCGGAGGCCACGTCGAGCACGACATCGGCCGGCGCTGCCTCCAGCAGGTCGGCGGCGGCCACCCGGGCCTGCTCCACCAGGGCGTCGGTGGCCTCCACGATGGCCGATCCGGCCCGCTGGGCCGAGCGGGACCCGCCGGTGATGGCGCCCCGGGGCACGATGTCGGTGTCGCCGTGGACCACCTCGATCTGATCCACCGGCACCCCGGTGCGCTGCGACACGAGCTGGGCCCACGTGGTGTAGTGGCCCTGGCCGTAGGGGGAGGAGCCGGTGAGCACCCGGAAGCTGCCGTCGGGCTTGAGCTCGAGCGACCCGTACTCGGGGTTGGGGATGCCGGCCGTGCGGTCGATGAAGACCGACAGACCCACGCCCAGCTCACGGTGGTCGCCGGCGGCCCGGCGGGCGGCCTGCTCGGCCTTGAGCGCCGGGTAGTCGAGGGCGTCCACCAGCAACTCCAGGGCCTCGGCGTAATCACCCGAGTCGTAGGTGAGGCCGGTGGGGTTGGTGTAGGGCAGGTCGGTGCCGGCCAGCACGTTGCGGCGCCGCACCTCCAGCGGGTCGAGGCCGGCCTCGGCGGCGAACAGGTCGACCGCCCGGTCGAGCAGGGAGCCAGCTTCGGGGCGGCCCGCCCCCCGATAGGCGGCGGTGGGCGTGGCGTTGGTGACCACGCAGGTGATGGCCCAGTGGACCTGGCTGATCGTGCCGAACGGGCCGGGAAGGATCATGCCGGTGTTGCGGGCCAGGTTGTCGCCGGTGACGGGGTAGGCGCCGCAGTCGGCCAGGATGTGGACCTCCAGGGCCTCCAGGGTGCCGTCGCGCCGTCCGCCCACCTTGACCGTCTGCACCTGGGCCCGGGAGTGGCCGAGCCCGACCATGTCGTCGCCCCGGGTGGGCAGCCAGCGGACCGGCCGGCCCACCCGACGGGCCAGCCACGGCAGCAGCAGGTCCTCCGGGTAGTTGCGGGCCTTGGCCCCGAAGCTGCCGCCCACGTCGGCGGTGATCACCCGCACCTGGTCGGTCTCCAGGCCGTAGTAGGCGGCCAGGGTGGCCCGGATGGGGTGGGCGCCCTGGCAGGCGGCGTAGTGGACGAGGCGGCCCTCGTCGGTCCACAGGGAGGCGGCGGCCCGCGTCTCGAGCGGGCAGGGGGCGATCCGGGGCAGCACGAAGCGGCCCTCCACCACCACCTCGCAGCCCGAGAAATCGCAGGGCTGGGCCTCGCCCGGGCCGGTGGGGCTCGACACCACGTTCGTACCCACCGCCGGGAACAGGAGGGTCTCGTCGGCAGCGGCCCGGGCCGGGTCGACCACGGCCGGCAGCGGCTCGTAGTCGATGCGGACGGCTTCGGCCGCGTCGGCGGCCACGGCGTCGGTCTCGGCCACGATGGCCACCACCGGCTCGCCCACGAAGCGGACGATGTCGGTGGCCAGGAGCGGACGCTCGTAGGCGTCGGCCAGGCCGGGATAGGGGCCGACGTCGAGGTCGTGGCCGGTGATCACCGCCACCACACCGGGCAGGGCGGCGGCCTCGCTCACGTCGATGCCCGTGATCCGGGCGTGGGCCATGATCGAGGGCACGAACCGGGCCACCAGGACGCCGGGGAGATCGAGATTGGCCACGTAGCTCGTGTTGCCGGTGAGGAGGTGGACGTCCTCCACCCGCTGCACGGAGGTGCCGAGGGGGGCGACGGAGCCGGGAACGAGCGACGGCGTGGCCCAATCGGCCAGTGATCGAGAAGGGGCCTCGTTGGTCATCCCGGGGACCCTACCTGCAGTGGCCCATCAGCGGTCAATGATCGTGGCGTGGGGCTTGTTCTCGCGGACGCCGTTGTTGGTGACCTGGATGAACTGGGCGTTGTCCCACAGCTCAGGGATGCTGCGGGCGTTGCTGTAGCTCATGCCCGAGCGCACCCCGCCCAGGAGGCGGCCCACCACCCGGCTCACCTTGCCCTGATAGGGCACGGTGCCTTCCACGCCTTCGGCCGCCCGCTGCTCGAAGTACTCCTCGGAGGCGTCGGCGTCGGCATGGGCTCCGGACCGGGCGGCCCGGGCCTCCAGGGCCTCGAACGAGGCCATGCCCCGCACCCGCTTCACCAGGCCCCGGCTCGACTGCTCCACATCACCCGGGCTCTCGGTGGTGCCGGCGAACAGGCTGCCGATCATCACCGAGGACGCCCCGGCGGCCAGGGCCTTGGCGATGTCGCCGGAGTAGCGGATACCGCCGTCGGCGATCACCGGCACCAGGTTGCCCTGGGCGTCGGTGAGGCGGGAGCAGTCGGCGATGGCGGTGAGCTGGGGTACCCCCACGCCGGCCACCAGCCGGGTGGTGCACACCCCACCGGGCCCCACCCCCACCTTCACGGCGTCGGCGCCGGCCGCCACCAGTTCCTCGGCCCCGGCCCGGGTGGCCACGTTGCCGGCGATGACCTCGGTGTCGGGGAAGGCGGCCTTGAGCTGGCGGACGGTCTCGATGGCGTGGTCGGCGTGGCCGTGGGCGATGTCGAGCACCAACACGTCGGCCCCCGCCGCCACCAGGGCGGCGCTGCGGTCGATGGCGTCGTGGTCGGTGCCCACAGCGGCGCCCACGATCGGACTCCGACCGATGGCCACCACTGACCGGCCGGCACCGTTGCCGTTGGCCGCCATGGCCTCGAGGGCGGCCGTGGCCTTGGCCTTGGCCCGGCTCACCATCTCGGCCTGGACGTCCACGCTGAGGAACCGGTGGATGATCCCGGCCCCGCCCATGATGGCCATGGCCGCCGCCATCTCGGCCTCGGTGACCGTGTCCATGTTGGCCGACACGATCGGCATGCCCAGGCGCAGGCGCCTGGTGAGTTGGGTCTCGAGCGAGATGTCCTTACGGGAGCGGATGTCAGACCGCTGCGGAACGAGCAGCACGTCGTCGAAGGTCAGGCCGAGCCGGATGTTGGAGAGACTCACGTCTTCCCAAGGTACGCCCGGCACGGCCCCGTACCACCACCGACCTGGTGGACCGATGGTGGTACGGGAACCCCCGCAGTGAACTCCCGGTTCCTAGTCCAGGGTGATGGGCTGGTCGTCGGGGTCGACCGAACCCTCGGCCGGCTCCTCTTCCAGGCCGGGGATGAGGCCGACCTCGCGCAGCACCCGGTCCTGGATCTCCATGACCAGATCGGGGTTCTCTATCAGGAACTTCTTGACGTTCTCCCGGCCCTGGCCGATCTGCTCGCCCTCGTAGGTGTACCAGGCCCCCGACTTCTTCACGATCTCCTGCTCCACCGCGATGTCGAGCAGGGAGCCTTCCCGGCTGATGCCGTGGCCGTACATGATGTCGAACTCGGCCTGGCGGAAGGGCGGGGCCACCTTGTTCTTGACGATCTTGACCCGGGTGCGGTTGCCCACCACCTCGGCCCCGTCCTTCAGCGACTCCACCCGACGGATGTCGATCCGGACCGAGGAGTAGAACTTCAGGGCCCGGCCGCCGGGAGTGGTCTCCGGGGAGCCGAACATGACCCCGATCTTCTCCCGCAGCTGGTTGATGAAGATGCAGATGGTGTCGGTCTTGCTGAGGCTGCCCGTGATCTTGCGCAGGGCCTGCGACATCAGCCGGGCCTGAAGGCCGACGTGGGTGTCTCCCATGTCGCCCTCGATCTCGGCCTTGGGGGTGAGGGCGGCCACCGAGTCGATCACGATCACGTCGATCGAGCCGGAGCGGACCAGGATGTCGGCGATCTCCAGGGCCTGCTCGCCCGTGTCGGGCTGGGAGATCAGCATCTCGTCGACGTCGACGCCGATCTTGGCGGCGTACAGCGGGTCCATGGCGTGCTCGGCGTCTATGTAGGCGCAGATGCCGCCGTTGCGCTGGGCCTCGGCCACCACGTGCATGGCCAGGGTCGACTTGCCCGACGACTCGGGACCGAAGATCTCGATGACCCGGCCCCGGGGCAGGCCACCCACCCCGAGGGCGAGGTCGAGGGACAGGGCGCCGGTGGGGATGACCCCGATCGCCATGTCCGACCGCTCCCCCATCTTCATGACCGAGCCCTTGCCGAACTGCTTCTCGATGCTGCTCAGGGCCATGTCGAGCGCTTTGTTCTTGTCCACGATGTTCTCCGCGTTCTGTGAGTGCTTGGCGGGTGCCAGAAAGGTTTCGGAACTAGCTGGGGGAAGGCCATCCGGGTGACCCGGCTGGTACACCATGACCCTACGCAGGGGGTGTGACAGTGAACCGGGGATGGGGCCCCGGAACGCTGGAATCACAGGAACCCCTGGACGACAGCAGTGTAGTTACGAACACCCGTTCGCACAACAGGCGCGGGCGAAGTTCGGCCCGGTCAGGACCGGAAGGGGGCCGCCACCTCGGTGAGGAACCGCTCGGCCGTCTCGAACCGGCGGGAGGCGTCTCCCAGGTTGAAGTCGGGGATGATCACCTCGTCCACGCCGGCCTCGGCGAACTCGCCCAGGATGTCCTGCAGCTGGGACACGGTGCCGATCAGGCTGGGCCGGGGCAGCTCCCGGCCCCGCAGCTTGGTGACGTCGGCCTCGTCGTCGCACAGGAAGAGCATGGCCACGGCCGAGCGCTCCACCTCGCCCGGATCCCGGCCCACGGCGGTGCAGTGGTCGTCGAGGATCTTGGACTTGGCGGCGATGATGTCGGGCGTGGCCCACACGTTCCACTCATCCGCGTACTGGGCCACCATCCGCAGGGTCTTGCGCTCCCCGCCGCCCCCGATCATGATCGGCAGCCGCCCGATGGGCTTCGGCTCCAGCGGGGCCTCGGCCAGCTGGTAGCGCTGGCCGTCGAACGTGGTGCGGGCCTCCGAGCGCAGGCTGCGGATGACCTGCAGGGCCTCCTCCAGCCGCTGGAAGCGGTCGGTGAACGTGCCGAACTCGAGGCCGTAGGCCAGGTGCTCGTTCTCCTGCCAGCCGGCGCCGATGCCGAGCACCACCCGGCCGCCCGACACGTGGTCGGCCGTGGTGGCCTGCTTGGCCAGCACGGCGGGGTTGCGGTAGGTGTTGCCACACACGAGCGAGCCGAGGCGCACCCGGCTGGTGATGGCGGCCAGGCCCGACAGGATGGCCCACACCTCATGGGTGGGGCCGCTCACGTCCTCGGCGTTGGGCATGAAGTGGTCGGCCACCCAGATGCCGTCGTAGCCGAGCTCCTCCACCTTCTGACCGCTCTGGGCGATCTCGGGCCAGCCGTGCCCCGCCCCAATCCAGAATCCGAATCGCATCCCGGGAGGCTAACCCCCCACCCGAACTGCGTCACGACAATCGCGCCCATCTCCCAATCCGCGTCACGTTTTCTGCGGATTCCGCAGGTTTCGCGAGCCGGAATGCGGGAGGGGCGCGGTTTTCGTCACGCAGGTTGCGCGCTTCGGGGCGAGCGGGCCGGGCGACGGAGAGCCGCCGAGCGCCGCCCGCCGCGCCGGAGACGACCGCAGCGGGGATAGCGTCAGGACCACTGGACCCCATGGGTCCGTGCGCTGGTTCCCGCCTCGCACCCCTCGCCGGTGCCTCTGTAGACACCGAACAGAAGGGGTCCCCCATCGTGGACCGTCACCCGATCGACGCCCGGATCGTCGACCTGGCCACCACCAACCACCAGGTGGTCACCACCCGCCAACTCCAGGCCGCCGGCATCAGCCTGCCCCAGATCGAGCGCCGGGTCGGCCGCCTGCTGACCCGGGTATCCCAAGGCACCTACATCCTGGGCCGGCCGTCGTCGTCCAACCTGTTGGCCGCGGCCCTGGCCGCTCTCCCCTCGGCGGCCGCCTGCCACCATTCGGCCGCCGCCGCCCACCGTCTGCCGCTGCGGCCCGACGGCCGGGTGAACGTGGTGCTGGCCAGCCGCACCCGCCGCACGATCCACGGCGTCCGGATCCGCCACACACGGTGGCTCCCACCCGACGACGTGACCGTCGGGCCGGACGGAACCAGGGTCACCACCGTGGCCCGGACCATCTGCGATCTGGCCGCCGAGCTGCCCGTGGCCCGCACCAGCCACCTCATCGAGCAGGCCATCATCGCCCGGCTGATGGCCCCGGGCGAGCTGCAGGCCTGCGCTGCGGCCTGGTGTCGCCAGGGCCGGCCGGGGTCCGGCGTCATACGGCGGGTGGAACACGAGCTGCTCGACGACGAGCCCATCCCCGCCTCGGTGCTGGAGCATCGGGCCTTCGCCCTGTTTCTCCGGGCCGGCCTGTCGGGTTGGGTGACCCAGTACAGCCCACCCTGGTACGACGGGGTACGGGGCATCGTGGATGTGGCCTGGCCCGAGCACCGGGTGATCGTGGAGCTCGACGGCCGGCGATGGCACGCCACGGCCCAGGCGCTCGCCGACGATCGCCGTCGGGACCGGGCCGCCGTGCTGGCCGGCTGGGTCACCATCCGGCTCAGCTGGCACGAGATCATCCACCGGCCCGACCCGGTGGCGGCCGAGCTGCACGCCGTCCTCGACGCCCGCCGCCCCGCCGACCGCACAGCCTGACCGCCCTTCTGCGGTCAGGGCCCGGGATCAGCCTTCGACGGGGGTGCGCCAGCCGTAGGGGTCGGGGGCGGCGCCGAGCTGGATGTCGGTCAGGGCCTGACGGAGCTTGAGGGTGTTGGGGCCGGGCTGGCCGTCGCCGAACACCATGGTCTCGTCGCCGATCTTGACCTGGCCCACCGGGGCCAGCACGGCGGCCGTGCCCGACAGGAAGCCCTCGCCCCGGGTGGTCCACTCCCGCAGCTCGTCGACCGTGACCATCCGCTCCTCCACCTCGTAGCCCATGTCCCGGGCCATGGTGATCACCGAGGCCCGGGTGACCCCGTGCAGGAACGACTCGTCGAGCTTGCGGGTGACGAGCTTGTGGTCGTCGGCCAGGAAGAAGTTGGAGGCTCCGGTCTCGGTGACGTCTCCCCCGGTGGCGAACAGCACCTGATCGGCCCCATGGTCCCGCTTGGCGTCGAGCGTGGGCCCGAGCGCCATCACGTAGTTGGCCCCGCTCTTGATCATCCCGAACTGGGGGGTGGTGCGGGGGATCTGGGTCTCCACGTAGATCGACAGAGGGCGGATGCCGCCGGCGAAGTAATCGCCCACCGGTGAGCAGATCACGTACAGCAGCCCGGTGGGGCTGGGCGCGGCCGCCGCCCCGATGTTGAGCAGGGTGCCGATCATCGTGGGCCGGATGTAGAGCGACCCGGGGGCCGCCGGCGTCTCCGAGGCGTTGGCCTCGACGGCGTCGATGATCATCTGGCGCAGCAGCTCGGCCGGCGGCGGGGTCATCCGCACCTTGGCGATGCTCTGGATCATCCGGGCCACATGGTCATCGACCCGGAAGACGGCGAGGGAGCCGTCGACCTGGCGATGGGCCTTCAGCCCCTCGAAACAGGCGCTGGCGTAATGCAGCACGTGCGTGCCGGGATGCAAGGACAGATTCTCTACCGGCTTGGCCGACCCCTCGTAGGCGTAGTGGCCTGCCTCGTCGAGGGCGGCGATCGTCATGAAATCGCCGAACAGGCTGCCGAACGGGCTGTTGAAGGGGTCCTTGGTTTGGCTCACCCTTACGTTCTATCCGCCCGGAGGGGTAGGCGTCGATCGGAAATGAACCCGATCATGGGCGGCCAGGCATCAGGATGGGGCCGCCTCCAGCGTTCGCCGCAGCAGATCGAGCAGGCTGATGGCGGCGAACTGGCGCACCCGTTCCCGGTCCCCGGGCAGGCGCACGGTGGCCGACACCTCCTGTGACGACCCCGCGCCCACCGGGAGCACGGCGGCCAGGCACACCGTGCCCATCGGCCGGGCCTCGCCCGCCGGCTGGCCCACGGCCCCCACCACGCCGAGGCCGACGTCGGCCCCCAGCACCGAGCGGGCCTGGCGGGCCAGGGTCAACGCCGCATCCTCCGACACGGCCCCGTCGCCGCCCTCTCCCGAGCCGGCAGCCGCCAGGCCGAGCACGGAGGCGGCCACGGCCGGCTGGTGGGCCACGATCGAACCCCGGTACACCTCGTCGGCCCCGGCGGTGGCGGCCAGCCGGGCCGACACGTAGCCCCCGGTCACCGCCTCGGCCAGACCCAGCGTGAGGCCCCGCCGGCGCAGCGCCTCGAGGACCACCACCTCCATGTTCTGGTCGTCGAGGCCGAACACGAGGTCGCCCAGGATCTGGCGCAGGCCCTCCTCCTCGGCGTCGAGCACGGCCACCGCCTCGGCTTCGGACGGCGACTTGGCCGTCACCCGCACCTTGAGCCCCTCCACCCCGCTGGCCAGGAAGGCGATGGTGGGGTTGCCGGTCCCGTCGAGCTCCACGATCCGGTCGGCCAGCATCTCGGCCAGGGCCGACTCCGACGACCCCCACGTCCGCAGCACCCGGCTACGGATCACGGCCGACGAGCCCGACCGCTTCACCAGGTCGGGGATGATCGTCTCGTTCACCATGATCTGCATCTCGTAGGGCACGCCGGGGACGGCGTAGATGACCTTGCCCTCGTAGGGGGGGCCGAACGGGCAGACGAGCCCGGGGGCGGTGCCCGGCTGCTGGGGGATGGTGGTGGCCCCCACCGGCACCATGGCCTGGCGCAGGTTGTTCTCCGGCATGTCGCGGCCCCGCGACCGGAACATCTCCCGGATCCGATCGGCGATGACCGGGTCGGGCACGAGCTCGACCCCCATGGCCTCGGCGATCACGTCCCGCGTGAGGTCGTCCTGGGTGGGGCCGAGGCCACCGCAGCAGATCACGGCGTCGCTCCGGCCCAGGGCGTGGAGCAGCACCTCCCGGATGCGGGCCGGGTTGTCACCCACCTTGGTCTGGTAGTGGGAATCGAGGCCGGCCAGGGCCAGCTGCTCGCCGATCCACGAGGAGTTGGTGTCGACGATCTGCCCCAACAGGAGCTCCGTCCCCACCGCCACCACTTCGACCTTCATCGGCCCTCTCCCTTCGACCTGACCGGGTGTCCCCTGCGGGGACCTGAAGTTTCGGCTGCGCCGAAACGTTCCGCGCACGGCCCCACACCGTCTATCCGGTCACCGTGATCTTGTCCAACGCCGGCTGGAGCACCGTGGCGGTGAGGGCCTCGACCTCGGCGGGGGCCGCCACCAGCAACACGAGCACGGTGGAGCCGTTGCGTTCGGCCTGGTACCACTCCACGGCCCGGGTGGCGGTGCGGGCCGTCCGGTGCTGCCAGGAGCCGCCGGGGCCGTCGACCGTCTCGGGGTCCGACAACGTGACATCCTGGGTCTCGGTCAGGAACTGCTCGATGCTGGCCGCCAGGAGCTGGCCGCCCGAGCCGCCCAGCTGCAACAGCTCGGTGGGGTCGAGGAACGAGCTCTGGCGCACCCAGTCGCCGTCGAGGCCGCCCGTGCTCCATCCCTTGGGGGCGACGGTGCTGATGGTGGCGCTGCCGTCGGGTCCGGCGTAGGTGACCGGTTCCAACTCCACCGGGGTCGGATCGGGCCCGGCGAGGAAGCTGAGGGTCTCGGCGTCGTAGCAGGTGGCGTCGGGCACGGTGTCGGGATCGTCGAGGAACTGGCGCACCACCGACATCCCGCACTCGCCGGGGCTGATCCCGTGGGCCCCGTAGGGGGCGCTCACCAACCAGGCCTGGGTCAGGTTGCCGGCCGCCTGCTCGGCCCAGGCCGGTGGGGTGACGGGGTCGTACCGTCCGCTCATCACCAGCGTGGGCACATCGGAGGTGACCGGCTGGTTGGCGCTGGGATCAGGGGTGGGGGTGGTGCCGCCGTTGAAGGCGCCACAGCTGGTGAAGGCCAGCGACCCGTCGTTGCTGGCGTAGTCGAACGTGTCGGCGTGGCCGAACGGGTCGGGCGGGAGGGCGGCGGCCACCGCCGCCGGGTCGGCGAAGGCGATCTCCTCGTTGCACTCGAAGGCGAAGAACATGCCGGTGCTGAAGAAGGCCTCGTTGGTCCGGTTCTGGCTGAGGAACAGCTCGAGGGCGTCGGTGCGGCCGGCTTCCAGCTCCCCCACCAGCTCGGGCAGGTCGGTGAACTGGTCGGGCGAGTACAGGGCCTGGGTGACCACGTCGATGATGGCGGAGCCGTCAACCCACACCTGGTCGGTCTGGGCCGTGAGGAAGTCGCGCACCTCCACCTGGATCGGCTTGGCGTCGAGCGCGGCCACGACGGCGGCGTAGCGGGCGGCCAGGTCGCCGGCGGCGGCGCAGGCCGGCTCCTGGGCGCAGGCCGCCACCACCGCCTGGTAGGCGCTCACGAAGCTGGCCGGGTTGTCCTTCGTCGAGTCGACCTCGGGCGGGTAGACCGAGTCGATCACCACGCTCCGCACCCCGTCGGGGTGCTGGCGCATCACCTCGAGGCCGAGGCGGGTGCCGTAGGAGATGCCGAGCAGATTCCACGTGTCGTAGCCCAGGGCCCGGCGGATGGCGTCGACGTCATGGGCGTTGTTGATCGTGTTGTAGGCAGCCAGGTTGACGCCCTGGCCGGCCAACCGCTGGCGGCAGGCGGAGAGGGCGGTGCCGAGGCCGGAGATGGCCTCGTCGTCGTCCATCGTGGGGTCGTCCTCGGCCTGGCGGGTGAAGGCCGTTACCTCGGTGCAGTCGAGGGCCGGGGTGCTGAGCCCCACGCCCCGCTGATCGAAGAACACCACTTCCCCCCGGGCCTGGAGCGGCTCCAACAAATCGGCGGTGAGGAACTGGATGGCGTCGAGGGAGTGGCCGCCCGGGCCACCGTCGAGGTACACGACGGGATCGGGGGCCGGGCCGTCGGCCGTGCTGGGGAACACGGCCACCGAGAGGGTGACGGTGCCGGTGCCGGTGGCCCAGTCTTCGGGCACAGCCACCGTGCCGCACCGGGGCTCGGTGCCGGCCGGAGCGTCGAACTGACAGGGGGCCGGGTTGAAGCTGGGGTTCGCTCCGTCGACGGCCGCCGTGCCGGCACCGTCGGTGGCCGGCGTGGCGGGGGCTTCGCCGGGGGCCGAGGGATCGGTGGTGGCGGCGTCGTCACCCGAGTTGATCAGGCCGCAGGCCGGAGCGAGCAGGGCGATCGCCGCCAGCACCAGCGCCAGCGGGAGGGAGCGACGCCGGCTCCCCCGGCGGTGGGCGCCACGGTGCACGGTTCAGCGTTGCCCGGTCACACGGAGGGCATCCCGACCGTCGAGGACATACTGGAGCCCACTGACCAGGGTGAAGACGACGGCCAGCCACAACAGGCCATCGGCCACCCAGGGGTGGGGGTCGAGCGGGGGGCACAGGGCGGCGGCCAGGGCCACGCCCTGCACCAGGGTCTTGTACTTGGCCGACTGGCGGGCCGGGATGGCGAGCCCCCGGCGGCCCCAGTACGAGCGGTAGACCATGATCGCCACCTCCCGGATGGCGATGATCACCACCGGGAGGGCGGGGAACCGGCCGATGCCGACGAGGGTGAAGCCGACGAGCAGCACCACCACCTTGTCGGCCAGGGGGTCGAGGAAGGCCCCCATGCGGGTGGGGGTGGCCCGGCGGGCCAGCGACCCGTCGATCACATCCGTCGCCCCCAGCAGCCAGCCCATCCAGAACGTGAGCCACCACGGGTTGCGGGTGGCCACCAGCTGGGCCAGAACGGGGGCCAGGGCGATGCGGGCCACGGTGAGGGAGTTGGCGGCCAGAGCCCAGCGAGAGGTGCCGATCAGGTGGATCTCGGGGCTGCTGTTCACGAGCCGCTGGCCTCCGGCGAGCCGACCGGCTCGGCCACCAGGTCGGGACCGAGTGCGTCGGTGATCGTGACCGGGTGGAACTGTCCGGGGGCCAGATCGGTGGGCACGGTGATGATGCCGTCGATCTCGGGGGCCTCCCGGGCCGACCGGGCCACCCCCGGCCGGTCCACCAGCACGGTGGCGGTGGTGCCGATCAGGTCGTCCCGGCGGGTGGCCGTGATCGAGTCCTGCAGCTCGCGCAGCTCGGCCAGCCGCTGGCCCATGAGGCCGGCCGGCACCTTGGGCTCGAGCGTGGCCCCATGGGTGCCGGCCTCCTCGGAGTAGGCGAAGAAGCCGCACCAGTCGAGCCCCGTTTCGGCCACGAAGGCCAGCAGGGCGTCGTGGTCGTCCTCGGTCTCGCCCGGGTAGCCCACGATGAAGTTCGAACGGAAGGCGGCGCCCGGCTCCCGACGGCGGATCTCGGCGATCCGGGCCGAGAACACGTCGGCCGACCCCCACCGGCGCATGCGCCGCATCAGGGGCGGCGACACGTGCTGGAGCGACAGGTCGAAGTAGGGCACGCCGGTGGCCAGCACGGTGTCGACCAGCTCGTCGGTGAGATCGGAGGGGTACAGGTAGAGGAGGCGGACCCACGCCACCCGCTCGGCCACGGCGTGCACCAGGGGCACGATCTGGCGGGTACCCCGGCCCTGGTCGCGCCCGTAGGCGGCCAGGTCCTGGGCCACCAGCACCACCTCCTGCACGGTGCCCAGAGCATCCACCTCGGCCAGGATCGACGCCAGCGACCGGGACCGCTGGGGCCCTCGGAAGCTGGGGATGGCGCAGAAGCCGCAGTTGCGGTCGCAACCTTCGGCCACCTTCACGTAGGCCCAGGGGGCGGTGGCCGCCGGGCGGGGCAGCTCCAGCAGGTCGAAGGCGGGCAGGGCCACCCCGTGGGCCAGGCCGACAGCGGGGGCACCGCCGGCGGCGACCCGGGACCGGGTGGGCCCGAGCTGCACCGGCTGGGCCCGTACCCCCCCGGCCGGCACCGGCTCGGTCTGCGGGGCGGCCAGCGGGCCGGCGAGCGGACCCGCAAGCGGGGCCCCGAAGGGGGCCACCCGGGTGATCTCGGGCATGGCTTCGGCCAACTCCGAGCCGTAGCGCTCGGCCATGCAGCCCGTCACCACCAGCTCGGCTCCGTCCTTGCGGGCGCCGTCGAGGGCCAGGATCACGTCGATCGACTCCTGGCGGGCCGCCTCGATGAAGGCGCAGGTGTTCACCACCACCACATCGGCGTCGGCCGGGCTCCCGGCGGCCACCATGCCGTCGGCCAGGAGTGTTCCGGTCAGCTTGTCGGAGTCGACCTGGTTCTTGGGGCAGCCGAGCGTCTCGACCCAGAACTGACGGGGCATCGTCCCAGGCTAGGCCCGGCGGGACGGCGACTGGTCGGCAGGGTCGCCCCGATCGGGCCGGCCACCGGGCGTGCCCGGCCCTGCAGCCACGGCCCGGGAGCGGCGCCGCTCGAGTTGCAGCACGTAGAGCACGGCCAGCCCGAACATGGCCGTGATCAGCACCACGGTGGCCACGATCTTCACCGACGACCAGCCGCTCTTGGGTTGGGGCAGGTCAGCGGCGCTGCCGATGTGGACCGGGGCCTTGGCCGCCGCGTCGTAGGTGAAGTAGTAGGCCTCGGTCACGCGGTCCTGGTCGACCCAGGTGGCGGTGAACGTGACGTCGTACCGGCCCGGGACGCTCAGCGGCGGGTTGAAGGCGAAGCGGACGATCCGACCGTTGGCCACGGTGGTGGTACCGGGCACCGGAGCGCCGTCTTTGGTGACCGCCACCACGGCGTCGGTGGCGTCTTCCAGGAAGGCCAGGTCGATGAAATCGACCACGCCGCCGGCCTTCTGGCCGGGGCCGGGCGAGGCCTGGAGGAGCTTGCCGTGGGCGGCGGCCGGGCCAGCGCCGACGGTGCCCACCGTCAACAGGAGAAGCAGCCCGCTGATGAAGAGACGCACGACCGATCTGCCCATCGGGTGCTCGTCAGGTTTGAGGTGACAACGATGCACACCAGAGAGGCTAAACCGAAACCCGCCCCCATCGGCAGGGAACCTCAGATGGCCGCGCCGCAGGCGCTCAGAAGGCAAGCCGGAGCCCGGGGGTGTCCCAGCGGCGCGACACCAGCCGGCCCGTGCCCGAGAGGGTGACGAACGCCGTGCTGAGGTCGGACCCGCCGAAGCAGATGTTGGTGGTCAGGGGGTCGGGGAACGGCCGGTGGTGGTGCATGCCGTCGGGGGTGACCACCGTGATGCCGCCTTGGCGGATCGTGGCCACACAGATGTTGCCGTAGGCGTCGACGGCCAGGGAGTCGAACAGGGGGCCACCCTCGGGGTCGGCCAGCACCGTGCCCCGGTGGTGGGGGCCCATGTAGCCGGCGATCTGGCCCGGCCCGGCCAGGGCCCACTGGTAGAGGCGGCCCTGGTGGGTCTCGGCCACGTACAGGGTGTCGCCCTCGGGCGACAGGCCCACCCCGTTGGGGGCGTCGAGGGGGTAGACGACCTCCCGGATCTCGGACCCGTCGGCCCGGGCGTAGTACAGGCCGCCCCGGTCCCGGTCCCGGGGGCGGATCTTGCCGTGGTCGGTGAACCAGAAGCCGCCGGTGGTGTCGAACACCAGGTCATTGGGGCCCTTGAGGGGAATGCCGTTGCACGAGTCGTAGAGCGTGTCGATCTCGCCCGTCCGCAGGTCGACCCGCTGGATGCTGCCGCCGGCGTAGTCGGGCGGCTGCTCGCCCGGCACCATCATCCCGTTGACCTCGCTCCAGACGAACCCGCCGTTGTTGGCCACGTAGATCCGGCCGTCGGGCCCCACCGCCGCCCCGTTGGGGCCGCCCCCGAGATGGGCCAGCACGTCGACGTCACCATCGGACGACACCCGGGTCAGCGTGCCCCGGGCGATCTCCACCAGCACCACGGAGTTGTCGGGAAACCAGATCGGCCCCTCCGGGAACCGCAGGCCCGACGCCCATTCGATCGTCTCCATCATCGCCTTCGGTTCCCTCTCGTCACGTTGGTGACGGGCGCGCCGCACCGCCGCCCACCTGGTTCCGCCGCCTGCCAACCGCCGCTGATGATGCCACCCCGGCCCGCCCGATTGCACCGATGCGCGCTGATCTGGTGTCGGGTTCCCTGGAACCCGAAGGGTTCCCTCAGTCCCGGGGGCGGTAGCCGGGGGGTGGGGCCAGGGCGGGATCGAAGTGCCCGTCCAGGTCGTCGAGGTCCTCGTCGAAGTCGTCGTCGTCGAGCTCGTCGTAGGCATCGTCGTCGAAGCCCTCGTCGTCATCCTCGTTCCCGTCGTCCAGGCCGTCGACGTCGAGCAGATCCTCGATGTCCTCGAAGGCGAGGCTGCCTTCCTCGAGCCCGTCGGTGCCGTCGTCGTCATCGTCGAACCCGGACGGCGACGACCCCACCGGACGGCGGCGGGCCGGGCGGAGGTCGAGGTCGTGCGGCGCCGGCTGGGGCTCGCGCACATGGGGTGGCGGGTCGGGGACCACCCGGAGCTGCGGCCGGCCCGGGGCCGGGTCGGCCGCCTCGTCGGCCGGGCGCCGACGGTCGAGGCCGAGCAGCGGGTCGGGCTCCAGGTCGGTGTCGTCCCCGTCGTCGCCGCCCTCGTCGTCGAGGTCCTCCTCGAGGTCCTCGTCGTCGAGGTCGCCCAGCAGATCGGCCAGATCGTCGTCACCCGGATCGGGACGGCCCCGGGGGCCGGGCTCCGGCACCACCACCGGGTCGGGGAACTGGAGGTCGGCCAGCGTCTTGCGCCGCTCCCGCGGCGGGTCGACCACCGGTTGGCCGGCCAGCGACTCGGCCGCCGCCTGACGGGCCCGCGCCGCCGGGTGGTTGCTCGTGGTCAGATCGGGTGCCGTCGGGGCCGATGCCGAGGCGACCGGGCTGGCCGCCGGTGGCGCCGGCTGAGACCCCGTCGGGCCGGCCGCCGCACCGCCGCCCCGGGGCCACTTGCCGGCGTCGAGATCCTGGGGCGTCATCAGCACGTCACGCGGCTTGGAGCCGAGCGACGGGCCCACCACGCCCCGCTCCTCCAGCAGGTCCATGATCCGCCCGGCCCGGGCGAAACCCACCCGGAGCTTGCGCTGGAGCATCGAGGTGGAGCCGAGCTGGGAGCGGACCACCAGCTCCACCGCCTGCAGCATCAGGTCGTCGTCTTCCTCGTCACCCGAGGAGCCGCCGGGGATGAGGGCGCCGTCGCCCCCCTCTTCGCCCAGCACCCGGCTGTCGTAGACCACATCGGGGGCCTGCTCGATCCAGTGGGCGACGACGGCCGAGACCTCCTCCTCGCTCACCCAGGCGCCCTGGAAGCGGCTGGGGGTGCTGGTGGTGCCGTCGTTGATGAGGCCGTCGCCCTTGCCCACCAGGCGCTCGGCCCCGGCCTGGTCGAGGATCACCCGGCTGTCGGTGAGGCTGGACACGGCGAAGGCCAGGCGGGCCGGGATGTTCGCCTTGATCAGGCCGGTGATCACGTTGGTGGACGGGCGCTGGGTGGCCACCACCAGGTGGATGCCCACGGCCCGGGCCTTCTGGGCGATCCGGCAGATCGACTCCTCCACGTCGCGGGCCGCCACCATCATCAGGTCGGCCAGCTCGTCGATGACGATGACGATGTAGCTCAGCCGCTGGTACTCGACCCCGCCGGGGCCGCCGTCGGCCAGGCGGCCCTCGTCGACGGCCCGGTTGTAGCCGTCGAGGTCGCGCACGCCCACCTCGCTCAGCAGCTCGTAGCGCCGCTCCATCTCCCGCACGGCCCAGGCCAGGGCGTTGGCCGCCTTCTTGGGGTCGACCACCACCTCGGTGAGCAGGTGGGGCAGCTTCTCGTACTGGGTCAGCTCCACCCGCTTGGGGTCGACCATGATCATCCGCACCTGATCGGGCGTGGCCCGCATCAGGATCGAGGTGAGGGCCGAGTTGAGGAAGCTCGACTTGCCCGACCCGGTCTGCCCGGCCACCAGCAGGTGGGGCATCTTGGCCAGGTTCACCATCACCGTGCGGCCGTTGATGTCGCGGCCCAGCGTGGCTTCCAGCGGATGGGTGGCCTTGGCCGCCTCCTCCGACACCAGCAGGTCGCCCACCGTGATCATCTGGCGCCGCACGTTCGGCACCTCCACCCCGATGGCCTGCTTGCCCGGGATGGGCGCCAGGATGCGCACGTCGGGCGTGGCCATGGCGTAGGCGATGTCCTTGTGCAGGGTGGTGACCCGGGCCACCTTCACCCCGGGGCCCAGCTCGAGCTCGAACCGGCTCACCGTGGGGCCCACCACCACCCCGATGAGGCGGGTCTCCACCCCGTGCTCGGCCAGCGCGTGCTCCAGCTGACGGCCGGTGGCCTCCACCAGGGCCCGATCGATGTCCTGGCTCTCGGAACGGTCGAGCATGTCGAGCGGGGGAAGGTGCCAGATCCCGTCGGGCGGCTCGGGGGCGGCCATCACCAGGCCCTCCACCACGGTGGGCTCGGGGACCTCGATCACGGGCTCCCAGGGCTCGTCGTCCCAGCTCAGACGGGGATTGTCGTGGCCGGGCGAGGGTGCCTCGTCGCCATCGTCGGCGGCCGACGGATCGTCCTCGTCGTCGTCCCACAGGCTGAGGTCGTCGCGCTGCTCGGGGGCGGCGTCGTCGCCGTCGAAGGCGCCCGAGCCGCTCTCCCCGCCCTCGGCCGGCTGGCGCAGGTCGATGTAGGTCTCGCGCCGCAGGAGCCGGTGGCGCCGACCGCCTGTCGTCTCCTCGGCCCCCTCGACCTCGTCGAGGTCCACCGCCACCCCGGCGGTCCGGGCCCGGCGGCGGAGGCCGGTGGCGTTCCGCTCGGCCCGGTCGGGCCGACCCTGACGGCGGGCCCGAAGGCCCTCGACCCGGGGCCCGAGCACCCCCCAGGCGACGCCGGCCCGCTCGGCCACCCGGTCCACCAGGGCGCCCACCGACATCGAGGTCAACAGCACGCCGGCCACGGCCACCAGGGTGAGGGTGACGATCACCTGGCCCCAGCCGCCCAGCCAGCGCTGCAGGGTGCCGCCCACCCACACGCCCACCCAGCCGCCGGCCCGGCTCAGATCGGCGGACGGCGACGTCCAGTAGGGCCGGCCGCCCAGCATGTCGAGGCCCGAGAACACGGCCAGCCCCACGCACAGCCAGGCCAGCTTCTCGGCCACCCCGAGCCCCGAGCCCCGGCGTTTGCGGGGCCGGGTGCGGACCAGGTTCCAGCCGGCCACGGCGAACCCGACGGGCACGGCGAAACGGGCCCGGCCCACCAGGGCGCCGGTGAGCGTGGCCAGGCCGCGCCCCACCACGCCAGTGGTGTGCGTGTACAGACCCAGGCCGAGGATCAGGGCGACGGCCACGAGCACCAGCGCCTGCACCTCACGGCGATTCTGGGCGCGCTGCTGCTGTGCCTGCTTGGTTGACGACCGTCCGCCCGTAGCCCCTCGACCGGAACGACGTGAGCTCCGACTAGTAGTTGCCACAGTTCTGGACACACTAGCCGCCCGGCCCCCGCGAGCGCGGGAGGGTGGGACAGACAAAAAACACGGTGGGCCGTCGACCTCGTTGTCGACGGCCCACCACATCAGGAGCACCTCGCTGGCAGGACACTACGGGGGCCTTCGCACGTCGGCGGTTTACATTGCGTGCGAAGGCCCCCGGCGTCAGCGCCATGGAACCAGAACTGCGAGGCGCTAGGGGTTGCCCATCACCCTCCTTGCAGGGGACGGGGCGGCGAACCGAGGGACGCCACCGCCGCAGTGCGGCGGGAGTGCGGCGGTGACGTCCGGGAACAGGAAGCGGGGGCCGTTCATGGCGTGACCCGCATCCGTTCGATTGTGAGCTGACGAAGCCGGTCGACGTTGTCGACCAGGATCTTGGTGAAGCAGTCGGCGATGCGATCCATCGTCTGGAGCGACTGGAGCGGGTCGAACCCGCCCCGCCGGCCGCCCAGCACCAGACCGGAGGCCCACATGGCGTCGGCCACCGGGAACTCGGCCCGACGGGGCCGGGGCCAGCGGGGGGCGACCCCGGGGGAACCGAGGGCGGCGGTGGACGTCATGGCCTGGGGCTGCGAGCGGTCGCACCACAGCCCTTCGGCCGTGGTGCAGTCGATCAGCGTGTCCCGCAGGGCGGTGGCCGCCGTCTCGGGCAGTCCGAGCTCGTCGGGCTGCACCAGGAGGGGGATCGAGGTGTGCACGGTGGTGCCGCCGGCCGGGGTGGCGGGCATCCAGATGCCGGCCACATCCTCCAGGCGACGGCACAGATGGCGCCCGTTGGCGGCCCGCACCGTGACCTCGTAGTCGAGCCGGTTCAGGTAGCTGTCGGCCACCACGGCGTCTATCTCGCTGATCCGGTAGCCCCAGCCGGTCCCGGGGGTGGAGCCGGTGACGGGCAGGCCGAGGTCGTCGCTCACCAGCAGCACCCGCCGGGCGTTGTCGGCCACCTCGGGATCGTCGGTGGCGAAGAACGCGCCGGCCAGGGGACCGGCCGGCGGGCCGGGGTGGCCGAGACCGCAGAAGCCGGCCAGGCCGAGGCTGCCCACCGGGTTGTGGCCGTAGGTGGCCCCCACCGACTCCGAGCCGTCCTCCACCACCACCAGCCCGTGGCGGCGGGCCACGATGGCCAGGGCGCCGTGGTCGGCCGGGGCGCCGTGATTGTCGACGGCCAGCACGGCCCGGGTGGCGTCGGTGACGGCGGCTTCCACCGCCGCTGGGTCGATCGAGAGGGTCTGGGGATCGAGATCGACGAACACCGGCACCGCCTCGGTGACCGACGCCATGGCCCAGGCCGACGAGGTGGCATCGACGGGGCAGACGATCTCGTCGCCCGACCCCAGCTCGAGGCTCACGGCCGACAGGCGGGCGGCGGCCGCCGCCGAGCGGCAGGCGATCACGTAGGACCGTCCCACCAGGTCACTCCAGCGCCGTTCCAGCCGGCGGACCCGCTGGGCCGACCCGGGCAGGACGCCGACGGCGAACCCCGATCCCAGAGCGGCGATCAGGTCGTCGCCGGGCTCGACGGCGGGCCACTGGGCCACTTGTGTGGCGGCCAAGCAGGGTGTTCCGCCATCTAGGGCGAGGCGAAGGGGCGCGGTCATGCCAGCGCCATCTCGGTGTGTGCGGCGGGCATACCGGTGGGCGAGTCCTTAAGTCTATTTCCGCGCTAACCCGAGTTGTACTAGACGTCCGGCTAGACGTCTATGCCCCTGCGTCAAACTGTGGAGTCGGCACCTTGTACCCAGGATGAACGAGCCCAAACCGGAAATTTCAGACTTTATACCTGAAGGTTTTCGATTTGGATAGGCCGGAATTCGACGAGTCACCGGCCCCGATGCCCGTCGATTCCGGCATCGCCGTTTACCCTTCGAGGGCCCCCAGAACCACCGGCACCACCATCGGCCGCAGGCCGGTCTGGCGGTTGACGAAGCGGCCGATGGCCCTTCGGGTGGTCTTCTCGATCTCCTGGCGGGTGCGCACCCCGTCGGCCAGGGACGCCTCCACCGCCTGACGCACGGCGAGGCGGGCCTCCTTGCGGAGCTGGTCGCCCTCCGGGCCGTCCACCCAGCCCCGGCTGATCACAGCCGGTTCGTCGAGCAGCTCGGCCCTGCCCTTCACGATGGCCACCGGCACGATCACCGTGATGAAGCCCTCTTCGCCCAGGATCCGGCGTTCCAACAGCACGCTGTGGTCGAGCGCGCCCACCGTGCCGTCGATATAGATGTACTCGGCCGGAACCGACTCACCCCGGCGCAGACCGTCGTCGGTCAGCAGGATCGAGTCGCCGTCGGTGCACAGCAGGATGTGGTCTTCCGCCGTGCCCATCTGCTTGGCCAGATGGGCGTGCTGGGCCAGATGCCGGTATTCACCGTGCACCGGGATGAACCACTCGGGCTGCACGATCGAGTGCAGGACCTTCAGCTCCTCGGCCTTGGCGTGGCCGGTGGCGTGCACGTTGGCGTTGGCCGAGTGCACCACCTCGGCGCCCTTGCGCAGGAGACCGTCGATGACCCGGCTCACGCTCGACTCGTTGCCCGGGATGGGATGCGAGCTGAGGATCACGCAGTCGCCCTCGGTCACCTCCAGCCACCGGTTGTCGCCCGTGGCCATGCGGGCCAGGGCGCTCAGGGGCTCCCCCTGGGAGCCGGTGGAGATCACGCACAGGTTCTCGTCGGGGATGCCGGTGACGTCCTCGATGTCGACCAGACGGTCGTCGGGGATGCGCAGCAGGCCCATCTGGCGGGCCAGAGCCACGTTCTGGTTCATCGACCGGCCCAGCGTGGCCACCGTGCGGCCACAGGCCACGGCGGCATCGGCGATCTGCTGCACCCGGTGGATGTGGCTGGCGAAGCAGGCCACGATGATGCGCTGGCCCACCCGGGCCCGGAACAGGTCGTGGATCGACTGGCCGATCGACGTCTCCGAGGCCGAGAACCCAGCCTCCTCGGCGTTGGTGGAGTCGCACAGGAACAGCCGGACGCCGTCGTCCTTGGCCAGGTGGCCGAGGCCGGCCAGGTCGGTGAGGCGGCCGTCCACCGGGGTCATGTCGAGCTTGAAGTCGCCCGAGTGGAGGATCACGCCCTGCGGGGTGTGGAAGGCGGTGGCGAACCCGTGGGGCACCGAATGGGTGACGGGGAAGAACTCCATGTCGAACGGACCCACCTTGATCCGTTCGTTGTCGCTCACCTCGATGAACTTGGCCCGGTCGAGCATGCCCCGCTCGTCGATCCGGTTGCGGGCCAGGCCGATGGTGAGGGGCGAGCCGATGATCTGGAGCGGGACCTCCTCCAGCAGGAAGCTGAGGGCCCCGATGTGGTCTTCGTGCCCGTGGGTGGCCACCACGCCCTCCACCCGGTGGGCGTTCTCCCGCAGCCAGGTGAAATCGGGCAGCACGAGATCGACGCCGGCCATGTCGGAGTCGGGGAACATGAGGCCGCAGTCGATGAGCATGATGCGCCCGCCGACCTCGATGGCGGCGCAGTTGCGGCCGATCTCCCCGAGACCCCCGAGGAAGACGACGCGTACTGGAGCTGCCACTAGGCGACGCTCCGACCGAGATCGGCCAGCACGGCCTTGGCCCGGTCGACCAGGTCGCCTGGTGCCGGCCCCATCGGGGAGCGACACTCCCCCACCGCCAGGCCGAGCAGGTTCATCATGACCTTGGACGGCACCGGGTTCGGGGCGTCGGGGTAGGCCTCGTAGACGAAGGACGGGATCATGGTGGCGTTGAGCGCGGCCGCCTCGGCGATGTAGCCCTTGTGGTAGGCGGCGATCATCTCGCTCATCTGCTTGCCCACCCAGTGGGTGGCCACCCCGATCACGCCCACGGCCCCCACCGATAGCAGCGGCAGGGTGAGGGAGTCGTCGCCCGAGTAGATCTCGTAGGCCCCGCCGGCCAGCGACAACAGGCGGGCCGTCTCGGCCGGATCGCCCGCCGCGTCCTTGATGGCCACCACGTTGTCGACCTCGGCCAGCCGGAGCAGGGTGTCGGTCTCGATCTTGCGGCCGGCGCGGACGGGGATGTCGTACAGGATGACGGGCTTGTCGGTGGCCTTGGCCACCTCCCGCATGTGCAGCTCGATCCCGGCCTGCGACGGGCGGTTGTAGTACGGCGTCACCAGCAGGATGCCGTCGACCCCGGCCTCGGTGGCCTGCTCGGTGTTGAGGATGGCGGAGCGGGTGTCGTTGGAGCCGGTGCCGGCGATCACGGTGTGATCGGGCAGGGCCTCGCGCACCGCCGTGATCAGCCGGGCCTGCTCGTCGTGGCTGAGGGTGGGGGCCTCGCCGGTGGTGCCGGCCACCACCACCCCGTCGTTGCCGTTGACCACCAGGTAGCGGGCGAGGTTCTGGGCGGCCTCCAGGTCGAGCTCACCGCTCGGGGTGAAGGGGGTCACCATTGCGGTGAGTACGGGTCCGAACTGAGCCATTGTTATGCGTTTCCTTGTCTGTGCTTCTCAGGCCACGGTGGGCCGGGCGAGGCGGGCGGTTTCAGACGCCCGGTCGAGGCCGAGGGTGGCCAGGAGATCTTCGTGGAGCTCGAACCACACCGTGTGGTACGAACCGACCAGGGGACGATCGATGTACTCGGTAGCCCCCGTGCTTACCCGCCCCAACGCGTACGCCAGGCGGGGCCCGTAGCGGCCGAACCGGCTGAGCACCCCGGCCAGCCCGGCGCAGAAGGGTTGGGCGTCGGCGTCGAGCGCAACCAGCTCGGCGACGACAGAATGATCATAGGCCGGATCGCGGTGGTCGTTCAGCCTGCCGGCCTGCGGATCGCGGAGCTGCCACCGGCAGCACACGTCGAGCAGGCGGCGGTTGAGGGGAGGGAACCGGTCGTACCAGGCCCGCAGGGCGGGGCGGGCACCGGCGGCGTCGAGCTCAGCCGTCACCAGGCGGGCGGCCTCGGCCCGGCCTTCCGGCGTGAGCAACCACCCGGTGCGGGGCGGGCGGTCACGGCGCACCACGAGGTCATCGTCGGCCAGGGCCTTCAGCTCCACCTCGATCGGCCCGGGGTCGGCCCCGAACACCTCCGCCACGGCGCCGGCCTCGGCCAGCCCGGTGAGGCGCAGCCCGTGGAGGGCCAGGAGGGTGACGTCGGCGCTGGTCATGACGACAAACAGCCTACCAGCGGGCCGCTCAGGGCCTGATCCGGTTGATTTTCGGAGGCCCGACGCTCACATCCCGGCCGCCGGCACCGATCGTAAGGAGTCAACGAAGCGACGGTCACCGGCCAGAACGGCCAGCCCGATCTTCGTGCCTTCGGGCGGCGGACCCCCTGGGATGGTCGAGGAACCGAGTCGTGGGGCTCGGTTCCTCGCCACCCTAGCTTTTCGGGGGCTGGCGCCCCCGACGCCCGGCCTTCGGCCTCGCTCCCCCATCTGCGGCGGGGCCCCAACCCCTCCGCCCCGGCCTTCGGCCGGGTTTCCGGGGGCGTGCCCCCGGGCCCCTGCGGGCGTCGCGCTCGGCACGGTCTGGCCCCCGGCTGTCGCGCTCGGTGACGGTGGCCTTGGGTGATTTGCCCTATACGATCCACCTCGGGATGGAGTGCCGGGGCAGGGCGTTCGTGGCCTGTTCCCGCCGCCGCCGCGGCCCTTCCCCTTTGGACGCATCCCGCCGTGTCTACCCTGCCTCTCCCTTCCAACCGTTCCGCTCGGGCCGCCGCCACCGGCGACCCGTGGTGGCCCCGGGTCCTACCCCGCCACCGTGACACCCAGCACGACGAGCTGTCGCTGGCCGACTACGCCCGCCTGCTCCGCCGCTGGTGGTGGCTGGCCACCGCTGTGCTCGTGGCCACCCTGGTGGCGGTGGCGGCCCTGACCTTCACCCGCTCCCCCGTCTACGCCTCCGAGGCCACGGTGCTGATCCGCACCGAATCGTCGGCCCAGTTGTTCCCCCTCGGCACCGCCGAGGTGGCCGGCCGCCAGATGGCGGCCGAGGCCGACTTCCTGGCTTCCACCCGATTCCTCACCGAGGCCGAGGTGGCGGCGGGCAACGACGACGAGGTCACGATCGACACCGGCGACCTGGAAGGCCGGGCGGCCCCCTCGATCATCACCTTCCGGGCCCTGTCGCCCGACCCCGACCGGGCGGCCGACACCGCCCGGGCCTGGGCCAACACCTACGTGGAGCTCCGCCACGACATCGACCTGGCCGACGTGCAGGCCCGGCTCGCCTCCCTCGAGGCGACCCAGGAGGCGCTCGATGCCGAGCGGGAGCGGGTCTACGAGCCGGTGGCCGACCTCAACACCCAGATCGACGCCGCCCCCGACGCCGAGGCCAAGTCCGGGCTGTCGAGCGACCGGACCACCCTCCTGCAGAACCTCAGCACCCTGCTCCAGCCGATCGACACCCAGCTGGGAGCGGTCAACACGGAGCTGGCCCAGCAGCGGCTCAAGGCCGAGCTCCTGACCAACCCCGAGGTGTCGGCCCGGATCAACGCCGAGGCCGAGCCCGAGCACACCCCGGTGTCGCCCCGCCCCCTGCGCAACCTGGCCCTGGCCCTGGTGATCGGATCGATCCTGGCCGTGGGGGCCGTGGTGGCGGTGGCCAGCTTCGACGACCGCCTCCGCTCCACCGACGACGTGGAGGACGGCACCGGCCTCGGCCACCTGGCCGTGGTCCCCGCCACCCGAAACAAGCGGGTGCCGATCGAACTGCCGGCCGGCTCCATGGTGGAGGAGGCGTTCCAGCGCCTCGTGTCGTCGGTCGACTTCGCCGCCGCCGCCGGCCAGCCCCACCAGGTGTTGCTGATCACGAGCCCCCAGCCGGGCGAGGCCAAGTCGTCCACCGCCGCCCGCCTCGCCATCGCCCTCGCCGCCCAGGGCCGCAACGTGGTGGTGATCGGGGGCGACCTGCGCCGCCCCACCCTGTCGGCCCTCCTGGGGGCGGCCGAGGCTCCGGGCCTCGGCGACTACCTGTCGGACCCCCAGCTGGGGCTGCAGGAGTGCCTGCACCGGGTGGAGGGCCGGGCCAACCTGGTGGCCATGCCCGCCGGCCGCATCCGGGACCGGCGGGGACCGGCCGAGGTGCTGCGCTCGGCCGAGGTGGGGGCCGTGATCGAACGGCTGCGGGAGCACTGCGACCACATCCTCGTCGACGGCCCGCCCCTGCTTCCCGTGGTGGATGCCCTGGAGCTGGCCAAGGTGTCCGACGCCGTCGTCATCTCCCTCTTCGCCAGCCGTTCCCGGCGCCGGGCCCTGGACCGGGCCCTACGCCTGCTCGACGACGCCGGGGCCGCCCCGGTGCTGGGCTACGTGCTGTCGGGGGTGCAGCGGGCCGAGGAGCGCTACGGCCCCGCCGGCTATTAGCCCGGCCGGCCCGCCGGGAGCCGGCGCCGCCGGCTATTAGCCCCGGCCGGCCCGCCGGCCGTAGTGTGGATCCCATGGCAGCTGCATCCGAGGCATGGATCATCGACGCGGTGCGTTCCCCGCGCGGCGTGGGCAAGAAAGACAAGGGGGCCCTGTCGGGCGTGCACCCCCAGAAGATCCTGGGTCAGGTTCTGAACGGCCTGCGGGAGCGGGTGGGCTTCGATGCCGTCGACGTGGAGGACGTGGTGTGCGGCAACGGCTCGCACGCCGGCGACCACGCCCATGACATCGGCCGCATGGCCCTGCTCGACGCCGGCTGGCCCATCTCGGTGCCCGGCGTGACCCTGAACCGCTTCTGCGGCTCGGGCCAGCAGGCCGTCACCTTCGGGGCGATGGGCGTCGCCTCGGGCCACCAGAACCTGGTGGTGGGGTGCGGGGTGGAGTCGATGAGCCGGCCCGCCCGCAACGGCACCGACGGCTTCCACGCCAACAACGAGCACCTGCTGGCCACCCATCCCCAGGTGCCCCAGGGCCTCTCGGCCGACCTGATCGCCACCCTCGACGGCCACACCCGGGAGCAGGTCGACGCCCTGGGCCTGGAGAGCCAGCGCCGGGCGGCCGAGGCCCTCGAGGAGGGCCGGTTCGACCGGAGCCTGGTCACGATCTATCACGACGACGGCACGGTGGCCCTCGACCACGAGGAGTTCCCCCGGCCCGAGACCACGGCCGAGGGCCTGGCCAAGCTCAGCCCGAGCTTTCCCAAGTTCGTCGATATGCGGATGGAGCAGAGCCAGAAGACCATGATGGAGCTGGTCAACCAGGTCTATCCCCAGGTCGACGAGCTGAACCACGTGCACCACGCCGGCAACTCCTCCGGTGTGGTCGACGGGGCCGGCGCCGTGCTGCTGGCCAACCCCGACTACGCCCGGGCCCACGGCCTCAAGCCCCGGGCCCGGATCCTGATGTCGGCCGTGGCCGCCGACGAGCCCCTGATCATGCTCACCGCCCCCGGCCCGGCCGCCCTCAAGTGCCTGGCCAAGGCGGGGATGACGATCGACGACATCGACCTGCTCGAGGTCAACGAGGCCTTCGCCTCGGTGGTGCTCCGGTTCTTCCGTGACACCGGGGCCGACCCGGCCAAGGTGAACGTCAACGGCGGCGCCATCGCCCTCGGCCACCCCATCGGGGCCACCGGGGCCATGCTGATCGGCACCCTGATCGACGAGCTGGAGCGGCGCGACCTGCAGACCGGCCTGGTGGCCATGTGCACCGGCGGTGGCATGGGCACCGCCACCATCATCGAGCGCATCTGATCCCCACGACTACTGGCCGTGGAAGTCGGGCGGACGCTTCTCCAGGAAGGCGGTGAGGCCCTCGGCGAAGTCCGTCGTGGCGAACAGCGGCAGCAGAGCGAGGAACTGGCGCTGCACATGGTCCTCCAGGCCCTCGGTCATGGCGTGGCGCATCATCCGCTTCGACGCCCGCACCGCCAGCGGGGCGTTGGCCGCGATCTGGCCGGCCAGCTCGAACGCGGCGTCGAGGATCTCGCCGTCGGGCACGACCCGGCTCACGAGGCCCAGCTCCAGAGCTTCGGCGGCGGTGAGGGTGCGGGCGGTGAACAGCAGCTCGGCCGCCGTCGACCAGCCCACGATCCGGGGCAGGAGCCAGGTGCCGCCGCTCTCGGGCAGCAGGCCCCGGGCGGTATAGGCGGCCGACAGCTTGGCCCCGGCGGCGGCGATCCGCAGGTCGCAGCCGAGGGCCAGGTCGAGCCCGTAGCCGGCGGCGCCGCCGTTGAGGGCGGCGATGGTGGGGGTGTCGATCTTGTGCAGCACGACGGGCGGGGCGGAGCGCAGATCGAGCTCGCCCGGGGGCAGGCGGGCGACGTCGCCCCCGATCCCCTGCCCCGAGGCGGCGGCACCCACGTCGAGGCCGGCGCACCAGGCCCGACCGGCCCCGGTGATCACGATGACCCGTACGTCGGGGTCGGCGTCGGCCGCCAGCAGCCGGTCCGACAGGGCGTTCAGCATGCCCATGGTGATCGTGTTCATCCGCTCGGGCCGGTTGAACGTGATCAGGCCCACATGGTCCCGCACCTCGTACAGCAGCTCGTCGTGCCCTGGCTGGTCGCTCATGGGACCAGACGATAGTTCGCGTGCCATGATGCGCCCATGAGCACCGAGCGACCGCCCGAGATGACCGACGACCAGTGGCTGGCCCTCAACATCAAGGTGATCGAGGAGTTCCGGGCCAACGGCGGCCGGTGCGGGGGCCGGTGGGAGGGCAACCCGATGCTGCTGCTCACCACCACCGGGGCCCGGAGCGGCCAGGAGCGGGTGTCGCCCATCACCTACACCGAGCACGGGAACCGGCTGGTGGTGATCGCCTCCAAGGCCGGCGCCGACCACCATCCGGCGTGGTACCACAACCTGGTGGCCCACCCCGACGTCACCGTGGAGCTGGGCACCGAGCGGTTCCCGGCCCGGGCCCGGGTGGCCGCGGAGCCCGAGCGGTCGGAGCTGTTCGACGAGCGGGTGGCCCTTATGCCCCGCTTCGGCGGCTACCAGGAGCTGACCGACCGCGAGATCCCCGTGGTCGTCATCGACCGGGTCTGATCCCCCTGGCCCGGCGCCCCGTCGCGCCGAAGAGGCGGACTGACTCCCGGCCGGCGGGGACAGGGGGCCCGTAAAGTAGAGCCTCATGCTGCCCGAGGGAGTGGAGGCCACGTTCCTGGCCGGCGACCCGCCCCGGGACGGCCGCCTGGCGTTCTGGGGCCCGGGCCACGAATCGGCGCCGGGACGGGCGGCCGAGGTGGAGCTGGTATTGCCGGCCGGCCGCAGCGTGCGCCGAACCCGGGTGGCGGCCCGGGTGGCCCCGGTCCGTGATGTGCTCGACCGCCTGGCCGGCCCGATGCCGGCAGGGGCCAGCCCGTCGGTGCGGGCCTGGGCTGCTGCCGCCCGGGCCGCGCTCGACCTGGCGGCCCGGGGCCGCCTGGTGCCGGCCCGCTCCGCCGCCGGCTGGGATGCCTGGCGGGTCGGCCCCTTCGACGGCCGCCACCTCGACCACCTCCGCCTGCTGGCTGCCGCCCTGCCCCCGGCGGCCCATGCCGTGGCCGTGCCCGGCTCGTCGCCCCTGGCCCTGACCGCCCCCGAGGCGGTGCTCCGCTCGTTCTACGACGCCGTGGCCGACTCCCTCGTGCGCACCTCGGCCGCCGCCACCGTGGGCCGGGCCGTCACCGTCGACCGCCCCCCGGCCCGTGCCCCGAAGACCGTTGACCGGCGAAGGGCCCTCGCCGTCACGACCACCGACCAGCTCGGGCCCGCGGCCTTCGCCGGCCTGGAGCCGGTGGCGGTCCCGACGACGGGGGCCGCCGCCCGCTGGCTCGACGGGGTGGCTCCGGCCCGCCTCGACCAGCCCACCGTCACCCTGCGCCTGGAACCCCCCGACGGCGTCGACGACCCGTTCACGGCCGTGGTGCAGATCCACAGCAGTATCGACCCCGGGCTCGTCACCGACGCCGAGGCCCTGTGGGTCGCCAGCGGGGCGGTGGCCGCCCGGTTCGGACCCCGGGCCGAAGAGGCGGTACTGCTCTGCCTGCGCCGGGGTACACGGGTCTTCCCCGCCCTCCATCGGCTGCTCGACGAGGCCCGCCCCGGGCACCTCGTGCTCGATGACGTGGAGGTGGAGGAGCTGCTGGGGCCCACGGCGGCCGAGCTGGCCGGCGCCGGCCTCGAGGTGCTGTGGCCGGCCGAGCTGACCGCCGGGCTCACCACCCGCACGGTGGTCGGTACCCCCCAGCCCGCGCCCGCCTCCAGCGGCGGCGGCCTGTCGCTCCGTGACCTGGTGGAGGTCCGTTACGAGGCCCTGCTCGACGGCCACACCCTCACCCCCGCCGAGCTGGAGGAGCTGGCCGAGGCCAAGCGGCCCATGGTGCGCCTGCGGGGGCGGTTCGTGGTGGTCGACCCGGCCCTGGTGGCCCGGCTGCGGGCCCGTCACACCGTCACCGCCGCCGAGGCCCTGGCCCGGGCGCTCGACGGCGCCGTCCGGGGCGACGGCACCGATGGCCGGGACGACGACACCGACGACCACGACGACGACACCGCCGCCACCGACGACGACACTGTGGTGGTCGGCCCGTGGGCCGAGCTGGCCGGGCGGCTGCGGACGCTGGCGGCGGGCCGGGAGCTGCCCGAGCCGCCCGGTCTGGCGGCCGAGCTCCGCCACTACCAGCGCCGGGGCCTGGGCTGGCTCACCGGCCTGGCCGACCTCGGCCTCGGCGGCTGCCTGGCCGACGACATGGGCCTGGGCAAGACCGTGCAGATCATCGCCGCCCACCTCCAGCTGGCCGCCACCCGGGGCTCGCAGCCCTCCCTCGTGGTCTGCCCGGCCTCGCTGATGGCCAACTGGGAACGGGAGATCACCCGCTTCGCCCCCGGCCTCCCCCACCGGCGGTACCACGGCGCGGCCCGGAGCCTCGACGGCCTGGCCCCCGACGAGATCGTGGTCACCACCTACGGCGTCACCCGGCGGGACCAGGCCGAGCTGGCCGCCGTGCCCTGGGGCCTGGCCGTGGCCGACGAGGCCCAGCACGTGAAGAATCCGCTCAGCGCGGCGGCCCGGGCCTTGCGCGAGGTGCCGGCCGGGGCCCGCTTCGCCGTCACCGGCACCCCGGTGGAGAACCGCCTGTCGGAGTTGTGGGCCCTGCTCGACTGGTCGACGCCGGGGTTGCTGCCACCGCTGGAGCGGTTCCAGCGGGAGGTGGCGGGCCCCATCGAGCGCCAGGGCGACGAGGCGGTGGCGGCCCGCCTGGCCCGGGTGGTCCAGCCCTTCCTCCTCCGGCGACGCAAGACCGACCCCGGCATCGCCCCCGAGCTGCCGCCCAAGACCGAGGCCGACGTGCCGGTGCTGCTCAGCGCCGAGCAGGCCACCCTGTACAAGGCGGTGGTGGACGACGCCCTCGACCGGATCGCCGAGGCCGAGGGGATCGCCCGCCGGGGCCTCGTGTTCCGCCTGCTCACGGCGCTCAAGCAGATCTGCAACCACCCCGCCCACTACCTGGGCCAAGGCGGGCCGCTGCCGGGGCGGTCGGGCAAGTTGGAAGCGGCCGAGGAGCTGTTGACGGGGGCGGTGGAGGGGGGCGAGTCGGTGCTCGTCTTCACCCAGTACGTGGCCATGGGCCGCCTGCTGGGCCAGCGCCTGGGCGACCTGGGCATCTCGTCGGGCTTCCTCAACGGGTCGCTGGCCGTGGCCCGCCGCCAGGAGCTGGTGGACGAGTTCCAGGCCGGGCGGTTCCCGGTGCTGGTGCTGTCGCTCAAGGCCGGCGGTACCGGCCTCAACCTCACCCGGGCCACCCAGGTGCTGCACTACGACCGGTGGTGGAATCCGGCGGTGGAGGACCAGGCGTCGGACCGGGCATGGCGGATCGGCCAGGACCGGGCCGTCTTCGTCCACCGGTTGATCACCGAGGGCACGGTGGAGGAGAAGGTGGCGGCCACCCTGGCGGCCAAACGCCAGCTGGCGGCGAGCGTGACCGGCGGGGGCGGCGAGGGTTGGATCACCGAGCTGTCCGACCACGAGCTGAGCGAGTTGCTGCGGCTGGGGAGCGGCGGCTGATGCCGGCCCGGCAGACCGGGGCGCGGCGGATCACGTTCGGCCACACCTGGTGGGGCAGGGCCTGGGTCGACGCCCTGGAGGGGCGGGCCCAGCTCGACCCCAACCGCCTGCCTCGGGGCCGCACCTACGCCCGCCAGGGCCGGGCGGCGGACGTGACGCTGGCCCCGGGAGCGATCACGGCCCCGGTGCAGGGGTCGCGGCCCCAGCCCTACCGGGTCACGATCGAGGTGCGGCCCTTCACCGACGACGAGTGGGCCCGCGTGATCGCCGTGGTCGCCTCGAAGATCGCCCACGCCGCCGCCCTGCTCGACGGCGAGCTCGACCCGGCGATCGACGCCGACGCCCGGGAGGCCGGGGTGGAGCTGCTGCCCGACGCCGGCGAGATCCGGCCCCGCTGCTCCTGCCCCGACTGGGCCGACCCGTGCAAGCACGCCGCCGCCGTGTGCTACCTGGTGGCCGACGAGCTCGACGCCGACCCCTACCGTCTGCTGCTGCTCCGGGGTCGCACCCGGGACCAGGTGGAAACGGCGGTGCGGGCGGCCCGGGCGGCCGGCGGCTCCGGTCGCGGTGCGGGTGCCGGTGCGGGCGCCGACCCGGCTGAGCCGGAAGGGGAGGCGGTGGCCACCGTGCGGGCGGCCGACGCCTGGGCCCGCTGGCAGGCCCGGAGCGAGCCGCCGCCACTGCCGCCCCGCCTGGCCCGGCCCGAGTCGCCCACCGCTCCGGCGCCTTGGCCGGCCGACCCGCCCCCGGAGTCGGGCCTCGACGGCGCCGGGCTCCACGGCCTGGCCGCCGATGCCGCCCAGCGGGCGTGGGACGTGCTGGCCGACGGCCGCTCCGCTCTGCTCCACCTCCGCCCCGTGGCCGACGTCGCCCGCCGCGCCGCCCTGATCCTCGATGGCGACCGCGATCGCGAGGCCGACCCGGGATCGGCCCACCAGACGTTGGAGCGGCTGGCCGCCGATGCCGGGCTCACCTACCGGGTCCTGATCCGCCTGGCCCGGTCGTGGCAGCAGGCGGGAGCGGGCGGCGTCGACGTGCTCGACGGGCCCACGTGGCGCCCACCGACCGAGGCCCTCGTCGCCGGCCGCCAGGCGTTGACCGAGACCGGGGTGCCGGGGAGCAGGATCCGGGTCGACGGCAACCGGGTGACCGGCGGCGGGGTGCAGCTCCGCTACGGGTTCGACCGCCGCTGGTACCGGATGGAGAAGGTGGTCGACGCCTGGGAGGTCGCCGCCCCCGCCGCCGACGATCCCGCCGACCTACTGTGACGCCGGACCTCAACGTTTGAGGTTGAAGCCCACCGGCCGCTGCTCCTGTTCGACTGCGCTCTTCTCCAACTCCACTCCACCGATCTTCAACTTGAGCAGCTCAGGTAGGTAGAGCCCTGCAACTGAGATCACGAGCGCCCCCAATGAGGCCGCCGACCATGCGACGGAGTCAATGTGCCGACTGAAGCTCAAGACCTGGGTGACGACCAGCACGAGAACGGCCAGGAAGACGACCACCCACGGACCGTAGACCTCGCGACCCGAGCGTAGGAACGAGCGCTGGCTGTCCTGTAGTTGTTCCAGGGCCGACGTTGCCTTCGTGTGGTACCGATCGATGCTCAGGCATCGCTGGAAGTCCTGTTTCGCCTGGCTCTCCGGATCACAGTCCCGCTTCTGACGAGCCCTCTGTTGGAGCATGATGTTGCACCACCCACGCTGGTAAAGGATCGATGCCATCTCCGCCGACGAAAGGTACTTCGAGCCGGTCCCCTGCTCATGGCACATCAAGACCTGGCGGTACAGTTCCACCGCACGACGACCGCTCGCTTCGTCGAACGACTCGTTTCGGTCCAGGAGGCACTCAGCCATTCGGATCAGCGTCTCGACGTGATTCGGAGCGGCCGTCAGGACCCGGGCGTAGCGCGCCTCCGCCTCGTCGAAACGCTTGAGCCGGGCCAGCATGAACCCGGCACTCGACTGGTACTGCAGTTTGTCGGGAGCGAGCTTGGCGGCAGCGTCGTACGTGTCCAGGGCCGCCGCCCATTCGCTCCGAACCTCGTGCCATTGCCCGAGGAGGGCTTTGTTCAACGGATCGTCGGGGTCGAGCTCGATGGCCTTGTCGATGTAGCGGCGGGCGGCCGCCACGTCGTTCAGCGTGAGCAGCAAGGTAGCGCATTCACGATGGTGCGCCGGCTTGCAGCTGGCGTCGGCCCGCTCCGTCAGCACTCGGCGGAGAAAGGTCGACGCCTCCCTGGCCCGCCATCGGAGCTCTTGTGTGACCTCGTCCGTCAGCAGGCGCCGGGGCGGGTCAACGGTCGGGCCCGTTCGCCTGAACTCCACCATCTCGACGTCGCGTCGGGCGGCCGTCTCCAGGTCCCGGTTGCGTATCTCGATCAGCAGTTGCAGCAGATCGAGCCCGGTCGGCCACAGACGAAGGCCCCGGAGGCACACTCGGGCCGCTTCCACTACCCGGTCACGGCGGAGCAGAACGGCGGCGTGGGCCCAGCAGAGATAGGGGTCGTCCGCTTCTTCCAGGTACTCGTAGGCATCAATCGCCTGGTCCCACGCGATCGACGCCTTGTCGAAGGCGAACTCCTGATCGAAAGAATCGGCGATGTTGTGCTTCGAGTAGGGGCCGTAGACCCAGAAATTTTCGGCCCGCTCCGGCCCGCTCCAAAATCGTCGGCACGACGATAGGCGCGGCGGGCTTCGTCGTACCGCTCGAGACCTCCGAGCGTGTTGCCAACCTCGAAGTAGAGGGCGGCCAGCTGGTCGTCATCGGACTTCAATGCCTCCCGCAGGCACATGTCTTTCATACGCCACGACGCCAGCGGTTCGGTCAGGATGTCTCCAAGGCCGCGCGCCTCGCGTATCGGAAGGCCGTCCGCCACCAGATCCGTCCGATCCTCGAGGGCCAGGATCGCCGCATCGAGAGCCGCGGCCTGGCCCCCCAACAGGTAGTGGTCGCGTCCGACCTTGTTCCGGGTGCGCTCGAGCGCCACCCGGGCCCCGGCCGGATCCTTGCCCGCTATACCGATCCGGGTTGCCATTAGGCCGTAGTGCACGGCGTCATCGTCGTTGAGAACGTCCCAGCCTCCGGCCAACCGCTCCGCCACCACCGGACCTATGTCGTCCACCGAACGCATGGTTCCCAACGCCATGCGAGACCAGAACAACTCCTGCTCCCATCGCCGCCGCAACTCCTCACCCATCTGGCCGCCGAGAGCGGCGGCGGCGATGCGTTCGCTGCGCTGGGGCAGATCCTCGTCCCGCTGTGAGATACAGCGCCATAAGGCGAGGAGATTCGGATCGACACCCGCCACCTCCAGGCGATCGAGCCAGGTCCGACGGGCGTCGATGAGCCTGCGCTCGCCGTAGTGGTCGATGATCGAGGGTGCCAACTGCGCGAACAGATCCGGATTGCGGTGGCCCACCTCCAGGACGATCGCCTCGGTCTCTGGAAGGAGCGTCCCGTCCGACGAAAGCCGGGCCGCCCAGGCGGTCAGGAGCTCCGGATTCCGACCGGTCCGGTCCAGGGCCTGTTCCACTATCGGCTTCACGGTCGAGAGGTCGGCGACGCTCCCCAGCGAGTCGGCGAGAGCCGAGATCGCATCGGCCGAAGTCGGATCCGCCTCGACAGCCTTCACCAGCACTGTGCATGCCAGATGCGCCGATTCACCTTGGCTGTCTACCATCGCCCGTCCGAGGGCGGCCAACGTGGCCGGGTGGTCTGCCAGCACCTCCAACAGGCGCTGAACCTCCCGCTCCCGGTCGGGGTCGGCCAGCAACGGCAACGATCCGGCGACCGGCTGCACGGGCGCCAGCTCGTTGGGGTCGAGGGCGAGCAGCTCGACGCCTCGCGTCACTACCTCGCCGGCAAGTTTCACCGCCCTGGCGTCGGCTCCGCCGGTTGAGCCGTCGAGCCACTGCGCCCAACTGGTGATCAAGCCCAGATCCCGTTTGGAGACCGCTAGTGCATCCTCCACCAGCGGCTCGATGTCCGATCGCTCCGTGAATCGGGGCAGGAGCCCGGCCAGCAGGGTCGTCGCCTCGTGCGTTGCGCCAGCCTGGAGCGCGGCGAGCACGACCGGTGCTGCCAGCGGTGCGATGTCGGCGAGCGGCTGCCCGGCCGACAAGTCCTCGATCGTCCACTCCCACGGAGGCCGCAAGCTCTCGGTCAGGGCCCGGGCAAGCTGCATGAGCAGTTCTGCATGTCCCTCCAAGGCAGATCTCATGTGGTCCACGCCGACGAGCCGGTCGGCGGGGGCCAGCCAGCGCAGAGCCGAGACGAACGGCGCCAACGGGTACTCACCGGGGGACTTCTGCGCCCGATTCACCACCCCCGCGACCACCTCCGCCGCAAGGACGGTGACCTCGCCGGACTCCTCGGAGGCGGCGCTGGCCAGCCAGCGAGCCCAGCTCGCTACGAGGCGTAGATCGCGCCCCGTCAGCTCCATGGCGTCGACAACCCTTGGTTCCAGGTCCGCTCGATTCGGAAAGGACCCCATCAGCTCGGCGAGGTTGTCGACGGCATCGCCGCCCCCCGGATCGAGCCGTACGGCGGCGATCAGCGCCGACCACGCGGCGTCCCGGGCTCTCGGCTCGACCGTGCGGCTGCTCCAGCTCCGGCAGCCGAAGGCGCACCCCAGAGCGGTCAGCGACTTGGCGGAGCCTGCGAGAGCGCCAAGCATCCGCTCCACCGCAACGCGATGCGCGTCCGCCCCGAGTGCCCGGACCGCTGCCGCAAAGGGCTCCACGAACGAGCAGTCGTCTGGATCACCCACAGCAGCGGCCAGCGCTGCCTCGACCACGTCGTTAGCAACCTCGACCGACGCCTCCTTGCCGCCAGCGGATCGCTGGAGCCACGCCACCCAGGCAGCCAGCAGCCGAAGATCGTCCCGGGTGAGTCTACGGGCCTCGGTGACGAAGGGCTCAACTGCGGCCCGTTCTGAGAAGAAGTCGAGCGCGAGGAGGAGGACGTCGACCGCCTCGCTGGACGAACCGTCGATCCGGAGCGCAGCGATCGACGGCAGGGCGGCCATCTGCTCCAAGCCGTTCACTTGGTGGTAGAGAGCGCGACCGAGCGTGACCAAGGAGGCCGTCTGGCCGTCGAGCGCCGCCACCAGTTGCTCAACCGCCTCCCGCTGCTCGGAGGGTTCGGCGAACTCGGAGATCGCCGCCACAATGGAGGGGATGACCGACTCATCAGGCGGCCGAACCTCGAGCTTCGCCATGTCGGCCAGTACGGCGTTCACCCTCGTGCCGGCTTTGTTGTCCATCTTCCGCCCCCGTCGGCCCCACTGCTTCTCGCCCACAGAGCGCGTCGACAGCGGATGGATACAGCCCGGCCCGGGTGGACCGGGACGAGTTACATGTCGTCGGTGAAGCCGACGAGGTCGACGAGATCGACCTCGGGGCCGAGGGGGAACCCGCCGAGGGAGGCCGAGCGCATCACCCGCAGCACGTCGATGATGGCGGCCTTGGCCTCATCCACCGACGTGAGATCGAGGGCACTGGTTATGTCTCCGGGCTCCACGTCGTGGCCCATCAGCGCGTCGTCGAGATCGATCGTGTCGAGTCCCTGACGCAGGTCGTCTAGTGTCATCGCCTCCTGCATGGATCAACCGTAGGTTCGCCCCCGGTGCCCGTTGAAGGGACCTTGGTCCCGCCGCGGGGTGAGGGTCACCGGTGAGCGTCACACCCCGCCGTTACGCCCCGCCGTTACGCCTCGCCGTCGCCTGCGGCACCGAACCGGGGTGGCCGCTTCTCCCGCCACGCCCGGTGGGCCTCGTGGCTGTCGGCCGTCTGGCCCAGCAGCATGAAGCGGTACAGGTCGGCCTGGGCCGCGTCCTTCAGGTTGGCGATGTCGAGGCCCTTGTTGAGCGACTCCTTGGCCATCCGCACCGCCAGCGGGGGCAGGGCGGCCAGCCGGGTGGCGTAGTCGAGGGCCACGTCCATCAGCTCGGCCTGGGGCACCACCTTGTTCACGAATCCGATGCGGTAGGCCTCGGCGGCGTCGATCCGCTGGCCCAGCAGCACCATCTCCATGGCGTTGGCCCGGCCCACGTGGCGGGCCAGGCGCACGGCACCGCCGTAGGCGGGGATGATGCCCAACGGCACCTGAGGCAGGCCCAGCTCGGCGTTGTCGGAGGCCACGAGGATGTCGCAGCACAGGGTGATGAGGCAGCCGATCCCGATGGCGTAGCCGTTGATGGCGGCCACCACCGGCTTGGGGTGGTCGGCCAGGGCGTTGAACACGTCCGATCCGCGGGGCGTCACCGCCGCCAGGTGGCGGTCAACCGAGTTGACCCGGTGGGTGCGGTTGTCGCCCAGGTCGGCGCCGGCGGAGAAGGCCTGGGTGCCGGCGCCGGTGAGGATGGTGGCGCCGATCTCGTCGTCGGCCTCGATCTCGCCCAGCACGGCGGCCAGATCGTGCGACAGGGCGGTGGACCAGGCGTTGCGCTTCTCCGGTCGGTTGATGGTGAGGGTGGCGATGGCCCCGCCGTGCTCGGTGGGTGTCACCGCGCTCAGCATGGTGGTGTAGGTGGACAGCGGCACGGTGGTCCCTCCCGGCTCGATGGCTCGCCCCGGAATCATGGCACGGCGGCCGGTACGGTGAGCAGGTGACGACACGCCGATGGCTGGTCGACGGCAACAACGTGTTCGGCTCCCGGCCCGACGGCTGGTGGAACAACCGCACCCGGGCGGCCGAGAACCTCACCGAGGCGGTGGCCCGCTGGTGCATCGGCCACGACGACAGCGTGGTGCTCGTGTTCGACCAACCGGTGGCGCCCTCGGTGCTCGAGCTGGCCGGAGGCAACCTGGCGGTGCAAGCCGCGCCCCGCCGGGGTCGCGACGCCGCCGATCACCACCTGGTGAACCTGGCCGAGGCGGCCGTCGAAACGGCCGAGGAACACGGGGAGCAAGCGGACGTCGTGGTCGTCAGCTCCGACAAGGGCCTGATCCGCCGGCTACCCGACGGCGTGGCCCGCATGGGCGTCGGCGAGTTCCGGCGCCTCGTGAGCTACTGAGTGTCCCCTTCGGGGACCCGTCGCTACCCGGCTACTTGCCGTTGATCGACCAGTGCCAGGGCTCCGACGGCAGGTTGTAGAGCCCGTACCTGGCCGCGTTGTTGCTCAGCCACACGAACGCCGCGCTCGACCGGGACCGGATGAGCTGCCCGCCGGCCGTGAAGTCGATGGCCAGGCCCCGCTCGTGCATCGACTGGCCGGGACGGGCCGTGGGCGGGCTGCACTGGCTGGCCGGCATCTGGTAGATGGCGTAGGTGCTGGTGCCGCAGTTCGACTTGCGGGTGGCGATCTGGGCCGACGGGTCGCGGTAGCCGCCGCCCCCCAGGTCGAAGCCGGCCGCCGCGGCGTCGGTCAGCAGCGCCTGCACCTGAGCCACGATCGATTCGTGGACCTTGATCCCGTTGCCCGCCAGTTTGATCTCGGATTCCGACACCGTGGCCGGTATCTGCACCGAGGAGTCGGGCGGCGGGGTGTTCGACGACGAGTTCTTCAGGGTGTTGACCAGCTTGGTCTCGTCGCCGGTGTCGACGTCGGCCCCCAGCGCGCCCAGGTTGGCCCGCTCGGCCAGCAGATGGTCGAGCCGGTCTTCGGCCGACGAGGTGAGGTTGGACTGGGCCTGGCGGTCGCCCCGGAGGATGGAGAGTTGGTTGTCGGCGTCGGCCCGCAACGTCTGGGCCTCCTCCGCCGCGTTCTGGGCGTCGGCCCGCTGGACCTCGAGGTCTTCCTTCGCCGCCACCAGGGTGTCGGAGAAGTCGATGTCGGACTGGGTGACCTCGGCCAGCATGGTCTGCATCCGCATCGAGGTGTTGGGGTCTCCGGTGACGAAGACAGCGGTGCTGTCGCCCCCCTCGCCCATGAAGTTCCGGATCGCCTGGCCCTGGAGCCGGGCCTCCGAGCGCGTTGAGCGACGCCTCGGCCTCGGCCACCGCCGCCTCGTTCTGCTGCACCTTCGCTTCGGCGTCGGCCACCTGGCTGTTGGCGTAGTCGACCCGGGCCGACTGGTCCTTCACCCGCTTGTTGAGCACACCGAGGGCGTCGGACAGGTCGCCCAGCTGGGCGTTGGCGGCGTCGATCTCCTGGGCCTTGGCCGCCGCCGCGGCGTCGAGCTTGGCCTTCTCGGCCTTTTCCTCGGCCGTCAGGCCGGTGGTGGTGGTCACCTCCAGCTGGCTCGTCACCACCCCCGAGGTGGTGGTGGCGCCGGCCGTGGTGGTGGGCGACTGCTGCTCGGTGGTGGTGGGCGACGCCGACGTGGTGGGCGCCTCGGTGGTGGAGGTGGAGCTCGGGTCGGTCTGGGCTCCACTGGGCCACGGCATCAGCGCCACGAGTAGGCAAGAGAGCACCGCCAGGGTGAACCGCCGCCTAGGTAGCCGACGCCGGCTCGACCGCCGGGCGCTTCGGGCGCGCCGGGGGAGAGCGAATCGGCCCCTACCAGATCATCCGCCGTGATCATGCCGGGCCAAACAGTAGCAAAGGCGCGACTGGATTACGCCCCAATGACAGGCAGAACTACCCGCCGCACACCCTGGTGTGGACGTTTCCCCTGGTCACCAGCGGTCAAACCAGATTGAAGAATTAGCCCAGGGCGAAGCGCTTCACAGCTTCGTCATCAAGTTCCAGCCCGAATCCGGGGGCGTCGCTCAGCACGAGGCGGCCGGTGGCCGGGTCGATCGCCGGCACCTCGGCGAACAGGGGGAACGTCCACGGCATGTGCTCGACGCTGAGGCCGTTGGGGCAGGCGGCCACGGCATGGGCCAGGAACTCGGTGGCCAGGTGGCTGACCACCGGCAGGTTGTGGCCCTCGGCCAGATGGGCCGCCTTCATGAAGCCGGTGACCCCGCCCACCCGGAGGCAGTCGGGCATCAGATAGTCGACGCTGCGGCGGGCGGCCAACTCCCGCAGCGGGGCCAGCCCGTAGAGGTACTCGCCGGCGCACACGGGGGTGTCGAGGGCGGCGGCGATGGCGGCGTGGCCGTCGTGGTCCTCGCAGTCGGTGGGGTCCTCCAGCCAGTAGAGGTCGTGCTCGGCGAACCGGCGCCCGATCGAGATGGCCTGGGCCACCGACCAGCCCTGGTTGATGTCGATCATGAGGTCGACGTCGGGGCCCACGGTGCGGCGCACCACGGCCAGGCGCTCCACCTCGGCCGCCGGCCGGGCCTCGGCTCCGCACCGCAGCTTCATGGCCCGGAACCCCATGGCCGCCAGCTCGCCGGCATGCTGCTCCAGCTCGGCCAGGGTGTAGTGGCGCCAGAGGTGGCCGCTGGCGTAGCAGGCCACGTCGGGGGCCGAGGCGCCGAGCAGGCGCCACACGGGCAGACCGACCGCCTTGCCCCGCAGGTCCCACAACGCCACGTCGAAGGCCGATACCGCCCGCTGGAGCAGGCCCTGGGGCGCCCCCACCCCGAAGCCGTCGCGGATCTGCTCCAGGCGCCGGTTGTCCCAGATGTCCATGCCCACGGCGGCACCGGCCACCGCCTCCACCGTGGCCCGCAGGGCGCCCACCAGGCCGGGGTGGGTGTAGCCGGCGTAGGCCACACCCTCGGCGCCGGCGTCGGTGCGGACCCGCAGCACCACGAAGGCCCCGAGGCGGAACGGGATCTCGCCCAGCGGCCCCCGCCCGGTCGGCACCTCCACCGTGCGCAGCTCGGTCGACTCGACTGTCATCTCGATGGTCACGCTTCCGACGTTAGTAGTAGGCCTCCCACCCGGGTCGATCGACTCCCCCACCGGCGCCGCCGCCCGTTGGTGCCGGCACCGCTGACCTGCGAGCCTGGAGATCCTTGACCTCGACCCCCAGCCCCACGGCCGCGCCCTCCCCGGCGGCGGCCCCCGGCGCGCTCTCGGCCGCCGAACGCCGCGCCGCCCGGCTCCCCTACGCCGGCCTGGGGGTGGTGCTGCTCCTGTGGGGCCTCGGGCCGCCGCTGTCGAAGCTGATCACGATCGCCCCGCTCACGGCCAGCTTCACCCGGCTGTGGACGAGCTCGATCGGCATCGTGGTCGTGCAGACGGCGATGGGGTCCCGCCCCACCCGCAAGGCGCTGAGGGGCGGGATGTGGGGCGGTCTGGCGTTCGGGGTGAACTCGATCGCCTTCTTCTACGCCATCGCCAACGCCTCGATCGCCACCGTCACCGTGATCAGCGCGCTGCAGCCGGCGCTGGTGATGATCGGCGCCAGCCGCATCTTCGGGGAGAAGGTGACCCGCTGGGGCCTGGGGTGGACGGCGCTGGCCATCGTCGGCGCCGCCGTGGCCGTGCTGGGCAAGGGGGCGGCGGTGCACACCACCACGCTCGGGATCCTGTGCTCGGTCGGCTCGCTGCTGTGCATGACCGTGTACTTCCTGGCCTCCAAGCAGGCCCGCCAGACCCTGGGGGCGGGCGAGTACGTGATGGGCGTGATGCTGTGGGCGTCGCTGGTGGTCACGCCGGTGGCCGCCATCGGGGGCGGGCTCGGCCACCTCCACGAGCTCGACCGGTTCGACTGGTTGTGGATCACGGTGATGCTGATCGGGCCCGGGGTGGGCGGCCAGCTGCTGATGGGCTGGGCGGTGCGGTTCGTGCCGGTGAGCCGCACGGCCATGATCCTGCTGGGCTCGACGGTGGTGTCGATCCTGGCGGCGTGGCCCATCCACGGCGAGCAGCCGGAGTTGATCCAGCTCCTGGGGTGCGCCATCACGCTCGGCGCCGTCACCCTCATCCTCCAGCGCCGCTAGACCCCCGGCCGGCTTTCGAGCCCTCGGAGCAGCGCTGGTAGTGTCGGGACGGGCGCTACCGGAGCCAGGGGGTGTTGTGATGACGGTGGTCGACGCCGGACAGGCGGCGGGCGGGTTGTCCCGCCAGGAGCACGAGGCGGCCATGGCCGCCTATCTGGCCGGGGGCGAGGCCCGGGCCGAGGCGGCGGGCAACCGGGGCCCGGTGCGGTTCGGGCCCGACGGCAAACTCCATCCCGACATCGTGGCCGCCTACTGGCGCCAGGGCTTCTACGTGTTCACCGGCGTGGTGGGAGACGAGGAGCTGGCCGAGCTGCGGGCCGACGCCGCCGAGATGATCGAACGGGCCCCGGTGCGCAAGGGGGCCGACGTCGATGCCCAGGGCCGGCCGGCGCTGGGCCGTGAGTTCGCGGTCGAGCCCTACCTGCTGATCGCTCCCCTGTCCGACCCGTGGGGCGGCACCAAGGCCCTGGGCGGCCGGCACGAGGAGAAGATGGACGAGCCGGTGCCCGACACCGACGCCCCCGAGGCCGTCCCCTACCTCCTGTTCGGCATGTGCCAGGCCCTGCCGTCGGGCTCGGGCCTGCGGGTCTACGGCCACCCCCACCTGCTGGCCATCGCCGCCGCCATCAACGGGGCCGACTTCGTCCCCTACAACGACGCCATCTTCGTCAAGCAACCGGGCCTCGGCGGCTCCGTCGCCTGGCACCAGGACGGGGTCACCCACTGGGACAACCCGGCGTGGGACGAGGGCATCCACGGGTTCAACTTCCAGGTCCAGCTGTACGAGACCACGGCGGCCAACGCCCTGTGGGTGGTGCCGGGCACGCACAAGACGGGCAAGGTCGACATCAAGGCCAAGGTGGCGGCCAACGGCGGGTCGACCCTGCTGCCCGACGCCATTCCCCTGCTGTGCCAGCCGGGCGACGTCACGGTGGTGAACCGCCAGACGCTCCACGGCTCGTTCGCCAACACCTCGCCCCGCATCCGGGTGTCGCTCACGTTCGGCTTCCACCGGCGCTCGTCGGTGCTGGGCGTGGCGGGCAAGCTGGCCCTCAAGGGCGACGACGTCGACTGGAAGCCGGGCCCGGTGTACGACGAGCGCCGGGTGCACGACCGCTCGGCCGTGATCCAGGTGGCGATCAGCGCCCGCCACCAGCGCTTCCCCCACGAGCAACCGTTCCCCTACGAGCCCTTCGCCGGCCGGGAAGACGAGTTCGTCCTCAACGACGAGACCTGGGACCGCTGGATCAAGGACTACAACACCCGGGACCTGGCGATCTAGTCGTTGGTCGAGGTGACGATCCAGTCGAGGAAGTCGAGCTGGGGGCGGCGGTGGCCCTGGCCCACCTCGATCACCTCGTCGAACACGAGGTAGGGCTCGCCGTCGTCGGCGCCGACGGGGGGCCAGCGGGGCAGGTCATCGCCCGGATCGCCGTTGGGGTCGCCGGTGGCGGCGAAACGGAGCCAGGCCCCCATCATGGCCTCCGACAGCGCCCGGTCGGCCGCCTCGGCCGGTGGGGCGCCGACGGCCGAGCCGAAGGCCGAGTCGAGCGTGCCGAACACATAGGGCACCTCCTCGCCGTGGTGGGGGCCGTCGCCGGCCACGCCGGGGGCGACGGGACGGGGGCGAGCGAACAGGTAGCGCCAGGCCGGGGTGCCGGTGGCGGCCACCGCCTTGGCGATGCCCCGGGCCCCGAGGCTGAACTGGGTGTCGCCGAACAGCTCGCCCAGGCCGATCGGCACCTCGTCGGCCGAGTCGACCGGCCACAGCCGGGCCGCCTCGTCGGCCCGGGCGCCGAACTCGAGGGCCAGCAGCTCCCGCCAGGCGTCGACGGTGGCGATGGGCCAGCCGGCGGTGAGCCGGCTGCCCTCGTCGAGGTTGCCGCCCACCAGCACCGGCACCCGGTGGAAGGCGCCGGTGGCGTAGGCGTGGCGCTCGTCGTGGGGCACGACCGTGCCGTCGGCGATGGGGCGCAGCACCCGGGGGGCCATCAGCCGGCGGACCTTGGGAGCGAGGCGGCCGGTCTCGGCCAGCAGCTCGTCGGCCGGTACCGACAGCCACGGCTCGATCGACGGCCCGAACGCCTCCATGGCCGCCGCCTGGGCATCGACCAGGGAGGCGAGGGGGCGGAACGAACCGGGGCTCTGGAGGATCAGCCGGTCGAAGCGCCCCTCGGCCAGGGGCGAGGTGAGCAGCAGCGACAGCGACGCCGAGCCAGCCGACACCCCGAAGGCGGTGACATTGGCCGGGTCGCCGCCGAAGCCGGCGATGTTGGCCCGCACCCAGTCGAGCGCGGCGATCATGTCGAGCAGCCCGACGTTCGCCCCCGGCAGGTCGGGGTGGGCCAGGAACCCGAACAGGCCGACCCGGTAGTTGGCGGTGACCACCACCGCTCCCCGGCGGGCCAGGTTGGTGCCGTCGCACACCGGGTCGGAGCCGGAGCCGAACAGGAACGAGCCGCCGTAGAACCAGACGAGCACGGGTGCTGCCCCGTCTCGGGCCGAGCCGCCGTCGGCGGCGTCGGCCGGGGCCCACACGTTGAGGGTCAGGCAGTCCTCGCTCTGCCCCGGGGCCCGGCTGGTGGCGCCGGGCGGCTGGGGGCAGTCGAACCCGAAGGCGTGGGCCGGGCGGGGCGCCCCGCTCCCCCACGGTTCCACCGGGCGCGGCGCCCGCCACCGCCCTTCGGGGCCCACCGGCGGTGCGGCGAACGGGATGCCGAAGAACCTCGCCACCCCGTCCTCGACGCTGCCCTCGACCGGCCCGGCCTGGGTACCGGCGACACGAACCTCCATCAGTAGGGCCAGACGGGGGTGTTGCCGGGGGGCAGCTCCACCTGGAAGGCGTTGAGGGTGAGGGAGATAAGGCAGTAGTAGCCGATGAGCTGGGTGAGCTCGGCCAGCCCCTGGTCGCCCACGTGGTTGCGGCAGTCGTCGTAGACGGCCTGGGGCACCCGGCCGGTGGAGAGCAGCGAACGGGTGAAGGCATAGACGGCCTTCTCGTCGTCGAGGGTGAACGGCGGCTCCCCGTTGGCCTCGATGGCCTTCACCACCTCCTCGCTCACCCCGGCGGCGACGGCCATCCGGGAGTGGGCGTACCACTCGAAGTTCGACCGCCAGTGGGCCCCCACCATGCACACCGCCAGCTCCAGGAGGCGGTTGTCGAGGCTGGTCTCGAACCGGAGCGACTCCCCCAGGGCCACCACGTTCTTGCCGGTCACGGCGGCGTGCAGGGCGGCGTTGAACGGGCCGACCAACCCACCCTCGGCGTTGAGGAAGCGGGAGGCGTCGCCCCGCTTGCCGTTGGTGATGTTGTCCCACACCGCCTGTTGATCGGGGGTGAGGTTCTCGTTGCGGACGAAGGGCAGACGGCTCATGGCCGCCACCATAGGGTATTCGTCGGAGAGGGCTCAGCTCTCGAACGTCGGCTCAGCTCTCCACGTCAGCACTGAGGGCGGCGGCGGCGCAGGCCAGGATCAGGCGGCGGTCCCGCCCGGGGCGGACGTCGGGCAGCTGGAGCGACCGGCGGATGGCGCCGATGGCGGCGGCGGCCCGCAACTTGGCGTCGTGCTCGGCCGTGGCGTCCTGCTCGGCGGTGCCGGCCAGCACGGCGAGGAAGCGGGCGGCCTGGTCGGCCAGGCGGTGACCGGCCTGGGGATGGGAGCGGACCGACTTGTCCGTCTCCACCAACTGGAACACGGCCAGATGGTCGACGATCACGTCGTAGTAGCCCTCGAGGGCCCGGTTGACCAGCTTGTCGGGCGGCAGCAACGACGCCCCGAGCTCGTCGACCAGGTGCTCGCCGGCCTCGAGCAGGGGCTCGATCAGGGCGGCCAGGATCCCGTCCTTCGAGCCGAAGTGGTAGTAGAGCACGGGCTGGGTGACGCCGACGTCGTCGGCCAGGTCACGCACCGAAGCCCCCCGGTAGCTCTCCACGGAGAAGCGGGCCAGCGCCGCGGTGAGAATCTTGTCCCGCGTCTCGGTGCCGGCCTGCCGGCGCGATGTTCCGCTAGCCACGACGCAACTCTAGCTAACGCTAGGGAGACTGAGTCGAGTCATGTTCCCTGCCCCGCACCGCACATGACCCCGCCGATCCGTCAGAGGAGGCGGGCCACGCCCACCACGGGCACGGCGAACGCCCGGCTGAGCCGGGCTGTGAGGTCTATCCGGAGCCAGCGGGCCAGGCCGTTGGGCAGGGCGGACACGATGATCTCGTCGAAGCCGCGGCCCCTCAGCAGGCGCCTCGTGTGGGCCACAGGGTCTCCCGATACCACCTCGCCCGTCACCGTGGCGCCCAGCGGGGCGAATCGGCCGAGGAAGGCGCTCAACCGGTCGGCCGCTTCCTCGGCGTCCTGGATCTCCAGGAAGGCGGTATCGATCCCGATGTCGAGCGGGACCCCCATCATCGGATCGCAGAACGGCAGGATGCGCCGGGGCTGGGGAACGAGCACGTGGAGGTCGACGCTTCCCTGCTCACAGCGGTGGTGAACGGTCTCGAGCAGGATCGGATCGTCGAGCGTCTGGTTGGCCACGATCAGGAAGCGGTGCCTCGTGCGTGCAGGGTGGCCGGGGCCACCCTGCCGATCGAGTTGAGCAGTGCCGGTGGCCGGTCCCCCCGAACCGGCCCCGGCACGCTGGATGGGCTGTGCATCAGACAGACCGTCGGGTGGCTCATCTGCAGCGGCGCCAACGGTGCTGTCGAACGCACGGTCCATCAGGTCCCCCTGGTAGAGCAAGTGCTGCTGAGCAGCATGTGGTGGAAGGTGATCGTCAGCCCCTGACAGATCTCACCCTAGCGAACGCTAGGTTGGAGCACAAGGAAAACTTGTGACAATTGCCACCATCGGTCAGCGCATCTCGAAGCCCCGGTCGGCCAGGAACCCCTTCATGTGGGGGCGTCGCTCGCCCTCCAGCAGGCGGGCCATCTCATCGGTCCAGGTGCTGTCCTTGGTGCCGCCGGTGCGGCTGCGGTAGTAGCCCCGCATGGTCTCGTCGTAGTCGGCGATGCCCTCCCGCTGGCCCTCGTCGCGATAGGTCTCCTCCATCAGCACGGCGCCCAGCGGAAGGCGGGGCTTGACCTCGGGGTCCTGGGCCGGCACGCCGAGGCACAGGCCGAACACCGGGTACACCTGGTCGGGCAGCTCCAGCAGGTCGGACACGGTCTGGGGGTCGTTGCGGACGGCGCCGATGTAGCAGATGCCGAGGCCCAGGCTCTCGGCCGCCACCACGGCGTTCTGGGCGGCCAGGGCCACGTCGACGGTGGCGATGACGAACTGCTCGGTCATCCCCGTGGTCATGGTGGAGCCGCCGATCTCGCAGGCCAGGCCGGAGCGGCGCAGGTCGGCGCACCACACGACGAAGGCGCCGCAGGTCTCGATGTGGCGCTGGCCGCCCGCCACCTCGGCGATGCGGGCCCGGGTGGCGGCGTCGCGCACCCGGATCACGGTGACGGCCTGCACGTTGGACGACGTGGCCGCCGCCTGGCCGCAGCGCACGATCTCGTCCACCACCTCGTCGGCCAGGGGCTCCTCGACGAACTTGCGGATGGAGCGGTGCGACTGGAGCAGCTTGATGACGTCGTTCACCCCGAAAAGCACGGCCTACTCCGCTCGACCGCTGCCCGCCGGCTCGCACGGTGACCCCATGGCCAGGTTCCGCACCGTGCTCGGCGGCTGCCCGCTCGACTGCCCCGACACCTGCTCCTGGGTCGTCACGGTGGACGACACCACCGGCCGGGCGGTCAAGCTGCGGGGCAACCCCGGGCACCCGTTCACCCGGGGCGGGCTGTGCCCGAAGGTGAACCCGTGGCTGGAGCACGCCGCCGACCCGGGTCGCCTCCTGCGGCCGTTGCGCCGGGTGGGGGCCAAAGGCGAGGGTCGGTTCGAGCCGGTGAGCTGGGACGACGCCCTGGCCGAGATGGCCGAGCGGCTCACTGCGGTGATCGATCGCCACGGCGGAGTGGACGGCGGCGGGGGCGCCGCCGTGTGGCCCTTCGTCGGCACCGGGAACCTGGGCTGGATCCAGGGGTCGAACGGTCGGGGCCGCATCTGGAACCGGATGGGCGCCTCCGAGCACCACCTGAGCATCTGCTCGGTGGCCGGGCACGCCGGCATCGTGTCGACCGCCGGCACCGGCGGCGGGCTCGACGCCGAAGACTTCGGCCGGGCCGGGCTCGTGCTGATCTGGGGATCGAACACCCTCGTCACCAACCGCCACCTGTGGCCGTTCGTGCAGGACGCCCGGCGAGCCGGGGCCCGCCTGGTGGTGGTCGACCCGGTGCGCACCCGCACCGCCGAGGCGGCCGACACCCACCTGGCCCTGCGCCCCGGCACCGACGGCGCCCTGGCTCTCGGCCTGTGCCGGGCCATCGTGGCCGCCGGCGGGGCCGACGAGGCCTTCCTCGCCCAGCGCTGCCTGGGCTGGTCCGAGTTCGAGGCGTCGCTGGCGGAGTGGACACCGGAACGCACCGGGGCCGTCACCGGGGTGGCGGCGGCCGACGTGGAGGCCCTGGCCCGGGCCATCGTGGCCGCCCCGCCCCTGGCCGTACGGATCGGCCACGGCATCCAGCGCCAGGCCCACGGAGGCCAGGCCATGCGGGTGGTGAGCTGCCTGCCCGCCGTCACCGGCGCCTACGACCAGCCCGGAGGCGGCTCGCTCTACTCCTCCACCGGGTCGTACAAGGGGTACAACGTGGCCCAGGCCCGGGCCGCCCACCTCGGCCCCGGCCGGCCCCGCACCCTCACCATGACCCGTCTGGGCGAGCACCTCACGGTCACCGGCCGCACGCTGATCCGACGACGGTCCTCCGGTCGATGCCCTCGTGATCTACGGCGCCAACCCGATGGTGTCGAACCCGGGGCTGGGCCTGGTGCGCCGGGGGCTGGAGCGGGCCGACCTCTTCACCGTGGTGATCGACGTGTTCCCCACGGAGACCGCGGCCTACGCCGACCTCGTGCTGCCCTCGACCATGCAGCACGAGCAGATCGAGCTGAACGACTCCTACAACCACTGGTACCTCAACTGGAACAACCCGGCGGTGGCGCCCCCGGGAGAGTGCCTACCCCACACCGAGATCTGGCGCCGCCTGGCCCGGGCCATGGGCTACACCGAGCCCGAGTTGTTCGCCGCCGACACCGAGATCGCCGCCGACCTGCTCAGCTCGCCCGTGTTCGCCGACGCCGGAGTCACGGTGGAGGTGCTGCAGGAGCGGGGCTTCGTGCGCAATCCCCTGTCGGACCCCGAGCACCGGCCGTTCCGGCCCCGCTTCCCCACCCCGTCGGGCCGCTTCGAGCTGGTGTCGGCCTGGGCCGCGGAGGCGGGCCACGGCCGGGTGCCCAACTACCGCCCACCCCGGGAGGCGGCCTCGGGCCCCGACGGCACGCTGGCCCTGATCGCGGCAGCCAGCGAGCACCATGTGAACTCGGTGTTCGCCGGCAACAAGGTGGTGGCCGCCCGCACCGGGCCCGGCGAGCCGCCGCTGCTGCTCCATCCCGACGATGCGGCGGCCCGGGGTCTGGTCACCGGTAGCCGGGTCCGGGTGGCCAACGAGCGGGGCTGGTTCGAGGCGAAGGTGGAGGTGTCGGACAAGACCCAGCCCGGGGTGGTCGCCACCACCAAGGGCCGGTGGGGCGTGGGGCTCAACCACACGGTGGCCGAACGCAGCGCCGACATGGCCGACGGCGCCGTCTTCCACGACAACCGCGTCACCGTCGAACCCTGCTGAGGCACCGGGTCGCCAGGGGGCGGCCGACGTCAGCTGTGGGGGGCGCCGAAGTCGAAGCCGGGCGGGAAGGCGCTGAGGTCGACGTCGTCGTCGCTGCCCGAGCCCCGGCGTCGGGGGCGGCGACGGTCGGGGTCCACCAGCACCCGGGCGCTGGCCAGGCCCGACAGCAGGCCGAACAGGTGACCCTCCCACGAGATCCCGGTCTGGGGGACGAGACCCACGATGAGGCCGTAGTACAGCATCAGGGCCACCAGGGCGGGGGCGATGGCCGCCGGGCGGCGCTCGAAGAGGGCGGCGCCGAGCAGGGCCCCGAAGTAGCCGAACACCACGCCGCTGGCACCGATGTGGTTGCCCGAGCCGCCCAGCAGCCAGGTCAGGGCACCGCCCAGCAGGATCGTGATCACGGTGACGGCGGCCCACCGCGCCCGTCCCCGGAGCGCAACCAGCCCGCCGAGCACGGCGAGGGGCACGGTGTTGGACAGCACGTGGCCCCAGCCGTCGTGGAGGAACGGGGCCCACAGGATCCCGGGTAGCCCGCTCAGCTCCCGGGGGTGGATGCCGTCACGTTCCAGCCGGCTGCCGAGGGCGACGGTGTCGACGATCTCGATCAGCCAGATGGCGGCCACATAGAGCGCGATCCACCCGTAGGCCGAGCGCAGCGCGGCGGCCGCCGCCCGCCCCCGCCAGTCGGTGCCGGGTGCGGTCACAGCTCCTCGGCGAACTTCACCTCGATGCGGTGGTAATGCTGGCGGCCGGGGTTGTGCTTGGAGATCTCGTCCCACGCCTCGTTGGCGAACACCTTGCCCATCACGTCGTTGCGGGTGTCGATGTCGGGCCAGCGGATGATCCAGGTGACGGTGGCCGAGCCCAGGTCGTCGAGCGGGGCCCCGCTGACCTGGGCCGGCTCGCTGAGGTTGACCCAGAAGCCCACGAGGTCGACCTCGTTGCGGATGTAGGGCAGGGCATAGTCCCGGGCCCAGGCCTTGTACTCGGCCATCAGGGTCGGTTCGTAGTGGTAGTTGCGGACCTCGTAGATCACGGGGGCTCCTCGTGGTGGGCAGCGGCCGACGTCGGTCGCTCCACTCTCGCACGCCCCGCCCCGCCGCCGCCCGTCAGGTGCCGCAGGCGCCCCCGTCGAGCACCCCGCCGCCCATCGGGTCGGTGCCCGCCGCCGCCAGCGGGACGGCAGCGGCCGCCGAGCGCTTGCCGGCGGGGTCGAAACCGGCCGAGCCGGCATCGAGGTCGGCCGACGATGCGGCCGGCGATGATGCCGGCGATGCGGTCGGTGTCGTGGTGGCCCGAAGCGGGGCGGCGGTGTCGATCGTGACCCGCTCGTCGTTGTTCTCGATCGTGATGAGCATCGTGGCGCTTCCCCCTACAGCCGGGCGTACCGGGCCTCGAACTGGACCGGGTTCGCCGTGAGGTTGGTGACCGTGATCCAGTAGGTGACATGGCTGGCGTCGGCCCGTTCGACGGCGACGTCCCAGTCGACCTGGGCCGCCCCGGTGCGGGCCGTGGTGGGCATCACCTCCCACAGCACGTGCTGGGTGGCGGGCCAGTTGAACGTGAACCAGCGCTGGGTCTGGTTGGGGTTGAGCGTGCCTCGGAACTGCACTCCGGTGACCATGGGGCAGCCTTCCTTTCGGTTCGGTTTGTTCGGCGGGTTCGGGTCAGGCGCTGCGCCCGAGCACCGTGTAACGGCCCTCGAAGGTGAGGGGGGCGGCGGTGAGGTTGGTGACGGTGAGCCAGTAGGTGATGCGGTTGCCCGAGGCCCGCTCCAGGGCCACGTCCCACCGGACCTGGGCCCCACCCGGCGTGATCGTGGACGGCAGCATCCACCACTCCACCCGGTGCCACTCCCGCCAGTTGAACGTGAACCAGCGCCGGGTCTCGTTGGCGGCCAGCGTGCCGGTGAACTGGACGCCCGAGTAGGGGTAGGCGAAGCCGGGCCAGTCCGGAGCCACACAGGCCCCGGCGGTGTCGGACCAGAACGTCTGCACGGTCACCCCGTCCCGCACGGCGGTGGAGCTGCAGATGTCGCCGATCTCGCACCAGCCGCCCTGGTTGCAGGTGCCGGTCACCCCGAGGAAGGCGCTGCCCTCGGGGTCGGTGCAGGTCTCGACGATCTCGTGGGAGATGATCCGGGTGAGCGAGGCCAGATTGCCGTTGTTGGTGATCCAGGCGAACGGCACCCGTTGACCGCCGGCCCGGGTGCCGTAGGTGTGCTCGCCGATGAAGTTGCCCCCGGCCGGGTTGACGCCCTGGGGCATCACGACCATGTAGAGCGTCTGGTTGTCGACGTCGGGGGCGGGCAGGGTGCCGGCCGTGATCTCACCGTTGAGGAAGTTCCACACCTGGGTGTCGGTGAAGCCGGCCGGCGGGTTGCTGGTGGTGATCGTGGTGGCGCCCCGCAGGAATCCCCGCCCGATGCCCCGGTACTCGTCGAGCCCGGTCAGCATCGGGCCCCGCACCATGGCGCCCACGGCGCCGGTGACGGCGGCGGCCGTGGGGGTGGGCGGCGGGCTGAGCGGCCCAGGCGGTGCCCCAGTACACGAGCTGCACCTGGATGACCTGGAGCACCGGGCCCCCGTTGTCGGTGAACTTGGCCGTGGCCCCGCCGGCGGCGTCGAGGGCGGCCCGGGTGGTGGCGTCGCCGGCGATGGGGGCGCAGTCGCACCCGGCCGGTCGGGCGCCAGCACCCCGCCGCCGTGCACGGGCAACTCGGCCAAGGCTTGCTCGCCGTCGGGTTGGTCGGTGGGATCGGGGATCAGGTGGTCGGGGGCCGGGCCCGCCGTCTCGATGGCGACCATGGGTTCCTCCTCTGTCTGCCCCACAGAGCGCGGATCGGGTCGTCGGATACAGGCCCGTCCGATACAAGTCCGGCGCCGACGCAGTAGCGTGCGGCGCCATGGCAGCTCCCGATCTCCAGGCCATGGACGCGTTCCTGGCCGAACCCCGCAACGCCATCGTGGCCGGTATCCGGCGCGACGGGCGGCCCCACCTCACCCCCAACTGGTTCGTGTGGGACGGCTCCAAGTTCTACGTGTCCACCACCAAGACCCGGCTCAAGTACCGGATCTTCACCAACGACCCCCGCATGCAGCTGGCCATCGACGACGTCACCGGCTTCCGCTACATCATCGTGGAGGGCCAGGTGACGATCAGCGACGACGTGGAGGTGGAGCTGCCCCTGTTCCGGGCCATCCGGGCCAAGCACGGCCGCCCCGACCAGACCGACGAGGAGCTGCGGGCCGAACTGATCCGCGACGAGCGGGTGCTGCTGGTCATGACGCCCGACAAGCCGCAGGCCGAGTGGATGGCCCGAGGGTTCTGAGCCCCCACCGGTTCCTGTGTCGGTAGGGGGCTCAGATGTTGCGGAGCCAGGCCAGGTCGGCCCACGGGGGGCTCATCGCACGGCCCGGCGTGTCCGGGAGACCGGGCGACCGCGTCACCGAAGGTTGTGGGCGCCGCATAATAGCGACAACCCAGGTCCGGGATCGGGCGGCGAGGATCCCGATCCGGCGCGCGGTGGACCGGGCGGTGTGTGAGAACCGGTAGCGACCCCGACCGATCCGGATGACCCGGCCCCGGCGGGTCTCCCAGCGCAGCGCATCGGAGATGATCTTCGATGCCCGGCCCCCGAGATCGAAACCGTGGCGGTGGACGACCGCCGCCACCATCTCGGCCACCGTCATCTCACCCTCGTGCCGCATCAGCTCGTCGACCAACACGAACCGCAGGGCCCGGCCCCGCAAGGGCGGGACACATGCCCCGCCACCGGCGATCCCCACCGACGTGGACTGGCCCATGATCAGATCCATCACACCACCGTAGGCAGGGGGTGTGACGGTGAACCGCCGACCGAACGGCGGGGGCGAGCAGGGCTGCGGAGTAGTGCAGGAGGCGGGGGCCGATCAGGGCATCCAGGCGATCGTGCCGCCGCAGATCGCGAGCAGGCCCGGCGAGCCGTCCTTGATCGGCTGCACGCTCACGCCGTGCTCCTGGTCGAGCTCGGGCCAGCTGATGGCCACGTCGCGGGCGTCGGCCGGGAGCACGAAGAGCTGGTCGAGGCATCCGGTGCCGCCCACCACCTTCACCCCGGAGCCCCCCGTGTCGTCGTTGGGATCGACCGGGGCGGTGACCGTGCCCGACATGACATGTACCGCACCCCGGCCACGTAGTGGCCGTCGGGCGACCAGGTGGGGCTGCCGTGGGTGAAGCTCAGCGCCTCGTCGGGGTCGGGCACGACGGTGAGGCGGTGGAGGTCGCTGCCGTCGAGGCTGGCCACCCACAGGTTGTAGTCGTTGGTCGAGTCACGGGTCTCGAACCAGGCCAGGGCGATGCGGGTGCCGTCGGGGCTGACGGTGAAGCTGCCGTTGGCGATGGTGGTGACCACCGGATCGGGCAGGCCGTCGCTCAGGTCGACGAGCAGGGAGGCGTCGGGCGTGTTGGGGGCGGTGACCCAGATCTCGGCCCCGATGATGTAGATGTAGCGGCCGTCGGGCAGCCAGCCGTAGGTGCGGCTGAGCCCGTAGCCGAGGGGTTGTTCGGAGCCGTGCTCGACCACGCGGCCGGTGGCGGCGTCGAACACGGTGATGGCCCGGTCGCTGGTGTACTCGCCGCCGTCCTCGTCGTACCACTGGGCCAGGACGTAGCGGCCGTCGGGCGAGAGCAGCGGCTCGGACAGGTTCCGCCGCATCCAGGTGGTGAGCGGGGCGAGCGTGGCGGCGTCGAAGATGACGAGCTCGCCACCGTTGGACTCGTAGCGCAGGAGGCGGGAGCCGTCGGTGCTGGGCGCCCAGGCGTCGTCGCCGTTGCTGAACCCCCGGTCGGAGCTGGGGAGGCGGGCGGGGGCGCCGGTGGCCAGGTCGTAGGTGTAGGTGACCCAGTTGAGGTCGACCAGGTCGGCGTTGTTGACCACCAGCCGCCCGGAGAGGCCCTGGCCGTCGCCGCCTGTGGCTGCCGGGGCCGGGGCCGGAGCCGGTGCACTCCCGCTACCGGCCGTCTGGTCGGCGGGGGCGGCCGGGGCTCCGGGGGCGGCGGTATCACCCGTACCGCCGGCCTGGGTGGCGGGCACGGCGCAGGCCGACGCCAGAGCGGCCACTGCCGCCACCACCAGCCCGAAGAGGGTCCGCCAGGTCCGGTCGCCGTTCGCCACGGCCGGGCATCCTAGGCCACCCCCCGACAGGCGACCCGCTGGCACCGCCCCCTCCCTGGCGGCCGTTCTGCGTCACGGAAATCGCGCCCCGCCGCCGTTCTGCGTCACGTTTTGCCCGTGTGTCGGGGGTTTCGCGACCCAGAACAGCCCGGTGACACGTTTTCCGTGACGCAGAACGGGCGAGGACGACCCCCGCCCAGGCCCGACCGCCTCAGCCGAACGTCCAGGAGCGCTGGCCCTGGCCGGCCAGGAGGCGGCCGAACTGGAGGCCGGGGAAGTGGGCGGCGGCCACCGGGGTGTCGGTGCCCTCCAGCTCGCGGGCCAGGGCCTCACGGGTGCGGCGGGCCAGGTCACGGTCGACGTCGAACACGGCTTCCCACTCGGTCTCGGTGAGCTCGGCCGTGCAGTGGGCGATGTCGCCGATGAGCAGGGCCCGCTCGTCGCCGTCCGACACCACCACGATCACCGAGCCCGGGGTGTGGCCGGGGGCGTGGCGCACGTCGACGCCGGGGGCGATCGTGCCGTCGGTGTCGAACAGCTCCAGGTGGGAGGTGACCGGGGCGAGCTTGCGCACGGCGCCGGGGGCGGCGTCGGGACCCTCCATGAAGTAGGCCCAGTCGTCGGTGTGGCAGCGGACGGTGGCGTTGGGGAAGACGATCTCGCCCTTCTGGGTGCACCAGCCCACGTGGTCGAAGTGGAGGTGGGTGAGGATGATGTCGGTGACGTCGGCCGGGGTGAGGCCGAAGGCGGCGAGGGAGTCGAGCATGGCGCCACCGTGGAACTTGTCGTTGTCGACGGTGCCGAGGCCGGCGTCGATCATCACCTTGCGGTCACCGGTCTCCACCAGGTAGGCGCCCATCGTCATCACCAGGTCGCCGGCCTCGTTGAGGAGGTCGGCGTGGGCGTTCCACGGGTCGCCGGGGAAGCCCGGCTTCACCAGGATCTCGCGGGCCGGCTCGGTGGCGTAGCCGTCGATCAGGGACAGGATGCGGACGTCGCCCACCCGGTGCTCGTTGGCCGTGGCGCTCATGGTTGTCTCCTCGGGTCGGATCGGTGGGCCGATGCTACGACGCCCCGGTGACACCGCACGAGGTGGCGGGCCCCTCCAGCGTCACAGGTGTCGTTTAGGATCGGCTCAGTATCCGTTGACGTCTCATCACTGCGTAAGGGGATCTGCCATGCCGACGCCGGACCCGCAAGAAAACCCTGAGCTACCCGAGGTGCCTGCGGGCCGCGTGCCGCGGGTGGATATCGATGACGAGCCCGACCGCGAAACGAGGCGCGCCCGATTTCTCGCCCGTCGGGCGGCCGCCCCTCCGCTCACCGCAGAAGACGAGGCGCTGATAGCCGAGTTGCTCGCTGGTGCCGACGAGCGCTTGGCGCGCTGGGGGATCTTCCCGATCGAACCTCGCGACTAAGGAAGATCGTCGACCGTCCCGCCCGGCTGGTCCGGGCGGGTTATCGCTATACCGAGCACGACCACCGTGTCCCGTCCGAGTGGACGGATCCACGTGTATTGAAGGGTGAATCGGACGAATCCGACGACATGCGGGCCGTCGAGGCGTGTGACAGCGGGATCGTGACCAGGGACGGGGGGCAGAAGATCCCATGCCGCTTCGCCCTCGCCAGCCAGACGGCCAATGGTCATGAGGAGGCGGAATAGATCCCCTTCGTCGATGTCGACAACGTCGGAGTAGCGCTGCCACCACCGCTTGAGGTCGCGGACGATCCCAGCGTCGATGAGGTGTGCCGGATCGGGATTGGCAGCGAAGGGGTGCGGCGGCTCGGCACTCACTCGATCCGTCCCTTGACGTCAGCCCGCCCGCCGCAGTTCATGGATCCACTCTCTCACCGGGGTGTGACAGTGAAATCGGGGCGAGGACGATGCGGCTTCAGGGAGTTCGGTAGGCGTCCGCCCGGGCGAAAACCCCGACGACCATGACCTGGTGCTGCTGTTCGTCGATTCGATACAGGACCCGGTATGTCCCTCGGCGAGCGCTGTAGCGGTCGGCCAAGGGAGGACGCAGGCGCTTACCGACGCGATGCGGACTGTCCAGGAGCGGCCCGACGATGAACTCGAAGGCAGCGAACGCGACCGCTTCCGGTAGTTGTTCGGCCAGTTGGCGCCGTGCTGATGGGGCAACGATCAGGTCGTAGCGCGCATCCGTCACCGGCGACCCCGTCGCGCAGCCATCGCTGCGCGTAGGTCGGCCTCGGTCTCGCCGGCGCCTGCGTCCAGCTCCGCGTCCGCCGCCGCCAACGCATGGAGCACGTCGTTGTCGGACAGTAGGGCGATGGTCTCCTCGAGACCCTCGAGGTCCTCGACGGCAACCAGTACTGCCGTCGGCCGCCCGTGCACCGTGACCGTGACCCGATCGTGCTGAGCGCCAACCTGGGCTACCAGTTCTGACAGATGGGCCTTGACATCAGCGAGGGACCGGGACTCCGACATGGTCACAAGTATGACCATAACGAGCAACAACCGCAACCTACCGAGGTGGCCGCAAGGAAGCCCTTGCCGTCCCGGACTGGTTAGTGCACACTAACCGTTAGTGACTACTGACCAAGCGATCCTGGAGGCGCCGGTGCTCGACGCCGTGGGCGACGGCACCCGGCGGGCGATCCTCGACCTGCTGGCCCGCTCCCCCCGCTCGGTGGGCGAGCTGGCGGCCGAGCTGCCGGTGGGCCGGCCGGCGGTGTCGCTGCACCTGAAGGTGCTGCGGGAGGCCGGGCTGGTCACGTCGTCGCCGGCCGGCACCCGCAACGTGTACCGCCTCGACTCGACCGGGCTCGCCGTGCTGCGCGCCTATCTCGACCGCCTGTGGGCCGCCGCCCTCGACCGCTTCGCCGCTGCGGCCGAAGCCACCGCCCTGGCCGAGGCGGCGTGGGCCGCCCCGCAACCCGAGAACCAAGGAGAGACCCGATCATGACAACGCAGTCGATCGCCCCCGTCGTGCACGAACGCACGGTGCGCGCCCCGGTGGACACCTGCTTCCGGGTCTTCGTCGACGGGTTCGGCACCTGGTGGCCACCGTCGCACTCCATCGGCGAGAACCGGGAGATCACGGCGTTCACCATCGAGCCGTTCGTGGGCGGCCGCTGCTTCGACTCCGACACCACCGGCACCGACTGCCAGTGGGGCACGGTGCTGGCCTACGAGCCGCCGACGAAGCTCGTGCTGGCGTGGCACATCCAGGGCGACTGGCAGGTCGACCTCGACCCGGCCAAGCAGAGCGAGGTGACGATCACGTTCACCGACGCCGGCAACGGCACCACCACCGTGCGTGTGGAGCACACCCGCTTCGAGCGCCACGACCTCCCCGAGGCCGTGGCCGGCCCGGTGGCCGGCGACGCCGGCTGGCCGCTCATCGTCGGCCGCTTCGTCGACCGGGCCGAGGGCCGGGAGCCAGCCGGGGCGTGAGCGGTGGGCCGACCGGCCGGCCAGCACCTGGTGCAGGCCGGCCACGGCGACATCATGTCGGTCGAAGGATGTTGATGCGTCTGAGCTCGACGACCACTTCAGACATCTGCCGGGCGTAGACCACATAGGGGAGCTGCTGGAGCCACCCCGGGAAGCATCCGCCATTCGGGGCCTCGATCCGGAACCCGGAGCTGGATGTCGACGACCGGATCTAGGAGTGGGACCGAAAGTAGCGTTCGACGGTCTCGTCCTCATCGCTCAAGGCGACCGCCGTCGCAGCGAAAAGCTCCCGAAACTTCTCCTGGACGTGCGCAGGCTCAACCGACAGATCAACGATCACCCGGTCAGGTCCAAGATCCACTGCGTGCTCGATACCCATCGGTGAACACTCTACCAGCGTTCGACGAAAGACTATGTCAACCGCAGTAATCAAGCGGCAACGAGCGCTGGCGGGCGCAAGGGCCCAGCCGGCACACGTCAGCTGGGACCTCGATTGACACCGACCGGGCCGAGGGCCGGGAGCCAGCTGGGGCGTGAGCGGTGGGCCGACCGAACGGGCCTACGGGCGCCGGCTAACCTCTCGTCCTGGACTGGCGGCGGCGGGCACGGGCCCTCTGGGTGGCCTGGGGCGCAGCGGCGGCTGCGGCCGCCGTGCTGGCGGCAATCGATCCCCCGTGGCTCGATCGGCTGATTCTTCCCGCCGCCCTCGCCTGCCTGGGCGCCGCCATCGTCGAGCAGGCCGTGAGCCGATGGGCCGACCGCCGGGACGGACGCCACCATCGTCGGGCCCGGCCCCGGCGCGACCTCACGTGGTGGGAACGCAACCGTGACGCGCTCACCAGCGAGCGCCGGCGGTGGCTGGGGCCGGTGGCGGCGGTCGTCGGCGCCGGTTCGGCCTTCCTACCCCAGAGCACTGGACCCCGGATGCAGCTGGAGTGGCTGGTGGCCGGCCTGGCCGCCGTGGTCTACGCCGCCGACGTGCGGCTGGAGGAGGTGGCGTGGCGGCGGGAGCTGATGGCGGAACGGAAGCGGGAGCGGCTCGTGTCGAGGCCCGACGATCTGCGGCTGCCGGCGCCCGGCGAGTTGGGACGACGGAGCTGACATGACCCCGGCCCAGGCCGCCCAGTGGGATGCCTTTGTGCAACGGGCCGCCGGGGCCCGGTGCGAGGGGGCCCACGACGACTTCGCCCAGCTCGACGACGACGTTCGGCCGGACGTTTGACTCGGCGATCGGCGGCGGGCAGTCAATGGTGAACCGGTTGCGGCCCCGGACGCTGTGGATGTGGTGGGCGGCGCTGTCAGGTGGGGCCGTGGTGATGGCATTGGTCAACCCACCGTGGCTGGCGATGGGCCTCGTCGTTATCGCCCTGGTCGGCCTCCAGCTCCTCGACACCGGGCGGGTGCCGAACCGGGTCCGCCAGCAGCACTGGGAGGCGATCTGGCGATGGCCGGAGGACCACCCGTTCCGGGTGATGGCCCGCCGGGCCTCGGGCCTGGTGGTGATGTTCGCCGCCGCCTTCGCCGGGTTGGCCTGGCAGTTGCCGGGCCACCCTCGGCTCCAGGCGCTGGCCCTGGTGGCGGCGCTGGCCGGTCTCACCGATTCCACCGCCACCTTCCGCCGGGTGCAGGTCCAGTTGGCCGAGCAGGAGCGGATCCGGCTCGCCCCCATGCCCCGTGAGCCCGACGCCGGCGGGCCGGGCACGTACGCCGAGCTGTGGGAGGAGGAGCCCGACCTACCGGCGGCCGAGGCCGACCAGTGGGAGGCGTTCCTCGACCGGGCAACCGACGCCAGCCACGACGACCACGACGACCTCACCCAGATCGACGGGTGGTACGAGGCCCCTCGGCGGCCAGGTCGGATTGGGCCGCCTGATCAAGGCAGACGGAGAGTCACATTCCCGTTGCCGTCGAGAAGCTCGATGGTTCCTCTCGCTCCCGAGAGGCGGATCCTGACGTTGCCCTGGCCGTCGTACAGCTCGATCTGGCCAGAGTAGTTCGCTCCGCCCACCAGGATCGTCGCTTCGGAGCTGGAGGAGCCAAGGTGGATCGTGTTGATGGCGTGGCCATCGGTGAGCTGTAGCGATTCAGCAGCCACATTTCCCGAGACCTCCAACGCGGTGGCCACTACATCATTGAGGTAGACGTCGCCAGCAAAGCTCGCATGCTTGTCGTCGAAGAGGGTCATAACCCGGTCGCGGCTGTCGTTAGCCAGGAAATCCAGGTAACCGTATTCGCTGAGCGAGATCTCGAACTTCTGTCCGTCGTTCTCGAATGTGACGTCTTTTCCGGTCCCCATCGTGCGCTCTCCTACGTCTCGAGCGGGCTCGATGCCAGCTCACGCTGCAATTCCCTCTACGACGGCAAGGCCCCATCGGTTCGGGCCGTTGGGCATGGCTGGTCGCCACCCGACGGCGATCCGCCGGGAACATCGCGCTAGCGTTTGCGCCGTGGATCGGCGGCGGCCTGGTCGGCCTGGTCGACCCCGCTGCGCTGGCCCAGCGGTCCCGCCGCCGGCTCATAGATCCGGCACCGATCAGCCTCACCCCGGAACCGCCGGCCCCGCGGCCCGACCGCTCCGAGACGTACGCCGAGCTGTGGGACGAGGAGCCCGAGCTACCGGCGGCCGAGGCTGCCCGGTGGGAGCGGTTCGTGGACCGGGCGGCCGAGGTCAACCACACCGCCAACGACGACCTGGCGCAGATCGACGGCTGGTTCGAGACGCCACCGCCGCCCCGCCACCGTCACCGGCGTCCCCCACCCTGAACTTGTCTCCGAGACCGCCGCTGGCGGTGCTGTCCGTTCTGAGAACGAGGGACACCACGAGGCGGCTCCGCGTCGTCGCCCACGGTGAGATCGATGGCCGGGCCGGCGCGGGCCCGGGCCCGGCGGCCGGGGCCGGATCCAGCAGCTCGGCCAGGGCTTCGACGAAGCGGCGGTCGAGGGCCCGGGTCCGGTCGGCCTTGGCCTGGGCCAGCTGGACCCGCAGGGCGGTGTCGGCCATCAGCACGTCGAGGCGGCGGAGCAGCTCGTCGGGCTGCTGGGGGGCGACGGCGAGATCGGGATGGACGGAGGCGAGCTGCTCGGCCAGACCGCCCACGGCGAACCCGAGCGGCACGGCGGGCCCGACGGCGAACCGCTCCAGCACCCCCGACTGGGTGGCGCTGGTATAGGGCAGCAGCAGCACACAGTCGCCCCCCACCAGCCAGTCGATCTCGGCTTCGCTCAGGTAGCGGTCGATCACCCGCACCCCCGGATCGCCCCCATCGGCGGCGCCCGGCGGCACGAGATCGGCCGAGCCGACCCCGGCCACCACCACCGGGTGCCCGGCGGCGGCCCGCCACCGGTCGAGGTGGGGCCACAACTCCCGCAGGCCCTTGTAGCGGTCGCCCCGCCCGAACAGCAGCACGTACGGCTCGTTCAGGCCCACCAGCTCCGGCGGTCGAGTCGGCCGGCCGCTGGCACGGCTCACCATCTCGGGAAGCGGCACCAGCACCACCCGCTGGCCCTCGGGGGCGTGATCCCGTCGCCAGTCGTCGGCCGCCCAGGCGCTGAGCGCCACCACGGTGGCCGACCGGGCCGCCAACGACCGGTCGAGACGCCGGATGAGGCGCCATTGGAGGTCCCACCACCTCCCAGGGTGCGGGGTCGTGTCGTGGATGACGTAGAGGCGCCGACTGCGGGGAACGAGGAGCCACACCACGGCCAGCGCCGGATGCACCATCACGCTCAGCACCGGCCCCACCGGGCGGCGCCGCAACCGACGCCACACCAGACGGGCGGCGAAGCGGACGGGGCCAGTCTCGAGCCGCACCCGCCTGGCACCGGCCCGGGCCAGACCGTGGCGGAAGCGGGCAGCGAGGAGGGGCCCGGCGAAGCGGCGGCCGAAGTAGGCGACGGTGACCTCCGGCGTCGCCCCACGCGGGTCGGCACCGCCGGCAGGGCGGGTGTGGCGGGTTGGCATGGCGATGCACACTCTCTCTCGTACGGGTCCTCGTGCCGGCTGGCGCCGGCTCAGCGTTTGGGTCGGCTCAGCGGGTGGGTCGGATGTGGGGGGTGCGGCGGTGGGCCACCGGCGACACCCGCAACGCGCCCTGGATCAGGGCGTAGACGAGGCCGACGACGGCGAGCTGGCTGATCAGCGCTCCCACGTCGCCCACGGCCAACACCAGCGCCGGCGGCACCACGGCGCCCAGCAGGGCCGACGCCATCCCGATCCGCACCCCGGCCCCCGGCCCCAGCAGAGGGCGGGCGGCGTCGCTCACCACGCTCACCACCAGGCGGGCCAGCTGGGAGGCGGCGATGAGAGGCCACCAGCGGCGGGCCAGGGCCAGGGCGCTGCCGATCCCCGCCGGCGCCACCATCACGGCCACCAGGGTGAGCACGAGCACCAGGGCCGACGCCGCGGCCGCCCCCACCGCCGCCAGGTGGGCCGACCGGGCGATCCCCGGGCGATCGAGGGCCGCTCCCGGCACCCCACCGGGCCACGGGGCAGGAGCGACGGGTGACGACGCGACCACCCCCACCCGCAACCCGGAATAGACGGTCACGGCCGGCATCCCCACCAGCCGTCCGACCTCCAGCAGCGACGCCGCCGAGGGCCGGCCGACCGCGGTCACGGCGGCCATGCCGGCCAGGTACCCGACGTAGGGCCCGGCACCGGAGGCCGCCATCGGGAGCGTGCCGACCACAGCCCGGAGCCACCCGGTCGACCCATCGACCCGCTCCCCCGCCACCCCGACGGGCCCGTCACCCAGCGCCAGGGCCGTCCAGGCGGCCCCGCCGATGATCCACCCGCCCACGGCTCCGACCGCGGGGGTGAGCCCGCCGGCCCAGGCGGCGGCGGCCAGCACCACGATGCCGATCAACCAGGCCAGGTCACCCACCAGCACCTCCCGGCTGCGGCCATCGCAGAAGCGGACCATCCGGGCCAGGTCTCCGCCAGCGCTCAACCCGGCGCCGAGCACCACGGCGGCCGCCAGCAGATCGAGCCACAGCACCACGGCGGCCACCATGCCCAGGAGGGTGGCCAGCACCACGCCCAGGGCCAGCCACCGGGCCGCCATCCGGCAGGCGGCCAACGGCACCTGACCGGCCAGGGTGGCATCGAACAGGCCGTAGCGGATGAGGTTGGTGAGCACCGAGCACAGCACGTAGACGAGCCCGATCCCGGCGAAGCGGGCCGGGTCCATCGTCGTCACCAGGGTGGCCACCACCAGAAAGCTGGCGCCGCTGAAGGCGACGCTGGCCCCCACCCGGTGGAGCTGTGACGCGCCCGAGGTGCGCCCGTCGCGGGCCCCCAGCACGGCGTTCATCGAGCCGGGCTCCGGTCCCGGGCCGGCACGGCGCGCTCGAGGGACGACGCGGGCCGGAACGCCCACCACCAGGGCGCCGGGCTCGGCGACGCTGCGGATCACCACGGCGTTGGCCCCCACCGAGACCCCGTCGGCGATCGTCACCTGCCCCACGACCTTGGCCCCGCTGCCCAGCTGCACGTCGTCGCCCACGGCGGGGGCGCCGTTGGCCCCCCGCACCGGCCCGCCGGTGCCCCCCAGCACCACCCCGCCCTGGATCGAGCAGCCGCCCCCGATGCGCACCCCGGGCCCGATCACCACGCCGGTGGGATGGAACAGGCGCAGGCCGGGACCGACCACGGCGTCGGGGGCCACGTCGGCCCCGGTCAGCAGATGGTTCAGCTGCTTGAGCCCGAGGGCCACCACCCGGCCCGGGCCGCCGACACCCCAGGCGGCGTGGGCCAGGCGCACCAGCACGGTGGCCAAGCCGCGGACCGACAACAGGAACTGGAGCCGCTGGCCCCGCCCGGCCCCCAGGCCCACCGACACAAGGTTGGCTTCGATGTCCGACGCCACCAGCGAGCGGAGCTCTGCCCGGCGGCCGGTCATGCCGTGACCAGCTGGCGGTAGAAGTCGCTCACCCGGGCCGCTACCCGTTCGGGGGCGTAGCGGGTGCCGGTCAGCTCGAGGCCGGCCGTGGCCTCCCGCACCCACTGGACGGTCCCGGCCCGGCGGGCCAGCAGGGCGTCGGCCACCTGGCCCGGCACGTCGCCGTCCACCACCACGCCGGCCCCGCCCAGGTCGTCGGGGTCGATCGCTTCCCGGCTGGCCACCACCGGTACGCCCCGGGCCATGGCGTCGAGCACGGCGAGCGGCATCCCCTCCCACCGGCTGAGCAGCACCATGGCGTCGCAGGCGTCGAGGTGGGCGGCCACGTTGTGCACGAAGCCGAGGTGGCGGATCCCGGCCAGCGGCGGCACGTATCCGTCGCCCATGACGAGCAGCTGGGCCCAGGCGTCGCGCCGCCGCACGGCCGACCACGCCTGCCACAGGCGGTCGGGCGCCTTCTGGGGAACGAGCCGGCCGACGAAGGCGAAGATGGGCACGTCGAGCGGGAGGTTGAGGGCTTCCCGGGCCGCGCTGCGATCGGGAACGGGGGTGGGCGACGCCAGCCGGTCGATGCTGGGGGCGTTGTGGGCCACCACATGGCGGGGCGGCTCGATCCCGAGCGCCAGCCCCACCCGGCGCTCGGCCGACGAGCAGTAGATCATGCCCTGCCCCCGGGTCGCCATCCGCCGCTCCATCCCGGTCACCGCCTCACGCAACCGACCCTGCAGCGGATGGAAGCTCCAGCCGTGCGGCTGGAACACCACCGGCACGCCGAGGTCGACGGCCCGTCCCGCCAGCCCGGCCCGGCTGGAGTGGAGGTGAACCACGTCGTAGGGCTCACCGTCCGTCGCCCCGGCACGCACGGCCCGCCGGATCACCCCGATGTCGATGGGCAGCCGCGGATCGAGGGGTTTGGACCGGGTCCAGTCCACCAGGCGGGCCCGGCGGTCGAGGGCCAGGTTGAACGTGGCGCTCGCACCCAGCACCGTCACCTCGTGGCCCGCCGCCACCTGGGACGACGTCAGGGTGCACAGCGCCATGGCGACGCCGTAACCAGTGGGCTGGCTGACGTGGAGGACTCGCATGACATGCCCCTTCTCGCTCACCCGTATGGGACTCGCAATCTAGGGCTTTTTGCTCAAAGCAACAAGGAAGATTCACCCATTCTTTGGGGAAGAACAAGGATTCTTCTCCCTCCTATTTGGTTCAGCATGGGCCGCCATGTCCATCCTCCTCGGCGAGTGGTCCAGCGAACCTCTGGAACGATCGGGTGCTACCCGGCCAGTGAGGGTAGTGAGCCGGCTCGGCTCGGTTCCGGAACCCATCGGTTTGCTCATCATTGTGTTGAATGCACTCCTATGGTCGACTTTGGATTCTCCAAAAGAGAATGCAATGTCTCCTTCCGCAAAGGACCAACAGGAGAGGACGTTCCCGCCGCTTGTCGCTCCCCCACCGCCTTCCGACTCCCCGGGCCCCGGCTCCCTTCCGCGACCCGGCCCGCCGATCGACGCGGGTGCTCGTCGTGCGAGTCGACGAGCCCCCCGGACGGCGGGCCGACACCCAACGGTGGCTCCGGCGTTCCCCCCACCGGCGGGCCAGCTGGATGCTGGCCGCCCTCACCCTTACCGCCCTGTGCGGGGCCGCCCTGGCCTGGTCGACCACGCTGGCCGGCCGATGGACGATCCTCAGCACCACCGCCGTGCTCACCACCTTCGGTGTACTGATGGCCAACGGCTATTTCCGGGTGAACATGGCCGAGGGGGGCTGGGTGAGGGTCCGGGTGGCCGGGGCGGCGGCCTCCATCGGGGTGACGGCGGCGTTGGCGGTGGTGTCGGTTCCCGGTCTGGACCAGCCGAGCGTGCCCAGCTTCGTGTCGCTGATGCTGGTGCTGATGGCGGCGGCCACGGTGTCCCGGATGTACGGGCGGCTGCTGCTGGGCCGCCTGTGGACCAGGGGTCACCTCCGGGCCCGGGCCCTGCTGTTCGGGTACGACGAGCTGGCCCGGGAGTTGGCACTGGAGGTGTCGCTACGGCCGGCCTACGGGGTCGACATCGTGGGCTACATCATCCCGTGCCTGCCCGTCGCCGGGCCCCTACCCCCGGGCGAGGTGTCCGAGGCGATGGTGGAGCCCCGGATGCCGTTGCCGGCGGCGCTGACCGGGACGCTGACCGCCATCGGGGCCGAGCGCCTGATCGTGGGGCCGGCCGCTACCCCCGTGGGCGAGTACCTGGCCCAGCGTCTGGCCCGGTGGGCCGCCCTGCAGGGCTTGGCTGTTCACGCCGTACCCCGCTTCTACGGGATGGGTATGGGGCTCGACTCGATGTCGCCCGACCAGGCCCGGGGCTACCCGCTGGTGCGGCTCCAGCGCTCGGCCCACCCCCGGCTGTCGATCCGGCTCAAGCGACTGTTGGACGTGTCGGTGGCCGGCTCCCTGCTGGTTGTCGCCGCTCCGGTGATGGTGGCCGCCGCCCTGGCGGTGCGCCTGTCGGGGCCGGGCCCGATCTTGTTCGCCCAGGAACGGGTGGGCCAGTTCGGCCGCCCGATCGTGGTCCGCAAGTTCCGCTCGATGACGGCCAGCGCCTCGTCGGACACGGAATGGACGGCCGACAGCCGGGTCACCCGCATCGGGCGCCTGCTGCGCCGAACCAACGTCGACGAGCTGCCCCAGCTGTTCTCGGTCCTCGCCGGCGACATGTCGCTGGTGGGGCCCCGACCGGAACGACCGGCCTTCGTGGAGCACTTCCGCCACCGGATCCCCGAGTACGACGACCGCCACCGCATGCCGGTGGGTCTCACCGGGCTGGCCCAGGTGGCCGGCCTGCGGGGCGACACCTCGATCGCCGAGCGGGTGAAGTACGACAACCTCTACATCGACCAGTGGTGCCTTCGGTCCGACCTCGAGATCCTGCTCCGCACGGTGACGGCCATCCTCTTCCAGGAGGCCGAGAGCCGCCGGGTGGTGGAGCTCGAGTCGGCCATCGAGCAGATGCGGGGCGACGAGAGCTGAGGCGGCGGCCGGTCAGGGGTTCGACCTGGCCGGGCGTGCTCACGACGAGGCCCGGGTGGTTTGCCGTTCCGGCCGAGGTGTCGGCTGAGATGTCGGTTGGGGTGCGGGCGGCGGAGTGAGGTCGACCCCGGCGGTGGCACCCCGGAGCCATTGGGCCGTGCCCACCCGGCGGGCCAGGAGGGCGTCGGCGATCTGGGCTGGGTGGTCACCGTCGACCACCCAGCCCGCCTCTGCCCCATCGGCGGGATCGCCGGCGGCTGCTTCCCGGCTGAGGATCACCGACACGCCCCGGCCCATGGCGTCGGCCACCGGGGCGGGCATGCCGGGGCGGCGGGCCAGCACGAACACGGCGTCGCAGGCGTCGAGGTGGGTGGCGAGGTTGGGCACGTCGCCCACGGTGCGGACCCCGGGGAGGGCCGGCACGGGCACGTCGGCCAGCACCAGGAGCTGGGCTTCGGCGCTGCGGCGGCGGACGGCGGCCCAGGCCCGCCACAGCCGGTCGGTGCCGGCGTCGCGCCCGACGGTGCGATCGAACGGGCCGACCACGGCGAAGATGGGCACGTCGATCGGCAGGTTGAGGGCGCCCCGGACGATGGCCTGGGTGGTCAGGGGCACCCGAGCCGATCCCCGGGGTGAGGGGCCGGCGGGGGCGGAGCCGTCGGCGTGCTGCCTACCGCGACCGCCCACCCACTCCTTGAACCGGGAGGAGGCGGTCTTGCCTGGGGCGGGTGTCGGTGAGGTCGATGACGGGCTCGTCACCGGTGAGGTCGATGACCGGACCGGGTCGAAGGTGAAGACCGGCTCGTAGGCGGCGGCGCGGCTCGCGGGGAAGATGCGCATCTCCGTATGGCTCCTTTTCGTACAGTTGGCTCTGCCAGAGGACCGCCAGGACCGCCAACCGTCCCCGCAGCAGCTGACCGAGGTCACCCACCGTGAGGGCGTACATAACCGCCATTGAGAACGTGAACCACAGGGCGTAGGTGGCCCGGGCCAGGGGGATGCGGGCCTCGGGATGGCCACCGGCCCGCAGGGCGAGGCGCCGGGTGCGCACGGCCGAGCGGGTGAGGGCGAGGAGGCCGACGGTGTCGACGCTGGCGACCACGAAGGCGCTGCGATCGACCACCGGGTTGGGGCGGAGCCAGACGTTGGCCAGGTCACGCGGGAGGCCGGCGGCCAGGGTGGCCCAGGAGGAACCGTCGGCCGGGGGCAGGCCGGAGTTGGAGAAGGAGGCGTTGTAGTTGCGGTCGGCCGCCACCTTGGCCGCGGTGACCCCGACGATCTGGGAGCGGATGGGCGGGAGGGCCAGCAGGCCGGCGGCCAGGGCGACGCCCCCGGCCACGAGGGCGGGGCGGTGGATGAGGCGGCGGGACCGGGCCTCCATGAGGGCGAGGCTGAGGGCGGCGCAGAGGGCGACGACGGGGCGGAGGAACACGAGGGCGCCGAGGGCCAGGGCCCGGGGGGCGATGCGGCCCCGCTCCCCCACCTCCCGGGTGAACAGGAGGAGGAACAGCACGATGGCCCCTTCCCGCAGGGGCAGGAGCATGAAGAACAGGAAGGAGGCGGAGAGGAAGGGGTAGTAGCGGATCCAGCGGTTGGCCAGCACCTGGCCGGGCCGGCCCGGGGGTTGGGTGACGAGGATGGCGGCGGCGGCCAGGGCGGCGTTGACCACGGCCAGCACGGCCAGCGTGGGCGCGCACGGCGAGGGCGAGCGGGAGGAGCAGGACGGGGTACAGCTCCTTGCCGCTGGAGATGTGCCCGGCGCGCAGGGCGTCGAGGCCGCCGGTGCGAACCAGGGCCAGCTGGTCGAGGTAGCGGAACCCGTCGGGGGCGTTGGCCCCCATCGCTCCCGGGGCGGACAGGGCGAACAGGGCGGCGGCCAGGGGCAGGGCGCAGCACAGCGCCACCACGGCGCCCGGGCAGCGAGCGCCGCCGGGAGGCCAGCCCCAGCGCCACGGCGCACAGCAGTGCGAGCACGACGACCGTGAGGATGTCGACACGCCCGAGCGCCACCCGCTTCCCTTTCTGTGCCAGCCGATGTTGGATCTAGTGCTGACGCAATCTAGGGGGATTTACCCAAAGCACCACAGCAGATTCACCCAGAATTTGGGACGCATGAACGGTGCCGATGGTGCCGCTTTGGCCTCGCATGGCCGAGCCTGTCGATTCAGGGAAGAGCACCTCATTCGATGGCATTGCCGTCGGGGCGCACCGCCATGGCAATAGACTCAGAGAGTTTCTCGATCTACCAACAGGTGAGCTATGTACCCGATTGTTGCGGTGGACTCGACCGACGCAACCGCACCGTCACGGGTTCAGCGGCTGCCTCGTGCGTCATCGCCGCCGCTCTGGCCACATGAGGCGACGACTCAGCGGACGTGGCGAGCAGGGACTCCTGGCCCGGGACTTGTTGATTCACGGCGCACTTTCTGTAGTGGAGTGGCTTCCAGGAGGTAGGCGGTCGACCAAGGCCGGTCCGGTCAACCCGAGCTGGTTCGGTTGTCTTTGACCAGCCGCAGCTGGGAGCCGGCGCTGATCATCGAGCGGATGTCACCCTCGCTGATGCCGGTGGCCTCGGCGAGGGCGGGGCAGGGATCACACACATCGACCGCGGTGTGCACGATTCGGGGGTGGGGCCCGGTGACGCCGAGCTCGTTGGGTCCGAACAGAACATCGTGCACCGACTCGTCGGTCTCCACGCCGGTCACCTCGATCCGGGCATCGCCTCGCGCCCCTGCCACGACATGTTGGGCCAGATCGAAGAGGCGGATCGGGAAGCCGGCATCAACCACGAGCGCCTGGCCCGGCTCGCCAATGGCGGCGGCGACCAGGACGAGGCGAGCTGCCTCCGATGCCGACAGTACGAGGTGGGTCATGTCGCGGTGGGGCACGGTCAACGGCCGCCCGGCAGCGAGCTGCCGCCGGAACGCACGTGAACGCCGATCCCCCACCGTCGAAGATGCGGGCTGTTCGCACCGAGAAATAGCGCAAGCCGGTCTCGGCTGCAGCCAGGGCGGTGAGCCGCTCGGCCGAGAGCTTCGTCGCTCCAATCACGGTTGTGGGGTCGGCAGCCGCCGCCGAGGAGAGGTGGACGAACGTCGTGACCGCACTGTGCACTGCGGCGTCGAGCAGGTTCTTGGTTCCGACCGTGTTGGTCTTGATCGCCTCGACCGGATCGCAGGACGGATAGTGGCGGCTGTTCAACGCTGCGGCGTGGAACACCACCTCGGGCTGGTGGCGCTCGAACAGCTCGAAGACCCGCTCACGGTCTCGCACGTCGCCCAGCGAGCAGTGGACGCGAGCCGACTCCTCGCCATCGATCGTCTGGCGCAGGTCCTGAAGTCCGTTCTCGTCGTGGTCGACCAGCACGAGGCCAGCCGGCTGCAAGCTGACGATCCGGCGGGTCAGCGGCGCCCCGATGGCACCGGCCAGCGCCGACGAGACATCACCCGGCGGCCGGTGATCTCAGCCGCAGCTGCCGCGGAGGTCGACTGCCACCGGATCGCGAGCGAACAGATCTTCGGCTGTCGGCGAGCGGAGGTGGCCGATCTCGAGCGTGTCGTCAACCTCAGACGGCGGTGGGAGCACGAGAAGTTCCAGGCCTGCCGCCGCCGCCTGGGCCGAGAGCGACTGGATGGTGATCGAGTCGGCCGATGGAGTCGCCAGTACCACCGCTGTGGCCCTCGTGCGAGCAGCGGCAGCCACCAGATCGACGGTGGAGCCCGAGACCGCGAGGCCGCCGATCGGGCGACCGATGCTGTCGGGATCGTCGTCGAGCACGCGCCGCGGGTACGTGCGCGGCGAAGGAGGCAGCCAGCATGGAGGCGACGAGATGCTCGGCTTCGGGCCCCGCCCCCACCACCACCGCTCGGAGTGAGGCTCGCCGTCGGATCCCGGCCCGGCGGCCCGCCCCGGTTCAGTCTCGCCCGGCCCGCAGCAGCGACCGCACCAAATCCGAGGAGACCACAGCCCACCAGGGCAACTGCGGCCGACCGCTTCCGGCAAGTGCGACCAACGGCCAGCCGACCAGCATCCCCTGCCACTGCGCCACCGGCCAACCGTGCCGCACCGGCCCACTCGAGGTCACTGGACACCGGACGGGCTCACCCCACGCCGCCCACCATCGGACGACGAGTGCCGATCCCGGCGCAGATCAGCAGCAGTTCTCGTGGTCAGCACAGGCAAAGCTTTCCCGTCGGGAGTGGTCCCTCAGAATCACCAGCGCCGACCCAGACCCTAGGCCGGCGTGCGACCTCATGCAATCATCCTTACCTGATTGGCCGCGCATGTCTCTTCACTGATGACTCATGTCAATTGATCACTTTCCATATCACTTGAACTACACGCTTAAAGACGGACTGAAGTAGGAACAACCACTCCCCCAACTGATAGCCCATTTCCTTGGTACGGCTCAGTCGAACCCGTATCATTCTCAGTGCGCGGACGTCAGAGAAACCAGGAGTTCCTCACTAGCGAGGAACCCGGAAGGACATTCCCGCCGCATGCCCCCCACCCCTTCGTTGGCGCGCCCCGTTGCCGGCGCAACGAGCCGAACCACGTCGATCGCGATCGTCTACACAGACAGCTCGCCGCTCGAACAGGCCGCGGAGATCGAGGTGGGTCTTGGATCGCAGGCGCGCAGGCGGGTATCGGGCGAGCTCCACTCCCCGCACCGACTTTGCAGCTGGATGCTGGCGGCCTTCACCCTTGCTGCCCTAACCGTAGGGGCGCTCGGGTGGTCCATGGTGCTGGCCGGCCGTTGGACGATCCTCAGCGCCACTGCCGTCGTCTCGACGTTCATGGCCCTCCTGACCAGCGGCTACTTCCGGGTGAACATGTCGGAGGAGGGGGCGTTTAAAGTCCGCCTGGCCGGTGCCGCGTCAGCCATCGGCGTCACAGCGGCTCTGATGGTGGTGTCCATCCCAGGGCTGGGTCAGCCGAGTGTCCCCAGCTTCGTAGCCCTGATGGCGGTTCTCGTCACGGCCGGAACAGCGGCCCGTACGGTCGGCCGTTGGCTGCTCGTGCACATGTGGAGCCATGGCCACCTCCGAGCCCGAGCGCTGGTCTTCGGCTACGACGAGTTGGCCCGGGAGATGGCGGTGGAGATCGCCCTCCGCCCGACCTACGGCGTAGACATCGTGGGGTATCTCGTTCCCTGCCCTTACCCCAGCACTCCTATACCGACGGGTCAGGTCATCGCCGAGCAACTCGTCGATCCCTCCCGGCCGCTTCCGAGCCGACATCGCCGATGCGCTAAAAGCCATCGGCGCCGACCGACTGATTGTGGGACCGGCGGCCGCCTACGACGACAACTTGGCCCAGAAGGTGGCCCGCTGGGCTGGCCAGCAGGGCATCGCGGTGCATGTGGTGCCCCGCTTCCATGCCATGGGCATCGGCCTGGACTCGACGTCACCTGACCGGGCCCGGGGCTATCCCCTGGTACGGGTACAGCGCTCCACCCATCCTAGGATCTCGATCCGACTCAAGAGGCTTATGGATCTCAGCGCTGCAGGACTGCTGCTGGTGATGACCTCCCCCGTGATGATCGCGGCCGCCCTCGCCGTTCGGGCGTCGGGACCGGGGCCGGTCCTGTTCTCCCAGGACCGGGTGGGCCAGCATGGCGAACGGATTGTGGTCCGCAAGTTCCGTTCGATGACCACCAGCGCCACGTCCGACCATGAGTGGACGGCCGAAAGCCGGATCACCCGGGTGGGCCGCTGGCTCCGCCGGAGCAACGTCGACGAGCTCCCCCAACTCTTCTCTGTACTCGCTGGCGACATGTCTCTCGTCGGCCCTCGACCGGAACGGCCCGGCCTTCGTCGAGTACTTTCGTGACCGGATACCCGACTACGACGATCGGCACCGTATGCCAGCGGGCTTGACGGGCCTGGCCCAAGTTGCTGGGCTACGAGGCGATACCTCCATTGCAGAGCGTGTCAAGTATGACAATCTCTACATCGATCAATGGTGTCTCCGTAGCGATATTGAGATTCTCGCGTACGATCGCTGCCATTCTACGCCAGGAGAAACACACCAAAAGACGGTTGAGCTTGAATCAGCCATTCAATTGAATGTAGACCAGAATCTCACGATCTCTCAGTAGAAAGAGCACAACTCTACTAGACCTAGCAGCTACCCAACCGAGCCACGAGTCGCGCATAGCGCCCTGCGCTGTCGCGCTCGCCCGTCACAGCCTCGCGCCCGACTCAACACGGTACAGCATTGAGGAGAGAGTGCAGGCGGGACGCTCGGTCCACCAAGCTTGGGGCGGCGTTGGGCACGAAGCACGGCACGATCCAGCGGAAGAAGATCTGCTGAGCCAGGCTGCCGCCTGGTCACACTCCCCCGACACCGCCCTTGTAGCCATGAATCATGGCCCCACCTCGGTGATCCGGGACTTGCAACCAACTAGGGCGGCCCACCATCTACGTCGCACGGCAAGCGATGAATGAGTCGCGACGAAAAGAGCGCTGCACCTGCAGCCGCTCACGCCACTCAGATCGTGTGACCCTCAGTCGATCTATCCGTAGCTACTCCCAGCCGAACGCGCCACAACTGTCGGCGCGGGCGGGGTCCGAAAACCGCTTCCGACCCAAATACCCATGGAGATGCACCGAGGTACTCCGGCTATGATTGGGTTCGGCGCAGCACAGTCGATAAGCATGCTGGACACTTCATGCCTCTGCTTGTCGCAACAAAATCCAACGCCAGGAGGGTTCCCGCTTGCAGATCATCAAGAATCTATTTGACGATGCATGCGTGATAGGAACGCGTCGCTTCGAGGACAATCGAGGTGCGTTCGAAGTCACGTATGAGGCGAACGCGGCATACGACATCGGCATGCAGCACGCGTTCGTTCAAGACAACCAGTCGACCTCGGCACAAGCAGGAACAATCCGCGGCTTCCACCTTCAGCTTCGGCCGTTTGGGCAGGGAAAACTCATCCGGGTAGTCCGTGGTCGTGTCCTCGACGTGATCGTCGACCTCCGACCTTGCTCGCCCACGTTCGGCGAGCATGCTTCCGTTGAACTCGACGATGCGTCGGGTCACCAGTTGTGGATCCCTAGCGGGTTCGGGCACGCCTTCTGCACGCTCGAGCCTGACACCACGGTGTTCTACAAGGTCGACTCCGCCTACGAGCCAGCAGCAGAACGTACGCTCCGCTGGGACGACCCAGCGATCGACGTTGAGTGGCCAGCCTGGCTCACGGAACCGGTCCTCTCGCCCAAGGATGCTGCGGGGCTCGGATTCGATGAGATCCGAGCGTTGGTCGAAGGGGGGACCCTGTGGGAGTAATCGTCTCCGAGGGCCTTAGCTTCGCCGGCTCGACCGCCGTTCGTCAGCTCGTCAGCAACACCGCCCACGCGGCACTCAACGTCGACGCTCGAAACCGCTCAGCGATCGATGGCTCGATTCGCGGTATCGAGATGTCCAAGAGGTACCGTCAATCGGAGACCGACATATATGGGCGCGGTGACGGGCCGAGTTTGCCTTCGAGAAGTTCACGATGACCAAGGTCCTCGTAACCGGAGCCGGCGGACAGCTGGGCACCGAACTCCAACGGCAACCGTGGCCGGCGGGCACAGATCTCTTGGCGCTGCGGTCGAGCCAGCTTGACATCACTGCGTCAGCCAAAGTGGCGACGGTTGTTGCCGAATACGCCCCCGACGTGATCGTCAATGCGGCGGCCTACACCGCTGTCGATCGAGCAGAAGAGGACTCGGTTGCTGCTGACGAGGTCAACCATCGCGCTGTCGAGGTCCTCGCCAAGGCCGCTGACAAATGCCGAAGCCTACTCGTGCACATCTCCACCGACTACGTATTCGATGGTCTCTCCCTAGGTTGCTACCTCGAAACCGACGAGCCCAGGCCAGTAAATGTCTATGGCGCAACCAAGCTCGCCGGCGAGGCGGCGGCTGCAACAGCCGAACGTTCAATCACCCTGCGCACCTCGTGGGTCTTCAGCGCCACCGGCCACAACTTCGTCAAGACCGTGCTACACCTAGGAAGAGGACGTAGCGAGCTAGGTGTGGTGGCCGATCAGTTTGGCTGCCCGACGTCGGCGGCCGATCTAGCTAACGGCATCATCCGCCTGATCGCCGTGACAGGGGGCGGTCACGACCTTCCCGAACAACGGCTGTTCCATCTTGCCTCGCCCGACGAGGCCTCCTGGCACGACCTTGCGAGCGAGACTCTCGCAAGGTCTACGTCTGGCTTTGCCGGCGAGATCAAGAACCTCACGACCGCAGAATACCCGACCGCAGCACGCCGACCAGGCGACACCAGGCTCTCATCGCAGCTCATCGCCGACGAGCTCAACATCCGTCTACCTCCTTGGCGGACATCGCTCGCCCGGGTCGTAGCCCAGATCGAAGAGATGCCATGAGCAATCCCAATCCACTCAACCGCAAGGGCATCATCCTCGCCGGCGGCACCGGCACACGCCTGCATCCCGTCACCCTCGGTGTCTCGAAGCAACTCCTTCCTATCTACGACAAGCCGATGATCTACTATCCAATCTCGACTCTCATGCTGGCCGGTGTCACCGAGATCCTGATCATCACGACCCCCGAGGACCAATCGTCTTTCAAACGACTGCTCAGCGATGGAAGCCAGTGGGGTGTGACGTTCAGATATGCAGTCCAACCCGAACCTCGCGGCCTAGCCGAGGCGTTCATTATCGGGGAGGACTTCCTCGCTGGATCGCCGGCCTGCCTCATCCTCGGCGACAACATCTTTTACGGCACCGGCTTTAGCGAGCAGCTCCAGCAGGCTTCCCGGCACGAACAAGGCGCCACCGTCTTCGCCCATCACGTTTCCGACCCTGAACGGTATGGCGTGGTCACGTTCGATCACAACGAACGTCCATTGAGCATTGTCGAAAAGCCATCGAAGCCCGAATCCTCGTGGGCGGTCACAGGCCTATATTTCTATGACACCATGGTCTGTGACATAGCGCGCTCGGTTCGACCATCCAGTCGCGGAGAGCTCGAGATCACAGCGGTAAACAACATATACCTAGAGGACGGACAGTTGCGAGTCGCTAAGCTCAATCGCGGTTTCGCTTGGCTCGATACGGGGACGTTCGCCTCCATGGTCGAGGCATCCGAATTCGTCCGCGTCGTTGAGAAGCGACAAAGACTCCAGATCGGCTCCCCAGAAGAAGTCGCTTGGAGGCTCGGCCTGCTCGACTCGAGTGCCCTAGAGGAACACGCGAGAGCGCTACTTAAGAGTGGCTACGGCGAAAATCTCTACGCAATTCTCGCAGCAGCGGACTGACAAACCAAAACCGCAAAAGGCTTACCCGTTGGCATCCATCGACGCGATGATGGCCCGGCTCATTGCAGCCGGTCGTGCTACGCCGAGCGGGCCTAGCCACGATTCCGCGTAGCTGATAGCGGGGAGGCTCGCGTCAAGGCCCTCTGCCTGGGAGAATGCGTGTTGCGACACAACACAAACTTCCGGGAAAGAGGGCCTTGTCATGGGTGAGGGTAGCAGGCTGGTTCGGGCACGGACAGTGACCGGTGACGGTGAGGGTCTGGTCAGCCGGGCGGGCCTGGTGCTGCTGGCTGAACTGGCAGAAGCGGTGGGCCTGGCTGAGGGTCTGCGCCAGGCGACCCGGGCGTTGGGCTGGCGGCGTCACCACCCGGGCCGGCTGCTCGGCTTGACGGTGCTGGCCCTGGCCGACGGGGCCCGCAACGTGTCGGACGTGCATGCCGTGGTTGGCCAGGAGCACCTGTTCGGCCCGGGCCCGTCGTGGGCGTCTACGTGGCGGGCGTTCGACCGGTTGGGCCCCGCCGAGCTGCGGGCCATCAACCAGGCCGAAGCGAAGGCCCGCCAGCACGTGTGGAAGGTCGACCCGGCAGCCCGCCAGCGCTCCGAGGTGATCGTTGATCTGGACGCCACGCTGGTCACGACCAGGGCGGACAAGCAGGACGCGGCCCCGACCTGGAAGCGGTCCTACGGGCATCACCCGCTGCTGGCCATGGACGCCGAGCGGGGCGAGGTCCTGGCCGTGTTGATGCGGCCCGGCAATGCCGGGTCGAACACCGCTACCGATCACGTGACTGTCCTGGGCGACGCCATCGCTGGGCTCCCCGAACGGGAACGCGCCGGCCACCTCCCCGGCGACAGCCTAACAGATGTGCAGGTCAGCGTCTGTGTCCGGGCTGACGCTGGGGGCACCACCCACTGGTTGGCTGAGGAGTGCCGGCACCGCAACATCAGCTTCAGCCTCGGCTACGCCATCGACGGCCGGGTTCGTGACGCCCTGCTGTTGGTGCAAGAAGAAGACTGGGTGCCCGCTGTCGAGCCCAGCGGCGCTCGGCGGGACAACGGCTACGTCTACGACCTCACCGCTCTGGTCAACCTGTCGGCCTGGCCCAAAGGGACCCGGTTGATCGTGCGCCGGGAACGACCCCACCCCGGCGCCCAACTCTCACTGTTCGACGACCTCAACGGCTGGCGCCACACCGCGTTCATCTGTGACAGCCCCGGCGACCCCGCCACCCTCGAAGCCCGCCACCGGCAACGAGGCCGAGCCGAAAGCGTCATCCGCGACCTCAAAGCCTGCGGACTGGCCAACCTGCCCTTCGACTGCATCGTCAACAACAGCATCTGGGCCCGCCTCGCCGCCATGGCCCTGAACCTGTTGTCCTGGACCCGGCACCTCACCCTCACCGGCCCTCTGCGCCGGGCCACCCCCAAGACCCTGCGCTACCGGCTCCTCCACATCGCCGGACGCATCACCGCCGCCGGCCGCAAACTCCACCTCGACCGAGACTGGCACTGGACCCCCACCATCCTCGCCGCCCTCGACCGAATCCCACTCACGGTGAGCCCCACCACCTGAACGACTCAAGCCCTACGCGGAATCGTGGCTAACGGATCCGGTCACTCCTCGACGCCGGCCGAGCCGACTGGAACCTCCTCACCGCTATCACACCCGGTGAATCCCGAAGAGCCGGTATACCTTGGGCGCTACCAGCGCCTCAGCAGACATACCGAATGCCTACATGGATTAGGTCCGCATCTTCGAACCGGCCTTATCCTCCCGTCTTTCCGACACTACTCTTCGACCCGCAGCCACTTCCGTAGACGGTCGTCCGCCGTTCGAGTTACCTAGCACAGTACACCCTGACACCAGATTGCTGCCGTTAAACGACCCTGGCGCGGCTCCTCCTTCGCGAAGCCTCCTTGCCAAGTCTGCCCTAGCACATATTGCCGCAATACCGGCGCCTAGCCAGATCCCAGATGCGGAGGCTGTCACGAAAGATGCCCCGCCACAAAACAGCAAGGTACCAGCTAGCAGTACGAGAACGAAGCGAGCCTCTTCCCTCTGAAACCCGATGGACCGCAAATAGCTAGTATCAACCAGGGTGGAGCAAATGACCGCCGACCCTGCGACCGCAGCGACAGACGCTCCAGTCACCTCCTTCAGTGCCATGCCCCCCATCAATAAATCGACGGTCCACGGTACGGTCAACGCCACAAGTGCGCTAACTACTGCCATAAACCACTTCCACCGAATCCGAGCGCGCTCCACGAAGGAGGAGCGCTCATAGCCGGAATCGCGCCTTGAGATCTCCGCCACAAAATAGCCCGACAACGAGGCCGCGCCTAACCGGACGATCGCACCATACTGCTGCGCTACACCCGCCACCACCACAGCGTCGTCATTCAGGACCGCTCCTCCAATCAGAACTGGAGCCTGCAACGCAGCCATTCCGACTACTGTCGTCAACTGCATCCACATACTTACCATTGAAACAGTGCCGGCCCGGGAGCACATGGCTCGAAACGGAATTCTTCGTATCACCACTAACGCAACGAAACTACTCGCAGTCGCATACTGGGCCACCAAAGCCCCTATGACCAGCCCCGGCGTCGCCGCCCAGCCACTCACTATCGCGAAAAGATATACAGCACTTCCCGCGAATGAGCCAGCCAGATTCCACGAACGCAACTTAAGAACCTGTGCCACCCCAGAGACCACATTCCAAACCTGGAAAAACAACGCTGCGCCGCAGACTAGTCCCACTTCGGATCCTGCCGCACCCAACTCTAGATCGCCGACTCGTCCACCAAGTCCTACCAATACTTCGCCCACAATAAAGAGGCTCACCCACCATCCCGCCACTCGAAATACGCTCCCGTAGAGGACACTCGCTTGGCTCTCGACGCTACGCGCAGTGCCCACACGTGCCGACGCCAAGAAACAGATACCCAAGTCCACTGAGGAGGCCATCCTGAACACAGCTAGCAGAACCAGAAGACGTGCGAAGTCCGAGCGGCCCATTGAGGACATCAACAGAGGAAAAGCAATAAGTGTCGTCGCCGGAAATGCCAATCCTGCTACCGAGGCCGAGAGAGGCCCCATCGCCGCCTTGAGCCTCACGTGTTCGACCGCAACGATCCTATAGCATCGAAAGCCGGCAACACCGACCTCGCCCAATCCTCGTCAACCTCCCGCGAAACAAGGTCTGCGTGCCTCTTTAGCCAATCCGGCGGAACCGTCGCCCAATCGATACGCATCAGACTCTCACTAACCTCACGTGCGAATCTCTCACCGACCACCGCCGCGGGATTCCCGACGACAATGGAGTATGGGGCCACACTTCCGCTGACTACCGCTCCCGCTCCGACCACGGCGCCCTGCCCGATCTTAACGCCCGATAGGATCATTGCCCCTCGACCTATCCACACGTCATCTCCAACAACAATAGGGCCCCGAGATTCCACTAGGGTAGTTCCGCCTTGAAGGCGAGATTCGACCGGGAAGGTGGTGGCCCACCTCAGCTGATGATTGCCGCCAAGAACGAAGACTACTCCCTCAGCTATTGATACGTAACTCCCTATCGAAAGCTTCTCATTGTGCGAACCCCAGGCACGAACGTCGAGCGGACCGTAGGAAGCCACGCCCACTTCCACCAGTCTCTCAGGGACGGCACTCTTCAAGTATGTTCCATTGTGTCTATTGTGGGACCGCCAGGAGCGCTTTAGCAGAGCCAGGTTCGCCCTCCTCACTAGACCAGCCATCATGAGTCGTCTCCTCCCAAATGCCGTGCCTCTCAAATATCACGTTATCGTGATGCCGCGCCGCTAGGCACGCCACCGCCAACACGAATATTCCGCGCTCCGTTCCCAGAAAGTCTGAGAAAAACAAGGAGAAGGCAGACAGCAGCCACAGATAGATAGACAGCTCATCCCTCCTAGACAGAACGAGGGCTCCTACCGCTACCAAGTAGACGCTCAGCCAGAGAATTCCTCCCACCACCCCTGTCTCGACAAGTATCAACAAGATAAAGGAATGTGGCGAAAGTAGAAGCGCCCCGTTTGGGTCACGCAGCTGCCTCCTCTTCGCGTCGGAGGCGAACGAGCCGGCCCCGTGGCCCAGAACAGGCGCTCGACGCCAAGACTCTACGCTCTCGCGCAGCAACTCTGACCGTTGATCGTCCGACTGAGCCGCCGACCCACCCCCCTGCAGTCTCAATAAAACCATCGAGCTTGCCTCGGAGCCCGCTACAGCTGACGCAATCGATACGACCAGCACCAACGAGACGAGCCTCGACTTCAGCGAACCGCTTGCCATCGACCGCGCCACAAATAGGATCGCTCCGACCAATAGCGCAACGACAGTCTGTCGAGACGCGTCAAACGCCACTGCGGACGCACAAGCTGCTCCGGTAACTAATGAGAGAGCGATTCGCTGGAAGCCTCGCCGGCGTGAACTTGAGATCAACAGCACAGGGAATGCGATCCATAGCGGCTTCAAGCTAACTCGCTGATGGTCTTCGTAGACAAGCGTCGCCGCCAGACCTCGAATCAGAATCGACAGGGTCGCCACGACACAGTACACCAGTAGCTCTTCAATCAAGTCAGCTTCGTAGTAGACAATCCGCGACGCGCCGACGAGTGCTCCAATTAGGGCCACCCCTACAACCAAGAGCTTCGGATCGAACATCGGCATGCCAACGCTTCCCAACACCACGAAGGCACTACACAAAAGCGCTACTCTAAGAGAACCACGATCGATCCTGAAACCCTGACCTCGACGCACGAGCACAGAAAGTGCCAATAGAGCGAGAACCATGTCGGTTCCCTCGACGCTATAGCCGCCGATTTCCAGCTCTCCTAAAGCGCACACACCGAGAAAAGAGCGCGGGGGCCGCCCTCAAGTCTCCCGATCCGAGCAGAAGCTCTCTTGCGATCACTAGAACAAGTGCGAGAAGTGGCAGCACTCGCGTCCCAACAAGTGGTCCGGAGTCACCGATCGCTGCGTTCGTCCAGCCATTCCATATAGTAAGAAAAAGGGACACCATCAGCGCCGCGCGTTCCGATCGCTGTTTGCGTCGCAGCGGATTCATTTCTTAGTGGCTATCACTGTCACGAATTCATCTTCGAGTGTCCCAAAATAGCACCGCAGATCGTCACGCAAACCGACGGCCGCATGCCAACTCCTTGACAAGACCCCGGACCTCCCACCGCAGGACTGGCGCCTACTCTCACGATAGGTAGACCAAGCGACCGGCTGCCAAGCTCTGGTGCACTCCACAGTCAGTCCTGCAGTACGTAGTAGGCCAAGAACTGCCGAGCGGGAAAAAATCGCTAGGTGTCTTGGCGGTTCAAGGCCCCGCCAGTCCGAACCATATCGCCGGAGCCCGGGCGCGCTCACATTGGGAGTCTGAATCCAGAGATAGCCTCCCTCTCGGAGCAAACCAGCTGCGCGAATTAGGAGCTCCTGAGGATCGAGGACATGTTCGAGGACGTGAGAGATAGTAATAAGATCATAGGTCCCCTGTTTAGCGGTCAACTCCTCGATACCGCAGTGTCGAACATCCAAGTTGCGTCCTCTCGCTGCCTCAACGGCCTTCGGATCGAGGTCGAGTCCACGCGTCTTCCACCCCAAGCCCTCAGCTCGCGCCATGTAGCGGCCGTCTCCACACCCCACGTCCAGCAGATGCCTCTCCGACCTAGGAGCTAAATAGATCGCACCCCGAGACCTTGCCATCAGCACTGCTCTGACTATGTCTACCTCGGTCAATATCGCCAGTAGGCGACTCTTGCGCGCCTGAACTTGGCACGTCGTCACCTTTTGACTCAGGTGAGTCTCAAACCTCTTTATCCATCGAAGCAGCCGATTCGAGCTCGGTCGTGAGCCAACAACCTGATGAGTGTAGTAGTTCAGATATGCGTCCGGAAGCGAAGCTGCTGTCGGGCGCGGATTCAAAACCAGGGTACAGCAGCTAGTACAGCGCTGAAGTGACCAACGGCCGGGGACTCCATACAGCTCATCGACCAAATTAGTGAATTCGCAGGCGCTGTCTAGTTCGCAGGCACATGCACTACATGCTGCCTGGGTCTCCATTGACCTCGGGGGCCACTCAGCGCCTTGGTCGTGAGCCATCTCACAGAGGTAAGGAAGCGTCGGAGCGCCCCAACTCTCCAACAACTTTCGGAGAAGGCCCGCCTCTCTAATGGCCAGCCGGAGCTTGCCCGCCGCAAGCCGCAGCATCAGACGAACCATGAGAGCGCAGCTCAAGCTACCGAAGGCTCGCACACCGGAATGTCCCCACTTTCGTAGGAATCTGAATGCCGCCTGAACCTCAACTGCGAGTACGTCCGCCGGCGCAAGCGAACGGCTCGCTCCTCGAAGGTGGTTCACGCCATAGACATGCTGTACCCGAACCGGCTTTCCCGCTCTCGCCGCTCTGATCGCGAAGTCCAAGTCTTCATAGTAGTGCTGAAAGCGCCCATCGAAGCCATCCAGATTGGCCCACAAGGAACCCGGAATCCGTACCAGTGCGAACCCCGGAATGCTTGGTCCGTTTGGATAAGTAAGATTCCGCTCTGGCGATGCAATCTGTCGTATGAATCGACTTCTCGAGAGTGTCGAAAGGCGTAGGAAAGTCTGCATAGCGCCCGTGGAAGGAATATCAAGAGTAGTTCCCGCCTCCATGGTAAACGCTACCGCTAGTCCTGAATCTATATCGTGGAAGAGATCTCCGGCATCAAAGTTGTCCGAGAAGATTAGATCGTCGTTTACGACGAAAGTAAAATCGGGCAGTCTTGACGCTGACTCACGGTATTGCTCGACTGCCTGCCTGACTGATCCGCCGAATCCTAAGTTCCTCTCTTGCCAAAGGTACTCGACCCTTCTAGTCGATGCCATGCATGCGTCTCTGGTGGCGTCAGCTGGCCTAAAGTTGACCACCACATAGGCGACTACATGGTTGTGAGAAGTGGGCCAGCCCTGAACCAACCTTTGAAGGTTGGTTGCAATCGCCTCAAGAGGCAATGCGCCAATGGTCGGAACTACAATCAGCGCAGAGGGAACGTCGCAGGTCATGCTCAAATCCTTCTTTCCCTCGTCGAGGCTACTAAGGCGTTCAGAACCGACGAGCAATGCCGATCCCAAGTTTGTAGATATTCAACCTTGAGATCTTGATCTAGCGGTGGAACTTGAACTGAACCTAGGCTCTCGGCGAGACGCGTAGGATCGTCAAATCTAGGTAGGAGGGTGCCGCTCTTGCCCAACACCTCTCGAGCGACAGGGACATCTGACGCGATCACGTGAAGCCCGAGCCTCATGGCTTCGACGTAGGGGAGGCCAAAGCCCTCAACCTCCGAGAGCGAGATGAGGACACTCGAGGCTGACATAGCACCGATCAATTCATCCCTTCCGATCTTGCCCAGCGTGCAAACCCCTACGTGCCTTCCAGCGCTTTCGAGGATTCGTTCGCATTCCTCACTAACGTTGATTGCTAGAATCTCGTCGCACCAGTGGGGCGTCCTTTCGACGAGAGCCCTTGCAGCGACTTCGTTGCGTTTATGAGGTGCCTGACCGATCAGGATCACGCGCTGACTTCGAGGAGAGCCTGCCCTTGAGACGCAGGGAACATGGTCGGCACCAAGTGGTATAGTTAAGAGCCTGGAGCTAGCAAAAGGATGCTTAGCGGAGACGGCTCTACGCGTCGCGTCGCTAATACAAACTACCGTAGAGCTAGTCGCTAGCGTGTGGGCTAGATCCAACGTGCGATAGCTTCTCGCTAGTCGGCCCCGCGTGACCATCCATCGAAGATCGTGCACATACGCCACAGTTCGAGGCCCACATAGGATAGGAGCCGGAGCAACGGTCGAGAGATGGGGAGAGCGCCAGCCCGGGGCGTGAAGAAGTGCCCTCGAGGCGAGGATAGACTTTGACAGCAGGCTGGTGCGTGAAGTTTCTCGAGACCCGAGCCACTTGAGATCGAGATCCGGGTGATCGTGTGCGAACCTTTCCCAGGCTTGCTGAATGACGCCAACGCCTGTCTCCGGCGCGGCCCTAGGCGAACAGGTCAGGAGCATGGCACTCTTTCACAATGGTGGCTTCGACTGATCCGACAGAGTACATCTGGGAATAGGCGTCGAAAATATGCAGACGGTCCCACTGGGCCAGATAATTAGAGGTCGAGCAGGTGTTCTCATTGGCAACGTCCGACTCAAGCACTTCTCCGATAGCACTGACGAAGGCTTCCTCGTCTCCTAGAGGGACCACTCGGCCACAAGCACCTTGAGAAATGAGCTCGTGCCCGCCATCGATATCGTATGAAACAAACGGCAGTCCAGCCGCGAACGACTGAACCAACACTTGCGGCAGTCCTTCGGCTGTACTCGGTAGGATCAGCAAGTCAGCAGGCAGCATCAGATCAGCAACCGCGGGCGAGTAGCCGAGATAACGAACTTCATACTTCTCGGCCGAAATCGTGGACGGGTACGTCGGCGGCCCTAAAGGGCCGGTACCAGCGACTGTCAAGAGGATCCGTCGACCAAGGTTATTGGCTGCGTCGTTTGCGAGATGTAGGAGACGGTCTGCCCCTTTCCGCTTTGTCAAGGCGCCGACAAACAAAAGCTTGACATCATGGTCAACCGGCCCTCGTTGCCTTCGCTGGGTATTGATCGCTCGGAATGGACGGAGTTCGACGCCGGATCTGATGGTTGTCATCTTTTCCCTTGGGAGACCGGCGGCAACGAGACGACCAAGCAGGTCCTCTCCGACGACAGAATATTGATCCGTAGATCGCGACAGGACTCTTTCGATATTTTTGAATAGTGCAGACTCGATTGATCGGTATCCTTCACCAAAGTTGGCCATTGAATAGGAGTGGATAATTTTCGCCTCGGGCAGCGTCAAGGCGGCGGCGATGCGGCCGATAACACCTGCCTTGGATTGATGCGTGGTGACGACATCAAAGGGGCCTTCGAGTCGCATGAAGCGAATGACCTCTAGAAGCGACCAAATGTCCTTCAGAGGCGACATCTCGGCGTGAAGAATCGGCACCCGCCTCACTATACAGTTGGGTCCTGGAGGACGAGCCAGGTCTGCTTCTGCTCCTACCAAGAGCACGTGCTCCGCCAGAGGCGTAGCTGCGATTGCGTCGCGTATGCGTTGCTCGCTCCCACCGTGGAGGTACCGCGTTACCACATGCAGAATTCGTAGTCGGCGCGTAGGAACGGCGCGAGATTGTGCTATGGACGTTGCTTTCCAAGGGAGTAGCACTTACTAACAACCTTTGTTGTTTGCCAGCACTTCTTAGTCGAGTGCGGGGCAGGGCAGAGGACGCCCTCAGACTGTTGCGGAATGCTGGTGTTGTTGTTTCATCGATAGCGGCGCTTAGATTGACCAAATCAATGGGACTACTTGGTGAGACCCAGCGAGTTCGAACGACCAACGGAAAGGGCCTCGTCAGCACACCCCACCGTTTGCCACCATTGCCACATCTTCTTGATGCCGAGCTCGATATCGGTTTCGGGGTTATAATCGAGCAGTTGCCTTGCGCGTGTGATATCTGCCCAGGTGCTCAGTAGTTCCGTGGGGGGTCGGCGTGTGTCGACAAGATTCAGCGGGCGACCGGATTCACTGCGGAGCGTCTGGATAAATTCTTGAAGAGAGACCGGTTGTCCGCGGCCGAGATTGACAATGTTGAAACCGCTCGCTCGATCAGAGGCGGAAATGATCCCCTCACAGACATCGTCGACATAAGTCCAATCACGGGAGAGATCGCCGCGGAAAAGTGGGACCGGTTCGCCAGTGGTCGCGCTTTGTAGCAGCAATCGTGGCATCATATCGGGCCTACAGCGAGGGCCGTACACGGTGAAGAATCGCGCCACAGTAATGTTCATGGAGTAGCAGCGTGAGTACACCGATGCGACCATCTCCATAGCGCGCTTAGACGCTGCATATGGATGCAGTGGCTGAGACGCAGCGTCGCTTTCATGAAACGGCATGGTGCTCGTTGCGCCGTAAACCGAAGAGGTGGACGCCAATACGATTGATTGGATATCGTCCGAACGGGCAATTTCCAGAAGATATTGTGATCCGAGCGCATTGGTGTCGAAATACCCAGCTGGGTCGGCAAGGGAGGCGCGCACGCCTGCGCGGGCGGCCAGATGGATCACGTGCGTAGGCCCGAAGGCACGGAGCACAAGCTCAAGGCTGGGCCGGTCTCGGATGTCGACTGAATTGACCTCGACGTCGTGTTCACGCAATAGATCGCGGTTTCTGCGCTTCTCTGCCGGAGAATAGTAGGATTCGAAATTGTCAATTCCCCTCACCAGCTCACCTTTGAGGGCGAGACGGAGTGCCAAACTGGTACCGATAAATCCTGCAGCGCCGGTGATCAGGATGCGCTTCATAGTGTCCTCCAAGTGTGCGACAGGGACAGAAGTATGCTCATCGCCGTTGTTCCCATCTTCGGCCAAAGCAGTCTTGAGCTATTGCAGTGCGGCGTCCGATGCGATGGGTGTCGTAAAGTGACAGCGCTGGTCTCCTTAGGCCGCCTGCGAGGGTCGGCACCGGTCGCCCAGATGCGCCACCAATTGAGGAGCTGGAATGTACCCCCCAAGATACGAATGTCGTGAAGGACCTGGGATAGCGCTAGCTGAATCGAAGATTGTTTCAAGCCCGCAACGCCGCTCGGACTGCGAGCTCGCAGATTGCGATAACTGTCGTTGGGTTGCCCGCTCGTAGAAGGCTAGAAGTCCGAGGCCAAGTAGACAAGGTGTCGGGCGCGATCGCTTATAGGAAATTTCGCTCCTCTTGCTGATGAAGCATCAGGAAGAAGATCGTTGAATGTAGAAGGATGGGGCAGCTCTTGCCGGGCTCAGATCAGGGCCGATCTGGGCTCTGATCAGGTCCTTTGTGACTAGCTCTCGGGCGAGTTTGTCGGACGTCGTTTAGGCGGAAGTTGGGCTCAGATTGACCAGGCCCTGGCTCGAGATGGCAGCTCGTGGTGTGTGAGACACTGGCGATAGTTGGTGGATGCACCGGCAGCCGCGCGGCGAGAGTGCCATAGAGTTTTCCACGGTCGGCGATACGTGGTCGCCGCTGCCCGGAGACCCATGCCGGAGGTTGCGTCCTTGGCGACCGTCTCGGCGAGCCAAGGATGGTCCAACAGATCTAGTGGTCCGTCGCTGATTTAGCAATGTGGGTTAGTGTGGGGTATGCCAGTTGTGACTGCTGCCCGGTTGAGGGTGTCTCGTAAGCAGCGGGTCGAGTTGGAGCGGATGGCTCGCTCGACGTCGTTGCCGCATCGGTGTGTGGTGCAGGCCTCGGCGTTGTTGTTGGCCGCTGATGGGACGCCGAACGCTGCGATTGCCCGGGCGTGTTCGACGACGCCGGACACGGTGCGGCGGTGGCGGGCCAAGTTCGAGGAGGGCGGGGTCGAGGCGGTGGGGTCGATCGCGCCGGGCCGGGGCCGCAAGCCCGAGATTCCTCAGGCGGTGATCGACGCCATCGTGGACGACACGCTGCACACGGTGCCTGATGATGAGTCGACGGCGTGGTCGACCCGGACGATGGGTGATCGTCACGGTGTCGGTAAAGACACCGTTGCTCGGATCTGGCGGGCCCGCAACATTCGACCGTGGCGGGTGGACACGTTCAAACTGTCGAACGATCCCCGGTTCGAGGAGAAGCTGGTCGATGTCGTCGGCCTTTACCTGAACCCGCCGGAGCGGGCGGTGGTGTTCAGCTTCGATGAGAAAACCCAGGTCCAGGCGTTGGACCGGACCCAGGCGTCGTTGCCGTTGAAACCGGGGCGGGCTCGGACGATGACCCATGACTACAAACGGAACGGGACCACTGATCTGTTCGCGGCGCTGAACGTCGGTACCGGTGAGGTGATCCACCAGACCCGCAAGAGCCACAAGGGCACTGACGTGTTGGCGTTCTTCAAATGGATCGATCTCCACACGCCCCGGGATCTGGAGATCCACGTCGTGTTGGACAACCTGTCCGCCCACAAGTCGGCTGAGGTCACCGAATGGCTAGCGAAGCCCGCCCAGCAGCGGTGGCATCTGCACTTCACCCCGACAGCTCATCGTGGCTCAACCTGGTCGAGGGCTGGTTCGCTCAACTCACCAACAAACGCCTACGGACCGGATCGTTCAACAGTGTCGACGCTCTCACCGAAGCCATCGACACCTGGGTCTCACACTGGAACGACGACCCCAAACCCTTCGTCTGGGCCAAGACCGCCAAACAGATCATCGCCAAAGTCAAACGAGGCCGAGCCGCCCTCACCCACCAGACCAAATCCGCGACGGACCACTAGGCGAGAGTTTGTCGCTCTATGATCTTTGGAGCGGGGTTGTGGCCATGCGACAGATGGCCGACAAGGGGAAGCGCTAGGATCGCCGCCAGCGGGAGGCCGGCCGTGAGGTGCGGCGTAGTACTGTCGAAGTGCCCTGCCCCATCAGGACTAGGAGTGAGGCGCAGTTAGAACAGAAACGCAACTCGCGGGCGGCCACCTGCTTCTCGTGGCAGAATGGACCTGTGCGCGAAGATCCGTGGAAGGGACCGGGCCGGGGGTGAAACCGGCTCCTCGGAAAGCTCCGTTGGGCTACTCCGCTGGCGCCCGGTCAGTTGGTGTCGCAGGGCCAGGACGGCCAGCCGTCGAGCCGTGTGGGCCGCCGGCGGTACTTGCTTCCCCACCGCCGCCCGCCTCCTCCGACCCCGCCGGCC
>CAVTAP010000025.1:0-511741 GCA_963732695.1 uncultured Actinomycetota bacterium | reverse complement strand
GGCGAACATCTCACCCCGCGTGATCTGGCCGTGCTCATGTCGATCCTCTCGGACAACCTGGCGACCAACCTCGTATTCGATCACCTCGGCGGAAAGGAACCGATCGTGAGAGCGACGGGTATCGCAGCCACCAACCGCAGCATCCAGACCGTCCGACGCCTCCCCGCCGCCCTGGAACCGGCGCACCCGTGATCATCCGGGCGCTGTATGCGGCTCCGGCGCTGCCGTCCTGCAGACCTGATGAGCGATCACGGCTACTCTTGGTGGGGTGGAAATCTCCGGTCCCACACCGGCACTGGCAGGTTGGACAGACCCGGACTACTTCGAGCTGTTCAACGCGCTGCTCGACGTTGTCGATCTAGCGGTCACCGTGGCCGATGCCGACGGCACGGTGATGATGTGGGGACGGGGCGGGGAGCGCGTGCTCGGTGTCCCAGCCGACGCTGCGGTCGGTCGCCCCTTGGATGTGCTCTTCCCCGAAGCGTCGCGGCTCGCCGTACGATCCGCCCTCGACGGCATCGACGGCAACCGCACCATGGTCGACGGCATGCGGGCGGATGGCATGGAGCTCCGACTCTCGGTCACTACCCGTTGCTGCGATTGGCGCCCCGGCTCGGAGCCATCCTGGCTGGTTGTGATCAGCGACGTTTCCGAACAGGAAGAAACCCAGGCGGCGTTGGCCGACGCCGAGAGCCGTATCCACGACAACGAGGCCTGGTCGGGGGTCGGCAGCTGGTTGTGGGACGTCGAGTCAGGGGCCGTGCAGTGGAGCCAACAGTGCCACCGGATACACGGCGTCGAACCGCAGGCATTCGATGGCACCCTGGAGGGCCATCTGGCGGTGGTTCACGTTGACGACCGGGCCCGGGTCGGGGACCAGATGACGAACGCCGTCACCCGGAGCATGAACTACGAGGACCGCTATCGGATTGTCTCGCCCACTGGCGAGGCCCGCGAGGTCCGGGTCTACACCCGGGTCGTGATGGCCCCCAACCGGGCGGTCCGGGCTCTGCGGGGCACCGTCGCTCCCCTGGGGTGAGGCTCGTCGACCCCTGCTCCGGCACCCACCCGGGCGCCGCTGGTAGGGCGCGTGCAGCAGGACGAGAGGCGAGTCCCCCTCATCTCCCGCCGCCGGGCCGGCCGCCCACGATCGAGCGGACCCACCCCAGCAGATCGTCGCCGCCGGGCTCGGCCTCGTCGCCGAACCCTCCCTCGACTACGTCAGCCATGGTCCGCAGCGTGTTCGCCCCACAGGTCCGCAGGGCCGAGGTCAGGTCGCGGTACTCCTGGGAGCGCCGCAGGGCGCGCAACGAGCGGGCAGCCTGTTCCAGATCACTCTGGCGGGTGTAGATCCCGATAACGAAGGCCAATGCGGCGGCGATCATGGCCCTCACCCACCGTTGGCGGCCACCGCGTCGAGCCGGAGCCTGATGCGGACGTCGGGATAGAAGCGGAGCATCAGGGTACTCGGGCAGGGAATGCCGAAGTCCCTGACGTCGAAGAACTGTTCGCCCGTGACCGACAATGATGGCCCCGGCAGCAGCGACACACCGACACTGCCCTCGACCCGCTGTCTGGACCCGTGAAACTCCAGCTCACCGGTGAGATGGAAACGCGACTGCCCCGACCGCTGGCAGCTGCGAAGCTCGAGGCAGGCCACTGGGAAGCGCTGGACCTGTATCCGACGGAGCAATTCGGCGTCGTAGTGCGCATTTCCCGACGTGAGCGAGGCGAGATCGACCTCGATATGGGCCGACGGCGAGGGGTCGTCCGCCAGCTGACCACCGTTGAAGTCTCCCTCGACCCAGCCGCTGAGCCCAAGGGTGGCGAAGCTCACCCTGCCTGCTGTCGATCGGGTCTCGATGAGGAGAGCCGAGTGGTCGCCGTCGATCGAGAAACGCAGGCGGGCCGGATTCGGGTGGTCGGTGCACGCTGGCAACGGTTGGTACCTCGGCCCCGATGCTGCGGAGGACGGATCGTTCGGTACCACGGCCTCTGGCGACCGCCGGCGATCGGACTCCAGCGGCTGGCGGAGGGTCACCGTGTGGTAACGACGAAGCACGCGGTCCAGGCAGTTGCGCTCCGCTTCGATGACGCTCATCCATTCCTTCAGCAACTCCGATCCTGCCTCGGTGATGGCGTACATCCGACGAGCCTGGCCGGCGGTTGGAGGTTCCTGCCAGCTCTCAACCAGGTTGTCGGCCTCGAGTTGGGCCAGCCCGCGATAGGTGGCTGGTCGGTCGAGCTTCCCGAATCCGAACGACTGCAGATCCTTCTGAACGTTGTAGCCGTAGCTCGGGCCCTCGGCGAGCAGCAACAGGATGGCGGGCAGGACGAAGTGGCGAGGTGCAGCGAAGCCGAACCGGGCCGAGCGGGCCAGGTGACGCGCCGCCTGCTCCATGTTCCCCCTTCCCCCGTGGCCAAGCGGCGCGGCACCGCTCAGCCGACGCTGATTCTCCCGTCTCGGTTGCCGGACGCGTCAGACGGGCCCCGTCACGCCCCATGCGACCGGCGTACCATCGAGTCTCTCCCCGGCACCGCCGGCGGTCAATGGGTGCGAAAACCACCGATTGACGGTTGACCCGACGGAATGGTTCGGTCGCTGTGGAAGCGCGCCGGACCGTAGCGGGGAGACACGCCATTGACCACGACCGAAGCACCGCCTGAAGCCCCCGTCGTCCACGTGCTGTGGATCAACGCAGGACTGAGTTGTGATGGTGACTCTGTAGCACTCACCGCCGCCACCCAGCCGAGCATCGAAGAGATCGCGCTCGGCGCTCTCCCCGGACTCCCCCGGATCGCCGTCCACTGGCCGCTGATCGATTTCGAGTGCGGACCCGTCGGCGGTGCCGACGATTTCATCGAGTGGTTCTTCAAGGCCGACCGGGGTGAGCTCGATCCCTTCGTGCTCGTCGTCGAGGGCTCGATTCCCAACGAAGACATCAAGGACGAGGGGTACTGGTGCGGATTCGGCAACGATCCGGCCACGGGGCAGCCCATGACCACGAGCGAGTGGCTCGATCGCCTGGCCCCCAAGGCGCTGGCGGTGCTCGCCGCCGGAACCTGCGCCTGCTACGGCGGCATACATGCCATGGCCGGCAATCCGACCGGGGCCATGGGGGTGCCGGACTACCTCGGCTGGGGATGGAAATCCAAGGCCGGCATCCCCATCGTCTGTGTGCCCGGGTGCCCGACCCACCCCGACAACCTCAGCGAGACCATCCTCTACCTCCTCTACCAGGCGACAGGGCAAGCGCCGATGATCCCGCTGGACGACTCCCTGCGACCGCAGTGGCTGTTCGGGGCGACCGTGCACGAAGGCTGCGACCGGGCCGGGTACTACGAGCAGGGCGATTTCGCCAACGAGTACGGCTCCCCGAAGTGCATCGTGAAACTCGGGTGCTGGGGCCCGGTCGTCAAATGCAATGTCCCCAAGCGGGGATGGGTGAACGGAGTTGGGGGGTGCCCCAACGTCGGCGGCATCTGCATCGGTTGCACCATGCCCGGATTCCCCGACAAGTTCATGCCCTTCATGGACGAGCCACCCGGTGCCAGAGTGTCGACGATGGCCAGCGGCGTCTATGGCCGGGCCATCCGCTCGCTGCGCAAGATCACGGAGAAGACCCTCGACGAGGAGCCCCGCTGGCGCACGAAGGGCGACAAGCTCACCACCGGCTACAAGACTCCGTGGAGGAACTGATGACCGCGACCAGTGACGCCGCCTCCGCCGGGACTTCGTCCGAGAAGTCCAACCTGGTGGAGATGTCGTGGGATCCGATCACCCGCATCGTCGGCAGCCTCGGCATCTACACCAAGATCGACTTCGGAACGGGCCGGGTCGCCGAATGCCACAGCACGTCGTCGATATTCCGCGGCTACAGCCTGTTCATGCAGGGCAAGGACCCTCGGGACGCCCACTTCATCACCAGCCGCATCTGCGGTATCTGCGGCGACAACCACGCCACATGCTCCTGCTACGCCCAGAACATGGCCTACGGGGTGCACCCTCCGGCGTTGGGTGAGCAGATCGTCAACCTGGGCGAAGCGGCCGAATACATGTTCGACCACAACATCTTCCAGGAGAACCTGGTAGGGGTCGACTTCTGCGAGAAAATGGTGGCAGAGACCAACCCGGGCGTGCTCGACCGGGCCAACAGCACCGAGGCCCCCCACGCCGGGGATCACGGCTACCGGACCATCGGCGACATCATGCGCTCGCTCAACCCGTTCTCGGGTGAGTTCTACCGGGAGGCGCTGCAGGTCAGCCGTTACACCCGCGAGATGTTCTGCCTCATGGAGGGCCGACACGTCCACCCGTCGACCCTGTACCCGGGGGGCGTCGGCACCACAGCCACCATTCAGCTCTTCACCGACTACTACATCCGCCTCATGCGCTATGTCGAGTTCATGAAGCGGGTGGTACCGATGCACGACGACCTGTTCGACTTCTTCTACGAGGCACTCCCCGGATACGAGGAAGTGGGACGCCGGCGGGTCCTCCTCGGTTGCTGGGGCGCCTTCCAGGATCCGACGGTCTGCAACTTCGACTACCGCGACATGACCGACTGGGGCCGGGCCATGGGGGTCACACCGGGGATCATCGTCGATGGGAAGCTCGTCACCAACGACCTGGTGGAGATCAACCTCGGCATCCGGATCCTGCTCGGTCACTCCTTCTACGACGACTGGGAGGACCGCGAGAAGTTCGTCACCCGGGACCCGCTGGGCAATCCCGTCGACCGCCGGCATCCCTGGAATCAGCACACGATTCCCCAGCCCAAGAAGCGAGACTTCGACGGCCAGTACAGCTGGGTGATGTCGCCCCGCTGGTTCGACGGCACCGACCACCTGGCGCTCGACACCGGCGGAGGTCCGATCGCGAGATTGTGGTCAACCGCGCTGTCGGGCCTGGTACACACCGACCACCTCGACGCCACCGGTCACAGCGTGCTGATCCACCTCCCGAGGACGGCCCTGAAGCCTGAGGTCACCTTCGAGTGGAAGATCCCCCAGTGGTCGAACGCGATCGAGCGTGACCGCTCGCGAACATACTTCCAGGCCTACGCCGCAGCGGCCGCCCTCGACTTCGTGGAGAAGGCGCTGGCCGAGGTACGCAACGGCAACACCAAGACCTGGGAACCGTTCGAGGTACCGGACGAGGGCATCGGGTGCGGGTTCACCGAAGCCGTGCGGGGCGTCCTGTCGCACCACATGGTGATCAAGAAGGGCAAAATCGCCAACTATCACCCCTACCCACCGACCCCGTGGAACGCCAACCCCCGTGACAGCTACGGCACACCCGGCCCCTACGAAGATGCGGTGATGAACACACCGATCTTCGAGGAGAACGATCGGGAGCACTTCAAGGGAATCGACATCATGCGGGCGGTGCGGAGCTTCGACCCCTGCCTTCCGTGCGGGGTCCACATGTACCTGGGGAAGGGCAAGGTGCTGAAGAAGCTCCACTCCCCCACTCAGGTGGCGACACCCGAGCTGGCGAGCTGACCGGCGGAGCGGTGCCGACCATGCCGTCGCCCGATGCCACCGTCCAGGAGATCTGGGCTCGCACACCTCGGCTCGTCGACGAGCTTCAACGCGTCGCCGCGCCCGAGACCTTCGAGAAGATCGAGGAGCTGGTCGCTTCCGTGAGTGAGCTGTACGGGCAGGGTCTCGAGCGCATCGTCGCCGCCTTGACGGCCTCGGCACCCGAGCTCGCCCACGACCTGCTCACCGATCCGGTCGTCGCTGGACTGCTCGTCCTGCACGATCTCCACCCCGTGCCGGTCGGCGATCGGGTGGAGCAGGCGCTGGACACGGTGCGCCCGCTGTTGGCCCAGCATGGGGGCGGCGTCGAACTGGTCGACATCGATGTGGCCGCCGGCGCGGTGCTCGTGCACCTGACCGGCTCCTGCGACGGGTGCCCGTCGTCAACCGAGACCCTGCGGGGCGCGGTGGAGCAGGCCGTGCTCGCCGCCGCCCCCGACATCGGTCTGGTCGACGTGGTGCAACCCGACCAGACCGGCACTCGGGTACCAGTGGCAATGGGTCGCAAACCGGCCTATGACGCGTGTCCCGCCGAAGGACGGGTCGGGTGATGGGACCGGGTGGGGACGACGCTCTGGCCGTCCTGGCCCGGATACGGACGCGACCTCGTCCCCGCCCCGCCGACGAGGAGTGCTGCGACGTGTGCGCCGACCCGATCGACTCCGCGGCATGGCCACCTCGTCGACATCGAGATGCGCTCCCTGCGCTGCGCCTGCCGGGGCTGCCACCTGTTGTTCCAGTCCGCTGGAGCCGGACAGCGGTACCGGTCCGTCCCCACCCGGTACCGGGTTCTCGACGGCCCGCCGGTCACCGCCGCCGACTGGGACTCGTTCCAGATCCCGGTGGGCGTTGCGTTCCTGTTCGTCAACTCCCGGCTGGGCGAGACCGTGGCCTTCTATCCCGGCCCGGCCGGCGCCACCGAATCGACGCTGGCCCTCGGCGAGTGGGCCCGTCTCGCGGCCGACCGACCCGTCCTCGAAACCGTGCTGCCCGACGTCGAGGCTGTCCTCGTCCGCCTGGTGCCGGGGGCGAGCACGGCTGAAGCCTTCGTCGTGCCCATCGATGCCTGCTACGAGCTCGTGGGGACGCTTCGTCGGCTGTGGCGAGGTTTCGACGGAGGCGGCGAGGCCCGAACGGCGATCGACGAGTTCTTCGCCATGGTCAGGGAGCGATCCTCGTGACGTCGCCCCCTGTGACCGACCCCACCCTGGACCTGCACTTCGAGGTGGTCGGGGCCCGACCTGAGCCCTTCGCCGCCCAGCCGACGTTGAATCTGTCCCTCCGGGTGACGGAGGAGCGCGGGCGCCGGGTCCACGCCGCGGCCCTGAGGTGCCAGATCCGCATCGAGCCCCAGCGGCGCCGGTACAGCGCAACCGAAGAACAGGCCCTGGCGGAGCTGTTCGGGCCGACCCCGCAGTGGGGACAGTCGGTGCGGCCCTTCCTGTGGACCCATGTGGCCACCACGCTCACGACCTTCGACGCCGAGACGACGGTCGATCTGCCGGTGGCCTGCACCTACGACTTCGAGGTTGCCGCGGCCAAGTACCTCCACGGCCTGGACGGCGGGGAGATTCCGCTGGTCCTGTGCTTCTCGGGGACGACCTTCACCGTGGGTTCGGCCGGCACGCTGCAGGCCGCCCCGGTGGGCTGGGATCGGGACGCCACCTTCGGGCTACCGGTCGCGGTGTGGCGGGCGACAATGGACGTCTCGTTCCCCAACGGCGCCTGGATCCGGTTGTCGCGCCGGACGTTCGATGCACTCAACGACTTCCGGGTCGGCAACGCCGTGATCGGCTGGGATGGAGCGGTCGACCGCCTTCTGGGCCAGGGCGGTGAACCGCGATGACGGGCTCATCGCACGCGTTGCCGGCCGACCGACGCTTCGATGCCGCACGCTCGGTGGCCGATACCGTGCTGTACGAGGGCTACCTTCTGTATCCCTACCGGGCCTCGGCCGTGAAGAACAGGTTCCGTTGGCAGTTCGGGGTCGTCGTCCCCCCGGCTTCGCCGCCGGTGATCCGTCGGAGCGGGCCTCGATCGGCACCCAGGTCCTGGTACACCCGACCTCGGGTCCGGTCACCGTGGATGCCTGGCTCCGCTTCCTCCACCCCCGTCGCGCTCGCGGTGGGGACGAGGATGCCATCGAGCGCCAGGTCGGCCTTCGGTGGTCGCCGGCCACGACAGCCGGGCGGTCCGTGACGACGTTCTGCTTCGGCGGCGACAACGACGAGAGTCATCACTGCGACGAGATCGTCGGCGAGCTGGAGGTCCGGGTCGTCGATGACGAGGGAGCCGGCAGCTGCGTGGCCCTGGCGCTCACCGTACGCAACCGCACCGCGCCGTCCACACCTCCCGCCACCCGTCCGGCTGCCCTCTGGTCGTCGATGGTCGGGACGCACGTGTTGCTGGCCGTGAACGGAGGCGAGTTCCTCTCCACCATCGACCCGCCGCCCGAGCTCACCATCGAGGCCGGTCGCGGCGTCAGCGACGGCCTGTTCCCGGTGCTGGCCGGCAATGACGGCGGCTCCGACGTGATGCTGTGTGTCCCGATGATCCTGGCCGATCACCCCGAGGTCGCGCCCGAGAGCCAGACCGCGATGTTCGACGCCACCGAGATCGACGAGATCCTCGCGCTGCGGATCGTGACCCTCACCGACAACGAGAAGGCCGAGGCCAGGACGACCGATCCCCGGGCCGCAGCCATGATCGACCGATGCGAACAGATGGACCCCGACGCTTGGCACCGGCTCCACGGCACCTTGCGGCCCGTGGAGCCCCCGGCCCAGAAGTCCTCGGCCTCCCCCGCCCCGTGGTGGGATCCGTCCGTCGACGCCGCGTTCGACCCGTTCCGGTCCACGGTCAGCATCGGAGCGAACGTGATCGGTCCTGGCAGCTCGGTCCGCCTCCGGCCGGCACGCACCGCCGATGCCGGGGACATGTTCCTGGAGAATCTCATCGCCACGGTCCGAGGTGTCTTCACCGACGTGGACGGCGGCCGGATGCTGGGGGTCACGATCGACGACGACCCGGGCGCCGACTTCTTCGCCGAGAACGGCCGCTACTACTTCTTCGGAGTCGACGAGGTGGAGGTGCTGAGGTGACGCGGGTGCTGGTGGCCGGGATCGGCAACATCTTCCTGTCCGACGACGCCTGGGGCGTCGATGTCGTCCGGGAGCTGGAGCGGGACCCTCGACCACCGGGCCTGTCGATCGTCGATTTCGGCATCCGGGGCGTGCACCTCGCCCACGAGCTCCTGGACGGCTATGACGCCCTGGTCCTGGTGGACGCTGTGCCGATGGGCGAGCGGCCGGGCACCGTCGCCCTGTTCGAACCGGAGCGGTCGACCGACGCCTTCCCCAGCGAACCGACGATCATCGACGCCCACGGCATGAACCCCGTCACCGTCCTCGACCTCATCGACAGCCTGGGAGCGGCAGTCGATCGAATCCTCGTGGTGGGGTGCGAACCAGCCACGGTCGAGGAGGGCATGGGCCTCAGTCCCGAGGTCGCGGCCACGGTGGGCCAGGGAGCTGAGCTGTGCCGTCAGGTCATCGCCGATCTGTACGCAAACGCCAACGAGGAGTCGAACCGATGATTCAGAGAATCGTGCTTCCGCTGCTGGCCGTGGTGGTCGCAGGCGTGATCATCACCTCCCTTCCCGACATCGCCCGCTACCTCAAGATCCGCGAGATGTAGCGCCGGTGACCACGTACCGGGTTGATCCGTCGCAGTCGCGGGTGTGGGTCGAGGCGCGCTCCAATGTGCATCCGATCAACTCCAGCACCGACGGTCTCCAGGGGTACGTCGAGTTCGAATCCCCGCTCGGCGGTGAGCGAGCCGCGAACGACGTCGGCGTCCTCACCGGAGGCCGCCTGTCGCTTCCGGTCACCCAGCTCACCTCGGGGAACCCGTTCGAGGACAGGGAGCTGCGGCGACGGATCGACGCCAAGCGGTACCCGACGATCGACGGCGAGTTGCGACGGGCCGAGCCGGGCGACGACGAGGGCTCGTGGTTGGTGAGCGGGGACCTCACCTTCCGCGGGGTGACCCGGACCTTCCAGGACCTGGTCGTCGTCACGTCCGCCGATCCCGCCACGGTGAAGCTGACGGGCCAGTCCTGCTTCGACGTCCGCGACTTCGGGATGGACCCCCCCAGGATCCTGATGCTCCGGGTCGAGCCCGACGTGACAGTCCGGATCGATCTCACCGCCAAACGAGAGACCTGAGAGGAGCGAACATGCACGAGCTCGGACTTTGCAGCTCGATCGTCGACGCCGTGGCCCAACGGGCCGGCGAGCGCCCGGTGGCCCGGGTCCGGGTCCACGTCGGACTGTTGCACCACGTCCATCCTGACGCGTTCGAGCAGTCCTTCGCCGTCGCTGCCGCCGGCACCGTTGCCGAGGACGCCTCGGCTGAGCTGGTGCTGGTACCGATCAGCGCCCGTTGCCAGGCCTGCGGGCACGACTGGACCACCGAGGAACCACCGACCGCCTGCCCCGACTGCGAGTCGTTCGCGATCGAGCTGGTGGGAGGCGATGAGCTCACGCTCGAGCTCATCGAGTACCGGGCCTGAGGAGGACCCCGATGTGCCTTGGCATCCCCGGACAGATCGTCGAGATCCTCGACCACCACGATCTCGCCCGCGCCGAGGTGTCGGGGGTGCGTCGGGTCATCAACGTCGGCCTCCTGGCCGACGAGCCGCTGGCGGTCGGGGACTGGGTGCTCATCCACGTCGGGTTCGCCATGTCCCGCATCGACGAAGACGAGGCGGCCCAGGCCATGGCCTCGCTGCAACTGCTCGGCCGCGGCCTTGACGACGAGATGGAGGCGTTCCTGACCTCGCGCCTCGAGGCGGAACCCCACCTCATCCGGCGAGAGAACACATCACAGAGGAGCCGATCATGGGAATGATCATCGGTGCCGGCCTCGGTTACCTGCTCGGTCGCCGCTTTGGCGGCGTCGAACCGGACAACATCCGATCATCGTGGCACACCATCGCCGATTCGCAGGAGGTTCGGGGGGCGCTGGCCAGCGCGCTGATGGTGGGTGCCGGCCTGGTGCAGAGGGCGGCGGAGCTCGCCGCCGGACAGCTCCAGTCGGGCGGCGGCCAGAACCTGCGCCGAGCCTCGTAGATCACGAGGAGACCCGGTATGCGCTTCGTCGACGAATACCGCAACCCGGCGGCGGCCCGAGCGCTCCTCGGCCGTATCACCGAACTGGCCGAGGGCGGTGACTACAAGCTCATGGAAGTGTGTGGCGGTCACACCCATACCATCTACCGCCACGGCATCGAGCATCTTCTCCCGGAGACGGTGGAGCTGGTCCACGGGCCAGGCTGCCCGGTCTGCGTGATCCCGATGGGCCGTGTCGACGATGCCATCGCGGTGGCCAAGACGCCCGACACGATCTTCACGTCGTTCGGCGACATGATGCGGGTGCCCGGCAGCACCGGCACCCTGCTCCAGGCCAAGGCCGAGGGAGCGGATGTGCGGTTCGTCTACTCACCGCTCGACGCCCTCCGCATCGCCACCGAGCATCCCGACCGGACCGTCGTGTTCTTCGCCGTGGGGTTCGAGACGACCGCCCCGTCCACCGCGCTGACCGTGCTCGAAGCGCAGGCCCGGGGTGTCACCAACTTCGCCGTGTTCTGCAACCACGTGACCATCGTCCCCCCGATCAAGGCGATCCTGGACTCGCCCGACCTCCGCCTCGACGGCTTCCTCGGGCCCGGTCACGTGTCGACGGTCATCGGCCAGCGGCCCTACCGATTCGTCGCTGAGACCTACCGCAAGCCGCTGGTCACCACCGGCTTCGAACCGCTCGACATCCTCCAGGGCGTGGCGATGCTCCTCACCCAGCTCGCCGAGGGCCGGTGCGAGATCGAGAACCAGTACCGGCGGGTGGTCAGAGACGAGGGCAACCTGCGGGCTCTGGCCATCCTGGCCCAGGTCTTCGAGCTGCGGCCCCACTTCGAATGGCGAGGCCTCGGGTTCATCTCGCAGAGCGCCCTCGCGCTGCGTGACGAGTTCGCCCGCTTCGACGCCGAGCGTCGCTTCGAGATCCCGAACGTACGGGTGGCCGATCCCAAGGCCTGCCAGTGCGGTGAGGTACTCAAGGGAGTGATCCGCCCCTGGGAGTGCAAGGTATTCGGCACCGCCTGCACCCCTGAGACCCCGATCGGGACCTGCATGGTCTCATCGGAAGGAGCGTGCGCCGCCTACTACAACTTCGGTCGTCTCCACCGCAGCGCGGCGGTCACGCTAGCCGGAAGGCCGTAGTTCATGGCGGTCGACACGCCCCGCAGCCGTACCCGGGCCACTCCCCCCGCGACCCGGGTACGGCTGCAGATCGGAGGCGTCGTCCAGGGGGTGGGATTCCGGCCCTTCGTCTACCGCCTGGCCACCGATCTGGGGCTGGCTGGTTTCGTCGGCAACGACCCCGATGGGGTGTTCGCCGAGGTGGAAGGATCGCCGGGCGCGGTCGAAGGCTTCGTGGACCGCCTCGTCGGCGAGGCACCTCCGCTGGCCCGCATCGACCACGTGGATCGACGTCCGATCCCGGCTCAGCAATGCACCGGGTTCCGCGTGGTGATGAGCCGCCACGGGGGCAGGCCCACGGCGTTCGTGCCCCCCGACGTCGCCGTGTGCGACGACTGCCGGCGGGAGCTGGCCGAGCCGACCGATCCCCGTTACCGGTACCCGTTCATCACCTGCACGAACTGCGGGCCCCGTTTCACCATCATCACCCGCCTTCCCTACGACCGACCCTTCACCACCATGGATCGATTCGCCCTCTGCGACCGATGCGCGAGCCAGTACCACGACCCTGCCGACCGGCGATTCCATGCCCAACCGTTGGCCTGCGAGGCGTGCGGTCCCCGCATCTGGTGGGAGAGCGGGGGCCGACGGATCGACGGGACGGATGCCGCCCTGGCTGCTGCCCACGCCGCCCTGGCCCGGGGACTCACCGTCGCCGTCAAGGGCGTCGGCGGCTACCACCTGGCCTGCGATCCCGGTGTACCGGGGGCCGTGGAACGTCTCCGGGAACGCAAACGGCGAGGCCCCAAGCCGTTCGCGGTGATGGTGCGCGACCTGGTGGCGGCCAGCCGGATCGCCGTGCTCACAGACGGCGACCGGCGTCTGCTCGAGGATCCCGCCCGCCCCATCGTGCTGCTCCGCGCCGCTGACCGCGACCTGGCGGGCCGGGTGGCGCCGGGCAGCTCGCTCCTGGGCCTGCTCCTTCCCTACACGCCGCTCCACCACCTGCTCCTCCAGCCGGTGCCCGAGGTGCCCGCAGCCCCACCCGACCAGCTCGTGATGACCAGCGGCAACCTCAGCGACGAGCCCATCTGCTTCGACGACGCCGACGCCCGGTCCCGCCTCGACCAGCTGGCCGACGCCTGGTTGGTCCACGACCGGCCGATCCATCTGCCCTGCGACGACTCGGTGGTACGGGCCGATGGGGCGGGCGCGGTCCCCATTCGTCGGTCGCGTGGTTACGCACCACTCCCGCTACGGCTCCCGTTCGCCGTGCCCCCCGCCCTCGCCGTCGGCGGACAGCTCAAGAACACGTTCTGTCTGGGCCGGGATCGGGTCGCCTGGATGAGCCAGCACATCGGCGACATGGGCGGCGTCGAGACCCTCGCCGCCTTCGCCACCGCCATCCGGCACTTCGCCGAGATGTACGGGATCGAGCCGATCGTCGTGGCCTGCGACGCCCATCCCGGCTACCACACCACCGGCTGGGCCGAGCGCCACGCCGGCCCCGCCAGGTTGTGCCCGGTTCAGCATCACCACGCCCATGTGGCGGCGCTCATGGCCGAGCACGAGTTCGGCCGCGAGGATGCGATCATCGGTATCGCCTTCGACGGAACCGGCTATGGGCCCGGCGGCGCGATCTGGGGCGGCGAGATCCTGCTCAGCCGCTACGACCGGTTCGAACGCATCGATCATCTGCGCCCCGTTCGCATGCCCGGTGGTGACGCCACGATCCGAGCTCCCCACCGCACGGCCCTGGCGTTCCTCGATGCGGCCGGGATCGACTGGGCCGAGGACCTCGGCGCGGTTTCGGTGACGTCGGCCGAGCAGCGCGCCGTCCTGCGCCGCCAGCTCGACCGGGACGTCAATTGCGTTGCGGCATCGAGCGTCGGCCGCCTTTTCGATGCCGTCAGCTCCCTGCTCGGCGTCCGGCACCACGCCGCCTACGAGGCTCAGGCGGCCATCGAACTGGAGGCCGTGGCCCGAGACGCCGCACCCCAGCCAGGCCGATACCGCTTCGAGCGGACCGACGACGGCTTCGATCCGGCCCCCCTGCTCGCCGCCATCGTCGACGACCTGCGGGCCGGTCGATCCACCGCTCAGATCGCCGCCGACTTCCACCTCGCCCTGGCCGAACAGGCCGTCCGGTCGGCCCAGGCCTGCCGGGTGAGCACGGGCGTCGCCGTTGTCGGACTCACCGGCGGCGTCTTCCAGAACACCCTGCTGCTGGAACTGACCCGCGACCGGTTGACCGAATGCGGCTTCACCGTCGTGACCCATCGGAGGGTCCCTCCCAACGACGGAGGCCTGGCCCTGGGCCAGCTGGTCGTGGCGGCGGCCCAGCTGGACGAAGGAACACCGTGACCAGTCCTCGAGCGGTCCTCGCCGTCGACGGTGCAGCTGACGCCGAGGCGCTCGCTCATGACCTCGCCGTCACGGCGCTCGACGTCGCCCGCCGGTTCGCCTCCGGCGCCACCCTGTGGATCGTCGCGCCCTCCCTGCGGTTCCACGCCCAGCATGTGGCGGTCGAGTTCATCCATCCGGTCATCGTCGGCACACGATCACTGCCCGCGGCCTGTGTCGATGGCCCCAACCCCGTGGGAACACTGCGTTCGCAGTCTCGCCCGGGCGACCTGCTGTTGGTGATCGGTGACGACGGCTCGCTGGCCGATCTCGTGACCCGGTCCGCCGCCTGGGGACTCGTGAGCGTCTGGCTGTCGACAGGTGAGGGACCGGCAACGCCCGACGCCGATCATGTCGTGAAGGTGAGCGGGGACGATCGAGCAGCCGAGATCGTGCTCACCTACCACCTGCTGTGGGAGCTCACCCACCTCGCACTCGAGCATCCCGGGCTGCTCGATCCTTCACCCGGGGGCGAACCAGGCAGGGCCTGCATCACCTGCTCTGACCAGGCCCGGTTGGGTGAGGTCCGGCAGGTCCACTCCCCCGACCGGATCGAGATCGTGGTCGACGGCGATCGGGCGATGGTCGACGGATCCTTGGTGGGGAGCCTGGCGCCGGGCGATCTGGTCCTCATCCATGCCGGCGTTGTGCTGACCAAAGTCGACCAGCCATGACGGTGGAGCCGACCGCGTTTCTCTATCCGTTCATCGAAGCCGACGAGCGGGACGGAACTGCGCTGGTGGAGGCGATGGCAGCATCGGCCCAGGCCAAGATCGGCCACAGCCGGTCCCTCCGGGCGCTCACCGTGGCGGCCAGTTCCGACGCTGTCGGTCAGGCCGGCCGGGCCATGGCCAGCCGGCTGGCGGCCGGAGGGCGGCTCCTGGCCTTCGGGAACGGCGGGAGCGCCACCGATGCCGACGCCGCCGTCGCTCTGTTCCGGAACCCTGCCCATGGGCGGTCTCTCGCCGCCCTGTCGCTGGTCGCCGAGCCCGCTGTACTCAGCGCCCTGGCCAACGATGTCGGCATTGACGTTATCTTCGCCCGCCAGATCGAGGCTCACGCCCGGCTCCATGACGTGGCCCTCGGGTTCTCCACCAGCGGCAGCTCGACCAATGTCGTGCGGGCGCTCGACGAGGCCCATCGGCGGGGCGTGCTCACGGTCGGCCTGGCCGGCTACGGGGGTGGTGCCATGGCCGACCTGGCATCACTCGACCATTGCCTCGTCGTCAGTTCCGACAGCGTCCACCGCATCCAGGAGACCCAGACCGCCCTGGTCCACCGGTTGTGGTCCGTCGTCCAATCCGAGATCGCAGGGAACCCGTCATGACGTCCGCCGCCTGGCCCCACCCGCCGGCCTCCCGACGCGAGCCTCCACCGGCCGATTCCGAGCGCTACTCGACGGTCCTGGGTCGCATCGAGGAGTTCCGTCGGCGGACCCCCCGACTTGCCGACCACACGGTCACCCTGGCCCACGGAGCGGGCGGCAAGGCGTCCCTGGCGCTGCTCGAAGCCGTGTTCCTCCCCGCCTTCGGAACGGTCGGGAGCAGTGAGCTCGGCGATTCGGCCGTGATGTCCTTGCCCTCGGATGGGGAGCTGGCCTTCACCACGGACTCCTTCGTCGTCACGCCCCGCCGGTTCCCCGGAGGATCGATCGGCGACCTGGCCGTCAACGGCACCATCAACGACCTGGCCATGGTCGGGGCCCGGCCGCTCGGGCTGTCGGCGGCGTTCGTCATCGCCGAGGGACTCGCTGTCGACGAACTCCGAGCCATCGTCGCCGACATGGCGGTCGCCGCCGGCCGAGCCGGGACGCGGATCGTCACCGGCGATACCAAGGTCGTCGATCGCGGGGCAGCCGACGGCCTCTACATCACCACATCGGGGTTCGGGCTGATTCCAGCCGGCCGTCGGCTCAGCCCGGGCGCCGTTCAGTCAGGCGATGCCGTGATCGTGTCGGGCACGATGGGTGACCACGGCATGGCCGTCATGCTGGCCCGGGGCGACCTCGACCTCGACGCTGATATCAGCTCCGACACCGCGGCCCTGAACGGCATGGTCGAGGACCTGCTCCGAGCGGTACCCACCACCCGCTGGTTGCGCGACGCAACCCGAGGCGGCGTCGGCACGGTCTGCAACGAGCTGAGCCGATCCTGTGGGCTTTCGGTGGTCCTGCAGGAGGGCACGCTCCCCATCCGGCCCGCCGTTGGTGCCGCTTGTGAACTCCTCGGCATCGACCCGCTGTACGTCGCCAACGAGGGCAAGCTCGTGGCGGTCGTGCCCGCACAGGACGCCGGAACGGCCCTGGACGCGCTGAGGGCCCATCCTCTCGGGAGAGACGCGGCCAGGGTCGGCGAGATGAGGGACGACCTCGGCAGCATTGTCGTGCTGGTAACGGCGTTCGGTGGAACCCGGATCGTCGACACCCTGGTCGGCGACCCACTTCCCCGGATCTGCTGACACGAATTTTGGTTCAATCGCCAGACCCGGCGCGAGCTCCACGATTCGGCGATCTCGGCTCGAACGGCACAATCGTCGGATTGACAGGAGAGCCATTGCCTCTCTCCTACCGTAGTCGCATACCTGGCTCGTGCCTCGCGGTCGCCCATCACCGAAACTCGCCATCACCGTGCACCCAGAGATACACGAGCGCGTCGTCGCCGCGGCGGCTGCTGACGGTGTCAGCTTGTCGGCATGGATGACGGAAGCCGCTCGGCGAGCCTTGCTGGTTCGCGACGGCTTGGCGGCGATCGCGGAGTGGGAGCAAGTCAACGGAGCGCTCACCGACGACGAGATGTCGGAGGCGCGCCGACAGGTCGGCACGGAGATCTCGCTGGGACGGCGAACCGCGTGACAACGGTCTATCACACAGGTGTGCTGATCGCCGCCGATCGCAACGACCGTCGAGTGTGGGCTCAACACCGAGCCCGGCTCGAGGCCGGACAGATCCCAGTTGTGACCTCGCCAGTCGTGGCGCAAGCCAGTCGATCACCTCGCCAGGTCACGCTGCGACGAATCCTGCGCGGCTGCGACGTCGTTCCGTTCGCTCCGCAAGACGCACACGACATCGGCTCCCTCCTCAGCAAGTCGGGAACCGTCGACGTAGTCGACGCGCATGTGGTCATCATCACGTCCCGAGTCGGGCCGATAGTGCTCACCAGCGACCCAGACGATCTCCGCCTGCTGGCCCAACACGTCAGCCATGTCGAGGTCCGCACCGTCTAACCTCGCACCCAGCCGGTATCGATGCTCAGGCAGGCGGCTCGGACGAGACGCCGTACCTCACGAGTCGAGCGCCCGGGGTCATTCACGGCTCGAGCGCCCGTTGATCCCGTGCGGCCGACGGTGTCGTTACCGAGCAGGTTGCCCAGGCGGTCCCGGCATCGGGCAACGCGGCTACCGCCTCTGCGTCGCGTGTCGGAGGGGTAGTTGCACGACCAGCGCGGCGAGGGCGAGCATCGCGGCGCCGCAGATCGTTGCCGTGTAACCGGCGTGGTCGATCGCCACGCCAGCGAGCACGGGGCTCAGGAGCCCGGCGATGCCGGGCCCGGTCCACAGCGCCCCCAGCACCGCGCCCATCTCGGCGACGCCGAACAACTGGGCCGTGATCTCCGGACTCAACGCCACGTAGCCACCGTGGCTGACGCCGACCACCGCGGCGAACACCGTCAGCATCGCGTAGGAGCTTCCCGACACCAGCCACACTCCCATTCCGGCCGGCAGTACCGCGAAGCATGCCAGGTAGACCCGGCTGGGCCCGAAACGGCCCGCCAATGACGTCGCCACCAGGCGGCTGACGATGTTCGACGCGCCGAGGATGCTCAGCAGGAATGCGGCGTCGCGCTTGGTGACGCCGTGGCTGGTGGCATAGCGGACGAGGAACACCAACGGGATGACCAACGCTGCGGTCATGAGGAAGCCGCCGAGGTAGACCGCGGCGAACGGTCCCGTGCTGGTGGCGGCCCGCATCCGGGTCAGCGACGGACGCGGCGCACGGGCGTCACCGACCCGCGGTGGGCGCCTCGCGGCCGACGCGCCGAGCATCAGCGCGGCGAATACGGTGAGCGCCAATATCTCGTACGCCCGTCGCCAGCCGTAGGCGTCGATCAGCCAGCGCGCCGTGGGGACGACCACCAACGTGCCTAGCCCGGCACCTGCGGCGCTCAGTCCCTGTGCGACGGCCCGGCGCCGGACGAACCAGCCGCCGATGCATGCGGTCATCGGCACCAGGAAGCACGCCATGCCCAAGCCGAGACCCAGGCCGTAGGCGGCGATCGCCAGGGGCAGGCTCGACGCGTGGGCGGTGGCAAGGAGACCGCCGCCAGCCAGCACCGCACCGGTGGCGACGAGGCGGCGGGGCCCGTAGGTGTCGGCCAGTGCGCCGGTGACCACACCCATCACGAACAAGACGAAGGTGGGAAGAGCGTAGATGAGAGCGGTGGCGCCCAGGCTGGCGTCGAACTCGTCGGTCATGGAGTCCAGGAACGTGCCGAAGCTGTTCATGGTCCCCCAGCAGGCAGCGTTGGCGACGAGCCCGGCGACGGCGACGATCCACGCACGGCCCGAGTCGAGGCCGTCGGGAACTGGTTCGGTGGTCACTCCCGGCGCGCCGGCCAACGCATCGCGATCGCTCACGGATTCCCCCTGGCGGGCGCACCCGCAGCCGCGAACGTAGCAGAGGTCACCCCCGATGCACGCCTCGCCAGCCTGCCGACCAGCCGGCGCGTCGCACTGAAATGGCGAGGGCCAGCCCAGCCTCCCTACCACCCACCCAGGCCGACCTTGGCGTCACCTGGGGGCGAGACCTCACCGTCTCCACCCTCATCGAGCGGATCAGCATGCCCGCCCTCACCCTGTGGCTCACCGCCACTCGATCCGCACCATCGCTGACGCCAGCCGGCCTCGGGCCTGAATAGCCCACCCGAACGAGAGCAGAACCATAACAGTGACTTCGGCGGACATCGGGCTTTCCTCCTCGTATTGGCAGGTAGATCAAGCCAACCCGTGAGATCACGTCATCGAAGGCTCCATCAGACAGGCCGTCGCGCATCTGCATCCGGAGGGGGCAGATAGATCGAGGGCATCGCCCGCCGTTTGAGACTCTCACCGCCAGGTAAAGCACGCGGTGTTGAGGAGTCTCCCATGTCCCTAGCCCACCCACTGCGCCACAACCCAGTCGGCAGTTTCGCCCACGATCATCCTGGGATCGTCAAATTCGGCCGTGCTGGTTGGCTGGCCAAGGGTGTGGTCTACGTCATGGCCGGCGTGTTGGCCCTCCTCCTGGCGGCCAAAGCACTGGACTGGTCGCGCACGGCCGACGCCCCGAACCAGGAAGCAAGTCCCACCGGCGCCCTGAAGACGATCGCCCAGCTGTCGGGTGGAACGGTGCTGATGTGGGTGATGGCCGTCGGGATGCTGACCTACGCCGTATGGCGGGTGGTCACGGCCCTGCTCCCGGGTGGGACCGACGCCAAGGCGTGGGTGAAGCGGATCGGCTACCTGGTCAGCGCAGTCACTTACACCACGTTCGCCCTGACGGCGGTGTCATTGACCCGGAGCACAGCAGCCAGCCCTGACGGCAACGCCAAGGTGAGTTCACTGTCCAGTCGGATCATGGAGCACTCCGGCGGCCGGGCTGTGATCGGCATGGCCGGGGCGATCGCCATCGGCGCCGGTCTGTACCGGCTGGTCAAAGGCGTCCACGTCGACGTCAGCGACGAGCTCGACCTGTCGGGCATCTCGACCCAGAGACGCTTGTGGACCAGGCGGCTCGGCGCCACCGGCGAGATCGGGCGTGGCATCGGCATCGGCCTGATCGGCTTCTTTCTCGTTCGCGCCGCCGTCACCTACGACGCCAACCAGGCCACCGGGTTGGACGGAGCTCTCCGTCGTCTGGTTACCGAGACCTGGGGTCTCGTGATCGTCGTCATCGTCGGTGCCGGGTTCGCTGCCTACGGCGCCTTCTGCTTGGCGACCTTCACCCATCGGGAACTGCAGGCTCCGTGACCGCTCCGTTCGACACGGAGCCTGGCATACCAGGATGCGATGGGCCTGTGTGCCGGCGGTGCTCATGACGGGCCTGATCCCGGTCGTGGTGGCGGCTTCGCCCATCCGCCGGGGCATGCCCTTCCTTGGCGACACGATGGCTGGGGCCGTCCTGGGCGGGGCGTCGGTGGCCTTCACCAGCCTCGTTCTCCGACGCTCCGCCGAAGCCCTGCTGCCGTCGCTCGACGGCTCCCCCGGCAGGTAGGCGGGTTGTGCCCATCCTGCTCGCTCTGGGGACGGCCACAGTGGTGGTGACCGTCGTGCTCAGCCTGGTCGCATTGCTCGGGGAGCGGAGTGGTCCGACCGATGTTAGCGCCTCGTCGGAAGCCCTCGTCGAGCAGGCCCATCGCCATCCCGCCGTGCGCCGGTTCATCCTGGTCCGCAGCGACGCCACGACGGCCACCGGTTGGCTGCTGACGATCGCCCTCGGGATCATCACCGGGCTCACGCTCGCCGTCGGCCTGCTGCTCGAGATGGTCCAGACCAACCGAGGCTTCGCCCGGTGGGACAACGCCGCCGCCCGTTGGGGGGCCGCCCACACCAGCGGCGCAGCCGAGGCGGTGGTCCGGTTCGTGACGCAGTTGGGCAGCACACCGGTGATCATCGCCGTGTGCCTGGCGACGGCGGTCGTCGAGTATCGCCGCCGTCCGACGCGAGCGGTGCCGGCCTTCCTGGCCACCGTCGTCGCCAGCGAGTTCGTCGTCAACAACCTCATCAAGATCGCCGTCGGTCGGGAGCGACCGAATGTGGCCCGGCTGGTCGAAGCCCAGGGCTTCTCGTTCCCATCAGGCCATACGGCCGCCAGTGCCGCCGTCTACGCCGCCATCGCCCTGGTTGCCGGCAGGGGGCGGAGTCGGCGGACGAAGGCGGTGCTGGCCGGGATAGCCGGCGGGATCACGGTGGCGGTCGCCATCAGCCGGGTGTTGCTCGGTGCCCACTGGCTCACCGATGTGATCGCCGGCTCCGCCGTCGGTTGGACCTGTTTCGCCCTGTGCTCAATCGCCTACGGCGGACGGCTGCTGCACTTCGGCCAGCCCGTAGAGCGGGCCGGAGCCATGGTGGCGGCCGAGGCGAGGCGCGCCGACGAGTCTGTTGCGTCGACCACGAGGAGCCAGCTGTGACGTCGGTAGCGGTCATCGCCCACAGCGGGAAGCAGTTGGGTGGGGGCCTGGCCCGCCTGCGCGATGTCCTCGACGGGCACGGGGTCACCGAGCCGATCTGGTTCGAAGTGCCCAAGAGCCGCAAAGTTCCGGCTCGGGTACAGGAAGCGATCGGGCTCGGCGCCGACCTCATCTTCCTGTGGGGCGGCGACGGGACTGTGCAGCGCGGCATCGATGCCGCCGTGGGTTCGCCGGTCACGCTGGCCATCCTGCCCGCCGGTACCGCCAACCTGCTGGCCACCAACCTGGGCATCCCGATCGATCTCGACCAGGCCGTCGAGATCGGCCTGCACGGCGCCAACCACACCATCGACGTCGGGAAGATGAACGGCGAGCACTTCGCCGTGATGGGCGGCATCGGCTTCGACGGGCTGATGATCCGCGACGCCGACGCCGGCCTGAAGGACCGGTTCGGTCGAGCCGCGTACGTGTGGACCGGCGCCCGGCAGATCCGCAATGCACCGATAAAGACGAAGGTCCGGATCGACGGCCACGCCTGGTTCGACGACGACGCAACCTGCGTGCTGGTGGCCAACGTGGGGTCGATCGGCGGCGGCATCGCCGCCTTCGAGCACGCCACGCCCGACGACGGCAAGCTCGACGTCGCCGTCCTCACGGCTCATAGCCCGCTGCAGTGGCTCCGTACCCTCGTGCGGGCCACCTTCGGGCATGTGGAGAAATCGCCGCTCGTTCGGATGACGCAAGCCACGAAGATCAAGATCGAAACCCGCAAGCCCCTGCCCTACGAGCTCGACGGTGGAGCCCGACCGAAGACCGACACCCTGCGCATCGAGGTCGTTCCCCATGCCGTGACCATCCGCGTCGTGAGCCATGCGACTGGATGACTGGTTCCTGGCAGCGGGAGAGCGTGGCAACAGCAGCACAATCCTCGACCGGCGCGACCGCCGGTCGGCGTGGACCGAAGGCAATCAGGCCCGGGTTCTGATCGACGGTAGCGACTACTTCGCCTGCCTCTACCTGGCGTTGCTGGCGGCCGGGCCGGGTGACTCCGTGTTCGTCTGCGGGGTCGAGGGCGATGCCGACGAGCTGCTGTCGGGCCCGGGAACGGAGGTGAGCGGACTGCTGGCAGCTCTGGCTCAGGCGGGCGCCTCTGTGCGGGGGCTGTTGTGGCGATCCCATGGGTTGGTGTACTCGGAGGAGAAGAACCTGTTGTTCTCCCGTGCCGTGAACACGGGGGGCGGTCAGATCCTGCTCGACAACCGGATCCGGCGAGGAGGTAGCCATCACCAGAAGATGGTGGTGGTCCGCTACCAGGGCCGGCCGGCCGACGACGTCGCCTTCGTCGGTGGCATGGACCTGGTCCACGGCCGCCACGACACGGCGCTCCACCTCGGTGATCCACAAGCGGCCGATCTCGACGCCGGCCACTACGGGGATCGACCCGGTTGGCACGACGTCCAGGTGGCCGTGCAGGGGCCAGCGGTGGTCGATGTGGCTCAGACGTTCCAGGAACGCTGGGACGATCCGGCCCCCCTTGACACCCGCTCGCCGTGGCGGTGGCTGATGCACCGGGTGTCGCGCGACCCGGCGCAGCGATCGCCGATCGCCGCCGAGCCCGACGATGTTGCCGCCCAGGGCCCGCATGCGGTCCAGGTTCTGCGGACCTATCCGGTCCGCCGCCGGGCCTACCCGTTCGCGCCGGACGGCGAGCGGAGCATCGCCCGGGCCTACGTCAAGGTCTTCGGCCGAGCCCGGAGCCTGATCTACCTCGAAGACCAGTACCTGTGGTCGTTCGCCGCCGCCGAGGTGCTGTCGGACGCATTGCGACGCGAACCCCAGCTGCTGCTCGTAATCGTGGTTCCCCGCTATGTCGACCCGACCGGCCGCATCATGGGCGCCGCCAGCACCCTTGGCCGGGAACGGGTCCAGGACATGCTCTACGCCGCCGGAAGCGACCGCGTCGCCATCTACGACCTCGAGCGGGAGGACGGAACTGCGGTCTACGTGCACTCCAAGGCGTGCATCGTCGACGACGTCTGGATGTCGATCGGATCGGACAACCTCAACCGGCGTTCCTGGACCCATGACTCGGAGTTGTCCTGCGCCATCATCGATGAGACCCGCGACGAGCGGGAACCTCGGGATTCTTCCGGGCGGGGCGACGGTGCCCGCAAGCTGGCCCGCGATACCCGGATCCGCTTGAGCGCCGAACATGCCGGGCTGGATATCGACGCCGCCGCCGACGCCATGGTCGATGCCACCAACTGGTTCCGTGCGCTGCGGACGAGTGCTGAAGCTCTCGACGCCTGGCATCACAACGACCGGGAGGGCCCCCGGCCACCAGGACATCTACGGACCCACCAGATCGAACGGGCCCACGCCCGACGCAAGGGGGCCCTCCGCTGGGTTCACGCCCATCTCCTCGATCCGGACGGTCGCCCGCCAAACCTCAAACGGGGCGATCGCTTCTAGCTGGCAGATTCATGGAGCGCTCACGCTGGTGGCCCCCCAACCGTCTCGCGACGGAGGTGGTCGATGACGAGGCAGCGGGCACACGCGGCAATCCATGCAGCCGGATCGTCGGTGGCCCGACACAGGGCCCGGTAGCTCTTCGGAGGCGACTCCACACGCGCCGAGTGAGGATCAGGATCCAGCTACGACGCCTCACTGAGCGGTGGAGCGCAGACTTCGAGCTCCATGCCGTCGGGATCTCGGAAGAACAGCGACCAACCCGGGCCCAGTCGTTGGATGGTCCCCACCTCCTGTGCACCGGCGTCGGCGAGGCGCCCGGGGAGCGTCTGGAGGGTGGCGAGGGAGTCGACGGTAAGGCCGTAGTGGTCGATGGCGCCCCGGGCTCCCTGCCGTCGGCGTTCCCCGACGACGGTGGTGGGGTCGACTTCGGACACGTTGAGGGCGCCCCCGCCGCCGAGGTCGAGCACGACCATCCGCGGATGCTGCTCTGTGTGCGGAATCTCGAACACGACCGTGGCGTCGAATGCGTTCTGGTAGAACGCCACGGTGCGGGCGAGGTCGGTGGTGAGGGTGGCCACGTGGTCGAACCCAAGGGTGATCGGCATCAGTCTTCCCGGGGGCTGCGGGGGCGATGGGATTGTCCGTTGGCCCCAGAGGAGCGGTGGTTGCCGACCGCCCACCACCACCAGCAGTAGTACGGGGCCATCGGGTAGCACCGGGCGAGGGCCTCGAGCGCAGACTGCGCCCGTGACCGGGATTCGGGCCGGTTCACGACGGGCGCTCGGTCTGGCGTTCTTCGACGCTTTCGAAGGCGACGAGGACGATCGGTCCGACGGGAGAGGTCTCGTCGCGGCGGAGGGCAGCCAAGGCCGGTTCCAGGTGCTCGACGGTGAAACGGTCGCAGGCGGCCTTGGTCTCCCAGATGGTGGTGATCGCCAGGCCGTTCTCGTTCGGGCCGGCATAGCGGGCGATGAGCCCCGTGGCGTGGGTGTCGACCTTCCGGCACACGGCTCGGAAGGTCTCGATGTCCCCGGGTGTGTTGGATGTCATGAGGTAGGTCATGGGAGAGACGATGATCGACGGCTCGATCGGGGGCATCCGCCGAACTACTCAGGATGGGTACTCATCGTGCTCCTAGGATTGGCCGGTGGACCGTGCGCTGGTCGGCCGAGAGAGGGAACTGCAGCTTCTGCGGGGCTGGGTCGACGAGGCTCGGGCCGGCCGGGGGCGGGTGGTGCAGGTCAGCGGCGAGGCGGGCGTTGGCAAGAGCGCACTCGTGTCGTCCCTGATCGCCGACACAAGGGATCGGGGAATCCGGGTGCTGGTGGGCCGCACGACCGAGGCCGTGGGCGCCCCACCCAACTGGCCCTGGCTGCAGATCCTCGACCAGCTCGGTGCCCGTTCGATGTTGGAGGGACCGGCCGGCGCCGACCCCGACTCCGAGCAGTTCACCCGGCTGGAGGCGGTGCTGGCCGTGCTGCTGAGCGAACCCGGCGTCATCGTGATCGAGGACGCCCACCGGGCCGATCAGGCGTCCTTGCGGCTCCTCGGGCGGGCGGCCGAGGCGGTGGTCGACACGCCCGTGGCGTTGATCGTCACCCACCGGTCTGAGCCGGTCGATCGCACCCATGCGTTCGAAGCGGTGGCGGAGGTGCTCGGCCGGGTGGCCGGTGCCTGCCGGGTGGATCTCGTGGGGGTGGATCGGGCCAGCGTGGCCCACCTCCTTCCCCCCACCGTCGATCCGGAGGCGGCCGAGGCGGTCTGGTCGGTGTCCAACGGCAACCCCCTGCTGGTTAGTGAGCTGGGCCGGCACCTGGCCGCCGGGGCCGCCCTGGCCACCGTGCCCCGATCCGTACGCGACGGGGTGGCGCGGCGGCTCGCCCGCCGCACACCGGCCTGCGTCGAGCTGGTCCACTTCGCAGCTGTGGCCGGTCGCACCTTCCAGGTCGGGCTGCTGGCCACCGTCACCGGGCGTCCGGCGGTACTGGTGCTGACCGATCTCGACGAGGCATTGGCCGCCTCCCTGGTGGAGCCGACCGACCGTCCCGGCGCATTCCGTTTCGTCCACGCCCTCGTCCGCGAGGCGGTGCTGGCCACGATGGGGACGGCCGAGCTGGCCGGGCGCCACCGTGACCTGGCCCTGGCCGTCGAGGCCTACGAGCCCGACGGCGACGCCCGGACCTTGGAACTGGCCCGCCTGTGGGACGCCGCCTCGCCCCTCGGGGACCAATCCACCGCCGCAATGTGGAGCTCCCGGGCCGGCGCCGTCGCCGAACGCCTGCTGGCCTGGGATGACGCCGCCCACTTCTATCAGCGGGCCCTCGATCTAGGCACCGCGGCGTCGCCGATCGAGGAACACGAGCGCGCTATCGGAGCGGCCCGGGCGCTCAGCCACTGCGGCGACCCGGCCACCGTCCACGCCCTCTGCGTCCGCGCCGCCACCATCGCCGGCCAGGCCGGGCGCCCCGACCTCATAGCGGACGCCGTGCTGGTGCTCGAAGGCCGGGGCAGTCATGTCGAGGGCCTGCAGCCGGCGGCCCAGGCGGCCCTCGACGAGCTGCCGGCCGACGCCCACCACCTGCGGGCCCGGGTCCACGCCCAGCTCGTCAACATGGCCTTCTACGCCGATCCTTCGACGATGGAGGCACACTGCACCTCCGCCGAGCAGGCAGCCCGCCAAGCCGGCGATCCCCTCGCCGAGCTGGCCGCCCTCCGGGCCCGCAACATGCTCTCGTACGGCCCCGAGCATGCGTCACTCCGCTTGGAGCTGGCCGACCGGCTCGAACACGCCGCTGCCGCGGCCCGCAGGCCGAGCGTGGGATTCTGGGCTCCCCTGTGGCGAATCGACGCTCTGGCCGAGCTGGGGCGACTGCCCGAGGCGGTCGCCGCCATCCCCGACCTCCGCCGAGCGGTCCGGGCGGCCGGGCTGCCGATCGCTCGCTGGCATCAGGCCCGCACGGAGGCGGCGCTGGCTCAAGCCACGGCCCGCTTCGACTACGCCGCCGCCCTGGCCGCCGACGCCCGTGACCTGTTCTCCCGGCTCGAGAACCCCCTGGGCGCCACCGCCATGTACTTCGGCGTCCGTCTGGCCATCGAGATGCACACCGGCTACTCCCCGACCACAACCGATGCCTGGTTCGCCCTCGACCTGGCCACGGTCGCCCCATTCCTCGGTGACCTACCGCTGGTCGGCTCGGCGAACATCGCCCTCGCCGCCGGCGACCGGGAACGCGCCCTGCACTTCTACCACCGGCTCCCCGCCGTGGCGGGCTGGAGCACGCCACCCGCCCTTTCGCTCCACCTCCTGGCCCTGCGGGTACAGGCCGCAGTTGCCCTCGACGTGCTCACCGACCTGCCGGGCCTCTACGACGCGCTCCTCGTCCACCGCCCCCTGCACGTCGGCAGCGGCGGTGGGATCGTCACCTACCTGGGCCCGGTGGAGCTGTGGCTGGGAATCATCGCCGCACGACGGCGGCAGCTCGACGCCGCGGTGGCCCATCTGACCGCGGCCGTCGCCGCCGCCGACGCCGCCGACGCCGGAGGCTTCGCCGTCCACGCCCGCACCGAGCTGGCCGAGGCCCTCCAGGCCCGGGCCCGACCGGACGACCGGAGCCGGGCCGTGACGACAGCCACCGCTGCTCTACCCGACGCCCACCGCCTCGGCATGACACCGTTCACCGCCCGCATCGAGCAGCTGCTGGTCACCCTTCAGCCCCGGTCCGGCGGCCCCCTGTCGCCACGCGAGCTCGAAATCGCCGCCCTCGTCGCCACCGGCAGGACCAACCGGGACATCGCCGCCACGCTCTACATCTCGGAGCGAACCGCCCAGAACCACGTCCAACACATCCTCACCAAGCTCGGCCTCGACAATCGCACCCAGATCGCCACGTGGTACACCGCGCACCGGCCGTCATGAGCCGATCGCCAGCGCGAAGATCGGTGTGGTCACCTATATCGCCGGTCACGGCAACCCGAGACCCTTCCGGGTTGGCACCCGCTCGCCAGCCAGCGGATCGACCCCCGGGTCCCGCCCTTCGGCACGAGCGGCGAGCCGGGCCAGGTAGTTGGCCCAGCCACCGGCATGGGCGTCGGCCATGGGGCCCTCCAGACCCCGATGCACGAGACGTAGCTCGGTGCCCGCTGCCACCGGGGTCAGCGTGATCTCGACCACGGTCGAGCCCGGCGGCACACCCACATCGGCCCGGTCCCAGCCGTAGGTGAACACGACCCGGCGATGCGGGATCAGCTCCAGGAACTCGCCCCGCACCGTGTCGCCGTTGTGATGGGTCCAGGCCAGCTCGCCCCCGGGCCGAGGGTCGAGCCGGGCGATCGGGGCCATCCATTCGACGAGCAGTTCAGCCTGGGTCAACAACGCATACACGTCGCCGGGCGGGGCGGCGATCACGATCGTCTTGTCCACCAGCTTCATGCCGACCGACCTTCCCGACCTTCCCTCGTCCGGGCGCCGTCCTCAGCCCGACGCTTCAACGCGTCCAGCTGATCGGACCACAGCTCGTCGAACACCGCCCGCACCTGCGCCAACCGCTCGAAGTCGACCCGGTACAGCCGCCGTTTGGCGTCGACCCGGACGTGCATCAACCCCACGTCCTTCAGCAGCTTCAGGTGCGGGCTGGCCGCCGACGGCGAGAGCCCGGCCGCCTCGGCCAACTCGGTGGCCGTGCGCTCGCCATCACGGGCCAACCGCAGCATCGCCCGACGCCCCGGATGGCCCATCGCCTTCACGGCATCGTCGAGACCTTCAGCGTCCAGGGCTGCGTCCCATCGCTCCGAGCAGCACGTCCTGAGCCGACGCACCCTCACCGACCGCCACCGCCGGCCCCACGAAACCCGCCTGGCGACCGACCTCGGGCATGTGCGGCAGGAACATCTCCACCACGGCCGCCGTCACCGCCGGGTCGAGGCCGGGATCCTCACCGACCGCCACCGCCAGATCCCAGGTGTGCACCAACTGATCCATCGCCGTGCCGGCAGCCGCCTCCGCCACCGACCACTCGAAACCGGCCGGCGACTGGCAGCGACGCTCCAACGCCCCGGGCTCCCGCAGTAGAGACGTGCAGGCGTCGATCGCCGCCTGGTCCGGCCAGCTCGACCCGATCGGGTCGGCCCCCAGCGCAGCCAGAAGATAGGTCGGCCCACCGGCCATATGCTCCAGCAACGCCGCCACGTCCCACTCCGCGCAGGGTGTCGGAAGACCCGACTGGTCCGGCGACACGGCCCGGGCACGGGCGCTCGCCGCAGTGGCGGCCCGCTCGAACATCTCGACTGGATCCACGTAGAACTCCTCAGTTCAGATAATCCTCAATTAAGAGAAACCTGAATATAGGTGGAGCAGGGCTGCTGGTCAAGCGCTCCCACGGTACGGCGGGTTCAGTCGGGCTGGGCCCGGCGTGTGGCGGCGACCAGCTCGTCGATCGGTGGCCTGTCGTCGGGCGACCGGGGCCGGAAGGCGGCGGCCAGGCGGCCGGTGGCGTCGATGACGAAGTCCCCGCCCAGTTGGCGCGTGTCGTCCACCGGCCGTCGCAGCCGACGACCCCGGCGCAGCAGCTGGCCGTAGAGCCGCAACGTGCCGGGGTTGTAGACACGCCACAGCGGCGCCCGTTCCAGGCCGAACCGACGGTAGACCTCCCGTTCGGGATCGGCGAGGAGGGGGAAGGGCAGCCCGAGGTGCGCCCGGTGGGCGGCCAAGCGGTCAGCGCGGGCGAAGGTGATGGCGGCGATGGTGGTGTCGGCGATCTCATCGAGGCGATCGCGCACGGCGATCAGATGCTCCTGGCACGGCAGTCACATGAGGTGGCGGTGGAAGATGAGCAGCACCGGGCGCCCCCGGCACTCCGACAGGGTCCAGGCCTGATCCCGGTCGTCGGGAAGGGTGAAGTCGTCGACGGTGTCGCCGGGTCGCATCGTATGGTCTGCTCCTGGTCGCGGGCCCTTACGGACGCGCCACTTATCGCATGGGGTGGGTAGATCCAATCCCGTGGAGCTCGGACACGCGTGCGAGCACCACGGGGTCGGGCCGCCCCGGCCACGTGCCGGACAGGCCAAGAGGGGGACGGACGCCCGGCGCGGGACGGCGAAAGACCGTCAGCTCGAATCGATCGTTGCCGAACACGGCCCGGTCCGGCGCGGCGGAGACCAGCTCGAATCCGTCGACCGGCACGCGTTCCAGCGTCCAGCCACCACCCCGGATCCGCACGTTGGTGGGAGCTATGTGCCACCGACCCTCGTAGACCGCCATCCCGAGCGCCTCACCCTGCCCTGTCATCGCCACCGCCGCCAACACGCTGAGGAACAGCGGGTCGCCGAGGCCGTCATAGACCCAACGCTGGCCGAGGACCGAGTGCTGCATCTCGGTCACGAGCGCCGCCTCCGCCCCCTCCATGGGCTCGTCCCGGTAGGTGAGCGGCACCTGCAGCACAGCGTCGTCGGCGGCGACGAGAAAGACCTCCATGCCTACGCGACCGTTGGGGTCATCGAGCCGGTACGACCCGATCACCTGAAGGGCGTCGGGCGGGCCGCCCCAGGCCTGGGTCGGAACCCACTGGGCCAGCACCTCTTCCTTGGTCGGGACGATCACCGCGCGATGGAAGATGCCCATCGGCGAAGAGTACTTCACTCCACGGGTTGACCCACCCGGACGCAGTCCTGTACTTTCCAACATCGGAAAGTACAGGACCAGGAACCAAGGTCGAGCGCACCCGCAACGCCCAGTACCGGCCGTGCGCGCTCAACCCGGCCCCACTGGCCGAGGTGTCGTCGTGGACCGAGCAGTACCGCCCGATCTGGGAAGCGCGCTTCGATCGCATGGACACCTACGTCCACCAAATCCAGGCGACCCAGCGCCGACCCCCACGGAAGGGCACGACATGAACGACACCGCCGGCACCGCCGCCTCGGTACGGATCGAACGCATCGTCAACGCCCCGATAGAGCTGATCTGGACAATGTGGACCGATCCCGATGCCTTCGCCCAGTGGTACGGGCCGCCCGGCACACGAATCTCGGTGGCTCGGATGGATGTGCGGGTGGGAGGCGGTCGGCACATCTGCACGCCGGCATACCCGCCGGATCCCCCGGCGAGCACGGCTGGAACGCCGCTTTCGACAAGCTCCGCGACGCCCTCTCCGCATCCTGACCGAGCAGAGCGGCCACTCGAACCGCGCGCCGACCCCGGTGCCGCCTACAGCGACAGTCGCCCCACGGCGCTGTCGTACCAGCCGGCGGCGAGAACGACCCCGACGAGCACCGTCAGCACCCAGGCCACCGACGCGAGCCGGCGACCGAGCGACGCCAACCGACTCCGTGGGCGCACCGGTACCAGGCTGAGAGCCAGGAACGGGGTCAGCACACCGAGGGCGAACCACGCCAGCAGCAGCGCGCCACGCCCGGCTGAGCCGGCGCCGCCGGCGGCGGTGAGCGCCACACCGAGCAGCGGCCCGACGCATGGGGTCCAGGCGGCGCCACAGCCGACGCCGAGCATCAGCGCACGGAGGTGGGGTTGGGCGGGAAGGCGCCGGACGACATGGGCCTCCGCTGCCACCAGGCCCCGACGGCCGAGGACCATGAGGACTCCCAGGACGACGAGGCTGATCCCGGCGATGCGCTGGGACCACGCCACGGCGGCGGTCACACCGGCGCCCACGGCCGAAGCCGCGCCCCCCAGGGCGACGAAAGTTGCACCGGCGCCGGCGGCGAACGCCACGAACCGCAGCCGGTGGCCTGCTCGCCCGTCGGCATCGCTCAACACCCCGAGGTAGCCCGGCACCAGCGGCAACACGCAGGGGCTGAGGGTCGAGGTGAGCCCCGCCCCGTACAGCGCGAGACAGGCGAGGCCCAGGAGCATCACGTCACCGTCGCTCGCGGGCTGTTGGGCGACACACCGAGCAGGCTGCGGATGGCGTCTTCGGTTGTGTCGTAGGCGCCTTCGCCGACATGGAGTAGTCGCAGCCGGCCCTGCCCGTCGTACAGATGGAATGCCGGCCAGTAGTGGTTGTCCCAGGACCGCCAGATCTCCCGATCGGGGTCGAGCGCCACCGGATAGGCGATCCCGTTGGCGTCCACGAACTCGGCGACGTTGGCCGGGTTGGCTTCGTAGTCGAACTCGGGGGTGTGGATCGACACGATGACGAGACCATCGCCGGCATAGCGCTCGTGCCACGCCTTCACATGGGGCAGCGTGTGCTGGCAGTTGACGCAGCCGAAGGTCCAGAAGTCGTACAGGACGACGTGGCCGTCCAGATCGGCATCATTCAGGCCGGGAGTGTTCAGCCATCCGGTGGCCGCCGCTACCGGCGGGGCGGGCCCGGGATCGAGCACCGGCGGCACGCTCGCCCCCGTCTCGGTGGCGGCCGGATCGCCGGCAAGCGCAGGCTCACCGGCCACGGCAGCGTCGATCGTGGCGGCCGTCGTCTGGCGGCTGACGAGGATGGCCGCCGCCATACCGGCGGCCGCCAGAGCCGCCACGATCCACCGGACGGCGGCCACGTCAACCGGCCGAGGTCGGGGTGGACTTGTCGGTCATCACGTCGGTCTTGTCGGTCATGGCGTCCGTCTTGTCCGTCATGGCGTCTGTCTTGTCCGTCATGGCATCTGTCTTGTCCGTCATGGCGTCCGTCTTGTCGGTCATGACGTCGGTCCCGTCCGTCATCACCTCGGTGGTGGCGGGGTTGCCGGCGTCGACGGGCGAGGGATTGTCGTCGCCGCAGGCCCCCAGACAGACCGCACTGATAGCCGCTACCGCCATTGCTCGCCTGACACCGTTCACGTTGCGCTCCTTGGGCAAATCGAAGGACGGCCGGTTGCCGTCAAGGGCAGCCTGGAGGCCACTTCTGACGAGGTGCGGGCGTGATTCGAAACATCTACGAAACTCCTGTTCAGCAGTCCCCCGCCGGTGTCGAGGCTTCTCTATGGTGGACATTCATGACCAGTAGCCCGGCTCGGATTCTCGTGGTTGACGACGAGCCGACCGTCCGCGAGGTCGTGGCCCACTACCTGCAGCGCGACGGCTACCTGGTTCGTGAGCTCGACCGGGGCGACCAGGTGGAAGCGGTGGTGGACGAGTTCTCGCCCGAGCTGGTGGTGCTCGACATCATGCTCCCCGGTCTCTCGGGGCTGGAGGTCCTCCGAGCGTTGGAGGCCCGGCGCATCCCGGTGATCATGCTCACCGCCCGGGTGGAGGAGGCCGACCGTGTGCTCGGTCTGGAGCTGGGTGCCGACGACTACGTCACCAAGCCGTTCTCCCCCCGGGAGCTGGTGGCCCGGGTGCGATCCGTTCTCCGCCGGGTCCAGGGCTCCGCCGACACGGGCGACGGGGTGTCGGTGTTCGACGGCCTGAGCATCGACCACCGGTCGCGTGAGGTTCTCGTCGACGGGTCGGCTGTACATCTCACGGCCAAGGAGTTCGACGTGCTCTCGTTCCTGGCCCGCAGCCCACGGCAGGTCTTCTCCCGGGGCCAGCTGCTGGAGCGGGTGTGGGACTCGTCTCCCGAGTTCCAGGATCCGGCCACCGTTACCGTCCACGTGCGCCGCTTGCGCACCAAGCTGGAACCCGACCCCGACCGGCCGCGGTGGATCACCACGGTGTGGGGCGTCGGCTACCGCTTCGAGCCATGAGCCGCCGACTGCTCCTGTCGCTGGTCGCCGTCGTCGGTGTCTCCATGGTGCTGGCCGAGTTGCTCGTACACCCACCCGATGCTGGCGAGCGGCGCCACCTGATGCTGATCCTGGCCGCGCCAGCCGTGGTGACCGTGGCGCTGACGCCGGTGTTGAGCCGATGGGTCTCCACCCGTTCCAGCGTGGCCGGGACCGCCCTCCTGGTGGGCCTGTGCTCCCTCACGTTGGGGGCCGTCACCACCTCCGCCGCCAGCAACGCCATGTTCGTGTCCTCTCACGACTACCGGTTGTTCCTGGTGGTGCTGGTGTTGTCGAGCGGCATCGCCCTGGCCGTGGGCTCCCACCTGGCCCGGCCACTGGCCGATGACATCGTCCGGGTGGGGCGGGTGGCCGAGCAGGTCGCCGGCGGCGATCTCACCGCCCGGACCGGCGTGCACCGCAACGACGAGATCGGGCTCACGGCGGAAGCGGTCGACTCGCTGGTTGCCTCGCTGGCTCGAGCCGACGAGGAACGCAGCCGGGCCGCCGCCGCCCGACAGCTCCTGTTCTCCAGCATCGGCCACGACCTTCGGACCCCGCTGGCCGCCATGCGGGCTGCGGTGGAGAGCCTGCAGGACGGGATCGCCCTCGATCCGCCGCGCTACTACGGCGTGCTCAGCACGCAGCTCGACAACGTCGAGGCCCTGCTCGAACAGATGGTGGAGTACGCCCGGATCGAGTCGGGCCAGGGTCCGCGGGAGCGGGCGTCGGTGTCGGTTGCCGAGCTGGCCGACGAGGCGGTGGAGGCGTTGTGCCCGGTGGCCCACCGGGCCGGCGTGACCCTGGCCGTCACCACCGACGGCCCCGGGCTGGTCACGGCGAGCGCCAGCGACCTCGCCCGGGTACTGCGCAACCTGGCCGACAACGCCATCCGGCACAGCCACCGGGGCGACACCGTTGAGATCGACGTGCAGACCACCGCCACCGACGTGGTGGCGGCGGTGCGCGACCAGGGGCCGGGCTTCCCCCAAGAGTTCGTCGCTCACGCCTTCGATCCCTTCACCCGCGCCGATCCCGCCCGCGATATCCGCACCGGCCACGCCGGTTTGGGCCTGGCCATCGCCCGCGCCCTGATCGAAGCGCACCAGGGGCGGATCTGGATCGCCCCTGCCGCTGACCCTCAGGGGGCCCGCTCCGGCACCAGCGGCGCCGACGTCCGTTTCTCCCTCCCTCGAAAGGCAACGGCATGATCGAGTCGCCCCCGAATGCCGGGGATCACCCGTCACCCCCCGATCCCGAGCCGTTCAGCCCCCCGGTTCACAACCCCGCCACCCCCGGGGCCTTCGCCGCGGTCGGAGGTCTCATCGCCGGCGCAGTGGCGGTGGCCACCGGCATGCTGCTGGCCTCGATCGGGGGCGTCGGCTCCCCCATCGACAGCGTGGGCAGCGAGTTCATCGACCGGGTGCCACGGTGGTTGAAGGAGCTCGCCATCCGGTCGTTCGGCACCAACGACAAGCTGGCGTTGCGGGTCGGGATCGTGATCGTCCTGGCGGCGATCGCGCCGCTCGTCGGGCTGATCGGGGCCCGCCGCCGGATGGTCGGCCCGGCCGGCATCGCCGGGTTCGGCCTGATCGGGGCCGCTGCAGCCCTGCATCGACCCGGCGCCGGGTGGGCCTCGGCCGTTCCGTCGCTGCTCGGCGCCGCCGCCGGCGTCGCCGTCCTCGCCCGACTGGTTCCCGGCCCACCCCGACCGGTGCCGACGCCGGGCCCTTCTCTCGCCCCCCTGGGCTGGGACCGGCGCCGGTTCCTCACCACGGGCAGCACGGCCGCCGCGGCCGCCGTGCTCGCCGGCGGCCTGGCCCGACGGATCGAGGGGCAACAGGTGGAGGCCCTCCGGGACGACATTCCCACCTCGCTGGGCCCGATCGACGGGACGAGGATCGAGATCCCGGCCGGCGCCGAGGTCAACCCGGCGACGCCGTTCACCACGCCCAACAGCGAGTTCTACCGCATCGACACGGCGCTCTCCTTCCCCCGGATCCGCCTCGATCGGTGGCAGGTCGACGTGACCGGCATGGTCGACCGTCCCCTTCGTCTCACCTACGACGACCTCCGACGACGGCCCCAGGTCGAACGGGTCATCACGCTGGCCTGCGTCTCCAACGAGGTGGGCGGGCAGTACATTTCCAACGCCGTGTTCCAGGGTGTGCTGCTGGCCGACGTCCTGCGCGAAGCCGGCGTCCAGCCGGGCGCCGAGCAGGTGTTCAGCACGAGCGTCGACGGCTGGACGTGCGGCTTCCCGGTGGCGGCCGCCCTCGACGGGCGCGATGCCATGATCGCCCTCGGGATGAACGGCGAAGCGCTGCCGCTCGAGCACGGCTTCCCGGCCCGCCTCGTGGTGCCCGGCCTCTACGGGTACGTCAGCGCCACCAAGTGGCTGAAGACGATCGAGCTCACGACATGGGACCGGGCCACCGGCTACTGGGTCCCCCGGGGCTGGGCCCGGGAGGCGCCGATCAAGACGCAGTCCCGGATCGACGTTCCCCGCTCCGGCCAGACAGTGGCGGCCGGCCCGGTGCGGATCGCCGGCGTGGCCTGGGCCCAGCGCCGCGGCATCTCGAAGGTCGAGGTCCGCATCGACGACGGAGAGTGGCACGACGCCGACCTGGGCGACGCCGTCAGCGACGACGCCTGGCGGCAGTGGGTGACCGACTGGCAGGCGACCCCCGGCACCCACACCATCCAGGTCCGGGCCACCGACCGCACCGGCACCACCCAGACCGCCGACGAGGCCCCTCCCGCTCCCGACGGCGCCACCGGCTATCACACCCTCGACGTCACGGTCCGTTGACGGCTCGACGGTGGTGAGAAGGCCGCCAGCCGCGGCCTCATCCGCCCACCACTACGACCGTCCGCTTTTCCCGGCACCGATGCGGCGGGTATCGTCGTCGGGTTGGACAGGTGCCCATGGGGGCCGCCGACCGGGAAAGGGATGGCCATGAATCCGAGCATCGTTGGGTGGTCGCACACCCCCTTCGGCCGCCTCGAGGGAACGCTCGAGGACCTGATCGTCACGGTGACCAACGGGGCCATCGCCGACGCCGGTATCACCGCGGCCGACGTCGACGGTGTCTGGCTGGGCCATTTCAACTCCGGTCTCGTCAGCGACGGCTTCCCGGCCGCGCTCGCCATCCAGGCCGACGAAGGGTTGCGGTGGAAGCCGGCCACCCGCCTGGAGAACGCGTGCGCGTCAGGCTCCGCTGCGCTGTACTCCGCCGCCCAGGCGATCAAGGCCGGGGAGGCGAAGATCGCGCTGGTCATCGGCGCCGAGAAGATGACCAACAAGTCCACCGCCGACGTGGGCGTGGCGCTGGCCGGAGCCTCGTATCAACGGGAGGAAGCGGGCAAGACCTTCCCCCAGATCTTCGCCATGTACGCGGCTGCGTACTTCGAGGCCTTCGGCGACCACTCCGGTGATCTCGCCATGATCGCGGCCAAGAACCATCACAACGGCACGAAGAACCCCCTCGCCCACCTGCGCAAGGACTTCGGTTTCGACTTCTGCAACACCGTCAGCGACAAGAACCCGATCGTGGCCGAGCCGTTGCGGGTGACCGACTGCTCGCTGATCTCCGATGGTGCGGCCGCGCTCATCCTGGTGGCAGACGACGTGGCGGCCGACTTCGACCGCGCCGTCACCTTCCGCTCCATGGCCCACGTGCAGGATGTGCTCCCGATGTCGCAGCGCGACCTCCTTGCCTTCGAGGGGCCCGCCCGGGCCTTCCAGGCTGCATTCTCCGCCGCCGGTATCAGCGTGACGGACCTCGACTTCGCCGAGGTGCACGACTGCTTCACGATCGCCGAGCTGCTGTGCTACGAAGCGATGGGCCTCGCCGAGACCGGCAAGGGTTCCGACGTGATCGCCGCTGGCACCGTGTTCCCCGACGGCGACCTGCCGATCAACCTCTCGGGCGGCCTGAAGTCGAAGGGCCACCCCGTCGGAGCGACCGGTGTGTCGATGCACGTGATGTCGGCCATGCAGCTCACCGGCTCCGCTGGCGAGTTCCAGAAGGAGGGCGCCGAGCTCGGTTGCGTGTTCAACATGGGCGGCTCCGGCGTGGCGAACTACTGCTCCGTGCTCGAGCGTCGCAACTGACGGGTGGACGAGGCGGCTGAGCCCGGTCGAGAGGCGACGTGGTTCCCGATTGAAGGAGCCGGCCCGTGCCCATGATCGAGCCGGAACCCACGCCGATCGACTGGCTGGCCGAGCGCCTCCCGTCGCGCTTCGCCGGGTACGCGTCGGACCCGCTTGCCGGGCGCTGGTACTCGTCCCGTGACCTCCTCGACGGCGATGCCGCCGTGCTGCATGGCTGGCATGCCAGGCTCGTCACCGACGGGTCCGCCACCCTGGCGGCAGCAGCCACCTACCTGGTCGGATGGGTCGGCGGGAGCCTGGCGGGGGCCATTGGACACGCCCTGGCCACCGTCGACGCCGGCTTCCTGGTGGACGCCACCGTTCGGTGGCACGAGCATCCCGGGGGCTGGATGGACCGCGTCGATCTCGGGCGACCAGGGGTGGTCGTCGGGCCCGGTCATCCGTGGGCGGGACAGGCTGGTGTCACCGTCGTGGAAGGTGACGATGATCTCCTCCGGCGCACGGTGGACACCCTCGTGTCGACGCTGAACCCGCTCGTCGATGCCTGCTCCGATCTCGGCCGTACCGGTCGTTCGGGCCTGTGGAACGAGGTGGCGGACGGGCTCGGGCTCAGCGTGACCCACCAGACCGGCGTCCCGACCAGGGTCGACGTCGTCGACACGCTGGCCCGAGCGGTTCGCACCCCGGGCAGCCCGTGGGGAGCGACCCCGACGCTGCGGATCGTCGACACGGCAGCCGGGCCCGCCTACATCGGCCAGAAGGGTGGCTGCTGCCTCACCTACACCTGCCCCGCCGGCGACGCCGCTCCGGAAGACTACGACGACGACTACCGGGCCTTTCTGGATCGATTCCCGGACCGGCCAGGCGAGCGGCGCTACTGCAGCACGTGCAAGTTCCGCGATCCGCTCGACAGCGAGCGCCGTCAACGCTTCTGGATGGAGCGTTGACGGCGCCTACGCTGGTGACGTGAGTGTCTCGACCAGGCTCGGGGCGGGCGGGACGATCCTCAGGAGGCGGCCAGGGCGGTGAGCACCTCGACCCTCGCCGCCCGCCGCGCCGGGAGGACAGCGGCGGCCACGCCGGCCGCAACGGCCCCGGCGGTGATCACTGCCAGTGGGCCCGCCGGGATCACGAACCGGTCGATACCTTCTCCGGCCAGCGCCTCCACCATGGCCCACCCGATCGAAACCCCCAGGCCCAGCCCGGACGCAGTACCGAACAGGGCGACGATGGCCGACTCCCACCGTACCGACGCCCTCACCTGACCCCGGCTCATGCCCACAGCCCGCAGCAGTCCCAACTCCCGTCGCCGTTCGTTGACCGACAGAGCCAGGGTGTTGGCGATGCCGAGCAGGGCGATCACCACGGCCAGGCCCAGAAGGGCCTCGACCACCTTCAGCATGGTGTCGATCTCGCCCGTTTGCTGGGCGATGAAGGCTTCGGTGTCGAGCACCTTGGCCGTCGGGTAGGGGGCGACGGCGGCGGTCAACCCGTCCAGGTTGTCGGCGTCGACGTAGATCCGGGAGTCGGGCTGGGTGCCCAGGTTCGCCTCGAAGGCGGCCAGGTCCACGAACTGGTGACCGAGAAAGCTGCCACCGTTGGCGAAGATGGCCCGAATGGTGAACGTCCTGGCACCGGTGGCGAAGGTGATGGTCCGCGTGTCACCCAGCCGGGGGGCGTCGGGTCCCTCAGCTGCTTCCACCGCCAGGCCGTCGGCCCCCAACTGGCTGAGGTCGCCCTCCACCGGTCCCAGGTCGAACAGGCTGGCGATGGTGCCTGCGTCATAGGCCCGGAAGTAGTCGTCGGTCTCGCCGTCTATCTCCACCGTGGCCAGGCGTTCCTCGGCCACCGCCCGAACCCCGGGCCGTCCCCGGACGTCGGCGGCCAGGTCAGGACTCAACCCCGCTGTGGCGTCGAAGGCTCCGGAGTCGATAACGGCGGTGCCGTGGTAGTCGGTGCGGAACGCCCCCGCCCCCGACGCCTTGGTGGAGGCGGCGAGGATCGCGATGAACGTGACCAGCCCCACCCCGATCATCAGGGACGCCGCAGTGCGGGCCGTCCGTTTCGGGTTCCGCACGGCGTTCTGCTGGGCGATCGTGCCCGGCAGGCCCCGCAGCTTCGCCATCGGGTACCCGAGCGCAAACGCCACCGGCCGGGCCAGCATCGGGCCCAGCACGGTCACCCCGGCGAACAACCCGGCCGCTCCCAGCCCGACGACGGCCGGCTCGGCGCTCTCGACGCCCACCAGCAACGCACCGACACCCAGACCGGCCAGCGCCGTGCCGAACGCGGCTCGCGTCGTCGACACCACCGACTGGTCCACCGCGGTCTCCCGAAGGGCCGCCACCGGTGCCACCCGGGACGCCCGCCGCGCCGGCAGCACGGCCGACACCACGGTCACCACGAGCCCGGCGGCCAGCGAGACCAGCACGGTCGACAGGCTGATCACGGTCGCTCCCGGCGGGATCTCCACTCCGGCGGCGGCCAGCAGGGCCTGGAGGAGCCGGGCCACGCCGAACCCGGCAGCCAAGCCCACCCCCGATGCCACCAGACCAACGACGGCGGCCTCGGCCAGCACGGCCCGGCGGACCTGGCCGCCACTGGCCCCGATCGCCCGCAGCAGGGCCATCTGGCGGGTCCGCTGGGCCACCAGGATGGCGAACGTGTTGTTGATGATGAAGGCCCCGACGAACAGGGCAATGCCGGCGAACACCGTCATGAACGTGCCGAATGCCCCGATGTCGTCGTGGATCTGGGCCTGGTCCTCGGCGAGAATCTGGTCACCGGTGAGAACCTCGTTGCCCGGCCCGGCCAGGGGCGTGAGCGCAGCCACCAGTGTCTCGGGCGCCATCCCGGCCTCGGCCGCCACGGCGATCCCGTCGACCTGTCCCGCTTCGCCCAACACCGCCTGCGCGGTGTCGCTGTCGAACAGCACGATGGCGCTTCCGCCCGGTGAGTCGGCCTCACCGAACCGGGCGATCCCGACGATGGTGGCCTGCTGTGGTTCGCCCGTGGACAACACCGTGGTGGTGTCGCCCACCGACAGGCTGGCCTCGTCGGCCGAGTTCTTGTCGATGACCACCTCGCCCTGCCGGACCGGTGCCCGCCCGTCGACCAGGCGGAATGGGTTGAGCTCGTCGACCGGGGACCAACCCATGCCCAGCACACCGCTGTTGGGGTTGCCCACCGCCCTACCGTGATGGTCGAGAACCTGGGCATAGCCGGTGACCCGCACCGCCGCCGCCTCGACACCGTCCACCTCGGCGATCCGGCCGGCCAGGGCGGCGTCGATTGTGGGCCCGTCGTCGCCGAAGCCCCCGTCGAGAGGGCTGGCTCCCCTGACGTAGACGTCGGTTCCGGCGTCGGCTTCGGCCAGGGCGTCGTCGAACGTTCCGAGGATGGTGTCGGTCAGGATCAGGGTGCCGGCCAGGAAGGCGACACCGAGGATCACGGCCACGGCTGTCGCCATCAGCCGCCGCTTGTTCGCTGCGATCTCAGCAATGGTCAATCGGAACATGGTTCAGCCCCCCAGGGTCTTGATGCGGTCGAGCACCGACCCGGCGGTCGGTTCGCTGATCTCGCCGACGATGCGGCCGTCGGCCAGGAACACGGCCCGATCGGCGTAGGAGGCGGCCACCGGGTCGTGGGTGACCATGACCACGGTCTGGCCCAGATCCCGGACGGCGCCGGCGATGAAGTCGAGGATCTCGGCCCCGGACCGGGAGTCGAGGTTCCCGGTCGGCTCGTCGGCGAAGATGATCGCCGGTCGGGAGGCCAGGGCCCGGGCCACCGCCACCCGTTGCTGCTGGCCGCCCGACAGCTCCGAGGGGCGGTGCCGGAGCCGGGCCCGGAGACCGACGGTGTCGATCACCTCGTCGAGCCAGACCGGATCCGCTCGGCGGCCGGCCAATGTCGACGGCAGGGTGATGTTCTCCAGCGCCGACAGCGTGGGGACCAGGTTGAACGCCTGGAAGATGAACCCGATCCGGTCCCGGCGCAGGCGGGTGAGCTGGCGGTCATTGAGTCGGGTCACGTCCACGTCGCCCACGTACACCGCGCCGGACGACAACGGGTCGAGCCCCGCCATGCAGTGCATCAGGGTCGACTTGCCCGACCCCGACGGGCCCATGATGGCCGTGAACCGGCCGACTTCGAAGGCCACGTCCACCGAGTCGAGGGCCCGGACCGCGGCCTCCCCCCGGCCGTAGGTCTTGGCGGCCTGGACAGCCCGGGCCGCGGCCAGAGGCCGGCCGGTGGCGGTTGACCCAGCCGTGCGTGTGAGATCGTCGATCTGGATGGTCATGGCGTGTGCACTCCTTGCGTCGGGTGGGTGGATCGGATCGTGGTGGGGATGGGCGCCTGAGCGGGGGCCGTGATTCGGCCGGTCCGGGTCGGGCGGTCGACGATGATGGCCTGGGCGGCGCTGATCATCCCGAGCCCGACCACCAGCAGCGGCATGCCGATGAAGGCCAGCAGGCCGAAGCTGCCGCCGGTGATCCCAAGGCCCGACACGGCCAGGGCCACGCCGGTCAACAGCAACAGGGCCGTGCCCAGCCACGCCGAGCGCGGCGGTGGCCATCTCGTCGGCCCGACGGTGCAGGCGGGTGGAGCCGCTGGCCGCCCGGGCGCCGATCGTGCCCGGCGCCTGCTCCACCGTCGACCGTTTCATCGGCGGCTGTCGTGCCGTCAACCGCCGGGCCACCGTCGGTGCCCCGGTCGCGTCGTCGGTCCGGGGATCGAGCAGGGCGGTCATGGCCTGCCGCCGGCCCGGGTTCCGGCAAACACATCGAAATAGGCACGCACCACCCGCAGCTCGTAGCGCAGCACGCCGGCTATCACGGCGGGATCGGTGTCCATCACCTGGCGGGCCTGGGCCACGTCGGCCACGTCGAGCACGGCGATACCGCCGTCGGCGTGATCGAACGGCCCGCCGAGCAGCACGGTGCCTTCGTCGAATCGATTGGCCATGGTGGCCAGGTGGGCCTCGATGGCGGGACCTTGGTGGTAGAGCGTCTTGTCGGGGTCCCAGGCGGGACCGTGGTGGATGAGAGCGATGATGCGCACGGTGGGTCCTTCGTGTCGGATGCACTTGGTCGGCCTGATCGTCGCCGGGCCCGCTGAGCCGCTCCTGAGCCACCGCTGGCGACCGGAGACAGCGGCCGCTCAGCCCGCCAGGCCATCGTCGAGGCATGGAGCGAGCGGCCCGAACCGACGAGCGACAACGCCAGCGGCAACTGAGCGAGATCGAACGTCTCCTCGAGCAGGGCGAGCTCGACCGAGCCGGGGGGTTGCTGGTGGAGCACCTCTCGGCCTTCCCGGGCGACGCCGAGGCGGCCGGCCGGCTGCTGGCCCGCCACCACCCCGAGCGCCGACGGGAGCCGGGACAAACAGGCCCCATAGGCTAGGTTTGCGATTGTGCAGTTCCGGGTGCTCGGCCCGCTCGAGGTGGCCGACGAACGGGGGCGGTCGCTCTCCCTGACCGGCACCGGTCTCCGCCGCCTGCTTGCCGTGCTGGTGTTGCGGGCCAACGAGACCGTGTCGACCGATCAGCTGGCCGACGCCCTCTGGGGCGACGAGCCCCCAGCCGGGGCCCGCAACGCCCTGCAGGGCCAGGTCTCGAAGCTGCGCCGAGCCCTGGGTAGCGACAACGAACAGCTGGCCCTGCGCACCACCGGCGACGGCTATGTGCTCGATGTGCCCTCCAGCTCCACCGACCTGGGCCGTTTCGAGACGCTGCTGGCCCAGGGCAGGGCCCACGCCAGCGCAGGCCAGCAGGCCGAAGCTGCCCGGGCGCTGACCGAAGCGCTGGCCCAGTGGAAAGGCGACGCCCTGGCCGACTTCGCTTTCGACGAGTTCGCCCGGCCCATCCGATCGCGGCTGCACGAGCAGCGACTGGTGTGTCGGGAGGAGCGGATCGAACTCGACCTGGCCCTGGGCCGGGGGGCCGAACTGGTGGCCGAGCTGGAGCAACTCGTCGACGAACACCCGTTGCGGGAACGGCTGTGCCGCCAGCTGATGATCGCCCTCTACCGGGCCGGCCGCCAGGCCGACGCCCTCCGGGCCTTTCAGCGGGCCAGGACTGTCCTGGTCGAGGAGATCGGAGTCGAACCGGGGCCGGAGCTGGCCGCCATGGAGCGTCGGATCCTGGCGCACGACCCGACGCTGACCGGCCCCGATTCCGGCCCGGAGACGGCGCCGGGCACCGGAGCGGCACGAGAATGGCCCGGCACGGTGCTGGCGGCTGGAGCCCAGCCTGCCCTGTCGACGCTGTCGACCTGCGTCGGGCGCGGCGCCGACAAGGCGCTGCTGTCCGACCTGCTGACCACCCGTCGGCTCGTGACTGTCACCGGGCCCGGCGGGGTGGGCAAGACCCGCATCGCCTCGGAGGTGGCGGCCGACCCGGAAAGCCGGTGGGCCCGAGCCGTCTGGGTGGTGGAGCTGGGCTCATGGGACGGCCCGACCGCCGTGGCCGATGCCATCAAGCACACGTTCGCCTCTCCTGCGGGTTCGGGACTGGCACAGGCGCCGGCCGCGGATGTGGCCGTCATCCAGGTAGCCGAAGCGATCGGCTCCAACGAGCTTTTGATCCTGCTCGACAATTGCGAGCACGTGCTGGCCGAGGCGGCCCGGGCGACGGGCCTGCTGCTGCGCCACTGCCCGGGACTGACGATCCTGGCCACCAGCCGGGCCCCGCTCGGCGTGGCCGGCGAGGTCGTTCACCAGCTCCAACCGCTCGACACGGCGGCCGCCGTCGAGCTCTTCGTGGCGCGGGCAGTCGAGGCCTCCACCCGGTTCTCGGCCAACGACGCCGAGCTGGCCGTGATCGAACGGATCTGCCAGCGCCTCGACCGGCTCCCGCTGGCCATCGAACTGGCCGCCGCCCGGACCCGGGCCTTCACCCTCGACCACCTGGCCCACCGGCTCGGCACCCACCTCGACGCCGCCCAGGGCCGCCGGCTGAAGGTGCTGGGCGGCACCGACGGCGACCGGCCGGCCCGTCACCACACCCTGCACGCCGCCGTCGAGTGGAGCTACGACCTGTTGTTCGAGGACGAGCGCCTGCTGCTGACCCGCCTGTCGGTCTTCGCCGGCGGGTTCAGCCTGGAAGGAGCCGAAGCGGTCGGCGCCGGCGGCGACATCGACGCCGACGACGTGGCCGACATCCTGGCCCGCCTGGTCGACAAGTCGCTGATCGCCCATCAGCGGCCGGGAACAGCCGGGCAGGGGCGCGGATCGTCCCGCTACCAGCTCCTCCAGGCCGTAGCCGACTTCGCAGCCGAGCGCCTGGAGACCAGCGGGGCCACCGATACGGTGCGCCACCGCCACCTGCAGTGGCTGGCGGGGCTGACCGACGGGGCCGCCGTCGGCCTCCGTGGCCCCGACCAGGACCACTGGGTGGAGCTGTTGGCCGACGAGGAGCAGAACCTGGGCCGGGCCGCCCGCTGGACCTTCGAGGGGGGCGACCCCACCGTCGGCCTGCGGATCGTGGCCAACCTCGGCTGGTACTGCTTCATCACCTCCCGCCTCGACGACTACCTGGAGATGGGCCTGCGGGTCCTGGCCGCGGCTCCTGCCGCCCCTGCCGCCGAGGCGACCCGGGTCCGCGGCTACGCCGGCCTCCTCAGCTTCGGCCGCACCGCGGGCCAGGGCCTTGCGGCGCAGGCCGTGAACGACGCCAGGGCTGTTGGCGACCCTCACCTGTGGGGCGAGATGGCTGTCCTGCGGGCCACGCCCCTGGCCCTGACGCCAGGCCGGGGCGATGATGCCCGAGCCCTGCTGGCCGAGGCCAGAGCGGCCGCCGCCGCTTCCGGCGACGCGTGGGTCGGATGCTACGCGGCGGGGCTGGAAGGGTCGGCATTGGTCACCGACGGCGATCTGGCCGGCGGGATCGCGCTACTCGCTGCGGCGTCGGACGACCTGCGCCAACTGGGCGACGAGCTGACAGCGGCTCTCGTCGACCTGCGCCGCAGCGACGCCGCCGAGCAACTGGGCGACCTCACCGCCGCATCCGCCGCCGTCGACGCCGTCAACGACCCAGCAGGGGAACGCCGTTCCCCGATCATGGCCCTCAAGGCCACCCGCCGAGCCTGGTTCACCCATCGCCACGGTGACCATGACCGAGCCCTGACCCAGGCCGTCGAGGCCAGCATCCCCGAACACCAGCTGTGCCATCGGACGGTGCGGGCCGCCTCGGCCCTCGTGCTCGGTGCCACCATGGGCCGGGTCGGCCGGATTGCCGATGCCCGACGCCAGCTGGCTTCGGCGATCGCCTTCTACGAGGCCCACGGCTTCCCCCGGGAGGCCGCTCTGAGCCACGGCGAGCTGGGTTGGGCCGAGCTGCTGGCCGGGAACGTCGACACTGCCCTCGACTCCCACCGCCGGGCCATGAGAGCGGCGCTCGACGACGGCACGCCGACCACCGTCTCGCTGTGCCTCGACGGCGCAGCCCACGCTCTGGCCGCAGGGGGCCGTCACTGGGAGGCGGCGCAGGCGGTGGGGGCCAGCGAAGCCTGGTTGGCGAAGGCCGGGGCAACCGCCACCACCGCCGAGACTGCGGTCCGGGCCGCCACCCTGGCCATCACCGCCGGAGCCCTCGGCGACGACCGTGTGGCCGAGGCCGCAGTAGCCGGTGCCCAGCTCAGCCCCGACGACCTGCGCACCCTCCTTCCCGAACGCCCTGCCGACCCCTGACCGAGAGGGTAGCTACCCGGCGCCGAAGGCTCAGGCTCGACCCGTCAGCGCCAACAGTTGCTGTTTGCGCTGTCCCGTCGATCGCTGTGGTCGGATCGCATCCTCGGCGGCTGGTAGGCGCGGGTGTTGACGTTGATCGCCTACTCGGCTACTTTCCATCATTGGAAACTAACCAACCCGGAAACAACGGAGGTGCGGATTGGTCACCACGATGGATGAGCAGCGCCTCGACACGACATTTGCTGCTCTGGCCAACTCGACACGGCGAGCAATCCTGGCCCGACTCACCGAGGGTCCGGCCACCGTCAACGACCTGGCGGCACCATTCGAGATGCAACTCCCGGCGATCTCCAAGCACATCAAGGTGCTGGAGCGGGCCGGACTGGTCGAGCGCACCCGCGACGCCCAATACCGGCCGTGTGCGCTCAACCCGGAGCCTCTCGCCGAGGTGTCGTCGTGGACCGAGCGGTACCGCCCGATCTGGGAGGCCCGTTTCGACCGCATGGACAGCTACATCCGCCAGCTTCAGGCGACCACGAGCCGTCGCCCACGCAAGGAGACCACATGAACAACACTGCCATCACGGCCGCCTCGGTGCGGATCGAACGCAGCTTCGACGCCCCGGTCGGGGTGATCTGGAGGATGTGGACCGACCCCGAAGCGTTCGCCCAGTGGTACGGGCCGCCCGGCGCCCGGATCACCGTGGCTCAGATGGAGGTGCGGGTGGGCGGCCGGCGTCACATCCGGATGGACCTGGACACACCGGCCGGGCCGATGCAGCTGTGGTTCATCGGCCAGTATCGCCACGTCGAGGCACCCACGCGGCTGATCTACACCGAGTCGATGAGCGATCCCGACGGCAACATCGTGCCTGCCGCCCAGCTGGGCATGCCTCCAGACCACCCCGACACCACCGAGGTCACCGTCGAACTCGAAGATCTCGACGGGCCGCGTACCCGAATGGTGATGACCCACGCCGGCATACCTGCGGGCTCGCCGGGCGAGCAAGGCTGGAACGCCGCATTCGACATGCTCCGAACCGCTCTTTCCACCGCCTGACGGGCGCGGCTCAGGGAGCGAGCAGGGCGGGGCCGGCGGGCCCGGTCATGAACGGCGTTTCCGCTTCTTCGGCTCGGCCGGGAGTTGCGATACGTAGCGCAACGCCCGATCGAGCAGCGGAACCCAATCGCCCTCCTGCTCCGGCGGGATGGACGCCCACTGGCGGAATCGGCGACCGGCCGGCGAGAACGAATGGGCGGCGCCGGCGGCGACGAGCCGATCCACCTCGGCTTCGGGCAGCTTCACCAGCAGGGCCCCATTCGAGCGGTCCCACGACGCGAAGAACGCCCCGCCCACCCGCAGGCACGGCAACCCCATCATCGTGGAGCGGGTCACACCCGCACCATCGAGGAGCCGCTCGGCCAGGCGCCAGAACCGTGCCTCACCATCAACGACGTCGGTCAACGTTCACCCCTCCCCGGCCTCGGCCAGCTCCGTCGCCGTACGTCTCCTCAGCGTCCAGGGTCCCGTCCCATCGCTCCGAGCAGCACGTCCTGCGCTGACGCACCCTCGCCGACAGCCACCGCCGGATCGAGGCTGCCTGGTCCGGCCAGCTCGGCCCTGCCGGCTCGGCCCCCAGGGCCGCCAGCAGGTAGGCCGGTCCACCGGCCATGTGCTCCAACAGCGCCGCAACGGTCCCACTCCGCGCACGGCGTCGCCAAACCCAACTGCCCCGACGACACGGCCCGGACCCGGGCACTCGCTGCACCGGCAGCCCGATCGAACATCTCAACAGGATCCACAGACCTCACTTCAGGTAACTCTCAATTGAGAGAGATCTGAATATACGCGCCTCGGGGCCGGCAGTCAACGCTCCCCGCAAGGAGTCCACAACCCGCGGTCAGAGCGGCTGGCGGCGCCGTACTGCGGCGACGAGATCGTCGAGTGGATCGCGCACGGCGATCAGGTGCTCCTGGCACGGCAGTCACATGAGATGGCGGTGGAATATGAGCAGCACGGGCTGCCCCCGATGCTCGGAAAGATCGTTCAACCGCCGCCGTGTGCGCACACAGGTCCCATGCCGGACCATGCTCATCGGTTGCATGCCGGGTTTGATGCCGGGCAGCACCCGATCGATGCAGGTCCACCCTCATCTCGTCAGCCCCTCCACCACGGCACCACCGTCAATCAACGTCCCTTGGACGAGCCGCCGAGCCTCGACGCCATCCAGCGGGCGATCCGACCCGGCTGCCGTGGTTCCCACGACTCGGGCACCGCATCGGGAACGTGGACCTGGGCCGCCTGGAGCACTACGTCGAGGGACGGGTTCACCAGCGACACCGGACCGACAGTCACCGTGGGGACGGTCTCGTTGCCCGAGGCGATCGAGCGGACCACCGCCGCGGCCGACGGATCGTCCCAGATGTTGACCGTACGGTGTGGGACACCCGTCCGCTTGAGGCGGCGCAGGAGCGAGCGGCAGAAGATGCAGCCCGGGCGCCAGTACACGGTGATCACCGCGTTGTCGGTTGCCATGGGCCCGGAAACCCCGTTGGACCCGCTCGCCTTCCCGGTTACGGCGGGCCCAACCCGGCACGGTAGGTGCTACCGCTCGTGTCGCTGGCGATCGGGGCCGAGGATGAGCCGGGCCCCCCGGTCGTAGGTGAGGTAGTTCCACACCCAGTTGACCAGTACCGAGATGCGATTGCGGAAGCCCATCAACTCGATCAGGTGGAGCCCGAGCCACAGGGCCCAGCCCACGAACCCCGAGAACCGGAGGTGACCGGGCAGCTCGGCCACGGCACTGTTGCGCCCGATGGTGGCCATCGAACCCTTGTCGCGGTAGCGGAACGGCCCGGTTGGCCGATCCTCCAACCGGGCCCGGATCTGGGCCGCAACGTGGCGGCCCCCCTGGACGGCGGGCTGAGCCACCTGCGGCAGCGGATCGGGCGGCAGGGCGATGTCGCCTACGGCGAAGACCTCGGGATGGCCGGGCAGCGACAGATCGGCCTCGGTCGGGATGCGGCCGCCCCGCCCCAGCTCGACCCCGAGGAGGCCGGCCACCGGGCTGGCCCTCACGCCGGTGGCCCAGACGACGGTGCCGGCGGTGAGCCGCCGACCATCGGCCAGGACCACGGCGTCGGCTTCCACATGGTCGACCCCGACACCGAGCTCGACGTTCACCCGGCGGCGTCGCAGGGTCCGGGCCGCTCGGGCCGAGAGCCGGGGGTGGAACGGGGTGAGCACACGATCGGCCGCCTCCACCAGGGTGACCGGCACGGCGGCCAGATCCAGCTCGGGAAACTCCCGCCGCAGGACCTGGTCGACGAGCTCCCGGATCCCGCCGGCCAGCTCCACCCCGGTGGGGCCGCCGCCGACGATGATCACGCCGAGATCGACACCGGGTGGGGCATCTCCGGCCCCGGCGGCCGCCGCCGCCTCCACCCGTTGCAGGAGGTGGGCCCGCAGGGCGATGGCGTCACGAACGTCCTTCAGGGGGAAGGTGTGCTCGTCGACCCCCGTCACCCCGAAGCTGTTGGTGACCGAACCGGCGGCGATGACCAGTTGGTCGTAGCGCAGTTCCCGGCCATGGTCGACGGTGACGGTCTGCTGGTCGAGGTCGATGCCGGTGACGGTGCCCAGCACCACCTGGACCTGGCGCTGGTCGCGGAAGATCCGCCGCACCGGGAAGCAGATGTCGGCGGCGTCCAGGCCGGCGGTGGCCACCTGATAGAGCAGCGGTTGGAACGTGTGGAAGTTGTTCGAGTCGACCAGCGTGATGGCCACCGGGGCTCCCTGCAGCGCCTTCACCGTGGCGATACCGCCAAAGCCGGCTCCCACCACGACCACCCTGATCTGTTCGGTCGGCGGCTTGCTCATGGTCCCATCCTCTCCCTCGCGGCGCCGACATGCTGACCCCGGTGGAAACCGGCCAGCAACCCGCCCGGTTAGCAAAGTTAGGGGTTGACCTTAGTGTTGCGGAGGCCTATGGTTAGGCACATGCCTCAGGGTTTCCGGTCCGATCCCGCTCTACCCGGCATCTTCCAGGCCCTGTCCGACCCGACCCGGCTCGCCGTCGTCGAGCGACTCAGCATCGCCCCGGCGTCGGCCACCGAGCTGGCCAAGCCGTTCGCCATGGCACTCCCCTCGTTCATGCAACACATGGGGGTGCTGGAACGGGCCGGGATCGTCACCTCGCACAAGAGGGGACGCACCCGCACCTATCAGCTCGCTCCCGGCGCGCTGCAACTGGCGTCGGCGTGGCTGGCCGAGTTCCGAAACCACTGGGAGCGGGCACTCGATCAGCTCGACAACCTGCTCGTCACCACCAACCCCACCGTCGGCCCATCGGCCGACGACCCGACCCCCCACAAGGAGCGCACATGAGCCACTACACCCCCGACCCCGCCCTCGACCTCGTCCTGGAACGCACGATCCCGGTGTCACCGGACCGGGTGTGGGCGGCGTGGACCGAGCCGGAGCTGCTGATGCAGTGGTTCACCCCGGCACCGTGGAAAACGGTCGCCGTCGACCTCGACCTCCGGCCCGGCGGCCGCTGCGTCACCACCATGGAGTCGCCCGAAGGCGACCAGTACCCCAACGCCGGCTGCTACCTCCAGGTGGAACCGAACCGCCTGCTCGTCTTCACCAGCGCCATGACCGAGGACTTCCGTCCCGTCGCCCCGGTCAACGGCGCCGGCGACCTCGCCTTCACCGCCCGGATCGAGATCGAGCCGGCGCCCGACGGCGGCACCCGGTACCGGGCGATCGCCATGCACGCCGCCGAAGACGCCTGCAAGCAGCACGCCGACATGGGCTTCGCCGAAGGCTGGGGCGCAGCCCTCGATCAGCTCGTCACTCTGCTGTCATGATCGGCATCGTCCGGCCGGCGCTCGACCGTGATCGACCGCCGGCCGACGAGACCACCGCCGGCGGGCGGCGTCGACGATGGGAGTGACGATCGACGACGCCCGGGCGGTGGTGGCCAACCTGCCCCGCTCGTACGAGGCCCTCGTGCGGGGGAGGGTCAAGTTCCGGGTCGGCACCACCGTCTACGCCGCCTTCTCCCCCGACGACACGATCATGGGCTTCGCCTTTCCTCGAGAGGAGCGGGAGGCGCTCGTGTCGTCGGAGCCCGACAAGTTCCTGCTGCCGCGCCCGTCCGACATGCGCTACCAGTGGGCCTGCGCCCGACTCGATGCCCTCGACGTCGACGAGCTGCGCGAGCTGCTCGTCGACGCCTGGCGGATGTGCGTGCCCAAGAAGGTCGCCGCCGCCTACGAAGGCTGACCCTCCGGGTGACGGCGGTGAGGCTCAGGCCCGGACCGGGGGGCCGAAGTTGACGCCGGGGAAGCCCTGCTCGGGCATGACCTCGATTCGCTCCCGGAACTTGGTGAGGCTGCCGGCGTAGGGCAGGTACTCATGCGCCTTGCCCGGGATGTTGGTGCCCCGGAACCAGGTGTTCTCGGCGATGAGGGCGATCTGGCCGGCGGCGTGCACCTCCTCGGTCCACTGGGCGCAGGCGTCGCCGTCGGGGGCGACATAGCCGCTGCCGGTGGCCTTGGCGTGTTCCAGCACCCCGGTGATGTAATTGACCATGAGCTCGGTGGCCCGGGGGAAGTTCCCGGCGATCAGGTGCGGCCCCCCGGCCATGAAGAAGTTGGGGAACCCGGGCACCATGGCCCCGAGGTAGGTGACCACCCCCTGCGACCACTGGTCGCGCAGCACCCGGCCGTCCTCCCCCACCACGTTGATCCTCGTGAGCGCCCCGGTGAACCCGTCGAACCCGGTGGCCCAGATGATCATGTCGAACTCCCGCTCGCCGTCACTGGTCTCGATGCCGCGTTCGGTGATGGTGACGAGCGGGGTCTCGTTGAGGTCGACCAGGGTCACGTTGGGCCGGTTGTAGGCCTCGTAGTAGCCGGTCTCCATCGGCGGCCGCCGCATGCCGAACCCGTGATCGGTGGGGATCAGCTTCTCGGCCACGGCCGGGTCGTTCACCCGCTGCCGGATCTTCTCGGCGATGAACTCGGAGAACTCGGCGTTGGCCTCCCGGTTGGTCATCGTGTCCCGGAAGTTGCTGATGAGCTTGGCGAACCCCTTCTGGTGATAGAGCTTCTCGTACAGCTCCCAGCGCTCCTCTTTGGTGACGTCGAACGCCCGCTGGCGAGACGGCTTGTGCATGAACCCGGCGAAGGAGTTCATACAGGCGTCGTACACCTCGTTGTAGGTCTCGGTGAACTCGGCGTGCTCGTCGTCGCTCACCTTCCCGTTGTTCAGCGGCGAGTTCCAGTTCGGCGTGCGCTGGTACACCACCAGCTGGTCCACCTCCTTGGCCACCTCGGGGATGAGCTGCACGGCGCTGGCGCCGGTGCCGATCACGGCCACCCGCTTGCCGGCGAACGTCACCGGCTCCTTGGGCCACTGGCCGGTGTGGTACGCCTCGCCCTGGTAGCGGTCACGTCCCGGGATCGACGGCCAGTAGGGCACCGAGAGCACGCCCATGGCCGACACCAGGAAGCGGCATCGGAGCGTCGCCCCGTCCTCGGTGTCGAGCGTCCAGGTGGCGGTGGGCTCGTCGAAGGTGAGCGCGGCGATGCGGGTGCGGAACTGCATCTCGTCCCGCAGGTTCAACTTGTCGGTGACGAAGTTCAGGTAGGCCTCGGTCTCGGCCTGCCCGGCGAAGTGCTCGTCCCATTTCCACTCGGCCAGGATCTCGGGGTTGAAGAAGTACCCGTAGGAGTAGCTCTCCGAGTCGAACCGGGCCCCCGGGTAGCGGTTCCAGTACCAGGTGCCGCCCACGTTGGTGCCGGCCTCCACCAGCTTGACGCTGTAGCCCAGCTCCCGCAGCCGGTGGAGCTGGTAGATGCCGGTCACCCCGGCCCCGATGATGATGACCTCGGCGTCGAGCGCCGCTCCGTCGGCACCCACCTGCGACAAACCCTGCTCAACGGCCATGCTCTCAAAACCCCCTCAGGCCGGTCGGTCCATTCGACCCGGCGTTCTTCCCGCATGCTACGCGACACCGCCGCCCGAGGCCCAAGGCGGAGGCGTTCTGGACGGCCGATTGACGGGTGCACCGACGGGCGGAAGACTGCGAGCCCCGGTGGCGGGCCCGTTCCGCCACCCGTCTCCACGAGCGAGGGCACATGCGCATCGGGACCATGCTGTCGATGCCGGGCGATCCGGTGGCCACGGCCGGTTTGCGGGAACGGGCGTCGGCGGCCGAGGAGGCCGGTTTCGCCTCGGCCTGGCTGCCCCAGGTGGGCACGGTGGACGCCCTGATGGCACTGGCCCTGGCCGGCACCACCACCAGCCGGATCGAGCTGGGCACGGCCGTGGTGCCCACCTACCCCCGCCACCCCACCGTGCTGGCCGAGCAGGCCCTCACCGTGCAGGACGCCACCGGTAACCGCCTCGCCCTCGGCGTGGGTCTCAGCCACCGCTTCTTCATCGAGAACAGCCTCGGGCTCGACTACTCCCGCCCGATTCCCCACACCCGAGAGTACCTGACGATCCTCAACGGCCTGCTGGCGGGAGAGACCGTGCGCTTCGAGGGCGAGCTGTACCGGGTCAAGGCCCAGGTCGCCGTGGGCTCGGCCACTCCCCCGCCGGTGCTGGTGGCGGCGCTCGGCCCGGCCATGCTCCGCCTGTGCGGGCGTCTGGCCGATGGCACCATCACCTGGATGGGCGGCATCGACTACCTGCGGGACGTCGCGGTGCCCACCATGAGCGCCGCCGCTGAGGCCGTCGGCCGCCCCGCTCCCCGCTTCGTCGCCATGGTGCCGGTGCTGTTGAGCGACGACACCGCCGCCGGGCGGGACCTGGTCAACGAGACGTTCACCATGTACGGCCGCATCCCGTCCTACCGGGCCACCCTCGACCGGGGCGGGGCGTCGGAGCCGGCCGACGTGGCCGTCATCGGCAGCGCCGACGCCGTCGTCGCCGGGCTCAACGCCTTCGCCGCTGTGGGCGTGACCGACTTCGCCGCCGTCGTGCCCCGCTCAGCCCCGTCGGCCGCCGACACCACCGAACTGCTGGCCGAACTGGCGGGCGCCAGCGCCCCGGCCGACGGACGCCTTTGAGAAATTCCGGCGCACGCGTCCCGGGCGGATCGTAACGTCGGGGCGGAGGGGTGAAAGGAAGGGTGCGACCGATGTGACGCACCGGTGCGGAACCTGTTCCCGCCACATCCTCGTTCTGTCTGAGGGAACACACGGGGGTACCGCCATGAGCTTCGTCGTCACCGCGTTGCAATTGAACCTGCGCTCGGCGCCGGATCCGGGCAAGCGCAACAACATCATCGTCACCCTGGCCCAGGGCACCCGGGTGGACAAAGTGGCCGACGCCGCCCGACCCGGCTGGTGGGAGGTGGAGACGTCACCGACCGGAGTCACACTGCGGGGCTTCATCAACTCCAGCTTCGTGGCCGACGAGCAGGACGTCGAGCACCACGACATCGTCGGCACCGCCGGCGGCCTGGCCGCCGCCGAGCTGGCTCCGAGCGCGTCGGCCAAGCGGGCCGGTGCCGGCGGGCGGGCCGCCCCCCTGGGCGAGGCGGGCCAACCGGGTCCCCCGTCTTCGCATCCCGACGGCCCCGTGGCCGGCATACACGCCGTGGTCGACTGGCTCGGCGTCGGTGATCCGGACCACTTGCGGTGGCAACGCCAGGGGTCGACGACATTTTGCAACGTCTACGCCTACGACCTGGCCCGGGCCTGCGGCGCCTACCTCCCCCGGGTGTGGTGGAGTGACGGGGCCCTGGCCCGTATCCGCAACGGCGAGAAGGTGCAGACGCTGTACGCCGATACGGTGTTCGAGAAGACGGCCAACAGCATCTTCGACTGGTTCCAGGAGCACGGGGCCACGTTCGGATGGACCCGGAGCTTCGACCCCGACGAGTTCCAGATCGCAGTCAACAGTGGCCGGATCGGGATCATCAACGCCCAACGGGTCAAGCTCGACTCGCCCGGCCACATCCAGGGCACTCTGCCCGAGATGGGACAGCGGCAGGCCAAGCGGGACACGCACGGCCGGGTCACGCTGCCCCTGCAGAGCAACGCCGGAGTCACCAACTTCGACTCCGGCTTCATGGGCAGCACCCAGTGGTGGACCGCCGCCAAGTTCCGCCAGGCCGCCTTCTGGCACCACGCCGTGGCCTGACGGCGGCCCTCCTATCGCCCGACGCATCTGATCGGCGGGGCCGGCCGGCCGTAGGCTCCCCGGCGTGCGCCTGCTCAAGGACTTCTCGGCTTCCACCATCACCGCTGGCTTCGTCGCCACGCTGGTCGGTCTGACCAGCGGGATCACGCTGATGTTCGAGGCGGCCCGGGCGCTGGGGGCCGACGACGCCCAGCTCACCTCCTGGGTCTCGGCCCTGTGCCTGGGCATGGCCCTGCTCACCATCGTCCCGTCGCTGCGGCTCCGGGTGCCGGTGATGGTGGCCTTCTCCGCCCCCGGGGCGGCCATCCTGGCCACCCTCCGCCCGGGTGACTTCTCGTTGTCCGAAGCGATCGGGGCCTTCCTGGCCTGCGGTCTGCTGATCACGGTGGCGGGGTTCTCCGGCCTCTTCGAGCGGGTCATGAACCGCATCCCGGTGGCCCTTGTCAGCGCCCTGCTGGGCGGGGTGCTGGCCCGGTTCGTGGTGGCCGGCTTCGCCGACGCCGCCACCGCCCCGGGGGTGGTGTTCATCACCACCGTCACCTACATGGCCATGCGCCGGCTGGCTCCCCGCTACGCCGTGATCGGGGTGCTCGTGGTCGGGGTGGCCACGGCGCTGGCGAGCGGCTCGTTGCGGACCGACGAGCTGGAGCTGTCGGTTGCCCGGCCGGTGTACATGGCCCCCTCGTTCTCGGTGTCGGCCCTGGTCGGCATCGCCGTGCCGCTGTTCATCGTGACCATGGCCGGCCAGAACCTGCCCGGGGTGGCGGCCCTGCGGAACTCGGGCTACGACGCCCCCATCTCCACCGTGGTGGGCACTACCGGCGTGGTGACCATGCTGCTCGCCCCCTTCGGCGGGTACACCTTCAATCTGTCGGCGGTGTCGGCCCCGATCTGCATGGAGGCCCCGGCCCACGAGGATCCCGCCCGGCGCTACACGGCGGCGGTCACCAATGGACTGCTGTACCTCGTGGCCGCCCTGTTCGGGTCGTCCATCACCGGCGCCCTCAACGCCTTCCCGGCCGAGCTGATCCACATCGTGGCCGCCCTCGCCCTCCTACCCACGATCGGCAACGCCCTGGCCACCGCAGTCTGGGACCAGACCCACCGGGAGGCGGCGATGTTCACCTTCGTCATCACGCTCTCCGGCGTCACCGTGGCCAAGATCGGATCACCGTTCTGGGGGGCGGTGGCCGGCGTGGCGGCCATGGTCATCTCCTCCAGCCGCTTCGGCCCCCGCCGCCCCAGCCCCACCCCACCGGTGGCCGGGGCGGAGGCGCGCCGGACCTGACGTTGCGCCGAGGCGGACGCTCGCCGCCCCCGGGCCGACGGTCAATTCTTGGGCAGGTCCCGGAACGGGGTGTCAGACGGCGGGCCAGGCTCCTTGGGGAGGCCGAGGGCCCGCTCCCCCAGCAGGTTGCGCTGGATCTGGTCGCTGCCGGCGTAGATGGGGGGCGCCGGAGAGAACACGGTCATCTCCTGGAACACCCCGGCGGTACCGGGCGATCCCCACAGCTGGCCGTCGGGACCCAGCAGCAGGTTGGCGGCGTCGCGGGCCCGGGCCACGGCACCCGAGTTGAGCACCTTGGCCACATTGCCCTCGAACCCGGTGCTGCTCCCCGGGACCGAGCGGGCCCGCCACCCCCGCAGCCGGGCCAGCTCGTAGTCCATCGTCACCCCGACCAGCGCCTGGCGGACCAGCGGATCACCGCGGCGACCCCGGGCCTGGGCCAGTTCGCTCAGCATCCGCAGGTGACGACGGCCCACCGCCGCCCCGCTGATCGGGCCGCTGCGGCCCACGAACTCCGCTGCCGGCCGGTCGAGGTCGCCGCCCCGGCTCCCGGGTAGGGCCGGGGAGAACGTGGCCCCGCCGTGGCCAGTGGCGGCCCGTTCGAAGCCCAGCGTGGAGTTGGCCACCGCCCAGCCCTTGTTCAGCTCCCCCACCACGTCGACCGCCCGCACCCGGGCCCCGTCGAGGAACACCTCGTTGAACACGGCCTGCCCCGTCATCTCCCGCAACGGCCGCACCTCGATCCCGGGCTGGTCCATCGGGATGACGAAGTAGGAGATCCCCTGGTGCTTGGGGGCGTCGGGATCGGTGCGGGCCAGCAGCATGGCCAGATCGGCCGTCTGGGCGGTGGAGGTCCACACCTTCTGCCCGCTGATCACCCACTCGTCGCCGTCCCGTTCGGCCCGGGTCTGCAACCCGGCCAGGTCCGATCCGGCCTGAGGCTCGGAGAACAGCTGGCACCAGCCAGCGGTGCCGTCGAGAATGGGCGGCACCCATGCCGCCACCTGCTCCGGCGTGCCGTGCCGGGTGATCGTGGGGGCCGCCAGCGACAGCCCCAGGCCTCCGGGCGGACCCAGAACGTTGCCCCGGGTGAGCGTGTTGGTCACCACCCCGGCCAGGTCGCCCGGCCACCCGAGCCCACCGGCCGCCTCGGGCAGCGTGGGGCTCGACCACCCCCCCGCCGCCAGGAGGCCCCACCAGGCCCGCACCGTGATCTCCGGGCTCCAGTGGTCGGCGATCAACGCCTCCACCTGCGCTCGTACCTCGTCCCCGCTGGGCAACGTCATGGCTTCATCCTGCCACCGGGCCGGCCGGTCAGGCCACGCCCCGCAGGGCGGCGATGGGCTCGGTGCTCGACGCCTTCCACGCCGGGTAGGTCCCCGCCACCAGACCGATCGCCGCCCCCAGCACCGGGGCGGCGAACGGGAGCCAGGAATCGAGCACCGGCGACCACTCCCGGGTGGCCGACACCGTCACCACTGCCAGCACACCGAGGCTGGTGCCGAGCACGCCGGCCAGCGCCCCCAGGGCCACCGACTCGGTGAGGAACTGGAGCGCGATGTGGCGCCGGGTGGCCCCCAGCGCCCGGCGGAGGCCGATCTCGCCGGTGCGCTCCAGCACCGACACCAGCGTCACGTTGGCGATCCCGATCGCCCCCACCAGCAGCGACACCCCGCCCAGGGCCAGGAACAGGGCGTTCACGTCGTCCTGGACGTCGGAGCGAACCCGCCGGGGTGACGGCGGGACCGCAACCCGCAGCTGCTCGGGGGTGTTGGGGGCCAGTGCCGTGGGGGCCTGGGCCCCGACCAGCTCGGCGGCCCCCACGGCCACGTCGATCTCCACCGACTCCACCCCGCCCAGGTTGAACCGGTCGCGGGCGGCCTGGTTGGGGATGATGATGGCGCCGAGCAGATCGGGGCGACGAGCGGTGTCGGCCAGGATCCCCACCACGGCGAACGCCTCGTCGCCCACGAAGATCACCGGGAGGTTGTCGACCCGGGTGACGTTGAGGCGCTGGGCCGCCGCCGGCCCCAGCACCGCCACCGGGTCGGCCCGGTCCTCGTGGCCCTGGTCGAAGTACCGGCCGGTGAACAGGCTGGCCCGAACCGCCTGGAACAACCCCGGGCTGGCCGCCATCACCGGGATCTGAAACTCCGTCTGGCCCTGGGGGTCGACCACCGGCACCGATCGGGCGAGGTCGTCGCCCACGTCGACGGCCGAGACGGTGCCGGCCGCCACCACGCCGTTGAGGCGCTCCATTCGGCCCTGGGCGTCCCACGGGATCACGTTCAACGATCGGGTGTTGTCGCCGAACCCGGTCGACTGGGGCGACACGACCACCTCGGTGGCCTCCAGCTCGTTGAACCGGGACACGATCTGGTTGCCGGCCGTCTTGGCCAGCCCGAGCGTGGTGACGAGGGCCCCCACCCCGAGGATGGTTCCCAGCGCAGTGAGCACGGTGCGGGCGGGACGGGCGGTGAGCGCCACCGCTGTCTCCGACAGCAGGTCCCCCAGGTTGAGACGGCTCCGCTCGGCCGTCACCGCACACCGCTCCCGGCCCGTCGGTCCTCCGTCACCTCGCCGTCGCGCAACCCCACCACCCGCTGGGCCCGGGCCGCGACCGAAAGGTCGTGGGTGATGACGGCCAGGGTCAGACCCCGATCGTGGAGATCGTCGAAGAGGGCCATGATCTGGTCGCCGGTGGCGGTGTCGAGGTTGCCGGTGGGCTCGTCGGCCAGCAGGAGGCTGGGTTCCGACACCAACGCCCGGGCCACCGCCACCCGCTGCCGCTCCCCGCCCGAGAGGGTGGCCGGGGTGGCATCGAGACGGTGCCCCAATCCCACGCTCACCAGCGCCTCCACCGCCCGCTCCCGCCGCCGCTCCCGGCCGCCGGGACGGTACAGGTCGGCCAGCATGACGTTCTCCACGATGCTGCGATGGGCGAGCAGGTGGAAGGCCTGGAAGACGAAGCCGATCCGGGCCGCCCGCACCCCGGCCCGTTCCGGTTCGCTCAGCGTGACGGTGTCGATCCCGTCGAGGTGGTAGCTGCCCGTGGTGGGCGTGTCGAGCAGGCCCAGCAGATGCAGGAGGGTCGACTTGCCCGACCCCGACGGGCCCACGATGGCCACGTACTCACCCCGCTCGATCACCAGGTCCGTCGGCTTCAGCGCCTCGACCGGCGGCGGCCCGGAGAATGTCCGGCCGGCCTGGTGCAGCACCACGACAGGCGCCGCCTCCCCACCGGCCGGCGGCGCCGGCTCGGCCCACGCCTCCAGCACCCCGCCGTCGGTGTCGTCGGGGATCGGGGCGCTCCGGGGGCGACGGAGGAGCCTCATGAACCGCCGCTGGAAGCCGTGCTGTCGCCGCCGCTGTCGCTCGTTCTGGCGCCCGGGCTATCGTCGTCGGCGCCGGCGGCCTGGCCCGGCAGCTCGAGGTCCCGGCCCACCACCACCCGATCGCCGGCGGCGAGGCCGGGCGCACCGGGGGCCGCTCTGACCTCCACGTAGCCCTCGGCCCGGAGACCGGTGACGACCTCGACCAGCTCCACCTGACCAGCCGTACGCTCCACCTCCACCCGGGCCGAGCCGTCAGCCCCGGCCGACAGCGCAGCGAGCGGCACCGCCAACACCTCGCCCCCCGACGAGCTGATCGGGATAGACACCCGCAGGTTCAGGTTGAGCGCGTCGTCGGGCAACGGCCCGGTGGGCTCCAGGCGCAACCCGTAGCGGTCGGCCGAGAGGTCGGCCCCGCCCGGTTTGTCGGCCACGAACGTCACCACGGCCGGCACCTCGAGACCCAACCCCTGATCCTCCAGCACCGCCTGGGCCCCTACCTCCACCAGGCGACGATCGGCGCCCGACAGGCCCGATTCCACCAGCGTCCTGGAGCCGGAGATCGTCATCACCGCGCCGTTGGGGGTGTCGCCCACCTCCACCGCCACGTTCTGCACCTCCTGGGGCAGCGACGGCAGGAACACCAGCTCCGTGACGGGGATCTCGGCCCCGGCCTTGGCCTCGGCGTCGCTCAGGGCCGTCTTGGCGTCGGACAGGTTCTTCTGGGCGGCGGTGACGGCGCTCGACAGCGGCCCGGTGTCGGCCGGGGCCAACCGCTCCCGTCGTTGGGCCTCGGCCACCGGCACGGCCGCCTCGGCCGTGGCCACCAGGGCGTCCTGCTCCTGGTTCACCGTCGGCACCGCCGCCTGGGCCCGGGTCAGCTTGGTGCCGGCGTCCCTGGCGGCCGCCGCCGCCTCGTCGGCCGCCGCCTGCAGGGCCGTCAGCTCGGCCGGCGTCGGCGGTTCCCCGGTGTCGGGGTTCGTGCCCGCCTTGGCCTTGGCCAGCTTGTCGGCGGCGGCGACCGACGCCTTGTCCGCCGCCTTCTTGGCCGCATCGGCGTCGACCACGGCCTGAGCGGCATCGGCCTTGGCCGTGGCGGCCGTCGCCTTCGCCCCGTTCACACCGTTCTGGGCCTGGGTGACGGCCTGGTCGAGCTGGAGCTTCTCCGACTCCTTGAGCGGGGCTTTGGCTTCGCTGAGCGCCTTGTTGGCGGCGTCGAGATCGTCCTGGGCCGACGCCACCGCGCCCTTGGCCGCCTTCACCGCGGTCTGGTCGGCGGCGTCGGTGGCCGGCGGGGCGTAGCCGACGTCGCGGTAGAGCTTCTCCACCGCCGCCGCTGTCGCCCGGTCGTAGACGCCGTCGACGTCGCCCGGGTCGTGCCCCAGCCGGTTCAGCGCCTCCTCCAACTGGCGGACGTCGGGCCCTTCCAGGGTGGGGATGAGGTTGCGGAACACGGGCAGGGCGCCCTGTAGGACGATGATGGGTCGGCCCGAGATCTCGATGGCCACGTCGCCCTCCTGGACCGGATCGCCGGGCGCCATCGGCAACCGGGTGACCACCAGGCTGCTGCCGGTACCACCGCTCACCGTCAGCTCGGTGGCGTCGCTGGCCCGCACCGTGCCCCGCACCACCACCTGCTGGGACAGCAGCCGGTTCTCCACCGGTACGGAGATGAGCGATGGTTCGGGTGGCTTGGCCTCCGCCGCCACCTCGGCCGGGGACTTGATCCGCTGGCCGCCCACCCACCCCAGAACCGACGACGCGACGGCCACCCCGGCCACCGTCACCAGCACCGCCCGCCTATCCACGCCCGCCCTCCTGAGTCCGCCTCACCCTACGCGCCACCCGCCGTGTCGTCAGGCGCCGGCTTCGGCCTTGATCTCCGCCAGCCGGTCGGCGTGGGCGTCGATGAACTCCTGCTCGTACTGGGCCGACACCTCGCTGTACAGCTTGCCCTGGTCCTCGAAGCTGCCGTCGCACTCGTTGACCGCCTTGGCCAGGGCGATCTCCTCGGCCTGGACCTCGGCCAGCTTGGCCTTGGCCTCGTCGGGGATGACCGGGGGCTGCGAGCTCAGGGCCGTCAGCTCCTCCTCCGACATCGCAGCGAAGTCGTCCTCGGTGAGGTCGGCCCCCGGGTAGGTGACCTGGGCGTCGATCTCGGTGAGCCGATCCTCGAACATCGTGTACACCTCCTCCTGGCCGGGGTACTCGAGCCCCTTGCCGGCCACGCAGTCCTTCACCTTCTGCTCGGCCTCCACGATGCGGGGATCGGCCTGGATCCGCTCGTACATGGCGTCCATCTCGTCGCTGAACTCGGTGTACACCTTCTGCGACGGGTTGTCGGCGGCGTTCATGGCCTCGCCCTCGCAGCCGCCCGGCTCGTACTGCATGTCCTCCATCGCCTTGGTCTGCTCCTCCTCGGAGAGCGTGGGGTCGATCTCGAAAGCCGACATGTCGCCGTACAGGGCCTCGTCGTAGGCGGCCTGTTCCTCCGGGCTGAGCGCGTCCCGGATCTTCATGTTGGGATCGTCGACGCCGAGGCCCATCTGGCTCTCGTCATAACCGATCAGATCGGGCCCCAGGGCGCTCTGGGGGAACCGCTGGGTGGAGATCCCGAACCCGTACTTGGCCGTCCATTCGTCGGAGCCGTACTCCACCCCGTCCGGGGACTCGAACTGGATGTACTGGCTGGGATCCTGGGGGATGTACTCGAAGCCCTCGGTCTTCATGCAGGCGGCGATCGCCTCCTGCCGGGCCCGCTCCTCCTCCACCACCTGCGCCTGCGCCTGTTCGGGATCGGAACCGTAGTCCTGCCCGAAATACTCGGCCAGAGGCGACGACACCGCCTCGTCACCGCCTCCATCCCCACCCGCGTCGGTGTCATTGCCCCCGCCACACGATGTCAGCAGAGCCAACACCGCCACGGGGGCCACCAGAAAGGCGCGACCTCGCGTCATCAGACCATCCTCCACTTGCGCCCTCAGGGGGCGCCCACCGTTCGACATTCTCGCACCCCATGGAGCGAATTGTTCGGCGGGATGATACATACGATCCGCTCGCCCCTCTGGGGCCGGGCATCTACAGTTGGGCCCCGGGAAACGAGTCCGGGGGGGACGGCGCAGATGGAGTTCGGCTACCCACCCAGTGCCGAGGGGTTGCGGGCCGAGGTGCGGGCGTTCCTGGCCCAGCGGCCGCCCGACACCTGGCCTCACGACGCCATGGACGGCGGGTACGGGACCGGCGCCTATTCCCTCGAGTTCCTGCAGGCGCTGGGCGCCCGGGGGTGGATCGGGCTCACCTGGCCCCGCCGCTTCGGTGGCGCCGAGCGCCCCATGATCGACCAGCTCGCTCTCATGGAGGAGCTGGCGCTGGCCGGCGCCCCCTTCGGCCCGCTGGCCGGCAGCGACCAGTGGGCCCAGTCGCTGATCCGGGAGGGCAACCCGACCCTCCAGGCCGACCTCCTCCCCCGCATCGCCACCGGCGAGGCCCTGGCCTGGCAGGGCTACAGCGAGCCCGACGCCGGCTCCGACCTGCTCGCCCTCACCACCCGGGCCCGACGCGACGGCGACGAGTACCTCATCGACGGCCACAAGATCTGGAGCTCCGAAGCCGGCGCCTGCACCCACGGCATGGTGCTGGCCCGCACCACCGGGGCCGAGGAGGCGGGCAGCCGGGCCGGTGGGCTCACGATGTTCGTGGTCCCCAACGACGCCCCCGGTCTCACGCTGCGCCCCATCGTCAGCCTCACCGGGGAGGTGTACCACTACGAGGCCTTCCTCGACGACGTGCGGGTGCCGGCCTGGCGGGTGATGGGCCGGGAGGACGAGGGCTTCCGGGAGCTGCTGAAGGGCCTCGACCGGGACCGGTTCTGGGGCCGCTTCTGCAAGCCGCCCGCGCTGCTTCGCCATCTCTCGCTCCTGCGCCGCCACGCCGCCGAAGCGCTGGCCGCCCAGCCGGCACTGGCCCGGCGCCTGGTGGAGCTGGAGGCCGAGGTCGACGCCACCCGCCTGCTCTTCCACCGCTTCGGTTGGCTCCTCGACCAGGGGATCCCCACCCCGTACGAGTCGGCCCTGTACAAGACGATGGCCGACGAGCTGGGCCAGCGGGTGGCCAACCTGGCACTCGACCTGCTGGGGTCCGACATCCTGCTCGACGGGCCGGACGCCCCGTTGGGCGGCGACATGCGCCAGCTCTACCTCACCAGCGTGGGCCAGACGATCGCCGGTGGCACCTCGGAGGTGCTACGCACCACCGTCGCCACCCGGGGCCTCGGCCTCCCCCGCAACGACGCACCCCCATCTGGTGTCCGGGGGCGTCACCCGTGACCGCCCGGGACACCAGATCAGAGTAGAGGGGCTGACCGCCGTGGATTTCGCGCTGACCGACGACCAGGACCAGATGGTGCGGGCCGTGACCCGCTGGATCGATCGCCGTTGGGCCCGGGTCGCCCCGGCGTCGACCGCTGAGCGTCGGGCCGGCTGGGACGAGCTGGCGGCCAATGGCTGGACCGGTCTGCTCACCCCGTCGTCGCTACCGGTGCTCGACGCCGCCCTGGTGGTGGAGGCCCTGGCCCACGGCCGCTGCTCCCTACCGGTGGGCCCGGGCGGGATGATCGCCCCGCTGGTGGCGGCGGCCGCCGGGCTCGACCTGGTTGCTGGCGGCGATCAGCTCCTGTGCGCCGTCGACGGCCGCGACCCCACGGCGGCGGCCGCCGCCACCGTGGCCCGGGGGCTGGAGCTGGCCGACCGGGTGGTGGTGCTGGCCGCCACCAGACCTCCCGGGTCGGCTCCGGCCGGCTGGTCGCTCGCCGGCCGCCAGTGGTGGGCCGCCGAGGTGGCCGCCGGGCCGGCGATCGAGGTGGCCCAGGACGAGGGCCGTACGGTGCTGTGCCGCCTGGCGGCGCCGGTGCCGGCCGAGGCCTGGCGACCGCTCGACCCGGGCGCCGGCGAGCTGGCCTGGTTGGCCGGGGCCGTGCTCAGCGCCGCCGAGCTGGTGGGCCTGGCCCGGGCCGTGCTCGACAGCTGCGTGACCTACGCCGGCCAGCGGGTACAGGGTGGGCGCCCCATCGGCGGCCACCAGGCCATCCAGCACCGCCTGGCCGACATGCTGGGCGCCGTCGAACGGGCCCGCTACCTCACCTACGCCGCCGCCGTGGCCCTGGCCGAGGCCGCCCCCGGCTTCCGCCCCGGCCAGGTCGTTCCCGCCGTCCACCAGGCCAAGGCCCTGGCCGCCCGGGACTGCGTAGCCGCCATCCGCTCCGGCCATCAGGTGATGGGGGCGATCGCCTACAGCGCCGAGCACGAGCTCCATCACCTCCACAAGCAGGCCCTCGTGGCCGCCAGCGAGCACGGCGACGCCGCCCGGCACTGGGCCGCTCTGGAAGCGGCCGCCGCCTCCCGGTGAGCGCCCCCGCCGGAGCGGCGGCCGGCCTAACGTGTGCGGCGTGGAGACCACAGAGGAAACCCCGGCGGCGCCAGTGGCCGCCTCGCCGACCCGCCGGTGGCGCCTGCCCACCCGCCTGAGGCGAGACCTGCTGGTGGCGGCCGTGACGGGGATCGTGGTCGCCGGTGCCGTCGCCCTGACCGAGCAACGCTGGGACCGGGCCCGGCAGGAGGCGGCCGACCGCCTGGAGAACGTCCGCTTCGTCCGCCAACTCTCGCCGACGCCCGATGCGGCCCGGCCCTTCCGTGGCATCGACCTGCGGGGAGCGGATCTGGCCGGCCTCGACGTGCGCCACGCCGACCTGCGGGAAGCCGACCTGCGGGAAGCCGACCTCCGCGACGCGGACCTGGGGGCCGCCGATCTGCGGGGCGCCGACCTGACCGACGCCCTCCTGAGCGGCGCCGAGCTCACCGGGGCCCAGCTGTTCACCACCCGCCTGGCCGGGGCCGACCTGACCCGCGCCGACCTGTCCAAAGCCGACCTCCTCACCGCCGACCTGACCGGGGCCAACCTGGCCGAGGCCGACCTCACCGGCGCCGACCTCACCGACACCGTCCTCGACGACGCCGACCTGACCGCCGCCTACCTGCTCGGCACGGAGCTCACCGGCGCCCGGCTCACCGGCGCCCGCCTGGGTGGGGCGTTCCTGTCGGCCAACCTGACCGGCGCCGATCTGACCGGAGCCGACCTCACCGGCGCCAACCTGTCGGGGGCCGACCTGACCGGCGCCGTGCTCGACGGGGCCGAGCTGGCCGCAGTCTGGTGGTGCCCCGACCAGAGCCCCACCTGGCCCGACGGCTTCGCCGTGCCGGCACCGGGGCCGGTGCCGGCCGACGCCTTCTGCTGAGGTGGTCGGGCCCCCGTTCCTCGCCCGGCCGTCACAGCCGCGGATCGACGGGCTCGCTCTCCAGGGCCAGCACGGCGAAGACGCACTCGTGGACCCGGAACAGGTGCTCGCGGGCCACGAACCGGTCGAGCGCCTCGATCCCCAGAGCCAGCTCCCGGCGGGCCAGTGACCGCTTGCGACCGAGCGACCGGCGCCGCAGCCGCTCCAGGTTGGCCGGCTCCAGATACTCCGGGCCGTAGATGATCCGCAGGTAGTCCCGCCCCCGGCACTTGACCCCGGGGAGGACCAGCCCCTCGGCGCGGCGCACGATCGGGTCGGCCGGTTTCACCACCATGCCCTCGGCCCCGGCCCCCGTGCTCTCCTCCCACCAGCGGGTGGCCTCGGCCACCGAGGCGTCGTCGTCGAGCGACACGACCCGCCGATCGGTCCGGCGCAGGAGGCCGGGGGCCAGCGCCACCAGCTCGTCGATGACCTCGAGGTGCCAGCGGTGGGGGCGGCGGGCCAGCACCTCGCCCTCGGCCGCCAGGATCTGGAACGGCGCCACCTCGATGCCGTCGATCCCCTCGGTGTCCCAGCAGTACCGGCCGTAGGCCTCGACGTAGGCCGCCACGTGCCCGGCCCGGGCCGCCGTGCGTTCGACCAGGTCGGCCACCGGCACACCCCGGGCGCCGGCCGCCGCCAGGGCGTGCACCGCCGCCCCCAGCATGGCCGTGGCGGCGGCGCCGGTGGCGGCGTACTGGCGCTGCAGCAGCTCGCCGGCCTTCACCGACCAGGGGAGGATCTCGGCGTCGACCACCAGCCAGCTCGTGCCCAACCGGCCCCACAACCCGGCGGCCGCCACCGCGGCCCGAACCCGATCGAGCACGGCGGCGGTCAGGCTCTCGTCGGCGAAGAACGGCCGCCCGGTACGGGTGACGATCACTCCGGCCGCTTCGTTGGTGATGCCGAAGCGCTCCCCCGCCGCCGCCCCGTCCCGGGCGACGATCAGCAGCGCCCGGGAGCCCATGTGCTTCTCCTGGCACACCACCTCGTTCACCCCGGCCGAGCGGAAGTAGGCGAAGGCGTCGTCGGGGTGCTCCAGGAAGTCGGGCCGGGTGCTGGTGGCCACCGGGGCCATGGTGGGCGGTAGGTGGACGAGCCACCGGGGATCGGTGGCGAACCGGCTCATCACCTCCAGCGCCGCGCTCGACCGCTCGGCGTCGATGGCCAGCCGCCCGGCCAGCCCGGTCTCGACGTGGTGCTTGCCCACCACGTCGGCCACGTCGAGCAGGAGCGGGGGCCGGCCGGCGGCGGCCCCCACCGGGGCCGGCTCGGCCACCAGCGGCCGGCTGGGGGCGTAGTGCTCCCGCTCGGCCGGCACCGACACCAGCGTCCGCTCCGGCCACCGCAGGGCGCTCAGCGCCCCGCCGAACACGGCCCCGGTGTCGAGGCAGATCGTGTTGTTGACCCAGCCCGCCACCGGCACCGGGGTGTGGCCGTAGACCACGGCGGCCCGGCCCCGGTAGTCGTCGGCCCAGGGGTAGCGCACCGGCAGCCCGTAGTCGTCGGTCTCCCCGCTGGTGTCGCCGTAGAGGGCCAGGCCCCGCACCCGCCCCGACGTACGCCCGTGGTACCGCTCGGGCAGCCCGGCGTGGGCCACCACCAGGCGGCCCCCGTCGAGGACGTAGTGGCTGACCAGGGCATCGATGAAGGCGGCGACCCGGGCCCGGTACTCTGCCGGCCGGGTGTCGAGCTGGGCCAGCGACTCGGCCAGACCGTGCGACACCTGCACGTTGCGGCCGGCCAGGGCCCGACCCAGCTTGTCCTCGTGATTGCCGAGGATGCACAGGGCGGTGCCGGCCTCCACCATGGCCATGGCCAGGTCGAGCACCTCGGGCACCTGCGGGCCCCGGTCCACCAGGTCGCCGAGGAACACCGCCCGGCGCCCCTCGGGGTGGCGGACGGGATGGACCGCCGTGTCGTAGCCCAGCTCGCCCAGCAGAGCCACCAGCTCGGTGTGGCAGCCGTGGACGTCGCCCACGATGTCGAACGGGCCGGTGTCGTGGCGGCGGTCGTTCCACACCGGGGTCCGCTCCACGGTGACGGCGTCCACCTCGGCCTCCGAGCCCAGCGCGTAGACCCGGCTGAACCGCTCGCGCCGCAGGCCCCGGGCCGTGCGGCGCAGGGTCTGGTGCTGGCGGCGGATGGCGTGCTCGGGGACGCGCCGGTCGTCCCGCACGGCGTTGCGGTCGAGGCAGAGCCGCAGCGGCAGGTCGAACACCACGGCGGTGGTGAGCACGTCCCACGTGCGGGCCAGCTCCAGCAGGGGGCGACGGTCGTCGGGCTGGGTGTTGGTGGCGTCGACCACGGTGAGGCGGCCCAGCTCGAGCCGCCTGGCCACGATCTCGTGGAGAAGGGCGAAGGCCGTCGGCGTGACCGACTGGTCGGTCTCGTCGTCGCCCACCAGCGCCCGGCACTGGTCGCCCGAGACCACCTCGGTGGGGGCGAACCAGCGGCGGGCGAAGGTGGACTTGCCCGAGCCGGAGGCGCCGCACAGCAGCACCAGGCCCATGGCCGGCACCTCGATCCGGTCGAGCGTGGAGCGGGCCATCACACCCGCTCCCGGTGCCGGCGGAAGACCGCCATCTGGGTGGGCGGGCCGGTGGCCGGATCCTCGGGCCCGATGGGGGCCAGCTCCACCTGGTAGCCGTAGCGCCCGGTGATCGACGCGCACCACGCCCCCAGCTCGGCCCGCGTCCACTCGAAGCGGTGGTCGCCGTGGCGCAGCCGACTGGGATGGAGCCCGTCGAAGTGCACGTTGTACTCCCGGTTGGGGGTGGTGAGGATCACGGTGGTCGGCGCCGCGTGGCCGAACACGACCTGGGCGAAGGCGTCGAGCCGTTCGGGATCGAGGTGCTCGATCACCTCCACCACGGTGGCCACGTCGAATTCGGCGAGGCGGTCGTCGCGGTAGGTGAGAGCACCCTGGGCCAGGCCCACCCGCTCCCGGCGCCGCTCCGACGCCTCGTCGAGGCCGAGCCGCCGGGCGGCCCGCTCCAGCACCGCCATCGACACGTCGACCCCGAGCACGTAGCTCACCGTCGGCTCCCGCACCAGCCGCTGCAGGAGGCGTCCCTCCCCGCAACCGAGGTCGACCACCCGGCCGCCGCCGGCGGCCGCAACGGCGGCGGTGACGGCCCGGAGCCGCTGCTCGTTCAGGCTGAGCGGCCGCTCCACCTCGGCCTCGGCCTCGTCGTTGATCCGGTCGACGAGGTCGCCGTCGGCCGCCGTGTCGTCGGCCAGGCGGGCCAATGCCTCCCGGACGAGGGCCCCCGACCGCAGGTACCGGCGGGTGATCAGCTCCCGATCGGGATGCCCGCCCAACCAGGCCCCGCCCCGGCGAAGCAGCTTGTCGATCTCGTCCTGGCCGATCCAGTAGTGCTTGCGGTCGTCGAGCACGGGCAGCAGCACGAACAGGTGCTCCAGGGCCCGCCGCACCGGGTGGCGGCCCCGCAGACCGAGGGCCAGGTAGCGGCTGTCGCCCCAGCGGGGGAAGCGGGGATCGAGGGCCACCGGGGTGCAGGTCACGTCGTAGCCGAGCGGCTGGAACAGGCGGCGGGCCACCTCCGTGCCGCCCCGCACCGGCACCGCCGGCAGCGTCACCTCGAGATCGAGCGGCCGCTCCACCAGTTCCGGGCGCTGGGGGCAGGAGCCGGCCAGGGCCGAGCGGTAGAGGCGGCCCAGGGCCACGCTCAACATCGACGAGGCGGCGTAGGGCCGGTCGTTCACGTACGGTTCGAGGCCGGCCGGGCCGCCGTCCCGGCCCCGGGTGAGGGCCACCGGGTCGACGTCCACCAGCAGGGTGGCGGTGCACCGCTCCGGGGTCGCTTCGGGATAGAACACGTGGGCCCGCCCGAAGGCGACGTCGACCGTGCGCACCCGGTCGGGGTGCTTGTGCAGGAGCCAGCCGAGGTCGGTGGCGTCGGGCGTGGTCGACGTGATCGAGACGAGCATCGCCTGGTAGTACAGACGACAGACGGCCTCGACGCTCGTCACTTTGAGGAAGAAGGCACCGCATGCCCACCGACCCGCTGCCACCGCCGCCGTTACCGGCCCACTCCCCCCGCCCGCCCGACGCCCCCACCGCCCTCGACGGCATCCGGGTGGTCGACTTCAGCCACTTCCTGGCCGGTCCGCTGGCCACGATGCTGCTGGCCGACCTGGGGGCCGATGTGATCAAGGTCGAAAAGCCCGACGGGGGCGACGACTTCCGCACCTTCCAACCCCGGATCGGGCCCGACGACGACGTCAGCGCGGCGTTCGTATGGGCCAACCGCAACAAGCGCAGCATCGCCCTCGACCTCAAACGACCCGAGGGTCGCCAGGTGGCGCTCGACCTGGCCGTCACGGCCGACGTGGTGGTGGAGAACTTCTCAGCCGGGGTGATGACCTCCCTCGGCCTCGATCACGGCACCCTGTCCGCCCTCAACCCCCGCCTCGTGTACTGCGCCGTCTCGGCCTACGGCCGGTCCGGCCCCGATGCCGACCGGCTCGGCTTCGACCCCATCGTCCAGGCCGAGACCGGCTTCATGTCGCTCACCGGGCCGCCCGACGGCGAGCCCACCCGGTCGGGCCCCGCCATCATGGACATGAGCACCGGCATGATGGCGTGCAACGCCGTGCTGGGGGCGCTGATGGCCCGCCACCGCCACGGCGTGGGCCAGTACCTGGAGGTGTCGCTGTTCGACACCGCCACCCTCATGCTCGGCTTCCACGCCGCCAACTACCTGGTGACCGGCGTTCCCCACCGGCGGACGGGCAACACCAGCGCCGATGCCGCCCCCGTTGGCGTGTTCCACACCGCTGACGGTCCGCTCTATCTGGCCGTGGCCAACGACCGCATCTTCCGCCGCCTCGCCACCGAGGTGCTGGGCCGGCCCGATCTGGCCGCCGACCCGGACTACGCCGAGGCGGCCGCTCGGGTGCCCAACCGGTTCCGCCTGGCCGCCCAGTTGGAGGCGGTGTTGGCCACCGCCCCCCGGCGGCACTGGCTCGACCGGCTCCGGGCGGCCGGGGTGCCGGCCGGTGCCGTCCGCACCCTCGACGAGGGCCTGGGGTCGGCCGAGATGGCGGGCCGGGGCACCCTCAGCCAGATCGAGCATCCGACGCTGGGCCCGGTGCCCAACATGGCCCCGCCGTTCCGCTTCGCCGGCACCCCGGTGGTCGACCCCGTGGCCGCTCCCACCGTGGGCCAGCACACCGGTGAGATCCTGGCCGACGTCCTCGGCTACGGCCCCGAGCAGATCGCCGCCCTCACCGAGGCCGGCGCCTTCGGGGTTCAGACGCCGTCAGCCGCAGCCCCCGAACCATTCAGTTGAAGCCGGAGAGGTGGACGTTGCCGTGGATGTGGGCGGCGTGGACGAGACCCTCGATGGGCGTGACGACCACGATCTGGCGCTCGGCGGCCAGGGCCACCAGGCGGTCGACGCACTCGGTGAGCAGGGAACCGGCACCGGGTGCTGCCTGGTCGAGCTCCACGTCGAACAGCACCACGATCGGTGACCGGGGGTCGCCGTCGGCATCGGTGATCGCCCCTTCCAGCAGGCCGGCCGGTGTGGTGGCGTCGCCGGCCCGGTCCCGTTCCTGGCGGGTCCGGCCGGTCAGCTCGGTCAGCTCCCGCTCGAGCGTCTGAATCCGATCGAGCGCCACGAGCACCCGCTGATCCCGGCTCAGCTCGCCGGCCAGCCGGTTCCGCAGGTCGGTGACCTCGGCCGTGACCCCGTCGTACATCCGCTCGATCCGGATCAGCTCCCCGGCCACCACGCCCAGCGACCCGTGGCGGGCCACGGCCTCCGGGTCGAAGCCGGCAAGCCGTGCCCGCAGCTCCGCCAGCTCGGCGTCGAGCGCATCGGCCGGCGCATTGTGCTGGCGTGCCTCCTCCAGCATCCCGTAGGCCACGCCCACCGGATCATCGGTCGGCTCGCAGCCGCACTCCGCCAGCACATCGAGGAGATCGGTCCACGCCGGAGGCATCTGGCGTATGGAGCGCAGCGCCGCGGCCACGTCGTCGCCGGCGTCGATGTCACCGAACCGGGTTGACACCTCGACCGCCAGCGCATCGGCCTCGTCGAGCAGGGCCCGGCGGCCCGCCGAGGGCGACATGCTCGCCTCCACCTCGGCGATCATCTGGCGGATGGCGTTCACCTTCTGCAGCGCGGCCTGGCGCCGGGACACGGCGGCGGCCAGCGGGTCGAGCGCGCCGGCCAGAAGGTACTCGGAGTAGCTCTGGAATCCGAAGCGGGCCAGGAGCGCCGCCTCCCGGCTGTGGACGTCGTCCTCGTCGTTGCGTCGGGCGCCGAAGCGGCCGCCCCGTTCCTCGGCTACCTCGGCCGCCGTGTGCAACCGGTCGATCTCCTCCCGGTCGGCCGCTGTGGGCCGGGGCCGGTTCACCTCCTCGTCGGCTTCGGCCAGCACCGCCTCGGCCCCCCGCAGCTTGGCCTGGAGGTCCTGGAGCTGGCCGATGAGCGGGTGGCGGGGCTCGGTGGCATCGACACGGGCCTCGGCGTCGAGCAGGCTCTCCCACCGGGTGGCGAGGGCCTCGGCGTCGGGATCGGTGGGCAGCTGCGACGAGTCGACGGCGGCCAGTGCCTCGTAGGCCTGGCGCAACGTGCTCACGTCGATCGTGGTGTGACTCCGCCGGTCGATCTCCAGGGAGGCGATGCGACGGTGGAGTCCGACGATGGAGCGGGCTTCGGGCGACGAGGCCAGGGTGGCGGCGTGCGCTCCCAGGATGGTCTTGAGCTCGTCGCGCCGCTGCTCGGCGCCCCGGGCGGCGGCGCCGGTCTCGGCCAGCGCCTCGCTCAGCTCGGTGACCCGGGCCGGCACGGCCGCCCGGGCATCGTCGAGCTGCTCGCTCAGCTCCAGCACCCGGGCCCCGTCGCCCACGGTCAAGGCTCCCGACACCCGCACCAGGCGGAACGGCGGGATGGCGGCCCCAGGGCCGGCCTCGGCCGGAGCGGAGGCGTACAGGTTCGGGAGCTGCCAGGCCAGCGAGCGCTCCAGGGCGTCGGCGCTGACCCGGGCCCGGTCCGGCTCGGCCCACACCACGGTGAGGCCGCGGGGGCCGAGCACGGCCACCGTCTGATCGGGGTGGCGGAGCGTGCCCAACGCCTCGCCCGAGATCACGCTTTCGGTCACGCCGTCCATCGCTTCCCCTGTCGACCGATCCGGCCCGGCCGTGAGCGCCGCGCTCGGTTCCTGCAGGGTGGGGATCGGGTGCGGGGCGGTCACGGGAGGGGCCGCCGGCTCAGACGCGGGCCGGGTCGCCCGTCGGCACCCCGGTCTGCTTGCGGCTCACCAACACGTTGAGCAGCGTGAGCAGTCCCGCCTTGGCCGACTCGCGGTTGCGGGCGTCGATCGACACGATCGGCACATGGTCCGAGATCGACAGGGCGTCGCGCACCACCGCCTCCGGGTACTGCACCGCCGGGTCGAAGACGTTCATCGCCACCACGAACGGGATGGAGCGGTTCTCGAAGTAGTCCACGGCGTCGAAGCAGTCGTCGATGCGGCGCAGATCGACCAGCACCATGGCCCCGATGGCCCCGTTCACCAGGTCGTCCCACATGAACCCGAACCGGTCCTGGCCGGGGGTGCCGAAGAGGTACATGATCAGCGACCGGTCGATCGTGATCCGCCCGAAGTCCATGGCCACGGTGGTGGTCGTCTTGCGGTCGATCTTGGAGGTGTCGTCGATCCCGATCGAGGCCGACGTCATCTTGGCTTCGGTCCGCAGCGGCGGCACCTCCGACAGTGAGCCGACGATGGAGGTCTTGCCGACCCCGAAGCCACCGGCGATCACGACCTTCAAGGCCCGAGGCGGCGCACTGGACGATGCGTTGGGGGACATGGGGTGACGGTTCCTCTACTCGGTTTCGGGGGATTGGAGGGGCGGCGTGTCGGGCATCGAGCCGGCGGCTACAGATGCTTGACGGCGTCGATGACGCGCAGGAGGGTGTCGATGTCGAGGTCGTCGGCGGTGGAGGACTCGGTGTGGATGTCCACCCAGCCCTCCTTCGACAGCTCCTCGAGGAGGACGCGGACCACGCCCAGCGGAAGCGAGAGCCGGGCCGCCACCTCCACCAGGGCCATCGGGTTGGCCACCTCCTCCACGACGGCCCGCCGCTCGTGCCGCAGGGCCGGCGTCGGCGCCTGGCGAGCGACGACCATGGCTTCCAACGGGAAGTCCGAGCGGGTCTTGCCGGCGGTGATGAAGTAGGGGCGAGGCTTCAACCGGTTGTCTTCCTCGTAGGCCATCGCTGAGCTTTCTTGTCCGTCGTTTGACTGGCAGTTGCAGGAAAGGGTGGCCGCAGGGCGGCGGGGGTGACGCCGGCTCAGGCCGACGTCAGGGCCTGGTTCTTCAGCTCGACGATCAGGGCCGGCGACAGGGCGGAGGCCGTGCGCTGGCACAGCAGCGCCATCTCGTAGGCCACCATCCCCATGTCGCAGCTCTTGGCGGCGATGACGCAGAGGGAGGCGCCGAGGCTGATGGCGGTACCGAACAGGTAACCGTTGCTCATCTCGATCACGATCTGCTCCACCTCGCCCCGGTCGAACCGGTCGGCGACGCCGATGCCCAGGGCCTGGAGGCCCGACATCACGGCCGACAGCTGCTCGCCGTCGTCACGGCTCACGGAGGACGACGACGCCAGCAGGAGCCCGTCGGAGCTCACGGCCACGGCGTGCTCCACGCCGGCCGTCTCTTCGGCGAACCGCTTGAGGATCCAGTCGAACTGGCGGGCCTCGGAGAGGGTGTCGGTTGACATGTCAGTTGGTCTCCTCGTCAGTGGGGGTTTCCATGTCGGAGAGCAGGGGGTTCTGCGCCGCCTGCTGCCGGCCGGCGGCGAACGAGCTGAACCGGTCCCGCACGCTCTCGGCGTTGCGGCCGGAGCCGTCGGACGAACGGTTCCCCGAGCGCTGGGTCTTGGCCAGCGATGAGCCCGACTTCCGCTTGCGCAGCCCGAACGACTCGGCCAGGGACGACGGATCGGCGGCGGCGGGGCTCACCGCGGCGGCGGCTGGCGACGCCTCGGTGATGGCGGCCACCGAGGGCTGGTCGATGGCCCGGGCGGCGGCGATCGACACCTCACCGGCAACAGGGCTCACGACAGCGCTGACCACCGCTTCGGGTGTGGCGGCGGCGAAGGCGGGCACGGCCTCGGGCTCGGACGCCGTCTCGGGCTCGGTGGCCGCCTCGGCTGCCACCTCGGCCGGGGCTGGGCGGGGAGCCCGGTCGAGCTTGCGGCCCAGCGCCAGCCGATCGTCGCGCTCGGTGGCGTCGCCGCCGGCCAGCAGCTCGTCGGGTAGGACGATCACGGCGGTCACACCGCCGCCGTCGCGGGCCTCGAGCCGCACCCCGGCTCCGAGCCGGGCGGCCAGACGACCCACCACGAAGTGGCCCAGCTTGGTCGCCTCGTTGACCTGCACCTCACCGGTGAGGCGCCGGTTGGCCTCGGCCAGCTCGTCGGCCCCCAGGCCGATGCCCTTGTCGTTGACGGCCACGGTGCAGCCGTCGCTGGTGAGGGCGATGGTCACGGTGACGTCGGTGTCGGGGCTCGAGTTCCGGACGGCGTTCTCCAGCAACTCGGCGAACAGGTGGACCAGCTCGGGGGCGTACTGACCGTCGAGGTCGACGCCGTCATCGGTGCCGAACTTGACCCGCTGGTACTGCTCGATCTCCGAGGCCGCGGCCCGCATGACGTCGTCCAGGGCGACGGGGGACCGCCGCTTGCGCAACGGCTGGCGGTCGGCCAGCACCAGCAGGCTCTCGGCGTTGCGGCGCATGCGGGCCGCCAGGTGATCGATCTTGAACAGGGTGTCGAGCACCTCGGGGTCGTCCTCGCCCTTCTCGGCCGACTCGATGAGCTGGATCTGGCGGGACAGCAGGTTCTGGTTGCGACGGCCGAGGTTCACGAAGTTGTCCTGAGCGGCCCGGCGCAGGTCGGCCTGGGCCTTGGCCATCTCGACGGTTTCCATGATCACCGAGTTGAAGGCCCGGGTGGCCTCGCCCAGCTCGTCTCTCCCGGTCTCGCCCAGGTCCTCGGCGCTGATCGAGACGTCGCCGCTCTCCCGGATGCGCTCCACCATGGCCGGCAGGGTCACGGTGGCGGTGTGGACGACCTTGCGGACCGGGCGGATGATCGACAGGGCCACCAGCGCACCGGCCAGCACCGTGGTGGCCACGGCCACGGCCACGGCCACCAGGAGCTGGGTCGACCGGCTCTCGACCAGGGCCTGGGCGCTGGTCTCGGCCACCTGTACGTCTTCAGTGGCCAGCACCACGACCCGCTCGATGGCGGTCCGGTGATCCTCGTAGGCGGCCCGCAGCTCGTTGTTGGCCAGAGACTGGGCGGTGGCCTGGTCGCCGGCGTCGAGGGCGGGGAGGAACTGCTCCTCGACCACCTTGTAGAACTCACGGGCCGACTCCTGGGAGTCGACCTTGAGCGACTCGCTGAGATCAGGGTCGGTCACGGCCTCGGCGTAGAACTCCTGGCGCTCGTCGTAGGCGGCCCGCAGGTCGGCCAGGCGCCACCGCAGCACCGACTCCATGTTGGGGTCGGTGTTGTAGGCCAGCTCCTGCACGGTCAGGTACGACTCGACGATGAAGGCCGGCGGCGGCAGCACGTCGGCGATCAGCTTCTCCGAGTCGAGCACCTGGTTGTAGGCGTCGCCGCCGACCTTCACGGTGTTGAAGGTGAGAAGGCTGGTGACCGCCAGGCCCAACAGGGTGAGCGTGGAGATCAGGACGAAGACGATCACCTTGGTCTTCATCGAAAGCAGACGGGACATCAGATGAGCCTCCGAGCTCGGGCGCTGGTGGTCAGAACCATGACCCCGGGAGAGTCGTCAGTGGACACCGCCGCCTTTAGGAAATCGGGCCGGACGATTCCTCTCCGCATCGCGCCCCGTCCGCATGGTCTAAATGTCGGGCCCGGCGGTGCCGACAGGACGAGCTGGTGAGTCGTGCGCGCCGGCGCGAGTCGGCGACCCGCCGCCGGAACGCAACCGAGTAGCCGCTCCGGCGGCCCATGGAGAGGAAACCCATGACCATATCGAACCGCGGGGGCCGCTGGCGGCGGCTGTTTGTCATCCCGCTCCTCCTTTCGTTGCTCGCTGCCGCCTGCGGCAGCTCCACCGACAACGGGGCCGAGCCCGAGGGCCTGACCGACGGGCCGATCAAGGTGGCCTTCGTGTACGTGGGCCCCATCGGCGACGCCGGTTGGACCCGCCGCCACGACGAGGGGCGCAAGGAGCTGGAGCAGGCGATGGGAGCCAAGGTCCAGACCACCTACGTGGAGAACGTGCCGGAGGGCGACGAGGCCGAAGCGGTGTTCGAGCGCCTGGCCCAGGAGGGCAACAAGGTGATCTTCGGCACCTCGTTCGGCTATGGCGACCCGATGCTGGCCGTGGCCGCCCGCCATCCCGAGACGGTGTTCATGCACGCCACCGGCTACAAGACGGCGGCCAACCTGGGCACCTACTTCGGGGCGGCCGAGGAGGCCCGCTACCTGTCGGGCATGGCCGCCGGCGCCATGACCAAGTCCAATGTCATCGGGTACGTAGCGGCCTTCCCTATCCCCGAGGTGCTCCGCGGCATCGACGCCTTCACCCTGGGCGCCCAGCGGGTCAACCCCGACGTGACCGTCAAGGTCGAGTGGACCTCCACCTGGTTCGATCCGGTCAAGGAGAAGGCGGTGGCCCAGTCGCTCATCGACGCAGGGGCCGATGTGATGGCCCAGCACCAGGACACTCCCTCCACCGGTGAGGCGGCCCAGGCCGCCGGAGGCTACTGGGTGGGCTACAACGACGACCTGTCCCGGTTCGCTCCCAAGGCGTGGCTGACCGGCCCGGTGTGGGACTGGGGTCCATTCTACATCCATACGGTCGAGCAGGTGATGGACGGGACCTGGAAGAGCGAACAGTATTACGGCGACATGGCCGACGGCCTGGTGACCCTGGCGCCGGTCTCGAGCGCGGTTCCGGCCGACGTCCAGGCCCAGATCGCCGAGGTCAGCCAGCAGATCATCGATGGCACGTTCGCCCCCTTCACCGGGCCCATCCGCAAGCAGGACGGCACCCAGGTGTACGCCGACGGTCAGGTGGCGGAGTTGGGCGAGCTCCTGTCGCTCGACTACTTCGTCGAAGGCGTCGAGGGAACGATCGAGAGCTGATCCACCCCGGTGAGGAGCGGGCCCGCGGCAATCGCCGGGGCCCGCTCCTTTCGCGTTCCGGGGACCGGTGCCCTTGGCCGGGGCCCGAGGCGGTAGGTTCGGCTCCATGACCACCCAGTTGCCCTGGATCCCGGCTGAGGCCGTGCACGAGCTGCTGCCCTACGCCGACCTGGTCGACGCCCTGGCCGCCGGGCACCTCCTGCCTCCGGCCGACGTGCGGCGCACCGTCTACTCCCCCGAGGGGGCCGACGAGGTGTACCTGGGTCTGCCGGCGTGGCAACCGGGCCACGCCATCGGGGTCAAGCTGGTCACCGTGTTCCCCGCCAACCCGGCTGCCGGCAAGCCGTCGGTCCAGGCCGTCTACGTGCTGTTCGACGGCACCGACGGCTCACCCCTGGCCACCATGGACGGCACCGCACTCACCTACCGCAAGACTTCCTGCGACTCGGCGCTGGGATCCCGCTTCCTGTCCCGGCCCGACAGCCGGACCCTGCTGATGGTGGGGGCCGGGGGGCTGGGTCCACACCTGGTGGCGGCCCACCGGGCGGTGCGGCCGTCGCTGACCGAGGTCCTGGTGTGGAACCGCACCCGGGGCCGGGCCGAGGCCCTGGTGGCCGAGCTGGCGGCGGCGGGGGTGGCGGCATCGGTGGTCGACGACCTCGACGGGGCGGTGGCCCGGGCCGACATCGTCTGCACCGCCACCATGACCCGGGACCCCCTGGTGAAGGGGGCGCAGCTGCGTCCCGGCACCCACCTCGACCTGGTGGGGGCGTACCTGCCCGACCACCGCGAGATCGACGACGACTGCGTGCGCCGGGCCGCCATCCACGTCGACTCCCGGCTGGCGGCGGTGGAGGAGTCGGGCGACCTGGTGATCCCGCTGTCGGCCGGCGTGATCACCGAGCACGACATCCGGGGCGACCTGTTCGACCTGTGCCACGGACGCGTGCCCGGGCGCACGTCGGCCGACGAGATCACCCTGTTCGAGAACGGCGGCGGCGGTCACCTCGACCTGATGACGGGCCAGCTGGTGTGGGAGCGCTACCAGGCCCGGATCTGATTCAGAGGGGCCCGAGGACGAGACCCTCGATGGCGGTCAGCTGGGCCACGATGGCGTCGGCGTCGATCGAGCCGGGCAGGATGCGGATCTCCACCGTGTCCTTGCCCGGGGTCCGGCGCCACAGGTTGACCAGGTTGACGTCGGCGTATTTGGTGAGGCCGACGCCGGCCAGGGCCGCCTCGATGGCGGGCCAGGGCCGGTTCTCGAACCCGGGCTCGTCGACCAGGGCCACGAGGGCCTCGGGGGGCGGGCCGAGGCGGCGGCACCGGGGGTTGGTGGCGAATCGGGCCCGTAGCTCGGGGCCCCGCTGGGCGAAGAGGCGGACCAGGTGGGCCAACCGGGGCCCGGAGCGGAACGGCTCGGCGTCGAGGTGGACGTGGACGGCGGCCTCCACCGGCACCCGGAACCCGGCCCGGCGGGCCGGGTCCAGCAACTCGGCCAGGGCCCGGCGGTGATCCCGTTCGATCACGGCGGTGACGATCTCGCACACCCGCTCCCGCTCCCCGGCCTGGGGCACGACCATGGCCACGGTGGACCCGCCGGCGTCGTCGACCCGGAACCGCCCCCGGCTCAGGGGCCGCACGACGGTGCCGAACAGCTCGGCCAGCGGGGCCAGCACGTCCTCGATCAGCGCCCCGGGCTGGAGGTGGCGTTCGGCCAGGCGAATCAGGCGGGGGTCGTCGGCCAACACCCGGTACATCCCGGGGCGGGGCGGCGCCGACCGGTCGAGCTCGTCCCGGATCGTGGTGTCGTCGACGAGGCGGCACCGGGGCCGGCCGTCGGCACCGGTGACGGTCACGGTCTGGCTGAGATGGTGGATGCGGGGGTGGCGGGGATCGGGAGAGGCCTCGGTGTCTCGGTGGAAGCCGGGCACCACCGCCCCACCGAGCTCGGACGCCAGCACCTCGGCCAGAGCGAACCGGCTGCCCCCGGGCGGAGCCAGCAGCTCGATCTCCACCCCCACCCGGGCCGTGAGCACCGGTTCCGGGCCTGTCCCCTCCGCCATGGGTCCCTGGTCTAGAAGGAACCCGGAGGGTTCCCCGTCTGGGGCTGGAAGGTGCGCAGGCGCAGGCTGTTCGACACCACGAACAGCGACGACAGAGCCATGGCCCCGCCGGCGATCACCGGGTTGAGGTAGCCGCTGGCGGCCAGGGGTAGGGCGGCCACGTTGTAGGCGAAGGCCCAGAACAGGTTGCCCTTGATGACGGCCAGGGTGCGGCGGGCCAGGCGGATGGCGTCGGCCGCCCCCGCCAGATCGCCGCTGACCAGGGTGAGGTCGCTGGCCTCGATGGCCACGTCGGCCCCGGTGCCCATGGCCAGGCCGAGATCGGCCTGGGCCAGGGCGGCGGCGTCGTTCACCCCGTCGCCCACCATGGCCACCACCCGGCCCTCGGCCTGGAGCCGGCGGATCACGTCGACCTTGCCCGCCGGGAGCACCCCGGCGTGGACCTCGTCGATCCCCACCTCGGCCGCCACCGCCCGGGCCGCCGCCTCGTTGTCTCCCGTGATCAGCACGGGGGTGAGCCCGAGGGCGCGCAGCCGGGCCACCGCCACCCCGCTGGTGGGCTTGAGGGTGTCGGCCACCGCCACCAGGCCCCGGGCCTGGCCGTGCCAGGCCACCAGCACGGCGGTGCGACCGTCGGCCTCGGCCCGCTCCCGGGCCGCATCGAGCTCGGGCGGCACGGCGATGCCCCGCTCCTCCAGCAGCGGCCGGCGACCGACCACCACCAGGCGGCCGTCCACCAGACCCTCCACGCCCAGGCCGGCCCGGTTGGTGAAGCCCTCGAGCCCCGGCCCCGTGCCCCCGGCACCGGCTCCGGCGGCGCCCCGGGCGGCGGCGGCGATGGCCCGGCCGATGGGGTGCTCGCTCGCCCCCTCCAGCACCCCGGCCAGGGCCAGCACCTCTTCGGCCCGCTCTCCGGGGGCCGGCACCACGGCGGCCACCGACATCACGCCGGCCGTGATCGTGCCCGTCTTGTCGAGGGCGATGGTGTCGACCCGGCGGGTGCTCTCCAGCACCTCGAGGCCCCGGATGACGATCCCCAGTTGGGCCCCCCGGCCGGTGCCGACCATGAGCGCGGTGGGGGTGGCCAGCCCCAGGGCGCAGGGGCAGGCGATGATCAGCACCGCCACCGCGGCCGAGAAGGCGAACGCCGTACCCTCGCCCCGCACCAGCCAGAACCCGAGGGTGGCCAGCGACAGTGCCACCACCGCGGGCACGAACACGGCCGCCACCCGGTCGGCCAGGCGCTGGATGGCGGCCTTGCCGGCCTGGGCCTCGCTCACCAGCCGGGCCACCTGGGCCAGCGCAGTGTCGGCGCCCACCCGGGTGGCCCGCACCACGAGATGGCCGTGCACGTTCACCGTGGCCCCGATCACCTCGTCGCCCGGGCCCACCTCCACCGGTACCGACTCCCCGGTCACGAGCGAGGTGTCGAGGGCCGACGAGCCCTGCTCCACCACCCCGTCGGTGGCCACCTTCTCGCCCGGCCGCACCACGAACCGGTCGTCGACGGCCAGGGAGGCCACCGCCACCCGGCGTTCGGTGCCGTCGGGGCCGAGCACGGTGGTCTCGGCCGGGGCCAGGCCGGCCAGGGCGCGCAGCGCGGCCCCGGCCCGGCGCTTGGCCCGGGCCTCGGCGTAGCGACCGGCCAGGATGAAGGTGGTGACGGCCCCCGCCACCTCCAGGTAGAGGTGGTCGCCGGCCGAGCCCCGGGACACGGTGAGGGTGAACGGCATGGTCATGCCGGTCATCCCGGCCATGCCGAAGTACAGCGCCCACAGGGAGTAGCCGTAGGCGGCGATCGTGCCCAGCGAGATCAGGGTGTCCATGGTGGCCACGCCGTGCCGCAGGTTCAGGACGGCGGCCCGGTGGAAGGGCCAGGCCCCCCACACCACCACCGGCGAGACCAGCGTGAGCACCAACCACTGCCAGTTGTCGAACTGGAGGGCCGGCACCATCGACAATGCCAGGGCCGGCAGCGCCAGGGCGGCCGACACCAGAAGGCGTTGGCGGAGCTGGGCCAGGTGGGCGGCGGCCGCCGCCTCGGCCGGCGACAGCAGGGTGTCGGGCCCGGTCCCCGGCCCACCGGATGCGGGGGTGGCCGCCGGGGCGGGAGCGGCCACGCCGTAGCCCAGCCCCTCGATCGTGGCCACCAGCTCCGCGGTGCCGTGGTGGGCGGCGTCGTAGCGGACGTAGGCCGTCTCGGTGGCGTAGTTGACGGCGGCCTCCACCCCCGGGATCCTGTTCAGCTTCTTCTCGATCCGGGCGGCGCAGGAGGCGCACGTCATCCCGGTGATGGGCAGCTCGGCAGCAGTGTCGAGGGAGCAGGCCGCCCCGTCGCCGTCGCTGGAGCCAGAGCCGGATGGCTGTGTTTCAGCCTGCTGAGACACTGCTGACCTCGTAGCCGGCTTCCTCGATGGCGGCTTCCACCGCCGCCCGGGGGGCGTCACCGGCAACGGTGACGACCTTGTCGTCAACCGAGACGTCCACCGAGGTGACCCCGGCGACGGCGGACACCTCACCGGTGATGGCGGCGGCGCAATGGCCACAGGAGATACCGGGGACGGCGTAACGGACGGTGCTCACGATCGGACCAGCCTTTCAACTGCCTTCATCGCCTCGTCGACTCTGGCCGTCCCTCCCGGCCCACCGGCGGCCACCGCGTCGACCACACAGTGGTGCATGTGGTCGCTCAGGAGGGCCACGCTAACGGCTTGGAGGGCCCTGGTGACGGACGAGATCTGGGTGAGGACGTCGATGCAGTACGTGTCGTTCTCCACCATGCGCTGCAAGCCGCGGACCTGGCCCTCGATCTTGCGGAGCCGGGCCTGGACGTCCCGCTTGTGGCTGGCGTAGCCCGGCGGGTGGTGGTGCGCCGGTCCGGGATCGCTGTCCGTACCGCCGTCTGGCTCGTTCGCCATGGGCTCCTCCTGCCGGGCTCGATCGATACCCTACCCCCTCAGGGTATCTCGACAGGTCGGCGAAAGGCACGGGACATAGGTCCCGATCCGGCGCCCGGGGTCACACGGGCCTGGGCTCAGCCACCCGCCGGTCACCGGGGAGCAAGGCCCGCAGGCCCGAGACCGCCGCCCCCACGCCGGTGACGGCGGCCGCCGCCAGGAACGTCCGCCCCAGGTCCCGGCCGAAGCCCAGATCCTGCTGGGCGGCGAAGAACCGGCTGAGCAGGCCGACGCCCACCACGATCCCCATCGTCCGCATGGTCTGGGTCACTCCGCCGGCCACCCCCTGGCGGTCGGCCGGGAGCGAGGCGAACACATAGGCCATGTTGGGCACGGTGAACAACCCCACCCCCACCCCCACCAGCGCCATGGCCAGGCCCAGGCCGGGCACCGAGGCCGTGGGGGCCACCAGCCCTCCCATGGCCAGGCCGGCCGTGAGCACCACCAGGCCGGCGGCGGCCACGGCGGCGGGGCCCCACCGGTCCGACAGCCGGCCGGCCACGGGGGCCACCAGGGCCGTGGCCGCCGGGGTGGCGGCCAGCACCGCACCGCCGGTGAAGGTGGAGCGGCCGAGCTCGTCGACCAGATAGGTCGGCACGAACAGCCAGCCGACGAAGGCGGCCCCGTTGGCCGTCACGGCCAGCAGGTTGGCCGACAGGAAGGCCGGGCGGCGCAACAGGTCGAGGGCGATCACGGGATCGTCGGCCCGGCGCTGGTGTCGGGTCAGCACCACGGCCAGCACCGCGCCGACCAGGGCCAACCCCATCACCGGCCCGTTGACCCCGAGGCGCAGGCTCAGGTTCAGGGCCACCAGCACTGTGGCCAGGGTGGCGGCCAGCAGCGCCGGCCCGCCCAGCGACACCCGCCCGGCGGCCGGGGCGTGGCGGGCCTGGCGGCGGGCCAGCAACCCGAGGGCCAGGCCAACCGGGGCCCGAACCCAGAACACCGATCGCCAGCCCAGCACCGCCACCAGCGGGCTGGCCACCAGCGGGCCGAGGGCCAGGCCCACCGCCGCGCTCATCTGGAACAGGCCCAGGGCCCGACCCCGGCCCCCCTCCCCCGCCGACGCCGTGATCAGGGCCGGGGCCGACGCCATCACGAACGCCGTACCCAGCCCCTGCAGCACCCGTCCCGCCACCAGCACCGGTAGTCCGGGGGCGGCGGCGCACAGCGCCAGGCCGGCGGCGCTGGCCAGGCCGCCCCAGCTCAACGTGCGGTGATGGCCCAGCAGGTCGCCCAACCGGCCGGCGCCGATGAGGGCGCCGCCCGAGGCCAGCACGAACGCCACCACCAGCCACTGGATGTCGACCACGGCCATCCCCAGGTCGCCGATGAGGGCGGGGAAGGCCACATTGAGCATCGAGTCGAGCGACCCGTAGGCCCCGGCGGTGGCGGCCAGGGCCAGCGCCAGGGGCGACAGCGAACGGGTCGGGGTCGTCGACCGGTCGGCGGTCACGGGCTCAGTGCCGGGCCGGAGGCCGGGGACACTAGAAGGGGTCCTGGGGCTCGTCGAGGGCGAAGCGCCCGAGACGGAGGTGCACCCGGTCGCGGTGGGCGTTGATGTGCACCGGCATGGCCTGGAAGTCCCGGTAGCGGCGCTCGAAGACTCCGCCCTCCCGCAGCCCGTTGCCCCCCGCCGACCGCAGGATGAGCCGCATGGCCTCGTCGAGCTGGTCGAGGGCCGAGGTGGCCAGCGCCATCTGGCGAAGGTAGTCGGCCTCGGTGGGGGCCACACCGGCGGCGATGCGGTCGTCGACCTGCCGGCAGCCGGCCTCGGCCGTGGCCGCCGCCGACGCCACCAGAGCCGTCGCCTGGCCCAGGTTGAGCTGCACCGGGGGCAGGCTGGGGACGGCCCGACCGAGGATGGCCCGGCGGCCGATCGATCCGGCGACGGCCTCGGTGAGCGCCGCCCGCACCAGGCCCACGCCCATCCAGGCCAGCCACAGGTCCGACAGGCCCACCCAGTCCTCCCGGTACCGGGGGGCCACCACCGGGACCTCCCGGAGAGCTTCGGCCCGGTTGGCCCCGTACCAGGCCACACACCGGTCGAGCGGAACCAGGGTGCCGGTGTAGAACATGTCGTCGGTGGCCGACGCCCGCACGGCCGAGCCGTCCCAGGTGGGGTCGATCTTGATCGTCGGGTCGTCGATACGGGCCACGCTCATCCGCAGATCGAGCGGCTGGACCCGGTTGCCCTCGCCGTCGACCACCACGAAGGCCACGCCCGTCCAGTCGGCGTAGCGGCCGCCGGAGCCGAACGAGCCCCGACCGTTGAGCCGCACCTGGTCGCCCTCGATCACCCCGGTCACCCCGGTGCCGGCGCCGCCGGGAAAGCACACGGTCTCGCCGTTGGCCATCATGGCGGCCAGCCGGCTGGCGTGGTCGGGCCCCAGGCAGCCCACCACCAGGTGGAACACGCACAGGTGGTTCCACATCACCCAGGCCGTGGAGGCGCAGGCGGCGGCGATGGCCTCCAGCTCCCGGCCGATCTGGAGGATCGACGCCTCCACCCCGCCGATGTTGGCCGACGCCGAGAGCCGCACCACGTCGCTGGCCTTGAGCGCGGCGATCACCTCGGGGCTGACGGTGCGGGTGCGGTCGGCGTCCGCCGCCTGGGCGGCGATGGCCCCCAGGATGGGGTCCACCACCAGCGACGGGCGGGGCCCGAGCAGGTCGTCGATCAGGGCGGCGGCAGGGTCGGCGGTGACGTGGGCGCTGGCCATGGCCAGCAGTCTCCCACCCGTCCCGCAGGTGCGGCGCCAGAGCTCAGCCAGCTGGGTGCGGCCCCGCTCCACGATGCCCCGGCGCCGGGCCTCCACTTCCTCGGGGGAGAACCGCACGTCGCGCCGGAACGCCCGGGCGCCCTCGGTCTCCAGGCGCCAGGCGTCGGCCAGGCGGGCCTCCTCCTGGGTGCCGTAGGTGGCGAGCATGCGCCGCACCCCCACCTGGTCGTTGGCGGCGATGTCGGCCGCGATCCGCCGAACCGTGGGCAGCAGCTCGTCGTGGGGCACCACGCGGTTCACCAGGCCCCAGGCCAGCGCCTCGGCCGCCGACACGAAGTTGCCCGACAGCGAGATCTCGCGGGCCCGACGGGAGCCGACGGCGTCGCCCAGCAGGGCCGACAGCCCCCACCCCGGCATCACGCCCACCCGGGCGTGGGTGTCGGCGAAGGCCGCCCGCTCCGAGGCGATCAGGAAGTCGCAGTTCAGAGCGAGCTCGAACCCACCGGTGATGGCGGGGCCGTTGACCGCCCCGATCAGGGGCTTGGTGCGGGCCGGGAAGGGCGAGGTGCTGCCCGAGCCCTCGGGGCTGGGCCCCTCGAGCTGCTGGCGGCCGGCGCCCAGCTCCTTCAGGTCGAGGCCGGCGCAGAACGCGGGGTCGGTGCCGGTGAGGATCATGACCGACACGGCGTCGTCGGCTTCCAACCGCTCCAGGGCGGCCCACAACTGGCGGCGCAGGGCGCCGTTGATGGCGTTGCGGATCTGGGGCCGGTGGAGGGTGACGGTGGCGATCCCGTCGGCCACGTCCACCAGCACCACCTGGTCGTCCTGCTGCTCACCGGTTTCGTCGGCCACCACTGCCTCCTTGGCTGGTTCGATCCGGCCCGATCGTAGGCCGGCGGCGGCACCGAGGGCCCGTTCGCCGCCCTCCATCGGATCCGCGAACGGCGCTCGGTGTGGCCCGGCGTCCCGTCGTGGGCGACCGGCCTGGCCCTGCTGGCCGTGGGCGGAGTCGCGGTGGCCGTCGTCAGCCGTCTTCCCCGCTTCCCCGCCGGCTCCGGCCTGGAGGGCTCCCGGCTCGCCCGCCGGGTCCGCCTCCGCTGACCTCAGCGGGGGTTGAGGGTGCCCAGGAGCTCGATCGTCTCCAGGGCCTCGCTCTGGTCGTTGGTCATGCAGCGGACGATCACGTCGTCGTAACCCAGGTCGACCAGGGGCTGGAGCTGGGCGGCGGCGTCGTCCCGGCTCCCCACGATCAGCTGGTGCATCTGCAGGCCCCGGTAGCCCCGCTCCACCATCGCCGTGGCCCGTGCCCGGGCCCGGTCGCCGTCGTCGAGCACGAGCACGTCACGGCGCACGATGGCCCGGGGCGTGGTGCCGGCCCGGCTGCACTGGGCCCGGTAACCGGCCAGCAGCCGCTCCGACTCCCCGGTGGTGGCGGCGGGCCCGGCGTACCAGGCGGTGCCGATGGTGGCGGCCCGGCGCAGGGTGGCCTCGGCGTGGCCACCGATCCACCACTCCACCGGCTGGGTGGGCCGGAGCCCGAGCGTGGCCGGCCCCATCCCCAGCCGCTCGCTCCCCACCGTCTCGCCCGCCAGCAGCGCCTGGACCACCCGGATGATCTCGTCGGTGTCGGCCCCCCGCCTCCGCAGGCTGGCCCCCATCGTGGCGAACTGGGCCTCACCCGACCCGATCCCCGTCTGCACGATGAACGGGGCGTCGACCATGGCCGCCAACGTGCCCACCTGCTCGGCCACCAGCATCGGGTGCCACAGCGGCAGGAGGAACAGACAGCCGGCCGGGCGGTCGGGCCAGTGGGCCAGGAGGCGGCCCAGCGTCGGCGTGTTCTGCATGTACCACCGGTTCTCGGCGTGGTGGTCGCCGACGCTGAGCGACGCCAGCCCGGCGGCGTAGGCCGCCGTGGCCCGCTCCACCATCCACCGGGCCACCTGGGCCGGGGTGTCGCCCACCAACGACGACGAGAGCGAGATCCCGATCCGCACCGTGCTACCCCCCCTTGGCCTGAGATGTGCGCCGTAGGCGAACTCTAGGTCCCCGAAGGGGACACTCAGAGGATCCGGATCTCGTCGACCACCACGAACGGAAGGCGATCGAGGTCGAGGAAGTTGGCCTCGTCGGCCCTGGTGGCGGCCAGCTCGGGCGACGTCGCCGCCGTCCGGGCCGCCTCCAGGCTGGCCAGGTGCACGATGGCCAGACCGTCGTGGATGGGCTGGCGCCCGTCGCGGTAGGCCCGGGCCGGCACATGGTTCTGGACGTAGCGGACCATGCCCGGCACCTTGGCCCCCAGCGGGCCGTGGTTGTCCCACCAGTGGGTGTGGCACTGCTCGGGGGTGAGGTCGGGCCGGCGGGTGAGCCAGGTGATCTGCTTGAGGGCGCCCGGTCCGGCCTGGCCGTCGACCACCACCTTCTCCTCCACCACCAGGCTGTGGCGCCGGTCGGGGTCGATGAAGTGACCTTCGTCGGCCATCACCGCGTCGAGGGCGGCCGTGCCCCGGTGGGCCTGCAGGGCGTCGAGGCTGTCCCACCAGGTCTCGGCCACCCCGTCGGCGTAGGGCTGGCGACCCTTGGCGTAGCCGGCGTCGGTGACGTGGTTCTGGTTGTAGGCCTGCAGGCCGGGCAGGTTGAGCACCACCTTGGGGTGCTCGTGGCGCCAGTAGGTCCGGAACTCCTCGACGGCGAGCCCGGGCTTGCGGGTGAACCAGGTCAGGACCTTGATCATCCCCCCGAACTTAGGAGCCTGAGCCACCGATTCGGTAGCTCAGGCTCCTAGTTTCGGGCGGCGTCCTCGGTGCGGACCATCACAGCCGGGTCCACGGGGGCGGCGAAGGGATGGTCGGGGGTGTCGACTGCGGGCACGAAGGCGGCGAACAGGCGGGCCCAGATGGCGTCGACGTCGAGGGCGGCCGCCAGCGGCAATCCCGTGAGCAGCCGGTCCGGCAGCTGGGGCAGGGTGGTGAGCTGCACCCCTCGCACCTTCATCCCGCCCGAGCGAACTTCCTGGGGCAGGGTGAGGCGGTCCTCCAGCACGATCACGCCCAGCACCGGGGCCGGCTCCACCAGCCCGGCCACCGCCGCCACCTTCTCCAGCACCTCGTCCAGCATGGGGTCGACGGTGCGCTCGGCGCCCCGCCCGATGTACACGTCGTGCTCGTCGAGCGACAGCTTGGCCGTCCGCACCGCCGGGTCGATCACGTAGACGCCCCGGTGGGCGACGGCCAGGTGGGCGATGGTGAGCCCATCGGCGGCCAGGCGGCGGATGTCGTGCCACACCTGGATGCCTTCGACGGCGTCGATGGCGGCCCGCACCTCGGTGTCGAACTGGCCCTGGAGGGCCTGGGCCATGGCCGCCCGCAACGAGTCGACGGCCCGGGCCTCGGCCGAGTTGCGGGGGGTCAGCCGGGTGGCGGCGGCGATGGCGGTGGCCGAGATGTGGGCCAGCCCGCCCGGCTCGGGCAGCGACTCCCGATCGGCCGTGGCCAGCACCCGGGCCGCCATACGGGCTTCCAGGGCTTCGGTGATCGGATCGAGCGGGCCGCTGATACGTCGGGCCACGGCCGGGCCGGGCCGGGCCGCCACCAGGCCGACACGGCCCCCCATCCGACCCCCGGTCAGGCGGCGGGCGGGCGAGGGCTCGTGGGCCCCCTCGTCGCCCTCCAGCGGCAGGTACTGGCGTTGGGAACGCACGAGCACCCAGGCCAGGAAGCAGATCGAGGCCAGCAGCACGAACGTGAGCGTGAGCGTCCACGATGGCATTGCGTCACCTCCACGAGCTGGCCGGGCTGCACACCGTCGGTGATGGCCGACACCTCGAACCATAGTCCCAGGGCGCCCCAGGGGGAAGCTTGGCCATCGTCGCCGAGACCCGCTTTGCGGCATATGACCTGGTCACAACGGATGTGATCAGGTACCGCCGATCGTGATCGTCTCGGTCGACACCGCAACCGCCGTCACCGCTGAGGGTGAGTACGCCATCGGCAGGAGCTCGCAGGCCAGCCAGGCCGCCCGCTGGTCGAGGTCGTGACCGCTCCCCCGCACCCCGCTCACGCCGTGGGGCACCACCCAGCCCGAGGCGTCCCAGTCGGCCAGGTCGAAGGCGTACCGGGCCACCGAGGCCGAGGCCGACCGGTCGCCGGCGTAGGGCATGACGGTGCCGGCCCGCACCGTGTCGCCATCGCCCCCGCAGGGGTCCACCGGAGGGTGGAGGTGGGCCACCTCGGGCCGCACCGAGGCCAGCGGGTGGGGCGACAGCATGGTGTGGGCGGCCCCCCAACCCCAGCCGGCAGGGTCGGGCCCGAACCGCTCGGCCAGCTCGGCCGCCGCCTGGTCGAACAGCCGGCCGAGCACCGCGGCCGGCTGGCCGTCGGCTCCCATGCCGGGGACCATGTTGGCCGCCGTGCGCAGCAGCACCCCGGCCCCGTCGAACAGCATGCGGGAGGCGATGACGGCCGGGGGCCAGGCGGGCCCGCCCAGGCGGGCCCCGCCGATGCCGAGTTGGCGGCCCACCTCATCGGCCCACAGGCGTTTGACCGTGCCGAACACGAGGGCGGCGGCCGAATCGGCCCGCACCTCGCAGTCCCACCCGTCGAGCAGGTCACGAGCGGCGCGCCCCTCGGCCGTGCGGGGCTCCGCCCGGCTCAGCGTCTCGAGCACGGCCGGGGCCCGCAGCGAGCGGACGTCGCCGTGGATGGCCGGCATGTCAGCCACGGTGGCCGCCTCCAGGCCGTACAGCAGCTGCACGATGCGGTCGTGGCGGGCCGGGCCGGCGAAGTCGAGCGAGATGTAGGGCCCTGAGTCGCCGGTGCGGTTGTTCGCCGTCACCAGGAATCCCCGCGCCGGGTTGCGCCAGGCGTGGAGCCGCTCGAACGGCACCGGCTCCAGGCCGTCCCAACCGTGGGTGTCGTCGCCCGGCACCGGCGTCCACCGGTTGGCCACCGGGCGCTCCACCACGTGGCCCCGGAGGTGGAAGGAGATGTCGCCGGCGACGTCCGCCGTGAGCAGGTTGTTCACCGGCAGGGCCCAGGCCCCCTGGGTACCCTCGAAGTCGTCGACGGTGCCGGCCTCCAGCATCGGCCACAGGCTGTCGAACGTGGTGTCGGGGGCGAAGATCCCGGTCCACATCATCGACAGCACCGGACGGCCGTCGCCGGCCGCCGGGTCGCCCAGGATCACGGGGCCACGGGCAGTGCGGGCGATGGGCACGGTGACGGGATCGGCCCCGTGGACCTCGATCGTCTCGGTGCGCGCCACCGCCACCGGCTCCCGCTCCACGAACACGTCGGTGTCGTCGGCCATGCCGTGGGTGATGGCCCACGCCACCCGGTCGTTGTGCCCGAAGTGGGGGAAGCCCGGGACACCGGGGAAGGCCAGGCCGATCACGTCGAAGGCGTCGCAGGTGAGGTGGCACTGGTGGTAGGCGTTGGGGAACTCGATGCCCCGGTGGGGATCGCCGGCCAGGATGGGGCGGCCCGACGCGGTGCGAGACCCGTGGATGGCCCACGAGTTCGAGCCGCCCTCCTGACCGGCCAGCCCGTGGGCCAGGTCGGCCAGCTCAGCCGCCGCCGCCTCCATCACCGCCACCGCGTCCTGCAGCAGGTCGATGGCGGGGCCGTCCCCCGCCGGGGCCATGGCCGACGCCGCCCCGGGGGAACCGACCATCAGCCGGGCCAGGCCGGGGCCGGCCGCCACCGTCACCGCTCCCCGCCACAGCTTGCGGTGCAGCGTGCCCATGAAGATGTGGCGCACCTTGTAGACGGCGACGCACTGCCACGGCTCCCACGGCTCGGGCGGAGCCGGGTGGCAGGCCAGCTCCTCGGGCAGGTTGTGGCCGTTGGCCGCCAGCCAGGCGTTGATGCCCTCGACGTAGGCCTCGGTCATGGCCTTGGCCCGGTCGGTCAGCCCGTCGTAGTGGGCTCGGGACACGGCGGCCAGCTCGATGCGCCGGAACAGCGAGTCCTCGGCCACCGCCGCCGGCCCGGCCACCGCCGCCCACCGGCCCATCGCCCGCAGCCGGTCCCATTCCATCTGCCACAGCCGGTCGGCGGCGGCCAGCCACCCCTGGGCCCGGAAGGCGTCGAGCGGGTCGGCGGTGCGCACGTGGGCGATCCCCCAGCGGTCCCGGGTGATGGTGGCGGCACGGGATTCGTCGGGCCTGGTCATGGGCGCGAACTGTACCGGCGGGGCCCGGGGCGGTGCCCGTCCGCTCCGGCGGGGCCGTCCGACCCCCGGCCGGGGGCCGTCCGACCCCTTCCCGGCCCTGGTGGCACCGGCTATGGTGCACCTTCGCGTTATCCGGGCGGCCGAGGGGCGTAGGGAGGGGTCGAGGGTGATCGGGCTGCTGGCTGCGGCCAGTCTGAGCGAGTTCGTGATCCCCCGCGTCTTCGTGGCCATCGCGGTGGTGATCGTGGTGGCCCGGTTGGCGGGGGCGGCGGCCCGCAAGCTGCGCCAGCCTCCCGTGGTGGGCGAGATCATCGGCGGCATCGCCCTGGGGCCGACCCTGCTCGGGGCGCTGCCCGGCGGGATCGACCAGATCCTGTTCCCCACCGATATCCGGCCCTACCTCACCGTGATCGCCAACCTCGGCCTGATCATCTTCATGTTCATCGTGGGCCTGGAGCTCGACACCACGTTGATCCGGGGCAAGGAGCGGATCGCCGGCGTCATCTCGATCTCGTCGATCATCCTGCCCATGGCCATGGGCCTGGCCCTGTCCACCCTGCTCTACAACCGCTACGCCGGCCCGGGCGAGGGCGACGGCGTGGCCGCCCTGCCGTTCGGCCTGTTCATCGGCTCGGCCATGTCGATCACGGCCTTCCCCGTGCTGGCCCGGATCCTGGTGGACCGGGGCATGTACCGGACGGCCATCGGCTCGCTCGTGCTGGCCTGCGCCGCGGTGGACGACATCCTGGCCTGGGCCCTCCTGGCCGTGGTGCTGGCGGTGGTGAAGACCGGCACGTTCCTGTCGTGGGACTTCCCCCGCATCCTCGGCTTGTCGCTCGTGTTCGCCGCCTTCATGTTCGGCGTGGTGCGGCCCCTGCTGGCCCGGCTGGTCCCGGCCTACGAGCGGCTGGGCCGGCTCACCCCCAACCTGGCGTCGGTGGTGCTGATCGGGTTCCTGCTGTCGTCGTTCGTCACGGCCGAGATCGGCATCCATCACATCATCGGCGCCTTCGTGTTCGGGGCCGTGATGCCCCGGGAGGGTGCCCACGGCCTGACGCTCGAGATCCTGGAGAAGCTGGAGCAGGTCAGCGTGCTGCTCCTCCTGCCGGTGTTCTTCGTCACCACCGGCCTCAACGTCGACATCGGCGCCCTGGATGCGGCCGCCCTCGGCACGCTGGTGCTGGTGCTGGCGGTGGCCATCGCCGGCAAGTTCGTGGGGGCCACCACCGCCGCTCGGCTCCAGGGGATCGGCGCCCGGCGGGCCGCCGCCATCGGCACCCTGATGAACACCCGTGGTCTCACCGAGTTGATCGTGCTCACGGTGGGCCGGGAGAACGGGGTGCTGGACGACACCCTGTTCACCATCATGGTGGTGATGGCCGTGGTGACCACGGTGATCACCGAGCCCGGCCTGCGCCTGTTCTATCCCGACGCCCTGCTCGCCCGCGACATCGCCGAGGCCGAGCGGGCGGCCCGGGGGGTGCAGGAGGCCTACCGGGTGGTGGTGCTGGTGGACGACCCGCCGGCCGCCGTGCTGCCGGCCCGGGTGGCGGCCGCCCTGGCCCGGGCGGTGCCCCCGGCCGAGGTGGTGCTGGCCCGCTTCGTGCCCCCCGGCCCGGCGCCCGAGCTGGGGGCCGGGCTCAGCGCCCAGCTGTTGGAGATGACGGGGGCCATGGAGGCCATGGCCACGCTGGAGCAGGAGGTGACCGCGGCCGGGGTGGCGTGCGACGTCGTCACCCGCTTCGCCGACCGCACCGGAGCCGACGCCGACCTCGCCTCCCGCCTGTCCTCGCTCACCCCCGACCTGGTGCTGCTGACGACAGCCCCGGTCGACGCCGAACGGGTGGCCCGGACCACCGAGGCCATCGTGGGGGTGGTCACGCCGGGCTCCGCCGTCGGTGGCCCGGGGGTCGACCTCCTCACCCTCACCGGTCCGGTGGCGGTGATGGTCGACGACGGGCCGGCCGCCGGCCGCCTCGTCGACCTGGCCCTCCATCTGGCCGCCGGCCACCCCCGCCCGCTGCAGGTGCAGGCCGGGGGCCGGATCGCCCGCCGCCTCGGCCGGTTCACCGAGCTGACCCGGGCCGACGGCTCCCCACTGGCCGTGCTGGTGGACGAGGATGCCGGCCCGTCGGGGGCGGCGCTGGTGGTGGGCTCCATCGCCGGGGTCGGCACCGCCGGCGGCCGGGCGGCCCGACTGGCCCTGTCGGTCCCCACCGCCGCCACCATCGAGCTCGACGACGTCCTCGACGCCTGGACCCGCCGCCTCCAGCCTCAGGGCGGCGACGACCAGCAAACGGGCAACGACTCCGGCGGCCCCACCGCCGCCGCCCCCGACCCCGCCGATCCCTCCCAGCCGACCCGACAACCGGAGCCGAAGGCGTAACCAACCATGATCCAGGGACTCAAGCCCGACTTCGTCGCCGCCTTCGTGCTGGCCGACATCGCCATCATCCTCGTGATTGCCCGCCTGGTGGGCGGTCTGGCCCTGAAGCTGGGCCAGCCCCGGGTGGTGGGCGAGATCGTGGCCGGCGTGCTGCTCGGGCCCTCCGTGCTCGGCCCGTTCTGGTTCACCTGGGGCAACGCGCCGGCGTTCCTCCATTGCGACGCCTCCCGGGCCGCCCTGGCGGTGGGGGCCGACCCGGCGACGGCCAAGATCCCGCCACCCAGCATCACCCAGTGCGTGTTCCCCACCCAGGCCCGGGGCGTGCTGTCGATCCTGGGGTCGATCGCTCTGATCTTCTTCATGCTGCTGGTGGGGGCCGAGCTCGACCTGAGCGGCCTGGCCACCCGGCTGAAGGGGGTGCTGGCCGTGGCCTTCGGGGTGGTGGCGGCCCCTCTGGTAGGCGGCCTGGCCATCGGCCCCCTGCTCCACAACTCGAAGTTCGCCCTGCCCGGGGCCGACGGCCAGCTCCCCGACCGGCTCGGCTTCTCCCTGTTCGTGGCGGCACTGCTGTCGGTCACCGCCTTCCCGGTGATGGCCCGCATCCTGCAGGAGAAGCGCCTCATCACCACCGAGATGGGCACGGTCGGGGTGTCGGCGGCGGCGGTGGTGACCGTCGCCATGTTCCTGCTCACCGGGGTGGCCAAGGGCGTGGCGTCGAATGCGTCGAGCGGCAGCCTGGTCCGGTTGTTCGTCGGCGCCGCCCTCTACCTGGTGATCATGGCCGGCCCGGTCCGGCTGCTGCTGGCCCGCACGCTCGGCCCCACCATCGAGGCCCGGGGTGCCATCACCGGCACCGAGCTGGCCGTGTTCGTGATGGTGGCCCTGGGCTCGGCCTACGCCGCCGACCGGATCGGGATCAACGTGATCGTGGGCGGGTTCGTGGCCGGCGCCGTGCTGCCGGCCCGGGCCGTCGTCCACCGGGAACTGGCCGCCCGCCTGCTCGACGTGACCACCGTGGTGCTCCTGCCGATCTTCCTCGCCTTCTCCGGCCTGCGGACCGACTTCACCACCCTGCGGGGCCGGCACCTGGCCGGTCTGGTGCTGGTGCTGGTGGTCGGGATCGTGACCAAGTGGGCAGCCGGGGCCGCCTTCGCCCGGGCCGGCGGTCTGTCGTGGAACGAGGGCATGGTGCTCGGTGCGCTCATGAACTGCCGGGGTCTGCTGGTGCTGGTGGTCGCCATCCTGGCGGTGGACGCCGGGGTCTTCACTCCCCAGATGCAACTGGCCGGCGTGGTGATGGCCCTGGTCACCACGATCATGACGGGTCCGCTGGTGGACCGGTCGGTGGCCAGGCTCGGCACCGCCGCCCCGGAACCGGTCGGAGTGGGGGCGGCATGAGCGGCAGTGGGAGCGGCGGCGAGCTCCCGGGCATCGCCGACTACCAGTTCGCGGCCACCCTGGGCCAGGCCAACCACGGCCATTTCTACCTGGCTCCGCCACCGGCCCGGCTCGGGCTGGCCGACCGGTACGTGACGGTGAAGGTGGTCGACGGGTCGACCCCGGCCGACACCTTCCGCCGGGCCACCCGGGAGCTGAAGGCGTTCGCCGTGGTGATCTGCCCCCAGCTCGTGACGATCCACGACGCCGGACAGGACGGCGACCGGTTCTACTACGCCATGGAGCACGCCGAGCTCGGTTCTCTGGGCCGCCCGGCCGCCCGGGCCTTCACCCGGGCCGAGGTGCTGGGGGCGGTGGCCGACGCCGCTCTGGCCGCCGACGCCCTGCACCGGGCCGGGATGGCCCATCGCGACATCCAACCCAACAACGTGTGGCTCTATCCCGAGGGCGGCAAGCTGGCCGACCTGGGGCTGGCCCAGGTGCTGGAGCGGTCGACCGTGACCGGGCTCGGCCACATCGGGGCGGTGGAGTTCATGGACCCCGACATCATCCAGGGCCAACCGGCGTCGCCCGCCACCGACCTCTGGGCGCTGGGCGCCACCCTGCACTGGGCCCTGGCCGGCGGCCTCGGGCTGTACGGGGCGCTCCCGGCCGACGAGCCTCTGCTCGCCATCCGCACCGTGCTGGCCCAGCCGGCGGCCGTGTCGACCACCGTCCACCCCATCGACCGGGCCGTGATCGAGCGTTGCCTGGCCCCCGCCGGGCAGCGGTTCGCCTCCGCCGCCGAGCTCTCAGCCGCCGTCCGCTCCCTGCCGCTCTAGCTCCCCGGCCCGGCCCGTTCTGCGTCACGGTCTCCGTCAGCCCGGCTGTCAGCGGGTGGACGCCGGTGGCTGGCGGAGCTCGGACAGGATGTTGGCCAGGGTCTCGGCGTCGCCGGGGGTGTTCACCGGGATGGAGAACTCGATCCGGTGGACCCGGCCGCCGTAGCGGCGCTGGAGCTCGGCCCCGATCCGGTCGTGGGTGGCCAGGGTGGCCACGGTGTGGAGCATCTCGTCGGTCACCAGAGCCGGTAGGTCGTCCCACCGCTTGGCCCGCGACAGCTGCGAGGCCTGCTCGGCGACGTCGGTCCACCCGTGGATGGCGAAGGCCCGACGGTACGACGGGGTGGACAGGTAGAACGCCACCCGCTCCCGCACCGTGCGGGTCACCCGCTCCAGCGTTGCCTCGTCGGGGGCCGTGCCGATCAACGGTTTCATGCAGATCTCGACCGTGTCGGGGTCTTTGCCCACCCGGGCCGCCCCCTTGGCCACCGCCGGCATGATCTCGGCGTCGATGAAGCGGGGGGTGACCACCGGGTGGAGGCGCACCCCGTCGGCCACCTCGGCCGCCACGGCGCACATGTTGGGCCCGATGGCGGCGATGTGGACCGGGATGTGGGGGTGGTCGATCGGCCCGGGGTCGAACAGGGGAACCATCAGGTCGAGGTTGTAGTGCTCGGAGCTGAACCGGAGCGGGGTGCGGTGCTGCCAGGCGTCCCACACCGCCCGCATGGCCAGCACATAGTCGCGCATCCAGGGGGCGGGGGCGTGCCAGGGCAGCCCGAAACGGCGTTCCATGTGGGCCCGGACCTGGGAGCCGAGGCCGAGCACGAACCGCCCACCCGACAGCTTCTGCAACGACCAGGCCGACATGGCCGTAACCGTGGGGCTGCGGGGAAAGGCCATGGCCACCGAGGTGCCGAGGCCGATGCGGGAGGTGGTGGAGGCCCCGAGGGCCAGGAGCTGGAACGGGTCGTCCTTGGTCTCCTCCACCAGAACGGCGTCGAGGCCGAGCTCCTCGGCCTTGGCCGCCAGGGGGGCGAAGTCGGCGATGCGGAGCGGGGTCTCGGGTTCGCGGAGGCCCGGGTCGAGCTTGCCCAGCGGCAGCAGCGTCTCGACCAGCATGCTCAGACCTCCAGGGGGAGGCCGGCGGCCACCCATTCGCTCAGGGACCCGTCGTACACGCCGAGATCGGTGTGGCCCAGGAGGTGGAGGATGAAGGCGTCGCTGGTGGCGGCGATCCCGCCCCCGCACCAGGTGACTATCCGGCCCCCCGTGACGCCGGCCGCCTCGAAGGTGGCCCGCAGTTCGTCGAGCGGCTTGTAGCGGTGGGTCTCGGGATCCACCAGGCCGGCGGCGTAGACGTTGGTGGAGCCGGGGATGTGGCCGGCCCGGCCGTAGGAGGCGTCGGCCCCCGAGTGGAGCTCGGGCGACAGGGCGTTGACCAGGCACACCCGGCTGTCGGCGGTGGCCGCCTCCACGTCGGCCCGTCCCACGATGGCCTCTGGCCGGGGCCGCGGCGCCAGCGTGGCCGCCGGGTGCTCCGGGGCGGGATCGGTGGTCAGCTCGCGGCCGTCGTCCTTCCAGGCCCGGAGGCCGCCGTCGAGCACGGCGGCGTCGTCGAATCCGATCGAGCGCAGCAGCCACCACACCCGGGTCGCCCACATGTTGACGGCCCGGTCGTACAGCACCACCCGGGTGCCGGCCCCGATGCCGCGGGCGGCGAAGGCGGCGGCGAGGCGCTCCGACGGCAGGGCCATGAAGCGGAGGCTGGAATCGGGGTCGGACAGCTCGGCCACCAGATCGATGAACCCGCTGCCGGGGATGTGGCCCTCGGCCCACGACCCGAGGCCCGACTCCACCACGTAGGGCCCGCCGGCGGTGTCGGCGCCCTCGGGCGGGCGGCGGAGGAACACGGTGCAGTCGAACAGGCGGAGGTCGGATGGTCCGGTGGCCAGCTCGCCGGCCAGCCAGTCGGTCGACACGAGAGGTTCGATGGCGCTCATGGGTGCCGACCGTAGCCCAACCCCTGGCGAACTCTGACCTCCGGTGCCTCTTCGGCGCCTCCCGTGTCAGAGTTCCGGGGGGCGGGCACACTCTGTCGCCATGGATGGAACGACGGCCCGAGCCGACCTGGTAGTGAGCGACACCCTCCTGGTGGCCACGATGGACGACCAGCGGCGGGAGATCCCGGGGGGCTGGGTGGCGGTGACCGACGGGTTCGTGACCGGGGTGGGCGGCCCCGGGGATCCGGTGCCGGAGGCCGGGCGGGTGCTGTCGGCCCCGGGCTGCCTGATCACGCCGGGCTTCGTCAACACCCACCACCACATGTTCCAGAACCTGACCCGGGCCTACCGGCCGATGACCACCGCTCCCCTGTTCGGCTGGCTCCAGACGCTCTACCCGAAGTGGCGGTTCCTCGACGAGGAGGCGGCCTACCTGGCGGCCTGGGTCGGCCTGGCCGAGCTGGCCCTCAACGGATGCACCACCTCCACCGACCACCACTACCTCCACCCCCGGGGCGCCGGCGACCTGCTGACCGCCACCATCACCGCCGCCGGCGAGCTGGGGATGCGATTCCACCCGACCCACGGCTCGATGAGCCTGTCGGAGAAGGACGGCGGCCTCCCGCCCGACAGCGTGGTGCTCGACGACGACGAGATCCTGGCCGAGAGCGAGCGCCTCGTCGCCCTCCACCACAACCCCGATCGGGGGGCCATGGTGCGCATCGCCCTCGCCCCCTGCTCGCCGTTCACGGTCAGCCCGGAGCTGATGGTGCGGGCGGCGGAGCTGGCCGAGCGGCTCGACGTGCGCCTCCACACCCACCTGGCCGAGAACGCCGAGGACGACGAGTTCTCGATGCGGATGTTCGGCCGGCGCTGCGTCGACCAGTTCGCCGAGGTGGGCTGGCTGACCGACCGGTCCTGGGTGGCCCACTGCGTGATGCCCAACCAGGACGAGGTGGTGCGCCTGGGGGCGGCCGGGGTGGGCGTGGCCCACTGCCCCAGCTCCAACATGATCCTCTCGTCCGGCATCGCCCCCATCACGGCCATGCGCCGGGCCGGGGTGCCGGTGGGCCTGGGGGTCGACGGGTCGTCGTCGGCCGACGCCGCCTCCCTGTGGCACGAGGCCCGCCTGGCCATGCTGCTGGGCAAGCTCAGCGCCGGGGCCGACGCCATGGGCGCCCGCGACGCCCTGGAGTTGGCCACGCGGGGCGGGGCCGCCTGCCTGGGCCGCCAGGGCGAGCTGGGCGAGCTGTCGGTGGGGGCGGTGGGCGATCTCGTGGCCTGGCGGCTGGAGGGCGTGACGTTCGCCGGCGCCATCTCCGATCCCATCGAGGCCCTGCTCCGCTGCGGCCCGGTGTCGGCCCACCACACGGTGGTGGCCGGCCAACTGGTGGTGGAGGGCGGCCAACTCACCTCCGACCAGGTGGAGGACCGCCTGGCCCGCCACCGGGTGGCGGCCGAGAGGATCCAGTCGGCCTGACGCCACTCGGGAGCGGATGCTAAAGAGGTCGCCCATGGATGATGAGTTCACCCAGACGCTCGACACGGTGCTCCGCCGCAACGTGGCCGGGGTCGACCGGTTGCTGTCGGCCGAGCGGCTGTCGGGCGGGGCCAGCCAGGAGACCTACCGGCTCACGGTGGAGGTCGACGGCCAACCCCACCTCCTGGCCATGCGCCGCGCCGCCGGGGGCGAGACCGGGGTGGAGGTGGAGGGCCGGCCGGGCCTGGCCGTCGAGGCCCGCCTGTTCCAGGTGGCCCGGGCCGCCGGGGTGCCCGAGCCCGAGGTGTTCTACGTCCTCCAGCCCGACGACGGCCTGGGCGACGGGTTCGTCATGGAGTGGCTCGACGGGGAGACGTTGGGGGCCCGGATACTGCGGGCCCCCGAGCTCGACGGCATCCGCCCCCGGCTGGCCTACGAGGTGGGCAAGGTGCTGGCCCGCATCCACGCCATCGACCCGGGGGCCACCGGCCTCGCCCCCCACCTGGAGGTCCTCCCCCCCGAGGCGTTCGTGAACCGGATGTGGACCCAGTACCGGGAGATGGGCACCCCGCAGCCCATGATCGACTACTCGGCCCGGTGGCTGCTCGACCACCTGCCCGAGGCCGGCGAGCCCCGCCTCGTCCACAACGACTTCCGCAACGGCAACATCATGGTGGCCCCCGACGGGGTGAAGGCCGTGCTCGACTGGGAGGTCTGCCACCTGGGCGATCCCATGCGGGATCTGGGCTGGATCTGCACCAACTCCTGGCGGTTCGGCCGCCGGGAGCTGCCGGTGGGCGGCTTCGGCTCCTACGACGACCTGTTCGCCGGCTACGAGGAGGTGTCGGGCCGGCCGGTGGATCGGAGCCGGGTGAAGTTCTGGGAGGTGTTCGGCTCCTACTGGTGGGCCATCGGCTGTCTCAAGATGGGCGACCACTACCGCCACGGGCCGGACCCCACGGTGGAGCGCCCGGGGATCGCCCGGCGGTCGTCGGAGTGTCAGGTCGACTGCGTGAACCTGCTGATCCCGGGGCCGGTGGAGCTGGTGGCAGCCGGGCCGCCGGCCACCTCCACCGACCTGCCCGGCACCGACGAGCTGCTGATCAGCGTGCGGGACTTCCTGCGCACCGACGTGATGGCCGCCACCGAGGGCCGCACCAGCTTCATGGCCCGGGTGGCGTCGAACTCGCTCGACATCGTGCTGCGGGAGCTGACCCTGGGCCCCGCCCACCGGGCCGGCGAGCTGGCCCGCCTGCGGTCGCTGGTGGGCACCGAGGCGGTGGCCGATCCGGATGATGCTCTCTCCCTCCGCCGGGTGCTGTGCGATGCCCTCTACGAGGGCCGCATGCCGCTCGACCGGGCCGACGTGATCCACCACCTGCGCACCACGGTCGTCAACCAGGTCGGCATCGACCAGCCCGTCTACTCCGGCTACCAGGCCGCCATCACCGCCACCGCCACCTGATCGGCCCCAGGCGCCGACCCCGCCCGATCTCGGTGCACCACGCACCACCGGCGGCGCTCCACGCACCCGGTGCACCCCGCACCGCCGGTGGCGCCCGACGCACCGGGTGCGCCAGGAACCGCCCGTGGCGCTCGGTGCACCGAGATTCGGGCCGACGACGTTCTCGGTGCACCAGGAACCGCCCGTGGTGCTCGGCGCACCGAGATCGGGCGGGCGGAGGGCGGAGGTGAGCGGCGGGTGGGCGGCGTCAGGCGGCGGCGAGGCGGGCGGCGACGGGAGAGTTGATCACGGCCCGGAGCTCGCCGGAGACGTCGCCCGCCTTGTTGCGGACCTCGACCGGGCCGTCGAGGGCGGGGAGCACGTCGAGGTGGCGGAGGAGGGCCTTGATCCCGGCCTGCGACGCCCGGGACGCTCCGTCGGCCGCCTTGAGGGCGATGCCCAGGCCCCGCTCCGGAAGGGCAGCCATGAACATGCCCTCGGCCCCGGTCTTGATGACCACGGGCTCGGTGGCCGCCCGGCTGACGTGCATCTCGGTGCGGCCGGTGCCGGCCACCCAGAACGCCAGCTGGGCCGCCTCCACGATCGGCACGGTGGCCGCCGCCAGATCGTCGGGCAGGTGGACGGGGTCGACCAGGCGGGCCATGGCGAAGGCCAGCCGCTCGATGGGCAGGGCGAACACCGGGATACCGCACCCGTCGATCCCCGAGGGGGCGGCCGCCAGGTCGAGGCCGGTCATGGCCTCCACCGCCGCCGTCACCCGGTCCTGCACCGGCGAGGCCCGCTTGACGTAGCCGGCGGTGGGATAGCCGAGGTGCATGGCCAGGGTCAGGAACCCGGTGTGCTTGCCCGAGCAGCAGTTCAGCACGGGCCGCTTGACGCCCTCGGTCTCGTAGAAGTGGCGGCGGGCGGCCTTGCCCAGGGGGCGGTCGGGGCCGCACTCCAGGTCGTCCTCGCTGAGGCCGAGACGGTGCAGCCAGTCCAGCACCCGCGCCACGTGCTCGGGCTCGGCCGAGTGGCTGGCACAGGCCAGGGCCAGCTCCCGGGCCCCCAGCCCGTACGCCTGGGCCGCTCCGGTGGCGGTGAGGGGCAGGGCCTGGATCGACTTGATGGCCGAGCGGGCGATCGTGGGGCGTCGGCGGTCGCCCCAGGCCTGCACCGTGCCGTCTCGGTCGGCGATCACGGCATGGACGGTGTGCACGCTCTCGACGGCTCCGCCTCTGACGATCTCGATGGTGAACGACCCGTCTACGGTCACGGGGCCGATTCCTTCCGTGCGTTCGCACCGGCTCGCAGCGACACGGGCCGGTGGTGTCCCACTGGTTCTCGGTCGGAACACGCCCCGACCTGAGCGCCAATGGTTCACCGTGTTGGCCAACGTTAGGCAAACTGGGTCAAACAACCCAAACCGGACCTGTCGACGGTGGGGCGGGCCTGGGGCGCTGTCACAGGGGTGAGGTATCGTCCGAGGCAGTCAATCGACCTCCAGGGAGTGAGCGAATCATGCGCTTCGGCAACCTCGACGGCCGTGCGGTGCTGATCACCGACGGTGGCGCCATCGACGTCCACACCGCCTCCGACGGTCGGTTCGGCCCGTCGCCGGCCGAGTGCTACGAGCAGTGGGCCGACCTGCGGGCCTGGGCCGCCGCCACCAACTCGGCCGCCGCCTCCTTCGATCTGGCCAAGCTGGGCGCCCCCTCGCCCAACCCCCGCCAGTCGATCGGGATCGGCCTCAACTACGCCAAGCACGCCGCCGAGGGCGGCATCCCGGTGCCCGAGTTCCCCACCACGTTCACCAAGTTCCCGTCGTGCCTGGGCGGCCCCAACGACCCGGTGGCCCTGCCCTCGGCCGGGGTCGACTGGGAGGTGGAGCTGGTGGTGGTCATCGGCGTCACCGCCCACAAGGTGGGCCGGGCCGACGGCTGGGCCCACGTGGCCGGCCTCACCATCGGCCAGGACCTGTCGGAGCGCAAGGTGCAGATGCGGCCGCCGGTGCCCCAGTTCAACCTGGGCAAGTCGTTCCCCGGCTTCGGCCCCACCGGGCCCTGGCTGGTCACGCCCGACGAGCTGGCCAACCCCGACGACCTGGCCCTGTCGTGCGCGGTGAACGGCGAGACCATGCAGGACAGCCGCACCAGCGACCTGATCTTCTCCGTGCCGGCGCTGATCGAGGAGCTGTCGGGGATCATCACCCTGCTCCCGGGCGACGTGATCTTCACCGGCACCCCCGAGGGCGTGGGCATGGCCCGCAAGCCGCCCCGCTTCCTGGCCCCGGGCGACGAGATCGTGTCGACCATCGAGGGCATCGGGTCGATGACCACCCGCCTGGTGGCCGGCTGACGCCGTGGACGCCGAGGAGAACCGCCTACTGACCGAATGCGGGCCGGGCACCGCCGGGGGCCGGGTGCTGCGCTCGTACTGGCAACCGGCGGCGCTCGCCGAGGAGCTCGGTCCCGAGGTGGCCGGCGATCGGGCGGTGGTCCCGGTGACCCTGCTGGGCGAGGAGCTGGTGCTGTTCCGCGATCAGCTGGGCCGGATCGGCCTGGTGTCGCGGTGGTGCCCCCATCGGGGGGTCGACCTGGCCTTCGGCCGCCGGGAGGACGGCGGCCTGCGCTGCCCGTTCCACGGCTGGCTGTTCGACGTGGAGGGCAACTGCCTCGAGACCCCGGCGGAGCCGCCCGAATCCACGTTCCACACGCGGGTGCGGATCGGTTGCTACCCGGTGGTGGAGCGCAACGGGATCATCTGGGCCTGGCTGGGTGGAGGCGAGCCGCCGCCATTGCCCGGTCTCGACTGCTTCGCCGCCCCCGCCACCCACGTGTTCGCCTTCAAAGGGATGTGGGCCAGCAACTGGCTCCAGGCCCATGAGGTGGGGATCGACCCGGCCCACGCCGCCTTCCTCCACCGCTTCTTCCCCCCGCCGGGCGAGGCCAGCGAGCTGGAGTACGGCCTCCAGTTCCGGGCCATGGTGGCCGACACCGGCATCCCGGTGGTGAAGCTGATGCGGGAGGTGCCGGCGGCCACGATCACGGCCGAACCCACCGCCTACGGGTTCCGGCTCCGGGCCCTGCGCAACTACCACGGCCAGTTCACCCACGTGCGGGTGTCGAACTGCATCTTCCCCAACGCCATCGCCATCGCCATGAGCCCCACGATGACGATCATGCAGTGGCACGTGCCGATCGACGACGTCAGCTGCTACTGGTATTCGATGTTCGTCAGCTACGCCGACCCGGTCGACACCGCCACCCTGCGGGCCCAACGGATCGGACAGGTCGAGCTGCCCCGCTACTCGCCCCGCGTCGGGGCCCACAACCAGTGGGGCTTCAACGCCGAGGAGCAGGCCACCGCCACCTACACCGGCATGGGCACCGACATCAACGTGCACGACCAGTGGGCGGTGGAGTCGCCGGGGCCGATCTACGACCGGACCGACGAGCACCTCTCCCCCGCCGACGTCGGCATCCGCACCCACCGTCGGCTGTTCCTGGCCGCCCTCCGGGCCCCGTCACCCGCCACCCTGATCGGATCGGCCGACCCGGCGGCGCTCACCGGGCCGGCCGCCATCGACGCCGCCACCACCGGCGACAACTTCGACGCCGCCTGGCGCCGGGCCGAGGGCGCCCGCCGCCAGGCCACCCCCTGGGCTGCGCCGGCGATCACCGACTGACCATCGTGGCCCCTCCCCCCCTCACCCTGCCCGACGCTGACGCAGTGCTGGCCGACGCCGCCGGCAGGGGCATCCAGACCGTCCGCGTCTCCTGCGTCGACCAGCACGGCCTGCTGCGGACGAAGACGGTCGACGCCGTGCGGCTGGCCTCGGTCCTGGAGTCGGGGATCGGGCTACCGGGGTCGCTCCTGGCCAAGGACACCGCCAACAACTACGCCGTGCCCCTGTGGAGCCCGTCGGGGCTGCCCACCCTCGACGCCCTGCTCGGCGCCCAGGACATGATCATGGTGCCCGACCCCACCACCTGGCGGGTGCTGCCGTGGGCCGAGCGCACCGGGTGGCTGCTGTGCGACCTGCATCACGTCGGCCCCAGCGGTGCCCCCGGCCCGCCGATCGCTCTGTCCACCCGGCGTCTGTGCCGGCGGGCGGCCGAGGAGTTGGGCCAACGGGGCTTCCGCCTGCGGGCCGGGTTGGAGCTGGAGCTCCACCTGTTCGACGCCGCCACCGGCGGGCCCATCCACCCCGGCTGGGAGCTGCTGGGCGGCCGCCACGCCGAGTCGATCCACGAGCGGGTGGAGCCGATCCGGGCCGGGCTGGCCGCCCTGGGCCTGCCTCCCCGATCGGTTGAGGTGGAGCTGGGCCCGGGTCAGGTGGAGCTGAGCTTCGAGGCCGACGATGCCCTGGCCACGGCCGACCAGGCCATGGTGGTGCGCCACGCCGTGGCCGCCCTGGCCGAGCGGGCCGGGATGCGGGCCACGTTCCTGTGCCGCCCGTCGGCCGGCGCCTTCCCCAGCGGCTGGCACCTCCACCAGTCGTTGCTCGACCGGAGCGGCGCCAACGCCTTCGCCACTGCCAGCGCCACCACTGCCAGCGCCGTCACTGCCGACGGCACGTCCCCCGCCGATCCCGATGTGCCCGAGGCACCGTCGGGCCCCGCCGAGGCGAGGATGCCGGCCCTGGCGCCAACGGGGAGGCACTGGGTGGGCGGGCTGTTGGCCCACGCCGCCGCCTCCTGCCTGCTGACCACCCCCACCGTCAACGGCTACAAGCGCTACCGACCCAATTCGGTGGCCCCCGACCGGATCGCCTGGAGCCCCCAGCACCGGGGGGCCATGGTCCGCCTGCTGGGTGGGGGCGCCGACCCCGCCACCCATGTGGAGAACCGGGTGGGTGACCCGGCGGCCAACCCCTACCTGTACCTGGCCTCTCAGCTCGAGTCGGGCCTCGACGGCCTGGCCAACCAGACCGAGCCGCCGGCCCCCACCCTGTCGCCCTACGCCCCCGACGCCGGCCCGCTCCTGCCCCGGAGCCTGGGCGACGCCATCGACGCCTTCGCCGGGAGCGAGCTGTACCGCCGCTGCTGGGGCGACGAGGTGGTCGACTACCTGGTCACGATCAAATCCAGCGAATGGCGCCGCTTCCAGTCCGCCGTCACCGATTGGGAGCTGAAGGAATACGGCTCGCTGTTCTAGGGGGTCACCTCCGGGCACCTCGAGTTCCGCCTGCGGCGGAACGTCTAAGGTCTCGGGATGCGCATTCTCGTCATCGGGGGAACGGGCCCCACCGGGCCCTTCATCGTCAACGGGCTCGTGGGGCGGGGCCACGACGTCACGATCTTCCACACCGGCCGCCACGAGGTCGACAGCCTGCCGCCGCCCGAGGTGGTACCCCACATCCACGGCGACCCGTTCGACGCCGACTCGGTGGCCGCCTGCCTCGACGGCCAGACCTGGGACGTGGTCTTCGCCATGTACGGGCGGCTGCGGATGCTGGTGGAGTACCTCGTGGGCAAGACCCCCCGCCTGTTCTCCATCGGCGGCGTGCCCGTCTACCCCGGGTTTGCCAACGACGTCGACCGCTTCCCCGACGGCATGCGGTTCCCCTCCGCCGAGGACGACGCCTACCCGCCGCTGGGCCACGCCACCTCGCTCAGCGATCCGTCGAAGCGGGCCGACAACCGCTCGGAGAAGGTGGCCAAGATCATCCAGAGCGAAGCCATGGTGTTCGACCGCCACCCCGACGCCACCCACTTCCGCTACCCCTACATCTACGGCCCCCACCAGGTGGTGCCGAAGGAATGGGCCATCGTGAAGCGGGCCCTGGACGGGCGCAAGCCCCTGATCCTGGCCGACGGGGGACGCACGGTGGAGTCGGCGGCCTACGTGGAGAACGTGGCCGCCGCCGTGCTGGCCGCCGTCGACCGCATCGACGTGTCGGCCGGCCGGGTCTACAACGTGGCCGACGACGAGCTGTTCAGCCGGCTCCAGGTGGTGCAGGTGGTGGAGGAGGTGCTGGGTCACACCTTCGAGCGGATCAACCTGCCGTTCGAGGTCGCCAGCCCGGCCTACCCCACGATCCACCACCACTCGAGCCAGCACCGCATCGTCGACACCACCCGGATCCGCACCGAGCTGGGCTACAGCGATGTGGTGGCGCCGCTCGACGCCCTGCGCCACACGGTCCGGTGGCAGGTGGCCAACCTGCCGAGCCAGCACGAGCGGGTGACGAAGGTGCTGCAGGACCCGTTCGACTACGCCGCCGAGGACCGCCTGGCCGAGCTGTACCGCCAGCTGATCACCGACTGCGCCACCGTGGCCTTCGAGCGCAATCCCGGCTACTCGTCGGGCTACTACGGCCCGGAGGAGAACCCCGGCGGCAAGCGGGCCGGCATGCGCGCGACGTAGCGCCGTCGCTCAGCCGGGCCGAACCGTGGGGATCCAGGCGGCGATGGCCCGGCCGATTTCGTCGGGCGAATCCTCCTGGATGAAGTGGCTGCCGGCCACCGTGACCTCGGTGGTGTTGGGCCAGCTCCGGGTGAAGTCGAGCTGGGCGCCGCACAGGATGGCGCCGGGCTCGGCCGAGATCAGCAGCTTGGGGAGCGTGCTGGCCGACAGCCAGTCGGCGTAGGCGGCCACGATGGCCACCACGTCGGCCGGTTCGCCCCCGATCGGGATCTGGCGGGGCCAGGTGAGCGTGGGACGCCGCCCCTCCCCCGGCTCCCGGAACGGGCGCCGGTACTCGTCGAGCTCGGCTTCGGTCAGATCCCGCAGGATCGACCCCGGCAGCACCCGCTCGATGAACAGGTTGCGCTCCAGCACCATGGCCTCGCCCGCCTCGGACCGGAACCCGAGGAACACGGGGCGGGCCTTCTCCGGCCACTCCTCCAGCAGCAGCGGGCGCACGATGCTTTCCATGTGGGCGATCCCGGCCACGGCCTCCCGGTGGCGGTTGGCCCAGTCGAACCCGAGGGCCGAGCCCCAGTCGTGCAGCACCAGCACCGCCCGGCCGGCACCGCCGGTGAGGCCCAGGTGATCGAGCAGGCCATCGAGGTAGCGGCGGTGCTCGACGAAGGTGTACGAGCCGGGACCGCTGCCGGGCAGCTTGTCGGAGTCGCCCATCCCGATCAGGTCGGGGGCGATGCAGCGGCCGAGGCCGGCCAGGTGGGGGATCACGTTGCGCCACAGGTACGACGAGGTGGGGTTGCCGTGGAGGAACAGGATCGGGTCGCCCTCCCCCACCTCCACCCAGGCCATCGTGCGGCCCTCGATCACGGCGGTGCGTTTGGGCCAGGGCATCTCAGCTGACAGAGGCATGTCAGCAGAGATACCAGCCGTCGGACGGCACCGACGACGCCAGCGAGTCGAATACCTGCTGGAGGCCGTCGTTCCAGGTCTCGTTCAGCGCCTGGTAGGCCACCGACTCGCGCCCGAAGCGCTGGGAGGCGCTGATCTCGTAGGAGTCGGCCCGGTACAGGCTGACGTCGAACGGCATGCCCACGCTGGCGTTCGACTTGGCCGTGGCGTCGAGCGACACCAGGGCCAGGCGGGCCCCGTCGGCCAGGGTGAGCGACCGGTGGGCCAGCCGGTCGAGGATCGGTTTGCCGTACTTCGACTCCCCGATCTGCAGGTACGGGGTCTCCTCCGAGGCGGTGATGGCGTTGCCCTCGGGATAGACCATGAAGATCTGGGGCGGCTCGCCCTCGATCTGGCCCCCGACGATCAGGGTGGCGGTGCCGTCGGCCCCGCCCCGGCTGAGGCCCCGGGCGTGGTGCTCCTGCACGTCGAGGCTGACGTTGCCCACCAGATCGGCCGCCTCGAACAGGTACTCGACGGTGGCCAGGCTGGGGCGGTCGTCGCCGGCCTGGACGTCCCGGCGGAGGCGGTTGATCACCTCCTGGGTGGTGGCCAGGTTGCCGGCGGTGAGGATCACGAAGATGCGGTCGGGCCCGAGAGGAAAGACGTGGGTCTTGCCGTAGGTGGTGACATAGTCGGACCCGGCATTGGAACGCGAGTCGGAGGCGAACACCAGCCCGTCGTCGAGCGCCAGGGCGAGGCAGTAGGTCATGACGAGACACGAAACCACAGAACCGGTCACCCGTCAGCTCTTGTCGGCGATCGTGGAGCAGGTCCGCCCACTGACAGCCCACGGGGCGGTGGCCACCTACATCCCGGCCCTGGCCGCCGTGCCGCCCCACCAACTGGGCCTGGCGGTGTGGGCCGGCGGGCGAGACCGGGCGGCGGCGGCCGCCGGGCCGGCCGAGGTGCTCGGCGCCGGCGACACCGACGTCGCCTTCTCCATCCAGTCCATCTCCAAGGTGTTCGGCCTGGCCCTGGCCCTGCGCCACGGTGGGGTGGATCGGCTGTGGGCCCGCGTGGGGCGGGAGCCGTCGGGTGACCCGTTCAACTCGATCGCCCTGCTGGAGCGGGAGCATGGGGTGCCCCGCAACCCGTTCATCAACGCCGGCGCCATCGTGGTGGCCGACCTGCTGTGCACGCTCCGGCCCGACCCGGTGGGTGATCTGGTGGCCTTCGTCTCGGAGCTGACGGGCGAGGCGGTGGCCGTCGATGCCGTGGTGGCGGCGAGCGAGGCCGCCACCGGGTTCCGCAACCGGGCCCTGGCCAACATGATCCGGAGCTTCGGCAATCTCGACAACGACGTCGAGGCCGTGCTCGACGTCTACTTCCGCCAGTGTTCGCTGGCCATGACGGCCCGCCAGCTGGCCCGGGCCGTGCGGTTCCTGGCCAACGACGGGGTCGACCCGGCCACCGGGGACGCCGTGCTGCGGCCGACCGAGGCCCGCCACGTGAACGCCCTGATGCTGATGGCCGGCACCTACGACGCCGCCGGCGCCTTCGCCTACGAGATCGGGATCCCGTGCAAATCGGGTGTCGGCGGCGGGATCGTGGGCGTGGTCCCCGACCGGGCCACCGTGTGCGCCTGGTCTCCGGCGCTCGACACCACCGGCAACTCGCTGGCCGCCCGGGCCGCTTTGGCCGCCCTTGTGGCCCGCACCGGGCTCACGGTGTTCTGAGCCTTTCGGGGGCTGGCGCCCCCGGACCCCATCAGCGCCGGGGCCCCATCCCCGTCGCCCGTGTTCACATTGCCGTAAAAGGCCGGACATCGCCATCGACTAACATCCCGGCAAGTGAGCATCACGGTCGCACTACGCCATCGCACGACCTACGAGTACCCGGGACGGGCCGAGCTGTCGGCCCATGTGGTGCGCCTCCGCCCCGCCCCCCACGCCCGCACGCCGATCCTGTCGTACTCGCTCACCGTCGAGCCGGCCGACCACTTCCTCAACTGGCAGCAAGACCCGTTCGGCAACCACCTGGCCCGCGTCGTGGTGCCCGAGCCCACCGATCACTTCAGCGTCGAGGTGAACCTGGTGGCCGAGCTGGTGACGATCAACCCGTTCGACTTCTTCCTCGAACCCGACGCCGAGCACGTCCCGTTCGCCTACGAGCCCGACCTCCTGGCCGACCTCGCCCCTTACCTGCGCACCGACGGCCCGTGGGCCGGGGAGCTGGCCCGCTGGCTCCAGCCGGTGGCCAAGCGCCTGGAAGACAAGCCCACCACGGTCGACTTCCTGCTCGACCTGACCCGCCAGCTGGCCAACGAGATCGACTACGAGATCCGCTACGAACCCGGGGTCCAGCCCAGCCTCACCACCCTCGACCGGCGGGCCGGCTCCTGCCGGGACTCGGCCTGGCTCCTGGTGGAGGCCCTGCGCCAGATGGGCATGGCGGCCCGGTTCGTGTCGGGTTACCTGGTGCAGCTCACGGCCGACGTGGCCCCCCTGGAAGGCCCGTCCGGCCCCACCCAGGACTTCACCGACCTCCACGCCTGGGCCGAGGTGTACCTGCCCGGGGCCGGTTGGATCGGGCTCGACCCCACCTCTGGCCTGGCCGCCGGCGAGGGGCACATCCCGCTGGTGGCCACCCCCGCCCCCCAGAGCGCAGCCCCGATCACCGGCACCTCCAGCATCGTCGCCTCCCGGTTCGACTACTCCAACGAGGTCACCCGGGTGGCCGAGGCCCCCCGGTCAACCAAGCCCTACCCCGAACCGGTGTGGGAGGCCGTCACCCGCCTCGGCCACCAGGTCGACCAGGCCCTGGCCGCCGGCGACGTGCGCCTCACCATGGGGGGCGAGCCGACGTTCGTGTCGGCCACCGAGTTCGAAGCCCCGGAGTGGACCACCGACGCCGACGGCGACGACAAGCGGCGCAAGGCCACGGCGCTGGCCGAGCGGCTCAAGGCCCGGTTCGGGCCCGGGGGCCTGATCCAGCACGGCACCGGCAAGTGGTACCCGGGCGAGCCGCTGCCCCGGTGGGAGATGAACCTGTTGTGGCGGGCCGACGGCGAGCCCGTCTGGCGCGACCCCTCGCTGCTGGCCAGCCCGTCCGCCAGCCTGGGCCACGACCACACCACCGCCCGCCGGCTGGCCGACGCCCTGGCCGCCGAGCTCGGCGTGCCCTCGGAACCGGCGCAGCACGTCCTCGACGCCTACGAGGACCCGGTGTACGGGCTGTGGCGCGAGTCGACCATCCCGGTGGACGTCGATCCCCACACCGCCGACCTCGACGACGCCGACCACCGGCGGACCCTGGCCACCATGCTGGAGCGGGGCCTCGGCACCCCGGTGGGCACCGTCCTCCCGCTCGACCGGGTGGACGACCGGTGGCGCACCAGCCCCTGGCCGCTGCGCCGGTCCCAGGTGTTCCTGACCCCCGGCACCTCGCCGATGGGGCTCCGCCTCCCGCTCGACACCCTGCCCGACGGGGCCGACACCTGGCCCGATCCGGTGGTGGAGCCCGACCCGCTGGAGCCCCGCCCCGCGCTGGGCCCGGCCGGAGCCGGAGGCTGGGCCACCCCGGCCCTGGTGGCCGAGGCACCGGTGGTGATCCGTACCGCCCTGGTGGTGGAGGCCCGCGACGGTGTCACCCGGGTGTTCCTGCCTCCGGTGGCCCGCCTGGAATGGGCGCTCGACCTGGTCGCTGCGATCGAACGGGCAGCCGCCGCCACCGCCGTGCCGGTGGTGCTCGAGGGCTACGCCCTCCCCGGCGACCCCCGTCTCAGCCGCCTCAGCGTCACCCCCGACCCCGGGGTGATCGAGGTCAACGTCCAGCCCGTGGCCAGCTTCGCCGAGCTGGAGGCCCTGGCCACCGGCCTCTACGACGACGCCCACCAGGTGGGCCTGGGCACCGAGAAGTTCCACCTCGACGGCCGCCACACCGGCACCGGCGGCGGCAATCACATCACCATCGGAGGCCCCACGGCCGCCGACAGCCCCCTGCTGCGCAACCCGGCTCTGCTGGCCAGCCTCGTCACCTACTGGCAGCACCACCCGGCGCTGTCGTACGCCTTCTCCGGCATGTTCGTGGGGCCCACCAGCCAGGCCCCCCGGGTCGACGAGGCCCGCCACGAGAACCTCCACGAGCTGGAGATCGCCCTCCACGAGCTCGACCGGGCCGCCCCGGCCAGCCCCTGGTTGGCCGACCGGGCCCTGCGCCATCTGCTCACCGACCTCACGGGCAACACCCACCGGGCCGAGCTCTGCATCGACAAGCTCTACTCGCCCGACCACAGCCGGGGCCGCCTCGGGCTGTTGGAGTTGCGGGCCTTCGAGATGCCGCCCCATCCCCGCATGTCGGTGGTGCAGGGGCTGCTGGTCCGGGCTCTGGTGGCCTGGCTGTGGGAGCACCCGTACCGCAAGCCGCTGATCCGGTGGGGCACCGACCTCCACGACCGCTTCCTCCTCCCCCACTACCTGGCGGCCGATGCCCGGGCCGTGTGCGACGACCTGCGGGCCGCCGGCTTCGCCTTCGACCCCGAGTGGCTGGAGCCGTTCTTCGAGTTCCGCTTCCCCCGCTACGGCACGGTGGTGGCGGGCGACACCACGGTGGAGCTGCGGGCCGCCATCGAGCCCTGGCTGGTACTGGGCGAGGAGGCCACCGGGGGTGGCACCGCCCGCTACGTCGACTCCTCGATGGAGCGCCTCCAGGTGAAGACCACCGGCTTCATCGCCGACCGCCATCACCTCACGGTCAACGGGCGCCGGGTGCCGCTGCGGCCCACCGGGCGGCCGGGCGAGCACGTGGCCGGAATCCGGTACCGGGCGTGGCACCCGTCGTCGGCCCTCCACCCTACGATCGGGGTCCATCATCCGCTCAACTTCGAGGTGGTCGACGGCTGGACGGCCAGGGCCGTCGGCGGGGCCCGGTACCACGTGGCCCACCCCGGGGGGCGGGCCTACGACGTCCTGCCGGTCAACGCCCTGGAGGCCGAGGCCCGGCGCCAGAGCCGGTTCGACGACTGGACCCTGGTGCCCCAGGGCCCCTCGTTCAACCAGCATCCGGGCGACGAGCCCCACGACGGCCGGAGCCTGCCCGGCCCGATCGCGGCCCGGGCCCCCCGGCCCGCCACCAGCGGCGCCGGCCTGGAGCCGATCGTGGTCACCGGCGCCCCGGTGGTGATCGATCAGACCGAGGTCGACCTCGACTTCCCCGTCACCCTCGACCTCCGCACCGCCTAGACCCCCCGAAAATTGCACGTCTAACTCGCGCTGAGCGCGAGTTAGACGTGCAAGAACCGCCTCATCTAGGCCAGCTCGGGGCCGAGCGTTGGCCACTGGTTGGGATCGTGGCCGAACACGAGCTGGGCCCCGGCGGCCTGCATCTCCCGCAGCCAGTCCAGCGTGCGGGCCTGGGCCGCCAGGTCGTAGCCGAAGCCGGGCAGGGCGTTGTTCTCCAGGGTCTCCTTGAAGTAACAGGTATCGCCGCAGAACACGTACTCGGCGCTGTCGGTCCGCACCACCAGCGACTGGTGACCGGCAGTGTGGCCATAGGTGGGCACGCAGCGCACCGAGCCGTCGCCGAACACGTCGTGCTCGCCCTGCAGGAGCTGCACCGGTTGGCCCAGGTCGAAGTCGTTGGGATTGTAGACGTCGCGCTCGATCAGCTTGTCGATGTGGCCCGCCTTCCACTCCGGGTCCTGCACCAGGAGGGTGGCGTTGGCCAGGGCCTCGTTGCCGCCGCAGTGGTCGAAGTGGAGGTGGGAGTTGATCACGAAGTCGACGCCGGCGGGGTCGACGTCGAGGGCCCGGAGCTGGGGGCCGAGGGCGTCGTCGGGGCCCATGAACACGTCGAACAGATCGGCCGAGGTGCGGAGACGGGACGTGTCGTGGGCCAGGCTGGCGTGGAGGCCGGTGTCGAACACGGCGATCCCCTTCGGATGCTCCACCAGCACGCTCGGGATCGGGAGCCGGACCCGGCCGTCGCCCCCCACCATCAGCATCGAGAGGTTGCCCTCCAGCCACCCGCACGTCAGCAGCCTCACCCGAACCGTCATGGCCGTCCTCCCCTTCACTCGCCGGCTCTGTCCCGGGCGCCCGACCCTACCCGCCCCCGCCCCCACCCGGCGAACGCCTTCCTACCACGCCTGCCGTTCCGCCCTTCCCGATCTCGGTGCACCACGCACCACCGGCGGCGCCCTCCGCACCGAGATCCCGGTGACCCCGATCTCGGTGCGCGACGCACCACGGGCGGCGCCGTCCGCACCGAGATCCCGGGGCCGCAGAGGGCGCAGCGGCCGGGGCCGGGGCCGGGCGGCCTTGCGTGCGGCGGCGACGGCGCACAGGATGCGGGATGGCCCTGCGTCGCTCGATCGTGTTCGCCACCAGCCTGTTCGCCCCGCTGCCGGGCCTGGCCCGGGAGGCGGAGGGGGCGGGGTTCGACCGGGTGTGGACCACGGAGTTCCCCGACCGGGACGCCCTGGTGCGGGCGACCGTGATCGGCCTGGCCACCGAACGGATCGGCGTGGCCACCGGCATCGCTTACAGCTTCACCCGCCACCCGCTGGCCCTGGCCGCCGCCGCCCTCGACGTCCACGAGGCCATCGGCGGCCGCTTCACCCTGGGCCTCGGCACCGCCACCGCCGCCATGCGATCCCGCTGGTACGGGCTCGACGAGGGCCGGGCCATCGGGCGCCTGGCCGACGCCGTGTCCGTGATCCGAGGGGCCTGGGCCGCCGACGGGCGGTTCCGTCACGAGGGCGAGTTCTTCCGGGGCCGGGTGGAGGGGCTCGACCTGGCCGGCCGGGCCGCCGCCCTGCCGCCGCTCCCGATCTACGGCTCAGGGCTGAACGCCGCCATGCTCCGGGGCGCCGCCCGCTGCTGCGACGGTCTCGGCCTCCACCCCCTGGCTGCCGCCCCCTTGTACGCCGAGCGCACCGTCGCCCCCATCCTGGCGGCCCGGGGGAACGGGTTCCCGGCGGCGATGTGGGTCATCACCCAGATCGACGAAGACGGCGACGCCGCCCGGGACCGGGCCCGGCGGGCGCTGGCCTTCTTCTTCTCCACCCCGGGCTACGAGACGGCGGCCGAGGGTGAGCCGTGGGCCGACGCCCCGGAGCGGATCCGGCGCCGCTTCGCCGAGACCCGGGCCGACTGGGACGCGGTGAGCGCCGAGGTGCCCGACGAGATGGTCGACGCCATGACGCTGGCCGGCACCCCCGACGAGGTCCGGGCCCGTCTACCCGGGTTGGAGGCCCGCCTGGCCGACCTCGGCATCGACGAGCTCGTGTTCCAGACCGGGGCCGACCTCGACGAGCCCACCTTCGTGGCCAACTGCGGCCAGATCATCGCCTGCTGCCACCCCTGATCCCCGAGAATCAGGCTTCGGTGACGCGGACCTTGATCGACATGGTCTCGGTGCCGCCGCCGCCGAGATAGATCACGCCCGACGTGGGGGTGGCGTCGCGGTAGTTCCGGCCCTTGGCCACCCGCACGTGGTCGGCCCCCACCCGGCTGCCGTTGGTCGGGTCGTAGCCCCGCCACCCCATCATCGGCAGAAACGCCTCCACCCAGGCGTGGGAGGCGTCGGACTGGACCTTGTTGTCGTAGTCGGACCCGGTGAAGATGTACCCCACCCGGTAGCGGGCCGGGATGTTGAGCATCCGGGCCAGGCAGATCATCAGGTTGGCGAAGTCCTGGCAGACGCCGGCCCGGCTGGAGAACACCTCGTAAGGCGTGGTCTCCAACGTGGTGAACCCCGGCTTGTAGGAGTAGTCGGAGTAGATCGTCCAGGCGATGTCGTCGAGCGTGGGCAGCAGCTCGGAGCGGTTGCGGTGGGCGAAGCTGCGGGCGTACTCGTGCAACTCCTCCAGCTCGCTCTCCGGCAGCTCGGGCGGCAGCAGGTAGGAGTGCATCATGTGCTCCTGCCACGGCATCCACATGATCGGCAGCTTGGGCGTGCGGGGCAGCAGGTCGGGATGGTCGATCGGAGCCGCCACCGTGACCAGGGCGTTCACCGCGATCGACAGCTGCTGGTAGGGGGCGTCGAGTTCGAGGCCGATCACGTCGTTGCCGAACACGTCCTCGAAGTCCCACCGCAGGCCCTGCACGCTGATGTCGACCGAGTGCTTGGCCACCTGCTGGAACTTGTCGTGCACGGGGGTGAGGCGGATCCGGTGGCTGGAGCGGTCCACCGGCTGCTTGTAGCGGTAGGTGGTGGTGTGCTCCAGGTGCAGCCGCCGGTAGAGCGACCGCGGCGCCAGGGCCAGGGGCGACGGCACCGCCACCGAGCCCGGCTCGGCCGGCCGTCCCTGCCCGAAGTCGGCTGGGGCCACCACCCGCCCGCCCTGCACGGCCACGTAGCCGCCGGGCGTGATCTCCTCGAAGTGCTCGTCGTCGAAGTCGATGGTGGACACCACCACGCCGGAGCGGTTCCAGTCCTGATGGCCGCCCAGGCGCACCGAGACCCCGTACCGGGACAGGTTGAGGTCGCCACCGTCGGGGTGGGGCGGCACGAACCGCCCGGCGTAGAGGGGCTGGAAACCCGAGGTGCAGCGGTAGGCGATCAGGGTGGACCCGTCGGCCAACAGCAGGTTGAGGGTGCCCAACTCGTTGGCCCGGCGCAGCAGCTCCACGAACCGCTCGATGCCGAACTCCTCGATCGTGTCGGCCCCGGCGTCCACCAGATGCTGGAGGAGCCAGCAGAAGAGGTGCTCGGTGTCGGTGGGACCCACGGGCCGCAGCGACGGGTGGACGGGCAGCGGCAGCTCTTTGGACAGGTCGCCGATGAGGTCGCCGTTGTGGGCGATCAGCCACGACCGGCCGGCGAAGTTGCGCACGAACGGGTGGGTGTCCCGGTAGGTCGCCCGCTTGGCCGCCCCTCGCAGGTGGGCCATCAGCAGGCCGGTGCGCATCATGCCCCAGTCGGCCATCACGTCGGTGACGCCGGCCGACAACCCCGACGTGGGGTCGCGGATGTTGGCCGCTCCCAGCTCGTCGTTGGGGTACCAGGCCAACCCCCAGCCGTTGCGCTGGTCCACCACCGACGACGGATCGTCGTCGAAGGCCAGGTAGGGCGAGGCCGGTTGGTCGAACGACAGCCCGACGAGCTCGCTCACCGACGGCGCCTCGGGAGGCCCGCAAGCGGGGTGGCCAGGGCCACGTCAGCTACGCGCCAGAAAGAATTCGGCATGGACCTGATCGCTGAAGGCCTCGAGGTCGGCGGCGAAGGCGCGCAGCCAGTGGCTGGGTGATTCGGTCAGCCAGTCGGAGGTGGGCCGTTCCAGCCGGTCGATCAGCTCCCGCATCATCTTGAGGGCCCCGGTGTCGGGCTGATCGCTGTCTTCGGTGGTCATCACACTCAGTTGGCGCTCGCAGCGGTGGGCACACCACAGCAGGCTCCGGGGGAACTCCCGGTCCTGAACGAGGAAGTTTATGGCATCGATCGGGTCGAGCGATGTCTGGAACACCCGGCGGTACTCCTGCAGCGCCCCCGCCGCCCGAAGCAGGTTCGACCAGTGGCCAACCAGCGGCCGGTCGTGGCCCATCAACCGGGCGAAGTACACCTCGATGAGCCGGGCCATGAGCAGGCCCCGCTCGGTCATCCGGCCCACGGTGAGGAACCGCCAGGCGTCGTTGCGGGACATGGTGGCCTCGGTGATCCCGAGGAAGGTCTGACAGATCCGGCTGACCTGGGCGAACAGCTCCTGGGGCTCCTCGCGGAGCTTGCGGTCGAGGTCGAGGCCCTGCAGCTCCATCGAGGCGTCGTTCACCGCCCCCCGCAGCTCCAGCGGTACCCGCTCCCGTATGCCCCGCAGGTTGGACCGGGCGGCGGCCAGGCACGACAGGATCGAGCCCAGGTTGGCCCGGTCGTCGACCAGGAAGCGGGTGACGGCGTAGGTCTCCAGCTGGTGGCCGGCCTCGTCGAACTCGTTGGTGAGGGCGAGCACCTCGAGCAGCTCGCCCCAGCGCAGGCCGGCCTCCACCGGCAGGCCCGACAGGACCCCGTGGTGGGCTTCGGCCAGCATTCGGGCCGTGCCGTCCATCCGCTCCAGGTAGCGGCCGGTCCAGTACAGGGGCTCGGCCACCCGGGCCAGGATCACGTCGTCGCTGGTGCGGCCGGCTTGATCGAGGGGGCGGCTGATCCCCACCCGGCCGTCGTCGGCCCGAAGCACCCAGGTGTCCTTCGACCCGCCGCCCTGCGACGAGTTCACCACCAGCGAGCCCTTGCGCAGCGCCACCCGGGTGAGGCCGCCGGGCAGGACGTCGATGTACTCGCCGCCCACCACGAAGGGCCGCAGGTCGATGTGGCGGGGCTCCAGGCAACCGTCGACCAGCGTGGGATGGCGGCTCAACTTGATCACCCGCTGAGCGATGTAGCGGTGGGGCTCGGCGTCGACCAGGGCGCGGATCTCGGCCACCCCCTCGTCGGTGGCCTGGGGGCCGATGAAGATGCCGTAGCCGCCCGAGCCGTCGACCGGCTTGATCACCCACCGGGCGGGGTCGGCCATCACCTCGGCCCGGGGCTCCGGGTTGCGCAGCAGGAACGTCTCGACGTTGGACAGGATCGGCGCCTCGTTGAGGTAATACCGGATCATGTCGGGCACGAAGGTGTACATGGCCTTGTCGTCGGCGGCGCCGTTGCCCAAGGCGTTGGCCAGGGTCACGTTGCCCGCCCGGGCCGCTCCCACCAGGCCCCTCACGCCGAGCATCGAGTCGGGGTGGCCCACCTCGGGATCGAGGAAGGCATCGTCGACCCGGCGGTAGATCACGTCCACCGGTTTGCGGCCCCGGGTGGTGCGCATCCACACCCGGCCGTCGTCCACCATGAGATCCGACCCCTCCACCAGGGCCACACCCATGTTCTGGGCCAGGAAGGCGTGCTCGAAGTAGGCCGAGTTGTAGATGCCGGGGGTGAGCAGCACCACGGTGGGGAGGCGGCCCTGTACCGCGGGCGGGGCGATCGACTGCAGAGCCCGCAACAGCAGCGTGGGGTACTGCTCGACCGTGCGGATGTTCGCCTCGGCCAGCATCTTGGGCAGAAGCCGGGTCATGGCCAGGCGGTTCTCCAGCACATAGGAGACCCCCGAGGGCACCCGCAGGTTGTCCTCCAGCACGAGGTAGCGACCGTCGTCGTCCCGCACCAGATCGATGCCGGCCACCAGGGCCCGGGCGTTGAACGGCTGGGGGATGCCCTTGGCCCACTCGGTGTAGCCGTCGGCCCCCGCCACCAGGTCGGCGGGCACGATCCCGTCGTTGACGATGGCGGCCGGACCGTCGTAGATGTCGCCCAGGAACTGGTTGAGGGCCCGGAGGCGCTGCACCAGTCCGGACTCCACCTCGGCCCACTCAGCGGCCGGGATCACCCGGGGCACCAGGTCGAGGGGGAACGTGCGCTCGGTGCCGTCGGTGTCGCCGTAGACGGTGAAGGTGATATCACGGGTGCGGAACAACGTGTCCTTCACCTGCTGGCGACGGACCAGCTCCTCGGCCCCCATGACCGAGATCTGGTGCGCCACCAGCTCATAGGTGGACCGGAAGGCCCCCGAGGAGTCGACCACCTCGTCGAAGAAGCCGTCGTGGTCGTACTCGGCGAAAGGCCCGCTCTGTGCCATGGCCCGACAATACTCCAACAACCCGTTCAGCAGCTCAGCCTCCATACCCCCCTATCGGACCTTCGCCACCCCGTTTGACCAGGATCTTTCGCGTACCTGAATTCGGCACCCGAGGGCCTAGCGGGCCTGGGGGAAGCCGAGGTCGACGCCCCGCTCGTGGGGGTCGGGCCAGCGCACGGTGACGGCTTTGTACGAGGTGTAGAACTTCACGCCCTCAGGGCCGTAGACGTGGGTGTCGCCGAACAGCGAGTCCTTCCAGCCGCCGAAGGAGTGGTACGCCATCGGTACCGGGATGGGCACGTTGATGCCCACCATCCCGGCCGTGACCTCCCGCTGGAACACCCGGGCGGCCCCGCCGTCGTTGGTGAAGATGGCCGCCCCGTTGCCGTAGGGGTTCGCGTTGACCAGGCCCAGGGCCTCGTCGAACGTGTCGGCCCGCATGACGGCCAGCACCGGGCCGAAGATCTCGTCGGCGTAGATCTTCATGGCCGGGGTCACCCGGTCGAACAGGCAGGGCCCGAGCCAGAACCCGTCGGGGTGGCCCGCCACCTGCAGCTCCCTACCGTCGACCACCAGCTCCGCCCCCTCGCTCAGGCCGAGGTCGACGTAGCTGCGCACCCGGTCCCGGTGGGTGGCGGTCACCAACGCCCCCATGTCGACCGGGTCGTCCGACAGCCCGGGGCCGATCTTGAGGCCCCCGATCCGCTCCACGACCGCCGGGATCAATCGATCGGCCACGTCGCCCACCGCCACCACCACCGAGATGGCCATGCACCGCTCCCCGGCCGATCCGTACCCGGCGCTCACCGCGGCGTCGGCCGCCTGGCCGATGTCGGCGTCGGGCAGCACCACCATGTGGTTCTTGGCCCCGCCCAGGGCCTGGACCCGCTTGCCGGCGGCCGAGGCCCGCTGGTGGATGGCCCGGGCGATAGGGGTGGACCCGACGAAGCTGACGGCGGCCACGTCGGGATGGTCGAGCAGGGCGTTGACGGCGGTGGCGTCGCCCTGGAGCACGTTGAACACCCCGTCGGGCACGCCCGCCCGCTGCACCAGCTCGGCCAGCAGCAGCGAGGCCGACGGGTCCCGCTCCGAGGGTTTCAGCACGAACGTGTTGCCGCAGGCCAGGGCCATGGGGAACATCCACATGGGCACCATCACGGGGAAGTTGAACGGGGTGATACCGGCCACCACGCCGAGGGGCTGGCGGACGCTGAAGGCATCGACGGCCGACGACACGTCGGGTGTCATCTCCCCCTTCAGCAACGACGGGATCCCGCAGGCGAACTCCACCACCTCGAGCCCACGCTGCACCTCGCCCAAGGCGTCGGCGAACACCTTGCCGTGCTCGGCCGAGATCGTGCGGGCCAGATCGGCCCGATTGGCGTCGATCAGCTCCCGCAGCTTGAACATCACGCCGGCCCGTTGCGACAACGACGCCTCCCGCCATGCCGGGAACGCCTCCCGGGCGGCGGCCACGGCGTCGTTGACATCGTCCACCGAGGCCAGCGGCACCTGGCCGGTGACAGCCCCGGTGGCCGGGTTGAACACGGGGGACGTGGCGCCGGGGTTGCCCGTGGTGGCCCGGCCGCCGATCCAGTGCGTGATGGTCATGCCCGCAGGTTAAACCAGCCCGGTGACAGTGATGAAGGTCCCGATGGCCGCGGGCCCTACTCGCGCCGGAGCTGGTCGGAGTCGAAGTCGAACAGCACGTCGGCGTCCATCCGGATCACCGTGGCGCAGGGCGGCTGCAGCTTGCCCAGCTTGTCGAGCGGCGGGAACCGGTCGGCCACCGACTGGTCGACGTACGACCACGAGCCGTCGGGCAGGGCGGTGACCGTCACGTTCAGGCCGCCACCCAGGTCGCCGAACGAGCCCGAGCCGTCGGGGTTGGCCACGACGGTCAGGTTCCGGTCGCCCCCGTAGTCGCTGTAGGTGCCCGAGCCGTCGGGCAGGATGGCGATGGTCAGGTTCCGGTCACCTCCCCGGCCGATGTCGTGCCCGAGCACGCGGCCAGAAGGCCGAGCATGCTCACCAGTACCGTCGCCTGTCGCCTCATCAACCCACCGTCCGCTCGCCAAGGGTCCGTTGCGACGGGTGACCATAGGATGAGTACCGGCGCCGCGATCGTCGGGGTGGACCCCGGCCCCACCGGCCGACCCTCTATGGTTGGCGCCATGAAGGTGCTGGTTACCGGAGCGGCCGGGTCCGTGGGGTCTGCCATCGAGTCCGTCCTCCCCACCCTCCACGGCGACGAGGTGGCGGTGGCCGCCGTCGATCTGCTCGACCCGGTGGCGGTGGCCGCCCAGGTGGAGCGGCACGCCCCCGACGGCATCGTCCACGGCGCCCTGGCCCCCGACTGGGACCGGATGGCCCGGGACCGCCAGTACGGGTGGCGCACCCAGGTGGAGTCCGCCCGGGCCCTGGCCGACGTCGCCACCCGGGCCGGGATCCCGTTCGTGCTGATCTCGACCGACTGGGTGTTCGACGGCACCCAGGGCCCGGCCACCGAGCAGACACCGCCCAATCCCATCAGCCTGCCCGGGTTCCTGCAGGCGGCGGCGGAGATCGTCACCCTCGACCGCGACGGGGCGGTGGCCCGGGTGTCGGCCGTCAACACCGCCCGCACCGGCCCCGACGCCCCGCCGCCGGGCCCCTACGGCGGGCTCGACTTCGTGGCCCCGCTGGTCGACGCCCTGGAGGCGGGGCGGCCGTTCACGGTGTGGGAGGCCGAGGACCTGAACATGATCGCCACCCCGTCGCTGGCCCCCTTGTGCGCCGAGGTTATCCGGGCCCTCCTGGCCGACCGGGCCAGTGGCATCGCCCACTGCTGCGGGGCCGGGGCCGTGAGCCGCCGGGAGCTGGCTCTGGCCGCGGTGGAGGCGTTCGGGCTCGACGGCAGCCTCCTGCGCTTCGGCCGCCCACCCCAACCGGCGCCCCTCGCCCTCCCCTACGACTCCTCGCTCGACGCCAGCGAGACGGCCAAGCGCCTCGACATCGACCTGCCCGACCTGGCCGAGCTGCTCGGCGCCCTGCGCCACGAGCGGGCCACCGGTGCCCTCACCGCCTTCGTGGAGTAGCCACGGCCCGCCTGGCCACTGTTCTGGCGCGTCTGAACTGCGCTCAGCGCTGTCCAGACGCGCCAGAATCCCGGGACGACGCCGCCGTCAGACGATGCGGCTGGTGAGGATGCCGATGCCTTCGATCTCGACCTCGCAGGTGTCGCCGGGGTGCATCCACACCGGCGGCTTGCGGGCCCCGCCCACGCCCTCGGGGGTGCCGGTTGCGATCACGTCGCCCGGCACCAGCGACAGGCACTGGGTGGCGTAGGCGATGACCTCGTCGATCTTGAACAGCATGCAGTCGGTGGTCGACGACTGCATGGTCTCGCCGTTGACCCGGGTCATGATGGCCTTGCCGTAGGGGTCGCCGTACTCGTCGGCCGTCACCACCACCGGCCCGATGGGCCCGGACTTGTCGGGGTTCTTGCCCAGGGCCCACTGCCCGGTGGCCCGCTGGTACTTGCGGGCGCTGATGTCGTTGAAGCACGTGTAGCCGAGCACGCCGGCCATGGCCTGGTCCTGGGGGGTGTCGACCAGGTGGGACCCGACGATCACGCCCAGCTCGCACTCCCAGTCGAGCCCCGGCTCGCCCGACGGCACCGGCACCTGATCGCCGTCGCACGACAGCTGGGAGTACCAGCGGGCGAACACGTTGGGGGCCTCGGGCCGGTCCCGGCCCGTCTCGGCCACGTGGGCGGCGTAGTTGAGCCCGAGGCACAGGATCTTCGACGTGGTGGGCACCGGCGGCACCTGCTCGATGCCGGCCAGTGGCACGGAGGCGCCCGACGGGGCGGTGGCCAACCACCGGGCGGTGTCGGCGTAGAACTCGTCGATGGTGCAGAGCCTGGTGACCTGGTCGTTGGCCACGACCCCGATGCAGGACTGCCCGTCGTGGCGGAACCCGAGGAATCTCATGTGTGCTTCGCTGGCCTTTCTTCGCTTGTCTCGATGGGGAATGGCGGGCATAGGGGGATCAGGCCGGGCGCTCAGCCCTCGCCCTCGGGGGGAGGGCCGGGCGGGGTGCCGCCACCCCAGGGAGAGCCTCCCAGCTCCTCCCGGTCGTGCTGGCTGGTCCAGTTGGACACATCGGGCCCCACCGGCACGATCCCGGTGGGGTTGATGGTCCGGTGGACACCGTAGTAGTGCTCCTTGATCTGGCCGAAGTCGATGGTGTCGCCGAAGCCGGGGGTCTGGAACAGGTCCCGGGCGTAGGCCCACAGCACCGGCATCTCGGTGAGCTTCTGGCGATTGCACTTGAAGTGGCCGTGGTAGGCGGCGTCGAACCGCACGAGCGTGACCCACAGGCGCACGTCGGCCTCGGTGATCGAGTCGCCCATCAGGTAGCGCCGGCGCGACAGCCGGTCCGACAGCCGGTCGAGCTGGCTGAACACGGCGCTGTACGCCTCCTGGTAGGCGCCCTGATCGCTGGCGAAGCCGGCCCGGTAGACCCCGTTGTTGAGATCCCGGTAGATCTCGTCCATCAGCTCGTCCAACTCGGCCCGCTGGTGCTCGGGATAGAGATCGGGGGCGCCGGGGCGGTGGTGGGCCCGCCACTCGGTGGACAGATCGAGGGTGAGCTGTGCGTAGTCGTTGGTGACGACCTCGCCCGTGCTCTCCTCCACCAGGGCCGGCACCGTGATCCCCTTGGGGTACCCGGGGAACCGCTTCTCGTAGGCGTCGCGCAGCCACTCGATCCCGAGCACGGGGTCGACGTTGCCGGGATCGAGGTGGAACCGCCAGCTCCGCTCGTCGTGGAGGGGGCCCGGCACCCCGAGGGAGATCACCGGCTCCAGGCCGAGGAGCCGGCGCACGATCATGGCCCGATTGGCCCACGGGCAGGCCCGGGCGGCGACCAACCGGTACCGGCCGGCCTCCACCGGATACCCGTCGGCCCCGTCGGCCGTGATCCGGGTGGTGATGTAGCTCTCATCGCGGACGAAGGCACCGTCTGCTGCCATGGGATCTCGCCCCCTGTTCGTCGGGCCCGGGCGGGCCCGTTCGCTACCACACTCTGCCCGCAACCGGCCCGAATGTAGCCGCTGCAGGTTCCACGTAGGGTGTGGGGGTGTCTCGCGCCCCCTATCTGACCAGCCGGCTCCAGGGCTTCGGCACCACGATCTTCGCCGAGATGTCGGCTCTGGCTGTGCAGACGGGTGCCCTCAACCTGGGCCAGGGCTTCCCCGACCACGACGGCCCGCCCGAGGTGATGGACGCCGCGGTGGCCGCCATCCGGGGCGGCCAGAACCAGTACCCGCCGGGCCCCGGGATCGAGGACCTGCGCCGGGCGGTGGCCGAGCACCAGCAGCGCTTCTGGGGCATCGAGGTGGACCCCGGGACCGAGGTGCTGATCACGGCGGGGGCCACCGAGGCCCTGGCCGCCGCATTGCTCGGGCTGTGCGAGACGGGCGACGAGGTGGTGGTGTTCGACCCCCTGTACGACTCCTACGGCGCCGGGATCGCCCTGGCCGGGGCGAAGGCCCGCCCGGTGCTGCTGGCCCCGGGGCGGGGCGGGGGCGAGGGGTTCGGGTTCGACCCCGACGAGCTGCGTCGGGCCTTCAGCCCCAAGACCCGCCTGATCCTGCTGAACACGCCGCACAACCCCACGGGCAAGGTCTTCACCCGGGAGGAGCTGGCCCTGGTGGCCGAGCTGTGCCTGGAGCACGACGTGCTGGCCGTGACCGATGAGGTCTACGAGCACCTGGTGTTCGAGGGCCACACCCATCACCCGCTGGCCGCCTTCCCCGGGATGGCCGAGCGCACCCTCACCGTGTCGTCGGGGGGTAAGACGTTCTCCTGCACCGGCTGGAAGATCGGCTGGGCCTGCGGGCCGGCCCCGCTGGTGGCGGCGGTGCGCACGGCCAAGCAGTTCCTCACGTTCGTCAACGGGGCCCCGTTCCAGCCGGCCATCGCCGCCGGCCTCCGCCTGGGCGACAGCTACTTCACCCGGTTCGCCGCCGACCTCCAGGCCAAGCGGGACCTGCTCGGCGGCTACCTGGATCGGGCCGGCTTCCGGGTCCACCCGCCCGAGGGCACCTACTTCACCACGGCCGACATCACCCCCGTCGTCGAGCGCCGGGGCGGCGACCTCCCGGCCGACTCCGTCGGCTTCTGCCTCGCCCTCCCCCACCGGGCCGGCGTGGTGGCCGTGCCCAGCTCGGTGTTCTACACCGACGCCAGGGACGGCCGGACCCTGATCCGGTTCTGTTTCGCCAAGAACGACGCCATGCTGGCCGACGCCGGCCAGCGCCTCATCGACGCCTTCGCCTGACGCCGCTCGGTCCGCGACACGGTTCGAGCCGTGTCACGGACTGTGCGCTGAGCGCTCACATCGCGTCACCGGTTCATACCGTGTCGCGTATGGAGCGGCCCTTGGCCCGGTCGGCGTCGAGCACCGACTGCGGGATCGGGCGCATCTGGAACACGGCGCCGGCCCCGGCCACCACGGCGATGGCCACGCCCCACCAGCGGCTACCGGCCAGGTCGGTGAGCAGGCCCACCAGCGTGGGCCCCAGCGCCCCGGCCAGGCCGAACCCCATGCCCAGCACCCCCATGGCCGCGCCCAGCTGATCCCGTTCGAACAGCTCGTCGGCGTAGATCCCCTGGAGGGGCGACGTGGCCCCGATCCCGAACCCGGCAACGGCGACGTAGACCAGGGCCACCCACACCCGCCCGGCCAGGATCAGCACCCCCACGCCCAGGGTGATGGCGATGTAAGCGAGCTGGATCGACCCCCGAGCCCCGAGCCGGGCCACGATGCGGGCGACCGGGATCCGCCCGCTGACCTGGGCCACCCCCCGGGCGCCGGCCATCCAGGCGGCGGTGGCCACCGGCAGGCCGGCCGACGTCATCAGCGGCACCTGGTACACCAGGATCGTGCCCACCCCCAGGCCGATCAGGGCCGAGGCCACCAGGAACCGACGGGCCGGGAGCGACCGCAGCACCAGGCCCAACTGCAGCGGCGCCCGCACCCGGCCCGGATCGGGCCGGTCCCGGATCACCACCGCCGCCACCAGCAGCACCGTGACCGTGCCCGCTTCCAGCACCCGCATGGTGGCCCGCCACCCGATCCGCTGTTCCAGGTAGGCGGCCAGCGGCAGGTAGACGGTGCTGGAGAAGGCGCCGTAGATCGTGAGGCGGGCGATCGCCACCGCCGGCCGGTGGGGGGCGGCCCGTACCGCCGTGGCCTGGGTGATGTGGTAGAAGCCGAGCGACTGGAGCGACGCCCCGCCCAGCACGGCCCCCACCACGAACACCGGGAGCGAGGGGGCGACGGAGGCCAGCCCCAGCCCGAGGGCCGACAGCCCGGCGGCGGCCAGGAAGGCCAATCGGCTCCCCCGCCGGTCGATCAGGCGGCCTGCGGGCAGGGCGGCCAGGGCCCCGCAGGCGGCCGAGGCGGAGAACGTGGCGGTGAGGCCGGCCTCGGGCCAGCCGGTGTCGACCAGGATCGGGTCCAGCAGCACGCCGAAGGCGTAGTACCAGGCGCCGTAGGCCGAAATCGTGACCAGACCCAGCAGCACGATCGTGAGATGGGGGAATCCGGTGTCGCCGCCCTCACCGGCACCCTCACCCCTGCCCTCGTCTCCGGCACCCATGTCCGAACCCTAGACGTTTCGCCGCAGGCGAAACTCAAAGGAACCCGAAGGGCTCCCGTCCCCGCCGGGGACCCTTGGGCCAGGGTCTGAGGGGGTAGCCTCCCGGCATGAGCGATGACGAGCTGGCCAAGGCCCGCAGGGAGCTGGAGAAGGAGTACGCCCAGGCCCGGGAGGCCTTGGCTCCGATCGAGCAGGCGTACCAGACGCTGATGGACGCCACCCCGGAGGACGACCTGTCGGAGATGCTGGGCGACCTGGAGAACGCGGTGCACAAGGCCCGCACCGGTGGCCTGCTCGGCACGGGCGCCAACGGCCACCGCCGGGCCCTGGACGACTACCTGAAGGTCAAGATGGCCCGGGGTGGCGACAAGGCCTGATCACCACTTGGTGGCGATGTACCTCACCAATTGGTGGCGATGTACTGCGTCTCGGTGAACTCGTAGATTCCCTCGCTGGCGCCTTCGCGGCCGAGACCCGACTGCTTCATGCCGCCGAAGGGGGCGGCGGGGTCGGACACCGCGCCCCGGTTGAGGCCGACCATGCCCGACTCCAGCCGCTCGCTCACCCGGAAACCCCGGGCCAGATCGGCGGTGTAGACGTAGGCGGCCAGGCCCATCTCGGTGTCGTTGGCCTGGGCGATCATGGCCTCGGTGTCGGTGAAGGGGATCACCGGGGCCACCGGGCCGAAAATCTCCTCCGACGTGATGGGTGAATCGGGGGCGACGTCGGCCAGCACGGTGGGGGCGTAGAAGAAGCCGGGGCGATCGAGCGGGGAGCCGCCAACGGCGGCGGTGGCGCCGGCCCCCACGGCCTGGCGGACCAGGGAATCGATCGACTCGATGGCCTGGGCGTTGATCATGGGGCCGCAGGTGACGCCCTCGTCGAAGCCGCTGCCGACCTTCATCGAGCCCATGGCGGCGGCCAGCTTGGCCGTGAACTCGGCCGCCACCCCGGCCTCCACGAAGAAGCGGTTGGCGGCGGTGCAGGTCTCGGCCGAATGGCGCATCTTGGCCACCATGGCCCCCTCCACCGCGGCGTCGAGGTCGGCGTCGTCGAACACGATGAACGGGGCGTTGCCGCCCAGCTCCATGACCGTCTTGAGCACCCGGTCGGCGGCCCGGCGCAGGAGCTGGCGGCCGATCTCGGTGGACCCGGTGAACGACACCATGCGCACCGAGCGGTGATCGACGGCGGCGTCGAACCAGGACCCGGAGCTGGTGGTGGGCACCACGTTGACCACACCGGCCGGCACCCCCGCCTCCTCCAGCAGCTCGGCGATGCGCAGGGCGGTGAGCGGGGTCTCCCGGGGCGGCTTGATCACCACCGCGTTGCCGGCGGCCAGGGCCGGGGCCAGCTTGCGGGTGATCATGGCCGCCGGGAAGTTCCACGGGGTCACGATCACCACCACGCCCACCGGCGGATGGTGGACGATGATCCGGTTGGTGCCGCCCGGGGCCATGCCCAGCGAGCCGTGGATCCGCACCGCCTCCTCGGCGTTCCAGCGGAAGAACTCCGCGGCGTAGGCCACCTCGCCGGTCGAGTCGACCAGGGGCTTGCCGTGCTCCAGCGTGATCAGCCGGGCCAGCTCGTCGGTGTGGTCGACCATGGTCTGCCAGCAGGCCCGCAGCACCTCGGCCTTCACCCGGGGGGCGGTGGCGGCCCACGAGCGCTGGGCCTCGGCGGCGGCGTCGCAGGCGGCGGTGGCCTCGGCCGGGCCGCCGGCGGCCACGGTGGTGATCTCGCTGCCCGTGGCCGGATCGAGCACGGCGAAGCGCTCACCGCCGCCCCCTTCGAGCCACTTGCCACCGATGAGGAGTTGGTTGCGCATCGTCGTCATCCCTTCAGCTCTCGCAGGCTGCGGGCCAGCAGCGCCATCTCCACTGCCCCTTCGGCCGCCTCCTGACCCACATTGTGTCCGCCGGCCGGCTGGCTGCGGGCGTCCGCCTGGGCCTGGTTCTCCACCGTGAGCACCCCGAACATGATCGGCACGCCGGTGTCGAGCTGGGCCTGCTGCACCCCCCGGGCGCACTCCCCCGACACGATCTCGTAGTGGGTGGTCTCGCCCCGGATCACGGCTCCGATGCAGACCACGGCATCGACCGTGCCCGAGGCGGCCAGCAGCTTGGCCGCCAGCGGGATCTCGAAGCTGCCCGGCACCGAGCACTCCACCCGCTCGGTGACGCCCAGGCCGTCGAGGCCCCGGGCCACGCCCTCGGCCAGCCGGCCGACGGTGCCGGCGTTCCACCGGGCCCGCACCACCCCGATCCGCAGTCCGGCCCCGCTCGTCCCCTCCGGAACCTGCGACCGCTCATCCCCTGAAGCCATGCGGGCCACCATAGCCAAACGCCACCAGCCGGGGCCGCCGGGGCCGGGTTCCGGGAACCCGCAGGGTTCCCCTAGGGTGGGAGCGTATGAGCTTGTTGTCGAGGCTGGCAGGGCGGCGATCGTCCAAGTTGGGGTTGATGTCGGACATGGCCATGGTGGGGGCGGCCGCCTTCCGGGTGGCCCGGCGCCCCCCGGAAGGCGCGGCCACCAGGAAGAAACCGACGGTGGTGCAGTGGGTGCTGGTGGCCGGGGCCGCCGTGCGCATCCTGGGCCGGCTCCGCCAGGTGCGGCGGGACCGCCGGGCCGCCGCCGGCAGCTGACATGGCGGGCGACGAGACCGACCGCGGCGGGGCCGACGTCGCCTACGACGACGACCTGCGGGCCCGCCTGGCCGACAACCTGGCCCGCCACGAGGTCAAGCGGCACGAGCTGGACGGCCGGCGCCACGCCGCCGTGGCCGTGGTGGTGCTCGACAGCGACGCCGAGCTCCACGGCGACGATCCCCTCGAGATCGGCCGCATGTCGCTGATCGCCGACATCCCCGGCGTCGACACCTCCACCCTCACCGGCAGGGTCGACGGCACCGCCGGTGGCGCCTCCGTGCTGCTGACCCGGCGGGGCTCCCGTCTGAACGCCCACGCCAGCCAATGGGCCCTCCCCGGCGGCCGGATCGACGCCGGCGAGACCCCGCTGGAGGCGGCGCTACGGGAGCTGGAGGAAGAGGTGGGCCTGCTGCTGGGCGCCGCCCACCTGCTGGGCCAGCTCGACGACTACCCGACCCGATCCGGGTACGTGATCACCCCGTTCGTGTTCTGGGCCGGGCCCGAGGCCGAACCGGTGGGGAACCCGGCCGAGGTGGCGTCGCTGCACCGGATCTCGCTGCGGGAGCTGACCCGGGCCGACTCGCCCCGATTCGTCTCGATCCCCGAGAGCGACCGGCCCGTGATCCAGGTCCCGGTCGGTGGCGACCTCATCCACGCTCCCACCGGCGCCGTGCTGTATCAGTTCCGGGCGGTGGCCTTCGACGGGGCCGCCACCAGGGTGGACGAGTTCGAGCAACCGGTGTTCGCCTGGCGCTGAGCGGGCGGGCAGCCGGCACACACGGCCGGCAGGCGACCTGACCCAGATCCACTGAACCAGAGCAATCCGCTGTTACCATCGCAGCGCTTTGTAAGCACCGTTACCCGGGAGGGCCCTGTCATGAATCGCAAGCTCCGCGCCACCGTTGGCGCCTCCGTCGTCGCCGCTTCACTCCTGCTCGCCGCCTGCGGCTCGGACTCCGACGACTCCGACACCGACAGCACCACCGGGGGCAGCACCCCCACCACCGAGGCCTCCACCGAGACCTCCGAGAGCTGATTCTCACATCCTCCAACGGTGCCGACCGCCCCTCGGGACGGTCGGCACCGGCGCGTTCGGGGCCGGCTACCATCCCCTCCCAGAGAGATCACATTGTCGGTTTTAAGTAATCGCTGGGAGCGACGATTGCTGGCCGACCGAACCGGGAGAAGTGAAAGTATGCAGTACAACCTCATCAGGGGCGGGGCGGCTGGTGCCCTGGCCCTGAGCCTCGTGCTCGCCGCCTGCGGCTCCAGCGGCGACGACACCGCCACCACCGACGCATCCACCGCCTCCAGCGAGGCCAGCTCGTCGGCCACCACCGAGGCGGCATCGGCCAGCACGACAGCTACGGCCGCAGCCAGCACCACCGCCGCCGGCGGGGCCAGCACCACGGCGGCCGCGGCCACCGGCGAAGGCCAGGCCGTCGACCTGAAAGAGTGGTCGGTCACCGTCACCGGCGACGTGAAGGGCGGAGCCAACACCTTCGCCATCGCCAACACCGGCGACAACCCCCACGCCCTGGCCATCGTCAAGGGCGACTCCTACGAGTCCCTGCCCAAGCTGGACAACGGCGCCGTCGACTCCGACAAGTTGGAGGCCGGGGCGTTCGTCGGGGCCTCGGAGAAGGTGGAGAAGGGCTCCACCGGCACCCTGTCGGTCACGCTCGAGCCCGGGAACTACGTGTTCTTCTGCCCCGTCGCCTTCGGGCCCAACTCCCACGCCAAGGCCGGCCAGGTCCTGTCGGTCGCGGTGAGCTGAGCCGGTGACCACAGCGGCGCGGGAGCAGGCCCGATGAAGACCTTCCTCGGGCTTCCGGCCCATCCTCTGTTCGTCCACGCGCCGCTCGTGCTGGTACCCCTGGCCGCTCTGGCCTCGGTGGTGCTGGCGGTCCGCCCCCAGTGGCGGCGACGGTGCAGCGCTGCGCTGGCCGTCGGCGCGCTGGTGGCGATGGTGGCCACGTTCCTGGCCATGCAGTCGGGCGAGGCGTTCGAGCCGGCGGTGCGCGATGTCGTCAACCTCGACACCCACAAGTCGCTGGCCGAGACCACCCGCCTCCTGGTGGCACTGTTCTTCCTCGGTTCGGCGGCCGTGGCCACCCTCGACCGGATGAGCAACGACAGCCGACCCTGGGCGCCCAGAGCGGCCCAGGCCGTGGTGGCCGTCACCGCCCTGGTGGCGGTGGCCGGCTCGGTGTGGATCGCCCGCACCGGCCACGAGGGGGCGAAGCTGGTGTGGGACGGGGTGGAGCTCATGGTGCGGCTCGGGATACCGGGCCGCTGAGCGATCACCGGGGTGGCGTCGGTCTCGGCCGGCGCCACCCCCGACTCACCCCTCCCAGGGGGTGCCGAAGGTGTCGGCGTAGGCCATGGCCTCGGGGCCCCGCCGGTTGATCGGGCCGTGGCCCTTCAGCACCGGGTACCCGATCGGCACCATGGCCGCCGTGGCCCAGTCTTCGGGGATGCCCAGGGCCTCCTTCACCTCGCCCTCCCGCAGGCAGTGCAGGGTGGTGAGCGTGCAACCGAGGCCCTCGGCCACACAGGCCAACATCAGGTTCTGCACCGGCGGGTACACCGATCCCCCGCCCACCAGGCTGATCCGGTCGAGCTTGGCGTCGGTGACGGCCATGCGCTTGAAGTCGGCGCAGAACAGCAGGATGACGGGCGCCTCGGCCATGTGGTCGGCCAGGTGGTCGCCAGCCGTCAGCATCCGACCCCAGCGGGCCTGGTCGTCGGCCTCCATGGCCTCCATCCGCTTCACGTAGCCGCCCCGGTACCGCTCCCACTCGGGCCGGTAGATGTCGGCCAGCCGGGTCTTGAGGTCCGGCCGGCGCACCACCACCACCTTCCACGGCTGCTGGTTGCCGCCGGTGGGGGCCCAGCAGGCGGCCTGCAGCACCCGCTGGAGCACGTCGGCCGGGATCGGGTCGGGCTTGAGCCGGCGCACGGCCCGCAGGGTGCTCATCACGTCGTAGAGAGGCGGTCCGCCTGGGTTGTCAGCCATGGGCCCGACAGTACCTCAGGCCGGCACCCAGGCCCGCCAGGTGTCCTCGTTGGCCTCGATCCAGGTGGTGGCGGCGGCGCTGATCGACACGCCGTCGCGCTCCACCGACCGGAGCATGGCCTGCTGATCCTCGGTGCTGAGGGTGAAGGCGGTGAGGAAGGCGGCCACCGGGGGCGCCTTGGCCTCGAGGCCGGGCGATGCCGCCTTGAACAGCTCGTCGGGCGGGTAGTCGCAGTCCACCCCGGGACCGCCGGCCTCCGCCTCGGCCTGGCACGCCTCGGTGGGCGGGGGCAGGGCCACCTTCACCAGGTCGTAGGCGGCGGCCACGGCCGTGGGCACCCACCAGTAGACGAGGATCGGCTGGCGGGCGGCGGCCGCCCGCTCCAGGCGGGCCGCCGTCTCCTCCTCGCTGCCGCTGTAGTCGACCGTGAGAGGCAGGCCCAGGTTGCGGATGATGTCCTCGTCGTGCTGGCGGTAGCTGGGGTCGATGCCCACCAGCGAACCCCCCACCAGCTGGGCCGTGGCCGGTGTGCGCAGCGACTCCCAGCTCGCCAGTTCGGGATGGTCGTCCAGGGCGTAGCGGGGCACGTACCAGCCCACCTGGCCGACGGGGCCCAGCGGGCCGAGGCGCACCACCTGGCCCCGGTCGAAGGTGCGCGCATCGTGCTCGGCCAGCGACGACGGCCACACCTCGAGCACGGCGTCGAGCCGGCCCGAGGCCAGGTCCCGGTACATGGCGGTGGCGTCGTCGGCCCGGGTGGGCTCCACCGGGTAGCCGAGGCGGAGCTCGATGAGCTGCTCGGCGATGGCCACGTCGAGGGCGGAGGCGGTCCAGTCGTTCACGGCCAGGCGGATCACCGGCTTGAACGGGCTGGTGGTGGCCGTGTCGTCGCCCGAACCGGAGCACCCGGCCGCCACCAGAACGGCCAGCACCACGCCCGCCAGAGCAGACGACGGCCGGCGGCACAGCCGGTGGCGGGAGGACCGGTTGGGGCGGGCTGAGGGCACGGGCACCTTTCACGTTGCCCGCCGCCGGGCGGGCAGGTGGGAGACAGCGGGTGGGCCCTGGTCCGGGGGCGTCGATCGGCTCCGGGGGCCCGGATGGGCCATGATACGGGGCGGATCACCGGGGTCCGTGCGGGGCATGACCCGCAGCGCCGCCCAGGACTGGCCCCCCACCAGGTGCGGGTGAACTCGATACACCCCGGGATCATCGACACGCCGATGGCGGCCGAGTTCGACCGGGTGGGCGTGCGGGAGACTCTGACCGAGCGCATCCCCGTTGGCGCTACATGGCCACCGCCCTCGACGTGGCCAAGCTCACCCTGTTCCTCGCCTCCGACGACTCCACCTACTGCACCGGCAGCGAGTTCGTGGTCGACGGCGGCTTCACCGCGTAGTTCGGACCACTACTCTGCACCTGTGGACGGCATTCACGACATGGGTGGGGTGCAGGGGTACGGGCCGGTGCCCTACCGGCCCAATGAGAGGGTGCAGGTGACCGAGCGGTGGGAGGCCCTGTCGGGGGCGGCCCTGTTCGCCCTGCTCCGCTCGGGCCTGACCAACATCGACGCCCATCGCCACCGCATCGAGCGGCTCGACCCCACCTGGTACCTGCCGATCAGCTACTGGGGCCGGTGGCTGGCCGCCGTCGAGTCGGCCGCCGTGGATCAGGGCCTGACCGACGTGGCCGAGATCGAGGGCGAGATCCGCCGCCGGGGGCACGACCCGGCCCGGTCGCTGCCGCCGCCCCGCATGCACCCGGTGGGCCAGCTGGAGAGCCGCCAGAACGACCCGACGTTCCTCCGCTCCGTCGACCACCCACCCCGCTTCGCCGTTGGCGACGCCGTGCGCACCAGCGCCCACGCGCCGCAGGCCGGCCACCACCGCCTCCCCCGCTACTGCCGGGGCCGGGTGGGCCGGGTGGAGCGGGCGTACCCGGCCTTCACCCTGCCCGACACCGTGGCCCACGGCCGGGGAGAGAACCCCACCTACGTCTACGCCGTGGCCTTCGACGCCAGCGAGCTGTGGGGTCCCGACGCCGACCCCAACCAGCGCTGCCACCTCGACCTGTTCGAGACCTACCTCCAGCCGGCCTGAGCCGGCTCCAGCCCCCGGAGCCTCCAGTGAGCGACCACGACCATCACAGCCACGGGCACGACCACCACAGCCACGGGCACGATCACGACGATCACGACGATCACGATCACGATCACGGGCACGACCCGGAGATGGCCCGGGCCCAGGCCATCCGGGCCGAAGCCCTGGAGGCCATCCTGGTCGACAAGGGCGTGCTCACCCCCACCGAGGTCGACCACTACCTCGAGACCTGGAACCACCGGATCGGGCCCATGATCGGGGCCCGGGTGGTGGCCCGGGCCTGGGTCGACGACGGCTTCCGCCAGCGCCTGGCCGCCGACGCCACGGCCGCCGTGCAGGAGGTCGGGGTGAACCCGGGTCGCCTGGAGCGCCTCGAGGTGCTGTTCAACGAGCCCGGCGTCCACAACGTGGTGTGCTGCACCCTGTGCTCGTGCTACCCGTGGACGATCCTGGGGCTCCCCCCGTCGTGGTACAAGTCGCCCGAGTACCGGAGCCGGATCGTGCGCGAACCCCGGGCCGTGCTGTCCGAGATGGGCCTCGACCTGGAGACCGAGACCCGGGTGCAGGTGTGGGACTCGAGCTCGGAGGTCCGTTACCTCGTGATCCCCCAACGCCCCGCCGGCACCGACGGGCTCGGCGAGGACGAGCTGGCGGCCCTGGTCACCCGGGACTCGATGATCGGCGTGGAGCGACTGTCTTCCGCCGCCGACTCCACCGCCCCCGCCGGGCAACCGTCGTGACCGACAGCGTCGTTCCCGCCGGCAACCGGCCCAACCCGCTCGACGACGAGGGCGATGGCGACGGCCCGGCCGCCCCGCCCCGGGTCAACGGCGAGCTGGTGTTCACCGCCCCCTGGCAGTCCCGACTGTTCGCCACCACCATGCGGCTGTGGGAGCAGGAACGCTTCGAGTGGGACACGTTCCGAGACGGCCTGATCGACGAGATCGCGGCCCACGAGGCCGAGCTGGGCTTCGACCGCGACCACCCGGGCGAGGACGGCGTGGCCGCCGACCCCCGGTACGACTACTGGGGCTGCTGGCTACGGGCGCTGGAGGCCGTGCTCACCGAGCTCCAGCTGGTCTCGACCCCCGAGCTGGCCACCCGGGGCGAGGCCATCGCCGCCCGCCCGCCCGACCACTGACGGGGGGGCGGCGTCAGGCCGTGCCGATGGCGGCCAACTCCGGTTCGCGCACCGGTGGCGCCGGCGGCGTGGCGAGGGCGAAGAACCCGACGCCGGAGCCGGCCAGCAGGGCGACGATCACGAACCCCAGGCGGTAGCTGTGGGTCTGATCAGCCAGGATGCCGGCGATCAGCGGGCCGCCCATGTTGCCGAACATGACCACCATCGATGACACCCCCATGATGCGACCGAACGAGGTGGCCCCGAAGTAGTCGGCCCGCATGGCCTGCATCAGCGGACCCCGCACACCCCAGGCGATGCCGTGGAGGGGCACGAACAACCACACCATCCACGGGTGCACGGCAAACGCCAGCAGCAGCAGACCCGCCATGTGGCCGAACATGGCGGAGATCGACAACAGCCGCTTGGAGTACCGGTCGCCCAGGTACCCGCCCATCATCTGGCCTCCGAGCTGCAGCAGGGGCAACGCCCCACCCACGAAGCTCGCCTTCTGCAGGCTGAACCCCTGGTCGGTCGTGAGGTACAGGGCGAGGTGGGCGGTGACCGCTCCCACCACCAGCAGGGCCGAGGCGTGGCCCAGCGAGATCATCCAGAAAGCCCGGGTCCGTATCGCCTCGGCCGGGGTGAAGTGGATGTCGGACACACCGGCCGCCCGCACCTCGGTGCGGTTCTCCCCGTCATCATCGGGGTCGATCCCGTCCACCGGCTGGCCCAGATCGACCGGGAACAGGCCGAACAAGCGGGTCAGGGGGAACGCCACAGCCAGGATGAACAGGCCGCTGCAGGCCGACGTCCAACGCCAGCCGAAGGTCCGCATGAACAGCACCACGCCCGGGATGGCCAGCCCACCGAGGGCGTAGCCGGCACCGGTGAGCGACAGGGCCCGGGCCCGGCGCCGCTCGAACCAACCCACGGTGGCGGTGGTGACACTGAGGAAGCCCGACATGGAGACGCCGATGGAGACCATCAGGAAGGCGCCGAAGAACTGCCAGGCGTTCTGGATCTGGCTCATCAGCAGGAACCCGATGGCGCAGATGACCGTCCCGATCCGCATCATGCGCCGGATCCCGAACCGCTCCAACGACCAGCCGTTGACCGGCCCCAGCAGGCCGCTCTCGGCCCGGGTCATGGAGAAGGCGCCGGCGAACAGGGTGTTGCTCCAGCCGAACTCCTTCTTGAGGAGCACGGCGTAGTTGCCGAAGGCCTGGATCATCAGCCCGCTGTGGAGGGCCTGGATCACGCACCCGGCGGCCACCACCTTCCACCCGTGGAAGATCGTCCGGCCGGTCCTGCCCCTCCTGGTCACGAGGTCCGAGTCTCGCAGCCCGTCACCCCCCACCGACACTCGACGGGCAGGCAATCACCTCCACCGACTGGGCACACCGACCCAGGCCCCGCTCAGGCCCCTCCGCCGCCGGGGTCGAACCGCCCGACGTAGCACTGGTCGGGCATGCTGAGCTTGAACTCGGTGCAGTAGTCGGCCGCCGCCTGGCGGTCCTCGCCGAATCCGAGCACGAAGAGGTTCCAGTAGCCGGGCTTGAGCGAGGCGAAGCGGTCGCTGGGCAGGAGCAGCAGGCCGGTGTGGCCGGCCGACGTCAGGTCGTCGAACGAGGCCAGCACCTTCGGCCAGTTCTCGGGGCTCGACTTGACCGACTGGAGGTTGGCCCGGAACCCGGCCGCCGGCACCGGGCCGATGACGTAGATCTGGATCGGCTCGCTCGTGACCGTGTCGACCCCGGCCACGGTGGCCCGCACCGCCACGGCGTGACGTCCGGCGGCATCGGGCGTGAAGGCCGCCAGCGTGGTGCTGGGCTGTCCGGCGGGGGCGTCGTCGACCACGAGCTGGTAGGTGGCGCCCTCGGGCGCCCCCGACACCGAGATCGGGTAGCTGGTGTTCACATCGAGCGGGCCGAACTCCGCTTGGGCCAGCCGCAGCACCGGCGTGCCGGCCGGCACCGGCGGATCGGTGGCCCCGGTGCTGGTGGAGACGCCGGTGGTGGTCTCGTCGCCACCGGCGCGGGCCGTCCACAGCGCGGCGCCACCGATGCCTATGGCCACGAGTACGAGCGCCGCCGCCACCCCCACCATCCAGCGGGCGGGCCGGGACCGGGCCGGGGCGGGTGCCGGTGCTTCGAAGCCGCGTGGCCCCATACCGGCTGTGGGATCGTAGGTCTCGGTCGGCGGCCAGCCGCCAGCAAGCGATGCCGGGGGATGGTTGAGCGGCTGCGGCGGGGTGTGGGGGCCGGCGTCGCCCCCCACCTCGGAACCGGTCCAGGTGGAGGCGATGGCGGCCAGGGTGGGCTCACCCTGGCCCTGGGCCCACGCCGGCTCGGCCGGGGGGGCACTGGTGGCGGGGGCCGAGGTGAGGGCGACAGCCATGTCGTCGCCGGTGGCGAACCGCTGCTCGGGGTACCGGGCGGTGGCCCGCACCACGGCCCCGGCCAACGGGGGTGGCATGCCCAGCACCACCGGATCGGGGATCGACTCGGTGAGGACCCGGCGCATGAGGGCCAGGACCGAGGCGTCGGCCGCCCGGAAGTGGGGCGGGTAGCCGGCGAACAGCTCGAACAGGGTGGACCCCAGGGAGTAGAGGTCGGACGACGGGCTGGGCACACCCCCCTCGAGCACCTCGGGGGCGGCGTGGGCCAGGCTGGCCGTCACCTGCCCGGTGGCGGTCTGCTGCCCCCCTTCCACCCGGGCGATGCCGAAATCGGCGAGGGCCGGCTCACCCCACGCCGTCACCAGGATGTTGCCCGGTTTCACGTCGCGGTGCACCACGCCGGCGGCATGGGCCACCGCCAGGGCTTTGGCGATCTTGGCTCCGATGTCGATCACCTCGGCTGCGCTCATCGGGCCGGAGGCCGTGAGGCGATCGGCCAGGGAGCCGCCGGGGCACAACTCCATCACCAGGTAGGCCCGGCCGTCGTCGGTGAACCCGCCCTCGTGCACCCCCACGATGTTGGGATGGCCCGACACGGCCCCCACGGCGTGGCACTCCCGGGTGAACCGCATCCGGGCCCGTTCGTCCACCCCGGAGGCCCTGAGCACCTTCACCGCCACGTCGCGGTTGAGGTTTATCTGCCGGGCCCGGTAGACCTCGGCGAAACCGCCATAGCCGATCCGCACCGCCGGGCCGAGGCCCGGGACGCCCAGATCGACCTGGCGGCCGTCATCCACCGCTGGCGGGGGCGGCCGGATCGAACAACTTCGGGAAGCATTGGCCGGGCACGGCCAGCCCATGCTCGGTGCAGTAGGCCTCGGCCGCCGTCGCGTCGGCGAACCCGTCGACGAAGATGTTCCAGTAGCCGGGCTTGAGGCTCGGGTACGGATCGCTCGGCATCAGCTTCACGTTGGTGTGGCCCTGGGCGTAGAAGGCGTCGAACTGCTTCACTGCCTCGGCCCAGCCGGCGTTCGGCTGCGTCTTGTCGGTGGAAACCGACGACAGGTTGGCCCGGTAGGTGCGCCCCGGCGTCTCACCCAGGGCGTAGACCACCACCGGATCGGTGGCGATGTTGCCCGATGGGGCGCCGATCTCGATCTGGAGCAGGTGCCGGCCCGGCGTGAACGTGTACGGCGCCAGCTGGGCGGCGGGCGCCCCCACCGGCTGGTCGTCCACCTTCAGCAGGTAGGTGGCGGCGTCGGCCGGCGGGTTCTGCACCGAGATGCTGAACGGCTTGTTCGACTGCACCGGGCCCTCGGCGGCCTCGTTGAACATCACGGCCGGCTTGACCCCGGCCGGGGCCGCCCCGCTGCCGGCCACCGTGGTGGCCGTGGGATCGCCGGCCACCGCGGAGGTCGAACCGGTGACTCCCGGGGTCACCGTGGTGACGGATGGAGCGGCCACGGAATCGGTGGAGGCATCGTCCTTGTTGCGGTTGGTGAGCCAGTAGCCGGCCGCCACCCCGATGAGGATCACGCCGACAGCCGCCAACGCCAGGAGGCCCTTCGACGGTTCCTTCGGCTTGCGCCGGGCCGCCTGTTGAGCCTGGGCCCGGCTCTTGGCCGAGCGGCCCGCCTCCGAAGGGGCACCGGGTCGGTTGGGCCGGTTCGACCGGGAGGCCGGCCCAGCGGGCCGGGAGCCGGTCTTGGCCGGGCGACCGCCCTTGGCCGGCTTGCCGGCGGGCTTGGCCCGGGGCGTACGGCGCGACGGCGTGGGATCGCCCAACGGCTCGGCCCGGGCGGCCAGCAGGGCCGGGGTGGGCTCATGGCGGAGGTAGGTCAGGCTGTCGAACCCGTCGGGGTCGTCGTAGGACGACGGAGCCATGTCACCCCGTACGCCGGGCGCCAACAGGTCGACGTCGTCGGCCAGGGACGAGGGCTGGCCCAGACCCGAGGGCTGGGGCGGAGCGAAGAAGCGGCCGTCGTCCATGCCCGGAGACGGCACCATCTCCGTGGGTGCGGCGAACAGGTCGGGAGCGGGAGCGAACGACGACGGGGGACGCCGGGGCGAGAACAGTTGGCTCGGCTCGGCCCCGGGAGGATCCGGAGGCCGGTCACGGTTGGGGCGGCCGGTATCGCTCGGAGGCCGGCTGGTCCGCGGAGGACGCGGGCCTCCCCGCCGGGCCTCGTTGGTCACGCGGCTCGGGGCGAACACGCCGCCCGGTCGATCGTCGAACGGGTCGTCAGCCGGAGCCGGCCAGGGGGTCTCACCCCACATCGGCGGGTCGGGAGGGCCGTCGGTTCGGGGACCGAGCTGACCCAGCGCCTCCGTGACGTCGGGTTGGAATCGGGGCTGACGCCCCGACGCGGGGCCGCCGTCCGGACCGCGGCCCGAGCGGCGAGATGGGAAGTCTCCGCTCGGACTGTCGGTTGAAGGCCTATTTTGTCGCTTCAACGGGAAATCCCCTCTGTCCAGCCCTCTCCGCCTGCTGGTCTGGCCGAACCCTCGCGTCGTACCTTTCTATCCGGTCAGGGGCCGGGAGCCAAAGAGTAGCCCACGGCGCCGGCCGGCGCGGGGGCGGACGAGTTGATTCTCCCGGGCCGCGGCGCCACGGTCCGATGACCGCCGTGGAGCCCTAGCATCGGGGCCGATGCCCGCCGCCCGCGTCACCCTCCGAACCCAACCGAGCCGCGCCCGGAACCCCTTGTTCCGGCTGGTCAGAGCGCTGTCCGTGCTGCTCGTGGCCGCGTCGGCGGCCGGCTGTGCCGCCCTCACCGAGGACCGCACGACCGTCGTCTCCGAGCCACCCCCCTCCACGGCCGAGGCGGCGGCCCCGGTCAGCGCCGCGGCCACGGGATCCGCTGGTTCGGACCAGGAGACCTCGGTGGTGGCGGCCCCCACCACCGACTGGTGCACCGGCCTCACGGCGGCCGCCGGGCCCAGCGCCGACGATCCCGACCTCACCGAGCTGTCGGGCCTGGCCGCCAGCGAACGCTCCCCCGGCGTGCTGTGGGCCGTCAACGACTCGGGCCACGCCCCGGCCCTCCACGCCGTGGCTGCCGACGGGGAGGATCTCGGCACCTTCCCCCTCGAAGGGTTGGACGAGGCCCTCACCGCGGCGAGCGACGTCGAGGACCTCGCCGTGAGCGGGGGCATGGTCTACGTGGCCGACATCGGGGACAACAACAACAATCGCAGCCAGGTGGCGGTGTACCGGTTCCCCGAGCCCGATCCGGATGCTCCCGGCCCCGTCCGGGACGTGGAGGTGCTGCGCTTGCGGTACCCCGACGGGCCGCGGGACGCCGAGGCCCTGCTGGTCGACCCGGTGAGCGGTGACGTGGTGATCATCGACAAGTCGTTCCGCATCGCCAGCGGGGGTGCCGCCATGCTGGCGGCGGCCGAGGCCGGGGTGTACGCGGCCGAGCCGCCGTTCGACACCGCCGGCGTCACCACCCTGCGGGCGGTGGGAGCGGTGGCCCTCGACGACCTGGCCACCCGGGCCACGGCCGAGCCGGTGGAGAACGAGGCCAGCCTGTACGGGCTCACCGGGGTGGCCACGGCGGCCGACATCCGGCCCGACGGGGCGGTGGTGGCGGTGCGGACCTACGGGACCCTGTGGCTGTTCGACCGGGCCGAAGGCCAGTCGGTTGTGCAGGCCCTGGCCGGCGCGCCGTGCGAGGCCCCCACCCTGGCCGAGGACCAGGGCGAGTCGGTGGCGTTCCTCCCCGGCGACGGTCTCACCCTCGTGACCGGGAGCGAGGGCGCCAACCCCGAGCTCCATCGCATCGCCCGGCCCTAGGTTTCCCCTCAGCCGGGCGCAGCGAGCAGCTCGACGGCGGAGACGACAATTGGGCCCCGCCGCACATGGCGGGCGACACACGGCCACTGGACGGCGTCCAGGGCGGCCAGGTCGGTGTGGGGTTCGAGCTGGTAGCCGGCATGGGTGCCGTCGTCGTTCTCGATGGGCTGCGAGCGCACATCGTGGAAACCGACCCAGGCGCTGGTGAGGGGGAACTGGGCCTTGTAGAAGGCCTCCTTGGCCCCGAACACGGCGGTGGCGGCGGCATCGCGGCGGGCGCCGGAAAGGCGGGCCAGCCACGCCTCCTCCCCGGGGGTGAACAAGCGGGAGTAGAGATGGTCACCGACCCGGCCCACCTGCTCGGCGTCGACGCCGATGCTGATCCGGGTCGGATCGGTGGGGCCAGCGCTGCCGGCGGGCGCGGGGTCCGTGCGGCGGACGACGGCCACGGCGTAGCCGGTGGTGTGGGAGATCGAGCCGGCGGTACCGGCGGGCCAACGGGGCGCCCGTTGCGGGCCGGCCGGAATGGGCCCCGGGGGCAGGCCGAGGGCCACCAGCCCGGCCCGGGCGCAGCGGCGGCCGGCGGCGAACTGGACTCGGCGGGCGGGCACGGCCCGGGTGACCTGGATCTCTTCCTCGGGCCACAGGCCCTCGTCGCCGCCGGCTTCGAGGTCGGAGCCGGCGAGCTCGAAGGCCACGGCGTCGGCGAACAGGGCGGCCAGATCGGGAGCGGCTTTGGGCCCGGGACCGGCGCTCACCGGTCCGCTCCCCCGGCCGCCAGCTCGAAGCGGGCCACCGTCTCCACGTGGGACGTGTGGCCGAACAGGTCGACGACGGTCACGTTGTCGAGCCGGTAGCCGTGGCCGGCCAGGAGGTTCGTGTCGCGGGCCAGCGAGGCCGGGTCGCAGCTGATCAGGACGAGCACCGGGGCGCCGGTGGCGGCCAGGCGCCGGGCGGCGTCCCGGCCCAAGCCGGCCCGGGCCGGGTCGGCGATCACGGCGTCCATCGGCTCGGGACGCCACCGCTCCATGCGGCTGGTAACGACGGTGGCACCGGGCTGGAGGGCGGCGAGGTTGACCGCGGCGTCGGCGGTGGACGACCGGCTCGACTCGACCCCGGTGACATCCCACCCGTCGCCCAGGAGGGCACCGAACAGGCCGACGCCGCAGTAGGCGTCGAGCAGTCGGGGCCGGGCCCCGTCGCCCGAAGCCGAAGCCGAAGCCGGGGCCCGGGACGGCGAGTCGGTGGGCGGGGGGCCGAGCGCGGCCGCCGCCGCCGTGGCCAGGGCCTCGGCGCCGTCAGGCCGGCACTGGAAGAACGAGCGGGCCGAGATCCGGAGGCGACGGCCGCCCACCTCCTCGTGGTAGGCGGCGGGGCGACCGGCCCGGAGCTCGTCGTCGCCCACCACTGTCACGCCGTCGGGCACCCGGACCCCCGCTGCGGTGGGAGTGGCCACCACCAGGCGCTCGCCGGTGCGGGCCCCCACCCGGACCGTGACCTCGGTGGCCGAGCCGAACCGGCCGTCGGCCAGGATCTCCTCGGCCAGGGGGTGGGCCACCAGGCAGGAGCCGACGGTGACGACGTCGTGGGAGCGGGCCGCCCGGAACCCGGCCCGGCCCCGGTGGACGGCGGCCCGTACGGTGGTGCGGTAGCCCTCGGGGGCGAGCGGCGGGCCGGGCCGGAGGTCGGGGTGGTCGATGTGGGCCAGGCGGCGGAGGCAGTCGGCCACGATGTCGGCGCGGAGCCGGGGCTGGCGGGCGGGGGCGACGTGCTGCCAGTCGCATCCGCCGCAGCCGGCGGCCAGGTGGGGGCACGGGGGTGGGGTGCGGTCGGGCGAGGGGCGGAGCACGTCGGTGACGTGCCCGGTGAGGCGGTTGGTGTGCTCCCGGTCGATCTCCACCGTCACCAGCTCGCCCGGGAGGCCGCCGGTGGCGAACACGACGCGGCCGTCGGGGCCGGTGCCGAGGGCGGCACCGCCGGTGGCGACCCGGGTCAGCTCAACCTCGACGCTCGGTGGCATGATGGCCAGGGTATGGGAACCCTCGACCAGCTCACGCCGCCGCCCCTGCTCATCGTGCCTTCGGTGCTCCCGGCCGACTTCGCCCGGTTGGGCGAGGCCTGCGCCGCTCTGGAGGATGCCGGCGTAGACCGGATCCAGTTCGACGTGATGGACGGGCGGTTCGTGCCCAACCTCACGTTCGGGCCCGACATCATCGCCGCTGTGCGGCCCCATACCGGGGTGCCGTTCGAGGCCCACCTGATGATCGAGCAGCCCGATCACCTGCTGGAACGGTTCGTGGAGGCGGGGTGCTCCACCGTGATCGTGCACGCCGAGGCCTGTGTTCACCTCCACCGGACGCTGGGCGCCATCCGGGACCTGGGGGCGTCGCCGGCGGTGGCTCTGAACCCGCACACCCCGATCGACCTGGTGGCCCACGTGCTCGACCTGGTCGACATGGTGCTGGTCATGACCGTGAACCCCGGGTTCGGGGGCCAGAAGTACATCGCCACCATGGAACCCAAGGTGGCGGCCATGCGGGAGCTGATCGGTTCGTCCGGGCGCGACATCCATCTGGAAGTCGACGGCGGGATCGGGACGGGAACGATCGGGGGCGCGGCCCGGGCCGGGGCCAACGTGTTCATCTCCGGGTCGGCCCTGTTCGCCCATCCCGGTGGGCTCAAGACGGGCGTCGAGGAGCTGCGGGACGCAGCGGCCAAGGGTTGGGCCGACCGCAGCTGAGATCATCCTGAGGCCCGACCGGACCCGACCCGGTCTGGGGATTGGATCCGAAAACGGCGAGCCGGCCGCCCCCGTTGGGGAGCGGCCGGTTTGGCGTATCGGCTCAGATGTACTTGCCGGGGGCGGGCGGGCCGTCAGGCGGTGCCGCCGCCGCCGCTCAGCTCGCCGGCCCGGGTGATCACGTGGTCGAGCAGGCCGTACTCCTTGGCCTCGGTGGCCGTGAACCAACGGTCACGGTCGGAGTCCCGGATGATGTTCTCCACCGGCTGGCCCGAGTGCTGGGCGATGAGCTCGGCCATCTCCCGCTTCGTCTTGATCAGGTACTCGGCCTGGATGGCGATGTCGGAGGCCTGGCCCTGGACACCGGCCGAGGGCTGGTGCATCAGGACCCGGGCGTGGGGCAGGGCGTAGCGCTTGCCGGCGGTGCCGGCGGTGAGGAGGAACTGGCCCATGGAGGCGCCGAGCCCGAGGCAGACGGTGCAGATGTCGGGCTTGATGAACTGCATGGTGTCGTAGATGGCCATGCCGGCGGTGACCGAGCCACCCGGGGAGTTGATGTAGAGCCAGATGTCGCGTTCGGCGTCCTGCCCGGCGAGGTACAGCATCTGGGCGCACAGGGCGTTGGCGATCTTGTCGTCGACCTGCTGGCCGAGGAAGACGATCCGCTCCTTGAGCAGCTGCTGGTAGATGTCGAAGCCGATCCCGGAGGACGGAACCTCGGCGGTCGGGAAGCCAGGCGTGGTCATGGTCCCTAGGCTAGCGCCCGGCGGTGGGCTACGGTTGATGGGGCCAGGCACCCCCGGGCGCCCCCGCACGCGGACGTGGCGGAATTGGCAGACGCACCAGGTTTAGGTCCTGGCGCCGAAAGGTGTGGGGGTTCGAGTCCCCCCGTCCGCACTGCGACATCCCGCCCTCAGTTCGAACCGTGTACCGACATGTACCCCTCAGCGGTACATACCGGTACACACTTGGTTCTGCGGTCCCGATGTCGCGGAGGTCAGCAGGCAACGCCAACCGACCACCGGGTCCGGTACTCGCACCTTCGATAATACGGATGGCCGCACCACAGGTGTCGTCGATGCCGCCGTCCCACTAACGGGCGATTCTGACCTTCAGGTTCTCGTGCCATTCAAGATCATCCGGCATCCCGGCTGAAATTGAGGTATGTTTTCTCCACACGGTCGACCACGATATTGCCATTGCCGTTAGCAATTCGCTTGAGTTCGTCGTGCTGGTCAGCTGGTCAACGGAATGGTCACAGCCCAGAAATCGACGTTGCGCTCGAACTGCTAGGGGACTGCGTAAGCAGAGGAGGGTGCGGCTTTACGCCTCTGAGCGTAACGACCGGTATAACCATCGAGGGTCTCGCGCCCAGCAGCCGGAAGCATAATCTCGATCGAAATCTCCTGGCGGTCCTGCTCCAGTCGGCCACCTTCCAGATGGTGCCCCCTTGCTTCTCATCCCAGAGCAGTGGGCCGCAAACAAGGGCCATACCAGCGACGGGACTCGCCGCCGACGAGGGCCTTCAAGTATAATCGAGCCCCCCTGCGCCTCCCACATGTTCGTATTCACCATTTTGCTACGCCCCTTCTCTCATTTCGTGGAATCACAATCTTCTGCCCGGTGCAGAAGCGACCGGCACTGGCTGGCGCCCACGGTGTGGCCCTTGCGCTCGTAACGGCTGAACGCGGCCAGCGCGGCGGCGCTGGCGGAGGTGGACCCTTGGGCGAGCAGCGCCTCCGCTTGAGCTTTCCAAGCATCGGCCTGGTCGACCAGGCAGTCCGTGCCCTCGGCCAGGTCGATTGCTTCGGTCAGCAGGCCGATCGCCTGGTCGTAGCGGCGGTCGGCCGTCAGGGCCCTTCCCCGGGCCACACGCCAGGCGATGTGGGTGGCCACGTCGTCGTCGTCGGCCTCGTGCTCGCTCAGCACGGTGAGGCGCACCGCCTCCTCGTACCGCTGCTGATCCACCAGGGCGAGAGCGTGCATGGCTGCGTTCTTCGACAACAGCGCGTGGTCGCCGATCTCCTGCAGGTGAGCACTGCCGGCAGCCAGCCGCCGCTCTGCCTCGGCCGGGTCGCCGCAGACGAGCGCCACGAAGGCCTCCCGGTGGGGCGCCGCCGCATGGAGATGCTGGCCGATGGCCGCCACCGTCCGGTCGCTGGCGGCCACCAACTCCGTGGCTTCCCGGCGGCGCCCGGCCATGGCATGGAGGCAGGCCATCGACAGCTGCACCTGTGACTGGGCCAGCCGGTCCTGGGCGACCTGGCCCACGATCTCCCGACACAGCGCCAGCCCGGCGTCGACCGGCATCGGCCCGTAGTAGGCGGCCGACGCCTGCCAACTGAGCGCGTCGGTCAACCGCCGCTGATCCCCAGCCAACCCCGCGTGCTGGGTGGCCCTGCGCCAGCAGTCCGCCGCCGCCTCGCAATGGACGGCGTTCCAGTGCAGCAGCGCCTTCAGGTGCCAGAAGCGGGCCAGACCGGTCGTCTGGCCCACCCGCTCGATCGCAGCCGTGATCCACGCCTCGTCCCGGTCGGCCTCGCTGTACACATTCACCGGGTCGGTCTGCAGCCGCAGGATCATGTGCTCGATACGCCCCATGGCCACCAGGTGCTCGGAGCCGATCTCACTGGCCGCCCCGATCAGCCGTTCCAACGTCTCGGTGGCCTCGCCCAGCCGGCCCGCCTCGCCGAGCACCGCCCCGAGGAGCGGCAGAAACGACAGGCTCTCCTCGTCGGTCGTCAGGTCCACGGCCCGACGCAGCAGGTCGATGGTCCGCCCCAGCTCGCCCCGACTGAGCGTCCGATCACCGGCCCGCCGCAGACGCCCGGCCGCCCGACCGGCCAGCAATCGCTCCTGCGGGCCGGGTCGGAACAGCTCGGTGCGGTACCGGTACGCCAGCTCGAGGTGATGGCCGGCGATCTCATCGGCGTCGGCCAGCGAGAACTCGCTCCCGTCGCCAGTGACCCAGGTGGCGTACTCCTCGTGGAGCTCGGCCCGCAGACGCTTGGGGATGCGGCGGTAGGCGACATCTCGCACGAGTACGTGCCGGAAGGCGTAGGCACATGACACCATGGGCACGGCGCCCCGCTCCACGATGAGGTCACGTTCCGCCAGATCGGCCAGCGCCCTGTCGAGGAAGTTCGCTTGACCCGGCTCAGCCAAGGCGGAGACACTGGCGGTGGAGAACAGCTCCCCGTCGATGGCCGCCCGCTCGATGACGTGGGCCGAGTGCTCGGGCAGGGCATCGAGGCGGCTGTCGATGAGGGCCTCGATCGTCGCCGGCACGGTGCTGGCGTCGACCGGGCCCGTCAGCCGCCACGTGCCGGCCTGGATCTCGAGGGTGCCGTCGTCGATGAGCATGGCCACCAGCTCCTCGACGAACAGCGGGTTGCCACCTGCCCGCGTGACGAGCGCGTCCCGCAGGGAGCCGAGCGCAGACCCGATCCGGTCGTCGATGATCAGCGCCGACTCCGCCCGGCTCAGTGGCGCCAGCTCCAGCCGGGCCGTCTCTATTCGGCCGAGCGGCTTGGCGTGCGACGGTGAAGGGCGACTCAGAAGCAGGATGAGGACCGACACGTTGGTGAGCCGCTCATCGAGAGCGACCATCAGGTCCACCAGAGCCCGATCAGCCCACTGGAGATCGTCGAGCACGACCACGACCGGCTGGCGATCAGCCAGTCCCTCGACCACGCGGCGCACAGCCCAGGCGATCTCGCCGGGCGTGGTCGCCTGCTGGGCGAAACCGGCCATCGTCGCCAGCACGCCGGCAACGTTGGCCAGGTCGCTCGAATCGACCAGGGTCTCCAGATCCGCCCTCAGCCCGTCGAGATCCTGCATCCCGAGCGACGGGGTCACCCTGGCCAGCATGTCGAGGATCGGGCGGTAGCTGGTGCTATCGCCTGGCGGGCGGCACTGGCCGGCGAGCAGGGTCACCCCCGAACCCCGCTGGGAGAGGAACTCCGATGCCAGCCGGGTCTTGCCCATCCCGGCGTGAGCGCTGATCACGACCACACGCGGCGCACGACGGGCCACAGTGTCGCTGTACTGATCGGCGAGGATCTGCAGCTCCGTCTCCCGGCCCACGAAGGCCCGGGCGGCCCGCCCGAGCTGGCGGGGCCGCGCAGCCCGCAGTCCCTCGACCCGGTAGGCGCTGACCGGAGCGCTCTTGCCTTTCAGCATCAGCGGATCCATCGGTTGGATCTCCAGATGGCCTCGGGTGATCCGCTCGGTCCGCTCCCCTATCAGGACGTCGCCCGCCTCGGCCGCTCCCTGCAACCGCGCCGCCACATTGGCGATATCGCCGGCCACGAGCGGATCAGACGTGGGTCCGGGAGAAGCCAACATTTCGCCGGAGTTGATCCCGATCCGGACCTCGATCGACTGGCCGTACCGCTGGTCGAGATCGACGTTGAGTCCGGCGATGTGCTGATGGATCTCCAGCCCGGCCCGTACCGCCCGGAGCGCGTCATCCTCGTGACTGTAGGGCAGGCCGAAGACGGCAAAGATCGCGTCACCGATGAACTTCTCGACCTGCCCCCCGTGGCGCTCTATGATCCGTCGGCAATCGGTGAAATAGCTGAGCAATACCTCCCGTAGCGACTCGATGTCGAGCAGGTCACCGAGGGCGGTGGACCCGACCAGATCGCAGAACAGGACCGTCGCCAGCTTCCGGCGAACGGGAACCGAGGCGCTAAGAGACTGTTCTGGAAATTTGTCCTGGTCAGTGACCTGATTGGGCTGTCTTGGGTTGGGATTTGTATTAGGGTCAATTCGTGGACCCTGAGCAGATCGCACATGCGCAAACCTGGCGGACGACCCATGGTGACATGACCGATGAGGAGTGGGAACTGATCGCCGATCTGGTCGGTCACTACTGGGTAGCGGGCGGGATGGGCCGCCCGCCGAAGGTCGACCGGCGTCGGGTGGTCGACGCCATCTTCTATGTGGCGGCGACGGGGTGTCAGTGGCGGGCCCTGCCGGCGGAGTACCCGAACTGGAACACGGTGCACCGCCAACACCTGATCGTGGTCGCGGGACGGGACCTGGGAACGGATCGCCCAGCGCCTGGCCGAAGCGGTACGCCGGTCCGCGAGGGCCGAGACGCCGAGCCCTCGGCCGGGATCGTCGATGCCCGCAGTGTCCGAGGCGCGTCCACCGTCACCGGCGAGACCAGGGGATACGACGCGGGCAAGAAGATCTCCGGGCGCAAGACGTTCGGGATCGTCGACACCCTCGGCCTGCTCCTCGCCGTCTGCCGTGGTGGCCGCCAGCACGTCGGACAACACCGGCGGGATCGACCGTCGCTGACCGGGCCCGGGCCCGGTCGCCGCGGTTCAGCTCGCCTGTGGTGCGACTCCGGGTTCAAGGCCACGTTCATCAAGCACTGCCGTGACCATCACGTCGGCGTCGAGGTCGTGAACCGGATCCATCCCCACCAGTTCGTGGTCCTCCCGAAACGGTGGATCGTGGAACGAACCTGGTCCTGGCTGATGAACAACCGGCGCCTACAACTCGACTATGAACGCGACCCCATCGTCACTGAAGGCTTCATATGGGCCGCCCACAGCCGCTACCTCCTCCGCCGCCTCACCGCGAACTAGCGTAGATAGCCGCACACCCCTGACCAGCCCAAACTACCGCGACAGCCTCTAACCGCGACAACACCGAGGGCCGAGCCGCACCTCATGCAGAACCGGGCATGCCGGGGGCTTTCGCCACCACACGACGGGCAGACCCGAGCTGCCGTCATTGGTGCATCGTCAGCCGATCCGTCGATACGACCGACCGCTGCGACGTGGCGACCCTCGGCACCCACCTGTGCAGACTAATCGCCGGCCTGAGCAGCGATCTAGCGGGGAAAGCCCTGGTAAGAGGCTGTCGTGAAAATATTACCTGGTGGATGGTGGCGTTGGTCTCGGTCGGGTGGGCCGATGCTATAGGCTGCAAATCGTGGATGACGAGAGCAGGGATACGCTCAAGACCTGGCGGTCAACGCAGGGTGATCTGACGGATGAGGAGTGGGAGATCGTCGGGGACTTCTTCCCGACGTATTCCCAGCCTGGGACGTTGGGTCGGCCGGCGAAGTGGGACAAGCGGGACGTCGTCAACGCCATCTTCTACGTGTTGGCCACGGGCTGTCAGTGGCGAGCCCTGCCCAAGAACTATCCACACTGGAACACGGTGCACCGCTATCACAAGAGGTGGTCCGACGAGGGGGTCTGGGCTGCGGTGGCGGCGCACGTGGTGGGCATGGTCCGCCAGGGCGAAGGCCGAGATGCGGAGCCCTCAGCTGGGATCGTGGACGCCCGCAGCGTGCGAGGAGCTGCCACGGTCACCAGTCCTACCAGGGGTTACGACGCCGGGAAGAAGATCTCGGGGCGCAAGACGTTCGGGATCGTCGACTCCCTCGGCCTGCTGATCGCCATCACGGTCGTGGTTGCCAGCACGTCTGACAACGCTGGTGGGATCACCGTGGCTGACAAGGCCCGGAAGCGGTCCAGCCGTTTCTCCAAGCTGTGGTGCGATTCCGGGTTCAAGGCCCATTTCATCCGACATTGCCGGGAGCATCACATCGGAGTCGAGGTCGTCAAACGGATCCACGCCCACCAGTTCGTCGTGCTTCCCAAGCGGTGGCTCGTGGAACGGACCTGGTCATGGATCATGAATAACCGTCGCCTCCAAGTCGACTATGAACGCGACCCCGTCACCACTGAAGGGTTCATATGGGCCGCCCAGACCCGCATCGCCCTCAGGAAACTAGCGGAAACAACCGCACACGCCTGACCAGCCACAACTAGCGCGACAGCCTCTAAGCTTGCGATTAAACCTGGTCTTGTCGGTTGGCTGCCTGCTTGAGGAGTAGTTGGGCGGCTTTGGCGTCGATGGTTCGCAGCTGGTCGAGCAGGCCTCGGATGCGGCGGTCGTTGCCGATCCATTCTTGGTAGAGCTGTGCTTCTGTGGCGGTCAGTCGTTTGGTCACTGTCTTGCCGCCCACTTTGGTCGTCCACTGCCAGTAGGGCCCGTGTGGTGTGGGCGGGTCGGCGTTGCACCGGCATCCAGCCGAGGTGCAGTGCGTGTACCGGCGGGTCACGCTTCCGGCGGCGATGATGCCGATCTCGGCGATCTGGGCCGTCAGCTCCCGGTGGCGCCGGTCGTAGTCCGCTAGCCGGTCCTGGACGGTCTTGCCTGCCATGCCACTCCTTGGTCGGCGTCCAGCATCCCTCATCCGATCCCAGACAGTAATCATACTGTCTGCATGAAGCTGGCCGATCCCACCGCCGAGGACCTGAGAGGGTTCCGTACCTCGTTCCGTCGTTGCCTGCGGCGGTGGGGTGACGCCCTGTTCGAGTTGGCCGACGCGGTGCTGTGCTCACCGGCGCCGGTCGGATCAGTGCCCGGTCTCAGTCTCGAACCCGAGTTCCGCCGGTCCCACGGCAGCCTCTACAAGGCTCTGGCCGCCGGCGAGGTGGACCAGGCCGGCCTCCGTGAACTGATGGTCACCCACCGCCCGGCGGCCTGGCCGCTGGTTTATGCTGTTGACGCCTCGACCTGGGATCGCTGTGATGCCGAGTGCAGCCCGGAACGGGGGTTCCACTATTCGGCTTCCAAACACTCGGCCGGCCAGCCGATCGTGGCCGGCTGGTCCTATCAGTGGATCTCCCAGCTGAGCTGGGACCCCGACAGCTGGACAGCTCCCATGGCCGGGGCAAATGGAAAGACCACGACGAACCGCCGATCGTGCGGGGCACCGTGATCCGGGTCGAGGTCGAACACCTTCCCAAACCGACCGGACGGGTCAACAAGACCCTCTGGCTGTGGTGGTCAGGAGCCGATGAACCCGACCTCGATCGCTGCTGGCGGTCCTACCTCCGACGATTCGACATCGAGCACACCTACCGGTTCGCCAAAGGGACCCTGGGCTGGACCACACCATCGATCTGCACACCCGAACAGGCCGACCGATGGACCTGGCTGATCGTCGGTGCCTACACCCAACTCCGCCTCGCCCGAGGCCTCGTCAACGACCTCCGCCTGCCATGGGAACGACGATCCGACCTCGACAAACTCACCCCAGTCCGGGTCCGACGAGGGTTTCGCCGACTCCGTGCACTCCTCGGCACTCCCGCCCACCCACCGAAACCCTCCAAAGCCGGCCCAGGACGCCCCAAAGGCACCAGAAAACCGCCCAGAACCCGCTACCCCGCCATCAAGAAAGCAGCCTGACCAACCACCCCAGGGTTTAAAGGCAAGCTAAGGCCGGTTGCGTCAAGTGCCGACACCTCGTGTGTATCAGGCACGACACAGGCGTCGCCGGTAGCCGACGGCGCCGACGCAACGTCTGGCACGGCCTGACCCCGGCGTCCCAGTGACGGGGAGACAGCAGCCGGCCCGGCGCCGGTAGCCTCGCGGCACCGACCCGACACGAGGAGTGCCCCGATGGCCGACATGCGAGAGTTCAACGAGAAGCTGATCGAGGAGTTCCGGGCCAACGACGGCAAGGTGAGCGGCTCGTTCGCCAGCGCCCCCCTGATCCTCATCACCCACACCGGGGCCAAGACCGGCACCAAGCGCACCAGCCCCCTCGTCTTCACCCGTGACGGCGATCGGATCGTGCTCATCGCCTCCAAGGGCGGCGCCCCCACCCACCCCCACTGGTACCTCAACATGACGGCCAACCCGCAGGTCACCGTGGAGCTGCCGGGCGAGACGTTCGAGGCCCGGGTCACCGAGGTGACGGGCGAGGAGCGGGACCGCCTCTACGACGCCCAGGCCGCCCAGATGCCGAACTTCGCCGACTACGCCAACGCCACCGACCGCAAGATCCCGGTGCTCGTCCTCGACCGGATCTGAGCGCCGGGGCGCCGGGCTCGACCCGGCGCCCCGACGCCTTCCCCTACTGGCAGACGCTGGTGGCCTGATCCCAGGCGCAGGGTGACGACTTGCCCGACAGGTCGATCACGCCGAACTCGGGCTGGATGATCCACGACTGGTCGGCAGCGCTGAACTTCGAGATCTCTGAACCCTCCAGCGGGTAGGGGTCGTCGTTGCCCGACATGTTGTACCGGATCCCGTCGAACAAGGTGGGATGGGTCATGTCCATGGTGCGCGCCGCCAACAGGAAGTTGGGCCGGCTCAGCCCGCCGGGCAGTTCGGCCGCAATCTTCAGCGTCTGCACGACCGGCCAGCCGTAGTAGAAGCCGTTGCCGAGCTGGCTCGACCCCTCCGACGGGGAGCCGGCGTCGGCCAGCAGCTCGCGGGCGTACGACACGTAGACGTCGTCGGACAGCGTCTCGTCGTTGAAGTCCTTGGCCCCGGCCCCCACGATCCACCAGCCGTCGGGGGCGCTGCCGTCACCCCCCACCTTGTCCTTGCCCACGAAGTTCAGGCCCTTGCACCCCTGGCTCGTGATCAGCATCGCGCCCGACGACTTGAGCCCGTTGCCGGCGGCCTCGATCGCCGTCTGGGTGCACGACGTGCCGGCGGTCATGGCGATGAACACGTCGGGATTGCGGGCCACCAGGGTGGTCATCTGGTTGGTCACCGTCGGTGCCGTCGGATCGAGCCGCTCGAACACGAAGTCGACCTTGAGGCTGGTGGTGGCCAGGAACTGGCGGAACCCCAGCTCGTAGGCCTTGCCGAAGTCGTTCTGGATGATCAGCGCCGCCACCGTGATGTCCTGGCCGGCGAACTTCTTCTCCAGCATCCCACCCCACAGCAGGGCCTCGATGTTGTACGGCAGCGGGTGACCCCACGTCCAGGGATGGTTCACCGGATCACCCCACGCCGGGTGCCCGGTCATCACGTAGGGATTGGGCACGCACCGCTGGTTCAGCTTGTCGTACACCTTGAGCGTGTTGGACGAGCCCAGGGTCTGGATGGCGAACGAGCCGGCCGAGTCGAGCAGCTCGTCGACCAGGGGCACCGTCTTGGCCGGGTCGTACGAGTCGTCCTTGAGCTCGGTCTCGATCGTGAACGTCTTGCCGGTGGAATCAGTGATCCCGCCCGCGGCGTTCACCGAGTCGTACAGCACCCGCTCGCCGATCCCGATGTTGCCGTAGTCGGCCAGGGTTCCCGACTGGGCGATCGTCTGGCCGATGTGCACCGTGCCGTCCGACAACCCGCCGTAGGGGTCCCAACCGGCGGCGATACAGGACGAGAGGTCCACCGACATCCCGCCCGGCCCCGTTATGACGTTCTTCGTCTGGTCCCAGCCCCAGCCGTTGGTCTTGATCTTGTCGACCACGGCCGCCCGCTCCTCGGTCCACAGCGCCTCCCATTCCTCGACCGTGGCGGGCGCCGATGCGGCCGAGCCGGGTGCCGCGGTGGTGCTCGATGCCAGAGCGTCGTCGACATCCTGTTTGGCCCCCACGAGGCTCGTGTCCTGGGTTTCGTTGGCCTCGCTGCTGCTCCCGCACGCCGCGGTCAACACCGCCAACGCGCCGACCAGCAGACGCCACAGCGCCCGCTTCCGTGCCATGCTCTCTCCCCCTTGTGCGCTCCGGTCCCCCCGGACCGGAACCAGCGAGCCGGTTGATCCCGGCGCTGGCCCCGATCGTACATCGCCGGCCCCGCACCGTCGACCGCTTCGACGGGACCCTCCTAGGGTGGGAGCCATGGAGGACCCTCCCGCAACAGACCGGACCCGCCCCGTTGGCCCCGGCGGCCGCCGCCTGGCTGGCCGACCGGCGCACGGCGGTGGTGGTCCGCACCGTAGGGGTCAACGAGCTTCGTAGACCAGCTCGGCCCCAATGACGTGATGATCGTGATCGAGCACCGCCCGAGCATCGCCACCCCGGCTCTCACCGCACCCAGGCCCGAGATCATCGCCGTGCGGGCCGGGCGCGACGCCCGGCCCCTGCGGTTCACGGAGGACCGGATCTCAGGCTGATCCCGGCCTGGGACGTCAGCTCAGTCGGCTGTGCCCGCGCTGCGGCTCCGGCTGAACATGAGCACCACGGCCACCACCGCCAGCAGGGTGAAGACGGCGGTGGCCACCCGTAGTGCGGGCGGGATGTCGGCGAAGATACCGGGAAGCCCGGCGACGGTGTTGACGATCACGGCCGCCGCCGTGAGGCGGATGGCCAGCCGATCCCCGGTGCGCCAGGCCCAGACGGCGGTGATGATCGACGCCAGCCCCAGCACCGTGCCCAGCACCAGGATGGCGAACGGCGGCCCCACCTCTCCATCCGGGGTGGGCGTAAGGATCGAAGGGAGGCTCGCCACCCCCATCAGGATGGTCAGCCCCAGTCCGATCTTGGCCTTGGTGCCGGGCCGTTGGTTGGTCTCGGCCCCGATGCCCGGGGTCACGATTGTGTTCACGGTGTTCCTCCTACGCTGGTCAACTCGTGCCCTCACTCTGACCCCGGTGCGTTTCCCCTGCCCAGAGGATCAGTTCACCACCGATTCCCGACCCAGGGGAAGAACATCGGGAGGTTCTTCCCGGGGCTGACCGGCGCCCGCATGCGATGATGTCGGCGTGGCCGACGCCCACGATCCGCTCCCCTCCCGGGCCCTCCGTGTCCTGGTGGTCGACGACCACCCCGTGGTGCGGGGCGGGCTCACCGCACTGCTCCGAACGATCGAGGGGATCGACCCGGTGGGCGAGGCGGGCGACGGCGAGGCGGCGGTGGCCGAAGCCCTGGCCCACCGGCCCGACGTAGTGCTGATGGACGTGCGCATGCCCGGCCTCGACGGGGTCGAAGCCACCCGTCGCATCCGGGCTGCCCTGCCCGACACCCGGGTGCTGGTGCTCACCATGTACGACGACGACGCCACGGTCTTCACCGCCATGCAGGCCGGCGCCAGCGGTTACCTACTGAAAGACGCCGAGCAGGGCGACATCGTCCGGGCCCTGCGGGCGGTGGCGGGCGGCGAGGTGATCTTCGCCCCTGGGGTGGCGGCCCACGTGCTCGGCTACTTCGCTGCCCCGCCGGTGCCCCGCCACCAGCCCCACGACACTGCCGCCTACCCGTTCCCCGAACTGACCGAGCGGGAACGGGTCATCCTCGATCTGCTGGCCCAGGGCCAGCGAACGTCGGCCATCGCCCAGCAGCTCTACCTGTCACCGAAGACGGTGAGCAACCACTTGACCTCGATCTTCGCCAAGTTGCAGGTGGCCGGGAGGGCCGAGGCCATCGTCCGGGCCCGGGAGGGCGGGCTCGGCCGGCGGCCGTGACCGCCCCGATCATCGTCGGCCTTCTCGTGCTGGCCGCCTCGGCCGCGTTGTCGGGCGGGCTGCTACTGCCCACCCGGGCCCGCGTGACCGGTGGCTTGCTGGTCACCGGCGGGTTGCTCATGGCGGCCAGCCTCCCGGTCTGGGGGGTCCGGGAGGAGGTGGGGAGGGCCCTGCTCACCACGGCATTCGCCCTGTGCTGGTTCCCGGCCCTCCTCGCCTATCCCACCCCGGACTGGCGCCACCCGGTCAGCTTCTGCCTCTGGATCGCCGGGCTGACGGCGGCGTTGCTGACGGTGGTGGCCGACGGGAGGGAGCCGGCCACGGACACCGCGGGAGTGCTGCTCTTCCTCGCCCTCACCGCCAACGTGCTGTGGCGCCTGGAACGGGCGAGCGGCGCCGACCGCATCGCTCTGCAGTGGCTGACCTTCGCCACCACCGGCGCCGGCATCCCCTACGGCGTCAGTGCCTTCACCATGGCCCAGCTTCCGTCGCGCCTGTTCGGTTTGGCCCTCGTCTCCCTCGTGCCACCGCTCCTGGCAATCGGCATCCGCCGTCCCATCGTGGTGGACGTCCGGGGTCTGATCACCGAGGCGGTGGTGCTGGGCACGGCCATGATCGCCTACATGTGCCTGTTCGTGGGGGTGACGACCAGCTTCGAGATGGCGGGGGTGACCGACCTGCAGATCGGTGCACTGGCCGTGATCGGGGCCGTGGCCGCCGCCGGCTTCCACCCGCTCCGCCTCACTCTGCGGGCGGCGATCGACGAGCTGTTGTTCGGCGAGCGGCCCGACCCGCTCGACGCCGCCACCCGGGTGGCAGGCCAGATCGGCGACGATCCCGCCCTGGCCCTCGACGCCATCCTGCAGGCGCTGGTGCTCCCGTACGCCAGCCTCCAGGTGAAGGGCGAGGAGGTGGCCGCCGCCGGCACACCCGTGACCCACACCCGGAGGATCCCCCTCGCCGTGGGGGAGACCACCGAGGGTGGGGCCGGCGGCGAACTGATCGTGGGTCTCCGCCCCGGCGACCTCACCCTGTCGCCGGGCGACGAGCGGGTGCTGCGGATCACCGCCCCCCTCCTGACCCAGATCCTGCGGGCCCGGTCGCTGGCGGCCGACCTCCAGGTCTCGCGGGGCCAGGCCATCGCCGCCATCGAGGACGAGCGCCGTCGGCTGCGGCGCGACCTCCACGACGGTCTCGGCCCCACCCTGTCGGGTATCGCCTTCACCGCCGACGCCGCCCGCAACTCGCTGGCGGCCGACCCCGGGTCGGCCGACGAGCTGCTGCGGGGGCTCCGGGCCGACGCCGTGGCCGCCATCGGCGAGGTCCGCCGGCTGGTCTACGCCATGCGGCCCCCCGCCCTCGACGAGCTGGGCCTGGTACCGGCCCTGCGCCAGTGGACGCTCCAGGTCCGCACGGCCGATGGCCGCCCCCTGCGGGTGGATGTCGACGCCCCCGACGATCTGGCCGACCTGCCGGCGGCAGTGGAGGTGGCCGCCTACCGGATCACGGTGGAGGCCCTCACCAACGTGGCCCGCCACAGCGGCTGCGACCGGGCCGCCGTGCGCCTGGCCCTGGACGCAGACGGCGCCGCCCTCACCGTGGAGGTGAGCGACGAGGGTGGCCCGGCGCCGCGGCCGTGGAGCGCCGGCGTGGGGTTGTCGTCGATGCGGGAACGATCAGTCGAGATCGGCGGCACCCTCACCGCCCGCCCCACCCCCACCGGCGGCCAGGTGACAGCCGTCCTCCCGCTCGGCTGAGGCCACACCCGGCCCGCGACCGACGGGCATTCGAAAACGGGTTCGGCGGCGGGCCGGCCGGCCGTGTACCTTGGTTCGACCGAGCTGCAGGGGGCCGACCGTGACATCACTGGACTTCGCCGTCGACCGCGAGATCGACCTGAACGATCTCGACGGATTCTGGTCACAGCCTGAGGAGGCCATCGCCGCCTCCTTCGCCTGGCTGCGCCGCAACGACCCGGTGCGCTTCTTCGAGGAGCCCCGCTACCGGTCGATCACCAGCCGGCCGGGCTACTGGGCCATCACCCGCTACGCCGACGTCACCCACATCTCCAAGCACCCGGAGCTGTTCCAGTCGGGCAAGGGCATCGGCATCCCGAACCAGCCGCCCCAGTTCGACGAGAACTTCAGCTCCATGATCGCCATGGACGACCCCCGCCACGCCCACATGCGCCGCGTGGTCGCGGGCGGCTTCACCCCCCGCATGCTGGCCAAGCTGGAGGCCGTGGTGCAGTCGGTGGCGTCCGAGATCGTCGACGAGGTGGGCCCCACCGGCGGCTGCGACTTCGTGACCGACATCGCCGCCGCCCTGCCCCTGCGCATCGTGTGCGACCTGATGGGGATTCCCGACAGCCTCTACACCCACGTGTTCGACCAGACGAACATCATCCTCGGCGCCGGCGACCCGGAGTTCGTCCCGCCGGGCAACAGCCGGATCGACGCCGTGATGGCGGCCGGCCAGGCCCTCAACGAGGTCATGACCGACCTGGCCAAGGTGCGCCGGGCCAAGCCCACCGACGATCTCACGTCCACCCTCCTCCAGGCCGAGGTGGAAGGCGAGCGCCTGACCGACGCCGAGCTCGGGTCGTTCTTCAACCTGCTGGTGGCGGCGGGCAACGAGACCACCCGCAACGCCATCGCCTGGGGCCTGGTGCTGCTCACCCAGCACCCCGATCAGCGCCGGATCTGGCAGAACGACTTCGAGGCCGTCGCCCCTACCGCGGTAGACGAGATCGTCCGCTTCGCCAGCCCCGTGGTCCACTTCCGCCGCACCGTCACCGAGGACACCGAGGTCGGCGGCCAGCCGGTCAAGGCCGGCGACAAGGTGGTGATGTGGTACAACTCGGCCAACCGGGACGACGCCGAGTTCGACAGCCCCGAGACGTTCGACGTGCGCCGGACCCCCAACCATCACGTCGGCTTCGGCGGCCCCGGCCCCCACTTCTGTCTCGGCGCCCATCTGGCCCGGCGGGAGATCACGGTGATGTTCCGGGAGCTGTTCAACCGCATCGGCGACATCGAGGCCACCACCGAGCCCCAGCGCCTGCGGTCGAACTTCATCCACGGCATCAAGCACGTCGACTGCGCCTTCACCCCCACGGCCTAGCCGAATACACCAGCACCTAATCCTGGAGGCCTTCGACCTCGACGACCCCGTGCCGGATGGTCACGAGGGCTCGGCCGGTGGTGAGCGCGGCGGCCGTCTCGGCCGCCGCGGCCAGGGCCTCGTCGGCGGGGCGGGGCCCGACGCCGTCGGCCGTGGTGTAGCGCACCACCCGACCGCCCAGCCCCTCGGCCACGGCGGCGGCGTCGGCCGGGTCCAGATCGGAGATCAGCACCACCTCACGCACCCGGCGTTCGGGAGGCGGGGGCGGAGCGGTGGAACGGCGGTCGTCGCGGTAGACCACGCCGTGGTAGCCGGCCACGACCGCCGTCGACAGCACCATCCCCAGCGGCACCCGGATCCGACGCAGGGTCTCCCCGGCCAGATCCCCCGCCGTCAGGTCGGTGAGGAACCCGGTGAGCAGAACCACCAACGACACGAGGGCCACCGCCGCGCTCAGCCCCAGGGTGACCAGCAGGTACAGCCGACGGGACGGCGAGCGCACCTCGGCCCGGTCGGCTTTGGTGTTGGCCTCGGCCCGGCGCCAGAACAGCAGCCACAACGGCGCCCCGATGGCCAGGAACGTGGCCGCCACCAGGATCGGATCGGTGTCGGCCCCGGCCAGCCCCGGGCCCACCACCGCCTGCACGAACGCCGCCACCACCAACGTCACGGCGACCGTGCACACCACGGCGCCGACGAAGGCGACGAGGTACGTGTACACCCGGTCCACCTCGGATCGGTGTCGGACGGTGGTGGCCAGCGTCCGGCGGTGGTGGGCCCACACCGCGGCCCCCACGGCCAGCGACGACACCGGGGCCGGAAGAGAGGCGAAATGGGCTGCCGCCGTGGCCGCCACGGGGTCGCCGAACAGCCACTGGAGCATGGCGAAGACAATCTCGCCCCCGGCGATCAGCGTGGTGGCCAGCCCGCCGAGTACCCCGGCCAGCAGCACGTAGCCGTACCACCGTTCGGTGCGGGGCGCCCGCCGGGCGAACCCCACCCAGAACCAGGCCCACACCCCCACCGCGGGCAGGGCGGCGGCCAGGGACCGGCGGATCGTGGCCGACCCGGCGCCCACCAGCACGTCGCTGTCGACGGTGGCGTCGTACAGGAGGCGCAGGCTGACCCGGACCAGATCCCCCAGCGCCGACCCGCCGGCGGCCAGCCCGACGAGGGAGCCGATCACCAGGTACCACGGGGTCCTGGCCTCGACCGCCCCGTGGAGGTCGACCAGCGGCCGACGCCGGCTGAGCACCCAGTGCCCGGCCAGCACCGCACCCCACACGAGCGTCCGGGCCAGGGCGTAGCCGTCGAACGGCTCCACCCCGAACACCCACTGCAGGGTGGTGCCGGCATTGACCAGCGTCACCACCAGCGCCACGGTCAGAGCGAGGGTCAGGTAGCCGGCCCACAGCGGCGACCACGCCTCCTCCGGCCCGGCCGCCAGCCGGCGCCGGGTCCACTGGGCCAACCCCACCAGGGCCGGTCCGCCCACGATGGTGAACGCCAAGGCCTGGGCCAGTTGCTCGGGGTCGCGGGCCAACTCCCCGGGCCGGGGCAGCACCGCCGCCAGCAGTCCCACCACGCCTTCGGCCGCCAGGGCGAGCGCCACGAACAACAATCCGAGGCGGAAGAGACGGACCACCTGGTCGCGCAGATCGCCGTCGGCCCCGGCCGGAGCTCCCCCCGGTCCATGGCCAGGGCCGGAGCCGTGCTGGGAGGCCGACACCGCCCGGTACACGCCGTAGGCCAGGCCGGCCAGCACGACGAGCGGGAGAAAGCCGCCGATGAGCATCATCTCAGCCCCCCTTCTCCCGGCAGCTGAAGTAGGGCCAGGGCAGGTCGCCGATCAGCCAACGCCCGTCGATCTGCTCCAGCCGCAGCGTCTCGGTGTTGGTCACCTCACCCGACCCGAACGGGCCACTGTCGAGGTTCTGGGTGACCGCGACCCGGACGGTGGCCGTGTCGTCGCTGGTCGTCGCCTCCTCGAGCACCACCCGGGCGATGGTGAGGTAGTCGATCTCGGCCGACGGGGGCCGCTCGCACCGGCTCCGGAGCGCGGGGGTGAACAGGTCGTAGCCCCCGCCGGCATCATGGTCGATCAGCGAGTCGAAGTAGTCCTGAACCGCCGCCTCCGGCGTGCCGTCGGCGTAGGTGACCGGGTCGCGCCGGGACGCCACCAGGGCGGCGGCCACCAGCAATGCGACCACCGCTACCGGTATCCCGATGGTGATCCCCGTGCGTAGGGTCCTGGTCACAGCTTCAGTATGAACCTTCGCTACCTTTCGACCAGGGACGTAAGGCACGGTTCAGATGGTGACCACCCGGCCGATCACTCGAAGATGCCGCCCGCCGCCAGCTCGCCGGCCCGGTGTTCGTCGTAGCCCAGGATCTCGGTCAGCACCTGCCAGCTGTGCTCCCCCAGGGTGGGGGCGCCGGTGACGGGGCCGGCCGGGGTCCGGGAGAACCGGAACCGGCTGGCTTCCACCCAGCTCGTGCCCATCTCGCCGTGCGGCAGCTCCACGAAGTGGCCCCGGTGGCGGAGCTGGGGATCCTCCCAGACCTCCTGATAGTTCTGGGCCTGATGGGCCGGCACCCGGGCCGCCTGCAGCGTGGCCATGCCCTCGGCCGGCGGTCGGGCCGCCACCCAGGCCCCCACCACGTCGTCGAGGTCCCGCCGACAGGCCAGCCGCTCGGCGGCGCTCAGCCCGGCCAGGTCGGGCCGGGCCAGCACCCCGCACAGCGCCCGCCACTCGTCGTCGGTGGTGACGGCCACCGCCAGCCAGCCGTCGTCGCCGGCCGCCCGGTAGATCCCGTGGGGGGCGAAGCGCAGGTCGTCGTTGCCGGCGCGTTCCATGATCCGGCCGTTGACCATGTAGTCGAGCACGGCCGGGGCCATCAGCTGGAGCGACGCCTCGGCCTGGGACAGGTCGATGTACTGGCCTTCCCCCGTGCGCCGCCGGTGCTCCAGCGCGGCCAGGATCGAACACAGCAGGAACCGGGGCGACACGTAGTCGGTGTAGGCGCTGAACGGGCCGCAGGGAAGCCGGTCGGGCCACCCGGTGATGTGGAACCAGCCCGACACGGCCGCCGCCATCGTGCCGTACCCGGCAAGCGAGGCGTGAGGCCCGTAGTGCCCCATGAGGCACGACGACGACATGATCAGGTCGGGCCGGTGCACCCGCAGACCCTCGTAATCGAGGCCCCAGTTGCGCATCGCCTTGGGGGTGAACGACTCGCAGGTCACGTCGGACCACTTGACGAGGTCGATGGCCACATCGCGGGCCTCGGGCTTCGACAGGTCGAGGGCGATGCCGAGCTTGCCGGCGTTGACGTTGGTGAACTGGAGCGCCCGGTCGGGGTGGGTGATGTTGTCCTGGAAGCTCCCGGCGGTGCGCAGCGTGTCGATGTGGGTGGCCGACTCGACCCGCACCACGGTGGCGCCCAGGTCGGCCAGCATCCGGCTGCAGTAGGGCCCGGCGAACACCCACATGAAGTCGGCCACCTTGAGGCCCTCCAGGGGGCGCCCGGTGCGGGCGGGCACCAGGTCGACTGCCGGGTTGTGCTCCCGCACCCGCACCGCCGGGGCGGAAGCGCCGGCCGCCCACTGGGCGGCGACGGCGGCCGGATCGTCGGCCCCCAGCGGGGCGGCGGCCGGGAGGTTGGACAGGGGCGACGCCGACAGCTTGACGAAGGCCCCGGGGTAGCGGACGGCGCGGCCGACGGACGGCACGTCCACGTCGTGCCAGAACTCCCGGGCGGCGAAGTGCTCGCTGGACGCCAGGTCGGCCACCGTGTTCACCGGGGCGATCAGGAGCCGCCGACCGAACGTGGCCTCGAACAGCTCGGCCTTGGTCTTGGTGGCGAAGAAGTCGTGGACCACCTGCTTCACCCGCTCGTACTCGGAGAGCGGCTCGCGGCCGTCGAACAGCATCGTGCCGTACTCGATCCAGTCCTTGGCCAGGGTGGCGTCGTCGCAGAAGCCCTCCTCGTGGATCCATTCCATGAGCCGGCGGGTGAAGGGCCCCATGGCCGCCCCGAACAGGAGGGTCACCGACACCTGACCGTCCTTGCACGGCCACAGCAGCTGGATCTTGGCGTCGAGCCCGCTCACCCGCACCCCGCCGGCCTCCCGGCGGGCCGAGCCGGAGTTGGTGGGCAGCGCCAGCATGTAGGACTGGGTGCAGACGCTCAGCGAATGCTGAGCCGACATGTCGAGGTGCTGGCCCCGCCCCGAGAGATGGTCCCGCTCGTGAAGGGCGGCCAGCACGCCCCCCGCCCCCTCGATGGCGGCATGGTGGAAGGCCTGGGGCAGGGTGATGCGCAGCGGAGCCCGATCTTCGTCGCCGGTGAGGGAGGCGTAGCCGGAGGCGGCGGCCAGCGTGAGGTCGGACGCCGCCCAGTTGGCCTTGGGGCCGTCGGTGCCGAACGAGGTGAGCGACAGGTGGACCAGGCGGGGATTGGCGGCGGCCAGCACCTCGGGGCCGAGGCCGACGGCGGCCAGCTCGCCCGGGTCCCGGGTCTCCAGCAGGACGTCGGCGTGACGCACCAGCTCGAGCAGGGCGGCTCGGCCGGCGTCAGTGCCCAGGTCGCACACGACCGACCGTTTCCCCCGGTTGTACGACCAGTGCCACAGGCTGCGCTCGGGATCTGGCTCCTCGTCCGCCCAGGGGCCGATGTGGCGGCTCGTGCTGCCGCCGGGCGGCTCCACCAGGGCCACGTCACAGCCCAGCATGGCCAGCATCTGGCCGCAGAGCTGACCCCGCTCGTCGGTCAGATCCAGCACCTTGTAGTCGATCATGCTCCACCCTGGCACAGCCCGCACCGGGGCCGCCTCCTGAGCCACCTCGCCCCGGGCACCGCGATGTGTTCCGGGCGCCCCAGCGGGGGCTCGTCTACGCTCCGCCCTGGCGATGGGTGGACATTCATCGACAAGGAGAGGTGGAGTACATGCTCAGAGCACGTTCCGTTCTCGTCGGCCTGCTGGCCGGCTTGGGCATTCTGGTACCGGCCACGGCCGGGGCCGCACCAGCGGCCGGCCGTCAGGGCGACGGTACCTCGGAATACGTGGTGGCCTTCGCCCCCGGGGGCGAGACCGCGGCGCTGGCCGCCGTCGCCGAGGCCGGCGGCACCGTGGTGGACGTGAACGAGGCGGCCAACCTGGTCCTGGTGGAGACGACCGACACCGGCTTCCTCACCGAGGTGCGAGCCGACGCCGCCGTCACGGGCGCCGCCGCCAACCACAGCGTGGGCACCGAGAAGCCAGGCATGCCCCACCGCTGGGTCGAGGAGCGCCCGTCCACCGGGGAGCGCACCGCCGCCCGCACCGGTGCCACCCGGGAGAAGCGCAAGGGCCGTGACGCCAAGGTCGAGCCCCTGGCCGATCTCCAGTGGGACATGACCATGATCGGGGCCAACGCCAACGGCGCCTGGCGCAAGGCCACGGGCCGCAAGGTGCAGGTGGGTGTGATCGACACCGGCATCGACGGCAAGCACCCCGACCTGGCCCCCAACTTCAACCGCAAGCTGTCGCGCAACTTCACCATGGACATTCCCGACATCGACGGGCCGTGCGAGGTGGCCACCTGCATCGACCCGCCCGACGTGGACAACGACGGGCACGGCACCCACGTGGCCGGCACGATCGCCGCCGCCCGCAACGGGCTGGGCATCGCCGGCATCGCTCCCGACGCCGAGCTGGTGAACGTGCGGGCCGGGCAGGATTCGGGCTTCTTCTTCCTGTACGAGACGGTGGCCGCCCTCACCTACGCCGGCGACATCGGGCTCGACGTGGTCAACATGAGCTTCTACACCGACCCGTGGCTCTACAACTGCCACTCGGCCGGGACGACTACGTCTCGGGCGACGTGACCGACGAGCAACTGGCCGAGCAGGCCTTCACCCGCCAGACGATCATCGGCCGCCCTGGAGTACGCCCACCGCAAGGGGGTCACGCTGGTGGCCGCCGCCGGCAACGAGCACACCGACCTCGGCCGCTCCACCCGGTCCGACGCCACGAGCCCCGATTACCGCGCTGACCCGCCGTCGAGCGGGTGGTGTCGAAGGACTGCCTGGACCTGCCGAGCGAGGGTCCGCACGTGATCGCCGTCGGCTCCGTCGGCCCGTCGGGCACCAAGGCCGACTACTCCAACTACGGACTGGGCGAGATCGATCTGGCCGCCCCCGGCGGCTGGTTCCGCGACGGCTTCGGCACGCCGACCTACCGGACGCCGGGCAACCTGATCCTGTCGTCGTTGCCGCTGAGCGGCCGCCATCGAGCAGGCGCTGGCCGACACCAACGGCGTGCCGCGTCGACGACTTCTCGGTCGTGTCGTGCGACGCCAAGGGGAAGAACTGCGGGTTCTACACCTACCTGCAGGGCACCTCGATGGCGTCGCCCCACGTGGCCGGGGTGGCGGCCCTGATCATCGACGCCCTGGGCAGCCACCGGGGCAAGGGCGTGTCGCTCAACCCCGACACGGTGCGCTCGGTGCTGCTTCGCTCGGCCACCGATCACGCCTGCCCGGTCGGCGGGATCGAGGATCTACTCCGACGAGGGCCGCGATCCGACCGACCTACAACGCCGCCTGCGTCGGCACCACGGCCAACAACGGCCTGTACGGCGAGGGCATCCTCAACGCCACGGCGGCGGTGTCGAGCCGTAAGTAGTAGCGCCCGGGGCGGGGGTCCGGATTCGGACCTCCGCCCCTGGGTATCGCCTCCGGGATGGGCTTTGATCATTCCGGAGGCGATACCTATGGCACCTTCGTTGAAGCTGAGCCGCCGGCTCCGCGACCTGGTGGAGACCGCAACCGGCACCGGTGTGATCCTGACCGCTCTGGCCACGCCCTGGCGGCGGGCCAGCCGTAGCACCTGGGGCGTCGATCGGGCGGACGCCGGGCGGGTCTATCCCGGCGACGAGCTGGTGCCGTCGCCTCGCTGGCAGTGGGCCCATGCCGTCGTCGTCCAGGCTCCGCCCGCCGCCGTCTGGCCCTGGGTGGCCCAGGTGGGAGCGGACCGGGCCGGGTTCTACAGCTACGCCGCCCTGGAGAACCTCTTCGGGTGCGGCATCGCCAACGCCGACCGGGTGCATCCCGAGTGGGAGGTCGGGCCCGGCAGCGAGCTGCTGATTCACCCCAAGGCGCCGCCCCTGCCGGTGGCGGCCATGGAGCCCGGCGCCTGGTTCGTGGCCCACGGCGGCCCGCCGCCCGTCACCGACCTCAGCCGTGACCGGTGGGTGGATGTGAGCTGGCTGTTCCTGGTGGAGCCGATCGGCGACGGCAGCCGCAGCCGGGTGGTGAGCCGCTACCGGTGCGCCACATCGGGTGACCTGACCAGCCGCCTCCAGTTCGGGCCGGCGCTGGTGGAGCCGATCAGCTTCGCCATGGACCGCCGGATGCTGCTCGGGATCCGGAACCGGGCGGAGCGGGCGGAGCGCGGCGTGGTCGGCCCCGGGGCCGGGTCGCACCGCACACACCAGGGACAGGGGCCTGGTCGAAGCCTTCCGACGCCGGGTGGCGGCGGCCGGCCTCGCCCCGGGGCCCGGCGACGATCGGGTGATCACCGACACCGACCTCGCCGGCCTCGACGAGCCTGTTCAGCGGTACCTGCGCTTCATGGGCGTGGTCGGCCGACCTCGGGTGTGGTCGTTCTCCGCCCGCTTCGCCGGGCGCTTCCGCCTCCGGCCCCGGAGCCCGTGGCTGGCAGCCGAGGCCCTGCAGTACGACTCGCTGCTGCCGGGGCCCGACGGCGACGATCGGGCCTCCCGGATCTTCACCATGCGGCTCCGCTTCGCCCGGCTGGTGTCGATGCTGGGCCACGACACCTATCTCGGGGGCCGGGGCCGGATGCTCGGCCGGTTGGCCGGCCGATGGACGGTGGCCGACGGAGCAGGGCCCGAGATGGACGTGAGCGAGCTGTCGACCTGGCTGAACGACGCGCTGTTGCTCGCCCCATCGATGCTGTTGCGGACGGGGGCCACCTGGCGCGCCCTCGGTACCGATCGGTTCGAGGTGACGGTGATCGACAGCGGCCATACCGTGCGGGCCGAGGTGACGATCGACCGGTACGGCGCCCCGGTCGACGTGGCCACCGCCGACCGGTGGGCCGACCTGCCCGGCGGCCTGGTGCAGGCCCGGTGGCACACACCGGTCCAGTGGTGGATCGACGTTGACGGGCGCCCGTTCCCCGGGCCTGGCCCCGCCATCTGGGATCTCGCCGATGGCCCCCTCACCTACGTCGACGGCCGCTTCATCCCCGGCAGCGTCGTCGTCAACATCCCACCCCCTACCTGAGTACGTGTCCGCTGTGAGCGGACAGCTCACCCGTGTCCGCTGTGAGCGGACCATACAGGCGATCACCGGTTGCGAAGCCACGCCAAATCGACCCACGGAGGCCTCGATCGGCCGAACTCGTGCAACCACGGAGACCCATCGACGGTGAGCCCCCCGCCGACAACGGCTGGGCGCCGCATAATAGCGACAACCCAGGCACGGCAACGGGCTGCCAAGATCCCAATCCGGCGAACCGTCGAACGAGCAGCATGGACGAACCGATACCGGCCCCGCCCTAAACGGACGACCCGACCTCGCCGCACCTCCCACCGCAACGCGTCCGAGATCACCTTCGATGCCCGACCCCCCAAGTCGAACCCGTGACGACGTACCACCGCCGCCACCAACTCCCCCACCGTCATCTCGCCACGCTGCATCAACTCGTCGACCAGGACGAACCGCAACGCCCGCCCCCGCAACGGCGGCACCACCCCCGCCCCAGGAAACGACACATCGATACCGACACCGCCGAACTGATCCATGAACCCACCCTACGCAGGGAGTGTGACAGCGACGGGACAGGCATATCGGAACGTGATGGTGCGGGACGGCAAGCTGGCCGAGTTCCGTGTCACCTGGGACAACATGACCGTCCTGGGCCAGCTCGGGTTGCTGCCCGACCCGGCCGGCGGTGCCTGATCAGGTAAGCCCCCGGCCTCAGCCGCCGCCGACCGGGCGGGCCAGGATCCCGTCCAACCCCTGGCCGGTCACGTCACCGACCTCGATCCGGGCCCGGTAGCGCACCGAGATCCGCAGGAAGGCGAACCGCCACCGATCCGCCTGGCGCCGCATCCGGTGCTGGTAGGTACCGATCAACACCAGCGAGTCGTCCACGATCTCGAAGAAGTAGGCCAGCGTGGTGGCCTCGTCGCCCTGGAGGTCGATCTCCATGTTCGTGCTGAGGTGCCCGGTCATGTGGCGCAGACCGGCCGCGCCCGGGCGGGGCGCCGCCGTACGGCGGTAGAAACCGTCGATGATGGTGTTCCGCCCCCGGTAGGCGCCGTCGAGGCCCGGCCCCAACCCATCCATCTCCAGCGTCGCATCCCCGGTGAACACGTCACCCAACCGCTCGTAGTCGTGGGCGTCGAGACGGTGGCAGTAGTCGAGCCAGGTGGCCCGCACCGCCTCCAGATCCTCCAGCCGCTGCACCCGGGCGGTCAGGGCGGCGAGCGCCGCGCCGGCATCGTCGATCATGGTGGTGTCCTCCCCGTGGCTGATCCCAGCCTGCCACGGCGCAGCCCGCCCGTGGAAGACTGCACCGGGGGGACACAAGCTGCACAGGGGGAACGATGGCACTGACCAACGATGACAAGACCGAGATCCGCGAGCTGGTGAGCCGGTACAACAAGGCGATCGACACGGGCGACGCCGACAGCTGGGCCGCCACCTTCACCCCCGACGGGGAATTCGTAGGCATCGTGGGCACATTCAAGGGCCACGACGAGCTGCGCACCTTCGCCGCCGCCTACGCCACCGACCCCGAGATGGCCAACTTCGCCTCGGCCCAACACTGGGTGACCAACCTGGTGGTGGACGGCGACGGCGACGACGCCACGGCGTTCTCCCACCTGATGATGGTGAAGCCCGACGGCGAGCAGGGATCGATCATCCTCGTCGGCCACTACGACGACACGCTGCGCCGCATCGACGGCGCCTGGCGCTTCGGCCGTCGGGTGGTCAACGCCGCCGCATACCCCGGCAACACCGGCCCATGAGCCCGAACGAGCAACCGGCGCCCGGATCGGCAACACTACCGGGCCGTGCCCCGTCCATCGGAGAAAGGAGACCGCCGATGGTCCACCGTATGAAAGGAACCAGACGCCAATGACTGATCGTCCCGTCCTCGACGTGCTCGAGGACATCATCACCACCGTGGTCGAGCCGCGCGCCGCCGAGGTCGACTCGACCGGCAGCTTCCCCCGGGCGGCTATCACCGCCTTCGGCGAGCAGGGGCTGCTGGGCCTGCTCAGCTCATCCGACGTCGGCGGCCTCGGAGGCTCGCTGGCCGACGCCGCCGCGGTGATCCGACGCCTCTCCGCCTCCTGCGGCAGCACCGCCATGGTGCTGACCATGCACTACTGCGCCACCGCCGTGATCGAGGCCCACGGCCCCGACGACATTCGCCGGGCCATCGCCGCCGGCCGGCACCTGTCCACCCTCGCCTTCTCCGAGACCGGGTCCCGCAGCCACTTCTGGGCTCCCCTGTCCACCGCCACGGCCGAGGGTGACCACGTGATCATCGACGCCGCCAAGAGCTGGGTCACCTCGGCCGGCGAGGCCGACTCCTACGTGTGGACCAGCCAACCCACCGCCACCGATGCGGGCGCCACCCTCTGGCTCGTCCCGGCCTCGACCGGGGGCCTCACCGTGGCCGGCCCGTTCGACGGCCTCGGGCTTGCGGGGCAACGCCTCCAGCCCGGTGGAGGCCCGGGGCGTACGGCTCCCGATGTCGGCCCGCCTGGGCGACGACGGCGCCGGGCTCGACCTGGCCCTCGGCGTGGTGCTCCCTGTGTTCCAGATCCTCAACGCCTCGTGCAGCCTCGGCCTGATGGACGCCGGCATCGCCAAGGCGGTGGCCCACGCCACCACCGCCCGGTTCGAGCACCTCGACCAGACCCTGGCCGATCAGCCCGTGGCCCGCCAGCACCTGGCCGCCATGCGCAACCGGGCCGACGCCGCCGCCACCCTGGTCGACGACGCCGTGGTGGCCCTGGCCACCGGCCGGCCCGACGCCCCGCTGCGCATGCTGCAGTCCAAGGCCGTGGCCGGCGACACGGCGCTCGCCGTGCTCGACGAGGCCATGCGGGTGGGCGGCGGCGCCGCCTTCCGCAAGGACATCGGCATCGAGCGCCACTTCCGCGACGCCCGGGCCTCGGCCGTGATGGCCCCCACCGTCGACGCCCTGCAGGACTTCATCGGTCGGGCCGTGTGCGGCCTGCCCCTGTTCGGTTGAGCCGCGAGAGGAACACGATCATGACCCGACCCTTCACCCTCGGCGCCGTCGCCTACGACCCCAAGGTCGTCACCATCTGGGAGGGCTTCACCGACTGGTTCGCCGGCCACGGCTTCGCCTTCGACTACGTGCTGTACTCCAGCTACGAGGCCCAGGCCGAGGCCCACCTGGCCGGCCACGTGGACGTCACCTGGGACTCCCCGCTTGCCTGGGTCCGCACCCGGCGCCTGGCCGAGGCCGCCGGCCGGGAGGCCCGGGCGGTGGCCATGCGCGACACCGACCAGGACCTCACCTCGGTGGTGCTGGTACGGGCCGACTCCGACATCACCGACCCCGCCCAGCTGGCCGGCCTCACGGTGGCCTGCGGGGCTGTCGACTCACCGCAGGCCACCCTGCTGCCCCTGGCCCACCTGGCCGGCCTCGGGCTCGACCCCGGCTCCGGCTTCCGGGTCAAGCGGTTCGACGTCATGGTCACCAAGCACGGCGACCATGTGGGCGGCGAGCGCGACGCGGTGAAGGCCCTGCTGGCCGGCGAGGCCGACGCCGCCTGCGTGATCGACGGCAACCGCCTGGCCTTCGCCCGGGAGGGCACCATCCCGCCCGACGGCGTCCGGGTGCTCACCCAGACCGCCGCCTACGACCACTGCACGATGACGGTGCTCGACGACGTCGACACCAGCGTGACAGACCGGTTCGTGGAACTGCTTCTGTCGATGTCGTTCGACGACCCGGCGGTGCGGCCCCTGCTGGAGCTGGAGGGCCTGCGGGAATGGCGGGTGGGCCGCACCGAGGGCTACCGCCAGCTGGAGTCGGCCGTGGACCGTCTCCGGTTCTACGGACCCGACGGCTCGATTCTGGTCGAGGGCTATCCGCGTTGAGCGCCGCACGGGCCGGCCACACCGGCTCCGCCGCCGTCGAGCTCGGCCCGCTCGGGCTCGACGGCGGCGCCCACGTGCTGGTCAAGCTGGCCCTGGCCGGTCTGGCCGCCGGTGAGCGGTTGGTGGTGCGGGGCCACCACCCCGAGCTGGCCGCCCACCTGGCGATCTGGTGCCGCCAGCAGGGCCACCGCTGGCACCCGGCCGCCACCGGAGGTGAGACCGTCGGCCTCGTCGAACGGGGCACGGCGGCCTCGGCCCGGTGGCAGGGGGCCGAGCGGGCGGGCGATGCCGACCCGGTCCGGAGCGAGGCTGTGGTGGCGGCGCCGCCGGCCCACTGGGGCCTGGCCGCCCGGGGCGCGGCGGTGGAACCCGGCGGTCCTGAACCCGGCTTCCGGCTGGCCCACCGGGACGAGGTGTGGACCGACCGGGCCGCCGGCCTCTACGCCCAGGCCGCCGCCGGCCAGTGGGATCCGGCCACCGCCATCGACTGGACCCTCCCCATCGGGCACGGCCCCGAGGTGGAAGCGGCGGTGGTGCAGGTGATGACGTTCCTGGTGGAGAACGAGGAGGCGGCGCTGGTGGTGCCGGCCCGCTTCCTGGGCCAGATCCACCCCCACTTCCGGGAGATGCAGCAGGTGCTGGCGGTGACCGTGGCCGACGAGGCCCGCCACATCGAGGTCTTCACCCGGCGGGCCACGATGACAGGGCGCCCACTGGCTCTGTCCACCGTCGGAGGCCGGGCCTCGCTCCAGACCCTGCTCGACGAGCCCGACTTCGCCACCGCCAGCTTCCTGTTGTCGGTCATGGGCGAGGGCACGTTCGTGTCGCTGCTGTCGTTCCTGGAACGCCACGCCCCCGACCCCCTCACCCGACGCATCGCCCACCTCACCCGCAACGACGAGGCCCGCCACGTGGCCCTGTCGCTGGCCCACCTGGAGCACCACGCCGCGGCCGATCCCGGGCTGCGGGGCCGCCTGGCCCGGGCGGCCGAGGCCCGCCACCGGTCGCTCCAGGCCACGGCCGGCCTGAACGAGGACGTGTTCGACGCCCTCGTGCTCCTGGCTGCCGGCGAACCCTCCCCTGCCGCCATCGCCGTCGGCTGGCGTCACGTCCAGGCCCTGCAGGCCGAGATGGCCGACGGGCGCCGAGCACGCCTGGCCCGGCTCGGCTTCTCCCTCGGCGAGGCCGACGCCATCGCCGCCCTCCACACCCGGAACTTCATGTAGCGGCTCGCCGGGTCGTACTGTTTTCGTCACAGGGGGACGAGCGAAGGAGGCGGCCCATGGCCGAGCAGATCAACGACCGGGATACGCCGGTGACGCCTCGTGGCATCAACCACGTCGTGCTGCACGTGCGCAACATGGAGGAGTCACACCACTTCTGGTGTGACCTTCTCGGGTTCAAGCAGGTCGGCGAGCTCAAGGCCCGCCCCGAGCGGCCCAACCCGGCCAACATGCGCTTCTACAGCGGCGTGGTGGACGATGTGAACCACCACGACCTGGCCCTGATCGAGAACCCCGACCTGCCGCCGCCGCCCGAGAAGTGGACCCTGGGGGCCAGCCCATTGGCCGTGAACCACATCGCCATCACCTACCCCGACCGCCAGAGCTGGCTGGAGCAGGTGAAGTTCCTCGACCGCCGGGGAGTGAAGATGAACCTGCGGGTGGACCACGGCATGACCCACTCCGTCTACACCAACGACCCCAACGGCTATGGCGTGGAGGTGCTGTACGAGCTCCCGCCGGAGGTCTGGCACCACGACATCGACGGGGCCCTCAACTGGGCCAAGAGGCTCCCCTACGACGAGCTGCTGGAAGACACCACCGACTACGTGACCGACTTCAGCAATTGACCATGACCCGCTGCTAACCCACCAGGGAGGCACCATGACCAGCACCGAGATCAGCTCGGCCGACATCCGGGCCGGCCTCGGCCATCCCGTGATCGACGCCGACGGCCACTTCGTGGAGTTCATGCCGCTCCTGCAGGAGATCCTGCGGGAGGTCGGCGGGCCCAAGGTGGCCGACCACTTCGGGGTCCGGTTCCCCCGGTGGTACGCGCTGTCCGAGGCCGAGCGCCAGCACCGGCGCTACACCCGCCCTCCGTGGTGGGCCCTGCCCACGGCCAACACGGTCGATTCGGCCACCTCGATCCTGCCTTCGCTGCTGGCCGAGCGGATGGGCGAGATCGGACTCGACTTCGCCGTCCTCTACCCCACCACCGGCCTGGCCGCCGCCCACTTCAACGACGACGACATCCGCCTCGGCGCCTGCCGGGCCTGGAACCTGTACCAGGCCGAGGTGTTCGGCCCCCACTCCGACAAGATGTGCGGGGTGGCCATCGTGCCCATGCACACGCCGGAGGAGGCCCTGGCCGAGCTCGATTTCGCCGTGGGTGAACTGGGCCACAAGGCGGTCCTCATGCCGAGCCACGTGCTGCGCCGCATCACGGGCGACCGCCAGGGCACCTACCTCGACGTCTACGCCGTCGATTCCGACCACGACTACGAGCCGGTGTGGGCCCGCCTGGCCGAGCTGCAGGTGTCGCCCACGTTCCACTCGGGGGGCATGGGCTGGGGCAGCCGGATGTCGCCCTCGCTCTACATGTACAACCACATCGGGCACTTCGCCGCCGCCAGCGAGGCCCTGTGCAAGGCGCTGTTCTTCGGGGGCGTCACCCGCCGCCACCCCACACTCCGCTTCGGTTTCCTCGAGGGCGGCGTGGGCTGGGGAGTCGACCTGTTCGCCGCCATCGTGGCCCGGTGGGAGAAGCGCAGCGGGGAGCGGGTGCGCAACTACGATCCCGAGCGCTTCGACCGGCCGATGTTCGCCGAGCTGTTCGACCGCCACGCCGAAGGCCGGATGCGCAACCACGCGAGCGAGGTCGACGACGTGTGGCGCCGGCTCGGGCCCGGCCTCCAGGATCCCGACCGGCTCGACGACTTCGCCGCCGTGGGCATCGAACGGGCCGAGGACATCCGCGACCGCTTCGTGCCCAACTTCTACTTCGGGTGCGAGGCCGACGACCCGATGAACGCCTGGGCCTTCGACACCAGGGGCAACCCGTTCGGAGCCCGTATCCGGGCCATCTTCTCCTCCGACATCGGCCACTGGGACGTTCCCGAGATGGCCGAGGTGCTGGAGGAGGCCTACGAGCTCGTGGACCACGGGCTGCTGAGCACGGCCGACTTCAAGGACTTCGTGTTCGGCAACGCCGCCCGGTTCTACGCCGGCGCCAACCCCCGGTTCTTCGCCGGCACCGCGGTGGAGGAGGCCGTGGCCGAGCTCCCGCTCGACTAGGGGAACCCTTCGGGTTCCTCGGGTTCGCCTCCGGCGAACGCCTGGGGGAACCCTTCGGGTTCCTCGGGTTCGCCTCCGGCGAACGCCTGGGAACCCTTCGGGTTCCTCGGGTTCGCCTCCGGCGAACGCCTGAGGGAACCCGGCGAGCACCGGACTCGACCGTGAGCGGAGGGGCCGGGCTACAGTCCGGAATGGGACGAGGAACCCGACCACCCGCCTCCTGGGCGGAACACGGAGTGCCTCAATGGATCAGCGCCGTCGTCCGCTCACCCGCCGCGGCGGTGGGCTTGAAGGCTGACAAGCGCCACGATCTGCTGTGGGTGGCCGGCGGGCCCAGCGGCAAGGCCCGTTCAAGGGCGAGCTGTACGCCATCGACGCCGCCACCGGCGCCAGCACCCTGATCGACCTGGGCGGGGTGTCGGTGGCCAGCGGCGACGGCATCCTGCTGGACGGCCGCACCCTCTACGTGCTCAAGAACGGGGCCTCGCCCGGCACCACCAACGAGATCGTGGTGGTGAAGCTGGACCTGAAGCGGTCGAAGGGTGAGGTGCTCCGCTCGAACGCCAGCCCCCTGTTCGAGACGGCGACCACCGTGGCCATGGTGGGCGACGTGCTGGTGGCGGCGAACGCCCAGTTCGCCGGGGCCCCCATCGATGCCGCCCCTGAGGTCGTGCTCATCCCCCAGCACCACGACGACTGAGAGCTCAGAGTTGGGCCAGGAGGGCGGTGATGGCGCGGGCCCGGTGGCTGATGCGGTTCTTGGCTTCCAGCGACATCTGGGCGAACGTGAGGCCGTCGCCCTCGTCGGGCACGAACACCGGGTCGTAGCCGAAGCCGTCGGCGCCCCGCCGCTCGACCGTGATCGTGCCCGGCACCCGGCCCTCCACCACCAGCTCCTGACCGTCAGGCCAGGCGGCCACGATCACGGTGCGGAATTCGGCCCGGCGGTCGGCGGGGTCGGGATGGGGGGACAGCTCCGCCAGGAGCCGGTCGATGTTCTCGTCGTGGGTGGCGTTCAACCCCGCGAAGCGGGCGGTGTGGACGCCGGGCCGGCCCCCGAGGGCGACCACGAACAGGCCGGAGTCGTCGGCCACGGCCAGGGAGCCGCAGTGGGTCACCACCTCGGCCGCCTTCTTCCGGGCGTTGCCCTCCAGCGTGTCGCGGTCCTCGTCGGTCTCGGCCAGGTCGGCCGGACGGGGGCGGATCTCGTACCGGTCGCCCAGCAGCGACACCAACTCGGTCACCTTGCCCGGGTTCGCCGTGGCCAGGGTCAGCACGGGAAGGTCGTCGCCCGTCACGGCCGTCAACGCTGGGGTCGGGCCGCCGGCGGCCCGGAGGCCAGGGCGGCCCGCTGGAGGGCCACGATCTGGTCGATCCCGCTGGCGGCCAGGCCCAGCATCGTGTCGAGCTCGTCCTTGGCGAACGACGCCCCTTCGGCCGTGCCCTGCACCTCGATGTAGCGGCCGGAGCCGGTCATCACCACGTTCATGTCGACCTCGGCCGTGGAGTCCTCGGCGTAGGGAAGGTCGAGCCGGCACTGGCCGTCGATGATGCCCACGCTCACGGCGGCGCACTCCGTGGTGAGCGGATGGACCTTGGGCTTGCCCGCCCGCTGCATGAGCCGGGTGATGGCGTCGTGGAGGGCCACGTAGCCGCCGCAGATGGACGCCGTGCGGGTGCCGCCGTCGGCCTGGAGCACGTCACAGTCCACGGTGATGTTCCACTCCCCCAGGGCCTCCAGGTCGCACACCCCCCGTAGGCTCCGGCCGATCAGGCGCTGAATCTCCTGGTCACGGCCCGACACCCGGCGCCGGATCCGCTCCGGGCTGGAGCCGGGGAGCATCGAGTACTCGGCCGTGATCCAGCCCCGGCCCGTGTCGCGCATCCACCGGGGGATGTCGTCTTCCACCGAGGCGGTGCACAGCACCTTGGTTCGGCCGAAGGTCACCAGCACCGAGCCGTCGGCCATGTCGGTGAAGTCGCGCTGGAACGACACCGGTCGCAGCTCGTCGTTGGCTCGTCCGTCGGGTCGCATCGGTTCCACTCCTGGATCGGGTTCGGGCCACATCGGGCCGCAAAGAAGGCGGTGCCACGCTAGCGAGCGATGAGCCGGACGGCCCCCCGGCGGGGGCGGAAGCTCCCGGCCCTCTTGGCCGGCGCCGGCCCACGCTCTACGGTGACCCTCATCCCTTCCGGGTGTGCTTCTGGGGTGGTGATCCCGCCGCCGGCTGGACAATGAGGTCCGGCCGGCGGCTGTGCTTTTCGGGTCGCTTTCTTGCCGATCGGTGACGATTGCATAACGCCCCCGCGATTGCCCCGATTGACTCGAAGACCGTATCTATGCTGGCTGTGTGAGCGCCGCTGAGACCCTCGACGTGGACAACGACCCTTCCGGGTCGGGTGCCGGGCCGGGGCAGCTGAGCGCCATGGCCCACCGCTTGGATGAGTTGCTCCGGGAGGTCGCCCAGCAACAGGCCGAGCTGGATCAGGCGGCGCAGGCGCTGGTCGAAGCGAACCGGGCCCAGGCCGTGCTGGAACGGGACAAGGCTGTGGCCGAGGCCCAGACGGCTGAGCTGGCCCGCCAGCTCGAACAGGAGCGTGAGGAGCGGGGCATGCTCGCCACCCGCCTCACGGCGCTGCTCGGCGAGCGGGATCTGGCCGTCGCCTCCCTCGGCTGGTGGAGCCGCCGCCGCTACCAGCGCCGGGTGAGCACCCGCATCCTGCACCCCGCTGGTGGGGGGCCGACGCCCGGCCCGGGCGCAGCCGCTCCCGCCGCCAGCTGACTCCCGCGAACTCCGACCTTCGACACTTCCACCCTGGTGCCCCGGGAGGGGTCAGAAGTAGATGATCTTGTCGAGGTTGTCGGCCGTGGCTTCGAGATCGCCCGTGTAGGCGCCAGTGGACAGGTACTTCCAACCACCGTCGCACACGATGAAGACGATCGTGCCCTCGTCGATCCGCTGGGCCACCTTCACCGCACCGGCCAGAGCGGCGCCGCTCGACGGGCCGGCGAAGATGCCGGCGTCGGAGACCAGGCGCCGGGTCCACTCCAACGACTCGACCGGGCGCACGATGCGCTTGCCGTCGAGCAACTCCATCCCGCCCCACTTCTCGAACACCGGCGGCACGTAGCCGTCGTCGAGGCTGCGCAAACCCTCCACCCGCTCGCCCGACGGAGGCTCCACGGCATAGATCTTGACGTCGGGCTTCTGTTCCTTGAGGAAGGTGCCGACCCCCATGAGGGTGCCGCTGGTGCCGAGCCCGGCCACGAAGTGGGTGATCTCGGGCACGTCACGCAGGATCTCGGGCCCGGTGGTGTTGTAGTGGGCCGTGGGATTCGCCTCGTTGCCGTACTGGTAGAGGAACACCCAGTCGGGGTTCTCGTCGGCCAGCCGCTGGGCCATCCGCACGGCCCCGTTGGAGCCCTCGCCGCCGGGCGACGGGATGATCTCGGCCCCGAAGGCCTCGAGCATCTGGCGACGCTCCACGGTGACGCTCTCCGGCAGCACGATCTTGAGCTGGTAGCCCTTGAGCCGGCAGATCATGGCCAGGGCGATGCCGGTGTTACCCGACGACGGCTCGATGATCGTGCGCCCCGGGCTCAGCGTGCCGTCGGACTCGGCGGCCTCGATCATGGCCATGGCGATCCGGTCCTTCACCGAGCCGGCGGGGTTCTGCCCCTCCAGCTTGGCCAGGATCCGTACCTTCGGGTTCGGGCTGAGCTGGCTCACATCGACGATCGGCGTGTTGCCGATGAGGTCGAGCACCGAGTCGTACACCGCCATGGTCTGGCCTCCCCTTCGTCAGCCGCCGGCCACCGCGGGCAGGATGGCCACCTCGTCGCCGTCGGCCACCTTGGTGTCGAGCTTGTCGAGGAAGCGAATGTCCTCGTCGTTCACGTACACGTTCACGAAACGGCGGACGTCGCCGTTCTCGTCGACCAGGTTCGTCTCGAGCCCGGGATGGGCCGCGATCAGCGATTTCACCACATCGCCGATGGTGTCTCCCGCTGCCTCCACCGAGGACTGGCCGCCGGCGGCGGGCCGGAGCACCGTGGGGAGTCGAACACTGACTGTTGGCACCTGAACACCTTCCTCACCGAACTCGGCCCTGACCATCCGGCCCTGACCAAACTCGACAAAGCCGAGCGGACTAGTAGGAAATCTATTGTGCCAACCCGACCTGCTCCTCCGCTATTCCGTCGTCGAGAATCCGGTAGCTGTGCAACTCGGGGTACCCCCAGCCCAGGGACACGATGACCCAGTGCCAGGTCGGCGGGATCAGAGGTTTCGAGGCCTCGGCCACATCGGTGGGCGACGGGTAGGCGGCGGTGTGGGTGTGGGAGTGCATCACCCCGATGATGTCGAGGCCGTCGGCGTCGGCCCGCAGGGCGGCCTTGGCGTACTGCTGGCCGTCGAGGCGGTAGATGCGGCTCGACTCGGCCTCGTTGCGGATCGGAACGAATCGTTCCACCATGTCGCCCCCACTCTCGCCGATGAGCAGCCCGCATCCCTCCAGGGGGTAGGCGTCCCAGGCCACCCCCAACATCTCTAGCCAGTGTCGTCGCTGCATGGTGAGCACGGCCGCTCAGCATAGTTAGGCTTGACCGATGGCCGTGAAGATGATCGCCACCAACAAAGCGGCCCGCCTGAACTACGACATCAGCGAGACGTTCGAGGCCGGCGTCGCCCTGCGGGGCAGCGAGGTGAAGTCGATGCGGGAGTCGAACGTCACGATCAAGGAGGCGTTCGCCCGGTTCGAGGGCCACGAGCTGTGGCTGCTCGGCCTCCACGTGGCCGCCTACTCCCGGGCCTCCACCCACGTGCCGGCCGACGCCACCCGCAAGCGCAAGCTGCTGCTGCACCGCCACGAGCTGGACCGGCTCCGGGTGAAGGTCGAACAGGACCGCCTCACGCTGGTGCCCATGGCCCTGTACTTCAAGGACAGCCGGGTCAAGCTGGAGCTCGGCCTTGGCCGGGGGCGGCGCACGGTGGACAAGCGCCAGCTCATCGCCAAGCGCGACGCCGACCGCGAGGCGCGCCGGGAGCTGGTGGCCCGCAGCCGCTGAGGCGCCTGCGACGCTAGGCTGGAGTTGCCGCCTCGTGGCGGCGCAGCTCCTTGACATCTGGACGTTCGCATATCGCAGAGGTGCATCGCAACGATGGCGCCTCGACGACGGGGCTGATCGGTTTCGACGTTGAGACGAGATGTTGTGGGTGCGGCTCGAGTTGCTCAGACTCGTAAAACGGGGCACCAACAGAAGCGCCAATAACAAGGCTACCTTCGCTCTCGCCGCCTGATTCTTTCAGGTAGCTAGAGGAAAATCGCGAGCCGCGAGGCCACGCGGGGTCTGATCGCTGCAGCCCGGCAACAGAAGCAGTGATGGACGGCGGGAGAGACCGCTGACAGCAGGCAAAGACCGCTGACATCTGGGAAAGTCCAGGCGGCTCAGGCCACGCTCGTCGTGGCCGCCTAACCCGGTAGGTCGGTGGCCGTAAGGCCGGAAGCACGGGAACAGTCGTAACGCCTGCAATGCCTGCTCAGCGGACGGGGGTTCGATTCCCCCCAGCTCCACTTCAGGGTTCAGCCACGTCCAGAGTCATGCAGCGGTGGCTGCCGAAATGGCCTCCACCAGGGATTTCCCGGAAACTCGTTCACAGCCGTTCAGGCGTGTTTACAGAGCGTTGCTCCCGCGGTTGCTACCGCGGAGGCGGCTGGGTTACCGTGGCCGCCGGAGGTGGGTGATGCCCAAGGGGCCGCGGGGGAAGCGGGTCGTCGCACCGGACGGCTCGGTGGTGGTGGCGAGCAAGAACCCGAACGGTCGGGGTTCGGTGTACTTCGAGGGCCCGTCGAAGCGGTCGGACGGTACGCCGATCGCCGGGCGGTGGCGCGCCACCTACGTCGATCCTCGAGGGTCGGCGTCGGTCGGTGTCGGCGCCCACCCGGGCCAAGGCGGAGGCCAAGCGGGCCGAGGTTCTGGCCGAGCTCGGCCGGCGCCCGTTGACGTCCAGCCGGTTCACCCGCTCGACCACGGTGGCCGAGCTGGCCGACTGGTGGCTCGAGTCGGTGGCTCGCCATCAGGTGAAGCGCTCGACGTTGGACAGCTACCGGAAGTTCACCGCCTACCTCGTCGACGACCTCGGCCTGCTCGCCGTGGTCGACGTCGGGCCGGAGACGCTGACCGAGTGGCAGTCGCGACTATTCGACCGCTTTGCGCCGTTCACGGTGCTCAACTGCCGCAAGGTCTGCCGGCAGGCCTTCGCCGAGGCGGTCAAGGTCGGGCTGTTGGCCTCGAACCCGTTCGATCTGGTCAAAGCCCCGCCGGCCCGACGGCTGAGCGCTGGCCGCGCCCTGGCGCCCGAGGACGCTCGGGCGTTGATCTCCGCCGCGGCCCAGGTTCGCCTTGGCGCGGCGGTGACGCTGTTGTTCTGTCAGGGCTGGCGGGTGAGCGAGGTCCTCGGCCTGGCCTGGGAGGACCTGGACCTTGAGGCGGGCACGGCCCGGATCAGGCGAGCGGCCGCCTACACCCCGTCGGCCGGGGTCACGCTGGGAACCACGAAGACGACGGGCGCCGAGGGCACGCATCACCTGGCGCCGGTGGCGGTTGCCCATCTCCGGCTACAGCGGGAGGCGCAGGACGCGGAGCGCGCTGCTGCCGGTGAGCTGTGGGTTCAGCACCGGTACGAGGGTGAACCCATCTCGCTCGTGTTCTCGACGCAGGTCGGGGGCCTGGTGAACCGCCAGGCGGTCACCAAGGCCATCGACAGGGCGGCCCGGGTCGCCGGGCATCGACTCCAAGGGCCTCGGCACCCACGCCGGTCGCCGGACCGTGATCACCGCACTGTACGCCGACGGCGGCGTCGACCTGGCCGATGTAGCTCGCCATGTCGGCCACTCGAACACCTCGACAACGGCGGCCTACATCGCCAGCCTGGGCAAGCGCCCCGAGCGCACCTCACGGCGTGCCGCCGAGCTGTTGGATCCGAGCGTGGCACCTGACCGGGGCTGACTCCCCTACGTCGGGCCCAGCAGTTCCTCAAATGCTGCGGGTGTGATCACCGGCGGTCGCTGCTCTGCCCAGTCGAGTAGGTCGTTGTCGCCGGTGACGATGAAGTCGGCGCCGTGCTCCCGGGCGAGGGCCACGAGGTAGTCGTCGTCGACGTCACGGGTTGTTGTACCGATGACCGCCGGGTCCTCGACCACGTCGGCCAGCACCTGGATCGTCGCTACGTATCGCTCGGCGACTTCCAGAGGGATCCACTTCCGCATCCTCGGGCGGGCAGTGAGCACGTCCGCGACCTCGGCGATCAGCGTGTGGCAGATGATGACCTCGAAATCGCCGGCTCCGGTCAGCCAGCGCTGCACGATGCGATGGGCCGGGCCGGTCCTGATGGCAGCCGACACCCACACGTTGGCATCGATCACCACCCGCACGATTGGCAGCTCAGCTGGCGCGACGTCGGCGACGGGCGGCACGCACCTCGTCGACCGCGAGGTCCGTTGCCTGGTCCTCGGACAGATCGGTGTTGGCGGCGGCGTTCGCTGCCAGCTCGGCCCGGGTTCGGCCGGCGTAGTGCTCCCACGCCGACTGGCGGCTCACGCCGAGCGCTTCGCCCACCTGCTCCCAAGACGCTCCAGCCGATCGCGCTGCTGCAACTTGCTGTCGGCGCAGCTCATCCAGCTCGGCCTCGGTGCGGGCCAAGACCCGCAGCGCGTCCAGCGGATCTGCCGGTAACTCGTTGGTAGCGATCACACCCACGCTGTCAGGATAACCTGACAAACCCGCAGCGACAAGACAGCAATTGCGTGCTGGGGTGCAGAGTCGAGTCCGACTACGGAAGTCAGGATTACACCCCTGGCAGTGGAACTACATCGGTGTAGTCTTGATTTGCTCTGCCGCTTCTCGGGGAGGAGGCGCCTGCGGTCCGTGGGGGCCACCCGAAAACTGATGAGGCCGACCACCTGGGCCGGCCATCAGGTAACTCTGAACAGTCCTGACGGTACTCCAGGTGATGGTTGAGGTCAACGACCTTGGGGCCCCTCGAGGCCAGCTCGTTTGTTCTCAGCTCCAGGTCGAGGTGCCACCTGGCGGTCGCCGCAGGCACCAGAACTGGCGTCAACCTGTGCACGTCCAACTTCACGATCCTCTCGGTCCGTGTTCCTTGCCATCGTCGATGGGCAGAGGAGTCGGCGGTACCAACCGACCCGCAGCGACACTCGAGTGTGCGTCCTCCGCTCCGTCCGTCGTCAGACGGAGCGGTCCGCCAATCCAGCACCAACTCTTGCCGGCGCCATCCAGGGAGATGGCAGCCGCACCGAGAAAGCAGCCCACTCTCCCCTTGGATGCCGTCATCCCTCGTCTGGAACGCCGCTCGGATCGTCCGCACGGGCCAGAGAAGGATCATCGGCGTTCATGCGCATACGAGCGCGTCCGTTGGCGCGAGTTCACGGCCACTCAAGGCGACGCAACGCCCGTCGTGTGCGTGGGCATCAAGGTGCTGGCGGACGTCACGCGCCGGGAGCACGTCGAGAGTGCTGTCGGCGGCTGTCGATGCCGGGCGGAGGCGACCGATGCCTTCCGCGCTGCTCATCACCTCATGGGCGGCCGGCGGCCGGCGGCCGGCGGGACGGAGTCCCGCCGAGTCGCTGGGCCGCCCCGTAGGCGGGTCGACGAAGGCGAACACTCTTCTCTCCCCCACTCCTTCAACCACCCCGCCCGACGGGGGCGGCCAGAGCGGCTCTCTCGGTACATCGCGGATAAAGGTGACCCGGACGCTCCTGGACGGCTATGAACAGTCGCCGGTAGGCCTTGGTAAGTCGGAGCGGGGCCGATGGTGACGGCCACGAGCACGGCCCGAGCGGAGCACCGGGGACCGGTGGCTGGATGCGGTCGTGGCGAACGAGGAGGCGGCCCGGCGCCGGCATGAGCGGTTGGTGATGGAGGATCGGGTGCAGCGGTTGAACCGCCAGCTGCTCGGGCCCCGCAAGGACCGTGAGACCGGGGAGTGGACGAAGAAGCACCGGGCCGGGACGTGCGGGCTGCCCCACTCGGAGCGGGTGGAGATGGGCTACGTCACCATCCCCGACGGGCTCGATGCCGGCCAGCTGCACGGCGTGGTGGTGTGCGCAGCGGGGAACCTGTGCCTGCGGTGTGCGATCAAGATCGCGGCGGCCCGGGCCCGCCAGATCGAGTTGCTGGCCGCTGTGATGAAGGCCCTCGGCTATCACTGCTACCTGATCACCCCTACGTTCTCCCACTCCCGCGGCGACGGGCTGGCCGGCAGCTACCGGGACATGATGGACGGGTGGACAGCGCTCAGGCAGTCCCGGCTGTTTCGCCGCCTCACTGCCGACGGTGGGGGCTTCTGCCGGCAGGTCGAGGTGACCTGGTCGTTGGCCAACGGGTTCCACCCCCACATCCACCTGCTCGTGTGGTCGAAGCTCGACCTCGACGACGACCACGAGTGGGGGCCGTCCGAGGTCGACAAGATGGAGCACGAGTTGTGGCGGGAATGGTCGGCCCAGATGGCCAAAGCCGGCCGGCAGGTCTCCGAGGAGCACGGGATCACGCTGGTCCGAGCCGATGACCCGGCCATGGGCCGCTACCTGGCGAAGGTGGGCCTGGAGCTGACGATGGGCCCGCTCAAGACCGGCCGTCACGACTCGTGGTCGATGTGGGAGATCGCTGCCATGGCCATGAACCCAGACCCTGAGATCACCGACGAGGTCCGGGCCCGATGCCGGGCGGTGTGGGCCGAGTACGCCGCTGCGGTCGGTGGGCGCCGCATGTTCGCCATGTCCCACGGGCTCTTGAAGCGGACCGGTGTCGACGAGATCGACGAGCAGGCGGAAGCAGAGCGCCAGCACGGAGAGTTCGTGCCCTACGTCGCCGCCGATGCGGCGGTGTACTCCGCTGCCGACAAGGCAGGCGCCGTGCCGGAGCTGAAAGGTCTGCTCGCTTCGCGGGCGAGGCCAGAGATCCTGGCCACGGTGTTCAGCCGCCGCCTCGGGCGTCTCGTGGAGGTCCAGCTGCCTAACGACGAGGTCTCCCTGCCACTCCTCCGATGGCGGGCGAAGGCGATCCTCCGCTGGCACGTCCGTGTACGCCGCGTTGTCGCACTGAACGCGTACCAAGCTCGGACACTGCCCCCGTGACAGCCTACGGCTCCGACCAGGGCAGACGCCTGGCCGGGGCTCCCGGGCTCGGGGCCCTATCGCACAGAAAGGGCTATTTACTGCGATAGCGGCTAAATGGTCCCGGAGCTGAAGGGCCTGTTGGCGTTCCGGACAGCTCCTGAGGTGCTGGCTCTGGTCCTCAGCCGTTTGGGCGTCTCGTTGAGGTCGAGCAATCAAACGGTAAGGCTGCACTGCTGTTGCTGAGGTGGCACTAGGACCAACAGCCACGAATGACTTAGACGCTGCCCAGTAGTGCGGCCAAATAGAACGATTTGACACGAACTACCCGTCGAGCAATGCTGGTAACCCTTGGCCTTCACTGCCGAGGACCGATTGGGGGAAGAATGTCGAAATCAATTAAAATGTTCCTTGTAGCGCTCGTCTCAATGAGCGGACTGGTTATCGCAACCGATCTACCTGCGAGTGCCACCTGTCAAAGTGGATCAACGGCTGGCGAGGTGAGAAATAACACGGGAACGTCCAACTATAGGCTAGTTATTCATGATATTGGCGCTGAGTGTCCACCCTATTATGCCTATGAATGGTCGCTCTATGCTGGCGAGAATAGTAAGTCAAAGATGAGAGATACTGATGAATTTACTGCTGCGACGCAGTTCTTTGCCGTCTTTGGGCAGTTCTGCGGCCCTTACACTTGGATGACATCAATGCCAACAACTTCCGATGCGATAAGACCAGCATCCCGTTCCCTCCAGCAACAATCCGCGTTAACTGCGTGTTCACTGGTGTATCAATTTAGGATGATCGCCCGAAAGATCCCTAAACGTGGCTCCCTGTAGGGTGCCACACGCAGAGCGGTTCTTCTGGCGACTACTAAGGAATCCATGATCAGTCGATTCAAAGCCGACTCGAAGCAGACCGGTAACAAGCTCTGCTTGCTGATACTGGCGACGCTGATCACAGGTAGTGCTTGTGGATCCGAAAGCGTCGGTGGTGACGGAGACAAAACTGATCAATTGCCGTCTATGAGTACCGAGGGATTCCCGTCTTTAACGATATTGAGCTGTCTCGACGATACTACTCTCGGGCGGAGGAGGCTCAGAACCTCATTGCTGAATGCATGCAGGAACAAGGATTCGACTATAAGCCAGAGTCCCTTGAGAGTGGCTTTAACCCCGACGCATCCGCGGCGATCCTTCGCGAAGAAATGTCAGACGTAGAGTTCGCTCACGAATTTGGCTTCGGCCTCGCTCCGATGCAGGACCTTACCATCTACGGTTTGTCGGATGAGGAGACGCTTGAGCGTGCCCAAGAGACCCGCCTCAAGCACGAGGAGCGGTTCATTGGCATGTCAGAGGAGGAGCGCAGCAGGCGTACCTCGCTGAGCTTAATGGAAGGCCAACATCCGATGGAGCTGGAATGGCCGGTGGGTGCACAGCTCAGGCGCAAGCCGAAACCGGCATGGACGTGTACCTTAAACAGTACCTCGATAGCTACCAAGACGTGATGGAGGTCCAAAATCGGTTCTCTAGCGATGATAGAGTGGTTGAATTCTACGCTAGTTGGACAGGATGCATGGACGTTAAGGGATACATTTATGCGACTCCCTGGCTAGCCAAGGAGAACTTCCGCTTCGGTTAGACGCCGTGATGGACGCTTCGACGATCTCACGAGAGTCGGTTGCTAATCTCGCAGAGGAGGAGCGGGCGGCTGCGTCGGCTACCGTCGAGTGCGGGGAGTCACCTCTGAAGCTTCTCCCAGACCGTTTAGCCGTCATATGGGAGGACGACTACGTCCCACTGATTCCAAAGTAGGTAGGACAGACGATGATGAATACGACACCGGAAAGCGGCCCTGTGCGACAAGCTGAAGATGGCGCTGTGGGAATGTTGCCTGTACTGTGGAGACCGAGAGAGCCCGGTCCAATAGAGAGACAAATTCGCCTGGCCGTAGCGGTAGTCATCACCTGCTGCGCTTTCTTCATCGGCTTGACTACCTTTTTGACGGCCTACTCAGTCCGTTCGGTCTTAGATGACTCAGCTTGCGGCAGGGGCGGTACCAGTTGCAGCCTGGAGGAGTCGTGCGAGCCAACGGAGACTTCACTGCACAATTGTGCCGTGTTGAACGGACGAGCTGCCCTGGATCAGCATGGTCTGCTCGACGATGCAGAACGACTCTATTATCCGAAATTGATAGCGCTTCGGTATCTGCCAATTGGTGCACTTCTGGCTGGTAGTCTGACCCTCTTACCTCCTCCCAGGTTCAGGAAGAACTTTGGGACCGTCGTGCTAGTCGTCGTGCTTGGGATTGCTGGTGGAGTGATAGCTGGCCAGGTGATCTACAGTGATTCAATCGGATACGCCTCCGACATTGTTGACTAGCGATTCCAGCTCCTCGGTGTTGCCTAGTGGTCCGTCGCGGATTTGGTCTGGTGGGTGAGGGCAGCTCGGGCCTCGTTTGACCTTGGCGATGATCTGTTTGGCGGGGCGGGGTCCACCGGTCGTTGCAACGGGTCGGTCATGGTGACTGGCTGACGGGGTGACGATGGAGGGCTGATGCCGGGTGTTCGGTTGGGGGTTGAGGAACGCCAAGCGATCGAAGTGGGCCTCGCTCGCGATGAGGGTTTCGCTATGATCGCCCGGCGGCTGCAGCGGCCGACCTCGACGGTGAGCCGAGAGGTGAACGGCAACGGGGGCCGGGATGGGTTCCGGGCGATCACGGCCCAGCGGGGATCGGTGACACGGGCCCGGCGTCCGAAGATCCGAAAGCTTGTGGCCAACGTGCGGTTGGCGGCTGTGGTGGCTGAGGGTCTGACCAAGCGGTGGTCGCCGGCTGAGGTGGCGGCCAGACTGGTCCTTGACCATCCCGAGGACCCGGAGATGCGGGTGTCGCACGAGACGATCTACACGGCGCTGTACCTGCAGGGCAAGGGCGGTTTGAAGCGCGAGCTGATCGCTGCGTTGCGTTCCGGTCGGCTACGACGCCGGCCCCGTCGACGGGGAGAGAAGGCCACTCGGGCCAACGTGTTGGGTGAGATCACACCGATCAGTGCCCGCCCTCCCGAGGCTGCTGACCGGGCGTTCCCCGGGCACTGGGAGGGTGATCTCATCATGGGTGCGTTCAACCGTTCCGCCCTGGTGACCGTGGTCGAGCGCCGCAGCCGGTTCCTGCTCCTGGGTGACCTTCCCGAGGGCCACGACGCCCAGTCGGTGTACGCCTGCCTGATCGAGCTCACCGCCGATCTCCCCGACGCTGTGCGCCGATCGCTGACCTGGGACCAGGGCCGAGAGATGGCCAACTGGGTCCAACTGCAGGCCGACGCCGAAATCGACGTCTTCTTCTGCGACCCTCATTCGCCCTGGCAACGACCCTCAAACGAGCACATGAACGGCCTGCTACGCCAGTACTTTCCCAAGGGAACCGACCTCAACCGGGTCACCCTGGACCAGGTCCGCTTCGTCGCCGCCGAGATGAACGGACGACCCCGCAAAGTCCTCGGTTGGCGCACCCCCGCCGAGGTCTACGCTGACGTCATTGCAACAGCCGCTTGACCGCGCCCGGTCTTGGCCCAGACGAACGGCTTGGGGTCATCGTTCCAGTGTTAGGCCCACGTTCGATCGCCTCGATGAGAGCGTCGACACTGGCGAACGCCCCCGGACGTAGCCGTCTGTTGGTGAGGTGACCGAACCAGCCCTCGACCAGGTTCAGCCACGACGACCTCGTCGGGGTGAAATGCAGGTGCCACCGCTTCTGTCGAGGGCTGGGCGAGCCACTCAGGAACCTCGGGTGGCTTTGTCGGCGGACAGGTTGTCGAGGACGACGTGGATGTCGAGGTGGCGGGGTATGTGGAGGTCGACCAATTTGAAGAAAGCGAGGACGTCATTGGCGCAGTGGCTCTTGGGGTCTGGTGGAGCACCTCACCGGTAGCGACGTTCAACGCCGCGAACAGGTCGGTGGTGCCGTTGCGCTTGTATTCATGGGTCAGGGTCCGGGCGCGGCCCCGCTTCATCGGCAACGTCGGCTGGGTCGGTCCAGCGCCTGGCACTGGGTTTTCTCGTCGAAACTGAACACCACGGCCCGCTCCGGCGGGTTCAGGTACACGGCGACGACATCGACCAGCTTCTCCTCGAACCGGGAATCGTTGGAGAGCTTGAACGTGTCCACCCCCCACGGTTGAATGTTCCGTGGCCGCCCAGATCCGAGCGACGCTGTCCTTGCCGACGCCGTGACGGGCAGCCATCGGCCGGGTCGTCCAGGCCGTGGAATCATCATCGGGACGGTTTGCTGCGTGTCGGCCACCACCGCCGACACCGCCTGAGGCATCCAGGGCTTTCGGCCCCGGCCCGCGATCCGCCCGACCGCATCGACCCCGCCCTCCGCGAACCGGCCCGCCACGGCCGCACCGCGTCCGCGTCGTCGAGCACGGCCGGGCCACCCCAGCGTTCGTCGGCCCGTCAGCGGCCAACAACAACGCCTAAGCCTGCACCACCCGGCGGTGCGGCAACGACGTCGAGCGGGCCATCCCCTCCAGCCCCGCCCGCTGCCTACGAGACACCCTCAACCGGGCAGCAGTCACAACTGGCATACCGCAATACTAACCCACATTGCTAAATCAGCGACGGACCACTAGCTAGTAGGCCATTGAGGGGCGGTTGGTTACGACGACTAGGACAGTGCTGAGCAGTTTGGGGGGTGGGTGCTCTCGTTCTGGGGTGGAATCGAAAAAGAAATGGGGGGATGCAGGGTTTCTGTCGTCGTGACAGTTCACTGTTCGATGCTGGGGGTCTGTAGTGGCCGTCTCAGGGGGCCGGGCTCGGTGCACGCTCTGTTGGCGGCGCACCGTCGGATATTGATCGATCCCGGATGAGATGTTCGCTGACCCGTTTCTCGTCGCCCGGGCCTCAGTCGACTTGGCTACCGCCGGCATAGGACTATGGCCAAACGCAGCCATGGCCTGGGTGGTCCGAGGACCCAACCGTTGGCTCCAATACCGAGGCATCGAACGCAATCGGATCCGGCTCGCCCGACGGGCGGCCGCCATTAACCTCGCCCCGGCTGCTCACCCTCACCCACACCCACCGGCTGGACCATCGCCCTCCGGCAGCAACTTACCGGTACAGTCGACCATCAGCCATCATGACTGAGCTTCCCCCCGCCGGCGGGACACGTGGTTTACACGGCTTGCTGTGCCTGTAGCTGGCAGTAGTTGGCCTCCCATTCGGTGGGCGGGATATGGCCAAGGCTGGAGTGAAGACGGCTCGTGTTGTACCGGTTGATCCAGACGAAGATGGCCCGCCGTGCCTCGGCCCGGGTCCGGAACCGGTAGCGGTGAACGAGTTCTCGTTTCAACGATGACCAGAACGACTCGGCCACCGAGTTGTCCCAGCAGACCCCGGTCCGCCCGACCGACTGACACATCCCGTGCCGTGCGACCAGGTCCTGGTACTCACCGGACAGATATTGCGATCCCCGGTCCGAGTGGAAGATCACCCCGTCCACCGACCCGCCCCGGGTAGCGACTGCCATACCGAACGCGTCGGCCACCAGCTCAGTCCGCATATGGTCGGCCATGGCGTAGCCGAGCAGGCGGCGGGAGCCGAGGTCGAGCACGGAGGCCAGGTAGAGCCAGCCCTCGTCGGTGCGACGTAGACATCCCACGCCAGTCAGGTGTCAAGCAGCGATTGCTTTCTGGTTGGGTTCGGTGGTGCCAGGCGGCGGTGTCGTCCCATGGCTGGTTGTTTGCAGGCACCACCACAGTCGGCCGAGGAGCTTGTTCGCCAGGTTGCGTAGGGCGGCGTTGTGGTGGTCGCCGGCGGCGCGGCGGCGGTCGTAGTGTGCGCGGGCACCGGGGGATGGCAGAGTGGCGAAGGCCCACCAGTGGCATGCGTCAGCGAGGCGCCGTTTCGGATCTTGCGGGCGCAGTCTTGGACTTGCCCGACGCCCTCGTCACCGGGGCGGTGCCGGCGAACGCGCGGAGGTTTGCGCAGGCGAATCGGCTGGGTCGTCACCGATCTCGGCCAGAACGCGGGCGGCGAGGATCGGTCCGAGGCCGGGCGCGGGGCTGAGATCTGGCGTCGTGTGTTGGTCGAACTCGCGGTTCGCCACTTTGAGGCCTGCGATTCCGGCCTGCATGGCGACGATATTCGCAACGAGCTCGACCGCACTCCGTGGCGGCCTCGACCCGCGGGGTTGCCGCAGGGCGGGTCGCGAAGTCGGTGACGATCTGTCGACCAGGCGGGCGGTCTCCGCTGCCGCATCGCTGCAACAAGGCCACGACCCGGCTGGGTGAGCTCGCCGCCGCTGCGGGCGTCGGCGCGGCGGCCAGGACGTGAGTCTGCCTTGTGCGGGAGATTCGGAAACGCTGCAGCGCCTGGGGATAGAACTCCAACAACACCGACCGGAGCCGGTTGACGGTCTTGCATCGCCCAGACCGCTTCCTGCTGCTGACGGGCCAACGCCTTGACCGCGCCGCCTGCTCGGTGACCGCAGGCATCCGCCGATGCCGATGGCGGTCGGTGCGCAAATGTCCGCGAGGACTCCTGCATCGCCGGCATCGGACTTGCCGCCGGCCTGGCCGTAGCGTTCCCGATAGCGGGCCACCGCCCGCGGGTTGATCGGATATACCGTGAACCCGGCTCCTCGACCAACGCGACGACAGAGTAGGTTCTTGTTGTTTTCGATCCAAACTGGCGTGGTCTGGGCGCTGCCCTCATGTCCTCGGCGATCAGCGCCAGCAGCTTGTTGAATCCGGTGGCGCCAGTGTCGATGCGCTGGCGCGTGCCACGACGACACCCCATCCCCGTCGACGAGCGCGACGTCATGATGTGCCTCGGCCCAATCGACCCCGCACGTCAGTTTCATGAACGATGTCTCCAATCCGTTGTCTGTTGTTCTCTCTTCCGGTTTTCGAGCTCGAGGGGCTGGTGCGGCGACCTAATGGACAGCGCTCGACGGCGCGGCATCTCACAAGCCGATCACTAACCTCGTGGCGGACCGGCAGGGCCACCGTCTACGTAGAGACCTCCAGGGTCGGGTGGCGTGGAGTGGCCACCTGCCAGCGGCTCGGCCTGCTCACTCTTACCGGCCCGACCCTCTGTGTCCGTGATGTCTCAGTGGACACCTGCCAATCGCTCAACCGGCAAACGGCTGACTCCCCCATTAGGTGATGTCCCCGACCCAGGCCACATCCGGCGCCCCCGGGTCGAACCGGCGGCCGACCAGATCGGGCAGGGGTGGGTAGAGGTCCGGGGGCAGGGTGGTGCGGACCTTGGCCGGCTTGTGGACCCCGACGATCCCGTTCACCCGCATCAGTCGCTCCACCCGCTTGTGGTTCACCCGGTGGCCTCGTCGAGCCAACTCCTCGGTCATCCTGGGCGACCCGTAGGTGCCGTCGGACTCGTCGTGGATCGTTCCCATGACGGCCACCAGCTCGGCATCGGCCAGCTCCTGCGGCGACGGGCCGGCCGTCTCGGACGCACGCCAGGCATAGAACGCTGACGGTGTCACCCGAGCGATCTCGCATGCGGTCGTGGTCGGGAAGCCCTCGGCCCTCTGAGCAGCGACCCACCGGTAGCGGGTCACTGTCCCGACTCCCTCACCCAGAAGGCCGTCGCTCGTTTGAGCAGTTCTCGTTCCATCCGCAGCCGGGCCACTTCCCGGCGCAGCTCGACCAGCTCGCTGCGTTCGCTCGTGGAGAGCCCCTCGCGTTCGCCCCGGTCGATGCGGGCCTGGCGAACCCAGTTCCCCAGCGTCCCTTCGCCGATCCCGAGCGACCGGGCAACCTCGGCGATCGGACGGTCCCCGTCGACCACCAACGCCACCGCGTCAGCCTTGAACTCCGCCGTGAACGAACGACGACGCCTGGCCGACCGCTCCTCCATCACTGACATGACTACCTCCTAATCGAGGTGTCCTGCCAACGGGGGGATGCTCAGACGAAGCCAAGTCCACCAGCGGCGCCCTCAGCCACTCAAGCGAACGGACAAGCATGATCAGCGGTCTCCTAGTGGTCCGTCGGTGGAATCGATTTGGATAGCTAATGTGTGATCATGCCTGTCGTGGTTGCACCGCCGTTGCCGGTGTCGGAGGAAGAACGGGGGGTTGGAGGTGATGGCTCGTTCGTCGTCGTTGCCGCACCGCCAGGTGGTGCAGGCTTGGGCGCTGCTGTTGGCGGCGGATGGGCTGGCGACCGAGGAGATCGCCCGTCGTTGCAGGACCAAGGCTGAATCGGTGCGGGCTGGCGGAAGCGGTTCGGTCGAAGGCGTCGAGGGCGTGGGCGGGATCGCGGCGGGTCGGGGCGCAAGCCTGAGATCGATCAGGCGGCGATCGACGCGATGTGGACGACACGTTGCACACGATCCCTGATGACGGGTCGACGGCTGGTCGACTCGGACGATGGGCGAACGTCACGGTGTGGGCAAGGACACGGTGGCCCGTATCTGGCGGGCCCGGAAACTGCGGCCGTGGCGGGTCGACACTTTCAAGCTGTCGACTGATCCGCGACTTCGAAGCCAAGCTGGTCGATGTCGTCGGCCTCTATCTGGACCCGCCGGAACGGGCGGTGGTGTTCAGTTTCGATGAGAAGACCCAGTGCCAGGCGTTGGACCGCACCCAGCCCTCGTTGCCGTTGAAGCCAGGTCGGGGCGGACGATGACCCATGATTACAAACGCAACGGCACGATCACCTGTTCGCGGCCATGAACGTGGCACCGGCGAGGTCCTACACCAGACCCGCAAGCGGCACACCGCCAACGACGTGCTGGCGTTCTTCAAGTGGATCGATCTGCACGTGCCCCGCCATCTCGAGGTGCATGTCGTGTTGGACAACCTCTCCGCGCATTCGGCGCCGCCGGTCACCGAGTGGCTGGCGGCACCCGAAACGGGCCCGTTGGCATCTGCACTTCACCCCGACCAGCTCGTCGTGGCTGAACCTCGATCGAGGGCTGGTTCGCGCAGCTCACCAACCGCCGGCTCCGCAACGGCACCTTCGCCAGCGTCGACGACCTCGACGACGCCATCGAGCTCTGGGCCGAAGCCCTGGAACAAGAACCCCCAACCCTTCGTCTGGCACAAGACCGCCGACGACATCATCACCAAAGTCAAAGCCAGGCCGAGCCGCCTCACCCACCAGACCAAATCCGCGACGGACCACTAGCCTCCGCTTAGTTGCTCGAGCTCTTTGAAATATGTCGACTCAAAAGCCTTATCGATTGGCCTTCCGCACTCTAGATCAGCGAGAGCTGCGGAGCGCTCGGTCTCAATCGCCCGGACATATTCCTCATACTCTGTAGGCTCAGCGCATCGGCCATCGTCAGTGAGCGTGCAGTTTCTAGATCGCTCGTACTGTAGGCAGCATTCAACCTGTCGATGAAGGGTTGAGCGAACCTCTCGACTGTAGCTCCGAGCTGCTCGCGCATATCATCCCGGGTCTCGTAGTCGAACGCGCCGAGTTTGGCCATGCATGGAGCCCAGCTCTGTTCTGCATCAATATACTCTCGAGTTGATTTCGCTCGCTCGCTCGCCTCATCCAGTATCCGAGTCGTTTGCTCGGAAAGGGTTAATACTCCTGGTGGTTCTCCGAGTTCTGCTTCTGCCGCTCGGATACATTCCGGGCAGTTGTTCGTCGTATGCAGATTGCTCCGCAGGACTTAGTCCGTTCCGGTATAAGGAGTTCGGATCAGGATCGGTTGATGGGTCGACAAAAGCAGTCTGCTCTATGGTCGTTAACATTCCGAATCCGTATTTTTCCGCGTACTCCTCTTTGGATAGAGTGTCGAAAGCAAGTTGCAGTCCAGTAACGCCTGGCACATAGGCGATGTACTCATCGAAGCCTGCGAGTCTCATGCCATCAGCGGCTTTCGCAGCCCGATTGGCCGCATATTGAGTCTGTTCTTGCCCATCGAAGTTTCTTGTAGCCAGCACCGTTCTCAAGTTCATTCCTGACAACAGCTGGCAGCTCAGGTTGGAATGTCTGGGTAGCGCAGCCCAAAAAAATTTTGGCAGACAAGACTGATATTGCTACGTTAATTCGGCGCTCTAGTTGAGCAGTGTACGATCCCCTCGGCACTAACGACACGTCCATAGCGGAAGCACAGAGTTGACTGTGCGGTTGATTGGTCAACCACCTTCGATTCCACACTATCACTAGTCGACAATAAAAACCTCTATGGTTTAGATAGTTTAGTATCCATACGACGAGTACCAGCTAGAGGTCTGACCCGTGGTTCCCTGAATCTCTCCCAGATGCCATTGGTGTCATTGTCGTCGAAGAATGTGTTCGAGACACTCGTGCAAGTAAATCGACTAATCTCGATGTTAACAGCGTCCTCGCTGAAATCTATGTATGAGCATCCAAACCCAGATGTTGGTCCATCAAGAAAGTCGAATCGATAGATAGTGTCTCCGTCACATGTCCCAGAACGTGGTGTGTCTCGTGCATAGGTCAGCCCACCTACGACCGAGTTTTTCGTTTGAGGGGATGACCCGAGGCAACTGGCCGATGCAGCGGTTGTGTTGAAGAACATGAGGCTTGTTAGTAAGGCGCCTGATGTCAGTGCAACACGAAGTAGACGGTTCCAGTTAATTTTCATCGTGCCCCCCTGGCGACGTGAGTATTACGACCTTAGATCTGTGGAGCGGCGTGGTCAAGATATGCGTGCGCTCCGTCTTGGCGTCGGCTGAGGTGATGAGGTGGTATCAAGTTGAGCCCCGGAGGGCGGTAATGGGTTCGGTGTTGGATGCTTTCCATGCTGGGTAGGTGCCGGCGGTGAGTCCGATGGTTGCGCCGAGGATGGGGGCGGTGAGGGGGAGCCAAGGGTCGAGTACGGGTGTCCATTGTCGAGTGGTTGAGATGATGACGACGGCGAGTATGCCGAGACTGGTGCCGAGGAGGCCGGCGAGTGTTCCGAGGGCGATGGACTCGGTGAGGAATTGGAGGGCAATGTGGCGGCGGGTGGCACCGAGGGCTCGGCGGAGTCCGATTTCGCTGGCCCGTTCGAGTACGGAGACTAGGGTGACGTTGGCGATGGCGATGGCTCCGACGAGGAGTGAGACGCCGCCGAGGGCGAGGAAGAGTGCGTTGACATCGTTCTGGACGTCGGAACGGACTCGTCGTGGTGATGGTGGTACGACGACTTGGAGTTGGTCGGGGGTGTTGGGGGTGAGGGCGGTGGGGGCTTGGGTGCCGATAAGTTCGGCTGCTCCGATGGCGACGTCGATTTGGACGGCTTCTATTCCGGTGAGGTTGAAGCGGTCATGGGCGGTTTGGTTGGGGATGATGATGGCTCCGAGGAGGTCGGGGCGGCGAGCCGTGTCGGCCAGGATCCCGATGACGTTGAGTGGTTCGTCGCCGATGAAGATCACGGGGAGGTTGTCGATGCGGGTGACGTTGAGGCGTTGGGCTGCGGCGGGCCGAGTACGGCGACGGGGTCTGCTCGTTGGTTGTGGCCTTGGTCGAAGAATCGTCCGGTGTAGAGGTCGGCTCGGACGGCGTTGAACAGTCCGGGGCTGGCGGCGATGACCGGGATCTGAAACTCGGTTTGTCCTTGGGGATCGACGACGGGGACGGATCGGGCCAGCTTGTCGCCCACGTCGACGGCGGACACGGTGCCGACAGCGGTGACGCCGTTGAGGCGTTGTATGCGGTCTTGGGCGTCCCAGGGGATCACGTTGAGTGTTTGGGTGTTGTCGCCGAATCCGGTGGTTTGGGGGGTGACGACGACTTCGGTGGCTTCGAGTTCGTTGAAGCGTGACACGATCTGGTTGCCCGCTGTTTTGGCCAGTCCGAGGGTGGTGACGAGGGCTCCGACGCCGAGGACGGTACCCAGGGCGGTGAGGATGGTGCGGGCGGGTCGGGCGGTGAGCGCGACGGCGGTTTCGGCTAGCAGGTCGTGTAGGTCGAGGCGGCTACGTTCGATGGTCACGCAGGCTGCTGTCTGTGGGTCGGTCTTCGATCATTTCGCCGTCGCGTAGGCTCACGATTCGTTGGGCTCGGGTGGCTATGGAGTGGTCGTGGGTGATGACGGCCAGGGCGAGGCCCCGTTGGTGGAGTTGGTCGAACAGGGCCATGATCTGGTCGCCGGTGGTGGTGTCGAGGTTGCCGGTGGGTTCGTCGGCCAGCAGGAGGCTGGGTTCGGCGACCAGGGCTCGGGCGATGGCTACTCGTTGGCGTTCACCACCGGACAGGGTGGTGGGGGTGGCGTCGAGGCGGTGCCCGAGGCCGACGCTGACGAGGGCGTCGATGGCCCGGTTCCGTCGTCGGGTTCGCCCGTTGGGGCGGTAGAGGTCGGCGAGCATCACGTTTTCCACGTGCTGCGGTGAGCGAGGAGGTGGAAGGCTTGGAATACGAACCCGATTCGGGCGGCCCGGACACCGGCTCGTTGTGGTTCGGTGAGGGTGCTGGTGTCGATGCCGTCGAGGTGGTAGGTGCCGGTGGTGGGGGTGTCTAGCAGGCCGAGCAGGTGCAACAACGTCGATTTGCCAGATCCTGACGGTCCGACGATGGCGACGTACTCGCCCCGCTCGATCACCAGACTCGTCGGCTTCAGCGCTTCGACCGGCGGTGTGCCAGTAAAGGTCCGCCCTGCCCGGCCCAACAGCACCACCGGCACCTCATCGTCCCTAGTCGGCGGGACTTCCGGCGGAGTGGCCCACACCGGGTGGGTCTCATCAACGTCGTTAGGTGGGATCGGTTGGACCCGGAACCGGTGGAATCTCATGACCCGGTGACAGGGACTTCACTGTCGGGTGTGGCATCGGCGCCCCGGGTGCTGGTACCGGTGTCGTTTCCTGTCTGGCCTGGTAGTTCGAGATCACGGCCGACCACGACCCGGTCACCAGCCGCCAATGGGGGGGCACCGGGGGCGGCTCGGACCTCGACGTAGCCCTCGGCCCGGAGCCCGGTCACCACCTCAACCAGCTCTACCTGGCCGGGCGTACGTTCAACTTCGACTCGGGCGCTGCCGTCGGCCCCAGCGGACAGGGCAGCCAAGGGCACGGCAAGGACATCACCGCCCGAAGAGCTGATCGGGATCGACACCCGCAGGTTCAAGTTGAGGGCGTCCTCCGGCAGGGGTTCGGTCGGCTCAAGACGCAGGCCGTAACGGTCGGCTGACAGGTCGGCCCCACCGGGTTTGTCAGCCACGAACGTGACCAGAGCCGGCACCTCCAACCCGAGCCCTTCGTCCACGAGGGTCGCCTGGGCCCCGACCGTCACCAACCGGCGATCAGCGCTCGACAACCCGGACTCGACCACGGTTTCTGACCCAGATATCGTCATCACAGACCCGGTCGGGGTGTCACCCACCTCGACGGCCACGTTTTGCACCTCTTGGGGCAGTGACGGCAGAAACACCAGCTCAGCCACCGGGATCTCGGTCCCCGCCTTGGATTCAGCGTCGGTCAGTGCCGTCTTGGCGGCGGTCAGGGATTGTTGAGCGTTCGTAACGGCGGTGGCCAAAGCGCCGGTATTGGTGGGGGCGAGGCCTTCGCGTCGTTGGGCCTCGGCCAAAGGCACCGCCGCCTCAGCCGTAGCCACCAGAGCGTCCTGTTCCTGATTCACGGTCGGTACCGCCGCTTGGGCTTTGGCCAGCTTGCTAGCGGCGTCTCGGGTCACCGCTGCTGCCTCGTCCGCTGCACTCTGCAACGCCGCCAACTCGGTCGGTGTCGGTGGTTGCCCGGTGTCAGGATTGGTCCCGGCCTTCGCCTGAGCCAACTTGTCAGCAGCAGCGGCCGAGACGGTGTCGGCTGCCTTTTTGGCAGCGTCGGCGTCGAGGATGGCCTGGGCAGCGTCGGCCTTGGCTGCGGTGGCCGCCGCTTTCGCTGTGGTGACCCCGTTCTGGGCCTGGGTGACAGCCTGGTCGAGCTGCAGCTTCTCCGACTCCTTGAGCGGTGCCTTCGCCGCAGCCAGGGCCGCGTTAGCGGCGTCGAGCTCGTCCTGGGCGGCATCCACCGCGTCCTTGGCCGCCTTGACCGTGCTCTGCGTGGTCGGGTCCGGGGCCGGTGGGGTGTAGCCGGCGTTGCGGTACAGCCTGTCCACCGCAGCCGCCGTCGATCGGTCATACACCCCGTCCACATTGCCAGGATCGAGCCGCAACCGATTCAACGCCTCTTCTAACTGGCGGACGTCGGGCCCATCCAAGGTAGGTATCAGGTTCCGGAACACCGGCAGCTCGCCCTGCAACACAATGATCGGACGACCCGAGACCTCGATCGCCACATCACCCTCGGCCACCGGATCACCCGCCGCCATCGGCAACCGAGTCACCACCAAACTGGTTCCGGTGGCAGCGCTGACGGTCAACTCGGTTGCATCGCTGGCCCGCACCGTGCCCCGCACCACCACCTGTTGGGACAACACCCGGCTCTCAACCGGCACCGAGATCAACGACGGCTCCGGTGCCTGGGTCTCAGCTGCAACCTCCGCCGGCGACTTGATCCGCTGACCCCCCACCCACCCGATCACCGCGGAAACAACAGCAACCACCGCCACTGCCACCAACAACGCCCGCCTATCAAACCTCACCCTCCCACGCTCATTGGCCTGGGGTGGTGGGTGTGGTGTTGTCGGGTGGTGGGGCTGCGGTGGTGGTGGTGACGGGGCGGAAGCAGTCGGGTTTGCCGTCGCCGTCGGAGTCGATCAGCTCGGTGGCCCGGGTGCCGGTGAAGTCGGCCCCCGAGCAGTAGTCAATCTCGCCTTTGACTTTCAGGTACTTGCCGCCCTTGTAGGGGTCGGGTGGGGCGAACTCCCTGGACGCGAGGCCTTGGTGGAGGTCGGTCATGTACTTGCCCCAGATCTCGGCTGGTAGCTCACCGCCGAACCCGCCCCGGCCGCTGGCCGACCAGCCTCGTTGGCCCCATTCCGGGAACTCGATACGGACCTTGGCGTTGGGGTCTCCGAGCCAGGTGGCGGTGGTGTAGTAGTCGGTGAACCCGACGAACCAGGCGTCCATGTTGTTCTGCGTGGTCCCCGTCTTACCCGCCGCGTGGTGGCCCTCGATCCGGGCCCGTTTACCGGTACCGGTCCCGCCCAGGGCCAACACGTTGCCTTCGAGAACCTGGGCAATCATGCGGGCGGTCTGGACGGACACGGCCCGTTGCCCGTTGGGACGGTGCTCGTAGATCACGGTGCCGTCCCGGTCCTCGATGCGTTCGATGAACCAGGGCTGGTTGTAGATCCCGTCGTTAGCGAACGCAGCGTAGGCCCCGGCCATCTGGATGGGGGTGATCTCTTTGGAGCCGAGGGGCAACGAGAGCACAGGTTGCATGTCGGTGGTGTCGACCCCGAGACGGTTGGCCACCTCGATCATTTTGTCGTTGCCGACCACCTGGCCGAGCCGGACAAAGGCACAGTTGTTCGACTGGCGGGTAGCGATAGCGATACTGCGGACTCCGCCCCCGCGGACCTCGTTGGCGTCGACCTTGTACGGGTCAGGGACACCGCCGGGGTTGGGAAAGCTGCAGGGGGAGTCGGTGCGGACCTGGTCTTCGGGGGTGTACCCGTTCTCGAACAGGGCGGCCAGCACGAATGATTTCATCGCTGAGCCGGGCTGGCGGCGCCCCTGGGTAGCCAGATTGAACTGATCCAACCGAAAGTCCGGGCCCCCGACCAGGGCCCGTACAGCACCGGTGTGGGTGTCGAGGGTGGCCATGGCGGTGGTGAACTCCGGCAGGCACTGGCCGTTGGGATCGCCACCGGCTTTCTGGCGGGTGAAGCAGTTGAGCCGGATGTTGGGCAGTCGTTCGTTGCGGGCGTTCAGAGCGGCGGCTTGGGCTGCGGGGTCGAAGGTGGTGTAGATCTTCAGCCCGCCCCGGTATACCGCGTCGCGGCGTAGCTCCTTATCGCCTCCCAAGAACGAGGGATCGTTGAGGACCAGCTGCAGCACCTCCTGGGCGAAGTAGTCGGTGGGTCGGGTACTGAACGGCTTCTGCCGTTCGGCCGGCAGGGGGGCCAGCTCGTAGGTGTCGGCCTCGGCCTGGGTGATGTGGCCGGTGGCGACCAGACGGTCAAGGACCACCGTGCGCCGGGCCCTCGCCGACTCGGGAAACAGGGTCGGGTCGAACCCGTTGGGGTTACGGATGATCCCAGCCAGCAGGGCCGCTTCGGGCCACCCCAGCTGCGAGGCTGAGCCGTAACCCCAGTAGGTCTCGGCCGCGGCGTGGACCCCGTAGGCCCCGGACCCGAAGTAGACGATGTTGAGATACCGCTCCAGGATCTCGTCTTTGGTCAGCTGCCGCTCCAGGCGCAGGGCGTAGAAGGCCTCGGTGGTCTTGCGGTCCAGGTTCTGATCCGAGGTGAGCAGGCTGTTCTTCACCAGCTGCTGGGTGATGGTGGAGCCGCCCTGGGCGATGCCGCCAGCGTTGACGTTCTCCACCAGCGCCCGGAACGTGGCCCGGGGGTTGATCCCGTCATGGTTGTAGAAATCGGCGTCCTCAATGGTCAAGATGGCGTCGATCACCGGCTGAGGGATCTCGTCCAGCGTGATCGGCTTTCGGTTCTGTTCCTCCGCCAACACCGTCAACAACGACCCATCGGAGGCGTACATCGTTGACCGCTCCACCAGGTCGTTCAACTCCAGGTCGGCCGCCGTGCTCTCATGCGCGTTCACGATCCGCACCACCTGCGGCACCGCCACCAACGTGGCCGTAGCAGCCACCGCCGCCACCGCAGCCAGGACCAAGCCGAGCGACACCAACCGCTTCACCAGCCGCAGCACACTCAACACCGACGACACCGTAGCTCCACGAGAACACCAAGTTCATGCGACACCTGGAACCGGAAGGGAAGCCGACCCCAGCCCTCACCCGGTACCGCCGACAGGGGAGACAAAGACAGTCCTGGTCGAGTCTTGGACAGGGGCGCCGCCCCCGGACCCCTTCGCCTCCGTCGGCCCTCCGGCCAGCCGCACCAAATTGGCCGTTCACTGCGATACGGCCTCGGCCAGCCTGGCAGGGTGGGGTCTGTCGTGAAGTCTGTGTAAGTGGGTGAGTCCCAAGGGGTCCACCACCTGTGGGTGGGGACCGGATGGGATTCATTCGTGGGAGTTAATAGTAAAGAAGCGTCAACAAATAGGTCCAAGAAGGGTCGTTCGGAGTTGCGGTTGCCGCGCCTTGAACAGGGCCTGGCCGAACGGTTGGTGGCCGAGGCTCGTGAGGCGGGCGGGGTGGCTGCTCTGACCGGCCCGGATGGTCTGTTGGCCGGGTTGGTGGCCCAGATCTTGGAGACCGCTCTGGGTGTCGAGCTGGACGACCATCTCGGTTATGACCGGCACGGTCGCCGCCCGGATGGCACCAGCAACGCCCGGAACGGGACCACCTCGAAGACGGTGCACACCGATGTGGGCCCGGTCGACATCGACGTGCCCCGGGACCGGGACGGGTCGTTCGATCCGATCGTGGTGCCCAAGCACGCCCGCCGGTTGTCGGGATTCGATGAGCAGGTCCTGTCGCTGTATGCCAAGGGGTTCACCTGTAACGACATCGTCGAACACGTGGCCGAGATCTACGGATCCCAGGTGTCCCGGGATCTGGTCACCCGGGTCACCGATGCCGTGGTGGACGAGATGCAGGCGTGGCAGCAGCGGCCCCTGGACCCGGTGTGGCCGGTGATCTTCATCGACGCCCTGTATGTCAAGATCCGCGACGGTCAGGTCTCCAACCGGCCCATCTATGTCGCCCTTGGGGTCAACCTGCGGGGCGAGCGCGAGGTGCTTGGCCTGTGGGCCGGGGATGGCAGCGAAGGGGCCAAGCAGTGGGCCGGGTACATGACCGAGCTCTGCAACCGCGGGGTCGAGGACGTGATGATCGTCTGCTGTGACGGCCTGACCGGTCTCCCCGATGCGATCGAGGCCACTTGGCCGCTGGCCACCGTGCAAACATGTGTTGTTCACCTGGTCCGGGCCAGTGTCCGCTACGTGGCCCGGGCCGACTACAAGGCCGTGTGCGACGACCTCCGCAACGTGTACACCGCTCCCACCCTGGACGCGGCCGAGACCCGCTGGTTGGAGTTCACCGAGACCTGGGGCGCCAAGTATCCGGCGGTGATCGGAGTGTGGGAACGGGCCTGGGAACAGTTCACCCCGTTCCTGGCCTTCCCGGCCGAGCTCCGCCGGCTCATGTACACGACGAACGCGATCGAGTCGTTGAACTCGAGGTTCCGTCAAGCCGTCCGCCGGCGGGGTCACTTCCCCACTGAACAAGCAGCGTTAAAGGTGCTGTATCTTTGCGTGAAAAGAAAGGAGAAGAACCGGACCAACCCCACCAGCAAGGTGGTAAGTTGGACCAAGATCCTCAACACACTAATCGTCACATACGGCGACAGGATCACCCGGGCAATCAAGTAGGAACCGACTCACCTACTTACACAAAAAACCTGACAGTCCCGCAGGGTGTGCCTGCAGAGGTAGCGTCGTGCAGCGACACTGGGCCGGTGGGTGAGTCGCTGAATCGGGACGGGGTTCGTCATCAGGCCCCGGTTGGTGGGTCATGGGTGTCGGTCGCCCGGGAGCGGGCCGCTACCGAACCGGTCCGTTCCCGTCGTCGTTCTGGTCGGGCTCCGTCGGGTGAGGCGTGGGTGTCGATCGCGGCCCGTCACGGGATCGGACCTCAGACGTTCTGGGACCGGGTGGATGCTGGGGTGAGCCCAGCGACAGCGGCCACGCGGCCCTCGATCCGCCTGCAACGGGCCCCTCTGACCGCCACCTCAAACCCAGCCCCACGATCTACTGCGGAATAAGCGGCGGGGTGCTGGGCGAACCGGTGGACGACGGGACACTCACGGGAGACTGTGACGAACGCCTCTTCTAGCCGCTCGATCTATCCGATGGCGAGCCCTTAGGCTTCGGCCATGGCTGATCTGTTCCTTCTCATCTCCCGGCAGCGGCTGGCGGTGGCCGACCTTCTCGGCTCGCTCACTGACGACGAGTGGGCTAAGCCGAGCCTGTGCACCGGGTGGAGTGTCCGGGAGGTGGCGGCCCACCTGGTGATGCCCTTTGAGCTGGGCCTCCCCGCCATGATGTGGCAGATGATCAAGGCCCGGGGCAACTTCGACCGGGTGGCCAATGATTTCGCCCACCGGGCAGCGACGACCCCGACCGGCGAGCTGGTGTCGACCCTGCGGGCCAACGCCGACCACCGCTTCACCCCGCCCGGGCTGGGACCCCAAGCCCCGCTCACCGACATCGCTGTCCACGGCTTCGACATTGGCGTCCCGCTCGATCGGCGCCCCCCGCTGCCGGCTGAAAGCGCCAACGAGATCCTGCCGTTCCTGTTGTCCACCAAGTCGACCCGGGGCCTGCGGCCCAAGGGCATCGTGGACGGCCTCCGCTTTTCCACCACCGACACCGCCTGGTCGGGGGGCGACGGCCCCGAGGTGAGCGGCCCAGCCGCCTCGCTCATCCTGGCCCTCACCGCCCGCCGGGCCGGCCTCGAGGGCCTGAGCGGTGACGGCGTGGCCGAGCTGGCCCGCCGGATCGGCTGAGCCGACCGACCCGCACTGACCAGCGCGGCCCGACCCCGAGGCCCCGGCGCCGCCCTCAGCATCGGGCGACTTCGACTGGCGATCGGGGGTTTCCGAGGTCGTGGTGGAAACAGCCGGCCCGACCCTGGTTCTGACCAGTTGGCGCTGTGAGGACTAGTAGGCCAGTGGCCCGCGCACCCGGATCCGAGCGAGGAACATTGCCGGACACAACCGGTGGGGCTAGGCACCCTGGGCGGGCCGGTGGGGCCTGATGTATCCAACACGTGGCTCCCCGCTCCTAGGCGCAAGCTCTCAACGCCGACCGGAGGTGCCTGTGGTGAGTTCAGTTGCGATCGATGTGGCCAGCGGCCTGGCCCTCGTGTTCTTCGTCGTGGCTACTATCGCCACCGGCGTCAACGAGATCCTCAGCCGACTCGCAGACTCCAGAGCCAAGACCCTCTGGCTCGCCCTCGCCAACATCCTCAGCCCCACCGCACCCAGCGGCGCGAACCTCGGTGCCCTCACCGTGTTCAGCTTCGGAGCCAACCACAACGACAGCCGCCCCCAAGCCGACCTCCACCCCCGAACCCCCGGTTCCACGGTTGCGACCGGCGCTGCTACGACCACCGCCACCACAACCGACTTGGCCGTCGAAGCAACCCACGCCCTGCTCGCCACCCCATCCCTACGCAGCCTCGATCCGGTCATCACCACAGGCAAGTCGACCAAGATTGACAACATCCCCGCCTCGGTGTTCGCTGCTGCCCTCCTCGAGCTGGCCACTATCGAAGCCGGAAGCGCCACGACCGACTCCATCGCCCAGAAGCTCAACGCCGTCGCCACCAAGTACCCCGGGACACCCCTGGCCGCGTTCCTCACCAGCATCGCCACCCCGATCGCCGACGACCTCGACCACTACATCGCCACCATCAGCACCTGGTTCGACGGACAGATGACCCGCCTCACGAGCATCTATCGCCGTAATGCGCGCTACATCCTGGCGGTCATCGGCCTCACCGCCGCCGTCGTGTTCAACGTCGACAGCATCGATATAGGCCAAACCCTCACCCACGACGCCGACACCCGTGCCGCCGTCGCCCTCCTTGCCGACGACACCGCCAACACCAACGTCACCGACCCCAAGGTCTGCACCGTGCCCGCCGATGCCAGCGACCGTGACCTCAAATGCGCCCACCAAGCACTGGCCCGCCTCGCCGAGCTCAAGATCCCCGTACTCGGCACCTGGAACACCGAGACCTGGACCGCCAGCTGGCACGGTGGCCTCAAGAACATCATCGGTCACCTCCTCGGCCTCCTCCTAACCGCCGGAGCCGTCTCCTTCGGCGCTCCCTTCTGGTTCGACCTGCTTCGCTGGCTCACCGGCCAACGCCGCACCACCTGAGAGACAGTGCCATGTTCGGAAGTCTCAGCTGGGGTCATTCCCGTTCTACTGTCCGATTCACCGAGCCCATTGGTTCAGATTTGGACGAGCCCAGCGTACGGAGAGGTCTGTTCAGGACGAAGGCTGAAAATCTTCGCCCCTTGATGTATCCGTCGGGGTTGGCCTGCCTCCTTTAGGTGGAGCGTGGGCGAGTTCAACCGGTCATCGCGACAGCTGCATGGTAGAGGTCGTGGGCGGTGGCCCAGTGGATGCTTCGGCGGGGCATGGTGTTGATGCGGGTCTCGATGGCTCGTAGATCGGCTGGTGTGTAGACGCTGAGGTTGGTGCCTTTGCCGACGTAGCGGCGGATGAGACCGTTGCCGTTCTCGTTGGTTGGGCGCTGCCAGGGTGAGTGGGGATCGGCGAAGTAGACGGTGATGCCGGTCATCTCGGCCAGCTCAGCGTGGCGGGTCATCTCCCGGCCTTGGTCCCAGGTGAGGGTGCGGCGCAGCGGGGCCGGGATCCGGTCGAGGATCTCGTTGAGGGCGGCCAGGACCGCCTCCGCGCCGTGGCCTTCGGGGAGGTCGGCCAGCCACAGGTAACGGCTGGCCCGGTCGAACACGGTGACGAGGGCAGACCGGTTGAACGAGCCAACGATGAGGTCGCCTTCGAGGTGGCCGACCTCGGTCCGGGCCTGGGCCACCGGGGGCCGTTCCGTGATCGGGTTGAACACGCCCAACGGGCCCAGGGGAGCTGGTGTGTCGGTGGTGGTGCGGCGGTGCTTGCGGCAGCGGTGCTGGCGGTGAAGGCCTTTGTGGAGACCGGCCGGGAGGCCCCGCCGGCCATGGGCATACACCGCGGTGTAGATGCACTCGTGAGACACTGCCCCGGTCACGCCGTGGACTCCTCGGGCTAACTCCTTGGAGATCGTCATCGGCGAGTCCTTGGCCTTCAAGCGGGCCGTCACGTGCTCAGCCAGCACCGGGTCAGCCACGAACCGGGGAGCCTTCGGCCGGTGCCGCTCCGCCTCAGCCCGGGCCTGTGCAACAACGGCCGAGTACCGCAACCGGCCCTCGTTCCGGTTGATCTCGGCGTTGATCGTGCACCGGTGACGACCCAGACGCCGGCCCATCACCGAGTCGGTCTCCATACGCTCGATCCCAGCCCTGATCTCCTCACGCTCACGCAAAGACAACGCAACGGCTGGCATGCTGGACACTCCACTGGTCGGGGTTGTGTGCGACAGCGGCCATCCTGACCGCCATCACGCTCCGACCGGTGGAACCTCCTGCATCACCATGCAGCCCTGGCCCCCTGAACTCGCCGTGGTTGTCGGGGTTGGCCAGCCCTCTTCAGGTGGAGCGTGGTTGTCTCGCCCTGCACCGAATATGAGAGCCGTCGCCGTACCGCCAACGTGTGGTCCGGCGAGTCGCAGGTGGTCACAAACAAACGAGGAGCCGAACGTGTCGAACGACATACCAGAGCTGGTCGCAGACGAGCCAGCAGTGGATGACGAGTTGCTGGTCGGGGAGGCTCTGTGGTCAACCCCTGATGACGAGGCGGGCCTTGGGGACGACGAGTAGGACTGACCAGCGGAATCGACCTGCCTGATGACGATCTAGGAGGCAATATGGCAACGCAAGAAGAGAACTGGCTGCAGCAGTACTTCACGTTCAGGGGCGGTGAGCACGTCGTCCACAACGAGCATGCCGCCTGGCATGGTGTGAACAACTCGTCCCAACCACTGTTCGGTGAGGAGTTCCTGAGGTTCCACCGTTTCTTCGTTGGCGAGTACGACGCTTGGCGTGCGGCCCAGGGACACCCTCCGATCCCGTTGTGGGATCCCGCCACGCCCATTCCCGCTGAGATCCCCCACGCCGGACGATCCACCAACAACCCATCGGCCGTGAACCCGGCGTGTAAGCGGCCCAGCTGGGCCACCGTGGCCGGTGGCGCTGCCTCCGCACCGGGTTTCCCTGGGTACACCAAGCTCGTCGACTTCAAGAACCGCAACCAGCTAGTGGTCCGTCGTAGATTTGGTCTTGGGTGAGGGCCGCTTGGCCTCGGCGGACTTTTTCGATGATCTCTTCGGCGGTTTTCGCCCAGACGAACGGTTTGGGGTCGTCGTTCCAGTGTGCGGCCCAGGTCTCGATGGCTTCGGTGAGAGCCTCGACGCTGTTGAAGGTGCCGGTGCGTAGGCGTTTGTTGGTGAGCTGAGCGAACGACCCCTCGACCAGGTTGAGCCACGACGAGATGGTCGGGGTAATGCAGGTGCCACCGCCTGGGCGGGCTTCGCTAGCCATTCGGTGACCTCGGCCGACTTATGGGCAGACAGGTTGTCCAACACGAGGTGGATCCCAGATCCCGTGGCTATCGAGATCGATGCACTTGAAGAACGCGAAACCTCGCTGCTCGTTGTGGCTCTTGCGGGTCTGGTGGATGACCTCGCCGGTCCGACGTTCACGCCGCGAACAGGTCGGTGGTTCCGTTGCGTTTGTAGTCATGGGTCATCGTCCGCCCCGACCCGGTTCATCGGCAACGCCGGCTGGGTCCGGTCAAAGGCCTGGCACTGGGTTTTCTCGTCGAAGCTAACACCACGGCCCGTTCCGGTGGGTTCAGGTACAGGCCGACGACATCGACGAGCTTCTCCTCGAACCAGGGACCGTTTGACAATTTGAACGTGTCCAGCCGCCAGGGTCGATTGTGCGGGCCCGCCAGATCCGAGCGACGGTGTCCTTGCCGACCCCGTGACGATCGGCCATCGTCCGGGTCGACCACGGCGTCGACCCGTCATCGGGCACCGTGTGCAGCGTGTCGTCCACGATGGCGTCGATCACCCCCTGTGGGATCCCGGGCTTCGGCCCCGGCCCGGCGCGATCACACCACCGCCTCGACCCCGCCCTTCTCGAACTTGGCCCGCCACCGCCGCACCGTGTCCGGCGTCGTCGAACACGCCCGGGCGATCGCCTCGTTCGGCGTCCCACCAGCGGCCATCAACAACGCTGAGGCCTGCACCACACACCGATGCGGCAACGACGTCGACCTCGACATCCGCTCCAACTCGGCCCGCTGCTTAAGAGACACCCGCAACCGGGCAGCATACAACTGGCATAACCCACCCTAGCCCACATTGCTATTTCAGCGACGGACCACTAGGGCGGGCGATCGAGATCAGCAACTGGCACGTGCGCGGTCCACGTCACCGTCGGCGGTGACATGGGCAGCGTCCACAACGCACCCAGCGACCCGGTGTTTTGGCGCTGGCACAAGTACGTCGACAGCGTGTGGAAGGACTGGGCGGCGCTTCAGCCTGAGGACAAGATCCCGTTCAATAGTGGGAACGTCAAAGCCGAACTGGCCGGTGCACGTTGGAAGGTGACCGACGGCCCGATGTGGATGCTTGATTTCGCCGCGAACCAGGCCAATGCCCAGAAAGCGGTGGCTGTGATCAAGCATTACCAGATGAACCAGCAGTGTTTCGTCGGCCGGCCGAGCGCGCCAGGCAAGACGATCATGCAGTACTTTCTCGTAGGTGGAGCCGCTCCGCAGGGTGCCTTCGCTGGGGAGACCGTGGTCCGGTTCACCTTGCCAACCCTGACCATTCTACAGTTCTCCGGTAACTGGCAGATCATGGACATGGACCCAGCTACTCCGGTAACCAGCGTGTTGAACTTCGGTGCCCAGAAGACCGACGCCTGGAAGGCCTTCGAACTCATCCACAAGTACGCGTTCACCCGTCGCTGCCGTGTAGGCACCCTTCAACAGATGATGTACTTCCGTCGCTGACCAGCGAGCGAGCTGGCGACCCGTGCCAGGCCCAAGTTGCCCGGGTCCCGCACCAAATGATTTGGTGCGATAGCAGAGGTCGGCCCCGGCCCGGGGGCCGCTGAGCTGATTCCGGGGGGTCTCGTGTGGCCGGCTCGTGTTAGGGAGTGGGGTTGTAGCGGAAGATGTAGAGGCCGTGGTCTCGGTCGCTGGCTGCCACGTATTCCTGGCCGGCGTGCTGGAATACCTGCACGCCCCACAGGTTGTTGCCGCCCTGGTCTATGAACGCCCCGACTTCGACCAGTTGGTCGCCTTGGATCTCCACCACCCGGAACCCGGCGGAGTAGTAGGAGAAGTACAACCGGTTGGGCACGGTGGGCGAGGTCGCCACCTCGTGGACCGACAGGTCCCCGAAGCCAGAGGCGAAGTCTGGGTTGAACGACTCGGGCACGGCGTAGGTGTCGAGTTCGGTGAGCTTGCCGCTGCCGTTGCGGAATAGGCGCACGTAGCCCCACCCGTCGAAGTACGACTCCAAGGTCACCTGGTCGCCCAGGGTGCCGAGCGGCAGGTTGAGCTGGGTCTGCCCGGGGGGGTCGGCCAGGCAGGCCGCCTCGTCGTAGGCCTGGTTGAACAGCGCCAGGCCCTGCGACCGGGGGCGACGCCGAAGGTGTAGATGTCACCTTCGACTGACATGCCCAGCGCCCCGTCGCAGCCGTCGGCCCCTGTGCGGTTGAACACGAGGATGGCCTCGTAGTCGATGGCGGCCGACGCGTTGACCGCCAGCACGTTCGACACCTTCTCGCTGAACGTGCACAAGCCCCGTTCGACTACGGCGATCTGGCCGGCCGCCGATGCCGGTAGGACCGCCGGGTCACCGGTGCAGGCCCGGCCCACGAACCGGGCCTGGCCGCTGATCTGGGCGCCGTCGGCCAGCTGGCGGGTATCGCTGCCGGGGCTGACCGCGAGCCGGGTGCCGTCGGTGGTGTTGGTCCCGCCCACGGCGAACGGGTCGAAGTCTTCGTCGGCACCGACGAGGTAGGCGTTGTCGGCGGTGAACTCCGACTGGTGGGCGTTGCCCTCGGGCAGCTTGCGGCTGAGGGGGTCGGGGTCGGCAAAGTCACTGTCGGCGATGTAGGACGGGGCCAGCGGGTTGGTCATGTCGAGCAGCACGTAGCCGCCGTCCCAGTACGACACCGACATCACCTGGCGACCGTTGATCTCCTTGACGATCACGTCGTGGTGGAACACCTCGAACGGGATCTCGTCCTGGACGATCTGGGGGAACCGTGCGGCCAGGTCGTACTCGGCGACAAGCACCGGTTTCTTGGGGTCGGTGATGTCGATGATGTCGACGTCGGCCTGCTCCTCGTTGTCGACGATCACAGCGTAGGCCTTGTCGCCTGCGTCCCAGGCGAAAACGCTGTGGATCTCGTTGGCGTCCTTCTTGCCCTGCCCGTTGGCGGTGGTGTCACCGAAGCCGACGGCCAGGGGGTTGGGGCGGGCCGGGTTGGTGACGTCGTAGATGTTGAGGCCACCGAAGCCGGCCTGGTCCTTGCACTTCTCGTTGTTGGTCACGAGGATGTCGCCATTGAACTTGGGGGTGGTGATCTGCAGGGCCTGCACGCCCTCACCCGGGTAGCTGCCCTCCTTCGAGGGCACGAAGGCAACCTCGCGGGGGCCGCCGGGTTGCGGATGTCGACCACATGGACGCCGTTGTACTTACAGGTCACGACACCCCAGGCAGCTAGGTAGGCGTAGCCGTTATGGACCCCGACGTCGGCGATCTTCTCGGGCACCGCGTTTTTCAGTTCCAACTTCGCTACGAGGTCGACGTTGTTGTCCACCGCTTCGAGGTGCCCGCCGGAATCACCGTGCTGGTGGGTGTCCCGGTCGCTGTGGTCGTGGGTCCCCCCGTCGGTAGAGGGCTCCGGGTGAGCACCGGCCGGTGAGGCGAGCACCACCACCATCACCGCAGCCACCAACGCCATGCCTACCCGTCTGAACATGTCGTTCCCCCTCTGTCATGTTCCCCGGCCCCAAGGCGCCGGCACCCGGGAGTCCCCTGTACCCCGTGGGCAGGACAGAAGCATGACACCTGGCCCGGATCGTGCGCCGGATCGTGAACGTGGTGGCGGCGTCGGCTGGGTCCCAGCCGTCGGCTCCTCGGGTGTAGAAGGTCGAACGGCTGATGGCGTGGTGTAGCGCGACATCACCCCACCGCTCACCGGTATCCGATGTCTCCAACGCTCACGCCGCTCCCCCACCACGCCCTCGCAGCAGCGTAAAGCTCGTTATGCAGCACCAAACCCGGGGCTCGGGGCGTTGCGGTGCTGCCCCGGCCCCCTCTGTTCCCTCAGGCCAGCCGCACCAAATTGGCCGTTCACTGCGATAGGACTCGGGCCAGTCTGGGGGGAAGTGTCCGTCGGAGAGTAGACATGCAGCCATCCACGCCACCGAGGAGCCGTGCCTCGTTCGCGGCGGTCCACGGCCGATCGGTCTGATCGACGTTGCTACCGCGGTTGCTCCCGCGAGCCGAAGTCTGCCGCCGACCTTGATCTCGCTACCTGCGCTAATAGGATGAGATGGGCCGCTCAAGCGGATTCCCCCCAGCTCCACTTCAGGGTTCAGCACGTCCAGAGTCATCGAGCGGTGAGTGCGGGAATGGACCCCGCGTCGCGGTGCAAGGCACCCCAGGCGCCAGCGAAGGTGGCGAGTGTCTCCAGAGCAGCGGCCGAGTCGAACGCCTCTATCGCACCGGCGGGGTCGGCGCTGCCGGCCAGGGCCTCGGCCAAGCGTGCGGGGAAGGTCTCGGAGCAGATAGCGGCATGGCACTCACCTTCGACGGTCAGGGACCGCCAGTCGAGACCGCTCACTCCGCCGATGTTCGGGCGGCGACCCGGTTCCGGGCCTCGTCGAGGTCGGTGGCCGGACGGTCGTCAAGTGTTCGAAGGTGAGCAGCCTTGTCGGCCTCGGACCAACCGAGCAGGCCGGCGACCTCATCGATCGTCATCGGACGGCCCAGGCGTGCACGACTCTCCACACGACCATCGTACCCGAGCACCGACCCCCCGGCAGGGGAACTACATCGGTGTAGTCTTGAATTGCCCTGTGGTTTGAGGAGGAGGCGTCGACCGGCCTGGCGGCCACCCGAAAACTGATGAGGCCGACCGGCGGAACAGCGGGCCAGGATGCGGCACCGCTGGCTTTTGACGCTGCTCATCACCCCATGGGCGGCCGGCGGCCGGCGGGACGGAGTCCCGTCGAGTCGACGGGCCGCCCCGTAGGCGGGTCGACGAAGTCGAACACCCTTCTCTCCCCCACTCTCTCAACCCAGTCCGACGGGGGCGGCCAGAGCGGCTCTCTCGGTACATCGCGGATAAAGGTGACCCGGACGCTCCTGGACGGCTACGAACAGCGACCGGTAGGCCTTGGTAAGTCGGATCGGGGCCAATGGTGACGGCCACGAGCGCGGCCGAGCGTAGCACCGGGGACCGGTGGCTGGATGCGATTGCGGCGACCGAGGAGGCGGCCCGGCGCCGGCATGAGCGGTTGGTGATGGAGGATCGGGTGCAGCGGTTGAACCGCCAACTGCTCGGGCCCCGCAAGGACCGTGAGACCGGAGAGTGGACGAAGAAGCACCGGGCCGGGACGTGCGGGCTGCCCCACTCGGAGCGGGTGGAGATGGGCTACGTCACCATTCCCGACGGGCTCGATGCCGGCCAACTGCACGGCGTGGTGGTGTGCGCGGCGGGGAACCTGTGCCTGCGGTGTGCGATCAAGATCGCTGCCGCCCGGGCCCGCCAGATCGAGTTGCTGGCCGCCGTGATGAAGGCCCTCGGCTACCACTGCTACTTGATCACCCCTACGTTCTCCCACTCCCGGAGCGACGGTCTGGCCGGCAGCTACCGGGACATGATGGACGGGTGGGCAGCGCTCAGGCAGTCCCGGCTGTTTCGCCGCCTCGCTGCCGACGGTGGGGGCTTCTGCCGCCAGGTCGAGGTGACCTGGTCGTTGGCCAACGGGTTTCACCCCCACATCCACCTGCTCGTGTGGTCGAAGCTCGACCTCGACGATGACCACGAGTGGGGGCCGTCCGAGGTTGACGAGATGGAGCACGAGTTGTGGCGGGAATGGTCCGCCCAGATGGCCAAGGCCGGCCGGCAGGTCTCCGAGGAGCACGGCATCACCCTGGTCCGAGCCGATGACCCAGCCATGGGCCGCTACCTGGCGAAGGTGGGCCTGGAGCTGACGATGGGCCCGCTCAAGACCGGCCGTCACGACTCGTGGTCGATGTGGGAGATCGCTACCATGGCCATGAACCCAGACCCTGAGATCACCGACGAGGTCCGGGCCCGATGCCGGGCGGTGTCGGCCGAGTACGCCGCTGCGCTCGGTGGGCGCCGCATGTTCGCCATGTCGCACGGGCTCCTGAGGCGGACCGGGGTCGACGAGGTCGACGAGCAAGCCGAAGCGGAACGCCAGCAGGGAGAGTTCGTGCCCTACGTCGCCGCCGATGTGGCGGTGTACTCCGCTCCCGACAAGGCGGGCGCCGTGCCGGAGTTGAAAGGTCTGCTTGCCTTGCGGGCCGACCCTGCCGTACTGGCACTTGTCCTCACCCGGCGGCTCTGTCGATTGGTTCTGTCGAGCACCGACTCGACGGGGTGAGCCCGCCGATACTGCGATGGGCGTCCCCAGGCGACCCCCACCAGCGCTCTCCCGGCGAGCCAGTAGTAGTGGACGGTGTGCTCGTAACGCGTAAGGCAGCCAGGGACGCCTCAGAGAGGACGACCGATCGTGCTGGCCGATGAACCACCCTCCATCGAGCTGGTGCCCTTCCAACCCGGCACAGCACAGATGACTTCGCCGGCTCACCCGCATGCGGGATCGGACCCGACTGTCTCCGGCTGGAGCGCCAGCTACCAGTGTTGATATCGAGCGCGAGGTAAGCCGATATTCGTCGGCACTGAGCCGCCTATTGCACGATGGTGCGAGCGACAAGCCGCTCCCGGACCGGATTCCGTTACGGTTGACGGACGATGCTCGAGTTTCGGCGCAGTGTCCCTGGGCGTCGCAGCGCATGCCGGCAGGGCATGAGAACGCCGGGCTAGCAGGGTGCTGAAATTCGGCTGGGGTGCTCGCGATCGGCGCTCAGATCGAAAAGACTGTAGGGATGCGAGGCACCCCGGATCCCCAGATGGCGATGCTGACCACGTTGAGCACCGAGGATCTGATCCCGGCGGATCATCCGATCCGCCGGATCCGGGTCGTTGTGGACACGGTGCTGGGCGAGCTCGATCCGATCTTCGATGAGATGTACGCCGCCGGGGGCCGTCGCAGCGTGCCCCCCGAGACCCTGTTGAAGTCGACGGTGCTGATGGCGATGTACTCGATCCGCTCCGAGCGGGCGTTCTGCGAACGACTGAACTACGACCTGTTGTTCAAGTGGTTCCTGGACATGCGGATCGACCAACCAGCCTTCGACGCCACCACGTTCACCAAGAACCGCCAGCGCCTGTTGGACCACGCCGTCGCCGATGAGTTCTTCGCTGCGGTGGTCCGCCAGGCCAAGCTCCGCCGCTACACCTCCAGCGAACACTTCAGTGTTGATGGGACCTTGTTGAAGGCGTGGGCGTCTCACAAGAGCTTCAAACCCAAAGACGGTCCCCCGTCGGACCCGCCAGCGGGTCGGAACACCGAGGTCGGCTGGCACGGCCAGAAACGGAAGAACGACACCCATGCCTCCACCACCGACCCCGAGGCCCGCCTCTACCGCAAGAGCAACAACACGGCCGCCACCCTGTGTTTCGCCGGGCACCTGCTGATGGAGAACCGCACCGGGCTGATCATCGATGCCGAGTTGACCATCGCTGATGGCTACGCCGAGCGGGCCACCGCTATTGCCATGCTGGAACGGTTGCCGCCGATGGCCCGGCGGCGGACGGTCGCAGCGGACAAGGCCTACGACACCAAGGGTTTCGTGGCCGGTGTCCGCGCGTTGGGGTTCACCCCGCACGTCGCCCAGAACACGAAGACATCGGCGATCGATGGGCGGACCACCCGCCACCCCGGCCACACCGTGAGTCAACGGATCCGGAAACGGATCGAGGAACCGTTCGGCTGGGCCAAGACCATCGCCGGTGGCCGCCAGCTCCGCTATCGGGGCCGGGACCGGAACCGGGCCTGGTTCAAGATCACCACCGCTGTCTACAACGTGATCCGCATCACCGCCCTCGACAACCAGGCCGCTATCGCCTGACCATCACCCCAGCAAAGAGGACCGAACAGGCGACAACAGCGTCAGAGGCTCCCATCGGCGACAGCGACTGCACCCACCCCGAACCCGTCCCTCCACCCAAGACCACAGCCCAGAGCGCCTCAGGCCCGGCTTTTCAGCACCCTGCTAGAGAGGTATGCCGGGATCCAGTCCTAGGGCGATTCGTCCTGCGGCGTGTTGGAGGGGACGGAGAGTATCGAGCCCATACGCCACGGCGTGAATGTCGCGAAGTGCCCGTTCGAGCGGGTGACCGGCAAGGAAGGCTGCCCGAGAGCTGCGGCCATAGAGGTAGCTAATGTGCTCTCGGGCAACGTCGACAGCGCGGAACATTTCACTAACAATTGCACCGCGAAGGGCGATCGGGGGCTCGGCATCGCGCTCTACGTAAGACCAGATTTGATCGATCGTCGAAGCTGTTCCGGCTTCGAGATGGGTCAGAGCGGCTACGGAGTCCGCCATCATTTCGAGCAGGGCTGTACTTTGAGCGGCCTTCACTCCGAAGATGCTCGACACCTTGCCTCGGAGCTCATCGGCCATCGATGACACTGCGGATCGCATGATCCCGATCGGGATCCCTGCATTGATCGCTGCTGAGCGGACAATATGCCCACATCGAAACAGGGGTCGGTCTATTTGCGACTTCGCCAACAGATCAACTACCAGACCCTCAGGAACAAACACTCCCTCCGCATTCACCTTATGGGAGCCTGTGCCTCGCATGGCGCTCGCATTCTGCCACGTCTCCTCGACCACTAAGCTAGCAGTCGGTACAACTGCTGAGCGTACGATCGTTTCGCCCGATGCGGTCTCCAAGCTTGCATTAACTACCGCCCACGAGGCATCGAGCACTCCCGTCATCATCGGCCATGAACCGGTGAGGACATAGCCACTCTCTACGAGCTTGAGAGTCCCGCCGACAGCTGCGGACAAACCTGAATTCGCAAGCGGCGGATCGTAGACTGTTGGCCAGTGGGATCGATCGACAAGTCCAGCCGCAGTGGCGCAGGCCGTCGAGTTCATCACATACCAGGCTGCGGACGGATCCGCTTCCGCGATTACAGCTATGGTGTCGAATCCCTCGCGGAGCGAAGCCTCTTCACCACCGACCTCAACAGGGGCCCAAAGCCCGAATAAGCCCGCGTCCCTGAGGGCAAGCAATGATTTAGACGACAACCGCGCTTGCCGCTCACCTTCTCCCCGGTTTTCTGCCAAGATCGGGGCTGCAGAAATCGCGCGATTTAGCACCGTCTCATCCTCATGAGCGGTTGGCTCATCAGACATCGTTGATCGACCTTTCCTCATTCCGATTCTTGGAAGCCAACTTCATGGACTTCACCGCCCCTAGTTGGCGAACAACGAAGCTCCTCGCCTGCGTCGACACATCCTCATTGCAGCCAACGCCGCCCCGCATCGCCTCTGCGTCCGCATAGCTCTTCACGCTGCCTGCACCGCCCAGCGGGCCTTTCTCGCCTCGGGCCGCCCCTCGACGTAGGCACAATCGAGCGCAGAGGCCATCGGTCGATCTGCTCGGGGACTATCGCACCATGCCCCCTTCCGAGCCTCGGGCGGCATTACATCTTGCGCTGCGCAAGAACTGAACTGGGCGACAACCGCTCCTGTTGCTCGCCCTCCGCCCGATGTTCAGCCAGCATCGGAGCTACCGTACCGTCCTTTGTATATCGACAGTTGCCTCATCAGGTGCCATTTCTTCTAAAGCTGATGGAACGGCCAGTCGCTTGCGCGCCCGAGCAGCATCTTACCGAGTGATTCATATCGACTCCACGACGCGATGGCGTTCTGGCGTAGAGTCTGAACGTCTCGAAACCGCTGTTGCAAGGGTGACTCGTCTCGGAAGGCGGTCGTGCCGCCCGACTGGTACAGGAGATCTACAGCCTGCGCCGCCGCATCGAGCGCGAACGATGCGGCCAAGCCCATCGGGATGCACCGTTCGCCCGTTATTCGGCTGCCATCCTGCACTGCGCTCCAGCCGTCCGATACTGTCATTTGAATACTCGCGCGGCCTGCCTGTACCAAAGCCTGCGCTCGAGCTACACGTTCCTGAACGGTAGCCCGATCTGCCGTGATCGTCGTCGTGTAGGCGGGGGTCTTCGTGGTGGCGAGATTGGAGAAGTCATCCACCGCACCCTGAGCGATTCCTACGCCGACCTTCGCGATTCGTACTGCGTCCATGATGAGACCAAGTCGGTACAGCGGCCCAGAGAACGGTCCCTCTTCGCTTTGCCACGGCCCTAGCAGATATGTGTGATCCCTCGGTACAGCAAGGTCCGTAGCCGTGAAGTTGACACTCCCGGTCCCCCGCAACCCCAGTGTGTGCCAGGTGTCCTGGAACTCCACGTCGTCGGCGTGTAAAAAGGCCACAACGCTGACCGGGTTGCCCTCCTGAAGCACCAGATCGCCATTGCCGTCAACGAGCAGGTTAAGTACAACGATGCTTGTCGCGTACTGGATAGCGCTCCCGAAGGACCAGTTCCCGTTGATGATGTATCCATCATCGGTGACTCGCGCCGCACCTGGAGGTACGAAGCTGCCGCAGGCGACCACATGAGGATCTCCGACGATGCGAGCCCGCACGTTTTCCGGCAGGAACTGGCAGATCGTCGTGATGAACACACAGTTGCTAACCACCCACCCGGTGGCGGCATCGATACGAGCGAGTCGCTCCATCACATCGAGCGACTCGTTCGGGGCCGCTTCGAGGCCGCCATAGGCACGCGGTACCCACATTCGCAGGAGGCCCGAAGAAACGAGCGCCTCTATGATCTCTGGCGCCATGACGCGCTTCTCCTCGGCAGTGGCGGCGTACTCCCGGATGACCGGTTCGACGGCCGCAACTGCTTCCGAAAGTGACGAGGGTGTGTCGACGGTTGTCATATTCGGGACGGTAGGCCTTCGCTCCCTCGTTGTGAATGGCTCGTGCTGACGTTTCAGCCGTCCAGGCCGGGTAGTGAGAACTGATCAAGCCGCCGCCCGTTATCCGTGCGTTGATCAAGGGGCCGCAGCATCCTCTGGCCGGCCGGGGGACAGGCCGCCGCCCTGCCGTCGGCACCGCACTGACTCGACTGGAGCCGCCCTGGGGCGGGTTCCCGAACACCAGGCCCCAACATCAGTCGACTCGTCGGTCCCCGGCGCCGCCGCCGCGTGCAGCTTGCCATGGCCCGGCCGGGCCAATGAGACGGTTCGATGCAACCGAACCTCCTGCCGACCGCTTTCCGCCCGCCCCGCAGCGAACGGCGCTGGGTTGTGGTTAGATCTAACTATCTACTGCCCGACCTAGCATGGGGTTGATCACATGGTGTCGGCTACGGTGGCCGTGGTCGGCTTGGCGGATCCTGTCGATGCGGACGTCCTCGTGCAGCTGGAGAGCCCGCCGACGGCGATTTTGCGAGGCGGGGCGGTCCTGGCCTTCACGACGCCGTCTGCTGCGGCGCAGGCTCTGCAGGAGTTGCGGATCCGACATCCATTCATTCGCGGGGCGCTCGACGTCACCGAAGTCGACCTCGACTCCAAGGGCGAACCGGTGCTCGCGGAGCTCGACACGGTCAGCCACCTCCTCCAGTGGGCCTCAGCGGCTCCGTCCGGTGAGCTCCTGGTCACTGATGTCGCTCGGCAGCTGTTACGCCGTAATGAAACCGTGCTCTGCCGGCAACACGACTCGGTGGCCGGTCTTTACCGTCTCACCGCCGTGAGCCGGGCGATGCCGCCGCTGCCGCTGCCTCGGCTGCTGGTGGGCGCCGACCGTCATCCCTTCGTGAACCGATACACACCCTGGCTGGCGCTCGAACGAGCCTGGGCCTCCACCTGCGTGGGCGAACGACGTGTGATCCTCCTTGAGGGCGAGGCCGGCTCAGGAAAGACGCGCCTGGCGACGGAGTTCGCCCGGCGGGCCGGCTCGGTGGGCGGCATGGTGGTCTACGGCGGCTCGACGGAGTCGTTGGAAGTACCGTTTCAGCCGTTCAGTGAAGCTCTCCGGCCGCTGTTCGAAGCGCTTCTGGACGGCTCGCTCAGTGCCGGCCTCGATCCGACCGCCTGTGCCGACCTCGCACTTTTGTTTCCTTGGGCGGACGTCGCGGCGACCAGGAACGCATCTCGCGACCAGGGGTGGCGCGAGCCGGAGGCCGATCGGCACTGGGCGTTCGAGGCCGTCGTCCATCTGTTGGCGGCCGCCACCCAGGTCGCGCCGGTCCTCGTTGTGCTCGACGATCTGCACTGGGCCCAGCGGCCAACGGTGCGACTGCTCGAGCACGTGCTTCGTTCAGACCACCTCGAACGCCTTTGTGTCGTGCTGACGGCACGCGACGAGCCGAGCGATCGTACGGAGGCATTTCTCACGTCGGTTGGTCTCTGGAGCCGGCTACCCGGTGTCGAGCGAGTAGGCGTTGACCCCTTCGACGAGGTCGGGATACGCCGATTCGTCGCCAACGCGACCGGCACTCTCGTCGAGACCCTCCCCGCACCGCTCGAGCCGGTCGTGCGCCAGCTCGTCGAACGCACCGGGGGAAACGCATTCCTGCTGGCGGAGTTGTGGCAGCAGCTCATAGCCACCAATCGGGTTCACCGCGCTCGATGAAGGCTGGGTGGTCGGTTCGGCCACCACAAGCAGCACACCGCGGTCAGTGCGTGAAATGGTCGACCAGCGCATGGCTCGACTCGGCTCAACCTCCCGGCTCATGCTGGAGCTGGCGGCGACCATCGGCGAATCCTTCGAGGTGCGCCTGCTGGCGGCTGCGGGCCGGGTCGAGGTGGCCGAGGTTCTGGACCTCGTCGCCCAGGGCGTGGCTCTTGGCCTGCTCAGGGAGGTGAGCCTGACCCAGGCTGCGTTCGTCCATGCGCTTGTCCGGCAGTCCATCGAATCGTCGCTGAACTCAGGCGACAGGGCCCGACATCATCTTGCGGTGGCACACGCCTTGCTCGACACAGGCAGCGCGGAGGCGGCATTGCTGGCGCGCCACTTCGCGGCTGCGATCCCTCTCGAGCCGCCGGCGACTGCGGCGCGGTACGCGCGGCAAGCAGCACAAGATTCGATCGAGACGGTTGCCTTTGATGATGCGATCACCGTGCTTCGCGAAGTTGAGCAGGTGGTGGATGACGACGGAACACGCGCCGACATTCTCATCGACCTTGCGGTTGCCTACGCCCGGTCCGGTGATGCAGCTGCCGCATTGCGATGCGCCAGTGCTGCCGCCCGCCTGGCGCGAAATCGCAACAACCAGGAATGCCTAATTCGCGCCGCTAAGGCAATGTACGAGGCCACCTGGCGTGGCACCCTCCCCGGCACGTCGGCCGCCACGTTGCTTGCCGAATCGCTCAACGGGGATGTGGGTGTAGTCGCCCGCTGTGAACTTTTGGCGGCGCTCTCCGGTGCGTTGGCGTTGAACGGAGATGACGCCGGGAGCCGTCGGGCGGGTGACGAAGCGATAGCCCTGGCGGAAACATTGCCTGAGCCGCGACTGCTGCTGGACGCAATCCACAGCCGTCTGATTGCAACGGTCGGGCCGGATTCGGTTGCCGATCAGATCGACCTATGCCAACGCGGGATCGACGTCGCCCGCCGGGTGGGGGACGAGGTCTCGGAGCTCAAGCTTCAGTGCAAGCTGATGCTCAGGCTGTTCGTCCGCTTTGATGGGCCGAGATTCACGGATAGCCGTGCCCGTTTCAATACGCTCTCGGCTCGCTTCAGGCAGCCTTTCTATCTGCTCTTCCAGTCAGGCAGCGAGGCGGCTGTCGCCCTGTCGGAAGGCCGCTTCATCGAGGCCGAGGCAGCGACTGAACGGTGCCGGGAATGGAGTGAGGTCAACCACCAGGGCGATGGCTCTTACGGCCTACAGATGTTCTCGATCCGGCGGGAGCAGGGTCGGCTTGCGGAGCTGCGGCCACTGCTCGAACTGGCGGCCCGCCTGCGCCGCGATGACACGTCCTGGGCGCCGGGGCTCGCGGTACTCTATGCCGAGATTGGGATGCTGGCAGAGGCCGAGGCACTGCTCGACCGTCTCGCCACCGACAACCTGGCCTCAGTGGCCACCGACTCGCTGATGCCCGGAGTCATGAGCTACCTGGCCGATGCTGCGTTCCTGTGCGGTCATCAGGGAGTTGCACGCCTCGTATTGGAGCGGCTCGCCCCCTACTCGGGCTTGGGCATATACGTGCCCGGACTGGCCTGCTACGGAGCGGCCGACCGCTACCTCGGCCGGATCCACAGCACGCTCGGCGACCACGAGGCAGCCCTCGAAGCCTTCGAGGCGGCGTTGGCGCTGGACACGACAACTGGTTGGTCGACATGGATCGCTCACTCGAGCTACGCGCTGGCAGTGCAGTTAGCCACCACGCCGGGCGGAGGCGAGCGGAGGAGAGCTCGGGCGCTACTGGCGAACGGCCGCGCTATCACCGAATCGCTCGGCATGACCGCCCTTGGCGGCCGGGCCGCGGCACTGGACAAGATCTTGAATGGTGAAGAGCCGGAGAACGAGCATGAGTTGACAACGCGAGAGCGTGAAGTCCTTCGCCTAGTCAGCCAGGGAATGTCCAACCGCCAGATCGGCGGGGAGCTCAACGTCAGCCAACACACCGTCGCGAACCATGTAGGGGCAATCTTGGCCAAAATCGGGGCGGCGAATCGCACTCAGGCGGCTGCCTGGGCGCACCGACACGGAGAATCCGCCTAGCAGTTGAGCAATTTGTTGCCTACACCCCGTTGTGGCCGCTGACCGAAGCACCGGTCGTGAACATTTCAGGGTTCAATTCCGACACCTCGACCAATGCGTCCAACGGGATGCCGAGATCCTGCGCCTGCCTCAACAAGGCGTCTGCATCAGCGGCTTCATAGAGGCAGTACGTCTTCTTTCTGTCGGCAGAAAGAAAGCTGAACAGCCATCGGAGGTCAGCGCTTGCGTTGTAAGTATTGATACCGTCGATCGCCGTCGCGTCGAGGCTCAATTGTTCGGCGAAGTTCCGTTCAATAAGGAACAGGCCCATGACTCCCCTTCCAGTCAATGCCCTCGGAGGGGACGGTACCACGGTTCAGGCGTCGCAAGGTAGCTCGGTTCACCGCCGGATCATCCACGAGCTTCCAGCGCGGGCCACAAGCGCTGGCGGAGTGACCCCACAAGTGGAGCGCCAGTCATCCATTCTCCGATGGTCCATCGGCCGAGCTGCCTTACGCCGACCGCCCCCGGGGCGCCCTCGCACGGTCTCGACCGTCATCCAGGCGACTTGACCGTGTGGCGAACCAACATCGGCCGACCCCAACCGTGAGCTCGGATCAGCAGCCCGGCTGGCCCACCGATCAGGCCGAGAGGTATCCGGCCTGGCCCGGCCGGTCAGCCCGGAAACGCGGGCGCCGGCCGCACGGGATCGAAGCCTGGTCGAGCATGGGTGATGAGGGCAAGCCGTGAGCAGTTCCCGAGCCAGAGACCAGGGTCGCTACTGCGGTTGCTCCCGTGACAGAGCTCTACTGGCCCCGGGATCGCTCTCACCAGCCAAAACGATGGCGCTAGCAGCCCCTAAGCGGATTCCCCCTAGCTCCACTTCAGGGTTCACGGGCGTCCAGAGTCAATGAGCACTGAGTGGGGGAATGGCCTCCCATCAGGGGGATCCTTCGCATGGCCCAGTGGCCCTACGCACAGTTGTGGTTCAGTCGCGTGACTGACTAGGGTAAGTCGCGTGACTGATTCAGTCGATCGTGCCGTTGATGTCGTCGTGGCCGAGGTGATTCGGCGGCCGGTCGAGGTTGTGGCCGACTACGCGAGCAACCCGTCGAACGCCCCGGAGTGGTATGCAAAGATCTCTCAAGTCGAGTGGAAGACCCCGCCACCGCTCCAGGTCGGCACCCAGGTCGCGTTCGTTGCCCGGTTCCTCCGCCGGGAGTTGCGTTACACGTACCAGATCATCGAGCACACTCCCGAGTCGCTGGTGATGCGCACTGCGGAAGGTCCGTTTCCGATGGAGACCAGCTACCGATACGAACAGTTGGCCCACGGCGACACCCGGATGACGCTGCGCAACCGTGGTAACCCGAGCGGTTTCTCCCGGCTGGCCACCCCGTTCATCCGAGCCGCCATGCGCCGCGCTACCAGCAAGGACCTCAAGGCCCTCAAGGACCTTCTCGAACGTGACCAGCCTCACAGTTGACGCCCTCCTCGACGCTGCCGAGATCGAGTTTGCGAGCGTCGGAATCGAGTCCGCATCACTGCGCAGGATCATGCGAGAGGCAGGGACCGATCCTGGCGCGGTCCACTATCACTTCGGGGGCCGTGAGGCGCTCGCCGCGGCCGTGCTCGATCGCATTCTGGTCCCGCTCAACGCCCGTCGACTGGTTCTGCTCGGCGTAGCGTCGGCGCATGGCCAGCCCACGCTGTCGGACCTCGTCGACGCCCTGATCCGCCCCGACGTCGAGACCGCACACGTACTCCACGCCCAATCCCCTGGGCGCGCCCGGCTGATCGGCGCGATCTACGGCCGCCCAAGCGACTTCGTCGCCGCAACGGTCGCGACCCACTTCGCCCCCGTTGCCGACACGTTCCGCCCCCACCTCGAAGCAGCACTGCCCCACATCGACTTCGGTGACATCGCCTGGCGCATCCGATGGTGCGTGTTCGGCACCCTTGGCGCGCTCCTCACCGACGAATCAGCGCCCTTTCAACGCCCTGCCCACGACCTCGTCGACGAGCTCGTGCGGACACTGGCCGCCGCCCTGGGCGCCTGACCTCGATCTGCTGGAACCAGAACTCCGCAACTGACGCCCCGGTTTGGGGGCGTGGTGACAGCAGATGCGACAAAGCCCCTCACGGCCGTCGTCGATCGGATCATCGCTCTCACCGACGACCCCTGATCGCCCAGCCGGGTACCGGCGGATTGCGTGGCTCGACCGCCCGATAGTGACGGGCCAGCCGAGCCGGGTCGACGACCACCAGTTCCTGGTCAGCCGGTCGGTTCAGCGATCGGCTGCTGTCACCTGGTTGCTCAGGACGCAGGCCCCCGCCGTAGTTGGTGCCAGTGGCTACGCCCGTAGCCCTGTTCGCGGTCGGCACGATCACCACCGTTTGCTTTTCATACCCATATAGGAATATGGTGGTGGGCATGGCCCGAACGTCGACCACCGCCGATGTCTTCAACGCCATCGGCGACGTCGGCCGGCGATCGATCCTGACCACCCTGGGCGGCGATGAGTTGTCGGTGGGCGAGATGGTGGCCCGGCTCGGCCTGTCGCAGCCGACGGTCTCAAAGCATCTGAAAGTCCTGCGCAAGGTCGACCTCGTTCACTGCCGGATCGACGGCCGTCAGCGCCACTACCGGGTCAATGCCGTCGCCCTCCGCCCGGTGCACGACCTCGTGGCCCCATTCGAAGCCATGTGGAACGATCGCTACGACCGCCTCGAAGACCTGCTCCGCGAGCTGGGCAACGAATCGGTCCGCCGACCGTCGCCCGAACCGGTTGGCACACCGGTTGGAGAACAGCCGTCCCGGCCCGTTTACGGGCCCGACCCGAAAGGCACTATCGCATGATGAGCACCACCCGGCACGGCTCGGCCACCGTGACCCTGCCCAGCGACACCACCATCCTGATCACCCGCACCTTCGAGGCCCCAGCCACGCTGATATGGGAGGCGATAACCACGCCCCGCCACGTGTTGCGATGGTGGGGTCCGACCTGGTCGGCGCTGGAATCGTGCCAGATCGATCTGCGGGTCGGGGGCAGCTGGCGTTACGTGTCCCGTGGACCCGACGGGGCCGAGTTGGGCTGGCATGGCGTCTACCTCCAGCTCGAGCCGACCAGCCGCATCGTGTCGACCGAGGTATTCGAGGGCTATCCCGACGGGGAGGCTCGCAACACCATGACCCTCACCGAGGCCGACGGCGTCACCACCCTCCAGACCCTGGTCGAGCACACCAGCCAGGCCAACCGGGACGGCCACCTGGGTTCCGGTATGGAGGGCGGGATGCAGGAAACGTTCGACCGGTTGGAAGACCTTCTGGCCATCTCCGACACCACGGCCGAGCGGTTCCGCCGGGTCGCCGGTCGCTTCACCGATCGGGCCCTCTCGGTGCCGGCCGGGGCGTGGGACGCTCCGACACCCTGTGAAGGCTGGGTAGCCCGAGACATCGTGACCCACATGGTCACCTGGATGCCAGCCGTGGTGGGCCAGTCGGGTCAGGACATGCCGGTCATCCCGCCGGTCGAGGACGGTCCGGCGGCGGCCTGGGAGGTCCTGGCCGACGGCTTCCAAGCCATGCTCGACGACCCGGCCGTGGCTGCCGTCGAGTTCGACGCCGGACCACCTGGACACCTGAGTGTGGAGTCGGCAATCGGCATGATCGTGCTGGGCGACGTCTTGCTTCATACCTGGGATCTGGCCCGGGCCACCGGCCTCGACGACACCCTCGATCCCCTGATCGTGCCCGGCATGCTGGCCGGCATGGAACCCATCGACGAGATGTTGCGAGCCAGTGGCCACTACGGGCCGGCGGTCGAGGTGCCGCCCGGGGCCGACATCCAGACCCGCCTGATCGCCTTCACTGGCCGCGATCCCGGCTGGCGCCCCACCACCGTCTAACCCCGCGCTCCGAGGGATGTGGGGCCTTTTGACCGGCGTCACTTCTGGAACGCTCCCGTGGTCGTCGGCCAGCGGGGGCTTGCCCACCAGAGCCGGGCTCGCCGCCACGAAAGCTCGGGCGAGCCGACGCCCGAGTGTGCTGCGTTGCTAGCGTCTTCGTCGTGAGCGCCCAGCACGAGCCGGTGCCCTTCGAGGTGTACGAGCCCGGCGTCTACTTGCACGGGACCAAGGCGAACCTCACGGTGGGCGAGTTGCTGGTCTCCGGCCACGAGTCGAACTTCGAACAGGGCCGGACGATGAACTACGTCTACTTCACCGCAACTCTGGACGCTGCCACGTGGGGCGCCGAACTCGCCTCCGGTGAAGGCCGGGGGCGAATCTACGTCGTCGAGCCGATGGGCGAGTTCGAAGACGACCCAAACGTGACTGACAAGAAACTCCCTGGGAATCCGACCCAGTCGTTCCGTAGCCGCGAGCCCCTACGCGTCACGGGGGAGCTTGTCGACTGGATCGGTCACTCGCCCGAAAATTTGCAGGCCATGCGCGATGCCGTCGAACAGACTCTGGGAGCAGGAACCGGACAGATCGAGGACTGAGCGTCGCCGTGCCAGCCGTGCACGGCCACCCTGGTCCCGGCCTCTGCGTGGGAGGACGGCCCGGCAACGACAGGCCGGCCGAGCGGGTGTCGAGGCCCAGGACGTGAGCGATCCCACTGCGACCTGATACGCGCACCGGGGACGGTGGCCCGACCCCGAGCGCTTCATCGGGATGACGCCTACCGATGGCGATAGCCCTGATCCGCCGGTCGGACGGGCTTAGTCCCCTGGTCGAGGGAGGGCGCCGCCGTGATCCGGCCCGATGAGATCTGGTTGCCTGGGGGCTGAGCGGAGAAGCGGCCCCGCCAGGTGAAGGCCGCGTTCGAGGTAGCCGTCCATATGGGTGCGGGCGGCGAGCGCGACGAGGTCCCGGGCTGCTCGCTGGGCTCGATCCACGTCGCCGGTCTGGTTGGCGATGGCGGCCTCGGTTTCGTAGATGGCAGCGATGATCGCGACGTAGCTGTCAGCGTCCCGGGTACAGCGGCTACGGGCGGTGGCAATCCAGTCGAGCGCGACGTCGAGGTCTCGTTGGGCGGCGTGGGCGATGGCGAGGTTTCGGGCGGTCATGCCTTCCCAGCACGGGTCCGCGAGGTGGCAGCTTGTAGCGAAGTTCTGCTCCAGCTGATCGAGGCTCACATCGTTGCTGCGTTGAAGGTTGATCTCGGCGATGATGCTGAGTGGCCACGGGCGGAACGCCAGCCAGCTGAGCTGTTCCACCTGTTGCATGCATTCGTCGAGCCAGACCAGCGCTTGGGTGTCGTCGCCGGTTCGGGCGAGGAGCCAGCCTCCGAGCGCGAGCGTCCAGGCTTGGCGTCTCGTGTTCCCGGCGGTGCGGGCCAGTTCGAGTGCGTGCTGGTACTCCGCTATGGCGGCCTCGGTTCGGCCCCAGTCACCGATGTTGAACGCGTTCACCGCATGGAGTCCAGCGAGGAGATCAGGGTCGGTGCCGGCATGTTCGATCCCTCGGCCGAGGTGATGGGCTGCGGTTGGTCGCCGACCGACGAGGGCGTCGACACATCCCAGTTCTCGTAGTGCTTCTGCGGCGATTCGCCGGTCGCCGTGACGTTCGGCGAGTTGCGCGGCGCGAGCCAGCAGGACGGCGCCTTCGTCGTCGCGTCCTCTGACTGAGTGCACGAGGGCCGTGCCGAGCTCGAACAGGCAGCGGGCGTGGAGGTGCTCGTCGCCGAGTGTCTCGCTGCTGCCGACGGCTCGGCGTAGACAGTCGAGACCTGCGTCGGTGGCGCCGGCCGCGATGGCGGCCAGCCCCGAGTCGCACAGCGAAACAGCCAAGGCGTGCGCAGATACTCCGAGGGGCGCAGCGGCGACGTTCGCACGTGCGGCACTACGCAGCGCGGCGGAAAGATCGACGCCGAACTCGGCCCGCATCCTCGCCTCGACGTCGGCCACATGGACAACGGCCGCGTCATGATGCCCAGCCGCGATCAGGCTCTTGACGAGCAGCACATGGGCGCTCTCGTCATAGGGGCTGCGTCGGGCGAGCAGCTCGGCGTTGGCCAGCGCCCGCTCGTTCGCCCCCACCGCGAGCGCGTCCATGATCTCTCGTCGCATCACCTCGTCGATCATCGAAGCGACCCGTTGGCGTTGTACGAACAGCCAGGTCTCGAACTCCGCACTGCATCTCGGCTCGATGGAGGCGAGAAACTCACCGGCCTGGTTCGAGTCGAACCTGCCGGCCATCAACTCCACGAGGTCCACCTTCGTGTCGGGAGGCAGATCAGCAACTATCGGATCGCCCAGGAAGAGCATCTTCGACCCGAACGCCTTGCGGAGCTCGGCCAGACACCACCTCAAAGAGGCCAGTGGATCTGATGCGTCGGCGAACAGCTCGGATGCCAGATCTCTGCGGAATACGGGACGGTCGCTGAGGACCAAACGGGCCAGTAGCGCCCATGTCTGGAAGCCGCGAACCCGGCGCTCCATGCCGTCTGCATCGATCAGTGCGGGCCGCCCGACCAGCCGGATGCTCGTCACCGGTCGTTGACCCACCATCAACCCAATCGTAGTCATCCTCGCGTTTGCGCAACCGTTTGACACCAACATCGGTGAGCAAACGATCGGTCCAATGCGCCCGCTACACCGTGAGGGTCTGATCCCGAGAGAGGGTGGTCATGAACGTCACACGAGTACGAACTCAGAGTCGGCCAAGGCGTTGCCGCGCTGTAGTCACCCTGCTGGCCGGAGGCGTCCTGGGCGCATCGATCGTGTCCGCGCCAACCGTCGCCTCCGCGCAACCCAGCGGCGACACGCTCTTCAGCGGCAGCGAGATCGCGCGCTGGAACGAGCTGGCCATGGACGTACTGACTCCGTCGGGCCGGCCGGTCACCACGCAGCACTTCGTCGTCACCGCAATGCATGTCGCCATGTACGACGCCGTGGTGGCCATCGAAGGTGACTTCGAACCATTCGGCACCGACATCACTGCCCCCGACGGCGCCTCGTCCAGGGTGGCGGCAGCCTCAGCCGCCCATCGCGTGCTCGTGGGATTCCTTCCGGCCGACGCTGCCACCTTCGATGCTGCGCTCGCCGTCACGCTGGCTGATTCTCCGGACGGACAAGCTGAGCAGGATGGCTTCGCAGTGGGTGAAGCGGCCGGCTGGGGCACGCTGGCGGCCCGACTGGGCGACGGGTCCCAATCCGGGCGGTCTCCAGCCGTACCGCCGCCGGGCACCGGAGTCTGGCAGCCGACGCCGCCGGCCACCTCCGGTCTCAACCCGTGGATCGCAGAGGCGAAGCCGTACACGCTGCACCGCAACGACCAGTTCCGGCCCAGCCCGCCATCCCTCGACTCCAGGCGGTACCGGCGCGACCTGGACGAAGTCCGTCGTCTCGGCGGCGCAACCTCGACGGAACGAACCGCAGAGCAGACGGAGATCGCCCGGTTCTGGTCCGACCAACCGATCGCCCAGAACCAACGCACCCTCCGCAATCACGCCGTGAAGCTGAACTGGGGACTTCCGGAAACAGCCCGGCTCTTCGCCGCGGTCCTCACCTCCGAGGCCGACGCGTTCATCGCCTGCTGGGACGCCAAGTTCCACCACGTGCTGTGGCGGCCCTGGCAATCGGTACCGCTCCTGGAACCGGGCTGGGTGCCGCTGCTCGGAACCCCGAACCATCCCGAGTTCCCATCGGCCCACGGCTGTCTCACCGGAGCCTTGGCCTACAGCCTCCCCCGCCTCATGGGTACCGAAGCAATCAATCTGGACATCGACGCCACCACAACCAAGACAACCCGGCACTACGACACAGCGGAACAACTGATCAACGAGGTCGGCGACGCCCGGATCTGGGGCGGACTGCACTACCGCTTCTCCGTCGACGCCGGCATACGGATCGCCGAACGCGTCGTACGCCAGAACCTCAACCACCACTTTCGCTCGAACTGAACACCGTTCCGGCGGACGGTATGCGCCGGCGCAGCGGCCCACCACGACAAAACGGAGAACAGCTATGACCACCTTCGACCCAACCCGCTACAAGATGGACACCCGCCGACAATGGGAGGACGCCGCCGAAGCATGGCACCGCTGGGGTCCCACGCTCGAGACCTGGCTGGGCGAGGCGACCGAACGAATGCTCGACTCGGCCGGCATAGCTGCGGGCTCCCACGTGCTCGACATCGCAGCGGGCGCAGGCGGACAATCCCTCGCCGCTGCACGGCGGGCCACCGCCACCGGCTCTGTCGTGGCCACCGATATCTCGCCGACGATCCTGACCTACGCGGCGAAATGCGCCGCGGACGCCGGACTGGCCAATGTCGTGACCCGGGAGCTCGACGGGGAAGGCCTCGACGAGCTACCCGCAGCCCAGTTCGACGCCGCGATCTGCCGCCTCGGCCTCATCTACTTCCCCGACCGCCAGCGGGCCCTCGCCGGCATCCGCAAGGTGCTCCGACCCGGCGGCCGTATCGCTGCGATCGTCTACACGACAGCGGACCGCAACGCCTTCTTTTCGCTCCCCGTCTCGATCATTCGCCAACACGCCAAACTTCCCCCGCCCGCGCCCAGCCAGCCCGGACCGTTCTGCCTCGGTGATCCGACAATCATCGAAGCAGCGTTCACCGAGGCCGGGTTCCATGCGATCACCATCGAGACGGTTGTCGCTCCGCTGCGGCTACCTACCGCTGCAGATTGCGCCCGATTCGAGCGGGAATCCTTCGGAGCGCTGCACCAGATGCTCACCAACGTCCCCGCCGGCCAGCGGCCCGCCGTGTGGCAGGAGATCGCCACCGAGCTGGCCCGATTCGAGGGCGAGGACGGCTTCGTCGGCCCCTGCGAACTCCACATTGCCAGCGCCACCCGATGAAGGAGTAGAGCAGTGAATCACCTGAGTGCAATCATCCGAGGCCTGGGCGCAATCGGACTGGCCGTCGCCCTGGCCGCCGGGCCAGCGGATCGTGCGGTGGCGCTTCCGCGGCCACCAGGCGACGACAACGGGCCCGGCCAAGAAGAGACCCCACCCGACGATGCAACCGACAGCGACAGCATCGCGATCAGCGCTGACTCCGTAGTGGCGACCGTCCGCATCCTCTACAACGGGCAGCGCCAACTCGCCGTCGTCGAGTGGGGCGACGGCGCCACAACGGTCAGTTGCCCGCCGGACGGTACCGGGCCGGTCAGCGCCGGCTGCCGACCGGTTCCCGTGCCGCCCGAACCAGCCGGTGTAATCGAGCTACGGCACACCTACACCCCTGCCACCAGCGGCGCCCCGTTCACGGCCGCAATCACGGTCCGGCACGGCAGCATGTCCCGCACGGTCGGACTGCCGATAACGCCCCGATACCGGGTCACCCAATCCCAGGCGATCTTCAAACCCCTCGTTTCCGACTGCGACACCTCTGTGGAGCTCGAGAACGAGTGGTGGATCAAGCGCACGGGAGGCGGGCTCCCCGACGCCCCCTGGCGCTTTGACTGGATAGGAGACATCGGCTACCCGCTGGTAGACAGCGGGTTCAGCGTCGTCGGCACGGCCGCCACGCTCGGCCGAGTCGAGTACGAGGTGGTCGAACAGGACCTTTTGTTCGATGATCTGGGTGGCAGCGGCTGGATCGACCTGGCACCCGGGCTGGGTAGCCGCTCGGTGCGCCTCTCCTACCAACAGTTCTCCCCGGGCTACACGACGCCTTGCCTGGCCGAGATCACCGCCGACATCACCGTGCAGATCGTTGAGCCTGCGCCCCACAACGGGAACCAGCCTGGTGGCGGTCCTGTCGCCCATCAGTGACCACGCGACTCGAGGAGCGATCCTCAGTTGGCCGCCCGCCGGGCACGTTGGGCGATGACGGCGCAGCAGATGGCGGTGACAGCGAGCGGCAACCAGGGGCCCGGGTGCTCACCGGTCGTGCCCAGCCACGCATTGCGTACACCGGCCACGATCGGGCTGAGCGGCACGGCGTCGGCCACGGCGCGCATCGGGGCGGGCATCACGGCCCGGGGCGGCCCGCCACCGCCGAGCAGAAACACCGGCACGAACAACAGGTTCCCGACAGCCGTGGCCGCCCTGGCCGACGGCAGGAGCAAGCCGAGCGCCACTCCGACCCCGACGAAGCAGGCCAGACCGAGCGCCAGCCAGGCAGCGAGGGGCAACGGGTGGAGCGGCGCCCCTATGCCGTAGACGGCGGCGCCCACAGCCAGCACGATCAGGGCGCCGACCACGCCGAGTGCGCCGCCCACGACGGCCTGGCTGGCGGTGAACGTCCGGAGGCTGATCCCGGCGGCCCGGTAGCGTCGCAACACCCCGGTTTGACGGTGGGTCGCCAACTGCACGGGCAAGGTGATGAGCCCCAGCGCGGCGTACACGACGCCGATGTAGCTCGCCACGTAGTAGTCGTCGGGGGCCACTCCGCCGAAGTCAGGGTCGGGAGCACGGCCGAACACGCCGCCTATGACGAGCACCATGACGATGGGGAAGCCGAGCAGAGCGATCATCGCCATCGGCTCGCGTCCCAGCAGACGTAGCTCCATGCGGGCCAGATGCAACACGATCGGCCGGCGGGCGCCCGGGGCGCACTGATCGGGGGTGGGTGCACTGCGCTCGTCGGTCACCGGTCCGCTCCGGTCGTGAGCTCGACGAAACGCGACTCGAGGCTGGGCTGGTGGACGGCGAGGTCCATGGGCGGCCGACCGATGCCGACCAGGTAGGCGCCGACGTGGGCGAGCAGCGGTCCGTGGCCGGTGACCTTGACCTGGGGGCCATGCCGGGCCACACGCACCACGCCGGGCACGGCGGTGAGTGGTCTGGTGTCGAGATCGGTGTCGGTGAAGGTCACCGTGGTGCCGGCGGCGGATCCGGCGGCGACTGCGGCCGGCGAGCCCTCGTCGACGATCCGCCCCTCGTGCATCACGATGATCCGGTCGCAGAGGCGTTCGGCCTCCTCCACATCGTGGGTGACCAGCACGACGGTGGTGCCGGCGTCGCGGACCCGACGGACGACCTCCCAGGTGTCGCGCCGACCGACAGGATCGAGGTTCTGGGTGAGCTCGTCGAGGAAGACCAATTGCGGTCGGCCGATGAGGGCCAGAGCAACGAACAGGCGTTGGCGCTCCCCGCCCGACAGAGCGTCGAACGGGCGACGTTGCAGGGCACTGAGGTGCCATTCCCGGGCCAGCTCGTCGATGGGGCGAGGGGCCGGCTGGAGCGAGGCGAAGAACGACAGCGCCTCGCCCACCCGCATCCGGCCCGGAAGCGCTGCGTCCTGGAGCTGCGAGCCGATCAGGCGTCGTACTCTGTCACCCTGACGTCGGGGGTCGAGACTCAGCACGCTGATGTCACCGCTGTCGGCCCGGCGAAGACCCTGGAGGATCTCGACCGTGGTGGACTTGCCGGCGCCGTTGGTGCCCAGAATCCCGAATAGCTCGCCGCGTGCGACACGGAACGACACGCCGTCGACGACGGCATGTGATCCGTAGCGCTTGGTCAAGGCCGAGGCTTGTATCACGAGGTCGGCACTGCCGCCGCCCGTTGCCGGCTCCGGGTGTTCTGCGAGGCTGCTGATCATGGCTCGATCGTGCTCCTCGCGGCGACCGCCCGGCATCGGGCCAGGGTCGCTAGCTGCCCTCCCCCTGGGGGCCGGGCTTGACCAGACCGTGGTCGTAGGCGTAGACGATCGCCGCGGCGCGGTCGCGGGCGCCGAGCTTGGAGAAGACCGAGCCGATGTGCGATTTGACCGTGGCCTCGCTGACCGAGAGCTCGGAGGCGATCTCGGCGTTCGTGGCGCCTCTGGCCATCAGTCGCAGCACGGCCAGCTCGCGTTCGGTCAGCCGTTCGATCCTGGCCGCCTGGTTGCGATGGGGAACGGCCGCCGACCGCAACATGGCCAGCACACGCGGCGCCACCTTCGGGTCCAGCCACGCCGCGCCCCCGGCCACCGCGCGGGTGGCGGCGATCAACTCCTCCGCCGGGCAGTCCTTCAGCACGAAGCCGGCGGCGCCCGCCTCGATGACGGCCCACACCACGTCGTCGTCGTTGAAGGTGGTGAGGACCAGCACCGGCGGGGCATCGGCCAGCGCGGCCAGCCGGGCGGTGGCGGTGGCGCCGTCGACCCGGCGCATGCGCACATCCATGAGCACCACATCGGGCCGGTGCTCGGCTACGGCGGCGACCACCTGATCACCATCCTCGCATTCCGCCACCACGGTGAACCCGTCGGCCGGGCTGAGGATCCGGGCCACCCCCGCCCGGATGATCGACTGGTCGTCGACGATGACCACCGTGATCATCGAGGATCTCCCGCTTCCGCCTCCGCTGTCGTGGCCAACGGGAGCAGGGCCTGCACCCGCCAACCATCGTCGGTGGGGCCGGCCGACAGCTCGCCGCCCAGGCCGCGGGCCCGCTCCTGCATACCCGACAGGCCGAAACCGGCCGGATCGCGCCGATGGCTCGGAGGCCGACGTCCATGATCGGCCACGATCAACCGCACGGTCGCCGGCTCACCGGCGCGGGGATGGCAGGCGACATCGATCGACAGATCAACCCGGTTGCCCGGCGCGTGCCGGGCCACGTTGGACAACGCCTCCCGGGCGATGCGATGCACCGCGGTGCCCACGGGACCCCGCAGCACCGCGGCCGCCGATGACACGCCGGCATCGACCCGCAGGCCGGCCCGCCGGTACTCCTCCACCAACACCAGGACATCGCCCACGTTCTCCAGAGGCGCTTCGAGGCCCCGCTCCGTCGTCCGCAGCGTGTCGACCGCGGCGCGTATCTGGTCGAGACTGGCCCGACCGGCACGCTCGGCCTCGAGGAGGGCACGCTCGGCTTCGTCGAGATCACGACGCAGCACATGCCGGGCCCCGGTCACGTGCAGCACGACGGCGGCCAGCGTGTGGCCGGCCAGGTCGTGCAGCTCGCGGGCGATCCGGCGGCGTTCCTCCCCCACCGCCGCCTCGGCCAACGCCGACCGGGTGGCCTCCAGCTCCCCGATGAGCAGGCCCTGCCGGCGCAGGTTCCGGCCCAGCACGAACATGAAGGCACTGGCCGCCGTCCAGGGCATCCAGTTGATCTCGTCGTCCAGGCGCAACGCCACGATCACCGTTGTCAGCGCCGTACCCACGGCGACGCCGAGGGCGCGTGTTGTCGAGCCGAGATGCCACGACGCGTACAGCACGGTGAGCACGGCCAGGAAGAAGCCGACCTCCAACCGCCCGTGGGCGCCGACGGAGACGCCGACCAGTCCGAGCACGATGGCCGCCACGAGCTCCCACGGAGGGGCCGACCAGACGGCCCGTAGGGCCAGCACCATCCCGGCGATGGCCTGCAGCCCGAGCTCCCAGCCTCGCCCCCGGTCGGTGAGCTGCCCCGCCAGCAGGACCGCGACCGTTGACACCACGAGGAACCGGAGCTCCTCACGACCCACAGGGGTGTTCGGTCGGGCCACGTCCACGCGCCACCGGCGCCACAGGTCCACGTCGCGAACCTACCCAACCCTGTCGCTCAGCGCCTCCGACCGTGGTCTACCAGCTCCCTCCCACCCAGGGCCCGCTCAGGCGGCGCCCGCGTCCACCGGAAGGGCGGCGAAGTCCCGCTGTACCTGCTTGTACCACTTCATCCCCGACAGGGGCCGCCTCCAGCGCCCCTTCATATCCTTCAGCGCCGCCTCATGGTCGGCCTGTCCCGCCGCCACGGCGTCCTTCAGGTGCTGGTCCTGGGCATGGATGATCTCGTTGGCGTCCTCTCCCCGGTGGGCTACATCACAGGCACCGCCGAGCTGACGGCATGACATGGTCTTCATCACTGTGCTCCTTCAAGGTCAGTTTCAAGGTCGATTTCAAGGTCGATTCCTATTGAGAGTTACACTATCAATTTGAGAGTGCTAATGTCAATAGCGTGGTGAAACCGGAGGCGACCAAGGGCAAGCGGAACCAGGCCCGCACCCGGCTGGCCCGCGCCGCGGTGGTGGACGCCGCCCGCCGCCTGTTCATCGAGCGGGGCTACGGATCGACCACCATCGAGGCCATCAGTGATCTGGCCGACGTACCCCCGGCCACCGTGTACCGGCTGTTCTCGTCCAAGCACGGGATCCTCAAGTCCGTTCTCGATGCCACCATCGTCGGTGACCACCAGGAGGTCCCGATGGCCCAGCGCCCGGACATCCAGGCGCTGCTGGCCGAACCCGACCCGATCCGCCAACTCGCCGGCTTCGTGACCGTGACCGCGCAGGTGAACGCCAGGGTCGCCTCGCTCTACTGGATCCTGGTCAGTGCCGCCGGCACCGATCCCGATGCCGCCGTTCTGCTCGACGAGCTCACACGCCAGCGTCAACACGGCCAGCGCTTGATCGCCGCCGCGCTGCACGAGGCCAAGGCCTTGCGCCCCGAACTCGGGGAAGACGACGCCGCCGACCTCATCCACGCGCTCCTGTCGCCCGAGATGTACCGGCTGCTCGTGCACGACCGGGGATGGCAGACCGACCGCTACGAACGCTGGCTGGCCGACACCATCGCCGGCCAGCTCCTGCCACCGGGCTCCACCGCCGCGCCCCGACGCCGTCACCGTTGAGCGTAGGCGGCCACCGGCAGGGCGGTGGTCCGCTTGACCGCCTTCATCGCCAGTTGCGAGGTGAGCGTCTGCACGTGGGGCAGCCGGGCCAGGTGGTCGAAGTAGAGCTGCTCGAACGTGGTGGGGTCGCGGGTGACGACTCGCAGGAGGTAGTCGGGCTGGCCCATCATCCGCAGCACCTCCACGATCTCGGCGATGGGCTGCACCGCGTCCTCGAAGGCGGCCATGGTGTCCCGGGTGACCTCCTTCAGCGTCACCCACACCAACGGCTCGTAGCCGCACCCGATCACCTGGCGGTCGACGATGGCGGCATAGCCGGTGATCACGCCGTCGGCCTCCAACTGGCGCACGCGGCGCAGGCAGGGCGACGGGCTGAGGCCAACCCGTTCGGCCAGCTGGTTGTTCGCCATCCGACCATCACGTTGGAGCTGGGTCAGGATTGCGTGATCTATCTCATCCACAGCACGGAATGCTACAACGAGTGCAGCGGGCGCCCTTCTTTGGCAGCGACTGCCCCTGGCCGGGTGCCAAGATGCCATCCATGGAACCAACCTACGACGTGGTCTGGCCCAAGTCCCCCCTCGGCCTGCAGGCCCGCCACCCCGCTCCTCGCCTCGACACCCTGGCCGGCAAGCGGATCGGGTTCGCCTGGGACTACCTGTTCCGGGGCGACGAGCTGTTCCCCGTGCTGGCGGCCGAACTGCAGCGGCGGTTCGAGGGCGTCGAGATCGTCGGCTACGACGTCTTCGGCAACCTGCACGGCCCGCAGGAGCACGAGTTGGTGGCCGCCCTGCCCCAGGGTTTGACCCGGCACCGGGTCGACGCCGTGGTGTCGGGCAACGGTTGTTGAGGTAGTTGTACGCCCGCCGTGCTGCGGGCATCTGTGACCTGTGAGGCCGCCGGCGTGCCCACCGTCTCACTGGTGTGCGAAGGGTTCGAGCGGCAGGCGTCGGCCACCGGCCGGGGCCTCGGGTTCGACGGGCTCCCGCTGGCCGTGCTGCGGGGCCATGTCGACGCCCAGTCCTACGACGAGATGGTGGCCGCCTTCCGGGAGACCACCGTCGACCAGGTGATCGCCGGGCTGACCACGCCGATCGAGCATGACGGGGCGGCCGCTGCCGAGCCCAGCGCGCTCGACGTCGTGGCCCGGGGCACGATCGACGAGATCCACCGCCTCTTCGCCTCCCGGGGCTGGTCCGACGGCCTGGCCATCATCCCCCCCACCCGGGAGCGGGTGGAGGCGTTCGTGGCCGCCGGCGGGTACGACCCGTGGCGGGTGCTGGGCCGGGCCCGCCCCTCGGGCCGCGACGTGACCATCTGGTCCATCGCCGTCAACGCCGTGATGGCCGGCTGCGAGCCGGCCCTGCTCCCGGTGCTGATCGCCGTCGCCGAGACGTTGCTCGACCCCCACTACGGCGTGGAGCACTCGGGCAACACCACTGGAGCCGACGCCCTGGTGGTGCTGAACGGCCCCGTGATCGCCGACCTCGGGTTCAACCACGGCCCCGGCGCCATGCGCGACGGCGCCGGTGCCCCCAACACGGTGGTGGCCCGATGGCTGCGCCTGCACCTGCGCAACATCCACGGCTTCACCGCCGACGAGCACGACAAGGCCACCTTCGGCAACGCCAGCCGGGTGGTGCTGGCCGAGGACGAGGCGGCGCTGGCCGAGATCGGCTGGGAGCCGTTCGCCGCCGCCTTCGGCCACCCGGCCGGCACCGACGCCGTCACCGTGGCCCGCATGAACAGCGGGATCATCGTGGGCAGCGTCGTGGGCTCCACGCCGGAGCAGATCGTGCCCTACCTGGCCGACGGCCTGGCCCGGGTCACCGGGTGGGACCTCACCCATGTCTACGGCCTGGGCCAGGGCCAGCACCGCCCCCTGCTCGTGTTGTCGCCGGTGCTCGCCCGGGTGTTCGGCCGGGCCGGGTGGTCCAAGGCCGACGTCCAGGACGCCCTGTTCGCCCAGGCCCGCATCCCGGCCTCGAAGTTCGAGAAGCTGATCGGCGAATGGTCGAACCTCACGGCCGGGCGCCGCACGCTGGTGGAGCTGGCGGCCGAGGGCCTGGTGCCACCGGTGTTCGCCGAGTCGGCTGACCCCGATCGGCTGGTGCCGATCGTCAGCGAGCCGGACCGGATCCTGATAGCCGTGGCCGGCGACCCCAACCGGACCAACGCCTACGTGCTCAGCCACGACGGCCCCCACGGCGACTGGACCAGCCACCCCATAGACCGGACCTACAGCACCGACCTCGTCTGCGCCATCGACGACCCCGACGCCTGCCGCTGACCGCCGCTCGATCCGCGACACGGTTCGAAGCGACGTCGCGGTGTGAGCGCTCAGCGCACAGTTCGCGACACGGCTCGAACCGTGTCGCGGATTGAGCGGGCGGCCACGGCGCGAGTCGAGGCCGCTCGGGGTCGGTGCCGTAGCGCTGGCGCTGGGACTCGACGGCGGGAAGGCCGAGCAGCGTATTGAGCTGGTCGAACAGCGCGCCGACGCCGCTGATCTCGACCCGGCCGGTGGTGGCCAGCTCCTGATGGATGGCCCGCAGGGCGGCGAAGCCGGCCATCAGCGTCGCCGAGTTCAGGTTGAGCCGGAACCCTAGGGCGGCCATGTCGGCCACCGGCAGCATGCCGTTGTAGACGAGGGGGAGGTCGCCCAGGCGGGTGGCGCAGGTCTCGGCGTCGGCTCGGGTGCGGAGCCCGTCGACGAAGATCAGCTCGGCCCCCACCTCGGCGAAGGCCCGGGCCCGGGCTTCCACCTCGTCCCACCCGTGGGGGGCCAGGGCGTCGGTGCGGGCGATGATCACCGGGCCGTCGGGTCCGGCCGCCTCCACCGCCGCCCGCACCTTCTGGGTGGCCTCGGCCGCCGGGATGACCTCCTTGCCGGCCATGAACCCGCATCGCTTGGGCCACACCTGATCCTCGATGTGGAGCCCGGCGATACCGGCGACGGCGTACTCCCCCACCGTGCGGGCCACGTTGACGGCGTTGCCGAAGCCGGTGTCGGCGTCGCAGATCACGGGCACGCCCACCGCCGCCGCGATCCGCCGGCCGTTGCCCGCCATCTCGGCCAGGCCGAGCAGGCCCACGTCGGGCAGCCCGTACGAGGCGGCGGTACCGAAGCCGGTGCAGTAGACGGCGGGGAACCCGGCGGCCTCGGCCACCTTGGCCTGGAGCCCGTCGTACACGAAGGGGGCCACCACCATGGCCCCGCCAGGCTCCCCGGCCGCCGCCAGCAGGCCCCGCAACCGGGCCGGGTTGGTGCTCATGGGGTGATGCTCCTCGTGCTGGTGGGCGGCGGTACGGGTGTGCCCGGTACCGGTGGCTCCCCTTCACTGTCGCCCAGCTCGCCGGCCGCCACCTTCTGGCGTAGCACCTCGAGCAGGCCGCCGGCCTCGACGATGGCCAGCATCTCGGGGGTGTAGGGCCGACCGGTGAGCACCGCGCCGGTGCGCAGGTTGCGGACGGTGGCGGTGGCCAGGTGCAGCTCCAGCTCGTCGCCGTCCTCCGTCGCCTCCCAGACACCGGGACAGGCCACGTTGGGGAAGGCCTGGGCGATGGCGTTGCGGAAATAGATCCGGCCGAAGCTCTCGGCCACCACCGCCCCCACCCCCAGCAGGGCCAGGTTCTCCGGCGCCTGCTCCCGGGACGACCCGCAGCCCCAGTTGCGCCCGGCCACGATCAGGTCGCCCGGCGCCACCTCGGCGGCGAACTCGGGACGGATCGCCAGCACGTGGGCCCGGCGCTCATCGAACGGCTTGGCGATCACGCCCCACGGGGCCATCACGTCGGTGTCGACGTCGTGGCCGAACTTCCACACCCGCCCCCGCAGCACGGGCCCCCTCCCACCGCCGCCCGACATCAGAGGGTCGTCCCCGTCCACAGCTGGCGGGGATCGATCAGCTCGCCGGCCACGGCGGCCGCCGCCACCACCGCCGGTGACCCCAGGTACACCTCGGCCTCCTGCGACCCCATGCGGCCCAGGAAGTTCCGGTTGGTGGAGCTGATGCACCGCTCCCCCGGACCCAGCAGGCCCTGGTGCCCGCCGGGGCAGGCGCCGCAGCCCGAGGCGGTGATGTGGGCTCCGGCCTCCGCCAACACGGCCACGTGGCCGGCGTGGACGGCGTCGAGGAACACCTGCTGGGAGGCCGGCGTGACCAGCAGCCGCACCCGGGGATGGACCCGGCGACCCCGCAGGATCTCGGCCGCCACCGCCAGATCCTCCAGGCGGGCGTTGGTGCACGAGCCGAGGAACGCCTGGTGCACCGGGGTACCGGCCACGACCGAGATACCGACCACGTTGCCCGGGTTGTGGGGCCGGGCCACCTGGGGCTCGAGGTCGGTGGTGTCGAGCGTGATCGTGCGGTCGTAGACGGCGCCCGGCTCAGGCCCGAACGGCGCGGTGTCGATCCCCCGTTGGCCCAGGTAGGCGGCGGTCATGTCGTCGGCCGGGAACAGGGCGAACTTCGCCCCGAGCTCGGCCCCCATGTTGGCCATCGTCATCCGCCCGGCGATGCTCATGGCCGCCGCCCGGGGGCCGTGGTATTCGATGGCGGCGTACTGGGCCACGTCGGTGCCGTGGCGACCCCCGATGGCCAGCACGAGGTCCTTGGCCATGAGCCCCGGCCCGCCGGTGCCGGTCAGCTCCACCCGCACGGTCGACGGCACCTGGAACCACAGCTCACCGGTGGCCAACACGTAGGACATCTCGGTGACCCCGATCCCGGCCCCGGCCGCCCCCAGGGCGCCGTAGGTGGTGGAGTGGGAGTCGGTGCCCAGCACGAGCTGGCCCGGGGTCACGGCCCCCCGCTCCACCAGCACCTGGTGGCAGATCCCGGCGTGACCGTGGAAGTTCGTGATCCCGTACCGCTCCACCAGGTCCCGGGCCCGGGTGTGGTCCCGGGCGTTGGCCGCCGTCGGGGCGGGGAAGAAGTGGTCGAGCACCACGTGGACCCGCTCGGGGTGGGCCAGCCGGGTGATCCCCACCCGCCGCAGCTGGGAGCCGCACATCGTGAGGGCCTCGTGGCACATGAGCACGTCGGCACTGGCAGTCACGAACTCTCCGGCGGCCACGACCGGCCGGCCCGACGTGCGGGCCAGCACCCGCTCGGCCATCGTCATCCCGGTTGGGGTCGTTCCGGTCCCCTCTGCCACCGCCGCACGCTACCCCGCTGAGCCCCTTCAGTCGAAGGCCAGGGGACGGGGCCGCCGGCCTTACCGTCGTTTGCTCCACCGCCGCCACGGGTACCTCTGCGTCGATCGGACGAATCCGCAGCGAACCTCAGAGGAGGACCGAACGATGGCGATCGTGCGTTGGGATCCATGGCGGGATCTGGCCGCCTTCGAGCGTCAGCTCGACCAGATGATGGGCCGCCTGGGTGGCGGCGCCGGCACCGGCGGCCAGGAGCAGCGGGCGTGGACACCGTCGCTCGACGTGCACCAGGAGGGTGACACGATGGTGATCTGCGCCGAGGTGGCGGGAATCGATCCCGACCAGGTCGACATCTCCGTCGAAGACGACGTGCTCACCATCTCGGGATCCCGGGAGGACCACAACGAGGTGGAGGAGGGCCAGTGGATCCGCCGGGAGCGGCACTGGGGCCAGTTCCGCCGATCGGTGAGCCTGCCGCCCGGGGTCGATCCCGAGCAGATCCAGGCGTCGGCCCGCAACGGCCTCATCGAAGTCCGGGTGCCCCGCCCGGCCCAGGTCGGAGCGCACCGCGTGCCGCTGCGGGGCGGCGGCACGGCCAACGGCGGAGGCACAGCCAACGGCGGAGGCACAGCCAACGGCGGAGGCACAGCCAACGGCGGCACACAGACCATCGACGTCACGTCCAACGCCGGGGCCAACTCGGCGTCGTCGGACGAGGGGACGGTGGCGGCCGGGATCGTTCCCGGCACCGAGGAGCAGGCGGCTACCACCGGCCTCAGCCCGGGTGAAGCCGGCCCGGGGGCGAGCGGCACTCGTCCGTCCGACGCCGGTGCCACTGCCTCCGCCCCGTCGGGCGGTGGCAACCCGTGAGCCAGCACCACCATGACCCCCAGCGCACCGATCGCGAGCCCGGCGGAACCGACGGCGAGGACCTGATCGTCGAGCCCGAGAACGCCAAGGTCGACGACTGGTTCGGCCAGGACGTCGAGCGCGATCGCGCGGCGGCCGAGGAAGCCCTGGCCGAGGCCGGTGGCGACGAGGATCGGGCCGAGGAGCTGTTCGAGGAGCGGCGCCCCGACCACAAGGCCGACCGGTTCAACGTGCCGGCCGACGAGCGTCCGGCCTGAGCCGCCACCCGTCGTCGATGGAACCCCATACGAGCGCCGCGGCCGGGATTGCCACCGCGGCCCCGGAGGCGGCGCTCGTGCCCGACCGCGTCCACGCCTTCTGGCGGGCAGCCAACTACATCTCGGCGGCCGAGATCTATCTGCTCGACAACCCCCTCCTCACCGAGCCCCTCACCGTCGAGCACATCAAGCCCCGCCTGCTCGGCCACTGGGGCACCACGCCCGGGCTGAACCTGATCTACGCCCACCTCAACCGTCTGATCGTGACCCGCGACCTCGACATGCTGTGCGTCACCGGGCCCGGCCACGGCGGCCCCGGCACGATCGCCTCGGCCTGGTTGGAGGGGAGCTTCAGCGAGCACTACTCCGACGTTCCCCGCAATGGCGACGGCCTGGCCCGCCTGGTGAAGCGATTCTCGTTCCCCCGGGGCCTGCCCAGCCACGCCGGGGCCGCCGTGCCCGGTTCGATCAACGAAGGCGGTGAGCTGGGTTACTCCCTGGTCCACGCCTTCGGTGCCGCCTTCGACAATCCCGATCTCGTGGTGGCCTGCATCGTGGGCGACGGAGAGGCCGAGACCGGGGCCCTGGCCGCCAGCTGGAACAGCACCGCCTTCCTCGACCCGGCGGGTGATGGTGCCGTGCTGCCCATCCTCCACCTCAACGGCTGGAAGATCGCCAACCCCACTGTCCTGTCCCGGGCCAGCGACGACGAGCTGCGCCACCTGTTCGACGCCCAGGGCTGGTCGGTGGAGGTGGTCGACGCTCGGGCCTGGGCCCACGACCCGGCCCAGGTCCACGGGCCCCTGGCCGACGCCTTCGACCGGGCGGCCGCCGCCATCGCCAGCATCCAGACCCGGGCCCGCTCGGACGCCGGTGACAACGGCCCCCGCTCCCCGGGCGACCGGCTGCGGTGGCCCATGATCGTGCTCCGATCTCCCAAGGGCTGGACCGGCCCCGACGAGGTCGACGGGCTGCCGGTCACCGGCACCTGGCGTGCCCACCAGGTGCCGCTGGAGGGCGTGCGATCCAACCCGGAGCACCGTCAGGCGCTGGAGGCGTGGCTCCGCAGCTACCGCCCCGAGGAGCTGTTCGGCGCCGACGGGGCACCGCTCCCCCACGCGGTGGGGTGGCTGCCCCGAGGTGATCGGCGGCTGGGGGCCACGCCCCAGGCCAACGGTGGCCGGTTGCGACGATCGCTGCGGCTGCCCCCGGTTGCCCCGTTCGCCTCCCCCTGCCCGGCCCCGGGCCAGATCGAGACCGAGCCCACCCGGGCCCTCGGTCGGTGGTTGACCGAGGTCTTCCGGGCCAACGCTGCCGCTCGCAACTTCCGCCTGTTCGGGCCGGACGAAACGGCGTCCAACCGCCTCGACGACGTCTACGACGTCACCGGCAAAGCGTGGCAGCTGGCCACCGAACCGGTGGACGAGCACCTCGACCGCCACGGACGGGTGATGGAGGTGCTGTCGGAGCAGCTGTGCCAGGGCTGGCTGGAGGGCTACCTGCTCACCGGGCGCCACGGGCTGTTCTCGTGCTACGAGGCGTTCGTCCACGTGGTCGACTCCATGTTCAACCAGCACGCCAAGTGGCTGGAGGAGTGCCGCACGATCCCGTGGCGGGCGCCGGTGTCGTCGCTCAACTACCTGCTCACATCCCACGTGTGGCGCCAGGACCACAACGGCTTCTCCCACCAGGACCCCGGGTTCGTGGACCTGGTGGCCAACAAGAAGCCGGAGGTCGTGCGGGTCTTCTTCCCGCCCGACGTCAACTGCCTGCTGGTCACGGCCGAGCGCTGCCTGGCCAGCCACGACCTGGTCAACGTGATCGTGTCGGGCAAGCAGCCCACTCCGGTGTGGTTGGAGCTCGACGAGGCCCGGGCCCACTGCCACCGGGGCATCAGCGTGTGGCCCTGGGCCTGCCGGGGCGGCGCCGACCCTCAGGTCGTGCTGGCGGCGGCGGGCGACGTACCGACCGTGGAGGCGCTGGCGGCGGTGGACCTGCTGGCCACCCTGCTGCCCGAGGTGCGGGTGCGGTTCGTCAATGTGGTGGACCTGCTCCGCCTGCAGGGCGAGAGCCAGCATCCCCACGGGATGAGCGACGAGGCGTTCGACGCCATGTTCGGCACCACCGTGCCCGTGATCTTCGCCTACCACGGCTACCCGTGGCTGATCCACCGGCTGACCTACCGGCGGCGGTGCCACGACCAGCTCCACGTGCGGGGCTACATCGAGGAGGGGTCGACCACCACCCCGTTCGACATGGTGGTGCGCAATCGGCTCGACCGTTACCACCTCGTGCTCGACGTCATCGAGCGGGTACCGGGGCTGGCCGCCAGCGACCGGGGGCGGGCCGTGCACCAGCACCTGACCGACCAGCTCGTGCGCCACGTGAAGTACATCACGGCCCACGGCGAGGATCTGCCCGAGATCCGCGACTGGCGGTGGCCCCGCCCGTGAGCACGCCCGCCGTCCCCGGCGCCGGCGATCCCGTCCTGGTGGTGAACGTGGGTGGCGCCACCCTGGCGCTGTCGGTGGTGGCGGCCGACGGCAGCCGGCTGCTGGCCGAGACCATCGACTGGGACGGGTGCGATCCGGGGCCACTGCGGGAGTTCCTGGCCCGGGCGCCGGCGGTGGGCGCGGTGGGGCACCGGGTGGTCCACGGCGGCGATCTCGACCGGCCGACGCTGATAGACGAGGGTGTGACCGAGGCGATCCGGGCGGCCGGGGCCCTGTCGCCCGTGCATCAGGAGCGGGCCCTGGCCGGCATCGCCGCCGCTACTGACGCCCTGCCCGACCGGCCCCATGTGGCCTGCTTCGACACCACCTTCCACCGCACGCTCCCCGACCGGGCGGCGGTGTACGCCCTGCCGGCCGACTGGCGGCGGCGCTGGCCGCTGCGCCGGCGGGGCTTCCACGGCTTGTCCCACGGCTACGTGGCCGAGGTGGCGCCCACCGTGTTGAGCGGCGAGCGGGCCGGCCGGCCGGCGGCCCGGATCGTCAGCTGCCATCTCGGGTCGGGGGCGTCGCTGTGCGCCATCGAGCGGGGCCGGTCGGTCGACACCACCATGGGCGCCACCCCGCTCGAGGGCCTGGCGATGGCGAAGCGGTCGGGCTCGGTGGACCCCGGCATCATCCTGTGGTTGCTCGACGAGGGCGGCCTCGGCGTCGACGAGGTCCGCCAGGGGCTGTCGGCCGGGGGCGGCCTGGCCGGCCTGGCCAGCGGTTCGGGTGACATGCGGGACGTCCTGGCCGGGCGGGCGGCCGGCGACGCCGATGCCCGCCTCGCCTTCGACGTGTACGTCCACCGGTTGCGGGCCGGCATCGCCGCCATGGCCGCCGCCCTGGGTGGGCTCGACCTGCTGGCCTTCACCGGCGGCGTGGGCGAGCACCTGCCCGAGGTGAGGACGGCCGCCCTGGCCGGCCTCGGCTTCCTCGGGCTCGACACCGTGCCCGAGAACCCCGAGCCGACGTCGGGCCATCGGGATCTCACCACTCCCTGGGCCACCGCCGGCTGCGTGGTCGTCGCCACCGGGGAGGATCTCGCCATCGCCGCCGCCACCCGAGCACTCCTCGCCAGCGCCCATGCCTGACCGGCCCTGCCCCTGAACGGCGCCGTCCCTGGCCGGGCCCCACATCACGGTGCACCAGGCACCACCGGCGGTGCCATCGGCACCGAGATGGTGGCGTCCAATGCACCGGGTGCGCCGGGCACCACCGACGACGCCGTCCACACCAGGTGCCCGAGCACCACGCGCGACGTCGTCCACACCAGGTGCGCTGAGCACCACGCGGGTCGGGCTTCGCCACCCGGGGCTGGGGTGGGCGCTCCGAGCCGGTGTCAGGCGGGATAGACCTCGATCTCGGTGGCTTTGGCCGCGGCCAGGACCTGGTCGCCGGGGCGGAGCTCCAGCGCCTCCAGGGCGGCCACCGTGATCTCGGCCGTCAGGGGCAATGGGCCGTCGAGCGCCACCCGCACCCGATCGCCCAGGCGCTCGATCCCGAGGATCGTGCCCGGCCACTGGTTGCGGACGCTGGTGGCGGCGCCCCTGTCGGCCCCCTCCCGGGCCAGCACGATCGAGTGGGGCCGGATCAGGGCGTACGACGGCCCCGGGTCGGCGTCGGCCACCACCACCCGGACCCCGCCCGGCGTCCGCAGCTCGCCCCCCTCCACCCGACCCGACACCAGGTTCACTCCCACCAGGTCGGCCACGTAACGGGACCGGGGTCGGGCCGTGACCTCGGCCAGGGTGCCGGCCTGGACGGCCCGGCCCTGCTCCATGATCACCACCCGGTCGGCCAGGGCGAAGGCATCCAGCGGATCGTGGGTGACAAGCAGCCGCACCCCCTCGAACGAGGCCAGATAGTGGTGCAGGTCGCGCCGGACGGTGGTGCGGGTGCCGGCGTCGAGGGCGGCCAGGGGCTCGTCGAGCAGGAGCAGCCGGGGGTCGGTGGCCAGGGCCCGGGCCAGCGCCACCCGCTGGGCCTGCCCGCCCGACAACGTGGCCGGGCGCCGCTCGGCCAGCTCGGCCAGGCCCAGGCGGCTGAGCCAGGCGCCGGCCTGCTGGCGGGCCTCGGCTTTGGGCCGACCCCGGGCCCGAAGCCCGTAGGCCACGTTCTCCGTCACCGACATCCGGTCGAACAACAGATAGCTCTGGAACACGAAACCGACCGGCCGCTGCTCGGGCCCCACCAGCACCCCGGCCGACGGGTCGTCGAGCACGGCGCCGTCCACCGTGATCCGGCCGCCGTCCAGCGGGGTCAGCCCGGCCAGGCAGCGCAGCACGGTGGTCTTGCCCGCCCCGTTGGGCCCCAGCAGGGCCACCAACTCCCCGGGGGCCACGGCCAGCTCCAGGTCGAGGTCGAGCGCGCCCAGCCGGAGCTGCAGGTGGGCCTCCAGCCCGGCCTTCGGGCTTCTCACCGATGGTGCCCCGCGGAGCCGGCCGCCCCGGTGCCCGACCCCCCGCCCGACGCCGCCCCCAGCCACCGGTCGCGCAGGCTCACCAGCACGGTGAACGAGACGCCCATCAGGACGAGGGCCAGGATGATGGCCGACTCCGGGTTGCTCCCCTCCAGCGCCAGGTAGACGGCCAGGGGCATGGTCTGGGTGGTCCCGGGGAAGTTGCCGGCGAACGTGATCGTGGCCCCGAACTCGCCCAGGGCCCGGGCCCAGGTGAGCACCGCCCCGGCCACCAGGGCGGGCCGGATGGCGGGCAGGGTCACCCGCCGGAACGTGTACCAGGGCGACGCCCCCAGTGTGCGCGACGCCTCCTCGTAGCGGCCGTCGACCTGACGCAGCGCCGCCTCCACCGTGATCACCAGGAACGGCATGGCCACGAAGGTCTGGGCCACGATCACCCCGGTGGTGGTGAACGGCAGCCGGAACCCGAACCACCGGTCGAGGTACTGGCCCACCAGGCCCCGCCGCCCGAGGGCGAAGAACAGGGCGACGCCGCCCACCACCGGGGGCAGCACCATCGACAGGGTGCACAGGGCCCGCACCGCCCCCCGGCCGGGGAACTCGACCCGGGCCAGAACCCAGGCCAGGGGTACGCCGAACACGACCGACAGCGCCGTGGCCCACAGCGAGCACCACAGCGACAACCGCAGGGCGGTGGTGGCGGTGGGAGCTGTCAGGTACTGCCAGGCGTGCGACCAGGGGGCCCGCCACAGCAGGCCCACCAGGGGTAGAGCGAAGAAGGCCCCGGCCACGGAGGCCAGGGCCAGCACCGGAGACGGCACGGTGGAGCGGCGCCCGGAGCGGGCTCGGGACCGACCCCGGGCCCGCTCCTGCGGGGCACGCTCCGCCGTGCCGGTACGGGTCACGGCTTGAGGAAACCGTACGAGTCGAGGATCTTCTGGCCCTGCTCCGACCCCACGAACTCGATGAAGGCGGCGGCCGCCTCGGGGTTGGCCGAGGCCTTGATGACCACGATCGGGTACTCGGCGATCACGTTGACGTCGGCCGGGATGTCGACGCCCTCGGCGGCGTCGCCGGCGGCCAGCACGTCGGTGGCGTACACGATGCCGGCGTCGGCCTCACCGGCCGTCACCTTGGACACGACGGCCTTCACGTTCTGTTCCTGCGACTTGGGCGTCACCGTGACCTTGGCGTTGGTGAGGATGGTGGCTGCGTACTTGCCGCAGGGTACCTCAGGGGCGCACAGCACCACGATCGTGTCGGGCTTGGCCAGGTCGGCCACCGCGGCGATGGCCTTGGGGTTGCCCTTGCCCACGATGATCTGGGGGGTGTTCTCGGCGAACACCACGGCCGTGCCGCTGTTGTTGCCGGCGTCGGTCAGCTTGGTCATGTTGGCCTTGTCGGCCGAGGCGAACACGTCGGCCGGGGCCCCCTCGTTGATCTGGGTCACCAGGTCCGACGAGCCGGCGTAGTTGAACGTGACCTTGACGTCGGGGTTCTCGGTCGTGAAGGCGGCGCCGATCTCGTCGAAGGCGGCGGTGAGGGAAGCGGCGGCGAACACGTTCAGGTCGCCCTTCAGCGTCGATGCCGGCTTGGTGCTGGCCGCGGTGGGGGCGGCGGCGTCAGACCCTGCGGTGTTCCCGGAACCGCAGGCGGCCAGGGCCAGCACGGCCACAGCCAGTGGAGCCACGAGGGAGCAGAAGGACTTGGTCATGGGCCGTCACTATAGTCAGGACGAGACTAAAGAGATCAACAACTGACCATTGAGGCGAGCTGGGTCGTCGTGCCCTGACCAGATCTATCGTGGACCCATGGCGTTCCCCTCCCCCACCGGCCCCTTCACCGACGACCGGGTGCTGGCCGCCCGCCGCCACTTCGCCGACCGCAACCCGGCCAGCCGCCGCCACTACGACGAGGCCCGCCGCCACCTGCCGGGCGGCCACACCCGCACCGTGCTCACCCACCCCCCGTTCCCCCTCACGTTCGTGGCCGGCGAGGGGGCCACGCTCACCGACGCCGACGGCCACCGCTACCTCGACTTCCTGGGCGACTACACCGCCGGCCTGTTCGGCCACAGCGAGCGCCGGGTGCTCGACCCGGTGATCGCCGCCCTGGGCCACAACGTGAGCGTGGGCGGCATCCACCCGGCCGAGGCCCAGCTGGCCCGCCTGATGTGCGAGCGGTTCGGGGTCGACCGGGTGCGGTTCACCAACTCCGGCACCGAGGCCAACCTGCTGGCCATCACCACCGCCCTCCAGGCCACCGGCCGGCCTACGATCATGGCCTTCCTCGGCGGCTACCACGGCGGGGTGCTGTACTTCGCCACCGGGGCCGCCCCGTGGAACGCCCCCTACGACTTCGTGCTCGCCCCCTACAACGACACCGCCGGCACCCTGGCCCTGATCGAGGAGCACGGGCCGAGCCTGGCCGCCGTGATCGTGGAGCCGATGCTCGGCTCCGGGGGTTGCGTGCCGGCCGACCCCGGGTTCCTCACCGCCACCTTCGCCGCCGCCCGGGCCGCCGGGGCAGTGTGCATCGCCGACGAGGTGATGACGTCGCGCCACGGGCGCCAGGGCCTGGTGCACCTCCTGGGGGCCGAGGCCGACATCACGACGTTCGGCAAGTACATCGGGGGCGGCTTCTCGTTCGGCGCCTTCGGCGGCCGGGCCGACCTCCTCGACCAGTTCGACACGAGCCCCGAGGCCGGCCGGGCCCAGGCCGGCCAGCGGGTGATCGCCCACGCCGGCACGTTCAACAACAACGTGGCCACGATGACGGCGGGCTGCGCCGTGCTGGGCCAGGTGTTCACCGCCGAGGTGGCCGAGGCCCACACCGCACGGGGTCACGAGCTGCGCCAGGCCGTGGCCGCCGTGCTGGCCCGTCACCCGGTGCCGGTGTCGGTCAGCGGCTACGGGTCGATGATGGCCCTCCACGCCCTCCCCACCCCGCCGGCCACCGTGGCCGAGGCAGCGGAGCGGGACAACAACCTGCAGGAGCTCCTGTTCCTCGGCCTGCTCGACCGGGGCATCTACACCGCGGCCCGGGGCATGGTGAACCTGGGCCTGGCCCACACCGACGACCAGCTGGCCGCCCTCCTCGACGCCCTCGACGACACCCTGACCGGACTCGTGTCGGCCTGACCCCGGGGCGGGCGCCTCGGCGGCGCCCCCATCTGCGCGACGGAAACCGCGGCACGCCAGCATTCTGCGTCGCGAAACCTCCGTCTGGCGGGGGTTTCGCGACGCAGAACGGCCAGTGGGCGCGGTTTCCGTCGCGCAGTTCGGCCAGCGGGCAGGGGCCGGGGGGCAGGGGCCAGGGGTTCGAGGCCAGGGGTTCGGGCCGGGTCCAGGTCAGGGGGCGACGACGGAGGCGGCGTAGTGGGGGTCGAACAGGGCGTGGTAGCCGCCGGTGTGCCAGAACACCACCGGACGGCCGTCGTCTCCCAGGCGGCCCGACCGCACCAGTCGCAACAGCCCGGCCAGGCCCTTGCCCGAGTACACCGGGTCGGTGACGATGGCCTCGGTGCGGGCCAGCAGACGGATGGCGGACGTGGCCTCGGCCGACGGAACCCCGTAGCTATCGCCGGGCGGGGGCGGCTCGACCTCCACCTCGGCGGCCGTCAACGCCAGGTCGAGGCCGATCAGGGCGGCCGCCTCCCGGGCCAGGGCCAGGCAGCCGGCGGCATGGTCGGGGAACGACGAGCCGGCGTCGACCGCCACCAGCCTCACCGTCTGGCCGGCGGCGGCCCGGCCCACCAGCAGCCCGGCGTGGGTGCCGCCGGAGGTGGAGGTGTGGACCACGGCCGACGGCTCCAACCCCACCGCCGCCAGCTGGGCGTCGAGCTCACCGAAGGCCCTTGTGAAGCCGAGCGTGCCCAGCGGCGACGAGCACCCCACCGGCGCCGCCACCGGCCGGCGGCCGGCCGCCGCCAACTCGTCCACCACCCGCTCCACCTCCCGGTTCAGCTCGGGCCAGCTCACATCGCCCACGAAGCGCAGCTCGGCCCCCAGCAAACCGTCGAGCAGGAGGTTGCCGGTGAGCTCGGCCGGCCGCTCCCCCGACAGCACCAGCACCGAGGCCATCCCCAGCGTGGCGGCCACCGCCGCTCCGGTGCGGGCCGAGTTCGACTGACCGGCCCCGGTGGTCACCAGCGTGTCGCAGCCGTCGGCCGCCGCCCGCCCCAACACCAGGTCGAACTTGCGCAGCTTGTTGCCGGCCAGGGCCACACCCTGCACGTCGTCCCGCTTGATCCAGATCTCCCGACCGACCTCCCGGCTGAAACGGTCGAGCCGGTGGAGCGGGGTGGGCCAGTGGCCGACCCCGGCCGACGGCAGGGCGGCCAACCGGTCGAGCGGAGACAACGACTGTTCACCAGGCATGGACGAACCATAGAACTTGAGGCCACCCCCACCCGGTCTCCTAGGGTGACGCCATGCAGTTCGGCTACCTGTCCCTCAACGACATCAACGGCATCCGGCCCGACGTGCTGGCCCGGGAGCTCGACCAGCGAGGCTTCGACTCGCTGTGGGTGCCGGAGCACAGCCACGTCCCCACCTCCCGCCAGACCCCGTACCCGGCCGGCGGCGACCTGCCCGAGGGCTACTGGCGGATGATGGATCCGTTCGTGTCGCTGGCCCTGGCCGCCAACGCCGCCCCGAACCTGCTGCTGTGCACCGGTGTGTGCCTCCTGCTGGAGCACGACCTGCTCGACCTGGCCTGCACCACGGCCACCCTCGATGCGCTCTCCGGTGGCCGGCTCCGCCTCGGCATCGGGGTGGGCTGGAACGAAGAGGAGCTGCTCAACCACCGCCCCGATCTCCCGTTCAAGCAGCGCTACTCGGCCATGCGGGAGCGGGTGGCGGCCCTGCGCACCGCCTGGGGCCAGGAGGAGGCGTCGTTCGAGGGCCGGTGGGACTCCTTCACCGAGAGCTGGGTCTACCCCAAGCCGGCCAACGGCACGATCCCGATCGCCCTGGGCAATGCCGGGCCGGTGGGCATCGAGCACGCCGCCACCTACGCCGACGAGTGGTGCCCGATCGACGCCTCCATGCTCAACGACGGCCGCAAGCCCGATGTGCCCGGCGCCATCGAGCTGTTCCGTGCGAAGGCGGCCGAGGCCGGGCGCAACCCCGACGACATCCCCATCTCCATCTTCACCATGGGCAACCGGACCGACCGGATCGAGCGCTACGCCCAGCTCGGGGTGGATCGGGTGGTGATCATGCCGCCGACCATGCAGCTCCACAGCGCCGACGACGCCCTGCGCCACCTCGACAGCCTGGCCGCCACGGTGGAGGCCCTGTCGTAGCGGTCAGTTCAGCAGGAACAGGGCGGCGGTGAGGGCGACGGCCAGCATCAGCAGCGCGCCCAGCAGGAAGTCCGACACGTGGAACCCGCCGCCGTCGAGGCTGGTGGGCTGGGGCGAGAACTTCTCGATACCGGCCAGCTCGTCGCGGTGCTGCTGGACGACGCGGGGCTCGGGCCGTTCGGGCGCCCACTGCACCGGGTCGTGCTCGAAACCCCGGTGCTCCGGCGGCCAGACTGCACCCGGCTGACGCCGCAACTTGTAGGTGACCGTGTCGTCGTACTGGTCTCCGAAGCCGAACTCGCCGCCTTCCAAGCCGTCCCAGCCGTTGCCCCGGGGCCGCTGCTCGGGCCCGCCGGCAAAGCCCTGGGCCGGGGCCGGGGCGATGGGCGCCGGAGCGGTGGCCATGAAGTCGTCGGCGGTGTCCCACCGGCTGCTGGGGCCCGACACCGGGCGGTCCTCAGGCGCCAGCGGCGCCGGCACCGTCCGGGACGACTCGAGCCGGGGGAACGGCCCCGAGACCCGCGACGGAGCCTGGTTGCCCACCAGCTGACCGTCGAGCAGATTGGCGAACGGGCTGTCGTGCAGTGCCACCGCCACCCCCACCGCCGGAGCCAGCGAGCCCACGGTGAGGCCCCGGTTGCGGCACAGCTCCTCGTCGACGAAGACACCTTCGAGGTGCTCGACGGGGTGGGCGACGCCGTTCGACACGACCTGCATCATCTCGTCGAACGAACCGTCGATGATCTCGAACGCCTCCAGCACGTCACGGTCGAGGATGCGGGCCGACCAGGCGACACCGGAACCCAGCGTGACCGCCCCCGATCGCAGGGACTCCAGCATCCGGCTGGCCGACACCGGCGCCAGCTCGATCCGGTCGAGGTGGAGCGGGATCGGCTCGAACACCCGGCGCACGAAATCGATGCAGTGGATCGGGGCGTAGGACACCCCGTGGTCGCCCACGTGGACGATCGGCTCGCCCAGCTCGACGCTCAGGTCGGCCAGCCAGTCCCGCAGGGCCGGGCCGCTGCCCACACCACAGTGGGGGAACCCGATCGTGACGCCCACCATGAGCGGCACCGCGGTGGTGAGGCCCAGGCGATCGAACCCGCCCTCGATCGCCGCCCGGGTGGACGACTCCTCCTCGATCGGATCCCGGGGGCCGCCGCCCTTGACGATCGGCCGCTCGACGGCGTCGTCGACCACCTTGGCATCGGGGTCGAGCAGGGCCATACGGACCTTGTTCCGCCCGATCTCGATGCCGAGCAGGCCCACGCCCACGCCCTGCGATATACGCCCGCCACTCATCTCTCCGCCAACCACCAATCGCTGCCCCGACGCACGCGCCCTGGTGTGCCCTCGGGCTCGCCGACCCGTCGCATCATCATAGTGGTCGTCGCCGAGTGAGATAGAACGCGCTGCAACGCAACAAGGCCTCCGCCAGTTGGCCGAAATTTCGCTGCGCGAACCATAGCTCGGAATTGGCGTGCTTTGAGGAGGAACTGAACGATTCTTCCCGCACGCTGGTTCGGTGAGCCCCGCCGACCTCGCCGACGACGTCCTCGACGCCCTGGTGGTCCCCAGCTTCAGCCGGATCGGCCCCGCTCTGCGGCGTCGCGCCTTCCACTGGGAGCCGGTGGACCTGACCGGGCGCCGGATCGCCGTCACCGGGCCGACGAGCGGGCTGGGCCTGGCCGCCGTGCACCAGATGGCGGCGGCCGGCGCCGAGCTGGTGCTGCTGGCCCGCAACCGGGCCAAGGCCGAGGTGGTGGCGTGGGACCTGGTGGCCGCCGGCGCCGCCGGCGCCTCGGTGGTCGACCTCGACCTGGCCAGCCTGGCCTCGGCCGGCCGGGCCGGGGAGGAGCTGGCCGCCCTCGACCGCCTCGATGCCCTGGTTCACAACGGGGGCGGTCTCCACGCCACCCGCCAGCTGAGCGACGACGGCATCGAGCTGACCTTCGCCACCCACGTGGTGGCCCCGTTCGTGCTCACCGGCGCCGCCCTCCCCGCCCTGGAACGGGCCCCGGCGGGCCGGGTGATCTCCGTGACCAGCGGCGGGATGTACACCCAGGCCCTCCACCTCGACGACCTCCAGAGCGAGCAGGGCTACCGGGGGCCCGTGGCCTACGGCCGGGCCAAGCGGGCCCAGGTCGACCTCACCACCCTGTGGGGGAACCGGCTGGCCTCCCGGGGCGTGCTGGTGCACGCCATGCATCCCGGCTGGGCCGACACCCCGGGCCTGGCCGAGTCCCTCCCCCGGTTCCGCCAGGTCCTCCAACCCTTGCTGCGCACCCCCGAGGAAGGGGCTGACACGATCACCTGGCTGTGCGGCGCCCCGCCGGCCGAGCTCGGCACCGGGCGGCTGTGGCTCGACCGCCGCCCCCGGCCCACCGTGTACCGGCCCGGCACCCGCACCTCTCCCGCCGATGCCCACCGCCTGTGGCAGGCCGTGGTGGAATTGTCGGGCCGGCCCGACCCGCTTGCCGCGAGCTCGTAGAGCTCGCCGTCAGGGTGGCGGCCTGACGAGATGGGGGAGCGCAGCGACGGGGGCGCGAGCCCCCGGGCTTGTCCCCGGCCCCGCCATCTGTGATCGTGGCGGCGATGAACTACGAGACCATCCGCTACGAGGTGGCCGACGGCGTCGCCACCATCACCCTCAACCGCCCTGATCGGCTCAACGCCTTCAACGAGCAGATGATGCACGACCTGATCGCGGCGTGCGACGCCATCGACGCCGACGACGCGGTGCGGGCCGTGATCGTGACCGGCGAGGGCCGGGGCTTCTGCGCCGGGGCCGACCTGGGCAGCGGAGGCTCCACGTTCGACGCCGGAGCCCGGGGCCGGCCCGTGGACCGGGTGAACCGCGACGGCGGCGGCCTCGTCAGCCTGCGGATCTTCGCCCTCACCAAACCGATCATCGCCGCCATCAACGGGCCGGCGGTGGGCGTTGGCATCACGATGACCCTCCCCATGGACGTCCGCTTGGCGGGCGAGAGCGCCAAGGTCGGCTTCGTGTTCGCCCGGCGTGGCATCGTGCCCGAGGCCTGCTCGTCGTGGTTCCTGCCCCGCCTGGTGGGCATCAGCCAGGCCACCCAGTGGTGCTACTCGGGCCGGGTGTTCGGAGCGGCCGAAGCCGCCGCCGGCGGCCTCGTGCAACTGGTCCCCGACGATCAGCTCCTGGCCCGGGCCAACGAGATCGCCCGGGAGATCGCGGTGCACGCCGCCCCGGTGTCGGTGGCCCTCACCCGTCAGATGCTGTGGCGGGGCCTTACGTTCGACCATCCCATGCAGGCCCACCGGGCCGACTCCCGGGCCATCCAGGCCCTGGGCCGGATGGCCGACGCCAAGGAGGGCGTCACCAGCTTCCTGGAGAAGCGGGACCCGCAGTGGAGCCTCCGGCCCAGCGCCGACACCCCCGACATCTTCCCCTTCTGGGACGAGCCCGACTTCAGCTGATCCGGGCGGGGGCCCTCCAGGCGGGGTCGTAGCCGAACTGGTCCCACAGGGGAACAACGGCGGTGCCGTCGATGAGGACGTCGACGGCATCGCCGCCCACCAACGCCGGATGGGGTTGGCCGCAGGCGTGGGCCAGGGCCAGCAGGTCGTGGCGCAGAGCCATCACATAGTTGGCGGCCCGGGCCGCCTTGTCGGTGGGGTCGAGGCCCCGCATCAGCCACTTGGACTGGGTGGCCACCCCCGTGGGGCAGTGGCCGGTGTGGCACTTCTGGGCCTGCACGCACCCGATCGACAGCATCGCCTCCCGGGCCACGTTGATCATGTCGACCCCCAGCACCATGGCCAGCAGGGCGTCGCCGGGGAAACCGAGCTTGCCGGCGCCGATCCACGTCACCTTGTCGTGCATGTGGCGGGTGGCGAACGTCCGGTAGACCTCGGCGAACCCCTGGCGGAACGGCAACGACACATTGTCGCTGAACACCAGCGGTGCGGCGCCGGTGCCGCCCTCGCCACCGTCGATGGTGATGAAGTCGGGCCCGTGGCCGGTGCGCTTCATCTCGTCGGCCAGCTCGGCCCAGAACGCCCGTTGGCCCACCGCCGACTTGATGCCCACGGGGAGCCCGGTGGCGTCGGCCAGCCGCTCGATGAAGGCCACCATCGACGGGACCGAGTCGAACTCCCGGTGGCGGGACGGGCTGACCACCGTCACCCCCACCTCGACCCCCCGGATGGCGGCGATGTCCTGTGTCACCTTGGCCGCCGGCAGCACCCCGCCCAGCCCCGGTTTGGCCCCCTGGCTCAACTTGATCTCGATGGCCCGGATGGGGAGCTGCTGGGCCTTCTGCACCAGCAGGTCGAGGTCGAAACGGCCGGCCGCATTGCGGGCCCCGAAGTAGCCGGTGCCGAGCTGGAAGATCAGCTCGCCGCCCTTCAGGTGGAACGGGCTGATCCCGCCCTCACCCGTGTTCTGCAGGCACCCGGCCAGCGCCGCCCCCCGGTTGAGGGCCTCCACGGCGTGGGACGACAACGAGCCGTAGCTCATGGCCGAGATGTTCACGATCGAAGCCGGCCGGAAGGCCTGGGGGCGCTGGCGCCACTCCCCCAGCACCTTGGCCGAGGGGATGGCGGCCGGGTCCTCGCCGCTGGTGGCGTGGTGGGGCCCGGGGCCGGTGCCGTCGGAGGCCGCCGCCGGGGCCTCGTAGGGGAACGGCGAGTGACGGATCAGCACGTACTGGGGCGACGCCATCGTGTTGTCGGTGCCGAACCCGAAGTACGGGTTCTCCCGCTTGGACGAGGCGTACACCCAACGCCGCTGGTCACGGCTGAACGGCCGCTCGGAGTCGTTGTCGGTGACGATGTACTGCCGTAGCTCGGGCCCGATGCGTTCCAGCAGGTAACGGAGCCGCCCGACCACCGGAAAGTTGCGGCGGATGGCATGACGGACCTGGATCAGGTCGATCACGGCCAGCACCACCAGGACCGCTACCACCACGGCCAGCACGACGAGCCAGATCATGGCCGCACCCTAGCGGTCACCCTGGGGGCTCGCCGCCCCCGCCGGTGGCGGTAGGCATTGCGGGTACCTCTAGGCGTCGAGGTAGCGGGTGACGGCGATGCCGGCGCCCAGCGAGCCCAGGGCCGCCCCCACCAGCAGCAGGATCAGGGCCACCACGGCCACCTGGCCGTTGTCGAGGGCGAAGCTGGAGAACAGCTTCAGGTTCTCCCGACCGTTCACCGAGCTGGCGATCAGCTTGTTGAGCCCGAACACGGCGATGCCGGAGATGGCGGCACCTATCAGCCCCTGTAACAGGCCCTCCAGCATGAACGGGATGCGGATGAACCACTTGGTCGCCCCCACCAGCCGCATCACCTCGATCTCCCGGCGGCGGGCGAACAGACCGGTGCGGATCGTGTTGTACATGAGGAGGCCGGAGGCCACGGCCGACAGCACGGCGGCCACGATCATCACCCGGGACGCCGAGTTCGTCATGTCGTTGAGTTGCTTGATGTACTCCTCGGCGTAGGAGACCTGGCTCACGCCGGGCAGGGCCTCGATCTCCTGGCCCAGCGACCGGATCAGGGCCAGATCGGGCACCTCGGGCACCACCCGGAACGAGGTGGGCAGGTCGTTCGGATCGACCAGGTCGAGCACCTCGGGCTGGTCGGCGTAGTACGTCTGGAACTCGGCGAAGGTGGCTTCGTGGTTGACGTAGTTGGAGCTCCGCACCACCAGCGACTCGTCGAGGAAGCCCTTGACGGCGTCGACGTTCTCCTGGGGGGCGTCGGCCGTCATCCACACGATGAACTCGACGTCGTCCTTGTAGCGGGTGTTGAAGTGGTCGACCCCCCGCTGGATCAGCAGGGAGGCGCCCAGCAGGGCCAGCGACACCGCCACCGTGAGCACGGTGGCCACGGTGAGGGTGGGGTTGCGGACGAGGTTGTTGCCCGTCTCCTTGGCCAGGTAATCGATGCGCAGCGCCATCTAACGGTTCACCTCGTTGTTCGCAGTCGCCCGGTTGTTCGCAGTCGCCCGGTTGCTCGCGGTCGCCCGGCCGTCACTCGTAGACGCCACGGGCCTCGTCACGCACGATCTCACCCTCGGCCAGCTCGATCACCCGACGCCGCATGGTGTCGACGATGCCGCGGTCGTGGCTGGCCATCACCACCGTGGTACCGGTCTTGTTGATCCGGTCCAGCAGGCGCATGATGCCGATCGACGTCTGGGGGTCGAGGTTGCCGGTGGGCTCGTCGGCCAGCAGGATCAGCGGTCGGTTGACGAAGGCCCGGGCGATCGACACCCGTTGCTGCTCGCCACCGGAGAGCTGGTTGGGGTACTTGGTCATCTTGTCGCCCAGGCCCACCAGCTCGCAGATCGCCGGCACCTGGGTCTTGATGACGCTCCGGGGCCGGCCGATGACCTCCAGAGCGAAGGCCACGTTCTCGGCCACGGTCTTGGTGGGCAGGAGCTTGAAGTCCTGGAAGATGGCCCCGATGTTGCGCCGCAGCATCGGTACCTTCCAGCTCGACATCTGCCCGATGTCCTTGCCGGCCACGAAGATGCGGCCGGCGTCGGGCTCCTCCGACTTGTTCAGCAGACGGAGGAAGGTGGACTTGCCCGAACCCGACGGGCCCACCAGGAAGACGAACTCACCCTTCCCGATGTCGACGTTGGCGTCGACGAGGGCGGTGGAGTGCCCGGGGTACTCCTTCGTGACGTTTTCCAGCTTGATCATCGATCACCTCGTTGCAAGAGGTCCCCGCCCCTCGGCCGACAGGCCGGTCGGACCTCTCTACGATACCGCCGGCCCCGGCTCAGTTGTTCGACTCCCCGCCGGCCCGGCGCCACCGGAGCCAGGCCTCCATGAACTGGCCGACCCCGCCGTCGAACACACCCTCGGGATTGCCCGAGACCTCGCCCGACCGTTCGTCCTTCACCTGCTGGTAGGGCTGGAGCACGTAGGAGCGGATCTGGCTCCCCCACTCCACCTTCTTGGACTCACCGGCCTCGCTGGCCAGCTTTTCTTCGCGCTTGGAGCGCTCCAGGTCCACCAGCTTCATGGCCAGCACGGCCATGGCCCGGGCCTTGTTCTGGTGCTGGCTCCGCTCGGTCTGGCACGACACCACGAACCCGGTGGGCAGGTGGGTGATGCGCACGGCGGAATCGGTGGTGTTCACGTGCTGGCCGCCGGCGCCCGACGAGCGGAACACGTCGACCCGGAGGTCCTTGTCGTCGATCTCCACCTGGTTGGCGGCATCCTCGATGTAGGGGACCACGCTGAACGAGGCGAAGGCGGTGTGGCGGCGGGCCTGGGAGTCGAAGGGCGAGATCCGCACCAGGCGGTGCACTCCCCGTTCGGCCTGGAGCCAGCCGTAGGCGTAGCGGCCCCGGATCACGAACTCGGCGGTGGTGACGCCGGCCTCCTGGCCCTGCTGTACCGAGGTGAGCTCGAAGTCGTAGCCCTTCACCTGGGCCCACTTGCGGTACATGTTGAGCAGCATCTCGGCCCAGTCCTGGGAGTCGGTGCCGCCGGCCCCGGAGTGGACCTCGCACACGGCGTCGCCCTCGTCGTACTGCCCGTTGAACAGGGCCCGCAGCTCCAGCTCGGTGAACTGGTGGTCCAGGTCGTCGATCAGGCCCCGGGCCTCGTTCTCCGACGACTCGTCGCCTTCCTCCCGGGACAGCTCCCACAGGGTCTCGGCGTCCTCCACCTTGCGCAGCAGGCGCTCGTAGAGGTCGAGGTCGTCCCGCACGGCGGTGAACTCGGTCTGGACCGCCCGGGCCCGCTCGGCGTCGTCCCACAGGTCGGGGCGGGCCATCTCCGTCTCGAGCTGGGGCAGGCGGTCGCGCAGCACCCCGATACGAAGGTACTGCTCGGCCTCGCCCAGCTCCACCCGCAGCTTGCGCAGATCGTCGGTCAGGTCAGCCACCCGGAATCACCGCCCGTGGCACAGCTTGAACTTCTTGCCGCTCCCGCAGGGGCACGGGGCGTTGCGGGGGGTCTTGTCCCAGTCTTCCCCGCCGGCCGCCGAGCCGCTCCCGGGCCGGGCCTCGGCCGACGAGGAGTCGGTGGCACCCTCCTTGGAGGCGACGATGTCGGTGGCGGTGACACCCGGGCCCACCAGCGAGCGACCCAGGTTGGCCGCCGGTGTGGCGGCGGCGGCCCGATCGGCCTCGGCCCGGGCGGCGCCGCTGCGGGCCGCCGGGGCCTCGGCGCCGTTCCCGTTCCCGTCGCCGGTGCTGGGCGCAGCCGAGCCGTTGCCGGTGTCCTGGGAGCCGGTGTCGATCCCGTCCTCGGTCTCCACCCCACCGCCCTCGGCCGGGCCGGTGGCCACCGCGTCGGTGACGTCGCTGGCCGGGGCCGGCACGGTCTGGATGGCCACCTCGACGTGCATCAGGTAGCGGACGTAGTCGACCGTGAGGGCGTTCATCATCGCCGCGAACAGGTCGTACCCTTCCCGCTGCCATTCGGTGAGGGGATCCCGCTGGCCCATGGCCCTCAGGTTGATGCCCTCCCGCAGGTAGTCCATCTCGGTGAGATGCTCCCGCCACCGCTGGTCGATCAGCTGGAGCATGATCTGGCGCTCGATCTGGCGCATGATCTCGGCGCTCAGCTGCTCCTCACGGGCCTCGTACCGGGTGACACCGTCTTCCCGGATGAGATCCTGCAGGTCCTTGCGACCGTCGGGCTCGCCCAGCTGCTCCAGGGTGAGATCGGTGGGCCAGAACGTGCGCAGTTCGGTGTGCAGGGCTTCCAGATCCCAGGAGTCGTCGAGGTCCTCCACACAATGCGTGTCGACCAGGGTCTCGCCTACGGTGCCGATGGCCTCGATCGTCTCGTCCCGCAGGTCGCCCTGCTCCAGGATCTGCTGGCGGCGCTTGTAGATCACCTTGCGCTGCTGGTTGAACACCTCGTCGTACTTGAGGACGTTCTTGCGCACCTCGGCGTTGCGCTGCTCCACCGTGTTCTGGGCCCGCTCCACCGACTTGGTGACCATCTTGGATTCGATCGGCACGTCGTCGGGCAGGGCCCGGTCCATCACCCAGCTCATGGCTCCGGTGGCGAAGATCCGCATCAGGTCGTCTTCCAGCGACAGGTAGAACCGGCTCTCGCCCGGATCGCCCTGGCGGCCCGACCGGCCCCGGAGCTGGTCGTCGATGCGGCGGCTCTCGTGCCGCTCGGTGGCCAGCACGTACAGGCCGCCGACGTCACGGACCTTCTTGCCGTTGTCTTCGCAGATCGGCGTCCAGTAGTCGAGGCGCTTCTGGAGATAGGGGGCGCCCTCGTCGGATTCGGGGTCGAGGCCCTCGGCCCGGGTGTCGCGTTCGGCCAGCTTCTCGGCGTTGCCGCCGAGGATGATGTCGACACCGCGGCCGGCCATGTTGGTGGCCACCGTGACCACGCCGGGCTGGCCGGCCTGGGCCACGATCTCGGCTTCCCGGAAGTGCTGCTTGGCGTTCAGGATCTCGTGGCGGACGCCCCGCTGCTCGAGCAGGCGACCCAGCGTCTCCGACTTCTCCACCGAGGCCGTGCCCACCAGGACGGGTTGGCCCTTGGCCACCCGCTCCTCCAGGTCGTCGACCACGGCGGCGAACTTGGATTCCTCGCTCTTGTAGATCAGGTCCGGCGCGTCGTCACGGACCATGGGCCGGTTGGTGGGGATCTGCACCACGGCCAGGCCGTAGGTGGTCTCCAGCTCGGCGGCGTCGGCCAGGGCCGTACCCGTCATCCCCGCCAGCTTGTCGTACATGCGGAAGTAGTTCTGCAGCGTGACCGTGGCCAGGGTCTGCTGCTCCTCTTTGATCTTGACCCGCTCCTTGGCCTCCACCGCCTGGTGCAGGCCGTCGGACCAGCGCCGCCCTTCGAGGATGCGGCCGGTGAACTCGTCGACGATCTTCACCTCGCCGTCGGCCACCAGGTAGTCCTTGTCCCGGTGGAACAGCTCCTTGGCCCGCAGGGCCGCCTGGAGCTGGTGCACGAGGTCTCCCTGTACACCGTCGTACAGGTTCTCGACCCCGAGGATCTCCTCCACCTTGTCGACGCCCTCGTCGGTCGGGGCGACCAGGCGCTTCTCCTCGTCGACGTCGTAATGGACGTCCCGTTCGAGCTGGGCGACCACGTCGGCGAAGCGGTAGTAGAGGTCGGCCGCGCCCCGGGCCCGGCCGCTGATGATCAGCGGGGTGCGGGCCTCGTCGATGAGGATCGAGTCGATCTCGTCGACGATGGCGTAGAAGTGCCCGCGCTGGGTCATCCCGTCGAGGCTGCGGGCCATGTTGTCCCGCAGGTAGTCGAACCCGAACTCGTTGTTCGTGCCGTAGGTGACGTCGCAGCCGTACTGGGCCTGCTTGAACGCCGTGTCGGTGTTGCCCGGGATGACCAGGCCGATGGTCAGGCCCAGCCACCGGTGGACGCGGCCCATCCACTCGGCGTCACGGGAGGCCAGGTAGTCGTTGACCGTGATCACGTGGACGCCCTGGCCGGCCAGGGCGTTCAGGTACACCGGGAGTGTGGAGACCAGGGTCTTGCCCTCGCCGGTCTTCATCTCGGCCACCGAGCCCCAGTGGAGGGCGGAGCCGCCGATCAGCTGGACGTCGTAGTGGCGTTGGCCGATCACCCGGCTGGCCGCCTCGCGAACCACGGCGAAGGCCTCGGGCATGATGTCGTCGAGGGTGGCCCCGTTGGCCAGGCGCTCCCTGAAGGTGGCGGTCATGCCCTGGAGCTCGCGGTCGGAGAGTTTCTTGATCTCCGGTTCCAGGGCGTTGATCGGCGCCACCAGGGCCTGGGCGGCCTTGAGGCGCTTGCCTTCGCCGGCGCGGCAGGAGTTTGTCGAGAAGCTTCATCTGCCCCCTACTCTACTGGCCGCCGCTCTGCCCCCGGCGGCAGCCCGGGTCGGCCCGTCGCCAGGGCTTCAGCCCACGTCGATGAGGCCGACGTCGCCGTCGGTGCGCCGATAGACGACAGCCGCCCGGGCCGTCTCCACGTTGGTGAAGACGTAGAAGTCGTGGTTGAGCAGATCCATCTGCAGCGCCGCCACCTGGGGATCCATGGCCGTCAGCTCGAAGGTCTTGGTCTTGACGATGCGGTAGACGGGCTCCTGCTCCGGCTCGTCGTGCACGAGGGTCTCGGGCACCAGCTCGGGGGCGATCTCGGGCCGGACGTGATGACGCCGGTCTACCCGGTTCTTGAGCTTGCGCAGCTGGGGCTCGAGCTTCTCCACCGCCAGGTCGATGGCGGTGAAGCCGTCGGGGGCCGAGACCTTGCACCGCACATGGTGCCCGTGGCCCTCCATCGTGACCTCGCAGAACTCCCGGGCATCGGATCGGGCGTTGTGCTCCTCCCAGAAGTGCACCTCGGCCCGGTCCATGCCCACGAGGAACTTGTCGAGCCGGCCGATCTTGTCGACCGCCTGGCGTCGCAGGGTCTCCGAGACCGTGGTGTGGCGACCGCTGACCGAGACGTCCATGAGCTGCTCTCCTTCACGCTGCGGGATGGCACGCATGGTAGAGCACGCCGGACGATCACCGGGCGGGACCAAGGGCCTTCTCTCGATGGTCCCCATCCGGCCACGCTGCGGTCACGGCACCGCCGCCACCACCGCGGCCTGGACCGACCGGGCGCCGGCGGCTCGAAGCGAGGCGGCCGCCCGGGCCAGGGAGGCGCCGGTGGTGGCCACGTCGTCGACCAGGAGCACCCGGGCCGGGGCGTGCCGGCAGCGGGCCTGGAGGCTGGGCCCCGCCAGCCGGTCGACCCGGTTGCGCCCGGCCTGCGCCTCACGACCGGCCCGCCGCAGCAGCGGCCGGGCCCGCAGCCCGAGCGGGCGGGCCACGGCCAGGGCCAACTCCCGCCCCTGGTCGTAGCCCCGCCGCCGGGCGTGGCGGCGGCTGGCCGGCACCCACACCACCGCGTCGACCCCCACTCCATCGCCGATCTGGTGTCGCGTGCCATCACCGGTGACGCCCCCGGACACCAGATCGCAAGCCAGGGCGTGGCCGAGAACGGCGAGCAGGTCGTGGCGGCCGCCGTTCTTGGCCGCCAGGATCACCCGGGCCACCGGGGGCTCGTAGGCGTACAGGGCGGAGAACCGGTCGAGGCCGAGATCGGCCGCCCGGACCCCCGACCACGCCCCCGTTGGGGCCCAGCGCGGCAGTGCCGCCAGGCACGGCCCGCAGATGGAGCGGGCCGGCCGGCGGCACACCGGACAATGACGGGACAGGAGCATGCTCCGACCCTACGCCGGGGGTGTGACGGCCTCCCTCGGCCGCCACTCCCCGCCGGGGATCAGTAGCGGTAGTGGTCGGGCTTGAACGGCCCGTTCACCGGGATACCCAGGTAGTCGGCCTGGGACTGACTGAGCTGGGTCAGCTTCACCCCGAGCGCGTCGAGATGGAGGCGGGCCACCTTCTCGTCGAGCACCTTGGGCAGGGTCACCACCTGGCCGGCGTAGGTCTCGGCGTTCTTGTGCAGCTCGATCTGGGCCAGCACCTGGTTGGTGAAGCTGGCCGACATCACGAAGCTCGGATGGCCGGTGGCATTGCCCAGGTTCAGCAGCCGCCCCTCGGACAGCACGATGATCGAATGCCCGTCGGGGAAGCGGAACTCGTCGACCTGGGGCTTGACGTTGATCCGCTGGATGTCGCTGCTGCGGAACAGCCCGGCCATGTCGATCTCGTTGTCGAAGTGGCCGATGTTGCCCACGATCGCCCCGTGCTTCATCCGGCTCATCATGTCGGCGGAGATGATGTCCTTGTTGCCGGTGGCGGTGACGAAGATGTCGGCGGTGTCGATGACCCGCTCGATGGTGGTCACCTCGTAGCCGTCCATGGCCGCCTGAAGGGCGCAGATCGGGTCGATCTCGGTGATCACCACCCGGGCCCCCTGGCCCCGCAGGGCCTCGGCGCAGCCCTTGCCCACGTCGCCGTAGCCGAACACGACGCAGAGCTTGCCGCCGATCATCACGTCGGTGCCCCGGTTGATGCCGTCGAGCAGGCTGTGACGGGTGCCGTACTTGTTGTCGAACTTCGACTTGGTCACCGAGTCGTTGACGTTGATGGCGGGGAACCGCAGGCTGCCGTTGTCACGCATCTCGTACAGACGGTGCACGCCGGTGGTGGTCTCCTCCGACACGCCCCGGATCGCCGCCGCCATGCGGGTGAAGAGCTTGTCGTCCTCGGTGTGGAGGCGCTTCAGCAGGTCGACGATGACGTGCCACTCCTCGGGGTCGTCGTCGGTGGCGTCGGGCACGGAACCGGCGGCCTCGAAGTCGGCCCCCTTGTGCACGAGCAGGGTGGCGTCACCCCCGTCGTCGAGGATCAGGTTGGGGCCACCGTCGGCGTCGGGCCAGCGCAGCGCCTTCTCGGTGCACCACCAGTACTCCTCCAGGGTCTCGCCCTTCCAGGCGTAGACCGGGGTGCCGGTGGGGTGCTCGGTGGTGCCGTCGGGCCCCACCACCACGGCGGCGGCCGCTTCGTCCTGGGTGGAGAAGATGTTGCAGCTGGCCCACCGGACCTGGGCCCCGAGGGCGGTGAGGGTCTCGATCAGCACCGCCGTCTGCACGGTCATGTGGAGGCTGCCGGTGATCCGGGCCCCCTTCAGCGGCTGCTCGTCGAAGTACTCGGCCCGCAGCGCCATCAGGCCCGGCATCTCGTGCTCGGCCAACTCGATCTGCTTGCGGCCCCGACCGGCGAGGTCGAGATCGGCGACCTTGTAGTCACCTTCGGCCACGGTGCGGGGACGCGACTCGGTAGCGGTCATAGTTCGGAGGTACTCCCCTGGTTCTCGGATGACTGTTTCGGCGGACTGTCTCGGTGACGGTCTCGGTTGGCTTGGGAGGCTGAGGCCCACTGGCCCTGATCAGGCAGCCCCGGAACCAAATCCAAGAGTATCCGGGGTCGGCGCAAGTAGTCGCGCCGGCCTCCCCTGCGGCCCGGACCCGTCAGGCGTCGGGATCGAAGGTGGGGCGAAGCTCCTCGTCGCTCACCCGGGCCATCAGCCGGTCGTGCTCGGCGTCGGTCACCGTCTCGGCCTCGTCGACCAGCATCACCGGGATGTCGTCGTCGATCCGGTAGCGGCGCTTCAGCCGCGGGTTGTAGAGGCTGTTCTCGCTCTCGAGGTAGAACAGCGGGCCCTTGTCGTCGGGGCAGGCCAGGATGTCGAGCAGCAGCGGGTCGAGGGCCACGGGGCGGTCTCCTTCGTAGGCTTCCGGCGTCAGGCTAACGGGAACCCTTCGGGTTCCTGGGGTACGCCTACGGCCTACACGCTCGCCTCCGGCGAGCTCCCTAACGGGAACCCTTCGGGTTCCTGGGGTACGCCTACGGCCTACACGCTCGCCTCCGGCGAGCTCCCTAACGGGCGGTACCGGCCGGCTCGTCACCGGCCGACGGGCCGACGCCGGCCCGCCACCACACGCCGGGCTCCCGGGCCTCGATCCGGTAGGGACCGTCGCCCGGGGTGACCAGGGCGGCCTCACCCGGGCCCAGCTCGAGGGGTGGGCCGCCGGCGGCCACCAGGGCCGCCCGGCCCTCGGTGACGAGCACGATCTCCGGCCCGGCGGGAGCGCCGATCGCCTCGGCCGCGTCCGGGCCGGCCCCCGGCGTGGCCGCCGTGCGGGCCAGGGCGAACTCCGAGGCCGATACCTGGTAACGGTGGCGGGGCCCGGCCGGGATCTGCACCGGGGCCGGCGCCGGCACCGGGTCGAGGATCGATACCAGCTCGGCGACGTCGACGTGCTTGGTGGTCAGCCCGCCCCGGACCACGTTGTCGCTGTTGGCCATGACCTCCACCCCCGCCCCCCGAAGGTAGGCGTGGAGGTTGCCGGCCTCCAGGTAGACGGCCTCGCCCGGGGCCAGCACCACGTGGTTCAACAGCAGCGCCACCAGCACGCCGGCGTCACCCGGGTGCCGGCGATCGAGGCGCCGGGTCCAGCGGATCTCGGCCTCGTACGGCTCGACGTCCGCCGGCACCGCCCCGGCCAGGAGCTTCTCGCACGCCACCACCGCGTCGGCCACCAACGGCCCGGCGGCGTCGGCCGCCAGGCCCAGGAGCCAGCCCACCACGGCCGCCACCACCGCCCGGTCGCCAGCATCGGGGCCGCTGCCGTCGGTCGCCCCGGCGGCGGAACCGGTGCTGCTGCCGTCGAGCCGGGAACGGAGGTCGACCAGCGCCGAGGTCGGCCCGGCCGAGACCACGAGATCGATCAGGCGCCGGGTCTCGTCGAGCGGCCGGAAGCCGCACTTGGCCTCGAACGGGGTGAGGGCGGCCAGCAGCTCGGGCTTGTGGTTGTCGTCCCGGTACGTGCGAAGGGGGCTGTCCCAGGCGATCCCCGCCTCCTCCTCCCGCCGGTGGCCGGCCCGGGCCTGGGCCAGGCTCGGGTGGGCCTGGATCGACAGCGGCTCGGCTGCCGCCAGCACCTTGACCAGGAACGGGAACCGGCCGAACCGGCGGGCCGCCTCCGGACCCAGCACGCCGGCGGGGTCGGCCGCCACCAGCTCGTCGAGCGCCACGCCCGACCGGGCCAGGCGCGACGGCGCCACGGGATGGGCCCCGAACCACAGCTCGGCCTCGGGGGCGCCGGTGACGGCCCGGCCCTGCAGCCGGGGGATGAACGCCGGGTCGCCCCAGTTGTAGCGCTGGACCGAACCGACCAGCCGGTCCATCAGCCGGCGTTGGCCATGACCGTCTGCACCTCGGCCACCCGTTCGGCCACGGCGGCGGCGTCGGGCGCCTCCAGGTTCAGCCGCAGCAGTGGCTCGGTGTTGGACGGACGGAGGTTGAACCACCAGCTGCCGGCGTCGACGGTGAGCCCGTCGAGCCGGTCGGTCGGCAGGTGGGCGTAGTGGGTGGCGACCGCCTCGATCACGGTGGCGGCGTCGCTCACCCGGGTGTTGATCTCCCCCGAGGCGGCGTAGCGCTCCAGCGGGGCCAGCAGCTCGGACAGGGTGCCGCCGGAGCGGGACAGCTGATCGAGGACCATGACGGCGGCGATCAGGCCGGAGTCCGCCCGCCAGTTGTCGCGGAAGTAGTAGTGGGCCGAGTGCTCGCCGCCGAAGGCGGCTCCCGTCTCGGCCATCATCTGCTTGATGAACGAGTGCCCCACCCGGGACCGGATCGGGTTACCGCCGTTCTCGGCCACCACCTCGGCCACCGACTTCGAGCAGATCAGGTTGTAGATGATGCTCGACCCCGGGCTGATGGCCAGGATCGCCTTGGCCAGCAGGGCGGTGGTGGTGGAGCCCGACACGGGTTCGGCCCGCTCGTCGACCAGGAACACCCGGTCGGCGTCGCCGTCGAAGGCGAGGCCGATGTCGGCCCCCGTCTCCAGCACCCGGGCCCGCAGGTCGGCCAGGTTCTTGACCTCGATCGGGTTGGCCTCGTGGTTGGGAAACGTGCCGTCGAGCTCGGGGTACATGACCTCCAGGTCGAAGGGCAGCGCCTCGAACACGGCCGGCACCACCAGCCCGCCCATGCCGTTGGCCGTGTCGGCCACCACCTTCAGCGGGCGCAGACCGTCGGTCTCGATGAAGCCCCGCACATGATCGGCGAACGCCGCCAGCAGGTTCTGCTCGCTGCGGCTCCCACGCCGGGCGGCGGGGGCGGGCGCCGGCTCCGAGGCCAGGCGCTTGATCTCGTCGAGCCCGGTGTCCTGGCCGATGGGGGCGGCCCCGCTGCGGCACAGCTTGATCCCGTTGTACTCGGCCGGGTTGTGGGAGGCGGTGAACATCACCCCGGGCCGGCCCAGCGAGCCGGAGGCGAAGTAGAGGAGGTCGGTGGAGGCCAGGCCGATGTCGAGCACGTCGAGCCCCTGGGCCATCACGCCCTCGGCGAAGGCGGCCGACAGCTCGGGCCCCGAGGGCCGCATGTCCCGGGCCACGATGACGCCGGTGGTGCCCGGCTCGGCCGAGGCCAGGAAGCCGGCGAACCCGGTGCCCAGGGCCCGGCACAGCTCGGCATCGAGCTGGTCGGGGTAGGTGCCCCGGATGTCGTACGCTTTGACGATGCTGTCGAACCGGCTGGCGGGAGAGTCGCTCACGTTCGCCCAGGGTAACGGGCCGTCGGGCCCGCTCCCTCTGATCGGATTGCCCGGCCGGCGCCGCACGGCGGCGGAGGTGGGCGGGTTCCCCGAGACCCTGCACCACCTCACGCTCGACGTGTACCTCAGCGGTTACGCCCAGAGCGTGGCGGCTGCCGGCGGGCTGCCGGTCCACGTGCCCTTCGACGTCGATCCCCGCCCCTACCTCGACCACCTCGACGGGCTGGTGCTCACCGGCGGGGCCGACGTGGACCCGGGCCGTTACGGCCAGGCCCCCGACGGCAACGGCCACTACGAGCCGGAGCGCGATGACCTGGAGCTCGCCCTGCTGGCCGAGGCGGTGGACCACCGGGTGCCGGTGCTCGGCATCTGCCGGGGCCTGCAGGTGCTGAACGTGCACACCGGGGGCACCCTCCTCCAGGACGTACCGCCCCACGCCCGCTACGACGTGGACCCGGGCCAGGCCGTCCACCGGGTGGCGTTCGAGCCGGGAACGGTGCTGCACGGCCTCTACGGGCCCGGGACCGAGGTCAACTCGCTCCACCACCAGTGCGTCGACCGGCTGGGCGCCGGCCTGGTGGTGGCGGCCCGGGCCGACGACGGCACCGTGGAGGGGCTGGAGCTGCCGGGGGCCGACGTGCTGGCCGTCCAGTGGCACCCCGAGATGCGCCCGGTGGCCGAGCCGGTGTTCGCCTGGCTGGTGGAACGGGCCCGGGCCCGGCGGGCCGCGGTCGGCTGAGGGGATCGGCTGACGGGGATCAGCTGATGGGGGAACCGGTGTGCAGGATCTCGGCTTGGGCGGCCGTGGGCCGGTAGCGGCCCTCGCCGGCCCACCGGCGGATGCGGAACAGGTCCACCAGCAGCTCGGCCGTGTCACCCACGATCCGCACCGACGACCCGGCCCGGTTGGTGACCGACACCGGGATCTCGGTCAGCGACAGCTGGTCCTGCTCGGCGATGAGGAAGATCTCGACGTCGAAGGCGAACCCGTTGATCCGGGTCCGTTCGAACACGGCGCGGGCGATGTCGCCCCGGAACCCCTTCAGACCGCACTGGGTGTCGTGGAAGTTGCCGAGGAGCACCAGCTGGGTGAGCACGTTGATCACCCGGCCCCCGAGCTCCCGCAGGTGCCGGGCCCGCACCAGGGTGTTGGTGTCGTCGTGTCGGCGGCTGCCCACCACCACGTCCCACCCCTGCTCCACCCGTTCCAGCACCTCCAGCACCAGGCGGGGTGAGTAGGCCAGGTCGGCGTCGGTGAACACCACGGCCCGGCCCTCGGCGGCCAGCATCCCGGCCCGCACCGCTCCCCCCTTGCCCTGGTTGGCGGCGAGACGGAGAACGGTGGCACCGGCTGCCGCCGCCCGGTCGGCCGTGTCGTCGACGGAGCCGTCGTCCACCACCACGATCTCGTAGCTGCCGGGCTCCAGATCGGTGTCGAGCTCGGCCGTGATGGCGCCCAGGGTGGCCTCGATCAGCTCCCCCTCGTTGTAGGCCGGCACCACCACGCTGAGCCGCTTGCTGCCGGGGGCCGGGGGCCGGTCCAACCGCTGGGCCATCTCCTGGCGAACCTGGTGGAACAGGATGCGGCGATAGGCCACCCAGCGCACGGTGGCGGCGGTCCCGACGGCCAGCACCTTGGCCACCACGACGGCCACGCCGAGCTGGTTCAGCACCAGCAGCACGGCCACGTCGACCACTCCGGCGACGAGGGCCGTCGCCCCGAACAGGGTGGGTCGGCGCACCCACCGGGCCAACGGCCGGCGTCGGAAGGTGATGTGGCGGTTGAGCAGGTAGGCCACGGTGGCGGCCAGGGCCAGCGCCACCACGTCGGCCGCCAGCAGGCCCCGCTGGTGCAGCGCCAGGAGCGTGCCGATGTCGATGGCGGTCGCCGCCAACCCCACCAGCAGGAACAGCCGGAGCCTGCTCCTCACGACGTCGGCGGCTCGTCCCGCGGGGGCTCGCCGGAAGAACCCATCTCGGCCGGGATCGACCACGGCGCCGGTTGCTGGTCGCCGCTCGGGTCGGAGCCGTTGTGGTCGGGGGCGGCCGGGCTGGCCGCAGGCTCGTGGACGGTCGAGCCGTTGCCGTTGGCCTCGACGGCGAGCGGGGCGGCGCTCCACGACGACATCGGGCCGGCCAGGGTGGTGGTCCCGTCCGGGCCCACCAGCACCTCGGGCGGGACGGGGAGCCGCAGATCCGGACCGCCGGCCGGGACGGCCGGTCGGCGACGGTCGAGGCGGGCCAGGCCCACCACGCCGGCCACACCGCCCAGGGTCAGGAGTGTGGCCAGCCAGTCGATGCCGGTGCGGCCGTAGCCCAGCTCCACGTGGTTGGCGGTGGGGACCACCACCATCAGGTTCGGTCCGATTCGCCACGGGCCGTCGGCTCCGTCGGCCTTCCAGTTCGGGAAGTACGACGCCTTCACCAGCACCGGTGTGCCCACCTGATCCACGTCGAAGGAGATGGTGGAGGTGCCGGCTTCGATGTTGGTGACCGTGGCCCGCTCCACCGGCGTGCCGTCGCTGGGGAGCAGGGTGTCGACCCGCTGCCAGGACTCCGGGCCGTCCTCGGCCGGCATGGCGGTGAAGCCCGACGGGTTGTTGAAGTAGGCGACGGCCTGGCTCACCCAGCCGACGTCGAACTTGTTGGCGGCCGGCCCCGCCTCCTCCTCGGTCTCTCCCGCCGTCACCACCGGCTCCACCGGCAGCGCCTCCACCAGATCCGAGCCCTTCACCTGGAAGATCACGAACGGCGGGGCGGTGGCCACCTCGGTGAGCAGGTCGCTGGCCCGGGCGGCGGCGATGGCGTTGTCGGACTGGGCCATGTAGTACCGCACACCCATCACCCGGAGCTGCTCGGCCCCCCGGGAGATGTCGAAGCTCTGGTAGGGCAGGTCCCGCTGGGCCCGGGACGGTGAGTCCGACAGCGAGCTCTGGTTCAGGAAGTGGAACGGGGTGGTGGCCGACGACTCGAAGTACAGGCCCTCCATCGAGCCGATGCAGCCGTCGGTCCAGAACGGGAGCAGCATGAGGGCCATCGGCGTGCCGTAACGGTCGAGGTCCTTCGAGTACTCCCACATGGCCCGACCGCAGCCGTCGTCCCGGCCCACCTGGGCCATGGCGGCCACGATGTCGTGGTACTCCCGGTAGGCCGGCTTGCGCTCGTAGCCCGAGTAGTTCCAGGCGGTCCAGCTGGGCACGAAGCTGCGGGCGTTCGACGTGAGCCCCATCCAGCGCCAGGTGCCGTCGGTGCGGCTCTGACCCAGCGGCAGGACCCGCAGGGGCAGGCCCACGGCGGTGAGCGTGAACAACAGGCCCACCACGCTGGCCGACAGGATCGTGACCATGTGGGGCCGGGCGAAGTCCTCGGCCACGGCCACGGCGGCGTGGCGCACGACCAGGGCCACCCCCACGGCGGCGGCCAGGTACACCGACAGGTAGTAGAACGGGAGCAGCCGCTCGTTCCACAGCGCCCCCGGGGGCAGGTTGGTGACGGCGGCCGCCGCCACCAGGGCCGTGGTGGAGAACACCAGGCCGATCCGCTCCCGGGTGGCCAGCGACAACAGCAGCCCCACGCCGGCCAGTGGCAGAGCCACCCGCATCGGGACCGTCAGCATCTTCGGGCCGAACTCGGTGAGGGGCTCCCAGCCCATGTCGTTGAAGTAGGGGTGGCGGGCCACGAACGGCAACAACCAGAAGGCCGACACCAGGATGGCCACCGGCCCCACGGTGATCATCCACAGGGCCCGGCGCCGCACCGCGTCCTCTGTGATGACGACCGCCGCCAGCACACCCACCGCCGCCACCAGGGCCAGGGCCCGGACCGGAGTCGAGGTGTCGTCGGCCATGGCCACCGGCACCAGCGCCAGACCGATCCCCACCGCCACCGGCCACAGCCGGGGAATGGTGGGGGCCAGCGGTACCAGCGCGATCAGGGCCACCATGCCGAAGAACACGGGGATGATGTGGCACAGGGCGGTGAGGCCGATCACGACCGCTGCCAGCGCCCGGCCCCGGCCGGTGTCGAGACCCCGGGCCACCAGGCCGATGGCCAGGAGGGTGAGGGTGAGGCTGAGCGAGAAGGCGAACTCGCCGGCCAGGGTGGAGGCGATGTTGCCGCCGGTGATCGAGAAGTTCGTGTCGAACAGGAAGAGGGTGACGGCCAGGGCGGCGAAGGCCGGCACCGGCTCGGGTGAGCGGGCCAGGCGGGCCATGGCCCACCCGACGACGGGGAAGGCGATCAGGCCTGACACCGTGACCAGCTTGAACGCGATGCCGTAGGGCACCGAGATCAGCAGCACGGCGGCCAGCGGCGCCGCCACCCGGGCCGCCCGCCGCCAGGTGTCACCGGCCGGCCGGCGGCGGGTGTACCGCCACGCCAGGCCGATCACCAGGGCGGCCAGGGGAATGCCGATGAAGGGTCGGAAGCCGGCGTTCACCGCCACGATCAGCAGCGACGGCACCACCATGTAGAAGTGGTAGGCGGGGAAGCCGGCGTACCAGTCGGGCGTCCACCCGGTGAGGCGACCCGAAGGCAGGAGGTGGTCGCGCAGGAAGGCCGGGCCCCACACGTGGGCCCCCATATCGCCCCCGGCCGGGGTGGTATCGGCGAACAGCAGATCGGGGCGCATCTGCACGAACACGAACAGGGCGCAGGCCACCGCCACGGCCAGGCTGACGAGCGCGGGAAGGGTCCAACCCCGCCAGGCCCAGGGCTCACCCCGGCCGCGATACAAAGTCGCCGGACGGGAGGGGGCGACGGACGGCGTGGTGGGAAGCAGCTCCACCCCGTCCTCGTGGGCCGGGGGCGGTGGCCCAGGCTGGGACTCCCCTGAGGGTGGGGGTTGCGCCACTGCGCCATCGGGGGTCATGGCCGTCACGAGGCGGGAACCCGTGGGCGCGTCAGATCAGTTGCCGCGTCGCGCCTCGTCGGCGTCGCCCGACCATTTCCCCGACATCCAGTCACTGCCCCTCAGAGTATTGACCTTTGGCCGCTCAGCGGCGTCGCCCCACGTGTTCTCCCACCTGGGCCAGCGCTTCGGGCAGCGCGATCTCCCGACCGGCAAGATGCCAACGCCGCACATCGCACCGCTGGCACGACTCCATGATCAGGTCGTTGCCGTCCACCGTCATGCGGATGGCCACCATCTCCTGGGCGCAGCGATCGCATCGACGGGGGGTCGTTGTCCCCGGGAATCCGCTTTCCTCGGTACCGCTCATCTGACGAGACACCTCCTGTCCGCCTTCGCCGGTCGGCGGCGCCGGGCGGCGTCTGAGCCGGCCCGCTCCATTTGAGCCGTTCGGCCCTGCTTTTCGGGGGCTCCGCGCCCCCGCCGCTCGGCTGGCGCCTCGCTCCCCCATCGCCGCTAGGGCCCCCACCCCATCGGCCGGCGCAAAGCGCCGCTGTCGGGGGCTCCGCGCCCCCGCCGCTCGGCTGGCGCCTCGCTCCCCCATCGCCGCTAGGGCCCCCACCCCATCGGCCGGCGCAAAGCGCCGCTGTCGGGGGCTACGCGCCCCCGCCGCTCGGCTGGCGCCTCGCTCCCCCCTCGCCGCTGGGGCCCCCACCCCATCGGGGTCAGAAGAGACCCAGCATGACCAGGGTCGTGAGGTTGAAACCGACGTGGAAGGCCCAGCTGGGGCCGAGCCGACCGGTGACGAGGGCCAGGGCGGCCGACAGCAGGCCGAACACGAACAGCCCGGGCGCCGCCATGGCGTCGAGGTGGACGGCGGCGAACACGGCGGCCGACACCAACGCCGCCACCACCGGCCCGAATCGGTGCTGGAGGCCCCGGAGGAACAGCCCCCGGTAGAACAGCTCCTCGGTCAGCGGAGCCATCACCGCCGTGGCCACCACCAGCACCACCACCGGGAACACCCCGTGGGCCGAGCTCACCAGCTCCCGGGCCGAGGCGCTGGGGTCGCCGTCGACCAGGCGCCGGATGGGCCAGTACAGGGCGGGCATGAGCACGGCCTGGGCCACCACCCCGGCCACCAGGCCGGCCGGCACGTCGAAGCGGGCCACACGAGCGCCCAGGTCGGAGCGCAAGCCGACACCCTTGCGGCGCACGACGAGCACCGGGCCGAGGCCGTAGCCGGCCCACAGGCCGATGTTGAGCAGGAACAGCGCCACCGCCGGCAACGGGCTGGGGGCACCCCCGTTCCCGTAGGCCAGCGCCACCCCGCCGCCGGCCCACAGCAGGCTCAGCAACTGGGCGCCGAGCAGCACCATGACCGCATCGGCGGCCGTCCACCCCACCGGCCGGGACGGCACGGCCGGGAGCCCGGCGGCCCACCGGCCCGTCAACCGCGACCTGATCGAACCGGGCGCTGTGATCCGCTCTGCCACTGCCGCTCGACGGTACCCGGCACCGGCCGGGCCCGGCTCACAACCGCGGCCTCCCGACCGACGAAGGAGGGGGCATGACTACCGTCACCGGTGCCGGGCTGCGCCCGACCACGGCATCCCGGCAAAGGGCATCTAGGCTGGATCCATGAGCAAGCAAGGATCGAACCCGCCGCCGGGTCCGCCCGGGCGGAACCAGCGGATCCCGGGCCGGGACAGTGGCTGGCCGCGGTGGTCGGCATGGATCGTCGTGGGCATTCTTGTCACCTTGCTGGTGGCGGCTCAGACGTTCAAGTCCGGCGACAGCAACCAGCTCGCCTACACCGAGTTCATGAACCAGGTGCGGGCCGACGAGATCAAGTCGATCGAGTACGACAACTCCACGGCCAAGATCACCGGCACGAGGCAGAACGGCGAGACGTTCACCACCACCGGTTTCAACCCGATCCCGGAGAAGGATCTGGCCGTGCTCGACGAGCACAAGGTGGAGATCAAGGCCGTCACGCCCACCAGCAACGTCTTCGTGAGCGTGTTGTTGTCGCTGGTGCTGCCGTTCGTGCTGATCGGCGTGATCCTGTGGTGGCTGGCCCGCCGTCAGCAGTCCCAGATGGGCGGCATCATGTCCATCGGGCGGAGCCGGGCCAAGACCTATTCCTCGGAGCGTCCGGGCACCACGTTCAACGACGTCGCCGGCTACGCCAGCGTGAAGAAGGAGATCACCGAGGTGGTCGACTTCCTCAAGAACCCGTCGAAGTTCGCCGAGATCGGGGCCCGCATTCCCAAGGGCGTGCTGCTGGTGGGCCCTCCCGGCACCGGTAAGACCCTGATCGCCCGGGCGGTGGCCGGCGAGGCCGGCGTGCCGTTCCTGTCGGTCACCGGCTCTGATTTCATGGAGATGTTCGTGGGCGTCGGCGCCAGCCGGGTGCGCGACCTGTTCCAGGAGGCCCGCAAGCTGGGCCGGGCCATCATCTTCGTCGACGAGATCGACTCGATCGGCCGTAAGCGGGGCGCCGGCCTGGGCGGTGGCCACGACGAGCGGGAGCAGACGCTCAACCAGATGCTGTCGGAGATGGACGGCTTCGAGGCCACCGAAGGCATCGTGATGATGGCGGCCACCAACCGGCCGGACATCCTCGATCCCGCCCTGCTGCGCCCCGGACGGTTCGACCGCCAGGTCGTGGTGCCCCTCCCCGAGCTGGAGGACCGGCGCCAGATCCTGGGCGTGCACGTGAAGCACAAGCGGATCGACGAGGACGTCGACATCGACCTGATCGCACGGGGCACGCCCGGCATGAGCGGCGCCGATCTGTCCAACCTGGTGAACGAGGCGGCCCTGTTCGCCGTGCGGGGCGGCGACACCCGCATACACGCCCACCACTTCGACATGGCCCGGGACCGGGTGATCATGGGCGTCAAGCGCGACTCCCTCGTGATGAGCGAGGAGGAGCGGGAGATGACGGCCTACCACGAGGCCGGCCACGCCCTGTGCGCTTCGCTCCTGCCCGACTACGACCCGCTGCACAAGGTCACGATCATCCCCACCGGCATGGCCCTCGGCGTCACCATGACGCTCCCCGAGGAAGACCGCCATTCGGTCCGCAAGAGCCACGCCGAGAACATGATCGTGATGATGCTGGGCGGCCGGAACGCCGAGGATCTCGTGTTCGGGGTCACCTCGTCGGGCGCCGGCGACGACCTGAAGAAGGCCACCAACCTGGCTCGCCACATGGTGCGGGAATGGGGCATGTCGGAGAAGATCGGCCCCATGGCCTTCGGGGGCGGCGGCCCGGTGTTCCTGGGCGACGACATGATGCAGGGCCGGGAGTACTCCGAGGAGGTGGCCAACCTCATCGACTCCGAGACCCAGCGGGTGCTGGTGGAGCAGGAGGCCCGCTGTAAGGACCTGCTCTCCACTCACCGCAAGGCGCTCAACCTGGTGGCCCGCGGCCTGCTGGAGCACGAGACACTGAGCGGCGACGAGGTCCGACGGCTGATCAACGTGGCCGGCGGCAACGAAACGGTCGCCGCCGCCCCGGCCCCCGCTGCTCCCAGCGCCAGCGAGCCCTCCCCCACCGACCCGGTCGACACCGTCAGCGGGCCGTGGGGCACCAGCTCCTGATCGGATCCCGATAGGGCTGCGATCGTCCCTGGTCAGACGCCGGCTTCGGCCAGAGCGTCGGCCAGGGACGCCGGCTCCATGGGCCCGAAGAACGTGTGGGTGACCACGCCGTCGGGATCGGCCAGCACCGTGGTGGGTACCCCATCGATCCGGTAGCGGCGATGGAGGTCGGCGTCGCTCTGCACGTCGACCCGCTGGGCTTCCACCGGTGCCCCGGCCCGGTCCTTCAGCACCCGCTGTATCACGGCCCAGGCGATCGGGCAGGTGTCGCACGTCGTCGAGCCGAACAGCACGACGGCCCACAGGCCGGCCGGCGGGGTGAAGTCGTTCCGGTCGAGCTGGGCCGGAGCCCGGTAGCTGGGAGCCGACGGCGGGTCGGGCCGGCGGCGCTGGAGCACGAGCGCCACCCCCACGGCGGCGACGGCCAGGACGACCAGCGCAGCCAGGCGGCCGGCGGTCACGGCACGACCGTGGGTACGGCGGCCACCGAGGCCATGCGGCCGTCGGGCACCACCACCTGGGCCTCCACCGACACCGGGGAGTTGGAGGTCACCAGCACCGGCACCCCGGGGGCGCCGGTCGGCAGGGTGACGAGCGAGCGTCCTCCGGCGGGTACCGCCACCTCCAGCGCCGGTTGGAGCTCCCCGTTGAGGAGCACCCGGACCTGCACCTGGGCGTCGGTGGGTGAGGTCACCACCACCACCGTGGCGTTCTCGGCCGGCGTGCTCACCCACGGGATCACCCACCGGTTCGACAGCACCTCGGTGCCCCGGGACGTGCCGATACCGGCGTTGGCCGTCGGCTGGGTGAGCGCCTGGGGCTCGGCCCCGAGGATGCCGGGCACGTCCACCTCTCCCCCACCGTCGCCCTCAGCCGCCGGATCGTCCGGGCTGGGGACGGGCTGGCCGGTGGCCGGGTCGATCGCCTGCCCGGTGGCGGGGTCGGTGGCCGGGGTCTGGCCGGTCACGGCGTCGCCGCCGGCCCCGATGAGCGAGGTGTCGACCTGCTTGGCGAACTGCCACCGCTCGGCCACCACCGGGACGTCGTTCGTGGACGACACGCTCACCCCCACCTCGTAGGGCAGGCGGATCCCGTACTGGTCGGCCTCGGTTCGCAGGTCGATGATCTCGAACCGGCCGGGCCGCAGCTCACGGGGGATGGCGCCCAGGCCGTAGAGCGACCGGTCGGTGGGGTTGAGGGGCCACAGCTCCACGTCGATGGTGGCGGTCTCGTCGGCGCTGGGGTTGAACACCACCACCCGGTCGTCGCCCCCGTCGTGGATCCGTCCGGCCGGGAGCATCCAGCTGTCGGCCGGTTGCACCACACCGAGCTGGAGCGACGCCCCCGACGGGCCGAGGTCGCCGTTCAGCGTCATCAGCCGTTCCACCACCAGGCGGCCCCGGTCGGTGGTGATGGCGGCGGCCACAGCGTCCTCCCGGGCCACATACTCGCCCACGTCGATGACACGAACCGAATTGGCCGGCACCTCCTGGCCGCTGAGGGCGGCCGGCTTACGGGGTCGGCCGGCCGACCGGTAGAACTCCACGTTGTAGCGGACGTCCTCCGGGAACGGGTTCATCAGGGCCAGGTACTGGTGGGAGTCCCGGGTGGTACGCCCACCGGCGAAGTACCAGGTGCTGGACACGTGGGTGGAGCACGGCCCCTCGGCCGTACCGGCCGCCGTTTCCACCGAGTGGCCCACCACCCCGATGCCCCCGATGATCTCCACCACCGCCCCCGCCGGGTCCGACTGGACGATCTCCGACAGGGCGACGGTCTTGGTCGACAGGGGGGCCACCTCGTAGCGGATCAGTAGTTCGGTGGTGCTCGACTGGCCGGTCAACACGATCAGGTTGGCCACCAGCGGGCTCTCGCTCAGGTTCGAGATGTGCACCGTGTGGGCGGCGAACCCGTCGGGGTTGCTCGTGCCCATCGGGCAGAACCAGGCGCCGTCGAGCGACGAGGGATCGGTGACCGACGGGGTGACGAAGGTCTGCTCGGCCGCTCCCGCCCCGATGTTGCTGGTGCCCTCGACCCGGTCGTAGAGGATGCCGGCGGCGGCCACTCCGACCACGAGGAACACCACGGCCAACCGGGAGATCACAGGGTGGCGCCCGGCGCCCCCGATCTCGGCCCCGGTGCGGCCCCGCCCGGCCGACGTGATGCGACCGGCCCGGGAGCCGAGGCGTCCCAGACCCGGGAGGCGCCCGGCCAGCCCGTCGACGTTGGGCTTGGGGATCCTCACAGCTGCGACTCCCGCCTCGTCTGGGCCAGGATCGCCCCCAGCCCCACCACCAGCAGCTGGATCAGCTCACCGGCCCGGCGCGTCAGGGGCACCGGGTAGTCGATCTGGATCGGCGTGGAAACGCTGGTGGGGATCACCGTGAGGCCGTCGAACCCGCTCAACAGGTCCTCGTCGCTGCCGCCGTTCAACACGAAACCGGCATCGGGAACCGCCATCAGCAGGGGGTTCGGGATCGGCCCGGACGGGGTGAGCGTCCACTGGCCCGGGCCGTCGGTGGTCACCGCCACCACGGTCTCCTTGGGGCTGAGGTCGACGTCGAGCTGGTCGGCCGGGGTCACGGCATCGGCCGACTCCGGGGTGGGGAGCACGGCCACCAGGCCGGCCGAGGAGTCGTTGCGGAACACCACCAGGTTGGGCACCCCCGGCTCCCGCTTCAGATCGAGCTGCTGGGCCAGCGAACGGAGCACGTTCTGGCCCGGGTCGACCACCGGCCCCTCATAGGGGGCGGGGGCCAGCCGGTCGAGGGCCACCACCAGGTCGATCCCGTAGGGGGCCAGGAGCCGCCCGAGGCGGACGGTCTGGCCGGCCCGGGCCAGGTCGAGCGCCTCGCCGATACCGGCGGTTGATCCCAGCGGGCCGGCCAACCACCGGCCCCAGACGTCGGGCGAGCCACCGTCGGTCACGGCGTACTCCACGCCCGACGGGCTGGCCATGGCGTCGAGCGGCAACACGCTGGCGTCGCCGATCCACAGCACCCGGCCGTTGCGATCGGTCCGCTCCGACAGGAACCGGGTGAAGGTGGCGTAGCTCTGGCTGGGTGCGTTCCATGCACCGTGGAAGCTGAGGATCACCCAGTTGAGCGAGGCCGCCAGCAGGCACAGCCCCATCACCGTGGGCAGGAAGCGGTTGGCCAGGCGCCAGCGGGTGACGCGGTTGCGCTCCAGCTCGAGCGACCGCACCCCCACCGCCACCACCAGGGTGAGCCCGGCCAGTGCGGGGGCCAGCATCGACTCGGTGGCGGGCAGGGCGAAGGGGACCCAGCCCCGCCCCCCGGCCCACACCAGCACGAACAGGAGCAGGGCGACCGACCACCCCTGGGCCGCCACCCGCCACATCGGCCGGGCGGCCAGCGCCAGACCCAGCAGCGAGGCCAGCACCAGGCCGACGGCGAACACGCTGGGGCCGAAGCGGCCAGGGGCGAAGGCCAGGAGTCGGGTGAACGTCGGCACCGACGCCTCGGGCGACGGCGGGCCCACCAGCCAGTGCCACGACAGCGAGCGGATCACGTCGTAGGCCCAGGGCAGATGGAGCGCCACCGGCGCCACCACGGCGGCCACCGCCGGCATGATGAAGTCCCGGGGAGGCAGGCCCTGCTCGGTGAGTGCGGCGCTGAGGACGAACGCCACCGCCAGCACCACGGCGATGACGATGACCGCCGGAGCGAAGGCGGCGGCCACGGCCACCAGGATGCCGTAGCGGATCACCAGCACGGGGAAGCTGCGGGGCACCACCTTGAGCCCGGGAGGACCGAGGCGGGACCCGTAGGGGCTCACGCCATCGAGGCGCAGCAGCGACGCCACCAGGGAGGGAGCGGCGGCGTAGATCACGAGCGAATCCCACCGACCGGCGGCGAAGGCCGAGGTCAACAGTGGTGTGGCGGCGTAGAAGGCGGCGGCCACGGCGCCCGACCGGGCACTGCCCAGCGGGCGGGCCAACCGGTAGGCGCCGAACACGCCGATGACCATCGGGGCCACCACGAGCAGGTTGTCGAACAGGCCGGGGGCCCAGAACAGCAGGGCCCGGGCCACGGCCAGGAACAACAGAGCCGTCGGGGGGTTGCCGGGGCCTCCGGTGCCGGTCGAGCGCCAGCCCCCGAACCACTCCTCCAACAGGGCCCGGGCCGAGGGGACCACGGGGATCTGGCCCACCGCCACCACGCCCCGGGTAAGCAGATGGCGGCTGCCGAAAGCGAGGATGAGGGCGATGGCGAAGCCGATCACGGTGGCATCGCGCAGGCTGCCCGAATCCTCACCGGCGAACGAGGACCGAATGGCGCCGAGGAAGCCGGAGAAGCGGTCCTGACCGGCCGAGACCTGGCCCCGGGAAAAGCTCGACACGGTGGCCGAGCCGCCGACCTGCCGGGCCCGGACCTCCCGGACCGTGCGTTGGCGGATCTGGCGCAACGTCCGGCGCCGGCGACGGATGTCGGGGAGCCGGGTGAGGTTCCAGACGATGGCCGAGTACATGTCCTTGGCCTGGCCCCGACGGCCGGAGAGCAGGTAGTACAGGCCCTCCAGGGCGATCAGGAACACGGCCAGGGGCACCGTGGTGAGCCGGGCCCGCCGGGAGCTGGCCGTCACCATCACCGTGCGCAACCGGTGGCGGGCGGCCAGCTTGCGCCGCTCCCGCAGCGGGAGCCGGTCGTCCATGGACTCCCGGTGGCGGGCGCTGGCCGCCGACACGGCGAGCACCCGGGCCCCCAGGGCCTGGGCCCGCCAGCACAGGTCGAGATCCTCCCCGATCACGCCGATGGCGGGATCGAAGCCGCCCAGGGCCACGAACAGGTCGGCCCGGATCAGCTGGACACCGCCGGGGGCCACGAACACGTCGCGCACCGAGTCGTACTGGCCCTGGTCGAACTCGCCCCGCTCCACCTGGTCGACGGCGACGCCGAACCGGTCGGAACCCATGCCGATCTGGAGCAGCTTGCGATCGTCGTCCCAGCGGACCATCTTCGGGCCGGCGATGCCGGCGTTGTTGCGGTACAGCTCACCCATCAGGGTGCTGACGCAGGTGGGGGCGAGGGCCACGTCGTCGTGGCAGAAGAGCAGGAAGGGCGAGCCCGACACGAGCTCGATCGACTGGTTGGCGGCCACGCTCCACCCGGGATCGCCGGCCAGCCGGTGGAGGTAGGCCTGGGGGAGGACCTCGGCCACCCGGTCGGCGATGGGCTCGTCGGAACCGGCGTCTATCACCAGCACCGACAGGTTCTCGTAGTCCTGGTTGCCCAGGGAGTCGAGCATCTCGGCGAACTGGGGGCCCGGGTTGGAGGCGACGACCACCGCCACCACGGCCGGGGCATCGACGATGGCGGCCTCGGCGGCTGCCTCGGCGTCGGTCCTCGACCCGTTCCCAGCGGGGCCGGCGGCCCCAGGTGCCGGGGCTGTTCGGAGGTCGCTCACGAACGGTTGATACTAGTAGGTAACGCTCCACACGCGGTTGGTTCCCCCCGGAACCCCAGGCCGGCACCGTCACGCTAGGATCGGGCAGGTGAGAGCGCTCGTCACCGGCGCCGCCGGTTTCGTCGGTCCCCACCTCAGCCGGGCCCTGGACGCCTGCGGCGACGAGGTGGTGGGCCTCGACCAGAGCAACGGGCCCGATCTGCTCGACGGCGACCGCTGGGTCGACACCTTCCAGCAGCACACGCCCGACGTCGTCTTCCATCTGGCCGGCTGGTCAGACGTGAGCGGCTCGTGGCAGCACCCCGCCCGCACCTTCCAGATCAACGCCCTCGGCACCCTGTCGGTGCTGGAGGCGGCCCGCCAGGCCAAGGTGTCGCGCGTGGTGCTGATCTCCAGCGCCGACGTCTACGGCCCGGTCAGCCCCGAGCGCCAGCCGATCACCGAGATCCACCCGCCCCAGCCCCGGTCGCCCTACGGGGTGTCGAAGCAGGCGGCCGAAGCCCTCGGCCTGCAGTACCACCGGGCCCACGGCCTCGACGTGGTGATCGTCCGCCCTTTCAACCACCTCGGCCCGGGCCAGGGCCCCCAGTTCGCGGCGCCGGCCTTCGCCCTGCAGATCGCCGCCGCCGAGGCCGACGGCGGGGGCGAGATCGCGCACGGCGACCTGAGCGCCAAGCGGGACCTCACCGACGTGCGCGACGTGGTCCGGGCCTACCGGATGCTGGCCCTGAGCGGCGAGCCGGGCGAGATCTACAACGTGTGCTCGGGCACGGCGGTGGCCATGGCCGACGTGCTCGACATGCTGATGGCCCAGGCCACCGTCCCCATTCGCCGCGTCCTCGATCCGGCCCGGCTCCGGCCGGTGGAGCTGCCCGTGCTCCAGGGTTCGCACGCCAAGCTCACCGAGGCCACGGGCTGGGAGCCCGAGATCCCGCTGGCCAGCACGTTGGCCGACGTGCTGGCCGACGCCCGCTCCCGGGTCGGGCGCTGAGCCGGCCCCCTGTCCGTTCCTGAATCCCGCCGCCGACCTTTCGAGACGAGGTACCACGCACCATGACCAAGAGAGCACTGATCACCGGCCTCACCGGCCAGGACGGCTCCTACCTGGCCGAGCTCCTGCTCGACAAGGGCTATCACGTCACCGGCATGGTCCGCCGGTCGAGCACCGTCAACTTCGAGCGCATCGCCCACATCCAGGACGACATCGAGATCGTGCCCGGCGACCTCCTCGACGAGATGTCGCTGCGCCACGTGCTCGCCGCAGCGCGGCCCGACGAGGTCTACAACCTGGCGGCCCAGTCGTTCGTGCAGACGTCGTGGCAACAGGCCGTGCTCACGGGCGAGACCACGGCCCTCGGGGTCACCCGCCTCCTCAACGCCGTGCGCGACGCCGGTGACGACATCCGGTTCTACCAGGCGTCGTCGTCGGAGATGTTCGGCAAGGTGGTGGAGGTACCCCAGACCGAGCGGACGCCGTTCTACCCCCGCAGTCCGTACGGGGTGGCCAAGCTGTACGGCCACTGGATCACGGTGAACTATCGGGAGAGCTACGGGATGCACGCCTCCAGTGGGATCCTCTTCAACCACGAGAGCCCCCGGCGGGGCCTCGAGTTCGTGACCCGCAAGATCACCAACCACGTGGCCCGGATCAAGCTCGGCCTGATCAACGAGTTGAGCCTGGGCGATCTCGACCCCCAGCGGGACTGGGGGTTCGCCGGCGACTACGTGGAGGCGATGTGGCTCATGCTGCAGCGCGACACCCCGAGCGACTTCGTGGTGGCCACCGGTGAGACCCATTCGGTGCAGGAGTTCTGCGAGCTGGCGTTCAAGCACGTGGGGCTGAACTGGCAGGACCACGTGGTGCAGGACCAGCGCTTCATGCGCCCGGCCGAGGTGGACCTGCTGATCGGCGATCCCGGGCGGGCCGCCGAGGAGCTGGGGTGGACGCCCCGCACCGGGTTCGCCCAGCTGGTGGGGATGATGGTGGAAGGCGATCTGGAGCTGGTGGCCCGCCAGCAGCGGGTGTAAGTGTCCCCTTCGGAGACCCGGGAGGAGAGCCAGGCGATGCGGGTGGCGGTGGTGTGTGGTGGGGTCGGCGCGGCCCGCCTCCTCGTGGGGGTGCGCCGGGTGCTGCCGGCCGAATCGATCGTGGCCGTGGCCAACGTGGGTGACGACCTGGAGCTGCACGGGCTGCACGTCTCACCCGACCTCGACACGATCACCTACACCACCTCCGGCGCCGTGAGCCAGGAGCGGGGCTGGGGCCTGGAGGGCGAGACCTGGCAGGCGATGGACATGATCCGCCGCTACGGCGGGGTCGACTGGTTCAACCTGGGCGACCGGGATCTCGGCACCCACCTGTACCGCACCCACCGGCTGGGCCAGGGTGCCACCCTGGCCGAGGCCACCGCCGAGATCATCGCCGCCTGGGGGCTCGACTTCACCCTGCTGCCGGTCACCAACGACCGCCTGCGCACGATGGTGACCACGGTCGACGAGGGCGAGATCTCATTCCAGGAGTACTTCGTGCGCCGCCAGCACAGCGTGGCCGTGACCTCGGTGCGCTTCGACGGGGCCGAGGTGACGCGGCCGGCCCCCGGCGTGCTGGAGGCACTGCGGGAGGCAGACCGGATCGTGGTGGCCCCCTCGAACCCGGCGGTGTCGATCGACCCCGTGCTGGCCGTGCCCGGCGTGCGGTCTGTGCTGGCCGAGCGGCGGGAAGCGGTCACGGCGGTGTCGCCCATCATCGGCGGCCGGGCGCTGAAGGGCCCGGCTGACCGGCTGCTGACCGAGCTGGGCTATCCGGCCTCGGCCGAAGGGGTGGCCAAGTGGTACGCCGACGTGGTGGGCACGCTGGTGATCGACAGCGTGGACGCCGATCTGGCCCCCGCCATCGAGGCCCTGGGCCTGCAGGTGATCGTCACCGACACGATCATGTCGACCCCTGGTATCACCGACGCCCTGGCCCGCACCGCCTGCGGTCTCACCTGACCCTCCACCCGCCCGGGGATCTGTGGCGCCAGCGCGCAAAATCCAGCACGAGGCGCCACAGTTCGGGAAGCCCTAGCCTTGGCTCCATGACGCGGAGCCTGTCCATCATCCCCATCGGGGGTCTGCCCGAGATCAGGCCCGGTGACGACCTGGCGCAGATGATCATCGAGGCCTGCCAGGCCGACCCGGCCGGGCTCCAGGCCGATGACGTGCTCGTGGTATCGCAAAAGGTGGTTTCGAAGGCCGAGAACCGCCTGGTGAAGGTGGACCCTGACGACCCGTTGGCCCACAAGCCGCTGGTGATCGAGGAGTCGGCCCGGGTGCTGCGGCGCCGGGGCGACCTGATCATCTCCGAGACCCGCCACGGCTTCGTGTGCGCCAACGCCGGGATCGACCGGTCCAACGTGGCGCCCGACGTGGCCGCCCTCCTCCCCGAAGACTCCGACCGCTCGGCCCGCCGCCTGCGCGACGCCATCACCGGCCGCCTCGGCATCCGGGTGGCCATCATCGTGGCCGACACCTTCGGCCGTCCGTGGCGGCGGGGCCTCACCGACGTGGCCATCGGCTCGGCCGGCATCATGCCCATCCTCGACCTCCGGGGCACCAACGACGCCGTGGGCCGGGAGCTCCACGTCACCGAGGTGTGCCTGGTGGACGAGCTGGCCGGCGCCGCCGAGCTGGTGCGGGGCAAGGCCACCGGCATCGCCGTGGCCGTCATCCGCGGCGTCGACCCGGCCTGGTTCGCCGAAGGCAGCGTGGTGGGCGAGGTCGTCCGCCACCCGAGCGAGGACCTGTTCCGATAACCCTCTCCCCCACTTCCGCCAGCCTGCCCCCGCTGATCCGGCACCTACCGCCGGCACCCGATCCCGACGCCCTGCTCGACGGGTTCGTCGACTTCGTGACCGGGGAGGGGCTGTCGCTCTACGAGGCCCAGGAGACGGCGATCCTGGAGCTGCTGGCCGGCAACAACGTGATCCTCAACACCCCCACCGGCTCGGGGAAGTCGCTGGTGGCGGCGGCCGCCCACTACGTGGCCCTGGCCGCCGGCCGGCGCAGTGTCTACACCGCCCCGATCAAGGCGCTGGTTTCGGAGAAGTTCTTCGCCCTGTGCCGGGACTTCGGAGCCGAGCGGGTGGGGATGATCACCGGCGACGCCCGGGTGAACCCCGACGCCCCCATCATCTGCTGCACGGCCGAGATCCTGGCCAACTGGGCCCTGCGGGACGGGATCGACACCGACGTCGACGTGGTCATCATGGACGAGTTCCACTACTACGCCGACCCCCAGCGGGGTTGGGCCTGGCAGCTCCCGCTCCTCACCCTGGGGCACTGCCAGTTCCTGCTGCTGTCGGCCACGCTCGGCCCCACCCAGTTCTTCGAGCGGGAGTTGACCCGGCGAACCGGCCGCCCCACCATGCTCGTCACCTCGCCCCGGCGCCCGGTGCCCCTCCACTTCGAGTACCGCCACACGACGCTGCACCAGTCGATCAGCGATCTGCTGGCCAGCGACCGGGCCCCGATCTACGTCGTGCACTTCACCCAGCGCGACGCCACCGAGGCGGCCCAGGGCTACCTCTCCCTCGATCCCCTGTCGAAGCCGGAGAAGGAGCTGGTGCGGGCGGCCATCGGGAACTTCCGGTTCGACTCCCCCTTCGGCAAGGACCTGCACCGCTACGTGCTGGGTGGGGTGGGTGTTCATCACGCCGGCATGCTGCCCAAGTATCGGCTGCTGGTGGAGAAGCTGGCCCAGGAGGGCCTGCTCAAGATCATCTGCGGCACCGACACCCTGGGCGTGGGGGTCAACGTGCCGATCCGCTCGGTGGTGTTCACCCAGCTCTGCAAGTACGACGGCACCGACATGCGGATCCTCACCAACCGGGAGTTCGCCCAGATCGCCGGCCGGGCCGGGCGCAAGGGCTACGACGACGAGGGCCACGTGTGGGTCCAGGCCCCGCCCCACGTGGTGGAGAACCTGCGGGCCGACGCCAAGGCGGGCGCCAAGGCCGGCGCCGACGGGGCCAAGAAGCGCAAGGTGGTCAAGAAGAAGCCCCCCGAGCGGGGCTACTCCCACTGGACCGAGGACACCTACAACCGGCTGGTGGGGGGCCAACCCGAGCCGCTCACCTCCTCGTTCCGGGTGAACCACCAGATGGTGATGACGCTGCTCGACCGGCCGGGCGACGGCTGCGCCGCTGTCCGCCATCTGATGGTGGACAACCACGAGACCCGCCGCCGCCAGCGCAACCACATCCGGCGGGCCATCGCCATCTACCGCTCGCTGGTGGAGGCAGGGCTTCTGGAGAGGCTCGCCACCCCCGACGACCAGGGCCGGATGGTGCGGGTCATGCTCGACCTGCAGGACGAGTTCGCTCTCCATCAGCCCCTGTCGCTGTGGGCCCTGGAGGCCATCGCCCAGCTCGACGACGAGGTGGCCGAGGCCGATGCCCACCGGGCCTCCGGGCCGGTGGCCGACGACGTCCCGGCCGACGGGGACGAGGCCGAGCCCTACGTCCCCACCGGGGTCCGGGTGCTCGACGCCGAGACCCACGCCCTGGCCGTGCTGACCGTGATCGAGTCGGTGATGGAGACCCCGGGCGTGGTGATCGCGGCCCAGGTGGAGCTGGCCAAGCGGGACCTGATGGCCGAGATGAAGAGCCAGGGCGTCGAATACGAGGAACGCATGGCCCGGCTGCACGAGGTGGAGCCGCCCCGCCCCCACAAGCAGTGGCTCTACCACTCCTTCGACGGCTTCCGGCTGAACCACCCGTGGGTCGGCTCCGACAACGTGGCCCCCAAGTCGATCGCCCGGGACCTCTACGAGAAGGTGATGACCTTCCGGGAGTACGTGGCCCACTACGGGCTGAAGCGGTCGGAGGGGGTGGTGCTGCGGTACCTGTCCGACGTCTACAAGGCGATGGTGCAGAACATCCCCGACGAGTACAAGACCGATGCCATCGTCGACCTCACCGAGTGGCTGGGGGAGGTGGTCCGTCACGTCGACTCGAGCCTGATCGACGAATGGGAACGGCTGCGCAACCCGACCCCAGACGCCGAGGGACCTGACGTGCGCCCGCCGCAGGTCGACAGCCACGACGTGGCCGCCAACCGCCGGGCCTTCACCGTGATGGTGCGCAACGAGGCGTTCCGCTGGGTGGACCTGCTGTCCCGCCGCCGCTACGACCTCCTCCCGCTGGAGCCGGGCCGAGCCGACGGCCTGGAAGCCGACCTGGCCGACTACTGGGACGAGTTCGACGCCATCGAGACCGGCGGTGACGCCCGCAACGCCGCCCGCTTCGCCTACGACCACGGCTCGGGCCGTGTGGTGCAGATCCTGCACGACCCCGACGGCACCGACGAGTGGCGCTTCGCCGCCCAGGTGGACCGGGACGCCAGCCGGGAGGAGGGCCGGGCCGTGCTCCGACTGGTGGCGGTCGGCCGGGCCGGCGATCCCGACCTGATGCCGCCGGCCGGAGCCCGTTAGGAGCTAGCCGCTAGCCGCTAGCTAGTGGCCGAGGGAAGGGCCGAGGCTTCGGTCTCGATGCCGAGCGCCATGTTGATCCGGGTGCTGGAGTCGGCCTTCTCGGTACCGCCCACCCCGAACACCATCTCGATCCCGTGCTCCTCGCACACCGACGTCTCGGGCACCACGACGCCCGAGGCCCGGTCTCCGCCGTTGGCGAACACCAGGCGGTGGCTGTCGCCGTACTTCTCGGCCAGCAGGCGCAGCGACGACGACACCGTGCGATCGGTGTCGACCGCGATGATGGCGTCGTCGACCACCCGCAGGGCCTTCACGATCCGCAGGCGATCCTGCTCGTCGAGGATGACCTTGCCCTTCTTCATGCGCTGCTGCTCGTTGTTGTTGACGATCACCACGAGGCGGTCGCCGTACTCCGCCCCGGCCTCGATCATGTCGAGGTGGCCGATGTGGAGCGGGCTGAAGTAGCCGCTCAGGATCGTCAGCACTGGTTTGTCGACTGGGTCGGTCAAGGGAGATGCACCCGCTTCATCGTGTCGCCCGGCAGGTAGGAACTGAGCTGCGATGATACCCAGCGGGGCTGACAGCCAACTTTCGGCCGTCGATTTTGCCCAGGTGGGAGGCCGGACGGCTCACGATTGACGGCCCCGGAGGGCGAGCAGGGTGGCGAACAGCTCCTCGTAGCGCTCGGCCTGGACCTCCGGCGACATCCAGCGCTCCACGTGGGCCCGGCCCCGCCGTCCCATGGCCTCCATCCCGGGCGGATCGGCCAGCAGCCGATCCAGGGCGTCGAGGAAGGCCGCCGTGTCCTCGGGGCCGACGGCCAGACCGGCCCCGGCCTCCTCCACCACGTTGGCCACCTCGCTACCCTCGTCGATGCTGGTCAGGATGGGCCGGCCGCTGGCCAGGGCCCCGTACAGCTTCGACGGTGTGCTGGATCGGGCCAGGCCCCGCTTGAGCAGGATGAGCTGGAGGTCGGCCGCCCCCAACAGCTCGCCCACCTGGTCCCGGGGCACGAAGTCGGCCACGGTCACGTTGGCCTTCCCGGCGGCCCAGGCGTCGACCTCGCCCCGGGCCGCCCCCTCCCCGTTGATCACGAACTGGACGTCGGGCCGGCCGGCGAAGCGCTCGGCCGCCGCCCGGATCATGTCGAAGGGTTGCGACAGGCCCACGTTGCCGGCGTACATCACCACCGTCTTGCCGCTCAGGCCGTGGCGCCGCCGGTAGTCGTTCTCCCGCTCCACCACCGGCACGCTGTCGAGGTCGACGAAGTTGTGGATGATCGACACCCGGCCCTGGGCCGCCGGCTCCATCTTGGCCCGCACGTTGTCGGCCTGGTCGTCGGACAGGACGGTCACAGCGTCGGCCCGCCGGTACAACGACCGCTCGTGCCGCCGGGCCAGCGAGATCACCCGGGGGTTGGTGAGGGCTCCCAGGTCGACAGCCACGTCGGGGAAGATGTCCTGCACGTTGAACACCATCGGGATCCGCCACCGCTTGGCCACGATCCAGGCGGCGTCGCCCAGGAAGATCGGCGGCGACATGGCCAGTACGGCGTCGTGACGGCCCAGCGTGAGGGCGGCCCCGGCGGCCAACGCGGTGAAGCCGAGGAAGCCGACGGCCCGGGCCGCCACGTTCGACTTGTCGGTGGGGAAGGGCCACACCCGCACGATCCGGCCCCAGGCCACCTGCTCGGAGCGCCACGGCCGGCCCCGCCACTCGGGCTCCACGTCGTGCTCCTTGTACCAGGGCAGCGCGGTCACCACGCTCAGTTGATGGCCCCGTTTGGCCAGCCCCTCCACCAGCCGGGTCATGACCTCGCCGGTGGCGGCGTGCAGATCGGGCTCGAAGTGGGGACACAGGATGAGGAGCTTCATCGACCCTCCAGCGCGTCTCGGTAGGCGGTGGCCAGCTCCCGCCCGGCCCGGAGCCAGGAGAAGCAGGCGGCCCGGGCCACGCCGTCGGCCCGGAGCCGATCGGCCAGGCCCGGCTCGTCGAGCACCCGGGCCACGGCGGCGGCCAGAGCCCCGGGGCGGCCCGGCGGCACCAGCAGCCCGGCGTCGCCCACCACCTCGGGCAGGGCGCCGGCGGTGGTGGCCACCACCGGGCAGCCCCGGGCCATGGCCTCCAGGGCCGGGTTCCCGAATCCCTCGTAGGACGAGGGGAACACCAGGGCGGCGGCCGAGCGGTAGAGGGCGTCGAGCTCGTCGGCCGGCACCCGGCCCAGCAGGTGCACCCGGTCGGCCAGGCCCAGGTCGCTCACCAGGCGCGCCAGCGCCGGCGTCTCGGGCCCGGGCCGCCCGGTGCACACCAGGTGCAGGTCGCCGAAGCGGGACCGCAGCCGGTCGAGGGCGGCCACGGCATCGGCGTGGCGCTTGTGGGCGTAGGCGATGGCCGGCAGCAGCAGGTAGCGACCGTAGCGGGCCCGGAGGGCGGCGTCGGCACCGTCGTCCAGCACCCCGGGCTTGGTTGGCTCGTGGCCGTGGTGGACCACCCGCACCCGCTCCGCCGGCACGCCGAGGAGCCCCGTGATCGTGCCGGCGGTGAACTCGCTGGGGCACAGCACGAGCCGGGCCGCCCGCACCGAGCGGGGCACCATGGCGCCCAGCCACCGCTGTTTGAGGGTGGAGAAGTTCTCCGGCATCTCCAGGGGCTGGAGGTCGTGGATCGTGACCACCGAGGTCTGCGACCGCACCAGCGGCACCACACCCCCGGCGTGGTGCACCAGGTCGTCGTGGCGGCTGACAGCCGCCAGCCAGCTGTTCTCGGCCCCGATCCGCACCCCCTTGGATCCGGAACGGACGGGCGACACCCGGGTCTCGAACTGGCGGGCCAGGTGAGGGTGGGCCTCGAACAGGTCGGGGCCGCCGTAGAGGCGGAGCCACAGGTCGTCGGCGCCGAGCTGGTCGAGCGCCCCCAGCAACCGCAGCGTGTACTCCTCTGATCCTCCCACCACCCCCGGAACCAGCCACAGGAGGTTGACGCCGACCGTCACCATCGCTGCCATCTAACCAGCCCCGACGCCGCGAGCGGTGACGGTGTGGCGGAAGACGGCGGTGTAGCCGGCGGCGGTGGCCGCCCACGACCGGTCGGCGGCCCGTTGCAGACCCCGCCGACCCAGGTCGGCGGCGAGCGCCGGGTCGTCGAGCACCGAGGCCACGGCGGCGGCCAGGGCGTCGACGTCGAGCGGATCCACGAGCAGGGCGGCCTCCCCCGCCGCCTCGGCGGTGGCCGTGCCGGCGCTGGTCACCACCGGCGTGCCCTGGGCCATCGCCTCCAGCACCGGCAGGCCGAATCCCTCCAGCAGCGACGGGAACACGAACACGGCGGCCGCCCGGTACAGGGCCCCCAGCTCGGCGTCGCTCACCGGACCGAGCCGGTGGACCCGGCCCTCCAGGGGGGCGAGCACGTCCCGGCCGTCGAGGTTCCAGCCCGCAGGGCCGACCACGGCCAGGTGGAGGCCCGGGACCTGGCCGATCGCCGCCACCAGCCGCTCCAGGTTCTTGCGGGGCTCCAACGTGCCCACCCACAGGGCGAAGGTGGCAGGCAGGCCGTGGCGCCGCCGGGCCGCCTCGGCCTCGGCGGCGGGGACCCGGGTGGCGTCCACGCCCCACGGCACCACCCGCACCCGGGCCGGATCGAGGCCGTGGCGGGCGCAGTCGTCGGCCACCACCTGCGAGGGGCACACCACCGCCGCCGCCCGCTCCCCCACGGCGGCCCAGGCCCGGGGGAAGAAGTCCCGGCCCCGCCGGGAGCTGCGCTCCGGGTGGTCGAGGAATCCCAGGTCGTGCACGGTGGCCACCACCGGGGCCCGGCTGGGGGCCATCACCATCGCCGCCGCCCACACCACGTCGACCGGGCCCGTCCACGGCTCCACCCGGGGCCGCGCCAGCCGGAGCCAGCTCTCGTAGAGCAGGGGCCGGGGCAGGGGCGCGAACCGCACCGGCCCGAGCTCGCCCCGGCCCGGCGGATGGCGGCGGGACGGCCGGTGCCAGGCCGCCAGCAACCGGGCCTCCACCCCGTCGTCGGGTGGAGTCCCGGCGTCGTGGTCGGCCCTGGCGGCGGCCAGGGCCCGGAGGGTGCCGTAGGTGGCCCGGCCCGTGCCCCCGGGGACCCGGTGCCAGAACTGCTCGACCGGTACCCCGAGGCGGATCATCGCCCCGATTCTGCCACCGCCACCGGGAACTCTGACGCCCGCTACCGGACCGGCCGCTGTGGTGTCAGAGATCCGGATTGGGCCGGTCGCCTACAGGCCGAGGACCGACTGGAACCAGGCGGCGGTGCGGGCCACACCCTCGTCCAGGGTCACCGTGGGCTTCCACGACAGCTTGGCGTTGGCCTCGGTGAGGTCGGGCCGGCGCCGGGTGGGGTCGTCGGCCGGGAGCGGGGCGAAGGTGATCTCGCTGGCCGAGTTGGTCACCTTGATCACGACCTCGGCCAGCTCCAGCATGGTGAACTCGCCGTCGTTGCCGATGTTGATCGGGCCCGTGTGCTCGCCGTCGAGCAGGGCCAGATGGCCCCGCACCTGGTCGTCGACATAACAGAAGCTGCGGGTCTGGGAGCCGTCGCCATACACGGTGAGGGGCAGGCCCTGCAGGGCCTGGGTGATGAAGTTCGACACCACCCGCCCGTCCTCGGGCCGCATCCGGGGCCCGTAGGTGTTGAAGATCCGCACCACCCGCACATCGACCCCCCGGGCCCGATGCCAGGCGAACGTGAGGGCCTCGGCGAACCGCTTGGCCTCGTCGTACATCGAGCGGGGCCCGTTGGGGTTCACGTTGCCCCAGTACGTCTCGGGCTGGGGGTGGACCAGCGGATCGCCGTAGACCTCGCTGGTGGAGGCGAGGAAGAACCGGGCGCCCTTGGCCTCGGCCAGCTCCAGGCAGTTGCGGGTGCCGATCGAGCCGGCGTCGAGGATCTCGATCGGGATCCGGTCGAAATCGACCGGTGACGCCGGCGAGGCCAGGTGCATCACCCGGTCCACCGGCCCTTTGACCCACAGCTGACGGGACACGTCGTGACGGAGGAAGTCGAAACCGTCGCGGCCGATCAGGTGGGCGATGTTGTCGGCGTTGCCGGTGACCAGGTTGTCGATGCAGACCACCTCGTCACCCCGCTCCAGCAGGGCCTCGCACACATGCGAGCCGACGAAACCCGACCCACCAGTCACCACAACACGCGACATACCGTCTCCTGCTCCTGTCGAGCCCGTGTTCAGGATGCCGTGATCAGCGGCCGACGCCGCGGTACACGAACCCTCGTCGCCGGGGGATCGTCGGCTCGAGCAGGTTGCGGGCGTCGACGATCGACCGGCGGGCCATGATCTCGGCCATCTTGTCGAAGTCCAGCTCCACGAACTCGTCCCACTCGGTCATGATGGCCATCACCGAGGCCCCCTCGGCCGCGGCGTAGGGGTCCGACATGAGCTCAACGTCGAGGTCGGGATAGGTGCGGGCCAGGCGGCCGTCGTCGGGCAGCACGGCCGGGTCGTAGGCCTTCACCTTCACCCCGGCGGCCAGCACCCGGCGCAGCACCTCGATCGAGGGCGACTCCCGCAGGTCGTCGGTGCCGGCCTTGAACGTGAGCCCGAGGAAGGCCACGTGGGTGGAGTCGGCGACGCTGGGGTCGATGGCGTCGAGCACCTTCTGGGCGGTGCGATCGAACTGGTCGTCGTTCACCTTCAGCACCTGGTCGAGGAAGCTGAAGTCGTACCCGGCCTCCTTGGCGATGTTGGCCAGGGCCCGGGTGTCCTTGGGGAAGCAGCTGCCGCCCCAGCCCGGCCCGGGGCGCAGGAACTCCCGGCCGATGCGGGAGTCGTAGCCCATACCGAGCACCACGTCGTTCACGTCGGCCCCCACCGCCTCACACAGGGTGGCGATGGCGTTGACGAACGACAGCTTGGCCGCCAGGAAGGCGTTGGAGGCGTACTTGATGGTCTCGGCCGACACCGGATCGGTGACCATGATGGGCGCCGCGATGCGGGCGTACAGGCCGGCCACCCGGATGGAGGCCTCGGTGTCACGGCTACCGATCACCACCCGGTCGGGGTGGAGGAAGTCCTGCACGGCGGTGCCTTCGCGCAGGAACTCCGGGTTCGACACCACGGTGACGTCGGGGCGATTCAGCACCCGCCCGACCACCCGGGTGGATCCCACCGGCACGGTCGACTTGTTGACCACGATGCTGTTGGTGGGCAGCACGGGGGCGATCTCGGCCGCCGCCGCCTCCAGGTAGCTCAGGTCGGCTGCCCCGTCCTCCCCCTGGGGGGTGGGGACGCACAGGTAGTGGAACTCGGCATGCTTCGACGCCTCGGCCGCTCCCACCACGAAGCGCAGCAGCCCGGAACGGATGCCCTCGTCGACCAGCCGGTCGAGGCCCTTCTCCACGATCGGGATCTCGCCGGCGTTGAGCCGGGCGATCTTCCGCTCGTCGATGTCGGCGCAGATCACGTCGTGGCCGAGGTGGGCGAAGCACGCTCCGGTGGTAAGGCCCACATACCCGGTGCCGATGATCGCAATGGTCGCCACGTCGTCCTCCTGCAGGCCCGGCCTGCCAGCTCTAACCTCGCGCCCCACACAGGTGTGTATTGAGATTTCATGAAGCCTAAGCCCGACGACCCACCCTCCCGGTGGGCGATTCTGCGGGTTGTCAAACCCCGGTGACGGATGGCGAAGGGCCTGGACGCACCGCCAACAGTGTGCCCGCCGACAGCCCGACAACCGCCGTGACCTGGGTGAACACGTTGCTGACGCCCCGGCTGGAGCTGGCCGTCAGCGTCTCGCCGGCCAGCGGCCAGGCCACCCCGGTGGCGATCACGCCCACGGCGTCGCCGTTGATCGGTAACAAACTGAGCAGCTGGCCCGGTTCACCCTCCAGCACCCGGCGACGCCCCGGATGCACCACGGCGATGCGGGCCCCGTCGATCCAGCCGTCGAGGGCCACGGGCGCCCACCGGGGGTCGGCCAGGACGCCGATGTTGGCCAGGAAGTGGTCGAGCCGCCCACCCCCGATACCGGCCACCAGGATCCGTTCGGGGGCCAGCGCCACCGCCCGGACCAGGGCCAGCTCCAGGTCGGTCTGGGCCTTGTTCACCGGGTGGCGCTCGATGGCGATGCCCTCGGCCTCGGCCCAGGCCAGGGCGGCGGACGAGACCGAGTCGAGGTCGCCCACCACCAGCTCCGGCCGCAACCCCAGGGCCAGGGCGTGGTCGAGCCCGGAGTCGGCGACGATGCAGCGCACCCCCGCCGCCGGCAGGGCCGACAGCAGCTCGGGACCCGGCTCGCCACCCCCGGCCAGGAGCAGCACCACGTTGGACATCGCAGCAGATTAGTGGGTCGCTCCCGGATGGTTCGGCTCCACCGCTGGCCGGTACGGTGGCGGACGATGCTGAAGCGCACCTTGTTCGAGCCCGAGCACGACCTGTTCCGGGAGTCGTTCCGGGCCTTCGTGGAGCGGGAGATCGTCCCCAACGCCGATGCCTGGGAGCAGGCCGGCATCGTCGACAAGGCCATGTTCCGCCGGGCCGGCGACAACGGCTTCCTCGGCATGGAGATCCCCGAGGCGCTGGGCGGCGGAGGAGTCGACGACTTCCGCTTCAACGTGATCATCGACGAGGAGATCCAGCGGGCCGGGGTGATGGCGTCGGGCATGTGCATCACGCTCCACAACGACATCTGCCTGCCCTACTTCACCGACCTCACCGACGACGAGCAGAAGGCCCGGTGGCTCCCCGGCCTGGCCTCGGGTCAGCTGATGGCGGCGGTGGCCATGACCGAGCCCGGCACCGGCTCCGACCTGGCCGGCATCCGCTCCACCGCCATCCGTGACGGCGACAGCTACATCCTCAACGGGGCCAAGACGTTCATCACCAACGGGATCAACTCCGACGTGGTGATCGTGGCGGCCAAGACCGACCCCTCCCAGGCCCACCGGGGCCTGAGCCTGCTGGTGGTGGAGGAGGGCATGGAAGGCTTCAGCCGGGGCCGCAACCTCGACAAGGTGGGCATGCACGCCCAGGACACCGCCGAGCTGTTCTTCAGCGACGTGCGGGTGCCGGCGGCCAACCTGCTGGGCGGCGAGGTGGGTCAGGGCTTCTTCCACCTGGTGCGCAACCTGCCCCGGGAGCGGCTGTCGCTGGCGGTGGGGGCGGTGGCCCACGCCTGGGCCGCCTTCGGCTGGACGGTGGAGTACTGCAAGGAGCGCCGGGCCTTCGGCCAGCCCATAGGGTCGTTCCAGAGCGCCAAGTTCACCCTGGCCGAGATGAAGACCGAGCTCGACGTGGCCCAGGTCTTCATCGACCGCCAGACCCAGGCCTACCTCGACGGCGAGCTCTCGGCCGACGACGCGGCGGAGGCCAAGTGGTGGTGCTCCGACCTCGAGTTCCGGGTGGTCGACCGCTGCCTCCAGCTGTTCGGCGGCTACGGCTACATGGAGGAGTACCCCATCGCCCGGGCCTTCCGTGACGCCCGGGTACAGCGCATCTACGGCGGCACCAACGAGATCATGAAGGAGATCGTGGGCCGGTCGCTGGGTTTCTAAGCCCCGCTCTGGGGGGCTGCGCCGGGCTCCCCATCTGGTCCGGGCCCCCACCCCGTCCCCCGGGCTACGCCCGGCCGGAGACCACTGCGAGGAGGTCGTCGGCCATGGTGGCGATCTCAGCGGCGGAGGCCATGGTGACGCCCACGGCGTCGCGGGTCTCTCCGGCGGCCACGGCCACGTCGGCCATGCTGCGGGCGATGTCGCCGGTGCCGTCGGCGGCGTGGGACACGCTGCGGCTGATCTCGGCCGTGGCCGCCGTCTGCTCCGCGACCGCCGAGGCGATCGTGCCCGAGATCTCCTGGATCCGGTCGATCGTCTCGCTGATGCGGCTGTTGGCGTCGACCACGTTGACGGCGTCGCCGCGGATGGTGTCGATCTGCTCCGAGATGGCCTCGGTGGCCAGGGCCGTGCGCTGGGCCAGCTCCTTCACCTCGTTGGCCACCACGGCGAAGCCCCGCCCCGCCTCGCCGGCCCGGGCCGCCTCGATCGTGGCGTTGAGGGCCAGCAGGTTCGTCTGCTGGGCCACGGAGCGGATCACGCCGATCACCTCGCCGATCTCGCCGCTCGAGTCGCCGAGGCGGGACACCGAGGTCGACGACGCCCGGGCGGCGTCCACCGCCTCGGTGGCGATCGACGACGCCTCAACCGCCACCTCGGCCACGTGGCGGAACGAGGCGTCGAGCTCCACCGTGGCCGCCGCCACCGTCGACACGCTCGACGAGACCTCCTGGCCGACGGTAGAGGTCGACTGGGCCTGCTCGGAGGTCCGCTCGGCGCTCAGGCCCATCGTCTGGGCCACCTCGGTCAGCTCGGCCGCCGCCCGGCGGGCCCGCTCGGCCACCCGGCGGATAGGGCTCGACACGCTGCGACCCAGCCACAGGGCCACGAGCAGGATGAGCACACCACCACCGGCGGTCACGGCCACGACGAGATCACGCAGGCCGTCGGCGCCGGCGGCGGCCGCCCCCCGGTCCCGGCTCACCACGACTCCCCAGCCGTAGCCGGCGAATCCCAGCGCCCCGTTGGCCTGGGCGTAGCCGTCGAGCACCGTGGTGCCCTCCGCGGTCCGGGCCGGCAGGAAGCCGGCGGCGTCGGTCTCCACCGCCCGGGCCGCGGCCCGGCGGCCGGCGTCGATGAGGTTGTCCCGGAGCGGTTCCCCGCCCTCGGAGGTGGCGAGCACGAGACCGTCAGCGTCGAGTAGCACCGTCTGCACCGAATCGACGCCGCTGCGCAGCAGGTCGTCGCTGGTACCGGCCATGATCTCGCCCACGATCCGGTCGAACGAGGCGTCGTTGTGCCAGATGCCCACCATCGTCCCGTCGGGGTCGTAGATGGGGGCGGTGAACGGCAGGGTGATCCGATTGTCGCCGTACACCCCGCTCACCAGCGGGTTCCGTTCGGCGCTGCTGTACAGGGTGCCACCCTCCGGGGTGCCGCCCCCGGCCACGGTCTGGAACCAGGCCTGATCCGACACGTCGGACCCCACCAGGCCGGCGGTGGCCACGGGCGTTCCCGTGTGGTCGACGGTGTTGGCCGCCGTGACCTGGCCGTCCAGGCCGACCACCAGCATCAGGTCGTAGATGCTGTACGTGTGGGTGAGGAAGTCGGCCATCTCGGTGGCCTCGGCCGAGGTGCCGCGGGCGTTGGGGTTGGCGGCGAAGGCCTGCACGTCGCCGTAGCGCTCGAACAGGTTGCGGTCGATGGTGTCACCGGCGTTGGCCGCCGCCACCTGCATCCGCTGGCCGGCGGCGTCGACCAGCGACTGGCGGGCCTGGCCCACCGCGAGCCAGCCGACCACGACGGCGGGGGCCAGGCCGATCACGAGGAAGGCGACGACCAGTCGGCCCTGCAGGCTGCGAAGAGGCACATGAGGCGTCACGAGGGGACCCGTCGGCCGCGGTCGGCCCCCGTTGAGCGCTCGCCGGCGCAGCCGGCCGACCCGTCAGGTCCCGTGCAGCCAGGGAGTGTGGCACACGCCGATCAGCAGGCCCTCCGGCCCCAGCAGGCGGGCCAGGGTCTGGCCCCAGGGCTCGGTCCGGGCGCCGTGCAGGAGCCGGTGGCCGGCCGCTTCCAGCTCCGTGGCCGCTGCCGCCACCGCCGCCTCGTCGGCCACCTCCAGCTCGATGGTGGCCTGGGGCACGGGTACGTCGGAGGGCCAGACCTCGGTGCCGAAGCACGACCGGGCGGCATCGGCCAGCGGCCACACCCCGAGGTGCTTCGTACCGCCGAAGCCGTCCACGGCGATGTAGTCGTCGGTCACGTCGGCCAGGGGAAGACCGAGGACGTCGCGGTAGAAACGCTTGCCGGCGGCCGGCTCGGGTTCGATGGGGGCCACACCGGCCACGAAGAGAATCTCCATGGCCCCAGTGTGGACCGGCGTCGAGGGCCCGGATTGTACGGAACGGTCATACCCCGCCGGGGACCGTCCCGTCGGCCGGCCGATGCTGGGCCGGGGTGCGGCCGGTGAGGGCCACGCAATCCCGCCACAGGTGGGCTTCGTCGTAGAAGCCGGCGGCCGCCCCCAGCTGGGCCAGCGGCACCCCGGGGGCCGCCCCGGCGGCCAGCCGGCTGAAGCGGTCGAGGCGGGTGATCCGCCCGTAGAAGGTCGGGCCGTAGCCCATGGCCACCCCGAAGCGGCGGCGGAGCTGGCGGGGGCCGAGACCGAGACCAGCGGTGCCGGCGCCCTGTTCCAACCGGAGCACGGCGGCGGTGACCACCGGATCGGGGCGACGATCGGCTCCGGCCACGGCCACCACGGCGTCGGCCAGGGCCCGGGCCGCTTCGGCCGGCCCACCGGCCGCCGCCAACTCCTCGTCGAGCCGGCGCACGGTGGCCGCCGGCCAGAGGTCGACCAGGGGAACCAGGGTGTCGACGGCCTCGCTGGCAGGGACGCCGAGCAGGGCCGGCGCCAGCCCGGGCCGGAGCCGCACGCCGACCACCGTCGAGGCGGCGGCCAGCGATACCGGATGAGGTCTGGTGTCGGGCCCGGCCAGCCAGGGCCGGCGGCCGGGCGCCCACATCACGTCGATGGCCCCGTCGGGCACGACGGTGCCACTGCCGGTCACCGGCACGCTCCACCACCCGTGGAGCTGCTCGCCGGCCGGGCCGGAGAACCGGCCCCGCAGGGCCGGGGCGATCACGGCCGGGTGACCTCCCCGGCGCCGGCGGGCGAGGTGGCGGTGGTGGAGACCGTCACGCCGTCGACCGTGGGGAGCTGGCGCCGCCAGTCGCTGTGGCTGGCCTGCCAGATGAGCAGCGCAGCCATGCACACGAACACCATGATCATGGAGAAGGCGACCACCACCGGGCCCCGTCGCCACAGGGGAAGCGCCGGGACGGGCGCGATGGCCGGCGGGGGTTCGACGATGGTGTCGGGCATGGGGCCGCCTCCTGGTGGGTCCGGTCGGACCCAATGTAGGCCGGCCGGGCGGGCGCCGGTCGACCCGGGGTTTGCGCCCCGCCCCCTCAGCGGCGGTACCTGCGGTGCTGGCCGGCCTTGGTCGCCAGCATCCGCTGGTCGGCCTGTTCCAGCGCCACGGCCAGATCGCCGGCCGGCCCCAGCCAGGACAACCCGATCGAGCATCCGACCCGGTGGGTGACGCCCTCCACCGAGATGGGCTCGGTGACGGCCAGCTCGATCCGGCTCGTCAGCACCGCCACCGTGTCGGCGTCCATGGCGGCCAGCACGACGATGAACTCGTCGCCGCCGATGCGGGCCACCAGGTCGCCCTCCCGCACCAGGCGGCTGAGACGGGCGGCCACCGCCTGGAGCACGGCGTCGCCGTGGTGGTGGCCGTGCTCGTCGTTGACCTGCTTGAACCGGTCGAGATCGAGATAGAGCACGGCCATGTCGCCGGCGCGGGGCCCCCGCTCCAGGACGGCCTCGGTGAGCGCCCGTCGGTTGAGCAGGCCGGTGAGGGGGTCGGTCGAGGCCGCCACCCGCAGCCGGCCGCTGGCCAGACGAAGGTCGTCGACCCGCTCCTGCACGTACGCCCCAACCAGGCCGGGAGCCGGCATGCGCAAGCTGGGATCGTCGAGATCGCCGGCCGCCATGGCCATGATCTGGCGCTCCAGGTGCCGGAGCCCATCGGCCACGTCCTCGATCGTGGACCCCAGGCGGGCCAACTCGTCGTGGCCCCCGATCGTCACGGGGTCGCCTTCGATCTCGCCGCTGGCCACGGCGGCCACCCGCTCCGTGAGACGGCGGAGCGGGCCCGTGATCGTCCGCAGGATCCAGCCGGTGAGAGCGAGGGCCAGCACGGTGAAACCACCACCGAAGAGCAGGAGCTGGTGGCGTGACCGGTCGGCGCCGTCGGCGGTGGCGGTCAGCTCGGCCCGCACCTGGGCCACCGCTTCGGAGGCGATCTGCATGATGCGCTGCTGCAGGTTCAGCGCCCGGCCCATGAGGTCGGTCAGCTCGTTCAGGCCCATCGGCTGGTCCCGCCCGGCGGCGATGGCCTGGCCCCGGGCCACGGCCTCGGTCCACGTGGTGTTGTCGTCGGAGGCCAGCACCTGAGCCACCTGGGCCCGCAGATCGGGCGGGAGGCCGAGCACCACCCGTTCGGTGGCGTTGGACCGCTCGCCCGACAGCTGGGCCAGCTCGTCGGCGGTGGCCACCGGGAGACCGGCCAGCGTGGGGAACAGGCTGGCGAACTCCACCTGCCCGGCCCGCATGGCGTCGATCGAGCTCATGTAGGTGATCCAGGCGTCGGACGACGAGGCCTGGGCCAGGTCGGCCAGGGTCAGATCGGCGTCGCGGCGCGCCGCCTCGGCCATCGTCAGGAGATCCGGATCCACCGATCCGGCGTCGACCGCCGCCACCAGCGCGTCGGTGGCTGACCGTTGGCGTTCGAAGGCCTCCCACGTCGCCTCGCCCATCATGGCCCGGGCCGGGCCCGCCATCTGCTGCCTGGCGTCGTCGGCGGCCTGGAAGTTGACGACGAAGGTCTGCCAGTAGGTGTCGAGCACGATCCGGTAGAGCGGGCTCACCGCCATGCCCCCCGCCTCGGCGGTCACCGCCGCCGCTTCGGGCAGCACGTTCAGCGACTGGGCGGTGGCCAGCTGCTCGAGGGCCTCGGTGCGGGCCAGCTCGGAGCGGGCGTCGGCCGCCACCTCGGTGCGCGCCACGGCCTCGTACCCCACCACCGTCACCAGCGCCGCCACCGGCACCAGCACGGTGAGCAGCAGCCGCACGCGCAGCGAAATGGCCCTCAACATCTGACCCTCGGTATCGGCGCCCGGCGGCCCGAGGTGTAGAACGGAACCATGACGTTCACCGGGGGGCAGGCGGCAGGCAGCGTGGAGCGGATCGAGCGGGAGGCGGTGGCCCAGTTCACGGTGCACGCCGAGGCCTTCGCCCGGGCCGCGGTGGTGAACGACGAGCGGGCGCTCGACGTGCTGGCCGGCCTGGCCGCCGCCGGCCCCGGCCACCGGGTGGTCGACGTGGCCTGCGGGCCCGGCATCGTGACCTGCCGCCTGGCCGCCGCCGGGGCCGCCGTCACCGGGGTGGACCTGACTCCGGCCATGCTGCGCCTGGCCGCCGGCCGGGCCGAGGCCGCCGGCTGTGCGGCGTCGACCGCCTTCGCTCTGGGCCGGATGGACCGGCTGCCGTTTCCCAGCGGCTGCTTCGACGTGGTGGTGAACCGGTACGCCCTCCACCATGCCGCCGAGCCCGACCGGGTGGCGGCCGAGCTGGGACGGGTGGCCGCTCCCGGCGGCCGTCTGGTGATCGTCGACTTCGCCGCCACCGAAGACGGCGAGGCCGCCACCGCCTACGACGAGGCCGAGCGCCGGCGGGACCCGTCGCACGTGCGGAACCTGACGGCGGGTGAGCAGCAGGCCCTGTTCACGAGCCGGGGCTGGCGGCTGGCCGAGGTGGTTCCCTACCGGGTGACGGCCGGCCTCGACGCCGTCCTGGCCAACTCCCACGGGCCCGACCACGACGGGGTCCGGGCCCGGTTCGAGGCGTCGCTCGGGGGCCACGGCCTGGGGGTGGACGCCCGCCGCCGGGGCGACGACATCGTGTTCGACTACCCGCTGGTGGCCCAGCTGTTCCAGCGCTGACCGCGGCGTGCCGGGCGCTCCGGGGCAGGGTCAGCCGGCGACCTGAGCGTGACCCTGGGCCCGCAGCGCCGCCCGCAGCCGCTCGGCCACCTCGTCGAGCACGTCGGCCCGGGCCGAGGGGTCGGCGTTGCGGAAGTCGAAGTCGGCCATGGAGTCGGTTGGCATCACGTGGACGTGGGTGTGGGGCACCTCGTAGCCGGCCACGAGCATCCCGATCCGCTCGCAGGGGAAGGCGGCCTGCTGGGCCCGGCCCACATGGCGGGCCACGACCATGAGGTGGGTGGCGGTGGCCTCGTCGAGATCGACCCAGTGGTCGACCTCGGCCCTGGGGATCACCAGGCAGTGCCCGGTATGGAGGGGCCGGATATCCACCATGACGACACAGACGTCGTCGTCCCACACGATGCGTCCCGGGATCTCGCCGGCGATGATTCGGGAGAAGATCGAAGCCATGGCGGGCAGCGTAGCTGCGGGCCGGGGATGGGGCCCCGGCCCAGATGGGGCCCGGGGGCGCAGCCCCCGCCAAGGAAAGCGTAGCTGCGGGCCGGGGATGGGGCCCCGGCCCAGATGGGGCCCGGGGGCGCAGCCCCCGCGAATACCAGCCTGCCTGGTCCCAGTGGCCGAGGGGGCCCGTCCTCCGCCATGCTGTGGCCCATGTCGAACCCTCAGGAACCGGGCGGTGAGCCGACGCTGTACGCCGTGGCCGGCGGCGTGGCCACGATCACGCTCAACATGCCGGAGCGCAAGAACGCCCTCAACGAGACGCTGGTCAACAGCCTCGGCCTGAACCTCGACCGGGCCCTGGCCGACGACGGGGTGCGGGCCATCGTGCTGACCAACGCCGGCAACACCTTCTGCGCCGGGGCCGACCTGAAGGCGGCCGTGCCGGGCGTGACCCCGAGCACCCCCCAGCGGACGTTCCTCGACGTCATGAACCAGATCCTCGACTCGCCCAAGCCCGTGATCGGCCGGATCGACGGCCACGCCACCGCCGGCGGGGTCGGGCTGGTGGCGGCGTGCGACCTGTCGGTCATGCGAGATGACGCCAAGATCGGCTTCACCGAGGTGCGCATCGGGGTGGCCCCGGCCGTGATCTCGGTGGTGTGCCTGCCCAAGCTGCGCCGGGCCGACGCCAGTGAGCTGTTCCTCACCGGCGACCGGATCACCCCGGCCCGGGCGGCCGAGGTGGGGCTGATCAACCGGGCCGTGCCGGCCGCCGAGATCGACGACGCGGTGAACGCCTACGTGTCGATGGTGGTGCGGGGTGGGCCGATCGCCCTGGCGGCGTCGAAGGACCTGATCCGGCGGGTACCGAACCTCAACCGGGCCGACGGCTTCGCCTGGACCTCCCTCCGGTCCCGGGAGCTGTTCCAGTCCGAGGAAGCGACCGAAGGCATCGCCGCCTTCAACGAACGCCGCGATCCCAACTGGGTCCCGGACTGACATGCGGGGGGCTCGCCGCCCCCGCCGCCTGTCCGCAGTCTGCGCAGGGGAGTTTCCGCGAAGCGAAACTCCAGGTCCCCGCAGGGGACACCTAGTTTCCGCGAAGCGAAACTCCAGGTCCCCGCAGGGGACACCTAGTCGATGTCGGGGTAGATGGAGGGGGGCGGGCCCGGGGTACCGGGGCCGCTGCAGACCCAGCAGACGGAGTCGACGGCGCCGGTCCAGGCCACCTCGCAGAGGGCGCAGCTCATGCGCAGGCCCACCCGGCGGTAGCGGGGCACGATCGAGTTGGCACGGAAGTGGCTGCTCACCTCACCCGTATCGGCGGCCCCGGAGCGGGCCTGAGCGAAAACCGAACCGGGCTCAGGCCCGGAGGCCGATGTGGGCGACCGTGCGCATCCCCACCGTCACCTCGCCCCCCAGCTCCAGCACCAGGGCGGCCACCGCCGTCATCAGCTCCACCCGGTCGGGCACGGGCAGCAGGCGATGGGCCGAGCTGGAGCACAGCCAGCCCACGAGCCCGACGGAGTCGAGCCGCCGCTCCCACCGGTGCTCGTGGTACGTCCAACCCCGGAAGCGGGAGGCGGCACCCACGTGATCCCGGGGCGGATCGAAGTCACGGGCCTCCATACCGGGCCAGATGGCACCGATGCCGGGGGCGAGGCGTGTGTACAACCGCTCCATGGCCTCCCCCAGCATCCCCTGGTCGTCGAGGGGATGGTGCCACAGGAGGGCGAGGCGGCCGTCGTCGCTGAGGGCGTCACCCACCCTTGTGTAGGCGATGGACGGATCGACCCAGTGCCAGGTCTGGGCCGCCACCGCCAGCCGGAACGCCTCCACCGGCAGGCTGGCCTCCTCCAGCGACGCCTGCACCACGGAGACATTGGCCTGTCCGCAGTTCAGCTCGAGCACGGCCGCCATCCGGGGATCGGGCTCGAGGGCGTAGACCGGGCGGCCCAGGGCCAGCAGGGCCCGGGTGGCCTTGCCGGTGCCGGCCCCGATCTCCAGCACCGGACCCTGCCCGGTGCCCGACACCACGGTCTCCATCAGGTCCCGGGGGTAGCCGGGACGGAAACGGTCGTACAGGATCGGATCCTCGCCGAACACCCGGGCCGCCGGGCGGCTGGGCCCAGGTAGCGGCAGCGGACCCGTCACCGGCTGCATGGGGACGCCCGGCACCGGCTCGGGGCCGGCCTCGGAGGCCGCCTCTGGAGGGGAAAGCCCCTGGTCGGGGAGGGGGGACGACGCCATCTCAGTAGCCACCTGACCCCAGGCTAGGACATCAGGCACCACCAATCGACACCGGTGCCGCCCTCCCCCGCCCCCTACACTTAAAGGATGAGCGAAACCGAACCGGTCCAGCTGCCGCCCAGCCCCTCGCCGTGGCCCACCGTGGACCCGTTCCTGTTCTGCGTCCACCACAACGACCGCTACCCGGCCGGTGACGGCCGGATGGCCCCGGCCGCCTCCCTGGCCGGACGCCGGCTCGGGCAGGACTTCGCCGGCATCGACGGGTGGAACATGTACCACGGGCTGGTGGTGCCCGGCTTCCCCCAGCATCCCCACCGGGGGTTCGAGACCATCACCTTCGCCCGCAACGGGTACATCGACCACAGCGATTCGCTGGGGGCGGCGGCCCGCTTCGGCCGGGGCGATGTGCAGTGGATGACGGCCGGGGGCGGCATCGTCCACTCCGAGATGTTCCCCCTGCTCGACCCGGCCGGCCCCAACCACGTGGAGCTGTTCCAGATCTGGATGAACCTGCCGGCGGCCGACAAGATGGTCACCCCGCACTTCTCCATGCTGTGGAACGAGGACATCCCCCGGGTGGAGCAGACCGACGACACCGGTCGCACGGCCATCGTCACCGTGATCGCCGGCCGCTTCGGCGACGAGACCCCGCCCCCTCCCCCACCGTCGTCGTGGGCCTCCCGGCCCGAGGCCGACGTGGCCATCTGGCACGTGGTGCTGGATCCCGGCGCCCGCTGCACCCTGCCTCCGGCTGCTGGCGATGCCACGGTGCGCGCCCTGTACGTGTTCGAGGGGGCCGGCCTGACCGCCGGCGGGGTCGGGTTCGGTGCGTCGTCGGCCGCCACGGTCGACGCCACCTCGCCCACCGAACTGGTGGCCGGGGCCGAGCCGGTGGAGTTGCTGGTGCTGCAGGGGCGTCCCATCGCCGAGCCGGTGGCCCAGTACGGCCCGTTCGTGATGAACACCGAAGACGAGATCCGCCAGGCCTTCACCGACTACCAGCGCACCCAGTTCGGCGGTTGGCCGTGGCCCGACGACGCCCCCGTGCACCCGGCCGACCGTGGCCGGTTCGCCCGCCACGCCGACGGTCGCGTCGAGGAAGCCGGCGTCACCACCCGGTTCTGAAAGCGGTCCCGGCGCGCTGCCGTGGCGGCCGATGTCGTTCTCGGGCCGGCGGGCGGAGCGGCCTTCAGATACAGGGCCGGCGTGCCGACGCTACTGTGGGATCGGGGCCCGAGGTCGATCAGGAGCGAGCGGCAGTGACGTCCCCACCCCACGGCGGTATCCGAGCCCGGCTGGCCCCCCGCCCGGTGGCTGCCCTGCTGGCCGGTCTGGCCCTGGTGGCGGCGGCCTGCAGCAGCGATCCCGACACCGCCCACCCCGGCGACAACCTGCTCACCGACGGCTCGCTCCCCCCGGTCACCGACACCCCGAGCACCACGGTGGCGAGCGCCTCCACGACCTCGGTCACCGGTGCCGCCGACACCGCCGCGCCCCCCACGCTCCCACCTGCTGGCGCGCCGACCAGCGGATCCACGGCGTCCAGCGCCGCCCAACCGGGTGTGGCCCAGCCAGGGTCCACGGTCAAGCCCTCCCCCACCGCCACCGGCGGTGGCGCCGGGCCGGCACCGTCGGCCACGGTCAAGCCGGTGGCGGCGCCGGCCACCCCCGGCGTGAAAGCCCAGCCCGGCGACCCCAACGACGCCTTCAACGGCGGCGGCCCCGTCCGCTGCCCGGTCTTCCCCGCCGACAACTGGTGGAACCGGGACGTCCGCGGCCTGGCGGTGCACGCCCAGTCGACGGCGTGGATCGCCAGCCTGGGGAGCGGCCGGGTCCATCCCGACTTCGGCACCGTCTGGGAGGGCAAGGGGATCGGCATCCCCTACGTGGTGGTGAGCGGCTCTCAACCGCGGGTGCCGGTGAGCTTCGACTACGCCGGCGAGAGCGAGCCCGGCCCCTACCCGATCCCGACCAACGCCCCGGTCGAGGACGGCAGCGACCGCCACCTGGTCGTGGTCGACGACACCAACTGCAAGTTGTACGAGCTGTTCGACGCGTCCACCAGTGACGGCGGGGCCAGCTGGCACGCCGGGTCGGGGGCGGTGTTCGATCTGGGTTCGAACGGGCTGCGCCCGGCCAGTTGGACCTCGGCCGACGCCGCCGGGCTGCCGATCTTCGCCGGGCTCGCCACCTACGACGAGGTGGTGGTGCAGGGCCATGTCGACCACGCCCTGCGGTTCACCGCCGCCCGCACCCAGAAGGCCTGGATCAAGCCCGCCACCCACTACGCCAGCTCGATCACCGACGCCGGGGTCCCGCCCATGGGGGCCCGGTTCCGGCTGAAGGCCAATGCCGACTGCAGCTCGTTCAGCGCCGAGGCCCAGGTGATCTGCGCCGCCCTCAAGACCTACGGCATGTACCTGGCCGACAACGGCAGCGACTGGATGATCAGCGGCGCCCCCGATCCCCGCTGGAACGACCAGGCCCTGGCCGACCTCCACAAGCTGAACGGGTCCATGTTCGAGGCCGTCGACACCGGCGAGCCCATCGTCCGCTGATCACCAGGGCCCCGTCGCCACCCCCCGCGGGGCGGGGCCGACGGGGAACTCAGGCGTCGATGCCGAGGTCGTCGAAGGTGGCCATCTCGGCGGCGACGAGGGCCGCCGCCCGCACCAGGGGGTAGGCCAGGGCGGCCCCGGTCCCCTCCCCCAGACGCAGCTGCAGGTCGAGCAGGGGGGCGAGGCCAAGGTGGTCGAGGGCCCGGGAGGCGGCCGGCTCCACCGACCGGTGACCGGCGATCAGGTAGCCGGCCACGGCCGGCTGGAGGGCACAGGCCACCAGCGCCCCGGCCAGCGCGATCACCCCGTCCACCACCACCGGCACCCGGGCCGCCGCCCCGGCCAGGCACAGCCCGGCCAGCCCGGCGATCTCCAGCCCCCCGATCTCGGCCAGCACGCCCAGGGGATCGAGGGGCTCCAGCGGGGGCCGGCCGGCCAGGCGGGCCAAGGCGTCGGCCACCACCTGTGTCTTGCGGGCCAGGGTCTCGTCGTCGATGCCGGTGCCCCGGCCGGTCACCTCGGCCGGAGTCGACCCGGTCACCGCCGCCACCACCGCCGACGACGGCGTGGTGTTGGCGATCCCCATGTCGCCGGTGAGCAGGCAGCGGGCGCCCTCGTCGACGAGGCGGGTACCCACCTCCACCCCGAGCAGGGCGGCCGTGGCCGCCTCGGCCCGGGTCAGGGCCGCCTCCACCCGGAGGTTGCGGGACCCGGCTCGCACCGGGCGGTTGACCAGCAGCTCGTGGTCCTCCAGCGGGGTGGCCACGCCGGCGTTGACCACCCGCACCCCCAACCCGTTGGCCCGAGCGATGACACTGATGGCGGCCCCACCCCGGCAGAACCCGGCCACCATCTGGGCCGTGACCGCCTGGGGCCAGGGGCTGACCCCCTCGGCGTGGACGCCGTGGTCGGCGGCGAAGACCACCACCACGCCCGGCTCGGGGGTCGGGGCCGGGCTCGCGCCGGCAATGGCCGCCAGCTGGACCGCCAGCGACTCGATCCGCCCCAGGGAACCCGGCGGCTTGGTGAGCCGGGAGTCGCGGGTCCGGGCCGCCTCGGCCGCCTCCCCGCTCAGCCCCCGTATCGAGCCCACCACCTCGGCCAGGGCCACCTCGGCCGGCGAGCCCGGCGTCAGCGGGGAGGCCGATCCGGCGACGGCGGACGGTGACAGCGGGGAATGCTCGGACGGCATGGCGACCAGTGTGGAGCGTGGGGCTACGATCCGGACCATGTTGGCGCCCGACGCGAGGGTGGTGATGGTGTCGGGAGCGGCCCGCGGCATCGGCCGGGCCGTGGCCGAGCGGTTGTGGGCCGACGGCTTCCGCCTCAGCCTGGGCGCCCGCCGCCCCGACCAGCTGGCCGACCTCGTGGCCTCCTGGTCCCACGCCGGTCCGGGCCCGGGCCCCGATGCCGGCGAGCCGGCCGTGCTGTGCCACGGCTTCGACGCCACCGACCCCACCAGCTCCGAGGCCTGGGTGGCGGCCACGGCCGAGCGCTTCGGCGGGATCGACGCCCTGGTCAACAACGCCGGCGTGCTGGCCCCGTTCGCCGTCGACGCCTTCGATGAGGAGGCTCTGGACACCATGTGGGCCGTCAACGTGAAGGCCCCGGCCCGGCTCACCTCGCTGGCCTGGCCCCACCTGTGCCGGTCGGGCCACGGCCGGGTGGTGAACCTGGCGTCGCTGTCGGCCAAGCGGGTCCGCAACGGCTTCGCCCCCGGCTACGCCATGACCAAGCACGCCCTGCTGGCCCTCACCCACGCCACCCGCCAGGCCGGCTGGGACCACGGGGTGCGGGCCGTCGCCCTGTGCCCCAGCTTCGTCGACACGGCGATGATCGCCGGCGTGGATGCCGGCCCGGAGCCGATCGTGCAGCCGGCCGACGTGGCCGAGCTGGTGAGCATGGTCCTGTGCCTGCCCGATCACCTGTCGGTACCCGAGATCGTGGTGAACTGCCGTCGTGAAGACCTCTTCTGACGCCGACCGGCTCCGGCCGGAGCCGTCCGCCCTGGCCCTCGACCCGGCCGGGCTCGAGGTGCTGAAAGAGGTGGAGCAGCGGGTGTTGTGGCTGGCCACCCGGATCGTGGATGCGGCCAACCGGCGGCCGGCGGAGCCGATCAAGGTGGGTGGTCACCAGGCGTCGTCGGCCTCGATGGTGTCGATCATGACGGCCCTGTGGTTCGCCCACATCAACGGTGAGGACAAGGTGGCGGTGAAGCCCCACGCCTCACCCGTCTACCACGCCATCAAGTACCTCACCGGGGAGCTGCACCGGTCCTACCTCACCACGCTGCGCCAGCGGGGCGGGCTCCAGGCCTACCCGTCGCGCACCAAGGACCCCGACGTGGCCGACTTCTCCACCGGCTCGGTGGGTCTGGGGGCGGTGGCGCCGCTGTTCTCGGCCGCCACCCGCCGCTACGTCGACCGCCACTTCGGGCCGCTGGCGTCGGCCCGGTTCATCGCCACCGTGGGCGACGCCGAGCTCGACGAGGGGAACGTGTGGGAGGCGATCAGCGATCCCACCACGGCCGACCTCGGCAACTTCACCATGGTCATCGACCTGAACCGCCAGAGCCTCGACCGGGTCATCCCCGACATCCAGGCCACCCGGCTGATGCGGTTCTTCGGCGACGCCGGCTGGCACGTGGCCGTGGCCAAGTACGGCTCCCGCCTCACCACCGCCTTCGCCGAGCCGGGGGGCGACGCCCTGCGGGCCCACATCGACGCCATGCCAAACGAGGCCTACCAGTCGCTGTTCGCCCTCACCGGCCCGTCGGTGCGGCACAAGCTGCTCCAGGGCGCCGACGCCGCCGTGCGGGGCTGGGCCGCCAACCACGACGACGGCGAGCTGAAGGCCATCGTCACCGACCTGGGCGGTCACGACCTGGGCCTCCTGGTGCGCACCCTGCGGTCGTGCGACGAGCACACCGACCGGCCCAGCGCCGTGTTCGCCTACACCATCAAGGGTTGGGGCCTGCCCATCGCCGGCGATCCCCTGAACCATTCCGCCCTCCTCACTCCGGAGCAGATCGACGCCTTCCGGGAGCGGATGGGCCTCACCCCGGCCACCGAGTGGGACCGGTTCGATCCGAGCTCCCCCGCCGGCCGGCTGTGCGCCGCTGTGGGGGCCGACATCAACAACGCCCCGCCCATTCCCCGGCCGGTGCTGCCGGTGCCGGCGGCGGCCGGGGGCCCGCTCATCACCTCGGGCCTGGTGTCGACGCAGGAGGCGTTCGGCCGGGTGCTGACCCGCCTGGGCGACGTCCCCGGCCTGGCCGAGCGGATCGTCACCACCGCCCCCGACGTGTCGATCTCCACCAACCTGGGGGGCTGGATCAACAAGACCGGCGTGTTCTCGCCCACCGAGCGCGACGACCATGGCGGGGCCGAGCGGCTGCTCAAGTGGGCCCCCTCCCCCACCGGTCGGCATATCGAGCTCGGGATCTCGGAGATGAACCTGTTCATGCTGCTGGGCCAGCTCGGGCTCAGCCACGAGCATCACGGCCAGCACCTGCTGCCGGTGGGCACGGTCTACGACCCGTTCGTGCTGCGGGGTCTCGACGCCCTGATCTACGGGCTCTACAACGGGAGCCGGTTCGTGGTGGCCGGTACCCCGTCGGGGGTGACGCTGGCCCCTGAGGGCGGGGCCCACCAGAGCACGATCACGCCGTCGGTCGGGGCCGAGCTACCCGGCATCAACTACGTGGAGCCGGCCTTCGCCGCCGAGGTGGACTGGCTGCTGTGCGACGCCCTGGCCCGCCTGGGGGCGCCCGACGGCGAGTCGTGCTACCTGCGGCTCAGCACCCGTCCCATCGACCAGGGGCTGCTGGCGCCGGTGGTGGAGCGGCTGGGGGCCGACCGGCTGCGGGCCCAGGTACTGGCCGGTGGCTACCGGCTGGTGGAGCGGCCGCCGCCGGGTGGGCCGGGGGTCACGATCGTCACCACCGGGGTCACGGTGGTGGAGGCGGTGGCAGCGGCCGACGCCCTCCACGCCGAGGGGGTGGACGCCACCGTGGTCCATCTCACCAGCCCCGACCGGGTGTTCCGGGCCTGGCAGGCGGCCCGCCGCCGGGCCATCGAGGGTGGGCTGGCCGCCATCCCCGGCACCCATCTCGACACCCTGGTGCCACCGGCCGAGCGGTCCCGGCCGGTGGTGAGCGTGCACGACGCCGCCAGCCACTCGCTGGCCTGGCTGGGCTCGGCCCTCGGGACCCGCCAGCTTCCCCTGGGGGTCGACCGCTTCGGCGAGTCCGGCACCATCGCCGAACTCCATGCCCTGACCGGCATCTCCGCCGATCACATCCTCAACGCCGCCCTGCTGATGGTCGGAGGTTGAGCCCTCCGACCGGGAACAATCAGGCGAACACCGGGGCGAAGGCCAGGGCCATGAAGCCCACGCTCGTCAGTCCGATCATGGCTGCCAGGAACTGAATCTGTCGCATCGCTTACGTCCTCCTCGGTCGCCGGCCCCCTTGGCCGTGAATCCATCGTCCACCAGCCGGAAGCGTTTGAGATCGGGGATCCCCCTCGTCGCGTGAGTGTCACATAGGGGGATCCCGGCGACCCATGGGGGGTTAGGAGATGACGGCGATGGCCTCGATCTCGATCAGCCATTCCGGCGCCGCCAGCGCCTGCACCCCCACCAGCGTGCTGGCCGGCGGGTTGTCGCCCGACAGGTACGAGCCCCGCACCCCGGCGATCACGGCCCGCATGGCCGGCTCGTAGCCCACCACGTAGGTGGTGATCTTCACCACGTCGTCGAAGGTGGCGCCGGCGGCGGCCAGGGCCACCTTCAGGTTCTCCATGACCTGGCGGGTCTGGGCCTCCAGATCACCGGATCCCACGGTGGCTCCGGCGGCGTCGACCGCCACCTGGCCCGAGATGTAGACCGTGGTCCCGCCGCTGGCGGCGACGACGTGGGTGTAGGCCGGGTTGTTCGACAACCCCTCCGGCTTGATGAAACGATTGGGCATCCGGGGATCGTAGCTGGGGCCAGCCATGGGCCGCCCGCCGATGTTATGCTGCCCTAATGGCCGAGTACACCTCCCGGGAACACCACCCCGCCTTCGAGGAGTACTGCGAGACGATCTTCGAGCTGGCCGAAGACGGCCACAAGGTGATCCAGGCCCGGATCGCCGACCGGTTGGAGGTCTCCCGCCCTGCGGTGTCGGAGATGGTCCACCGGATGGTGGAAGCCGAGCTGGTACACCTCCAGGGGGGCACGATCGAGCTGACCGAGACCGGGTTGGCGCTGGCCAACACGATGGTGCGTCGGCACCGCCTGGCCGAGCGCTTCCTCACCGACATGCTCGGCTTGTCGTGGGCCGAGGCCCACCACGAGGCCGGGAAGTGGGAGCACGTGATCAGCCCGGTGGTGGAGTCGGCCCTCCAGTCGGTGCTCGACAATCCCACCACGTGCCCCCACGGCAATCCGATCCCGGGCTCCACCTACGCCGAGGCCCAGCCCCTGGTGTCGCTGTCGAACCTGCCGATCGGGGCCGATGCCACCGTGAAGCGGATCCCCGAGGAGCTGGAGTTCACCCCGGGCCTGCTCGAGTTCCTGGAGGCCAACCACCTTCAGCCGGGAGCGGTGGCCAAGGTGATCACGAGCTCGCCCGACGGCACCACCACAGTGGAGATCGACGGCCAGGTGGTGGGCATCAGCGCCTTCACCGCCGAGCGCATCCTCGTCGCCCTGCACTGAGTGTTCCCTTCGGGGACGGGAGCCCTTCGGGCCTGGGTGCCATGATGGGCGCCATGTGGGACCCCGAGCACTACCTCCGCTTCGCCGACCACCGCACCCGCCCCGGGGTGGAGCTGCTGGCGCGGATACCCGAGGTGGCCGACGTCCGCCGGGTGGTGGATCTCGGTGCCGGGACCGGGCACCTCACCGCCCTGCTGGCCCGGCGGTGGCCCGGAGCCAACGTCACCGGGGTCGACGGCGACCCGGCCATGGCGGCCAAGGCCCGGGCCGACCATCCCGATCTGGCCTGGGTCACAGCCGATCTGGCCACCTGGGAGCCCGACGGCCCGGTGGACGTGCTCTACTCCAACGCCGCCCTCCACTGGCTCGACGACCATGCCACGTTGTTCCCCCGCCTGCGGTCCTGGCTGGCTCCCGGTGGGGTCATGGCCGTGCAGATGCCCGACAACTGGGCCGCCCCCACCCACCGGGTCCCGGCCGAGGTGCTCGACGCCGACGCCCCTGGCGGTGGCCCGTGGCCACCTAGGGCGGTGGCGGCGCTGATGCGGGACCGGCTGGCCGCCCCCGAGGCCTACGCCGGGTGGCTGGCGCCGGCGGCGGCCCTCGACCTGTGGCGCACCACCTACTTCCAACGGCTCACCGGTGACGACCCGGTGTGGCAGTGGACCACCGGATCGCTCCTGATCCCGGTGCTGGAAGCCCTGGGCCCCGAGCGGGGTCGCTTCACCGCCGAGGTCCAGGCCCGCTACCGCCGGGCCTATCCGGCCGACGCCGACGGCGTGGTGACCCTGCCGTTCTCCCGCCTGTTCCTGATGGCCCAGGCCCCCGCCTGAGGTCGCCGGTCGCTGGTGAGGCCGGTCGCTGGTGAGACCGGTCGCCGGTCAGGTCGGCGAGCCGAGCTCTTCGGCGATGATCTCGTCGCACAGGTCGAGGCACTCGCCACACACCCGAGGGACGGCACCGTCGCGGTCGGCCATGGCGTCCACCTGGTCGCCCGCCTTGCCGCAGAACGAGCAGCGCAGGGTCGCCCCGAACGGCGCCAGGCCGCGCCGGGCCACCGACACGCAGCCGTCGCAGATCCGCACGTCGGGCCCGGCGATCAACTTGGCCACCTCGGCCTGCGTCCGGTCGCAGAACGAGCAGGCCAGCATGCCCGCGGTCCGCCGCCGGCGCCGGCCCGGCACCCCGCCCGACTCCTTCACGATCTGGTGGATGCGTTGACGGCTCAGGCCCACGGCGTCGGCGATCTCCTGCAGGGACCCACCGGTGGCATGCAGCACCCGGATGGCGTGCTGGAGATTGGCTTCGGCCACGGCCAGGTCGCGCTGGCGGTCGGCCACCTCGGTCATGGCCCGGCGGACTCCGGCCAGCGACGGTTCGTCGAGCATGGAGCGGAACGTACGCCCGACCCCGATAAGTGTCAAGTGTCTCTAGACACTAGACGGCGACGATCAGTCGGATAGGCTGGGGCATGGCCCGGTTCCTCATCACCTCGCTGGTGCTGACGATCGGTCTCAACCTGGCCCTTCGCCTGGTCCCGGGCCTGCCCGACCGGCTCGGCCGCTGGATGGCCTCGCTGGCCGCCCCGCCCCCGCCGGCCCCCGGAGAGGCGACCGGACCTGACAATCGGCCCGGTCGCCCCTCTCCCCGGGTGCGGGTTATCGTGCCCTGGAAGGCGATGATCGTGGGGTCGATCGTGCTGACCGTGGCCCTCAACCTCGTCGGCCTCCTTCTGCGCTGACCGGCCCGATGGACCGATTCGCCCGCCGCCCGCTCACGGTCTGGGTCCGCCCGGCGGTGTCGGTGGCGGTGGTGGCTCTCGTCGCCTCGCCCGCCCTGCGCCAGCGCGACAGCTACCCGCTGTCGACCTACCCGGTCTACGCCGAGGCCCGACCGGCCACGGCCCAGTTGCCGACGGCGGTGGGGGTGACGGCGGCGGGCGACCGGGTACGGCTCTCACCCACCGTGATCGGGGCCAGCGACGATCCCCTGATCGTGGCCGACCGGGTGGCCGACGCCATCGCCGGGAGCCGGGCCGATCGGTTGTGCCTCGCCATCGCCGAACGGGCCATCGCCGAACGGGCCATCGCCCGCCGGGGGGTCGCCGGACGGGACGGGCTCACCGGCGTAGAGGTCGTGACCGAGACGGTCGACCTGGTGGCCACGGCCGCCGACGGGGCGCCGCCCCGCAACCGGACCGTACACGCCGCCTGCCCGGTGGCGCCGTGATCGGCCGGTGGCTGGCCCCGGCGGCCCCGGCCCGGCGGCTGGCCCTGTTCCGGGTGCTCGTGGGGGCCTTCGCCCTCGTCTACCTGGTCGTGCGCCTCCCCGCCTTCTGGGCCACGGCGAGCCTGGCCGACGGCTTCGATCCGGTGGGGGTGCTGGCGCCGCTCGATCGGCCCCTGCCGGTCGGGGCGGCCCGGGCGCTGGTGATCGCCGCTCCCCTGCTGGCGGCGGCCGTGACCACCGGACTCTGGTTCCGGATCACCGGCCCCGCCTTCGCCGCCGTGCTACTGGTGCTCCTCACCTACCGCTCGTCGTGGGGGCGCCTGCTGTACTTCGACAATCTGCTCGTGCTCCACGCCCTGGTGCTGGCCTCCTCCCCCGCCGCCGACGACCTGGCGGTCCCGGTCGGGCCGCCGCCCCGCCGGGGGTCATCGGGCCCCGTCGGCGACGCCGATGGTCGCCGGGACGACCCCCGCTACGGATGGCCGCTGCGGTTGTGCGCCCTCGTCACGGTCGTCACCTACGTGCTGGCCGGGGTGGCCAAGCTCCGCATCGGCGGCCTGGCCTGGCTGGGTGGCGACACGCTGGCCCATCACGTCGCATTCTCCGCCGCCCGGCTGGAGGTGTTGGGGGGCACGCCGTCACCGGCGGCCCGCCTGGTGCTGAGGCACGGCTCGTGGCTCCTCACACCGGCCGCGGTGGCCACCGTGATCCTGGAGCTGGGGGCGCCACTGGCCCTGTGGCCCCGCCTCCGCACCCCGTGGGTGGCCGGGTTGTGGGGCTTCCACGCCGCGGTGGCGGCCACCATGTTCGTGCTCTTCCCCTATCCCCTGGCCGCCGTGGCCTTCGCCCCCCTGTATCCCCTGGAGCGGTGGAGGTGGACGTCCACGTGGAGGTGGAGGTGGTCGGAACGCCGCCGACGACGTGGGACTTGGGGCCCTGTCGGCCCGGCGCCTCCGGCATGACGATTGGCCCATGAGTGTCAACAGCAGCGCCGAACCGAAGGCCATCGGCCCCCAGACCCCAGTCCAGACGCTGATGACCCGGGCCGTGGCCCGGATCTCGCCCGATGCCCGACTCCAGGAGGTGGCCCAGAAACTGGCGGCCATGGAGACCGGGGCGTTGGCCGTCGGCACCACCACCGCGATCATCGGCATCGTGTCGGAGCGGGACCTCACCCGGGCCTTCGGGCGGTCCGAGAGCCCCGACGGCCTCCGGGCCGGCGATATCGCCTCCACCAACCTGATCTGGTGCGCCCCCCGGGCCACGGCGGCCGAAGCGGCCCGCACCATGTGCGAGAAGGGCATCCGCCACCTGCTGGTGGGCGACGGCGAGCTCCAGGGCATCGTGTCGGCCCGTGACCTGCTCGAAGCGCTCCTCGTCGACCCCTGAGCGGGCTCCGCTCCCGCCCAGCCTCAGTGGCCGGGCGGGATGACGCCGGGGCCCGACAGGTACTCCGTCTGGTGGCGGAGCAGGTGGGCCGGGCCGTGGGGGTGGTTCAGCGTCGCGTTCTCGCCGTAGAGCCGCTCCTTGGTCCAGGCCGTGATCTCCCGGTTGCCGGCCACCCGGAGCAGGTCGACCGCGGTCGCCTCGGCCGCCGCCGCCACCTCGTCGGCCGGCACCGCCTGCTGGACGATCCCGGCGGCCAGCGCCTCGGCCCCCGTCCAGCGCTTGGCCAGCAGCACCGTCTGGTGGAAGGCGGGGCGGGGCATCTTGTGGCGGAACAGGGCCAGCTCCGGCTCGGGGATGGCGAAGCCCAGCTCCACCTCGTTGGCGCACAGGTAGCCCCGGTCGGCTCGCATCACCCGCACGTCGTGGCACATGGCGATCATCAGCCCGGCCCCGAAGGCGTGGCCGTTGACGGCACACACCGTGGGCAGGGGGAAGGTGATCATCCGGGCGAAGAGCGCCATGGCCTCGGTGGCGAACACCCGGCGATCGCCGCCGGGGTGCTCGCCCTTGGCGGTGATCCAGGCCAGATCGAGCCCGTTGGAGAAGAACCGGGGATCGGCTGAGGTGGTGACGAGCACGGCCGGGCCGGGCGTCGCCTCCACTTCGTCGAGGGCGGCGTCGAAGGCCCGGGTGAAGGTGGTGTTCCACCGGTTCTCCCCGTCGACCATCGTGAGCACCGCCACCGTGCCCCGCTCGTGCTCCCGGCGTTCGATCTCGAACGGTCCGCTCATGACCCAGTCCTCCCCGGCCCCGCCGACCAGCCGGCGGCTCAGCCGTTCAGCTCACGGTAGACGGCGGTCTCGATGTCGACGAACAGCTGGTAGGTCCGGGGATCGGCGAAGGGCACGATCTGGCTGGCGTACACGCCGGCCACGTTGTTCTCCAGGTCGATCCAGTAGTACGAGTTGGCCAGCCCGGCCCACATGAGCCCGCCGGCCGGACGCCCGGTGGGGGCCGGCTCCTCGTTGATCTGGAACGTGAGACCCCAGCTCTTGGGCACGCCGGGGAAGAACTCGGCGTCGTGGGAATAGCCCGGGTTCGCCGTCTTCAGCAGCTCCACCCGCAGGTCGCCCATGTTGTTGCGGGTCATCTCGGCCACGGTCCCGGGCTCGACCACCTGGACATCGCCGGCCCGCCCCCGGTTGAGGAACAGCTGGAGGAAGCGGGCGTAGTCGAGGATCGTGCTGTAGAGCCCGCCCCCACCCATCTCGAACTCGGGCTCCTGGGGGATCTCGAACTCCATGGGCACGAGCGAGCCGTCCTCCAGGCGGGCGTGCATGTCCGACAGGCGGCTGCGCATGTCGTCGGTGATCCGGAACGCGGTGCTGGTCATGCCGAGGGGGGCGAAGATGTGCTCGGCCATGTAGGCGCCCAGGCTCTGGCCCGTCACCGCCTCCACCATCAGACCGGCGTAGTCGATGTTGGTGCCGTAGAACCACCGTTCGCCCGGGTCGAAGACGAGCGGCATGGTGAGGGCGCTCATCATGCAGCTGATGACGCCCGGGTTGCCGGTGAGCTCGGCGTAGCGGGCGAGGTCGTCGCTCCAGATGTCGTAGCCGAAACCGGCGGTGTGGGTGAGGAGGTGGCGCAGGGTGATGTCCCGGGCCGGCGGCCGGGTACGGGGCTGGCCGTCGTCCCCGAACCCGGTGAGCACGCCCAGCTCGCCCAGGATGGGCAAGACCTCGCGGGCCGGGGCGTCGAGCCCCAGGTTGCCCCGCTCCACCTGCTGCATGGCGGCCAGGCCGGTGATCGCCTTGGTCATGGAGGCTATCCAGCACACCGTGTCGGTATCCATCGCCGCCCCGCTCACCGACGACCGCAGGCCGGCCGCCCCCGAGGCGGTCACCCCATCGGGTCCCACGATGGCGGCGTTGGCCCCGATCACGTCGCCGTTCGCCACCCCCCGGTCGAGTATCTCCTGCAAGTCGTCCTGAACACCCACCGGTTGCTCCTTCGTCTCGTCAGCGCAAACAAGGCGACTCTAGGTCATTACCGGTGAGCCGGCCGTCACACCAGACTCCCTCCCCAGGCCATCCAGACCCCCGGATGGAGTCGATTCCCCCAGACGGCCCCAAAGGGGGCGAAACTCCCGACCGCCCCGGGAGGCGATCCCCTATGGTGGCCCTGGGGGTAGGGGGGAGTCCCCGATCACCGAAGGTGCGGGGCGACGTAGGTTGATCTCAGCAAGGAACCCCCACACAACGACAAGCATCCAACGGAGGGAATGCAATGGATCCGCGAGAGTACGACCAGCTGGTAGACGATCTGAAGGACTTCTTCAGCAACCTGGGCCCCGAGACCGATCCGGCGGCCGTGGAAGAGGCCCTGGGTGACAGCGCCGAGGGGGCCAGCCCCGAGGAGTTCACCGCTGCGGTGCGGCAGGCCCTGATCGAGTCGGGCGCCGACCCGGCCGTGGCCGACCAGGTGATCGACCAGCTCGAGGCTCAGCCCGGCTGGGGTGAGGTGCCCCCCACCGACACCTTCCAGATCGTGGTCAACAACAACCAGATCGTGAACGAGATCGACCAGAGCCTCCACGTGGACGGCGAGGTCCACGGCGACATCGTCCAGCAGAACACCTCCAACGTGGCCAACGCCACCGCCGAGGGCGCCATCGCCGGCGACGAGGTCGCCGACAACCAGGTCCAGACGGGTGACGGCCAGCAGGTCGGGGGCAACTCCGGTGTGCAGAACCAGGGCGACAACTCGGGCCAGCAGGCCGGCGGCAACGCCGACGCCGACAACGTCACCTCGGGTGACAACAACACGGTCGCTTCCGGTGAGGCCAGCGACGTGGGCCAGGGCCAGGTGTCGCAGGACTACGCCACGCTGAACGACTCGGCCCAGGCCTTCGGCTCCGGCTCGGTCGACAACACCGCCACCGACACCTCGGACTCGCACTACACCGAGAGCTACAGTGAGACCGCCGAGGACTCGTTCAACGAGAGCCTCCAGGACAACGACACCCAGACCCAGGTGGCCGAGACCCACGACGGCGGCTTCGAGTACGAGCCCGCCTTGGAGGGTGGCGACGACTACAAGGGCGGCGACTACCACGAGCAGGACAGCTACGACGAAGGCCACGACAGCTACGACGTGGACCTCGACGACCACTCGATCGATCAGAACGCCGTTCTCGACAACTGATCGGCAGATCCGGGGATCGGCGCCCCGTCAACGACGACGGACTCCATCCCCCAAGCCTGCAAAGGGCCCCGGCACCCGCCGGGGCCCTTTGGCCGTTTTCGGGGGGCTGCGCCCCCGCCAGGCCTCCGGCCCGGCTCCCCATCCCCGTCGGGGCCCCCAACCCCACCGGGGCGCCTCCGGCGCCACCTCGGGGGGCTGCGCCCCCGCCAGGCCTCCGGCCCGGCTCCCCATCCCCGTCGGGGCCCCCAACCCCACCGGGGCGCCTCCGGCGCCACCTCGGGGGGCTGCGCCCCCGCCGGGGCTAGAGCTGGAAGCGGTAGCCGATCCCGGGCTCGGTGATCACATGGCGGGGCTGGGCCGGCACCGGCTCCAACTTGCGGCGGATGTTGCCGAAGTGGACCCGGAGGTAGTTGCTCTCCCGCTCGTAGGCCGGCCCCCACACCTGCTGAAGGAGCTGGCGCTGGGTGACAAGCTTTCCCGGGTGGCGGGCCAGCACCTCGAGCAGCCGCCACTCGATCGGGGTCAGCGACACGGGCCGGCCGGCTGCGGTCACCGTGTGCTCGGCCAGGTCGATCACCAGCTCGCCCGCCACCACCACCGGCGGTACGTCGTCCCGACCGGCCAGCCGGCGGGTGACGGCCCGGATCCGGGCCAGCAGCTCCCCCATCCCGAACGGCTTGGTCACGTAGTCGTCGGCCCCGGCGTCGAGCGCCTCCACCTTGTCCTGTTCCGACTCCCGCACCGACAGCACGATCAGGGGCATCTCGCTCCAGCCCCGAATGCCCCGCACCACCTCGACGCCGTCGATCCCGGGTAGTCCGAGGTCGACCAGGGCCAGATCGACCCGGCGCTCGGCCGCCAGCCGCAGCCCCTCCTCGCCGGTGGCCGCCAGCTCCACCTCGTAACCCCGGGCCCGCAGGTTGATGCCGAGGGCCTTGCGGATCTGGGGCTCGTCGTCCACCACCAGGATGCGCAGCCGCCGATCGTCACCCATGGTCGCCGTTCCCTTCCTCGCTGGTGCCGTCGTGGTCACCGTCGTCGCCCCTGTCCCCGGCGTCGGCCACGGGCAGCGTCACCACCATCGTGAGACCGCCCCCGGGCGTGGTCTCGGGAGTCAGCCGACCCCCCATCGCCTCGGTCAGGCCCCGGGCCACGGACAGGCCGAGCCCCACCCCGTCGCTCCCCGCTCCATCCCCCAGCCGCCGGAACGGCTCGAACAACAGGTCGACCTGTCCCGGGCTGACGCCGGGGCCGTGGTCGACCACCCGCAGCTCCACCTCGGCCCCCAGGGCGCTGGCGGCCACACGGATCTCCTCCGCCCGGCAGACCCGCGCCGCGTTCGACACCAGGTTGACCAGCACCCGCTCCAGGAGCCCGGTGTCGACCAGCACCGCCGGCAGCGTGGCCGGCAGGTCGAGCACGAACCCGGCGCCGGCCCACCCGTTGGCCCGCAGGAGCGCCGGCACGAGATCGTCGAGGGCGGCCGGGGCGGCATGGACGGCCAGGGCCCCCGCCTCCAGCCGGCTGGCGTCGAGCAGGTTGGCCACCACGGCGTCCAGGCGGTCGACCTCGGCGTCGATCGTCTCCAGCAGGTCGGCCCGGTCGGCCGGGGTGAAGGCCACGTCGGTGTCGAGCAGGCTGGTGGCCGACGCCTTGATCGATGCCAGCGGCGTCCGCAGGTCGTGCGACACGGCCCGGAGGAGGGCCAGGCGGAGGGCGTCGGCCCTCGAATCGACCTCGCGGCGGGCGGCCACGTCCCGCAGCCGCCGTTGCTCCAGCGCCGAGCTGACCTGGGCCGCGAACACCTCCAGCCGGCGTCGTTGGTCGGCCGGCAGCGGGCCGTCACCGCGCCACACGACGAGCTCACCTTCGGGCATGGCCACGGCCAGCGAGCCGCCTCCCCCCGGCCCGGCTCCGGTCTCGGCCGGAACCGATCCGGCCGAGGCGACGATCATGCGGGCCGAAACGGCTGGATCGGTGTCGATCACCGCCGCCCCGTCGAGGCCCAGCCAGTCCACCATACGTTCCAGGATCACGGGCAGCGGCTCGTCAAGGGTGGCGATGTCCGCCGCCACCCGGGCCAGGGCCTCGGCTTCGGCCCGCCCTCGGACCGCCTCCGAAGACCGGCTGGCCAGCGCGTTCACCAGCGCCCCCACGGCCAAGCCCAGCGACAGGAACAGCACCAGCTCGGCCAGGTCGGAGGGGCTGCTGACCGTCCAGGTGTGGATGGGCGGGGTGAAGAACCAGTTCAGCAGGGCCGCCGCCAGCAGGGATGCCGTCACCGCGGGACCCGTGCCCCCCACGGCGGCGGCCGCCAGCACCACGAGCTGGAACAGCAGCAGGCGGCCGGCCTGGTCGATCCCGCCCCGGATCTGGGTCAGGATGGCGGTGAGGGCGCCGGTCCCCACCACCGACAGCGCCCAGCCGGCGGCCCGACGGCGGGGAGGGAGCACGGGAGCCGGTAACAGTGAGCGAACCCCGTCGTGCCACCGGAGGGGGCGCTGGGTGGCCAGGCGCCCCTCGGTGGTGGAGCGGGGTGAGATGACGTGCACGTCGATCCCGCCCGAGCCCCGGATCACGTCGTTGACGAACGAGCCCCGTAGCGCCTCCTCCCACCGGCTCCGCTTCGACGAACCGACCACCAGCTGGCTGACGTTGGCCGAGCGGGCGAACCCGGCCAGCGTCGACGCCGGGGCGGCCGACACGAGCTCGTGGTAGGTACCGCCCACGTCGGCCAGCAGTTGACGGTGCTGGGCCAGCTGGCTGTCCCCGCCCGGGCGGCGCCCGTCGGCTGGGGCCACATGCACCCCGAGCAACTCGGCGTGGGTGCGCTGGGCCATGCGGGCCGCCCGGCGAATGATGTGGGCGTTGTCGTAGCTGCCGGTGATCGCCACCAGCACCCGCTCCCGGGTCTCCCACGGGGTGGCGATGTCGTGTTGGGCCCGGTAGGTGGCCAGCGCCTCGTCCACCCGGTCGGCCACCCACAACAGGGCCAGCTCCCGCAGGGCCGACAGGTTCCCGAGGCGGAAGTAGTTGGCCAGGGCGGCGTCCACCTTGTCGGCGGCGTAGACGTTGCCGTGGGCCAGGCGGCGGCGGAGGGCCTCGGCCGTCATGTCCACCAGCTCCACCTGCTGGGCCGACCGCACCACCTCGTCGGGGATCGTCTCCTGCTGCCGGATCCCCGTGATCGCCTCCACCACGTCGTTCAACGACTCCAGGTGCTGGATGTTGACGGTGGAGATCACGTCGATGCCGGCGTCGAGCAGGGCCTGCACGTCCTGCCAGCGCTTGGCGTTGCCACTGCCGGGCACATTGGTGTGGGCCAGCTCATCGACCAGGGCCACCTCGGGGCGGCGGGCCAGCACGGCGGCCAGGTCCATCTCCTCGGCCTCGGTGCCCCGGTAGGTCAGCCGGGCCCGGGGCAGCACCTCCAGGTCGCCGATGCGGGCCGCGGTCCCGGCCCGGCCGTGGGTCTCCACCCAGGCCACCACCACGTCGGTGCCCCGCTCACGGCGGCGCCGGCCCTCGCCCAGCATGGCGAAGGTCTTGCCGACGCCGGGTGCGGCGCCCAGGTAGATGCGGAGCTGGCCCCGGGCCATGGTGCCGAAGCTACCTTGGGCCCGGGGGCGTCGGCCCTCCTTGTCACGTTCTTCACGCCGCCCGACCGCTTCTCAGCGGTGCTAGCGCACCGGGTCGACGTGTCGACCGGTGCTAGCGCACCGGGTCGACGTGTCGACCGGTGCTAGCGCACCGGGTCGACCCACAGGAAGGCGAACTCGTCGCCTCTTGGTTCGGGGGTGACGACGACGGCGAGGCCGATGTCGACCTGGTCGGCCGGTACTCCCCGCAGCGAGCCCACCACCCGGGGCCCCTCCTCCAGCTCCACCACCGCCGTCACGAAGGGGACCTCCTCGATCCAGGCCCGGTCCACGGTGAAGTGGTTGATGGCCAGCGAGTACAGCGTTCCCCGGCCCGACACCGGCTCGAAGGAGTACTCCGGCGAGTGGCACGACGGGCAGTACCACCGGGGCGGGTGACGCCACGTGCCGCAGGCCGAGCACCGCTGGATGTGGAGCATGCCGGTGGCCACCGCCGGCAGATGGAACTCGAGGTTGATGCCTTCGGGGCGGGGCACGTACTTCTTGGCCACCGGCGCCGGCTGGGTCTGCTCGCTCATGTCTGTCCTCCGCGTTCCGACGTTGTGCTTCAGCCCCGGGCCAGGACGGCGATGCTGCCGTCGCCCAGGTCGCCGTAGCCGGTGACCACGCCCAGCTCGCACCCCTCCACCTGGGCCGCCCCGGCCTCGTGGCGGAGCTGGCGCGTGGCCTCCACCACATGGTTGAGGCCCCAACAGTGGCCCTGCGACAGCAGGCCGCCGTGGGTGTTCAGCGGGTAACGGCCGCCCAGGTCGATCGTGCCGTTCTTCACGAACTCGCCGGCCCCGCCCTCCTCGCAGATGCCCAGGGCCTCGAGCTCCATCAGCACCACGTAGGTGAAGCAGTCGTAGATCTGGAGGAAGTCGAGGTCGGTGGGGGTCACGCCGGCCATGGCGAACGCCCGGGGGGCGGCGGTGTGGAGGCCGAGCTTCAAGATGTCGGGCCGGTTGGTGATCTCGTCGGCCGGATAGGGGTGGCCCTCGGCTCCGCCCAGCCACAGCACCGGGGTGTGGCGCAGGTCGCGGGCCCGCTCGGCCGACGTGAGCACCACGGCCGCCGCGCAGTCGGTCTCGAGGCAGCAGTCGAGCTTGCGCATGGGCTCGGTGATGTAGGGGGCGGCCATGTAGTCCTCGAGCGTGAGCGGCCGTCCCCGCATCAGGGCCTTGTCGTTGAGCTGGGCGTGGGCCCGGCAGGCCAGGGCCACGGCGGCGGCCGACTCGGGCTCGATCCCGTAGCGGCGCACGTAGCGGTTGATGTACATCGAATACCACTGCACGGCCGAGCGCACCCCGTAGGGGGCGTAGAAGTTGCGGCTCACGTCGATGAAGGGGCCGGCGTCCATGCCCCGCTTGGGCGGGCGGACGTCGGGCCGGGGCCGGAGGGCCGAGTAGCCGTTCCACCCCAGCACCACCAACACGTTGGTGGCGATGCCGGCGCTGATCGCCATCACGGCCGACTGGAGGGCGGCGGTGGGGCTGGCCCCGCCCATGTGGACGGTCACCGAGTAGTGGAGGTCGGGGATACCGAGGTTGGCCGCGATCTCCTCGGTGGAGATGAAGCCGGGCGGCGGGAGGATGCCGTCGATCTCGCTGGCGTCGAGGCCGCTGTCCTGCACGGCGGCCATCGCCGCCTCCAGCACCAGCTCGGGGACGCCGCGGTCGGCACCCCGCACATAATCGGTCTCGCCGATCCCCACGATGGCGGCCGTACCCGAGATGTTCATTGGCCTTCACTCCCCTGTCCCCTGCGGCTCGACCGTCATCTTGCTGGGCCCAGGGCCGTGGCGCCAGCCTGCGGGGCATGTGAGACTGTCCGGCCTATGAGCTCCCTCATTCCCGACAGCCACCTCGATCTGCTGCACCGCCCCTTGTACTGCCACCTGGCCACGGTCAGCCCGGCCGGGCGGCCCCAGTCCAACCCGATGTGGGTGTCGTGGGACGGCACCCACCTCCGCTTCACCCACACCAACACCCGGCGCAAGTACGCCCAGCTCCAGGCGAACCCCCACCTGGCCATCTCGATCGTCGACCCCGACAACATGACCCGCTACCTGGAGGTGCGGGCCAAGGTGGCCGAGATCGTGCCCGATCCCACCGCCGCCGAGTACGACGCCCTGTCCCAGCGCTACGGCCGGGGCCCCCAGATCCCGCCCGACGCCGCCGACCGGGTGATCATCCTCGCCACCCCGTACCACGTCACCGTCCGGGGCTGAGGGGCGGGGCGACGGCATGGCGGCGTCACCGCTGAAGATCGGCATCTACCTCAACTCCCAGCACCCCGACACCGACCACGCCCCCACCCGCCTGGCCGAGCTGGTGGCCCAGGTGCAGGCAGCCGAGGCCGGCGGGTTCGACTCGATCTGGGCCGGGGAGCACCACCTCACCCCCGGGTTCCACTTCTTCCCCCAGCTGGCCCTGCTGTCGCATCTGGCCGCCCACTCGGGCGACATGGCGCTGGGCACCAACCTCGTGCTGTTGCCCCTGCACCGGCCGGTCGACGTGGCCGAGCAGGTGGCCCTGATCGACATCGCCTGCGGCGGCCGGTTCATCCTCACCGTGGGCCAGGGGTACCGGCCCGAGGAGTTCGCCGCCTTCGGCGTGCCGTTCGAAGACCGCCTGGCCCGCACGCTCGACGGGATCGGCGCCCTGCGCAAGCTGTGGTCGGGGGAAGCGGTGAGCCACGACGGAGGCTGGTACCGGTTCGAGGGGGCCCGGGTGCTGCCGCCCCCGGTGCAGCCGGGCGGTCCCCCGATCTGGGTCGGGGCCACCACCGACCGGGCCATCCGCCGGGGCGGGCGGATCGGCGACGCCTTCATGGCCGCCCCCAACACCGACAACGACGAGATCACTCGCCAGCTCGGCGTATTCGCCGACGGGCGGGCCGAGGCCGGGCTGGCCCCGGCGGCCGAGGCCGGCCGGATGCTGGAGGTGCACTGTCACGTGGATGGGGCCGAGGCCCGGCGTCGGGCCGCCCCCCACCTGCTCACCAAGTACGCCGCCTACGCCTCGTGGGGCCTCACCGGCTCGGCCGGCGATGCCGCCCGGGGTGCCGGCGGAGCGGCCGGCGGAACGGGCGACGACGACGCCTTCGCCGCGCTGGCCGCCAACCGGTTCGTGATCGGCAACCCCGACGAGGTCACCGCCGGCCTCTTGGCCCAGCACCGCCAGGTGGGCATCACCCACCTGGCCATGCGCCTGGCCTGGCCCGGCTCCGACCCCACCCACACCATGGACTGCATCGACATCCTGGCCCGTGAGGTGCTCCCGGCGGTGCGGGCCGAGTTGGGCCGCGACTAGGTTGCCCTCCATGGCACTTGCAGGAGAAGTCACCGATCCGAGTCGGGTCCGCACCGAGACGGTGCAGCTGGGCCCGGTCGACGTCTACATCGCCCATCCCACCGCCCCCGGCCCCCACCCCGGCATCGTCGTGCTGGAGGAGGCGTTCGGGCGGGTGGAGCACATCGAGGACCTGTGCCGCCGGTTCGCCAACGCCGGCTTCGTGGCCGCCTCGCCCGAGCTCTACGCCCGCACCGGCGCCCCCGGGCACGACTTCAAGGTCGTGCTGCCGGCCATGTTCGGCCTGCCCGACGCCCAGATCGTGTCCGACGTGGAAGCGGTGGCCGACCACCTCCGCTCGCTGCCCGACGTCAACGGCAAGGTGGCGATCACCGGCTACTGCATGGGCGGGCGGGCCACCTCGCTCGTCGCCTTCTCGTCGACCAAGTTCGACGTCGCCATCCCCTGCTGGGGCGGCTTCCTCAACCGGGCCACGTTCGAGGACGACACCACCGAGGCCCGGCCCACGCCCCCGGCCCAGCTGGCCGGCAACCTGAGCTGCCCCATCTTCCTGGTGGGCGGGGCCGACGACCAGAACCCGTCGCCCGAGGAGCTGACCTCGCTGCGGGACAAGCTGGTGGAAGCGGGCAAGGACGTGCAGTTCAAGCTGTACGAGGGGGCCGGCCACGCCTTCCTGGCCGACTACCGCGACTCCTACAACGAGGAGCGGGCCCACGAGCTGTGGGCCGACGTCCTCGCCTACCTGAACGAGAAGCTGTAAGTGCGCCCTTCCCGCCCGTTCTGAGGAGCCTGAGTGGCGCTCAGCGCCACTCAGGCTCCTAATTTCGGGGTGGTTCGGGGCCGAGCGGCGGGTCAGCGCCAGCGGTCGAGGTCGACGGAGTCGGCCAGCACGCAGAAGATCTGGAGCCGGGGCCCCTCCACCTCGCGGCTCACGTGACCCTGTCCGGTCAGGTCGTCGGCCAGGAGCACGCTGCCCGGGCCGAAGCTGCGGCGCTCGCCGTCGGCCACCTCGATCTCGGTGGCCCCCTGCACGTGCACCACGAACTGGCGGCGGGGCGCCACGTGAAAGTCGTAGACCTCAGGTCCGGCCTCGGCCGTGGACCGGATGAACACCGACACGGTGGGGATGGGAGCCGACATGGCTCCCAGGTCGGTCACGTTGAGCGGGAGATCGAGCTCCTCGAAGTGCGAGCGCTCGTCGGCGCCGGTGTAGATGCGGGTGACCAGCACCGGTTCAGTCCACCGACAGCGAAACGCGCTCGCCGTCGGCGTTGGCCGGCGCGTGCAGGGCGTCCTCCGGGCCGAAGGTCCTGGTCCAGGTGGCGAACTCGAGCAGGATGCCGTCGGGGTCACGGAAGTAGACGGAGCGCACGAACACGCCCGGGTGCAGCTCCCGGGAGACGGTGGTCTCGCTGTCGTCGTGGTTGACGCACAGGGCTGGTCTCCACCCCCTTGTCCTGCAGCTTCTTCACGTAGGCGTCGAACTTGTCGGCCGGCACGTCGAAGGCCACGTGGTTCATCGAGCCGTGGGCCGAGATGATCGAGCCCTGGCCCGGCAGGTCCTTGGCCCCGGCGATGCCGGGGGCGGCCTCGGGGGCGCCGGGGAACCAGAAGAAGGCCAGCGAGTCGCCGTTGCCGCAGTCGAAGAAGAAGTGCTGGGCACCCCCCGGGATCTCCAGCGTCTTGGTCAGCGGCATGCCGAGGACGTTGGTGTAGAAGTCGACCGTCTTGGCCATGTCTTTGCACACCAGGGCCAGATGGTTGTAGCCCCGGAACTCGAACTCGGTGTTGGTGGGCATGGAAAGGGCCCCCTTCTGCTCGTTGCTTCCGTACGTCTTACAGTATGCGCCATGACCCGGACACGACAGATCCCCAAGAGCGAAGCGCCCGACTCGGTTGTCCCCATCTACGAGCGCCTGTTCGGCGACCGGGACCCGGTGGCCGAGCCCGGCACCGCCACCGGCACCCCGGGCAACTGGTGGACGGTGTTCGCCCAGACCCCTGAGCTGTTGGACCACATGGTGGCCGGGTTCGCCCTGTTCAACGACCCGAAGCGGGTCCTGTCGCCCAAGCTGCGGGAGCTGGCCCTCACCCGGGCCGGGTTCGCCGCCGGCAGCCAGTTCGTGTTCTCCCAGCACTGCAAGGCGGCCCGGCGGGTGGGGGTGCACGAGGAGCAGCTGGCCGCCCTACCGGCCTGGTCGGCGGCCGATCCGGGGCTGTGGTCGGCCGACGAGCGGGCGGTGCTGGCCTTCACCGACGAGATGGTGCTGGGCCGGGGCCGGGTGCAGGACGCCACCTTCGCCGCCCTGGCCGCCCAGCTCGAAGAACCGGCCATCATCGAGCTGGCCTACGCCGTGGCCAGCTATCAGCTCCACGCCACGCTGTGCCGCACCCTGCGCCTGGAGTACGACGACGTCGACGAGCGCATCGTGGAGATCGCCGCCCCCGGCGAGGGCGGGCACGACGTGATGGGCACGATCTCCATGCAGGACGAGCGCTGACGGGCGCCCCGATCAAGATCTCCTCATGGAGCGTCTCACCGGTGAGACGCTCCACCCGGAGATTCAGGTGCGGGCCGCGATCAGGTGCGGGCCGCGATCAGGTGCGGGCTGCCACCCAGTCGGCGACGGCGTCGGCCACCCGGTCACGGGCGCCGTCGGGCTCCCGGAAGTAGTGGTCGCCGGCGATCGTGACCCTGGTCTTGTCGGTGGCCGCCACCGCTCCCAGGATGGCCTCGGCGTCGGAGGGGAACACGCCGGAGTCGGCGTCGGCGTCGATCAGCAGGGTGGGCACGTGGAGGCGGGCCAGGTGGGGGGCGGCCTGGCACTGGGAGTGCTCCAGGCTCCACATCGACAGCCACGTCCTCAGCGACGACACCAGGCCCACGCCGTAGATGTTGCGGTTGGCCCGGGCCGGGTCGCCCAGGTAGCAGGAGTTGGGGGGCCGGTTGTTGGGGTCGAGCTCGGGGTCGACGAAGCGGGGGTCGGCCCACACCCGGCTCGTCACGAACAGCCGGTCCCGGTAGCCGGCGGCCCCGCACCGCTCCAACTCGTCGACCACCCAGGCCGTGATCCTCTCGTTGCGGGCCCGCTGGGCCGCCCGCACCCGGGCCACGAAGTCGGGACTGAACGGCGGGCCGTTGTCGGGGTTGAACACGTCGAGTGACGGATCGGTGGCCACCGGGTCGTTCTCGTCGACCACGGCGGCGTCCATCCAGTTGGTGAAGATCTCGGGCCGGCCCGGATGGGCCGAGACGAACACGTAGAGGTCGCCCGGGATCAGACCCTCGACGGCGGGCAGCGCCGGCAGGCCGGCCGTGGGCCTGATGTTCGGTTCCACCGCCTGGGAGTGGTAGGCCCCCATGAGCGAGCCCCCGCCCGAGTTGCCCACCAGTACGACGGTGTCGACGCCGGCCTCCTCCTTCATCCACTGCACCCCCACCCCGATCTCGGCCACGGCGTGGTCGAGCAGGAAGGTGCGCTCGTCGCCCCGGAACCGGGTGTTCCAGCCCAGGAACCCGTAGCCCCGCTCGGCCAGGTACGAGCCGAGGTAGTGCTCGGAGAAGTCGACGTTGTAGTGGGTGGCGATGAACCCCACCCGGGGGGCGGCGCCGGCCGGGGCGTGCCAGATCCCCTGGCAGGGGTGGCCGCCGGCCCCGGCCCGGCCCACCACCGGTGAGGGCAACCCCACGAACGTCCGCTCCACCCTGGCCATGGTTCGCCTCCTCGTGCTGCTCAGCGCTGGGGAGCCTAGCTGGCGGTTGGCGGCCGGGCCGGGGTCCGACCGGGGGTCTCAACAACAGGTCGTTTCGTCCGACGATGGTGGCTGGTGCCAGCCGACCCCGGTCGGCGGCCAACCAAAGGGAGAGAGAACCTGATGAGACGATCCAAGACCCGCCTTCTGGCCACCGCCGCCGCCGTGCTGGCGACCGTGGCCCTCACCGGCTGCGTCAAGCTCGACGAGGACCTCACGATCAACACCGACAACACGGTGGACGGCACGGTCACGGTGGCCTTCAACAAGGCCATGCTCGAGACGATGGGGGCCTCGGCCGAGGATGCCCTGGGTGAGACGGGCGGGGTGCCCGAGGGCGCCCACGTGAGCGTCGAACCCTACGAGGACGACACGTTCGTGGGCCAGACCTACACCCTGGAGGGGGCACCGCTGGACGAGCTCAACGCCGGTTCCGGCGGCGAGGACGACCTGCAGATCGTGCGCGACGGCGACACGTTCCACGTCACCGGCACGCTCGACTTCAGCGACTCGACGCTGGGCGGCGACGACTCGGTGCCCGCCGACGGCTTCGAGGCGCGGATCGCCCTCACCTTCCCCGGCGAGATCGTGTCGTCCACCGGCGAGATCGACGGCAACACCGTGACCTGGACCCCCGAGCTGGGCGACAGGGTCGACTTCGAGACGGTGGCCGAGGCCCAGGGTGGCGGCGGTGCCGGCGCCGCCCGGTTCACGCTGGCAGGACTCGGCCTGGGCGTCGTGGCCGCCGTCGGTGCGACCATTCTGCTGCTCCAGCAGCGCAAGCGGACGCCGACTCCGGCCGATCCTCGGCACGACCTCGACGCCGCCCCGCCGGCCGCCGTGCCCTTCGACCCGACCGGGGACTGAGCCCAGAGAACCGCTCGTCAGCTGCCGGTGGGCGTCGGCCCGCCGGCAGCGGCGTGCACCGGGGGACGTCGGTGGGCCCAGGGCAGGGCCTGCTCCAACTGGGCCCCCAGGGCCAGGAGCAGCGATTCCTCGGCGTGCCGGCCCACCAGCTGCACCCCGATCGGCAGCCCCTCGACCGACTGCCCCAGCGGCAGGGTGAGTGCCGGCTGGCCCGTCAGGTTGAACAGGGGGCAGTAGGGGTTCACGGCCAGCAGGGCCCGTGCGTTGTCGAGCGCCGCCATCCCCGGGTGGTTGCCGTCGATCCGGCCGAACGGCGGCGGGAGCTGGGCCAGGGTGGGCACCAGCAGCACGTCATAGCGCTGGAACCAGGCCCCGATGCGGCGGGCCATGCGGTTGACCGTGTCGAGGGCGTGGGCCACGTCGGCCGCGCTGAGCCGCCCGGCAGCCTCCACCCAGGCCAGCGTCACCGGCTCCAGGAACTCCTCCGTCAGCGGGCGGTGCATCCGCTCCCCTACGGCGGCGATGGGCCCGCCGGTGCCGACCGCCCACAGATCCACGAAGGCCGGCTCGAACACCTCGTAGTCGAACGGGAACCGCTCCCACTCCAGCGAGTGGCCCACGAGCTCCAGCGCCTCGGCGGCGCGGATGACGGCCGCCGCCACCTGGGCGTCGACCGGGCCCGGTCCCCAGGCGTCGATCGTGGCGCCGATCCGCACCGGTCGCTCCCCTGGCGCCGCCCCGCCCAGGGCGGGGGCCGACGGCGACGGCAACGCGGTGGCGAACGGGGCGGCCACCGTGGCGGCGTACGGCTCGGGCGGGGCCGGGATGGTGAACGGGTCGCCGGGGCGGGCCCCGGCCACGGCATCGAGCGCCACCGCCGTGTCGGCCACGGTGCGGGACACCACGAGCTGCACCGAGCCGCCGAAGTTGGGCTCCCCCGCCCCCGGTCCGGCCGACACCCGGCCCCGCGACGGCTTCAGCCCCACCAGGCCGCAGCAGCTGGCCGGGATGCGGATGGAGCCGGCGCCGTCGTTGGCGTGGGCCACCGGCACCACCCCCGCCGCCACCAGAGCGGCCGACCCGCCCGACGAGCCCCCCGGCGTCCGCTCCGGGTGCCACGGGCTGGCCGTGATGCCCCGGGCCGCGCTCTCCACCGTGCCGTAGGCCCCCATCTCGGAGGTGGCGGAACGGCCGACGATCACCAGCCCGGCATCTTTGAACGCGGTGGTGAGGTGGCTGTCGCGGTGGGTGACGAGGCCTTCGGCCAGCCGGCTCCCCAGCTCGGTGCGCTTGCCCGCCTCGGAGGCGCCGATGTCCTTGCGGAAGAACGGCACCCCGGCCAGAGGTGGCGGCGCCACCCCGTCGGCTGCGGCCCGGGCCACGGCGGCGTCCATCGCGGCGGCCCGCTCGGCGGCGTCGTCGTAGATCTCGACCGCGGCGTTGAGCCCGGGGTCCACCCGGGCCGCCGCCTCCAGGGCCAGCGCCGTCAGCTCGGCTGCCGTCACTTCACCGGCGGCCACCAGGCCGGCCAGCTCCACCGCCGACCGCCCGGCGTACTCCTCGACTCGCATCTGGGAACTCTGACACCGGATGTCGCCCGGCGTCACGCCCGGTCAGAATTCGGCCCGGGTCAGGCCGGGGCGTCGACGGGGACGGTGTCCATATGAGCCGGCGAAACCACCTCGATGGCCTCGAAGTCCTCCGACACGGCCAGCTCGTTGTGGATCGTGCCGCTGGGGATCGACAGCACGTCGCCAGCCGTCACCCGCTCGGTGCGCCCGCCCTCGAACTCGAGGTCGACCCAGCCCTTGATGACGTAGACGAATTGGAGGTCGCACACGTGGTAGTGCCAGCCGGTCTGCTCCATCACGTCGGTGGCCCGCATGATCTGGCTGCGGTACCGGCCGTCGGTGGCCTCCTTCAGCCCGGTCTCCCGGTACTCGAAGAAGGTCCGGCGCCCGGTGTGGGCGAACACGGCGTCGGCCGCGTGCTGCACCAGCAGCTCGGACGGGGCGGTGGTGGGCTCGCTGTCGATGCTCATGTCGGTATCCCCCGGGGAGCGGGAGCCCGGAGGGCCCCCTCAATGCCCCGAAGTTAGCCCAGCTTCGAACCCCTCGACTATCTGGGACCCGCTGGCCTTCCACACCGGCCCCAGGGCGTCGATGCCCGACAGGATCCCCTCCAGCGTGGGCAGGCGAAACGGCTGGCCCGTCAGCCACGGCCGAAGCGTCAGCATCAGGAGCCGACCGGAGACGGCGCCGTCGGCCCCTCCCCCATCGGCCCAGAGCCGCTCGGCCGACTCCACCACCAGGTCGTGCCAGTCGGCCAGGCGCATCCGGCGGGTCCACAACGCCTGCTCGTCGTCGACCTCCAGGTAGAGGGGCAGGGCCGTCAGCTCTCCCTGGGGCACCGTCATGGCGTAGGGCTGCTCGTCGTTCGGCCAGTCGCATACGTAGCGGATCCCGGCCGCCGCCAGCAGGGCCGGGGTGCGGGCCGACTCCACGCCCTCGGGGCCGAACCAGCCGGCGGGGGCCACCCCGGCGGCCCGGGAGATGGCCTCGATCGAGCGGGCGATCGTGTCGATCTCCTCGTCCTCGCTCATGCGGGACGTGATCAGGCGGGAGGCGGCCACGCCGTGGGCCACCAGCTCGGCGCCCCGACCGACGCAGTGGTCGACCAGCCAGGGGTAGTGGACGGCGGTGAGCTCGTCGACGGCCACGGTGGGCGGGATGCCATGGGCCTCCAGGGCGTCGAGCAGGCGGAAGATCCCCACCCGGTGCCCGTACTCCCGGTGGGTGAGCCGCAGGTAGTCGGGCTCGGGCAGCTTGATCAGGCCGCCGGAGGCCGCCCGCAGGCCGTAGGACCCCTCGGGCGGCGACCACTCGTAGTGCTCCAGCAGCACCATGGCCCCCACGGCCAGGGGCTCGCCCCCCGGCCATCGCAGTGCGGGCCGGGACGGCAGCGGCGACCAGCTGTAGTGGGGATGGTCCATCCCCGGCGTGCGCTCGGCCGGCATCAGCGTGCCCCCTCCCACCTCGGGCCGCGGAGGCCGGGCGGGCGCTCGGCGGCCAGGGCGGCGGCGTGATCGACGAAGTCGTCGTAGTGGTGGGCCAGGAAATGTTCGGCGATCTGGCCCGCCGTGGTGTGCCACACCTGGTCGTGGGCGTTCACGTGGTCCAGGATCTCCTCCAGGTGGCGGGCCCGCTGGGGGGTGCCCATCAGGTAGGGGTGGATGGCGAGGCACATCACCCGGCCGCTGTCGGCCCCTTCCCGGTACAGCACGTCGAACTGGGCCTTGGCCATGGCCACGAAGTCGGCTCCGGTGTGGTGGTTGAGGAACACCGGCACGTCGTTCAGCTCGGTCGAGTACGGCACCGTCACGAACCGGGCCCCCGACCGCACCCGCAGCGGCACCGGTTGATCGTCGTGCATCCAGTCGGTGTGGTAGATCAGGCCGGCCTCGGCCATCAGGTCGGGGGTGAGCAGGGTGTTGCCCACGGCCGGGGACAGCATCCCCTTGAGCGACTGGCCGGTGTGGCGTCGGGTGGTCTCGATCGTGTCGAGCAGGAAGGCCCGCTCCTCCTCCTCGCTCATGCCGTTGAGGTAGCGGGTGTTGTAGATGCCGTGGCTCATCACCTCCCACCCCCGCTCCACCATGGCCGCCCCGACCTCACCGAAGTGCTCGAACACGGCCAGGTTGAGCGACACCGTGCAGGGGGTGCGGTGCTTGTCGAGCACCTCCAACATCCGCCAGAAGCCCACCCGGTTGCCGTAGTCCCGCTGGGAGTAGCCCTGAACGTCGGGGTGGGGGTTGCGGAGCCACGGATTGCGCACCGGGTTGCGGGGCGGCAGGTACTCGTAGTGCTCGACGTTGGGGGCGATCCAGAACGCCACCCGGGCCCCGCCGGGCCAGGTGACGCGGGGCCGATCGACCATCGGCAGGTAGTCGACCCGGCCCGGCGGCAGCGAGCCGGGCGGATTGGGCAGGAACGGGGAACGGTCGGCCATGCTCAGCGGCTCCTGGGTCAGGGTTCCCCGGGTTCAGGGGTTGGGGACGTGGGGGGTCATGAACGCCATGGGCAGGGACGAGCCGGCGGCGCCGGTGAGGGCGGCGATGCGCCGGCCCGGCTGCACGGCTTCCTGGGGGGCGGTGACGCGGCCGGCGAGCAGGGCGACGGTGGCGTCGAGGTCGTGGCAGGCGTAGGCGATGCCCCTGAACCAGGCCGGCTTCGGCTCGGGTGCCGGGGTGGGCGGGCCCGACAGCTCCAGCAGCACCGCGTCACCGGGGGCACCCTGGCCGGCCCAGAAGAAGGCCATGTCCACCTGATCGCCGGCCGAGTTGGTGGTACGCCCGCCCCGGCGGCCGAGCCCCACCGCCGTCAGCTCGGCCGCCGTGCGGGGCGTGTCGGAGGTGGCGATGACCAGGTGGTCGATGCGGAACACGCCGTTGGGGTGCTCCGGGGCCTCGTCGGGGCGGTAGGGGTCGGCCAGCAGCAGGGTGGGCAGGCCGTCGATCCCGTCGGGGCCCACCACATCGGGGTCGGGCCCGAACACGGCCCAGCGCACGATCCCACCCGGCTCACCCTCGGCCGGCGGACCGACCAGGCGGTGCTCGACGGAGCCGATCACGCACCGGCCGTCGCCGTCCACCGTGTAGCCGAGGTCCTCCCACAGCTCGGGCGGGTCGGCGATCTCCAGCCAGGCGATCTCCAGGGCAGCGGCGTCGTCGTCTCCCACCAACCGGACACTAGACGAGCCGCTCCGCCCAGACAGCGCCGAACTCCGTCGAGATAGACGGTCCTACGCCGTATTTCTCGACGAAGTTCGGCCGGATGCGAGGAGGCAGTGTCGAACCTAGAGTGCCCGGATGGCTGGATCGATCCTGGGCAACCGTGTCCGACGCACCGAAGACCCCGAGCTCCTCACGACGGGCGGCACCTACGTCTACGACCTCGGCCTGGAGGGGGTGCTGCACTGCGTGTTCGTGCGGTCGATCGAGGCCCACGCCGTGATCACCGGTGTCGACACGGCCGAGGCGGCGGCCGCCCCCGGTGTTGCCGCGGTGCTCACCGCCGCCGAGCTGGGGGTGGCCCCCCACCACGGCTTCATCGCCGTGCACGACGCCTTCGTCCGCCCGCCGCTGGCCACCGACCGGGTTCGTTTCGTGGGCGAGGCCGTGGCCATGGTGCTGGCCGAGACGTTCCAGCAGGCCGTCGACGCCGCCGAACTGGTGGTCGTCGACTACGACCCCCTGCCGGTGATCGTCGATCCCGAGCACGCCTTCGACCACGGCGTCCCCCTCATCCACGAGGCCAAGGGAGACAACATCGCCCTGTCGGTCACCGACCCGCCGGTCGACGTGCTGGCCGGGGCCGACCACGTGGTGCGGGGCCGCTACGTCAACCAGCGGCTGGCCGGCGCGCCGATGGAGCCCAACTCGTGTGCCGCCGTGCCCGGCGACGGCAGCGACGGCCCCTCGGGCCGGCTCACGTTCTACGCCTCCAACCAGATGCCCCACATCCTGCGGGACCAGCTGGCCGGTGCCCTGCAGATGCCGGCCGACCGGCTCCGGGTGATCTGCCCCCACGTGGGCGGCGGCTTCGGGGCCAAGGCCGGCCTGTGCCCGGAGAACTCGGCCGTGGCGGCGGCCGCCCAGATCGTGGGCCGGCCCGTCACCTGGACCGAGACCCGCAGCGAGAACATGGTGGCCATGGTCCACTCCCGGGCCCAGGTCCAGTACTGCGAGCTGGGCTGCCGGTCCGACGGCACGTTCACCGGGCTGCGGGTGCGCCTGGTGGGCGACGCCGGCGCCTATCCCAACATCGGCACCATGCTGCCCGCCGGCACCAAGCGGATGTCCAACGGCACCTACGCCTTCCCGGCCATCCGCTTCGACATCGCCGTCGGCGTCACCAACACCACGCCCACCGGGGCCTACCGTGGGGCGGGGCGGCCCGAGGCGGCGGCCCTCCTGGAGCGACTGGTCGACCAGGCCGCCCTCGAGCTGGGGATCGACCCGCTGGAGATCCGGCGCCGCAACTTCCTGCGGCCCGACCAGTTCCCCTTCGCCACCCTCACCGGCATCACCTACGATTCGGGTGAGTACCTGAAGCCGCTGGAGCGGGCGGCCGAGCTGGCCGGCTACGACGACCTGCGGGCCGAGCAGCGGCGCCGCCGGGAGGCGGGCGACCGCACGGTGCTCGGCATCGGGGTGGCGTCGTTCGTGGAGGTAACGGCCGGGGGCGGCGGCAGCGAGTTCGGCGGCGTGGAGATCAACGCCGACGGCAGCGCCACCATCTACTCCGGCTCGTCGGCCCATGGCCAGGGCCACCAGACGTCGTTCGCCATGCTCGTGTCGGAGCAGACCGGTATCCCGGTGGAGCGGATCCGGCTCGTCCAGTCCGACACCGACCTGGTGCCCAAGGGCGGCGGCACCGGCGGCTCGAAGAGCCTGCAACTCGGCGGGTCGGCCGTGGCCCGGGCCACCGAGGAGGTCGTGGCCAAGGCCCGCAGCCTGGCCGCCCACCTTCTGGAGGCCGACCCGGGCGACATCGTGGTCGACACCGACGCCGGCACCGTGGGCGTGGCCGGCGTGCCGGCCCGGGCCCTGAGCTGGGGCGACCTGGCGGCCCGGGCGGCCGAGGCCCCCGAAGGCGTGATCGACCACGGTGACGGCACCGCCGGGCTGGCCGCCCAGCTCGACTTCGCCCAGGCCGACGGCACCTTCCCCTTCGGCACCCACATCGCCGTGGTGGAGGTGGACCTCGATACGGGCCGGGTGGTACTGGTGCGCCACGTGGCGGTGGACGATGCCGGCCCGGTGGTGAACGAGCTGATCTACGAGGGCCAGCAGCTGGGTGGGGTGGCCCAGGGCGTGAGCCAGGCCCTGTACGAGCAGGTGGTGTTCGACGAGGCCGGCAACCCCATCACCGGCAACTTCATGGACTACGCCTTCCCCTCGGCCGCCGAGTTCCCCAGCTTCGAGGTCCACCACACGGTCACCCCCACCCACCTCAACCCGCTGGGGGTGAAAGGCATCGGGGAGGCCAGCACGATCGGGTCCACCCCGGCGGTGCAGAACGCCGTGGTCGACGCCCTGGCCCATCTCGGGGTGCGCCACGTCGACATGCCGTGCACGCCCCTGCGGGTGTGGGAGGCGGTGCGGGCGGCCGAAGCCGGCACGCCGATCGAGCCGTGGCGGGAGCCCCCGGCCGTGTTCGACCAGCTCGTCGAGGCGGCGGCCGCCGCCGGCGACGGCAACGCGGCCGGCGGCGACTCCGCCGCCGACGCCGCCGAGCAGATCTGACAACGCTGACACCAGCCAAAACAGCCGAACTGTGGCGCCAGGTGCTGTATTCTGTGCGCCGGCGTCACAGTTCCCGGGTGAGGGGGCCGTTGCCGAAGCTGACGCCGTTGCGGGTCGGCTTGGGAGTGGAAGCGGTGGTGGTCATGGATCGCATCGTCCGCCCGGCGGACCGATCCCGAATCGGGGGTGCCACCCCTCCTGGGGGGCCCTGGTAGGGGGTGTCCCCACCCTTCAGAGCTGAATCAGTTATCTGAGTAAGCGCTCACTCAGTTACACTCGACGGCCGTGACACCATTGGCCGCTCCCCCGCCCCCATCGGCCCCGCCGGGCCGACGCCGGGCCACGCCGCTCCCGCCCGAAGAGCGGCGGGCGGCCATCATCGAGTCGGTACTGCCCCTGTTGATGGAGCAGGGGGCGGCCGTCACCTCCCGCCAGCTGGCGGCGGCCGCCGGCGTGTCCGAGGGCACGATCTTCAACGCCTTCGGCGACAAGGAAGCCCTGTTGGCGGCGGTGCTGGCGGCGGCAATAGACCCGGCCCCGTTCGAGCGGGCGATCGCCGCCATCGGCTCCGACCTCCCGTTCGAGGAGCGCCTGGCCCTGGCCGTGCTGCTCATCCAGCGCCGGATCGCCGACATCTGGCGCCTGGTCACCCAGCTCGGCCCCCATCATCACACCCACCCGCCCCGGCCCCTGCCCGACAGCCCGGCCCTGGCCGAGCTGCTGGCCTCGGAGTCGGGCCGGCTGCGGGTGGAGCCGGCCGACGGCGCCCGCCTGCTGCGCTCGATCACCTTCGCCTGCACCCATCCGATGCTCACCTCCACCCCCCGCCCCCCGGCCGATGTCGTCGAGCTCTTCCTCCACGGCGCCCTGAAAGGAACCCGATGAGCCTTCGCCGCCTGCTGCGGTCGCACCTCGGCCCCTACCGCCGCACCCTGTGGCTCGTCATCGTCCTCCAGACGGTGCAGACCACGGCCACCCTGATCCTCCCCCACCTCAACGCCAATCTCCTCGACTCCGGCGTGCTGCAAGGCGACACCAGCGGGGTGTGGCGCGAGGGCGGCCTGATGGTGGCCTTCAGCGTCATCCAGATCGTGTTCGCCGCCGCCGCCGTGTGGTATGGGGCCCGCATGACCATGGCCTTCGCCCGCGACGTCCGGCGCGACCTGTTCCACCAGGTCACGAGCTACTCGGCCCGGGAGGTGGGCCGGTTCGGGGCCCCGTCGCTGATCACCCGCATCACCAACGACGTGCAGCAGGTGCAGCAGCTCACGGTGCTGGCCGCCACCATGATGCTGGCCGCCCCCCTCACCATGGTGATCGGCATCGTGATGGCCCTGCGGGAAGACACCGGCCTGTCGGTGGTGCCCCTGGTGGCGGTGCCCATGGCCGGCCTGATGCTGGGCTCGATCGTGTACCGGATGGTCCCCGCCTTCCAGCTCATGCAGGCTCGGATCGACCGGGTGAACGGGGTGCTGCGGGAACAGATCACCGGCATCCGGGTGGTGCGGGCCTTCGTCCGGGAGCCCCAGGAGACCGAGCGGTTCGCCCGGGCCAACGCCGAGCTGACCGAGACGTCGCTGAGCACCGGGCGCCTCATGGCCTCGATGTTCCCCACCGTGGGCCTGATCGTGAACGTGTCGAGCCTCGGGGTCCTGTGGTTGGGGGCCAACCGGGTCGAGGCCGGCCAGATGGGTGTCGGCTCGCTGGTGGCCTACCTCAGCTACCTGATGCAGATCCTCATCGCGGTGGTGATGGCCACGTTCATGGTGTCGATGATCCCCCGGGCGGCGGTGGCGGCCGAGCGGATCGTGGAGGTGCTCGACACCGACAGCTCGGTGGTGCCGCCGGCCAACCCTGTCACCGAGACCCCCGAGCACGGCACGCTCGAGTTCCGGCAGGTGGGCTTCAGCTACGCCGGAGCCCAGCAGGCGGTGCTGCACGACATCTCGTTCCGGGTGGCGGCGGGCCAGACGCTGGCCATCATCGGCTCGACCGGGTCGGGCAAGACCACGCTGGTCAACCTCGTCGCCCGCCTGTTCGACGCCACCGAGGGCACCGTGCTGGTGGACGGGGTGGACGTGCGGGACCTCGACCCCACCCTGTTGTGGGGCCGGATCGGCTACGTGCCCCAGCGGGGTTATCTGTTCTCGGGCACCGTGCGGTCGAACCTGCGCTTCGGCCGGCCCGAGGCCACCGACGACGAGCTGTGGGACGCCCTGGAGGTGGCCCAGGCATCCGGGTTCGTCCAGGCCATGCCCGAGGGTCTCGACGCCCCCATCGCCCAGGGCGGGTCCAACGTCTCGGGCGGCCAACGACAACGCCTGTCCATCGCCCGGGCCCTGGTGGCCCAACCGGAGATCTACGTGTTCGACGATTCCTTCTCCGCTCTCGACCTGGCCACCGACGCCCGCCTGCGGGCCGCCCTGGCCCCCCGCACCGAGGAGTCGGCGGTGGTGATCGTGGCCCAGCGGGTGTCCACCATCATCGACGCCGACGAGATCCTGGTGCTGGAGGACGGCGAGGTGGTGGGCCGGGGCTCCCACACCGAGCTGGTGGCGAGCTGCCCCACCTACGCCGAGATCGTGGCCTCCCAGCTGGGCGCCGGGGCGGTGGCGTGATGAGCGGCAACGGTCATCCCCACGCCGGCAACGGCAACGGCAACGGCGGACCTGCCAACAGCAACGACGCAGCCAACGGGCACGGCCCCGGCGGTTCCGGTGGCCCGGGTGCCACCGACGGCAACGGCCACGGCTCGGGCGGCGACGACGAGCAGCACCTCCTCACCACCACCGGCCGGGCGGCCCGGCGGGGCAGCTTCGGCCCCGGCGGCGGGCACGGCATGCCGGCCGAGAAGAGCAAGGACTTCAAGGGCTCGGTCAAGCGGCTGGGCCAGATCCTGGGCGACGAGACCCCCAAGCTGATCGTGGTGGCCCTGCTCACCGTGGCCAGCGTGTCGCTGGTGGTGCTCGGTCCCCGCCTGCTGGGCCAGGCCACCGACATCATCGTGCAGGGCGTGGTGGGCGGCGGCATGGACTTCGGGGCGCTGCACCGCAAGCTGGCCATCGTGGCCGGCATCTACCTCGGCTCGTGGGCCTTGGCCTACGGGCAGTCGTGGCTGCTGGCCGGCGTGCTCCAGCGCTCCATGTTCGGGCTGCGGGAACAGGTGGAGGCGAAGATCCACCGGCTGCCGCTGAGCTACATCGACCGCCAGGCCCGGGGCGACCTGCTGAGCCGGGTCACCAACGACATCGACAACCTGGCCCAGAGCCTGCAGCAGACCACCAGCCAGATCCTCACCAACCTGCTCACCCTGATCGGGGTGTTGGTGATGATGTTCACCATCGACCCCATCCTGGCCGCCGTGGCCTTCGTGACGGTCCCGGCCTCGGTGGTGTTGATGAAGCAGATCGGGGGCCGGGCCCGTCCCCGCTTCATCTCCCAGTGGCGCTACACCGGGTCCCTCAACGGCCAGGCCGAGGAGGTCTTCACGGGGCACGCCATCGTCAAGAGCTTCGGCCGCCAGGCCGACGTGGAGCAGCGCTTCAGCGCCGACAACGAGCAGCTCTACCACGCCAGCTACAGCGCCCAGTTCATGGCCAGCCTGATCATGCCGGTGATGGTGTTCATGGGCAACGTCCAGTTCATCCTGATCGCCGTGGTGGGCGGGCTCCGCATCGCCTCCGGCTCGCTCACGGTGGGCGAGATGCAGGCCCTGATCCAGTACGCCCGCCAGTTCTCCATGCCGTTGAGCCACCTGGCGTCGATGGCGGCCACCTTCCAGTCGGGCATCGCTTCCCTGGAGCGGGTGCTGGAGCTGCTCGACGCCGAGGAACAGACGCCCGACCCGGCGGAGTCCGATGAGGCCGGCCCGGTACGGGGCCGGGTGGAGTTCGACGACGTCCACTTCGCCTACGACCCGGCCAAGCCCCTCATCGAGGGCCTCACCGTGGTGGCCGAGCCGGGCCAGACGGTGGCCATCGTCGGGCCCACCGGGGCGGGCAAGACCACGCTGGTGAACCTGCTGATGCGGTTCTACGAGCTCGACGACGGCCGCATCACCCTCGACGGTCGCGACATCACGGCCATGAGCCGCCACGAGCTGCGCTCCCAGATCGGGATGGTGCTGCAGGACACCTGGCTGTTCGGGGGCACGATCCGGGACAACCTGGCCTACGGCAACCCGGCGGCCACCGACGAGCAGATCCTGGAGGCGGCCCGGGTCACGTATGTCGACCGCTTCGTCCACTCCCTGCCCGACGGCTACGACACGATCATCAACGACGAGGGCGACAACATCTCGGCCGGCGAGAAGCAGCTGATGACGATCGCCCGGGCCTTCCTGGCCGACCCGTCGATCCTGATCCTCGACGAGGCCACCAGCTCGGTCGACACCCGCACCGAGGTGCTGATCCAGGAGGCCATGAACCGCCTGCGGTCGCAGCGCACCAGCTTCGTGATCGCCCACCGGCTGTCCACCATCCGGGGGGCCGACGTGATCCTGGTGATGGATGGCGGCCGCATCGTCGAGCAGGGCAGCCACGACGAGCTCCTGGCCCACGACGGCCCCTACGCCCGCCTCTACTCGGCCCAGTTCGCCGGTCAGGCGACCTAGAGCACTGCGCCGGCCAGGCGACCTAGGTCCTGTCAGCTCGGTGACGGTTGGGCGCCGCGGACGAGGCGGCCGGGGCGGGCGCCGGTGAGATCGCCGTCGGCCACCGTCTCGACGCCGGCCACGAACGTGTGGCGGTAGCCGGTGGGCCGCTGCACGAACCGCTTGCCCCCGGCCGGCAGGTCGAAGGCCAGCTCGGGCCGCCCCACCGACACCGTGGCGTGGTCGACGACGTTGATGTCGGCCCGGTAGCCGGGCCGGAGCAGGCCCCGGTCGGCCAGCCCGTAGGCCCGGGCCGTGCGCCACGTCTGCATGTGGACCACATGCTCCAGCGGCAGCCGCTCGCCCCGAGTGCGGTCCCGGGTCCAGTGCTGGAGCAGGAACGTGGGGTAGGAGGCGTCGCAGATCGTGCCCACGTGGGCCCCGGCGTCGCCGATGCCGCAGATCGTGTGGGGGTCGGTGAGCATCTCCCGGATCACCTCGAGGTCGCCGGCGGCGTAGTTCTCGAACGGATAGAGCAGGAAGCTCGACCCGTCGCCGGCGGCCAGCAGGTCGAGCGCCAGAGCCCAGGGGTCGGCCCCGGCCGCCCCCGCCCGGGCCGACACGGCGGTGGACGGGTGGGGCTCGTAGTCGAGCGTGTCGCCCAGCTCGTAGGCCCGGGTGAAGGCGTAGTCCATCCAGGTCACGTGGGCGTTCTGCGGTCGCTGGGCCGGATCGGTGAGGGCCCGGCGCAGCGTCTCGTCGGTGCGGAGCCGACCCGCCCGCTCGACCAACGGCAGATGGGCGATGGCCCCGTAGGCGGGATGGGTCTTGAACGGGTTCACGGTGGCGTCGAGGCCGAGCAGCACCCCGATGGGCCGGCACCCCACCTGGCCGGTGGCGGTGACCCCACCGGCGTTGGCCTGGTGGATCTCGTCCCGGGTGACGCGCCACCGCTCGGGGTCGGCGTCGATCTGGAGCAGCAGGACCGACAGCGGCCGCCCGGCCCGCTCCGCCGCCTGGCGCAGGTGCTCGAAATCGCCGGGGGCGAAGTCGGAGTTGGCCTGGAGCACACCGGCCCCGGCGGCCCGCATGGCGTCGGCCACCGCCGCCAGCTCGGGATCGCCGGCCGACAGGCTGGGCGTGGGCCGGCCGTCGGCCGCCTTGTGCTTCACCGTGCGGCTGGTGGAGAACCCGAGGGCCCCGGCCTCCAGGCCTTCGGTAACGATGCGGGACAGCTCGGCCAGCTCGCGGGCCGTGGGGACCTCATCGTGGTCGGCCCCCCGCTCCCCCATCACGTAGAAGCGGAGCGCCCCATGGGGCAGCTGGGTGCCGATGTCGATGGCCCGGGGCATGGAGGCCAGGGCGTCGAGGTACTGGGGGAAGCTCTCCCACCGGAAGTCCATCCCCTCGGCCAGCACCGTGCCCGGGATGTCCTCCACCCCTTCCATCAGGTTGATCAGGAAGCTCTCGGTGCCGGGCCGCAGCGGGGCGAAGCCCACCCCGCAGTTGCCGAACACGGCGGTGGTGACGCCGTGCCACGAGGACGGCGTGATCTCGGGGTCCCAGGTGGCCTGGCCGTCGTAGTGGGTGTGGATGTCGACCCAGCCCGGCAGCACGAGCTGGCCGTCGGCGTCGACCATGCGACGGGCCGGCCCGTCGGCGTCAGGGCCCACGGCGACGATGCGGCCGTCGGACACGGCCACGTCGTCCTGCTGGGCCGGCTGGCCCGAGCCGTCAACCACCGTCCCGTTGCGGATCACCAGATCGAACATGGTCCGACACTACTTCGACCCCGTGACCGGGCTGAAAGCGGCGCGTCGGGCCCCGGTCGCTCAGATCGAGGCCCACAGCGTGCGCGCCGCCACCACGGTGAGCAGGCCCAGCACCAGCCACCGGAACGGTTCCCCCTGGAGGCGGGGCTGCAGGGGCCGACCCAGGGCCTGGCCCACCAGCAGGGCCGGCACGCTCAGGGCCGAGGCCCGCACCCCGTCGAGCGTCACCTGGCCGGCCAGGAGGAAGGCGGCGATCGCTCCCAGGTTGCAGACGGCGAACACCATCGTGATCGTGCCCCGGAAGGCGTCGGCCCCCAGCCGGCGGGCCTGGAGGGCGAACACGATCGGGGGTCCGTTGGTGGAAACCGACGTGCTCAGGACCCCCGACACGAACCCGGCCCCCAGGTCGAGCCCCCGACCCCGACCGCTGAGATCGATCCCGGCCACCAGCAGCACCACCGCCACCACCACGGCCAGGCCCAACAACCGCATCAGCGTTCGCTCGCCCACCAGCAGGAACACGGCGAGCCCCAGTGGCATCCCGGCATAGGCGGCGACGGCGAACCGCCGCACCAGCACCACGTCGGCGTGCTCCCTCAGGCGCCAGGCGAGCGAGGTCGTCACCACCACCCCGGTGAGGGTGCTCACGATGACGGCCGTGTGGGCGTCGACGGCCAGCGTCATCAAGGGCACCGACAGCAGGGCGAAGCCGAACCCGCTCACCGCCTGCACCATCGCCGCCACCAGCACCGAGGCCACGATCACCAGCAGCGCCCCGGTACCCATCGCCGGGCAGGCTACCGGCGAGGTCCCGGCAGTGACAGGATGTCCGGATGAATGCGCACGGCACCTGGGTCCTCACCGCCAGCGGACCACACGGCAGCATCCATCTGGTTGTCGAGGTGCAGGCCGGGCCCGACGGGCTCAGCGGCGTGGCCACGGTGGGGGCCGAGCGGGTGGTGCTGACCGACCTGGCGTTCAGCGGCGACCGCCTTTCCTGGATCCAGCCCGGTAGCGGGCCGCTGCCGTTCGAGCTGGCGGTGGGGCTGCGGCTACGGGGCGACATCGCCACCGGCCACGCCCTCGCCGCCGACGCCCCTCCTGTGAGCCTGATCGGGACTCGGTCGCCGTCCAAATAGAACTGATCCGAATGGGCCATGTACCGCTCGGATCTGGAGCGTAAAATCCGCGTCAATGACCTCGGGCAAATCCGCCAGATCTGAAGCCAAAACCATCCCCAAGATCGTCGCATGGGGAGCAGTGGCGGTCATGATGGGGGGTGCTTGGCGCTACACCGATGTCTTCGGTCAGCGGGGCACCGATACCCCGAACCCCACCGCTACAACCACCAAGTTCTCCTTCTGCGAGCAGCGACGCACGCTGGGCGAGGAGGAGTTCCTGGACCAGCTGACCGAGTTCCGCGAGGAGCAGCAGGCGAAGGGTCGACTGTCGGCCAACGACGAGAATGCGGGCGTCACCTTGATGATCGAGGTGCAGCACAGCTTCAAGGTGAATTGCCCGGAGTACACCCTCGATCAACGGCCGTGACGGGCGGCACAGAACGCCCTGACCCTTTCTTAACCTGAGCCTTGCCTGGCGTTGGCCGGCATCTCTCTACCGTCGGATGCATGACGATCAACGATGATCCCGTGCCTCACGAGCTGGCGTTCGACGAGTCGCCGAGGACGGGCCGGCGTCGACTCGGCCGCCGGCGGCCGGATGCCGAGGGCATGAGCCGCACCCGCATGGCCGGCTTCGCCGGCCTCGGCTGCCTCGCCCTGTTCGGCCTGCTGCAGGTCGTCCCCTACGGTCGCACCCATTCCAACCCCCCGGTGACGGGCGAGCCCCAGTGGGCCAGCGCCGAGACCCGCGACCTGGCCGTCCGGGCCTGCTACGACTGCCACTCCAACGAGACGAAGTACCCCTGGTACTCCAACGTCGCCCCCGCGTCGTGGTGGACCCAGAATCACATCGACGAGGGCCGGAGCAAGCTCAACTTCTCGGAGTTCACCACCAACCCGGGTGAGGCCGAAGAGGCGGTCGAGGTGCTGGAGAACGGCGAGATGCCGCCCAACTACTACACCTGGTTCGGCCTCCACGGCACGTCCAAGCTCACCGAGGACGAGAAGCTCCAGCTGATCGCCGGCCTGAAGGCCACCCCCGGCTTCGCCGAGGGCGGCCGGGGAGGCACGGGCGCCGCCGGGGGCGGCGACCACGACGGCGACTGAGCGAACCCCGACAACCCGACCGCACCCTCCCGTGTAGGTCCGGCTCGAGCCGATCTGCGAGATTGGGGGCATGCGACGACTGCTGTTGGTCGAGCCGGACGGCCGGGCCACGCTGTGCGACCCCGACAGTGGGGTCCGGGCCCCGCTCGACGCTCCCGGTGCGGCGGACGGCGGGGCCGGCGGCCGACGGTCGGTTGTGCGGACCGCGGCCTGGTCGGCCCCGGGCGCCTGGGCCGCCTGCGCCCTCGACGCCGTGGAGCTCGACGGCACCCGGGAGCTGCGCCTCTACCACCGGACCGATCCCGACACCACCGAGGTGCTGGCGTCCGAGCTGACCGCCTTCTACCTCTGCCCCAGCCCCTGCGGGCGGTTCCTGGCCCACCTGTCGCCCGGCCCCCTGGGCCTCGAGCTCGGCGTGTCGGAGGTGGGCAGCGGCGAGCTGCGGGTGCTGGAACGGGGCCAACCCCTGTTCTGGGCCTGGTCGGCCGACAGCTCGGAGGTGGCCGTGCACGTGGAGGACCGACTTTTCGTCGTGCCGGCCGAGGGCGGCGAACCCCGGATGCTGACCGAGGAGGCCGGCCCGTTCCTGGCCCCGTGGTGGACGCCCGACAACTCGGTGGTGATGTTGTCGGCCGACAACCGCCTGCTGGCCTACGGCCTCGACGGGTCGGTGACCGAGCTGGCCGGCCGCTGCCATTCCGGTCGGTTCGCCCTCGACGCCACCGGCCGGCGGGTGGCCGTGGCCGATCTGGTGGACGACGGCCCGGCGCTGGTGGTGCTGGATCTCCTCACCGGCGAGCGGGAGGTGGTGGCCCGGGAGCGCACGGGGGGCTTCTTCTGGTCGCCCGAGGGCCGTCGCCTGGCGGCCCTGGTGGTGGCCGACGAGGACCGGGTGCAGTGGATCGTGTCCGACGGCGAGGGCGTGCTCCGCCTGCCCCCGTTCCGGCCCGGGCACACCTGGGCTCGTGAGGTGCTCCCGTTCTTCGAGCAGTACTCCCAGAGCCATGCCGTCTGGTCGGCCGACGGCACTCAGCTCGTGGCGGCCGCCGTCGACGACGACGGAGCGCCCGAAGCCGTGATCCAGACGGCGGACGCCGGGGCCCACAGCCAACACATCCCGGGCGCCCGCCTGGCCTGGTGGGCCGACGCTTGACCCTACGGATCGATCCGCTACTGTTGTCGCCCGGGTAGGGCGGGAGGCGGTCGGCGGCCGTCACCTGGTTCGGCGACGAGGACCGGGGGAGATATGGAGATGGACGTACCGGTGCGGGCCGCGGCCCCGTCCCGGATCAACTCGCGAACGGGTGGGCGGCGGTGGCGGTGGCGGGCAGCCATCCTGGCGGTGCTGCTGGCCTCGGTTGCGGCGTGCGGCACCCCGGGCATCTCCGACGGCCTGAACCAGCCGACCGGCACCACCGCACCGGGATCAGGCGCCCCCGTCATGACGCTGCCCCCCCGGGGACTCGACAACCCCCGCATCGCCGATCCCAGCACCAGGCTGTCCCTCGATCCGGCCGGTGCCCGCTTCGAGGAGGGCCGCTGCCAGGTGCTGGTCGAGATCGAGCCCCGACCCCGATGCGGCACCGTCACCGTTCCCGAACGCTGGTCCACCGGCCTGGGCCGGATCGAGCTGGCGGTGATGGTGCTGCCGTCGTCGAATCAAGCGCCGGCGCCCGACGCCGTGGCCTACCTCGGAGGCGGACCGGGCGCGTTCACCCTGGCCAGCGTGCCGGCGTTCCAGTCACAGCTGGACGTCCTCCGGGAGCGCGGCGACGTGATCGTGTTCGACCAGCGCGGCTCGGGCCTCAGCACCCCGGCGCTGGAGTGCCCCGACATCGTGAGCGTGACCCGGAGCATCGAGGACGATCCCACCCTCACCGACCACGAGGTCGACAAGCGGATGTGGGGCGGCCTCGAGCGCTGCGGTCAGAAGCTCAGGAGCCAGGGAATCGACCTCGGCGCGTTCAACACGATCGACAACGCCCACGACGTGGAGGCCGTCCGGCGGGCGCTGGGCTACCCGGCGTGGAACCTGTTCGGCGGGTCGTACGGAACCAGGCTGGGGCTCGAGGTGGCCCGCCAGCATCCGGCCAGCGTCCGGTCGATGGTGCTCGATGCCGTCTACCCGCCCGAGGCCGATCTCGCCCGGGACGGGCCGGGCGACATCGTCAAGAGCCTCGAGGCGGTGGCCACGGCATGCGGGCGCGAGCCGGCCTGCCGGGCGGGCGGTGACCTTCTCGAGCGGCTGCAGCAGGTGGTCGCCGGGCTCGATGCCGAGCCGCTCGAGGTGACCGTGCAGGACTACCTGACGGGCACCGAGGACACCGTCACGGTCACGGGCCGGCTGTTGCCGCTGGTGGTCGAAGCCATGCTCGGCTCGACCTACTTCTTCATCGATCTGCCCGAGCTCGTAGCCCAGCTCGAGGACCGGCGGACCACCGGCATCGCCCAGATCCTGGCCCGGACCCGGCTGGGTGAGCAGGCCATCAGCTTCGGGGCGTTCTGGGCCTTCACCTGCAACGAGGAGGTGCCCTTCTCCCGGGTCGGCGAGGTGGCGGGGGCCCTTCCCGCCGACCCGTTCGGACGCCACGATCGGTTCTTCGACACGCCGGCCAACACCGGCCCGAAGGCCTTCGAGGCGTGCCGGGCGTTCAACCCCGACGTCCATCCCGATCCGCAGTTGGCGCAGCCCGTCGACAGCACCACGCCGGCCCTGTTGCTGGCCGGCCGGTACGATCCCCGCACCCCGCCGGCGTGGGCCTTCTCGGCCGTGGATCACCTGCCGGCGGGCCAGGTGGTGATCGACCCCGATGGATCACACGGGGTGAGCACGTACGGCTGCGGCCTCGACGCCGTCATGGCCTTCCTGGATGATCCGGCCGCTCCGGCCGACATCTCGTGCTTCCCCAGCGGGCGGCTCCGCTTCCTCGAGAGCTACGGAACGCCATCGCCCGATCTGGCCCCGACCACCTACACCAGCAGCGACCAGAGCCGGACCGTGGAGGCCTCCCGCCCGGTCGGGTGGGACACCTCCACCCGCGGTGAGTCGGCCTGGCGGAGCGAGACCCTGCTCGATCCGGCGATGCTCTACCAGGACGCAGGATCGGCCGACCTCGCACCGGCGATGGAGCAGTACGTCGCCGACACGTGGGGCGTGACGCTGACGGCATCCGAGCCAGAGGAGAGCGAGGGCCGTCGTTGGGAGCACCGCAAGGGGGCGAGCGACTCCGTAGCCGTGGAGTGGTTCCAGGCCGACATGGCCGATCGGACCGTGATCGTGATGCTGGCGGCGGTGCCGGCGGAGCTCGATCAGCTTCGCCGGGACGTTCTCGAACCGGCCCTGGCCACCGTCAACGTCACGAAGTGACGGGAGTGGCGCCGGGAAGGGCCGGCACTGCGCCGGCCACCCGGTGGGCCACCCAGAACCCGCCCAGCGGGACGGCGGCCACGAACAGCAGGAGCACGGTCTGCTGGGCCGGCCAACCGTGGCGGCGGTGGGCGGCCAGCACCACGGCGGCGTAGATCAGGTAGATCACACCGTGGACCAGGCCCATGACCGGGGTGGTGTCGGGCCCGTCGAGGACCCGGTGCCACCCCATGGCCGCCAGGAGCAGCAGATAGCTGAGCGACTCGACGATCGACACGGCACGCAGTTGCCTCAGCACCCGCCGACCCTACCGGGCATCGCCCGGACCGGGTCGGTTAGGCTCCCCGACACCCCCGGCCCCATCGACGAGGAGCGCATCCAGCCATGACACCGACCCCGACCCCGACCCCGACTCCGGAGCAGGTGGTCCGCCGGTACCTGGAAGAGATGTACAACGAACGGCGGCTCGACCTGGTGGGCGAGCTGATCGCCGATCCCGAGATCCGCCACGCCCCCGGGGAGCGCCGGGTGATGACCCTGGCCGACAACACCGAGCGGCTGGAGAAGATGTTCGCCCAGTGCCCCGTGCTCCGCTTCGAGCCGTCGGTGGTGATCGCCCAGGACGACCTGGTGTCGGTGGCCTGGAACGGCTGGTCGACCCAGGCCGACGGCCGGTCGTACGAGTTCGCCGCCGTCGAGCTGTTCCGGGTGCAGGACGGCAAGATCACCGAGATCTGGAACTCCAAGGAGGCCAAAGGGCATTGGCTGCCCTGAGTGGGCCCGCCGCCGGCGGCGGGGAGCCCCTGATCGACGGGACGGCGCTGGCCCGGTGGCTGGGCGTGGAGGCGGTGACGGTGACCGGCGCGCCGAGCGGGGGTGGCTGGTCGAACGAGACGGTGTTCGTGACGGCCGACGGCCGGGAGCTGGTGGTGCGTCTCACCCCCCGGGGCCGCTCGATGTTCCCGGTGTACGACCTGTCGCACCAGGTGCGGATGCTGCGGTTGGCCGCGGCGGAGGGGCTGCCGGTGCCCACCGTGGTGGGCGAGGAGGCCGATCCGGCGGTGCTGGGCCGTCCGTTTTTCGTGATGGAGCGGATCGCAGGGCGGGTCCCCCCCGACGACGACCCGCCGTTCACCCGGGCCGGCTTCCTGTTCGACGCGGCGCCGGCGGACCAGCGCCGGTTCCATGATGCCGCGGTGGACGTCATCGCCCGGGTGCACCGGGTCGGGGCCCCGCCCTTCCCGGTCGACGGCCCGCAACCGTCCGATCACCTGGCCGCCTGCGCCCGTCTGGCCCACTGGTGCGGGCCGGTGCCGGCCATCGTCGCCGACGCCCTCGACGAGCTGGCCCACACCGCCCCCACCGCCGACACCGCCCGGTGTGGGCTCGTCTGGGGAGACGCCCGCCCGGCCAACATGGTGGTGGATGACACCCTGGCGGTGGTGGCCCTGCTCGACTGGGAGCTGGCCGGCGCCGGGCCGGGCGAGCTCGACGTCGCCTGGTTCTGCGAGATGAACCGCATGCGGTCGATGGGGCCGGCCGGGTTCGCTCCCCTTCCCGGCTTTCCCTCCGACGACGTGACCTGGGCCCGATGGGAGGCGGCGGTGGGCCGGCGGGCCGATGCCGTGGGGTGGTTCCAGCGCTTCAGCGCGGTGCGGGTGGCGGTGCTGCTCCAGCTCTACCTGACGGCCATGGTGCACCGGGGCGCGCTGCCGGCCGGGCACCGGGCCCTGAACGAGAACAGCGGTACCCGACGGTTGCGGCAGCTGTTCAGCTAGCCCGCCTCCAGGGCGGCGGCCACCCGCTGGTGGAACCAGGTGAGCACGGGCTCGAAGCGGGAGTAGACGAGGGCGTCGTTGGCGCCGGAGGCCAGGGTGCGCTGGGTCGACTCGGCCATGGCCACGTCCTCCCGGCCGGTGGCCACGATGTAGTCGAAGTTCTTGTCGAAGTAGCGGCGGGCGGAGTCGGTGGTGACGGGCTCAGGGGTGAGGAGGGCGAAGTGCCAGCGGCAGCGGCCGGGGTGGGCGGGGTCGGGCACGATGCGGTAGACGGCGGTGTGGTCGCCGTGGAGGTTGATGGCCAGGTTGGGGAAGATGTCGTAGGAGACCACGGCGTGGGCCAGCACGTCCCATTCGACCTCGGGGGTGTCGGCCAGGGTGGCCACCGACTTCTTGGCCGCCGCCATCCGCCAGTGGTGGCCCACCCGGTCGAAGTGGACGAGGTTGCGTTCGAGCAGATGGGCCAGCGTGACCCGGTGGGCGTAGACGCCGTGGTAGAACTCGAGGAAGGTGTCATACATCAGCTTCCAGTTCGCCGCGACCTCGATGATCGTCTGGCGGAACAGGTGATGGTGGGCCAGGCCGATGGTGGCCAGCTCGTCGGCCAGAGCCGGCCCCAGATGGTCGATCACCCTGCTCTCGGCCGCTGTGCTCTCGGCCGCTGTGCTCTCGGCCGCTGCGCTGTCGGCCGGGGCGCTGTCGGCCGGCTCGGGTAGGAGCCAGACCAGGCCCAGGTGTTCGGCCGACGGCAGGGCCCGCAGGCCGAGGGTGGCCGGGTCGAGATCGGGCACGGCCCCGTGGTCGGGGACGAGATGGAGCCGGCCGGTGGTGTCGTAGGTCCAGGCGTGGAACGGGCAGACCAGGCGGCGGTCGTGGCCCGAGGGGCCCTGGCAGAGTTCGACGCCCCGGTGGCGGCAGGCGTTGACGAACACCCGGGCGGTGCCGTCGTCGCCCCGCACGGTCACCAGCGGCACGGACGGCAGGTCGAAGGTGGCCCAGTCGCCGGGGTGGCGGAGCGAGGCCGTGGGGGCCACGGCGATCGGGTGGCGACGGAACAGCAGGGTGTGCTCGGCCCGCCACCGGGCCTCGTCGAGGTAGGCCGATACCGGGTTGCGCCAGGAGGCGTCGGCCTCGTAGGTGGTGCCGTCGGCCCGGTGCTGGAGAAGGCGTCGTCCGAGAGCGAGCTCGTCTTCCCGTCGCATGCTCCACTCCCCCTTCGCGTCCGCTTCTCGCCGTTCGGCTGGTGCCAGGTTCGCGCACCGGCGCCAGGGGGGCCAGGCCCGGAGCCCTACCCGGCAGGGACCGATGGACCATTCGGGCCGCCGCCGCTCAGGAGGCGGCGGGCGCCGCCGACGGGGCCCGGTATGCACCGTCACGTGGGGAAACCAGGCGCCCGGAGCTTCGGGTCCTCCGGTGCCCTCATCCGCCGGTTCGGGTTGCGGACCAAGCTCCTGAGCGTGCTGGTGCTGGTCGGCGTCATCCCGTTCGCCCTGGTCGGATGGGAGGCGGTCCAGCGGGTACGTGAGGCCGACCTGGCGTCGGCCCGTTCCGGGGTGGAGGCGGCGGCGGTGAGCGCCGGCGAGCTGATAGACCGCAACCTGTTCGAGCGCTACGGCGATGCCCAGGCGTTCGCCGTCTCGCCTGCCGTCCGACGCTCCCCGGTGACGGCGACCGAGGTGGCCGACACGCTCGTCGGTCTCTACGGGGTGTACGACCTCATGGTGGTGACCGACGCCGCCGGGGTGGTGGTGGCCGTCAACACGGTGGACCACACCGGGCGTCCGCTACCGACCGGCGAGCTGCTGGGCCGCGACCTCTCGGCGGCGCCGTGGTTCGAGGCGATGCGTGACGGTACCGGGGCCGCCGATGGCACCTATGTCGAGCCGCCGACCCGGAGCAGCCTGGTGGACGAGGTCTACGGCGACAACCGGATGACCCTGCCGTTCACCGCAGCCATCAACGGCCCCGACGGCTCCTTCGCCGGGGTGTGGCACAACGAGGCGTCGTTCGACCGGGTGGTGGGCGACATCGCCGCCGCCACCCAACAGGACCTCCGCTCGTCGGGAACCACCACGGCCGACGTGGAGGTGATGGCCGGTAGCGAGCTGCTGGTCGACGAGGGTTCGGACGGCGGGAGCGGGAGTGACAGGGTCCATGCTCTGCCCGACGGGCTCGACCCGGAGCCCGGGGCTTCGGGGCACTTCACGGAGCGGGGCGACGATGGGCAGAAGCTGCTCACCGGCTACGCCGTCACCGACGGGGCGCTCGGGTTCCCGGGGTACGGGTGGACGATCCTGATCTCCCAGGAGCACTCCGCCATCATGGCCGGGGCCGACGATCTACGCCGGGTCCTCCTGGTGATCGGGGTGCTGCTGGCGGCAGCCATAGGGGTGGTGTCGTACCTGCTGGCCCGCCGCCTGTCGAAGCCGATGGGGCACGCGGCGGGGATGGCGCTGGGAGCGGCGAGCGAGCTCAAGGTGGTGGCCGACGGGCTGATGAGCAGCTCCCAGGACGTGTCCCAACGGGCATCGGACATCGCCGTGTCGACCGAGCAGCTGAACACCGGCATCTCGGTGATCGCCACCGCCGTCGAGGAGTTGAACGGCTCGTTCGCCGAGGTGGCCCGCAACGCCACCGAGGCGTCGTCCTTCGCCGAGGAGGCGGTGGCGGTGGCCGAGCGATCGTCGGAGACGGTGACCGAGCTGGGGCGATCGAGCGAGGCGATCGACCGGGTGTTGGGGATCATCCGGTCGCTGGCCGAGCAGACGAACATGCTGGCCCTCAACGCATCGATCGAGGCGTCGCGGGCCGGGCTGGCCGGGCGGGGGTTCGCCATCGTGGCCGAGTCGGTGAAGGAGCTGGCCGAAGGTACCGCCCGGGCCACCCACGAGATCGGTGATCTGGTGGGACGTATCCAGAGCGACGTGTCCCGGGCGATCGAGGCCAACGCCTCGATCAAGGATGCCGTGGACCGGATCAGGGGCTACTCGGTCATCATCGCCGAGGCCACCGACGAGCAGTCGGGCACGGCCAACGACGTGGCCCGCATCACGGCGTCGGCCACCCACGATGCCTACGAGATCGCCACCAGCAACGTGGTGCTGGCCGAGGCGGCCGAGCGGAGCTGGGCGGCGGCCAACTCGATGCAGACGTCGGCCGATGCCGTGGCCGGGTTGGCGTCGGAGCTGACCGCCGTCGTCTTCGGCCAGACCAGCTGACCCGGCCCGGCCCGGGCCGGCGACAGCGCGGACGGCGAGGGCAACGATGACGGCGGCGGCGACGGCCGGCTGCGATACTCCCCCCATGCGAACCCATGCCGCCTCCGCCAGCCCCCTCGAACCGACCATCGGGTTCAGCCGGGCAGTGCGATGCGGCCCACTGGTCTGCGTGGCCGGCACGGCGCCGATCGGAGCCGACGGGCGGACCGTGAGCCCGGGCGACGTGGAGGGCCAGACCCGCCGGTGCTTCGCACGTTCGTGGAGGTGAGCCGCTTCATCGACCCGGCGTGGCTGGTCGAGGTGGAGGTCGACGCCTACATCGAGCAGTAGACCAGCCGGCCGTTTGCGGATGCCAGGTCAGGTTGTGGCGAGTCGGGGCCGATCCGGGGCGGTCGATGGCCCCCGAATCTCCCGCGGGAAATGTGGGTAGACGGCGGCGGGGCGGTTCCTCAGAGTCCTTCCGGGAGGTGCTTCGATGGCGACGTTCGTGCTGATCCACGGCGGCGGTGACGTCGGTTGGTCGTGGCACCTCGTGGAACGGGAAACTGCAGGGGCGCGGCCACCGTAGTACTCGTCGAGGACGGGCTGTACCTCGGAGGTCCCGCTCGTTTCCCATCGCACGCAGCTCTCGTCGTGGTCCACGAGGTAGGACAGGAACGGGCAGCAGGCGGCCTCCCGGGCCGAGGTCGACCAGTTGCTCGACGATTGCCGCCAAGGCCGATGCGCCCTCGCCACGCCGTGATCTCGCAGCTGGTGCCGCCGCCACGCCCTCTCAGAGCCAGCCGGCCCTCTTGAACCGACGGTGCACGATCAGGCACAGCACGACCATCGTCGTCAGGACGACGGGGTAGGCCCAACGCTGCTCGAGCTCGGGCATGTGCTCGAAGTTCATGCCGTAGATTCCGCCGATCATGGTCGGTATGGCGGCGATCGCCACCCAGGCCGAGATGGTCCGCATGTCGTCGTTCTGTCGGACCGTGATGTTGGCGAGGTTGGCGCCGAGGGCGTCGCTGAGGAGCGCGCTGTGGGCGTTCAGTCGGGCCAGGACGCGCAGGAGGTGGTCCTCGGCGTCACGGAAGTAGTTCTGCATCTCTTTGCTCACGAGCTCGAGATCTTCGTTGCGGAGGATGTCGAGGGCCTGAGCGAGAGGCTCGGTGTTGCGCTGGAACTCGAGCACCTCGCGCTTGAGGGTGAAGATCCGCTCAGCCGCGTTGTGGCGGCTATCGCTGAAGACGTCGGCCGTCACCTCGCGTAGGTCGTTGTCGATGCCGTCGATGGCGGGCTGGTACCCGTCGATGACGTGGTCTATGACGGCATGGAGAACGACGCTGGGCCCTTCCCGCAACAGGTCGGGACGACGTTCCAGCTTGCGGCGAACCTCGGCGAGAGCGCTGGCTTCGCCGTGGCGGACCGTGACCACGTAGCCGTCGCCGATGAACAACTGGATCTCCGCGAACTCGAAACACTCGGTGGGATCGAGGTAGCGGGCGGTCTTCAACACCACGAACAGCGACGGCCCGTAGGTCTCGATCTTGGGTCGCTGATGAGCGTGAACGGCGTCCTCCACCGCGAGCTCGTGGAGCTCGAACTCGGCGCGGACCGCATCGAACTCCTCCAGGGTGGGCTCGTGCAGGCCGACCCAAACGAACGATCCCGGCCCGCGCCCGGCCTCGAGCGCCGCCTCGAGCTCGAGTTCGCCAGGTTCGCGTTGTCCGTCACGGTAGACGGCAAGGTCGACGATCATGACCTGAATAGTCCTCACCGGCGAGAATCGCCATGCAGTCGGGATCTGCCGATACTACCGACACGTCTCCCTGCCCTGGGCCGACGACCGGCGGACAGCGGCGCTCGAAAATGTTGCCCGATGAGGGGGTCTCGCCCGTCTCGGCGGCCAGCTCACGGCTTGAGCAGGAGACAGTTCCTCGCCAACCTCCCTTACCGGGGCTGTTGTGGTGGACCGTCCGCTGCCCCCCGAGTGGGCCTGGACAAGAGCACCTTCCGCTTCACCTGACCCATACCTACACTCAGGTGGCCGCGGATCGAGTGGGGGATCACGCCGCCACAGAGTGGCAACGTCTCCTCGCACCAATCGTGTTTGTAGGCCTCGCCCCCGGTCGAGAAGTCAAAGGTGTCGATGTCGTGCCCGCAACACCACTCGATCACCCACTCCGTCAGCAGGCGTCCCGGGGAGAACCGGTGCCAGTCACCTCCCTCGAAGGCCGTCATCAGCCCGTGGAATGTGCGGTTGCGGATGACTCCCCAATCCGTGGCCACGATGTCGTCCCCCACCATGAGGGCGGACAGATGGGCGGCTTCGGGGTGCTCCTCAGCGAAGCGGTGGTAGAAATCGGCGTAGGCGTCCTCGGCGAACATGTCGCCCCGGCCGGTGTCCATGAAGCGGCGGCGCTTCTGTTTGATCATAGTGTCGATGACCGAGCTCGACCTCTCGCCGGTCACCACTTGGAAGGAGACCTCGCCGCGCTCTTCCAGGCGACGACGTTGGCGCCGGGAGTCGGCCCGACGGCTCTGGCTGGCCTTCGAGCGCAGGTAGACCTCCCAGTCCGGGATGAGACTCGTGGCGTGCGCGGCATCCGTTTGAGGCAGCCCGAGGTACCGCAACGGGTTAGGCCGACCGTAGACCGCCGGGGGCTGGTGGCGCAGTGCGATCAGGTCGACGTTGGGGATCGCAGAAAGCACACCCCGCCACATGGCGAGACTCTCGGTCTCGTCCAGACGCCCGGCGCCTGCACCCAGCACCGGAGCCCACTGGTCGGCCAGGTCACCGGCGAGCCACGTCAGGTACCGGCGGGGCCGGCCCCGCCACGTGCCGAGGTAGGTGCCGAGCGGGAGGAGAAGGAGGGGGGTGCCGTCCCGTTCCTTCACGACGACGGGACAGGGATCGATACGGGTGGCACGACGAAGGGTGGAGGCCCAGGTCGACACCCAGTCGAACGTCTGGTACGGCAAGGCCAGCCCGGACCTCTCGAGTGCCCGCCACTCCCGTTCGGCCTCGTCGATCGACGAGTAAACCGTGTAGTCGTAGGTTCCCACCCGACCTCTCCCGTCAGAGGTTGCCCTCGTTGTGCTCCGGCGGCGGGCCGAGGCCGAATAGCGCCGAGAGCTCGTAAGTCCATAGCGCCGCGCTCGCTCGTCCACGGCGACCTAGTCAACCAGATCGAAACGTCACACAGCGACCGACACGGCATTTTTTTCACCCTGGCCAGCGATGCGAACAGCATACGAACGGCGGCCTAGCCACGATTTTTCGTCCCGGTTGACCGCCCAGGCCAGCTGGTTCACGCAGCGTGGCGGGCGAGGTCGTCAGTCCGGTCGATGGCTGCCATGAGGGTGGGGTCCAGGGCCAGTTGGTGTCGAGGTGGAGGGCCTGGCCGGTGGGGGTGACTCGGCCGGCGATGTGGAGCAGTCGCTGACGGATGGTCATGGGGGTGGCCGTCTGGTAGCGGCCGGTGAGGGTGAATCGTTGGGCTCTTGACAGCAGGTTGAAGGCGATGGCGGCGAGTAGGGACCAGGTTTGGTTGTTGACGATGCATTCCGAGGGCCAGGACCGGTAGCCGCAGGCCTTCAAGTCACGGATGACATCTTCGACGGCGCCTCTCTGGCGGTGGGCGAGTTCGAGAACGGCCGCTTCGCCGGGTTGGTTGGTGATGTGGGCGGTGTGACGGCGTCCGTTGATGTCGTCGAACAACGAGAGCTGAGCTCCCGGGTGAGGGCGCTCCCGACGCACGATCAGCCGGGTCCCAGCAGGCCAGCCCTTGAGCAACACTTTCGGGGTGAGGTCGATCACCTCGGCCCCGTCACGGTGGCTGCCGTCGGCCTCGATGGCGGGGGTCCAGTCGTCGTTGGTGGTGGCGGTGACACCGGCGCGGACCCGGTCATCGATGCCGTAGCCGAGACTGAACCAGCAGTTCCGCTCGGCGGCGTCTTCGGCCAGCCAGTGGGTCTGACCAGCAGCATCAGCCCGGATCACGATCTCGGTCACCGCAGCGGCTGGGTCGTCGTTCCAGTGGTGACCGGCTCGGTCCCGCTCGGGCAGCGCGTCGATCGCCAGCGCCAGGACCTCGGCGTGATCGGCCGCGGTGTTCGACCCGGCATTGCCGGGGCGGACCAGTTGGGCCAGGACCTCACGACGTTCGGCGTCGATCGCCAAGAGCGGGTGGAACCCGAAGGACCGCTTCCAGGTGCCGGCGGCGTCCTGTTTGTCGGAGCGGCAGGTGACGATGGTGGCGTCTATGTCGATCACGATCCGGGACCGGACCGGCTCCGACGCCCACGCCGCTGCCCGAGCATGAGCATCGGCGGCGGCCAGGTCCCGCAGCTCGGCCGGGCCGACCCGGTTGATCGTGCGCCACACCGTCGTCGTCGATGCCACCGAGGCGAACAGGGTCTTCAAGCCCCGCAGCATCGCCAGATCCGACATCGCCGTCGCCCCATCAGCGATGGCCAGGACGAGCAGGGACAGGGTGGTGCCCGGGTGGTGGTCCCGCCACGGCAGCCGCCGCATCGCGTGCCGCAGCCCGCCGGTCAGGCCGAGCTGATCAGCGACGGTGGCCAGCCACCACAGCCCCGCCCGGGAGGTCAGACCGACCCCCCGATCCGTCACCGACCGTTACCACACCAACCAGCTACCATCGCCCACGACAAGACCCTCTCTCTGGCCAGAACTAGTTCCTTCGACAGAACCGATTCTCCCAGCTCAGAGGGTCGTTTCACGCCACCCCAACCAGGCCGGGCGAAAATGGTGGCTAACGCTGGGGCTATCGCCACAGTCAACAAAGCTCCGGCCCGGGGTGAGGATGGCTTCTCACCAGGGCTTTGCGGTGGACCGTACAAGACTCGAACTTGTGACCTCTCGCGTGTGAAGCGAACGCTCTAGCCAACTGAGCTAACGGTCCTTGCGGGGAGCAAGCGTAGCGGTCGCCGCCGCTGACGCCACCCCGTTTTGCGCCGACGCCGGTGTTCGCCGAGGGCGAACCCGAGGCGCCGCCGCGGCGCACTCAGTCCACGTTGATACCCAGCTCGGTGGCCCGCTCACCGGCGATGCGGGTGTGCCACATCCTCCGGGGCTCGGCCAGGTCGAAGGGGGTCGCCCGGTGCATCAGCCGGCGGTTGTCCCACACGATGGCGTCGCCAACCGTCCACTCGTGGTGGTAGATCCGGGGCGGCTGGCAGGCCCACTCGTTCAGCTCGTCGAGCAGCTTCTCCGACTCGTCGGGGTCCATGCCCTCGATCCCGTAGGCGTGCCGCCCGATCAGCAGGTTGGGCCGCCCGGTGTCGGGGTGGATCTTCACCAGCGGCCGCAGCGACGGCTCCCCGCCGTGGTACCCGTACTGGTTGTACCCGCCGTCCTCGTTCGCTTTGGGCATGTAGCCCGCCCGACCCTGGCTGTAGTACAGCGAGTGGTAGGCGCTCAACCCCGCCAGCCGCTCCTTCGTCGCCTCGTCGAGCTCCTCGTAGGCGGCCCGCATGTCGGCGAAACCGGTGGCCGCCCCGTGGCTGGGGATGATCTCGGCCGAGAACACCGCCCCCTTGGCCTGGATGGGCATGTAGGTGCTGTCGTGATGCCAGCCCTCGTTGCCCCGCAGCGACTTCACCCGGTCGTCGCCAGGGTCGCTGAACACTTCGCCGGCCGACGTCATATTCGAGATCGGCGTGGCCTTGAACTCCAGATTGCCGAAGCGGCGGGCGAAGGCGTCCTGCTCGTCCCGGGTGAGGAACTGGCCGGGGAAGATCAGCAGCGCGTGTTCCAACCACGCCGCGCGCAGCGCCTGCCACGTCGCGTCGTCGAGCGATCGCAGCTCCACCCCCCGCACCACGGCCCCGAAGGTCACATCGTCGAGCGGCTCGATCTCCAAGCTCACCGTGTTCGTCATGGCCTCAAGCCTACGATCGGCCCCCGCCCGGGTCGAAACCGCAGCGTCGACGCCCCGATGGCCGCCGCGGGGCCTAGCGGGCCGGGGCCAGGCAAGCGTGGAAACCGTTGGGCAACAACACGTCGCGGGTGGTGCCGAGCGGACACACCGAGCCCTCGGCGCCGTCGATACGGGACCCGATCACCCGCCACTCGGCGCTCGGGTCACAGGGCCGGGGCAGCAGCGCCGGACCCGTCATCACACTCACGCAGTCGTTGGCCTCCACCCCCGCCCCCAGCTGGGGGGCGGCCACCGTGTCGCCTGGCGCGGCAGCCAGCGAGGCGTCGTCGCGGGCGTAGGCGCTGAAGACGAAGATCGCCGCCAGCAGGCCGAACACCAGCACGAGCGGCGCCGCCCGCAGCACGATCGAGTGGCTGTGGGAGATCTCGTCGAACTGGGCGTGCCGGCGGGCGGCCAGGAACTCCGGGTCGAGCAGGCGGGGATCGATGCGGATCACCCCGTCGTCGCTGCGGACCCCGGCCGGGCGGGCCGCCGCCTCCTGCACCCCACCCTCCCGGAGCTGGCGGTCGTACTCCCGCCGCCGCTCGGGCCGGCCCAGCACCTCCCAGGCCTGGTTGACCCGGCGGATCTCGCCCTCGGCCCGCAGGGCATCCTCCGGCGTCAGCTCCCCCCGGTGATCGGGGTGCCACCGCCGGGCCTCCCGGTGGTAGGCGCGCCGGATGGCCGCCTGGTCGGCCGTGGGCGCCACGTCGAGCACCTGGTAGTGGTTGGGTCCGTTCATGACCGGGAACGATCGGGAGCCCCTGGGCCCGAACGGAACGCCAGGAGCTGGTCGAACCATCGTAGGACTGCTAGACCCGGGTCACGCCATCGTCCCCAGGAGGAACCATGCGCCTCGCCCTCGGAGCCGGGTACTGGTCGTCGGGCCCGCCCGCCGGCACGGTGGAGCAGATCGCCGCCGCCGAACGCCTCGGTTACGACTGCGTGTGGACGGCCGAGGCGTACGGCTCCGACGCCCTCACTCCGCTGGCCTGGTGGGGCGCCGCCACCTCCACCATCGGGCTCGGCACCTCGATCTGCCAGATCTCGGCCCGTACCCCTTCGGCCATGGCCATGGCCGCCATCACCATCGACCATCTCTCGGGCGGCCGCTTCCGCCTCGGCCTCGGCGCCTCCGGCCCCCAGGTGGTGGAGGGCTGGTACGGACAGCCCTATCCCCGCCCCCTGGCCCGCACCCGGGAGTACGTGGAGATCGTGCGCAAGATCGTGGCCCGGGCCGAGCCCGTCACCTACGACGGCGACTTCTACCAGCTGCCCCTCCAGGGCGGCGCCGGCCTGGGCAAGCCGCTGCGCTCCACCGTGCACCCGCTCCGGGCCGACATCCCCATCTACCTCGGCTCCGAGGGCCCGAAGAACGTGGCCCTCACCGCCGAGATCGCCGACGGCTGGCTCCCCCTGTTCTTCGCCCCCAAGGACAACCAGTTCTACCTCGACGCACTCAACGAGGGCTTCGCCCGCCCCGGCGCCCGCCAGACCCTGGCCAGCTTCGACGTGGCCGCCGTGGTGCCGGTGGTGATCAACGACGACGTGGAAGCGGCGGCCGACGCCATCCGCCCCATGCTCGCCCTCTACGCCGGCGGCATGGGGGCCCGGGAGGCCAACTTCCACCTCAACGTGTTCGCCCGCATGGGCTACGAGGCCGAGTGCGCCCGCATCCAGGACCTCTACCTGGCCGGCGACAAGCGGGCCGCCATCGCCGCCGTGCCCACCGCCATGGTGGAAGACGTGGCGCTCGTCGGCCCGCCGGCCAAGATCCGCTCCGATCTCGACGTCTGGCGGGAGTCGGTGGTGAACACCCTGGTGGTGTCGGGTCCACCGTCGCTGCTGGAAGCCATGGCCGAGATCGTGGCCTCCTGAACCGGCGCTGCGCCGGACGACTTGTTGATCAAGGGGCGACCAGGATCGGCCGATCAACTCCGTTAGCCTCCGCTTCGAGGCGATCCGAGGCCATGCGGGAGGGTTCAGCCATGCACATCGACACGACCACAGGAGCCAGGCGGGCGCGGCTTCACCTCGCCGGCCGTTCCGCTCTTCTCGCCACCGCCCTGCTCGCCTCGGCCGGCTGCGCCTCCACGATCACCGGCGGCGACACCAACGCCGGCGACAGCACCACCACCACGGCCGCCCCCTCCACCGCCTCGACAGCCGGCGGCGCGACAGTCTCCACCGCTGCCGCCCCCGGATCGTCGTCCACCGTCGCCGCCGGCGGCACGGCCACCGGCTCCATCAGCAACCTGCCGGCCGGCTGGAAGGCGGTGAACGGCGACGGCGCCTCGATCGGCGTGCCCGCCGGCTGGATCGACCTGAAGCCCCTGGTGACGGACCCGGCCCAGCGGGCGGCGTTCGAGCAGTCGATCCAGGACCAGTCGACCAGCGCCTACATCGACTCGATCGCCCCCGACCTCCTGGACCAGATCAACATCATGGTGATGGACGCCGCCACCTCCGCCAGCGGCTTCACCACCACGGCCAACGTCATCGTCGACGACAGCGGCCTCATCACCGACCTCGACACCATCGAGACGATCGTGCCGTCCCAGCTCCAGACGGTGGGCGGCGACGTGAAGGCGCAGAACCGGGCGCTGGTGGGGGGGCTGGAGACCCTGGTGGTCGACTACACGCTCACCACCGCCACCGGTGTGCAGGCCACCGGCCGCCAGTACCACCAGCTCAACGGGCGCTCGGTGATCACATCCACCTTCACCGCCACCCCCCAGTACGTGGACCTGGCCCTGTGGGACCAGATGGCGGCCACCGTCACCCTCGGCGGCGGCGCCTGATCGCCGGAGCGGCCTGAATCTGATTCGTCAGAGCTGGCCGCCCACGGCCAGCCCCAGGGCCAGCAGCACCCCGGTGATCATCTGGAACTTGCCGGTGGCCCCCAGCACCGGGATCAGCTGGGGCCCGGTGGCCCCGCCGGTCACCGTGCGCACCGGGGCCACGGCAGCGGCCAGACCCACCAGGCCGAGCAACGCCGGCCACCGGCTGACCCCGCAGGCCACCACACCGAGGGCCACCACCACCACGATGGCGACGTAGAACCGCCGGGTGGCAACGTCACCCATCCGCACGGCCAGCGTCTGCTTGCCCGACCGCGTGTCGGTGGGGATGTCACGCAGGTTGTTGACCACGAGCAGGGCCACCGACAGCAGGCCCACCGGCACCGAGGCCGTCAACGACAGGCCCGTGATCCGCTCGGTCTGCACGTAGGTCGTGCCCACGGTGGCCACGAGGCCGAAGAACACGAACACGAACAGTTCGCCCAGGCCCAGGTAGCCATAGGGCCGGGGCCCGCCGGTGTAGGCCCACCCGGCCACCATCGAGGCCGCACCCACCACCAGCAGCTCGGGACCGACGGCCCAGGCCAGGGCGGCCCCGGCCGCGGCGGCCACGGCGAACGTCAGCATCGCCGCCCGTTTCACGGTGGGCGCCGGCACCAGGCCGGAGCCGACGAGACGGAGCGGGCCGACGCGGGCATGGTCGGTGCCCCGGGTGCCGTCGGCGTAGTCGTTGACCAGGTTCGTGGCCACCTGGATGGCCACCGACACGAGCAGAGCGGCCGCCGCCCGCCACCAGATGATCGGCACCACGCCCGACGCGGCCGCCGTGCCCACCACCACCGGCACCACCGCCGCCGGCCACGTGCGGGGCCGGGCCCCGGCCAACCACAACCGCCATCCGGTGGGCGCCGCCGGCGCCGTCGCCCCCGTCATCGAACCGGCTCCGGCCCGCCCGCGCTGGCCGGGCCGCCGTGGGCGGCCACCAGCTCGGCCGCCAGCACCTCGAGGCCGGCCACCCGGCTGCCCTTGACCAGCACGGCGTCGCCTGCCGTCAGCGGGCCGATGGCGGCGGCCGCCGCTGCCCGATCGGGCACGTGGATGGCCCCGTCGCCGTAGGCCGGTGCCGCCACCGCCACCACCGTCACCCCGGCCCGGGCCGCCTCGGCGGCCACGGCGGCGTGCTCGGCCGGGCCCTCGGGGCCCAGCTCGGCCATCAGGCCCAGCACCGCCACCCGGCGCCCACCGCCACCGGCTCCACCGGCGCCGCCACCTGCGGCGCCCGATCGGGGCAGGGCGGCCAGGGCCTCCAATGCCGCCCGCATCGATGTGGGGTTGGCGTTGTAGGCGTCGTTGACCACCACCACGCCATCGGAGGCCCGGATCACATCCATCCGCCACGGCGACAGGCGGGCCGCCGCCAGCCCGGCGGCCGCCGCCTCCAGCGGCACCCCCACGGCCAGCGCGGCGGCCACCGCCCCGGCGGCGTTCAACGCCATGTGGGCGCCCCGCACGTCGAGGGCCACCTCGGCCCGCCCGGCGTCACACTCGATCGTGAACCGGGGCCGCAGCAGGTCGTCGAGCACGATCCCGGTGGCCCGGACGTCGCCCCGGGTGCGGCCGTAGGTGACCACCCGGGCCGCCGTGCGCCCGGCCATGGCCGCCACCCGCTCGTCCTCGGCGTTGAGCACGGCCACCCCGGCGGCCGGTAGGGCCTCCACCAGCTCACCCTTGGCCTCGGCCACCCCCTCGATCGAGCCGAACAGCTCGGAGTGGGCCAGGGCCACGGCGGTGACGATGCCGACCGTGGGCCGGGCGATACCGCACAGCAGGGCGATGTGCCCCTTGCCCCGGGCTCCCATCTCCACGATCGCCACCTCGGTGCCCTCGGGGGCGTTGGCCAGGGTGAGCGGGACCCCCAGCTCGTTGTTGAACGACTTCTCGCTGGCGTGGGTGGCTTTGGCCCCGGCGCAGGCGGCGAGGGCCAGGTCCTTCATCGACGTCTTCCCCACGCTGCCGGTGACTCCCACCACCGCCCCGCCCTCCAACCGTTCCCGGGCGATCCGGCCGATCCCGGCCAGGGCCTCGGCCGTGTCGGCCACCAGGATCGCCGTCGAGTCGGCGGCGGTGCCGTCCAACCGGCCGACCGAGCTCAGGTAGGCCCCGGCCCCGGCCTCCAGGGCGGCCGGCACGTAGGCGTGGCCGTCGCGCTCGACCACCAGGGGCACGAACAGGTTGCCGCGGGCCACCGTGCGACTGTCGATCGACACCCCCGCCACCTCGCGTTCGGGGCCCGACAGGTCCCCGTTGAGGCGGCGGGCGAGGTCGCTGGCGTGGAAGTGCACCTGGGTTGGTGTAGCCGATTCCGGGTGCGGTTGCGATTACTGTTGGCGGTCGTGGTCTCACCGTCGTCGCCCTCCCCCGCCCCCGTCCCGCCCGCGGGCGAAACCATCCGGCTGATCGTGCTGTTCGGCGGTATGTCGGCCGAGCACGATGTGTCGTGCACCACGGCGGCCCAGGTGCTGGCGGCGGTCGACCCCGCCCGCTACGAGATCGAGGCCGTGGGCATCACCCGCGACGGCACCTTCGTGCGGGCCGACGAAGCCATGGCCGCCCTGGCCCAGGGAGCCCGCCACCTGCCCCCGTCGCTCAGCCCGTCGGGCCCGTCAACCGAGCTCACGGCGCTGGTGGCGGCCCCGTCCCGGGCCGTCCGCACCGTCGTGCTCCCTCTCCTGCACGGCCCGATGGGCGAAGACGGCACCGTCCAGGGGATGCTCGACCTGGCCAACGTGCCCTACGTGGGGGCCGGCGTGCTCGGCTCGGCCGTGGCCATGGACAAGGCGATGGCCAAGACCGTGGCCTCCGCCCACGGCATTCCCCAGGCCCGCTGGCTGTGGTTCCGGGAGCACGACATCGCCGCCGACCCGAAGGCGGTCATGAAGGAGGTGGCCGACCAGCTCGGCCTGCCGGTGTTCGTGAAGCCGGCCAACATGGGCTCGTCGGTGGGGGTGAGCAAGGCCACCACCGAGACCGAGCTGTCGGCCGCCATCCAGAAGGCCCTGGTCTACGACGAGCTGGTGGTGATCGAGGAAGCGATCACCGGCCGGGAGATCGAGCTGTCGGTGCTGGGCAACCTGGAGCCCGAGGTGTCGGTGCCGGGCGAGATCGTGGCCGGGGCCGAGTTCTACGACTACGAGGACAAGTACCTCGACGGCAACGCCCAGCTCATCATCCCGGCCCAGCTCCCGCCGGGGGTCACCGAGGAACTGCAGGCGCTGGCGGCCACCGTGTACCGGGCGCTACGGATCGAGGGCATGGCCCGGGTCGACTTCTTCTACGAGGAGAACGGCCGGGGGGCGCTGCTCAACGAGGTGAACACCATCCCCGGGTTCACCCCGATCTCGATGTACCCCAAGATGTGGGAGGCGTCGGGTCTGCCCTACGCCCAGCTGATCGACCGCCTGGTGGAGCTGGCCATCGAGCGCCACGACCGGCGCGCCGCCAAACGCGTCACGACCCACTGACCTGGTAGGTGAGCCGCCGGCTCACCAGCCCCCGCTCGAGCGTCCGCCGCCGAAGGAGTGGCCGCCTCCGCCTCCGCCGCCGAACGAGCGGCCCCCGCCGCCCCCGCCGCCGAATGATCGGCCGCCGCCGGCGTGATGGTGGCCGCCCGAGCTGCTCCAGCCGCCGCTGCCCGAGCCCACCACGATCCAGTTGCTCTGACGTCGGCGGCGGGCGATGGCCCGCTCCTGCACGGCCAGGGCGGCATCGGCGATCGAGTCGGCCTCCCGGAACCGGGCCTCGGGGTCGGCCGGCAGCTCACCCAGCCGCTGTTCCAGGAGATCGAGCTCGTCGCCGTCGCTCCCGTCGAAGATCTGCCACCCGATGGCCTGGCGGGCCCGGCTGATCGCCCCCTGGGCCCGGGCCACCTCCCGTTCGGCCTGCCGCCGCAGTGCTTCCATGTGCTCGTGCTGCTGGCGGGCGCTCGCCAGCAGCCCGTCGATCTCCCGGTTCATCCGGTCGGCCGTCTGGGCCACCCGCAGATGGTTGGGCCGGGGCGTAGCCAGCTCGGCCTCCAGGCCGTCGATGGCGGCGTCGACCCGGGCCGGGCTGGCCGCCAGATCGGGCCCCAGGTCGGCGGCGAACTGCTGCACGTAGCGGGCCAGCTCGCCCTCCACCCGGCGGGACTCGGCCACCATGGCCGGCGCCTGCTCCCGGGCCCGCTCCAGGTCCACCAGCAGGTCGTCGACCTGGTCGAGCAGCTCGTCGGCCGCCATCAGCTCCAGCCCGGCGGCTTCCATCCCCCGCCCGGCCTCGTCGAAGCGCTGCTGATCGCCGGCCAGGGCCGACGCCGCATCGGCCTTCTCGGCCGCCGCCCGCAACCGGGCCAGGGCCTCGTCGGGATGGTGGGCCGCCCACTCCCAGCTCTCGGTGGCGTGCAAGGGGGCGATCTGGGCCAGGCGGGCCGCCGCCTCGTTGGCCCGCTTCTCTTCCATGGCCGCCGCCGCCAGCTGCTCGTTGCGCCAGGCGGCGATCGAGCCGGGACGGTCGGGAAGGCTGCGCAGGTCGTGGGTGGCGGCGAACAGCGAGGCCTCGGTCGCCTCGATCCGTTCCGACAGCGACAGCAGGTCGAGGGCCAGGTCGTCGAGGTCGAGCCCGGCCAGCGTTGATCCCACGTCGGCCAGCGTGGCGGCCGGCTCGTCCACCTGCCATCCCTCACCCCGACGCTGGTCGGCCAGCACCTGGGCTTCCCCCAGCTCCGAGGTGAGCAGGGCCCGCTTCTCGGGCAGGGCCACCCGGAGATGGTCCAGGCGGGCCCCCAACGCCACCAGCGCATCGAGCGCCTGCTGGTTGGCCTCCAGGTAGGTGCCGAGGGTGCTCAGCCGGTCACGGGCGTCGGCCAGCTGGATGGCGGTGGCCGATTCCACCCCCTGGGGGGTGGCCTGGCTCAGCAGGGCGGCCCCCCGCTCGGTATCGGCCAGGGCCGAGCGGACCCGGCGCCGCTGGTCCTCCAGCACGTCGAGCGTGCGACCGGCCGACGTTCGGGCCCACAGGTCGGCCTGGGCCTCCACCCGCTGGCTCCGCTCCCGCAACACCCCCACCCGGCTCCTCGGCTCGGCCAGGGCGGCGGCCACCGCCTGGCGCTGCTCGTTGAGCCGGCGCCGCCGGCGCACCAGCACGGTGGTGGCGCCGCCGGCCCCCAGCACGGCCGCGCCGCCCAGCACTCCGCCGGCCACCAGGGCGCCGTTGCCGTCGGTGGACGACGTGGTGTCGGTTCCCGCCTCCGACCCGGCCCCGGTGGAGCCGGAACCGCCATCGGCCGGCAGGGCCGGGCTGTCGGCGTTGATCTGGTTGGTCAGCTCGGCGATGGCGTCCTCGACGCCGCCGGTGAAGTCGCCCTGGCGGAACTGGTCGCCCATGGCGTCGCGCACGTCGGACGACGCCGGGTCGGGGGGCAGCGAACGGCCCAGCAGCACATCGCTCTGGCGGTCCTGGACCGAGAACGAGATCAGGGCCAGATCGGTGGGCTGGATCACGCCGTTGGCGTCGCTGAAGCACGACGCCACCAGGTCGTCGATGGCGGCCAGGAGATCGCCCCCAGGGGCCGAGTCGAAGCCCCGCACCACCACCGTGGCCCGGGTCTCGGCCGCCGCCGCCCGCTCCACCGCCGCGGTGTCGAGCTCGCCGCTGGTGTCGACCACCACGGCGTCGCAGCGGGCCGGGTCGCTGCCCTGGGCTCCGGCCGGGACGACCCCCAGCCCGGCGCTCCCGGCCCCGATGAGGGCGAGAGAAACGACCAGGTGGGCCAGAGCTGTGGCACGACGTCGGAGCTGCACGGCGCTCAACGCTAATCACCCCCGGTGACGAAACCCGCGCACCTGACCCACCCCACCCTCGCCGGGCCTCACCCGACCCCACCCGGCCGAACCTTGTGAAGAAATGCCGCCCTGGCCGGCACAAGGTGACACGGTTCGGCCAGATGCGCGAAATGCCGGCCCGACACCACCCCGTGAGGCTACTCCAGCAGCAGCGCGGCCCGGAGGAAGGCGAGCACGGCCCGGCGCAGGTCGACGGCCAACTTCAGGTTCAGCTCCAGCCCCACGGCCCGCAGCACGCCGGTGTCGGCCACCACGCCGGTGACGATGGCGTAGGCCGAGACCAGCACCAGGCGGGGGTCGGAGCGACGCAGGCGGCCGTCGTCCATCCCGGTCTGGAGGGAGCCCACGGCAGCGTCGATCATCGGCTGGAGCAGCGACACCACCTGACCCGTCCGGTCCGGGCCCAGCCGGCCCAGCTCCCGCAGCAGGCCCACCAGCTCAGGGCGCCGCACGGCCAGGCCGAACGCCGCCCGCACCGTGGCCTCCACCCGGTCCCAGCCGGCGGCCGCCGTCTCGCCGGCCGCCGCCAGCACGTCCACCAGGTCGCCCGCTCCCCGCTCCAGCACCGCCGTGACCAGGCCGTCCTTCGAGCCGAAGTGGTAGAGGATGGCCTGCTTGGTCATGCCCACCTGGCGGGCCAGATCGTCGAGCGAGGTACCGGCAACACCCCGGTCGGCGAAGGCGACCGTCGCCACCGCCACGACCCTATGCTTGGTGGTCCCTACGCTCACTTACCAAATGGTAGGGAATCGCCGGATGGTCGGTACGCTCGCCCGGCAGTGAAAGGGATCCGCCTCGTGACCATGACCCCCAGCCCCGACGGGCCCAGCCTCATGCGCCCGGCACCGACGACGGCCGGCACGGGCGGCGTCGCCCGATGATCGCCGAGCAGCTGGCGGGCAAGCGGATCGCCATCACCGGGTCCACCGGCTTCCTCGGTACCGCCCTGGTGGAGCGGCTGATCCGCTCCGTGCCCGAGTGCGAGCTGGTGCTGCTGGTGCGGCCGGGAAAGCGGTCGAGCCCGGCCGAGCGGGCCCGGCGCGAGATCTTCCGCAACGACGCCTTCAGCCGCCTGCTGGCCGATCGGGGCAAGGACCCGTTCTGGGCCGAGATCGAACGCCGGGTCACGGTGATCGCCGGCGACATCAGCTCCGACGGCCTCGGCCTCGACGCCGAAGGCCGGGAGCTCATCGCCGGGTGCGACCTGGTGATGCACTCGGCCGCCACCGTCAGCTTCGACGCCCCCATCGACCAGGCGGTGGAGGTCAACCTCCTCGGCCCCACCCGGATCGTGCAGACCCTCCAGTCGCTCGACGCCAACCCCCACCTGGTGGCCGTGTCGACCTGCTACGTGGCCGGCAACCGGCGGGGCAGCGCCCCCGAGCAACTCCTCAGCGACAGCCCGTTCCACATCGAGATCGACTGGCGGGCCGAGGTGACGGCGGCCCGGCGGTTCAAGGGCGACTTCGACGCCCAGAGCCGGGACCCCGAGCGGCTCCGCCAGTACCGGCGCCAGGCCCGCCAGGACCTGGGGGCCGCCGGCACCCCCCTGCTGGCGGCGAAGACCGAGCAGCTGCGCCAGCGCTGGGTGGACGAGCAGCTGGTGGAGGCGGGCCGGGCCCGGGCCGCCTCGCTGGGCTGGCCCGACGCCTACGCCTACACCAAGGCCCTGGCCGAGCGGGCCCTGGTGGAGAGCCGGGGCGACGTGCCGGTGTCTATCGTGCGGCCCTCGATCATCGAGTCGAGCTGGTCCGAGCCCTTCCCGGGCTGGATCAAGGGCTTCCGCATGGCCGAGCCCATCATCATCAGCTACGCCCGGGGCCTGCTGAAGGAATTTCCCGGCGTGCCCGAGGGCGTGATCGACGTGATCCCGGTGGATCTCGTGGTGGCGGCCATCGTCAACGTGGCGGCCAAGGGTCCCGAGCCCGACGGCTCGGTGGGCGTCACCCAGGTGGCGTCGGGCACCCGCAACCCGCTCCGCTACCGGCGCCTGGTCGACCTGACCAGCACCTGGTTCGGCGACCACCCGCTGTACGACGAGAAGGGCCAGCCCATCTCGGTGCCGGAGTGGTCGTTCCCCGGCCGGGGGGCGGTGGAGCGCCAGCTGGCCCGGGTCCAGCGCAACCTCGACTGGGCCGACAAGGGTCTCAAGCGCCTGCCCCTGCGGGGCCCCCAGGCCCTGTTCAACGCCCAGCTGGAGGAGAACAAGGAGCAGGTGGAGCGGGCCCTCGACTACGTCCGCATCTACGGCTCCTACGCCGAGTGCGAGGCCCTGTACGGGGTGGAGCGCCTGGTGGCGCTGCACGAGGGCCTGCCGGCCGACGACGCCGTCACCTTCGGCTGCGACCCGGCCGTGATCGACTGGGACCACTACGTCACCGGCGTCCACCTCCCGTCGGTGGTGGAGCACGCCCGGGTCAAGACCCGCAGCGAGGCGTCCGACCCCGACGCCCGCACCAAGCGGCTGCGGGACCGGGTGCTCGACCCCAAGCGCCAGCTGGTGGCGTTCGACCTGGAGAACACGATCATCGCCTCCAACGTGGTGTTCAGCTACGCCTGGCTGGCCACCCGCCGGCTCCCGCCCCGGGAGCGGGCCCTGTTCACGGCGAAGACGGTGATGGAGGCCCCGGCCCTGCTGGCCCTGGACCGGCGGGACCGGACCGACTTCCTGCGCCACTTCTACCGCCGGTACGACGGCGCCTCGGTGGCCGAGATGGAGCGGCTGGGCCCCGGCCTGCTGGCCGACCACATCCTGACCAAGGCCTACCCGGCGGCCCTGCGCCGGATCCGGGAGCACCGCCGCCTCGGCCACAAGACCCTGCTGATCACGGGCGCCCTCGACATCGTGGTCAAACCGCTCGGGCCGCTGTTCGACGACGTGATCTGCGCCGAGATGTCGCAGCTGGGCGGCCGCTACACGGGCGAGCTGCTCAACGTGCCCCCCACCGGCGAGGTCCGGGCCCAGGCCCTGCGGGACTACGCCGACGCCAACGGGTTCGACCTGGCCGAGTCCGTCGCCTACGCCGACTCCTCGTCGGACCTGCCCCTGCTCGACGCCGTCGGCTTCCCGGTGGCCGTCAACCCCGAGACCCGGTTGGCGTCGCTGGCCATCAAGCGGGGCTGGCTGATCGAGAGCTGGGCCAAGGCCCCCGGCGGCACCGACAAGGCCCTGCCGTTCGGCCCCCTGCCCTCCCGGCGCCGGAGCCGCAAGTGACCCCGACCCGCCGACCGTCCGAGAAGAAAGCAGTCCAGTGAGCTCCACGGCCCGCCCCCGGCCCCGCCCCGGCTTCGTCCTCGACGTCGACCGCTCGACGCCGCCGATCCTGTTCCACCACGGCGAGGGGTTCCGCCTGGAACGCCTGCCGGTGGGCCGGAGCCGGGTGATCTACCCGTCCGAGCCACTGGCCGGCCTGCCCGACCCCGACGAGGCCATCCGCCGGGCCTTGCTGGAACCGCTCGACGACGATCCGCTGCCCGCCCTGCTCCGGCCGGGGATGAAGCTCACGATCGCCTTCGACGACCTGTCGCTGCCCCTGCCCCCCATGCAGCGGCCCGACGTGCGCCAGCGGATCATCGAGGCCGTGCTCGACCTGGCGGCCGAGGCCGGCGTGGACGACGTCCACATCATCGCCGCCCTGGCCCTGCACCGGCGGATGACCGAGCCCGAGCTGCGCCACGCCGTGGGCGACCGGGTGTACGAGGCGTTCGCCCCCCACGGCCTGCTGTACAACCACGACGCCGAGGACCCCGACGGGATGGTGATCCTCGGGACCACCGACCACGGCGAGTCGGTGCAGATGAACAAGCGGGCTGCCGAGTCGGACCTCGTGATCTACGTGAACATCAACCTGGTGTCGATGGACGGGGGCTGGAAGAGCACCGCCACCGGCCTGTCGGGCTACGCCGGAGTGCGGGCCCACCACAACGTGGCCACCATGCGCCAGTCCCGGTCGTTCATGGACCAGGACGCCTCCGAGCTGCACCGCTCGAACTGGCGCCAGGGCAAGATCATCAAGCACCACGGGCCCCGGATCTTCCAGATCGAGACCACGCTCAACACCAACACCTTCGGCCACGACGGCCCGTTGGCCATGCTGCAGAAGCGGGAATGGGAGTGGTCGCTCAAGGACCGGGCGTCGTTCGCCGCCGTCCAGGCCGGCCTCAAGACGATGACGGGCCCGGCCAAGCGCCGGTTCTTCCACTCCTGGCGCTCACCCTACGAGTTGACCTCGGTGCAGGCCGGCGAGGTGGAGGCCGTGCACCGCAAGACCACCGAGATGGTGTACCGCCAGCACCTGGTGCCGGTGGAGGGCCAGACCGACATCGTGACCATGGGGCTCCCCTACCTCTGCCCCTACAACGTCAACTCGATCATGAACCCGATCCTGGTGATGGTGCAGGGCCTGGGGTACTTCTTCAACCTCTACCGGGGTAAGCCCGTGGTGACGGGAGGGAGGCGTGCTGATCATGAGCCACCCCACGCCGTGGGAGTTCCACCCGGTCCACCACCCGAGCTACATCGACTTCTTCGAGCAGGTGCTGGCCGACACCACCGACCCGGTGGAGATCGAGCAGAAGTACGAGAAGCAGTTCGCCGAGGACGAGTGGTACCGCCACCTGTACCGCACGAGCTACGCCTACCACGGCGTGCATCCGTTCTACATGTGGTACTGGGGCGCGCACGCCATGGAGTACCTGGGCCAGATCATCGTGGTGGGCGGCGACCCCCGGGCGGTGCGCCGGCTCGGGTTCAAGCCGGCCTCCACCCTGCAGGACGCCCTGGAGATGGCGAGCGACGTGGTGGGGCCCCGGCCCACCGTCACCCATCTCCACAACCCGCCGATCCTCATGGCCGACGTGAGCTGAGCGGGGAGGAGCGATCACCGTGTCCCTGCTCCGCTGGATCCGCTTCGTGACCGACCCGCCCACCGCCCCCCGAGGGCTGCAGAAACGGGAGCGGCCCCAGACCACCGGTGTCTACTACGACATCGAATGGGCCCATTCGCCGGCGGCCAAGGTGGTGCGCCGGGCCAGCGTGTGGGGGTTCATGAAGCCCGCCATCAGCATCTACGGCTCGCCCAAGGTGGTGGGGGCCGACCGCCTCGACGACGTCGACGGCCCGGTGCTGTTCGCCGCCAACCATCACAGCCACGCCGACACCACGCTGCTGCTGGCCACCATCCCGGCCCACCTGCGGCGCAACCTCGTGATCGCGGCGGGGGCCGACTACTTCTTCCCCAACCGGCTGGTGGCGGCGGCCTCGGCTCTGTTCATCGGGGCCATTCCCATCGAGCGCCAGCGACTGTCGAAGCTGTCGATCGCCAACACGGTCAAGATGATCGACAAGGGCCGCAACCTGCTGATCTTCCCCGAGGGCGGGCGCAGCCCCGACGGCTGGGGCCGACCCCACCGCCCGGGGGCGGCGTTCGTGAGCCAGCGCACCGGGGCCCCGGTGGTGCCGGTGTACATCGACGGCACCGGCCGGGTGCTGCCCAAGGGGCAGAACTGGCCCCGCCGGGCGTCGACCGCCGTGGTGTTCGGGCGGCCGATGAAGATCGCCGAGGGCGAGGACGTGCGCCACTTCGCCACCCGCATCCAGGCCCAGATCGACATCCTGGCCGACGAGTTCTCCCAGGGCTGGTGGGAGGCCCGACGCAACGCCGCCCGCAAGAACACCGCCGAGCTCAGTGGCCCCGAGGTCGGCGCCTGGCGCCGCCGCTGGGCGCTGGGACCCAAGCCCGGCGAACGCCGCCGGCCCGCCACCGAGAAGCGCTGGCCCAACCTCTGATCCCGGTGCCCAGGGCGCCGCCGGTGGCGCCTCCCGCACCGGGAACCGGGCCAGCCCGACCCTGGTGCACAGGGCACCGGCGGTGGGGCCAGGCGCACCGGGAACGGCGGCCGGCGGGGGGCGTCAGCCGGCGAGGTTGGTGTCGGCGACGGGGCCGGGCCGGCTTCACCGGCGGGTGGGGCCGGGGCGGTGATCGGCGGCACGGTCGACGGGACCGACATCGGCGTCGGCAGGGTGGGCGGGGGCACGGTGGTGGACGGCTGGTCCATCTCCTGGCCGCAGCGCAGCACGTCGGGCCGGTTGCCGCAGCTGAGCCCGAACGACTCGTAGGCGCTGTTCAGCGGGGCCTGCTCGAAGAGCTGGTCGCAGGCGGCGCCGCTCCCCTGCTCGCAGCGGTGCCACAGGTCGTCGAGCACGGCGTCGTCGCCCAGCGTCTGCGGTTGGGGCGGCGCTCGACGACGGGGCGGCGGGGGCGGGCACGGTGGTCGATGGCGACGACGAGGCGGCAGCGTGCGGCCAGCGCGTCGGGGGCGACGTTGGCGGTTGGATCGGCCGGACGGACCGCCGAGGCTCCAGGCCACCGCGGCCACGGGCAAGGCGACAGCGAGCGCGGCGGCAACGGTGAGCCGACCCAGGTGGGGGCGGGGCAGGTTCATGGCCTCCCATCGGCCCCCGTCGCCCCGAATCAAGCGCCCCTCCGAGCTCGAACTGCGCGACGTAAACCGCGGCACGCCGACGAACTGCGTGACATTGTCTGCGGAAATCGGCGGGTTCGCGACGCAGAACGGGCGGGGGGCGCGATTTCCGTCGCGCAGTTCGGGGGCTCAGCGGAGCGGGTCGGCACTCAGCGGAGCTGGCCGGCGCCGGCTTCGACTACCTCCACCCAGGTCCGGCCGGGGGTGAGCCCGACCACGGAGCCGTCGGCCGCGGTGAGCGTGACGGCGCTGCGCAGGGTGGGACGGGTCCAGGTGGCGGCGATGCGCCGACCACCGGTGAACACGGTGGCCGGGCCGGCGCCCACGAAGGCGAACTCGGGCACCCGGGCTCCGGAGGTGTCGACCATGCCGGTGTCGAGCTTGGCCGTCTCGACCACCACCACGTTGGCCACGGCCAGCTGCCCCCCGGCCGCCACCACATGAGGGGCGCCGCCCTGGCTGCGGGCCCACAGCTCGCCGTTCCAGGCCCACGACACCCGGTTGGCCCGGTAGGTGACGGCGAAGCTGGCGGCCGGCTGGCCGCCAGCCGGAGCCTCCCCGCCCCCCGGTAGGCGAACTGGGCCGGAGGCGGGCCGCCGGTGGCCGACGCCCACTGGGCACCCAGGTCGGTGAACAGGTTCGACGGCGCCTTGCGGGCCCGTTCCCGCCAGTAGCCCGAGGTCCGCTCGGCGCTGCGGTTCTGCACCGCCGGCCTGACGCACCAGCAGGGCATCGATCACCTGGTTGGCCCCCGAGTAGACGAGCAGGGGCGAGCCCAGGCCGTCGAGCACCGGGATGTCGGTGGTGCGCCCCGAGCGCACCGGGCCCACCACGCCCCCCTGGCTGTGGAACACGGCGGCCAGGCGGGTCACCCCGCCCTCCACCTCCTCCTCCACCACGATGTCGGCCTGCTCCAGGCCCACCTGGGGCCGGGCCTTGGGCGAGTTGTCGATCTTCACCACCGCCGCCGGCCGGTCGGGCACCGGTCCGGGCAGCCCGGTCAACGGCTGCACACCGGGCCCCGCCGCCGGGGCGGCGGCCACCGGGGTGGCCACCGGGTCGTCGAGACCCAGCCGGCCTACGAGCCCCTTGTACACGGCGTCGGGGTCGACGGCCGACGGGCCGGCGGCCACGGTGGTGGCGGGGCCCGTGGCCCCCGAGGTGGATACGGACCGGGCGGGGGACACGGTCGGGGCGGGGGTCGGGGCGGCCGACGCCTCGCCGGCGGTGCCGTCGAAGGCCAGCTCGGCCGGAGGGGCGGCCACGGTGGCGCCGGCCGTCGCCAGGACCCGGCCGGTGGTGCTCGTGGGGTCGGCCCCGGCCGCCAACCCGCTGCCGTCGCCCTCCGAGCCCAGCAGGGAGGCCAGCTCGTCGGGCCCGAAGCCGGCGATCCGCACACCCCCCAGGGTGATGGCGGCCACCGCCGAGGCGGCCACGGTGACCGCCACCAGCACCGATCCGGCGGCGACAGCGGTGACCGGGCGCCAGCGGGAGCGGGAGGCCCGGGCCCGTGGCCGGTTGGAGCGGGGTGCCATGCGGTTCCGTCGGCCGGCCCCGCCCCGGCTTGAGCCGGCCCCACGGGGAGCCCGACTGACGGCGGAGCCCGGCTGACGGTGAGGCCCGCCCCGGCAGCCGGGCCGCTATCGTCGGGCCCGGTGAGCGCGGCGCCGGGCAACCAGACCCCTTCCGTCCCCGCCGACCCGGCGGCGGGCGAGCGCCGCCGATCCCTGTTCGCCGCCGCCGTGGTGGTCGGCCTGCTGGTGGTGGCCGTCGGGCTATGGGCCCTGACCAGGGGAAACAGTGGCGCCAACGTCGAGGGCACCGCCATCGGCGAGGCGGTGTCGGCGCCCGCCGGTCCCGACGGCTCGACGCCGGCCGGCAACACCGGGTCATCCCTCGGCACCGGCACCACCGAGGCGACCGCCACCGCCAGCACGGCGCCGACGGCCAGCACCGCCCCCACCGCCGGCACGGGGAGTCTGATCGATCCCTCCCTCCTGGCCTCCGCCCTGATCACCGAGGCCGATCTGGGCGGCATCGCCCTCGCCCTGGACGACTCGACCTACACCTCGGGCCAGGACGCCGACCATCCGTTGTCCGACTACGCCTACTGCAACCGGGCCCTCGACCGGTCCCAGGCCGGCGGAGCGGCCAAGCGGGTGCTGACCACGAACCCGCTCCTGCCCGAAGGCATCGTCGCGTCCACCGCCACCGTGTTCACCTCGGCCGAGGCCGCCTCGGCCGTCATCGACCAGATGGTGGCGAACGCGCGGGCCTGCACGAACTACACCGTCTCCGGCGCCCTGCCGGCCGCCGTCACGATCACGTCGGCGGAACGGACGAAGGCCGGTGCCCTCATCGTGGAGCAGGTCGACACCGTCGGCTCGTCGGCCGAGATCCAGGTGTACGTGGACCAGGTGGGCGACCTCGTCACCACCCTGGAAGCGACGCCGGCCACGGCCGATCCGGCCCGCCTGGAGCAGCTGCTGACGGCCCGGGCGGCCAAACTGCCCCGCTGACGGGCCCCGTCCCGCGTTTGGTGCCGCTTCAGATCCAGGTCGCGCGGACATTCCCCCTAGAGTTGGCGCTGAAAATCGCACTCGAGGAGTTGAACGCCATGGCCGTCGGACCCGAATCCCCCATCGAGCTGATCGAAGCTGTTTACGCCACGCTCGATGAGCGGGTCGGCGGGCTGCGGTCCCGCCTCGGCAGACCGCTCACCCTGGCCGAGAAGATCCTCGGCAACCACCTCGACGCAGCCGACGCCGAGGTGGAGCGGGGCAAGAGCTACGTCGACTTCCGGCCCGACCGGGTGGCCATGCAGGACGCAACGGCCCAGATGGCCTGGCTGCAGTTCACCACGGCCGGCCTGCCCGCCGTGCGGGTGCCCACCACCACCCACTGCGACCACCTGATCCAGGCCCGCGACGACGGCAAGAAGGACCTGCTGGCCGCGCTCGACTCCAACGAGGAGGTCTACACGTTCCTGGAGTCGGTGTCGGCCAAGTACGGGGGCGGGTTCTGGAAGCCCGGCAGCGGCATCATCCACCAGGTGGTGCTGGAGCACTACGCCTTTCCCGGCGGGATGATGATCGGCACCGACAGCCACACCCCCAACGCCGGCGGCCTGGGCATGATCGCCATCGGTGTGGGCGGGGCCGACGCCGTGGACGTGATGACCGGGTTCCCGTGGAACGTGCGCTGGCCCAAGATGATCGGCGTCCACCTCACGGGCGAGCTGAACGGGTGGTCGGCCTCCAAGGACGTGATCCTCAAGGTGGCCGAGATCCTCACCGTGGAGGGCGGCACCGGTGCCATCGTCGAGTACTTCGGCCCCGGGGCCAACAGCCTGTCGGCCACCGGCAAGGCCACGATCTGCAACATGGGGGCCGAGATCGGCGCCACCACCAGCGTCTTCGGCTACGACGACGCCATGGCCCGCTACCTGAAGGCCACCGGCCGGGAGAGCACGGCCGACGCCGCCACCCGGGTGGCCCACCACCTCCGGTCCGACGACGAGGTGCTGGCCGACCCTGGCCGCTTCTACGACCGGGTGGTCGAGATCGACCTCAACACCCTGCGGCCCCACATCAACGGGCCCCACACCCCCGACCTGGCCCGCGAGGTGTCGGCCCTGGGAGCCGAGGCCAAGGCCAACAACTGGCCGCTGGAGATCAGCGCCGCCCTCATCGGCAGCTGCACCAACTCCTCCTACGAGGACATCACCCGGGCCGCCTCCATCGCCCGCCAGGCCGCCGCCGCCGGTCTCCAGGTGAAGACCAAGCTGATGATCACCCCCGGCTCGGAGCAGGTGCGGGCCACGATCGCCCGCGACGGCCTCCTGGCCGACTTCGAGGCCCTGGGGGCCGACGTGACCGTGCTGGCCAACGCCTGCGGCCCCTGCATCGGCCAGTGGGACCGCTCGGCCGAACGCCAGCCCGGCGAGGCCAACACCATCGTCACCTCCTACAACCGCAACTTCCCCAAGCGCAACGACGGCGACGGCGCCACCCTGGCCTTCGTCACCTCCCCCGAGACGGTGATGGCCCTGGCCCTGGCCGGCACGGTGGACTTCGACCCGCTGAACGACACCCTCACCGCCCCCGACGGCACCGAGGTCCGCCTCGACGTGCCGGTGGGCGTCGAGCTGCCGCCCCAGGGCTTCGACGCCGGCGAGAGCGGCTTCATCGCCCCGCCCGAGGACGGCTCGTCGCTCACGGTCCAGGTCGACCCGAACAGCGACCGGCTCCAGCTTCTGGCGCCGTTCAAGCCGTGGGACGGCAAGGACTTCGCCAACCTGCCGGTGCTGGTCAAGGCCCAGGGCAAGTTCACCACCGACCACATCTCGATGGCCGGTCCCTGGCTCAAGTACCGGGGCCATCTGGAGAACATCTCCGGCAACCTCTACCTGGGGGCGGTCAGCGCCTTCAACGAGGGCATCGTGGGGATGGGCAAGAACCAGATCAACGGCGAGCGGGCCAGCTTCCCCGACATCGCCAAGGCCTACCACGAGGCCGGCCAGCCGTGGGCCGTGATCGGCGACGAGAACATGGGCGAGGGCTCCTCCCGGGAGCACGCCGCCATGGAGCCCCGGTTCCGGGGCGGGGTGCTGATCATCGCCCGCTCGTTCGCCCGGATCCACGAGACCAACCTGAAGAAGCAGGGCATCGTGCCCTGCACCTTCGCCGACCCCGCCGTCTACGACAAGATCGGCGAGGACGACCGCCTGGGCACCATCGGCCTGGCCGACCTGGCCCCGGGCAAGCCGCTCACGATCTCGGTCACCCAGCCCGACGGCAACGTGTGGACCTTCGAGGCCAACCACACGTTCAGCCCCGAGCAGATCGAGTGGTTCAAGGCCGGCTCGGCCCTGTCCCTCATCCGCAAGCAGGTCGAGGAGCAGCAGCGGAGCTGAGCCCACCGCTCCGAAAGTAGGAGCCTGAGCCGCGCCCAGCGCCGCTCAGGCTCCTACTTTGCCAGCTCGAGCTCGGATCGACGGGGTGGGTCGGCGCCCAGCCGGCCCACCGTGATCGACGCCACCCGGGTGGCGAAGGCCAGGATCGAGCCCCAGTCGTCGAGGTCGAGGGCGTCGAGGGCGGGCCGGCTCGACCACGCCCCGCTCCCACAGCCGGCACAGCACGGCGCCGCAGAAGGCGTCACCGGCGCCCACGGCGTCGACCATTTCCACCGCCGGCGAGGCCACCCGCAGGTAGCCGCCCCCGGCCAGGAAGGCCTCCACCCCGTCGGCCCCCAGCGTCCGCAGCACCACGGCCGGACCCGAGCGACCATCGGAGGACACCAGCTCCTCGGCCGTGATCTCCATCCATGCCAGGTCCTCGTCCGACGCCTTCACCACGTCGGCCCGGGCCAGCCAGCGCCGTGCGTAGCCGAGCCAGGCGGCCCGGTCGGTGATGATCTGGGGCCTGACGTTGGGATCGAACGACACCAGGCCGGGGTGCCCTTCCACCAGATCGGCCAGCACCCCGGCGGTGGAACCCCGGAAGATGCCGAGCGTGCCCCCGTGCAGCAGATGGGGGCCGGGGCCCAGGGGCGACAGGTCGGCCGTGGTCATGGAGGCGTCGGCCGTGCCCTCGCCCTCGAAACGGAACACCGGGCCCGGTCGCAGCTCCACCACGGCCCGGGCCGTTGGCTCGGGGCCCCGCTGGGCGGCGTCGAGGATCACGTTCGAGGCCTGCAGGTGGGCCCAGATCCGGTCGCCGTCGGCGTCGGTCGACACCCGGCCCACGAAGGCCGTGGGTGGGCCGAGGCGGGCGGCGGCCACCGCCGCGTTCATGGGCCCCCCTCCCGGTACCACCCGGTCGCCCGGCAGCACGTCGACCAGGGCCTCACCACAGCACACGATCATGGCCGCACAATCTAGGAGGAGGACGGGTAGGTGAGCGACAGCTCCCACTCGGTGGGAGTGCGCTGCTCCCGGGCTTCGGGCGGCAGCAGATCGGTGATCCGGCGCATCAGCTCGGCCGTGTCGGCTCCGGCATCGTCGCCGGCGGGATGCCACGGCTCCCCCACCCGCACCGTGATCTCGGGCGGGTCGGCCAGGTTGAGCACGTAGGGGTAGCGGCTCGACCGGGGCCAGGCCCGCTCCGAGCCCCAGATCCCCACCGGCACCACCGGGCAGCCCGAGGAGGCCGCCAGGCGGACGGCACCGGGCCGACCGCTCAGGGTGGGTCGGAAGAACGCCGGGCCCCGGGGGATCGTTCCCTGGGGGAACACGGCGATCAGCTCTCCCGCCTGGAGGGCGGCGGTCGCCTCCACCAGGGGCCTGTCGGACCCGGAGCCCCGGTCGACGCGGATCACGCCCAGGGCCTTGACCACCGGGCCCACCACGGGGACGTCGGTGACCTCCTTCTTGGCCAGGAACCGCACCGGGCGGCGGGCCCGGCCGGCCAGCAGCGCCACCAGGAGGGGGTCGAGGTAGCTGCGGTGGTTGGGGGCCAGCACCGCCCCGCCGGCCGCCGGCAGGCGCTCCAGGCCCTCGATGCGCACCTTCATCCAGGGAAACAGCTCGGGCCGGGCCAGGCGGGTGAGCACGGCCTGGGGCTCCACCCCCCGCGGCTTGGGCACGCCGGGCGGGGCGTTGAACCACACCACGGGCCACCGGCGGGCGGTGGCCACCACCAGCAACCGGACGTCGGGGTTCACGGCCACGGGTTGGCCCACCCTCGACAGGAGGGGCACGTCGAACACCGAGTCGGAGTAGGCCCAGCTGTCGGTCAGGTCCACGTGGTTGGCCCGGGCCCACACCTCGACCGAACGGGCCTTGCCCCGGGACCAGACGAACTCGCCGTCGATGGAGCCGGTGTAGGCACCGGCACCGTCGACCTTGTAGCGGGTGGCCAGCACGGCATCGAACCCCAGCTCGGCCGCCATCGGCGCCACCAGGTCGTACGGGGTGGTGGTGGCCAGCACCACCTGCCGGCCCTGCTCCCGGTGGCCCCGCAGGGCGTGGTGGGCGAAGGGCTCCACCGCCGCCACCAGGTGGGGGGCCACCTCCTCCCCCACCGCCTGTACCTCGGCCCGAGACCAGCCCCGGGTGGCCCGGACTCCCAGCCGGGTGAGCGCGATCGACGGCAGGGTCTCGCCCACCAGGTCGAACGTGCCGAACAGGAGGCGCTCCAGACCCAGGCGGTCGGGCCCGATCAGGCCCCGGGCCCGCAGGCCGGCGGTGATGATCGGCCCGCTGGCGCCGAGCAGGAGCGTGCGGTCGAGATCGAAGAAGGCAGCGGCGCCAGCCATGGGGCGCAGCGTAGCTGCGGCCGGGGTCGGGGCCCCCGGCCAGACGGGGCCACCGGCGAACGGCAGCCGGGAAAACGACGAAACCGGCCGCAGAAGCGACCGGTTTCGGTGCGTACATCGGACTGGAAGGGGGGGGACCTGTCCGACTCGCATAGTTACAGCTTCTCAGAGGGGGACCTGATCGCTGTGAACAGTCACCACTATAACCGCCGGGCCCGCATCTGACTACCTGTTGGTAACGATATCTGCGATCGCTCCTCGCGATATCTCCTTGCCAATGGATCGACACTGTTCTAGTCGGTCGGGTATTCATACCCAGGCGCTGGGTGTGTATTTACAGCGGCGATTTGTGCCATCATCAGATGCGATGGATCTCCGCCAGCTGCAGGCCTTCCTCGCCGTCGTCGACCATGGGGGCTTCACCGCCGCCGCCCGCGCCACCCACACGGTCCAGTCGAATGTATCCACCCACGTGGCCCGCCTCGAGCGGGAGCTCGACGCCGTGCTGATCGACCGGGCCACCGGCCGCCCCACCCAGGAGGGCGAAGCCGTGCTGCTCCGGGTGCGGCGCATCCAGAACGAGCTGGCGTCGCTGGAGTCCGACGTCTCCTCCCTGCGGGGCTCGCCCCGGGGCGTGGTGCGGGTGGGGATCATCGGCACCACCGCCCGCTGGCTGGCCCCCATCCTGGCCGACGAGCTGGCCCGCTCCGCCCCCGACATCCAGCTGGTGGTGGCCGACGGCACCACCCGGTCGCTCAACCTGCGCCTGCTCGACGGCGAGCTCGACCTCGGAGTGGTGGCCCTCCCTGTCGACGACACCGAGGTCACCACGTTTCCCCTGTTCCACGAGGACCACATCGTGGTGGGACCCAAGGACCATCCGCTGGCCCGCATCGACCGGGAGGTCACGCTGGCCGACCTGGCCCGGTATCCCCTGTTGCTGGCCGCCCCGGGCACCCCGTTCCGCCGGGAGGTGGAAGACACGTTCCGGGCCGCCGGGCTGCGGATCAAGGCCAAGATGGAGATCGACGGCATGCGGCTGCTGGCCTCGCTGGCCTTCCAGGGCTTCGGGGTGTCGATCGTGCCGGCCACGGCCGCCCCGGGGTGGATCGGCGGCCCCTGGACCCGGATCCCGGTGAGCGGGATGTCGCGCCGCACCGTAGGCCTGGCCAGCCGGCGCCGGGGCATGCCCACGGTGGCCGCCCAGACCACCGAACGGGTGGTCCGCCAGATCATCGCCGAACGGGCCCCCGACGTCCCGGGTCTGCATCTCATCACGAGCGAAACCGGCTAGACAGAACGGCGTGAGCCTCCAACTGCGCTCGCGGTCGGGCCCGCTGACGACCGCTGTCACCCGGGACCTCGACGGTCGCGTCGTGATCCTGGTCACCGTCACCCCCACCGACGCTCTGCCCGGCCTCACCACCGCCGACGCCGTGACCCTGGCCGAGGCCATCCGCGCCGCCCGGGAGCAGCGCCTGCCGCTGGTGGCGGTGCTGTCGATGAACGGGGTGGCGATCGACGAGGGCCTCGACGCCTCCGACGGGTGGGCCCGGGCGGCCCGGGAGCTGGTGGCGGCGAGCGGGATCATCCCCCTGCTGATGGTGGTGCACGGTCCCCTCACCTCGGGCCCGGCCCTGCTGCTGGCCCTGGCCGACGTGGTGGTGTTCACGGCCGACGCCTGCGCCTTCGTCACCGGGCCCCGGGTGGTGGAGGCCTACACCGGCGAGCCCATCACCAGTACGGCCCTGGGGGGCATCACGGCCCACCACCGGTCAACCGGTCTGGCCTCGATGGTGGTCGACGATCTCGACGCCGCCCTCGACGCCGTGAGCGCCGTGCTGGCCCACCTGCCCGATCACGTCGATCTCCCGGCCCCCCGGATCCCCACCGACGACCCGTCCGACCGGCCCACGCCGGAGGCGGGCGACCTGCTGCCCGCCTCCCCCACCGGTTCCTACGACGTGCGCAAGGTGGTGGAGGTCCTGGCCGACGACGGCCAGTTCCTCGAGCTGCGGGAGGCATGGGCCCCCAACCTGGTCACCGGCTTCGCCTCGGTGGGCGGGCACTCGGTGGGCGTGGTGGCCAACCAGACCCAGGCCCTGGCTGGCGCCATCGACATCCCGGCGGCCCAGAAGGGCGCCCGGTTCGTGGCCACGTGCGACGCCCTGAACGTCCCCCTGCTCACCCTCGTGGACACCTCCGGTTTCCTGCCCGGCAAGGACCTGGAGTGGCGGGGCATGATCCGCCACGGAGCCCAGCTGGCCTTCGCCTACGCCCGGGCCACCGTGCCCCGGATCTGCCTGATCCTGCGCAAGAGCTACGGCGGCGCCTACATCGTGATGGACTCCCGCTACATGGGCAACGACCTCATGCTGGCCTGGCCCTCGGCCGAGGTGGCGGTGATGGGGGCCAAGGGCGCGGTGGAGATCCTGCACCGCAAGGCGTCACCCGAGGAACGGGCCGAGCTGGAGAAGGCGTACGAGGCCGAGCTGCTCACCCCCTGGGTGGCGGCCGAGCGGGCCTCGATCTCGTCGATGGTCACCCCGGCCGACACCCGTCGGGAGCTGGCCGCCGCCCTGGACCTCCTGGCCACGAAGCGGGAACGGCTCCGCCCCCGCCGCCACGACAACACGCCTCTGTAAGGGAACCCTTCGGGTTCCTCGGATTCGTCTCCGACGAACACCGAAGGGATTCAGGTCCGGTTCGACGGTGCCGACTACATCACCGCGAACATTGCGAGAACACACGCGTCGCGAGTGTGACTGAACAGCGTCGGTCCAGCTAGATTCCTGGTCCAACCAGCATCGGTCACGGTCACGCACAGCGTGGTGCGGAAGATGGACCTCCAGCGACAGGAGAAGCACGCGTGCCTGAAACCGTAACGATCACCGACAACCGAAACGGGCGGTCGGTGGAGGCCCCCATCGTGAACGGGGGCGTGGACGCCAAGGCATGGAGCGACGTGCTTCCCGGTGTCTGGTTCCTCGATCCCGGTTACATGACCACCGCGTCAGCCCAGAGCGCCATCACCGAGCTCGACGGCGAGAACGGCATCCTCCGCTACCGCGGCTATCCCATCGAGGAGCTGGCCGAGCACTCGACCTACCTCGAGGTTTGCTACCTCCTGCTGCACGGGGACCTCCCCACCAAGGATCAGCTGGAGACGTGGGTCCACGACGTGACCTACCACACGTTCCTCCACGAGAACATGCGCCGCCGGTTCATGGACGGCTTCCACCACGACGCCCATCCCATGGGGATGATGGTGTCGGCCCTGGCCGCCCTGTCGACGTTCTACCCCGAGGCCAAGGACATCGAGGATCCCCAGAACCGGCAGATCCAGATCAACCGGCTGATCTCCAAGACGCCCACGATCGCCGCCATGGCCTACCGGGCCTCGATCGGCATGCCGTTCGTCTATCCCGACAACTCGCTGAACTACACCGAGAACTTCCTGTCGATGATGTGGCGGGTGGCCGAGCCCCACTACGAGCCCGACCCGGTGCTGGCCAAGGCGCTCGACGTGCTGCTCATCCTCCACGCCGACCACGAGCAGAACTGCTCCACCACCGCCATGCGGGTGATCGGCTCGTCCCACGCCGACCCGTTCTCGGCCGTGGCCGGCGCCACCGCCGCCCTGTACGGCCCCCGCCACGGCGGAGCCAACGAGGCCGTGATCCACATGCTCACCGAGATCGGCTCGTACGAGAACATCCCCGCCTTCATCGAGTCGGTGAAGGGCGGGTCGGACCGGCTGATGGGCTTCGGCCACCGGGTCTACAAGGCCTACGATCCCCGGGCCCGCATCGTGAAGAACCACGCCGACGAGGTGTTCAAGGTCACGGGCAAGAGCCCCCTGCTCGACATCGCCCTCAAGCTGGAAGAGATCGCCCTCAGCGACGACTACTTCAAGAGCCGGAACCTGTACCCCAACGTGGACTTCTACACCGGCCTGATCTACCAGGCCATGAAGTTCCCGATGGACATGTTCACCGTGCTGTTCGCCATCGGCCGCATGCCCGGCTGGCTGGCCCACTGGCAGGAGTCGCTGGAGCAGAACTCCAAGATCTCCCGCCCCCGCCAGGTCTATGTCGGCCCCGACGTGCGTGAGTACGTGGCCGTCGGCGACCGCTAGAGGGAACCCGGGCACCCGGGCACTGCTCCCCGCTTCTTGCACGTCTACCTCGCGCTCAGCGCGAGTTGGGCGTGCAAGCTCGCGTTTGCCGGGTCACAGCCGCCGGACCTCGGCCAGGGGGTCGGGCCGGGCCGACCGGAGCACCAGCTCCACCTCGACGGCGGCCGTGGCCGGGCCGGCCACCAGCACCGGATCCAGGGTCAGCAGAGCCAGCTCGGGCACGGCGGCCCCCAACCGGGCCAGGTGGCGCACCAGGGTGGCCAACGCCTCCTGCGCCGGGCGGTCGAGGTGGAGGACCCGGCTCAGCTCGGCCGCCATCTCCTCCGCCTCCCCGCCGAGCAGGGGGAGGAACCGGCGCACCACGGGGCGCACCACGTCGCCGGCCGAGCCACCGAGCCCGGCCGCCACCCATGCCCCCTGGTAGCGGTCCTGGTGCAGCTCCAGCTTGGCGTGGGCCGTGCCCTCGACCATCCGCTGCACCACCACCGGCAGCATGGCCGGGCCCCGCACGGCGAGCATCCGCTCGTAGGCGGCGGCCAGCTGGGCTTCGTCGTGGATGTCGATGGCGGCCCCGCCCGCCTCTCCCACCGTGCGCCGCACCGGGCTGGCCGCCTTGAGCACCACGGGGAAGCCCAGCTCGGCCCCGGCCGCCATCGCCTCGTCGAGCGAGCCGGCCCGCCGCCATGGGGCCACCGGCAGGTCCAGGAGCTGGGTGAGGTCCTCCAGCGCCGGTGACCACAGGGTGTGGGTCTGCTCGGCATCACCGGCCAGCAGCTCCTGGAGGTGGGGCCGCAGCGCCGCCTCCAACGCCGCCTCCTCCCCCACCGGGTCACGACCCTCGGCCTGGTCGGCGAGGTGCCGGGCCCGCCACTCGGCGTAGGTGGCGAGGCGCCCCAGCGACCGGGCCGCCTCCTCGGGGAAGGTGTAGAGCGGCACCCCCGGCGCCACCAGGCGGTCCGGACCCACCAGGCCCACCGCCGCCACCGGCTTGGGGATCGTGCGGTGGATCCGGTGGAGCAGGGCCGCCAGGTCGTCGACGGAGAGCTCGAGCGTGGGCACCAGGGCCACCAGCAGAGCGTCGACCTCGGCGCTGGCCGCCACCGCCACCAGCACCTGGTCGTAGTCGGGCCGGATCCGCTCCTCGTCGGGCACCACCACGTCGACGTCGGCCACCAGCACCGCACCGCCACCGGCCCCCGGCCCCAGCTCGCCCCGGCCGGCGGTGGGGTGGACCACCTCGAGGCCTTGGCGCCGGCAGGCGGCCACGGCCAGGCGAGCCACCGAGGCGGCGTTGGACACCACCGCCACCCGGCGCCCGGCCGGCAGGGGTTGGCCCACCGTCACCTGCGCCATCTCGGCCAGCCCGGCCACGCCCTCCACCAGGATCACGCCGGAGCGGGAGAGCAGTTCGGTCAGCTCCTCGTCGGGCGGCCGCAGGGCCAGGATCGGTTTGCGGGCCGACACCGTGCGGGCGGTGCGGGCGAAGGTGCGCAGGTTGCCGTAGTTCTCAACGTAGAGGAGCACGGCCGAGGTGGCATCGTCGGTCAGCCAGTAGTCGAGCACGTCGTTCACCGACACGTCGGCCCGGTTGCCGGCGGCCACGAACGACGAGATACCGAGCCCGGCCTGAGAGATCCGCTCCAGCACCGCGCCACCCAGCGGGCCAGACTCCGACATCAGCGCCACCGGCCCCGGAGTGGGGGTGATGGGGAGGAACAGGGCCCGCAGCTGCACCGACGGATCCGTGTTGACCAGGCCGAACGCGTTCGGCCCCACGATACGCATCCCGTTGTTGCGGGCGGTGGTGACGAGGCGGCGCTCCCGCTCCGCTCCCGCCGGCCCCACCTCGGCGAAGCCGGACGACACGATCAGCAGCGCCCCGCAGCCGACCTCGGCCGCCTCGGCCGTCACCTGCTCCACGGCGGCGGCCGGCACGGCCACGATCACCAGGTCGACCGGGCGGCCGATGGCGGTCAGCGACGGCCAGCACCGCCGGCCCAGCACCTCGTCGGCCGCCGGATTGACGGGGAAGATCTCGCCGGTGAACCCGCCGTCGGTCAGGCTGCGGAGCAGCCCGTGGCCCACCGATCCGGGCTGGCGGCTCGCCCCGACGACGGCCACCGACGAGGGGCGGAGCAGGCGGGCCACCGAGCGGGAGCGGGCCCGGCTGTTGCGCTCGGCGATCACGTCGGTGGTGTGGCGGGTGAGGGTGATGTCGAGCTCGACCTGGATCACCCCGTCCTCGAACCGGGTCTTCACCCCGAACCCCGCCTTGCGGAACACGCCGAGCATGGCGTAGTTCTCGGGCAGCACGCTGGCCACGAAGCCGGTGAGCCCCCGGCTGCGGGCGGCGGCGGCCAGGTACTCGAGCAGGAGGGTGGCCAACCCCAGGCCGTGGTGGCCGTCGTCTACGAAGAAGGCCACCTCGGGCCGGGGATCGTAGGGCGACGACTCGTAGCGGGCCACGGCCACCAGCTCGCCCCCCACGAGGGCCACGAAGGCCATGCGGGCCTCGTAGTCGATCGTGGTGAAGTAGTCGAGCTCCTTGTCGCTCAGCTCCGGGCGGTGCTGGAAGAAGCGGAAGTAGATGCTCTCGGGCGACTGGCGCTTGTGGAAGACCTCGATCAGGGCCCGGTCGGCGGGGCGGACCGGGCGGAGCTCCACCGGCGAGCCGTCGGACAGCACGGCGTGGGTCTCCCACATCGTGGGGTAGCCGGGCGGTAGCAGCTCCTCACTCATGGGATCGAGCGTAGGCGCAGGCGGTGGGGATGGGGACCCCACCGGCGATGGGGGAGGGGGCGGCGGGCCCCCGAAGATCAAGGATCGAGGCGGCCCCGGGCCTCGCCCGAGAAGACCTCCACGCCGTCCTGGTTGGTGGTGGAGATCGTGAAGGTGGCCACCGGCACACCGTCGACGGTGTCGATCGAGGTGATGGTGGCGACCCCCTTGAGGCTGTCGCCGGGGAACACCTGGGAGGTGAACCGGCCGCCGTAGCCCAGGAGCCGGCCGTCGCCCAGGGCGTCGGTCAGCACCCGGCCGGTCATGCCCATGGTGAGCATGCCGTGGGCGAACACGCTGGGATAGCCGGCCACCTGGGTGGCGAACGGCTCATCGGAGTGCAGCGGGTTGTAGTCGCCGGAGGAACCGGCGTACATCACGAGCTGGGTGCGCTTGAGGTCTTCCACCAGCACCTGCTCGAAGGTCTGGCCCACCGAGACGTTGCTTGCCGACAGTGCCATCTCTGTTCCTCTCTTCCCTCAGCCGCTGGTGGCCGGCCGCTCGGTGCGGACACCCACACCGCGGGCGGTCACCACCAGCTCGCCGTTCTGATCGCGGTACTCGGTGATCGTCTCGGAGAAGACGAGCTTGCCGGCCCGCCGGCCCTGCTTCTCCCAGGTCTTGCCCTCCAGCACGGTGGCGGTGAGCACGTCGCCCACCACCAGGGGCCGGTGGTACTCGTAGTGCTGCTCGGCGTGGAGGCCACCACCGCCGCCACCGCCACCACCGCCGGAGCTCTCCCGCTTGATGCCGGTGGGCTCCTTGCCCGACCCGAACCAGGGCTCGCCGATCTTCGGGCGCAGGAAGTAGTCGGGGTCGAACTGGGCGCTCGACTGCACGAACGTGGGCGGGGCGGGTATGCCCCCCACCTCGGTGCCGGCGGCATAGTCGGCGTCGTAGTACACCGGGTTCGGATCGCCGATGCTACGGGCGAACATCATGACGTGGCTGCCTTCCACCGGGAAGCGCTCGATTGCCATGCACTGACCCCCTTCCTCGCGTGTTCCGCTGGATCGTGTGCGCCAGGTTGGCCGAGAACGGCGGCGGGGGCAAGCCGGCGGGCCGACCGGCGTCCGGTCAGGCCCGGGCCCGGCCCGACCAGGCGGCGAGCAGCACCCGCCCGCCGGGAAGGCGGCCGTCGGAAGCGCGGTAGAGAAGGCTGCGCTTGGCCGCCGCCACCCGGCTGGCCCCCATCGCCCACCACAGCAGGCGCCGGCTCACCGGCCACCGCCGATCGGCGGCCAGGCGGTGCAGGAGCCGGCGGTGCTCCGCCAGCTGGGCCCGCACGGTGCGGGCGGTGTAGGAGTCGCCCCGGACGGTGAACACGGCCAGGGGGTCGGGCAGGCCGACGAAATCACCCCGGAGGAGGAGCCGGGTGGCCAGGTCGAGATCGACGGCCCCGGCCAGCGCCGGGTCGAACCCGCCAACCCGCTCGAAGTCGTCGCGGCGGAACAGCCAGCCTCCGGGCTCGCCCAGCGGGTTGATGCCGCTGCGCAGGATCTCCCGGATCACCTCGGCCGAGGAGCGGGGCCCGTCGAGCCGTCGCAGGCCCCGGCCGGCCGCCAGCACCCGGCCGTCGGCATCGACCAGGTCGCGCCGGCAGGCCACGAGGGCCGTGCTGGGGTGGGCATCCATGGTCTTCACCTGGAGCTCCAGGCAGTCGGGCCGGATCCGGTCGTCGGCCGGGAGCACCTTCACCAGCCGGCCCCGGCACAGGCCCACGGCCCGGTTCCAGTTGTCGGCCAGGGGCACCGTGGAGGGGTTGGTGTGCACCACGATCCGGGGATCGTCGTAGGAACGGGCCACCTCGCCCGTGCGGTCGGGGCTGGCGTTGTCGACCACGACCAGCTCCCAGTCGGCGTAGGTCTGGGCCAGCACGCTCTCGATCGACGTGCGCAAAAACGGCTCGGCCCGGAACGCCGGTATGCACACCGACACCTCTGGGCTCACCACGCCGCATGACGCTAGCTCGTCACGGCTCATTTGGTCGGCCACTACTCGTCGGTTGGGGAATCTGACCCTGCGTCGCCCCCGGTCGGGGCCGGCTCGGGGTCCGCTTCGGGCGGGGCACCGTCGAGCAGCCGGCCCAACACGAGCATCGCCCCCACGCAGGCCGCGAGGCAGAGGAGGTAGCGCCCCACGGCCTGGGGGAACGAGCCGTTGCCGAGGGCCGCGTCGCGCAGCGGGCCGAATCCGATCACCAGCGACGCCAGCAACGCCAACCCGATCCGGGCGTTGTGGCCGTCGTCGGGGGCGGCCGGCTCCACCAGCTCGACCCGGCGTTGCGGCCCGGCGCGGACAGCGGCCCCGTCGGCGTCGCTGTCGCCCGCCTCACCGTCCTTCGCCCGCCCTCCGGCTCCGGTCTCGGCCATCGACCGCCGCCCGCCCCTAGGCTCGCTGGCCGCAGCTGATGCGGGCGGCCAGCACGAGCTCGGCGGTGAGGGCGTGGCCCCGCACGCTGGCCACCGGAACCGAGCGGTCGAGCAGGTCCACCAGCCGGCCGGGCGCCACGGCGGAGGCCAGGTCGAGCACCAGCGGGTGTCCGAGCACCTCGGACGCGGCGATCAGGGTGGTGTCGTCGGGCTCGTCGTCGGCGGCCAGGTGGACCCGAGCCATGCCGGCCCGGCGGAGGCGGGCCACCAGGGGGCCCAACCATCCGGGCAGGGGGCCTCCCTCGTCCACGTCTATCACCACGATGGCGGTACCGGGCCGGTGGACGGCCTCAGCCAGGCGGGCCCCGTTGCGCACCAGGGTCCAGCCCGGCTCGCACACCAGCTCGGCCCGGGTGGTCAGCACGATCACCTCGCACCGGCCGGCCAGCCGCTGGAGGCGGCGCACCACACCCAGGGCGGCGGCCAGAGGGCCCACCACCCCCACCGTCGCCCCCTCGGGCACCGGCCCCACCGGGATCGGCCCACCGGACGGACCCCTGCCGGGGGCGGTGCCGGCCGGGCTCAACTCGTCCCAGAAGCCGGCCATCTCAGCCCGCCACCCGCATCGGCACGACCCCCGGCCCGGCGTCGGCCGGGGTCTCGAGCGTCACCACGCCGGCCGTCTCCACCCGCACCTGAGGGCCGAGCTCGTCGGGGCTGAGCACCGGCGACTTGACCTCGGTGAGGGCCAGCAGCCGGCGCAGCGGCCGACGCAGAGGCCGGGCGGTCACGATCACGGGCGACGCCCCGCGCTGCTCGACCTTCACCACCTCGGCCCGCACCATCATCGCCAGCTGCTGCAGCATCGACGGGTCGAGCACGAAGTCGGGGCCCTGGGCGCCGGCCTGCAGGGAGCCGAGCAGGCCCTGCTCCAGGGCCGGTTCGAGGGTGATCGTGTGCAGCACGCCGTTCCCATCGGCGTTTCCGGCCGATATGGAGGGTCCGAGGGCAACCCGGACCGCCTCGGTGAGTTCGACCGGGTCCCGGGTGACCCGGGCCCGCTCCCCCAGCACGTCGAGGATGCGCACGATGTCGCGGATCGGCACCTCCTCGGACAGCAGGTCCTGGAGCACGCGCTGGACCTCGGCCACCGTGAGGTCGGAGGCCATCAACTCGTCGACCACGGCCGGGTCGCTCTGGCGCACCAGGTCGATCAGCTCCTTGGTCTCCTGCCGGCTGAGCAGGGACGCGGCGTGGCGGCGGATCGTCTCGGCCAGGTGGGTGGTGATCACCGACGCCCGGTCGACGATCGTGGCGTTCATGGCCTCCGCCATCGGCGCCTTCTCCACCGGCAGCCATTTGGCCGGCAGGCCGAACACCGGCTCGGTGGTGGTGGGGCCGGGCAGGAGGTTCAGGTCTTCGGTGATCACCAGCACGTGGCCGGCGGGGGCGGTGCCCCGTCCCATTTCCACCCCGTGGACGATGATCAGGTACTCCCCCGGCGCCAGGTCCACGTTGTCGCGGGTCCTCACCGGGGGGATGATCAGGCCGATCTCGAGGGCGATCTTGCGCCGCAGGGCCCGCACCCGGTCGAGCAGATCGCCGCCGGCCGGGCCGTCCACCAGGTCGATCATGTCCACCGCCAGCTCCAGCTCCAGCGGCTCGGGGCGGATCTCGATGGCCAGCTGGGTCTGCTCGTCGAGCGGTGCGTCGGCCTCGGCTTCGGCCACCCCCACCGCTTCGGCCGCCACCGCCCGCCTGGCCACCCGCTGGCTGAGGATGACCATGGACCCGCCGACCAGGGCGAAGGGCAGGATCGGCATGCCCGGGGCCAGGCCCAGGAGCCCGATGGTGGCGCCGCCGTAGCGCAGGGCCCGGGTCTGGCTGGTGAGCTGGGTCACGATGTCGGAACCCAGGTCGGTCTCGCCGGCGGCCCGGGTGACGATGATGCCGCTCGACACCGAGATCATCAGCGCCGGGATCTGCGACACCAGGCCGTCGCCCACGGTGAGGGTGGAGTACCGCTGCACGGCATCGGAGAAGCTCAAACCCATCTGGGTGACCCCGATGATGAGGCCCCCGATCAGGTTGATCAGGGTGATCAGCACGCCGGCCACGGCGTCGCCCTTCACGAACTTGGACGCACCGTCCATGGCCCCGTAGAAGTCGGCCTCGGCCGCGATCTCCTTGCGCCGTTTACGGGCCGTCTCCTCGTCGATGAGGCCGGCCCCCAGGTCGGCGTCGATGGCCATCTGCTTGCCCGGCATGGCGTCGAGGGTGAAGCGGGCCCCCACCTCGGCCACCCGGGAGGCACCGTTGGTGATCACCACGAACTGGATCACCACCAGGATCAGGAACACCACCAGGCCCACCACCACCGAGCCGCCGACCACGAACGAGCCGAACGACTCGATCACGTGGCCGGCCTCGCCCTTGGTGAGGATGAGACGGACCGATGACACGTTGAGGGCCAGGCGGAACAGCGTGCCGATCAGCAGCAGCGACGGGAACGAGGCCAGGTCGAGGGCCTGCGTGGTCATCACCGTGGTGAGCAGCAGGAGCACGGCGAAGGCGACGTTGAGGGTCAGCAGAAGGTCGAGGACCGTGCCCGGCAACGGGACGATCATCAGGCCGACAACGCCGATGATGCCGGCCGACAGCAGGCCGCCGCCTCGCTTGGATGCGTCCACAAACCCCTCTGGGTGTCCGGGATCGCCGTCCTTGGCGGGAGCCGGGCGCACCCGTCCGAGGGGGCGCCGAATGACAGCCGGAGAACCGGCCCGCTTCCAGCGTCGGCCGTCGGACGGCGCCTATGAGGGCCCGGGCCGACATTTTCTTCCGTCGCTCGGCACATTCCGTAAAGTTCCGGGCCGTCGGCGCCGATCCAGACCTGACAGGTCACCAGGAGCGCGCCGTGACGGTACTCACCGAGATGCAGAGAGACATGGTGGTGGCCAATCTCGCGCTCGTCGAGCACATCGTGAACCGGGTGGCAGCCACCCTGCCGTCCACCTACGCCCGCGACGATCTGGTGCAGACCGGCACCCTCGGTCTGATCTCGGCCACGGTGCGCTTCGACCCGACCAACGGCACCGCCTTCTCCACCTTCGCCGGGCGCCGCATCGAAGGCGCCATCATCGACATGCTCCGCCAGGGCGACTGGGCTCCCCGCTCGGTCCGGAGCCACGAGCGGCGGCTGTCGGCCGTCAACGGCACGGTGGCCAGCGCCGACGGCCGACCGGAGGCCATGACGGCCCAGCGCCTGTGCCGCGAGCTGGGCATGAGCGCCCTGCAGCTCGACAGGATCCGGGCCGACATCGACAGGGCCCGGGTCGACTCGCTCGACCGGCCGGTGAACGCCGACGGGGCGACCATCCCGCTGTCCTCGACCGTGTTCGATCCCGGCGTGCCGGTGGAGGACAGCGTCGACAACGCCGAGATGATCGGGTACCTCCGCGACGGTGTGGCCCTGCTCCCCGAGCGTCACCGGATGGTGGTGGTCGGCTTCTTCTTCGAGGGCCGCAGCATGACCGAGTTGGGTGAGCTGCTGGGCGTCACCCAGTCCCGGGCCTCCCAGCTCAAGGACGAGGCCATCCGCATGCTGCGGGCCGGGCTCGACCAGGTCTACAGCGGTCGGCCCGCCCCCGATCCCGTCGGTGGCCGCCAGAAGCGGTTCAACGAGGCGTTGGCCTCGTCCCGGCCGTGGCGGGACCGGATCGCCGCCGGCCAGGGATTCTCGGCCGTGACGCCGGCCGACCGGATCAATGTCAGGACATGACCCGGTGTTCCCGCTAACAAGTGGCCGCTTGGTGCCGAGTCTCCAATCATGAGCTATCCGCCCACCAGCTCCCTGCCCCCGGTTCTCGACGGTGCCGCCCCCGCCGTCGACTACACCCGCCTCAACAACCTGCTGTGGCGGTACCGGGCCTGCTTCGACCGCTTCGAGTTCCTGCTCGAGATGCAGATGGCGGTCACCGCCTCGGGCCGGCAGGACTGGCAGCACCACATGGCCGATCTACTGGAAGACCTGGCCCTCACGATCGGTCGGCTCGACCTGGAGCGCACGGTGGTGCTGGGCGACCGGGCCACGCTGAGCGAGCTGGCCTCCACCGCCCCCGAGATGTGGTCGGCCATCCTCACCGAGCAGCAGGCCCACCTGGCCGCCGCCGCCGCCCAGGTGGCCCGGCTCCGCCAGCGCAACGAGCAGGCCCTCACCGCCGGCACGGCCGGGGTCCGGTCCCTGCTCGACGCCATCGCCGAGGCCAGCGGGGCGTCCACCGGGCCCAACCCCGAGTCCTACGGGATGGACGGCCGTAGTCGACCCCAGGGGGGCTCGCCTCTCCTGTTCGACGGGCGAGCCTGACCATGGGGAACTTCGGCGGCCTCCAGGTGGCGTATACGGGCCTGAACGCCCACCACAAGCGCATCGACGTCATCAGCGAGAACATCGCCAACGTCAACACCGACGGGTACCACCGCCAGCGGGTGGAGCTGCGCTCGATCGACCAGGCGTCGGTCGGCCTGTTCTCGGGCCGGGTGGGGGCCGGGGGCGGCGTCGACTACAGCCAGGTCACCCGACTCCGGAACCAGATCCTGTCCACCGCCGCCCGGGACCAGGCCAACAACGCCGCCACCCGGACCAAGCAGGCCGACCTCCTGCAGCGGATCGAGGACATCGTGGGTGGGCTCGACCCCGGCGGCCTCCACGACAAGCTCACCGCCCTGTTCAACAGCTTCGACGACCTGGCCAACGCCCCCGAGGACAAGGCCATCCGTGAGGTGGTGCTGCGCCAGGCCGACAACGTGGCCCAGGCCTTCACCCGCACCACAGCCTCCATCGACCAGCTCCGGGACCAGGAGCACGCCAGCCTGGTGGACACCGTCCGGGCCGTCAACGCCCTCACCGAGCAGATCGCGGCCGACGACGTGGCCCTGCTGTCGGCCGTCAACTCCGACGCCCAGCCCAACTCCCTGTTCGACGCCCGCGACCTCAAGGTGGCCCAGCTGGCCAAGCTGATCGACGCCCAGGTGGTGGAGCTGCCCAACGGGCAGACGTCGATCTCGGTCGACGGCCAGCTCGTGGTCTCGGCCGGTAAGGCCACCCCGCTCACCGTGGCGGTGGAGAACGACCCCACCCTGGCCCCGCTGGGGTACGACAAGATCAAGGTGGTGGGCACCACCGGCCGGGAGCTGCGCATCGGCAGCGGCGAGGTGGGGGCCAGCCTCGACGCGCTGGCCAACGGCATCCCCGAGCAGCGCCGGGCGATCGACGCCCTCATCGCCGACCTGGCCGACCAGGTCAACACCGTGCACCGGGGCGGCCAGGGGGCCGACGGCTCAACCGGCCTCGACCTGTTCCGGGTGGGCATCAACACCGGCGAGCTGACGGTGTCGACCGACATGATCGGCCACCCCGAGAAGTTGGCGGCGGCCCGGGTGGGCGCCGGTGTGTTCGACGACGGCAACGCCCGCGCACTGGCGCAGCTGGGCGAGAGCTCCACCGGCCCGGTCACGGTGTTCTCCAACGCCGTTGGTGTGCTGGCGGCCAAGGTGGCCTCCGCCACATCGGTGGCCGACGCCGCCCTGGTGGCCAGCGAGCAGGCCACCAGCCTGGCCCAGTCGGCCGGCGGTGTCAGCCTCGACCAGGAGCTGACCGACCTCATCACCGCCCAGCGGGCCTACGAGGCGTCGGCCCGGATGATCACCGCCATCGACGAGATGCTCCAGACCCTCATCAACTCCACCGGCCGGGTCGGGACCTGACGGGGAGGGACTGAACGATGAGCGTACGGATCACCGACCTGGGGATGATGGAATCCCGGATGGCCTGGATGCGCCAGGGCCAGTCCCGGGTGGCGGCGGCCGAGCAGGAGATCGCCACCGGGCGACGGATCAACAAGCCGTCGGACAACCCGAGCGAGTCGGCCCGGCTGATGCGCCACGATCTGCGCCTCCAGCGGGTGTCGCAGTTCGCCCGCAACAACGACAACGCCAAGCTGTGGGTCGGCACCGCCGATCAGGCGCTGCAGACCGGCGCCACCTACCTGGAACGGGCCCGCACCCTGGCCGTCCAGGCCGGCAACGACACCACGCTCGGCCCTCAGGAGAGCCGGGCCATCGCCGCCGACGTCCGCTCCATCGCCCAGGGCATGATGGCCACGGCCAACACCAAGATCTCGGGCCGGGCCATCTTCGCCGGGACCGCCGACTCCGAGGGTGCCTACGACGCCACCACCCTGGCCTACGTGGGCGACGCCGGTCAGGTCACCCGGGCCCTCGACACCGACGAGACGGTGGTGGTGGGTTACCACGGGCCGGACATCTTCGGCGACGCCAACCCGGGCGACCCCATGAACGGCAACGTCTTCGAGATGCTGGGGGCCCTGGCCGACGCCATCGAGAACGGTGACAACACCCAGATCAGGGCCGGGATCGAAGCCGTCGACGCCGCCATGGCCCGGGTCGGTGGGGTCCAGGGCCGGGTGGGTGCCGCCTCCCAGCAGCTGGACGCGGCCGAGACCCGCCAGAACGCCGAGAAGCTGAACACCGAGGAACACATCTCCAAGATCCGCGACGTCGACATCGCCGACGCCGTGATCCGCCTCCGCTCGGCCGAGGTCAGCTACGAGGCCACCATGTCGGCCACTTCACGGGCCCTCAGCCGCTCCCTGCTCGACTTCATCCGATAACCCCAGCGAAACTGTCTGGGTCACGCCGGGCGGTCGCCGATGATGGTGACGCGCTCCACGCGGCGGTGCTGGCCTCCGTGGTCGGGCACGGCGTAGTGCTGGGTGCAGCGGTTGTCCCACTGGGCCACGCTGCCCGGCCGCCACCGGAACCGGCACTGGATCTCGGGGGCGTTGACGGTGGCGTAGAGCGAGCGGAGCAGCTCGTCGGCCTCGCCCTGCTCCATCCCGTCGATGCCCACGGTGAACGCCACGTTCACGAACAGGCAGCGGCGTCCGGTGACCGGATGGGTACGGACCATGGGGTGCTTCTGGGCCGGGAACTCCTCCTCGGCCTTGGCCCGCTTCTCCGGCGTCATGTTGCGCCCGAACGCCTTCAGGTGGGAGTGGATGGCCACCCGGTCGTCGATCCGGTCCCGGACGGCGTCGCTCAGGCGCTCGTACGCCAGCTCCATGTTGGCCCAGCAGGTGTCGCCGCCCCAGCTCGGGATCACCCGGCCCAGCAGCACCGAACCCAGCGGCGGGCACTCCCGGAACGTCACGTCGGAGTGCCAGGCCTGGGCGGCGTCGAACTTCTCGGCCGTCGACTCGAGCACGATGATCTCGGGGAAACCGGTCTCGTCCCTGATGAACGGATGGATCTCCAGGTCACCGAACCGCCGCCCGTAGGCCACGTGCTGGGCGTGGGTGAGCTCCTGGTCCCGGAAGAACAGCACCTTGTGGGCCATCCAGGCGTGCGTCAGCTCGGCCTGGACCTCGTCGTCGACCTCCCGCAGATCGACGCCCGACACCTCGGCCCCGATCGCCCCCGTCACGGGCTCCACCCGGATCCGGGTGTAGTCCCCCACCACCGTCGCATCCACTCGCATGATCCGACGCTACGAGATTTTCGCGAATTCGTCCTAATGCTGCGGCCCCGATCGGCCGAAGCTTGTTCTGCCGGGTTCGCCCGGTCCTGGTCCAACGGATTGGACAGGTGAATTAGCTCTCACACGGAAGGATCACGGGAGCATGCGCGTAAACAACAACATCATGGCGTTCAACGCCGCCCGTAACCTGGGTGTCTCCAACACCAGCCTCGGTAAGAGCCTGGAGAAGTTGAGCTCGGGTTACCGCATAAACCGGGCCGGTGACGACGCTGCGGGCCTCGTCATCTCCCAGAAGCTCCGGGCCGAGGTCTCGGGGCTCCGCCAGGCCACCCGTAACGCTCAGGACGGCATCAGCTTCGCCCAGACGGCGGAAGGTGCGCTGGGTGAGGTCCATTCCATGCTCAACCGCATGCGTGACCTGGCCGTGCAGTCGGCCAACGACACCAACGACACCGCCGCCCGTGACGCCATCCAGAGCGAAATCGACGCCCTGGCCGACGAGATCGGTCGGATCGGTGACGACACCACGTTCAGCGGGGCCACCGTGTTCAGCGCTACCGCGCTGAACTTCCAGGTGGGCTCGGAGGGCGTGGGCAACCAGCTCCAGGTGACCGTCGGGGCACTCGACAACACCGACATCGGCGGCTCCGACCTGACCGGTCTCACGGTGGACACGGCGGCCAACGCCCGGACCACCATCGAGTCCATCGACGATGCCATCGCCGCAGTCTCCGAGAGCCGGGGTTCGCTGGGCGCCGCTCAGAACCGGTTCGAGTCCATCGTCAACAACCTCCAGGTGACGACGGAGAACCTGGCCGCTTCGGAGTCCCGGATCCGGGACACCGACATGGCCACCGAGATGGTGCAGTTCACCAAGAGCCAGATCCTGCAGCAGGCCGGTACGGCCATGCTGGGCCAGGCCAACCAGATCCCGCAGTCGGTCCTGCGGCTCCTGCAGCAGTAGCCCCGGTGGCGTAGCCCGCCACACCCCAGCCATACCGATGTCCTGTTCACCCCCGGTACCCCGGCCCTTGCGGTCGGGGGCCGGGGGTTCCCTGTTTCCGGTCGGCTGCCGGCCCGGGTGGTCGGCGGCGCCAGGGGTCAGATCGGCGCGGCTTCGAGAAGGAGGGTCCGGGGCTCGCCGGCGAGGCCGGGGGCGTTTGCCGGCATCGGACCAGACCACAGCGCGCAGGAAGTCCCGGAAACCGGTGGCGGCCTCGGCCGAGTCGAAGTCGAGCTCGATGACCACGTAGTGCTCATCGTCGACGGGGCGCCGCACGCGATGATCCCGGACCCCGGCGTGACGATCCCGTCACGGAGGTCGGCACGGCGCCGATCGCCGCTGTTCCCGGTCTGGATCAGCTGCCTCGCCTGATCCGGCTCAAGTACGCCACGGCCGTGAACCGCTGGACGCAGCAGGCCGGGGCTGTCAGCCGGTTGCAGGACGCCACCCGGGGCCGACCCGAGAGGAGTCTGCTCTGGCGGGAGCACCTGGCCGATGATCACCGTCGCGCTTCGCCGCTGCGTCGCCCGCAGCCTGGAACGGCCGAGCAGTGACCGGACGGTCCGTTGGAGCGGCCCGCTTGTGCTCCTGCTGTCCTCCGGGCTGGAGGTCCGGGCCCAGACGCCTGAGACCGAACGGCTGCTGGCGGTCCTCGTCCCGCGCGACGACGATCGCCCCCCTGTCCCGGCCGGTGCCTACAACGTGGGCGCCCAGTTGCTGGCGGTCGAGAACGGCATCGACGACCATCCACCGGTCGCCCGGGTCCACATCGGCGACGGCGACTGGGTGACCCTGCGGGCGGCGCGCATCGACGACGGGATCGCGGTAACCATCGAGGCCTGTTCGCCCACCGAACGCCTCGACCTGTTCGTGCGATCGGCCGACCTGACCGGCCGGGAAGCGCAGTTGCTCCGGCTCCTCGCCGCCGGGAGCGATACCGCGGCGCTCGCCGAGCAGATGTACCTCTCGGCCCACACCGTGCAGGACCACCTGAAGTCGATCTTCGCCAAGACCGGCGCCAACAGCCGCCGGGAGCTGATGGCCCGGGCCACCGGCCGCTGAGCACCTCGGGCGCCGGTGCGAATCGGAGCGGCGTGACCCCTGCCGCCGGCCGGAGCCCCTCAGGGGGCGGCCGGCGTGAGGAGGTGGCGGACCTGGTCCGGGCCGAGGGCGAGGAGGAGGGTGGGGATGCGGGGGCCGGTGTCGGCCGAGAGGATGAGCTGGTAGAGCAGCTTGAAGAACTCCCGCTGGGCCACCTTCAGCTCGGCGGTGGGCCCGGTGTCGAGCGGGAGGCCGAGGGCCAGCTTGGGCACCCCGTAGGCCAGGGTCCGGGCCCCCTCCAGCGACCAGTCGTCGTCGAGGTGGCCGAGCATCAGCTCCAGCCAGCGGGCTTCGCTGTCGTCGAGGTGGGCCAGGCGCTCCCGATCGGGCTCGGAGCGCACCGTGACCCGCTCCCCGGGCGGGGCGTAGGCCTCCATCCACCGCTTGGCCAGGCCCAGTCGGGGCTCGGTGCGGGGCACGTCGGCCTCGTCGAGCTCGGCCAGCGCCCCCACGATGCGGCTGATCTGGGTGGGGTCGCCGGCCGCCACCGACACCGCCGAGGCCAGGGTGCGGAACGGCACCACCGCGTCCGGCCGCTCGAACTCGCCGGCCAGCGCCGTGGCCCGGGCCCGGTCGTAGGCCAGCCCCATCGACGCCTGCGCCTTGCCCTCCGCCGCCTTCCGGCTCAGGGCGTCCCACTCGTCGTACAGGGGGTGGATCCCCTCGGCCAGATCGATGGTGAACCCCTGGCGGGGCGTCTTGCGCACGTACAGCCAACGCAGGATCGGCACCTCCAGCACCTCGAGGGCGTCGGACGGCGTGGGTGCCCCTCCCAGCGAGCTGCTCATCTTGCCCCCGCCCTGGGCGCCGACGAACGAGTAGGCCACGTAGTCCGGGGGCAGGCCGTCGAAGATCGAACGCACGAGATCGGAGCCGACGCTGAAGCTCGACCCGGGTGAGGAGTGGTCGGCCCCAGCGGCCTCGAACGTCACCCGCTCGTAGGCCCAGCGCATCGGCCAGTCGACCTTCCACACCAGCTTGCCCGGGCTCTCCACCGTCAGGTCGAACTGTCCGCTGTGGCCGCAGCTGTCGCAGGCGTAGGAGATCCACACCGGGCCACCGCCGGAGCCGTCGCCGGAGCGTTCCACCCCGGTCAGGTGGGTGTGGTCGCGGCCGCACTGATGGCAGTAGACCTTGTAGGGCCAGTAGCTCGACCCGATCTCGACGTCGCTGTCGTCTTCGGCCTGGGTCTCGACGACCGGCGGCCCGTCCTCGTCGTCCCCAGCGGGGGTGATGCCGGCCTCGGCCTCCAGCGTCCGGAAGCGGGCCAGCACGTCGTTGATGGCGAGGCGCTGGTCGAGCGCGGTGAGGATCTGCTCCCGGTAGGCGCCGGCGGTGTACATCTCGGTCTGGCTGATCTCCCGGACCTCCACACCGAGGCGGGCCATGGCCGCCCGGAACGGTGTCTTGAACCGCTCGGCCCAGCTCTCGAAGTCGCCGTAGGGATCGGGAATGCCGGTGAGCGGGCGGCCCACGTGCTCGTGGAAGCTGAGCGGCACCCCGTCGGGGACCTTGCGCAGCCGGTCGTAGTCGTCCCAGCTCAAGATGTGCTCGCAGGGCACCCCCCGGGCCTTGATCTCCTCGGCCACGAAGTGGGGTACGAGCAGCTCCCGTAGGTTGCCCAGATGGATCGGACCCGAGGGAGAGATGCCGGAGGCGCACACCAGCTTGTCTCCCGCCTTTCCGTCCGCCGTGCGCTTCTCGAAGGCGCGGATCACCCGGTCGGCGATCTGGGCGACCCAGTCGGGGCTGGCGGTGCGGGCAGGTGGGGATCCGGTCATGGCCTCCCAGCGTAAAGGTTCTCCTCCGTGGCCGAGACCGGTTCCGATGCCGCCCACACCCGATCGAACGAGGCGCCGTAGATGCTGAACAGCTCGGCCCCGTCGAGCCGGCGGAGATGGATCACCGGGGCGTGGGCCGCCGGCAGGCCGAACACGTGGGTGTTGACCAGCATCTCGTCGTCGAAGCGGAAGATCGAGTTGTAGAGCGTGGTGTCGTGCAGGCGCAGCTTTATGCACCCGTGGCGGGCGTGGGGCTCGAAGAACGAGAGCGCGTTCTGCACCCGGCCCCGCACCACGTCGCCGATGCCCTCCTCAACCCCCCGGCGGGCCACCTGCTGGCCGTCGGGCCGGGCCATGAGCAGCCGCACCTCCACCCCTTCGTGCACCTTGTCGCACAGGGTGGCGGCCAGGGTGGGCATCTGCTCGGGGAAGAACAGGCCGGCGTAGACCAGGATGTCGATCCGGTGCCCGGCCTCCCGCAGCAGCCGCTGCCACATCTCACGGGGGATCTCGGCCCGCCGGGGATAGAAGCGCACCACCTCGGACTCCCACAGCCGGGCCCGCCGGTCCACCCCGTGGCTCTGGGGCCACAGGTAGGCCTCGCTCTCCTGGAGGAGGATGGCGATCTTCGCCCGGTGCTTGGGGTACGGTATCCGCCCCTGGTTGATCCACCGCTCGATCGTCTTGGGGTCGACCCCCACCTCGCGGGCCAACTCGACCAGGGTGAGATCAGCGCGATTGACCGCATCTCGTAGACGTTCGTTGGTCATCCCCGGCTCCGATCGGCGGGACGTCTGAGGACGACTCCACTATTGCCCAATTCCACCCACCTGTGCACATCAGGCCTCGGCATCGATCACGACGGGGTGGCCTCATCGGGCTGGGACCGGACCGGAGCCGGCCACTAGGGTCGGGCCCATGGACAACGCGCCGCTCCAGAGCCTGCTCGACGAGGCCGAAGCGGCCGAGCAGGCCGACGACCCCCGGGTGGCCGGCATCGTGGCCCACCTCGTCGACCACCCCGACACGGCCGGGGCCGCCGGAACCGATGCCCTGCGGGCGGCCAACCTGCTGGCCCGTTGGGGCGGCTACGAGGACCTGCAGCTCGTGGCCCGGTTGGCCTCCCGGGCCCACGACGACGGGGTGGCCGGCGCCGGGCCGGTGGCGGCCGAGGCCATCGACAAGCTGTCGCTGCTCACCGGCCGGCCCCAGCCCTACGGCACCGTGATGGTGGAGCACCAGGGCGACATCGTGATGCCGCCGGTGGATCGCCGGACCACCGACGCCGACCGGGCCGCGTTCGGGGTGCCGCCGTTGGCCGAGCTGCGCCAGCGGACGGTGGAGCGGGGCCGGGAGCTGGCGGCCGACCGGGCGGCCCAGCCCGGCTTCCTGCCTCCGGGCCAGGCCTTCACCCGGGTGTGGACCGATCCCGACCCTGCCGCGCTGCGGGAGCGCATGGCCACCGACGGCCGGGCCTGGGCCGACGGCGACATCCTGACCTTCGCAACCGAGTCGCCGGTCCCGGTGGCCCTCTCCCCGGTGTTCCAGATGCCGTCGTGGCCGGCCGGCGACGGCCTCCAGGTGCTGAGCGTGCGGGTGGCCCGGCTCGACGAGGCCGTGATCACCTACACCTTCACCCCGCTCGACGGCAGCGTCACCACCAACCTGAGCCGGGGCTCGCACGACGGCCGGTACCGGGGCCCGGCCGCGCCGCCCGAACTGGCCTCGAACGACCCGGTGAAGGGCACCCTGTTCGACCATGCGCTGGAGTCGTCTGCTCTGGGCGGGCCCCGCCGGGTGACCGTCTACAAGCCGGCGGGCCACACCCGGGGCGAGGACATCCCAGTGGTCTACGCCACCGACGGCAACATGTTCGCCCCCTACGCCCGCCGCCTCGACGCCGCCATCGAGGCCGGCACCTGCCCCCGGGTGGTGGTGGTGGCCGCCCACTCCGCCCCGGCCGACCATGTGCGGGGCAACCAGCGGGCGCTCGAGTACCTGGCCGGGTTCGACGACCGCCGCTTCGACGCCCACCAGCGGTTCTTCGTGGGCGAGCTGGCGGCCTGGGCCGAGGAGGAGCTGGGGGTGACCACCGAGCGGGCCCGGCGGGCCGTGTTCGGCTGCAGCGACGGCGGCGGCCATGCCCTGTCCACCGGCCGGCTGCACCGCCACCGGTTCGGCCACGTGTTCGCCTACTCCACCGGCACCCCGCCGGAGCCGACGCTGCCGTGGAGCGCCGAGGACGCCCCGTTCGTCCACCTGTGCGCCGGCACCCTCGAGGGCCCGTTCCATCAGGCCACGGCGGCCTGGGCCGGCTACCTCCACATGATGAAAGCGCCGTACCACTTCACCGAGCGGGTGTCGGGCCACGACCTGATCCAGTGGTGCGAGGAGCTACCCCAGGCCCTGGCCCGGGCCTGGGGCTAGCTGTGTTTGTCCGGGGGCTCGCGCCCCTAACTGACAGCCGCGATCGGGCCCAGCAGGGCGCCGCCGTCGGCGATCCACTCCGAGCCGGTGGAGAAGGTGGCGTCGGCCGCCAGGAACAGCAGCAGCTTGGTGACCTCCTCCGGTTCACCCATCCGGGGGATGGCCTGGTTGGCGATGAGGCCGTCGCCCAGACCCGCCGTCATCGGCGTCCGCACCGGCCCGGGATGGATCGACAGCACCCGGATGCCGTCGGGGGCCAGCTCCATGGCCGCCGCCTTGGTCAGGCCCCGCACCCCCCATTTGGAGGCCACATAGGCGTTGATGCCGGCGTAGCCCATCATCCCGGCGGTGGACGAGATGTTCACGATCACCCCGTCTCCGGCCCGCCGCAACGACGGGATGGTGGCGTGCATCCCCAGGTAGACCCCGGTGAGGTTCACCTCGATGACGTGGCGGAAGCTGGCCGGCTCCATGTCGGCCACGGTGCCGAACACCACGATCCCGGCGTTGTTCACCAGCAGGCCGACCGGCCCGAACGCCTCCTCGGCCGCCGCCACCGCCGCGTTCCACTGCTGTTCGTCGGTGACGTCGAGGTGGACGTAGCGCACGGCGTCGCCCAGCTCGGCGGCCAGCGCCCCGCCTTCGTCGTCCAGCACGTCGCCGAAGACCACCCGGGCCCCCTCGGCCACCAGGGCCCGTACGTGCTCGGCCCCCATGCCCCGGGCACCACCGCTTATCAGCGCCACCCTGCCGTCGAATCGTCCCATCGTCGCGACCTCCTTCCGGCCTGGGCCCCCAGCGGGCCCGTCCCTTCATGACCAGCATGGACAGGCCCCCGCCGGGGGACCAGAGGCGAAGGTCGCCCGGCTCAGGCCCGGTTTCGGGCGTCGGCCAGCACCTTGTCCAGCAGCTCGCGTCCCCGGGCCTTGTTGGCCTCGGAGTACATCATCTGCTGGGCGAAGCGGTTGGTCTTGGTGGAGGCCAGGTAGTTGCGCTCGTACAGCTCGTTGCGGGCGCCGAAGGCGGAGCCAACGAAGTCCCACGCCGTGCGGTACACGGCCGAGCGCTCCTCGGGGCCGACGCCGTTGGCACCGGGGAGGAACTCCTCCAGCAGGGGCCGCAGGCGGGGATCGTCGAGCTGACCCCGGCTGGCCACCGCCAGCAGGTTGTGGCTACCGATCGTCTTGATGATGTCATTGGTGCGGCTCATCCAGATCGGCATGATCGAGCGGATCGAGGTGAGGGCCCGGGCCGAGGGGAACACGCCCCCGTCGGGCCAGGTCACGCACTCCTCCACCGCCGCCACCAGAGCGTTGCGGGTCAGCTCCACGTAGCCCACCAGCTCGCCCAGCATGTCGATCGTCTGGGGTGAGTTGTCGTTGACGATCTCGGCCATCCGGACGCACACCCCGTAGGCGAACTCCAGCTTGGTCAGCGCCCGGATCGTGGTCTGCTGCATGATGTTGGGCCACCACGAGCTGGGCATCATCACGGTGTTGTAGACGTCGATGTGGCCGTCGATCCAGACGTTGCCCTTCGGCACCTCCACGTCGTCGAAGATGCAGTAGGCGTCCTGCTCGTCGAAGCGGGTGGAGAACGGGGCGTCGAACCCGTCGGTGCCGGGCCGGGCCCCCGAGTCACGGCAGATGAAGATGAGCCCGGGGGCGTCCATGGGCACGGTGAACGACAGGGCGTACTCCGGCGGCGCCCCCTCGGGCAGGGGGTGGCCGGGATAGACGGTCTGCTCGTCGGCGAAGGGGGCGAGCGTGGCCAGCAGCCGGGCGCCCCGCACGATGATCGAGTCGGCCGTCTCCCCCACCTTGTGCAAGGGCACCGGGTTACCGGCGAAGTTGGCGTCGGCCACCTTGTCCACCACCGGATGGACGATGGTGTGGGTGAGCGACAGGTCGTCGCGCCGGAGCCGCTTCTGGAACTCGATCAGGTTGTGTGTCCCCTGCTCGTTGGCACCGCTCGGGCCCCGCCAGTCGGTGGGGTTGGCGGCGAAGCCGGCGAACGTGACGTTCATGTAGTCGGGCAGGCGGCCCATCACGCCCATGCTCAGCTCGGCGATCCGGGTGAGCCCCACGGCCCGGCGCTCCAGGTCGTGCTTGGAGCGGGGGATCATGTGGCTGATGTTGATCTTCTCCCCCGTCTCCTCGTCGGAGATGAGCAGCTCCTCGGGGTGCTCGAACTGGAGGTCGTACCACGACGCCATGGCCTGGGCGGCCTGGGCGAACTCGGGATGGTCGACGACGTTCTCGACCTTGTCATTGCCCAGCCAGATCTCCCGGCTCGTGGTCTTCAGGGAATCCAGGTACTGCTGGCCGGTACGTGCACCCATGCTCGTGCGCTCCTCGTTTCGTTCGGTTGGGGGATCGGGGGGTCAGGGCGGGGCGGATCAGGTGAACACCGTGAGGAAGCTCTCGTTGACCTCGCGCTGCAGGGCCGACAGGGCCCGGGGGAACGTGTCCATGGTCCAGGTGATCGTGGGGGTGTCGGCGTAGCAGCGATAGCTGCCGGTGAACACCTCGTTGCGGTTGCCGGCGGGGTCGAAGAAGTACATCGTGGTGCCCCGGGTGATCCCGTGGCGGGTGGGCCCGTAGTCCACCGGGGTGTCGTCGTAGGCGAACACGTCGCCGGCCCGCAGGATCGACTGCCAGTCCTCCAGCCAGAAGGCGAAGTGGTGCAGCTTGCCCTGCTCGCCCTTGATGAGCGCGATGTCGTGCGAGGTCTGCCCGGCGAACAGCCAGGTGGCCACGAGGTCGTTCGACTCGATGTCGGTGATCAACCGCTCCGACACATGGAAGTCGAGGCACTCGGTGAACATCCGCTCGGTGAGCGCCGGATCCTCGCCGGCGATCAGCATGTGATCGAGGCGGGGAACGGTGAGGCCCCGCGGATCGCGGATCACGGCATGGGGATTGAACGTGCCGAGCTCGTTGCCCACGTACTCCATCTCGGTGTACAGCTCGAGGGTCTGGCCGGTGGGCAGGAACACCCGCAGGCCCTCCCCCACCTTGTGCGACTCGCCCCGGGCCATGCGCTCGGTGGTGACGCCGAACGTGGCGAGGTTGGCCTCGAAGCGGGCCAGGTCGTCGCTCGACGAGACCTTCATCCCCAGCTTCACCAGGCCGACGCCGCCCTCCTCGATGACCACCGAGTGGTGGTCGAACTCGTCCCACCCCTTGAAGTAGCGGCACGGGCCCTGTTGCCCCATGGCCTGCAGCCCCAGGGTCTTCTCGTAGTGGCGGGAGGCGTCGTCCAGGTCGGTCACCCGGATGTGGACATATCCCAGACGCATGACGGACATGGTCAGCTTCCTTCCTGCAAGGTTGTCGTGGTGATTCGGGCCAGCTCCCGCAGAGCCAGCTCCTTCTGGAGCGGCGACACACAGCGGATGGAGCCGGCGTCGGCCCGTACCACCACGTCACCCTCGGGTACCGCCCGGCAGGCCAACGCGCCGCCCGCGGCCCGCTGGGCCGGGGGCAGGACGGTGACGGCCACCGGCCGGTCGTCGGTCACCGAACCGTTGAGCACGGTGATCAGGCACTGGCCGCAGCCGCCCCGGCGGCAGCCCTTACGGCGGCGGGCATAGCCGGCCCGGGTGAAGGCGGCGTCGATCGTGTCCCCCGGCCGCACCGGCAGCCGGATCTCGGGCTCGGTGCCGATCTGGAGCGTCATCACCGGCATGCCCGGCCCCGGCCGCATGGTTCGGCTACTGGGCGGCGCCGGTGAAGACCGGGTAGTCGGTCGGGTCGGTGAGGGCCTCGTCGCCGTCGAGTGGCATGTCCTGCCAGTAGTTGAGGGCGCCGTGCACGTCGTTCACCCACACCTCCTCGGGCAGCTCGTAGAGCACCTCGATGCCGTTGCCGTCGGGGTCGGACACGTAGACGCTGTGGGTCATCCCGTGGTTGCCCCGCTGGCGGAACTCCACGCCCTGCTCCTTCAGCGTCCGGAGGCGGGTCAGGAACTCCTCCCGGGTGGGGTAGCAGATGGCGATGTGGTTGATGCCCACCCGGTTGTCGAGCATGTTCCACTTGGTGTCGGCGGCGGGGAAGGCGGAGGGATCGGGCGTCTGCACCAGGGCGAAGTCGTGGTGGCGGTCGGGGGCACCCCGGTAGAACCGGAAGTCGACCCCCGGGCGGTCGATGGAGGCGCACTGCTCGAAGCCGAGCGCCTCGGTGTAGAAGCGGTGCGAGGCGTCGATGTCGCGCACCATCAGCGCCAGGTGCTGGAACGCCGGACCTGACTCACGAACCTGACCCATGACTTTCGACCTCCTGGCTGGATGCCCACCGAGCCTCGGCCACCGGCCCGTTTGCCGGTGTTCTGCCCAGCATGGGCGTGGCCCCTGTCACGCCGATAGGGACCTTGGTCCCGTGCACTGAGCGCGCTCAGATCGACGTCGCGGCGGCTCCGCCGTAGGCTCCGGCCAGGAGGTCAGGCCATGATCGGGAAGCTGTTCCACCTCGCCCACCTCGTCGACGATCTCGACGCCACCGACCGGCTGTACGACGACGTGTTCGCCTGCCAGCGGTACTACCGGGCCTACGAGAAGGCGGCCCGACGGGAGGCGTCGCTGCTGATCGTGTGCGACCAGTGCATGGAGCCGATCATGCCCTCGGCCGATCCGGCCGACGCCGGAAGCCCCCTCGGGCGGTTCAAGGCCCGGTTCGGCAACCGGCTCCACTCGATCGCCTGGTACGTGGACGACATCGGCTCGTTCACCGAGCGCCTGCTCGAGCGCCAGATCCGCCTGGTCGGGCTCACCGGGCGGCCGGTCACCAAGCCGGAGGACGCCGTCGCCATCTGGACCCACCCGGGCGACACCGGCGCCCTGCTCGAGTTCTGCGAGGCCGGATTCGCCGCCGACCCCCGCCTCGATGCCGGCTGGACCACCGAACCGTGGCGGGAGCACCCGCTGGGCCTGTTGCGCACGGCATGGGTGACCGTGCTGTTCGACAGCCTCGACAGCGGGGAGCGGATCTACGGCGACGCCCTGGCCGGCACCCTGCTCCACACCGACACCTCCAACCCGGCCGCCCCCCGGGCCTGGTGGGCCATCGGGGAGGACACGGTGGTGGAGGTGGTGGCGCCCACCGACGGCTCCACCCCCGAGGGACGCGACCGGGCCGGGGCGGGCAACGCCGTGCACGCCATCACCTTCGCCACCGCCGATCTCGACCGGGCCGTGGCCTTCCTGGGCCAGAACGGGATCGCCACCACCCGCACCGGCGACGCCGACGTCCGGGTGGATCTCGATCCCGGCCACGGCCTGAACCTCCACCTGACGGCCCGCACCATCCCCGGCGACACCCGGGGCTGACGGCGCACGCGCCGAGGGCGGCCGCCGGAGCGACCGCCCTCGAGCCCTCCCTAAGGGAAGAGGCCTACCCCTGACCGCCCGGTGTTCGCCGAAGGCGAACCCGAGGCGCCCGAAGGGCGCACCTCAGCCGCAGGTGCTGGTCGACTGGTCCCAGGCACAGGGCTTGGACTTGCCCGACAGCTCGATGATGCCAAGGTCCTCCTGCTTGATCCAGCTCTGCTTGGCGCCGTCGTACACCGAGAACTCGGAGCCCTCGGTGAAGTAGGGATCGTCGTTGCCCGACATGTTGTACTTGATCCCGTCCAGCAGGTTCGGGTTGGTCATGTCCATGGCCCGGGCCGCCACCATCAGGTTGGGCCGGCTGAGGCCGCCGTCGAGCTGGGCGGCGATCTTCATCGCCTCCACCAGCGGCCAGGCGAAGCCGAACCCGCTGGCCAGCGAGCCCGAGGTCTCGATCGGGGTGCCGTTCTTCACCAGCAGGTCGTTGGCGAAGGCGATCCACGGGTCGGCGGCGTTGGCCTTGTCGAGGAAGTCCTTGGCGCCGCCGCCGACGATCCACCACTTGTCGGCGGCCATACCGTCGCCGCCCACCTTGTCCTTGCCCACGAAGCTCTGCGACTTGCAGACCGACGGCTGGAACAGCATCTGGGCCGAGTCCCGCATGCCGTTGTTGGCGGCTTCCTGGATGGCCTGGGTGCACGAGGTGCCGGCCGTCATGGCGATGAACACGTCGGGGTTCTTCGACGCCAGCGTGGTCATCTGGTTGGTGATGGTGGGAGCCGTGGGCTCGATCCGCTCGAACACGAAGTTGATCTTGACCTTGGAGGTCTTGATGAACTCGTTGAAGCCGAGCTCGTAGGCCTTGCCGAAGTCGTTCTGCATGATCAGCGCGGCCACGGTGACCTCGGCCTTGTCGGCGAACTTCTTCTCGATGAGCCCGCCCCACAGGATGGCCTCGGTGTTGTAGGCCAGCTGGTGGCCCCACACCCACGGGTGGTTGACCGGATCACCCCAGGCCGGGTGACCCGACATCACGAAGGGGTCGGGCACGCAGCGCGAGTTGATCTTGTCGTACACCTTCATCGTGGCCGGCGACCCGATGGTCTCGATGGCGAACGACTTCTCGCGAGTCGAGCAGCTCGTCGACGATCGGCACGGTCTTGGCCGGGTCGTAGCTGTCGTCCTTCTGGTCGGTCGTGATCTGCCACGTCTTTCCGTCGACGTCGGTCGATCCCGCCCTGGGAGTTGACGTAGTCGAAGTACACCTTCTGGGCCACGCCGATGTTGCCGTAGTCGGCCAGGGCGCCGGAGAAGACCATGTTCTGGCCGAGCTTGATCTTGCCGTCGACCAGGCCCTCGTAGGGGTCCCAGCCCGCGGGGCAGGTGCTCAGGTCGACGCTGAAGCCACCGGGACCGGTGACCTTGTTGCCGGCCTTGTCCCAGCCCCACTTGTTGTCCTTGATGTTCTTGACCACGGCGGCCCGCTGGGTCTCCCAGAGCGCCTCGTAGTCCTGGATCGACTTGATCTCGGCCGGGGCGGCAGCTGCACCCGTGGCCGTGGTCGTGGTGTTCTCCAGGGCGCTGGCGGCGGCGTCCTTGGCGTTCTGGTCGAGGACCGTCCCGTCGCTGCCGGCGTTGGTGTCGTCCCCCCCACCGCTACTGCCGCAGGCGCTGGCCATCAGGCCGAGCGCGAGCAAGGGCGCGAGCCCTCGGGCCCATGTCCGGAAAGTCATGTGAAGTTTTCTCCCCTTAGTCAACCGATCGACTCGATCGGGATCCGCACCGTCACCCCACTGCGGGGCGACACCAGCAATTGGCACACTAATGAAGTTGTGACGCTCGGCACAGACACGGCGTGTTACGAAGCCGCTAAAGAAGGTTCGAAAGATGAATCAACTCGGACCCAAACCGGCACCCGGGGACCCGACGTGAGATCGCCACCTGGACATATTCCCCTGAAACATACTGATCTCATTCAACATGCACGTTGGCGATGACCGACGGGTATCTGGTTTAGAGCCTGGTCAGAATCGCTCATGCGGCCCATCGCAGTTCGGCCGGGAGGCGCCCGTCGTCAGGTACGGGCGAGGAGGAGGCCTTCGCCGCTGGCCGGGCGCAGGCCGTCGGCCCGGCCGGCGAGATAGCGCTCGGCCAGCTCATTGGTGGGGACGTAGCGGACATCGCCGAACCCGGCCTCCCGGGCCAGGGCGGCGATGTCGTCCGGGGCGTAGAAGCTGATCCACGGCGTGCCCGACGCTCGGGCGCCGCGGGCCGCGCCCTCCAGGCCGGGGCGGTCGGCCGGGTCGGCCAGCTCGATGGGGAGCATGAACGTCATGGCCACGATCGAGCCGGGCGCCAACGCCACCAGGCGGACCAACGTGGCTTCGGTGGCCTGGCGGCTGATGTACATGGAGACGCCGCTGGACGACACGAGCGCCGGGGCCGCGGCATCGAAACCGGCGCCCAGCAGGGCCTGCCACCAGTCCTCGTCGGCCTCGAAGTCGACCGGGATCAGCCGGAGGTGATCGGGCACGCCGTAGCCCAGCGCCTCGAGCCGTTGGCGCTTCCACGCCTGGGGGCCGGGCTGGTCGATCTCGAACGTCGTCACGGTGCCGGCCAGGTCGGGATGGCGCTGGGCGAACGTGTCGAGCCCGGCCCCGAGGAGCACGTACTGGCCGATGTGCTCGCCCCGCACGAGGTCCTCCACGAACCGGGTGCGGGCCACGATGGCGGCCCGGTAGCCGCCGGTGCCGATCGGGTGCATGTCGCCCCGTTGCTCCCAGCCGGGCTCGGGGTCGGCGAGGGCCAGGCCGATCTCGTCGTCGATCAGGTGGGGCGGGGCGTCGATCTGCACATGGAGCGCCCGCCACAGGGCGGTGCGCACGGCGCTGCTGTCGGGGGCGGGGGTCGGGTCGGCGACGGTCATGATCCGCCGCCGGGGGCCTGGAGGCTCCACAGCCGACCGTCGGGATCCCGCACGGTCATCTCCTGCGTGCCCCAGTGGGTGGGCTGGAAGGGGGAGACGACCTCCACCCCGGGATCGGGGGCGAAGGCGTCGGCGTCGGCCACCCGCAGGACGAGGCGGGTGCCCACCGGCTGGTCCTCGGGGACCTCGGCGATGAACAGGTACGGGCCGTCGCCGTGGCGGAGCTGGCCCGACCCGTGGCCGGTCTCGAAGTCGAGCTCGTAGCCCAGAGCCTGGAAGAACCGGGCCGCCTTGCCCCAGTTGTGGGTCTCGAGGAACACGGCCTCGATGCCGTCAGTCGCCATCCGATTCGTCCTCTCGGGCTCGCAGGTACTCTTCCAGCGCAGCGGTGACCAGGCCCGAGAGCGATTGCTCGGTGTCCACCGCGTGGTGCTTCACCCGCTTGATCAGCTGCAGGGGCAGGTACACGTTGAACTGCTTCACCTTGTCGTCAGGCCTGGGGCCATCGGCCCCGCGGTCGTCAGACGAGGGTTCGCCGGTCATCGGGCGCCTGCCATACGAGGATGCTAGCAAAGTAGCTCAACGAGCGACGCAAGGCCCTTCCGGGCGCGGCCAGCTCAGCCTTGCGCCCGCTCGATCAGTCGGGCGATTTGCTTCGATGTAGCGACCGGGGTCGAGGCGTCTGACGAGCGTGAGCCTGATGTATCTGCCCTGGTAGATCGCGGTCGGGCCGACGAAGTCGATGGAGGGGAACGCATCACAGTGGCCGCCTCCACCTGGGCCTGGCAGACTTGGCAGGGCGAAGCTGCGGGGAGGTGCATCGTGTCCGAGCGGACTCAACTGCTGCGGCTGGCCCTGCCGGGGGCCTCCACGAGGAGGAGAGACTGATGTCCACCGAAGTCACTTCGTTGGGATATGCGGTACTAGGCGCCGAGGATCCAGGGAAGTGGGCGGAGTTCGCCCAGTCGGTGCTGGGTATGGCGGTCTCCGGGCGGTCTGATGGTGAGGTCCGGCTGCGGATGGATGATCGGACCTGGCGGGTGGCGGTGGAGCCCGGCGAAGATGGAGGGCTGGTGGCGCTCGGATTCGAGGTCGCCGACCGTGACCGCTTCGAGGCCTTGAAGGCCCGCCTCGCCTCGGCTGGTGTGGCGGTCAAGGACTCGCCGGAGCTGGCCGCTCATCGGGGTGTCATCGACGTGTTCCAGGTGAACGATCCGAGCGGCCTCCCGCTCGAGTTCTTCTACGGCGCCCACCTCGACCGGTCCGTCTTCGTCTCGCCGGAGGGCGCCCGGTTCGTCACCGGTGAGCTGGGTCTCGGCCACTGTGTGATCCTGGTGGCCAACGCGCAGGACACCTATGACTTCTACGTTGACCTTCTCGGGTTCCGGGTCAGTGATTTCATCACGCTGGGTCCGGTGAAGTTGACGTTCACGTCACCCAATCCTCGGCACCATACCCTGGCCTTCGCTCAGGGGCGTCCCGGTGGGGCCGGTCTGCAGCACCTGATGTTCCAGGTCGACGACCTCGACATCGTCGGCCGGGCCCTGGATCGTGTCTATGACGGCAAGGTTCCGCTGCAGAGCGGCCTCGGGCGGCACACGAATGATCACATGGTGTCGTTCTACTGCGTCAGCCCTTCGGGGTTGCCCATCGAGTACGGGTGGGGTGGTCGCTCGATCGACCACTCGGTGCACACGACCGGCCACTACGACGCTGCCAGCTACTGGGGTCACCGTGATGCCAACGGGTTGACCGGCGAGCAGGCCGCGGCCGAGGCAAGGCGCCGTAAGCAGTCTTCCTGAGGGTAGAGCCGGGCTTACGGCCCGACGGCCGACCCGTCGACCCGCGTGGTTCCTTGCTCCTCGATGATCTCCAGCACCCGGGCGAAATGGTCGTCGGCCCAGCCGCGGTCGACACCTGCCCGGTAGACGGCGTTCAGGCGGTCGACCAGGGCCGAGTGGATGCCGACTTCTTCGGCCAGGTCGGCGATCAGGGCCATGTCCTTGGCGATGAGCCCCATAGGCGCGCCGTCGTTGTCGGAGAACGACCGGTTGAGGAGCCGTTCCTTGAACGCGTCGAGCATCATCCCACCTCCCCGGAAGTTCTCGACCATCACCGACGCGTTCACGCCGCCGTTGGCGCCCATGACCAGCGCCTCGCAGGTGGTCAGGAAGTTCGAGTACAGGAGGAGCTGATTGGCGAGCTTCATCGCACTGCCGGTGCCGTTGGGGCCGGTGTGGACGACCTTGGCCGAGTAGCTACTGAGTACCTCGATGAGCGGCGCCGGTAGTTCATCATCGCTGCCGGCGAAGATGGTGAGCTTCGGTGGGCGCCCGGTAACCGGGGCGTCGATGAACCGGATGCCGCGCTCGTGGCAGCGTTCCGCGACGTCGACCGCTAGCCGGTGAGCGTTCGTCGTGTGGTCGACGATCGTGGTTCCGGACGCCGCGTTGGCCAATACACCGGACTGCGGCGCCAGGATGACGTCTTCGACCTCCGCCGGCCCGGGAAGGCAGGTGACGATCAGCTCGCTTGCGCCGGCTACTTCGGCGGCACTCCCGGCCCCGTGGGCTCCAGCGGCCACCAGATCGTCGATTGCACTCGACCGGCGGTCGTACACCAGCAACTCGTGATCGCGCTGAAGGAGCAGGCCCGCGATCCGGGATCCCATGAAGCCCAGGCCGACAAAACCGATTCTCATGATGGCAGCCGTGCCCGGTGGTGATCAGCCAGGCGATTGGCCGCCTCGCCGTCGGTCATGTTGGTGCGGGCCATGCGTCGCCCTCGGACACGGTCATGAGTTCCAACCAGCGGCGGTAGAAGCCCCGCTGGCCGGTCTCGCCGATCCAGCGCTGGCCAACGGTGCCTGGGTAGACGGGGTCGTCGGTGCGTTCGTGGCCCAGGCCCATCTGCACGTTGAAGGCGTGGCGGCGCAGGGTTGGGCTGCGCAGGTTGGTTGCGATGCCGCTCCAGTTCTCTCCATCGTCGGCGTCGGCCAGGCCGAGCGGCCACACATGGATCATGCGCGCCGCGGCGGCCTTCACCTCCGGCGGCGCGGCGGCGTCGACCAGGCCGATCCGCCACCAGTCGAACGCCCGCGGTCCCTTCGGGTGAAACACGCCGATCGACGACGTGCCGAAGACGTTGGCCAGATACGAACCGTTAGGGAAGATCGACGCCGCCGTCACCGTCGGGCCAGCCGCCCGTTCCGCTCCGAGCCGGTTACGCACCTCCGGCAGGATCGACTCGTTGTAGCGGTTGAGCACCTCAGCGTCGCGTCCCTTTGCCCGGCTTAGCCCGGCGGTGGCTTTGTCGTCGAGATAGAAACCGGCGACGCCGTGACCGAGCCGAGAACTGATCTGGCGGCCCTCCGGCATCGACCGGCGGGAGGGTGCCCTGGTCACGTCACGGGACCCGGCCCAGGCCCGGCTGGCCGACGAGTGGGTCAGGGCGGCGTGGTAGTTGTCGCCCACGAACTGGTCAGCCGCCAGCTTCCAATTGCCAGCCTGGCGGATCTTGTGCACCCCGCCCATCGCCTCGGTCCCGCCCTCCCGCCGATCGAGCAGGCAGTCCAGATACCAAGCCATATCGCCCAGGTATTCGACCAGCGACGGCGCGTCGGCATCGAGACAACCGAAGACCAGGCCCTTGTACGACTCGACCCGGGGGACGGGAATCAGCCCCCAGCGGTTCACGTCCAACTCGCCGTAGTAGCTGTCGTCGAACTCGGGAACGTTGATCAGCCGACCCGAGCTGTCGTAGCTCCAGCCGTGGTACGTGCAGGTGAACGACCGGGCGTTACCGCAATCCGCCCGGCACACGGTCATGCCCCGGTGCCGGCAGGCGTTGACCATCGCCCGGATCGAGCCATCCGGCTGGCGGCACACCAGGATCGGATCTTCCCCCATGTAGGTGACCACGAAGTCATGCGGTTGCGGGAGCTGACTCTCGTGGGCGAGGACCAACCAAGACCGCAGGAACACCCGCTCGGCTTCGAGCTGGTACAGGCCTTCATCCCAGAAGATCTCGGGACTGATCAGCCCACTGGACCAGTCGACAATGGCGGACAGGTTCTCGCTGGAGACGCTCATAGGAAGACGCTCAGATTCTTCGAGAGCACCACGCTCTGGTCCAACAGCACCGTCCGTTGGGTGATCACCCAACCTGCCTCCGACGAGGGCGCTCGACGCACCAGGTCGTGGCGTTCACCCGCCCACAGATCAACCTCGTCGGCCAGACGGTTGCGATAACACAGGAAGTTGGAACGGACCGCGAACCCGCCGTCGTCCGCCTCCGACGCCCGCACGTTCGCCACCAGGTGCCGGGTGCGGCTCGGCGGATCCTCGGCCCAATGACGGTCGCTGACCAACTGGGCGACCCGCCACGACAACGACTCCTTGTCGTCGTCGAACAGGAACAGCCCGCCGGGCGTACTCAGCGAACGGTCACGCTCACGGAGCAGACGGTTCGTCCGGATCGGCATGCAATACCGTGCTTCCTCGGCAAACAGCGCGAGCCACTCCTCGAACCGGAGGTCGTCGAGCAGTTCCGCCTCAAAGAACAGGAACTGCGACAGCTCGTGGTGCAAGCCGGCGTCAACACAGGAAGGCACCAGCGCAGAGTAGCCCGCGGTGTGGGTCGTGTCGCCCTGGCACCACGGCCCGGGCCCCGGGGCGTGGGCCCCGTCGCTCGTCACGTGGCGCCGCTGCGAAGCGACGGCCTCAACGGTCAGCGATGCCCGCTCCACTCCTCGGCGATCTTTCCATCCTGGATACGGAAAAGGTCGTTGGTGAAGACCGGGCCGTCAGTCGTGCTACGCCCCAGGACCTTGTTCACTTTCGTGCCCACCATCCTCAACCGAACCAGCACCCTGTCACCTTCAGCCACTATGTCGTCAATCATGATCTGCATGTCACTCGGGACCCGCTTGATCCCCTCCTCGTAGGCCTTACGGCCTTCGAACACTGCACCCTCGATCCCGCGCCAAACGAAGTCATCGCTCATCACCGAAGCAAAATCCGGGGCTCTGGAGTTGAACAACTCAATGAATGTGCGCAGAATCTGCTTGTTTTCCTCGACGCTGGACACGGCTTCCTTAGGTAATCACTGAGAGACGATTATAGTGCTTCGCATGCACCCCAAATGAGAAGGTTAAGGACGCACCTCGTGATCCCAATCAACACAAGATTCAGGTCCGCCCGTCATGACCGAAGCACCTGCGATGGTACCCCCGCTGTGCCAGCTCCGTCATCTCCAACCTGCTGGCAGCGATCTCCCCGAGGCTGCCGACTCGTTCGCCAACCCTGCCTCCCAGCAGGTCAGCAGTGGTAGCGTTGCCCGGTCATGGACGGCATTGACCTCGGGGTAGCGATGCGCGCCGGCGCGTGGCATCGACCCCGCGGCGCTGCCGGACCTTGTTGGTGGGCTAGCGGTGAGGTTGGGTGCGACCGATGTCGTGCTCTACCTGGTCGACTTCGAGCAGGCGACGCTCGAACCGTTGCCGGATCGGTCCGCCCATGTCGAGGTCCCCCGCAGCGAGGATGTGGCCGGCAGCATGGCCGGGCGATCGTTCCTGGACCAGCACACTGTCACCGCATCGAGGGCCGATGGGGTGAGGGTGTGGGTTCCGATCGTGGAGGGTTCGGATCGCACTGGTGTGCTCGCCATGACCGTCACCGACGCGTCGCCGGCTCTGTTGGAGGCATGCGCGGACCTTGGTCTGCTCGCCGGCTATCTGATTGCCGTGCACAACCGGTCGACCGACCTCTACAGCCTGCACCGGCGACGCCGGTCGCTGACCTTGAGCGCAAGTATGCAATGGGACCTGCTGCCACCTTTGGTCCTGAAGTCCCCGGCGATTGACATTGCGGGGTTGATCGAACCGGCCTACGACGTTGGTGGCGACTGCTTCGATTACGCCATCAACGGGGCGACAGCCGACGTCGCGCTGTTCGATCCCGTCGGCCATTCCGTTGAGTCTGCGCTACTCGCCGGGCTGGTCGTGGGCGCCTATCGCCACCAGCGTCGAGAGGGCCGGAACCTCACCGAGATCCACGAGACGCTGGACGACGCGATTAGCGAGCACTCGGCCGACCTGTCGTTCGTAACGGGACAACTCGCGCGTCTGGAGCTGTCGACCGGCACGCTGCATTGGACCAACGCAGGCCATCCTGCCCCACTCCTGCTCCGTAGCGGAACAGGAGCTAGGACGATGTCATGTCCGCCGACCCTACCGTGGGGGCTTGGGCGGCCCCTGTCCGGCTCGGCGAGGCAGACGCCGACCGTTGCGACCGAGACCCTCGAGCCGGGAGATGGCGTGCTGTTCTTCACCGATGGCGCCATCGAGGTCCGCAACGCAGAGGGCCGCGAACTCGGCCGTAACGGCTTGGCAGACCTGGCCAGCCGACACCTCTCGAATGACCTACGACCGGAAGAGACCGTCCGCCACCTCACCCGGGACGTGCTCGAGTACCGCCAGGACACGCTCGCCGACGACTCCACGTTCGTCTTGCTGGGCTGGAAAGGCCGCCCCTGACCCAATCGGTCGGAGCGAAGTCGTCCACGACCCCACCGGCGGGGGACCGGAGACACTGACCTGCTCCGCGAGTAGGCCGATGAGTCGACGACCGCAGGCTGATCGCTCGCCAATATTCCGTATGAACTGGTGGGTGATGATGACGACGGTGAGTCAAGCTCCAGCCTGCGACGGACCCTCGACTACGAGAGTTCCGGCGGCTCTGGCGGAGCGCTCGGCTGCCGCTTCTGAAGCCGAAGGCCAGGCGGTCGTTGAGGACGATCCCGGTTGACGACCTGACCCGCATGCTGAGCGCCGCTTGCGAGGATGCCGGCGTTCAGCGGATCGTTCCCTACCAGCTGCGGCATACGGCGATCACGCTCCAGCTCGACGCCGGGAGCGCCGCCTGGCGGGTGGCGGACTGGGCCGGAACCTCGGAGCGGATGATCGAGCAGATCTACCGGCACCGGCTGACTCGGGTGTCGGAGCTGGGCTCGGCACAGCTCAGCGGCCTGAACGAGCGGCCGTTGGGTCCCACTTTGGGTCCCGGTGACCGGTTAGCCCCCTAACCATAGGGTCCCAGTGGGCCAGTGACCTGTGGTTCTACCGGGTGGGCCATGAGGGAATCGAACCCCCGACCTCCTCCGCGTCATGGAGGCGCTCTAGCCAACTGAGCTAATGGCCCGGGACGGATCAGGCTAGCAGCTGGTGTAGCCGACCGTGGTGAGCGCGGAGCGGGATTCGAACCCGCGAGTCACGGCTTTGCAGGCCGCTCCCTTGGACCACTCGGGCATCCGCGCCGGAGTGGCCACACCTTACCTCCTTCCGGGCCGTTCCAGCGCCGGATTGACCCATCTCCGGTTCCCGCCTGCGAGGCACGGTCCAGGCTCACTAGGCTGTCGCCGGTGAGCGCCCGCGACCTGGGCGGTGATTGTGCGAGGCTGGGTGCCAATGAGCGACACCTACATCGGTTGGGACGGCAAGTCGTACCCGTGGCCACCACCGGACGGGTGGTACCACGCCTCCGACGGCCGGTGGTGGGCGCCGAACACGGGCCCCAATCCCCCACCGGCGGCGGCGCCGTCCCGGTTCGAGCGCACGGCACCGCTCGACCACACCAGCCAGTACCCGGAGCACGAACTCGAGGCGCACGGCCACCAGGAGCACGTGTCCTACGGGGCCCACGACACCGAACTGTTCACGCCGGCCACGGCCGCCGTCGCCGCCACCGCCGGCTCGGCCACCCCCAGCTACTTCGACGACCCGGGCCACCTGCCACCGCCGGGCCCCGCCTCCCAGCTCCCACCACCGGGCCCGTCCGGGCCGCCCGGGCCCGGTGGGCCTGATCCCGGCGGCGATGGCGACCCCTACCAGTACGGCGTCCCGAGCGCCGTCGCCGGTCCGGCCGGCGAGGGCGGGCTGGGGCCCAAGAAGCTCGTGATCGGTGTGGCCGCCGTGCTGGCCGTGGTCGCCATCGCCGTCAGCGCCTTCCTGCTGCGAGGCGGCGACGACACCACCGCCACCGACACCAACGGCAGCTCCACCACCGTGGCCGGCGCCACCGTATCGACCGCCGCCACCCTCCCGCCGGCCAGCGTTCCGGCCTCGGTGGCCGATCCTGCCGCCACCACCACCGTCGCCCCGACCGACCCGGCGGCGTCGAGCACGCTGGTCGAAGGCGACGCCGCCCTCGTGGGCGGCTTCCGGGCCCTTCTCGTGCAGCAGGGCCTCACCAGCGACAAGCTGACCGACACCGAGATCCAGAGCTTCGCCGCCTCGTTCTGCGTGTTCGCCAAGTCGTCCGACAACGGCGACGAGTTCAACGTGTTCCGGGAGCAGGCCATCTCCGAGACCCAGTCGAGCCTGGATCCGGCGTCGCTGAACAAGGTCATCGACGCCGCCGTCATCACCTTCTGCCCCGACGAGGCGACCCGCCTCGGGATCACCCTGGGCTGAGATCAGCCGCCGGCCTCGCGCCGAAGGGCGAACTCGATGTAGACCAGGGTGGCCCGGGCGTCCTCGTTGCGGACGAACATCTTCACCGCCAGGTCCCGACCCCAGGCCCGGCGCTCGGCGATGCTCGGGCCGGTACCGCGGTAGGCCTTGTACAGCTCGTCGATATCGGCCATGGCTTGGTGGTAGAGCATCGATGTCTCCGTGATAGGCGGACCGGCAACGGGGCCCAGCTCCTGCTGGAACAGCCCCAGGAACTCGTCCCAGGGGAACCCGGCCCCGGGATCACTGCGGCGGGTGGGGTCGAGCTCGGCGTGGCCGATGAACCCCGCCGCCCCCGAGCGGTACTCGGCAGCCGAGATCCGGCGGGCCGGCACCGTCACCCCCACCGACGCCTCCACGAAGCGGGCCATGTCGGCCGCTTCGATGGCACCGTTGCGGACCGCACCGCTGAACCAGCGCTCGGGCAGCACCGGCCACTGCACGGCCCGGCAGGCGAACGACAGCCCGAGCGACCAGCGATTGCCGCCGGTGCCCTCGTGGAACATCTCCCACTCGTAGCGCCCCACCCGCACGATCGAATCGGAGTCGACCACCGAGTGGTAGCTGCCGGCGTCGCTCCGGGTGGCGATGAAGCGGGCGACGTCCTCGGCGCTGGTGTCGGCGCCGTCGAGCACCGCCACGTTCTCGGCCGTGTGGACGACGATGGCACCGGTGACGGCAGCCCGACGGGGATTCAGGAACTGCTGCCGGGCCGGCGGATGGTCCTCCAGATACACGCCCACGTCAGCCGTACTCTCCTGCCCGCTCGATGGACAACGGCTGCGACACTATCAGCGCTGACAGATTCCCCGCACCCATTCGCACGCCGGCGACGACCCGTTGAGGTCGATCGCCGCCCCCTGGGGATACCAGCCCTTCACCTTGGTGTCGTAGCGGTTGTAGGCCGCTCCCTCCACGAAGTAGGCGTCGGCCGTGCCGCTGGTGGTGAACCGGACCCCGCGGTCGAGCATGGGATGCACCAGGTCGGCACCCCGCAGCGCCAGCAGCACGTTGGACCGGGTGAGACCACCGGGCAGCGCGGCGGCGATCCGGAGGATCTCCACGTGGGCCCAGCCGTACTGGCCGAAGCCCACGCCCAGGAGCTCGCGGGTGGGATCGAGGTCGGCCGTCCCGAGCTGCTCCACGGCGAAACGGACGAAGGTGTCGTCGGTGTGGGCCGGATCGTTGAGCGACACCACACCGGGCCCCACGGCGTAGAAGCCGTCGGCCGCCGGGCCGGCCGGGTTCATGTAGGCGTCGGCCCCGGTGCAGCCCGACGGCAGGAACCGCACCACGGCGGTGGCGTCGATCCCGGTGTTCGCCGCCTCCTGCATGGCCGAGGTGCAGGCCGGCCCCGTGGTCATGGCCAGCAACACCTGGGGCTGGCCCTCGGCCAGCTGCGCCATCTCCTTGGCCACCGAGGTGACCGACGGTGCGTGCTTCACCACCTTGACCTCGGAGACCACATCGGGGTTGGCGTCGGCCCACTGCTGGAAGGCATCGGCGTAGATCTGACCGAAGTCGTTGTCGATCACCAGGGCGCCCACCGTGACCGGCCCCTTGCCCGCCAGGTTCTGCTTCAACCAGTTGCCCCACAGCACGGCCTCGGTGGGGTACGACATCTGCAGGCCGGTGCTCCACGGATGGGCGACCGGATCGGCCAGGGCGGGATGACTGGTGGCGGCGAACGGCTGAGGGACACATCCCTTGTTGAGCTGGTCGTACACGGCCAGACTGCCCGGCGTGCCCACCGTCGTGACGTAGAACGGGTTGTCGGTGGCGAGCATGTCGGCCAGGACGGTGGGCGTGGTGGCCGGGTCGTAGCCGTCGTCCCGGGTCACGAGCTGGATGGTGCGGCCGGCGATCCCACCGTGGGTGTTGACCCAGTCGAAGTACACCTTCATTCCCAGCCACAAGTCGTTGTAGGCGGCCTGATCGCCGCTCTGGGGCAGGACGAGGCCGATCGTGATCGTGGTGTCGGTGAGACCGGTCACGTCGCTCCAGCCGGCCTGGCACTTCGTCAGATCCACCGACAGCTGCGACGGCCCGAACAGGACGTTCTTCTCGTCGATCCCGTACGGGTCGGCCGACAGCGACGCCACCACCGCCGCCCGGCGTTCGGCCCACCGGGCCTCCAGGTCGTCGATGGTCTCGGCGTTGGCGCCAGCCACCGTGGTAGGTGGGTCGCTCGAGGTGGACCCGGCGTCGCTGCCGAGGGAAGCCGGAGCGGTGTCGCCGGCTGTCTCGGCGCTGGTTGTGTCGGCACTGCCTTCGCTCGTGTCGCCGCCCCCGCAGGCCGCCGCCAGCAGCAACAGACAAGCGGCCACACCGACGATCCGCCCGGGGCGACCCCGGTCCGTCGACCCTCCCATCCGCAGCACCTTACCGGCTGGTTGACCTGCGGCAACGCCATCCACCCGGCCATCGGGGCAGCGAACCCAAGGATCAGCAACGGTCATCCTAGAATTGCCGGGTATACGGGAGCAGGAGCGTGATGGCAGAGGACCCGCAACCTGATCACGAGGGGCAACCGGCGCCGCGAGCGCCCGCCAGCCGGATCGTCGGCCGGCGGGCCCTGCTGGCCGCGCTGGCGGCCACCGGCCTGGTGGCGGCGGTGGTGGTGGGGATACAGGCGGCCGGCAACGACAACGCCGACGGCCCTGCCGCCACCGATGCCGCCCCCGCCGGCTCGGCCCCGGCCAGCCCCGAGGCCGCCGCTCCCGGCACCGGTACCGGACCCGACAGGGCCTCAGGCCCGGGTGGGACCGCCGCCAGCCTGGAGGAGCTGGAGGCCCGGTGGGCCGCCGACCGGCAGGCGATGGTGGCCGCCCTCAGCGCCCCCGGCCTCGGCCTCGGCGCCGACAACATCCTGCGCGGCCCCGGCGGTTTCCAGCTCGACCTCGGCACCTGCCCGGCCGGCTGGTCGAACACCGAGGGGGTCGACGCAGCCACGATCGTGCTCGGCCACACCACGGCCCTGACCGGCAACCTGGCTTCGTCGGGCCGGGTGACTGATGGGCTCCAGGCCTACATCGACCGCATCAACGCCGCCGGTGGTGTGGCCGGCCGCCGGATCGAGCTGGTGGTCAAGGACGACGGCTTCGTGCCCACCGCCACGGTCGACGAGGTGGCCGACCTGCTGGCCACGGCCAAGCCGTTCGCCGTGACCACGCTCGGCTCCCCCACCAGCCTCGCCGTCTACGACACCATCAACGACGCCTGCGTGCCCCAGCCCTTCGTGATCAGCAGCCATCCGGCCTGGGGCGACGCGGCCAACCACCCGTGGACGATCGGCCTCCAGCTGTCACCTACCACCGAGGCGGTGCTGTGGGGCGCCTGGATCGAGCAGAACCTGGCCGCTGAGCTACCGGTGGCGGTGAGCGCCCTGGTGATGGACAACGAGCTGGGGCGACTGTACGAGCAGGCGTTCCAGGTGTGGGCCGACGCCCACCCCGGGGTCGTGGCCTCGTTCACCCCTGTGCACCACGCTGCCGCCACCGCCTCGGTGAGCGGAGAGATGGGCCAGGTGGCAGCGACCCGACCCCGGGTGTTCCTGGCCATGACGGCCGGCCGGCCCTGCCTGCAGGCCGTCCAGGAGGCCGACGCCACCGGGCTCCGGGGCCAGGCGGCCGCCCTGTTCCTGCCCTCGTCGTGCCGGGATGCCGCCACCTTCCTGGCCCCGGCCGGGCCGGCGGCCGACGGCTGGCGCATCCTGGGTGGCGGGCTCAAGACGACCGCCGACCCGGCGTGGGCCGACGACCCCTACGTGTCGTTCGTCCGGGACGCCCTGACCGAAGCCGGCCTCGACCCGGCCGACCCCCAGGCGAGCGCCGGCTTCGGCCTGTTCGGGTGGGCCGAGGTGGAGGCCCTCCGGGTGGCGGCCGAGCTGCCCGGTGGCCTCACCCGGGCCAACCTGGTCCTGGCCCTGCGGGGCCTGCAGCTCCACCATCCCCTCTCGCTCGACGGGATCGGGCTCGCCACCAACGGCACCGCCGACCCGTTCCCGCTGGAAGGATCGGATGTGTTGGCCTTCGACGCCACCGCCCAGGCCTGGCGCACCGACGGCGGCGTGCTCGACGTGAACGGCGCCACGCCCCCCTGCCCCTGGAACGGCTCCACCTGCTGACGCGACGGTGCCCCGGAGGCGAACCTCCGGGGCACCGGTTTCAGCTGGTCAGGCCGGCGTTGCCGGCCGTCAAGCGCAGCGTGTTCACTACTTGCAGGCGGCAGCCGTCTGGTCCCAGGCGCAGGGCGAGGACTTGCCCGACAGCTCGATGATGCCGAGGTCTTCCTGCTTCACCCAGGTCTGCTTGACGCCATCGAACACGGCGAACTCCGAGCCCTCGATGGGGTAGGGGTCGTCGTTGCCGGCCATGTTGTACTTGATCCCGTCGAGCAGGTTCGGGTTGGTCATGTCGAGCATGCGGGCGGCCAGCATGAAGTTCGGCCGGCTCACGCCCCCGGGTAGCTCAGCGGCGAGCTTCAGGGCCTGGACCACCGGCCAGCCGAAGGCGAAGCCGTTGCCCAGCTGGCTCGAGTCCTCCGACGGGTGGCCGGCCTTCGTCCAGCTCGCCCCGGGCCCAGGAGACCCAGACGTTGCTGGCGTTGGCCGGATCGTTGAAGTCGAGACCGCCGCCGCCGACGATCCACCACTTGTCGGCGGCCATGCCGTCGGTACCGACCTTGTCCTTGCCCACGAAGTTCAGGCCCTTGCACACCGAGGGCATGAACAGCATCTGGACGCTGTCCTTCATGCCGTTGTTGGCGGCCTCGGTGATGGCCTGGGTGCACGAGGTGCCGGCCGTCATGGCGATGAACACGTCGGGGTTCTTCGACGCCAGCGTGGTCATCTGGTTGGTGATGGTCGGCGCCGTGGGCTCGATCCGCTCGAACACGAAGTTGATCTTCAGCTTCGAGGTCTTGATGAACTCGTTGAACCCGAGCTCGTAGGCCTTACCGAAGTCGTTCTGCATGATCAGCGCGGCGACCGTGATCTCCGGCTTGTCGGCGAACTTCTTCTCCAGCAGACCGCCCCACAGGATGGCCTCGGTGTTGTAGGCCATCTGGTGGCCCCACACGAAGGGGTGGTTGGCGGGGTCGCCCCAGGCAGGGTGGCCCGACATCACGTAGGGATCGGGCACGCAGCGCTGGTTGAGCTTGTCGTACACCTTCATGGTGTTGGGCGAGCCCAGCGTCTGGATGGCGAACGACCCGGTGGAGTCGAGCAGCTCGTCGACCAGCGGCACGGTCTTGGCCGCGTCGTAGGCGTCGTCCTTCAGCGTGTTCTCGATGGTGTAGGTCTTGCCCTCGGAGTCCTTGATGCCACCGGCGGCGTTGACCGTGTCGTAGTAGATCTTCTGGGCCAGGCCGATGTTGCCGTAGTCGGCCAGGGTGCCCGACTGGGCGAGGGTCTGGCCGATGGTGATCTTGCCTTCACCCAGGCCGCCGTAGGGATCCCACCCGGCGGGGCAGGCCGACAGGTCGACCGTGAAGCCACCGGGGCCGGTGACCGTCTTGGCCGTCTGGTCCCACTTCCAGCCGTTCTTCTCGGCGGAGGCCACGAGAGCGGCCCGCTCCTCGTCCCAGATCTTCTCCCAGTCCGCGATCGCCTTGACATCGGCGGACGAGGTGGCGGCGGCACCGTCGGCCGCAGTGGTGGACGTGTTGTCGAGGGCCGACTCGGCAGCGTTAGCGGCGTCCTTGTCGATCACGGTGGCATCCGTGTTCGTGTTGGCGTCGTCGCTGCTGCCGCTGCTTCCGCACGCACTGGCCGCAAGGCCCAGAGCGAACAGTACAGCAAGCCCCTTCGCTGTATTCCCTAGTCTCACTGAGAGTCTCTCCCTCGGCTCGAACGTGCGAACCCGGGATTGGGCGCACACCGAGGGAGTAACGTAGCGCAGCTGTGACGGGCAGCACACCATCTGCAGCCATGTGACGAACCGGTGACGAGACCGGGTCAAATCAACACGACTGAGTGATGTGCCGCCCGTTTGCGCAGCCTTAACCTCACGCTACGTGACTTCTTGCTTGCAGTTGTGTGTACTCCCTTGCATCCGTCGAGTGAGAAGTCATCGAACATCAACACTCGAAGGACAAACTCTTAACAATCTCTGTCGCCCTCAACCCCGCCTTGCAGGCGCTGACCGCCTGGTCCCAGGCGCAGGGCGGCGACTTGCCGGTGAGGTCGAGGATCCCGATGCTCTCGTCGGCCACCCACCGCTGCTCGGCCCCGCTGAACTGGGCGATCTCCGAGCCCTCGATCGGGTAGGGATCGTCGTTGCCGCTCATCGAGTAGCCGATCCCGTCGAAGTTGTTCGGGTTCGTCATGTCGATCATGCGCGCCGCCAGCATGAAGTTCGGCCGGCTGAGGCCCCCTGGCAGCATGGCGGCGATCTCCAGCGTCTGCCACACCGGCCAGCCGTACTGGAAGCCACCACCGAGGTTGCTCGAGGTCTCCGACGGCTTGCCCGCCTTCTCCAGCAGATCGCGGGCGAAGGCGATCCACGGATCCTCGAACTGACTCTTGTCGTTGAAGTCCTTGTTGCCACCGCCGGCGATCCACCACCCGTCGCTGGCCGAGCCGTCGTCACCCACCTTGTCCTTGCCCATGAAGGTGAGGCCCTTGCAGGGCTGGCCGGTGAACAACATCTCGGCCGATCCCTTCAGCCCGTTGTTGGCCGCCTCCTGCACCACCTGGGTGCACGAGGTCCCGGCTGTCATGGCGATGAACACGTCGGGGTTCTTCGCCGCCAGTGTGGTCATCTGGTTGGTGATGGTGGGCGCCGCAGGGCTCGATCCGCTCGAACACGAAGTTGATCTTCGGCTTGGTCATCGTCTTGATGTACTCGGTGAAGCCGAGCTCGTAGGCCTTGCCGAAGTCGTTCTGCATGATCAGCGCCGCCACCGTGATCTCGTCCTTGTCGGCGAACTTCTTCTCCAGCAGACCGCCCCAGATCACCGCCTCGGTGTTGTAGGCCAGGGCATGGCCCCACACCCAGGGGTGGTTCACCGGATCACCCCACGCCGGGTGACCCGACATCACGTAGGGGTCGGGCACGCAGCGCTGGTTGATCTTGTCGTACACCTTCATGGTGTTCGGCGAGCCCAGCGTCTGGATGGCGAATGAACCTTCCGAGTCGAGCAGCTCGTCGACCAGCGGCACGGTCTTGGCCGGATCGTAGGAGTCGTCCCGGCGATCCGTCTGAGATCGTGTAGGTCTTGCCCGTGGAGTCCTTGATACCTCCGGTGGAGTTCACGTAGTCGTAGAGGATCTGCTGGGCCACGCCGATGTTGCCGTAGTCGGCCAGGGTGCCCGACTGGGCGATCGTCTGGCCGATGTTGATCACACCGTTCTCCAGGCCGCCGTTCGGATCCCAGCCGGCGGGGCAGGTGGACAGGTCGACCGAGAAGCCGCCAGGCCCGGTGACCTTGTTGGCCGTCTGATCCCAGCCCCAGCCGTTGTCCGTGGTCGTCTTGACGATGGCCTCGCGCTCGGTGGCCCACAGCGCCTCCCACTCCTCGATGCTGGTGGGCTTGGCCGACGGCGCCGCGGTGGTCGACGCCCCACTGGCGGTGGTCGTGGTGTTCAAGGCGTCCTTGACCTCGTCCTTGGTCCCGGTGAGGCCCTTGTCCGATGCCGCGGTAGCTGTGTCGTCTCCGCTACTTCCGCACGCCGCGACCACTATGGCGAACACCGCCAATAGCGCCAGAAGCGCGCGTCGATGGAGCCTTCTCCTCGTTCGCATACTTGCGACCTCCCCCCCGGGTGGCTTATGGATGTTGTGCTTGCCTCGGGTCCGCACAGCGCAGGTGAGACATTCGCCACATCTTAACCCCTTGAGTAACGCAACGCCACCGCATGCGTCGGATTCCCACCGGGCGCGAACCCGCTGGTAGGGTGCGCCGGTCAGCGGGCGTGGGCGCGCGGTTCCACGGCCCGCGGGGGACCCCAGCGAGAAAGCGAGGACCGGCCCTGCAGCTCTTCACGCAGCGCATCATCGACGGCCTGGCCAACGGTGCCATCTACGCCTGGATGGCCCTGGCCTTCTCCCTCGTCTACAAGTGCAGCGGCCGGCTGAACCTGGCCCAGGGGGAGATCGCCAACATCGGCACCTACCTGGCCCTGGTCTTCGCCACCGCCGCCACACCGGCGCTGGCCGGCACCGGCCTGGCCAACACGCTGGTGCCTCTGCACCCGCTCCCGGTGTGGGCCGCCATCGTGCTGGCCATGATCACCGCCGCCGCCCTGGCCGTGGCCATCGAGCGGTTCATCATCCGCCGCAGCGGCGACAACGCGCCGGTGGTGTCGATCGGACTGACGATCGGCATGCTCCTGGTGCTCAACTCGACCACCATCTTCGTGTGGAAGCCGGTGAACCGGGGCTTCCGCTCCCCCTTCCCCACCGACTCCAAGGACTTCGTGACCATCGGCGGGGCCCGGCTCCGCTACGAGTACATCGGCACCCTCACCACGCTGCTGCTGGTCGTGGCCCTGGTGAGCCTGATCCTCAACCGCACCAAGTTCGGCCTGGCCTTCCGGGCCGTGTCGTCCGACGCCGGGACGGCCCGCCTGATGGGCGTGCGCAGCGGCCGGGTGCTGAGCGGTGGATGGGCGGCGGCCGCCGCCATCGGCACGCTGGCCGGCTGTCTGGTGGCCAACCGGGTGATCCTGGAGCCCAACATGATGGTGCGGCTGCTGGTGTTCGGGTTCGCCGCCGCCACCATCGGCGGGCTCGACAGCCTGGCCGGGGCCGTGGTGGGCGGGCTGGCCGTGGGGGTGCTGGAGACGCTGATGATCGGCTACGTGGGCCTCATCGGGGCCGATCTGGCCGTGCCGGTGATGCTGCTCATCATGGTGGTCACCCTGCTGGTGCGGCCCACCGGGCTGCTGGGCACAGCCCGGGTGACCCGCGTATGACAGCCACCGAGGAGCCTCCGGGCGAGATCGAGCTGATAGACGTCGCCCCCGCCCGCAACCTTCCCCTCGAAAGGGTCGAGATCGTGAAGCGCCATCGCAGCTGGACCGCAACCCGGGGCAGCACCGGCCACCGGCTGATCACGATCGGCCTCCCGGTGCTGGCCACCCTGGTGGTGGCGGGTGCCGTGTTCGGCCTGCCCGTGATCGAGGGCCGGCTCCTGACCCGCATCGTGGCCCTCACCGTGATCCTGTGGGGTCTCGACGTGCAACTCGGCCTCGGCGGCCAACTGTCCCTGGGCCACGGCGCCTTCGCCGGGGCCGGGGCCTACACGGCGGCCGTGACCATGGGCGTGCACGGCTGGCCCTTCCCCTTGGCCCTGGTGGCGGCGGCCGTGGTGGGCCTGGCGGCAGGGGCCCTGGTGGGCCTGCCGTCGCTGCGCATACAGGGCCAGTACCTGGCCATGATCACGCTGGGAACGGCCGTGGCCTTCCCCTACATCATCCGCCGGTTCTCCTGGTTCACCGGCGGTCCCGACGGCCCCCGCATCCAGTACGAGTTCGTGCCCCCGGGCTGGATGAACCTGACCGTCAGCCACTACAGCCGCTGGACCCACCTGATCGTGTGCATGGTGGCCCTCATCGCCTACTTCGCCGTCCGCTGGGTGGTGAAGGGGCCGCTGGGCCGCCGTATCCGGGCCGTGGCCGACAATCCGGCGGCGGCCACCGCCTTCGGGATCCGGGTGGGGATGGTCCGGGTGTACACCGTCTCGCTGTCGGCCTCGGTGGCCGCCGTGGGCGGGGCCCTGCTGCTGTTCGAGACGCCGGCCGTGAGCGCCGACAGCTTCGCCGTGTTCTTCTCCCTGTCGCTCTACGCCGCCGCCGTCTTCGGAGGCATCGGCACCCTGGTGGGCAGCTTCCTCGGGGCCCTGCTCCTGATCGCCGCCCCCTGGGCCGTGTCGAAGCTGGGGTTGAAGATCGAGCCCGAGCTGATCGGCGGGGTGGTGCTCGTGGTCTTCACCCTGGTGGCCCGGGACGGGGTGGTCGGTCTCCTCCGGCCCTGGTTCCGGGAATGGGTCGACGTGGTCGACACCTCCCCCACCGACAGCTGAGCGCCGAGCCCGCTCCGAGCCCGGACGCGACAGAGGCTGTCGCCACCCCCCGCGGCGACAGCCTCTGCGGACTGCTGAGCTATGGACGAACCGGCTCAGTGCGAAGTCGCCACCTCGGGCTCGCTCCTCGTCGAGTCGACGGAGGCCGCCGACAGGGCGTCGGCGGTGGGGATGGTGGGGACCACCCGGATGAGGCTGGCTCGCACCTTGCGGGCGATGAACACCACACCGCCGGGAGCGAAGAAGGCGATCAGGATGAGCGCCACCCCCAGCACCGCCTGGGTCAGCGGGCTGCCCTCGGAGATCTGGAAGAACCCTGGCCGCCAACCCGCCACCGAGGTGAGCGTCACCCGGGTGCGCAGATCGTCGAGGAACACGTAGAGCAGGCTGCCCACCAGGGCCCCCTGCAGCGTGTACACACCGCCCAGCACCAGCGCCAGCAGCAGCGAGATGGCAAGAGCCGGCCCGAAGGTGTTGGGGTTGGCCTCGCTGAACAGCAGGGCGTACATCCAACCGCCGATGGCGGCGAACACGGCCGAGATACCGAACGTGATCACCTTGTAAGTGGTCAGCGGCACGCCCGACACAGCGGCACCGATCTGGTTCTCCTTGATGGCGATGACCGCCCGGCCCGCCCGGCTCTTGACGATGTTGCGCACCAGCAGGAACGCGATCCCGGTGACCAGCACCATGAGCCAGTACTTGTAGATCTGCTCCTGGGCCGGGGCGTCGAGCGAGTTGAGCCCGAGGATCCCCTTGAGCCGGCCCGGCTGCACCTGCTTGTCCAGCGAGATGTTGCGGCCGAGATCGCCACCCGTGCGCTTGTCGATCCCCGAGATCTTGAGGATCGTCGGGAAGGCGTACGACAGGGCGAAGGTAACCAGGGCCAGGTACAGGCCTTTGATGCGCAGAGCCGGAATGCCCACGATCAGACCGATGACGAACGACACCGGGATGATCACGAACAGGGCCTGCCACAACTTGAAGTCGTAGTCTTCCACCAGGATCACCGACAGGAACGCCCCGATGCCCATGAAGGCGCCGTGGCCCAACGAGATGAGCCCGCTGTAGCCGATGATCAGGTTCACCCCGAGCACGGCGACAGCGAAGTACATGCTCTTGTTGACCTGTTGCACCCGGAAGCTGTCGAGCAGATAGGGGGTGGCGACGAGGAAGAAGGCGAACACGCCCCACCCGGCGGTCTGCCAGGTGCGATGGGCCCGGCTGCCCTCGTTGACGACCAGCACCGGCTCACCGGCCCGCTGGGCCGTGTAGCTGGAACCGGCCAGGCCGGCCAGCGCAAGAATCGCCAGGAAGGGCCAGTAGCCGGCCTTTTCCTTGTTCAGAAGGTGGATGGCCGATAGGCCGAGGACGATCAGAGAGATCGCCCCGAGCCCGAGGATCCACGGACGCTGCAACTTGATCATACCCGTTCCACCCTTGTGGTTCCGAAGAGCCCAGCCGGCTTCACCAACAGGACAGCGAGAATGAGGAGGAAGGCCACCAGCAGGGCCAGGTCCGAGGTGAGGAACCCGAACCCGGGCACGTAGTCACGGACCATGGGCTGCACCGGGCTTTCCACCAAGCCGATGATGAGGCCGCCGATGACGGCCCCGTTGATGCTGTCGAGACCACCCAGGGTGGCCGCAGCGAAGGAGAAGATCAGGATCTTGTCCATGAAGCCCGAGTCGAGCTGGGTGAAGTGGGCCACCAGGCCGCCGGCCACGCCACCGAACATGGCGGCCAGAACCCAGCCGAAGTTCAGGGTGCGTCCGGTCCTCACGCCCACCAGCCGGGCCGACTCGGTGTTCGACGACACGGCCCGGAAGGCCAGGCCGATCTTCGTCTTGTTGAGGATCAGGTGGACGAGGCCCACCATGATCAACAGCACCAGCACCACGCCGAGTCGCTCATACCGGAGACGGGCCCCGGCGATCTCGATGTGATCGTTCGGGCCCGACGGGAACGGGCTGGGGAACGACTTGAACTCGGTGCCGAACTTCCAGGCCGCCACCGCTTGGAGGATGTAGGCGATCCCGAATGTGATCAGCACCACCGGTAGGTGGTTGCTGGGATCGAACGGACGGATCAGCACCCGCTCGATGCCCGAGGCGACAACGGCCATCACGGCCGCTCCCAGCAGGATCCCCACGATGAGTGGCAACCCCTGCTCGATGGCGAACACGTTCGCCATGTAGGCACCGAACATCGCCAGGCCGCCCTGAGCGAAGTTGATCAGGGTCGTGGCTTTGAAGATGATCACCAGGGCCACCGCCACGACGCCGTACATGGCGCCGTTGGACAGGCCCTCGATGAGTCGTTGCAGAAACAGGCTCATGGTTTCCTTACCCCCTATACACCTAGGTACGCGGCGCGGACGCCGTCGTCGTTACGGAGTTCTTCTGCCGTGCCGGACAGCACGATCTCACCGGCTTCGATCACGTAGCCGCGGCTGGCGATGCCGAGCGCCAGGTTGGCGTTCTGCTCCACCACCAGCATCGTCGTGCCGAGCTCGGCGTTGATCGAGGCGAACTGCTTGAACAGATCGTCGATGATCAGCGGGGCCAGGCCCAGCGACGGCTCGTCGAGCAGGAGCACCTTGGGCCGGGACATCATGGCCCGGGCCACGGCCAGCATCTGCTGCTCGCCACCGGAGAGCGAGCCCGCCAGCTGGGTGCGCCGCTCGGCCAGGCGGGGGAAGATCTCGAACCACTTGTCCACGTCGGCGCTGACCTCCTTGTCCTTGCGGACGTAGGCCCCGACGTTGAGGTTGTCGACCACACTCAGCTCGGGGAAGGTTCCCCGGCCCTGGGGCACGTGGGCCACGCCCATGCGCACGATCTCGGCGGTGTCGGTGCCCACGATGTTGGTGCCGTGGAGGTTGACCGTGCCGGTGGTGGCCACCATCCCGCAGATGGCCCGGAGGGTGGTGGTCTTGCCGGCGCCGTTGGCCCCGAGCACCACGACCACTTCGCCCTCCTCGACGTGGAGACTGATGCCGTGGAGGGCCTCGATCTGGCCGTAGCGGGCCTTGACGTCCTGTACCTCGAGCACGCTCATGATGCATCCGCTCCCAGGTAGGCCTCGATCACGGCTTCGTTCTTCTGGACCTCGGAGGGGGTACCTTCGGCGATCTTCTGGCCGAAGTTCAGCACCACGATCTGCTCCGAGATGGCCATCACCATCTTCATGTGGTGCTCCACCAGGAGCACGCTCAGGTTGTGACGGTCACGCAGATCCCGGATGGCGCCGGACAGCTCCTCGACCTCGGAGTGGGTGAGGCCGGAGGCGGGCTCGTCGAGCATCAGCAGGCGGGGCTTGCCGATCATGGCCCGGGCGATCTCGATCCGCTTCAGCGTGCCGAAGGGGAGGCCGGTGGCGGGATGGAAGGCCACGTCGGCCAGATCCAGCTCCTCCAGGACCTCGTAGGCCCGGCGCTTGGTCGCCTTCTCCTCCGACCGTGCCCCCATGATCCGCAGCGCGGCCTGGGGGAAGCTGGTCTTGGTGGAGGTGAAGGCTCCCACCATCACGTTCTCCAGCACCGTCATCGTGGGCCACAGCGCCAGATTCTGGAAGGTGCGGTAGATACCGACCCGGCAGATCCGGTGGGCGGGCATGGCCAGGAGATCCTGACCATCGTAGGTAATCGACCCTTCGGTCGGCTCGTAGATGCGGCTGACCACATTGAACAACGTGGTCTTCCCCGCACCGTTCGGGCCGATGAGAGCCGTTATCTGACCCTCATCGAGATCGAAGCTCAAATCATTGAGTGCGACGATCCCACCGAAGCGGACGGTTATGTCCTTGACCTCGAGTAGCGACAACTGACAGCCAGACCTTTCGATGCGTCGTTCAATGGCCATTGCCCCGGTGGTCGGACTCACTGCTGCTGCCAGACCGCCGGGCGATGGAATGCCCCGGAACGATAGGCGTGTGACTCCCGCCACGTCCAGATGACAGAATGACAATTCCGTTGAGGTCCGTGCGGCCCTGATCCGTGGGTGAATAATCCCTGTTCAGGGGGTTTTGGTGCAACGACGTGTGGCGCTCCGTCACCTCAGCGGAGGTACACCCGGAGGCCGGCGACGGCCACCTCGTCGTCGTTCACGTAGCAGCCGCGGGCCCGGGCCCCGGCCAACACCGCATCCCGATCCTGGGTGATCACGTCGATCCCGCCGAGCCCCTCGCCCCGGCCGTCGGGGTCGGCGACGAAGCGCAGGGTGGCGTTGTCGAGCGGGATGGTGGGGTTGCCGGCGTCGTCCCGGGAGAGGTCGATCTCGGCGATCTCGGCCCAGCGGCGGGCCAGGGGCTCGGGGTCGGGGCTCTGGATCTCGGCGGCCGAGATACCACCGACCAGATCGGTTCGCACGTAGGGCTCCCAGTTCTTGCCCGCCGGCCACCAGGGCCCGCCCACGGCGTCGCCTCCGTCCATCGTCATCTGGTCCATCTCGAAGAAGGTGCCGCCGGTATCGGCCGGGTGCAGCTGGATCCCGTCGTGGCCGGTCTCGGGATGGTGCATGTCGAACGCCAGCCGCACGCCCAGCTCAGCCGCCCGGGCCCGGCGTCGGGCCACGTCGTCGACCTGGGTGATCACCATGTACCCGGTGTCGCCGCCCCGCCGGGTCATGTAGCGGCCTCCCGCCGTGTTGTCGGCGATGGGCGTGACCACCTCGAGGAACTGGGTGCCGATCGGCCACAGCGTGTTCTTCAGCCCGAACTGCTTCACACCGGGATCGGTGAAGCAGGCTTCGGCCCCGAGCACGGTGCCGATGTCGAGCCCGGTGCGGTGCAGGTCGGCAGCGACCACGGCGATCTGACGGAGGCGGATCCACATGACCCGGAGCCTAGGATCACCGCCCGATCGGGGCAAAGGGTTCAGCCGGAGACGCCCCGTGTGACCCCTGACCAGGCTGGTGGGCCGCCCCCGGATTGGGTGGGTCCGGCCCCGGGTGAGAAGCTCGAACCCCATGGAATCACCAGCCGCTGACACCCTCGCGCTCGCGCGTGCCGACCAGGGCCGGCAGCTCGGTCAGCGCGAGCTGATCGCCATGTTGGGGATGGCCACCGCCGCCGCCGCCCTGGGCATCGACACGATGCTGCCGGCCTTCGGCGACATGCGGGCCGACCTGGGTCTGGCGCCCGACTCACCGGCCATCGGCAACATCATCACGTTCTACTTCGCCGGCATGGCCGTGGGTCAGCTGTTCTGGGGCCCCCTGGCCGACCGGTTCGGCCGGCGTCGCACCCTGCACGTGTCGCTGGTGCTCTACGCCCTGGCCGCCGTGGCCGCCGCCCTCTCCCCCACCCTGGCCACGGTGGTGGTCACCCGCAGCCTGTGGGGGTTCGCCGCCGCCGGGCCCCGGATCGTGGCCATGACCGTGGTACGGGACTCGTTCGAGGGACTGCACGCCTCGCAGGCCATGTCGTCGCTGATGGCGGTGTTCATCGTGGTGCCGATCGTGGCCCCCTCCATCGGCGCCGGGTTCGTGGTCGTGGCCTCGTGGCGCCTCCTGTTCGGGTTCTGCGCCCTGTTCGCCGTGGTCATGCTGGTGTGGAGCAGCCGGCTGCCCGAGACCCTGCGGCCCGAGCACCGGATGGACCTGTCGGCCCGCCGGATCGCCACCGCCGGGCGCCGGGTGCTGGGCAACCGGCAGTCGGTCGGGTACCTGCTGGCGGTGACGGCCCTGATGGGGGCGTTCGTGGCCTACCTGTCGGGGTTCGAGAACGTGATCGACCAGGCCTACGACAGGGCATCGGCTTTCCCCTTCATCTTCGGCGGCCTGGCCGCCGTGATGGGGGTGATGATGGTGACCAACCGCCGCCTGGTGGCCCGGTTCGGGGCGGTGCGGGTGGTCCGGACCGCCTTCGCCGGCGAGGTGCTGGTGGCGGCGGCCGGTGTGGCCGTGGCCAGCGCCACCGACGGTCGGCCGGCCCTGTGGCTGTTCCTGGTGCTGATGGCGGGGCTTCTCAGCTGCCAGGCGGTGTTGCTGCCCAACCTCACCAGCATGGCGCTGGAGCCGATGGGGTCGATCGCCGGCGTGGCGTCGTCGGTGATCGGCGCGTTCCAGACGGCGGGCGGTGCCATCCTGGGCGGTGTGGTGATGTCCACCTTCGACGACACCACGGGCCCCCTGCTGGCCGGGTTCCTGCTGTTCGCCCTGCTGGGCTCGGCCTTCGTCGCCTTTGCCTCCCGGGGCCAGACCGGCTGACCCCGTCCCGCCCGGTTCTCGTCCCGCCCCGGTCCCCGTTCTGCGCGACGGAAACCGCGCCCCGAGCCGATCTGCGTCGCGAAACCTGCGGAAAACGGCCAAAACGTGACGCAGTTCGCCCGCAAGGCGCGGTTTTCGTGACACGGTTCGACGGGTCAGCGGCGGCCCCGCAGGCGGTTGGCGAGGGCCCGGGCGGCCTTGGCTTCCCGGCCGGTGCGGTTCTCGCGCCGGTCGGCGCCGGTGATCAGGCGACGGCTGGCCCGGAAGCCGATCCAGCGCAGGGGCTCGGGCTCCCACGGCCGGCTCACGGCCCCCACCCACGGCAGGGACGTGCGCTCGGTGTCGTGGCCGGCCACCAGCTCGGCCATGGTGCGGCCGGCGAGGTTGGAGGCGGCCACCCCCTCCCCCACGTAGCCCCCCAGCACCCCGTGGCCGGCCCCCGGGTCGTAGGCCACGCCGGGGGTCCAGTTGCGGGGAATGCCCAGCGGGCCGCCCCAGCGGTGGGTGTAGCGGACCCCGGCCAGCACCGGGAACAGCTCGGTGAGGGTGTCGGCCAGCAGCTGGTGGACGCCGTCGTGGATCTCGGCCCCGGCGTCGAGCCGACTGCCGAACAGATAGGGGACGCCCCGGCCGCCGAAGGCGATCCGGCCGTCGTCGGTGCGCTGGCCGTAGATGATCGAGTAGCGGTCGTCGGAGAACGTGGGCCGGTTGGCCAGCCCGATCTCGGCCAGCACCTCGGGTGCCAGCGGCTCGGTCGCCACCATCAGGGAGTACACCGGCAACAGCTGGCGGCGGGCGCCGGGCAGGTCCCGGGTGTAGGCCTCGGTGGCCCGCACCACGCTGCGGGCCCGCACGGTGCCCCGGTCGGTGACCACCTCGTGGCCGCCGATCGACCGGGCCCGGGTCTGCTCCACGACCCGCACCCCGCCCCGCTCGGCGGCGTCGGCCAGCCCCCGCACCAGCCGGCCCGGATCGACCGCCGCCCCAGGGACGAGGTGGATGCCACTCAGCACGCCGGTGGCGTTGACGAGCCCGGTGGCTTCGGAGGCGTCGAGCAGCCGGAGCTCGTCGGCGGTGAACCCCAGCGCCCGGTGGTGGGCCACCTCCTCCCGCTGTCGCCGGGCCTGGGGCCGGTTGCGGGCCACCCGCACCGCACCGCCCCTGGCGTACCCGCAGTCGATGCCCTCGGCCGCAGCCACCCGGCCCACCTCGTCCACGGCGTCGAACACGGCCCGCAGCTGGCGGCGGGCCTCGGACAGGGTCGAGCGGGCGGCGTAGGTCTCGAGCGAACCGGCCAGCTCGCCCACGCACCAGCCCCCGTTGCGGCCCGACGCCCCGAACCCGCACCAGGCAGCCTCGATCACCAGCACCCGCAGCTCGGGGGCGATCCGGCTGAGGTAGTAGGCCGTCCACAGGCCGCTGAACCCGCCGCCCACGATGGCGATGTCGACCTCGGTGTCGCCGTCGAGCCCGGGGCGGGGCACGACGGACGGATCGCCCCGGTCGAGCCACAACGGCCTGGGGCTGGCCTCCAGCACGGACGACATGGCCCAGCAGCGTAGCTGCCGGCTGGGGGCGGGGCCCCGGCCGAGACGGGGCCCGGGGGCGCAGCCCCCACAGCAACACAGCGTAGCTGCCGGCTGGGGGCGGGGCCCCGGCCGAGACGGGGCCCGGGGGCGCAGCCCCCACGGCAACGGGGGCTACCCTCGGGGCTGGCCCGTCACCGAGGAGGAGCAGGCAGCCCATGAGCGGTTCGATCAAGCTGGTCACCGAGATCCCCGGCCCCAACAGCCGGGCACTGGTGGCCCGGCGGGCCGCTGCCGTGTCGGCCGGGGCGGCCTACCTCACCGAGCTCGGGGTGGCGTCGGCCCGAGGGGCGGTGGTCACCGACGTCGACGGGAACCAGCTGCTCGACTTCGCCGGTGGGATCGGGGTGCTGGCCGCCGGCCACTGCCCCCCGGAGGTGGTGAGCGCCATCCACTCCCAGGTCGACCAGCTGATCCACATGTGCGCCATCGTGGCCACCTACGAGCCGATGGTGGCCCTGGCCGAGGCGCTCAACCGCATCACCCCCGGCACCTTCGCCCGCAAGACGCTGCTGATGAACTCGGGGGCCGAGGCGGTGGAGTCGGCGGTCAAGATCTCGCGGGCCGCCACCGGGCGATCCGGGATCCTGGTGTTCGAGGGCGGCTATCACGGCCGCACCAACCTGACCCTGTCCATGACGTCGAAGTACGGCCTGTTCAAGAAGGGCTTCGGCCCGTTCGCCTCCGAGATCTACCGGATCCCGTTCCCCAATGTGTTCCGCCGCCCACCGGGGATGAACCCCGAGCAGTTCGTGGGCTGGTCGATCGAGCGGTTGCGGGACGCCATGATCGCCCAGGTCGACCCGTCGGGCCTGGCCGCCATAGTGATCGAGCCGGTGCAGGGCGAGGGTGGCTTCGTGCCCGCCCCCGCCCCCTACCTCCAGGCCATCCGTGACCTGTGCGACGAGCACGGCATCGTGATGGTGGCCGACGAGGTGCAAGCCGGGTTCGGCCGCACCGGGCGCATGTTCTCCATCGAGCACGCCGACGTGGTGCCCGACCTGGTGGTGATGGCCAAGTCGATGGGGTCGGGGCTGCCGGTGGCCGCCGTCACCGGGCGGGCCGAGCTGATGGACGCCCCCCACCCCGGCGGCCTCGGCGGCACCTACAGCGGCAACCCTCTGGCCTGCGTGGCCGCCCTCGCCACCATCGCTCAGATCGACACCCCCGAGTTCCTGGCCCGGGCCACCGAGGTGGGGCGTCGCCTGCGGGCCGGACTGGAAACGATCGCCGCCCGGCACCAGTGGATCGCCGACGTCCGGGGCCTCGGACCCATGCTGGCCATCGAGCTGGTGACCGACGAGCGCCTCACGCCCGATCCCGATCGCACGCTGGCCATCACCAAGGCCACGCTGGCCCGGGGCCTGATCACCATCCGGGCCGGGCTGTACAGCAACTGCGTGCGGTTCCTGCCCCCGCTGGTGGTGAGCGACGACGAGATCGACGAGGCCCTGGCCGTGCTGGGGGCCGCCGTCGACGAGGTGGCCGCCGCCCCCGTCCCCGGCGGCTGAGCGGGGCGATCGACGTGCCCCCGGTCTGGCCCGGTTCCCCGTTCCCGCTCGGTGCCACCTACGACGGCTCGGGCACCAACTTCTCGGTGTTCTCCGAGGTGGCCGAGGGAATCGAGCTGTGCCTGTTCGACGAGGCCGGCGCCGAGAGCAGGATTCCGCTGGCCGAGGTGACGGCGCTGTGCCACCACGTGCACGTGCCCGCGGTGGGGCCGGGCCAGCGCTACGGCTACCGGGTCCACGGGCCGTGGGCCCCCAACGAGGGGATCCGCTGCAACCCGGCCAAGCTCCTGCTCGACCCCTACGCCAAGGCGGTGGAGGGCCGGGTGCGGTGGGACCCGGCCGTGTTCGGCTACCGGTTCGGCTCCGACGGGCGAGACATCGACACCGCCGACTCGGCCCCCTTCGTGCCCCGCTCGGTGGTGGTCAACCCCTACTTCGACTGGGCCGACGACCGGCCGCCCCGCACCCCGCTGCACGAGACCGTGATCTACGAGGCCCACGTGAAGGGGATCACGGCCACCCATCCCGGCGTCGACCCCGAGCTGCGGGGCACCTACAGCGGGCTGGCCTCGCCTCCCATGCTGGAGCACCTCACGGCGCTGGGGGTCACGGCGGTGGAGCTGATGCCGGTGCACCAGTTCATCCACGACCACCACCTGCACCAGCGGGGCCTGCGCAACTACTGGGGCTACAACTCGATCGCCTTCCTCGCCCCCCATAACGAGTACGCCTCGTGGGGTGAGCGGGGCCAGCAGGTGCAGGAGTTCCGCCAACTGGTGAAGTCCCTGCACGAGGTGGGCATCGAGGTGATCCTCGACGTCGTGTACAACCACACGGCCGAGGGCAACCACCTGGGCCCGATGTTGGCCATGAAGGGGATCGACAACGCCGCGTACTACCGGGTGAAAGCCGAGGACCGGCAGTACTACATGGACTACACCGGCACCGGGAACACGATGAACATGCGGCACCCGCACGTGCTGCAGCTGCTCATGGACAGCCTGCGGTACTGGGTGACCGAGATGCACGTGGACGGGTTCCGCTTCGACCTGGCGTCGGCCCTGGCCCGGGAGCTGCACGCAGTGGACCGGCTGTCGGCCTTCTTCGACCTCATCCACCAGGACCCGGTGGTGAGCCAGGTGAAGCTGATCGCCGAGCCGTGGGACGTGGGCGAGGGCGGCTACCAGGTGGGCAACTTCCCGCCCCTGTGGTCGGAGTGGAACGGGAAGTACCGGGACACGGTGCGCGACCATTGGCGAGGGGCCGGCGGCACGCTGGGCGAGTTCGCCTCCCGGTTCACCGGCTCGTCGGACCTGTACGGCTCCACCGGCCGCCAGCCGTTCGCCTCGATCAACTTCGTCACCTGCCACGACGGGTTCACCCTGGCCGATCTGGTGTCGTTCAACGACAAGCACAACGCGGCCAACGGGGAGGACAACAACGACGGCGAGAGCCACAACCGATCGTGGAACTGCGGGACGGAGGGTCCGACCGACGACCCCGATGTGGTGGCGTTGCGGGGGCGCCAACGCCGCAACCTGCTGGTGTCGCTGTTCCTGTCGCAGGGGGTGCCGATGCTGCTGGCCGGCGACGAGCTGGGCCGCACGCAGGGCGGGAACAACAACGCCTACTGCCAGGACAACGAGGTCTCGTGGCTGGACTGGGCGGCGGCCGCCGCGTCGTCGGAATCGGGCGAGCTGCTCACGTTCACCCAGCGGCTGATCGCCTTCCGCCAGGACCATCCTGCGTTCCACCGGCGCCGCTTCTTCGACGGTCACGATCCCGACGGCCCGGCCGGCGACGCCGTGGCCGACATCGGCTGGTTCACCCCGGCCGGCCAGCCGATGACGCTGGACAACTGGGCCGACGGCAACACCCGGGCCCTGGCCGTGGCCCTCAACGGCGAGGGGATCCAGTCACCCGGGCCCCGGGGCGAGCGGATCGTCGACGACACGTTCCTCGTGCTGTTCAACGCCGGCGAGACGGCGGTCAACTTCACCATGCCGGAAGCGGCCTGGGCCCGCCGCTGGCAGGTGGTCATCGACACCATGGCCGACGGGGCCAAGGCCTTCCCGGCCAGCGGTCGACGCCCCCAGGCGGCCCACCGGCTCCGGGTCGGGGCCCGCTCCGTCGTCGTCCTCCGCCGCATCGACTAGCCCCGCCACCCCCCGCCTCCACCGGCTCGCCCGCCCCCGCACCCCACTCCCCGCCCCCGCAGCCGAACTTTGTGAAGAACTGCCGCCAGAGGCGGCACAAGGTGACAAGGTTCGGCTCGGTGTCGCGGTTTTCACCCCGCCGCCGCCCGCCGGCGAGCGCTGAGGACCAGGCGACACTCGTCGACCACCGACGCCGGCCGGTGCACGATCTCCTGCCAACCGAACCGGAGCGTGATCCAGCCGTGGGCGATGGCGGCCCGATCCCTCCGCCGGTCCTCGACCTGGGCCTGGGCCGTGGCGTGCCACCGGCGACCGTCGAGCTCCAGCACCACCTTCGACTCGGGCCAGGCCCCGTCGACGATGCCGCGCACACCGTCGTACCAGGGCGGGCGGTATTGGGCCTGCCAGCCCTCGAGCCCCGCCTCCCGCAGCAGACGGGCCGCCCTACGTTCCAGCTCGGAGGCGGCCAGCGGCTCACCGTCGAGCAGTTCGTGATCGAGAGCCCGGATGACGCTCGACCCGGCCCGGCCCCGCCGGCACCAGGCGGCGGCACATGCCTGCAACGCCCCTGGCGTGACCTTGTCGCCGGAGATCGCCACCTCCAGCACGTGTTGCAGCCGGCTCCGCGCCACCACCGCGGCCAGATCGCACACCGTCCGAGCCACCGTCGTCATTCGCACGCCATCGATCGTCGTGACGTCCTCGGCCGGCAACCAGGTGGTGGTGCGTACCCGCACGCCGTCGATGACCACCCTGCTTCGCCGGGCCGTCGTCACCTCGACCAAATCCACGGGCCGTACCGGTAGTGCGTGGCCACGGCCCGCTGTGTGATGGGACCCGGCGCTGGCGGGCATGAGGGCCAGGACCGCCCGGAGGCGGACGGTCGGAGTCACGTCTCCGACGCCGTACACACCACGGGCCAACGGAATCAGTATCCCGCCCCGCCGGCTCTCGATGTAGTGGTGACCGATCCCAGCTTGATTCAGCTGCTCGGTGGTCAGCACCATCCCGTTCGCTCCAGCGAGGGCGATGATGCGGGCGTCAACGGATCGTCTATCCATGCGGGGTCCCGGTGGTCTCGGGGAACTGGGGCACGAGCGGTCGTGCGAGGGGGGGCGGGATCGGGGCCACGGTACCGATGGCACCCGGTGATCTGCCGGCATTTCGCGCCTATAGACGAACTTTGTCACCTTCTGCCGCCTCTGGCGGCAGAAGGTGACAAAGTTCGGTGGGGCGGGGGGCGGGTAGCGTGGGCCCATGAGGCTCCTATGAGAATCGGGATGGTCGGGCTGGGGCGGATGGGGGCCAACCTCACCCGCCGGCTGGTGGCCCATGGCCACGAGGTGGTGGTGTTCGACCTCGACCGGGCCGCGGTGGAGGCGCTGGAGGGCGAAGGGGCCCTGGGCTCGGCCGACCTGGCCGCCCTGGCCGCCCAGCTCCCCTCTCCCAAGGTGATCTGGGTCATGGTCCCGGCCGCCGTCACCGGCCGGGTGCTGGCCGACGCCGCCGCCCACCTCGGCCCGGGCGACATCGTGATCGACGGTGGCAACTCCAACTGGACCGACGACCTGGCCCGGGCGGCCGAGCTGGCTCCCGGCGGCGTCCGCTACCTCGACGTGGGCACCAGCGGCGGCGTCTTCGGGCTGGAGCGTGGCTACTGCCTCATGGTCGGGGGCGACGACGACGCCGTAACCCACCTGGCCCCCGTGTTCGAGGCCCTCGCCCCCGGCCTGGCCGCAGCGGAGCGTACCCCCGGCCGCCAGGGCCCGCCGGCGCCGGGCGAGGCCGGCTGGCTCCACTGCGGGCCGGTTGGCGCCGGCCACTTCGTGAAGATGGTCCACAACGGGATCGAGTACGGCCTGATGGCGGCGTACGCCGAAGGCCTCAACCTGTTGCACCAGGCCGGGATCGGGCGCCCCGAATGGGCGGCCCAGCACCCGGCCGACGCCGAGACCGCTCCCCTGCGCCACCCCGAGCACTACCGCTACGACCTCGACGTCGGCGCCATCGCCGAGCTGTGGCGCCGGGGCAGCGTGGTGTCGAGCTGGCTGCTCGACCTCACCGCCACCGCCCTGGCCGAGAGCCCCGACCTGGCCGGCTTCGCCGGCACCGTGGCCGACTCGGGCGAGGGCCGCTGGACGGTACAGGCGGCGGTGGACGTCGGCGTGCCGGCCCCCGTGCTCTCGGCCGCCCTCTACTCCCGGTTCGACAGCCGGGGCCGGAGCCGGTTCGCCAACCAGATGCTGTCGGCCATGCGCAGCCAGTTCGGCGGCCACCAGGAGCAGGCCCCCCCGCCCCACGAGGCCGGCACCGACGCTGACGCTGGCACTCACGACGGGGCCAAGACCGGCACCGAGACCGGACCCGGCGCCCCGTGAGCCGCCACCGCGACGAGCCGGCCGACGCCCTGGTGCTGTTCGGCATCAGCGGCGACCTGGCCCGCAAGAAGCTGTTCTCCGCCCTCTACGACCTCACGGCCGCCGGGCGGCTCGACATGCCCGTGATCGGCGTCGCCTCCCGTCCCTGGACCGACGAGATCCTGCGCCGGGAAGCCCGATCCGCCCTGGCCGAAGCGGGCGAGGACGTGGACGACGGCGTGTTCGCCAAGCTGGCCGCCAACCTGTGCTACGTGGCCGGCGACTACACCGATCGGGCCACCTACGGGGAGATCGAACGGCGCCTGGGCGACCGCCGCCAGCCCGTGTTCTACCTGGCCATTCCCCCCGGCCTGTTCGACGACGTGGTGGAGGGCATCGCCTCGGTGGGCCTGGCCACGGCCGGCCGCCTGGTGGTGGAGAAGCCGTTCGGGCGGGATCTGGCCTCGGCCCAGGAGCTCAACGACATCATCCACCGTCACTTCCCCGAGGAGGCCGTCTACCGGATCGACCACTTCCTGGGCAAGGAGTCGGTGCAGAACCTCATGATCTTCCGGTTCGCCAACACCTTCCTCGAACCGATCTGGAACCGGCACTTCGTGCGCAGCGTCCAGATCACGATGGCCGAGGACTTCGGCATCGAGGGCCGGGGCGCCTTCTACGACTCGGTGGGGGCCCTGCGGGACGTGCTGCAGAACCACCTGCTGCAGATGGTGTCGCTGTTGGCCATGGAGCCGCCGGTGTCGGAGCGGGCCGACGCCCTGCGGGACGAGCGGGTGAAGGTGCTGGAAGCCATCCGCCCCCTCGACCAGCGCTCGATCGTGCGGGGCCAGTACCAGGGCTACCACGCCGAGGACGGGGTGGCCCCCGACTCCGACACCGAGACCTGGGTGGGAGTCCGCTTCGAGATCGACTCCTGGCGCTGGGCCGGTGTGCCCTGGGTGGTGCGGGCGGGCAAGGCCATGGCCCGCACCGTCACCGAGGCCGTGGTAGAGCTGCACCGGCCGCCCCGGCCCCTGTTCGCCGCCGGCACCTGCGATCCCGGCGCCAATCACCTCGTGTTCCGGACCAAGCCCGACGACGAGATCCTGCTCGACGTCCAGGCCAAGGTGCCGGGGGCGGAACTGGTGAGCGGCCCGGTGCAGATGCACCTCCAACACGACCGGCCCGAGGGCCGGGAGGCCTACGATCGCCTGATCGGCGACGCCCTACGGGGCGACCCCAGCCTGTTCGCCCGGTCCGACAGCGTGCTGGAGGCGTGGCGCATCGTGGACGGGGTGCTGCTGGACCCGCCCCCGGTACGGCCCTACCGCCGGGGCGGTTGGGGGCCCGACGAGGCCAACCAACTCCTCCACGGCGGCCTCCACTTCATCACCCGCTGACGGCGGTGGACTTCGTACACACCGGGGAGCAGGTGGCGATCTTCGCCCTCGGCACCCTCGTGGTGGCGGCGACCGTGCTGTCGGCCATCGAGACGGTGGTGGTCCCCCGGGCCTATCAGACCGTCCTCACCACTGTGCACTTCGCGCTGCTGTTGCGTCTGTTCCGGCTGCTGGCGGGACCTCGGCGGTCGTTCGAGTGGCGGGACCGGATCATGGCGCTCTATGCACCGGTGGCACTGATCTTCCTCCCCGGCCTGTGGGTGGTGCTGATGATGACCGGCTTCACCTGCATCTTCTGGGCCACCGGCGTCCATCCCGTCAGCGAGGCGCTCGTGACCAGCGGCTCGTCGCTGTTGACCCTCGGGTTCGTGCGGCCGCCGGGCACGGGCCGGGTGGTGCTGGCCTTCGCCCAGGCCGTGGTCGGCCTCGGGCTGGTGTCGCTCATGATCTCGTACCTGCCCACGATCTATGGGGCCTTCAGCCGCCGGGAGGCCCTGGTGGGGATGCTCGAGGTACGGGCCGGGCTGCCCCCGTCGCCCGACCGGATGCTGATCCGGTTCAACCAGATGGCGTCGCTCGACCAGCTCGTGCCCGACGTGATCCAGCCCTGGGCCGAATGGTTCGTGGACATCGAGGAGAGCCACACCAGCCACCCCAGCCTGGTGTACTTCCGCTCGCCCCACCCCCAGCGGAGCTGGATCACGGCCGCCGGCTGTGTGCTCGACACCGCCGCCATCATCCGCTCGACGGTGGACCTCCCCCGCGATCCCCGCTGCGACCTGCTGCTCCGCACCGGCTTCCTGGCCCTGCGCCGCATCGCCGACCATTTCGGCGTCCGCTACGATCCCTCCGCCACCGCCACCGACCCCATCTCGGTGTCGCGGGCCGAGTTCGACGCCCTGTGCACCGAGCTGAGCGTGGCCGGCGTGCCGCTGGTGGCCGACCGGGATCAGGCCTGGCGGGACTTCGCCGGCTGGCGGGTCAACTACGACGCCGTGCTGGTGGGCCTGTGCGACCTGGTGATGGCACCGCCCGCTCCCTGGTCGAGCGACCGGGCGCCGGCGTCCCGACGGCGGGCCCGTCGCGGTTAGCATCGGGGACATGGCCAAGCAGATCGAGGCGGTCGACCCACCGCCGGCCACCAAATCGGCCCGGAGCCGCCAGCGCATCCTCGACTCGGCCGCCCGGGTGTTCCGGATGCGGGGCAATGCCGCCCGCCTCTGCGACATCGCCGAGGAGGCCGGGATGCAGACCGGCAGCCTCTACTACCACTTCGACGGGCGCGACCGCCTGGTGGAGGAGGTGCTCCGACTGGGGGTGGAGCGCAGTTGGGACGCGGTGCGGGCCGCCATCGACGCCCTGGGCTCCGACGCCTCGCCCGGAGACCGGCTGGAGACCGCCATCCGGGCCCACGCCGCCTCGGTGCTCGAGGTCAGCGACTACTGCGCCGCCAACAGCCGCATCTTCTCCCTGGCCCCGGCCGAGGTGCGGGAACGTCACTACTCCCACCAGCAGGCCTACGGCGAGTTCTTCCATCAGCTCATCGTGGACGCCCTGGCCAGCGGCGAGCTGAAGGCCGGCATAGACCCCGCCGTGGTGCGGATGCTGCTGTTCGGAGCGATGAACTGGACCGTCGAGTGGTACCGGCCCGACAGCGGCCGCACCCCCCAGCAGGTCATCGACGAGCTGGTCTCGATGGTGTTCGACGGCCTGCGCCGGCCCTAGGCCAACCGAGCCGGCCCTATTTGTCGCGGGGGAAGTCGAAGAGCTGGCGGGCGATGACGACGCGCTGCACCTGCTGGGTGCCCTCGCCGATGTCGAGGATCTTCACGTCGCGGTACAGCTTCTCCAGCATCTTGTCGTTGCGCACGCCGGCCTCGCCCAGGATCTCGAGCGCCGCCGTCACCGCCTCCAGGATGATGGGCGGCGAGTACATCTTGGCGTAGCTGGCCTCCAGCGCGTTCGACTTGCCGTTCTTGGCCAGCCAGACGGCGTTGAGGTACATCAGCCGGGCGGTGTGGAGGCCGCGCCGGATCCGGGCCAGGCGCTCCATGGCGAGCTGACGGCGCCGGCTGTGCTTCGGATACTCGGCCTTCACGAAGTCGAGGGCGAAGTCGTGGGCGGCCCGGCCCATGCCCACCCCGTGGGCGGTATGCAGCGGGCGGGTCATGTTGAACGTGGCCATCGAGGCCTTGAAGCCGGCCCGGCTCTGATAGAACTCCTCACCCCCGAGGAGGTTGTCGGCCGGCACCCGCACGTCGTCGAGGGTGAAGCTGGCCGTCTCGTAGCCCCGGGACCCCATCTTGTGCTCGATCTTCAGGATCTCGAAGCCGGGCATCCCCCGCTCCACCACGAAGGCCCGATGGCCCTCCCGGCCCAGCAACGGGTCGACCGTGGCCCACACCACCACCCACTCGGCCCGGGCCGAGTTGGAGCAGAACATCTTCTGGCCCGACAGCACCCATTCGTCGCCGTCCTTGCGGGCCCGGGTGGCGATGCGGGCCACGTCGCTGCCGGCACCGGGCTCGGTCATGGCCATGGCCCCCCACCGGGGCTTGGAGTGGTCGGTGAACACCTCGAGGAACCGCTGGCGCTGCTCGGGGGTGGCGGTGGAGCGCATGGCCGGGCCGCCCAGGCCGGGGCCGGGCAGCGACAGGGCAACACCCCGGTCCCAGTAGGCCGCCTCCTCCCCCACCAGGAAGTTCCGGAACGGCTTCCAGTCGAGGGCGCCGGCCCCCTCGTCGGCCCCCACCATGCGGCTCACCAGGCCGTCCTGGCGGGCGCAGATGTAGTAGAACTCGTGGTCCACGGGCGGAGGCAGGGCCGACTGGTCGGCGTCCAGGCCCATCTGGCGGATGTGGAGGCGGCCCAGCTCGCGGACCTCCTCGATCATCTCCCGGGTGCGGCGATCGAGCTCGATCATGACAACTCCCGTCCCGCGGTCAGCGGATCCTCTATCTCCAGCACGAACGTGGCCACGTCGGCCTCGGCACAGTCGCGCCCGCCCACCGACAGGGCCAGCATGCGGGCCTCCCGGAACCGCTTCTCGGCCAGGTGATCGGCGATGAAGCCGTGGCCGCCGAGGAGCTGGATGCCGGTGTTGGTGGCCCGGAAGGCGGCGTCCATGGCCTCCAGCCAGGCCTGGGTGGCCCAGAAGCCGGCGTCGGGCTCGTTGCGGTCGTAGGCGGCGGCGGCGTCGCGCACCACCAGGCGGGCGCCGTGGATGCCGGCCGCGGCGGCGGCCAGGTCGAAGGCGTTGCCCTGGTGGTGGGCCACCGGCTTGCCGAACACGATGCGGTCGGTGGCGTACTCGATCGTCTCCTCCAGCGCCGCCTGGGCGATGCCCACCGCCACCGCGGCGCCCCACAGGCGGGCCCGGGAGCGCACGTCGAGGCTGGTGCGGGGCCCGAGCGACCAGCTCCCCCGCATGACGGTGTCGGCGTAGGCGATGCTCACCGGGGCCGACGCCTGGAAGGCCAGCACCTGGACCGGGGTGGGGGTGCCGGCCACCTCGTGGAGGCGCAGGGTGTCTCCCTCGCACGCCCAGATCCAGCGCAGGGGCGGCAGCCCCGGCCCCCACGGCAGCTCGTGGGCCCCGTGCTCGGGGTCGATGACGGTGAGGGCGGCCTGGGCCGAGCGGTCGAGCCCGGTGGCGGCCACCTGGGCCGCCAGCTCCCGATCGGGGCAGGCCATGACGGCGCCGACGGTGGGGCCGGGGCGGTCGGCGCCGGCCAGGCCGCTGGCGTCGGCGTGGGCCAGGGTCTCCAGGGCCACCACCTTGGCCGTGGCCCCGGCGCCCACGCCGCCCAGCTCTTCGGGCAGGTCGAGCCCGCCCAGGGGGAAGCCGTCGAGCACGTCGAGCACGGCGTCGGGCCACCGCCCGGCCGCCTCGGCGTCTCGGACGTTGGGCTCGAGCTCGGTCCGGGCCAAGCGTTCGGCCGCCGTCTGCAGCTCCTCTATCTCAGGGGCCAGGGTGAAATCTCGCACGGCCTCAACATAGAAGACAGACGGGCGCCAGCGCCCGTTGGGCCCGCGTGCTACATCGGGGCAGCCGCTCGCGCCGCCAGGTAAGCCGGTGCGCAGCACCGGGGCGGTGGGTTGGGCCCCACCGCCAGATGGGGGAGGCGCGCAGCGCCGGCGGGGGCGCCAGCCCCCGAACAACTCAGCTAACCCGTAACTGCCTGCTCCAGGGTGGCGGCGGCGCCGGCGAGGCGGTGGGCGGCCTGACGGACAGCGGCGGCGTCGGCGACCGACGAGGCGGCGGCCTCGTTGGCCACGTGGGCCTGGTCCGAGATCGTCTGGGCCCGGTAGGCCACCTGCTCGATGGTGCGGGCGATGGCCATCGAGGTGTCGGTCTGCTGCTGCACGGCGGCGTCGATCGAGCGCTGGAGGTCCTCGATCCGCTGGATCACGTCGGCCACCCCGGTGATGGCGGCGTCGGCGGCGCTGGTCTCGTCGGACATGGCCGACACCTTGACCGCCACCGTCTCGGTCGATTCGGCCGTCTGCTGGGCCAGGCTCTTCACTTCGTCGGCCACCACGGCGAACCCCCGGCCGGCCTCGCCGGCCCGGGCCGCCTCGATCGAGGCGTTGAGCGCCAGGAGCTTGGTCTCCTCGGCGATCTGGGTGATGAGGTCGACCACCTGACCCACCTCGGCGCTGCGCTGGAGCACATGGTCCATGCTGGTGGTGCTGGTCCGGGCCGCCTCCACCGCCGAGGCCGCCACCAGGCTCACCTCGGCCGTGGCGGCCGAGATCTGCTCGATGGCGGCGGTGAGTTCGTCGACCGTGTTGGACAGGCCGGCCAGATCGTCGCGCACCTCGTTGGCCGAGGCCGCCGTCGCCTCCGCCGCCTGGGCCGAGGAGGCGGCCGACTCGGCCAGATGGCCGCTGAGCACCGTGAGGCCGTCGTCGCCGCTCGACACCCGCCGCACGTTCTCACCCGCTCCCACCACGGGGCGCGTCAGGCGGCGGACCCGCCAGGCGAGGAAGATCCCGCCGACGGCGGCGCCGGCCAGCGAGGCCAGGGCGATCAGGACGAGCAGCCGCCCCCGCCCTTCGGCCATGGCCCGGAAGACCGTGTCGAACTCGTCGCGATGGGCCCGGCTGATGATCACCCAGTCCCACGAGCGGTCGTAGGCCACCATGCCGAGCACGGCCCCACCGTCGTCGTCGGGCACGCTGATCGGGGCCAGCTCGCCCTCGTCGAGGTCGGTGGCGGTCTCGAGCGCCGGGCCCAGCCAGCGGGCGGCGTCGGTCTGCAGCAGATCCTCGCCGACGGCGGTGCCGTCGTCGCGGCCCACGAGCTTGCGCCCCCGCGCCGCTCCCGATCCCTGGACCACCGTGACGTAGCCCGACTCGCCGATGACCTTCTCCTCCAGCGACTCCGACAGCAGCGACACGCTGCTCTGGGGGATGCCGACGAACAGCATGCCGACGATGCCGCCGCCGGGGCCCGTGATCGGCTGGTAGACGGCCTGGTAGCCGGTGCCGAGCACGGTGGCCGTGCCCTGGTAGGTCTCGCCCTGGAGCACGGCGGCCAGCACCTTGTTCGGCGTGCCGTCGGCGTTGTTGGCCCGGATGGCGGTGCCGATGCCCCGCTCCCCCTCGGCGTTGGGGATGGTGGTGGCCACCCGGAGCATGTCGCCGGTGTCGTTCATGCGCTGGAAGATCGTGGCCCGGGCCCCCGTGATGTCGGTCACCCAGTCGACCACCGGCACCGGCTGGTCGAGGTCGGTCTCCTGACCCAACGAGGTGTCGCCCACCATCAGCTGGGGCAGGCGGACCTGCTCCGCCTCGTCGCTGCCGGGGCTGGTGACGCTCCAGTCGAGCAGGGTGTCACCCTGGCGGAACGACCCGAGGGAGGCGGCGTGATCGGTCATGGCCGCCATGTCGGTGGCCAGCTGCTGGGCCAGGGCCTGCTCGATCGTGTTGACCAGGGAGGCCGAGGTGCTGGTCAGCTCACGGAGCTGGACCTGGGTCTGGGCCTCGGCCTCGGTATTGGCCGACTCGGCGAACCGGCCGCTGGCGCCATAGACGACGCCCGTGATGACCAGCGCGGTACCGGCCAGCGCCAGCAGCGCCGAGCAGGTGATCTTGGCCTCCAGACTCCGGAACACGGCTGTCCATCGGCCGCTCGACCGGCGTCCTGGAATCAACTTGGAGACCGGACGATCCCGTTTCGAATCACCGGCTCGGGCCAGCGAGCCGTCCGCTAGCGGGGCGGCATGCGGATGCCGCCGTCGACCCGGATCACCTCGCCGTTCATGTAGGGGTTGGTGATCACGTCCACCACCATGAACGCCAGTTCCTCGGCCGAGCCGAGCCGCTTGGGGAAAAGCACCGACTGACCCAGGTGGTTCTTGAACTTGTCGGCTTCTTCCCCGCTGCCGTAGATCGGGGTGTCGATGAGCCCGGGGGCGATCGTGTTGACCCGGATCCCGGCGGCCGACAGGTCCCGGGCGATGGGCAGGGTCATGCCCACCACGCCCCCCTTGGAGGCGGAGTAGGCGGCCTGGCCGATCTGGCCGTCGAAGGCGGCCACCGAGGCCAGGTTGACGATGGCGCCCCGCTGGCCGTCGTCGTCGAGCGGCTCGGTCTTGCCCATGGCGGCGGCCGACAGGCGCAGCATGTTGAACGTGCCCAGCAGGTTGATGCGGACGACGAAGTCGAAGTCCTTCTGGGCCATCGGCTCGTTGTTGCGGTCGATGGTGCGCCCGGCCCGGCCCAGGCCGGCCGAGTTCACCAGGGCCCGCAGCGGGCCCATCTCCGAGGCGGCGAGCACCGCCGCCTGGCCGTCCTCCTCGCTCGACACGTCGCACCGCACGAACATGCCGCCGATCTCGGTGGCGACCTGCTGGCCGCGGTCTTCCTGGAGGTCGGCGATCACCACCTTGGCGCCGAGGGCGGCCAGCTGGCGGGCCGCCGCTTCGCCGATGCCCGAGGCACCTCCGGTGACGATGGCGGAGGCGTCGGTCAGGTTCATTCGGGGCATGGGGCGGTCCTTTCGGGACGGAAGGTGGGCGCTGGGGAGGATATTCCTGTTTGTCAGGCGAGCACGAAGCCGTCGTAGCCGGCTTCGGCGATCTCGGTGCACCGCTGGCGGTACCGGCCGAAGCCGCCGACGTAGGGCATGAACACCCGGGGCTTGCCCTCGATGTTGGAGCCCAGGTACCAGCTGTTGCAGCTGGGGGCGGTGTACATGGTGCCGTCGGCCAGCTCGTTGACGTGGGCCACCCACCCGTCCACCGCCTCCGGAGCCGGCTCCATCGTGGTGTGGCCGGTGGCGGCCAGGTGGTCGAGGGCGGCGGCGATCCATTCCACGTGCTGCTCGATGGAGACGATCATGTTCGACAGCACCGAGGGGCTACCCGGCCCGTTGACCATGAACAGGTTGGGGAAGTCCTCCGTCTGGAGGCCGAGGTAGGTGCGGGGGCCGTCGGCCCAGACGTCGGTCAGCGGCCGGCCGGCCCGGCCCGTCAGGTCGATGCGGCTGAGGGCACCGGTCATGGCGTCGAACCCGGTGGCCAGCACGAGCACGTCGAGGGGCACCTCACCCTCGGTGGTGCGGATCCCGGCCGGGGTCACCTCCACCAGCGGGCTGCGGCGCAGATCGACGAGCTCCACGTTCGACCGGTTGAACGTCTCGTAGTAGTGGGTGTCGATCACCGGCCGCTTGCACGCCAGCGGGTACTCGTGGGGCTCCAGGCCGGCCGCCGTGTCGGGGTCGTGCACGACCTTGCGGATCTCCCGCCGGAACAGCTCGCAGGCCACCTCGTTGGCCTCGGGGTCGGTGTAGACGTCGCGGAAGCGCTGGTAGGCGCCGGGCCCGAAGCGATCGAAGGCCGCCTCCCGCTCCTCGGGGGCGAGGTCGAGCAGGCCCTTGCGGCCGCCTCCCCCGCGGTTGCCGGCCCCGCTGGCGCCGGCCTCGCTGCCGGTGCCGTCGGCCCGGGCCGGACGGGGCTCCTTCAGGGCCAGGGGGCCGAGGAAGCCGGTGGCCGACGTGCGCTGGCGTTCCCGGATCTCGGCGTAGCGGGCCTTGAACTCGGCTGCCGTCTCGGCCCGCAGCGGCTTGTTGCCGGCCGGCACGGTGTACACCGGCGACCGCTGGAACACCGTGAGGTGCCCGGCCCGCTCGGCCAGCACGGGGATGGCCTGCACGCCCGACGAGCCGGTGCCCACCACACCCACCCGGAGGCCGGTGAGATCGGGCTCCTCCTTCGGCCAGCGTCCGGTGTGGAGCAGGGTGCCGGCGAACGAGTCGAGCCCCGGCAGATCGGGCGTGTTGGGCACCGACAGGCAGCCGGTGGCCATGACGCACCAGCGGGCCTCCACGTCGTGGCCGGCGTCGGTGCTCACCCGCCACCGCTGGCGCTCGTCGTTCCAGTGGGCGGCCGTCACCCGGGTCTCGAACGTGATGTCCCGCCGGAGGTCGAAGCGGTCGGCCACGTGCCGGGCGTAGGACAGGATCTCGGGCTGGGCCGCCATCAGCTCGGTCCACTCCCAGTCCTGCTCCAGGTCGGGGTCGAAGGAGTAGGAGTATTCCATCGAAGGCACGTCGCACCGGGCGCCCGGGTAGCGGTTCCAGTACCAGGTGCCGCCCACGTCGGTGCCGGCCTCGAACACCATGGCGGTGAGGCCCCGCTCCCGTAGCCGGTACAGCATGTACAGGCCGGCGAAGCCGGCGCCCACCACCACGGCGTCGACCGTGGCGGGCGCGGCGGGAGCCACTGCGGGGGCGGGATCGGCGGCGTGGGGGGTCGACGTCGGATCGCTCATGGCTCTCAGTGTGCTGTGTGCCACCGCCCGGGAGCCAGACGGCGCGGGTAGTGTCGGCTCTGCGGGGCCCCGCCATCGAGACGGGGGACGCCACGGGAGGTGTCGGGATTGGCTGCGATCCGGACGGTGGGCCTGACCAAGCGGTACGGGTCGTCGGCGGCGCTCGACTCGCTCGATCTGGAGGTACCCGAGGGCGACGTGCTCGGCTACCTGGGGCCCAACGGCTCGGGCAAGACCACCACCATCCGGCTGCTGCTGGGCCTGATCCGGGCCACGGCCGGGCGGGCCGAGATCTTCGGGGCCGACTGCCAGGGCGACCCGGTGGCCGTGCACCGGCGCCTGGCCTACGTGCCGGGGGAGGTGTCGCTGTGGCCGTCGCTCACCGGGACCGAGACCCTGCACCTGCTGGGCCGGGTGCAGGGCCGGGTCGACGCCGCCTACCGGGACGAGCTGATCGAGCGGTTCGAGGTCGACCCGTCGCGCCGGGTGCGGTCGTTGTCGAAGGGCAACCGACAGAAGCTGGTGCTGGTGGCGGCGCTGATGAGCCGGGCCGACCTGCTCCTGCTGGACGAGCCGACCAGCGGGCTCGATCCCCTCAAGGAACGGGAGTTCCAGGCCTGCGTGGCCGAGGCCCACGAGCGGGGCCAGACCGTGTTCCTGTCGTCGCACCTGCTGAGCGAAGTGGAGGCCACCTGCGACCGGGTGGCCATACTGCGGGCGGGCCGGCTGGTGGAGATCGGGCGGCTCGACGAGCTGCGCCACCTGGCGGCGGTGCAGGTGGAGGCCGAGCTCGACGGGCCGGTGCCCCCGCTCGACGGCGTGCCCGGCCTGTCGGCGGTGGAGGTGGACGGCACCACGGTGCGGTGTCAGGTGGTGGGCGGGATCGGGCCGCTGCTGAGCGTGCTCACGCCGGTGGGCGTGCAGCGGCTGGTGAGCCGGGAGCCGTCGCTGGAGGAGCTGTTCCTGTCCCAATACGGCAGCCGCGACGGCGATCAGGACGGCGGGCCGGATGGGCGCCGGCGCCCGCTCCGGACGTGGTCGGTACGACGCCATGAGGCTGGTGGTGCTCCGGATGGTGGGCCGGCGGGCCGCCCGGTCGGGAGCGCTGTGGGGGCTGCTGTTCGGGGGCATGATCGCCGCCACCATGGCCACCTACGTCTCGACCTTCCCCACCCCGGCCGACCGGGCGGCGCTGGCCGCCACCATGGAGGGCAACGCCGCCTTCGAGGCCCTGTTCGGCCTGCTCCGGGGCATGGACACGGTGGCCGGCTACACGGCCTACAAGACGATGCTGACCCTGGTGATCCTGGCCGCCACCTGGGGGCTGCTGTGGGCCACCCGGGCGCTGCGGGGCGAGGAGGACGGCGGCCGATGGGAGCTGCTGCTGGCCGGCCCCACCACCCGGCGGGAGGCCACGGCCCAGACCCTCGGTGGGCTGGGCGCCGGGCTGGTGGCCCTGTGGCTGCCCACGGCGGTGCTGTCGGCGGCGGCCGGGCGCAGCGCCGACGTGCACATCGGGGTGGGGGCGGCGAGCTACTACGCCACGGCGGTGGTGGCAGTGGCTGCCATGTTCATGGCCGTGGGGGCGGTGGCGTCGCAGCTCGCCGCCACCCGGCACGACGCCAACCTGATGGGCGCCGGCGTGATCGCCGCTTCCTACGTGGTCCGCATGGCCGCCGACTCCGATCCCGGCCTGGGGTGGCTACGGTGGCTGACCCCGCTGGGGTGGGTGGAGGAGCTGCGGCCGCTCACCGGTTCCCGGCCCCTGGCCTTCGTCCCCATCGCCGCCCTGATGGCGGCGGGAGCGACGGCCGCCGTGATGCTGGCCGGCCGGCGGGACCTCGGCGCCAGCGCCCTCCCGGCCCGGGACGCATCCGAGCCCCACACCCTGCTGCTGGGCGGCCAGGCCGGGCTCACGCTGCGCCTCACCCGCTGGTCGGTGGCGTCCTGGGTGGTCGTGCTGGCCTTCACCGGGCTGGTGTTCGGTCTGGTCACCCAGGCCGCCGGGCGCTCGCTCACCGGCAACCCGACGCTGGAGGCGGTGATCGCCCGGCTGGGGGCCACCGGGGCCGGGGCCGTCGTCTACCTCGGCTACGTGTTCCTGGTGGCGGCCGGGCTGGTGGCGGTGGCCGCCGCCGGGCAGGTGGCCGCCATCCGCAACGAGGAGGCGGCCGGCCACCTCGACAACCTGCTGGTGCGGCCCGTGCTGCGGTGGCGGTGGTTGGCCGTGCGCCTGGCCGTCGCCCTGGCCCTGGTCGGGGTGGCCAGCCTGGGCACGGGGGTGGCGGCCTGGGTGGGGGCCGACAGCCAGGGGGCGGGGCTGAGCCTGGGCCAGCTGATGCGGGCCGGGCTGAACATCGCCCCACCGTCGGTCTTCGTCCTCGGGGTGGGGGCGCTGGCCTTCGGGTTGTGGCCCCGGCGGGCCATCGCCGTCACCTACGGGCTGGTGGTGTGGAGCTTCGTGGTGGAGGTGTTCGCCTCCGTGTCGGACCGGATCGGCTGGCTGCGCAACACCTCACCGCTGCTCCACATCGCCCCGGTGCCGGCGGCCGACGCCAACGTCGGCGCCGCCCTGTGGCTGATCGTGCTGGGTGTGGCCGCCGGGGCGGCCGGCACCGTCGCCTTCACCCGCCGAGACCTGACCGGCGCCTGACCCGTTCTCCGGCCGCGAAAGTCAGGAGCCTAATTTCGGGGGTTTCAGCGCCAGAGGGCGAAGGCCAGGCCGGTGCCGGTGGCGGCCGGCGTCCGGTAGCCGGGGACGTAGTCGAGCACCTCGAACCGACGGTCGGCGCAGGCGGCGGCCACCGTGATCCAGTTCTTGATCTCCGACGTGCCGGCGGTGAACGTGGCCTCGGGCATCGAGGTGACGGCGTCGAGGTCGTTGCGCTCCAGGGCGGCCAGCACCGACCGGTCGAGCTCCTCCTCCACCAGGAAGTGGCTGAGCCCCCCCGAGGCCAGCACCACCACCCGCTGGTCGCCCGGCCACGACTCGATGGCCCGGCGCAGCATGGCGCCCAGGGCGGCGCACCGCCCGGCCCGGGGCTGGGCCGGCGGGTTGTAGGTGTTGACCATCACCGGCACGATCGGCACGTCGCCCTCGATGAGGCGGCGCAGGGGGAAGGCGAAGGCATGGCCCATGCCCTCCTCCTCCCGGGGGAGCTGGCGGCTGGCGGCCACGTCGAACCCCTCGTCGGCGGCTGCGCCCAGCAGATGGCGGGCCAGGTCGGCGGCCACCCGGTAGGTGCGGCGGCCATCGGTCTCCTTGTAGCCGGGGAGGTAGTGCTGGGCCAGCGGCGGCAACTCGTCGAAGTTGTCGATGGCGCCGTTGTCGATCGTGTCGCCCCAGTAGACGAGGAACGGCGGCAGGTTGTCGGCCTGGAGCTGCTCGTCCTGGTCGTCGCCCACGATCACCACCACGTCGGGCCGGGCGGCGGTGATGGCCTGGCGCACGGCGGCCACCGCCGCCTGCACCCGCTCCGCCCCGGCCCGCGCCACCTCGGGCTCGGCCAGGGCCACCTTGGTGTCGCCCACGGCGGCCAGGCGCTGCTCGTAGGTGACGTGCACCCCGTCGAGCGTGTACAGCATCGGGTGCTTGAGGTCCCGCTGGCCCCACTCCAGCCAATCGGCTCCGTCCATCGTCACCATGGGGCTGTGGGACGAACCCACACCCAGCACCAGCTCGGCCATCCTCGATCCTTCCCGGCGCCGGGGGGACGCCATCCGGAGCCCGGCCGTTCACCTGTCACCGGGGCCCACCAGAGATTAGGGTGCACCCTCGGACGACGACAGGCAACCGGCCCACCTCGCCGGCCGGCGAGAGGAGACAGCCCCGCGATGTACGGTGACACCCCGGTCCTCGACGTGCACGGCCACGTGAGCCACCCCTGGGGTGGGATGGGCCAGCAGCTGCTGTTCATGCAGGCCCAGAACGCCCCGATGCCCTCCCCCATCGGCACCGCCGGGGCCGACGCCGCAGGGCTGGGCGAAGAGGCGTTCGCCGTGTCGGTGGGCCGCCACGTGGAGCAGCTCGACGACCGCCAGATCGACCGCCAGGTGATCGGGCCCCGGCCGTTCATGATGCAGGGGTTCATCGGGCAGAACCTGTTCCCGGCCTGGACCCGCCTGGTCAACGACGCCATCCATCAGCAGTGCCGGATGGAGCCCGACCGCTTCCTCGGCGCCTGTCAGCTGCCCCAGAACATCCACGAACCCGACACCACGCACTGCCTGGCCGAGCTGCGGCGCTGCGTGGACGAGCTCGGGTTCGTGGGCGTGTACGTGAGCCCCGACCCCGAGGGTCGGCGCAACGGCCCGGGCATGGCCGAGCCCTACTGGTATCCGCTCTACGCCGAGTGCGAGGAGCGCCAGCTGCCGATCGTGGTCCACGGCACGAACTGCCTCGACCCCCGCTTCGCCCCGGTGCCGGCGAACTACCAGCTCGGCTTCGTGGCCGAGCAGTACTGGGCCAACCAGATCCTGTCCCACTCCGACGTGTTCGAGCGGTTCGGGGGTCTACAGGTGATCATCTGCCACTGCGGCGGGGCCCTCGACCGGTGGATCCCCAACGATCCCCACCTGTCGCAGAAGGACCTCGCCGACAACCTGTTCTACGACACCTGCGCCCATGACGCCCCCTACCTGGAGTGCGCCATCAAGCAGCGGACCCCGCAGCGGCTGTGCTTCGGCTCCGAGGTGCCGGGCTCGGGCAGCGCCCTGCGGCTCGACACGGGCCGGCCGGCCGACGATCTCATCCCGATCATCGGTGGGTTCGAGTGGCTGAGCGAGGCCGACAAGACCACGATCTTCCACGACAACCCGGCCCGGCTGTTCCCCCGCCTGGCCGGCTGATGCCGGCCGGGACCGTGGCCCGGCTGCGGCGCCTCGACTCGTGCGCCGTGTCCGACGCCTGCGACCGGCTCGGCCTGGCCGATCGGGTGGTCACCGGCCTCGCTCCGCTCACCGGCCCGGCCCAGGTGGCGGGCCGGGTGGTCACGGTGGAGCTCGGCCCGTGGACAGGAGGGGGCGGGTCCCGGCATCTGTGCGCGGCGGCCACCGACTCGGCCACGGCCGACGACGTGATCGTGGTGGCCCACCACGGCCGCACCGACTGTGCCGGGTGGGGCGGCAACCTGTCGCGCGCCGCCCGGGCCCGGGGGGCGGCGGCGACGATCGTGGACGGCGCCGCCCGGGACATCGACGAGTCCCGCGCCGTCGGCCACCCCGTGTTCGCCTCGGCGGCGACGCCCCGCACGGCCCGGGGCCGCACCGAGGAGGTGGCCTGGGGCGGCGCGGTGTCGATCGGCGGCGTGAGCGTGGAGCACGGCGACTATGTGGTGGCCGACTCGACCGGCGTCGTGTTCGTGCCGGCGGGACGGATCGACGAGGTGCTGGCGGCGGCCGAGGCCCTCGCGGCCAGGGAGGCGGCGATGGCCGCCGCGCTCGACGCCGGCCAGCCGGTGAGCGACGTCATGGGCCGGGACTACGAGACCATGCTCCACCCCGACGCCTGAGCGAACTGCGTTGCGTTGTCGCGTCCTGGACGCGACAACGCAACGGAGATCGGCCCCGGGCGCGTTATCGCGTCGGGGTGGAGGGCGGCGAGGGGCGGGTCTCGCTGAGGCCCATGGCCCAGGCCCACTCCTGATGGACGTCGTCGGGCTGGCCTTCGAGAAGGAAGAAGTAATCGTCGGGGCGGCTGCCGGGCATGACCCGCTTGAGGATCGCCATCCGGGCCGCCAGCCGCTCCGGGGTCGGCGCCTCCTGGAACTGGTTGCGCAGCTCGTTGGGGAACCGGATGCAGCCGTTCCGGTCGGCGTCGCGGATCAGGCCCGACGGGTCCTCGCCCCGCCCCACCGCGTCCATGTCGGCGATCAGCCGCCGGCGGAACATCTGCACGCCGCGGTCGCTGCGGCCGAGGTGCTCCCTGGTCCGGTCGGCGATCACGCCCTGGCCGGTCCAGCTCACCACGTCCTGGCCCAGCACGTGGGAGGTGATCGGGCGGCCGTCGGCGTCGACGTGCCGGCCCCACCAGGCCGGGATCACCTCCTGGCGGTAGGGCTCCCGCTCCGCCACCACCCGCTCGTACATCCAGATCACGCTGAGGGTGCGATGGTCGTCGATCGGCACCCGCCACTCGAAGTGGAGGGGGGCGAACAGGTTGGGCATGATGCACAGCCGCCCGTTGCGCCACGAGTCGGACGTCTCGCCCTCCCCCTCGTGGAGCCGGCGGTACATGAAGCCGTGCTCCCACTCGTCGAACCCCAGCGTGGCGTGCTTGGCGGCGTAGCGTTCGGGGTGACCCGAGCGCCCGGCATGCCAGTTGTCGTGCAGCCACTCGAAATGCACGGGGTCGATCGAGTTCTCCTGGCACTGGAGCCAGTTGCACTCCACCACGTGTTGCACGATCTGGGTGAAGCAGTTCTCGTAGGTGAACGGCTCCCAGGTGGGGATGAGGGGGGCCGGCGCCGGCCCCAGGTAGGCCCACACCAGGCCGAAGCGGGCCTCGGCCCGGTAGGCCAGGGCGCAGATCTGCTCCCGGAAGCGGGTGGACCCCGACGACAGGTCTTCGAACGGGGCTTCCACGCACTGGCCGCTGAGGTCGAACTTCCAGCCGTGGTAGCTGCAGCGGATCCCGCCCTCCTCGGCGTAGCCGTTGACCATCCCGGCCCGGCGGTGCGGGCAATGGGGCTCGATCAGGCCGAAACGGCCCTCGAGCGTGCGGTACAGCACGAGGTCCTCCCCCAGGATCCGCACCGGCTTCACCGGCTCGGCCAACAACTCGGCCTCGGCGGCGATGGGATGCCAGTAGCGGCGCAGGAGGTTGCCCATCGGCGTGCCCGGGCCCACGCGGGTCAGGCGCTCGTTCTGCTCGGCGGTCACGACCATGGCCGAAGCGTAGCTGGCGGCCGGGGAGGGGGCCCCGGCCGAGATGGGGCCCGGGGGCGCAGCCCCCGAAAGGCGAGGCGTAGCTGGCGGCCGGGGAGGGGGCCCCGGCCGAGATGGGGCCCGGGGGCGCAGCCCCCGAAAGGCGAGGCGTAGCTGGCGGCCGGGGATGGGGCCCCGGCCGAGATGGGGCCCGGGGCGCAGCCCCCGAAAGGCGAGGGGTAGGGTTGTTCTACCTACACGGCCAAAAGGGGGGCCCAGGTCATGAAATCCATCTTCTTCCATCTCATGCCGTACCGCGACCTGCCGGACGACTTCGAGCAGCGCTACGAGAGCGTGTGGGTGACACCACCCAACACCGAGCTGTGCGACCCGGTCAAGGTCGCCCAGTACTACCAGTGGAACCTCGACGAGTTGGAGCTGGCCGACCAGCTCGGCTTCGACGGGCTCGGCGTCAACGAGCACCACCAGAACGCCTACGGGTTCATGGCCTCGCCCAACTTGATGGCGGCCGCCCTGTCCCGTCGCACCAGCTCCAAGAGCGCCATCCTGGTGCTGGGCAACACGCTCGCCCTGTACTCGCCGGCCCTCCGGGTGGCCGAGGAGTTCGCCATGCTCGACTGCATGACCAACGGGCGCCTGGCCGCCGGGTTCCCGGTGGGCACCTCGATGGACGTGAACCGCTGCTACGGGATCACGCCCACCGAGACCCGGCCCCGCTTCTACGAGGCCCACGACCTGATCATGAAGGCCTGGACCCAGCCCGGCCCGTTCGCCTACAACGGCACCTACAACCAGCTCCGCTACGTCAACCCGTGGCCCCAGCCGCTCCAGAAGCCCCATCCCCCGGTCTGGCTGGCGGGCGGCGGCTCGGTGGAGACCTGGGAGATGGCGGTCAACCACAACTACACCTACTCCTACCTCAGCTTCTTCGGCTACCACTTCGCCAAGAGGCTGATGGACGGCTTCTGGGAGACCTCGGAGCGTCTGGGCGGCACGTTCAACCCGTACCAGGCCGGCTTCGCCCAGCAGATCTGCGTGGCCGAGACCGACGCCAAGGCCAAGGAGCAGTACCTGGAGCACGTGGCCTACTTCTTCTCCAAGTGCCTCCACATCCCCGACTACTACTTCGAGACCCCCGGCTACCGCACCCGGCGCAGCGCCGAGTTCGCCATCAAGACGGGCCAGCCGGGCGAGATCGCCAAGATCGCCTCCCTGGAGAAGAACTGGGACACCCTGGTGGACACGGGCATGATCATCGCCGGCAGCCCGGCCACCGTGGCCGACCGCCTCACCGAGGCCTGCAAGGAGCTCCGGGTGGGCAACCTGATCGCCCTGCTCCAGATCGGCTCGATGCCCCACGAGCTGACCAAACAGAACATCACCCTGTTCGCCGAGGGGGTGCTGCCCAAGATCCGCGGCCTGTGGGCCGACGACGGCTACGAGCACAAGTGGTGGCCCCAAGGGGCCGAGCAGCCGGCCAGCACTCCGGCGCCGGTGGCGGGGAGCTGAGCCATGGCCGATCCCACCGAAAGCTACATCGAGGTGAAGGACGGGGCGTTCAAGATCCGGGTGCTGCAGGCTGGCACCGGCACCCCACTGGTCTTCCTGCACGGGGCCGGCGGCCTGTTCTGGGACCCGCTGCTGGCCGGCCTGGCCGACCGCTTCGCCGTCACCGCCCCCGAGCACCCGGGGTTCGGCCAGAGTCAGGGGCTGGAGCACGTGCCGGACCTGTGGGACCTGGTGCTGTACTACAACGAGCTGCTCGACACGCTGGGCATCGAACGGGCCAGCCTGGTGGGCCACTCCTTCGGGGGGATGGTGGCGGCCGAGATCGCCGCCAACAACCCCGAGCGGGTGGACCGCCTGGTGCTGATGGCGCCCGTGGGACTGTGGATCGACGAGTACCCGGTGCCCGACATCAGCGGGATACCGCCGTCGAAGCTGCCCGAGCTCGTGCTGGCCGACCCCACCGGGCCGCTGGCCGCCATGCTCCCCTCCCCCGACCCCAACGACCCCGAAGCGCTGCTGACGGCGGTCAACTCGATGAGCTCGATCCTGCAGTTCATCTGGCCCCTCCCCGACAAGGGCCTGCACAAGCGGCTCTACCGGATCAAGGCGCCGACGCTGGTGGTCTGGGGGGCACAGGACCGCCTGGTGGACCCGGCCTACGGGCCGGCGTTCACCCGGGCCATCGCCGGCGCCCGCCTCGAGGTGATCGAAGGCGCCGGCCACATCCCCCAGCTGGAGCAGGCGGCGGCCACCCGGGCCGTCATCGACTCATTCCTCCGATGACGAGACCCGAATAGCGACGATTCGCCAGAACAAGGCGAGTTGAGCAACACATTTCCGTCACCCTTGGTTCACGTGGATGACCTTGCTCCGACACTGACGTGAAATCGCTCCTCCATAGCTTTCGAGTTCTAACACCCGCTCGAAACAGGGAGAGACATGATCACGTTGAGAAGGCTGCGGCTCTGGCATGCACTGGTACTGGTGCTGGCCATGGTGGCTGCAGCGTGCGGAAGTAGCAGTGATTCCTCCGAGACATCGTCGGGGTCTGAAAGCTCCACGTCAGAAGCGGCCGGCGGAAGCGCCACCACGGAAGCCGGAGGCACCGACTCCAGCGAGGCGGCGGCCCCCGAGGGCGACCCGATCAAGGTCGGCATCCTCCACTCCCTGAGTGGCACCATGTCGATCAGCGAGGTGGCGGTGCACGACGCCGAGCTCCTCGCCATCAAGGAGATCAACGCCAAGGGCGGCGTGCTCGGCCGGCCCGTCGAGCCGGTGGTGGAAGACGGCGCCTCCGACTGGCCCACCTTCGCCTCCAAGGCCGAGAAGCTGCTCACGGTGGACAAGGTGTCGGTGGTGTTCGGGGGTTGGACCTCGGCCTCCCGCAAGGCCATGTTGCCCGTGTTCGAGGGCCTCGACGGGCTGCTCTTCTACCCCGTGCAGTACGAGGGACTGGAGGCGTCGCCCAACATCTTCTACACCGGCGCCACCACCAACCAGCAGATCATCCCCGCCCTCGACTACATGGTCGAGCAGAAGCTGACCGACGTGTACCTCGTCGGTTCGGACTACGTGTTCCCCCGCACGGCCAACAAGATCATCAAGGCCTACGCCGCCAAGTACGGGCTCAACATCGTGGGCGAGGACTACCTCCCCCTGGGTGAGACCGACACCGCCACGCTGGTGTCCAAGGTGATCGACGCCAAGCCCACCGTGGTCTTCAACACCCTGAACGGCGACACCAACGTGGCCTTCTTCAAGGAGCTGAAGGCCAAGGGCAACACCCCCGACAAGATCCAGACGATCTCGGTCTCCGTGGCCGAGGAAGAGGTGTCGGGCATCGGCGTCGACAACATCGCCGGCAACCTGGTGGCCTGGAACTACTACCAGACCACCGAAAACCCGGCCAACACCAAGTTCGTCGAGGCATTCAAGGCTGAATACGGCGACAAGCGGGTCACCGCCGACCCGATCGAAGCCGGCTATGTGGGTGTCTACCTGTGGGCCGCCGCCGTCGAGAAGGCCGGCTCCACCGACGTGGACAAGGTGAAGGAGGCGGCCAAGGGCCTCACCTTCGATGCCCCCGAGGGCAAGGTGACGGTGAGCGACTGGAACCAGCACATCTTCAAGACGGCCCGCATCGGCGAGATCGACGCCACCGGCCAGATCAAGGAGGTGTGGGCGTCCGACGGCCCCATCGAGCCCGATCCCTGCCTGTTCAACTACGACTGGGCGACCGACCTGGCCCAGGGCGAGTGCGACGCTGCCAAGGCAGCGGGCGGCTGAGCCCAACCCTTCTCCCCTGACCAGCCGGGGGTGGGCGGTCACCTCGCCCACCCTCGGCACGGAGGCTCGGACCCCTTCATGCAGACCTTTCTCGAACAACTCTTCATCGGCCTCAGCCTCGGCTCGATCCTCCTGATCGTCGCCCTTGGCCTCACGTTCACCTTCGGCCAGATGGGCGTGATCAACATGGCCCACGGTGAGCTGATCATGGCCGGGGCCTACGTGCCCTACGTGCTGCAGACCAAGGTCGGCGGCCTCAGCGGCCAGGTCGGCCTGGCCTTCCTCCTCGCTCTCCCCATCGGGTTCGCCGTGGCCGGCGCCCTCGGCCTGGCCATGGAGCGCACGGTGCTGGCCCGCATGGTCGACCGCCCCCTCGACACCCTGCTCGTGACGTTCGGGATCAGCCTCATGCTCCAACAGGCGGCCCGCGACCTGTTCGGCGCCTCCAACGTGGAGGTCGTCGCCCCCTCCTGGCTCTCGGGCCGGGTGGAACTGGTGGGGGTCGTCATGCCCTACACCCGCCTGTTCATCATCGCCCTGGTGGCGGTGCTGGTGGGCCTGGTGTCGGCCTTCCTGTCGACCCGTCCCGAGGGCCGGCGCATGCGGGCCGTCATGCAGAACCGTGACCTGGCCGCCATCTCCGGCCTGTCGACCCGCCGGGTCGACGCCACCACCTTCTTCCTCGGCTCCGGCCTGGCCGGCGTGGCCGGCGTGGCCGTCTCCCTCATCGGCTCGATCGGCTCCCAGGTGGGCGCCGGCTACATCATCGACGCCTTCCTCGTGGTCATCGTGGGTGGCCTGGGCAAGATGCGGGGCACGATCATCGCCGCGTTCGCGTTGGGCATGCTCAACGCCTTCAGCGAGTTCTGGACCTCGGCCAGCCTGGGCAAGGCGATCCTGTTCATCGCCGTCATCGCCTTCCTCCAGTTCCGCCCGAACGGCCTGGTGTCGTTCCAGACCCGGGGGCTCACTGGATGACGGCCGCCACCGCTCTCGCCCCCGCCACCTCGACCCCGGCCTGGATCCCGTGGGCCCGTCGGGCCCTGCTGGCCCTCGGCGTGGTGCTGATCCTGGCCGGACCGAACCTGATCGGCGACCCCACCCGCACCCGCCAGTGGGCCGAGTACCTGTGCTACGCCATGATCGCCGTGGGGCTCGACCTGGCCTGGGGCTACGGCGGCATGCTGGCCCTCGGCCAGGGCGTGTTCTTCGGGCTCGGGGCCTACGCCATGGGCATGCACCTGACGCTGGAGCAGGTGGAACCGGGCCAGCTCCCCCAGTTCATGTCGCTCTACAGCGACTACACCGAACTCCCCCTGCTGTGGCGACCGTTCGGCAGCCTGTGGTTCGCCGCCGCCGCCGCCGTGGTGGTGCCCACCCTGCTGGCCGCCGCCGTGGGCTGGCTGGTGTTCCGGCGCCGGATCCGGGGCCCCTACTTCGCCCTGCTCACCCAGGCCGCCACGCTGGTGTTCTGGCTGCTGCTGGTGGGCCAGTTGAAGCTGACGGCCGGCACCAACGGCCTCACCAACTTCACCACCATCTTCGGCCGCAGCAAGTACCAGCCCGCCACCAACAAGTTCCTCTACTACCTGGCGGCGGCCGGGCTGGTGGCGTGCGTGGTGGTGGCCCGCCAGCTCGTCAACAGCCGCTTCGGCCGCCTGCTGGTGGCGGTGCGGGACGGTGAGGACCGGGTGCGGTTCCTGGGCTACGACCCGGCGCTGGTGAAGACAGCGGCCTTCGCCGTGGCCGCCGGGATGGCCGGCCTGGCCGGGGCCCTGTCGGCCCCCGTGATCGGCATCGTGGCCCCCAACCAGTTCGCCGTGCTCCCCTCGATCCTCATGATCGTGTGGGTGGCCGTGGGCGGGCGGGGCACGATCTACGGGCCGCTGGTGGGAGCGCTCGCCGTGAGCTGGCTGCGCACCAGGGTCAGCGAGACCCGGCCGGAGGACTGGGAGTACTTCCAGGGCCTGCTGTTCGTGATCGTGGTGGCCCTGGTGCCCGGCGGTCTGGCCGGCGTGCTCGTCTCGGTCCGCAACCGGCTCGGGGCCCGCCTCGGGGCGGCCGGCGGGGCCGACGGCGACCCGGCGATGGTGACGGCCCCGGCCGCCACCACACCCGCCGCCGCCGCCGGGGCGGTGGCCGAATGACCGCCCCCAGCACCACCACCGTGGCCCCGGCCACCGTCGGGACCGATCCCCTGCTGCGGGTGGAGGACATCGTGGTGTCGTTCGACGGGTTCCGGGCCATAGACGGCCTCAGCCTGTCGGTGGCGCCGGGCGAGCTGCGGTTCCTGATCGGGCCGAACGGGGCGGGCAAGACCACGCTGGTCGACGTGGTGACCGGTCTCACCCGGGCCGCCAGCGGCCGCGTGGTGTTCGACGGCGCCGACATCACCGGGATGCCGTCGCACCGGATCGTGCGCCGGGGTATAGGCCGCAGCTTCCAGACCCCCACCGTGTTCGAGTCGCTCACCGTGACCGAGAACCTGGACCTGGCCCACTCGTTCCGCCGGCCCTTCGTGCGGCTCCTGGGCCGGCGCCGGGGCACGAGCGAGGCGGTGGCGGCCACGCTGGAGCGGGTGGGCCTCGGCCCCCACGCCGACCGCCCGGCCGGGGCCCTGAGCCACGGTCAGAAGCAGTGGCTGGAGATGGGAATGCTGCTGGTGCAGAACCCCCGCCTGCTGCTGCTCGACGAGCCGGTGGCCGGCATGAGCCCCCAGGAGCGGACCGAGACCGGCGAGCTCCTGCGATCGCTGGCCGGCGAGCACACGATCCTGGTCATCGAGCACGACATGGCCTTCCTCCGGGCCTACGCCGACACCGTGACCGTGCTCCACGAGGGCAAGCTGCTGTCGGAGGGCGACGTCGATTACGTGCAGCACGACCCCCGGGTGCGGGAGGTCTACCTGGGCCGGGCCCGGGACCGCCGTTCCGGCTCGGAGGCCGGGCCCGGAGACGAGGACGGCGACGGGCTGGACCACGCCGGCGAACCGGCCGGTGAGGGCGAGGGGGGGACGACATGAGCGGCCTGGTGGTGGACGACGTGCGGGTGGCCTACGGCCGCACCGAGGTGCTGTTCGGCGTGTCGCTGGAGGTGCCCGACGGCTCGCTGGTGTGCGTGATGGGCCGCAACGGCGTGGGCAAGACCACGCTGCTCAACACGATCGCCGGCCTGCTGAAGCCCCAGAGCGGTTCGGTCAACTTCGATGGGGAGAACCTGGCCGGCGTCGGGGCCCACCAGCGGGCCCGACTCGGCCTCGGGTACGTGCCCCAGGGCCACGCCGTGTTCCCCCAGCTCACGACGAGGGAGAACCTGCAGGTGGTGATGGAGCGCCAGGGCCGCCGGTCCCGGGCCGCCGACCGGCGCCAGCAGGATCTCGACGAGGTGCTCGACCTCTTCCCCGCCCTCACCACGCTGATGAACCGCCCGGCCGGGCTGCTCAGCGGCGGCCAGGCCAAGCAGCTGGCCATCGCCCGGGCCCTCGTCACCGGGCCCCGCCTGCTGGTGCTCGACGAGCCGACCGAAGGCATCCAGCCGTCGATCATCCACGAGATAGAAGACACGATCGCCAAGCTCCACGCCGCCATCGGCATGACCATCCTGCTGGTGGAGCAGTACGTGGAGTTCGCCCTCCGCCTGGCCGACCGCTACGCCGTGCTCGATGCCGGCCGGGTGGTGTCGACCGGGCTGACGGCCGACGCCGACCCGTCGGCCTTCGCCGAGCTGATGGCGGTCTGAGTGAACTCTTCGGATTCCTCGGGTTCGCCTCCGGCGAACACCGCGAACGTGAACCCGACCGACGCGAAAGGACCCGCGTGCACCTGACCCAGCACGAGCAGGAGCGACTGCTCATCACCGTGGCCGCCATGGTGGCCCGCGACCGGCGGGACCGGGGCCTGCGCCTCAACCACCCGGAGGCGGTGGCCCTGCTGTCGTCGTGGGTCATGGAGGGCGCCCGGGACGGCAGGACCGTGGCCGACCTCATGGACGCCGGTCGCCGGGTGCTGACCCGGGACGACGTGATGGACGGCGTGGCCGATCTGATCCCCGAGATCCAGATCGAGGCCACGTTCCCCGACGGCACCAAGCTCGTCACCCTGCACAGCCCGATCGCCGATCGGGCCCCCGTCGCATGACCGCCGGGGAGGGCATGTTCACCCCGGCCGGTGCGCCGGGGCAGGTGATCGTGGGCGAGGGTGCCGTCGAGCTTTTCGCCGGCCGCCCGATCATCACCCTGGTGGTGGCGAACACGGGCGACCGGCCGGTGCAGGTGGGCTCGCACTACCACTTCGCCGAGGCCAACCCGGCTCTGTCGTTCGACCGGGGCACAGCCTGGGGTCACAAGCTGGCCATCCCGGCCGGCACGTCGGTCCGTTTCGAGCCCGGCATCGAACGCGAGGTGGAGCTCGTCCCCCTGGCCGGGGCCCGGGTGGTGCCCGGCCTCCGGGGGGCGGCGGCCGGGCCCCTGGGCGACGGCCCGGGCGCCAATCCCGGTGCCGGCGACCGGCCGTGGGACCAGCCCCCTGCATCAGAGAAAGGGAGGTGAGCTGATGGAGATCGACCGCCGACGCTACGCCCAGCTGTACGGGCCCACCACCGGCGACCGGGTCCGCCTGGCCGACACCGACCTCTTCATCGAGGTGACCGCCGATGCCTGCGCCGGCGGCGACGAGGCCGTGTTCGGTGGGGGCAAGGTGATCCGGGAGTCGATGGGCCAGTCCCGGGCCACCCGGGCCGAGGGCACCCCCGACCTGGTGATCACGGGGGCCATCATCCTCGATCACTGGGGGGTGGTGAAGGCCGACGTCGGCGTGCGCGACGGGCGCATCGTGGGCATCGGCCGGGCCGGCAACCCCGACATCACCGATGGGGTGCACCCGGCCCTGGTGATCGGGCCGTCCACCGAGATCCTGGCCGGCAACGGCAAGATCCTCACCGCCGGGGCCATCGACTCCCACGTCCACCTGATCTGTCCCCAGATCCTCGACACGGCCCTGGCCTCCGGCATCACCACCGTGATCGGGGGCGGCACCGGCCCGGCCGAGGGCACCAAGGCCACCACCGTGACTCCGGGGCCGTGGCACACGGCGCTGATGCTGCGGGCCATGGATTCGTGGCCGATCAACGTGGCCCTGCTGGCCAAGGGCAACACGGTGTCTCCCGAGGCCCTGCGGGAGCAGCTGGCCGGCGGGGCGTCGGGCTTCAAGCTCCACGAGGACTGGGGCACCACCCCGGCCGTGATCGACGCCTGCCTGACCGTGTGCGACGAGCAGGGGGTGCAGGTGGCGATCCATACCGACACCCTCAACGAGGCCGGCTACGTCGAGGCCACGCTGGCCGCCATCGGCGGCCGGTCGATCCACACCTACCACACCGAGGGGGCCGGCGGCGGCCACGCCCCCGACATCATCACCGTCGTGTCGCAGCCCAACGTGCTGCCGTCGTCGACCAACCCCACCCGGCCCCACACGATCAACACGCTCGACGAGCATCTCGACATGTTGATGGTGTGCCACCACCTCTCCCCCACCATCCCCGAGGACCTGGCGTTCGCCGAGAGCCGGATCCGGCCCTCCACCATGGCCGCCGAAGACGTGCTGCACGACCTGGGAGCGATCTCCATGATCGGGTCCGACGCCCAGGCCATGGGCCGGGTGGGCGAGGTGATCCTGCGCACCTGGCAGACGGCGCACGTGATGAAGCGGCGGCGGGGGTCGCTGCCCGGCGACAACGGCTCCGACAACGGGGCCGACAACCTGCGGGCCCGACGCTACGTGGCCAAGTACACGATCTGCCCGGCGCTGGCCCACGGCCTGGCCGGCGAGGTCGGCTCGGTGGAGGTGGGCAAGCTGGCCGACCTCGTGCTGTGGGACCCCGCCTTCTTCGCCGTGCGGGCCCACGTGGTGGTGAAGGGCGGGGCGATCGCCTGGGCCCAGATGGGCGACGCCAACGCCTCCATCCCCACGCCCCAGCCGATCCTGCCCCGGCCGATGTTCGGTGCCGCTCCCGGGGCCGCCCCCGGCCTGAGCCTGAACTTCGTGGCCCCGTTGGCGCTCGAGTCGGGTGATCTGGCCGAGCGCCTGGGCATAGCCAAGCCCCTGGTGGCGGTGGCCAACTGCCGCCGGGTGGCCAAGGCCGACCTGCCGGAGAACACCGCCGTGCCCTCGGTCACCGTCAGCCCCGACACGTTCGCCGTGCGGATCGACGGGGAGCTGATCGAGCCTGACCCGGTGCCGGAGCTGCCCATGGCCCAGCGCTACTTTCTCTTCTAGGGCTGTGGTGGCCGGGATGGGCATCCGATGAGCGCCCACGGCGGTGTCGCCGCCCTCCTGCTCCTGGCCGACGGGCGGTTCCCGGCCGGGGGCCACGTGCATTCGGGCGGGGCCGAGGCGGCGCTCTTCGACGGGCGGCTGACCGGTCCGGACAGCCTGGCCGCCTACGCCCTGGGCCGACTCCACACCACCGGTCTGGTCGACGCCGCGCTCACGGCGGCCGTGGTGATGGGACTGCCCGCCGACTGCAATCCGCACGGTTGCGGGCCGGGGCGGACCCTCCGCCTGCTCGACGCCGAGGCCGACGCCAGGATGGCCATGGCCCCGCTGCGGGAATCGTCACGCCGGTTGGGCCGCCAGCTCACCCGGGCCGCCGTCCGCTGCTGGCCCGGCCCGGCGGTGGAGGCGGCGGCCGCCATCCACCCCGACGGGCCCCACCAGGCCGTGGCCCTGGGGGCGGTGGCCCACGCCGCCGGGATCGGGGCTCTCGACGCCGCCCGACTCAGCCTCCACCACACCCTCACCACGCCCTTGCAGGCCGCCCTTCGGCTGGGCGGGCTCGACCCCTTCGCCGTGGCCGCCCTGGCCGCTTCGCTGGCCCCGGTGGTGGACGAGGTGGCGGCCGAGGCCGCCCTCGCCGCCGAGGGACCGATCGACGAGCTGCCCTGCCTGGTGGGGCCGCTCACCGAGATCGCCGCCGGGGAGCACGCCGCCCGCCCCGACCGACTGTTCGCCACCTGACCCCGCCACCTCGACCTCGCCTCCTGACCGACCGCAAAGGACCGACCCTGTGCCTCCCCACGATCCGGGCCACGCCCACCCCCACGATCACGATGACGACCACCACCCGCTCGCCGCCGGACGGTGGCCCGGCCTGAGCCGCCCGGGAGGCGGCCCGGCCCGGCGCAGCCTGCGGGTGGGCATCGGCGGCCCCGTCGGCAGCGGCAAGACCGAGCTGGTGTCGTGCCTGTGCCGGGCCTTCGCCCCCGACCTGAGCCTGGCCGTGGTCACCAACGACATCTTCACCCGGGAGGACGCCGCCATCCTGGAGCGCAAGGGGGTGCTGCCCACCGAGCGGATCATGGCCGTGCAGACCGGGTGCTGCCCCCACACCGCCATCCGGGACGACATCAGCGAGAACCTCGACACGGTGGAACAGCTCGAAGCCCGCTTCGATCCCGACCTGGTGCTGGTGGAGAGCGGGGGCGACAACCTCACCGCCACCTTCAGCTACGCCCTGGTGGACGTGCAGATCTTCGTGATCGACGTGTCGGGGGGCGACAAGGTGCCCCGCAAGGGCGGGCCCGGCATCACCCGATCCGACCTGCTGGTGGTCAACAAGACCGACCTGGCCGAGCTGGTGGGGGCCGACCTGGGGGTGATGGCCCGTGACGCCGAGGCAGGACGGGGCGGCCGGCCCACGGCGTTCGTGTCGCTCCGGCTCGACCCGCAGGCCGAGCCGGTGGCGGCCTGGATCCGGGGTCTGCTGGCCGACCGGGCGGCCGCCTCCCTCTCCGTCGATACCGCCGCCGCCAACGGCGCATGACGCTCACCGCGTCGACCCCGCCACCCCCCGTTCTGGCCGCAGAGGTCCGCTTCCGCTGTGGTTCAGCGGGCCAGGAGCGGGCCGACACTGCGGATGGGCCACGGCCCGGGCGGGGGCACCGGGCGTCGGCGTCGCTGGCGGTGGAGCAAACCGGCGGGCGGAGCCGGGTGACGACCCTGCGCAACGACCCCCCGTTCACCTTCCGGCCCATCCCGGACGGCCCTGATCCCGGTGGGGTGGTGTGGGTCGGCACCGCCGCCGGGCCGGTGGGGGGCGACGACCTGCGGCTGCGGGTGGACGTGGGCCCCGGGGCGGAGCTGCGGCTCACCTCGGTGGCGGCCTCACTGGTGCTACCCGGCCCCCTCGGCGAGGCGTCCACCACGGTGGTGACGGTGGATGTGGCCGACGGGGCCCGCCTGTGGTGGTGCCCCGAGCCGGCGATCATCGCCGCCGGCGCCGACCATCGGGCCGACACGGTGGTCCGGTTGGGTGACGGGGCCGAGTTGGTGTGGGTGGACGAGGTGGTGCTGGGCCGCTACGGCGAGACGGCCGGGCGGCTGCGGTCCCGCGTGCGGATGGAGGGCCGGGCCGGTGCCCCCCTGCTGTGCTCCGGCCTCGACACGGGGCGCCCCGGCTGGGACGGCCCGTCCGGGCTGGCCGGCTGCCGGGCCGTGGGCCAGGTGGTGCTGCTCGGCCCGCCGGCCGAGCGGGTGCTGGCCTCCGGGCCCCCGCCAGTGGTCGACGGGGCCCGGCTGGCCCTGTCACCTCTGGCCGGAGGGGGCGCCGTGGCCGCTGTGGCGGGGCCGTCGACCCTCGACGTGCGCCGGGCGGTTGCGGACCTGGTCACGCTGGCCGCCGGTTGAGCCCGCCGGAGACGACGGCGGCGACAGGAGTCAGCCGGTGTGGCGGTGGCGGTAGCGGCGGGCCAGGGCGACCACGGTGCCGGGCAGGAAGAACATCCGGGCCGGGAGCGACACCTCGTCCCACGGCCGCTTGACCAGGGGTGAGCGCCAGGCCCGCATCCGGTAGAGGAAGAAGGCGACGAGGGCCAGATGGATGCCGTTGATCGCCCACCAGAACCCGGCCGGCCCGGCCACCACCATCAGCCCGGCCAGCACGAGCGGCCCCACGACCGCCCCCAGCCCGTACAGGGTGATCAGCTGGGAGGCGGCCGAGCTGACGTGGCGGGGGTCGATCCAGTCGTTGGTGTAGGCGGCGGCGATCGAGTACAGCGGGAAGCTGAACCCGCCGAGCACGAGCGCCACCGGCAGCACCGCCGGATGTTCGGCCGGCACCAGGAGCAGCAGCCCTCCGGCGACCAGGGAGGCGGCCGCCGCCACCACCCCCACGGCCCGCCGGTCGACCTCGTCGGACACCGCCGCGATCGGCCACTGGAGCAGCATCCCGCCGATGTTGGGGGCGGCCACGAACAGCCCGGTGCGGGCGGCCGACATCCCCACCCGGGTGGCGTAGATGGCGGCCATGCCCGTGAGGCCACCGTGCACCAGCCCCACCAACAGGCACGACCCCACCCCGGTGGGTACCTCCCGGGCCAGCTCCCGGAGGGTGAGTCCGGCCTCGTCGCGCACCACAGGCACCACGGCGTGCTCCGACAGGGCCACCGGCACCACGGCCAGGGAGGCGGCGATGCCGGCCAGGGCGTAGCCGGTGGCGGTCCGGGCGTCTACAGCGAACAGGAGCACCTGGCCCAGGCCGAACGCACCGGTGCTCACCACCAGGTAGACGGCCAGCAGCCGGCCCCGGTTGTCGTTGGTGGCCAGGTTGTTGAGCCAGCTCTCGGCCACCACGTACAGCCCGGCCAGGCACAGCCCGGTGACGAAGCGGAGGAACATCCACGCCGCCGGCTCGGCGGTGAGCCCCACCGCCACCATGGCCGCCGACAGCACGGCCGCCAGCGCGCTGTAGACCCGGATGTGGCCCACCCGGCCCAGGGCCTCCAGGGTCACCCGGGTGCCGAGCAGGAAGCCGGCGTAGTAGGCGGCGCTGATCAGGCTGCTCAGCGCAGTGGGGAGTTGGGCCAGCTCGGAACGGACGCCGAGCAGGGTGCCGAACAGACCACCGGCCAGCAGCAGGAAGGCGAACCCCACGAACAGACCCCAGGTGGCCAGGGCGACGCCGGCCGGTGGCGCGGCATCGCTCGCGATCAGGTCCGCATCGGCTCCGGCGTCGGTCATGCTGCCAGCGTGCCACGGCTTCGTCTTGCTTCGATGATTCGGTTGTTGGCGTTCATTGTCACACCACATCAGTAGAGTGCGCTCATGACTCGATTCGATCCTGGGTACCGCCGCACACCAGGCAGTTGGGCCGAGCCGCCGGAGGCGGTGGAGCCCCGTCTGCTGGCCGTGCTCGACAGCCTCTGGGGGCGGGGTTGGCTGCCGGGCGAGGTCCTCCGCCAGGTGGAGCGGGCCATGAAGCCGCCGGCCCGGGAGATCGCGGCCCTGGCCATCGCCGTCGATCTGGCCCGGCGCCCGCCCGGCACCGTCCACCGCCGGTGGGCGGCCCACGTGGCCGGCCTCGGCCTGACTCCACCGGGCGACACCGCCGAGGGCTGGCTCCGCCGGCACCACCAGCGCCTCGGCGCCACGTCCGACGTGTGCGGGAGCACCGCACTGACCCTGTTCCGCAACCTCGACGAGCTCGGACGCGTCGGCATCCTGATTCCCCCGCCGGGGTCCGAGCAGGCACGAACCGGCGCCGGGGCCCCCGCCCCCGGATCGTGGTTCACCGCCGGTCTCGCCGGCCATCTCCTGGCCGACGCCGAGGCCGCCGATGCCTCCCTCGCCCCGATTCTCACCAAGGTCCGGGCCCTGCTGGCCCAGGCCGAGTCCACCAACTTCGAGGCCGAGGCGGCCACGTTCACGGCCAAGGCGCAGGAGCTGATGGCCCGCCACGCCATCGACGCTGCCCTGCTGTGGGGCCGCACGGCCGGCTCGCGGGACGATCCCACCATGGTCCGCATCCCGGTCGACGAGCCCTACCTGCGGGCCAAGACGACCCTGCTCCACGTGGTGGCGTCCCGCTCGTCGTGCCGGTCGGTCTATTACCGGGGCTACGCCTTCGTGGCCATCATCGGCTTCGGGCACGACCTGCTGGCCGCCGAGACGCTTTACACCTCACTGCTGGTGCAGGCCCAGCTGGCGGTGCAGGCCGCCGGGGCGTCGGTGCCGGCCGGGGCCCACGAGCGCAGCCGGGGATTCCGCAGCTCGTTCCTCCACGCCTATGCCCACCGGGTGGGCCAGCGGCTGGCGGAGGTCAACGAGCAGGTGCAGGCGGAGGCCACGGCCGGTGGCGGCGGGGCCGACCTGCTGCCGGTGCTGGCCGACCGGGCCGACCGGGTGGAGGCCTGGATGGCGGCCGAGTTGGGGCCGCTGCGGCGCCAGCGGGCCTCCGCCCCGATGGACGCCAGCGGGTGGGCCGCCGGCTCCCGGGCCGCCAACCGGGCCGATCTGGGTCGGGCCGGCCCCCTCGGGCGGTCGGGGCCGGCGGTGGGCCCCGGCGGCGGCTAGGATGATGACACGTCAACCTCTTGAAGGGAGTCGGGATGAGCGACAACGCTGAGACCACCCTGCCGGCCGTGTTCGTGGGCCACGGCAGCCCGATGAACGCCCTGCAGTCCAACCGCTACACCGAGGCGTGGGCCGCCTTCGGCGCCGCCCTGCCCCAGCGGCCCCGGGCCATCCTGGCCATCTCGGCCCACTGGTACATCAACGCCTCGGCCGTCACCGCCATGCCGGCGCCGAACACGATCCACGACTTCTTCGGCTTCCCCGAGGAGCTCTTCGCCTTCCGGTACCCGGCCCCCGGTGACCCCGACCTGGCCCACGAGATCGCCGAGGTGGTGAAGCCCACCTGGATCGGGATGGACCGAGACTCCTGGGGCATCGACCACGGCACGTGGTCGGTACTGGCCCACCTGTACCCGGCGGCCGACATCCCCGTCCTGCAGCTCTCGGTCGACGCCTCCAAGTCGCCCGACTACCACGTGGCCCTGGGAGCGGCCCTGGCTCCCCTGCGCCAGCGGGGGGTGCTGATCGTGGCCAGCGGCAACGTGGTCCACAACCTCCCCGCCCTCGATCCGAGCCGGCCCGACACCGGGTTCGACTGGGCCGAGGAGTTCGACGAGGCAGCCGGCACGCTTCTGGCCGAGCGCCCGGGCGACATCGCCGCCCTCAGCCGCCATCAGCGGTACACCCTGGCCGCCCCCACCCCCGACCATCTCCTCCCGCTCTATTACCTCGGCGGACTGGCGGCGGCCTCCGGCGAGACCGGCCGGGTGCTGGTCGACGGCTACGCGCTGGGCTCGCTGTCGATGACCACCCACGCCATCGGCTGACCGGAACGCCCCCGCCGACACCGCCGGATCCACCGGTTACCACCACGTACGGTGGCCGGTTTTGTGAACAAAATGCGTCCATCAGCGCGGTTCGTGACGCCCAGAGTTACCTTTTTGCCCATGATCACACGACATTCCACCTCCCCGGTGGCCAACGACCGCGCCCCTGGCGCCTCCCGCCGGTCGTGGCGCATCACCCTGCTGGCTCTGCTGGGCCTCCTCGGCCTGGTCGCCGCCGCCTGCGGCAGCGACAGCGCCACCACCGACACCTCCACCGAGACGGACAGCTCCACCGCCACCAGCGAGGCCAGCGGTTCGTCGGGCGCCACCACCGGCAGCGGGGCCGCCAGCAGCGACTGCCCCACCGACTTCACGCCGATCAAGGCCGGCACCCTCAGCGTGGTCACCTCACTCCCCGGCCCCGGCTTCTGGGACGGCTCGGACGCCGACCCCACCAAGATCACGGGCGGCTACGAGTACGACATCGTGCAGGCCATCAAGGACGAGCTGTGCCTCGACTCGGTGGAGGTGCGTAACGTGCCCTTCGACGGCCTGGTGGCCGGCACCGTGACCGGCTTCGACGTCGCCTTCTCCCAGGTGACGATCACCGAGGACCGGGCCAAGGTGGTGGAGTTCACCGAGCCCTACTTCGAGGCCGACCAGGGCGTGCTGGTGGCCAAGGGCACCAAGCTGGCCACCCTGGAGGAGGCCAAGAAGCTCCGCTGGGGGGCCCAGGCCGGCACCACCGGGCTCGACTTCCTCAACGACTCCCTGAAGCCCGACGCCGACCCCCAGATCTTCCAGCAGCTGGCCGACGGCTTCACCGCCCTCCAGGCCGGCCAGGTCGACGCCTTCATCATGGACGTGCCGATCGTGCTGTCGCAGGCGGCCGGGTCGGGCGGAGTCCAGGAAGTGGTGGCCCAGTTCAAGACGGGCGAGCAGTACGGCGCCATCCTGCCCAAGGACTCGACGAACAAGGCCGCCATCGACGCCGCCATCACCGCCTTGAAGGACGACGGCACGTTGGGCAAGCTTGCCGCTGAGAACCTCGGTGCCGATCCATCCAAGGTGCCGGTGATCGACGTCCCGTAGCTCGGCGCTGAGGATCCATCCATGACCGATTCCCCGATCACGGCCCCGCCGGCCACGGCGGAGCGATTGCGGGCCACCCGTCCCCGGGTGCGGACCCGCCTCGGCTCCTCCGTCGTCTCGCTGGCGGCGGCCCTGATCGTGGTCGCTGCCACCTGGTGGAGCCTCTTCGCCTTCCGCGCCTCGTTCCCCGACGGGGCCCCGTGGCTGGTCACGGTGATCGTGGTGGCCCTGGCCGCCGCCACGCTGGCCGTACCGGCGGCCGGGGTGCTCGCCGTCCAGGCGGCGTTGCGGGCCCGGTCGCTCGACCAGGCCCGCAACCACGCGGCGGCCCGGGTGTCGGCGGCCCGGGCGGTGGAGATGCAGTGGTACGTGCTCGGATTCGGCCTCACCACCCTGGTGGTGGCGTTCCTGGCCTTCCTGGTGGGCACGAACGACGGCTTGGTGCGACAGGTCTTCTTCCGCCTCGACATCGGCCGCAAGTCGTTCCCCCGCCTGGCTGAGGCCTTCTGGCTCAACATCAAGATCTTCATGGCCACCGAGGCGCTGGTGCTGGTTTGGGCGTTGCTCGTGGCCGTCGTGCGCCAGATCCCGGGCAAGGCCGGCGCCCCCATCCGGTTCCTGGCCGTGGCCTACGTCGACGTGTTCCGCGGCCTGCCCGCCATCCTCGTGCTGACGCTGGTGGTCTTCGGCTTCCAGCTGGCCAAGCTGCCCGGCCTGTCGCTGCTGTCGCAGGATCAGCAGCTGTTCTGGCTGGTGGTGCTGTCCCTCACCCTGGTCTACGGGGCCTACGTGGCCGAGGTGTACCGGGCGGGGATCGACTCCATCCACTGGAGCCAGGCGGCGGCGGCCCGGTCGCTCGGCCTGTCGCAGGGCCAGACCCTGCGCTACGTCATCATCCCCCAGGGCGTGCGGCGGATGGTGCCGCCCCTGCTGAACGACTTCATCGGCCTTCAGAAGGACACGGCGCTGGCCTCGGTGGTGGGCACGGTGGAGGTCTTCAACACGGCAGGGATCTACAAGAACCGGTTCTTCAACCTCACGCCGGTGGCGGTGGCCGGCGTGCTGTTCCTGGTCATGACGATCCCCCTGGCCCGCTTCACCGACTGGCTGATCCGCCGGGACCAGCATCGGATGCAGGTGGGCTGATCATGACCGCACCCACCGACGACATCGCACCCACCGACGACGGCGGCCAAGAGGCGCCCTACGTCGAGTTCGCCGGCGTGCACAAGCACTACGGACCGAACCACGTGCTGCGGGGCATCGACCTCGACATCGGCCACCACGAGGTGGTCTGCTTCATCGGGGCGTCGGGGTGCGGCAAGTCCACCCTCCTGCGCTGCGTCAACGCCCTGGAGGAGATCGAGCAGGGCCAGATCCGGGTGGCGGGCGAGGCGGCCAGCGGGCCGGGGGTCGACGTCGACTTCCTGCGGCGTGTGGTGGGCATCGTGTTCCAGGGGTTCAACCTGTTCCCCCACATGACCGTGCTCCGCAACATCACCTTGGCCCCCACCAAGGTGCTGAAGCTGCCCGAGGCCGAGGCCCGGGCCCGGGCCATGGCCCTGCTCGACCGGATCGGCCTGGCCGACAAGGCCAACGAGTACCCCGACCGCCTGTCGGGCGGCCAGCAGCAGCGGGTGGCCATCGCCCGGGCCCTGGCCATGGAGCCCGAGGTGATGCTGCTCGACGAGATCACCAGCGCCCTCGACCCCGCCCTGGTGGGCGAGGTGCTGGCCATGGTGCGCGAGCTGGTGGAGGAAGGGATGACGATCCTGATGGCCACCCACGAGATGGGCTTCGCCCGGGACGTGGCCAACCGGATCTGCTTCATGTCCGAGGGCAACCTGGCCGAGGTCGGCACGCCCGAGGCGATCTTCCAGGACCCTCAGGACGAGCGGCTCCGGGCCTTCCTCCGCCGGGTCACCGAAGCCCGTCGCATGTAGCCGGCCGGTTCGGGGTAGGCCCCGGGCATGCCGAAGCGAGACGACAAGCGACCCTCAGCCAAGGGCAGCACGACCGATCTGCCGTCGACCCTGGAGCGGTCGGACGAGCACGCCCAGGCCATCTGGCGGGAGACCCACGACTCGGCGGTGCAGAGCTACGGCGAGGGCGAGCGGGCCCACCGCACCGCCTTCTCCGCCCTCAAGCACAGCTACGAGAAGGTGGGCGACCACTGGGAGCCCAAGGAGCACAAGGGTCCGTCGGACCCCCAGGCCGCCCGCAGCGGGGCCGCCGCCCGCCGGGGTGGGGCCCGGCGGGGAGCCACCGCCGGGGGCGTCGACGCCAACGCCAGCAAGACCCACCTCATGGGCCTGGCCCGCCGGCTCGAGGTGAAGGGCCGCTCGTCGATGACCAAGCCGGAGCTGGTGGAGGCGATCGACAAGGCCAACCGGCGGGAGACCGCGGCCGCCCGCCGCGCCGGCTGACCCCCTACCGACAGCGGCCGATCAGGGGGACCGCCCCGATCCCGCCGGAGCGGCGGCGGCGCACGATACGGGCATGACCACTCTGCTCGACACCCGCTCCCCCGCCACCACCGCCCGCATGACCGCCCTCCCCGCCGCTCCGGTGACGGCCAAGGGCTGGCACGACGACCCCTCGTCCCGGCACGACCTCCGCTACCACGACGGCACCGGCTGGACCGACCACGTCACCCACTTCGGGCCGGTCCCCTGTGCCGGCTGCCGCTGCTCGGCCTGACCGAACCCGACCGGGCGGCACGACCGCGACACGATCCGAAGCGACGTCGAGATCGGAGCGCTCAGCGCTCGGTTCGCGATGAAGAACCGGCGGCGGCGAGGATGGCGTCGGCTACGGCGTCCGGGCGGTCGACGGGCACGAACGTGCTGGCGTCGGGAACCTCCACCAGCTCGGCCCGGGGCAGGGCGGCAGCGAGGCGGCGGGCCGATTCCAGCGTGAAGCTGCGGTCGCGGGTGCCCCACACCAGGCGGGCCGGGCGGTCGAACCGAGCCAGCCAGGCCGCGGCCCCCAGCAGCTCGTCGCCCCGGAGACCCCGAGCGAAGCGGGTGATGTCTCGCCGGATGGCGGCGTCGGCCAGGGCCGGCGCCACCCATGCCCGGGTCAGGGCGGCCGGTCGGGGCCGGTTCAGCAGCATCCCGTAGGCCAGGGGCGAGTGCCGGACGACGCGAAGGCGCACCTGCTGCATCAGGGTCCACACCGCCCACCGGTGCCGGGCCAGGCGGAACAGGGGCACGAACAGCGGCGGCGGGAAGCGCTCGAACACGTCGCAGTTCGTGAGCACCAGAGCACCCACCCGGGCGGTGTCGCCGGCGAGGGCCAGCTGGCACACGGCGCCACCGCTGTCGTTGCCCACCAGCGTCACCCGCTGGAGGTCGAGCGCCGCCAGCAGCTCGGGCACGGCCCGCCCCAGCGCCGCCGGCGACAACTCGGCCGCCGGGTCCGTGGGTACCCGATGGGAGCCGAGCGGCCAGTCGGGCAGGATGCAGCGGACGCCGGCCGCCGCCAGCCGTTCCGCCACGGGATCCCACAGGGTCGAGTCGACGAGGAACCCGTGGACGAACAGGACGACGGGGGCATCGGCCACCCCGGGACCGAGCTCCCGGTACGAGAGGGGGCCGAAGCTCAGATCGATGGTGGGCATGGCGCCTCCTGCTACGTTCGGGGAATACCGGACACTTGCGTGCAGTCTGTACGCATTAGCATTCAGTCTGTACGAAAGTTGAGGTGCCGTCAACGGTGAGCGCCGCACCGCGCCGAACCCAGCAGGAGCGCACCGCCGCCACCCGCCGGACGCTGCTCGACGCCGCCCGCCGCCTGTTCGGCGCCGACGGCTACGCCGCGGTGGGCACCGAGCGCATCGCCCGGGAGGCGGGCATGACCCGGGGCGCCCTCTACCACCAGTTCGCCGACAAGACCGACCTGTTCGCCGCCGTGCTGGAGGAGGTCGAGGCCGAGATCGGGGCCCGCATGGCGGCGGCCGCCGACGGGCTCGACCCGGCTGACACCGGGGCCCTGCTGGTGGCCGGGGCCGGCGTCTTCCTCGACGCCTGCACCGAGGTCGACATCCAGCGGATCGTGCTCCTCGACGGCCCCTCGGTGCTGGGCTGGGAACGGTGGCGGGAGATCTGTCTGCAGTACAGCGTGGGGTTGGTGGCGTTTCTCCTGGCCGATGGGATGGAGCGGGGCACGATCCCGCCCCAGCCGGTCGATCCCCTCACCCACGTCCTGATCGGAGCGGTCGACGAGGCCGCCCTCTACGTGGCCCGCTCCCCCGATCCGGCCCGGGCCCGGGCGGAGATGGACGGCGTGCTGCGCCGCCTGGCCGCCGTCGTCACCGCCCCCTGACCGTTCGGACGGTCAGTCGGGCCGAGACCGACCGATAGCCTGTGGCCGTGACGATCTGGACCGAGTTGCTGGGCACCGAGATCACCTGGATCGAGGGCACACACCGAACCCGGGCTCTGATGGCCGGAGACGGCGAGCCCCTGCTCCTGCTGCACGGCCAGGGCGGCAGCCTGGAGAACTTCCGCCACAACATCGGGGCCCTGGCCCAGCATCACCGGGTGATCGCCATCGACTTCTGGTGGCACGGCCTGTCGGCCAAGCCGGCTCTCGACGGCCCGCTCGTCCCCCGCCTGGTGGAGCAGGTCACCGAGGTGATCGACGTGCTGGGGATCGGGCCCTGCCACATCGAGGGCCAGAGTCAGGGCGGCTGGGTGGCCGCCACCGTGGCCCTGCAGAGGCCCGACCTGATCCGCCGCCTGGTGCTCACCACGCCCACGGGCCTGGTGCCGGTGCTCGATCCGGTGGACCCGGCCCGCCTCGAGACCCAGCTCCAGGGCCAGCTCGACATCCTGGCCGACCCCACCGACGAGGCCGTCCGGCGCCGGATGTCGGGGCTGGTCTCCGACTTCTCGGCGGTCGACGACGAGCAGATCGCCCTCCGCAGCTGGTTCATGCGCAACCCCGAGGTCAACGCCGGGATGCGGGCCGCCATCACCGCCTACCTCAGCCCGGCCAACCAGGCCCTGCGGCTCGGGCCCGAGCAGCTGGCCCGGATCACCGTGCCCACGCTGCTCTACTGGGGGAGCTTCAACATGGGCGGCCGGGAGATGGGTGACGCCCTGGCGCCGCTGATCCCCGACGGGCGCTACCACTGCGCCGAGGTGGGACACTGGGCCCAGTTCGAGCGGCCCGACGAGCACAACCGGGTGGTGCTGGAGTTCCTGGCCGGTTGACCTCGGCCGAGCCGACCGAGCCCGGGTCGGCTCCCGGTCTCAGCTGAGGGGCCGGACGACGGCCAACACGCACAGACCGGTGCGGGTGGCGCAGGGGCTGAGCGAGATCTCGACCGGTACCTCGACGCCGTCGGACCGGACAACCACCAGATCGAGACCGGAGGCCGCCGACCGGGGCACGGGATCGCCGACGTAGTGCAGGCGGCTCCGCACGTGATCCTCCCGCCGATGGTGCGGCAGCAGGACCTCGATCGGGCGGCCGACGAGCTGGGCCGGCGTGTAGCCGAGCAGCTCGCACAGCCGCTCGTTGCACCGCACGATCGTGCCGGCGCCGTCGACGGCCACGACGCCGTCGGACGAGGTGGCCAGCAAGGTCGACGCCATCTCGTCGATCAGGAGGTGGGGGCGGCCGTCGCCCGCCTCCGCCTGTGCCGCCTGGGCTTCGAAGATCCGGGAGAGAGCGAGGGCGGCGACGTCGGCCAGGGTGCGGATGTAGTCGCGCTCGGGCTCGTCGAATACCGGCGGGCGGGAGAACGACAGCGAGAAGGCACCGAAGGGCCGGCCCCGGCCGAGCAGGGGGATGGCCACCCAGCCCTCCGATGCCGGGGAGGCGAGGCGAAGGTCGGCGAACCGTCGCAGACCCTCCTCCCGGTCGGTGATCCAGATCTCCTCCGCCTCGCGGACCGCCTGGCATGTCGGGTTCGCCCGATCCAGCGGCATCGACTGGCGACCGGCTTCCAGCTCCATGCGTCGGATCGACCGGGCCGTCGTTCCCACCGCCACCACGGTGCGCAGCACATCGCCATCGACGAAGAGCAGGGCTCCGCCGGAGGCGTTCATCCCGGCCATACCCTGCCGAACCACGATCCGCGTGATTTCCTCGGCCCCGATCTCGGACGTGAAGGCCCGGGCCACCATGGCCAGGCGCTCGTAGCGGTCCGCCCCCAGGTAGGCGTTCGAGTTCACGGGCGCCAGTATCGCAGGGTCGGAACCCGGCGGGTGGGAACGGGGCACCGCCGCGCGGTTCGGCGGCCATCCCGAGCGTCAGGACATCAGGCGGTGGACCACCGACAGGTTCCACGCCACCACGGCCAGGTAGTAGGCCAGCGCCAGGTTGACCAGCAGCCGGGCCTCCCGGGAGCGGGCCGGTGCGTCGAGGATGCGACGGCTCAGCAGCGCCAGCACCACCGCCTTGACCGCCACCACCAGCCACCAGCGGTGCACGATGGGAGCCAGCACGGGGTTCCCCTCGGATCCCCCGAGCACCAGGAACCACACGGTGGTGGCCACGTCGGCCCCGTTCAGCGCCACCAGCAGGCCGATGCCCCGCAGCCGCTGGGTCCGCACCCGCTCCACCAGGTCCACGATGGCGTGGAGCGCCCCGACCATCTCGCGGTGCTCGTCGTCCCGTCCCACCGGCTGAGCCGGGGATGGCGGCCAGCCGGATCGGCCGCCCGCTCACGGCCCGGTCACGGGCCGGTCACGGGCCGGCCTCGGCCAGCAACAGTCCCGCCTCCGTTGCGCCCGCGGCCCACCAGCGCTCGAGGTCGGTGGCGGGCACGGGTCGGCTGAACAGGTAGCCCTGGCCCAACTTGCACGCCATCTGTTCCAGCATCTCCCGGGCGGCCACGGTCTCCACGCCTTCGGCCACCACGTCGAGCTTCAGGCTCCGACCCAGGTCGACGATGGCCCGCACCACGGTCTCGGCCGTGCGGTCCACCCCCAGGCCCTGGGTGAACGAGCGGTCGATCTTCAGCTTGTCGAGAGGAAGGCTGGTGAGGTGGCTGAGCGACGAGTGGCCGGTGCCGAAGTCGTCGATCGCCACCCGCAGGTCCATGGCCCGGAGCTGGGCCATCACCGAGGCGGCAAGGCCGGCGTTGGCCATGATCGTGGTCTCGGTCAGCTCGACCTCCAGCAGGTGGGCCGGGAGACCGGCGGTGGCCAGCATGTGCCGGATGCGGGGCACGAGGTCGGCCTCGGTCAGGTTCCGGGCCGACACGTTCACCGCCACCCGCAGCGGGTGCCCGGCCCGGTACCAGGCGGCGGCCTGGTCGATGGCAAGCTCCAGCACCCGGTTGGTGAGCGGGTGGATGAGGTCGGTCCGCTCCGCCACCTCCACGAACTCGGTGGGCGGCACGGGGCCCCGCCCGGGATCGTCCCACCGGGCCAGGGCCTCCACCGCCACCAGGCGGCCGGTGGCCAGGTCGATCTGGGGCTGGTAGTGGAGCCGGATGCCGCCGGAGTCGATGGCCGACCGGAGGCGGGCGGCGATGGCCAGGCGTTTGGGGCTGTAATGGTCGCGGTCGGCGGCGTACACCTCCACCCCGGTGTGGGCGGTCTTGGCGTTGTACATGGCCACGTCGGCCCGGCGCAGCAACTCGTCGCTGTCGAGCGGGGCGGTGGCCAGGGCGATGCCGATGCTGGCGTCGATGTCGACGTCCACCGCCTGCACGGCGTAGGGCGCCCGCAGATGGTCGAGCACGAGGCGGGCCCGGTCGGCGGCGTCGATCTCGCCCCGGGCCGTGATCTGCAGCACGAACTCGTCGCCGCCCAGGCGGGCCAGCAGCTCGCCGCCCCGCAGGACCGGCTGGAGGCGCTTGCCGATCTCCATGAGCAACTGGTCGCCGCAGGCGTGGCCCAGGGTGTCGTTGACCTCCTTGAACCGCTCCAGGTCCACGAGCAGCACCGCCACCTCGGTGCCGGGGGCCACCGCTTCCAGGTGACGGGTGAACAGCGTCCGGTTGGCCAGACCGGTGAGGGGGTCGTGGGTGGCCTGGAACTCGAGGCTGGCCGACTCGGCCCGGAGCTCCTCGATGAGCGCGAGGTTGCGGGCGGCCACGGCAGCGTGGGCGCACAGGGTCCCGAAGATGCGCACGTCGTCGGCGTCGAAGTCCCGCACCGCGCCGGCCCGGTCGCCCACCCCGAGCAGGAGCAGGCTGCCGTCGGCCAGCTGGAGGGGGCCGACGATGGCCTGGTCGACGCCGAGGGCGGCCAGCTCCTCGGCCAGCGGGCCGGCCGCGCCCACCAGCTCCGGGCCGCCCCGGCCCACCCGGGCGGCGGCGGCCCTGTCGAACGGGGTGACACCGGCCACCGTCACCCCGCCCTGGCTGGTGAGCAGCGTGCGGCTGCCGTCGGCCGGGCGAAACAGCCACGCCTGCTCGGCGTGCATGACCTCAGCCACCCGGGCCAGCAGCCGCGTGTCGAAGTTCCCGGTGGCCGTCTCGCGGCCCAGCTCCCGGGCGAAGTTGTCGAGGCGGAGCATGCTCCGGTAGCGGTTGGCCAGCCGGGCGAAGCGGTGGGTGAGGGCCACGGCGAACACGCCAAGCGGCACGAGCAACCACACCTCGGCCGACGGCACCTTCAGCTCGGTGGCCACGTGCAGGGCGTAGGAGGAGTCGATCGTGGCCACCACCAACGGCGGCCACACCCCCGACAGGAACGACCGGTCCCACGAGCGTTGGAACAGGCTGATGGCGATGGTGACCACGAGGGCGCCGGTCAGGTCGGCCCCCACCACGGCCGCTGCCGCCACCGGCCACGCCCCCGGGCCCAGGCTTGCGGGGAGCCCGAAGGTGACGATCACCAGGCCCGCCACCAGCACCTCCAGGGCGTGCGAGGTCAGGTTGACCGCCAGCTTGGTGCCGCTCTGGCGGTGCACCCCGGCCAGCACCACCAGCGACGACAGCACCCGCACCAGCACCACCAGCCGCACCGGCAACAGCATCAGCCCGATCACCAGGGGTACCGAGGTGAAGGTGAAGGTATGGGTGTCGTTGCGGAACTCGATCTCCACCGACCACAGCTCGGCCCCGGCGTAGAGGGCCAGCACCAGCGCCGCCACCCCCCACGATCCGAACGCCGGGGCCGTAGAGGTGATCTCCAGGAGCAGCCCGGTCAGCGCCACCAGCAGGGTGGCGAAGAGCTGGACGTGCAGGGGTCCGGCGTCGGTGGATCGAGGTGCCATGAGCCTCCACGGTCATCGGCCCGTCCCGACCCGCCCTGAAGCCGGGCGCCGGCCCGACGGCCGCAACGAGCCGGTCGGCCCATACAGCGCCGGCCGCACCCGGCCGATAGCCCTATCTGCCACCCCATCCGACGCCATCGAGGTTGCCACCCCGTGAGGTTGACACTGTGAACGACCGCTTGCCAGGTATGCCCCCCGACGGCTGGCGGTGGTCGCCCCCTCGGCGCCGGGCGCCGCTCACGGGCGTGCTGCTGGCCTTGCTGCTGGTGCTGTCGGCCGGAGTGGCCGGCACCCAGACCTACGACCCCACCGCCGCCAGTTACGGCACCAACCTGAGCACGGCGTTGAACAGCGGCTCGTCGTTCACCGAGTGGAACTCGACGCGCAACATCCTGCGCACCGAAGTGAAGATGGCCATCGGGGCCCCGCTCCTGCTGAAGTCGACCACCCCCACCGGCAAGGGCATCGACGTTGCCGTGATCGACACCGGCGTGGCCCCGGTGAAGTACCTCGACTCGGCGGACGCCGTGGTCAACGGGCCCGACCTGTCGCTCGACCGCCAGCTCGGGCTGCCCGCCGCGGTGGACGCCTACGGCCACGGCACCCACCTGGCCGGGATCATCGCCGGACGGGACGCCGGGATGGCCCCCGGGTCCCGCATCGTGAACCTGAAGGTGGGGGCGGCCGACGGGGCGGTCGACGTGTCCCAGGTGATCGCCGCCATCGACTGGGTGGTGACCCACCGGGCCGATCCCGGCTTCAACATCCGGGTGATCAACCTGGCCTACGGCACCGACGCCACCCAGAGCTACCTCGACAGCCCCCTCACCCACGCCGTCGAGTCGGCGTGGCGGGCCGGGATCGTGGTGGTGGTGGCCGCCGGGAACAGCGGCGGGGCGCTGGCCATGCCGGCCACCGATCCCTTCGTGCTCACGGTGGGCGCGGCCGACGTCAACGATCCCCTGCAAGCCGCCGACGATGTGGTGGCCCCCTACTCGGCGGTGGGCACCACCGCCCGGGGCGTCGACCTGCTGGCCCCCGGCACCTCGATCACCAGTCTGCGGGTGCCGGGCGGCTACGTCGACACCAGCTACCCCGAGTCCCGCTTCAACTTCGCCGGGACCACCTACGCCAAGGGGTCGGGCACCTCGCAGGCCGCCGCCGTTGTGTCGGGAGTGGTGGCCCTGGTGCTCCAGGCCCATCCCGAGATGAAGCCCGACCAGGTGAAGGCGCTGCTCAAGAGCACGGCCCAGCCGCTGGCCGGCGCCCCGGCCAACGCCCAGGGGGCGGGTCTGATCGACGTGGGCAAGGCGCTGGCGGCCAAGGTGCCAGCGGCCGGCGCCGCCCGCCAGACGTGGAAGGTCTCCACCGGCAAGGGCTCGCTCGAGGCGTCCCGGGGCGACGCCCACCTGGTGGCCGACGACGGCACCGTGCTGGCCGGCGAGATCGACCTGCTGGGCCAGCCGTGGAAGGGTTCGACCTGGGCCCTGCTGTCCACCGCCGGTACGGCGTGGAACGACGGCACCTGGAACGGCAACGTGTGGGCCGGTTCCGGCTTCGAGACGTCGTTGACCGTGGACGGCGTCGCCTGGACCGGGCGGACCTGGCGCAGCGCCATCTGGACCGGCCGCACCTGGCGGGCCGACCTCTGGGCCGGCCACACCTGGTACGGGCGGACCTGGCGCTCCGACGGCTGGGCCTAGGTCGTCGCAGGCAACTACCGTGTTCCGATCATGACTACTGAGGAACGCCACCACGAGGTCATCGTCCTGGGGGCCGGGGTGTCCGGCATCTACCAGATAAAGAAGCTGGTCGATCTGGGTATCGACGCCATCGTGCTCGAGGGCGACGAGAACCTGGGCGGCACCTGGTACCGCAACCGCTACCCCGGGGCCCGGTTCGACTCCGAGAGCTACACCTACGGCTACTCGTTCTCCCAGGAGCTGCTCGACGAGTGGCACTGGAGCGAGCGCTTCTCACCCCAGCCCGAGAACCTGCGGTACCTCAACTACGTGGCCGACAAGTTCGACCTGCGCCGCCACATGCGGTTCGACTCCCGGGTGGAGACCATGACCTGGGACGACGCCGAGCACCAGTGGCGCCTCGACCTGACCGACGGCACCAGCTTCACGGCCCGGTTCGTGATCACCAGCCTCGGCCCGCTGTCGGCTCCCACCCTGCCCCGCTACGAGGGGATGGACACGTTCCAGGGTCAGGCCTTCCACACATGGGCCTGGCCCAAGGAACCGGTGGAGCTGGCGGGCAAGCGGGTGGGCGTGATCGGCACCGGTGCCACCGGCATCCAGGTCATCGCCGAGATCGCCGACAAGGTGGCCGACCTCACCGTGTTCCAGCGGCGGCCCAACTGGAGCACCCCGCTCAACAACTCGCCGATCTCGGCCGAGGAGATGGACCAGATCCGGGCCCGCTACGACGAGATCTTCGACAACTGCTCCAAGTCGCCGGGCGGGTTCGAGCACGTGCCCGACCGCCGGGGCTTCTGGAACCTGACAGCCGAGGAGCGCCGGGCGTTCTGGGACGAGCTCTACAGCCAGCCCGGCTTCGCCATCCTGGCCGGCAACTTCATGGAGATCTTCCTCGACGAGGAGGCCAACCGGGAGGTGTCGGAGTACATCGCAGACCGCATCCGCCAGCGGGTGGACGATCCGGCGGTGGCCGAGAAGCTGATCCCGAAGGACCACGGCTTCGGCGGGCAGCGCCTGCCGCTGGAGACCCGGTACTTCGAGGCCTACAACCGGGACAACGTGCACCTGGTGGACCTGCAGGAAACGCCGATCGAGCGCTTCACCCCCACCGGGATCCAGACCACGGCCGGCCACCACGACCTCGACATCATCGTGTACGCCACCGGGTTCGACGCCATCACCGGCGCCTACGACCGCATCGACATCCGGGGCGTGGACGGCCAGACCCTGCGCGACAAGTGGAGCGACGGCCCGTCCACGTTCTACGGGGTGCTGTCAAACGGCTTCCCCAACCTGTTCATGGTGGCCGGGCCGCAGAGCGTGTCGGGCTCCACCAACTTCCCCCGGGCCATCGAAGGCGGAGTCGACTGGGTCACCGGGCTGCTCCAGCACGCCCGGAGCAACGGCTGCACCCGGGTGGAGGCCGAGGCCGACGCCGAGGAGGCGTGGGTCGGGGAGGTGGTGAAGGCCCACGAGCGGATGCTGTTCCGCCGCTCCAAGGGCTGGTTCACCGGCTACAACTCGAACGTGGCCGGCCACCAGGAGGGCAAGATCCGGTACCAGGCCTACTTCGGCGGTGCGCCCAAGTACAACGCCATGGCCAACCAGGTGGTGGCCGACGGGTACCGGGGCGTCGAGCTCAGCTGAGCTGATCCGATCGACCCCGGCCCCGCCCGGCGTCAGCTTCCGACGCTGACGTCGGGCCCGTCCACCGACACATCCACGTCGGGGAGGGACACGTCGGGCGCCGTCACGTCGGGAGCGGTGATGTCGGGAACCTCGATGGTGATCGTGGTGCCGTCGCCGACGCCGTCCCCGTCGGTGTCGCTCCCGCAGGCGCCCACCGCCAGGGCGAGAGCAGCGAAGGTTACTGGCACGGCAATACGGGGGGAGATGTTCATGGGCGATCTACTCCCCGTCCCGGGCGGTGGTCAAACGCTGCCCGGGCACGGCCGGCTACGGTCGGCGGAGTGGTTCCCGCCGCTGTCGACGCCGCCGTGCCCGTTGTTCCATCCCGTCCGGGCCCGGCTCCACCCACCACCGGGCTGAGCCGGCTCGACGTCGCCGTGGTGAGTTGCGTCGTGCTGCTGGCCTGGCTGGTGGCGGCCCGGGTGAACCTGTATCCCCACGTCCGCTACAGCGACATCCCGGTGTACGAGCAGCTGACGCAGCGGATCGCCGACGGGGGCGTGCCCTACCGGGACTTCGACGTGGAGTACCCGCCCCTGGCGGTGGGGGTGATCTGGTTGGCCGACCGGTTGCCGGGGTCGCTGGCCGGTGGATTCTCCCTCGTGATGCTGGCCGCGTCGTGGTTGGCGGCGGTGGGCGGGTCGGCTGCGGCGGCGGCCCTCGGCCTCGGGCCACGCCGTCTGGTGGTGGGCACCGTGCTCGCCCTGTTGCCGGTGCTGCTGGGGGATCTCGTGCAGACCCGGTTCGACCTGGCCGTGACGGCCTGCCTGGCCTGGCTGCCGTGGGCGGTGGCCACCCGACGGTGGGGCCGGGCCTGGGCCCTGCTGGCCGGGGCGGCGGCGCTGAAGCTCGTCCCGTTCGTGCTGGTGCCGCTGCTGCTCCTGGCCCATAGGCGCCACGGGGGCTCCCGAGCCGCAGGCCGGGCCGCCGGCCGGGCGGTGGCCGGCGCCGCGGCCACGTTCGCCCCGTTCGCCGTGCTGGCGCCGGCCGGCGTGTGGCGGATCTTCAGCTACCACCTGCGGCGGCCCCTGCAGCTGGAGTCGGTGGGGGCGAACGCGCTCCTCGTCACCCGCTGGTTCACCGGCCGGTCGCTGCGGGTGGAGACGTCGTTCGGGAGCCAGAACCTGATCGGCCCGGGGGCGAAGGCGGTGATGGTCTGCTCGTCGGCCTTGGCGCTGGCCGCCATCGTGGCCGTGCTGATCCGCGGCTATCGGGCGTCGGCGGCGGCCAGCGGTGCCGATGCCGTCGAGGTCTTCGTGGCCGCCAGCGCCGCCGTGCTGTCGCTGGCGCTGGTGTTCGGCAAGGTGCTGTCGCCCCAGTACCTGTTGTGGGTCGCCCCCACCACGCTGATCGTGGGCGGCCGGCGGGGCCGGGCGGCCTGTGCCCTCACGGTGGCCACCATGATCGCCACCCAGCTCTACTTCCCCGCCCGGTATCCCGACCTGCGGGAGCTCGAAGCCGGTGCTGTCCTGCTGCTCACGCTGCGCAACGGGCTCCTCATCGCGCTGGCCGCCTGCACCTGGGGCGCCGTCCGCTCCCCCACGCCCGGTCGTCAGGTTACCTAGGTGGGCCGGCCGACGGGCCGCCGGCGCTGTTCCTGCACGGGCTCGGCCAGAGCCGCCAGTCCTGGGGCCTGGCGGCGTCCCGGCTGGGCGAGCAGGGGTGGCGGGCCTACGCCGTTGACCTGCGGGGCCACGGCGACAGTGCCCGGCCGGTGGAGTCGGCCTACCAGCACAGCGACGTCGGCCTCGACGTCCTGGCGCTGTGCGCCAACCTCGACGAGCCGCCGCTGGTGGTGGGGGCCTCGATGGGTGGGGCCGGTTCGCTGTTCGCCCAGGGCGTGGCCGACAGCCAGCTCTTCCGGGGCCTCGTGCTGGTCGACATCACGCCCCACGTCGACATGGAGGGCGGCCGCCGGATCATCGCCTTCATGTCGGCCCATCCCGACGGGTATCCCGACCTGGAAACGGCGGCCGAGGCCATCGGCGCCTACCGGGGCGGACGGGGCACGCCGTCGCCGTCGGGTCTCACCCGGGTGCTGCGCCAGGGGGAGGACGGCCGCTGGCGGTGGCACTGGGATCCCCGGATCCTCGACGTCCGCAAGATCTGGCTCGACGATCCGGCCCTGGCCGACGACTACGCCGAGCGGATGCGGGAGGGCATGAGCCGGGGGGCCGATCGCCTGGAGGCGCCGGTGCTCCTGGTGCGGGGCGGGCGCAGCGACGTGGTGACGGTGGAGGCGGCCCAGGCCCTGCTGCCCATGATCCCCCACGCCCGGGGCGGCTGACCGGCCGGCGGCGGGTGCCGGCGGCGCTCAGCGCTGCCAGTCGGGTTGGCGTTTGGCCAGGAAGGCGGCCACGCCTTCGGCGAAGTTGGCGGTGCCGGCCAGCCGGACGGCTTCCTCGGCCTCGATCCGCAGGCCGTCGTCGAAGGTCTGCCCACCGCCGTCGGTGATCGTGCGGCGGATGGCGGCCAGGGCCTCCGGCGGCTTGGCCGCCAGCATCTCGCCGTAGGCCTGCACCGTGGCCCGCAGGTCGTCGGGCTCGGTCAGCTCGTCGACCAGGCCCAGGGCCAGGGCGGCATCGGCGGTCACCAGCTCGCCCCCGTAGAGGAGGCGGAGGGCGGCCGGGCGGCCGATGAGGCGGACGAGGGCCTGGGTGGCGCCGACCGGGGGGATGAAGTTGATGTTGACCTCGGGTTGGCCGAGGCGGGCGGTGTGGGTGGCGAAGCGGACGTCGCAGTGCAGGGTCATCTCCAGGCCGCCGCCCACGGCCACCCCGTCGATGGCGGCCAGCAACGGCTTGGTCGATCGGCGGAAGCGGTGGACGAGCCCGTGGACCAGCTCGCACCATTCGGCCATGCCGGCCTGGTCGATGCCGGCGAATGTCTCCAGGTCGGCACCGGCGCTGAAGTACCGGGGGTTGGCGCTGCCGAGCACGACCACCCGCACGCCGCTGTCGGCGGCCAGGGTGTCGAGCGCCTCGGCCACCTGGCGCACCATGGCCCAGTCGAAGGCGTTCACCGGTGGCCGGTCGAACAGGAGCCAACCGACGTGGGCCACCGTCTCGATCCGGATGTGCCGGTCACCCGGCGTCATCGTTGCCGTCGTCCCGCTCTCGACCATCCGCCGATGCTAGCCACGCGGCGAAGAGGCAGGTGAGGGCGGGCGTCTTGCTGGGTACGGTTCGACCATGACGTCACGATTGAGTGGGGATGAAGCCCGGGAGCGATTGGCGGCCGTGCCCGGATGGGAGCTCGACGGCGAGGCGCTGGTGCGCACGTTCACCTTCGCCGACTTCGTCCGGGCGTTCGGGTTCATGGCGTCGGCCGCCGTGGTGGCGGAGAAGATGAACCACCATCCCGAGTGGTCGAACGTCTACAACCGGGTGACCGTGCGCCTGTCCACGCACGACGTCGGCGGTCTCAGCGAGCTCGACTTCGAACTTGGCGGCCCGGATGTCGGATCTGGCCTGAACCGGATTGCCGCGAACCGGGGCGGCCGCTGGTGCGTAGAGGTGGGCACGTGGCCAGTCGCCACGATCCAACCACACCGAGGAACCCCGATGAAACGCCGCACCCCCGTCCTGATCGCTTCTGCGCTGGCCAGCGCCGCTTTCGGCGCCGCCGCCCTGGCCGGGCCGGTGGCTGCCTCCACTGGCGATGCCAGCGCCGCGTTGGGCTCGCTCAGCTACCCCTGGAGCCAGCACCACGATCTGGACTTCGACCTCACCCCGACCAACCCGGCGGTCGCCGCCTGCCTGCCCAACGCCCGGGCTCGGGTCACGGTCGACCTGACCACCGACAAGATCGGATTCGACCGCTTCGCCATCGACGCCAGCGGGCTCGTCCCCAACCAGGACTACACGGTCTTCCTGCTGGAGGAGCCGGGCAACCCGTTCGGCGCCGCCGAGTACATCGGCGACTTCTCGACCAACGGCAAGGGCAAGGGCAAGGGCCAGTTCCGCCTGATCGTGGAGGAGGCGTTCGCTTCGACGCTCGTCAACGGCAACCGGGTGCGGGCCGAGCTCGACCACGTCGGGTTCTGGTTCGCCGATCCCGCCGGCGACGACCAGTGCTTCGCCGACGGCGGCCCCATCACCCCCTTCGACGGAGACGATGAGGCTGGGACGCAGGTGATGAACTCCTCCAACGCCCTGCCCGCCGCTCCCCTGCCTTGATGCCGGCGCCGACCCATCCGACAACCCACCACCCCACGACACGAGCCGAGACCGCGCCATCGAGCCGGCCTCGGCTCGTGTCGGTTTCGACCGCGACGGTGCCGGCCGTGGATCGCCGAGACGATCGGACCGGGGCGGCACGGTCGGCACCCGGCTGGCCCGGCGAGTCGGTCACGTTGCCTGTTGGTATGATTTCGTCGGCCCTGCAGTGGGCTTCGATCGGTCAGAGGAGGTGGAGCGATGCAGGACGGTGGTAGTCGATGGTGGTCGTTCCTGCCCTGGACCCGCTCGGCCGCCGGCTGCAGTTGAGCTTGGTGTGAGGCAGGTTCGGGCGCCGGCTTCTCCGTTCTCTGTCGCTTCAGTTGATACCTCCCGGGTGGTGCGCGAGCTGGTGGAGGTCATGGGATGCGTGTGGTCGGTGTGGATAGTCGTGCCGGCGGTTTGGCCGAATCGTCGGCGCTGGTGGTCGTTGATTCGTTGACCAAGGCGTTCGCCACAGTCGACGGCGAGCTGCCGGTGTTGGAGGGGGTGTCGCTCGAGGTGCGACCGGGTGAGGTCGTGGCGTTGCTGGGCAAGTCGGGCAGTGGCAAGTCGACTTTGCTGCGTTGCATAGCGGGGTTGTTGTTGCCGTCGACGGGAACGGTGACCTACCGCGGTGGGGCGGTGACGGGTCCGAACCCGGGGACCGCGATGGTGTTCCAGAGCTTCGCCTTGCTGCCGTGGTTGACGGTCCTCCAGAACGTCGAGCTTGGGTTGGAGGCCAAGGGTGTCGGGCGAACCTTTCGGCGCGAGCGGGCGGAACGGGCGATCGACCTGATCGGCTTGGACGGGTTCGAGTCCGCGTATCCGAAGGAGTTGTCCGGCGGGATGCGCCAGCGTGTGGGGTTCGCGCGTGCGCTGGTGGTGGAGCCGGAGGTGCTGTTGATGGATGAGCCGTTCTCGGCGCTCGACGTGTTGACGGCGGAGAACCTGCGGGGCGAGTTGATGGAGCTGTGGGAGTCGGCCGAGTTTCCGATCAAGGCGATCGTGCTCGTGACCCACAACATCGACGAAGCGGTGTTGCTGGCCGATCGGGTGATCATCCTCGGTTCCAAACCGGGCCGCGTCCGCCTGAATCTCGACATCCCGCTCGCCCGGCCACGCGATCGTGATACTCCGGCGTTCCGGGCACTGGTCGATGAGATCTATGCGGTGATGACCGGTCGACCAGTCGATGACACCGCCGCGCCGATTGCGCCAGCACACCAGACACCGGGCTCACATCCGCTACCACATGCCAGCGTCGACTCGCTGTCGGGTTTGGCCGAGATCCTCGACGGGCTCGGGCCGACCACGATCGCCGAGACGGCCGATGAGCTCGGCTTCGAGGTCGACGATCTGCTGCCGCTCCTCGACGCCCTGGAGATGCTCGGCTTCGCCGAGACTGACGCGGGACGTGTGAAGCTGACCGAAGCCGGCTCGACATTCGCCGGGGCGGACATCCAGGCATCGAAGCGGATCTTCGCCTACGCGGTTCTGGACCGGGCCCCGTTGGTGCGGGCGATCGTGGCCGGGCTCGAACGGGCGGCTGACGGGACGTTGCGGGCAGGGTTCTTTCGGGAGGTGTTGCGGCGGTCGTTCAGCGAGACCGAGACGGAACGGCAGCTGGAGATCGCGATCGACTGGGGGCGCTACGCCGAGCAGTTCGCCTACGACGCCGCCCGTGAGGAGTTCGTTGCCGATCCTGATCGGATCACCGTGCTCGGTGAGCCGGTGACGTCATGAGCCGCCTGTATCGCACAATCGCCGACCGGCAGAAGTCGCTGTCTGCTCCCGGGCAGCCCCCGCGTCCGCCGCGCGATCGCCACGGCTACTCGGGATGGTCGACCGTCGGGTGGCGCAAACTGACCCTCCTCGACCTGGTCGTTGCGGCCGCCATCATGGCTCTGCTCTACGCGATCGTATCGGTCGGGCGCGATGCGACGTTGTCGTTCGCACCGACGAACGTCACCACGATCGACACCTCGGCGAGGCATCTGCCGTACTACGCGGCGCGGAGCCTGCTGCGGATGTTCATCGCGCTCGGCCTGTCCTACTCGTTCACGTTCGTCTACGCCTACGTTGCCGCACGTTCCCGCCGAGCGGAAAAGGTCATGCTCCCGGCCCTCGACATCCTGCAGTCGGTGCCGGTTCTCGGGTTCTTGTCGATCACGGTGAGCGGGTTCATCGCCCTGTTTCCCGGCTCGTATCTCGGGCTGGAGTGCGCGTCGATCTTCGCGATCTTCACCTCCCAGGCATGGAACCTCACGTTTAGCTTCCATCAGTCCCTGGTCACGCAGCCTCGCGATCTCGACGAGGCGGCCCGGCTGATGCGACTGTCCCGCTGGCGTCGGTTCTGGAAGCTCGACGTCCCCAACGGGGCGATCGGGCTGGTGTGGAACGGGATGATGAGCATGGGCGGTGGTTGGTTCTTCCTCGTCGCCTCTGAAGCCATCTCGGTGCTGAACAAGACCTACACGCTGCCCGGCATCGGCTCCTACGCCGGCGCGGCGATCGACGCCGGCGACCTCGGCAAGGTCGGCCTCGGTGTGCTCACCATGGCGATCATCGTCATCGGCGTCAACGTGATCTTCTGGCGGCCGCTCGTCGCCTGGGCCGAACGGTTCAAGAACGAGCAGTCCGAAGCGGCCGAAGTCCCCCGCTCGATGGTCTTGAACCTCTTGCGCCGCTCCCACTGGCCTCGGGCCGTCGGCCGGCTGCGCCGGCGCCTGGCCGAGCCGGTCAACCGGATCGGTGACCGGATCTTCGGCACCGACATCGGCCATGCGCCGGCTCTGAGCCGGCAACGTGCCGGTGACGTCGGGTTCTGGATCGTGGCCGGTGGGGCGATCGCCTACGGCACGTGGCGGCTCCTCGCCTACGTGACCGCGGTCGACGGATGGGGTGTGTTCGTCACCCCGATCTGGCAAGGAGCGATCACGTTCGCCCGTGTCGTGTTCCTCGTCGCGGTATCCACCGTGATCTGGGTCCCCATCGGCGTCAAAATCGGCACCAACCCCAAGGCGTCACGCGTCGCGGAGCCGATCGTGCAGATCCTGGCCTCGTTCCCCGCCAACTTCCTGTTCCCGTTCGCGGTGTACGTGTTCGTCAAGACCGGGATCAGCCTCAACTACGGCGGTGTTCTGCTGATGTCGCTCGGCGCCCAGTGGTACATCCTGTTCAACGTCATCGCCGGCGCTCAAGCCATCCCGTCCGATCTCAAGGAAGCCATGGACAACCTCGGCGTGCACGGCTGGCAACGCTGGAAGCGACTCACCCTCCCTGCGATCTTCCCCGCATACGTCACCGGTGGAATCACCGCATCCGGTGGCGCCTGGAACGCGTCGATCGTGGCCGAGATCGTGACCTACGGCGGTACCACCCTGACCGCGACCGGTCTCGGCGCCTACATCGCCCGAGCCACCGAAAACGGCGACTTCCACCAGATCCTCACCGGCGTCGCAGTCATGTCGCTCTACATCGTCGGCATCAACCGCATCCTCTGGCGACGCCTCTACAGCCTTGCCGAACGCCGCTACTCGCTCTCGTGAAACGACGGATCAGCTTGTCTCGCTGTCTCGCTGTCTCGCTGTCTCGCCGGGTGCCGGCGTCGTGGTGGCGGGCCGGCTCGGTCGGCCACGGCCGGAGGAGTAGATCCGGCCTGACCTGCGTCTCTATGGAGCGGACGACGAGACTTGAATGCGCGACCCATACCTAGGCACGGCGATCAGGTTGGTCCGGAGCTGTACGGAGCGTCCGGGATCCCTGGATTCTGCTGGGAATCGGTCCGCTGAGTTTTGCCGGTGAGCGCCGAGTTGGCCTGAGTTGTTGGACAGCGAGTTGGACAGCGGGCGCCACCACGCCGTTCCGTGGCTCCCCGTCGCAGCCGGCGCCCTCCGAAGCGTTCCTTGCCGAGACCACGAGCGGGCGCGTTCCTTCGAGCGATGACCGTACGTGCCGCAGTGTGCACTCGATTGTGATCGGTTCGTGACCGACGGCACCTCCGGGACCTACTTGTCGCTGGGCTGGACCTGACGGCCACCAGCCCACACGATCACGTTCGATCGAATCCCGTCCCGGCTACGGTGGACGCGTGTCCGACCAGTACGCCGACCGTCGTCCGATCCTCGAACGGGAGCGGAGCAGCCTCATCGCCCGCATCGACGAGCTGACCATCGGCGGCGAGGTCGATCTCGAGTTCGACCAGGAGTTTGCCGATCGGGGTCAGGTGGCCGGTGAGCAGGAGGAGAACCATGCACTGGCCGACGTCTTGCGGTCCGAGCTGAGCCAGGTGGAGCAGGCGCTATCTCGCATGGACGAGGGCAGCTACGGATCCTGCGAGGTGTGCGGCGCGGACATCGGGGCCGAGCGCCTGGAGGCGCTCCCACACACCGGCCGCTGCATCGCTCACGTCTGAAACGGGACGCCCGGGGGCCGATCCGGCGCCGTCTTCCGTTGCCCGTCCGTCACAACATCGCAGTCGAACGGCGCCGAGCTTGCTCGGCTGGTTCGTCATTACCGGGCAGTCCACCCGATTGGGAGGCCGGTTCACGCGTGATCGGAGTCGCGGCTCCTCATGTACGCTCGCGTCGGTGTCGCCAGCTGCTCTGCTAGTCGGCTCAGCAGTCACAACGACGAGCGTCACGTGGAGCGCGAACTCATCACCACCGCTGCGAGAATCAGGCCATGACGGTCGTACGTGTATCCATTCTGAACATTCCCACCCAACATCTCGACGAGGCATCGCGCCGAATGCGGGAGGCCGAAGCGTCACTCGAGGGGATTCGGAAGCTTCCTGGTCTGCTCGCCTACTTCGTCGGGGTCGACCACTCGACGTCACAGCTCTCGAACGTGAGCGTTTGGGACACGGACGAACACGCCAAGGCCATGAGCAACTTTCAACCGATGCTTGATCTGGCCAGAACCTTCTCGGAACTCCCCGGGGTGACATTCGTCCGGCCGATCCCCAACTTCGTGGGTTTGTGGCAATGGGGAACCGCATCGGGCGGTGCTGCGCCGGACGCGACCACAAGCTGAATACCCCAGCCGCGGCCTCGAACAACCGACGCTGAGACGTCAACGACCACTCGTACTTCTGGCGAAGCCGAGGAGGCCTGGCCCCAGCCATCCGCTCGATGATCGCGCTCGCAATCGGATCGCTGACCGAGCCGGTACGTCACTCCCCGGACGCTCGGGATCACACGAACGACCGTTCGACAATGTCACCGACGGTGGCAGACCGCTCCCGCTGGTGGTCGCCGCGACAGTATCGCTCGGCCGGACCAGGGGATATCGCCGGCTATCGGGCGGCCCGCGACTACGTCGGCTGTTCGTCTTGATGTCCTCGGGGAAGGCCGCCCACGGCCCCGTCACTCGGCAGCTGGGGGCCGGTAGACCTCCGTCACCATCTCTTCGATAGTCGCACCATCGTCCGCGATCGTGTCCATGTAGACGCGGGCCCAGGCGAGCTGTTCGCCTTCGACACCGATCACCATGACACCGCGGATCGCGAACGGGGAGCCATCGGTGTACGTTCCCCGCCAGTGCCACTCCCCGATCTCGACACCGTCATCCGCGGTCACCGCTACGAGCAGCTCGGCGTTGAAGTCGGGGACCCCCGAGAAGACGCTCGCCCAGTTCTCCTGAACCTTCGCACTGCCCTCGAACGCTCGGCTCGGGCGCGTCGGCTGCTCGCTGCGGTAGCCCGTGGCGAAGCACTCGACAAACGCATCGAGATCGTGAGCGTTCATCGCCTCGAGCAACCGATGCATCATCATGGTCATGACCGACCTCCTTGTTACCGCACAGATGTTGGACGTCTCGTGAAGGCGACCGGTTCCCCGAGGCACTCCGGCAGGACTGTCGCGCACCGTATCGCTCGTGGCCCTTGCGTCCGTTGATTCCGAGCGGCAGGCGGCGTCGTTACCGGGCGGATCGACCGGGCCAGTCCCTGCCGGTTCCTGAGCGACGTGTAGAGGTGACCTATCTCTGCGCCCGAGGCTCGGGGAGCGGCACCGCTCTCTGCCCCTGGGCAGCCTCAGAAACTGAGCGTGAGCCAGTCGTTGTCGTGCCCGAAGAGGATCTTTCCGACGGTCGTGTAGCGGGAGCTGGAGTGGTTGGCGTGCTGGGTGAGGGTGTGAGCGTCACGGAAGAGACGTTCAAGTCCGGCTTCGTTGCGCACGCCGGTTGCTCCGGCCGCCTCGTGGACGAGCCGTACTGCTTCAGCGCACAGTTCTGTGGAGTAGGTGACCGCGTGCAGTAGATCAGCCTTGGTGTCCATGGCGAGGTGCCCATCTCTCGCCTCGTCGTACGCAGCGGCGCACATCTGGTGTAGGTAGGCGTGGTCTGCGTCTACCCGTGATTTAGCCTTTCCGGCCAGGTATTGGATCAGCTCCCGCGGCGGGTGACGGCCCATTCGTCGTGTTGATCGGCCGAGGCGGCCCCGATGAGGCGTAGGACGGCGGGGTCGTTGGGAGATCCGACCACTGCGGTGCGTCGCGGATCTCCTTATTCAACCGTTCGAGGGGGTTGTTGGACCAGATCTGTCGCCAGTGCTCCCTCGGGCACGCGGTCAAGGCCAACACGTCGGGCTGGCGGTGTCGAGTCCTGCGAGTTGGCCCCAGTCCACCGAGCAGGCTGTACTCCGTACTTTCGTTCGCCCAGTCGGTAGAGTCCGCCACTCTCCGGCCGTCATGGTTGAACGTGTTAAACCTTTACGACCCGCCTCATTAGGGAGCGAGGGGTCCGTAGAACCAGGAGGCGGTGACGCCGCCGTCCATGAGGAAGTCGCTGCCGGTGATGAAGGCGCCGTCGGGTCCCATCAGGAGGGCGGCGACGGTGCCGACCTCGTCGGGGGTGCCGGCGCGGCCGGCGGGGCAGAGGTCGATCATGCGCCGGTAGCCGGCACCGCGTGGGCCGTTGAGCTCGTCGTCGGCGAGCGGGGTGATGATGATGCCGGGGCTGATGGTGTTGACCCGCGCCCGCGCTCTCCCCACGTACGGCTTCGGCTTTCACGCGCAGCGAGTTGGCCCGCTTGGCGAGCTGGTAGGCGTGGAGCGGGTCGGTGACCTGGTCCGGTTGGAGCATCGGCAGGGCGAGCAGCTCGTCGGCCGGGGTGGTGGCCAGAGCCGCGTCCTCCTCGGGAGTGAGGGCGCCGAGGCGGTGGCCCGACTGGGAGGCGATGACGACGCCGGCGCCGCCCGGGGCGATGACGTCGCCGACTCGTCGAGGACGACGGCGGTGCCGTAGAGGTCGACGGCGAGGATCACTCGCCGGTGGCGCCTGGCTGGGGGAGACGCCGGCGGCGTGGATGAGGCCGGTGATGTCGCCGTGAGCGGTGGCGGTCTCGATCAGGGCGG
>CAVTAP010000024.1:0-106614 GCA_963732695.1 uncultured Actinomycetota bacterium | reverse complement strand
GTTGCCTGCGCTGGCACGGCTCTCTGAGAGCAGCGCACGGCGGTGGTCCTTGTGCATGGTTACGGCTGGCGCCAGGCCGAGGTGGCCAGGCTGCTAGGCATCACCCCGTCGACCGTCCACGACTACCTGAACCGGGCCCTGGACCGGTTGCGAAACGAGTTGGGGGTGCACGATGTCGAACGACGTGGTTGATCAGATCCGCCAACTTGCAGACGCCTACGACGAACTCGTTGACGACATTTCCATTGATGAGATCGTCGGCCAGCTTACCGAACCGGCCGAACTCGACGAAGGTCGGTGGACCGAGGCAAACGTGCAGTTCCCCGTAAGCCGACTGCGCCACCGACTGGCATTCGCTGCCGCAGCCGTTCTCCTGATCGTTGGCGCCGCTGGTGCTCTGGTGTTGGCCGGACGAGACGGTTCTGGGCGAGGCGACCCTGCCGATGTCCTGGGAGTGCCCACCACTTCCGCCGTCGAGGGTGAAGGTTTGGCCCGGATCCCCCCGACGGGCCACGCCGACTACGCCACGACAGAACGCCCGCTGCTCCTCTGGCCAGACGCCACCGTCAGCGATCCACCGGCAACGACCAATGGTTACGGCATGCGGGTCTGCGACGGCGGATGGGGAACGAAGATCCTGCGGGTTGACGCGGCTACGGGCCTGCGCACACGTACTCCGGCACGCTCTGTCTGTTCATCAATCTCACGACGCCTAGATCCGACGCCGTCACAACCTGCGCTGCTTCGACCGACCAGTTCAATTACGCACGCTGCCAGCGGCGCACCGACCAGACCGCTACTGCTGGCGCCGGCACCGCCGCTCCCACCGTCGCCACCCCGGAACAACGGGACGAACTCGCTGCCTTCCCGACGGCCACCTCATCGGACCAAGCGAGGCCGTTCAGCGTCGAGATGGCCGCAGCAACCGAGCAGAGCACTGTCACCTTCACCGACAACGCCATAGCTGTCACCCTCACTCGTGCACAGAAAGCCGACGGCGTCGACCCGCAGGGTGTCTGCTACCTAATCAACGTGCCGGGAGCGACAGCGGACGGCTGCGCTGGGCACGACCTGCTCGCTACTGGACTCGCTTACGGTGCGTTCAAGGACGGCGACGGCCCCATCGAGATCGTCGGCATCGTTCCCGATGAGGTCACCGAAGTCGAAATAGACGGAACCACGGTCACTCCCAACAACAACGTCTGGCACTACACCGCCACGACAGGAACTGCGCTCAAGATCACCGTCCGGTCCGCCGACAGCCGCACCGCCTCAACCAGCTGACTCCGGCACCGTCGCACTCGGCCAACCGCACGCAGGATCGTGGCTCGGAATCATCGTGGCCCTTGCGACGAGTCCCGGCGTTAGCGCCTGGTCGAGGCGCCCGGTATCGACGGAACAGCCGGGACGCTGAGGTCACCACTCTGGCCACCGTCGACTCCCATCCAGGATCTCATCCAGGAATCTCAGCGAACCGGCGACGATCGGGCGGCACGGCGTACACCGGCCCTCGCCGTTGCCCAGCTCAGCGCCACCGACGGACCGGTGCGACCAGTCCTTCCATTCCTGTTAATCAGTGGGTCGTGAGTTCGAGCCTCACCCCCGGAGCGTTTCAGCTGGTCACAGGCGTACAGGGCCTGTCGATTGCCCGTGGGGTTGTTGGCTGTGCGAACAGTCCTGGGAACGACCCGGGCGCTCATGGTCTAGGAGACTGCTGAGCATTCTGGGGGTGGGTGCTCGCGGTGCGGGTGCGGATGGAAAAGAATGGGGGATGCAAGGTTCGTCTCGCCCTGATCGTGAACTGCTCGACGCTGCGGCCCTGTGCGGGCATCTGCTGGGGCCGGGCTCGTGCACGCCCTGTTGGCGGCGCACCGCAGGACCCTGTTTCCCGATGAGATGTTCGCTGACCTGTTCCCGTCGGGTCGGGGCCGGCCGTCGGTCCCAGCGGACGTGGTCGCCACGGCGATGGTCCTGCAGGCCCTGGAGCGTGGTCGGACCGGGACGCGGTCCGGGCTCTGGAACGGGACATCGCCTGGAAAGCGGCCGCTGGGTTGGCGTTGACCGATGAGGGGTTCCATCCGACGGTGTTGACTCTGTGGCGTAACAAGCTCCGGGCGTCGGGCGATCCGCAGCGGATCTTCAACGCCGTGCGTGCGGTGGTGGCCGAGACCGGGGTGATCACCGGCCGCAACCGGCGGGTGTTGGACTCCACTGTCTTGGATGATGCGGTGCAGCGGCAGGACACGATCACGATGCTGGTCACCCAGATCCGCCGGGTCCGCAAACTCATCCCGGAACTGGCCTCGGTGTGGGTCCGTGAGCACAACCTGGAAGGCGGGCGACCCCCGGTCGATTGGGACGACCCGGCCGACATCGACCGGGTCGTGTCCGAACTGGTCGACGACGCCAACGAGCTGGTGTGGGCGGCCGAGGACCTCCAAGCCAACGGGCTGGTCCTGACCACTGCTCAGGCGGAGGCGGTGGCGTTGCTGGCCCTCGTGGCCGGCCAGGACGTCGAGCCCGGTGACGGGCCGGGGCAGTGGCGGATCACCCGTGGCACCGCGCCTGACCGGGTCGTTTCCACCGTCGACCCGGAATCCCGTCATGTTCACAAGACCCAGCACTCGTATCGAGATGGCTACAAGGCCCACCTGGCTGTCGAGCCTGACACCGGCCTGATCACCGACATCGATCTGACCGCCGGCAACGTCGGCGACGCCGAAGCCGCACCCGACCTCATTGACGGGGAACCCGAGGGAACGGTCGTGCTCGGCGACTCCGCTTACGGCACCGGCGAGTTCCGAACCCACCTGCAGGAGCGGAACATGGAAGCGGTGATCAAGCCCCCGCCATTGCGGGCGGCGGTCGATGGTGGGTTCACGTTGGACGACTTCGACATCGACACCACCACCGGGACCGCCACTTGCCGGCCGGGGTGACCGTCACCATCACCCCGGCGGGGGCCGCACGGTTCACATCCAACTGCACGGGTTGTGTCCTGCGGTCATTTTGCACCACCGCCACCGGGGGCCGAGTTATCACTCTTCACCCGCACCACGACCTCCTCACCGCCGCCCGGGCCTTCGCCGACACCGAGGAGTTCACCGACCCCTACCGGCGCCACCGGCCCATGGTCGAACGCAGCATCGCCTGGATGGTTCGCGGAGCCAACCGCCGACTCCGCTACCGAGGCACCGAACGCAACCGGCTCTGGCTCGCCCACCGAGCCGCTGCCATCGACCTCGCCCGGCTCATCAAGCTCGGCCTCGCCCACACCCCCACCGGCTGGACCATCGCCTGACCGGCCACCCCCCCGGCGGCCACTTCGCCCGGCACCTGCAAGTGATTAACCACCACACGAGACCCAGCCCACCAGCCGCGCACCCGCCCACTCACCGCACGACAGAGCGCCTTGATCAGCAGTCTCCTAGTGGTCACAGGCGTACAGGGCCTGTTGATTGCCCGTGGGGTTGTTGGCCGTGCGAACAGTCCTGGGAACGACCCGGGCGCTCATGGTCTAGCCCGGCGGGGTGCGGGGCGGTGCCCCTACCCGGATGGACGATATTGGGCCTCGGCTGTCGGCGTGCCTGGCGTCGGCACGTCCGATGAGCGCCTGGAGGGTCCCGGTGGTCGGCCTGACGTATCCTTGAGGGATGGCGTTCGAACGGATCACCATCGATCCCCACAAGATGCGGGGCGCCCCGTGCATCCGGGGGCTCCGCATTCCGGTGGCAACGGTCTTGGGCCAGTTGGCGGCTGGCCGGACGGCAGACCAGATCCTGGCGGACTTCCCGGATCTGGAGGCTGAGGACATTCCGGCAGCACTCGCCTACGCCGCCGAGGCGGTGCAGGAGCGCGAGTTGCCGCTCACCCGCACGGCGTGAGGTTTCTCGTCGACGCCAATGTGTCGCCCCGGGTCGCCGAGATTCTGAGTGCCGCCGGCCACGAGGCCGTCGCAGTGCGGGACCTCGGGCTCAGCGACGCATCGGACGACGAGATTCTGGATCGGGCGGCAGCGGAGGACCGGATCATCATCTCCCACGACACGGACTTCGGCACGCTCCTGGCCTTCCGGCGCCTTGCCAAGCCGTCGTTCATCTTGATTCGTTCGTCCGACCCGCTCACACCCGACGAGCAGGCGACGCTGCTCGTGGCGAACATGGGGGCGGTGGCAGAGGATCTCGAGGCTGGAGCGATCGTCGTCTTCGCACGCGGCCACCTTCGGTCCCGCTTGCTGCCGGTCCGAGGCGACGCCGACCGACAGTGAGAACACGCTGAGAACATCCGCTTCCGCAAAGGCGGTCACTTGCGGTTACTAGCGGCAAGTCCAACCCCGCGGGACGCCGAGCTCACAGGCGCTACGGGGCAGTAGCGGTCAACGATGGCCACCTGTCGGCCAAGCCGGTCGGCGTTCTGTTAATCAGTGGGTCGTGAGTTCGAGCCTCACCCCCGGAGCGTTTCAGCTGGTCACAGGCTTGCGGGGCCGGTCAACCGGCCCGCGAAGTTGGCCGTGAGAACAATTCTCGGAACATCCCGGGCGCTCAGGGTCTTGCTGGGTCCGCTGACGGTTCGCAGATGTCGGCTGGATAGCTCGAATGGTGACGGTGCTCACGAGGCCCGTGGGGCGGCCCAGTCTGCCGGGCCGTCGGCGGCGGCCGTCGTGGCGATGTAGGCCGCCTGCACCTCCGCCGCAGGGCTCGGAACCCTCGTTGCCGAGGGGCGGGCGGCACGGCCGAGAGGTAGGCGGCGGCGCCGATCGGTATCGGGAGCCAGAACTCGAACAGGCGGTAGGCGAGCACACCGACGATCGCCTCGGCACCCGGCACCCGGCACCCGGCACCCGGCACCCGGCACCCGGCTCCCGGCACGCCGAAGCCGACGAGGCTCGACGTGAGGACCGCCTCGTACGCGTGGAGACGTTCGGCTGCACCGGGGGCCGGCGTCGGCTGATCGCTGGCTGCCTCGCTCCGGGGGCGGACGCCACCCCGCTCAGGCCACGATCTGGTGCTGGTTTCCCGCTCCGAGCACCTGTAGCCGTTCCCGGGAGCGTCGTTCGGTGAGCAGAGGAATGTAGCTGGTGAACTTCGCTTCGCTGAGGAGCGCTCCGAGCACCTCCGCTATCACCTGCTCGATCTCGCTGAGGGGAGTGGAGGACACAAACTCGCCGGCGAGCCGCCGGGCCAGGTGCACCACCTGGTGCTGTTCGACCACTCGTAGCCGGGACATGCCGGCGTCGCCGAAGGGCCGCACGAGGTCGTCGGTCGGCAGGGGGTCGGTCATCGACGGGCCGGCCAACGCCGCCGGCCCGTCGACCGTTGCCTGGTTCACGCCGCGTGGCCCGGGCGGTGGAAGGGCACGGACGGGTACTCACCGATGACGTGGCGGGTCACCCGCAACTGCACCGTGTCGGACTCAGCGCGGTCGATGTCCACGATCGGGATGGTGACCTCCCGGTGGCCCCAGAGATGGCCCCGTTCGAGGACCAGATGGGTGATCCTGGCCTCGGGGTCGACGAGGAACCCGTCAACGTGGCCGACCGTGTGACCGTCGCTGCTGAGAACCTGGCTGGCCCGGCGGACCTCTACCGTGCCTTCGGGCACCCGGTCGTAGGTCATGGTCACCTGGGCCGGGCCGTTCCACCCGTAGCCCCAGCCGTAACCGTAGGGGTATCCGGTCCAGTCCCCGCCGAGGCCGCTGTAGGGGTAGTACGGCCACGACAGGACCCGGGACACGCCCATGTCCCAGTCGCCGGCCATCTCGGGCCATCGGTCCATGGGGATGAAGTCGGTCTCCTCGACCTCAGGTGCCGACTCGACCTGCTTGATCGACCACGACAGGACGACGTGATCGACATCGTTCGACACCACCTGCTGGATGGGGACCGTCCGGTCAGGCTGAGGGCGAGGTCGAGCCGGCGGCGCATCCCACCCGTGTAGGTCGACAGGTGCCGGCCGGCAGCGTCCACCAGATCGAACGACTGGAGGAGCTCGTCGGCCCGGTGGCGGGCGGCCGCCGCCGACCCAGGCGTCACCCGACGTCGGTCGGAGCAGGGTGGCCAGCATCCGGATCAGCGTGGTCTTGCCCGAGCCGTTCGGGCCCAGGAGGCCCACGATCGAGCCCCGCTCGATGCGGAGGTTCACGTCGACCACGGCATCGATGGCGCCGAACGCCCGGCCCAGGCCCTGGGTGCGGACCGCCAGGTCGGTGTCGCCGAATGACGGAGACGGCGCCGGTTGCGGGTCGCCCCCCGTCGTCGGTCGTCCGCTGGTATCGGGGCCGGTGGCAGGTGGGGACGGCCCCCGACGGCGGAGCACATGCACGGTCATGTCCGGTCCTTCCGAAGCGACGAGTGGTACTGGCGCTACCGGGGTCCGGAGTAACGGTGGCCACTCCATCCCTGGGGGACGAAGGGCCGCTGGCGGCGCGTCACGACGAACCGACCGATCGCCACAGTACCCCGACCGCTCAGGTTTCATGCACCGAAGCCGCTGGAACTTCCCCCCTGTCCGTTCGGGTTGAGCCGGGCTCCCAGCAGATGACCTTTGCCCCTGTTCATTCAGCTGGGATCGACCTATTCTGAGTATTTCAGGCCCCGAATTTCGGGCTTTCCGGCCGTCTCCGCGGCCCTGCGTTTGCCCCGGTCCCTGGTGGCGCTCCCAATTGGTCGAGCTGTCAACTGGAGCTGAAGATGTCACTGATCGCCGACGAGCCACCGGTCGTCGTCAACCTCACCTCACCGGCGTCCGTGGAGATGGCGGCGCCTGCGACTCCGACCCCTACCCCGCCCCGGGCCCGGGAACTGGGACTGCCATCGGCGACGGCGCTGGTGATCGGCAGCATCATCGGGACCGGCGTGTTCACGATGCCCGCCGTCATGGCCGAGGCTGGCACGTCGTCGCTGGTCGTCCTGGGTGTCATCTCGATCGGGGCGCTGCTGCTCGGTGCCCTGTTCGGCCAGTTGACGAAGCGGATACCCACCAGTGACGGCGGGTTGTACGCCTACTCCAAGCACGAGTTCGGCGACTTTGCCGGGTACCTCACCGCCTGGTGCTACTGGATCACCGCCTTCGCCGGCAACGCCGCCATCGTGGCCTCCTGGGTGCTCTACGTCGACTCGCTGTTCGGTCTCGACAACCCGTCGTCGATGACGAACTTCGCCATCGCCATGACGGGATTGTGGATCCCGGCCGCCGTGAATCTCATCGGCGTCCGTCAAATGGCCCTGTTCCAGAATGTCACCGTGGTGCTCAAGTTCCTGCCCTTGGTCGTGGTTGGTGTGGTCGGTTGGTTCTTCGTGAAGAGGGCCAATTTCGGGCCGTTCAACGCCACCGGCGGTAGCCTCTACAGCGGGATAAGTATCGCCGCCGGGGTGGCGTTGTTCTCCTACATCGGTGTGGAGTGCGCCTCGATTGCAGCCGGCCGGGTGAAAGACCCCCGACGCAACGTGGGGCGGGCCTCGGTGCTGGGCACGGCGGCCAGCGCCATCGTGTACCTGCTGGTGACGGCGGCGGTGATGGGCCTGGTTCCGCACGACTCGCTCGTCGGCAACGGGGCCCCCTTCGTCGACGCCTTCCAGACGATGTTCGGCGATGCCGCCTGGGTGGGGAAGCTGGTGGCCTTGACCGCCGTCATCTCGGGCATGGGAGCCCTGAACGGTTGGACGCTGGTGACGGCGGAGATGCCGTGGGCCGCCGCCCAGGACGGACTGTTCGTCCCCCAGTTCGCCCGGACCTTCCGGGACGGCCGGACCCGCTGTGCGTTCGAGGTGGCGGCCGGCACGTCGGGGACGCTCATCACGCGGTGACCGGCGGCAGATCGAGCGGGCCCGAGCCCGCCCCATCGGCACGACGTCGACGCGCACGTAGACGGACTGGGCCCGCAGCGTCCGGTCGAGCCCACCGACCAGCGACTCCCGCCAGGATCACGCCGATGATCGTCGCCGCCCAGCCTTCGGGTGACGACGATCCCGTGTGTGGTGGTGCAGGGCGATCTATCCCCACGAAGGCGACGAGGTCACCGGCGATGGCCGCCGCGTCCTCGGCGAACACCGCCCGCACCGTGGGGTCCGAGGTGAGCAGCAACTGGTCGAGGAAGTCTCGGCTCGGCAGCTGGATCGGACCTGCTCACTCGTCGGCGTCGGCGTCGGCGACTACCACCACCGGGCAGTGGGCGTGGGCCGTCACCTGTTGGGCCACCGAGCCCATGACCAGGCTGAGGAACCCGCCATGGCCCCGGCGCCCGACGACCAGGAGGTCGGCGACGTCGCTGGCCTCGACCAGCACGTGGGCGGGGGAACCAACCACGACCCGGCTGGTGATCGTTACGCCCCCCGACTCGCCGGCGACGTCGGCCAACAGACGGTCGACCACGGCCTCGGCCGACTTCTGGAGGAGATCGCCGGGATACGCGCCCATGCCCGACATGTCGCCGTACGTGCTCACCTGCCAACAGTGGACGAGCTCGACGGTGTCGGCCCGCAGTCGGGCTTCGGCCAGGGCCCAGCGCAGGGCCTGGGCCGAGTTGTCGGAGCCGTCGACGCCGACCACGATCCGCCGCGGCGGGGCCGGGGAGCTGTCGTGATCGGGCGCCGCTGAGGGGGATGACGATGGTGTCGCTGCCGGTGCTGCCATGGCTGGTTCCGCTTCTTCCCGTGTCGAGTGCGCCACCAGGGTCCGGAGCAACGCCGTGAGCTGTTCATGGTGACGCTACACCCTGCTCCTGGGCGGACGTCGATTGGCCCGCTAGGGGACACCGGGCTGCTGACGTTCATCCACCAGGACGAGGTCGGTGGGCTCGAGCGTGCAGTCCAGGGCGGGGTACTGGGCGGCACCGGTCAACCGTGGTCACCCAGGGCCGAGGCCGGTCGGCGTTCTATTGAACAGCGGGTCGTGAGTTCGAGCCTCACCCCCGGAGCCACACTTGACCAGCGGGAACGGACCCGGCGGCAGGTGAGTCGTTCGCTCAGCAGTCGCTGAATCCAAGACTCATCGAGATTTCTGCAGATCGGGATCGTTCCGTACGGTCGACGCCGCTGCTGGCTTCGACGCTCGGTATCGGCATCCGGGTTCGTTCTGCCGCTGGTGGTGGTGGGGAGGCGTCTCGACCACTGTCGGGGGCGGTACCGGGGGCAGCTGGTGGCGTCCGTGTAGCCCGACAGCCACCAGTAGCTGGCAATGGCGGAAGAAGCGGATGTCGTTGAGCAGGTCGACGGGGTCGAGGCCGCTGAGGGAGCGGTTGATGGGGTCGGTGGGGTTGGCGAAGTCGGAGTCGTCGGGGAACTCGGGGAAGCCGACCTCGGCCACGTAGGTCTGGCCGTTCTGCTCGAAGACCCAAACGACCTGGCGCCTTCAGTTGCCGGAGTCTTGGGTTCCGAACCGGTACTGCCGGGCGGTGACCGTCGTTCCCGTTTCGACGACTGTGCCGCTCTCGTCGCGATAAAGCCGGACGGTGACCGGTGTCGGACCCTCCTCCACACTGAGGCCGACCGAGTTGTGGTCGGTGCTCCAGGGGGAGCTGGAATGGGTCACGGTCAGGTAGCCTCGGCCGACGACGTTGACCTCGGGGACGCTCGGATCGGTTGCGGTCCAGTCTTCGGGAAGAGGGACGTCGGCCTCGCCGCTGGCGGTGGACCCGGCCCGGTGGCTGTACCAGGGGGTTGACGGCCTGCCTTCCTGTGGAGCTTGGGAGCGGTCGGGCTGGGGCGGGATGATCCGAGGTGGGGGGCTTGGGGTCTCGCGCTGGAGGGGTGGGTCGTCGGCGGTGGCGGCCCGGAAGCGGATGAGGCCCTGGGGGCCGGTGACCTCGATGGTCTGGCCGGTGCGGGTAGCGGTGACGCCGGCGGCGAAGAAGGCCTGCGCCGCCTTGTCAGCCGGTGGCGCGTACTCACAGGGATCGTCGACTCCCGCTGGCTCGATCAGAAAGGCCCACGTGTCGTCAGTGGTGGTGGCGGCGCCGTAGAGGTCACAGACCGGCACGGTCAGGTGGATGCTGAAGTAGGCCAGCGCCGCAAGCTCGATGCGGGCCGGATCGATACCGGGAACCGTGGTCTCGGTACCGATGAACCGTTCGCCGTCCTCCACGATCGGTATGACGCCCGGCCCCCTGGCCTTGAGCTCCAGGCGGTGGTCGGCGCCGAGCAGGAGGAGGCGGTCGGCGTCCACTCGTATCTCGGGAGTCGCCTGGATGAGGTCGAGGGCCGCCTGGTGGGCGGCTTCGTCGGTCGGCGAGCACATCACGCCGGGGCCGCCGAGCTGCAGGCCGGTGATCCTTCCTTCCTGGAAGGTGAAGTCACCGCTACCGAGTGGGCAGCCGCCAGCGACGATGCCGATCTGGTACCGCCCGATGAACTGGACGGTGACGGTGGCTGCGTCGAGTTGCACGTCGCTCGACAGCGCCACGAACGATGTCCCGATGTAGTCGGTGCCGATCAGCCAGCGGTCGCTCGGCCCTGCCGGGAAGTCGCCGAACCGGGCGGGATCCTCCCGAGCGGTGTCGGCGGGGGCTTGCGCGCCGACAGCGGTTGAATCTGAGCCGCCGCTGGCGCTCGTCGTCCCCTGGCCGCAGGCGGCCAACGCCAGACCGGAGATGACGAGCACGAGACGATACGGGGAGGACATGGTCACCGTTCTTCGACGCTGGCGGCATGTGGCCGGTTCCCGATGCTAGCGAACCGTTTGGTGGTGGAGTCTCACGTCGGCGTAGCGAGGCTACGTGTCGAGCGTCAGGCGAACAGCGTGAGTTGTCGTACGGGAGGTAACGGCCGATCGGTCAGCGGGCGAGGTCGGCGAGGAGCTGGTCGGCGATCGCCTCTTCGTGCACGGCCCGGCGTTGGTGGTTCATCGCCGGCGAGAGATCGGGATCCCAGGGGGTGGCGCCGATCACCTGCTCGAGCTCGATGCTGGCCCCCTGAGCGGCGGCCAGGTAGTCGGCGCATCCCATGCGCCACGGCGCCGCACCGTGCCGGGCCGTGACGTGGTTCATGATGGCCACACCTCCGAGATCGAAATCGGTGTGGACCCGGAGCACGGCCCCGAGTTGCACCAGCTGGGTCAGCAGGAGGCCGGTTACCGACGACGGCATCCCTTCCAGGCATACCAGCGGCCCGCACCCCGCCCCCAGCCGGTCTGCGGCCAGGGACACGATCGCCGGATTCTCGCACAGCCACACCACGTCGCCCGGCTCCAGGAGCAGGCCCGGGTCACGCTCGAGCATGCGACTGGTGATGCGGAGCGGCTCGGCACTCGCCCGTGCCGCTGCCACCACCGTCCCCGGTCGGCCGGGAAGCAGGTAGGTGAGGGCCGACGAGCTCACCCGATCGAGCTGGACGCCGAAGCTGAGCCACGCCGACCGGACATCGGCGGCCCCCGAAAGGGTCAGCACCGCATCTGCCAGCAGCACACCCAGGGGTGTCTCGGGATCGAGACCGTGGGCGTCGCCGAGGCGGCCCGTCGCCAGGACCGGGAGTGGTACCGGTTGGTCGATGTTGGCCGCCTGGTGGGTGATCAGCCAACCGGCGCAATCGAGCGCCACGCGCAGCAGCTCGGCCGGGTCGTCGACGCCGAGGCGGGTGAGCCGACCTCGCTGTCGGACCGATGCCAACCAGCGCTCGACCGGTTCCGAGGCGGCGGCCGGATGGGCGGCCGCCGTCCGCCACAGGTCGGTCACCTGCTGGCGTTGATCGGCTCGTCGGGCCCGCCGGTCGATCACAGGCCCGCCCGACAGCACTTCCAGCGTCTCGATCAGACCGCATCGGGCGCTGCTGGCCCGAAGGGCGGCGTCGAGATTGGCCAGGGTGACCCGTAGCCGGTTGCCGGCCGGTCGGCGCTGGGCGAGCAGGGCGCAGATAGCCGTCACCTCGTCGTCGGTCAGGTCGTCCAGCACGATCGGGGTCGTGGTGAGCGCGGCCCCGTTCCCTTCGAGCCGCCGCCGCGCTGCTGCCCACAGTCGCTCGAGCTCGGGCCGCCCGAGCAGTTCGAGGGCGTCGCCGGTGTCCATCAGCTGTCGCCGAGATAGGCGACACCGCCGACCTCGATGGTGCCGGCCGACCAATCGAGGCGTTGGGCGTAGACACCGGGGGTGGGCGGCCGGCGTACGAGGTCATAGAGCACGAGCGCCGGGACCGTGTCGTAGAAGCCCCAGAACTCGTGGCTGGTGAGGATCACATCGAGGTCGAGCTGGGTGAGCAACCCCATCAGACGGGCCCGCATCTTGTCGTCGATGCCCACGAACGCCTCGTCGAGGGCGATGATCCGGGGGCCGTTCACGGAGCCGTTGCTGTACTGGGCGGCAGCGGCGGCAAACAGCGGAAGGTGGAGTACGGAGGCCGCCTCACCACCCGACAGATCACGGAAGAACGTTCGTGTCACCCGCTGCCGTTTGCCGCTGGAGAACCGGGCGTAGAGGACGAACTGGTGCCACGCCCGGTAGTCGAGCACGGCGGTCAGCGTGTCGGTGAAGCTCCGGCCCGGCTCGTTGGCACGGACGTCGGCGATGCGCAGCATGAAGAACTCACGCAATGCCTCCCGCCGATCCGGGCCCAGTAGCTCCGGAGCGGTCCGTAACGCCCGGATGGCGTCCCGGAGCCCGGGATCGTCGCCCGCCGCCTCCCACCGCAGCTCCACGATCAGCCCGCTCTCGGTCGGGACCTTCGACATCTCCTCGTTGATCCGGTGCTCGAAGGCGTCGGCATCGAGCAGCAGCTGGCGCAGCGCGTCGCCGATCCGGGTCAGCAGGTGGGTCTCGAAGATCTCACGCTCCTGCTTGGTCAGTAGCTGGCTGGTCCGCTCGTGCTCCCGGCGCAGCTGGCGGGCCAGGGTGCCGATGGGCAGGTCGCCCTCGACCGTGCCCACCCGGACCACGTCGAGACCGGCCACCTTGGGCATGCTCGGATCGTGGCCGGCCCGGAGCCCGTCGAGGAGAATTTCCCGGTAGGCCCGTTCCATCCGGTTGATCGCATCCTCCGGTCCGGGCTCGGTCCCGGCGAGGAGCCGCCGCGACGCCGTATGGGGATCGGCGCCCGGCTCGACCCCCTCCACCGCCAATACCTCGACGATCTCGGCGGTGCAGAAGACAGCGAAGTGGTGTTCGGCTGTGCCGAGGTCGTCGACCAGCCCGACCCGCCGCTGGCTGTACCCGTTGATCCGCTCCGTCAGCGTGGCCTGCGCGGTGCGAACGGCCTGCAGGTCGCGGGCCAGCTCCTGCGCCATCTGCTCGTGGCTCCGCTGGAGCCCCTGGGCCCGGGCCAGAGCCTCGATCGCCTGCTGCGCGTCACCCCCCACGTTGGCCTGAAGCTGCTGGTAGCGGGTGCGCTCCAACCGGGCGAAGCTGGTGGCCTCGGCGACCGCCGCCTGATCGAGGGCGGCCCGTTGCGACTGCTGCCCGGCGTTGTCGTCGGCCTGGTCGGCAGCCCGAAGGGCGATGGCCGCTGTGGCCTGCACCGATGTGACCTGGCGCCGGAACCCGTCGCAGTCGCGCAACAGGCCGTCGATGTCGTGCAACGCATCGCCGTCGGCCGGGAGACGAAGGCGGGCGGCCGTCCGCTGAACGTCGATCGACGCCGCCTCGGCTTCCCCCATTGCCGAGTCGGCGTCGGCCCGCGCCGACTCGTGAGCCCGCAGCCGCTCGTCGAGCCGTTGCCACCAGGTGCGGTGCTGGTCCAACGCCGTGACCAACGAGTCCACCGGAGGTTGCCCCGCCCGGACGCCGACGAGCGCAGCGGCGGCTGCCTGCAACCGGTCGTGGCGCAACTCGAGGTCGCCCAGGGTGGCCTTCTCGCTCGCCATCTCCCTGTCCAGATAGGCCAGCCGCTCGGCCCGGCGGCGTTCACGAGCGGCGTGGCCGATGAACAACGGCTCGGGCTGGGCGAACCGCCCGGCGAGCGGGCCCAGTTGCCAGCTCCCGTCCCGCTCGATCTTCACCATCCCGCTGTCGATCGGAATCGAACGCAGGACTTCAGCGATCCGGTCGGTGGTGAGCCCCTCCACCGGCACCGGCATCAACACATCGGCCAGGGTGGCGCTGCCCCCGTCGTCTCCCGACCAGCCGGACATGAGCGCGGCATCGAGGGCGGCCAGCGGCCGGTCCTCCGGCGTCACCTCAGCGTCGAGCAGACCGGCCGCGCCGAGCGCCGCTTCCAGCCCGGCCCGGGAGACCGGGTCGATCGACTCGGCGAAGTCCACGCAGACGTAGAGCGGCACCCCCGGGCCGTCGCCGGCCCCGGCGTCGGGGCGCGTCGGGTTGGGTGGCGGCCCGGGATTGGGCTCCGCCTCGATCCGGCGGCGTTCCTCTCCGAGGTCGTCCACCCGCTGCTGCTGATGGGCGGCGGCGGCCTCCGCCGCATCGAGCGCCCGGGCCGTGGCCAGGGCCAATTCGCCCACGAGCCGGTCGGCAACATGGAAGGCCCGGATGTCGGCATCAGCGCTGCCGTCGAGATCCTCGTCGTCGGTGGCGGGCGGCTCGCCCCACGGGTGAGCCACCGATCGAGGGGGAAAGCCGGGGGCGACGGCGGCGATGGTATCGATGACAGTGGCCAGATCGGTGACCCAGCGGCTCCGGTGATCGGCCAGCTCCGACCGTTGCTGGACGACGTCGCCGGCTGCCGCGAAGAGCTCCTGCTCAGCCTCCTGCCGCTTGAGCAACGACCGGGCCTCGTACTGCGCAGCCTGCCGGGCCCGCTCTGACGCCTCAGCCGCCCGCCGCGCCAGCTGCCTGACCTGGGTCACCTCGTCGCGGCGTTGGGTGACGACCGAGGTGGCCCACGTGTCGTCGAAGTCGAACGCAAAGGGGATCTCCACCCCGGCGGACCGGGCTGCGTCGGCCCACGCAGCGACCGCTCCGGTCACATCGGCCTGCCGGGCCACCGCGTCGAGGCGCGCAGCCATTGCCAGCTCGGCGGCTCGCGACGCATCGGCGGTGGACCGCTCGCCTGCTGTAGCCGCCCGTTGCGCCGCCCGCTCGGCGTTGTCGGCCGACTTGCGAACCTCGGCCAGGGCGGTGGCGTTCTGGTACGCCGGCGACTCCCGGATGTTCTCGATCTCAGCCGCCAGCCTCAGCAGCTGGGCATCGGTGGCCGCCGCCCTGGTGGTGAGCCCCGCCTCGTTGGCCCCGGCGGCGTCGAGTTGCCGCTGGGCGGCGTTGGCCTCCCGGTCCAGCTGGCCCAGAGAACCCAGTGCGTCGACGATGGTCTGGGCGCTCTGCCGGCCGGCCACGACGAGGTGCTGGCGGTACGCCGGCAGGAAGCGATCGACGGCCGCCAGCGATGCGGCGAGCCCGTCGAGCTCGTGCTGCATGGCGTCGAGGTCGTCGAAGCTGTGGGCGACGTCGTCGATCAATGCCGCATCGAGCTCACCCAGGCCGGCTGACAGGGTGGCCGAGAGATGGTCGGTGTCGAGCTTTCCGGCAAGGTGGGGGCGGCGCAGGGTGAGCAACAGGTCGACCAGGCGGCGGAACCGGCGCTCTCCCAGGCCCAGCAGCCGCCGGTCGACGGCGGCCCGGTAGTCGTCGGCCTTCGTGTAGACAGTGCCTCCTGTCATCCGGTCCTCGAGCTGGCGCCGGCCGAGTGGAGTGTTGTCGGCGGCCAGCTCGAGGTCGTGACCGACGCGTTGGGTCGTGACGAAGAACCAGGGCTCGGCGTCACGGTGCTGGGTGGCCGCCGCACCGATGCCGATCGTGAGGTGGCGCTCGCCGTCGCCGAACTCCATCCACACATAGCCGGTACCGGAGTCGTGCCGGTAGCGCCCGGCCCGATCGTCGTCGTCGCGCCCCAGCAGCAGCGACTTCATCGACCGCCCCCCGCCCATCGGGTCCATGCGGGCGGCGCTCATCACGGCATCGAAGACGAAGGGGAACAGAAGAGCCAGCGCGTTGGACTTCCCCGAGCCGTTGCGGCCCCGCAGGGCCAGCCGCCCATCGCCGAACTCGAAGGTCTGGTCGTCGTACTCCCACAAGTTGAAGATCCCGGCCCGGGTCGGTTGCCACCTCATCAGAACATGGCCTGCTGCTTGTCTCCGCTCGCGTCGTGGTCGACCAGCGTCGGTTCGGCTCGGAACCGGTTGGCGAAGGCGGTCACGGCCAGGCCGCCGGGCCGAGGGACGAGGAGCCGGAACTGGCTGAGGAGGGCGACCACCTCGGCCTTGAATCGCTTGGGTTGGTCCCGGGCATCTTGGGACAGCCGGCCCGAATACTCGCTCAGCAAGGAGGCCCACGCCGCGTCGGCCACCTCGGCGTCGATGTCGACGGCGACAGGCAACTCGGCCCCGTCGTCGGTGGACCGGCTGCGCGTGATCCCGGGCTGGACACTGTCGAGCAGCGCAGTGAGCCACAGCAGCGCGGCGTGGGCCACAGCGCTGCCGCCGGGAAACGGGGTGCCCGACAGCGGCCGGATGTCATGGTCGATGAGGGCCACACCCTCGCGGCGGAGCTCGACCTCACAGCCCGTGAGGCGGGCGATGTTGTCGGCTTCACGGCGCCGGTTGCGCCAGGCCAGCTCGGCCTCGTCCTGGCTGAGATCGGCCACCATCACCAGCGGTTGGTCGAGAAGACGTCGGTTGAGCAGGTGGCGGGCCCGCCGACTGCGGCCATCGGCGTCGGCCGGCGACGGCTCGGTGATGAAGTCGGTCACCGTAGACACCGATCGCAGGACCGAGGGCGATGCGACCATGCACATCGCCGCTGCGTCGCGGTCGATGTCCCACAGCACCTGCCCGTCGCTCACGAGCGACTCCACATCGCCGTCCCGAACACGCAACACGCCGACTTCCTCCAGATAGCGTACGGCGTCCCGGAACGCCCGGCGTTGGACGTACTCGGTGGCGTCGAGCTGGAGGCGGGCATCGCCCCGGGCCGACTGCAGGATGCGGGTCAGCAGCTCCGAGGCCAGTACCTGGTGCCCGGGGTGCTCGAGCGCAGCCAACGTGAGGCACAGGTAAACGTAGCCCCACCGGCCGAGCGTCCGGCCGCTGCCCAGCCGGGCCCCGCGCCACGGCGTCAGGGACGCCGGGCGCCGCAGCAGGCGGGCGGCGGACCGGCTGACGTCGAGCCGGTACCCGAGCTTCTGGCTGAACTCGTTTCGTAGGACCGTCTCCCATCGCAGTACGAGGCGGAAATCCTCGCCCTGGCGGGCGGTGACCAGAGGCCGCCGCAGCAGGGCCCGGGCGGCGCGCTGCAACTCGGGGAGTTGGTGGGGTGGGAGATGGATGGCCAGCCGTGCGGTCACGACGGCCGGACCTCGACGAGGCAGTTGCGGAGCACCACGGTGCCCCCCGGCGCCAGCAGGCAGGTGTCGTGATCGGCCGCGGCCAGCGAGATCGTGGCCCCACCGACCCGCACCGAGGCCGCGAACCGCCGTCCGGCCGGGCGTTCGGCCAGGACCTGATCCAGCCAGCCCAGCAGGGTGTACCACTCGGCGGTGGCGACCCTCGTCTGGCGGAGATCGACCGAGACCAGCCGGGCGGTGGCCGCCGCCCGCTGCGCCTCCTCGGCCTGGCGCAGGTGGGCGAGATCCCGTTTCGCCGCGGAGTAGTCCCGGCGCTTCCCGGTGGCGCCCCGGGCCGGCCGCCGGCCGTAGGTGCGGAGCGAGAGGGGGACCGGCACCGGGTCCACGGCCCACCAACTGGGGAACCGTCCGTCGGCCTCGGCATCGGGCGCGGTGACGCCCACGTGGTCGAGCGGAGAGAGCCCGAAGGCGGCGTCGAACAGGATGTGGGCCTCGTCGTCGGTCTCGCAGGCGGCGAACCAGGCGGCCGTCTCACGGAGCTCCGAGGCCCGGTTGACCGGGCGGGTCGCCTGCTCGGTCAGCCGGCGCAGGAGCGTGAGCAGCTCGCGGATCGCCACGGTGGTGGCCCCGCTCAGAGCCTCCACCTCGGAGCGCCCGACCCGGCCCGGCACGAACCAGTCGAGCATCCCGTCCCACCGCTGCTCCCAGTCGGCGCCAGCGGCGAAGGGGCCACCGGAGTCGTCCCCGTCGTTGGCCAGCTGGAGCAGCACGACCCGCTGGCTGCCGTCGAGGACGGCCATGTCAGCGGCGATCAGCGACCGGTTCCGGACGAGGTCGTCGTGGAAGCTCTGGAGGTAGGCGATCAGCTGGTCCTTGTAGAGGAGGAACACGTGATCGTCGAGCCGTTCCTCGCGGGCGATCCGGTTGATCGTGGCGTAGAACTCGCGTGCGTTGGTGGCCAGTTGCGCCAGCGCCAGATCCAGATCACGCAGGCGCAGGTACACACCGGCGCTGTCGCTGGCGGTCACAGCCGCCATCAGCTCAGCCAGGGTGGCCCGGATCTGGCGGAACATCGTGCGCTGAAGGGCGCCCGACTCCTCGATGGCGCCCAGCAGCGACTCGACAGCCGCCAGGGTCGACGTGCCGATAGGCGTCAGCTCCCACAGCTCGTGGCGTTTGAGGTAGTCCTCGATCGATGTGGCCCGGATCGATGGATCCTGCACCCAGTCCACACACCCCCAGCCCCGCAGCTGGTCGAGGGCACCGCGGACCGTCGGCTCGTCCCCGTCCAAGCCGTGGGCGCCGGCCAGGCGTGCGCAGATCTCGGCGGTGCGCAGCTGGAGCCGGTAGGCCTGGGCGGCCTCGGCCAACGCGGCCAGCACGGCGATGTAGAGGGGGGCGTTCTCGGTGGTGGCGGCCCGCAGGGCCAGCAGCCGGGCTCGCTCGTCCCCGTCCAGGACGGCGTCGGCGAACGAAGCGCGGCGAGCTGCCCGCTCGGCGGGGATGCCCTGCTCGGTCTCGCCAGTCATACGGTGCCACGGTAGTGGCCGTGGGTTGATCCTCGATCCCCTCGGAGCCGTCACCGGCGCCCGGGGAACCAGGGCCGGGGAGTATCGCTGAGCACCAGCCTCGCCGGCCGGCGCGCCGCCCGCCGACTACGGCGGCGATCGAGCTCACGCATCACGGGCGTCGCCGTCACGCCGTGGACGAAGATCGACAGCACGATGGTGGCGACGGTGACCGCCCACAGCTCGTCGCGGTGGCTGAACGGTGCGTGGCCGACCGCATAGGCGACGTAGTAGATCGAGCCGATCCCGCGGATCCCGAAGAATTCGATGGCGCGCCGCTCCTCGGCCCGGGTGTTCGTTCCCACCAGGGCGAGGCGTGACGCCGCCGGTCGTATGACGAAGATGATGAGCACGGCGATGGCGATGCCCCGCCAGGTCAGCGCACCGAGGATGCCGGCGGCGATGGCGCCGCCCAGCGCCAGGAGGAGCCCGACGCTGAGCAGCTGCTCGATCTGGCCAGTGAAGAGATGGAGCGTCCTGTGATAGCTGTGGTCGGGTTGGCGGTTGCGTAGCGTGACGGCGGCCACGAACACCGAGAGGAACCCGTACCCATGGGCGATCTCGGTGACCCCGTAGGTGATCAGGATGGCCCCGACCGCAACGAAGCCTTCGTTCGTGTCGGCCAGCGGGCTGAACGGTCGAGGCGGGTTGAAGATGATGCGGGCCAACCCCTGGCCGGCCAGCCAGCCGATCGCCAGCCCCACCACCAGACGCACAACGAGGTCGTAGGTCAGCCAGTGGACGAACCACTGGGAGGGGGCCGAACCGTGGGAGGCGATGGCGATGGCGGCGAACACGAACGGGAAGGCCAGGCCGTCGTTGAGGCCGGCCTCACTGGTGAGCGTGAGGCGAACCTCGTCTTCGGTGTCGTTCGGCGCACCGTCGACGCTCGGCTCTCCGACCTGCACATCGGCGGCGAGAACCGGGTCGGTGGGGGCGATGGCGGCACCGAGCAGCAGCGCTGCGCCCACGCCGAAACCGAGCAGCGTGGCACCGGCCACGGCGATCCCGGCGATGGTGAGCACCATGGAGATCGCCAACAGCCGCCAGGTCGCGTGCCAGCGGCGCCAGCCCGGGGCTCGATCGATGCTGAGGCCGGCGCCGAGCAGCGAGATCAGCACGGCCAGCTCCGTGGCGTGCTCGGTCAACGCCAGATGGTTCCGAGGGTCGACATCGGCGCCCGGTAGGAACAACGCGCCGATCGCTCCGGCCACCACCAGGAGAATGGGGAGCGACAGCGGCCGTTTGTTGAGGTAGGTGGGCAGCAGCGCCGCGAACAGGACGACCAGTCCGGCGACGGTGAGACCCAGCTTGTAGGCAGTGATGGCCTATCCCGGTCGAGTCGATCGCATGGCCTGGGCCCTGTGATCAGTCCTCTGTCGGTCGGTCAGGGTCATCGCTACGTCCTTCGGGTCGTGTGCGTCGGCGGGAGGCGCAGTGTCCTCCGAGGCTTTGACGCAGGCCTGACCTGTGCATTCCCCGCTGGCCGGCGATCAATCCCGACGGGCCCGACCCGTTCCGCCCACGGGCCCCGTTACGTAGCCGCTACTTCTCCCAGGCCTTGTGGGCCACGATCTTCGCATCCTGCTTGGCGTGCTTGGCCGCCCGCTTCTCCTTGAGCGATCGCCCGGGTTTCTTGCCGTTGGTGGGCTGGTTGGTCGATTTGTTGGCCATGGTTCACCTGATCGTCTGTAGGGGATTGGTCATTCGGTCGTGTGTTCGGCGAGAGGGACACGATGAGCCGTCGGAACTCGTCGGCTGTCACCTGGCCCCCATGGGCATCGTGGAGCTGGCCGCCCTCGCCATCGTGGGCGGTGCTGTCGAACGAGCCGTCGCTGTGCCTGATCAGCCGGCCGTGGCCCTGCTTCGACGTCACGTTGATCCAGGTGGACCCGGGGGAGCGGCGCCCGCCCACGGTCCAGGCGAAGGTGGCTGCCGCTCCGGCCCGGTTGAGCTCCGCCCCGGCATCGTCCATGAGGTGTCGGAAGCTGCTGGCGGTCAGCCCGGCTCCGGCCTGGGCTGTCACCGTCGGGCCGTCGGCCCGGCGGTGAAGCGGGGGAGGGGGAGCCGCTGGCGCCGGAGGTCGGCCCACATGCGGTCGATGGCGATGTCGATGGCCCGCAACCGGGCGTCGTCGACCTCGGACATGCCGGTACCGGACGCCACCCGCCTCCGGATCGTGCGGCGCTCGGCGATCAGGTCGGCGATGGAGTCGGTCAGGGCTCGACCGTCGCGCAACCGGACGCCCCTGGGGGGCGCCAGCGTCGGCTCTCGATCCGGGCGTTCCGTGGTAGGGATTGGAACCTTGGGGGTGGCCCTTGGTGCCATCGGGTGGACCTCGCTTCGATCGTGGAGAGGGCCCCGACCAAAGGTGAGATCGTGGACCCCGGCTCCGGGAATGTCGCCGGGTCGCTTCAGCAACACTACCACGCCGAGGACCACCGGGCCCGATCAACTCCCCTCGCCGAAAGTCAGTGGATGATCATCAGTAGCTGATCTTTGCTCCGGGGTGCTACGCCACCCACCGTCAGCGGGGGAACAGAGCGATCATAAGGGCGAACCCGGCCAGGTAGAAGGCGGCGCTCCCTTTCCGGACACCGAACGTGACGCCGATCAACGTCGCCCCCACGATCAACGCCCCCACCGCCACCGGGCGGGATCGAGGGTCGACCGCAGGCTCGTCGACCGCAGGGTCGTCGAGCGTCATCGTGACACGGACGCCGCGGTGACGGTGATGCGCTCCGACAGCGCCCGGGCCGCAGCGTCGACGAACGACATGGGGTGGTGGCCGGTGAGCGTCTCCAACTCCCGTTCGGTCACCTCGGCGGGGTTGGTGAGCGACTCCACCAGGGCTCGGGCCGTGGTCATGTCCACATTGGTGATGAGGCGCAGCCAGCCCACGTCGTAGTGACCGGGGGCACGCGATGACGGCCGACGAGACCCGACCCTCCGGCCACGAGTACGGCGAGACTGGTGCTCGGCATGGTGCTGCTCTCTGGGACGCGCTGGACGCGTCGGGGCGACGCCGCCGTTTCGCTACCCGCTGGGAGCAGGGGTGACGCCTCGGCGGCCGAAGCCTACACCGCGGCCCGGCACACGCCGGCGAGGGAGCCGATGGCGGCACCCCGCTTCGGCTGGCGCACCTCGTGGCGATCGAAACCGTTGGTGGTGTAACCGAGCGACAGTCCGGTAGCCGGATCGGCCCAGGCCAGCTGGCCACCGGCGCCGTTGTGGCCGAACGCCCGAGGAGACACGGTCTTGCCCAGCCCCCGGGAGCTGGAGAACCCGTCGTCGCCGGCCACGATCATGCCGATCGACCGGTTGGCCGGGATCCGCATGGGATCGGTCAGCCGGCTCACCACCTCGCCCGTGCCCCGGGCCAGCATCTCGGGCTCCCAGATGCTGTGCGTGTTGTGCAACAGCTCCTGGTAGTAGAGCGCCAGGTCGGCGGCCCGGCCGAATCCACCGGCGCCCGGCACCCCGACCGTACGGTTCGCCGGCTCGTTGAACCACAGCACGAGCTCCTCCACCATCTCCCGGCCGATGAGCTGGTCGACGCCGAACGTGGCTCTGATCTCCTCCGGCGTGGCCACCTCGCCGACCATCTGCATCTCCTGGCAGCTCGCCTGGTCCTGGTCGAGGACTCCCACCATGCGGGGCAGGCCCGCCGGGTCGGTCACCCGCTCCTGGATGTAGTCCCGGAAGTCCTGGCCGGTCAGCCGGGTGATCAGCTCGGCCAGCACCCAATGGGCGGAGGTGGCGTGGTAGATGAAGCGCGTGCCGGGATCCTTCTCGCACCGCCAGCTCGCCAGGCGGGCCAGCCGCTTGTCCTGATCGGCCCACTCCGCTGGCGGCAGCGGGGCGTTGGGGAATCCGCTGGTGTGCAGCAGCACCTGCTGCACGGTGACCGTCTCCTTCCCGTTGGCCCCGAACTCGGGCAGGTAGTGGGCCACAGGGCGGGAGATATCGACCAGGCCATCGGAGATCAGCGTCCAGAAGGCACTGGCCACGATCGCCTTGGTGGCCGAGTACAGGCAGTAGCGGCTGTCGGCGGTGGCGTCGCCGAAGACCTCGTTCACCACCAGCTCGCCCTCGTAGGCCAGGGCCAGCTGCACCGATGGCAGTAGCCCGTCGTCCACCTCGCGCCGCGCCCGCGCCACCAGCGCGTCGACCTTGGCCTGGTCCAATCCGGCCTTGCTCATCGCCGTCCCCCTGTTGTGTTCACTCGACCGGCTCAGCGGTCCCCTGGACAGAGCGTAGAGCGGCCCGGCATCGGCACGGAACTTGGCCGGGGCCGGCGCCGGCGCTCCGCTGGCGCCCGTCACATGATCGAGCGGTCGTGCTCGAGGCCGAGCAGGTAGCGGCCCACATTCTCGTAGTGGAACGGCCGGGCGAAGAGCTGCTGGCTCATCACGTGGAGGTCGTTGAAGATCCGGTGCAGCGGTGACGACTGGAAGATCCCGGTGGTGCCGGCCACCCGGTACAGGGTCTCCACCACCGCCAGGCTGGTCTCGGTGATCGAGGTCACGGCCAGGCGGGCTTCGGCCCGGTCGTCCAGGCTCACCCCACCTTCGTTGGCGGCGGCCGCCATGAGCCGCTCCACAACCCAGTCCCGGTAGGCCGACGCCGCACGCAGGCGGGCGTGGCTCTCTCCGATGACCCGCTGGGTGGTGCCCTGGTCCTGCAGCGGCGTCCGAGATTGACGCGCCGTCTTGGCCTGCGCCAGCTCCGTGAACCAGTCGAGGGCGGCCGTCGCCCCGCCGATGGTGAGCGCGGCGAAGGCGACGTGGGCGAAGGTGAGCGCCGGGATGCGGAACGCCCCGGCCGAGCCCTGTGTCGCCATCTCCCACATCGGCACGATGCGCCGGGTGGGCACGAACACGTCGTCGACGGTGTAGGTCCCCGAGCCGGTGCCTCGCATGCCGGTGACATCCCAGGTGTCGACGAGGTCCACCTCGTCCCGGGGCACGAGGCACGACATGAGCCCGAACAGGCCCGAGCGCGTGGTCTTCCGCTCACCGTGGTCGTACACCACCACCCGGGCGTCGAACCAGTCGCTGTGCAGGCTCCCGCTGGCGAAGTCCCAGCGGCCGCTGACCCGGTAGCCGCCGTCGACCACGTCGGCCCGGGCCTGGCCCACGGGGAACCCGGCGGCCACGACCGACGCCGGGCCGGGGAAGATCTCGGCCGCCGTCGCCGGGTCGAGCCGGGGGCCGAAGTTGTAGACGGTCGCGTTGGCCTGGACGAACAGCCAGCCGGTGCTGACATCGGAGTGGCCGAGGATCTCGGCCACGGCCGACACACCGGCCAGATCGCACTCCTCGCCCCCCACCTGGTTGGGGCCACAGACGCGGAAGAGGTCGGCGTCGACCAGCGCCTGGTGGGCCGCCGGTGTCAGGCGCCCGCCCCGGTGGATCGCCTCGCTCTCGGCGGTGATGATCCCGGCGATCGCCTGCGCCCGCTCGGCTGGACTGTTCAGCGAGGTCCCCATGGCCGCAGCCTACGACCCGGGGCGCCGCCGGTCAGAACCCGTAGTGCTGTACCGCGGAACGGTCGGCACTAGGTTGGCCCCCGACAAGGGGGGTGTGCCATGGAGATGACGGTGGTGGCCGAGGGCCTGCGATTCCCGGAGGGGCCGGTGGCCCTGCCCGACGGGAGCGTGCTGGTGGTGGAGATCGCCGGGCAGTGCCTGTCCCGGGTCCACCCCGACGGCCGGGTGGAGGTGGTGGCCGACACCGGCGGCGGGCCGAACGGCGCCGCCTTCGGCCCCGACGGCCGAGTGTGGATCTGCAACAACGGCGGCTTCGAGTGGGGCCGTCGCGACGGCCGGTGGATACCCGGGCCCCAGCCGGCCGACTACGCCGGCGGTTGCATCCAGGCCGTCGACGTCGAGACCGGCGCCGTCGAGGTGATCTACACCCACTGCGGCGAGCACGGGCTGCGGGGGCCAAACGACCTGGTGTTCGACGACGCCGGCGGGTTCTGGTTCACCGATCCGGGCAAGGCCCGGGCCCGGGAGCGCGACGTCGGCGGGCTGTACTACGCCACCGCCGACGGATCGACCATCCGCCAGATGTCGTGGGGGCTCGAGACCCCAAACGGCGTGGGCCTGTCGCCCGACGGCACCATCGCTCTACGTGGCCATGACCACCACCGGGCGGGTGTACCAGTGGAAGCTCAGTGGCCCGGGGGTGTTCGACTCGCCCTACGCCAACGACCGGGGCACGATGCTGATGGCCGATCCCGGGGAGAACGCCTTCGACTCCCTCGCCGTGGACGGCGAGGGCCACGTGTGCGTGGCCACCATCCGGGACGGCGGCATCACCGACGTCTCGCCCGACGGCACCTGGGCCCACGTGCCCACCGGCGATCGGCTCACCACCAACATCTGCTTCGGCGGCCCCGACCTACGCACGGCGTTCATCACCTGCTCGGCCTCCGGCACCCTGGTCCGCTGCACCTGGCCCCGCCCCGGCCTCCGCCTGCACCACAACCCGTAGCAGCGGAGGCGCCCGACCGGCACCGCACCGCGGCGCCCTCTCCCGAGGCGAGACATCGGGACCTCGGTATCAACCGTGTACCGGTATGTACCGCTCAGAGGTACATACCGCTACACGGTTCGAACTGCGGTCCCGATGTTGCGCCTGCCGGCTCCCTGTGGCGCTGGCTCGACCGACAGGGCCACGCCGTCTTGATCCGCACGGCGGTGGTGCTGCACGGCGAGCCGGGCGTGGACCTGGCTGACGGTGGCCCGGCGCCGGACGATCGAGTCCCTGATCCGCCAGGACCACAGCCACACCAGGCGTCAGCGGGCCGAGCGAGCGGAGCGGCGGGGGTGGTTGGGGCTGTGCCAGAATCCCCACCGGGCTGCAGGGGGCGGCCCGGCCCCGTAGGGGTGACAGGGGAGAGGGGGAGTACCGCATGCTCCACGACCGGCTCGATATCGGTGTCATGTTCTCGTTCCGCAACCCGGCCCAGTGGCGCCGGCCGTTCGCCCAGGTCTACGCGAACGAGCTCCGCCTGATCCGCCGGGCCGAGGAGCTGGGCTACGACACGATCTGGCTCACCGAGCACCACTTCGCCGACGACGGCTACTCGCCCTCGATCATCCCGATCGCCGCCGCCATCGCCGCCGTGACCGAGCGGGTCCGGATCGGGTTCAACCTCCTGCTCCTGCCGCTCCACAACGCCATCCGGGTGGCGGAGGACATCGCCACCCTCGACGTGCTGTCCAACGGCCGCATCGACCCTGGCTTCGGCCAGGGCTACGCCCCCCACGAGTTCGCCGGCTACGGCATCGACACCGCCGACCGCCTCACCCGGTTCACCGAGGGCCTCACCGTGCTGCGTGGCCTGTGGGAACAGGACACGTTCTCCCACCAGGGCCGCCACTACACGATCGACGGGGCCCGGGTGGTGCCCAAACCGGTGCAACAGCCCATGCCGCTCTGGCTCGGCGCCACCAGCCGGGCCGGGGTCCGCCGGGCCGGCCGCCTCGGCGCCAACCTCCTGGGGGTGGCCAGCGGCACTCTCCAGCGCGAATACGACGACGCCCTGCGGGCCGCCGGCCACGACCCCGCCGGCGCCAAGGTGCTCCAGCTCCACTGGGCCCACACGGCCGCCACCGACGATGCTGCCTGGGACGAGGCCGGCCCCCACTTCCACCACCTGCTCAGCGTCTACTCCGGCTGGCTCAACGACGCCGGCCGCAACGAATCGCTGTCGCTGGCCCCCACCCCGCCGGTTGACCAGCTCCGCCAACCCGACCAGAAGCTCCTGTTCAAGCCGACCTTCGGTTCCCCCGACACCGTCGCCGCCGGGCTCAACCAGTCGGTGGGGCGCCTGGCCGCAACCACCCACGTCGGCTTCGGCACGCTCCCCGGGATGGACCCGGCCGTGGTGGAACGCTCGCTCGAGCTGTTCGCCCGCGAGGTGGCGCCCCGCCTCGATTGACGGTGGCGCCCCGCCTGATTGACCGCGGCGCCCCTAAGCCTCGATTGAGGGAACGGTCATGGTTTCGTCATAATCCCCTAGGCAAGGCGACCCACGCGGGTTATGGTGCGCTCTGAGGGGCAGCCGGTGGGGGACCGGACGTCTCCCTCCGACCACCAGGATGGTCACCGTGCTCCGGAGTTCCTCCGCCGCCCCCAAGGTGGGCGTGGCCCTTGCCGCGCTCGTTCCCCTCGGCTTCGCCTTCGTCGCCCTCCGCTCGGACGGCGACCCACCAGACGACGCCCAGCTCACCACCGCCGATGCCACCACGGTCTCGACGGCCGCTGCCGCCAGCAGCACCGGCGCCCCGGTCCAACAGATCGGGCTCCCGGTGGCTGACGGGAGCGTTGCCGTCGCCCCCTACCAGGCCCCGGTGGCCACCGCCGCTGCTCCGCCGAGCACCCCGGCCCCGCCGGCGGTGGCCGCCGGCGACGGTCACGGCCACGGCGACGGTGGGGCCGCCACCGGCGGGACGGGAGCCACTACCGCCAAGCCGGCCGCCCCCGCCTCGACTGTGGCTCCGGCCGCCGCCCCCGCTCCCACCGTGGCGCCGGCCCCCGCCGCCGACCACGGCCACGGCGGTGGCGGCACCGGCATGGCCACTACCGCCTCCACCGCGGCCACCGCCACCGAGCCGGCCACCACCCAACCCATGGGCGACCACGCCATGGGAGACACCGCCGCCGCCGGGGCCGTCGAGACCCACGGCTACAACGTCCACGACTTCACCAACCACGTGGTCGCCACCCTGGGCGAACAGATGCTCACCCCCGGCCAGCAGCAGTACGGCGGGTATGAGCGGAACGGCAACGTCATCACCGCCCGTTCGCCCATCACCGGGTTGCGCCCGGTGGCGGAGCAGGCCATCGCCCAGATGAAGAAGGCCCACCCCGATCTCACCGGGGCCGAGCTGGAGAGCGAGATCGCTCAACAGCTCACGAACCTCAACGACTGGGAAGACCTGCGGCCCAAGACCCAGGAGAAGATGATGATCCTGTCCGGGATCGACATCGCCTCCCTCGACGGCGACGTGCGGGAGCGGCGCATCAACCATCTCCAGCACTCGCCCCTGCCCTTCGGCGACATCACCGAGGTGCTCACCCCCGACGTCACCATCGACCTCGGCTACACCCACACCCTGGACAAGGAGTGGACGATCGCCGAGGACCAGGGCAACGGCGTGTTCAAGATCACCCTCGTGTCGAACAACGACAACGGGGCCCACACCGGCCACATCCTCGGCTCGTTCCGGGTGCAGACTCCCGAGGGCACCTCGGTCCGCAAGGCCAAGCGGATCGGCAACGAGATGGTGCGCAACGAGAACAACAACGACAAGCTGCTGCTCGACGAGGCGGTGAAGAAGATCCTCTACGGTGAGACGCCCCCGCTCGACTACAGCCAGATGACCCCTGAGCAGAAGCTTGCCGCCTACGCCGGTAAGGGTCTGCCCACCACCTGAGCGGTTTGCCGGCGGCCCGCGGCGATGCCATGGTGGATCGCAGCGTGCCGCACGGCACGTCGTCACCGACCCGCGAGAAAGAGGGGGGCTCCGTGCGCGTCGACTTCCCGATCATCTCGGCTGATTCCCACATCACCGAGGCACCCAACACCTACACCGACTACATCGACTCGAAGTACGTCGACGTCGCACCCCACGTGGTCGAGACCGACGACCGGGGCGACCTGTATCGTCATCGACGGTATGAAGCGGACGATCCCCATGGGCCTGGTGGCCGCCGCCGGCCAGGATCCCGACAAGCTCAACACCAGGGCCAAGTACTCCGACCTGCCCCGCAGCGGCTACGACGCCAACTACCGCATCGCCGACCAGAACCGCGACGGGGTGTCGGCCGAGATCATCTATCCCTCGGTGGGCATGGTGCTGTGCAACCACCCCGACTTCGACTACAAGAAGGCGGCCATGGACGCCTACAACCGCTGGATCGCCGAGTACTGCTCGGTCGACCCCCAGCGGCTGATCTCCCTCGGCCAGACCCCGATGCGCTCACCGGAAGAAGGCATCTCCGACCTGGAGAAGATGAAGGCCATGGGCATGCGGGGCGTGATGCTCCCCGGCGAGCCGGCCCAGGAAGACTGGGACTCGCCGATCTACGGCGAGTTCTTCGACGCCTGCGTCGATCTCGATCTCGTGCCCTCGTTCCACATCCTCACGTCCCAGTCCGACGCCCTCAACCGCACCCGGGGCCCGAAGATGAACGGCTTCCTGTCGATCATCCGGGGCAACCAGGACCTGATGGGCATGTTCGTGCTGGGCGGCGTGTTCGAGCGTCATCCCCGGCTCAAGCTGGTCTGCGTGGAGGCCGATGCCGGCTGGGCGCCCCACTTCATGTACCGGATGGACCACGCCTACAACCGGCACCGCAAGTGGCTGACGGCCAACGTCTCCAAGCCGCCCTCGGAGTATTTCGCCGAGCACATCTACATGACCTTCCAGGACGATTTCGTCGCCTTCCGCAACGCCGACCAGATGAACTGGCGGCGCCTGTGCTGGGCCAACGACTTCCCCCACTCGGACTCCACCTGGCCCTGGAGCCAGGAGATGCTGACCCAGCAGACCCAGCACCTCACCCCCGAGCAGGTGCGGGCCATCCTGTGCGACAACGTGGCCGAGCTCTACAACCTCGACACCTCGGTGCTGCCGGTGGGCGGCGACCTCCTGGCCGCCGCCTGAGGCTCAGCGTTCGTTGGCTGCGGCCACCTCGGCGGCGTCGGGGTGGCCGCGGTAACGCTCGGGCACCGGGAACTTGAAGATGCGGGCGGCGTTGAGGCCCAGCACCTTGGCCCGCTCACCGTCGTCGAGCCCGCCCATCGTCCGCTCGATGGCCTGGGCCGAGTAGGGCCACGTGCCCTCGTGGTGGGGAAAGTCGTTGGCCCACAGGAAGTTGTCGACCAGGTCGAACTCCCGGGCCAGGCCGAGGCCGGCCCGGTCCTCCTGGAAGGTGGCGAATCCCTGCCGGCGGAAGTAGTCGCTGGGGAGCCCGTCCATCTTGGGTCGCACCCACATGTGGTGCTTGAGGTAGGCCTCGTCCATGGCCTCCAGCATCCACGGCACCCAGCCGATCCCGGCCTCGATGGCCCCGAAGCGCAGCGTCGGGTGGCGCTCGGCCACCCCGGAGGCGCAGATGTTGACCAGCGGCTCCATCGTGGGGGCCAGCGAATGGATCGTGTAATTGATGATCGCCCCACCGCCGGAGCGGGCGGTGCGGGGGTCACGGCCGGTGGACACGTGGAACGTGACCGGCAGGTCAACGTCGGTGATGCAGCTCCACAGCGGCTCGAGCTCCTTGAGATTGTAATTGAGGTCGTCGACGTCGGGCGGGCCGAACACCGGCTTGCACGGCAGGCACAGGCCCCGGAACCCGAGGGCGGCGCACCGCTGGATCTCGGCCAGGGTCTCGTCGAGCGCACCCGGGGCCACGCACGCCATGGGGGCCAGGCGATCGTTGTAGGGGCCGTAGTTCTCCCAGGCCCAGTCGTTCCAGGCCCGGCACATCAGATGGGAGAACCCGGCATCACGGGTGGCCCACATGGCCAGGCCCACGTTGGGGAACAGGATCTCGCCGTCGACCCCGTCGAGCTCCAGCTCGGCTGCCCGCTCGGCCGGTCGGCGGCCCGATTCGTACCGCACCTTCTCGTGGCCCTGCAGCGGGTTGACCCAATTGAGCTTGGTGGGTCGGAACCCCTCGGTCTTCTGGAACTGCTCGCCGCTGCGGGCCGTCACGACGCTGGGGAACCGGCTGTGGAACTCCTCGGGCAGACGTTCCTTGAAGATCTTGCGGGGTTCCTGCACATGCCCGTCGGCCGAGATCATGAAGAACTTGTCGGCGGCGTCGGGCCGGGCCGAGCGCAGCCACCCGTCGTTGCCCGGGGTCTCGGTGCGCCAGACGTTGTGGACGTCGGGCTCGGGGATGATCGTGGTCATGGGATGCTCCCGGGGTCGCTCGGTCGAGTGGGTCGGTGGAGTTGGTCGGTGTTCAGGGCAGGGGATGGGCGACCACCGGCAGGTGGCTGATGCCCACGAGCCGGTTGTTGGGCACCCAGGTGGGCTCGCCGGCCACTTCCAGCCGCCCGAACCGGGCCACCAGCTCCTCCAGCATCACCCGGATCTCGGTCCGGGCCAAGCTGGCGCCGAGGCAGAAATGGGTGCCGTGGCCGAACCCGACGTGGGGGTTGGGGTCGCGCCCGATGTCGAAGCGGAACGGATCGGCGAACACCGGCGTCGTCGCGGTTGGCCGACATCTCCCAGTACGTCACCTTGTCGCCCTCGGCCAGGGGTTGGCCGGCGAGCTCGGTGCTCCGGGTGACGGTGCGACGCTTGTAGACCGACGGCGACGTCCACCGCACGATCTCCTCCACCGACGAGCGGATGAGGCTCGGGTCGGCCCGGAGGCGGGCCTCCTGGTCGGGGAACTGACTGAAGGCCACCACGGCACCGGCCAGGGCGCTACGGGTGGTCTCGGCCCCGGCCGGGAACAGGAGGTTGAAGAAGGCCTTGAGCTCCCGGTCGGTGAGGGGTGGGGTGCCATCGTCGCCGCCGGCGTGGACGATGATCGACAGAATGTCGTCGGCCGGGTTGCGCCGCTTCTCGGCGATCAGCTCACCGCCGTAGGAGCCGAGCAGCTTCACGAAGTCGGCTCCCAGCACCTCGCCGGTCTCGGCCTCGATGGCGGCGTTGACGATGCCGGCCAGGTGGGCCCGGTCGGCCTGGGGGACCCCGAGGATCGAGCAGATCGCCTGCAGCGGCAGCTCCTGGGCCACCAGGGCCACGAAGTCGACTATCTCGCCGGCCGGCACCGAGGCCAGGATCTGGCGGGCCCGCTGGCGCAGATCCTCCTCCAGCTTGGCGATGGTGCGGGGCGTGAACCCCTTGTTGACCAGGGATCGCAGCCGCAGATGCTGGGGGTCGTCGGTCTGGTTGAGCAGGATCCCGGCACCGCCGCTGTCGTCGATGGCGGTGCCGCCCCGGGCCGAGGAGTAGGTGGCTGGATCGCGCATGATGGCCACGGCATCGGCGTACCGGCTGACCACCCAGAACCCCACGCCCCCCGGCGTGTGCTCGGTAGGCGGGTGCCACCACACGGGATGCTCCCGCCGCAGCCAGCTGAACGTCTCGTGAGGAAAGCCGTTGACGAAGCTCTGACCCCAGGACAGGTCCACCGCGATCGGCATGGGCCCGAGACTACCCGCCGCCCCGTCAGTGATTCGAACCAGGTTCAGGTTCTCGTAAAATATCCTAAGGCACTGCATATTTCTGACGATCGGAATGGAGTGAATTGGCGCAGACGGAGCCGCAGCAGCACGGGAGCACAGTCGCCGCCCGGCCAGGGTGGCGCGGGTTGGCTGGCGGCGCCCGTCGGGGCCGGGTTCATCAGCCAGGACCTCGCCGATCTGGCTGCGCTCTACGGTCTCGACGCCGATCTCGTCGGTCTGCTGTCCGGCTTCGGGCAACGCCATCCCGAGGTGGCCGACGAGCTGGCCAAGCGGGTGCGGGCCCACGTGATGACCCTGCGGAGCGGGCACCCCAGCCGAAATCTCTACGAGAACCTGCCAACCGAGCAGATGGCGGCGCTGGCCCGGACGCTGCTCGCCGGTCGGTGGGACCGAAGCCTGCTCGACTTCGCCGACACCCGGATGCATCACTACGACGCCCAGGGGACGGCCATGACGATCCTGTTCCCGTGGGCCTTCATCGTGCCCGAGGTGGTGCTGGAGGCGGCCGAGCAGGCCGGGTACGACCGCGCCACGGTGCGGGCGCTGGAACAGGCCAGTCGGCGGGCTGCCCTGCTGATGCAGATCCTCATGGCCGACGTGTTCATCCAGGGACGTGACAGCCAGCTGGTCTCGTTCGACAACGTGCTCAACGCCAGCGGTGCCGTCACCGGCGTGGCCGGGTCGTTGGTGGCGCTGGCCGGCGACGAGCAGGGTGGCCTGATGCGGGTGATCGACTCGGTCCACGAGGCGCTCGGCCGGGTGGAGTCGGGGGCGGCCGACGTGAGCAGCGTGGTGAGCCAGATCAAGGGCACGGCCGAGCAGACCAATCTCCTGGCCCTCAACGCCTCGATCGAGGCGGCCCGGGCGGGGGACAACGGCAAGGGCTTCGGGGTGGTGGCGATGGAGGTGAAGGAGCTGGCCCGCACCACGGCCGAGCTGCTGAGCCGCATCGAGGAGAGCGTGGAGCGGATGCACGCCAACGTCGACGAGGCGGCCACCGTCGTGCGAGACGTCGACGCCTCCAGCGGCAAGATCCAGGCCGCGGCCGAGCAACTCTACGTGATCAGCAGCGAGCTGACCTCGGCCAGCGTGTACTGATCGACCGCGCCCGGCCTCGGCCGGCGACGATCAGCGGGGGATCACCGGCAGCACCACGGCTGACGGCCGCTCGCCGGTGTGGAACACCGTCTGGTGGGCCACCGGGCCCGACGTGCCGTCGCCGAAGGCGGCGCCGGTGTTGAGGTTCCGGTCGAAGCGGGGGAAGTTCGACGACGAGATCTCCAGGCGGATGCGGTGCCCGGGGAGGAACACGTTGGAGATGTTCCACAGGTCGATCGTGAACCGGTAGGGCCGGCCCGGCTCCATCAGTTCGGGATCGCTGGCCGAGTCCCGGTAGCGGGCCCGGATGATCCCGTCGAGCAGGTTCATGGCGTAGCCGTCGGGGTGGACGTCCACCAGCTTGGCCGTGAAGTCGGTATCGACGGCGCTCGACGACGCCCACAACTCCACCGACACGGGGCCCGTGATCTCGAGTGGCCGTTCCATGGGGTCGGAGGTGAACACCAGCACGTCGCGCCGTTCCTCCGCCGGGCGCTGGTCGCGCACCCCCATGTCGATGATGAGGTTGGCCCCGCCCAGGCTCGGCACCGGATCTTCCGGGTCGTAGGTGAAGCGGTCCTCGCCCGTCTCGTCGCCGCCCGGGGGCACGGTGGACAGGGTGCCGTCGCCGTGGAGCGAGTTGGCCGATCCGTCGGAGTGGAGGAACCAGCGGACGGGGCGCATGGCCGGTGGCGGCCAGTCGGCCAGCTGCTGCCACCGGTTCTCGCCCAGCGTGAACACGGTGACCGGGGGCTCGTCCATGATCCCGTTGTCGATGTCCTTGAGCCAGTGGTCGAACCAGCGCAGCAGGGTCTGGTTGAGGTCGATCAGGGCCTCGGGCCCGAAGTCGGCCTCGCCCGCCCCCTTGGTGCTGGGGATCGAGTAGGGGAGGAGGTGCCCCCACGGGCCGATGATCAGGCGCTGACCGTTGCGGGCCTGTTCGAACCGGCTGTTGGCCTTCACACTGCGGTAGGCGTTGGGCCCGCCTTCGGCGAAGATGTCGTACCACGAGGTGACGTGGAGCATGGGCGTGGTCACCGTCTCGGCGTGACGGTTGACGTTGGCCCGGTACCAGTACTCGCCGTCGTCGGCGTGGGCGATGTGGTCGGCGAAGTAGGGGGCGGTCTCGGCCAGCAGATCGCCCCAGTCGCTGATCGGCAGGTGGCTGAACCACTCGGTGGTGACCGGGGTGGTGAAGTTGAACCCGAACGGGGTGCGCCGGATCATCGAGTACTCGCCGTCGAGGTAGCCCAGCACCCGCTCGATCAGATCGTCCCGGCCGGCCCGGCGCAGGGTGTCACGGCCCTTGAAGATGGCGTAGGGCACGAGCCAGCCCCACAGGGAGGCCCCGCCGGTGTGGAAGATCCAGCTCTGGTGGTAGTCCGACGAGGCCGACACCGGCGCCATCACCTGCAGAGACGGCGGCATGGGGTCGTTGCAGGCGATCAAGTACTGGGTGAGGCCGAGGTAGCTCTGGCCGGTGGTGCCCACCCGCCCGTTCGACCACGGCAGCCGGGCCGCCCATTCGACCGCGTCGTAGCCGTCGGCCGCTTCCTGGAAGATCGTGTCGTACTCGCCCTCGGAGGCGAACCGGCCCCGGCAGTCCTGCGTGATCGACACGTAGCCGTAGCGGGCGAAGAACGTGGTGGGCCCGTTGGGGTCGGTGGAGCCGGCCTTGCCGTAGGGGGTGCGGCTCAAGAGCACCGGGAACCGGCCGGGCAGGTCGGGGCGTACGATGTCGGCGTAGAGCGTCTTGCCGTCCCTCGTCTGCATCGGGACGTCGTTCTCCACCACGACCCGGTTCTCCTTGCGTGCCGGCACGATCAACGCCACGGCCATCCCCCCTGTGCTCCGGTCCCGCCGGGCGGCGAGCACGATGGCACGAGACTAGCGTCCGGGTATGGACGTCTTCGAAGCGATGGGCACGGCCCGCGCCATCCGGTACCTGAAACCTGATCCTGTCGAGCCGGAGCTGATCGAGAAGCTCATCTGGGCCGCCACCCGGGCCTCCAGCCCCGGGAACAGCCAGGGGTGGGACTTCGTCGTGATCACCGACGCCGACGCCAAGGCCCGCATCGGCGGGGCCGTGGCCGACGCCATGGCCGGCATCTTCCGCGAGCCGTCGGCCGATGCCGACCGTTCGGTGCGCCTCATGCTGAACGGAGCCCGGGCCCTGGCCGGCAGCCTGGCCACGGCGCCCGTGCTGGTCCTCGTCTGCGGGCAGATGGTCTACCCGCCGGGCAATCCCGACGAGCAGCTCGTGTGGTCCGCCTGCTACCCGGCGGCCCAGAACCTGATCGTGGCCGCCCGGGCCCTCGGGCTCGGAGCCACGTTCACCACGTTCCAGCGTCGGGCCGAGCAGGTGGTGCGGGGTACGCTCGGCATCCCCGACGAGGTCCGCATGGCCGCCCTTATCCCCATCGGATGGCCCGATCGGGAGCACGGCCCGGTGAAGCGCAAGCCGGTGGAGGAAGTCATCCACTGGGACCGCTGGTGACAGCGGCCGGGCTCAATCCCCTTCGCTGAAGCGGGACCGGGAGCGCCACCGGGACGACGGCGGGGCGGCAGCTCCCGCCGGCTGGTGGCCGGCCTCGTCGGGCCCTTCCCCGTCGCCCTCGTCGTCGATGTTGTCTTCGTTCCACGACGCCGGCGACGGGGCGACCGGGCCCACGGCGCCGGGGTCGGCCTCGGTGTCGTCGGCCAGGCGGCCGCCGCTCAGGCGGAGCCGGCCCGGCGTGGCGGCGATCAGCTCCCCGTCGTGGGTGCTGGACACGATGATCACGCCGGCGACGTGCTCCAGATGGGCGAAGCCCCGCAGCAGGGCGTTTCGGCTCTCGGTGTCGAGGCCGGTGGTGGGCTCGTCAGCCAGCAGCACCGAGCACGGCCGGGCCGTGGCCACCAGCAGGCTCGCCTTCTGGCGCTGACCCTTGGACATGGCCGACGGTAGCCGGTCGAGCAGCTCGCCGGCGTCGAGCAGATCCACCAGCTCGCCCGCGGCCTCGGCCGGCTCGGCCTTACGGCCACCGTGGAGGCGGGCCACGTAGCGCATCTGGTCGGCGAGGGTCAGGTCGTCGAACAGGGCGGGGGAGTCGGGCACGAAGCTCACCCGGCGGCGGGCGGCCGGGCTGCCGGCCGGGTCGCCTCCGATCGTGATCACCCCGTCGGTGGGCACCAGCAGGCCGGCCAGCGACAGCAGGAGGGTCGACTTGCCGGCCCCGTTGTGGCCCACCAGCACGGTGCTGGCGTTGATGGACAGGCGGGGCACGTTGAGCGCCACGGCCTTGCCGTAGCGGTGCTGGAGGCCGCGTATCTCGATCATGGGAGCGTCTTCTCCAGGGGGTAGCAGGCGACGACGACGGCGGCCGACACCACAACCAGGGTGAGTGCCGGCCACGGGGTGTAGCCGTCGGGTCGGAGCCAGCCGTGCGACACGACCACGGTGAGAGCCAGGCACAGGATGGGGCCGGCCAGAGCCCGGATCCAGAGGGCAGGGGCCACCATCGTGCCCAGCTTGTCGGCCAGCCAGGCCAGGTCGGGGGAGCCCAGCCGCCCCTGCACGGCGGCCGCCAGCGTGCCGAAGGTGAACAGGCCGGCCGAGGCCAGGGCCGTACCTGCCGGCTCCGAGCCGGCCACCCACCCGAGGGCGGCCGCCGCGATGACCAGGGCGATCACGAACGGACGTCAGCACCTGGCCCCGTAGCACGGGCGACGAGCCCCGGGGGTAGTGCACGCCGAACCAGATCTGACCGGCGGTGGAGGCGACGGGCGACGCCAGCTCGAAACCGACGATCATGCCGGTGGCGGCCAGAGCCAGCGCCACCACGCCGTTGGCGGGGTCGGCCCGCACCACCAGGGCGGCGGCCACCGCCCCGGCCACCACCTGGCCCAGGCGGGTGTTCCAGCCCCGTTCAACGCTGGCCAGGTACCGCCACAGGGCCCGAGGCATCCACCGCCGGGCCAGGCGGACGGGGGAACGGTGGGCCTCGGTCTGGTCCACGGCCCGCCGGAGACTCACCAGCACCCGCTGGAAATCGAAGCTGAGCGCGGCCGATCGCATCTCGTCGAGCGCCGTGGCCCGCCGCCACAGGTGGGGGACCGGCACCCGGGTCAGCACCGACCACGCCGACGCCGCCCCCAGTACCACCGCAGCAGCCAGGGCGGAGAGACCGATCGGGGCGCTGAGCGACCGATCCAGGACCACCACCGCCCCCACGGCGGCGGTGCCGGCCAGGTTGGCGGCCACCGCCGGCCACGGCCGACGCCGCCCCCGGCCGGCCTTCCAGGCCACGAGCCAGCCCGGGATCTGGAGCACGGCAGCCAACACGGCCACGGCGGCCACGAACGAGTTGCGGGCGGCCAGCCGGTAGCCGAACTCTTCGGGATCGCCCATGGCGGTGAGGGCGTTGGCGGCCAGCCCGGCCAGGGCGGCATAGGCCACGGCCTGGCGGGCCAGGCGGGGGGCCAGCACGCCCCGAGGGTCGAGGGGCGACCCCAGCTCGTGGAGCACCACGGCCCGGTTCACGAGGAACGGGCCGCCCCGGTAGCCGAACCAGATCGGGGTGGCCAGGGCCAGGGCGGCAGCCACATCGACCAGCCGGCTGAAGTCGGCGATGTCGCTGGGCAGCACCTGGGCCACGGCCGAGGCGTACATGGGGATCACCAGCCAGGCGATGGCCGCCAGGTAGAGGCTGTAAAGGTCGTCGCCAAGGCGGGAACCGTCCGGCGCGTCGAGCGCGAGCACGTCCCATAGCGTCGCACCTTCCGGGGCGGAAACCACCCGCGGCCGAGCTGGTACTAGCGCCCGGCCGATCCGAACACGAAGTCCTCCAGGATGGCAGCCAGCTCCAACGGGGTGTCGCCCTGCACGCTGTGGCCGGCCTCCTCCACCCGCACCACCTGGGCCGACGGGAGCCGCCGCAGCAGCTCGGACTCGTCGGCGTCGTCGACCACGCTCTGGGATCGCATGCCCCGCACCAGCAGCACCGGCATGGTGGCGGCGCCCAGCCGGTCCCACAGCACGCCGTAGTCGGGCCGGGCCTCTCGGGGCGCCGGGCTGGTGCCGGGGGTGAAGCGGCGGTGGCGCCACACCCACGAGCCGTCTTCCTGCTGGGCCGCGTTGTGGAGGATGCCCCGGCGCAGCGACGCCACGGTACGGGTCGGGTTGTGCTCGATCGTGCGGGCCAGGATGTCGTCGAAGCGGGGGAAGCTGGCCGGGCCGTTCACGAAGTCGGTGATGGCCTTGGCCTTCTCCGCCGTCACCCCGGGCGTCACGTCGACCAGCACCAGCTTGCGGACGAGCCCGGGATGGGCGTGGGCCAGGCAGATGGAGGTCATCCCACCGAGCGACATGCCCACCACGGCCGCCGCGTCGGGTGCCAGCCGGGCGATGACGGCGGCCACGTCGGCGGCCAGGCTGTCGGGTCGGAGCTGGCCCGGGGCGAGCGGGGCCACGTCGTCGGAGTAGCCGTGGCCGGCCAGATCGACGGCCACCAGGGGGCGCCTCAGGGCGAGAGCGACCGTGTCCCAGGTGTGGGCGTTCTGGGCGCCGCCGTGGATCAGCACCACCTCGGGTGGACCGTCACCCCAGACCAGGGCCGACAGCTGCCGGCCGGGGGACACCTCCACCGATGTACGTCGCACCACCGGTGGTCCGTCCCAGGGGATCCCGAACTCGGTGGCATTCTCGTGGAAGAGCCCGAACTCGTCGTAGGGGATGCGTTCGACGTCCATGCCCCACGCTAGATCCGTCGACGGCGATGGGTGAACTCTGCGATGAGGTGCCGTGCAAACGGCCCGTCAGCGCAGCACCTGGTCGAGCGACAGCAGCACGATTCCCAGGAACACCCCGACCATCGTCAGCAACAGGTACCGGCCCTGGCCGTCGAGCGAGTGGTCAGTAGCGGTGTCGGGCTCGGGCGACGGCAACGGCGTGGTCGGTGCCGGCCGGGTGGCGGTGGCCACCGCCCCGCCGGAGGCAGTTCCGGCGCCCGGGCCGGTGGGGGAGACGGGGTTGTCGGGAGCGCCGGCCGCCGGCGACGGGCCGCTGGACGGGGCCGACCGGACCCCGGTGTGAACCGACCGTGAGCCGGCGAGGGCAGGCTCACGTCGCCGACCGATGCCGAGGTCGAGGTCGGCGTCGGTGTCGGGGCCCACCGGGCGCCGGGCATCGTGGGCCCCGACGACCGGGGCCGGCTCCGGCTCCGGAGCAGGACCACGGGCCGAACCGGGGAAGCGGGGCACGATGGACAGGGTGGGCCTGACCAGGCGGGTGACCCCGTCGTGGCGGGCGTGGAGTTGGCGGGCCCGGTCGTGCCGCTCGGCGTCCCGCTCCTCGGCCTCCCGGCGGGCGGCCCGGGCCGGCTCGGGCCCGTCCCCGGCCTCGGTGTTGTACAGCGGGCCCAGGGCGAGCTGGCTCCGCCCGTACAGCGCGGCCTCCCACGCCGTGGTGCCGGCCGGTAGGTGCTCCACGGTCACGTGCACCACCTCGGCCCACCAGCGGGAACGGTCGTCGAGACGGCCACCCCACTGCAACCGGGTGCCCCGCTGATGCTCGGTGAGCTGGCGCACCACGTCGTCGGTGACGCCGACATAGAGCAGCGTTCCCTGGCGGTCGTACAGCTTGTACGCGCAGTACAGCTCACCCCAGCGGTCCTGAGGCTGGGGCTTGAGATCGCCCGGCCTCGGGTCTTCCTTCGGGCGCCCGGCTCGGCGCCGGCGCCGGCCGCCGGAACGGTCTCCACCTCGGGGCGGTTCGTCGTTGGGCACGGTAGCTCCCTCGGTGGCTCTCGTGGTCGGGTGCGCCCTTCGGGCGCCTCGGGTTCGCTGCGGCGAACACCGGGGTGGAACAGGTCGTCATCACGGTGCCAGAGGCGGACGGCCATGGCCAGTTGCAGCAGCAAGCATATTGGCCGATCGGCATGGAGATCCCTTGCGTCAGCTGCTCCGACCTGCGACTCTTTACCCTCCGAACGGGCGTGGCGGCGCTGCGTGTGCAGGTGAGGTGGAGGACAGACCATGGGTGATGGGTCCGCGCGCGACGACGTGATCGTGCTGCAGGGCATCCGCAAGGAGTTCGGCAGTTTCGTGGCCGTCGAGCACGCCGATTTCGCCATCGAGCGGGGCGAGTTCTTCTCCCTCCTCGGGCCCTCCGGCTGTGGCAAGACCACCCTGCTGAAGATCATCGCCGGGTTCGAGCAGCCGACCGAGGGCCAGGTGATGCTCGAAGGTCGGGACGTGTCGGGAGTGCCGCCGCACCAGCGCAACGTCAACACCGTGTTCCAGCAGTACGCCCTCTTCCCCCACATGTCGGTGCTCGACAACGTGGCCTTCGGCCTGCGGGCCAAGAAGGTGCGGGAGAAGGAGGTGATGAGCCGGGCCAAGGACATGCTCGACGCGGTCAAGCTCGGCGAGTTCGCCCATCGACGACCCAATCAGCTCTCCGGCGGCCAGCAGCAGCGGGTGGCCCTGGCCCGGGCCCTGGTCAACCTCCCGAGCGCCCTCCTGCTCGACGAGCCACTGGCCGCCCTCGACCTCAAGTTGCGGGAGGCCATGCAGCTGGAGCTCAAGCGGATCCAGCGGGAGGTGGGGATCACCTTCATCTTCGTCACCCACGACCAGCACGAGGCGCTCAGCATGAGCGACCGGATCGCGGTGATGAGCCGGGGCCGGGTGGAGCAGATCGGCACTCCGGAGGAGATCTACGGCAAGCCGGCCAGCGTGTTCGTGGCCGGATTCATCGGCTCGGCCAACCTCCTGCCGGGCGAGGTGGCGGCCGACAGCCTGCCGGCGGTGGTCCTCGACGCCGGCTCCACGATCGATGTGCCCACCGTCACCGGGGCCGACGCCGGCAGCCCGGTCACGGTGATGATCCGCCCCGAGCGCCTCCAGGCGGTGGCCCAGCCGGTGGAGGGCCGCAGCGTGAGCGGCACCGTCAGCGACGCCATCTTCGAGGGATCCACGATCCGCCTCATCGTCCACCTCGGCGACGGCACCGAGATGATGGCCACGGTCGACGCCGACGACGCCCTCCCCCCGCTCGACCGGGGCAACCCGATCACGCTGGCCTGGGCCGACGACGCCCCCTACGTGCTCCAGGGCCGCTCGGCCATCGTGGGGGCCACCACCACCGACGTCGACGAGGTGCAGGCCAGCCTGGAGGGCAAGGATGCCGGAGCCTCGCCGGGGCCCAGCGTCGACGGGCCCGTCAGCCGCACCTTCGGCCGCCGGGCCCTGCTCGGCGCCGGAGGCCTCATCGGAGCGGCCGCCGTGGTGGGCGGTGTGCTCAAGATCACGGGAAACGGCGGCGGCTCGGGCGGTGGCACCACCGCCGCCGGGGCCGGCACGTTGGGCGACAGCACACTGGGCTCGGGCGAGTCCGCCCTGCGGGTGCTGAACTGGCAGACCTACATCGATCCCAGCGAGGACGGCGCCGTCGGCACCGTCGACCGGTTCGCCGAGGCCACGGGGATCGACGTCCAGTACGCCGAGGACTTCAACGACAACAACGAGTTCTACGCCCGCGAGATCGAGCCCTACCTGGGCACCGGTACCCCCACCAACTGGGACATCGTATGCCCCACCAACTGGATGGCGGCCCGGATGAAAGGGTTGGGCTGGCTCGAGCCCCTCCCGCTCGACCGCATCCCCAACCGGAAGAACCTCGACCCCCGGTTCCTCACCCAGGAGTGGGACTTCGGCTCGGTGTACCACGTGCCGTGGCAGGCCGGTATCACCGGTATCGCCTACAACAAGGCTCTGACCGGCCGCGACCTGGGCTCGATCAACGATCTGTACGATCCGGCCTTCGCCGGCCGGGTGGCCATGCTCACCGAGATGCGGGACTCGGTGGGCCTCACCATGCTCGGCTTGGGCCTCGACCCCACCGAGGTCGACGAGGACGGCGCCTTGGCGGCGTTGGACAAGATCGCCCAGGCCAACGTCGCCGGTCAGTTCCGGGCCTTCACCGGCGGTGAGTACCTCCGCAGCCTCCAGTCGGGCGACTTCGTGGCCTGCATCGCCTGGTCGGGCGACATCGTCCAGCTCCAGCTGGAGCGGCCCGACATCAGCTTCGTCATCCCTGAGGAAGGGGGGATGCTGTTCTACGACACGATGGTGATCCCCAAGGGGGCGCCCAACGGCCTGGCCGCCGCCGACTGGATCAACTTCGTGTACGACCCGGTGCAGGCGGCCCAGCTCACGGCCTGGGTGCAGTTCATCAGCCCGGTGAGGGGAGTGCGAGAGGAGTTGGTGAAGCTGGGCGACGACGCCGCCGCCCTGGCCGAGAACCCGATCCTGTTCCCCGACGAGGAAACGTCGGCCCGGCTCCGGGTGTTCGCCGACATACCCGACGACGTGGACGCCCGCCTCAACGAGGTGTTCAACGGGATCATCGGGGGCTGAGCGCCATGGCTCGCGACGACACCGCCAACGACATCGGCCGGCGGGACGGCCGGAACCTGCCCTACCTGCTGGTCCTGCCGGGTATCGCCTTCCTGTTCGTCTTCTTCGTGGTCCCGCTGATCACGTTGTTCAAGATCTCGCTGTCGAACAAGCCCGACCGCCTGCGGCCCGAGTACGACTTCACCTGGGACTGGGGGAACTTCTCGGCCGCCTTCACCGATTTCGGCAGCCAACTGGTGCGGGCCTTCGTGTACGCCGCCATCGCCACCGTACTGTGCGCCCTCATCGCCTACCCGTTGGCCTACTTCATCGCCTTCAAGGCCGGGCGGTACCGCAACGTGCTGCTGGGCCTGGTGATGCTCCCCTTCTTCACCAGCTTCCTGTTGCGCACGATCGCCTGGCAGAGCCTCCTGGCCGACGCCGGGCCGGTGCTGTCGACGGCCAAGGCGGTCAAGCTCGGCGGTCTGCTGGAGGCCCTCCAGATCACCCAGGACGGCCGGTTGATCAACACCCAGCTCGCCGTGATCGGCGGCCTCACCTACAACTTCCTGCCGTTCATGCTGCTGCCGATCTACGTGAGCCTGGAGAAGATCGACGTGCGCCTGGTCGACGCCGCCGCCGATCTCTACTCACCGTTCGGCCGAACCTTCCAGCGGGTGGTGCTGCCGCTGTCGATGCCGGGCGTGTTCGCCGGCACGCTGCTCACGTTCATCCCCGCCACCGGTGACTTCATCAACGCCGAGTTGCTGGGCAACCCGACGTCGCGCAAGGTGATCGGCAACGCCGTGCGCACCCAGTTCCTCAATCAGAACGACTACCCGGCGGCCGCCGCCATCAGCTTCGTGCTGATGGGGATCATCACCGCCCTGGTGGTCGTGTACGCCAAGTTCCTGGGAACGGAGGATCTGGCATGACCCGTCGCCCGCTCGCCACCTGGCTGCTGTACGCCGTCACCTTCCTCGGCTTCGCCTACCTGTTCGTGCCGCTGATCACGATCGCCGTGTTCACGTTCAACAAGCCCAAGGGGCGGTTCAACACCGCGTGGCAGAGCTTCACGTTCGACAATTGGCGCCACGCTTTCCAGGCGAGCGACTACCTCACGGCCTTCGGCAAGAGCATCCAGGTGGCCCTGATCGCCTGCATCATCGCCACCTTCCTGGGGGCACTGATGGCCCTGGCCATCAGCCGCTACAAGATGCGGGGAGGCCCGGCGCTCGATCTGTTGCTGGTGCTGCCCCTCACCACCCCCGAGATCGTGATGGGTGCCTCGCTGTTCACCTTGTTCTTCAATCAGAACGTGCGCCGGGGCTTCTGGACGATCGTGATCGCCCACACGCTGTTCTGCGTGTCGTTCGTGGCCCTCACGGTGAAAGCTCGGCTGCGGGGCCTCGACTGGTCGCTGGAGGACGCCGCGGCCGACCTGGGCTCGCCTCCGCTGCGGACGTTCCGCAAGATCACCTTCCCCATGATCGTGCCCGGCATCGCCGCCGCCTTCATGCTGTCGCTGGCGTTGTCGATCGACGACTACATCATCACCTCGTTCGTGGCCGGCAACGTGTCGACCTTCCCCCGTGAAGTGTTCGACTCGTCGAAGATCACGATCCCGCCCCAGGTGCACGTGATCGCCACCCTCATCATGCTCATCGCCGTGGTCACGATCGTGGCAACCACCCTGGCCGGCCTCCGCCGCGAGGCCCGGCTCAAGAGCTGACCCGGCGGCGCCGGCCCAGGCCTATTCACGCTAAACAGGCCAAACCCTGGAATAAGGGCCAAGCATCAACTAGGTTGCTGATGCCGTCAGGGGAGTCAGACAGACGTCAGGATCGACGTAGCCGTCGATCGCGTCGCCGTGCCTCTCCCGCGGCCGAACCGGCCACGACGCTTGGAGGGGAACCAGCGCATGCGATTCGACCACCTGCACCACCACTACGAGATCGACCGGCGGCAACTGCTGAGCGGCGCCGCCAAGCTGGGCGCGGGCGCCGCCGTGGCCATGGGGCCAACCGGGCTCCTGGCCGGCGGGGCCGGAGCCGAGAGCGGCTCGGAAGACAAGAAGGACGACAAGCCCCGGGCCGGCGACGAGGTCAAGATCCTCGGCAAGTACAACGACGACTTCGACGTGGCCGGCGCCCTCGACGGCACGTGGGCCAAGGAGACGTCGGCCCGCTACGGCAAAGACGACGAGCGGGGCGCCGTCAACGAGATTACGCCCCGCAAGACGGCCCGGGCTCTCAAGCTGATCCCCAAGCGGGGCATCCGCATCGGCGAGGGCATACGCACCAACTCACTGGCGGCCGAGGGGGTGCACGAGTTCGTGTACTGCTACATGCCGCAGTACGCCTGGGGTTCGACCGCCGGCAACACCGCCCCGATGGCGATGACGAGGGGCTGAGCTCGTGCCGGCGGCGGGGAGGTAGAGGGCACCCGCCGCCGGCGCTGATCGAGGGCTCGGTCCGGGATCCGCCGCTGGGTCGCCGGAGGCACGGCTTGCAGGCCGCCGTTTCCGACGGCCGGTGCGTCACCATGGCGCACCTCACTCCCCGGATCGAGCCCTCAGTGTTGTGCCGGGGCTCGGCGCCCCTCGGCGGCAGGCCGCCTCCCCCATCCACCGGAGGGCCCCACCCTCCGGGCCGCTGAGCTCCGCTCAGCTGCGCCCGGCTACCATCGGCCTCGCTCCGGGGCGGCCCCGGGGGCGCGGCGTCATCAGGGGGTCACCAGGTGCTGGGTCCGTATCGAGTCCTCGACTGCACCGATCAGCGGGGATGGTTCACCGGTTTCCTGTTGGCCCAGCTGGGGGCGGACGCGGTGCTGGTCGAGCCCGAGGGGGGATGGCCCCGGACCGACGAACCCACCCGGTACGCCCACATCGCCTACAACCGGGGCAAGCGCTCGGTCACGGCCACCGGCCCCGACGACATCGCCGCCCTGGCCGCCGACGCCGACGTGCTGGTCGACTGCGGGGCCTGGCCCTTCCCCATCGATCACGAGGCGTTGCGGGCCGCCAACCCCCAGCTGATCACCGTGCAGCTCACTCCCTGGGGGGCCACCGGGCCCAAGGCCCACTGGCGGGCCACCGATCTCACCCTTTTCGCCTCCAGTGGCCAGCTCGCCGTGACCGGCGACAGCGACCGGCCCCCGGTGCGGATCTCGGTGCCCCAGGCCTGGCTGCACACCGCCTCCAACGCCGCGGTGGGGGCGATGGTGGCCCTGGAGCACCGGGCCCGCACCGGGGTGGGCCAGCACGTCGACTGTTCGGCCCAGCAGTCGGTGGTGGAGACGGCGCTGTCGGCCGTGCTCTACGCTCCGGCCGGGCTCCGGCCCGTCACCCGTGAGGCGGGCGGGGTGCGCTACGGCACGGTGCTGATCCGCACCATCTATCCCTGCGCCGACGGTCACGTGGTGATCACGATCGCCTTCGGGGCCATGATCGGCCCCATGTTCCGGCGGTTCATGGCCTGGCTGCTGGAGGAGGGCTTCGTCGATCATGCCATGTTCGACAAGAACTGGGTCGACTTCGCCCTCCACCTCCAGACGGGCGAGGAGAAGGTCGAGACGCTCGACGAGATCATGGCCGCCGTCGGCCGGTTCGCCGCCACCAAGACCAAGGCCGAGATCCTGGCCCGCGGCCTGCGCGACAGCCTGCTGGTGTGCCCGGTCAACGACATCGACGACGTGCTCGGCAGCCCCCAGCTCGACGCCCGGGGCTTCTGGGAGGTCACGGACGGGCTCAAGCTGCCCGGCCCGGTGGTGATGGCGTCGGGCACCCCACTGGCTCCAACCTCGCCCGCCCCCGAGCCCGGCGTCCACACCGGCCGGGTGCCGATCGATCCGGCGGTGCCGGCCCTGCGGGCCACCCGGGCGGCGATCCCCGACGGCGCTCCGGCCGACAAGCCGCTGGCCGGGCTGAAGGTGGCCGATCTGGCCTGGGTGGCGGCGGCGCCGCTGGCCACCAAGATCCTGGCCCACTGGGGGGCCACCGTGGTGCGGGTGGAGAGCGTCAACCGCCCCTGCCTGCTGCGCCAGGCCTTGGGCCACCGGGACGACGTGCCCGACCAGGAGAACGGCATCGCCTGGCACTCGGCCAATGCCGGCAAGTTGGCTCTCTCGCTCGACCTGTCCAAGCCCGAGGCCCTTGATGTGGTGCGCGACCTGGTGGCCTGGGCCGACATCGTCACCGAGTCCTTCACCCCGGGCACCATGGCCCATTGGGGCCTGGGCTACGACGACCTGGTGCAGATCAAGCCCGACATCATCATGCTGTCGAGCTGCGTGATGGGTCAGACCGGCCCCTACCGGCAGTTCGCCGGATTCGGGAACATGGCGGCATCCATCGCCGGCTTCTTCGACATCACCGGCTGGGCCGACCGGGGCCCGGCCGGCCCCTATCTGGCCTACACCGACTACGTCTCCCCCCGGTTGACGGCCTGCGTGCTCCTGGCGGCGGTGGAACATCACCGCCGGACGGGGCAGGGCCAGCACCTGGACTACTCCCAGATGGAGGCGGCCACCCATTTCCTGGCCCCGGCCCTGGTGGAGCGCCAGCTGACCGGGCACCGCCCGAGCCGGCGGGGCAACGCCGACGATCTGATGGTGCCCCATGGGGTCTATCCGTGTCTCGGGACGGACCGGTGGATCGCCATCGCCGTGGAGGGCGACGAGCAGTGGCGGTCGCTGGCCGTCGAGATGCGCCGTGGCGACCTGGCCGGCCTCACCACCGCCGAACGGCGGGAACGGGAGGCCGAGCTCGACGAGCTGGTGGCGGGGTGGACGGCCCGCCAGGACGCCACCGGCCTCCAGCACCGGCTCCAGGCCCACCGGGTGGCGGCCCACCAGGTGCAGAACTCGGGCGAGGCGATCGACGACGCCCAGCTCATGCACCGGGGCCACTTCCGGTGGGTCACCCACCCCTACGCCCGCCAGGCCCTGGTCGACACGATGCCCTATCACCTGTCGGCCGCCCCCGGCGGGTTCAGCTGGGCCGGCCCGACCTACGGCCAGCACGCCATGGAGGTGCTGGAGGGGTTGTTGGGCTACGACGTCGACCGGATCGCCGAGCTGGCCGTGGCCGAGGCCCTCGAATGAGGCCGGAGGCCGTCAGAGCTCGCTGAGCAGGGTGCCGTCGAGCACGGTGACGGCGTGGCCGGTGAGCTCCACCCGGTCGCCGACCAGCTTGACTCCCATCCGGCCACCCCGGGCCGAGACCTGGTGGGCGTCGAACTCGGTGAGGCCCAGGCGTGCGCCCCACCAGGGGCCGGTGATGCAGTGGGCCGATCCGGTGACCGGGTCTTCGGAGATGCCGACCCGGGGACCGAACACGCGGGACACGAAGTGGGCCGGGCCGCCGTCGATATCGCCGGCGGCGGTGACGATCACGGCCCGGGTGTCGATGCGGGCCAGGGCGGTGAGGTCGGGCTGGACGGCGGCCACGGCCTCGGGGCTGGCCAGCTGGGCCACCAGGTCGAACGAGCGGCCCTGGTCCACCACCTCGGCCCCCAGGGCCTCGGCCAGCCCGTCGACCGGGCCACAGGGCTCGGCCTCGGCCCGGGGGAAGTCCATGGTGATGGCGCCACCGGAGCGCAGGCCGGCCCGGCAGATCAGCGGGCCGGACCGGGTGTGGAACGTGATCTCCGGTGGGTGGTCGCCGTCGCCGGCGATCAGGCCGAGCTGGAACAGGGCGTGGGCGGTGGCCAGGGTGGCATGGCCGCACAGATCCACCTCGGTGGCGGGGGTGAACCAACGCAGATCCCAGTGGCCGTCGGGGCGGCGGCGGGGGAAGGCGGTCTCCGACAGGTTCATCTCCAGGGCGAGCGACTGGAGGGCGGCGTCGGCAGGCCACTCCGGCACGTGGCCCCCGTCGATGACGGTCACGGCGGCCGGGTTGCCGGTGTAGGGGGTGGAGGTGAAGGCGTCGATCTGGAGGATGCGGATGGGCATCGGGGCATGGTGGCAGACGGCTCGGCCGACGTGCTGGGCTTTACGACACCGGATGTTTCGCCGCAGGCGAAACTCCAGGTTCCCGAAGGGAACACCTATTCCCTCAGCCGTCGAGGCCAGGGAAAGGCGACCAACCCGATGAGGCAGCCGAGCAGCGCCGCGGCCCGCACCGCCCCCTGCGCCCGGGGACCGAACGCCTCGGGCGACTGGCCCAGCCGCAGCGACAGGTAAACGGTGGTGGCCACGAAGGCCGACACGGCGCCCAATGCGGCCCGGATCAGGGCCCGGACCAGGTTGGCCACCCGCACGAACCGGCGGCGGCGCCGTCGGTGACGCTGGATGCGCCGCTGCTCCCGGGCTTCCAGCTTGGCCAGGCGCTCCGCCGTCCTGAGGTGCTGGCGGCTACGGATCTCGGCCTCGGGCGAACCTGGCTGCGGGCCGGGCACGGCCGGCTCGCCCGCCGGCGGCGTCACCAGCGGCTGCGGCTGTGGCGGCGTCACCAGCGGCTGTGGCTGTGGCGGTGGCGCCATCGCGATCGGCGGCACCGCTATTTGCGGCACGGTGTTCGGCGGCAGGGCAGTAGGCAGGGGCTGCGTGCGGGCTGCCGGCGGTGGCTGGGCCCTCACGACCGGGGCCGGTTGCGTGGGCACGACCGGCGGGGGCAGATGAGGCACGGCCACGGTCGTGGGTGGGGCCGGGGTGGCCGCGGGGGCCGCCGTGGAGGGTCGGGGGCCGGCCGGCGCCGGAGGCGGCCGGCGGAAGCCGGGGCTCAGGGGGAGATTGGGGGGTGGTGGGGGAGGGGACCCGTCGGGGGGCGGGTGCACGAACGTAAGGGGCTGGATCTCGTCGATCGGGACCAGGGTGGGCCGGTCGCGGTCGCCCGCCTCGCCCTCGGTGGTCACGCCGGCCGGCACACCGGCCCAGTCGTCGTCAAAGTGGTCGCGGTTGTAGGGCCACGGGGCCTGGATCTCGGTGCGGGGGCGGCGGTGTTGCACCGCGGTGGCCGGGTCGGCGGCGGCTGCCCCCGTCGCGGGCTCACCCCCCAGCCAGGTGCCGGGAGGGAACACGTGCGTGTCGCTCTCGACCTCCAGCAACCCGGTGGCCGCCTCGCCGGCCAGTGCGGAGACCAGCCGGTCCCGCCACGCCCCGGCGCTGGCTGGCCGCGTCGCCCGGTCGATGGCCAGGCCGGCTTCGAGGGCGGCCCGCAACTCGTCGGTGACGGGCGCGGTGGCCAGGTCCAGGCGCTCGGGATGGCGTCCGGTGGCCACCTCGGCCACCACAACGGTGGCGGCGTAGAGGTCGGCCCGGTAGTCGGCCCGACCGGCGGGATCGGCCTGCTCCGGCGCCATGTACCCGGCGGTTCCCCCGCCCAGCGTCATCGACGAGGCGCCGGCCGAGATGTCCCGGGCCAGCCCGAAGTCGGCCAGGACGAGGCGTTCACCCGGCCCGATCAGCCCGCCGGCCGGCGGCGCCGGCTGGTCGGCCCGGTCCGAGCGCAGCAGGAGGTTGGTGGGCTTGATGTCGCGGTGCACCACCCCGCGGGCGTGGATGGCCTCGAGACAGGCGCCGAGCTCCTCCACCAGCCGGGACAGGGCCGACCGGTCGGCCGGGCCGGCGAGGCGGTTGATCCGGGACCGCAGAGTGCCGCCGTCGGCCAGCTCCATCACCACGTAGGGGCGGCCGTCCTCGGTCTCGCCGATGTCGAACACCCCGATCAGGCGCTCGCTTCCCACCTTCCGGGCCACCCGGGCCTCGGCCACGAACCGGCGGCGCACCTCCACGTCGGCGGCGTGGTTCTCGGCCAGCACCTTGATGGCCACCGGCGCGTCGAGGCCGGGGTCGACGGCCGAGTACACGGTGGCGAAGCCCCCCACCCCGATCCGGGCCGTCACGTGGTAGCGGCCGAAGCGTGACGGGAACGACGGGTCGCGCAACACGATCGCCCGGTCGAGCTTCACCGTCTGGTCGGGTGATTGGTCGGGTGCGTACCCGGGTGTCGGCTCAACCCCCATCGAGGACCACGTTAGTACGGGCCTCGTCGTAGCCGATCTCGGCCAGCACCTCGGCCGTATGCTGCCCCAACCGGGGGGCGTGGCGGTACAGGCCGGGGGTGCCGGAGGCGAAGCGGAGCGGGTCCTTCGTGGTGCGGTAGGGGCCCTCGGTGGGGTGCTCGTGGTGGGTGAAGAAGCCGACGGCGGCGAAGTGGGGATCGTCGGCCAGGTGCTCCAGGTCCACCACAGGGGCGGCCGGGATCGAGTGGGCGTCGCACAGCTCCATCCATTCGGCGGTGGTGCGGGTGGCCACGATCTCGTCGAGCAGACCGTAGAGGGCGTCCACGTGCTCCACCCGGGTGTTCACCGAGGCGAACCGCTCGTCGGTCGCCAGCTCGGGCCGCCCGGCGAGGGTGAAGAAGTCACGCCAGTTCTGGTCGTTGTAGGGGAGCACGCACACCCAGCCGTCGGCGGCCCGTCGGGGCCGGCGGTGCTCGGTGAGGAGCCGCCGGTAGCCGATGGGCCCCTCGGGCGGCTGGTAGGCGTGGCCCTGGAGGTGCTCGACCAGGGTGAACGCCGCCAGCGACTCGGCCATCGGCACCTCGACATAGTCGCCCCGCCCGGTGGCGGCCCGCCGGTACAGGCCGGCCAGGACGGCCTGGGTGATGTAGAGCGCGGCCACCTTGTCGGCCACCACGCTCGGAGCGTAGGCCGGGTCCCGGCCCAGGAGGGCGGCGGTGGCGGCCATGCCCGACGCGGCCTGGATCACGTCGTCGTAGGCCGCCTTGGGGGCGTAGGGCCCATCGCTGCCGAATCCCACGGCCTGGCAGTAGACCAGGTCGGCCCGGACCGCCCGCAGGTCGGCGTCGGTGAGGCGGAGCTTGGCCAGCGCCCGGGGCCGCAGGTTCGACACGAACACATCGCACGTGGCCACCAGGTCGAGCAGTGCCTGACGGCCGAGGTCGGTTTTGAGGTCGAGGCGGACGCTGCGCTTGTTGCGGTTGACCTCCATGGAAAAGGCGCTCATGTCGGGCGAGTGCCGGGGTTCGAAGAAGCGCATGAAGTCGCCCTCCGGCGGCTCCACCTTGATCACGTCGGCCCCCAGGTCGGCCAGGTTGCGGGTGGCGAGCGGGCCCATCACCACGGTGGTCAGGTCGGCGATGCGGACACCGGCCAGCGGGCCGGCGGTGGTGGCGGTGGTCATGGGGCCATAGTGTGGCCTGGCGCAGGCGATGCGGGGCGGCGATGATGAAGCGCCGAGCCGCCGAAAGGCGCCGATGTCACCGACCACCTGCGAGAGGAGCCCCATCGATGGCCCCGGACGAGCTGCTGGCCCGCCTGTCGTCGACCCTGCGTCACGACATCGGCCCCGCCGTGGTTGAGCCGTTTCCCAAGACCCAGGCCTTCATGGCGTCGGTGATCCTGGAGAAGCTGGCCGCCCAGATCCGGCTGGCCCCGGTCCACGCCGAGGCCGAGGCGGCCGATCTGGCGGCACTGGCCGCCGACCTACCCGGCCTGCTAGGCCGCGAACCGGTGCCCCCGGCGGTGGCCGCTGCCGCCGAGCGCCTCGCCGGCGGCGAGGGGGCACCAGCGTTGTCGGCCCTGGTGGCGGCGCTGTGGGCCGAGCGGGACGCCCTGGGCGCCGACCGTTTCGACGCCGTGCTGGGTCGGGCCCGGTCCACGATGCGGGCCCGCATCGACCGCCAGATGGAGTACGCGGCATGACGGCCGGGACGGCCGGGACGGCCGGCGACGGCACAGCGGCCGGGACGGCCGGCGACGGCACAGCGGCCGGCGAGGGAACCGTGGCGATGGAGGACCGGATCGCCGCCTACCTACGGGGTCAGCTGAACGCCCCCGATCTGACCCTGTCGGGCGTGGAGCGGATCGCCGTGGGCTGGTCGCACGAGACCTGGCTGTTCGACGCCACCTTCACTCAGGACGGCGCCCCCCGCACCGAGGGATACTGCCTGCGGCGCGATCCGGGCAACGCCCTGCTGCGGGAAATGTCGGACCTGGGCACCCAGTTCCGGGTGCTGCGGTGCCTGGAGCCGACGGCGGTGCCCGCCCCCCGGGGCTGGTTCTTCGAGGACGACCCGTCCATCCTCGACTCTCCGTTCCTGGTGATGGAGAAGGTGCCGGGCGTGTGCCCCAGCCCCTGGGGCCGCGACGGGCGACGGTTCTACGAGGAGGCGGCGGCCCGGGGCGACCTGCCCCGCGCCTTCACCGACGCCCTCGTCACCCTGCACACGCTCGACTGGGAGGAGGCTGGGCTCGGCTTCCTCGGGGTGCCCGAGGCCGGCACCGGCTTCGCCCTGAGCGAGGTGGCGAAGTGGAAGCGGCTGATCGAGTCCACCGGGGTGGAGCCCGACCCGATCCTGGTCGACCTGATCGGATGGCTGGAGGCCAACGCCCCGGCCACCGATCGGCGGGCCCTGGTGCACGGGGCCTACCGCACCGGCAACTTCCTGTGCCACGAGGACCGGGTGTCGGCCCTGCTCGACTGGGAGACCGAGGTGATCGGCGACCCGATGTACGACGTGGCCTACGTGCTGTCGGACCTCAACCGGGAGGGCACCGAGTTGCTGTCGAACCTGGTGGAGCGGGACGAGTTCATCAGCCGCTACGAGGCCGGCACCGGGATCGAGATCGACATGGACGCCTGCAACTACTACCAGGTGCTCTACGGGATGCGGTCGGCCGCGTTCTGGATGAGCGCCTCGGGTCTCTACGCCGACGGCCACAACACCGACCTCCGCCTGGCCCGTACGGCCTGGTCGATCCCGGTGGTGCTGGACCGGGCGGCCCGGGACCTCGGGTACTGACACTCGGTGGAAGAGGGGACAAGACAGTGACCGACGAGACCGGCGAGCGGCCAGTATTCGGGCCCGACGACGACGGATTCCACACGGCGGTGATGAGCGACCGGTGGTGGGAGACCGAGACCTCGTGGTTCTCGTTCCATCATCCCGAGCGCCGCCTGGGCGGCTGGTTCTACACGATGGTGCGGCCCAACATCGGCACGGTGGCCGGCGGCGCCTGGGTGTGGGATCACACCGCCCACCTGCCGTGGGAGGTGCTGTATTCGGCCAACTACTCGGCCCTCCAGATTCCGGACGGGGCCGACCTGAAGGACTGCACCCTGCCCAACGGGGTGTCGATCCGGGCCGTGGAGCCGACGATGGGCTACGACCTGGGCTACGACGACGGCGACCGGTTCCAGGCCCGGCTGCGCTTCGACGGGGTGATGCCGCCCGAGCCGCTCACCGCCGTCGGCTCCACCTTCGGCTCGGCCCACCACTTCGACCAGCTGGGTCGGGTCCACGGCCACATCGTGGTGGGGGGCGAGCGGATCGAGATCGACTGTCTCGGCATGCGGGACCGCACCTGGGGCCCCCGCCCCGAGCACCGGCCCCGCCAGGCGGCCTACGTGACCGGGGCCGCCTCCGGCGATCACGGGTTCCTGGCCGTCACCAACACCCGCCCCGACGGCGACCCGGTCGCCTACGGCTTCCTGCGCCGTGACGGCCGCACGGTGAGCCTCGCCGGCGGCGAGCGGACGGTGGAACGGCACCCCGAGGAGGGGTGGGTGCTCGGTATCACCATCGAGGCCACCGACGCCGAGGGGCGCCGGCTGCGGGCGGTGGGGGAGCCGGTGAGCCGGATCATCATCAACCGCCACACCTTCATCGACATCAACAGCCTGATCCGGTGGGACATCGACGGTGAGATGGCGTGGGGGGAGGACCAGGACATGTGGCCGGTCCACACCTTCGCCGCCCGCCAGCGGGCGGCCCGGGCGACAGGCTGAACGCCTGCCCGATGGGCGACAGGGACTCCCGGCCTACAGGAACAGGTACCGGTAGCGGATCGAGCCCTGGATGCGGCCCACGGCGCTGCCCAGGCGGTCGACGAACAGCATGGCCGAACGCCGGTCCCGCACCTTCACCCCGCTGAGGACGAGGTGCCACCAGCCCCGCACGGTATCGATCGGGGTCCGGCGAGGTGCCCCCATCGGGCGGAACCGCTTCATCACGAACACGTCGCCGATCGCGTAGTTGCGTTTCTGGCGGTACGTGGCCCGAAGGCCGGTGCGATACCGGTACCGGAGCACGGCGCCGGGGCAGAAGGCGATGGAGAAGCCGGCCAGCTGGAGCCGCCATGACAGGTCGATGTCGAGCAGGGGGGTGGACTCCACGTCCCAGCCGTCGACCTTGTCGAACACATCCTTGTGGATGCCCATCGCCGCCCCCACCGTGACAGGGAGGAAATCGTGCATCACGGTGAGTCCGTGGCGCTGCATGGGCTCCATCCGCACCCGGGTGTAGGGCGGGTTGAGGGCCTCGTCGTCGATACGGGCGGCGACGACCGGGTGCTCGTCGAGGGCCGCCTTCATGGCCGCCAGGTAGCCGGGGGCGATCTCGTCGTCGCCGTCGAGGAACACCACGTAGCGGCCGGCGGCGTTGGCCGCCCCGATGTTCATGCCGTCGGCCTGAGGTCGTAGCCCGGCGGGGGACTCGATCACCCTGAGGTTGGCGATCCGATCGGCGTAGCGACGGGTGAGGGCCGGGGTTCCGTCGGTGGAGCCGTCGTCGACCATGATCAGCTCCCAGGCGAAGTCGGTCGCCTGGGACGCCAGGGCGTCGAGCTGCAGGGCCAGGGTGGCGGCCGCGTTCAGGCAGGCACAGACGACCGTGAGCAGGATGCCGCGGCCGGACCCATCCATCGACTCATCGTCGGGGTTGGCGGACGTCGATGGCTGCATGGTCGTGCCGTCTCCTGCTACACGCGCCCTGCCCCAGGCTTGCCGGACGGGAGCAAGTGTAGACGACTCAGGCGCGCCACAGGGCCTGAGCAGAACGACTTGTCAGTTCGTGGGTGCTCAGGTGCCGGCCAGCTTGGCCACGATGGGGGCGACGGCCTCGATGTCGGGGCCGAGGTGCCAATAGCTGATTCCCAGCTGCTCACGCCAGCCGACGAGTTGCTCGATGCAGTCGTCGATCGTGCCCGACAGCACAGCAGGCGTGTCGGCCAGCAGGTCGGGCTCATCGATGATGAGGTCGGAGAAGGACGATCGGGAGCACCGGATCTCACCGTGGGAGTCCTGGATCATCGTGAGGTAGATCGTGGCCTGGAGCTCCGGGCCACCATCGGTGCGACCGGCGGCGGCCGCCGCGCCGCGGACGTGGGCGATCTTGGCCTCGTAGCGCTCGGCGCTGAACTCGGGGGCCAGCGTGGGCCCGATCCGACCCGAGCGCAGGGTGGGATGGATACCGGCGATGTCGGCCCGCCGACCGGCCAGGGCCAGGATCCGGGGCCCGCCGCCCCCAACCAGGAGGGGGAGGGGCCGGGCGGTCCGGGGGAGGCCTTCCAGCTCGTCGAGCTGGTAGTGGGTGCCACGGTGGGAGACAGGATCGGGCCCGTCGAGGGCGCGGACGATGGCCACCGCCTCCTCCAACCGGCCCACCCGCACCGCCGGCGGGTCGAGCGGGATGCCGAGGGCGTGGTAGTCGGCCGGCAGCCAGCCGGCGCCCAGGCCGAGCTCCACCCGGCCCTCGGACAGCACGTCGAGCGTGGCCATCGACTTGCGCATGAGGCCCGGGTGGCGGAGATCGTTCGCCAGCACGAGCGCCAGTACCCGGAGGCGGGTGGTGGCCAGCGCGGCGGCCGTCATGGCCACGGTGGGTTCCATGACCCAGCCTCCCGACACGTGGTCGGAGAAGGCGACCGTGTCGAACCCGAGGTCCTCGATCCGGCGGACGCCATCGAGCCACACCTGGGGATCGCCTTCCAGGCGGGGGGCCGGGGCGATGAACCGGAAGGGACGAAGCGCGCCGTCCCCCGGCGGCCTCGTTCGGGCCGCAGGATCCGGCGATGTCGCCGATTCGGTTGTGCCTACCTGGTCAAGTCGCCCGCATGCGCCCATGATGCTCCGGATCAGCCCCTCTCGGTAGGGTATCCCGACAGGCCCGGGCCAAACGACCGATCTGTATCTAGAGTTGGCCGATGGCAGCCTGGAGCGAATTCGCGACGGCCGAGCCGGCGCTCGCGGCCGAGGTGTCGGCCCTTTTCACAGCGCACAAGCACCACACGATGGCCACCGTCCGGCGTGACGGTTCTCCCCGGATCAGTGGTACCGAGGTGGAGTTGGCCGACGGGGACTTGCGGCTGGGGATGATGTTGGGATCCCGGCGGGCGGCTGACCTCCGGGCCGATCCCCGCCTGGCCATCCACAGCCACAGCCTCGACCCGCCTGCCGATGATCCGTCGGCCTGGGTCGGTGAGGCCAAGGTGTCGGGGGCGGCGGTGGACGACGGGCAGGTGGGCGACGGGGAGGAGGCGGCCGATTCGTTCCGGGTGGACCTGCGGGAGGTCGTGTTCACCCGGGTCGGCACGCCGCCCGATCATCTCGTGATCAGCTGGTGGACACCCGAGCAGGGCCTCCGCCTCATCGAGCGCCGCTGAACGACGACGGCGTGGCCGGTGTGGTGGCCGTCGGGCGGGCCGATATGAACAGGCTGGTCGAGGTCGCCCCGGGCCGGGGCGGCGCCTGGCTGGTCCATGGGCAATGGAGTACAGATCTGGGCACTAGGTCCGGTTGCGGCGTTAGCATCCCGTGATGACTGTCCAATCGTCATCGCCCCAGCCCAACCAGCAACCGGCTGGGTGGTATGACGTGGGGCAGGGGTGGGCCCGTTACTGGGACGGCCAGAGCTGGAGCGAGGCGATCACCCACGAGGCGTTGAGCGCCCAGCAGGCGGCGCAGCAGGCGGCCCCGGCGGCGCCGAGCTACCAGCAGCAGCCCCCGGCCAGCGCCCAGCAGGGGTATCAGGATCCGAACGCCGGCTACCAGCAGCCCGGATACCAGGCTCCGAACGCCGGCTACCAGCAGCCCGGGCCGCAGGGCTATCAGGACCCGAACGCCGGGTATCAGTCCCCCGGCCCGCAGGCGGGGTATCAGGACCCGAACGCCGGGTACCAGCCCCCCGGGCCGCCCGGCTACCAACAGCCGGGGCTGCAGGGCCTCCAGCAGAATTTGCAGGGGGCCTTGGCGGGGTTGCAGGTGCCCGACCTGGCGGCCAAGGGGCCCGGGGGTCTGCCGGTGATCCTGTTCCCGGCGATCATCGCCGGGTCCGCCATTCTCGTGATGCTCGGCTCACTGCTGCCGTGGGCGTCGGTCGACACCGCGTTCGGGTCGATCTCGGTGCGGGGCACCGAGGGCGACGGGGTGCTCACCATCCTCCTTGCTCTGGCCGGGGGAGCGGCCGCCGTGGCGGTGGTGATGGCCCGCAAGCCGATGGCCGCCATCGGGGGGATCGTGGCCGGTGGGCTGGCGCTGCTGATCGGGGCCTATGACTTCCTCGACCTGGCCCGGGCCACCGGCGACAGCAGCGGTCTGGTCGAGGCCCACGTGGGGTTCGGCCTGTGGCTCGTGCTCCTCGGGTCCCTGGCCATGACCGGTGCCTCGATCGCCATCCTCGTCCTACAGAAGCAACAGCCGAAGAGTCAGGCCTCCCCCTCGGCCTGGTGACCTCGCCGCTTCCTGCGGCCTCCACCACCGCTCGGCGATGCATCGAGTGAGCCAGCGCCGGATCTCCGGGCGTCGAGGTAGGTGAGAACCGCCAGTACCCGCCGGTGGCCATCGGTGCCGTGGAGGCCGAGCTTCGTCATGACCGATGCGACGTGGGCTTCGACGGTCCGGCCGGAGAGGTGCAATCGACGGGCGATTCCGGCATTGGTCAGCCCCTCGGATACGAGCGCCAACACCTCGGCCTCCCGCTCGGAAAGGCCGGACAGGGGACCGTCAGGGTGGCTGACGAGCCGGCGCACAACCTTCGGATCGAGAACGGAGCCGCCGTCGGCAATGTGGGCGAGACTGCCCAGAAATTCGTCGACGTCCTGTACGCGGTCCTTGAGCAGGTAGCCGAAACCCGGTGTGCCGGCGAGAGCCAGCGAGTGGACGAGGTCCAGATGCTGGCTCAGTAGCGGGACGCCGAGGCGATGACCGCGATGCCAACCCCCGCCGGCGCGCCGAGAGGAAATGCCTCGTTGGATAGACCAGCAGGACGAGCATCAGGACTGCGTAGTGTCGGGTGCCATCAGCGCTGTCCCGGCAATCCAAAACGCGGTGATCGACGCCCTTGCAGACCTCGGTGTCCGACATAGCCACAATTTCGTGCAGGTGGTGTTGGGTGTTAAGAAATGTCAGGCCGGCGGGTCGGACAGGCCTCGTCTGTCAATTTTGGCGTCCTTCGGGGCCGCTCTGACCTACTCGAGCTCACGACAAGGCAGCAGATAGAGGTTCTCATGCGCATCGGTATCAATGGCACACCGCTGGTCGGCAAGGCGTCGGTCGCCGCCGTCGTCGAACACGCTCTAGCGGCCGAAGCCGACGGTTTCGCGAGCTACTGGCTCGCTGAGCACCCCTCTGGTGGCTTCGACGCCCTGAGCGTCCTGGCCATCACCGGCCAGTCGGTACAGTCGATGGAGCTGGGTACCGCAGTGATCCCCACCTACCCCCGCCATCCTCTCGTTCTTGCAGGTCAAGCCCGTACCGTCGCGTCCGCGATGGCTGCGCCGCTGACGTTGGGTGTCGGCCTGTCCCATCAGCCGATGCTCGCCGCGCTCGGCTTGTCGGACGACAAGCCGATCCGCCATCTACGCGACTATCTCTCCGTGTTGCTGCCCCTGCTCGATACGGGCCGAGTCGCCTACAACGGCGCCACGTTGCAGTGCGAGGCCACAATGTTCGCTCATGTCGACAAGCCGGTGCCCGTTGTGGTCGCTGCACTCGGTCCACAGGCGCTTCGGGTGGCCGGAGCCCGCACGGCGGGCACAAGCCTGGCCTGGGTAGGCCCTCGGACGATTCGCGAGCACATCGTGCCGACGATCTCCCAGGCGGCTTCTGATGCTGGGCGATCGGCACCGCACGTCATCGCGACCCTGCCGATCTGTGTGACCGACCGCCCCGACGAGATACGGACGAAACTGAACGCCAGCGCTGGGTGGTATGCAAAACTGCCGTCCTACCAGGCGATGTTCGCTCGTGAGGGAGCATCCATGCCGGCTGACGTTGCACTGGTCGGGTCGGCCGCCGAGGTGGAGGATCGACTGGCGCTGCTCGCCGACGCGGGCGTCACCGACTACTCGGCTTCCGAGTTCACCCCGACAGCCGAGACCAAACTCGAGACACGCGAGCTGCTCCGGCGCATCGCCGCTGGTTGACCGCGACGCAGGGACCTTGGCGGTAGTCGGTTACGACGATGGGTGGCAGCCCAGCACCGCTCAGTTCTGAGGCGCTGCTATTCGCACGTCCGTCAAAAGCTGGTGGAGGTCGCTGACGATCACTGGGCAGCCAAGGTGGGTGAAGACTTCTACTTTGTGGGCTTGTTGGCGTAGGCGACGAAATCGCATCCGGCGGCACTGGCGGCGGCTGCATCGCTGGCGGCATCCCCGACGAAGATGGCTCACGATGGGCGTCGACCCGGAGCAGGGCGAGCGCCGCGACCAGAACGTCGGGGGCGGGCTTCATTGTCGCCGAGTTTCAGGGTTTCGCCCGACGATGTGCTTGATGTCGTATCCGCGTTGCCCGAGCCATCGTCGGATTGCTCCAGCGGTGTTGTTGCTGGCGATGGCGACAGGCATTAGCGGAGCGCCGCGCTGAGGGCGACCCCCAGTAGTCGAGCTAACGCCGGCCACCATGCCTCGGGCAAACAAGACGGGTTTGGCCGCCGTGGCTGAATTAGCAGTTTTATGGCAGTTTCAGCGGTCCAAGGAGTGCGGCGGCTCCATGTGGTGAGCTGTTTGACCAGCTAGATCGGGTGGGCCCGCCGGGGTTCGAACCCGGGACTGAGCGATTATGAGTGGCTCCAGGATCGTCCGGTTGCTGTTGGGCAGGGCTGTGACCTGCTGTTTCGTTGGCGGTGGTTGTCCAGACGATGTCGTCTCGTCCGGTCCATGGCGCCGCGATTCTTGGATGGATTCTTGGACGGGTGCCCCGCAGCACCTCACCGGTCCCGTCTGGATCGGAGGTGTCAGGCGGCGCCGCGGTGACCGAGCAAGTGGCGGTACTGGCTGACTGGCCCGGGCAGGGGGCGGACCCAGACGAGGTCGCCGTCGATCTGTGCTACCTGGCCGACAGCGCGAACCGTGCCCGAGCCGACGATCAGCCAGGCGCCCTCGACAATGATGGATGGGTCGCGGGCGTCGCGGAGGAACGCCCAGGGCAGGCCGGTGTCGTCTTCGGTGTTCAGGTCGACCCGGAGGTCCAGCTCATCGCTCATCACTGTCGTCCTCCTCGACATAATAGGGGTTGACACGCTGGGTGTGCTCACACCTCTGGAGCCGGGCGACCAGCTCCTCCAGTACATGATGGCAGAGGGTGACGTGGGGCGTCCTGAAGGTGGGCACGATCTCTACTCCCGCCGCCTCGAGATCGGTGCGACGAAAGACTGCGATGGACTGGAAGCGAACGAGTCGTGCTTGGCACAGCGCGTCGATCTCGTGCTCGGAAGCTGCGTGAAACGCTGATACGCCGTAGCGTCCCCACTCCGAGAACCGTTCCCGGAATCGGGATGCATCCTCTGCCAGCAGCGTGTCATCCAATTCGTCGCCGCGCACGACCATCACGCCGTTGTCGGGTATCGAAGCGAGGCGCACCCTGGGTGTCTTCTCGGGAGCCACGGAGGCGACGGTAGCGACCCCCTATCGATGAGCCACTCCGGCCGCGTGGTTAGTGAGCGGGTCAGCGCCAGACGTCCGTCAGTTCGCCGCTAGGTCGACGATCAGCCATCGCCCGTCGTCAGCCTGTCGCAACGACACGACGGCCGACCATGGCGCGGCGCCCCCGTCGCCACGAGTCTGCGTGCCCGTCACCGTGATGGCCAGCACGGGCGACGACTGACGTCCCGGCCTTCTTGTACCGAGCACTGCCGTCGAGATCGCCGCGATCTGCGGCACCTCCACCGGCGGTCCCGATCGTGAGCGCAGCGCTGTCTGCAATTCGACCAAGCGAGTTCCGTGGTCGACGGCGGCGAGCGAGGAACCGTCACCTACTCCCAGCAGGTATCGCTCGATCGCCAGATCCCGGAGCATGGCGTGCAGCAGCGCCCGTCGCGCCGCAGGGTCCGCCATCGAGGGATCAAACCTCATCGCATCGTCGTCCACTGTCACGTCGGGTAGCGACGGCGGCGGCGTCCAGTCGACGTCGGGCACTGCTGGCAACCTGCCTATCGGTGCCGCTACGGCTGGCTCTCGTGTTCCTGTGCCTGCGGCGACGGTGACACCGACGAAGGTCAGACTTCCGAGGACGATGCCAATGCCGACCAGCAGGCCCCGCGCATCGGCGGACAGGTCGGCCACGGTCGACCACGGTCTTGCTCGCAGCCAGGCCACGCCGGGCTGGGCGGCGCACACGATGCAGAGCGCACCGAGCAGGGCGACCTTGGCGCCGAATTCCGTCCGCTGGGGCGCGATCAACACCGTCGCGACGAGCCCGACAGCGAGCGCGAACGCCACCCGGCCCCGAGCACTGCGGGGCACCGTGCGGGGGTCGGTCAGCATGAAGAACAGAAACACGAACACCTCCGGAGAGGTCGCCAGCGCCCAGGCGAACCGGGCGTCGCACACGGGAGTGAGTTGCCAGGGAACGGTCAGGCAATGGCCCGACCAGGCGAGCAGCGTGATCCCCGAGACGAATGCCAGCCAGAACGTGGCCGCCATCGCCAGTAGTCCGAGACGCCGGGTGATTACGATCCCGCCTACGACGATCACGGTATGGGCGATCGCCATACCCGGTCCCATGTCGGCCCAGTGGAACGGCAGGGGCTCGACCCGTCGTGATCCGAGCGCGAGGAAGGCCACCACGAGGCCGAGGTTCGACGGGTTGAAGAGGTGGGCGCCGCGCCAACGGATCAGGTATTTCGTGAGCAGCGACCCGGCGGCGATGAGCGAGAACCACCACCAATGGTGAACAGACCAGTGATCACCCGGGATGGTGCCCTCCACCCGCAGGATCAATCCCACTCCGCTCCCGGTGAGCATGGCCGACCCCGGCCACGCGATGACGCCGCGCCTCGTGATGGTGACGACGAACTCCACGAGCGCGGCGCCCAGGATCGCCGCCGCGATCTGCGGCACCGAAACCGCGAAGCCAAGGCTCACCTGGCCGAGGCTGTGGACGGTCATCACGATCGCGGCGGTGTGTAGGCGCGGGTCGTGGGGCGACGGCGGCACGACTGGCCATGCCCGGCCCCCGATGGTCAACGAGCGAACAGCCGGGGGGCGACACGCCGCGACCTCCGCCGCCGTCATGGCGCTAGTCCAGGACCCTCATGTCGAACGTCATCCGCCAGGAGAACGCCGGGTCTTTCGTGCCCGGGAAGGTGGTCGAGTTCCAGGCGATGAACTGTTGGAAGACCTGCCCCGTGGCACCGAGGTACTTTCCGGTGCCTCCGACGATCGCCCGCTTGGCGATCAAGTTCTTATTGTCCGTGCCCTCGATGCCGGCGGTCGAGATCATGTCGGCGGGGAACAGGTCGGCCCCGCCGACGACACCGAAGAGGAGATCCTGATGGGTGTTCACGTGGGGCTGGGGCCGGGCCGCGGTCCCGATGCCGAACCCCCGGCAGAACCAGCGCCCAATCGAGCCGGCCTCCACGGCGACGAAGCCGTCGCCTTTGATCGTGCCTTCTGGGTAGATCCACCCCTCCACCATGAACGGGGTTCGGAAGTCGTCGTCGGTGGCCTGGTCCCACTTCGTCGCCTCGATCCACTGGTCGGCGAGGCAGGCCACGTCGACCACAAGCCGTACCTTTCGGTACCCGGAGGATCCAGCGGCCGTGGCGGCGACTCCACCGACGACACCGGCCCCGGCGACGCCGGCTCCGATGGCCAAGCCTCCGAGGAGGCCGCGACGGCTGACACCGGTACGTTCCCGGGGTGTCGGTTCGAGCGGCGGCCGGATGTCAGTCATCGGGGTTTGCCTCCTGTGGCTCGAGTGGATAATCGGGACAGGTCGCCTGGTACGGGGTGTCTCGCGGCCCGTACAGCTCCCACTCGCGGCGCGTCATGTTGCGCCCGGCGGCCGCGCAGGCGATCGCCGGCCACTGGCGATCGTCGAGGTTCCACCGCTGCGCTGTCCCACCGACAGAAGTGAGCCCGAAGGCCGATCCGGTGCTGTTGATCAACGAGTTTTCGTCCGATGGGAGCGGGTCGCCGATCGGCTCGTGACGCTCGACGTCCCAGATGCGCATCTCTCGCCCGTAGAAGGTGACCAGCCGCGTGCCGTCGGAGGAGTAGGCGACTCCGGGGTAGCCGGGACGGGTGGCGTCGTAGCGCACGCCGGTTGGCTGGAGGGTCTGCAGGTCTCGAACGACCACCTCGCCCGAGGAGTAAGCCGTCGCCAGCTCGCCCTTGGGGCTGATCGCCATCCAGCCGCCGAACTTTCCGAACGACCCGAGGTTGGCGAGTTCCGTCTTCTGTCCTGTCGCCAACTCCCACCGCACGAAGGTGCCGTCGACGTGTAGTCCGTAGAGCTGGTGACCGTCGGGCCCGAAAGCGAGCGCCGGGAGCGCAGGTGGCTGATAGGGGTCCCAGGCCTCGAGATCCTTGGCCGTGCCCGTCGCGGCGTCCACGATCGACACCCGACCGGACTCGGACTCGACCGCCACCGTCGCTCCGTCCGGTGACCACCAGGGGTTGCCGCCCCGGGTGGCGTCCCAGCCGTCGACCTTTCGCTGATCGCCGCCAGTCGTGGGATCGAACAGGAACAACCCGTGCTGGAGATCGATGGCCGCGGCGAGGCGCTCGAACGGCGAGAACCAAATGAAGAACGGCGACAGCCCGTGGAGGTCGACCAGCTCGGCCCCCTGGTCGGTGACTCGCCAGAGCTCGGATCGGTAGTCCTGGACGAGGTTGGTAGCGACGAGGTCGCCGTCTACCGAGATGCCGGAATCCCCGATCGGCACCCCGGCGATCGACCTCGAGATCGGACCGTCGCCGCGCAACGACAGGATCACGACCCCCTCCGAACCGCCGACGAGGATCCGATGGCCGTCGGCGGCGACCGACATCGAGGTCGGTTCGCCAACTCCGTGCTGGAGCTGACGTTCGAGGGTCCCCCCAACGAAGTCCGACACGGTCACGAAGCCACCGGTGAATGCGGTCAGCAACCGACCGCGGTCGATCAGCGACGGCGCCGTCCAATCCCCTTGGGTCACGAACGAGAGGCGCTCACGGACGGGCGAGCCGCTGGTCACCGCGCTGGATGCCCGCTCGATCCGCCACTCGTAGAACGGGTCGGCAACGAGGAGGGCGCTCCCGTCATCGGTGAAGGCGGCCGCCGTCGGACCACCGGCGAGCAGATTGGCGGCGAGGGTCCATGTCAGCGCCACCGACTCGATCGGGGTCGTCGTGCCGCTGCCCACATCCCAGAACCGGGCGTAACCGAAGCCGGCCGTGGCGAGGGTGTGTGAGGCTGGGTCGTAGGCGATGGCTGCGACACCCCGGACGGCGCTCGAGGGGAGGTGGGGAACGGTTGCGGTCCCCACGCCAGGGATGCCGAGCTCGCCCACCGTCCGTTCGGGATGGGCCATCACCCGGAACCGCTCGGTGCCGGTGACAGGATCGATGCCGACCAGCCATCCGGCCTTGGTGCCGGCCAGCACGACACCGTCCGGCCCCAGCGCGAGCGCCTGCACGAGCTGGTCGGCGATGGCCGGCTCCTCCACCACGCCGGTGCGCGAGTCGATGAGCCGCACCCCCTGGGCGGTGCCGACGACGAGCACCCCGCTCGCCGGATCGTACTGCAGCCTGGTCGCCGTCACGCCAGCGAACGACGCCAGGGAAGCGCCGGTGTCGGAGAAGATGGTGAGCGAGCCGGTGCGGGCGGCGGCGAAGCGATGATCATCGAGCCATGCGACGGCATCGACCGGTTCGGGCGGACCGACGAATCGCTGGAGCCCGGTGGCGCCCACCAGCACCCTTTGGATGGCGCCGAGCGTCTTGGGTCCTGGGTCGCGTCGGTAGGCCTCGGCCGCCACGAGGATGGCGGCGCGCTGGTTCGTCACGGCGAGGGTGGCCGAGGACGCGGCCAGCCGTTCGGTCTCGGCCTGCGATGCCTTTGATTGGGCCCGGGTGCGTTGCTGGAAGGCCAGCGTTCCGGCAACCAGGGCCACCAGCGCCACCGCCGCCACGCCCACCAGCAATCGGCGCAAGCGTCGACGCGATCGGGCGTCTCCCGCTCGCCGTCTGCGGTCGGCTTCGCTGGACGCGTGTATGAACGCGGTCTCGAGCGGGTTGAGGTCGGAGCGGTGGGCCTCGGCAAACACCTCGGCGGTCTCGAGGCGGCCGCCTCGGTACAACTCCCCGGGGTCGCGGTCCGATGACGCCCATGCCGCGGCCGACGAGGTGATGTGCCGGTGGGTGCGCAGCCCTTCCCGATCTTCCTCGAGCCATTGGCGGAGCCGCGGCCAGGCCCGGAGGAGGGCCTCGTGGGCGATGTCGACGGTAGGTGTCCGGGTTGGTGGGTCGTGGTCGAAGGCCAGCAGTCGCGCCGAGCCGTAGGCCTCGATCACCGAGTCGATCGCGGGGCCGGCCTCCAGCTCGGTCCGGAGCACCCGCCGGCGGGTGTCCTCGACCCCCTCGCCCGGCGTGGTCAGCCGGGTGAACAGCCGCCGCGCCGCAGCGCGTTGCGCCGGCGGCGCATCCTCGTACAGCACCTCGGCCCGCCGGGCCAGGGCGCCGGTGAGGCCACCGAGCGCTTCGTAGGCCTGAGTGGTGAGCACACCCGCCTCGTGGACCTCGAACAGTTCGGTCAGCGCGTACTGGAGCAGCGGCAACGCTCCCGGCTGATCGATGAAGTCGGCCACGATGCGCGTGACGAGCCCTGGTTCGAAACTGACGCCGGCATGCGCCGCCGGCTCGACGATGGCGAGCTCGAGCTCGTCGGGGGCGAGCGGCGACAGCGCGATGCTGCCACGCTCGAACAGCTCGGCGAGCGGTGGCGATCGGAGCGGGCGGTCGTAGAAGTCCGCCCGCATGGTGATCAACACCCGCAGCCGCGATCCGGGGGTGCTCACGGCGCGGACCAACGCGTCGATGAAGCGATTGCGTTCCGACTCGTCAGTGCGAGTGAACAACTCCTCGAACTGGTCGATCACGACGAGGAGATCGCCGGCCGGATCGGGCAGTGCCCGGCTTACCCCGCACGTGATGCCTTCCCGGTCCCGCTGCAGGACCTTGCTGAGGTCGCCGATCGAACCGCCAGCGACGCGATCGAGCGCCGATGCCAGCTCGTCATACGGATGAACGCCGGGGACCATCGTGGTCACGAACCACGAATCGGAGCCGGGCACGGCACCGGTGCGTACTGCGGGCAGCACACCGGCTCGCACCACCGACGATTTCCCGGCCCCTGATGGACCGATCAGGACGACGAAGCGGCCGGCGTCACCCTCCGGCCCCAGCCGTTCGAGCAGCCGGGCGACCAGCCGGCCTCGCCCGAAGAAGTCGGGTGCATCGGCCTCTTGGAAGGCGAGCAGACCTTTGTAGGGGTTCCGTGGGACCGGTAAACCGACGACCGGACGAACGTCAGCGGAGCGGTCGGAGAGAGCGGCCCTGAGCTCGGCAGCGAACTCGGTGATGCTGGTATAGCGGTCGGCCGGCACGCTGTCGGTCGCCCTAGCGAGCACTCGGTCGACATCGGCCGTGAGCTCCGGACGCCACGTGCGTACCGAGGGCAGCCGAGCGTGGAGCTGGCGATGGCGGAGCTGCTCCTCGAAGCCGGCGTCGCCGAACGGGTGCCGCCCGGTCAAGCACTCGAACGCAGTGACAGCGAGACCGTACTCATCAGTGGCGGCGATAGCATCCTGGCGCAGGAGTTGTTCCGGTGCGGCGTAGGCCGGGGAGCCGATGCTCGGCCCATCACGGCCGATGTCGGGGTCGTGCGGGTCGAACGCGATGCCGAAGTCGCCGAGGAACGCATTGGCGTCCTCGTCGAGGAAGATGTTCGCCGGCTTGACGTCGCGATGAATGACCCCCATCCCATGGGCGGCGGCCAAGGCCTCGGCGATCTGGCTGACCACGACACCGGTGTCATGAGCCGGCAGGGGCCCAGCGGCGAGCCGGGCCGCGAGCGTGCCGCCCCGCAGGTGGCGCATCACCAGCCACGCCGACCCCGGTTGGCGCCAATAGTCATACAGCGGGACGATCCGCGGGTGCTCCAGGCGGGCTACGAGATGAGCCTCGGCTTCGAAGCGCCGGATGAACGGGGGACGGTCGGCCAGCTCCTTGCGGATGACCTTGATCGCCACCTCTCGGTCGACTGCTGGCTGGATGCCCCGGAAGACCACGGCGTAGGCACCCTCGCCGATCTGCTCTATCAGTTGGTACCCGCGAGCGTCACCCGGAGCGGTCGGCACTGTTGGCGAACTGTCCCCAAGGATGGTGCGCTCCAACGCCGCGATCTCGTCGCTCGGGTCGAGCCCAAGGTCTGTGGCCAGCCTCCGCCGGTAGTCCTGGAAGACCCGTAGGGCCTCGGCGGACCGCCCGCTGCGCTGCAGGGCGAGCATCAACAGCCGATGCGACCGTTCCCGTAGCGGATGGTCGGCCACGACTCCGGTGAGGTGGGTGGCTGCCTCAGCAACCGATCCTTCCTCGATCAGCACCCGACCGAGCTCGTCGCCGGCGACCAGGCGCAGCTCTGTCAGCCGGGCGACGTAGCTTCGAGCCCAGTCCTCGTGTTCGAACCCGTCGAGAGCCGGCCCTCGCCACAGCGAGATCGCGTCCCGGAGCAGCACCGCCGATGGTTCTTCGCGAGCGTCGTCGAGGCAGGTCTCGAACCGGTGGGCATCGATGGTGTCGGGCGAGACCCTCAGCGTGTAGGTGCCCGCCCGGGCGGCGATCGTGTCCGAGCCGCCGAGTGCACGTCGCAACCGCGAGACGTAGGTGCGCAGTGTTTCCCGCGGATCGCCCGGCAGTTCGCCCTCGGGCCACACCGCGTCGATGATCCCGCTGGTGCCGACCGATTCGCCGGCGTGCATGGCGAGCACAGCGAGCAGCCGGCGCTGCCGTGGCCCGCCGAGCTCGGCCGCTCTACCGTCAACGGAGGCGTGGACTGGGCCGAGGAGCTGAATCGAGATGCGGTCACCGACTGTGAGCACCGACCACCTCCCCGACATCGGCCCACGACGACACTAGCCGTCGGCGTATGCAAGCCTCGCCGCGGACCCTGACAAGAACCTGACAGCGAATCCCCGGCCGTGCGGTGGCCTCAGATCCTCTGATCAGGGTGTCTGGCCGACCCCCGTTGGTCAACGGGCCGCGGCTGAAACTCAACCGACCACGGGGCCGGGGCCTGAAAGGTTTCTGTCAGGCGACCTCGGTACGGTCCGCGGATCGAGATCGGACCGATTGAGGAGTACGCTTCATGGCTCGTAGCTACCCATTCGCCTTCGGCGCCGCCCTGGTGGTGGCGGCCGTCGTTGCCGCCACCCCGGCGACTGCCCATCCCCGATCCGGCCCAAGCGTGAGGGTGCTGAACACAACCGCCCTCCACGGGGCCGGCGCCGGGAGCACCATTGGTCCGGACGGGGCCATCTACGTGCCCAACTCGATCGACGGCACACTCGTGCGGATTGATCCGAAGTCGGGCGCTGAGCGGACGGTCGGACACGGCCTGCCCCTGCCCAACGGCGGCTTCGGAGCCTCGGACGCCGCCTTCATCGGCCGGACGGCATACGTGCTCGTGACGCTCGCTGGCGCCGACATCGGCCAGGACGCGGTGATGGGGATCTACCGGCTCGAGAAGGACGGCACCTTCTCGGTGTTCGCCGACATCGGCTCGTGGGCCGTCGCCCACCCGCCCGTCGATCCCGACTTCTTCCTGCCTGAAGGCGTGCAATACTCGATGGAGGTCTGGCGCGACGGGTTCCTCGTCACTGACGCGCACCTGGCCAAGGTGTATCGGGTCGACCGCCACGGCACCGTGAGCGATCTGGTGGCCTTCGACGCGACCGACGCCGTGCCGCTGGGGCTCGAGGTCTCCGACGGCGACGTCTACCTGTCGACGGGCGGGCCGATCCCGCACCTGCCCTCGACCGCCAAGATCAACGAGATCCGTCGCGATGGTTCGGTCGAACCGATCGCCGGTTGGGGCTCCGACTACACCGGCAACCGCGGCCTCCCCATCGACGTGGAGGCGGGCCGCAAGGGCCGCCTCTATGGCCTGCTCCAGGGCCACTGGGACCTGCCGGCCATCCCGGACAACGAAGGCTTCCCGGCGGCTCACGACACGGGAGAGATCGTCGCGGTGAACCACGGCGAGTTCCGCACAGTGGTCGCCGGCCTCGATCAGCCGACGTCGTTGGAGATCGTCGGGAAGACGGCCTTCGTGGTGACCCTCAGCGGGACGGTGCTCCGCATCGACGGGCTCTGACTCACCCGGGCCCGTCCTGGCTTTGCAGGAGCAGTCGAGTGGCTCAACCCCATGGATGTTCGGCCCCGACGGCACCCCGCCGAAGCCGGATCGGATCGGCTGGTGGTGGCAGCAGGCTCGGCGGCTGTCCGGCATCGACGCCCACTGGCGGCTGGATGACCTCCATCACCGGTTCACCGCGCTCCAGATGGCCGGCGGCGTCGACAGCTCATTCGTGATCGAGCTGCCGGTCAGATAGAGAGTGGCGCATCGCGCGTAGCGGGTTCGCCAGCTCACTCGCCATGGCTATCGACGGTCAGCAGGGCACTGATGGCGTCGGCCAGCGCCCGGTCGGCCTGGGCGACGTTGCCGGTGTAGCGCTTGGCAGCGACGGAGGGGTCGTGGCCGGCCCGCATGGCTACCTGGACCGGCGAGAACCCTAGGTCCTGCCCGTAGGTGCCCATGAACTTCCGCAGCGAGTGGAAGGTGAGGTGGTCGAGGCCGGCCCGCTTGCGCAGGCGGGTGAAGTAGAGGGTGATGGCTCCGGGGCGCCACGGCTCGGTGCCGTCCACGGCGTCGGAGAACAGGAACGCATCGGGGTGCAGCTCCACCAGTGCCGCTTCGGCCCGGGCTCGCATGAACTCCACCTGGACGGTGAGCATCCCCGCCGTCCGCTCGTCGATCGCTAGCTTTCGGGTCTGCCGGTTCTTGGTCGGTGCCTCGGCCGGCGACCGGCCACCCGGCTCGATGATGCTGCGGGCCACGGTGACGATCCGCCGGTCCCAGTCGATGTCCCGCTGGCGGCGGAGGGCACACAGCTCGGCCCGGCGGAGGCCCGTGGTGGCGGCGACGAAGATCAGCCGGCCATACTCCGGCCGTCGTGAAGCCTGGGCGGCAGCGATGAGTGCGACGATCTCCGCGGGGGTCGGCACAGTGGGGGCATGGTTGGGAAGGGAGGGCGGCCCGGCCCACTGGGCCGGGTTAGAGGAACGCCAGCCCCAGCGGCAGGCCTGGGTCATCATGGACGACATCGTGGCGTGGATCTGATAGACGCTCCGGGGGGCCAGGCCCCGCCGCTGGTGCTCGCCGTAGAGGTCGGTGAGCATCTTGGTAGTGACCTTCTTCACCGGCGTGCGGCCGAGGGTGGGCGCAATGTCGTGGCGGTAGGTCTTGCGGTAGTTGTGGATCGTGTTGGGGGAGCGGCCCTTCCGCTCCAGCTCGAGGAGCCAGGCCTGGCAGAGATCGTCGACGGTGGCGCCGGTGCCGTCGTGGCGGCCCTGGGCCGCTTCCACCACGAGCTGGGCCCGGGCCTGCTTGGCCTCACGGAGCGACCCCCGGAACGTCCGGCTCACCTGGCGGTAGCGGCCGGTCACCGGATCACGGCCGGCCTGCACGATCAGCTCCCACACGCCTGGGCTGCGCTCGCGCATCCCGGGCGCCTTCCTCAGCTCGGTCCCCATGCGGCCAAGTTTAGTCGGCGGGACCGAATTCTTGGATGGTTCTTGGATGGCCGGCGGAGGGAGTCAAGCCACTGAGCCAGAGTTGTGGCTATTTGACCTCATCAGGGGGGTGGGCCCGCCGGGGTTCGAACCCGGGACCGAGCGATTATGAGTCGCCTGCTCTAACCACTGAGCTACGAGCCCCAACCTGCACTGCAGCAACTCTACGGGGCTGCGGCCCACGTGACGGGTTCCCTACGACAGCGGGGGGTGAGGGTTGGATGACCCATCGGGCGGTTACCATCGACACCCGTGCGGGAAGTGGCTGAACCCCATCCCTTTCGCGTACCGACCAGATACGCGCTGGCCAGGTTGCTCATCGGGCTCTTGGCGATCATCTTCTTCGACCTGTGGCTGGGCGGCCCGCTGCGTCGGCTGGACGTCGAGCTGGCCAATCGGGCCATCGCCCTCGACTCACCCTGGCGCGGCCCGCTGCTCATCCCCGACGGGGTGGGCCTGCGAGCCATCACCGCCCCGGCGCTCGTGCTCATCTCGGGCGGCCTCGGCTGGAGGATACGGAGCTGGCGCCCCGTGGTGCTGGCACTCTCGGCCATCCTGCTGGTGAACCTCTCCGTGGGCTTCATGAAGCTCGGATTCGGCCGGGGTCTGCCCCGCGATCAGCGCCCGGAGCTGTTCATCGGGGGTGTCATGTGGCCGTCCGGGCATGCGGCCAACATCTCGATGACCATGGCGATGCTGATCTTCCTGTTCAGCCGCTACCGGGGGATCATCCTCAGCCCCCGGGCCAAGGCCGTGGCCATCGCCGTGCCCACCTCGATCATGTGCTCGGCCAGCATCATCTGCGCCTACCACTGGCTCAGCGATCTGATCGCCGGCGTAGCCGTCGGGCTGCTGGTGGCGCTGACGGTGAGCGGTCTCGACGACCGCTACCGCCTTCTCAGCGCCGCCCGGCTGCCCGACGGCTGGCTCCGCTCAGCTGTTCCAGACGATGCGAGCGAACGGTCCGCCGTGGTCTGAGTACCACATCGGTGGCTTGGTGTCGGTCTTGCGAGCGTCCCAGTCACCCACCACAGTGGCCGTGATGTTCGTCCGGCGGAAATCGCCGTCGCTCAGCCACAGGAGATCGATCCGCTGGTCCAGTTCGCTGGCGACGTTGTCCAGCGTCTCCGACTGGCAGCAGGTGAACCCGCTCTCCACCGGGTAGGGCACCCGTACCTTCCAGACGTCGGTCCAGCCGCCGTCGTCGATCGTCTTGTAGGCGGGGTTCCCAGGGGGCGAATTGAAGTCGCCCACGAGGATGGTGGGCAGAGTCTCCGCGGCCAGGGCCTTCTGCAGCTCAGCTGCCTGTGCGTCCTGGCAGACCACGACCTGTCCGGCCGGAGTGCCGCACTGAAAAGGCACGCCCTGTTCGTTCACGTCGACCTCGAGGTGCGTGTTCACGAACCGGACGGTCTTGCCTCGCACGGTCGCGTCGACGCCGGTGTAACCCCGGGGGAATTCGATCGGGGTATTGGGCACGGTGAACTTGACGGAGTAGCGGGCTGAGCCGGGATCGCTCACCGTCGTCGTGCCCTTGCGGTACAGGATCACGTCGCGGTCTAAGACCCGGCCGAAGGTAGTAGCTGTTTCGGGCGGGCCGTCAACCGGGAGAGTCACATCGGCGTTCGACACGGTTGAGCCTACGGCGTAGCTCTCCCCCCGGGCCGCCAGCGCCTTCAGGAGGATGTCCAGGTAGTCGAAGTGGCTGACCGTCTCTCCGGAGCGCGTGAACACGCTGATGTCCGACACCTCCTGCAGGCCGATCAGGTCTGGGTTGAAGTCGTCGATCGCCTCGGCGATCTTCTTCGCCCGCTCACGGAAGTCTGTCTGCTCGACCGTCGCCAGCACGGCGGCCGGGCTCTCGCCCTGCAGAATTCGCTCCAGATCAGCCCCGATGTACAGATTCTGCGACATCACCTGGATCCGCGGTGGTGACGAGAAGAACCGGGCCTGTGCGTCGGCCGGCGCCGCTCCCATCCCGACCATCAGCGCGAGGCCGACAGCCATCAGCAGCTTCTTCATGCATGTCCTCCTGCCCGGGCGTCCCGGGCTTGTCAGTGTCGACACATGTCGACGCTCGCCCCAGGCAGGACAACTTAGTGGTTCCGGACACCGTAAGACGACCAAACCGCCCACGCATCGTGGGGGAGTAGCAGGGCGGGGCTACCCACGGTGAACGGGCCGTGTAGGCAGGGGAGCGCTGTGCAAAAGTTCCCGGAGGTTCACGATCCGGCGCACGCTGCTCGACACCCGGCATCCTGGCCGGTTAGATGAGTGGGTAGCGGATGGGACCCCCGGGTGCGGATCCAAAGGCCCCATCCGCTTTCACACCACGACACGTGCAGAGCACAACTGGATCAACAGCGCAGTCTGTAGACCCATCTGCGTGCGGTGGTTCGTGGCCCATGTTGACAGCGAACCGGCGCGTCTTCAACCCCTCCAAGCGGGGTTCTTTGGCTTTTCCCCGCCTACTACCGCCTGACCTGGGCGTTCGAGCGCCGGAGGCGGACCGACTTGGCGGCCGCGTCGACCCCCACCATCACCGGCATCACGGCCACTGCCATCGCCCAGCCGGCGGCCGACGGCCAACCCTGGTCGAGGAGATCGGCCAGGACCGGCACGGCCAAGAGGGCCAGGGCGAACCCCAGCCCCACCGCCACGGCAACCAGGAGAAACGGGTTGGTCCGGGGGTCTATCCGCCATACCGGGCGCTCCATGCTGCGTGAGGCGTAGACGTTCACCGCCTGGGCCAGCACCACGGTGATGAACGTGGCACCCGACGCCGCCGCCAGTACCGGCCCGGTGGGGAAGTCCTGGCCCGGCCGCCAGCCGGCGGCCGCCATCGACACCACGAAGGCAGCCAGGCTCCACAGCGCTTCGGTCGGGCCCAGCAGAAGGAAGGCGTTCTCCGCCACCCGGGCGTTGAGGAGGCGCCCGGAGGCCGGATCGGGGCCCAGATCGTCCGACTCGGGCGGTTCGGCCCCCAGGGCGGCGGCCGAGAGGGTGTCGGTGCCGAGATCGAGGGCCAAGATCTGGAGCACGCCCAGGGCCAGCGGGAACCGGCCCCCGGACAGGGCCCAGACGAGGAGCGGGGCCAGCTCGGCCACGTTGTCGGTGAGGTGATAGGCCAGGAACTGCCGGGTGTTGCGGAACGTGACCCGGCCCAGGCGCACCGCTTCCACGATCGTGGCGAACTCGTCGTCGAGGAGCACCAGGTCGGCCGCCTCCCGGGCCACGTCGGTGCCCGACCGGCCCATGGCGATGCCGATGTCGGCCTCCCGCAGCGCCGGCCCATCGTTGACGCCATCGCCGGTCATGGCCACCACGTGGCCCCGCGACCGCAGGGCCCGGGCCACCCGCAGCTTGTCCTCCGGCGTCACCCGGGCGATCACGGCTCCGTCGCGGTCCACCATGGCCCCCAACAGCTGCTCGTCGGCGGGCAGATCGGCCCCCGTCAGCAACGGCGACGAGGGCAGACGGAGGCCCAGCTGGTCGGCGATGGCCGCCGCCGTGGCCGGATGGTCGCCCGTGATCATCGCCACCCGGATCCCGGCCTCCCGGCACCGGGCCAGAGCGGCGGCCATGCCGGGCCGGGGCGGGTCGAGGATGCCGAGGAGGGCCATCAGGTCGAGGTCCTGCTCCACCGCCTCGGCCGACGTGTCGACCAGCGGTCCCTCGATCGCCCGGCGGGCCACGGCCAACACCCGCAGGCCCCGCCCCGACAGCTCATCGAGCGCCGCCGTCGCCTCTGGTGGCAGGTTGCGGCACCGGGGGAGCACGGCGTCGGGCGCCCCTTTCACCAGCACCTGGCGGGCCGTTACCACCGACATCCTCCGCCGGTCCGGATCGAATGCGTTGCGGGCCACGTCGGGCTCGGCCGCCGTGGCCGCCGAAGGGTCGGCTCCCACCCGGCGGGCCAGGGCGTCGATGGCGGCCTCCATGGGATCGCCCTGGGACTCCCAGTCGCCCTCCCGCTGCACCGCCCGCCCCACCGAGCACCGGCGGGCGGCGACGGCTGCCGCACCCAGCGCGGCGGCCAAGGCCTCCGGGTCGCCTCCGGGGCCGGGAGCCAGGGACACCTCGGCCTCCGGCCGGTACCCCAGGCCGTCGATGGCGGCACGCCCGCCGGGCAGCCAGATCTCGGCCACGTTCATCTGGTTCTGGGTGAGCGTGCCGGTCTTGTCGGTGCAGATGAAGGTGGTCGACCCCAGCGTCTCCACCGACTCGAGCCGCCGCACCAGCCCGTTCCGGCGCGCCATCCTCTGGGCCCCCACCGCCAGCGACAGCGTCACCGTGGGCAACAGCCCCTCCGGTACCAGCGCCACCGTCACCCCGATGGCGAAGACGAACCCCTCGGCCAGCGAGGTGTGGAGGGCCAGCACCACGCCGAAGAACAGCACCCCCACCGACAGCGCCACGATGGCCACCGTGCGGACCAGCCGATCCAGCTCGAGGGCCAGGGGCGTGCGGTGCCGTTCGACGGCGCCGGTGAGCGTGGCCAGCTGGCCGAGCGTGGTGGCGGCGCCGGTGCTCTGCACGACGGCCAGCCCCTCGCCCTGCACGAGGAAGGTGCCGGCCCGGAGCCGGCTTCCGGCCTCCACCCTCACCGTGGCGCTCTCGCCGGTGAGGATCGACTCGTCGACCTGGATCCCGTGGCTGGCCACGACCAACTCGTCGGCGCTCACCCGGTCGCCCCCAGTGAGCATCACCAGGTCGCCGGGCACCAGCTCGGCGGCGTCGATCTCCAGCGGAGCGCCGTCCCGCACCACGGTGGCCCGCCGGGGCACGAGGTCACGCAGCCGGGCCGCCGCCGCCTCGGCCCGGTACTCCTGGGCGAAGGCGAAGAGCCCATTGATCACCACCACGGCGAAGATGGCGATCCCGAGCTGGGGCAGACCGGCGATGATGGCGAGGATGCCGGCCGCCCACAGCATGCCGGCGAAGAAGTGCACGAGCTGACCCAGCAGGGCCCGCCATGCGGGTGTGGCCCGGGTTGTCGGTACCAGGTTGGGGCCGGTCTCGGCCAGGCGCCGGCGGGCCTCGGTGGTGGTGAGACCGGCGGGGGCGGTTCCCCCCTCGCTGGCGGCGGCCGGTGCAGGATCCATCGAGGTCCAGGCTACGGCCCGCCCGTCGGCCGCCTCGGGCCTTTGGACCTGGCCCGACAAGCCTGTCGCGGGCGATAGTGGAGCGAGAGCCTGGGGGCAGGAGGCGATGATGGCGGTGGTGGTTCGACGGTGGCGGCTGATGGCGGTGGTAGCGGCGCTCGCCGTGGCCACCGTGCTCGATCTCTCGGCGGCGCCGGCCGGCGCGGCTGTGGCGACCCCGGTGGTCGCCGGGCTCAAGAAGGGGGCCACCGGGCCCGAGGTGGCGGCGCTGCAGAACCAGCTGATCGGCCTCGGGTACTGGTTGGGCGAGCCCGACGGGGTGTTCGACGACGACACCCGGCACGCCGTCATCGCCTTCCAGAAGCTCGCCGGCCTGAGCCGGGACGGGGCGGTGGGTGCCGCCACCCAGGCCGCGCTCGACACCGCCGCCCGGCCTACGGCCCGCACCACGGCCGGCCACGTGATCGAGGTCGATCTGGCCCACCAGGTGCTGCTGATCGTCGACAACGGCACGGTCACCGAGGTGGTGGACGTGTCGACCGGCCGCCGGGCCGGCACCACGCCCACCGGCGACTTCACCGTCAGCCGCCAGATCGACGGCCTTCGCCGGGCACCGCTGGGCAAGTTGTACCGGCCCAAGTACTTCCACGGCGGGGTGGCCGTGCACGGCTTCACCAGCGTGCCCGCCAAGCCCGCCTCGCACGGCTGCGTGCGGGTCACCTACACCGCCATGGACCACCTGTGGGGCCCCGGGGTCATGCCGCTCGGCACCCCCGTCGTGGTGTATTGACCCACCGGCCCGCGTCCGTCACGGGGCCGGCCGTAGCCCTCTGTCTGCTGGTCGTCGCCGCCTGCGGCGGCGGGGGCGACGCCGGCCCGGCGCCGAGCGGCGGGGGCGCCACCGGCAGTGGACAGACGGCCTCGTGCACCGGTGCCACGGCGGCCGACACCTCTGATCTCGCCCCCACCAGCACGTTCGACTCCGTCCCGGCGGCCACCGACCCCGGCCCCACCGTCACCGCCCCGATCCCAACCAGCACGCCGGCCACCACGGCGCCGGCCTCCTCCTCCACCACCACCCGGGCACCGGCCACCAGCGGCTCGGCGGCACCCGCCGTAGCCCTGTACCGGGGGCCCACCACCCGCAACGTGGTGGCCCTCACCTTCGACGCCGGCTCCGACTGCGGCTTCGCCGCCCAGATCCTCGACACCCTGGCCGCCGAAGGGATACCGGCCACCTTCGGCATGACCGGCAGGTGGGCCGAGGCCAACCCCGATCTGGTGCGGCGCATGGTGGACGAGGGCCACCTGCTGGTGAACCACACCTACGACCATCGCTCGTTCACCGGGCTGTCCACCAGCGCCGCCCCCCTGACCGCAGCCGAGCGACTCGACGAGCTGACCCGGGCCGACCAGGCGGTGGCCGCCATCACGGGCGCGTCCATGGCCCCCTGGTTCCGGCCGCCCTACGGCGACGTCGACGCCTCCGTCAACACCGACCTGAGCGCCGCCGGCTACCGCTACGACGTGCTGTGGACGGTCGACAGCTTGGGCTGGAAAGGGCTCAGCGCCGCCGACATCGAGACCCGTTGCCTGGACCGGGCCGGACCCGGTGTGATCTACCTGTTCCACGTGGGCTCCCAGAGCCAGGACGCAGCCGCTCTGGCCGATCTCATCGGCGGGCTGCGGGATCGTGGCTACGGCTTCGTCCGGGTCGACGGCCTGGTCTGACCCGAGGCCCGACGGCCCGGGTCGAACGGCCCGGGTCGAACGGCCGGGGTCGGGCGACCCGGCGTTCAGGCCGGGCACCGGCGTGCCGAAACACAGCCATGCGGGTGCCCCCGGTCGCCGGGTTCCTCGTCGTGCCTGGCCGTCAAGCCTGGCAACGTACCGCTCGCATCGTCGCCGCGCTCGTGCTCGCCACGAACGTTGCGTACTGCCTGTCGGTGTTCTTCCTGCCCCGATCGGCCGACGGCTACAGCACCCTGTGGGAGGGTTGGGTCTACACCACCGCATCCATCCTGCCCGCCGTGCTGGCCGCGATCCGGGCGATCGTGGATCGGCGGGCGACGGCCGCCACCTGGCTGGTGACGATGGGCGTGGCGCTCAACTGCGCCGGCAACACGGTGTACACCTACTACGACCAGAACCTCGATCCGGTGCCGTTCCCGGCGTGGTCCGACGCCCCGTGGCTGCTGTCCCAGGCGGCGCTGGCGGCGGGCCTGATCGTGGTGGCCCAGCGCAACACGGGCCACGAGCACCGGTCGGTCCGGCTCGACGGGCTGGTGATCGGGCTGGCGGCGGGAGCGGCGGCCGTCGCCCTGTGGTTCGACACCATCCTGGCCCAGACCGGGGGCCTGGCTTCGGTGATCGTGGGCCTCGCCTATCCGATCTTCGACCTCGTGTTCGTGGTCGTGGTCGTGGCCGGGCTGGCCCCCATCGGCTTCCGGCCCGACTGGTCGTCGGGGGCCCTCATGGCCGGGGCCGCCCTGTTCGCCCTGGGCGACGTGGTCTACCTGCGCCAGGTGGCGGCCGACACCTACCGGCCGACCACTGTGCTCGAGCTGACCTGGGTGGTCGGCATGGTGCTCTACGGCTTCGCCCCGTGGCTGCCCAGCCGCCGACGCCGGCGCGACGACAACCAGGGCGACGGGGTGGCCACCGTGGTGCCGGCCGTGGCGGCCATGGTGGCCCTGGCCATCGTGGCCCTCGGCGTCTCGGGCCGGGTGCCCGAGCTGGCCACCTGGCTCGCCATCACCGCCATCGCCGCCGTGCTGGTGCGGGCCCGGATCACCATCCGCGAGCTCCGCCTGGCCAATGAGGGGTTCCGCCAGGCCCGGACCGACGACCTGACGGGGCTGCTCAACCGGCGGGGCTTCGGTGAGGAGGCCGACCGGCGCCTGGCAGCCGGAGCCCGGCCTCTGGCCCTGCTGATGGTCGACCTCAACGGGTTCAAAGAGGTCAACGACTCGCTGGGCCACGCCTCGGGCGACCATCTGCTCACCGTGGTGGCCGCCAGGCTGGCCCGCGCCCTGCCCGCCGACGCCGTGGTGGCCCGTCTCGGGGGCGACGAGTTCGGAGTCGTGTCCGCCGGCGACCGGGTGCGCCTGGCGGCCACCGTCGAGGCCATCCAGGGCTGCCTGGCTCCGCCGATCCGGCTCGACAACACCCGCGTGCGGGTCACGGCCAGCGTCGGCGTGGCCGTCGCCCCCGGTGACGGCGGCACCCGCGACGAGCTGATACGGGCGGCCGACGTGGCCATGTACGAGGCCAAACGGAACCAGGTGCCGGTGGCCTGGTACTCGGCCGAGAGGGATCCCCACACCCGGGATCGGCTGGTCCTCATCGACGAGCTCCGGTCGGCCATCGAGGAGCGGGCCTTCACCATGCACTTCCAGCCGTCGTTCAGCGTCCGTACCGGGGCGGTGGTGGGGATGGAAGCGCTCATCCGGTGGAACCACCCGGTTCGGGGCATGGTGCCACCCGACGAGTTCATCCCCCTGGCCGAGCGGGTGGGCCTGATCCCGGCCATCACCCGGGCCGCCCTGGAACTGTCGGTCCAACAGCTGGCGATCCTGCTGGCCGGCGGCCACAGCCTCGGGCTGAGCGTGAACATCTCCGCCCTCGATCTGGTGGACGACGACCTGCCGGCCTACATCGCCCGGACTCTGGCCGCCGCCGGCGTACCGCCCGAGCGGTTGACCCTGGAGATCACCGAGACCGCCCTGTGCGGCGACCCGGGCCGGGCCGAACACACGCTGGGCGCCCTGCGGGCCGGCGGGATGCGTATCTCGATCGACGACTTCGGCGTGGGCTACGCCTCGCTGTCGCAGCTCCTACGCCTCCCGCTGGACGAGCTGAAGATCGACCGCAGCTTCGTGACGGCCGTGGATCAGGACCTCCGAGCCCAGGCCGTGCTGGGCGCCGCCGTGGAGTTGGGCCGGGCCCTCGGACTATCCGTGGTGGCCGAGGGTGTGGAGACCGGGGAAGAGCTGGCCGAGGTGACCCGGCGAGGGGTCGACGTGGCCCAGGGCTACCTGCTCAGCCGGCCGCTACCGGGCGACGATCTGGCCCGTTTCCTCGCGTCGCGGGCCCTCGTGCCAACAAATTCCGAAACTTCTTGACGGTTTCGGGAACTTTTAGCCCTCGGGCCGCGACACATAAGGCAGAGCGCCAGTGACGGCGTGAAAGATCTAGCAACCAGCTAGAAGGTCCGGCGGGTCGCCTCTCGTCTAACTGCCCCAATAGGGGGCGACCCGTCGGACACTAACCCTAGACCAGAGTCAGGGTGTTGCGCCGGTCGGCGGTTGGGTGGAACTCACCACCGGAGGCCCTTCGGGCCAGGGGAAAGTTGCTCAGCCAGTGCTGCCGGCGGGAATTCCGGCTGTTGTGCTCTGAGCAGCGGTGGTCGTCGTCGCTCCAGTGACGACAGCAGGCACCGTCGGCTCGGTGGTGCCGTCGTCCTTGGTGCCGTCGTACCAGAACAGCCCGGCCACGATGATGCCCATGCAGATGCCGGCCACGGCGGCCAGGGCGGGACGGGCCCAGGTGGGGGGCGCGTCGTCGAGGCGGCCGCTGACGATGGCCTCCGGGGAGAAGGGCCCGGTGAGAGCGTGGTGCACCGCCGAGTTCCAGGCCGCGATGTCCTGGTAACGGTCGTCGGGGTTCTCGGCCATGCCGATCCGCTTCACCTCCACCAGGGCCTGTTCGTAGCGGCTGCCGGTGGCGGCCCATTCGAGCACGGCGGTGGCGCCGTAGACGTCGGCCCGGGTGTCGACCCGGGTCATCTCGCCGTGCTGCTCGGGGGCGGCGAACCCGGCGGTGCCCCCACCCGACGTGATCCCCGACGCGGCCCGAAGATCCTTCACGTAGCCGAGGTCCGAGAGCAGCAGGCGCTCGCCCCGGTCCAGCAGGGTGCGCCCCGACCACGGCTCGGGCCGCAGCCCGTTGTGGCGGACCAGCAGGTTGCCCGGCGTGACGTCGCGGTGGACCAGGTCGGCGGCGTGGATGGCCTGCAGGGAGTGGGCCAGGGTGTCGCTCAGCGTCAGCAGGTCGTCACGGGTGAGGCTGCGCCGGTTGTCCCACAGGTTGTTGACCCGGGTCTCAAGATCGCCCCGGTCGGCCAACTCCAGCACCATGTAGGGCTGCCCCGACTCGGTCTCGCCCAGGTCGAAGATCGACGCCACCCAGTACGAGTCGACCCGGCGCAGGTGCTGGGCCTCGGAGATGAAGCGCTCCCGGGAATCGGGCACCAGGCTGTGGTTCTCGGCCAGCACTTTGAGCGCCACCTCCGACCCCAACCGCTCGTCGACCGCCCGGTAGACGGTGGCGAACCCGCCGGAGCCGATGGGAGCGATGATCCGGTAGCGCCCGAACCGCCCGCCCTGTGTTTCAACCATGCTGCGCTTCTCAACCATGCTGCTCAGCCATGCGATCCCTGGTCGAGGATAGCTGCCGCCAACATGGCCCGCCCACGCGCCAGGCGCGACCGTACGGTGTTCAGCTCGATCCCCAGGGCCTCGGCTATTTCCTCGTACGAGCGTCGTTCCACGTCCCGCAGCATCACCGTGTCCCGGTAGTGGGGTGGTAGCTGTTCGATGGCGTACTGGATGGCGGTGCGTTCGGCCACCACCGAGCTGAGGCGGCGGCCGGCGCCGGCCGCCGCCTCCTCGTCGGCCACGTCGAGGGAGGACTCGGGGTTCATCCTGCGAAGATGCCCGATGGCCACGTTCCGGGCGATCGAGTACAGCCAGGTGGTGAACCGGGACTCGCTACGGAACTTGTGGATCGACTCGGCCACCGCGATCAGCGTGTCCTGGGTGGCTTCCTCCACCAGCTCCTCGTTGAGGATGAAGCGGCGGACGGTGGCATTGGCCAGGCGGTTGTCGTCGACCATCTGGAGCAGGGAGTCGAGGGCCTCCCGGGAGCCGGCCGCCGCCTGCTGGGCGTAGGTGTCGAGCTGGTCGCCGACCTCGCTGCGCTCGTCTTCCGTGCTCACCGTGGGATCCGAATCACTTCACGTCCCTCGTCCTGTCCGAACGCAACCAGGAGTCGCAATGTAGCCAGCATGTTTGTCGCTCTGTCGCCCTTCGGGGACATTGTCGTCCGAATCTGGACGTGAGCTACCGTCGGTCGAATGGCCATCGACCAAGAGACCGCCGATCAGATCGTGGACACCGTGGCCCGCTGGGTCGACGCCGAGGTGATGCCGAACGCCTCGGCCTTCGAGCTGGCGGACGCCTACCCCGACGACATGGTGGCCCAGATGGCCGAGTTCGGCCTCTTCGGGGCCACGATCCCCGAGCAGTACGGGGGGCTGGGGCTCGATGTGAGCACCTACGCCCGGATCATCGAGGAGCTGTCGCGGGGCTTCATGTCGCTGGCCGGGGTGGTCAACAGCCACCTGATCGCAGCGAACCTCATCACCCGGTTCGGCACCGAGGAGCAGCGGGTGCGGTGGCTGCCCCAGCTGGCCACGGCCGAGCGCCGGGGCTGCTTCTCGCTGTCGGAGCCCGACTCGGGCAGCGACGCCGCCGCCCTGCGGTGCAAGGCCCAGCGCGACGGCGACGAATGGGTGATCAACGGCACCAAGATGTGGGTCACCAACGGGGAGCGGGCCGGCCTGGTGGCCCTCCTGGCCCGGGCCGAGGAGGGTATCACCTGCTTCATCGTCGACAAGGTGCCGGGCAAGACCTCCGGTGGGATCACGGTGAGCAAGAACATCAGCAAGCTCGGCTACCGGAGCCTGGAGACGGTGGAGATGACCTACGTCGACCACCGCCTGCCGGCCGACCGGGTGCTGGGCGGCCCCGACGGGGTGGGCAAGGGGTTCCAGTGGTGCCTCCAGGCCCTCGAGCTGGGCCGGGTCAACGTGGCCGCCCGGGGTGTAGGGGTGGCCCGGGCCGCCCTCGACGCCGCGCTCGACTACGCCGCCAAGCGGGAGACGTTCGGCAAGCCCATCGGCCAGCATCAGGGCATCCAGTTCAAGCTGGCCGAGATGGCCACCAAGGTGGAGGCGGCCCGGCTGCTCACCCGGGAGGCGGCGGCCAAGGTGGACCGGGGGGAGCGGGCCGACATGGCGGCCGGGATGGCCAAGCTGTTCGCCTCCGAGACGGCGGCCGAGGTGGCCCTGGACGCCATGCGTATCCACGGCGGCAACGGTTTCACCACCGAGTACCCGGTGGAGCGCTACTACCGCGACGCCCCGCTCATGATCATCGGCGAGGGCACGAGCGAGATCCAGAAGATGGTGATCGGTCGTGCCCTGATGCGGGGTGATCGTCCCTAGACCGGCCCTCATGGCCTAGGGTTGCGCCGTGCTGAACGTCGGAGACACCGTCGGCGACTTCGAGTCGGCCGACCAGAGCGGCCGCCGGGTGTCCCTGGGCGAGCTGCTGGCCACCGGCCCGCTCGTCGTCTACTTCTACATCAAGGCCAAGACGGCCGGTTGAACGATCGAGAGCCGCCACTTCCGTGATCTGAAGGCCGAGTTCGCCGAGCTCGGAGCGACGATCGTGGGGGTGAGCGCCGATCAGGTGGATCGGCAACGCGAGTTCGACGAGGCCAACGACCTCGGCTTCCCTCTCCTGTCCGACCCCGACAAGGAAGTGGCGGCCCTGTTCGGGGTGAAGCGGCTGGGGTTCCTGCCGTCGAAGCGGGCCACGTTCGTGATCGGCACCGATCGTAGGGTCGTGGCCGTCATCACCAGCGAGACCAGCATGAACGTCCACGCCGACCAGGCCCTGGAGGCCCTCCGCTCCCAGGGCTGAGCGATGTCAGCCGGTGGGGGAGGTGGGGGTGAACTCGGCCTGCAGGTGCTTCACGCCGTGGATGAACGACGACGACAGCGGGTGCGGTTCGTCCGTGGCCCGGATGTCGGGCAGGCGCTGGAACAGCTCCCGGAACATCACCGTTATCTCCCGGCGGGCCAGATGGGCGCCCAGGCAGAAATGCGGCCCGGGGCCACCGAAGCCGACGTGGGGGTTGGGATCGCGCCGCACGTCGAAGTCGTAGGGGCGGTCGAACACGGCCTCGTCGCGGTTGGCCGCCAGGTAGAACATGGCCACCTTGTCGCCTGCCGCGATGGCCTGGCCGCCCACCTCGGTGTCGGCCAGCGCCGTGCGCCGCATGTAGGTGACCGGGCTCGCCACCCGCACGATCTCCTCCACCGCCGTCTGCGACACCCGCTCGAAGTCGGCGGCCCAGACGGCGCGTTGGTCGGGGTTGTCGGTGAGGAACTTGAGACCCCAGGCGATGGCGTTTCGGGTGGTCTCGTTGCCCGCCACCACGAGCAGGATGAAGAAGCTGGCCAGGTCGGCCCCGGTGAGTCGGTCGTCCTCCAGCTCGGCGTTCATCAGCTGGCTGGTGAGGTCGGTGCCGTCGCCGCCCCGCTTCGACTCGGCCACCTCGTGCATGAGGGTGGCCAGGTCGCCGCCGGCGGTGAGGATGGCGGTGAGGATGTCGGTCTGGTCGGGCACGTACTCGGGGTCGGTGGCGCCCAGGATCACGTTGGTCCGGTCGAATACGTACCGGTACTGCGACTCGGGCACGCCCATCAGCTCACACACGATCTTGAGGGGGAGGGCGGCGGCCACGTCGACCACGAAGTCCACCTCGCCCTGCTCGCAGACGCCGTCGACGATGTCGGCCGCCACCCTCTGCACGCTGTCCTCCAGACGCTTGAGCATCCGGGGGGTGAAGCCGGCCGACACGATCCGCCGCAGCCGGGCGTGGCGGGGGTCGTCCATGGCGATCATCGACGAGAAGAACTCGTTGAACTCCGGGGGCGAGTCGAGCAGGGTGATCCCGCTGGCCGAGGAGAACAGCTGGGGGTTCTTCGACACGTGCAGGATGTCGGCGTGGCGGGTGACCACCCACGCCCCCGGGCCCTGGGGCAGCGGCACCCCCTCCGGCACCTTGGCCTCGGGGAGGAACGTGACCGGGCTGTCGGCCCGGAGGCGGGCCAGATCGGGCTCGATCTGGCTCATGGGGCGGAGCCAGAACTCGTTCAGGTTCGGGTTCGGGAGGCCGAGGTCGGTCCCGGAGATCTCGGTGGCCGTCATGGGTTGACCTTACTCCATAAGGTGCCCGTGCTGCCGGCCCCGCTACGAGGCGCCGGCGCCGCCCGCTGTCAGCCGAGGGTGGACCAGAACGCCTCGAGGGCGGCCGCTCCCCGGGCCGGGTCCTGCACCATCCACCAGTGGCCGACCCCGTCGAGCACCGTCACCGCCGCCCCTGCCTGCCCGGCCGTCCATCGGGCCATGGCCTCGGTGCCCACGAAGGTGTCCTCGGACGCCACCACCACCAGGCCGGGCCGGGCCGGCAGGCCGGCCAGGAGGGGGGCGGCCTCGGCCAGGCCGGGCTGAGCGGCGTCGCGGTACAGGGCGAGGATGCAGCGACCCATGGTCTCGTTCAGCCACGGCGCCACCTCGGCCGCCATGTCGGGGGGCAGGCCCAGACCCTCGTAGAGGGCGATCCGGTCGGCCAACGGCACGTCCACCATGGCCGACACCGTCTCCTCGCCGACGTCGGGGGTCTGCCACAGCTGGGCCATGTCGTGCCACACGTAGTCGGGGTGGAAGACCCCGGCGATGTCGGTGCACCACGACCGGATCAGATCGGGCCGGGTGAGGGCCAGGCCCACCACGTGGCCCCCGCCCCAGTCGTGGCCCACCAGGTCGACGGGGTGACCGATGGTCTCCAGCTCACCGGCCAGCCACGCCACGTACTCCGCCCGGGTGGCGCCCCAGCCCTCGGGCGCCGGTGCGCCGAAGCCGGGTGGCGAGAGGCATACCACGTCGGCCCGCTGCAGACGGGCCACCAGTGGCGCCCAGACAGCGGCCGTCTCGGGATTGCCGTGGACGAAGGCGGCCGTCATCGGCTCAGATCCTCTCCAGCTCGGCCCCGTCGAACAGGGGGGTGATGTCCTGCGCCAGTCGGTCGGCCTCCAGCTCGGACTCGGACGGCGGATCGAGCGGGCCGGCGGCGGCGTCGAACACGGCCGGCAGCAGCTGGGCGTCGCTTGTGGTGTTCAGGAACAGGCCGGGCCGGCTGAGCACGAAGCGCACCGCCCGGGCCAGGGCCTCACCGTCGGTGATCGGCTCGTACCACGACCGCTGGCCGGGAGCGCCCCGTTCGGCCCAGCGGCGTCGGGCCACCGCCTTGATGGTCTGGATGGCCACTCCCCGCTCGGTGCAGGTGGCGATCAGCTCCTCGGCGTCGGCCCGGTAGGTGGGCAACGTGAGCAGGGCGTGGTTGTAGGGGAACAGGACCGAGTCGAAGGGGAACTCGGCCAGGCTCCGCAGGTGCATCCGGGGGATGCGGGTGCCGTGGCCGGTGACGCCGATGAAGCGGCACAACCCTTCGTCGCGGGCGGCTGCCAGCGCTTCCACGGCACCTCCGGGGGCGAAGGCGGTGCGCCACTCGTCGTCCTCCACCAGGTTGTGGAGCTGGATCAGGTCGACCTGCTCCACCCCCATCCGCTCCAGGCTCCGTTCGAGGCTGGCCCGGGCCTCGGTGCCGGAGCGGTCGCCGGTCTTGGTGGCCAGGAACACCTCGTTACGGTGGTTGGCCAGCCAGGGGGCGAGCCGGAGCTCGGAATCGCCGTAGGAGGCGGCGGTGTCGATGTGGTTGACGCCGCGGGCCGTCAGCAGGTCGAGGACGGTGGCCGCCCGCTCCGGCGACATCCGGGAGAAGGCGGCGGCGCCGAAGATCGTTCGGGTGCTCTGGTGCCCGGTTGAGCCGAAGGCGTGGACAGGGATCATCGCCGGATCTTAGAGCCCGCCGGAGGCGGGCGTACACGCTCAGCGGGCTGTCACGGCACGTGGCGATGGGGTGCCCGGCCGATACCCTGGGTGAGAAGCCGCAGGACGAGAGTGATCAGGAGCTCGCACCATGGCCAAACAACGATCGAGCTTCGCCAAGCTCCAGCGAGACAAGGCCAAGAAGGAGCGGGCCGCCGTGAAGCGGGCCGACCGGATCGACCGCAAGACCGCAGACCCCGACGACGACGATCGTCCTATGAGCGAGCTTGTCGCGTCGATGGCCGGCGACGGTGAACTGACAGCCCCTCAGCTTCTGGCCCTCATCGAGGACCTCCACAACCGCCGGGAAGCCGGCGACATCAGCCTGGAGGACTTCGAAGACGCCAAGGTCGAGCTCTTCGCCCGGCTGGACATCAACTAGGCGCTCGCCGTTCGGGGGACAGATGGCGGGCGACCTGAAAGTGAGCGACCGATGGCGTCGATGGCGCCAGCAGGTCGATCTCGACGAGTACGACACCCGCTGGGACCGGTTGGCGGCCGATGGGGCCTCCGTCCACGGCGAGGCCGAGTTCGTGTGCCGATTGGGTGGGCCGCGGATACTCGACGCCGGATGCGGGACCGGTCGGGTGGCGGTGGAGCTGGCCCGGCGGGGATGCTCCGTGGTGGGCGTCGACAACGACGCCGACATGCTGGCCCGGGCCCGGGCCCGTTCCGAGGACGTCAGCTGGGTGCTGGCCGATCTGGCCACGATGGAGCTGCCAGCGGTGTTCGATGTGATCGTCATGGCCGGTGACGTGTTGCACTACGTGTGGCCGGGTCACGAGTCGATGGCGGTGTCGAACCTGGCCCGCCACCTCGAGCCGGGGGGCCACCTGGTGTCGGGGGCGTCACTGGCCGAGCCGGTGCAGCTGACCCACTACGACAACTGGTGCCGGGCCGCTGGGCTCCAGCCGGCCGAACGCTTCGCCTCGTGGAACCGGGCGCCCTACGACCGGCCCGGCCACTACGCCGTGTCGATCCACCGCCGCCCGCCGCCCGCCACTCGAGGCAGAGGGCGCCGCTGATCGGGCGCCGAGGCCAACCGGCCGCCGTCAGGCCTTGACCAGTACGGCCGGTGGGGCCTTCAGGGCGTTGATGGCCCGGCGGATGCGCTTCTCGCTGACGCGGGTGGCGGTGCCCAGCCCCTGGGCGAACAGCGAGACCCGCAGCTCCTCCAGCAGCCACATCAGCTCCTCCAGCTCGGGCGACGGGCCCTTGGTCCGGGCCAGCGCGGCCACCTCGTTGTCGAGCCGGCGGCAGGTGGCCAGGGCGTCGAGGTCGCGCTGGGGGCTTTTCACCAGGGCGTCGAGGCGGCGGGAGATGGCGGTGAGGTAGCGCACGACGTCGTCCACCCGGTGCAGGCCCACCCCGGCCAGCATGCCGGGGTAGGCCAGGCGCCCCAGATGGGCCCGGATGTCGTCCACCGACGCCCGGAACTGGGCGGCGGTGAGCCGGTCGGCCTTGGTGTGGATCTCGTCGAGCACCTCGAGGATGGCGGTGATCGTGCCGGCCAGCTGCTCCAGCTGCCCGGGCAGCTCCCGGCGGGCCGCGGCCACCAGCTCCTCGAAGCCGGCGGCGGCCCACGGCGGGCCTCCGTGCTCGGCGATCAGGTCGTCCAGGGCGGCCGAGATGGCATCGTTGTACCACTCGGAGCGGGACTGGACGTGGGCGTTGACCAGGCGGAGCTTGGTGGCGTTGGTCAGCAGGGCGTCGAGGGCCCGGACCGGAGAGGGGAGCTGGAGGCGGATCAGGCGCCGCACACCGAGCCACATGGCGTCGGCCTGCTCGTCCTCCGACGCCAGCAGGGCGATGCCGACGGCGTCGCCCTCGTCGAGCAGGGCCGGGTAGGCCTTGACCGGTCCGGCCGGTGTTGCGGTCTCCACCATCCGCGGAAGGCGGCCGAAGTCCCAGGTGCGGACGCCGTGACGGTCCCAGGCGTTATCGGCCGAGCCAGCCAGATCGGCGATGGCGGCCCGCATGTCGTCGGCCGCCCGGCGGCGCAGCGCGCCCAGGTCCTTGCCCTCGGCCAGCAGCTCGTAGCGGTCGTTGACCACACGGAACGTGGGCTGGAGGTGGGTCGGCACCCGTGACAGATCGAAGTCGTCGGGTGACAGCACGAGGCCGGCCCGCTTGCCCAGGTCGTTGGCCAGCACGGCGAGCAGGGGACCCCGTTCGGGATCGAGCCCGGGGAAGATCGCCGCCGTCGTCTCGGCCGCCGGCACGAACCACCGCCGGCGATCCTTGGGCAGGGTCCGGATGAGGGCCGTCACCAGCTCGGCCCGGAACCCGGGCACGCTCCACCGGAAGGGCTCGGGGTCGAGCTGGTTGAGTTGCTCCACCGGCACGATCACGCTGACCCCGTCGAGGTGGCTCGACGGGTCGAACTCGTAGGCCAGCTCCAGATCGAGGTCGCCCTGGTGCCAGGAGTCGGGGAAGTCCCGATGGTCGGCCGCCTCGGCTTCGGGATTGAGCAGGTCGGCCAGCGTCAGGTTCAAGAGGCTCGGCTGGTCCGCTCGCTGCTGGCGCCACCAGCTGTCGAAGTGGCTGGCGCTGACGATGTCGGCGGGGAGCCTCGCGTCGTAGAAGTCGAAGATGGCCCGGTGGGCCACCAGCAGGTCGCGCCGCCGGCTGCGGGCCTCCATCGCCTCCACCTCGGCGATCAGGGTCTCGGTTGTGGGCCAGGAACTCGTGGCGGGCATCCCACTCGCCCTCCACCAGGGCGTGATGGATGAACAGCTCCCGGGCCAGGCGACGGTCGACCGTGCCCAGCTGGACCCGGCGGTCGGCGGCGAGGGTGAGCCCGTAGAGGGTGACCCGTTCCTTGACCATGGGCGCCCCCCGGTCGGGGTCCCACCACGGCTCGCTGTAGGAGTAGGTGGCGAGGTGGGCGGCCAGATCCTCGGCCCAGGCCGGGTCGATGCCGGCCACCACCCGGGCCCACAGGCGGCTCGTCTCCACCAGCTCGGCCGCCATCACCCAGCCCGGGGGCTCGGCCGCCAGCACCGAGCCGGGGGCCACGGCGAACCGGGTCTGGCGGGGCCCGAGGAACTCGGGGCGGCGGCGGCCCCGGTTGCGGCCCCGGCTCTTGTCGTCGCCGTTGGCCCGGCCCGCCTTGTCGTCGTCGCGCTGGCGGACCCCGATCTGCGACAGCAGGCCGGCCAGCACGGCCCGGTGGATCGTGTCGCGCCGGTTCTGATCGTCGAGGCCCCGGTCGCGGCCGGGGCGGCGGCGGGCCGGCCGGAGGCCCAGCTCCCGGGTCACCTGGCGGAGCTGGGTGTGGATGTCCTGCCACTCCACCAGCCGGTTGTAGTTGAGGTACTCCCGGCGGCACATCCGGCGGAACTGGCCGTGCGACCGCTCCTTGCGGGCGGCGGCCACGTAGTCCCACAGGTTGAGGTAGGACAGGAAGTCGGAGTGGGGGTCGGCGAAGCGTCGGTGGGAGTCGTCGGCCAGGGCCTGGGAGTCGCTGGGGCGCTCGCGGGGGTCTTCCACCGACAGGCCGGCCACGATCACCATCAGGTCGTCGAGGCAGCCCTCGTGGTCGGCTTCCAGCAGCATCCGGCCGAAGCGGGGGTCGACCGGGAGGCGGGCCAGCTGGCGCCCGGTGGGGGTGAGCCAGGCCCGGGTGTAAGCCTTGTCGGGGTTCAGGGCGTCGAGCTCGGTGAGCAGGTCGATGCCGTCGCGGACGGCCCGGGCCTCCGGGGGGTCGAGGAAGCCGAAACGGTCGACCCGGCCCAGACCGAGCGACGCCATCTGCAGGATCACCGAGGCCAGGTTCGTCCGCTTGATCTCGGGCTCGGTGAACGGGGGGCGGGCCTCGAACGACTCCTCGGAGTAGAGGCGGATGCAGATGCCGGGGCCGAGACGGCCGCAGCGGCCGGCCCGCTGGTTGGCCGATGCCTGGGAGATGTCCTCGATCGGCAGCCGCTGCACCTTGGTGCGGTTCGAGTAGCGGGAGATGCGGGCGGTGCCGGTGTCGATCACGGCCCGGATGCCGGGCACGGTGAGCGAGGTCTCGGCCACGTTGGTGGCGATCACCACCCGGCGCTTGGCGTGGGCCTGGAACACCCGGTGCTGCTCGGCCGCCGACAGCCGGGCGTAGAGCGGGAGCACCTCGGAGCCCACGAGCTTCAGCTCGGCCACCGCCTCGGCGGCGTCGCGGATCTCCCGCTCGCCGGAGCAGAACACGAGGATGTCGCCCGCCTGGTCGTGCCACAGCTCCCGGACGGCGGCCTTGATGGCGTCGTTCTGGTCCACCGGCTCGTCCCGATCGGGGTGGTCGAGGGGCCGGTAGCGCATCTCCACCGGGTACGTGCGGCCCGAGACCTCGATCACGGGGGCGTCGTCGAAGTGGCGGGAGAACCGCTCGGTGTCGATCGTGGCCGACGTGATGATGACCTTGAGGTCGGGCCGGCGGGGGAGGAGCCCCTTGAGGTAGCCGAGGATGAAGTCGATGTTGAGGCTGCGCTCGTGGGCCTCGTCGATGATGATCGTGTCGTACCGGCGCAGCGTCCGGTCCCGGGGGATCTCGGCCAGGAGGATGCCGTCGGTCATGACCTTGATCCGGGTGGTCGGCCCCACCTGGTCGTTGAAGCGGACGGCGTAGCCCACCACGTCGCCCACCTTGGTGTCGAGCTCCTCGGCCACCCGCTCGGCGATGGTGCGGGCGGCCAGGCGGCGGGGCTGGGTGTGGCCGATGAAGGCGCCGTCGGCCCCCCGGCCCAGCTCGAGGCACAGCTTGGGGAGCTGGGTGCTCTTGCCCGAGCCGGTCTCGCCGGCGACCACCACCACCTGGTTGGCCTCGATGGCGGCCAGGAGCTCGTCGTGGCGCTGGCTGATCGGCAGCTCGGGGGGATAGGCGATCGTCAGCACCTGATCCATGCTACTTCCGTCCTGGTGGGCGGCCGGTAGCGTTTCGGCTGTGTCTGGGTCTGCAGTGTCTGGTGTGATCGTGGTGACAGGGGCCAGCCGGGGGATCGGGGCGGCCACCGCCCGCGCTGGCCGCCGGCCCGGGGGTTCGACGTGTGCGTGAACTATCACCGCAGCGTGCATGCAGCGGGCGAGGTGGTGGCCGAATGCCGGGAGGCCGGGGCCCGGGCGGTGGCGGTGGCCGGGAACGTGGCGGTGGAGGGCGACGTGGTCGCCCTGTTCGAGGCGGCGACGGCCGAGCTGGGGCCGGTGACCGGCCTGGTCAACAACGCCGGCATCGTGGCCCACCAGTCCCGGGTGGACTCGTTCAGCCGGGAGCGGCTGGACGAGATGATGGCGGTCAACGTGATCGGGCCGTTCCTGTGCGCCCGGGAGGCGGTGAAGCGGATGTCGACCCGCTACGGCGGGCCCGGCGGGGCGATCGTGAACATCAGCTCGGCCGCCGCGCTGCTCGGCGGGCCGAACGAGTACGTCGACTACGCGGCGTCCAAGGGTGCGATCGACTCGATGACGATCGGGCTGGCCAAGGAGGTGGCGGCCGAGGGGATCCGGGTCAACGCCGTGCGGCCGGGCCTGATCTACACCGACATCCACGCCTCGGGCGGCGAGCCCGGCCGGGTCGACCGGTTGGTCGGCGCGGTGCCGATGGGGCGGGGCGGCACGGCCGAGGAGGTGGCCCAGGCCGTGGTGTGGCTGTTGGGCCAGGAATCGAGCTACGTGACCGGCGCCTTCGTCAACGTCACCGGCGGCCGCTGAGGCTTCCGCCCCGCCCTACATCTCGTCGAGCCAGGCCGGGGCCCGATCGAGGAGGAACTCGCTGACCTCGTGGCACCGGTCGAAGATCTCGCACAGGTTCTCGCGGTGCATGAAGAGGTCGTCGAGGCCGAGCTCGATCTGGGCGGTGATGACGAGCGTGCGCTCGGGGGAGTCGGTGACTTCCATGGTGGAGTCGATCGCCTGGACCTTGAGGGGCAGCTCGGCTCCGCCGACACCGGCCAGGTCGGTGGCCAGCACGAGCAGGTCGGGGGCGTCTTTCAGCGGGGGGAGGGTCCAGGTGAAGCGGAGGGGGAAGGTGAAGCCGGGCGGTGGCTCGGCGTCTTCCGGGAGCTGGAGCATCTGGTCCTCGAAGGCCAGCAGCGTGCGCGGATCCACCTCGATCTCCAGGCGGAGATCGAGCGGGCCCCCGCAAGCCTGCTCGGGGTGGAGATCGACCTCCCAGGTCTGGGACATGGAGTAGGTCTCGACGAAGTGTCGTTCGTCGTGCACGTGGAACTGGTGGTCGGCGGCGTGGTCTTTGAGATCGGCCACGAAGCCGGGGACGTCGATGATGGCCAAGTGGATTCCTCCTCCACCGATAGCCTGCCACGAACCTGTGACAATGATGCGTCCGGTGAGCGGTAGCGTGAGGTGGTGACGACGGTAGCCGAGGTCGGTCAGGCGCAGTTGGCGGCAACTGAAGGATTTTGGCTGGTGGTCGGGCCGGGAGCGAGAGGGTCCGGACGGTGATGAAGCCACAGCAGATCCTCGAGCTGTTCATCGACCTGGTGGCCGAGGTGGCCGATGCGCTGTCGGACCTCGACGACTGGGGCCACTCGGGCGTGCGGCCCGACCAGTACAACCACGACGTGGTGGCCGACAAGGTGCTGGTCGACGGGCTGCTGGCGGCCGGGTTCCGGGTGCTGTCGGAGGAGACCGGGCTGCTGGGGGAGGGGGAGCTGATCGTGGTGGTCGATCCGGTCGACGGGTCAACCAACGCCTCGCGGGCCCTTCCCTGGTACGCCACCAGCCTCTGCGCGGTCGACGAGCACGGGCCGCTGGTGGCCGAGGTGGCCAACCTGTCCACCGGCGACCGGTTCCGGGCCATCCGGGGCATGGGGGCCGAGGCCGACACGGTGGTGCTGCAGCCGAGCGGATGCCGGGAGCTGGGCGAGGCCCTGGTGGCGTTCTCCGGCCTGCCGCCCTCCCATGGGGGGTGGGGCCAGTTCCGGGCCTACGGGGCGGCCGCGCTCGATCTGTGCGCCGTGGCCTCCGGCACGTTCGACGCCTATGTCGATGTCAACCGGGCCCACGGGGTGTGGGACTACCTGGGGGCGATGCTCATCTGCTCCGAGGCCGGCGTGCCCGTGGTGGAAGCCGACGGCCGGGACCTCGTGCACCTCGAGCCGACGCGACGGCGGGGGCCGGTGGCGGCGGCCACGCCGGAGCTCCTTTCCCAGGTGCAGGCGATGATCGACACCTGGACCCACGCTGAGTAACCCGACATTGTCGGGCGTTGGTACTCGGCTCTATTGGCGGAAGTTCAACCTCGTTTGCGGCTTCCGCTGAGCCTCCACTAGTGTCGCCCCTCAACGGAATGGCTTGACCATTTCTGGGGGAGAAAAGTGTCACCTGGCCACGTCGTTGGGTGATGCCATCGCAGTCATGCATCCGGGGGGAGCGTGCGTAGCCATGTCTGAATTCGACGAGCCCGTCATTCATCATCACGATGAGTCCATGCCGCCGATCGAGCCGGGCACATTCGGCTTTTCCATGTCGCGGCGAAGCTTCCTGTACGGGAGCGCATCGGCTGCGCTGGCAGCGTTCCTGGCGGCATGCGGCAGCTCGAACAATGCCACGCAGACGCCGACCGTCACCGACGCGCCGGTAACGACGGCCAACGCCATCCCCGCCGGCTCGTCGGACTCGTCGACCACGACTGCCGGAGCGGCCCGCACCGAGGCCAAGACCGAGACGCTCACGATCGGCGTGTCCAGCCTGCAGGAATCCTACGTCGACCCGAACTGGGCCGTGGGCGGCCTCATCTTCCCGCTCCATGTGGGCGATCGCCGACTTCCTGTACTTCCCCAATCAGGAGGGCAAGTTTCATGCCGACGCTGGCCACCGGGTACACCCTGTCGGACGACAAGCTGCGTGGACCTTCAAGCTGCGTCACGAATGTCAAGATGCACGACGGCTCGACGTTCACAGCCAAAGACGTGAAGGCGACGATCGAGCGGATCGTCAGTGGGCCAAACGCCGACGACTACGCCCACTATGTGGCGATTCAAGTCCAATGTCACCGGGGCGAACGTAATCGACGACCTCACGGTGGAGATCGTCACCGACAAGCCGATAGCGACCCTGGTGGTGGACATGCCGCCGCCCATCGCCACCGACTACTACAACCAGGTCGGCGAGGTCGAGTTCAAGAAGAACCCGAAGTCGCACCGGGCCCTGGAAGTTCGTGTCCCAGGAATTGAACGCCAACGTCAAATACGAGCGGCACGAGGAGTTCTGGGACACCGCACGCAAGCCGAACTGGAAGAAGCTCGTGTACGCCATCGTCCCCGACGAGTCGGCCCGCGTCGCCGGGATCCAGACCGGCGCACTCGACATCGCCTACGGCCTCACGGGTGCCGGGGCCGAGGGGATCGCAGGCAACAACGACATCAAGCTGGTCGAGATCAAGGAGACCGGTCTCGGCTACTGCATGATGCTCGACAACGTCTTCCCCGACGAGACGTCGCCTCTCAAGGACCTCCGGGTGCGCAAGGCGCTGCTGATGGCGGTAGACCGGGCGGCCATCGCCAAGTCGCTCTACAAGGGTTACGCCTCCGTGCCCCAGAGCGGCACGCCGAAGATCACCCCGGGCTTCAACCCCGACGCCAAGACCGTTCCGTTCGACCCCGAGGGGGCGAAGGCGCTGCTGGCCGAGGCGGGCGCGGCGAACCTGGAGCTGCAGCTCAGCTCGTACACGACGACAACCGTGCCCGACATGCCCAAGCTGGCCGAGACCATCGCGCAGTACTGGGCCCAGATCGGGGTGAAGGCCACGCTCAACAACATGGAGACGGCCACCTATCTGCCCCAGTGGCGCAACAAGCAGCTCAAGGGGGCGGCGATGATCGCCGGGCCCACCTACTTCTACGTGGAGCCCACCCGGCTGTCGGTCAACTCGTTCTTCTGGCAGCAAGGCCGTCTACACCACGATCGTGGGCGACACCGAGCTCGACGGCATCATCGACCAGATCATCGTGGAGACCGACTTCGACAAGCGGGCCGCGCTGGGCCGCCAGCAGGCCGACCACATCGACGAGAACCTCTACGGTCTCCCGATGATCCTCACCTCGTCGCTGATCGCGGTGGGCCCGAACGTCGAGTCGTTCGGCTACATCATCTCGTGCCCCTACGCCGGGCCCACTTCCTGGATCCTCGCCAAGTAGCGGCAGGACCGACGATGCTGCGATACATCCTCTCCCGGCTGGCCCAGGCCATCCTCGTGCTGTTCGTGGTGGCGACGGTGGTGTTCGGCCTGAGCCGGGCGAGCGGTAACGCCGCCGACCTGTTCATCCCGCAGGACGCCACCGACGAGACCAAGGAGCTGGTGCGCGCACAACCTGGGCCTCGACAAGCCGCTCATCGCCCAGTACGGGGACTACATGGCGAACCTGGCCCAGGGTGACCTCGGCCAGTCCTTCGCCTACCGGACCGATGTCCGGGGGCTCATCCTCAAAGCGCTGCCGAACACGATTCAACTTGGGCTCACCGCCTTCGCTGTTCGGGTCGGTCTTCGGCGTGGCGATGGGGGTGCTGTCGGCGATCCGGCAGGGCACCTGGATCGACACGCGTGGGCAAGGCCCTGGCTCTCGTGGGCCAGTCGGTGCCGTCGTTCTTCGCTGGGCATCCTGCTGGTGATCGCCTTCGCGGTGAACATCCAGATGCTTCCCGCCGTTCGGCAAGGGCGGGATCGAGCACCTGGTGCTGCCGGCGGCCACGCTCGCCGCCTATCCGCTGGCATCGCTCACCCGGCTGACCCGCAGTCGCCGTGATCGAGGTGCTGCGCAAGGACCACACGCTGTTCGAGCGGGCCAAAGGCGTGTCGGCGGCGCGGCTGGTGGCGCACACGCTGCGCAATGCGTCGCTGCCGATCGTGACGCTGGCCGGGCATCCAGCTCGGCGGCCTGTTCTCGGGGGCGGTGATCGTGGAGCACGATCTTCGCCTGGCCGGGGGTGGGCCAGCTCGCGATCCAGGGCATCAGCTCGCGTGACTACAACGTCGTGCAGGGCGTGGTGCTCGTCAACACGGCGATCTTCGTGGTGCTGCTGTTCGTCGTCGACGTGTCGTACGGGCTGCTCGACCCGCGGGTGAGGAGGCATGGCCGTGGCGTTGCCACTTCACGCTGACGACGGCGCCGCTGACGGCGTCGGTGCCGACCACGCGCTACCCCTCACCGTCGTGCCCGGTGGCCGGTCGAGGCGGTCCGACGGCGCGTGCCCTGGTTCTCGGGCACGGTCCTGGGGTTGTTCGTCGCTGACCGGGCCTTCTCGGCCCGTTCGTGGCGCCGTACGACCAGCAGGAGATCGACCTGGCGGAGTCATTGCAGCCGCCGCTGCTGTGGGGTGGCACGTGGCGCCATCCGCTCGGCACCGACGACCTGGGGCGGGACATCCTGTCCCGGCTCATCTACGGCAACCGCGTGGCGATGCTGGTGTCGCTGGCCGTGGTCGTGATCGCCGGGTTCATCGGTGTGGTGATCGCCATCGTGGCCGGCTACCGGGGCGGTCGGGTCGACGCGTTCCTCATGCGCACCACCGACGCCGCGCTGGCCTTCCCGGTGCTGCTGTTCGCCATCGTCTGGGTGGGGATCTTCGGGGCCAGCACCCGCAACGTGGTGATCATCCTCGCTCTCGCCTTCTGGCCGAGCTACGCCCGGGTGCTGCGCGCCGAGGTGCTGCGGGTCAAGACGATGGACTTCGTGACGATGGCCCGCACGATGGGGGCGAGCGGGCCCGTGGGTGGTGCTGGCGCCACGTGCTGCCCAACATCGTGCCGACCCTGCTGGTGCTCGTGAGCCTGCAGCTGGGCCTGGCCATCGTGGCCGAGGGGTCGCTCAGCTTCCTCGGGCTCGGGCGTGCCGGCGCCGGCGGCGTCGTGGGGCGGGATGCTGTCCGACGGTCGCAAGCACCTCGCCGACGGTTGGTGGATGGCGGTCATGCCGGGCGTCGCCCTCAGCATCACCGTGCTGGCCACGAACATGTTCGGCGACTGGCTCCGGGTCAACAACGACCCGACGACCAAGAGGTAGGCGGCGCCGTGCTGGCCGTGGAGGACCTCCAGACGCGTCTACTACGGCGGCGGGCGGGGCGAGCCCGTGCCGGCGGTGCGCGGCATCGACCTGCACATCGAAGCCGGCTCGGCCACCGCCCTGGTGGGCGAGTCGGGCAGCGGCAAGTCCACGGCCGCGCTGTCGATCATGCGTCTCATCCGCCGGCCCATCGGCGACGTCGTCGGTGGCTCGGTCTGCCTCGACGGCGAGGAGCTGCTGACGCTCAGCTCCGCCGGGATGCGCCAGGTGCTGCTGCACCAGCATCGGCTACGTCCCGCAGGACCCGACCGTCGCCCTCGACCCGCTCTACACCGTGCGCTCCCAGATCGCCGAGGTGCTGCCCGCCGGGGCCGTCGTCCCGAGCGGGACGCGGTGATGATCGAGCTGCTGGAGCGGCTCGGGGTGGTCGACGCCGAGGCTCGGTTGCGAGCTACCCGCACGAGTTCTCGGGCGGGATGCGCCAACGGGTGGCCATCGCCATCGCTCTGGCCAAGAATCCCGAGCTGCTCATCGCCGACGAGCCGACCACCGCCCTCGACGTGACCACCCAGCTGGGCATCCTCCGCCTGCTCGACGAGCTGCGGCGGGAACGGCGTCTGGCGGTGCTGTTCGTGACCCACGATCTGGCGGTGGCCCGCCTGGTCTGCCAGGACGTGGCCGTCATGTACGCCGGGCTGGTGGTGGAGGCGGGGCCGATCGACGAGGTGATGGCCCACCCGCTGCACCCGTACACCCGGGCGCTGCTCGACGCCGACTCCGGCCACGCCGAGCCGCTGAGCCGGCTCCGGGCCATCCCCGGCCAGCCGCCGCCGCTGACGGCGCTGCCGCCGGGTTGCCCGTTCGCTCCCCGCTGCCCGATCGCCGAGGAGGCATGCTCGGCGGCGATCCCGCCGGTCGAGCGGCACGGGAGCGTGCAGGTGCGCTGCATCAAGGCGGGGGCGGCGTGACCGCCGGCCCGCCAGCAGGGGGAGGTCGTGCTCGAGACCCGATCGGTCTCGAAGACCTACCACGCGCCCGGCGGTGGCCTCGTCCGTGCTCTCGTGGACGTCGATCGTGAGCGTCGTGCGGGGCCGGACCCTGGGCCTGATGGGCGAGTCCGGGAGCGGCAAGACCACCCTGACCCGGCATGTTGCTCGCCCTCGAGCAGCCGACGGCCGGCGACGTCGATCTTCGAGGGGCGGCCGCTCGCCGGGCTCGGCGACGGAGGAGATGCGCCGCTACCGCCAGGCCGTGGCTGCGGTGTTCCAGAACCCGTACAGCTCGCTCGATCCGCGCATGCGGATCTGGGACGCGGTGACCGAGCAGCAGGCGATCGAGCGTTCGGCCAACAAGGCGGCGCGGCGAGACCGGGCCGCCGAGCTGCTCGACCTGGTGGGCCTGGGGGCGGCGACCGTCGATCGGTATCCGCACCAGCTCTCGGGCGGGCAGCGCCAGCGGGTGGCCATCGCCCGGGCGCTGGCGCTGGATCCCGAGGTCATCGTGCTCGACGAGCCGCTGTCGGCGCTCGACGTGTCGGTGAGCGCCCAGATCGTCAACCTGCTGCTCGACCTGCAGGAGCGGCTCGGCGTCACCTACGTGTTCGTTGGGCCATGACCTGCGCCTCGTCCGCCACCTCTGCCACGACGTGGCCGTGCTGTACCGGGGGCGGGTGGTGGAGCAGGGCGCGGCGTTGACGCTGCTGGACCAGCCCGGCCATCCGTACACCGATGCACTGGTCACCGCCTCCTCGCTCACGCACGCTGGTCGCCACCGACGACGCCGACACCAAGGCGCTGGCGCCCGACGACGGCGTCGGCTGCCCGTACCGGACCCGCTGCCCCCGGCGGGAGGGCCGGTGCGACACCGACGCGCCCGCCGTGACGGCCCTGGCCGACCGCACCATCCGCTGCCATTATCCGCTGGCGGGCTTGGTCGACGAACCGGTGGAGCAGGCCGCTGTTCAGCGCTCCCACCAGTCCTGACCGACGCCGGATCGGTCCCGGACGTCTCGGGGGGCCGACTCGCAGCCCACTCGGTAGACTCGACCGTTCCGGGCGCTTAGCTCAGTTGGCTAGAGCACCTCCCTTACAAGGAGGGGGTCGGGGGTTCGAGTCCCTTAGCGCCCACAGAGTTTTCGCAGGTCAGGATCAATTTCTAACTCCCCTTGATGAAGAACCAGCGCCTCCAGGGCGGAGACATCACACCCCATCCCACATGGGAGACAGGCACATGATCCAGCAGCCCCTACACGACGAAGCTGCTCGCTCGTCAGTTCAGGCCCTCCTACCCACGGATGCCCACCTTGTCGACGGCTGGATCATCCAAGGGAGGCCATCGGGCCAGATTCTGAAGGCTCGCACCGACTCCGGCACCGAGCTTCGTTTCATCGAGCGTGAAGCTAGCCCGGCGTCTGGGTACGGGACGCCTGACAGCCTAAGCATCACGACCAGTAAATCGCCGAGGTCCGTTCCGCTGCCGCGTCGCTCAGCGTCCGTTACGGCGTGAGCGTAGAGCCGGAGCACCAGCCGGGGGTCAGCGTGCCCCAGTCGGTGCTGAACGGTCCGGGCGTCAAGCCCATTCGCCATCCAGTTGGTGGCCGCTGAGTGGCGGAGCCCGTGGAACGTCAGGCCAGCCAAGCCGGCCGCTTCGACAGCAGGCGAGAACACCCGCCGGCTGAAGTTGCTTCGCCGGAGCGGGCCGCCGAATGAGTCAGCGAACAGCAGCTCTGCCGGGTCGTTGAGCGCCAGGAGGTCAACGTGTCGGCGTAGCTCTTCCACCAGCTCCGCCGGCAACGTCAGCGCCCGCACCCCGGCCGCCGTCTTCGGCTGATCGAACTCGATCCGCCCGTTCTGTTCCACCTGGGTGCGGATCACCTTGACCGTGCCGGTGTCGAAGTCGACGTCCTGGAGACGAAGGGCGACCGCCTCCCCGAACCGCAGGCCCATGACGCCACCGAGGTAAATCAGACACCGCCACTCCGGCCCGACAGCATCAGCGAGACGGTGCAACTCGGCCGGGGTCACAACCCGCCGCTCAGCATGAGCATTCTTTGGCAGCTTGACTCCCCGACACGGCGATCGGCCGATGAGGTCCATTTCGACCGCATCACCCAGGCACGCCCGCAACGTCCCGTAGTACGTGCGGACGCTCCCCGGCTGTGTGAGGCGACCAGTTCGTTGACCGCCGCTTGGACGTGGCGAGGCGTGATGGCGGTCAGCGCCAATCCCCCAAGGCGGGGTGTCCAGTGAACCCGAAGCGCCATGGCGTGCTTCTCGGCCGTCCGGGCACGCCAACGAGGCGCAGCCGCTCGGAACCACTCATCACCCCATTCAGCGAAGGTCAAACGACCGCTGCCCGGATCGATCCACGTTCCTCGTGACCGATCCGTCAGCTCGCTGGCGTGAAACCGTTCCGCCTCCCGCTTTGTGCGGAACGTCCGCATGTACGACCGCCCGTCCGGCGTCCGCAAGCCGAGCATCCCAGCGAACCGCCCCGCTGGCGGTCACCCGCTTATGGATGCTCACGACGCCTCCAGCAGCTCGGTAACGAACTCCTCCAATGCCGCCCAGGGAATCAACCGACGGGCGCCCACCTTCACCGACCGCAGCTGGCCGGACCTCATCAGCTGGTACGTACTCGTCCGCCCGATCGACAACAGCTCTGCCGCCTCATCGACCGTACAGAGCAATGATCGATCCCGGCGCCGATACTGACTCTCCATCCCGTCTGGCTCCCATCCGTGCACAACTCCGCCCCGATCCATTCCGACTCTCATCGCCCTTCCCGCTCAGCCCGGACCCGGGCTCGAAATTGGCGAATGGCCGCCTGGGCGACGCTCATGTTGACTACTGGTCCGGCCCAACGTCCGCCTTCGCCTGGTTGGGGGTTGGCCCATTGCATGCGTTGTCGTCCGTCGTCGTCGACCACGGTGATGATCCGCCCGGTTTGTCGTTCGACGGCGGCCACCAGGACGTAGACCTCGGCGCCGGCCTCGATCAGCTGGCGGAGTTCGGCCACGCCGCTGGCCCGGTCGATCTGGTCGAACACCTCACCGTCGACCACTACCACCGTGTCTGCCTCCGTTGTCTCTTCGGCCAGGGTTTCGTCGTCGACCTCGGTGATCCCGTAGCGCTGGCACAGGCCCCGTGAGTACGAGATCGACCGCCGCCCGTGGGTGGCGGCCACGTACTCCCGCCAGAGGGCGAAGTCGACTGCCTCGCCGTTGGTGACGGCGTCGAGGCCGATCTGCCACGCTGAGCGAGAGGTTTCCCGGCCGCGTTTGATGTCGGAGCGGGCCAGCTCCAGTTCGATTTTGGACACGTAGTTCCCGATCCCTTCCCCGTCTCGGATGATGACGGCGGTGACGCCGTAGTACTGGTGGACGGTTCGCCCGAACTGGGTGACCTGGAACGCCCATAGTTCCCCGATGCCGAAGCGGAGCTGTTCGAGGTCGCCGCCGTCGAAGTCGTCGATGGAGATGGGCCTGTCGAGGAGGAGGGCGATGTGGTGGTGGGGGTGCCAGCCGTTGGCGAAGGAGTGGGTGACCTCGGTGACCCGGATGAACCCGGTCACGCCGTGGCGTTCGATTAGGCGCCGCCACCGTCGGGTCTTGACCATCTTGCGCCAGGCCGTCATCCCGTCGTCAACGCCGCCAACGCTGGTTCGTCCCGGGTGTGGGAGTTGGTCACGTCACGAACACCGCACCGCCGCCGCCTTCGAGGTGGAGGCGCAGGATGGTGCCGATCTCCTCGGCCCGGCCGGCCCGGATCTTGGCAGCACAGTGACCGCACGCCCACGGTGACCCGCACGTCTCCAAACCCCGGACCGTGGCCCGGCCGTCGGCGTCCCGGGCGAAGGTGACCGTTGTGTCCCGGCGCATCCCGCACGACCCGCACCGGTACTCCGGCCGTCCCCACGCCCCGGTGTCCTCGTCCTTGGTCGGGCCGAACAGGCCCCGGTTCAACGTCTGCAACGCCTGGCGCTCATCGAGACGCTCGACCCGGCGTTGCGCTGCGCCGGCGGGGTCCGTGACCGCTATCCGGCCCGACTTACCAAGACGACGCCGGCTCATCGGCTCACCCCCTTCGTGTCGATCGGTGCAACCGTTGCCTGCGGATTACCAAGCGAGGCCCACCCGGCCGCCGGTGTCGGCCGGGGTGGTTGAAGGAGTGGGGGAGAGGAGTGTGTTCGACTTCGTCGACCCGCCTACGGGGCGGCCGGTCGCCTCGGCGGGACTCCGTCCCGCCGGGCGCCAGCCGCCCATGGGGTGATGAGCAGCAGGGACGGCGCCCCTGGTGTTCCCGTGCCTGACTTCGGGCCCGGTCCGACGGAGAACCTCGGGTTCGGTGTCGACCGGCGCCGGGCATCCACCCTCGAAGGTGCTACAGGCCGCCCGGACGAGGCCCGAGCGAGGAGCGGCCAGTGGCCGGGGCCGAGTGGTGGCCGGGAGGGGCGGTGCGGCTGTCGGTAGTGCCGGGGGTTCGGGTCGGGTGGTGTTCCGCCGGTTCCGCTGCGTCAAGGGCACGGGACAAACTTCGCCCCCCACGCCGCCCCGCTCGGTGGCCGGTTCCAGATGGTTCTGCCGGGGTGTGGGTGCTGGCGAACTTTCTCCCTCTTCGGCCCTTGACCCATCGGCCCCAGCGGATAGTCGGGGCGTCCAGTCCGAAGAACGGAGTTCTTCGGCTCGAATCGAGCCCAAGCGATGCGAGTGTGAGCGAGCGGGCGGGCGGCCATGGGTGGACGGTGTGGCGGTCATTGGTCCTCGGTTTCGGGGGTGTCCCAGGCGAAGTCCCAGCGGTCGGCCCAGCTGGTGGCGGTGGTGTCGAGTTGGTCGACCAGGTCGTTGTTGGCGGGGAACCCACCGCGGGACAGCCACAGGGAGTAGTCGGTGAGGCCGGTGACGGCGGAGTAGTCGTCGTCGCTGTCGAGGCCGGCGATGGCCAGGCGGAGTGCTTCGTCGGGGTCCATCACACCCCTCCTTCGGTCTCGGGCCGGGCGGCCGTGGTTTGTAGTGCGCACTGCAGCGACGGAGCGTCGGTTGTGGTGTGGAGGGCTCGGGTGGCTTGGACCTCGTCGAGGTAGGGGCCGATGGTGGTGTCGTTGGTGGTGATCCACCACAGGCCGGTCGGGTCCTGCTCCACCGTGGCCCAGTTGCCGGTCACCATTGGTCGGGCCAGTCGTTGTCGGTCGCCATGCGTTCCAGCTCGGTGCTGAGCCCGTCGAAGGTGTGCCACAGGCCGGTCCAGGTCTCGACCTGGTCCTGGTCGGTCCAGTCGGTGGCCCCCACGCCAAGGAGGCCGTCGCTGATCCCTTCACCGAGGGCGGCCAGGGTGGCGGCCAGGTCGGGGGCCTCGTCGGTCAGGTTGGGCCAGGGTCCGACACGCCACGACAGGGCCCGGCCCAGCAGCTGGCCGTCGTCGGGTGGGTTCACCATGACGCCACCTCGTCGATCGGGGCGGGTCGGGTCAGGGCATCGGCCACGGCGAGGGACCATGCGGCCAGGTCGACCGTCACGCCTTCGCCGGTGGCCAGGTGGTGGAGAGCGACCACGACCTCCGGTTGCGGGTTCACCAGGCGCAGGGCCCGGGCGGCTTGGGTGGGGGTGGCGACTTGGGCCAGGGCGGCGAGGGCCCCGCCGGCAGCGTGCCACCACTCCCACGACACGATCGGCGGGGGCCCCTGGCGGAGGTGGCGGCGGGTCCGGGCCCGGCGGAACAGGCGAGCGGCACACTGGCCGATCGCCATGAACAAGCGGAACCAGACCACGAGGAGCCAGCAGGCGACCCGGATCAACAGGATGGTCACGGTGAGTATCACGGCCGTCCCTCCTGCACAGCGCCGGTTGTGGCCCTGGTCTCGTCGTCGGCCTGGACGAACCGGTCGCCGCTGGTGGTCGACGTGGTGTCGATCTCGAACGCCGAGGCGGTCACCCGGTGCAGGTCGTTCACTTGGGCCACGGCCTGGTCGACGACGCCCTGGGATTCGGGGGAGTTGGGGTCGAGGTTGAACACCGTCGGTGTCCCGCTGGTGGTGCCCTGGCCGTCGTTGCAGCGTTTGGCGGTCATCCAGTCCATGGGTGGTTCGGAGCCGCAGGGGGCGAAGGCGGTGTAGGCGATCCACCGCCCGGTACCGCCGACCACTCCGACCACGAGGCGGGTGGCCTGGATCGGGGCCGACACGAAGATCACGACCAGGACCGCCCACGCCAGCACCGATCCCCACGACTGGGGGGCGAGGCCCTTGACGGTCTTGTCACCGATGCCCGTCATGCCGCCACCTCCTCGACCTCGATGGGTTCTTGATCTGCGAACCGGTCGAACCGCTGCACCACCCGCTCCGGTGAGGCCGGCAACGGGGGCAGGGAGGCGACGAACCGGTCGGAGGGGTAGAACGCTTGGGCCGACATCGGCAGCCCGGAGCCCTCTGACGATCCCAGCGCCATGACGATCATCCGGCCGGGGATGACCTGGCGGGTGCGGGCGGCTATCGCCTCACCGGATTCTTTGAACAGGGTCTTGGCGGCGGAGGGTTCGAGGGCACCGATCCCGACCCGGGCGGCCATGTTGGCGATCATGGTGGACCCGAACGGGCCGAGGTGCTCTGCGATGGCGTGCTGAGTCATCAACACGCAGTTGATGCCCAGGGCCCGGCCCATGGACGTGATCATCTCCAACTGGATCCACGCCGTCTTCGCCTGGGCCTGGGCTGCTTTGTCGGTGCCGCCGCGGAGGAGGAAGAAGTTGACCAGCTCGTCAGCGACGAACAAGATCCGCCCCCCGAACACGGGCATCTCTTGGGGTGGGAGGTCGACCCAGGTCCGGAGTTTCAGCCGGCGGAGGATGGCGGCCCGGCGGTCATTCTCGGAGTGGACGTAGCCGATCGCCTGCCACATGCCCTCGTCGGTTTGGCAGACGGTCGCCCAGTCCTCGCACCAGGCGAAATCCCCGAGGGCTTTGGGGTCCAGGATGATGGCTTCGCCGGGGCGGCCCAGCTCGACTTGGCGGTGGAACCACGACGGGTCGAGTTCGCTACTGATGTTTTCCCGCCGCCCATGCCGCCGCTGACGACCATGCTGGTGTTGGTTGGGCGGTCCAGTTCCCATTCTTCCAGGCCCCCGAGGGAGCTCACCCCAAGCGGCACCCGGTGCGGGTCGTCGAACAGGCCGGCGACTTTCACGTCGGTCCCGAGCTCGAGCATCGAGGGGAGGACCTCGCGGCGGAGGCGGACCTCGAGGTGCAAGGCGTCGAGGACGACCGGGGTGGCGAGGGAGTAGCCGAGTTGGATGGCGAGGCGGCGGGCGATTCTCGGCCACTTCTCCTGATCCTCGTGGGTGGGCAGGACCCGGAGCACCAGGGTCATCGACTCCGGCCGCCAC
>CAVTAP010000023.1:0-37145 GCA_963732695.1 uncultured Actinomycetota bacterium | reverse complement strand
CTCTCGCTTCTTATCTAGTCCACACCACTATAGCAGTACAGTGGTGTGGTGTGTCGAGGGTTGGGTGAAGAATCTCTGTTGCTACGTACTGGTGCGCCTTAGGCTTCTGGGGTGGGAATCGACCCCAACGACCACCGGCCCCCGTTCCGTCAGATAGCCGACGCCCTCCGCCACCAGATCGCCACCGGCGTCTACCCGCCGGGGGTCGGCTGCCGTCGAACCGGGAGCTGATGGACACCTACGGGGTGGCCAGCCAGACCGTGCAGAACGCCATCAAGGAGTTGCGGGTCGAGGGGATCGTGCGCAGCGTGCAGGGCCGGGCGAACTTCGTCGCCGACGACCTGGACGTCGACAAGGTCAAGATCCACGATGCCGGCCCGTCAGAGGCGTATCTGCTGCTCCGGGACTACATCGACCGGCTGGCGGCCGAGGTGGAGGAGATCCGCCAGACGATGGAGGAGCTAGTTCGCCGCATGCCGGCGGAGGAGCAACCGCCAACGAATCCCTGAGCCCACCGGCCAGTGAACGCACCTCGTCGACGGCGCCGCTGAGTCGGTCGAGGCGCCCGAGCAGGTCCAGAATCTCGTGTCGCTGCATGGTGTCCACCCAACCAGTACGCTGGGTCGACACGTATTGGCACCAAGTTGCCAACCAAGTGGCAACTAGAGGCAACCTGCCATGGCACCTCGACCACCGAACGGCTTCGACGGAGCGACCATCCGACGGCTGAGGACCGAGCGCCGATGGACTCAGAAGCGCCTTATTCAGGAGATACGTGCCGCAGCGGCCGACCTCGGCGAGCACGACCCCGGCGTCAACATTCAGATGATCTCCCGGTGGGAGAACGGCAAGATCGCCGTCGGCCACACCTACGTCCGACTGATCGAGCACGCCTTCTCTCGTACGCTGGACACCTATGACGACGATGACGACGCACTGGCCGAAGTGAACCGCCGGGCCTTCCTGCTCGGCACCACCGCTGCGGTATCCCTAGCCGTGGTCAACCGGCTCGGCAACGAGCCCTGGCAACGCTTGGCCTCCACCGTCCTGGGCCGGCCCCGTATCGATGAGACCACGGTCGACAGCCTCCAGGCCCTCAACGTCAACCTGGCCGAGATGTTCCAACCCGTGCCGCCCCGCTTGCTCCTGGGCCCGGTTCGCTCGCACCTCGAAACCCTCACCGGACTGCTGACCGACCAGGCGCTCACCCTCGGCCTGCGCCAGCGGCTCACGTCCCTGGCGGCCGAGATGTCGATCCTTATCGGGTGGCTCAGCAAAGAGAGCGGCGATTACGCCACCGCCCAGCAGTGCTTCACCTCGGCCCTCACCGCCGCAGTCGAAGCCGGAGACCACGACCTCGGCGCCTATGCCGTCGCCAGCGCCTCAACCCTTCCGGCCTTCCGATCGAGCCCGGAACAGAGCCTTGGTCTACTCCGCAGCACCGAGATCCGGGGAGCGAAGCTCGATCATGCCAACACCGGCACCCGCATCTGGAACGCCTGCCTCCGGGCCGAGGTCCACACCCGCACCGGTGACGAGTTGGACGCCTTCCACGCCCTCGACGAGGCCGACCAACTCTTAGAACAGCTCGACCCCGACGACAGTCGCCGCCCGATCCTCGGCCATTTCGACTATGCCAGCCTGATGGGGGAGCGAGGAGTCACCGCCGTCCGCCTCCGTCGATCCAACGAGGCCAAGCCGGCCCTGGATGAAGCGCTCGCATCACTGGCCGACTTCCCGAAGACCCAGTCCAGGATCCTCACCAGTATCGCCAGGGCCCAGCTCCAACAGCGAGACATCGACGAAGCCGTCGCCGCCGCCCTCCGCTCCCTCGACGTCGCACACCAAACCGGCTCAGGCGTCGGTGTCGACGACGTACGCAAGTTCCGCCAGGAACTCCAGCCCTGGGCCAACACCGAACCCGTACGCCACCTCGACGAACTCCTAGCCGTCGAAGATTAGCCTCGGACCTATGTCGCCAAACGTCGGCATGCGGGTTCTCTGTCGCGAATCTCGCCTCGAGAACGAGTGAATGAACTACCCAGCAGAGAATTCATAGGTGTCACCCGATCGGTTCGCCAATGTTAGTCTGCCTTCCAGGGCCGAGTACTCATGGATCGCTGCTTCGTTGGCAAGGAAGGTACTCAAGGTTTCCGGCAAGGCACACTTGGCAAGCTCATCCGGTCGCAGCACGAACCCGCCTGCCTCGGGTTCAAGTTGCCCATGCACAGTGCAGCCCGCTGAATCAACGAACTCGAAGAACTGATCTGTTCTAAATAGGAGAGTCGTTGAGCTAGTAGTAGCCATGCTCAAGGGCGTGGTGACGAATGGCACGCCAGTGGGAACACCAAACATGCCTGCACCACCTGCCGGCGACGCTAGAAAGAGCTCAACCGAGACGTCAGATGTCGATAGGACAATCTCCTCTCCATCCCTCTGGGCAACTACCTCCGTCTGCGACAGAAAACTCCGCATTGCGGCTACGGCAGCAGGGTCAGACGACTCGCACGCCACAAGATCAATCGTGCCATCTCGTTGCCACTCAAGCTTATTGGATGGATCTCCTGACCAACGATACCTCATCGCTCCGATACCACAACCGGTCACCTCAACGGCGACCACCGAGTCGCTGAGGCGTTCAAAAGCGATTGGACTGCCTGCAACCGAGGCGACTGTATCGTTACGGATATAAGACGTTGCTGTATACCGTCCTGCAAACAAGACCGCGCTGGATGGAGCCTGATCGAAACTCTGTGAAGGTGCTGTCCCGCCGCTCGATCCACCGGTCACAAGCTGGCCCTCGTTGTCCTCGCGCGCGCATCCGGCCCCGAGCGACAAGACTACTGTCACGAGAATCCATTGCAGCTTCATCGAGTTCCTTCGACATAAGGTGCCTCGGACTTGAGCAGATTTCGTGGGACGAGGCGGCCACATGCTGGGCAACCTACCACGGGAAGCCAATGGGATGCTGGACGGGAAAGCCCCCAGGAATGAAGCTTACGTGGCTGTAGACGCTTGGGGCGCCGCAGGATTGGCCCAGAAGCGACGTGAAGAAGGGTGCCCAATTCGGAGCACCGCCTTTCAGGACGCCAGCTAGCCAGCCGTCATGCCAAACTGACCCACCGCTATCTCCACCGCAGCTCTGGAAGCTCGCCTGACGAATTCGGTAGAACCATGACGCCCAAGGCCCGTTTACTGGGTCACCATTTGTCTGCAGGTTTCGATTGGTCAGATTGCCACACGAGGGGCTGGACCAATTGAGGCCGGACTGGCACATGAAATCGCCGAGCATATCGGTGCCGTCGGCCGACGAGCCATTTCCGGTAACGGCTCCGGGGTCCCATTCCCACCATCCAAGTCCGAGCGCAGACTCGGCGGCAGGACTTGCAGCGTACGGCGACGTAATCGTGCTCGGGGCAGCAGAGTAGAACGAGTTAAGCTGGATCATGGCAACATCCATTTCCGCCCCATACCTTACTCTTGGGTTGCCGTTGGCCGATACTATGACCCCTCCTTGGTGGAGGTTCGAGGCGGTTGCGGTGACCGGATCCCAGTAGACCGCTGGGGGGGTGAGTCGAGTTCGGTCAATACAATGTCCAGCGGTTATCGCCCAGCGTCGACCTAAGGTGTCAACCCATGGGATATTTGAAGTGCAAGCGCCTGCGCCGGTGAAGCTAACCTCGAGCCCGCCTATCTGGGTCGAGTGGTTGGTTCGCCGGCCCAGGTCCCGAGTGCCGACGGAGCTGGTTGTCTGAACCACATAGCTGTTAGGGGCGAACAAGCCGGCAAGTGACGATCCAGTCGCCTCAATGTTCTTCTCTGTCGTATTGATTACCAGCCAGCCGCACGACTCATCTACAAAGAGCGACACTACGCCATTTGCCTCCAATGCATTGATTCCACCCGGCGTTCGTGCGGCATCCAGATTGCTCGACCAGACCTTTTCCGAAATAGCTCCTGGAACAGGGGTGATGTGAACGGCGGACCCTAACCCATTCTTGGTTGCAACACCATCAATCAAGCTTGCAGCGACGATGGCACCGGGCATGATGCGGATTTGAAGTCCAGTAGCCGGGCTCCATTGGATTGACACAAAAGCATCACCGAGTGACTGCCTCATCTCGCGACGGATCTCGTCCGGCCGCAAGTTGTGCCTTGTCCGTGACATCTCCTCCAGCAGAGTTCTCTCGGCTGCTGATACCGGCACGACACTTCCTGGAAGTTCCTCAATGGCATTTCGAGGTATTGTAGGATCTAGTCCTAGCTCGCGACGCATATTTGGGCCGGTCCGCTCAAGTTGAGCGACGTCGGTTCCATCGATCTGGCCGATGAACTCACAACCTTCAGGCAATCTCGAGCTGTCGAATTCTGAGGCAACATAGGGACTCCCCGGACTCGCTATCACGGTCGAGCCCATCGAAACCGTACTGAGACTGATAGCAATCAGAGCTGCGATTATCTGAAACGCAGATTTGTAATAGCGCCTAGAACCCATGGAAAACTGTCCCCCCTCTTCTCTGACCGTGAAGGTCGAACGAGTTACATGACAGTACTGGCACGGTCGAGTTGTGGTCAATGCTAGTGACTGCGCCTCCTTCATCTAGCGTGACCTCAAAAGGGTTCGCCGGATACAACCGGATAGCACCTGGAGCTCACCGGCGAGCGACTTCAGCCGTCGGAGAGCTCGTGGGATGGCAGCAGCCGCTGCATGCGTACGGCGACGAGATTGGGCAACGAAGACAGGTATCCGGGAAGTCGGCGTGCGGGGATCACAGGCACATGCGCCGCCTGGCCGGAATCCGCGTACTCGGCGCCGCCGGCTCGTAATGACGCTACGGCTTGCTCTACAGTGCTGCGGCCCTGGATGCAGGCGCCCCCGTCGCCGGCCAACAGCGGGCAGGCGAGTGGCGACCTCGTCATCGCGCGGTCATCACACATCCGTCGGTGTGCGATGCTGTTCATCGGCGTGCGCCTGAGGTCATCGCCGCAGCTCACGACCCGCCTTGGCTCGTGCCGAACGCCCCGGGTAGTGCTTACAAGGAGGGGGTCGGGGGTTCGAGTCCCTTAGCGCCCACAGAGATTTCGCAGGTCAGGGGCCCATCGACGTCCGGCGGTGGGCGTCAGGGGCTGGGCCTGGCAGCCGACCTGTTGGCCACTCGCTTGGAGCGGGAGTGTGCTGCTTGGGCATCTACGACGATCGTCTCCTCGGGACATCCCCGTTGGGCAGGTCGACTGCCGCCCTCCGCCCCTACCGGCCGGCGCTCGGATACCCGCACGGTCGGCTCGCTCGGGAATACCGATGGCGGCATTGGAGGAGCGAGGTGGGCCTGTGTGGCGGGTTGTGGGCGGCGATCACGGTGTGTGGGAGAATTTCCCGCGGGAAATTCGGCCGGGTGGGACGGGCGCGTGCTCGTGGGATACCGCTCAGCGAGATCGATAGCAGTCGCCATCTCATCATCAGAGGGTGCCACGAGCTGGTGTACGCATGCGTGCAGGGCAGCGGCGAAGGTGAGCACCGCCGGCCCGTGGCCACGGGCCACACACGATCAGTGGCGGAGGCGTGGCAGCACCTCGTTGACCTTCAGCGACAGGTCCTCATCGTCATCGAAGAGCGCGGCGTACGCCGATCCTCGCTCACCACTCGACGAGCAGCGACCTCGGTCCTCGGAAGGCGATGATCGGCATGAACTCGAACGCCTGACCGGGGGTCAGGCGTAGGTCCGGAATCGCTGCGGTCAGCTCCTCCAGCACCACCCGGGCCTCGAGCCGGGCCAGCGGCGCACCGAGGCACAGATGGGCACCACCGCCGAAGCTCAGGTGCTCACGGGCGTTGGGGCGGCGGATGTCGAACGTGTCGGGGGCATCGAACACCGCAGGATCGCGGTTCGCCGCGCCGATCGACACCAGGAGGTCGGCGCCGGCCGGGATATCGACGCCGCTCAAGGTCACCGGCATCGTGGTGCGACGCCGCCAGTGGATCACCGACGAGTCGAAGCGCAAGATCTCCTCCACCGCCCCGGGGATGAGCGACGGGTCGGCGCAGATCGCCTCCCATGCCTCCCGCTTCTCCAGCAGTCGTCGGAGCCCGTTGCCGAGCACGTTGGTGGTGGTCTCGTGGCCGGCGAGCAGGAGCCCGAACAGGATCGTCGAGACCTCCTGCTGGGAGAGGGGCTGGCCCGACTCGTCGGACCGATGCACGAGATCGGAGGTGAAGTCGTCGCGTGGGTTGGCCCGCCGGTCCTCGGCCAGGGCTTCGCAGTAGCGCCAGAAGCGGGCCATGCCCTCGGCCGCGACCACCTGCTGGTCGTCGCTGCCATGACCGAACATGAACAGGAGCCGGTCGGCCGAGCCTGCCTTGACCTCGTCGAGGTCGCCCGCCGGCACGCCGAGGATGGCGAAGACCACCAGGGCGGGAAGCTCCCAGGTGAGCGAGGCGACCAGATCGGCCCGGCCGTCGGAGAGGCGATCGGCGAGGTACCGCCGTACCGTCTGGCGCACGTAGCCCTCCATCTCGGCCACCCGCCGGGGGGTGAAGGCGAGGTGGGCGATGCGCCGGGTGCGGGTATGGGCCGGCGGATCGACATTGGTCATGGTGGGAATCGAGCGGAACCGGCCGTCGGCCAGGGCCTTCGCCGCCGCCGGGCACGGCGGGTGGACCGGCGCCAGGGTGTTCGAAGCCGAGAAGCGCTCGTGGTCCCGGAGCACCTCCTTGCAGTCGGCGTGGCGAGAGATCACCCAGTAGCCGAGATCGTCAGCCCAGAACACCGGCCGCTCCGCCAGGAACTCGGCGAAGTGGGGGTAGGGATCGGCCAGGAACGGCCCGCCGAAGGGATGGAAGGGGAGTGGGTCGGCCACGGTCGTTCCTCTCAGGGCATACGGGTTGCCTGATCTGTGCTGTCATCTTGGCGCCCCCGGAATCGGTGGGCATCCGACTTTCTGTCGCCGGCGGTCAGCTGATCCTGTGCTGCGCGGTCCTGCTCCGTCCAATAAGGGCGGTGCAGCTCGGTCCCGGCCTGGCAGACTGGTGTTGGGGGCCAGGGGGCAGCGACGTGATCTACCAGTTCGGCAATTGCGAACTCGACGTCGCCAGGGTCGTCTTTCGCCGCGACGGTGAGGAGCTGCACCTCGAACCTCAGGTGTTCGACGTGCTGAGTTACCTCGTGGCCCACCGCGGCCAGGTGGTGCACAAGACGGACCTCCTGGATCACGTGTGGGGTGGCCGGTTCGTGAGCGAGTCGGCTCTCACCACCCAGATCAAGTTCGTCCGCCAGGCGGTGGGAGACGCCGGCAGCGAACAGCGGGTGGTCCGCACGGTGCACGGGAAGGGCTACGAATTCGTTGCCGACGTGCAGGTGGTGGATCCGGAACGTCGAGACCAGAGCCCGTCCGCCGCAAGCGACGCCGCCGGTCGCAACCTGGCGCCCGGATCGAGACTCCCGGTGTCGATCCAACCGCTGATCGGTCGCGACGAGATGCTGGACGCGCTGGTGGCCCAGCTGTCCACCAGTCGCCTGCTGACGCTCGTCGGCACCGGCGGCGTCGGCAAGACGTCAGTCGGCTACGAGTTGGCCCGGCGTATGGCGTCAGGGTTCAGCGACGGCGTCTATCTGGTGGAGCTGGTAACGGTCATCGACGAGAGCGCCACCTTCGAGGCCCTGGCCACGGCGCTCGACGTCAACACCCGCCAGCAGGGGTCGATCGAGGATGCCATCGTCGACATGCTCCGCCCCCGCCACGCCCTGCTCGTGCTCGACAACTGTGAACACCTGGTGGAGCCGGTGGCGGGGCTCGTGACCCGCATCATGCGTTCGGCGCCCGCCGTCTCGATCCTGGCCACCAGCCGGGAGCAGCTGGCGGTCAACGGCGAGCAGGTCTGGACGATCGACCCGCTGCCGACCGACCCCGGCCACGGCACCGCGGCGTTCGACGTGGCGTCGGTGCCCGCCGTTGCCCTGTTCACCGAGCGGGCCCGGGCGGCCGACTCGACGTTCGAGCTCGACAGCTCAACCGCCCCCTCGGTGATGGAGATCTGCCGCCGTCTCGACGGCATCCCGTTGGCCATCGAGCTGGCGGCATCCCGGACCCGGGCGATCGACGTGGCCGAGATCGCGCTCCGCCTCGACGAGCGCTTCCGCCTGCTACGAGGCGTCCGGCGAGGCGTCGACCCCCGGCACCGCACGCTGGACGACGCCATCAGCTGGTCCTACGAGCTGTTGAGCGAGGAGGAGCGGCGCCTGTTCGCATCGCTGGCGGTCTTCGCTGGTCCTTTCGACCTGGGCGCGGCCGAGGCGGTGTGCAGCGGCGGTGACGTCCTCGACCTGCTCACCCGTCTCACCGAGCGGTCCATGCTGGCGGTACGTCGCCAGCGAGGCGCCGGGATGCGCTACGAGCTGCTGGAGACGCTGCGCGAGTACGGGCGGCGAAGGCTGGACGACGGCCGCAGCGTCCAGCTCTTCGCCGCCCACGCCGAGCACTTCGCCGCCCTCACCAGCGCCTACCAGACCGACATCCGAACGGACCGGGAAGCCGAGGCGAGTGCCCGGGCCGAAGCGGCCTTCGCCGACTTGCGGGCCGCTCAGCGGTTCTCGCTCCAGATCGGCGATCTCGACACGGCGATGAGCCTCATCGGGGCCGTCCGCGAGTACGCCATGCGGGCGCTGCGGTACGAGGTGTTCGCCTGGGCCGGTGTGGCCGCCTCGGCTCCGGAGGCGTCGGGCCACCCTCTCCGGTCGCTGATGATGGGGATCGACGCCTACGGCGCCTGGGTGCGGGGCGACTACGGACGGGCGGTCTCGCTGGCTCACGCCACCCGGCAGGAGGAGCAGTCCTCCGGCGCTTCGCCATCGGGATTGGTCGAACGGGTGCTGGCCAACGTGTACTACACGATCGGCCAGATCGACGACGGTATGGTCGAGGCCGCCCGCCAGATCGAGATCGCCGAGGCCTCGGGCGTCGCCTCCCACCTGGCCCATGCCTGCTACATGTACTCCGTGGCCTCGTCGTCGAGCGGTGCGATCGACGAGGGGCGGCGGCTGGCGGCCCGAGCCCGGGAGGTCGGGGCCCGCACCGGCAGCCCGACGGATCTGGCCTCGGCATTCGTGGCCGACGCCTATGCCGCCGACCCGGATCACGTCCGGGCGCTGGAAGCGTTCGCCGAGGCGGACCGCCTGGCTCGCGCCGCCGGCAACCGCTGGATGAGCGCTTTCGCCCGTACCGAGGCGAGCGGGATCCTGGTTCGGCGGGGCCAGCTCGTGGAGGCGTGCGCCGAGCTGGCCGAGCTTGTCGACCTCTACCACCGAGCCGGCGAGTGGTCCCAGCAGTGGCACACCCTGTCCCGCTGCATGATGGCGCTCGACCGTCTGGGACAACCGGCGCTGGCGGCGGAGGTCGCAGGAGCCATCGACGCTCACGCCACGTTGGGCGCTCCGCCTTCGATGGAGTCGCTGCGGCTGCTCGCGTTCGAGATCCGGGACTCGGTCACCTCGCAACTGGGTGCCGACCGCATGGAGGAGCGCTGCGCCGTCGGTGCGTCACGACCGCTCGTGGAGACGGTCGCCCGGGTCCGCCACGCCCTCCTCGGCCGGGCGCCGCGCGATGGCGCCGGTGAGATGGGCCCGTAAGGCGACGAGCAGGTCGGCCGCGTCCGGTCCGACACCGTCGATGAAGTTGGACTTGCGTCGCCGCATGAACGGCAGGCCGAGGAAGTACAGCCCGGGGATCGGGCTGATCCCGCCGTCGTGCCGGGGCCGCCCCCGCCGGTCCAGCGCCCGGGGGTCGAGCCACTCGTAGGTCGGGCGGTACCCCGTGGCCCACACGACCGTGCGGAACCCGTCGAGCCGCAACTCGGTGGGCGGGACGGGCAGACGGGTCCGCTCGGGCCGGTCCGGGCCGGGGAGTGATCCGGCAAGACCGTGCTCGTCGACATGGGCGTCGATCCGGGCCAACAGGCGGTTGTGCTTGAGGTCGGCGTTGGCCACGAGATGGCCGAGGCCACCAGAGCACTGCACCGTTCCCCCGACCACCCGCATCACCTTCCCGATGGGACGGACACCGATCCCGATGAGCGATGTGAGATCGAGGGTGCGCCGCTCGGGGCTGCCGACGAGCTGGAGCGACGGGAGCCGGCGAGCCCGGGTGAGATCGTCGACCTTGTCGTACCGCTCGTCGAGTATCCCCAGCGCCTCGAGCCACCAGTGGATGTCCCGCCCCCGATAGACGCGGGGCAGGCGTACGTGCTCACCGACGGCGAGCGTGACGGGCCGGCCGCTGCGTGCCAACTCGTCGGCGATCTGAGCCCCTGAGGCCGAAGCCCCCACCACCAGCACAGGACCCTCCTGGAGTTGGCCCGGGTTGCGGTACTCGAGGGCCGTCAGCTGGTCGATCGAGGGCGGCAGGTCGGCGGCCAGCGCCGGCACGGCCGCCCGGCTGCACGCCCCGGTTGCGGCCACCACCGCCGCCGCCTCCCAGACACCCTGATCGGTACGTACCGTGAATCGTTCCCCCTCCCACACGACGCGATCGACCGTGGTCCCGGGGAGCACCGGCGGACCGAAGCTCGCCCGGTAGCCATCGAGGAAACGGATGAAGTCGGCCGCAGTCATGAACCCGTCGGGATCGCTGCCTTCGTAGTGCCAGCCGGGCAACCGGGTCATCCAGTTCGGGGTGAGGAGGCGCAGCGAATCCCACCGTTCGGCTCGCCAGGTCCGGCCCACCTCACCCCGCTCCAGCACCACATGGTCGATCCCGTCCGACAGCAGCAGCCGGCTCATCGCCAGCCCCGCCTGCCCGCCGCCGATCACGACCACGGCCGTGCGCATGTCAGACGACCTCGACCGTCACCGTGGTCGGGTTGGCGATGATGTCGAAGACCGCTGACCGCTTCTGCGACTGGGCCACGATCGCCTCCACCTCTTCCGGAGTGGCGTCGGCGTCGATGTCGAATTTGACCCGGATGGCGTCGAAGCCATTGCGGACATCGGCGTCGATTCCCAGGATGCCCTGCAGATCCATGTCGCCCTCGAGCGTCGTTGCGACCGAGTGGAGTTGCACCCCCCGGTTCGAGGCCACAGTGGCCACGCCGGCGGTGAGACATGACGCCAGCGCGGCCAGCACGATCTCGGTCGGAGTGGGCCCGTTGTCCTCCGAGGCGAAGATCTCGGGATGATCGCCGTCGATGGCGAACACCTGGCGGTGGGTGTGCTCCTGGCCGAGACCGAAGTACGACAGCATGGTGGTGCGACTGTGCGTACCTCGAACCCAGTCGCAGCGCGCCCGCCAGGAGAACTTGGCGGCTTCGGGGGCGTCGGTCAGCGCCTGGCGGGCACCCAGCAGGTGGGCCACGTTCACGCCGTTGTCGGCGGTTGGGGCGCCGGTGTCGGACATCGTGTTGGTCATCGGAGTTACTCCTCGGGTCGGTGGACGACTGTTTGTGGTTCGAGCATTCACCGCATCGACGGCGGAGTCTTGGGGGAACCGTGAGGGTCCGGTGGGGATGGTCGGACCCTCAGGCGATCACCACACCTTCTTCAGGACGTGCGCCGGTCCGGGCACCGATGATGGCCTCATGCCGATCACCTCCGTTTCCGAGCACAACCACGACTGGCGGCAGGCGGGGGAGGCCTGGGGCCACGCCGCAGCCGACTGGGCCTGCCTGTTCGAGGCCTACGCCCTCGACGTGATCGGGGCCATCTTCGAACTGGTGGCCGTCGCCGCAGGCCGGTCGGTGCTCGACGTGGCCTGCGGGGCGGGCCTCGCCGTTCGCCTCGCCGACGCCTCCGGGGCCCGAGTGGCGGGCATCGACGCCTCTGAAGAGCTCGTGGCGGTGGCCCGGGCCCGCACCCCCGGGGCGGATGTACGGGTGGGATCGATGTTCGAGATGCCCTGGCCCGACCGGTCGTTCGACGCCGTCACGTCCATCAACGGGATCTGGGGCGGTTGCCAGAGTGCCCTCGACGAGGCGTATCGGGTGCTCCGACCGGGTGGCCGCGTCGGGATCAGCTTCTGGGGGAACGGGCGGCCACTGGATCTACGAGACTGTTTCAAGGTGTTCGCCCGTCACGCACCCCGCCAGCATCTCGACTCGATGCGGCGCCTGAACGACATCAGTGTCCCCGGTGTCGCCGAGGAGATGCTGACGGCCAGCGGGTTCACCGTGCTCGAACGGGGGCAGCGCCTATCCACCCTCGAGTGGCCCGACGCCGAGATCGCCTGGCGGGCGCTCTCCAGCATCGGCCCCTCCGTTCCTGCGCTCCGACACGGTGACGTGGCGGTCATCAAGCGCGAGGTCCTCGAGGCGATCGAAGCCGGGCGTGATGCAGTGGGGATCTACCGGTTCCGCAATGACCACCAGTACGTGATCGCCGAACGGCCGTCGTGAGAGATCCGACCAGGGCCTCACAGTGGCGGGTGGTCCACCGCTTCGTGGTTGCGGATGGCGTTGGCCGAGGTGCCGAGGCGCTGGCCGCCCTGGATCACCGAAACCGGGCCATCTTCGCTGACGACGATGATGATGGCCTCGGGATCGTCGAACGAGTAGCGCAGCGCCGAGGTGTGCCGGGTGCCCCGATAGGCGTTGACCACCGACTCGGCCTCCAGGCTCGGTACCAACCGCACGCCCAACTCCCGCAACGTACCGGTCTCGTCGAACACGGCGGCCCCGTCGACCTGCCCCAGCACGTGGTACAGGGGAGCGAGGTCGCTGGGTAGGTCGATCCGGAACTCGGGCGGTGTGCCCAGCCGCCGCTCGCTGCCGTTGACCAGACGCCCGCCGGGGCTGATGACGAACGTGGCTCCCACCTGACGGGCGGCCACGTCGTGCACGGCGAACCGCAGCAGCCGCTTGAGCAGCACCCGCTCGCCCGGGTCGGAGCAGCAGGCGGCGACATCGAGCCATCGGCTGATCGGCGGCTCGAGGTGCCAGTCCATCCCCACGTTGCGCAGCACGCCGAACGGCCCCGCCGCCCGGATGGTTCCGTTGGGGTGCCGCTGCACGATGCTGGCCCCGCACGCCTCGGCCAGGATCGTCAGGTCCCGCTCCGAGCCGACGCTGCGGTCGAACACCACCAGGAAGTCGACCCCCGACGCCTTGCGCACCGCCCACGATGTCACCCCGTCGGCGAACCGGCGCACCGTGGCGTCGCTCAGGCTGTCGACCCGCCGCTTCGACACCTGCACCTTCGCTTCCTCGCTCCACGCCGACAGCGAGGCCGTCGGTTCCACGATCACGCCGTAGCTCGGTACCCGCCGCTCGTGTACCGCCGGCCGTAGGGCGTAGTCGAGCTCCTCCAGCAGCGCCACCCGGTCGGCCACCGACGTCAGGATCGCCGGATCGAGCTCGTCCAGCTCCTCGCCCAGCCGTCGCAAGCGACCACCGGCCAACCCGATCGTCTCCATCTCTCAAGCCTAGATGGGCCCTCGCCGGGGTGAGCGGTCGTGTCCCGCTGGGGCCGCCCGGGGGCGCAGCGTTTGGGCGCACGACGCAAGGGGAACGCGTGAGCCGACCGGAAAGGGACAGAGATGTCGGACACGCAGATTGTGGTACTGGTTCTGGTGATCGTGGTGGTGCTGGTGGCCGCCGCCGCAGGGATGATGCTGTACCGGCGGGCCACACTCCGCCGCCGCTTCGGGCCGGAATACCATCGCCTGGCCGACGAGATGGGTCCATCGGCGGCCGAGCGGGAGCTGCGAGACCGCGAACGACGTCACGCCGACCTCGACATCCGCCCCATCGATCCCATCTCCCGTGAGCGCTACCGGGCCGCCTGGACCGATCTCCAGACCCGGTTCGTCGATCAGCCCGAGCAGACGGTGGGCGCCGCCGACGCCCTGGTCACCCACCTGGTGGCCGAGTGCGGCTATCCGACCACCGACTACCAGGAGCAGATGGCCCAGCTCTCGGTTGATCACGCCGAGACGCTGGAGCACTACCGCATCGCCCACGACATCTTCCGGAGCCACCAGCGGGGCCAGGTCAGCACCGATCAGCTGAGGGAGGCGCTCGTGCACTACCGGGAGCTGGTGGCCGACCTGCTCGGCGCTGATCCCGTCAGCCACCGCGGCGAGGTCCCGCCGGTGACCACGCCGCCCCGGTGAGCCGGTGGCGGCGCACCGGGCGAACCCCACCGAAGCCGCACGAGACGAGGAAACCGCACGACAGCAGGAAGGTCCATGAGATGACCCAGCACACCGAACCCCATCACGACCCCCGGTTCGATGACCCCCGGGCCGAGGCCAATGACGATTGGACGCCTCCCGTACTGCCCGGAGAGGCTCCGCTCGACCAGCAACCCGACCCCGAGCGGGCCGACTGGATGCCGCCTGAGCACCGCCCGCCGTCGATCCTCGGCGATACGCCCGACGACCAGCCGGTCCGTCAGGACCCGACGGCCAGCATGCTGCCCACTACCGATCCCGCTCCCATGCCGTCCACGGCCACCGATCCGGCCAAGGGGGTCGGCATGCCCGACAACTCGCTGCGTCACGACCATGATCTGACTCCGCCGCCCGGCATGGCGACCGACTCGGCCTCGAGCGCTCCGCCCATGCCCCCCGCCGGTACCGGCACCGTCGATCCCCTGTGGCCCGACGCCGAAGTGGCCCGCTTCGAGGGACGGTGGCGCGAGGTGCAACTCGGCTTCGTCGACGACCCCCGCCACGCCGCCGACGAGGCCCGGACCCTGCTCGATGAGGTGGTCGACCGTCTCACCCGCGCCATCAGCGACCGGCGCAGCGAGCTCGACACCTGGCGAACCGACGGGTCCGGTACGGGCAACGGCGCCGACGACACCGAGGCGATGCTGAGCGCCGTCCGCCGGTACCACCGGCTGATGGACCAACTCCTGGCCGTCGGCCAGTCGCACTGAACCCCGAGGGCGATTTCGTGTCCCGGGCCGCCGTGGGTGACGGCCCGGGACCACCAGATCACGGTTGCGCCGGACGCTCGACCCGCCCCCCGGCGCGTAGCGGATCCCGGATCAGCTTGAGCAGCGACAGACCCAGGCCGTAGGTGTGCAGCACCCGGTCGGGCCGGATCCGGACCAGCACGGCATCGGGGCGCTCCAGCTCCCCGTGACCGGTCACCTTCTTCAGCCGGTTTGCCGCCAAGAGCGGCTGCACCGTCGGATCATCGGGGCCGAACAGCTCCGCCGTGGCGGCGAACTGGATCGACGACGGCGGACCCACTGGAGCGCGCCGGACCGGGATCTGCACATGGACGAACCGGTTGGCGGCGATGTTGCGGGCCTTGCGACTGGAACGGTCGACGCTCACCCACAGGTCACCGTCGACGGCGGTGTAGATCACCCCGGCGGCATGGGGCCGTCCGGCGGCTGAGACCGTGCCGATCACGCAGAACGAGCGGCGGCCGATGGCCCGCTCGACGAGGGCCAGGGTGGGGTGGGCGTTGGACGGGAGTTCCATCGCCGCTGACTGGGGAAGGAAAGCTGTGGTTGCCATGCCTCTCAGCCAACACCAGCGCCGTGATCTGATCCATGGCCTGAACGAGCTGATCCATACGTGAGCGTCTACCGTGACACCATGGATCTGCTCGCCGGTCTCCTTGACGGCCCCCGGGCCCACGGCGCGTTCGTGCTGCGCACCGTGCTCGCTCCGCCCTGGTCGATCCGCATCGAGGACCGGTCGCCTCTCACCCTGGCCGCCCTGCTCTCCGGCACCGCGGCGGTGTTGGGAGACGACGGCACGGTGAACACGTTGCACCCGGGCGACGTGGCCGTGGCCCGGGGGATCGAGCCCTACACCATCGCCGACGACCCGGGCCGCCCGCCCGACATCGTCATCCACCCCGGCCAGCGCTGCACCACCCCCGACGGCATCGAGCTGCACGACCTGCTCACGATCGGCACCCGGACGTGGGGCAACGATCCGGCCGGGACGACCCTGATGCTCGTGGGCTCCTATCAGATCGAGGGCGAGGTGTCGGCCCGGCTGCTCGATGCCCTCCCTGCCCGCTGCGTGGTGCGGGCCGACCGGGCCGATCGCCGCCTCCTCGACGTCCTGGCCGACGAGGCCACCGAAGACCGGCCGGGCCAGCAGGCTGTCCTCGACCGCCTCCTCGACCTCGTGCTCATCGCCACCCTGCGGTCCTGGTTCGATCGCCCGGACGCCGACGCTCCGGCCTGGTTCCAGGCCCAGGGCGATCCGATGGTCGGTCCCGCCCTGCGCCTCATCCACGATCGGCCGGCCCACCCCTGGACGGTCGAGCTGCTGGCCCGGGAGGTCGGGGTGGCCCGGCCCACCCTGGCCCGGCGGTTCAGCCAGGTCATGGGGCAGGGCCCGGTGGCATACCTCACCGGCTGGCGCCTGGCTCTGGCCGCCGACCTCCTGGCCGACCCGGCCGCCACCGTCACCGCCGTGGCCCACCAGGTCGGCTACGGCACCCCCTACGCCTTCAGCACCGCCTTCAAGCGGGCCTACGGGGTGAGCCCGTCGAGCCACACGGCCCGCCTGCGGGCCGCTGTCACCGCGGCCTGAGCCCGGTCACAGGGGAGCGCAGACCTCGAGTTCCATGCCGTCGACGTCGCGGAAGAACAACGACCAGGCGTCGCCCAGCTTCTGGATCTCGCCGAGGTCGGCTCCGGCGTCGACCAGGCGCTGGTGGACCGCATCCAGGTCGGCCCGGGTGGCCACGGCGATCCCGTAGTGGTCGATGGCTCCCCGCCGGCCCTGCCGGCGTTGATCGCCGATCATCTCCTCGGGCGCCACCTCGAACACGTTCAGGGCCGCTCCACCCCCCATGTCCAGGATGTGCATGCGGGGATGGTCGCCGGTCGCGTCCATGGCGAACACCAGCTCGGCCCCGAAGACCTGCTGATACCAGGCCGTGAACCGGTCGAGGTCGGTGGTGAGGGTGGCGACGTGGTTGAAACCGGTGGTGATCGGCATACCTGCAACCTAGAACCTCGAGCGTGCTGGAGGTCAAGGGTTTCACCGGGCTCCATCATCCGGGCCTCTCACTAGGCTCGACGGGTGCCCGACGAGCTGGACAACCTGCGATCGGTAGCCGTGTTCTGCGGGTCGAGCCCCGGACATCGCCCCGTCTACATCGAAGCGGCGGTAGCCCTCGGCGCCGAGCTGGGCCGGCGGGGCATCGCCCTGGTGTACGGCGGAGGCGACCGGGGCCTGATGGGGGCCGTGGCCCGCGCCGCGGTGGCCGCCGGCAGTGCGGTCACCGGTGTCACGGTGGGGGAGGTGGCGAGCAGCGAAGGGGCCGAGGCTACGCCCGAGTTGGGCGAGCTGCTGGTGGCGCCCTCGCTGTCGGACCGCAAGCGGCTCATGGCCGAACGGGCTCAGGCCTTCGTGATGCTTCCCGGCGGGTTCGGGACGCTCGACGAGCTGTTCGAGATGGTCACCTGGAACCAGCTCCGCATCCACCGCAAGCCGTGCGGCATCCTCGACGTCGACGGCTTCTTCGGCCCGCTCCTCGACCACATCGCCCGATCGGTGGCCGAGGGCTTCGTCCGCGCCGACCACGCCACCGACCTGGCCGTGGCCACCACCCCGGCCGCCCTGCTCGACGACCTGGCCCGGTCTCCGCTCAGAACCGGCGGCGAAGGCGGCTGGTGAGCGTGCGAAGGCCCCGGTGCATGGTGCGCCGGGGCGCCATCAGGATCGAGAGCCCGAGGTGCAGCAGGCCGGTCATCCGCCGCCCGTCGTACATGTCGGCCACGGCATACCGGTACTGGTTGATGGCGTGGCAGTCGAGCAGGAAGATCCACGAGCCGGGCCACCGGCGGGACCGGTGCCCGGCCAGGAACTGGCTGAACGTCACCTCGGGCCGGCCGTCGGCCCGCAACGTGGCCTGGTGGGCGGCGAACTCGTTGTAGAGCTGGGCCTCCACGATCCGCTGGCCGTTCAGGCTGCCGGAATGAAACCGCACCGCCATCAGCAGATCGTCGAGGTTGGCCAGCTCGGCCACCTCCGCCATCCGCAGGAACAGGTCCCAGTCTTCCGACAGGTTGTGCTCCCAGTACCCGCCGACCTGTTCGAACAACTTGCGCCGGAACATGGTGGTGGCATTGCACATGCCGTGGCGATTGGCCAGGAGGTCATCGACGATCTCGGCATGGCTGGTGGGCAGGTTCGACGGCATGCCGGCCCCCCGGGCCCCCATGCGCAGGATCTGGCCGCCCACCAGGCCCACCTGGAGGTTGGCGTCGAGAAAGGCCACCTGCTTGCCCAGCCGGTCGGGCTGGGCCACGTCATCGGCATCCATACGGGCGATGAGCTCGGTGTCGGCCAGGGCGATGCCCCGGTTCGCCGCCTTGTGCTGACCCTGGTTGGCCTGGTGGACCACGACCAGGCGCGGATCGTCGATCCCGTCGAGGTAGGGGCCCGAGCCGTCGGTGGAGCCGTCGTCGATGACGACCAGGCGGAATCCACGGTAGGTCTGGCTCAAGACCGACGCCACGGCGTCCCGGAGATAGGGCATGCCGTTGTACACCGCCATCACCACCGTGAGGCGGGGACAGGGTTCGTCGGTCAGGCCCTCCTCGATGGGGGCCGGGGCGACGGTCATCACCGGTTCCAGGCCGGTCTCCGTGCTGCTCGCGGTCGCTCCCATGCCACCATTCCCACACGATAGGTCCCTGGCCATGTAGTGCTGCGACTCCTGGGCAGTGTGCCCTAGTGACGCTATGGGCCCCGGACCCTCGGACGATCGGCGGCCGTCAGCTGCCCACGCCGTAGGCCGTCACCAACTCGTCCAAGGTTGACTCAACGTCGTCGACGGTCACTTTCCGTCGCATGTGCACGAGCAACTGGTCCGCTCCGGCCTCGGCGAAGGCCTCGGTGAGCTCGGGTCGGGCCGAGTCCCGGTTGGGGCTGGCGGTGATGTGGACGTCGGTGATGTCACGCCCCGTGCCCTCCAGCAGCTCGGCCAGGCGGGCCCGGCGTTCGGTCAGGATCTGGGGGCTCACATTGAACGGCAGCCAATCGGCCCCGAGGCGGACGACCCGCCGGATGGCGACGTCGCTCTCGCCCCCCACATGGATCGGCGGGTGAGGTGTCTGGACCGGCTTGGGGAACGCCCGCGACGGCGGGAGCTGCCAGAACCGGCCCTCGTGGCTCGATTCGGAGTCTTCCCACAGCCGGCGCATGACCTCGATGTACTCGTCGCAGCGGGCGCCCCGCTGGTCCCATGGCACCTGCAGCGCCTCGAACTCCTCCCGCTGCCAGCCCACGCCGATACCGAAGTCGAACCGGCCGCCCGACAGCCAGTCGACGTTGGCCACCTCCTTGGCCGTGTAGAGCGGGCTGCGCTGGGGCACGAGGATCACGCCGGTACCGAGCCTGATGGTGGACGTCTGGCCGGCCAGCCAGGCCAGGGTGGTGAACGGTTCGGCCATGCCCGCCTCGCCGCTCACCGGGAACTCACCGGTCTCGGCGTAGGGATACTCCTTGGCGTAGGTGTCGAACAGCACCACGTGCTCGCCCACCCAGACCGAGTGGAAGCCCCGTTCCTCGGCGGCCCGCGCCGCTTTGGCCAGGAACGCCGGGGTGACGACGGGATAGAATGCGCCGAGGAAAAGTCCGATCTTCATGGCCGGGATGCTAAACCGTCACCCGTGATCGGCGCCTACTTCCAACCCGGACCCGACGGTTTCCGTCCCCATCCCGAGGCCCGGGCCCCGTGGGCCGACGACATGCTCCACGGCCGCCTGCTCGGCGGCCTGGCCGCCCGGGCCTTCGAGGCCGAGCTGATCGGGCCCGGCTGGCGGGCCGCCCGCCTCACAGTGGACCTGTTCCGCCCGGCGGCCATGGCTCCCGTCACCGTCCGCACCCAGGTGGTGCGCCAAGGCCGGCGGATCCAGGTGGCCGACGCCACCATGACCTGCGACGGCCACGACGTGGCCCGGGCCACGGTGGTGATCCTGGCCGAGAGCACCGAGCCCCCGGGGCGTATCTGGCGGCCCGAGCCCCGGCCGTGGCCCGATCCGCTGACCGTTCCCTGGGTTCCCGATCCCACCGAGCCGGAGCCGGCCTGGATCGTGAACCCGCTGCCCGGAGCCGAGTTCGAGTCGGCCGAGCAGAGCCGGGTGTGGACCCGGGACCGGGCCGACCTGGTGGAGGGCGAACCCCTCACCCCCTTCGTGCGGGCCGCCATCAGCGGCGACCTGGCCTGCCCCCTGGCCAATGGGTCCGATCAGGGCCTGCACTACATCAACGGCGACTACACCCTGGCCCTCGGGCGGTACCCGGTGGGGGAGTGGATCGGCCTGGAGGCGTCTCAGCAGATCGCGGCCGACGGCATCTCGATCGCCGCCTCCACTCTGGTCGACCTCGACGGCCCGTTCGCCACCAGCACCGGCACCTCGCTGGTTCGCCCGCCGATGGCCTCCCCGTAGCGGGGGCTGCGCCTCCGTCGCTTCGCTTCCCCATCCCGTCCGGGGCCCGACCCCGGTCCGGCCGGCTTTGCCGGCCCCACTAGCCCACGGCCGCCCGAAGCTTGCCGTGCAGGGTGTTGAGCTCCTCGATCATGGCGTCCACCGAGCGGGCTCCGGCCTGGAAGATGGCGGTGGCGTTCACCGCCGTCCAGTCGCACCCCATCTCCCGGATCTTCCCGGCCCGGGCCACCACCTGGTCGTGGTTCGAGTAGAACGTCTTGCCGGCGGCGTCCCGGGGCGGGGGAGCCAGCATCAGCTGCATGCCGATCGCTGAAGGGTCGCGCCCGGCCTCCTCGGCGTAGCGCCGGATGGTGGCCATGGCCTCCACGAGCTCGTCGTCGGAGACGCCGGCCGTGCCCATCCAGCCGTCGCCCAGCTCACCGGTGCGGCGCAGGGCGGCCTGGCTGCCTCCGCCCACCCAGATCGGCAGGCCGCCGCCCTGGGGGGCTTGGGTTCCATGGCGATGGCATCGACGTTGTAGCGATCGGAGGCGAAGTCGATCTTCTCGTCGGCCCAACAGGCCCGCAGCAGGCGGATGGCGTCGTCCATCAGCTTGCCCCGGACCCCGAAGTCCTCGTTGAGGACGTCGTACTCGGCCCGCTGCCAGCCCACGCCCACACCGAGGCGCACTCGGCCCCCGGAGAGCGTGTCGAGCGTGCTGATCTGTTTGGCCACCAGGATCGGCTGGCGCTGGGGCAGCACCAGCACCTCGGTGGACAGGCTCACCCGCTTGGTGACGGCGGCGGCGAAAGCCAGCATCACCAACGCCTCCAGGATCGGCATCTGGGGCGGGTACATGGGGGCCCGGCGGGTCTCGGTGGGGTAGCCCATGATCACGTGGTCGAAGACGGCCAGCTCGTCGTAGCCGATCTCCTCGATGGCCCGGGCCATGTCGGCCACCTTCTCCGGACCCTCCCGGAATGACACGCTGGGAAACTCGACCGCGATCTTCATCCGGTCATCCTGGCCCACGGGCGGCCCCTGTCACCAAAACCACGGCCACGAAGTGGGCCACGCCGGCAGCCACGGTGAAGGCGTGCCAGATCTCGTGGTACCCGAACACCAGCGGCCGGGGGTCGGGCCGGCGGAGGTAGAACAGGATCGCCCCCACCGTGTACAACGCCCCACCGAGGGCCAACATGGCCAGGGCCAGGGGCGACAGAGCGTGGATCAACACCGGCATGGCCAGTATGGCCAGCCACCCGATCACCAGGTACAGGCTGTTGGCCGCCCGCATCACGAGGTCCGAGCCCAGCACCTTCGACACGATCCCGATCACGGCCAGGCCCCACACCGCCGACAGCAGAGGTACGGCCCAGCTCCGGGGAAGGGCCGACAGGCAGACCGGGGTGTACGTGCCGGCGATGAGGACGAAGATCATGCTGTGGTCGGCCCGCCGCATCAACCGTTGGGCCCGCTCGGTACGGGCCAGGCGGTGGTAGGCGGCCGACACCCCGTACACCGAGGCCAGGCTGGCCCCGTAGATGGCCACTCCGATCCGCGGACCGAGCCGATCCACCGCCGCCACCAGGGCCACCACGGCCGGGATGCTCAGCCAGAACGCCCACGTGTGGATCCGACCCCGCCAGGCGGGACGGGGAACGCCGGTGATGAACGACAGGACGTGGTTGTCCGACACGTGCGCACGATAGCGGCGGCGGAGCCTGCCCCGGGGGATCAGCCGGTGGCTTCGGGCACGCCGGCGGACGCCGTCACCCGGGCCTGGCGGCTGCGCACCAGCAGCATGTCGAGGAGGCGGATCAGGACCTCCTTGACCGACTCCTTGTCCCGGGCGTCGAATCGGATCAGGGGGATGTCGGGATCGATGTTGAGCGCCATGCGAACCTGGTCGAGACGGTGACGGGGGCTCGTGTCGAACTGGTTGACGGCCACGATGAAGGGAATCGAGCGATCCTCGTAGTAGTCGATGGCCTTGTAGCAGTCCTCCAGGCGGCGGGTGTCGGCCAGCACCACGGCCCCCAGCGCCCCCTGCACCAGGTCGTCCCACATGAAGGCGAACCGATCCTGACCAGGCGTGCCGAACAGGTAGAGCCTCAGGGTCTCGCTGATCGTGACCCGGCCGAAGTCCAGCGCCACGGTGGTGGTGGTCTTGGTCGGTAGGAACTCGCGGTCGTCCACCGACAGGCTGGCGCTCGTCATGTTGGCCTCGGTGCGCAACGGCGTGATCTCCGAGATCGCGCCGACGAGGGTGGTCTTCCCCACCCCGAAGCCGCCGGAGATGACGATCTTGGCCGACAGGTGGGACGGCTGGGCACTGGCGCCCCCGCGCGGTCTCACAGGGCGCGGATCCCCTCGATCAGGGCCTCGATCAGCTCCACGTCGGCGCCGGTGCCGGTCGGTCGGCCGTGGGGATCCAGGAGGCCCTCGGTCACCATGTCGGTCACCAGCACCCGCGACACGCCGAGGGGCACGTCGAGGAAGCTCGAGATCTCGGCGATCGACAGCGGCTCGACGCACATGGCGGCGATCTTGCTCCGCTCGAACCCGAGCGAGGCCGCATTGGCCCGGCGGGAGGTGGTGACCACCGTCTCCACCGCCAGATCCGACTTCGTGGCTCTCGTACGACCGCCCGTGATCACATAGGGGCGGACGAGGTGCGATTCCGACTCGTCGTCTACGGGCTCGGCCATGGCAACCGCCCTCACGTGGCGCTCGACCGCAGCGACAGCACGTTCTTCAGCTCCTCCACCAGAGCCGGCGTGAGCATCTCGCCCACGCGCTGGATGAGGAGCGTCATCTCGTAGCCCACCGAGCCCACGTCACAGTCGGAGTCGGCCAGCACACCCACCGTCGATCCGTCGTCGACCGCCATCACGAACAGGTAGCCCTCGATCATCTCGATGATGATCTGGTTGACCTCGCCGTAGTGGTACAGGTCGGCGGCGCCGTGGCTGAGGCTGGTGAGACCGGCGATGATGGCCCCGAACTGCTCCACGCCCGGCCCCTCCAGGCCGGCCGAGGCCGCCAGCAGGAAGCCGTCGGAGCTCACGGCCACCGCCTCGCGGACCCCGACGGTGCGGGAGGCGAAGCTGGCCAGCATCCAGCTCAGGTCCTGGCCCGGGTGGATGGCCGGATCCTGACCGAGGTGATCCCGGGTTGCCGTCATGTCAGCTCTCCTCATCGTCGTCTTCAGCCGACCCGTTCTCCGGATCGGCCGCTGCCTGCCGCTGAGCTCTAGCCGCCTCGACGCCACTGGCGAACCGGTTGAGCTTGTCCCGCACTTCCTCGGCCCGGGCCCGCCCGGTGCTGACCGGCGCCGCCGGGGCATCGGCCTCGACCACGCCGAGCTGGCCACCGGTCACCGGCTGCGACTTGCGCACCCGACGGCGGACCTGGAACCGCTGCTGCTCGGGGTCTGCGCCGTTGGCATCGTCCCGTTCGATCCGCCGCGAGGGGCGGCTCTTGAACGGTGGGATGGGCGCCCCGGCGGCCTCGTCGTCGCCTCCGGGGCCCATGGCCGATACCACGGCGGGTTCGTCGTCGGGGGAGGCACCGGGGCGCTCCGGCTTGCGGGGCTCGGGCCCTCGGCGCACCGGCCGGGTGGGCGGGGGAGTGGACTCCCGCGTCGGAGGGGGACCGGTGAGGGGGCCGCTCACATGGAGGCGGCTCGACCGTATCTCCACCACCGGCTCGGGGCCCGAGGACAGGCACGACAGCGGCAACATGACCTTGGCCGTGATCCCGCCGCTGGGCGCCGACTCCACCAACCGGACGGCGATCCCGTGACGAACGGCCAGGCGGCCCACCACGAACAGGCCCATGAAGCTGCCCGGAGGCGCCCCGGCCTCGTTGGCGTTGGCGATCCGGAGGTTGGCCTCGTCGAGGCGGTCGGGTGACAGGCCGAGGCCCCGGTCGACGATGGAGATCGTGTAGGTGCCGTCGTCGGCCGCCATGCCGTTGACGTCGACCGTCGTCTGGGGCGGCGAGAACAGGGTGGCGTTCTCGATCAGCTCGGCCAGGAGGTGGGTGGTGTCGCTGATGGCCCGGGGGTCGATCAGAGCCCGCTCCAGCCGCCCGATGGTGACCCGGGCGAAATCCTCCACCTCGCTGGTGGCGGCCCGTACAACCTCGTCGACCGGGCGGGGCTGGGTGCCCCGCCGGGGCGACTCCTCGCCCGCCAATACCAGGAGGCTCTCGGCGTTGCGCCGCATCCGGGTGGCCATCTGGTCCAGGGCGAACAGGTTGCGGAGGGTGTCGGGGTTCGATTCGGTGCGCTCCAGGTCGTCGATGAAGCGGAGCTGGCGGCCGATCAGCTGCTGGTTGCGGCGGCCGAGGTTCACCAGCACCGCCGCCACCTCCCGGTCGCGGTCGATGGCCTGGGTGGCGGCCAGATCCACGGCGGTGGCCCGCAGGTTGTTGAACGCCGCTGTGAGCTCGGCCACCTCCTTGTCGCCCCCCACGTCGACCGGGTCGAGGCGGGCGCTGGGGTTCTCCCCGGTGGTGGAGCGGAGCAGGGCCGGCAGGTCGTGGTGGGCCAGGCGGTTGGCGGCCGAGCGTAGGGCCTCGATCGGGCCCACCAGCTGGCGGGCCTGGCGCCGGGCGAAGGCCCAGGCCAACAACAGCCCGAGGAGCGCGAGGCCGGCCACGGCCAGCGTGATCAGGCGGGTGCCGCTGCGTACGTCGCGGCTCACGATCGGACAGGTCGTCGGCCGCCGCCACCGCCTGGCGGGTGGGCTGTTGCACCACCGCCACCCACACCGGGCTCGGGATCTCGACGCCCAGGGCGGCCACCCGGCGGGTGCCGGGGAGCCAGCTGTAGCCCCCGAGGATCTCGGCCTCCTCGACGTAGCCCGACTCGCCGGCGGTGCCGAGCGCCTTGGTGAAGACCGGGTTGCGTTCGGGGGTCAGCGGGGTGACGCCGTCTATCAGCTGAGGATCGTGGTTGCTGGCCGTGTCGGCCACCACCAGGCCCTCCTGGGTGCCCACCACCACCTGCAACCCGGCCGCCGGGTCCGTGTTGCGGTCGGCCACGGCCTGGATGGAGCCGAGCGTGACCACGGCCTGGACCACGCCCGCCGCGGTGCCGGTGCCGGGGTCGTCGATCCGGGCGGCCACGACGAAGCCGGGGGCCCCGCCGGCGACGACGCTCTGTTCAACCGGGCCGATGTAGGCGCCCGCCTCGTTGGCCTGGGTGAACCAGATCTGGCCGCGCTGCACCACGTCGGCCGGCGGGGTGGCCGCCCCGATCACGAAGCCGTTGGCGTCGGTCACCAGAAGCTGGGCGTAGGCCGACTGCGCGTCGGTCCGTTCGGCGAGCAGCCGGGAGATGGCACCGGAGGTGTCGAGCACCTGGTTGCCGAGGGCCGCTGCGGCCTCGGCATCGGGCTTCCCGGCGGCGTCGACAGCCTCGGGCCGATTGGCGGCGGCCGCCTCCGCCACCGGTGACGATCGGCCGAGAGCCACCACCTCGTCGAGCCGCTGGGCGATGAAGGCATCGATCCCTTCGGCCACCAGCCGGGCCCGGCTGGCCTCCAGGCGGCCCACGGTGTCCTGGGCGAAGCGGGTCTGGGCCTCGGCCACCTGGCTGTCGGCCCGGTTGGCCAACCACACGCCGCTCGCTCCAACCAGGGCGGTGACCAGCAGCAGGGGGAGGCCGGTGGTGAGCAGGGCCTGACGGGTGATCCGGGCCGCGACCGAGCGGCCGGACCGGGCGGTGCCCGGCTCCCGCAGCCCCGACGTCACGCCATCGGACTCCGAACCAGCCACTTGAGACGCCCTTCCGCTCCTGCCCGCTCCTGCACGACGAGTAGGCGAAGCCCTGCCCCGTCCGCAGAGTCCACCGATGACGACGCTAGCCGAAATACCGCGACCGGCCTACCTCCTTCGATAACGGGGTGGTAGGAACACCTGCTCTGTTGACTACGTCTATCCTGGTCAGCCAGCCGGCCCCGTCACGGGGTCGCCGAACCAGGGGGAGGGGCCGGCGTGCTGTCGGGCTATCGCGTACTCGACCTGTCCGATCACCGGGGTCAGCTGGCGGGCCAGATCCTGGCCGACCTGGGGGCGGAGGTGATCCTGGTGGAACCGCCGGGAGGCTCGCCCGCCCGGGCGGAGGGGCCGTTCGTGGCCGGTCACGACGGCGACCCGGACCGCTCGCTCTGGTTCTGGGCCTACAACCGGGGCAAGCGCGGCGTGGTGCTCGACCTCGACTCGGCCGACGGGCAGGACGGTTTGCGGCGGCTGGCCCGCCACGCCGACCTGCTGATCGAGTCGGAGGCGCCGGGGGTCATGGCCGCCCGCGGGCTCGGCCCCCACGACCTGGCGTCCGACAATCCGGCGCTGGTCTACACCTCGATCACGGCGTTCGGCCAAACGGGCCCGAAGGCAGGGTGGGCCGCCACCGACCTCACCGTGGTGGCCGCCGGGATGCAGCTGGGGATGATGGGCGACGAGGACCGGCCCCCGGTCCGGATCCCCCTCGACCAGGCCTTCCTTCACGCCGGAGCCGACGCCGCCGTCGGTTCGCTGGTGGCCCTGCGGGAGCGGGCCCGCTCCGGCCGGGGCCAGCACGTCGACGTGTCGGCCCAGGCCGCGGTGCTCCAGGCCACCCAGTCCTTCTCCCTGTCCCACCTGTACCGGGCCTCGCCCGTCACCCGAACGGCCGGCGGCACCAAGGTGGGCCCGTTCCACGTCCGCCTCCGCTCGCCGGCGGCCGACGGGCACGTGTCGGCCACGATCCTGTTCGGCGAGGCCATCGGCCCGTTCGGCAAGCGCCTGTTCGACTGGATCCACGCCGAGGGCGAATGTGACGACAGCGACCTGGAGATCGACTGGCTCAACTTCGTGGACGGTGTGGTGTCGGGGCGGATCCCGGCGTCGGAGTACGACCGCATCCAGGACGTGGCCGCCGCCTTCACCAGCCGTCGGACAAAGTCCGAGCTCCTGCGGGAGGCAATGGCCCGGCGGCTCCTCATCGTGCCTATCGCCACCGTGGCCGACGTGGTGGAGTCCGAGCAGTACGCCGCCCGCCACTACTGGCGCCCCGTCGAGGTCCCGTCGTTGGGTCGGGCCGTGCGCTTCCCCGGCCCGTTCGCCACCCTGTCGGCCACGCCGCTGGAGACCGCCCGCCCGGCGCCGGCGCTGGGGGCCGACGATGCGGCGGCGCTGGCCCCCGCCCCGTCGGCGGCGCTGGTGGCGGCGGGGGAGCGGGCCCGGGCCGCCGGCGGAACCGGAGGCGGGACTGAACCGGGAGGTGCTGAGGAGGCCGGGCCACTGCCGTTCGAGGGATTGAAGGTGCTCGACTTCATGTGGGTGATGGCCGGCCCGGCTGCCACCCGGGTGCTGGCCGACTATGGGGCCCAGGTGGTGCGGGTGGAGTCGGCCAACAAGATAGAGACGGCCCGCACCATCCAGCCGTTCCTCGACGACAAGGGCGGCGCCGAGAACTCCGGCCTCTACCAGAACATGAACGCCGGCAAGCTCGGCCTCACGCTCGACCTGACCCGCCCCGAGGCCCGCCGGGTGGTGCTCGACCTGGTGCGCTGGGCCGACGTGGTGTGCGAGTCGTTCTCGCCCAAGGCCATGCGGGCCTGGGGCCTGGGGTACGACGAGCTGCGGAAGGTGAAGCCCGACCTCATCATGGCGTCGAGCTGCCTGTTCGGGCAGACCGGCCCGCTGTCGGGCCTGGCCGGCTACGGCACCATGGGGGCGTCGCTGTCGGGCTTCTACGACATGACCGGCTGGCCCGACCGGGAGCCGGCGGGCTGCTTCGGTGCCTATACCGATTACATCTCTCCCCGGTTCCTGGCTTCGGCGCTGCTGGCGGCGATCGACCACCGGGAGCGGACGGGGGAGGGCCAGTACATCGACGTGGCCCAGGCCGAGGCGTCGATCGCCTTCCTGGCCCCGGCGGTGCTCGACTACGAGATCAACGGCCGGCTCGCTCCCCGGCCCGGCAACCGCCACCCGGTGATGGTGCCCCACGGCGTGTTCCCCACCACCGGCGACGGGTGGATCGCCGTCGCCGTCCAGAACGAGGAGGCCTGGAGGGCGCTGGCCGCCGCCGCCGGACTCGACCCGGCCCTGGCCGCTCTCGACGCCGACGGTCGGCGGGCCCGGGAGGACGAGCTGGAGGCCGCCATCGCCGCCTGGACCGGAACACAGGACGGAGCGGCACTGGCCGAGGCCCTCCAGGGCGCGGGGGTGGCGGCCCACACCGTCCAGACGGCGGCCGACGCCGCCGCCGACCCCCAACTCACCCATCGGGGCCACTTCGTGGAGGTGGAGCACGCCGACCATGGCACGGTGTGGGTGGAGAACAGCCGGTTCCGGCTGTCGCGCACCCCGGCCGACGTCACCCGGGGCGGGCCCACGCTGGGTCAGCACACCTTCGACGTCCTGGTCGGCATCCTGGGCTACGACGACGATCGGCTGGCTGAGCTGGCCGTGGCCGGCGTGCTGGAGTAGCCAGCGGCCGCATTCGTGGCCATGCATGGTTTTTTGCCGACGTAGACGCAGGCCAGAGCAGTCGCGACCGAGGTTTTTGGTTGAGCATGATTGCTTAGGCCCACTGTTGCGGTTATGTTGCAGCCCGGCGCAGGGCGACCGACCGGAATGCGATGGAACGCAGTTCGGCCGATCGAACAGATGGCGGGACGGAGTCCCCCGAGGCGGAGCGGGAGCCGACGGCCCCCCGTGCCTGGGGCGTGGCCTCCAAACCAATGAGGTTTGCTGTGCAGAGATTCACCAGAGCGGGTGCAGACAGCGATAGCGAGTGGTCCGAACAGGACCACACGATGTTTCTCGACCCGGCCCCGGCCGACGAGGCCGGCGACCACCTGGACGATCTGGACCGCCTCGACCACCTGACGGCGATGTTCGGGGTGGAGGGCATCGACGAGCTGCCCTGGCGGGCCAAGGATCTCCTCGAGGCCGACGGCGACGAGCCGACCGGCCCGCCGATCTGGCGCCGCGTGGGCTGGAAGGGCGCCTCGGCCGTGGCCGCCGCCCTCGTGATGGTCGTCGCCTTTGCCGGTCTCCAGTTGGCGGAGAGCCGCCGGGGCAACGAGGCCGACGACGCCCTGGCCGCCCCCACCTCCACCGCCCCGGCCACCGACGTCACGTCGCCCGTGTCCACGCCGACACCCACCACAGCGGCTGTGGCTGCGCCGCCCACCACCGCCGCCGGCGCCCCGGCCAGCACCGCGGCTACCGCCGCGCCCGCCTCATCGGCTCCGGCCGCCAGCGCGCCGGCCGCCAGCACCCCGCCCAAGGGGGGCGGCTCGGCCGCCGCCCAGACCGGCAGCTACCAGACCAATCTGGCGCTGGTGCACAAGCAGTCGGTGCGGAACAGCAACGAGGATGATTCGAAGTTCTTGAAGACGCCGTCGGGGCAGCTGAACCCGGAGGATCATTACGGGCCTCGGAGTGATTATCTGAACAATCCGGGTGGTAATCCGGAGCAGGATTTCCCGGTGGTGGAGGGTGGGCAGTTCCGTGTTGCCTGTGAGTTCTCGCATTTCGCTTACGATGATCCGTTGGTGTTCCCGGGTCAGCCGGGGGCGTCGCATCTGCACACGTTCTTCGGTAACACCGACACGAATGCCTTTTCCACGGCGGATTCGATCCTGAACACGGGGGGTGCGACGTGTAACGGGCAGGAGTTGAACCGTACGGCGTACTGGGTGCCGGCGTTGTTCGATTCCAGTGGGAACGTGCGGATCCCGGAGCGGTTGGTGGTGTATTACAAGGGTGAGGGGTTGGCCAACGGTAAGGCTGAGCCGTATCCGACGGGGGCGGCGATGATCGCCAAGGTCGATCTGAACACGGTCGACAACGGTCGGGGTGGGGCGATGGGCAAGTTCTCGTTCAACTGTTCGGACAACTATTCGTCGAATGGTGGGGAGTCGGCCAACACGATGGTGGGTTGTGACGGTTCGAAGTTCCAGAAGGAGTACGGGGCCAGCGATCCTCATGTGGTGCTGGAGATGAACGTGAAGTTCCCCCAGTGCTGGAACGGTAAGGATCCGTCGAACCCGGCCAACTACGCTGCTCCCACCGAGGGTGGTTGGTACTACAGCAACTGCACGGGTGAGTTCAACCGGACGCTCACCAACCTCGAGTATTTCGTCGACTATCCGGTGGAGCAGGGTGAGAACACCGCCGACTGGTTCTTGTCGTCCGACGTCGATGCCACCAGCAAGGCCCTCAAGCCCGGGCCCCGCGGTGCCAGCAACCATGCCGACTGGATGAGTGGTTGGCATGGCGCCACGAACAAGCTGTGGATCGACAACTGTGTGAACCTCCGCCTTTCGGAGGCGAGCGGCTGCGGCTTCGGTTACCTCTCCAACGGCGGGCCCGACAACGCCAACCCGTTGCCCGGCCCCGCCCTCAAGTATCGCGAGCAGTTCACCGGACCATTCAAGGTCCCGGCCTCCCAGGTCTACGGTGAGCTGTGCCCCGGTGGTGGGAACCTGGCCAACGCAACAGCAGCGGCCTACTGCAAACCAGGTACGGCGGTGGTTCGAGCCGGCCTGGGGAGCTCCCCGTTCTGTCAAACGCCCCCGGGAATGGCGGGTGCGTTGACGAACAGGGACGAGCGGACACCGGCGGCGGCCGGTGTACGCGTGACCTGAGGCTCAAGGGTCTCCCGGGTGCACCCAGGAGGCCGCTCAGATCGCAGGGGATCGACCTCGACGCCCTCATCTGCCCCACCGTCGAGGCCGGTCCCCTGCACAGCGTTGGCCATAGGAAGGAAGGGTCCGCCCCCCTCAAACGGGGCGGACCTTTCCGCGTTCCTGCCTACCGCTCGGGATGAACGAGGAAAGGGTGATCCAGGCGGGCGAACAGGTCGCCCAGGAAGCGCAGTGTCAGCCCCCAGACCACCTGGTGAGGAACGTCGAGCTGGATACCGGGAAACGTCATGCCGGTGCGGGGATAGACGTAGTCGATGTACCGGTCGCGGTCGAGGAGGTCGCTGACCTTCACCCAAACGACGTCGGCCACCTCGTGGCTGAGCACGAGATCGTCGGGCCGGTCGGGGAGCCAGAAGCAGTGGCCCGAGACGGCGATGGGCCGGTTCGTGGCCCGCCCCCCGTCGAGGTGGTCGAGCGAGCCGAGCGATCGGGCAGGGGAGAGGTCGAGGCCGACCTCCTCCAGCGTCTCCCGAGTGGCGGTGGCGAACGAGTCGGCGTCGGTGGCTTCGTGCCGACCGCCGGGAAAGGCCATCTGGCCCGACCACGGATCACCGGGCGCAGCCGCCCGCTGGATGAACAGCAGCTCGACGTCGTTAGGGGCGTCGATGAACACGGCGGCCACCGCCGCCCGGGGGTGGAAGTCGGGCTCGGCATAGCGCGACCGGTGGATCAGCACCCGTTCCAGCCGTTCGGGATGGAGCCAGCGCTCGTTGCCGGTCACCACGTCATCGCCGGGCTCGTCGGCCGTCATCGGGCCTCCAGGATCAGGCGGGTGCCGAGGTTCTGCTCGGGCGGGATCTCGTAGCGGCCGTCGCCCAGGGGCCTGGCGTCGGGCACGGCGGCCGGCTCGTCCACGGCGAGGGCGAGATGGTGAAGGCGGCCAGGGCGGGCACCGAGCCAATGCCGGCGGGGTCCGTCGTCGCAGGGCCGAGCCAGCTCCAGGCGCCACGGGCCGGAGGCGACCACAGCCGACGGACCCTCCGGCCCCTCGGCCCGCTCCACCTCGGCCATGGCCAGGGGCCCGGTGAACAGGGCGACGGCGGCGTCGAGGTCGGCCACCAGGTGATGGACGGCCCGCAGCTCCGGTGGCCGGGCCCGGCGGGCCGGGGGCAGCTCGGGGGGAGCGGCCATTCCTCGCCCGGGTTGCCGTCCCAGGCCAGCTGGATCACGATCCCGTGGCTCTCCTTGGGATGGAGGAAGGCCTCGCTCCACGTCGGATCCGATCGGTCGACCCCCACCACGGCGTAGCCGGCGATGTCGACGGCAGCCAGGGCGGCGTCGAAGTCGGGCACCTTGAACGTGAAGTGATGGGGCCCGGGGCCGTTGCGGTCGAGGAAGCGCCGCACGAAGTCGCTGCCCGGGAGGTCGAGCGGCTCCAGGAACTCGAGCTTCGTGCCGCCGTCGAGGCCGGCCTGGCAGAAGTAGAACCCGCCCAGCTCGGCCATCGGGGGCCCACCGAGCCACTGCGCGCCCAGGTGGTAGCAGTAGCGGATCGCCTGGTCCCACGCATGGCGACTGGCCAGGGCCACGTGGTCCATCACCGGACCGGGCAGCGCCTGGCTCAACGAACGAGGGCGAAGAAGGCCCGCACGTCGTCCACGAACAGCTCGGGCTGTTCGAAGGCGGCGAAGTGCCCGCCCCGGGGCATCTCGGTCCACCGGCGGATGTCGGTGTAGGTGCCCTCGCACCACCGCCGCGATGCCGGCAGGATCTCCTTGGGGAACACGGCGATGCCGGCCGGCACCGTCACCTCGCCCGAGCGCATCTTGCCGAAGCTCTCCCAGTAGAGCCGGGCCGAGGAGGTGGCGTTGGCCCCCAGCCAGTACAGCATGATGTTGTCGAGCATCTCGTCGCGGGTGAGCACGTTCTCGGGGTGCCCGTTGCAGTCGGTCCAGGCCCAGAACTTCTCCAGTATCCAGGCGGCCTGGCCGGCGGGGGAGTCGTTGAGGCCGTAGCCCACCGTCTGGGGCCGGGTGGACTGCTGCTTGGAGTATCCCGAGTCCCAGTCCCGGTAGTACTGCAGCGCATCTCGGGCCTTCTTCTCGGCCTCGGTGTCGTCGGCCGGGTCCCTCGAAGGCCGGGCCAGCGGCATGTTGAGGTGCACACCGGCGCAGTGGGCCGGGTCCTGGACCCCGATGGCGGTGGTCACCGCCGCCCCCCAGTCGCCGCCCTGGGCCCCGTACCGCCCGTAGCCGAGGCGGTCCATGAGCACGGCCCATATCTCGGCGATCTTCTGCACGCTCCAACCGGTGACGGTGGGCTTGCCCGAGAAGCCGTAGCCGGGCAGGGAAGGGCAGACCACGTGGAAGGCGTCGGATGCCTGGCCGCCGTGGGCCACCGGATCCACCAGCGGCTCGATCACCTTGTGGAACTCCACCACCGAGCCGGGCCAACCGTGGGTGATCACCAGCGGCATGGCGTCGGGGTGGGGCGAGCGCTGGTGGATGAAGTGGATGTCGACCCCGTCGATGGTGGTGACGAACTGGTCGAACCGGTTGAGGGAAGCCTCCCGGGCGCGCCAGTCGTAAGTGTCGGCCCAGTAGCGGCACACCTCCTGGGTGTAGGCCAGCGGGGTGCCCTGGCTCCAGTCGTCGACCGGCTCGGCGTCGGGCCAGCGGGTGTTCCGGAGTCGGGCCCGCAGGTCGTCCAGGGCGGCGTCGCTGGCCTCGATCCGGAAGGGACGGATGCTGTTGTCCATGGTTCGGTGTCGGCTCCTCGTGGGCGTCGGTCGCAGCATTCTGGCTCACCGGGCCGGCCCGGCGCACACATTGGGTGTCGGTCTACGTGTCCCCGCTGGGGACGGGAACCCTTCGGGTTCCTGGTGTTTCGCCGGCAGCGAACCATCTACAGTCGGCGCCCATGACACCCCTCGAGATCGTCGACGCCACCGCCAAGCCCATCCTGGAGATCGGTAGGGCGTGGATGCTGGCCCCGGCCACGGCCGAACGGGCCACCGAGCTCGGCCTCGAGTTGCCCTTCGGTTTCTGGGTCAACGGCCGCGCCGGGGTGCTGGGCGATGTGGGGGCCGACGTGGCCGCCGCCGGCATCGCCTTCATGTATCCGCCGATGGTCCACCGCTACTGGAACGGCCGGCCGACCGCACTGTCGGCCGGCGAGGCGGCCCGGGCCTACGCCGAGGCCGCCGCCGCCTGGGGCCGTGACGCGCTGGCCGCCGTGCCCGAGGCCGACCTGGTGGAGGCGACGGCGCTGGCCCGCCGGGTGGCCGAGGCCGCCCAGCCCTCGGTCGGTGCCCTGTTCGCCGGTTGGCGGGCGCTCGAGGCGCCCCGCGATCCCGCCGGGGCCGCCACCGTCACCCTGAACGTGCTGCGCGAGATGCGGGGTGGGGCCCACATCTCGGCCGCCCACGCCAGCGGCCTGGGGCCCCTGGCCGCCATCCTCGCCGCTCCCGACCAGGTGCGGGGCGGCACCGCCGGGGCCGAGCGGTTCGGCTGGCCTCAGCCCTGGCCCGCCGCCGACGAGGCGGGCCGGGCCGAGGCGGAGCGGCTGACCAGCCTGATCTGTGCCCCGGCCTACGCCGCCCTCGACGGGGCGTCGGGCCCCCGTTTCGTCGAGCTGGTGACCGCCATCCGCGCCGCTCTCGACTGAGGAGAACGACACTGAGAAGAACAACACTGAGAAGAACAACTAGGTCTTCTGGCCTAGACGACGCGTGATCCGTCACCCATTCATGCAGCACCATCCGACTCCTAGCGTGTGTATTCGTGCGTTGGTGGCGGGTGATCGGGACGGTTCTTGCTGGCGTCGCCCTGCTCTCGGTCGGCTTGGCGCTGAGCGCCGTGGCGGTGGCGCAACAACCCCGCCCGGATGATCCGACGCCCCTGACCGAGGCCGAGATCGAGGCGATCGCCATCCGGGTGGGGGAGTCGACCGTTCGGGTGGAGGCCGAGACGTGCGCCGGCGGGATGACGGGCAGCGGCTTCGTGATCGGGGGTCGCGTGGTGACGAGCGGGCATCTTGTTTCGGGGGCGGCGGAGCTCGCCTTCGACGGCCCGGGAATCCGGGGACGGGTGGCCGTTGTCGGAGTACTCGATGCCGCTGACCTGGCGTTCAGTGCGCCGTTGGTCAACGAGGCGACAATCGGTGGGGGCCTGGCGCTGGCCTCCCGTGCGCCGGCCGACGGCTCGCCGGTGGTGGTCGTGGGTCGGACGGGCGGGCGGTTGCGCTGGTTGGCGGCGGTGGCCCGCACGGTCGACGGGACGGCCTACGGCTCGCCTCGTCCGCTCCTCCTGCTCGACCGGGCGGTGGCCCCCGGCTGGTCGGGTGGGCCGGTGGTGGACCGGGCCGGCCGGGTGGTGGGTGTGGTGCAGGCAGTGGAGGAAACGGCCGACGTCAGCCTGGCCGAGCCGGCATCCCTGCTTCCACTCCTGACCGCTGAATGGCAGCAAGACGACATCGATCGCGCCGCTCCGATCAGCTGCAAGAGCGACCGTCCAACGGGGTGAATTCCGTCCGATGGGGCAGGAAGGGGGGACAGCCCAGCCGCTAGGGTGAAGGGCATCCGCCGCATGTCCACCCCGCGGGGCGCAGCCCCGTTCGCCCGCCCCATCGCGCGCCCGACCGGCTTAGGCCGCTCCGTGGCGCTGCAGTCCACAGCCCGCGCCGATGCGCTGCCCCCGGCCGGAGGGGGCCTGGGCCGAGGCCTCTCCGGCATCCTCGGCCAGGCCGCGTCACCCGATCGGGCGGGGGCCGGCCTGCTGCGCCTGCTCGGCCCCACGCCGTCGGTCACCCCGCCCCGGGTCCGCCAGTTCGTGGTCGACACGGCATTGGCCGTGATCGCCGAAGGGTTCGACGCCGACGCCGTGGTCCTCGTTCGCCGGGAGGACCCCGACCGGCCCCCAGTGGTGTCGAGCCGCATACCCCCCAGTTGGGACGAGGCGTCGGGATTCACCTTCGAGCTGTTCGGCCAGCTCTGGAGACTGCTGGAGGCGCCCGAACCGGCATCGGACGCACCGCCCGGCCCCGGCGGGCAGGACGGGGCGATCTGCTCGTCGATCCGGGTCGGCCCCCACCACGGCTGGATCAGCCGGCGCCGGTCCGATGCCGGTGACCTCGTGGTCGCCGTGGTCCGGGCCCGCCCGTTCACCCCGGCCGAGCAGGCGACGCTGGTCCGGGTGGTCCGCTCGGTGACGGTGGCGGTGGGGGACCGGCCGCTCGCCATCCGGCGTCGCCTGACGGCCTCGGTGACACCCGACGGCGACGGCTGGCGGGCCGAGGTCGGGGTGGCCGCGGCCGGCAGTGTCGCCCCCGGGTGCACGGGCTACGCCACCGGCCCCCGGCCCGAGCTGGCCGCAGCCCGGGCCGCGGCCCACCTGGGCCGACCGCCGTACAGCGTGGCCTTCGCCGGCTGCACCCGCCTCGACCAGGCCGTCGTGACGATCGTGGTGGTCAACGCGGCCGACGGGTCGCCCCTGCTCGGCCTGGCCATCTCCGACGACGACGGCCCGCTGGGGCCGGCCGAGGCCGTCCTGTCCGCCATGGCCGCCGTCGGCGACTGGCCCGCCCGGGCCTAGCTGCGTCCTACGGGGGCTGCGCCCCCGGCGCCTCCTGCGTCGGCTCCCCCATCCCCGTCGGGGCCCCAACCCCACCGGGCCTCCTGCGTCGGCTCCCCCATCCCCGTCGGGGCCCCAACCCCACCGGGCCTCCTCGTCGGCTCCCCGCCGCCCAACGCATCTTGGACACGGTGGGTGGCTACGATGGCCGGCGGTGCTCATTGCTCTGCGGCTGATCAAGCGGTTCACGTCTCGGCCTGGTGCTGGCGGCGGTGGCCGCCGTGGCCGCCACGGCCACCCTGGTGGCCGTGCCCCAGGCCGTCCGCATCCTCACCGCCAACGAGGGGACAGCTGCCACGTTGCAGCTCCACGAGCTGGCCGAGCGGTCCACCATGTACGCCAAGGATGGCACTTCCTCACCGTGCTGGCCGAGGAACAGACCGCGAGCCGATCAAGCTCGACCAGGTGCCGCAGCCGGTGATAGACGCCATCCTCACCATCGAGGACGCCGACTTCTACGACCACGACGGGATCAACCCCCGGGCCACGTTCCGGGCCCTGGTGGAGAACGTCAACGCCGG
>CAVTAP010000022.1:0-19430 GCA_963732695.1 uncultured Actinomycetota bacterium | reverse complement strand
GCCGGTGTCTACGCCCAGCTACCGACCCCCTCCCACCCCTGACCGGCGAGGGCGGCCGTGCTGGTTCCGGCCGGCCCCGTCGCCGGCCGGTACCGGCACGTGGCACCGGTGGTGACCGACTCCCGAAGGGTGATCCCGAGCAGGGGGTCGGCCTGCTCGACGGCATCGATCGCCCGCTTGATCGCCTTGGACACCGCGGTCCGGGCCCGCTCGCCCGGCTCGGCGAACGCCCGGGACCGCCCACCCAGACCCATGGATCGACCGAGCTCATCCACCAATGCCTCCCGTTCCAACCGCAACAGCTCCTCCCGCCCCGTGCTGCACCCGGCCACCGCGTCGTCGATCGCCTCGTCGAGCTCGGCGAGGCGCCGACGGTAGGCGTCGGCCGCCCGCCGGTCGAGCACGGGTTGGGCGGGCCCGGTCACCGCCGCCCGACACAGCTCGGTGGCCGGCACCTCCTCACCCGGCCGCCGGATCAGCTCCCGGAGATAGCCGAGGCCGACCAGGTCGCCGAGCTCCACCGCCCGGCCGCTGCACGCCACCCGCCAGCCGGTGACGCCCCGATCGATCGTCATCGGGGCCGACGCCAGCTCCACGAGGCCCGCAGCGTGGCGGTCCCAACGCTCGGCCCGTCCGGTCAGCCCCGCCGCCCGGGCTCCAGCCACCGCCTCGGCCAGCAGCCCGGCAGCCCGGGCCCGGGCCGCCGGATCGCCGCCGTCGGCCAGGGCCAGCGCCAGCTCGGCCTGCGACAGGGCCGCCATCGGCTGATTTCCCAGCCGCCGGTTGGCCGACACCGCCCGTTCCAGGTGGTCGATCGCTTCGGCCCGATCGCCGGCTGTGCGGGCAGTGACGCCGAGCCAGTGCTCGACCGATCCCAGGCAGCTGACGGCGAGCGAGGGCAGCACGGCCATCGCGGCGTGGGGTGCCAGCCCCCGGTGCACGGCCTGAGCCAGCGGGCCGTCGTCGAGGGCCCGGGCCGTCTCCGCCAACGCCACCATGGCCGTTGTCCAGTTGCTGGAAGGGGGAACCCCGCCCGGGCCCTCGGGGCCGAGGTCGGCGAGGATGGCCCGAGCCCGATCGCGGTCACCGGCCCGGGCCGCCACGCTGGCCGCCATGGCCAGGAAGGCCCTGTCGTCGGGGCTGGTGGTGGGTGAGGCCAGCAGCTGGTCGAGCGCCGCTGCCAGCTCGCCGTCGCGCTCCTGCAGCCAGCGGATCACGAGCAGGTGGGCCCCCAGGTAACCGTCGGCGTCGGCATCGCCGGCGGCCCGGCCCACCTCCCAGCAGCGCCCGGCCGCCGCCTCGGCCTCGTCGAGGCGACCGGCCCGGATGAGGCGCATCACGTCGATGGCGGCCACGATGAACCGGACGCCGTCGCACGCCACCACCTCGGCCTGGGAGCGGAGCTCGGCCAACGAGCGCTCGGCGCGGTGGTCGGCCAGCTCGTAGAGATCGACGGTCCGCCACAGCAGGCCCATCAGCACCAGCAGCGGATGTCGGGCCTCGGTCGCCACCGCCAGCAGCTCCTCGGCCAGTGCGAGGCGTGTGCCGATCTCGGCCGGTCCCAGCATGGCGTGGTGGGCCAGCGACAGTGCCTCGGCCAGCGCCGCCGGATCGCCCACCGCCCGGACCCGGGCCAGGGCGCGGTGGACCGGTTCGAGGGCCCCTCCGTCATAGACCGCCTCGGCCGCCAGCCGCATGACGAGGCGGGCCCGCAGGACCTCCGTACCGGCCGGGAGGGCGTCGAGGGCTTGGCGCTGAAGCGCCAGGATTCGAGCCCGTTCGGCCGTGTGACGGTGCTCGTTGAGCCAGATCCCACCCAGCCCCAAGGCGCACTCGGCCAACGCCGTCCTATCGGCTTCTGCTGTGGCCGACTCGACCCCACGGCCGAACCACACCCGGGCGTCCGTCAGGCGGCCACAGGCCAGGGCGGCCCGCCCGGCCTCCCGGTAGAGCCACGATGGCCCGGTTCCATGGACGGCGAACCGGTCGATGGCGTGGCCCAACAGGTCGGCGGCGGCCGCGCCGTCGCCAGCCTGGCAGAGGTCCTCGCCGGCGGAGCGGCACAGCGCCAGCGCGGCGGCGCCACCGACGGCGTCGTCAGGGGCGACGGCCGCCAACGCCCGTCGGGCGTCGTCGAGCGTGAAAGGCGGCAGGGTCACCCGCAGGCCGGCGTCGGTCAGGTCATGCAACAGGGCGGCGGCGGGGGCGGCGGGATCAGGAGGTCTGAGGCTGACCACGAGGACCGCCGGGAGGGCCCGTCCCGAGCGGGACAGGAACAGCGTCAGCAGCAGCGTGTCGGCGTCGGCGAGGTGCACGTCGTCGAGGACCAGGAACAGGGGCCGGTGGACCGTGGCAGCGGCCAGGCGGTCGAGGACCGACTCGAAGTGGGCGATGCGGTCGGCACCGGGAACGGCGGCTGGGCGGGAGCGCCCGGCCGGCGGGCCGGCGGTCGGCAGACGCCGGAGCAGATCGAGCCAGGGCCAGCCGGGAGGGGCCCCGCCATAGGGCCAGCAGGACCCGACAGCGACGGCGAAGCCCTCGGCTACGGCGGCCTCGGCTGCCCGCTCCAGCAGCGCGGTCTTGCCCCGCCCGGCACCACCTTCGATCACCACCAGCTGAAACTGCCCCAGCCGAGCCCGCTGGCGGGCCGCCGCCATCGAGCGGAGCTGCCGATTCCGCCCCACGAAGAGGGGCGGTCCGGGGCGGCACAGCGTCGGCACACCGGTGTCACGCCGTCGTTGGTAGACGGAGCGATCGCGAGAGGGGTCTTCCATGAACACCACCACCCCAGGAGGGCGCTATGGGGCCAACTGATACGTTCGGCCATGCGGTTCCGGATCTCGACGCCCGATGGTCCTCGACCCCCTTCCCCGGCTCGACGCTGCTGTCCCTCGACCCGACCGTGTCCTCGGCCCCCGTCGGGCCGCAGTGGATCCCGACGTCGCCGTTCCGACCCTCGGAGGCCTGGTTGCCCTCCGATGCCGTGGCCCAGGCGGCCGGTGAGCTGCTGACCGAGCTGGCCGACGAGGACTTCGACCAGACGCTGCACGAGGTGGTGGGCCACGCCGCCCTGCTCGAAGCCCGGGCCGAGCTGGCCTCCGGCGTGGCTCTGCCCGGCGCCGCCGGGTGGCTCGACCGGCTGGCCCGCGAGTCGGAGCGTGCACTTGAGGTGCTGGCCGATCGGCTCGACGGGTTCGACCTGGCCGGCGGCGACGACGCCGCGCTCGATCGGCTGCTCGAGGCCACCGGCGACGGGCCCGGGTCCGGTCTCAGCGAGCTGGAGGACCAGTTCGTCGGCGGCCTGCTGCGCCGGGCCAAGCGGGCGGTGCGCAAGGTGGCCCAGATGGCCAAGCGGGGCGTGGCCCTCGCCACCCGGTTCCTGCCGATGGGGTGGCTTCTGCGGAAGCTGGCCGGGTTGGCCCGACCCCTGGTGCTGCGGCTGCTGGCCATGGCCCAGGGCCGCCTGCCGGCGGTAATCCGGCCCCTGGCGGCCGAGCTGGCGGCCCGCCTGGGGCTCGGCCCGGCCGCCGTATCGGCGTCCCCGGCTCCGGCCGGCGGCCCCGCCGGCTCCTCGGCCTCGTCCTCCATGCCGGCGGCCGCCGGCTCGGCTACCGCCGCCTTCCCACCGGCCGGCACGGCCCCCGAACCGGCAACCGGCAACGGCGCCGTCGACGCCGCCCCCACCATCGATGGTGCCGGAGGGACCGCCGCCAGCCCCGCGGCCGGGGTGGGTGCCGGCGACGGCGCGCCGGTCGGGGGCGGGGACGCCGATGCAGCAGCAGGGCCCGGGCCCGAGGCGGCCGGGGAGCTGTTCGACCTGCAACTGGCAAGCCTGTTCCTGGCCGAGAGCCCGTCCGAGCTGGATCAGCTGCTCGAGTCGGTGGCGACCGAGGCGACCGATGGCCACGAGAGCGCCCTGGCCGCCGGCGAGCCCGGTCCCGCCGCCGAGGACGACCCGGGCCGGAGCCTGAGCGAGGCCCGAGCCACCCTGGCCCGCCAGCTGGAGGCCATGACCCCCGGCGACGACCCGACGGCTGAGATCGAGCAGTTCCTCCCAGTGGCGATGCTCGCCCTCAAACCTGCGCTGCGTACGGCAGTGGGCATCGTGGGCCGGCGCCGGATCGTGAACGCTCTGGCCACGCCCATCGCGGCCCTGGCCCGACCTCACCTCGGTTCGGCCGCCGCCGCCCGCCTGTCGACCCCATTGGCCGACTGGGGCCTCCGGCTCCTCGGCCTGGAGGTGCCGCCCGACCAGGAGGCCGGGCTGGTGGCCGAGGCGCTGGCCTCGATCGTGGAGGACACCGCCGGCGCCGCCCTGTCGCTGCCCGAGGAGGCCCTGGGGGACGGCCTTCAGCTGGCGGCCGCCGTAGAGGAGGCGTTCGGCCTGGCTGCCAGCCGCCACCTGCCTCCGACCCTGTTGCGTCCCGACCTGGCCGACCGGGAGGTCGATGAAGCCCCGGGCATCTGGGTGCTGCTCCCGAGGTCGGCGGTGCCGTGCCGCCGGTACCGGAAGTACTCGCACGTCTTCGCCGTGCCCATCAGCCGCCAGGTGGCCGACGCCATCCCATGGCACGACGGCGGAACCCTGCAGTCGCACCTCGAAGACTCGGGGGTCACCTCGTGGCCGGCCGAGGCCGAGATCCACTTGTACGAGACGCTGCCTGGCGTGCAGCCCGGCCACCTCGCCCTGGACGGCGAGGGCCCGTACGACGAGGGCGAGCCGGCCCTCGGCGGCGATGCGCTCCACCCGCTGGAGCTCCAGCAGCTCACACCGGCCACGGCCGGCCTCATCCTCGGGCACCCTCTGCTCGGCCGACCCAGCCATCCCGGCGCAACCCGCTGGTTCCGGGTGGCGGTCAGGGGCCGTCGGCGGTACCGCCGTCGGAACCATCGCCGCCGTACCGCCTTCCGACTCGTGGCCGACCCCAACCCCTCGATCCGTATCGCCCTCCGCCTCAACGAACGGGAAGGCCAGGAGCTGGCGGCCCGACTCGACCGGGGGGAGCTCGCGGCGTCGCTGGCATGGTTCACCCGCCGGACCGGCCGGTACCTGCCCAGGCTGGCCCGGCTGCTCGCTGTTGGCCGGTCCCACCAGGTCGGGCTGCCGTCGGGTGGTGCCGACCCGACCAGCACTGCCCGGTCGGTGATCACGGCCCTCAACAGCGCCCTGTCGGCCGAGCTGAGCCGGCGACCCAGCCGCCTGGCCGCCGCTGTCCAGGACCCGGCCCAGGGGGTGACGATCGTGGCCACCGTGCCGCTGAGCCCGGCGGGTGCCGCCGCGACGGTCGAGATCCTCCCCGGCTGGCACCGGCCATGAGCCTGGCCGACGCCCCGCCCCTGTCCGGCCTCCCGACCAGCGACGGTCCCGAGCCGCTCCTGGCCCAGGTGACGGCGGAGATCGACCACTGGCGGGTGGCGGCCGGGCACCTGTCCGACCTGGACGCGGTGGCCGCCCCCGAGGCGTGGGCCCGGCTCGAGTCGTACATCGGCCAGTCGGTGCGCCAGCGGCTGCGCGGGGTGGCCGAGGCGGTGAGCACCGAGGCCGACCGGCTGCTGGCCGATGGCGCCTCGGCCACCGGCTCCGACCTCGGTCCGCTGCGGGCCCGCCAGCTCGAGCTGCGCCGCCGCTACCTGCGGGCCGAGACCGTGATCGACCTCTACGGCGACGCTGTCAACACCCGGACCAACACCGTGCAGGGCGAGCTGCTACGGGCCCTCGACGTGCTGGCGGCCGACAGCCTGCAGGTGGTCCTGCGCCCGCTCGGCATCGAGCCACCGCCGGTGCTGACCTATGTCGACAAGGGCGAGGGGGCGTCGATCCTCCGGGCCGGCATCCGGTTGTGGGACCGGGGCTCGCCCTCGCCGGTGGCGCTCATGAAGATCACCCGGCACAGCCTGCTCGGGTGCCCGACGTCGATCCTGCACGAGACAGGCCACCAGGCGTTCCATCAGGCGGGTTGGATCCCCGAGCTGGCCGACTCCCTGGGAGCTGAGGTGGCGGCCGTGTCGCCCCTGGCGGCGGGGTGGTGGCGGAGCTGGGCCAGCGAGCTGGCGGCCGACGTCCACGCCTTCGTGCTGGCCGGCTACGGCCCGGTGCCGCCCCTGGCGACGGTGGTCGACGGCTCCACGCAACGGGTGTTCACCCTCCGCCCCGGCGATCCCCACCCCTTCGGCTGGATCCGGGTGCTGTTCAACGTGGCCCTGTGCCGCCTGTGGTACGGGCCAGGCCCCTGGGATCGCCTGGAGCAGGCGTGGCGGCTGCGCCACCACCCGGTCCGGGTGGATCCCGACGCCCGGGCGCTGGCCCGGATCAGCCTGCCCCTGCTTCCCCGATTGGCCGAGGTGTGCACCCAGCGGCCGATGGCGGCGTTCGGCGGCCGCCCCCTGGCCCACCTGGCCGACCCTCTCCGGGTGTCCCCAGACGCGCTGGAAGCCCTCGCACGCCGGAGCGGACCGGCGCTCTACACCTCCGAGCACCTCCAGCGGCAGGAGTCGCTCCGGATCCTGGCCTGGAGCGCCCTGCGCCTCAGCCGGGCGCCGGCCGACCCCGGGGCCGGCCCCGACCTCTCGGCCTGGCTGCGCCGCCTCGGCGGCGGGGATCCGGCCGGAGCCGCCGACGATCGCAACCACCAACCGACCACGGCAAGGAGATAGCCATGCCCCGCCAATCCACGGGCAGTGTCACGCCCGACGAGCTCATCGAGGCGCTCAGCAGTCTGATCAGCAGGAACCGCTCCTCGGCTCCGACCACCGAGCAGCAATCGGCCATCGGCCACTACGACGACCTCCAGGCGTTCCTGGGACGGGCCGAGGGCGGCCGGGTGCCGTTCACCTACGTCGAGTGCGGCTACCACACGCTCGACGCGATCGACTTGGCGGCCACCGTCGGCGGTGGCAGCGGTGCCCCCGGCTCCGGCGGCCCGGCGTCCGACCCCGGGGCCTGACCCCACCACCCAACAGAGGAGAGCATCGAGATGTTCCGCATCCTGGCCCGAGCCATCCAGGTCGCCGACGGCGGCGACCCCGAATCCCCGGCGCCCGGCGACCCGGTCTTCCGGCTCCACCCGCTCCAGCTGAGCCGGTTTCTGGAGGAGCAGTTCGCTGGCTCGTCCACCGCCTCATGGATCTACCCGTCGGGGCTCCCCGCCCTTGGTCCGCCCCTTCAGACCACCGCCGGAGACGTGCTGTCCACGCCGCCCATCGCGCGGTTCACCATGCCGGTGGGGTTCCGCATCGACAGCGACGGCGAGGAGCCGTTCCCCTGGGAACACCTGATCTACGCCTACCTGATCGAGAGCACGGGCGCCATGGAGATCCTGGGCGAGGTCGTGCGCCGCTTCGCCCTGGGCGAAACGCTGGAGTCGCCCCGGGAGCCAGAAGCCACCGCCTGGCTGCGGGCCACCGAGGAGCTGTTCTACCGCGAACCACCCCTGTTCTCGGCCGTCGCCCTCACCAGCCGGCTCCGCCCCGAGTCGTGCGTCGAGCGACGCCGGGCCTACTGGCGGCTGTTCGCGCTCGACCTGCCCCACCCACCGCCCTGCGTCGGCAGCGCCCCGGTGACCGGCGAGCCGTGGAAGCAGCAGACCGGCCCGGTCAACAGCCGCTTCCGCGAGATATGGGTGGAGGTGTTGCGCCAGGTGTGGCTGGGCATCACCAACGCCCGCAACAACATCGGGGCCAATCCCACCGATGCCGGCTACGTGGCCTACCTCTGCCGCTCGCTGGCGGACATGGCCGAGGTACGCCGGCGGGGCGGCATGCTGGCCCGGGAGGAGTTCGCCTACGTGGCCACCATGGCCTGGTTCCACCTCACGGTGGAGACCGATACGGCGATCGTGAGGGCGCTGCGGGCGGAGACCGAGGGCGGCCATCCGGCCGACCGCCTGCGGCGGATCGGCGAGCGGGTGGGCATGACACCGTCACCAGCCAGCCGGGAGCTCTTCGAGCTGGCCGATCGCATGGCCGTGCTACTGCGCCTGATCGACCGCCGGGTGTTCGACAAGGTCGACACGGCCCGGCTGCTGTTCGACACGACCGTACCTGGCAATCCGATCCCGGCCGCCATGAACGACATCATCGACCGGTGGCAGTCGGCCACCGGCGACCCCGTCAAGAGCCTGGCGGTCTCGGCGAACAGCGGCAGCGCCGGATCGATGCGGCCGGCGGCCGCCGCCCAGCCCGTGCGCCTGCCCGAGCCCGCTCCCAATCCGGTGCAGCTGGCGGGATCGGTGCCGGTGGGCGTCAACGGCAACGGCGCGCCACAGGGGACGGGCCGGTGAACGGGGAGGCGGCGCCTCGGGATCAGGCCAGCGTGAGCCCGCCCTACCATCTGGTCAACCCGGTGATCATCGCCAACATCGCCACGGAAGGCCTCATGGGGTACACCGGCGACGGCTTCGAGGAGGCGGATCGGCCCGGCGCCGTCCATCCCGGGGCGATGAGGCCGGGGCCCGTGCGGCGGCGGCGGCGCAGCACACCCCGCTCCCGCCGAGCCGGGCCACTGCCGGTCACCCCGGCCGCCGGCCGGTTGGAGGTCGGCGACCATCCGCTCCTCCGGTCGCACCGGGGGACGGAGCCGGCGCTCATCCTGCGGTGGAACGAGGCGGCGGTCCGGAGCCCGGTGGTCGACGTGGTGGTGCACCTCCACGGATACTCCGAGCAGGGGCGGCGTATGGTGCTCACCGAGATGGAGCAGATCTCCGGTCTCGACTTCGTCGACCCGGCGAACCACGCCACCCCCGGCCGAGTGGCACCGACGCTCGGTGTGCTGCCCCGAGGCAACAGCAACAGCCGCCGAGGGGGCGATGGCTATGACTTCCCGGCCCTCAGGGCGCCGGGCGCCATGCGGGCCCTGATCGACGACGCCTTGGCCCGCCTCGGGGCCGCCACCGGGCAGACCGTACGCCAGGGTCGGCTCCTGCTCACCGCACACTCAGGCGGGGGCAACACCCTGGTGGCCAACGTGGCCGAGCTCGATCCCGACGAGATCCACCTGTTCGACGGCCTGTACGGGCCCCGGGATACCATCGACGACCGCTACCTGCGGCCTTTGGTGCGGTGGGCCCGGGCCCGGTTGGCCGGCAGCGGGAGGCAGGCCGTGCCGTCGGCGCTCCGGGTGGTGTCGCTGGACACGGCCCGCTACAGCCGCCGCCTCCACGAGCTGCTGTGCCCCATCGTGGCCCCGCTGCCCGCCGACGCACAGGCCCGGTTCCGGGTTGAGCGCTCGCTGAGCGTGCCCCACGAGGGCATGCCCCAGCCGCTGGGTTGGCGGCTCTTGCGCGACGCCGGCGCCGACCTGCCCGGGATCGGCCCGTTCCCGCCCTGCCGGCCGGCCCGCTCCCGTCGGGTCGCCCCCAGCCAGGAGGCGATCCCCGGGGCGTGGCACGAGGCCGGGTTCGCCGCCACCGATCGCTGGATCGGGAACGAACGGGACGACTGGACCGAGGACGAACGCGACGACTGGGTGGAGGACGAACGCGACGACTGGACCGAGGACGAACGCGACGACTGGACCGAAACCGAACGCGACGACTGGACCGAAACCGAACGCGACGACTGGGTGGAGGACGAACGCGACGACTGGGTGGAGGACGAACGCGACGACTGGGTGGAGGACGAACGCGACGACTGGACCGAGGACGAACGCGACGACTGGGTGGAGGCGTCGATGGGCGGCGACGAGGTCGAGGCGCTGGGTCTTTCGGTGGAGGACGAGTCGGAGGAGCTGGGCGAGCTGTTGCGCGAGCTCGGGCGAGCGTACAACGAGCTCGCGCCCGACGACGAAGCCGCCGGTGCTACGCCGGCGCCGCCTCGCCCGGTTCCGCCGGCCGCCCCGGTTCCCTTCGCTCCTGTCGCCGCCGCCAACGCCGGGTGGCCGGTACAGACGACTCACCCCAACCGCTACCTTGTGTCCTACCAAACGGCAGCGGGCCGCATCGTCGGCGCCAAGGGCCGCCGCTTCCTCGCCCCACGCATGAAGGGCCGTCGCTACCACGTCGGCGTCGACCTGTTCGCCCGAGCCGGCGACGTGATCACCGCCATCCAGGCGGGCCGGATCGTCAACCTCTACGACTTCTACGGCGGCACCGACGCCCTCATCGTCGACCACGGCCAGTTCGTGGCGAACTATGGCGAGGTGGCCAAGGGCTCCCCCGCCAGCTACGGCCTCCGGATCGGCAGCGAGGTCACGGCCGGCCAGCCGATCGCCCGTGTGGGGAGGATGACCGGCGGCAGCTCGATGCTGCATCTCGAGACGTACGCCCCGGGCACGGTCCGCTCCACCCGGTGGTACGTCAGGTCGCGCCTCCCCAGCGAACTGCGCAACCCCACGGCGCTGCTGCTCGGCCTCCGGGGCCGCCCGATCGGCACGCCCGACCCGGCCGACCGACCCCCGGCGGCGAACGCGCCGGCACCGGCCACACCACGGGCACCGGATCCGGTGCCCCGCCAGCCACCGAGCGGGACCACCGGTTCGTCAGCTCCCGGAGTCGTGACCATACGGCAAGGCGGGTGGGAGGGATGGAAGGGCCTGGGCACCGTCACCACCGCCCGCTACCTGTTCCGCGACGACTGGAAGGACGCTGTGCTCCGGGCGGTGGGGTCGGTGGAGGGCGGATTCGACACGGTCAACGGCTATGACCGGGGCATCATCAGCTGGGGTGTCAACCAGTGGTCAGCCCATGCCGGAAGCCTTCTCGGGCTGCTCGTAGAGCTGCGGCGGTCGGTCGGCCCCGACCGGTTCCGCCCGCTGTTCGGCGGGCTCGACGTCGACCCCGACGGCTTCCGCTGGCAGGGCACCGTCTACCGCTCGAAAGACGACGTCACCCGGCTCTTCCGGGGGTCGACCGACCCTCAGCGCTACGACGATGCGGTGCTCCGCCGCTGGGTGACGGTGTTCGCCCTGGCCGGCCGCGTTCCGGCGGCCCAGACGGCGCAACGCTCCCGGGCCCGCAGCGACCTCGACACCGTGCTCATGCGGAACCTCGGCGACTGGCTCGCCTCCCTCCGGGCGGGCTGCCAGAAGCGTCCGTGCCCCCCGGGCGGCGGTTCACTCCCCCAGCGCTGCCACCACTGCCGGCGGCTGGGCGACCGGTCGCCGGCCGACCTGAAGGCGTCGTACGGGCCGGTGGCCAACTACCTGGGCTCGTCGGTCCCGGCGATCACCCTGTACTACGGCATGTGGGTCAACAACCCGACCTGGGCCCGTTTGGAGCTGAAGGCTGCGATCGACCAGGTCAGCCGCCTGACCGGCCTGCCCACGACCGGCCAGGGGTGGGCCGGCAGCGGTCAGGAGCAGATGGCAACGGTGCTCGAGTCGGTGCTGAGGGCGTCGTCGATCGGCTTCTGGGGCGACGCCAAAGCGGCGGAGAAGAAGCGGATGAGCCGCACGGCCAAGCTGCTGGCCGGGTTGAACGGGTGAGCAGCGGTCGAGCCGGGGTTGAGGGCCAGAGGTGAACGGTGCTACCGATGGGGCGTCGGCGCCTCGCCTGACCGATCCGGGGGGGAACAGTCCAGTGCACCACGATCTCGACACCAGGCTCAGCCGCCTGATCGACCGGGACCAGGCCGAGCTGGCCCGCCCCTACCCCCTGTTCGCCGACCTGCGGGAGGCGGCGCCCGTCCACTGGAGCGAGCATCTGGGGGCGTGGGTGCTCACCCGCTACGACGACGTGCTGGCCGTGCTCCACGACACGGCGCGGTTCTCGTCCCTCATGCCCACCGGGCCCGAGCGGCGGGGCCAGGTGATGGGCCAGGCGCTGGCCGAGCTGGCCACCGACCCGGCCATGGCCCCCTACCTGGCCTACGCCCGCAGCCAGGGGATGGCCACCGTGCTGCTCAACGCCGACCCGCCCGACCATGTCCGCCAGCGCAAGCTGGTCAACGCCGCCTTCCGCCCCCGGCGCCTGGCCGCCATGGAGCCGTTCATCACCGACGTGGCCCGCCGCCTGGCCGCCGACCTGGCCACGGCGCTGGCCACCGCCCGCTCGGCCTCCGCCGGGACCGGGGTCGACGCCGTCACCACCTTCGCCGTGCCCCTGCCGATGACGGTGATCGCCGCCGCCCTGGGCGTGCCGACCACCGAGTTGGCCACGTTCAAGCGCTGGTCGGACGACCTGGTGATGCCGGTGGGCAACCACGCCCCCACCGTCGACCAGGTCCGGGGCTACCTGATCGCCAACCAGGAGTTCGGCCAGTACTTCGCCGACCGCATCGCCGAACGCCAGGCCTCCCCCACCGACGACGTGCTGTCCGACGTGGCCAACGCCGAGCTCGACGGCGAGCGCCTCACGCTGGCCGAGCAGCTGTCGATGCTCACCCAGTTCCTGGTGGCGGGCAACGAGACCACCACCAAGCTGCTCACCAACATGGTCAACCAGCTGGCGCTGGACCCCGCCCTCCAAGCCCGGGTGCGGGCCGACCGGAGCCTGGTGGAGCCGCTGGTGGAGGAGTCGCTGCGGTTCGAGGCCCCGGTAGGCGGCCTGTTCCGCCGGGCCCTGGTGGACGTGGAGATCGGGGGCCAGGCCATCGCCGCCGGCCAGCACGTGTGGGTGCTGTACGCCGCCGCCAACCGCGACGGTTGCCGCTTCGCCGACCCCGACGCCTTCGATCCCGACCGACCCAACGCCAAGGAGCACCTGGCCTTCGGCCACGGCGAGCACTACTGCCTGGGGGCCGGCCTGGCCCGGGCCGAGGCCCGCATCGGGATCGACGCCGTGCTCGACGCCGTCGACCACCTCGCCCTCGTGCCCGACCAGCCGGCCGAGTACGAGGACACGTTCGTGCTCCGGGGCCTCCGCCACCTCCTGCTGGCCTGACGCGCCCTCGGCGAAACTGCACGGCTAACTCGCGCTCAGCGCGAGTTACACGTGCAAGAACGGGGGGCGAGGGGAGGCGCTATACCGTGGTGCGTAGCGGCGGATGGCGAGGGGGGCCAGCACTACGATGATCCCGGCCGACCAGGCCAGGCTGGCCAGGTGCTCGGCCCACAGCCGCAGCCAGTGGGGCATGGTGCGGGGCTCGACGAAGCTCGACGAGGCGAACACCAGCGGGGCCAGCACCGGGAACCCGGCCGCCTGGGCCGTCTCGCCCCCGGTGACGGCCAGCCCCACCAGGGCGAACAGCCCCCTCATGGCGAACCCGAACACCACCAGCACCGCCAGGCCGCCCAGCAGGGCCGGCACCCCGGCGTGGATGCGGAACCCGACGGCGAAGCCGACGGCCACCATCATGATCACCACAGCGATGTTGCGGGTGGAGTCGGCGAGGGTGCGGCCGGCCAGCACGGCCGAGCGGGCCATGGGCAGCGAGCGCAGCCGCTCCAGCAGGCCCTTGCTGCGGTCCTCGGCCAGGCCGACGGCGGTCTTGAGGGCGCCGAACACCACGGTCTGGGCGAACACGCCGGGCATCAGGTAATCGACGTAGTTGTCGACCCCCTGCACCTGGATGGCACCGCCGAACACGTAGCGGAAGAGCAGCACGAAGATGAACGGCTGGACGAGGGAGAACACCAACAACTGGGGCACCCGGCGGATCGTCATCAGGTTGCGCCAGGTCATCAGCAGGGCGTCGCCCACCGCCCACCGGAAGCGCTCGGCGGCGCTGGGCCCGTGGGCGGCGGCGGCGCCGGCCGGGGCGGCCGCACCGGCGGGGTCGTCGACGGTTGCCGGGGAGACGGTGCTCATGAGCGGACACCTCCGGTGAGGGTGAGGAAGACGTCGTCGAGGGTGGGCTCGACCAGGTCCACCCGGCGGGCGTGGACGCCGGCGGCGTCGAGGCGGCCCGCCTCCACCGGGCCATGTTCGAGCCCCCGGCCGCCCTGCACCAGCTCTCGGCCCGGGACCGTAACGACCTCGTGCGCATCGCCCACCGCCTCGCCCCCGACGACCCCGGCCCGCCCCGCTTCGACGTCCGCTGACCCGGTCGCTAGCCGGCCGCGGCGGGGCGCACGACCCGGTTCGCCCGTGTGCGCGGTGTCGTCACCCGGAAAGGGGCGGATGGCCAGGAAGGTGGTCCGCCGGCTGAACAGCAGCTGGACCAGGCGGCCCCAGGCCTGTTCGATCCCGTAGAGCAGGGTGCCGGCCCGCTCCCGGGCCACCGCCTTGGGCAGGTGGGCGAGGCGGCCCACCAGGGTGAGGTTCTCCCGGCCGGTCAGGTTCTCGTCGACGGCGGCGAACTGGCCGGCCAACCCGATGCTGGACCGCACCTCGTGGGGCTGGGCCACCACGTCGAACCCGGCCACGGTGGCCCGGCCCCGGCTCGGCTGGAGGGTGGTGGTGAGGATGCGGACGGCGGTGGTCTTGCCCGCCCCGTTCGGGCCGAGGAGGCCGAGGAGGCCGAGGACGGTGCCGGTGGGGACGTCGAGGTCGATCCCCCGCAGGGCCTCCACGTCGCCGAAGTGCTTGGCCAGCCCTTCGGCCTGGATGGCCGACCCCGAGCCGTGGGACCACGGGACGACCGGGAGCGCCGTCAGTCGGGAGCGCAGGTGAGCAGGGGGACAGCGGTGGGGTGCAGCTGGTCCCGGTAGGCCTGGTTGAACCGGGCCCAGATGCGGGTGGCCAGGTCGTCGTAGCCGTCCTGCCGTTCGAGTGGCTGGTCGGCGCCGGGAGGCCCTTGGCCGCTCGGCTGCAGAGCCATCAGCGGATCCCCGACCCAGACCGTCGTGGCCAGATACGGGGTGTAGCCGGCGTACCAGGCGTCCGAGGGCGCCTGCCCCACGCCCACCACGCCCGCCGAGGGCTGGCCACCGAGAGCGGCCTCGGGTCGGGCGGTGGCCGCCAGCACCTCGGTCACCCGGCAGGCGGCGCCGGCGTCGAGGGCCGTCACCGGAGCCGTCGGCTGGTGCGAGTAGAGCGTCTGGTCACCTTGGGTGATGCGGTCGATCACGTGGGTCTCGCTCCGCCCGCCACCGGCGGCCAGCACCCCGTAGGCCGATGCCACCTGCAGCGGGGTGGCGACGGCCGAGCCGAGAGGCAGCGACGGGTAGGCACCCACCACGCCCAGGCCGAGGTCGGCAGCCATGGCCGCCACCCGGTCGGAGCCGAGCTCCTCGCCCAGCCGTACCAGGGCGCAGGCGCTGCCGGGGCGGATCTCGCCGCTGATCGGGCCCATCCGACCCTCGTGGCCGTAGAAGTTGTCGACCTCGTAGGGGTCGGGTGAGCTCCCCGGGTTGGCGAACTGGCACGGGCCCCGCCCGTCGACGACGTCGGCGGGGGTCAGGCCGCCGGGCCCGAAGGCGGTGGCCAGCACCACCGGGATGAAGGCCGAGCCGAGCGACGGGGCGCCGTCGGCCGCCAGGTTGAACCCGGCCTCGAGGCCGTAGCGCTCGCTGAGCTGGTCGTTGTCGCCCACCAGGGCCAGCACCTCGCCCGATGCCGGATCGACGGCGACCACCACGCCGGCGTAGGCCGGGTCCAGCCCGGCCTCCTGTCGCAGCACCTCCTCCCGGGCCTCGATGGCGAGCTGCTGGGCCGTGGCGTCGATCGTGAGGCGGACCTCGATGCCACCGTCGTCGGCCAGGGCCATCCGGCCCTCGACGTCGCCGGCCAGATACCGGGGGTCGATCACCAGCTGGTTCCGCACCCAGCTGTACAGGTCCTCCGTGGTGGGGTCGTCGGGAAGCAGCGGCGCTCTGTAGCGGTCGACCAGGCGCAGTGGCCCCGTAGCCGGAGCAACCGTCGAGGTCGACAGGCCGGTGGCACTCGTGCCGGCGCCATCGACGGAGGCGGGGGGACCGGCCGACACTGCGGCGCCGCCGTCGCCCTGCCGCCCCGTCAGCAAGGCGAGTCCACCGGCCGAGCCGGCCATCAGCAACCCGGCCGCCACCACGCCGCCGGCCACCCGGCGGCGGTGCCGCCGGCGGCGCTCGAAGGTGGCGATGCCGGCCACCAGGTCCCGGCCGATGGCGTCGAGCACAGGTTGACGATCGGGATCGGACATCACAACGCACCCTCCAGTCGACTCAGGTCCACTCGTTCGCTCAGGGCGGTGAGGGCCCGGCACACCCGCACCCGGGCGGCCCCTTCGGAGCAGCCCAACCGCTCGGCCACCTCGCCGTAGGGCAACTCGTCCACCACCCGCAGCCACAGCGCCTGGCGGGACCGCTCGGGCAGGCCGGCCAGGGCGTCGCCCAGCGCCCGGCGAAGCGCTGCCGTGTCGAGCCAGGCCTCGAGCTGCTCGACGGCGACGTCATCGAGCACCAGCCGGTCCATGCCCAGCTTGCGGCGGTACTTGAGCGACACCCGCCGCCGCCGGGCGTAGAGCCCAATCTGGCGGCCGGCGATCTCGTAGAGCCAGTTGCGAGCGGGGCGGCCCTCGTCCCGAAAGGCCGAGCGGCGGGCGAAGGCGCCGGCGAACACTTCTGCGGTCAGGGTCGGCCGCCGTCTCGGGGCAGCCGGTGCGGAGGTGGCAGTAGCGCAGCACCGCCTCAGCGTGGCGGGCGTAGAAGACGCCGAACGCCTCAGGGTCGGCCAGCGACGCCCGCAGCAGCTCGTGGTCGGTCGCCGCCGACCATCCGGGTTCATCCACCATCGGTCCGTACATAACCTAACCCCCAGCAGGTGTTGCACGGGGCCGGGCGGGCCATGCTTGGCCTCGGTATGAGCGACTTCCCCTGCGCCTTCACCCCCCTCGACCTGCGCCACCGCCGGCTCCCCAACCGGATCGCCTTCGGCCCCCACCCCACCAACCTGGCCGGCGACGACGGCCTCCCGGGCGACGCCCTCGTCGCCTACCTCCGGGAGCGGGCCTTCGGCGGGGCAGCCCTGATCGTGGTGGAGCCCCGACCGGTGCACCTCTCGGCCCTGGTGGCCGGGCGGGGCCTGGCCCCGGTGGGCGCCACCGGGGCCGAAGGCGACGTGGGCGCCTTCCGCCGGCTCACCGAGGCGGTCCACGAGGCGGGCGACACCACCGTGATCCAGCAGCTGTGGCACCCCGGCCCCCACGGCGACGAGGGGGGCGACGGCACCCCCACCTGGTCGCCGTCCTCGGCCCGCACCCCGTGGGGCCACGGCAGCCACGCCATGAGCGAGCGGGAGCTCGACGACCTGGTGGCCGCCTACGCCGACGCCGCCCGCCGGTCCCAGCGGGCCGGGTTCGACGGGGTGGAGATCGCCGCCGGGGCCCACACCCTGCTGGCCGAGCTGTGGACCCCCGGCACCAACGATCGGGACGACCGGCGGGGCGGCGCCTTCGAGCAGCGGATGCGGTTCTCCCGCCTGGTGCTGGAGCGCATCCGGGCCGCGTGCGGCAACGACCTGGTGATCGGGCTGGCCCTGTCGGTCGACCCCGACGAGCCCCGGGCCCCCTCCGGCGGCGACCAGGCCCGGCCCCTGGGGGTGGCCGAGCTGACCGAGATCGCCGGCTGGCACGACGACCGCCAGCTCGTCGACTACGTGGCCTGCGGCACCGGCAGCCTCCGCCATAGGGCACTGGCCCAGCCCACCACCCTCCACGCCGAGCGGGTGGGCGAGCCGCTGGCCGCCGCCGTGGCCGAGGCCGTGACGGCGGCCCGGGTCCTGTGCGCCGGCCACGTCCGCACCATGGCCAACGCCGAGGCGGTGCTGGCGGCCGGCCACGCCGACCTGGTGGCGATCACCCGGGGCCAGATCGCCGACCCCCACCTGGTGGGGAAGGCGGCGGTGGGCCAGGCCCCGCGCATCCGGCCCTGCGTCTCGTGCAACACCGGCTGCATCGTCGGCCCCGGGGCCGGGCCGGGCGCCGGGTCGGGCGCCGACGGTGGGGCCGCCGCCACCGATGGGCCCGTGCGGTGCCTGGCCAACCCCGAGGCGGGCCGGGAGCACCGCTGGGCCGCCGGGGCCGACCCCTACGCCGCCGCCCCCGAGCCCAAGCGGGTGGTGGTGATCGGGGGCGGTCCGGCCGGGCTGGAAGCAGCCCGGGTGGCGGCCGAGCGGGGCCATCAGGTGCGCCTGTACGAGGTGGCCGAGCACCTGGGCGGCCAGTGGCGCCTGGCCGGGCTCCAGCCCACCCGCTCCCCTGTCGCCGACCATCTGGCCTGGTACGAGGCCGAGCTCCATCGCCTCGGGGTGGAGATCCACCGCCGCACCACGTTCCGCCCGTCGGCCCGGCTGTGGGAGCAGGTGATCGTGGTGGCCACGGGGGCGGCGCCGGCCCGGGCCGGCCGCCAGCGGGCCCTACCCGGGGTGGACCGGCTGCCCGGCATCGGCGACGGCGATGGCGTCGCCGCCGCCGGGGTGCGGGTGCTCGATGTCGCCGACGTGGTGGGCGGCACCCTGATCCCGGCCGGCGACGTCCTCCTCCTCGACGACACCGGCGACTGGCGGGGCATCGGCACCGCCCTCCTGCTCCAGCAGCTCCGGTGCCGGGTGGGCCTGGTGACGGCCAACGCCGCGGTGGCGGCCCGCCTGGCTCCGGCCGCCGGCGGGGCCGAGGCCCGGCGCCGCTTCGCCCGCTCCGGCGGGGTCGACTTCGTCCACACCGTGATCACGGCGTGGGACGGCACCGCCGGCCGGGCCACCCTGCGCCACGTGCTCACCGACCGCGTCGACGAGGTGGGCGCCGACTGGCTGGTGGTGGCCGAGACCCCCGCCGCCGTCACCACCGTGGCCGAGCAGGTGGCCAAGGCCTGCCCTCACGCCGCCATCCACGTGGTGGGCGACGCCCTCGCCCCCCGCCACGCCATGGCCGCCATCGCCGAAGCCCACGCCCTGGCCCTCACGCTCTAGGCCCTCACGCTCCAGCCCAGCGAACAGGGTGGAGTTCCGGTCACCAGGAAACCACAACGTCGCCGAGCTCGTTCGCAATGGGCTCTTGGTCAGCGGATGGGCACGGTGGCGCGTCGTGCGTGTAGAACGTTATGCATGACCGACGGGCCGCCGCAGCCCCCGCCGTCGTTCCTGGATCCCGCCACCCTGGTCTTCCCGGCCCGGGTCACCGAGGTCCGCCCGACCGGGATCGTCCTCAGCCAGAGCCGCTTCGTCCCCGACACGCCCGAGCGCCAGAGCGACGCCGGCCGCATCGACGACCTGCTGGTCGCCGGCGTGAGCCGGGGCGACGACGGCGAGCTCGTCCACCACCTGGCCGACCTCCGCCTCCTCGGCTCGGTCGACCCCGGGCGCCAGGTCCGGGCCACCGTCGACACGAGACGGCGGGCCAACCTGAGCCGCCTCCACTCCGCCCTCCACCTGCTGTGGTTCGCCTACCAGGCCCTCCACCCGGCTGTCCCCGCCCGGCGCCTGGGCCGGCGGGTGGACGTGGTGTCGGCCCGGCTCGAGGTGCAGCACCCGGGCGGGGCCCCCGGCACGGCAACGGCCGTCACCCCCGGGCCCGAGGCGTCCGCCCTGGCCGGCTGGCTCCGCCGGGCCGTGGCCGCCGACCTCCGCATCGTCCATGTGCAGGGCAGCCAAAACCGGCTCCACTGGGTGGTGGACGGCATCGGATCGGTCCCCTGCCTC
>CAVTAP010000021.1:162500-655037 GCA_963732695.1 uncultured Actinomycetota bacterium | reverse complement strand
GGTCGTGGTCCTCATCCAGGACGCCTCGGGCGAGAGCGACTTCACCGTCACGATGACCAACGGCGCCCCGGTGGCCTCGTTCGTCTCGCCGTCGGGCGGCACGATCACCCCGTCGGTGTCGGAGTCGACCACCGCTCCGGCCAAGTCGGCCCCCAGCGGCGCCGCCTGATCACGGCGCCTGGTCGGGGCGGGTCGGCGGACCTGCCCCGACGGCGGCCCCGACCGATCGCCGGAGCGGAACGAAGAGGAACTAGATGCACGACGACGTGACCTTCCACGTGATGGGCAACCGGGCCCGGGTGGTCGTCAACGGCCCGGAGGCCGACAAGCTGGCGGTCTGGGCCCAACGGCGGCTGGAGGGGCTGGAGGCCCGCTGGAGCCGGTTCCTACCCGACAGCGAGATCTGCGCCCTCAACCGGGCCAGCGGGGTGCCCACCATCGTCTCCGCCGACACGTTCACCCTGATCCATCACGCCGTCGAGGCCTGGTCGGCAACCGGGGGCTGGTTCGATCCCACCATGCTGGGCGAGCTGGTGGCCGAGGGGTACGACCGGAGCCATGGCCTCCTTCCGCCCCCCGTCGCCGGCCCGTCGGCGTTCGGCCCGGCACCATCGACGGGAACGGTGGGGAGCGGCCGACGATGGTCGCGCTGCGGCGACATCGCCCTGGAGCCGGGGGTGAACCTGGTGGCGTTGCCGGCCGGCGTGGCCTTCGATCCTGGCGGCATCGGCAAGGGCCTGGCCGCCGACATGGTGGCCACCGAGGCGATGGTGCGGGGGGCCGAGGGGGTGATGGTGGAGCTGGGCGGCGATCTGCGGATCATCGGCGAGCACCCTGACGGCGGGCCGACCTGGGCGGTGGCCATCGACGATCCGGCCCAGCGGGGCCGCGACCTGTTCCGCTTCGGCTTCGCCGATGGTGGGGTGGCCACCAGCAGCCAGCTCCAGCGGCGGTGGACGACTGGCCAGGGGGATCGCCATCACCTGCTCGATCCCACCACCGGCACCCCGTCGGCCTCCACTGTCGGCACGGTGGTGGTGGCCACCGGGGCCGCCTGGTGGGCCGAGGTGCTGGCCAAGGCGGCGCTGCTGGCCGGTTTCGAGGCCGGAGGACGGCTCCTGCACGACAAGCAGGCGGCGGGCACCCTGTTCGGGTTCGACGGCGACGCCCACGACGTCGGGCTCCTGGCCCACGCCGCCCTCCCCTGATCGCCCGCCCGGTCGGGCCGGCCCGCCGGCCCGACCGGCCGGCGGCGGCGTCAGCCGAGAACGGCCCGGCCGGTGTCGCCCAGCTCGAAGCGCTCCACCCGGAACCGCTGGGTGGTGCCGCTCATGCGCAGCCAACCGTCGTCGACCGGGGCCGGCCGGTAGACCTCCTCACCCCGGCACCGGGGGCAGTCGCACGGCGGTGTCATCACCAGGGCGGCCCAGTCGTCTCGGCTGTCCAGGGCGGTGCAGCGCACAGCGGCGTCCCCCGCACTGTCCGGTCGGGTCCCGGGTCCGCTCATGGTGTGGCCGCCACCCCCTGGGGTCTGCTCCTTCCGGCAACGGTAGCTCAATCTGGTGCCGGGCTTCACCTGCGCTCCGGCCACACCTAGGCTCCGGTCGAGGGGCCGATCGAATCGAAGGGGACCGTCAATGAGCGACCGCTGGACCACCTATGTCAGCGCACCGGTGACCGTGGCGCCGGGATGCCGGCTCGACACCGTGGTGGCCCCGGCCCGCCTGGGTGGGGCCAACGGCATCGTGTGGTCGCCCGACGGTCGCCTGATGGTCACCCAGGTCTTCGGCTCCCAGGTCACCGCCATCGACGTCGACTCCGGCCAGCACACGGCGTTCGCCGCCCTGGGCGGGGGCATCGCCGCACCCGACGACGGGGCGTTCGGGGTCGACGGCACCTTCTTCGCCACCGAACCCATGAACGCCACCGTGTCGGCCCGCCAGCCCGACGGGACCTACCGCATCGTCCGCGACGACCTACCCGGGGTCAACGGCATGACCGTCAGCCACGACCGTCGGCGTCTGTTCGCCGACGAGTTCCGCCCCGGCGGTCGCCTGCTGGAGCTCGATCCGGCGGGGGAGAAGGATCCGGTGGTGCTGGCCGACGACCTGGCCATGCCCAACGCCTTCGCCATGGGCCCCGACGGCGCCCTGTGGTTCCCCCAGGTGCTGGCGGGAGAGATCTGGCGCTACGACCTCGACCGCCGCACGCTGGAACGCCGCTTCACCGACCTGGCCACCCCCACGGCGGTGAAGTTCGACAGCCAGGGCCGGCTGCTCACCAGCGAGGGCGGCAGCGGCCGCCTCACCCGGATCGACCTGGCCACCGGGGCCCGGGAGACCCTGATCCAGGTCAATCCCGGCATCGACAACTTCGCCATCGCCGCCGACGGCCGCCTGTTCGTGTCGCACTTCACCGACGGCCGGGTGGCCGAGGTGACGGGCGGCGTGGAGCGGGTGCTGTCGCCGTCGGGCCTGGTGGGGCCGTTCGGCCTCGACCGGATGGCCGACGGGTCCCTGCTCAGCGCCGACGCCCTGGCCGTCAACCGCACCGGCCCGGACGGCGAGTCGACCGTGATCATGAGCCTGCTGGCCGACCTGCCGGCCATGGCGGTGGACGTGGCCCACATCGGCGACGACCCCCTGGTGCTGCTGGCCCGGGGCCAGGTGCTGCGGCGCCGGCCCGACGGCCGGCTGGACTCGGTGGCCGGCCGGCTGGAAGGGGCGACGGCCCTGGTGTCGGCGGCCGGGCGGCGGGGCCTGGCTGGTGGAGAGCGAGGGCCGGCCGGGTCAGCCGGATCGACGGCGAGGGCGGGATCGAGCCGGTGGTCACCGGGCTCGACCGGCCCCAGGCGGTGGCCGAGGCGGCCGACGGCACCCTGTGGGTCACCAGCGCCGCCGGCGCCGTGTGCGCCGTGCGGGACGGGGCGGTGACCGCCCGCTACGACGGCTTCGGCACCCCCCAGGGGATCGCCGTGGTCGGCGCCGCCGGTGGCGGCGGGGTGACCGTGGTGGTGGCCGATCCGTCCCGGCGGGCCGTGGTCGGCCTCGACCCGGCGTCGGGCCAGCGCCGCGACCTCCTGACCGACGCCCCCATCGGCCTGGCCGTCGACGGCGCCCGTGCCCCCCACGCCTTCACCCCGCTCCAAGCCGACGGCGACGCCGTGCTGGTGGGTTGCGACGGCGACGGCTCCGTCCGCCGCCTCACCCTGGGCTGACCGCGCCGCCCGATGGTGGGCTCCTTGGCGTGACCGTCGGCCGCTCGGACATGATGGGCGGGAGCGGGTGGGCCGCCCCGGGGCCGCCCACCGAGAGAAGCTGAGAGAAGAGGCCGCCATGCCCACGCCAGCCCGAGTCGTCGTCGTGCCCCAGGAACCGGGTGAGCCGCTGGAGATCGTGGAGGTCGATCTGCCCGATCCCGGCCCCCACCAGGTGGTGGTGGAGCAGTACGCCTCCGGGGTGTGCCATAGCCAGCTCCACACCATCCACAACCCCCGCACGGCGCCGGCCATCCTGGGCCACGAGTCGACGGGGAAGGTGCTCGCCGTCGGCTCGGCGGTGGAAGACCTGGCCCCGGGCGACACGGTGATGGTCACCTGGGTGCCGAAAGACGAGCGGACGGCCCGCCGCCAGGGCGCCGCGCTCGAGCTCGACCTGCCCGACGGGCGGCGGGCCGCCACCCTCAACGTGTTCACCTGGGCCACCCACACCCTGGCCGACGAGATGTTCGTGGTGAAGGTGCCCGACACCATCGACCGGGAATCGACCGCCATCATCGGCTGCGCCGTGATCACCGGGGCCGGGGCCGTGCTCCACACGGCCCGGGTACAGCCGGGCGACAGCGTGGCCATCTTCGGGGTGGGCGGCGTGGGCCTCAGCGCGGTGGCGGCGGCCAAGGCCTGCGGGGCCGACCCGATCATCGCCGTCGACCTCGACGACGAGAAGCTCGACTTCGCCAAGCGGTTCGGGGCCACCCACGGGGTCAACGCCGGCAAGGTCGACGCCGTGGCCACCATCCGGGCCATGACCCGCCAGGAGGGCCGGTTCGACATCCTGCGCAACCCGCTGGAGGGCGTCGACTACGCCTTCGACTGCATCGGGGTGCCGATGACCATGCGCCAGATCTCCGAGGTGGTGCGGGCCGGCGAGTTCGGTCTCACCCGGGGCGGCACCGCGGTGCTGGTGGGCGTGCCCCAGACCCCGATCGAGCTCGACAGCCGGATCATGTTCATCGGCGAGCGCAGCTACCGCTGCAGCCTGGGCGGGAGCTGCTCGCCGGCCGAGGACTTCCCCCGCTTCCTCGACTGGCAGGCCCGGGGCCAGCTCGACCTGGCCTCGCTGGTGACCGCCCGCTACCCGATCGACGGCATCCGGGACGCCGTCCACGACCTGGAGGAAGGCCGCATCGCCGGCCGGGCCGTCCTCGCCTTCTGACCCGGCGGGGTCGGGGCCCCCGACGGGGGTGGGGGAGGCCGCTTGCGGCCGGCGGGGGCGCAGCCCCGAAAAGCTAGACGGGGCAGTGGCCGGCGGGGCACTCGTCGGGCCAGGGGCCGTCGGACCCGAGGGCCAGCCGGGGGGCGGCCCCGGGGTGCAGGCGTTCCTCGATCAGCTCCCGGATACCGGCCACGAAACGGGGGTGGGTGCCCACGGTGGGCACCCGCACCAGCGCCAGCCCCAGCTCGTTGGCGGTGGCCCGGGCCTGGGTGTCCAGGTCGAACACCACCTCCATGTGATCCGACAGGAACCCGATCGGCACCAGCACCACCCGGCCCGTGCCCCCGGCGGCCGCCAGGGCCCGTAGGTGGTCGTTGACGTCGGGTTCCAGCCACGGCACCTGCGGTGGACCGCTCCGGCTCTGGAACACGAGGTCGTACGGGGTGCCGGCCCAGCCGGCGGCGTCGACCACGAGCCGGGCCGCCTCGTGGAGCTGGTCGGCGTAGGAGCAGCCGGCGGCCATCGACCGGGGTATCGAATGGGCGGTGAACACGAGCCGGTCGCGCGCGCCCGGGCCGGTCGCCGCCGAGGGCGGTAGCCAGCCGGTCGGCCGCCGCCTCCACGAAACCCGGGTGGTTGTAGAACAGCCGCAGCTTCGACAGGTGGGGGGCGCCTGGGCCCTCGTTGCCGTCGACCGTGGCCGCCGCCTGCTCCAGGTCCTCCCGGTACTGACGGCACCCGGAGTAGGTGCCGAAGGCCGAGGTGGCGAGCACCAGGGCATCGGTGACGCCGTCGGCCGCCATGGCGGCCACGGTGTCGGCCAGGAACGGATCCCAGTTCCGGTTGCCCCAGTACAGGGGCAGGTCGATCCCGTGGGCGTCGAGCTCGGCCCGCAGCGCCGCCAGCAGGTCCCGGCACTGGTCGTTCAGCGGCGAGCGGCCCCCGAAGAGGGCGTATTGCTGGGCCACCACGGCCAGGCGCTCGTCGGGCACGGCCCGGCCCCGGGTCACGTTACGAAGGAACGGCATGACGTCGTCGGGCCCTTCCGGGCCTCCGAACGACAGCAGGAGGATGGCGTCAGCAGCGATGGAATGCAGGATAGGAGCGTTCCCGGTGTTCGCCGGAGGCGAACCCGAGGAACCCGAAGGGTTCCCGTCAGCGCTTGGCCGGCACCAGCCCGTCGGCTTCCCGGCGGGCGTTGTCCCGGGCCTGGATGACCGCCCGGCGGCTGGGGGAGCGGGGGGCGAAGCCGGCTGCGGCCCGCTGCTCGTCGTTCTCGCAGCCCCAGAAACCGTGCTCCCGGTTGAGCCTGGCCGTCCGCCGGCATGGCAACATGACCGGACAGGCCATGCAGTAGCTGGCGGCGATGGCTTCGCGCTCGGCCCGGCGCTCTGGTCGTTCGGATGCCGGACCGAAGAACACATGGGTGAGGCCATGGCAGATCGCCTGCTCCGCCCAACTCACATCGGTTTCGGGGTGTAGGCCGTACTCGGTGTCCATGGCACCTCCCTGGTGAGCGCCGACGGGGGCGGGTGCCCGAGTAGGCGTCCGTGCTCGAGTCTAGCAAGGCTGAGCGATCGGTCAAATGTTAGGCATACAGATCATCCGATCGATGGCTAGCCTCGGATGCGGTATGCGGGTCGTTTCGTGGAACTTGTGGTGGCGGTTCGGGCAGTGGGAGCAGCGCCAGCCCGCCATAGCCGAGGAGCTGGTGGCCGTGGCCCCCGATCTCGCCCTGCTGCAGGAGGTCTGGGCCTCGCCCGACGGTGCCATACCCGGTGGGGCCCGGGATCAGGCCCGGATACTGGCCGACGCCACCGGGCTCCACCTGGCACGCACCCATGCGCCCGACGGCAGCGTGGATCAGTTCGGCAACGCCGTCCTCAGCCGCTGGCCCCTGCGGGTGGCCGAGGCCATCCGCCTGGTGGGCCCCGACGGGCGCCCCTCGCACCGCAGCGCCCTGGCCTGCTGGGTGGACGCCCCGCCTGAACCCTGGTTGGTGGTGGTCACCCACCTGGCCTGGCGTTACGACGAGAGCGAGCTCCGCCAGCGCCAGCTGGCCGAGGTGGTGGACCTCATCGGCCGCCACCTGCCCGACGAGCCCGACCGGCACCCGCCCGTCATCCTGGGCGGCGATCTCAACGCCGTGCCCGAGTCCGACGAGATACGCCGCCTCACCGGCCTGGCCGCGCCCTACCGGCCCGGTCTCGTGTTCACCGATTGCTGGGCCGCGGTGGGCGACGGCCCGGGCCACACCTGGACCCGGGACAATCCCAACGCGGCGGAGGCCCTGTGGCCCCGCCGCCGGCTCGACTACGTGCTCGTGACCTGGCCCCGGCCCAAGCCCACCGGCAACCCCCGGTCGGCCTGGTTGATCGGAACCAGCCCCGGCAGCGGAGGCGTCGTGCCCTCCGATCACTACGGTGTACTGGTCGAGCTCGACGACCGCCCACCGGCCGAGAGCTGAAGGGGGGCGGCCCATCGGGGCCCCGCCTCGGCATCCCACCGGGCCCCGCCCCCGCCCCCAGCACCCCTTCCGACGAGCCTCAGGAACCGATCCGCCCATGTCCGATCCGCCTCCACCGCCCACCGGCGGCCCGCCCCCGGGCTGGTATCCCGACCCCAGCACGGGCACCGGCCTGCGCTGGTGGGACGGCACCACGTGGACCGAGCACGTCGGCGATTCGCCGCCCGCCCCCGTACCCGGCGTCGGGCCGGGCCCGAGTGGACCGAGCCACGGGCTGATCGCCCCCGGCGAGTGGCTGCGGGAGGCCGTCCGCATCGGCAAGGCGCGGGCGGGGCACTTCTTTCCTCTCGTGGTGCTGCTCATGGTGCCCACGAGCCTGCTCAACGGGCTCGCCCTGTGGCTCGCCCTGCGCCACGCCGTGGTCACCACCGACACCGAGGCCGGCACCATCGACTTCGACAACCCCGGCGGCAGCGCCGGTCTCTACGCCCTCGTCGGGCTGACGTCGCTGCTGGTGGCGGTGGCCAGCCTGATGCTGGTGGTGTCGTCGGCCCGCCAGGCCCAGGCCGAGGTGGCCGAGCGCCCCGAGCCATGGTCGGTGTCGTTGGCCGGCACCGGCGCCCGCCTCGGGCGCAGCCTGGGCGTGGGGGCCGCCCTGCTCGTAATCCTGGGCGGCCTGTACGGGCTGGTGGTGGCGAGCATCGCCTTCGCCCCGGCGCTGGTTCTGCTGACCTTCCCCCTGTGGCTGGTCGGCTCCCTCCTGGCCGTGGTCCGCCTCAGCCTGGCCCCGGTGGCGGCCGCTCTGGCCCCGCCCGGCACCAAGGCCCTGGCGATCAGCTGGGACCTCACCCGGGGCCGATTCTGGGCCGTGCTCGGCCGTTGCCTGCTGCTGGTGCTGGTGGGCCTGATGCTGAGCATCCTGGCCAGCCTGGTGGCCAGCCCGTTCGCCGCCATCGGGGGCGAGGGGGCGTCGGGCCTCCAGCCCGGGGCCGAGCGCATCCCGCTCGAGGAGCTGCTGGGCTCGAACCCGGCCGTGCTGGCCATCCGCCAACTGTTCGGCGCCCTGGGTAACGGGGCCGCAACCGTGCTGTGGGGGATCGGCCTGTCGCTGCTCTACCGGAACCTGTCGGGCCCGGTGGAGCCGGTGGCCGAGGCGGTCGAACCGGGTGACGGCGAGGGCGGTGGCCTGGCCACCACCGGCGCCGGTCCGGCCGATGCCTGACCGGTGGCCCCGCCGAGCTCGGTCACGTCGCTGCTTCTCCTCCCGTCGTCCTGCTGAGCCGGCCCGAGGCGAACACGGCGTCCAGCCGGTGCATGGCCGTCTGCAGGTGCACCCGCATCGCCTCCGCCGCTCCCTCGGGGTCGCCGGCGGCGATGGCGGCGGCGACGGCCACGTGCTCCGGCTTGGTGGCGGCCGATGCCTGGGCGTGGTGGTACAAGCGATACATGTGCAGATGGCCCCGAAGCCGGGCCAGCGCCTCGCGTAACCAATGGTTGCCGGCCAGCTCGGCGATGCGGTCGTGGAAGGTGGCGTCGTAGGTCATGTCGAGGCGGTTGGCGGTGTCGTCGTGCAGACCGGCCCCGCCACTGTTGGCGAAGGCGAGGAGGGCGCGCCCGTCGCCCCCGGACGCCCGGCGTGCGGCTTCGGCCGCCGCTGCTGGCTCGATGAGGAGCCGGAAGTCGATCATGGCCCTGAGATCCTCCAGGCCGATCAACGGGGCGACGGCGTAGCCCCGCCGGGGCTCCTTGGCCACGAGGCCCTCCGCCTCCATGCGGGCCAGGGCTTCCCGTACCGGGGTGGGGGAGACCCCCAGCGTCCGGGAGAGGGCGTCGATGTTCAGACGGGCCCCGGCCTCCACATGGTGGTTCATCACCATGTCGACGAGGACGTCGTGCACGTCGTCCACCAGCGGCTGGCGCTCGCTGAGCCTTCGCCCGGCCTGGGACGCACGGAGGGCGGCCTCAGGGTCGATGTTGGTCAACGGTACGGATCTCCCTGGTCTCGTCTCGACGGTGCAAGCATATCGCATGTTCCTCTTGCCAAGATCCTATAGGAAATGTCATATTCGAGATCGCTGTCGGTGGTCGCGGGGATCGCGGCCGAGACAGGGTGGGAGGAGACAGGGTGGGAGGAGAGCAGTGAGGCAAGCGGGTGGCGCGACGGCCGTGGTCGTGCAGGTCGAGAACGAAGGAGCGGCGACGCAGGACGGGGAGCCGGCAGTGAAGGCGCCGGTCGCCAGCCATCACGTCCTTGCGCTGTGCCTGAGGGTGATGCAGCTCGGACCGGCCATGATCCTGGTGACGTTGGTGGTGGTCCTGAGCCTGCTCTCCGACGTGTTCCTCTCGTTCGAGAACGCCGGCAACGTGATGAAGCAGTCGGCCGTCGTGTGCGTGCTGGCTCTGGGTCAGCTCCTGGTCATCCTGACCCGGGGCATCGATTTGTCGGTTGGCTCGAACCTGTCGTTGAGCGCGGTGGTGGGGGCCATCGTCTGGCGGGACCACCGCTCGGCCGCCGCCGCCATCCTGGCCACGCTGGCCACGGGGTGCGTGGTCGGGATGGTCAACGGGCTGCTCTACGTGAAGGGCCGGCTGCCGCACCCGTTCATCCCCACCCTGGCCATGCTCACCGCAGCCAGCGGCCTCGCGCTGTACCTGTCGCACGCCCAGACCATTCAGGGCGCGCCCCCGGTGGTGAACACCCTGGGGGCCGGTCGGCTCGGTTGGATCCCGGGGGCCGGCACGATCGGCTGGTTCCCGGTGGCGACACTGGTGGTGGTGGGCGTGGCCGCAGTGGTGGTGCTCATCACCCGGGGACTGGTGTGGGGCCGGTGGGTGTACGCCGTCGGGGGTAACCCGGAGGCCGCGGTCCGCAACGGTATCCCGGTCCCCTCGGTGCTCATCTCGGTCTACGCCCTGTCGGGCCTGATGGCCGGGGTGGCCGCCCTGCTGACGATGGGCAAGGGAAACGCGGCGTCACCGACCTCCGGCAGCCTGGCCGAGCTCGACGCCATCGCGGCGGTGATCATCGGCGGGGCCAGCTTCCTCGGCGGCCGGGGCCGTGTCATCAACGCTCTGACCGGGGCGCTCGTGATCGCAGTGCTCCGCAACGGCCTCAACCTGCTGGGCATCGACCCCAACTGGCAGTACATGGCCACCGGGGCCGTGATCGTGCTGGCGGTCCAACTCGACGTACTCCGGGGCCACGTGGAAGGCCGGGTCCGAAGCCTGCAGGCGGTGGCGGCGCAGTGAGCGGCACCGCCCCCACCTCCCCGCCGGTCCTCGAGGTCCGCGACGCACGCAAGCGGTTCGGGGCGGTGACCGCCATCGACGGGGTGTCGCTCGTCGTCGAGGGCGGCGAGGTCCTCGCCCTGCTGGGCGACAACGGGGCCGGTAAGTCGACGCTCATCAAGGCGATCAGCGGTGTGCACCACCTCGACTCGGGAACGGTCACGCTCGACGGCGTGGACCTGACCGGGGCCAACGCCATGACCGTTCGGGCCCACGGGATCGAGACCGTCTACCAGGACCTCGCCCTGTTCGACAATCTCGATCCGGCGGCCAACTTCTACGCCGGGCGCGAGCTGGCCGGCCCGGCCTGGCTCCCGCCGCCCCTCCGCTTCCTGCGCCATCGCCAGATGGCCCAGCGAACCCGGGAGTTGCTCGACCGGCTCGAGGTGAGCTTGCCCGACCTCGACGCCCCGGTGGCGCTCATGTCGGGTGGGCAGCGCCAGGCGGTGGCGGTGGCCCGTGCCGTGGCCTTCTCCACCCGGGTCGTGATCCTCGACGAGCCCACCGCCGCGCTTGGCCTGCGGGAGTCGGGCCGGGTGATCGAGCTCGTGCGGCGCCTCAAGGACGACGGGGTGGCCGTCATCCTCATCTCCCACAGCATGGACCAGGTCCAGGCGGTGGCCGACCGGGCCCTCGTCCTGCGCCGGGGTCGGGCCGTGGGCGAGGCGGTACCGACCGCCGAGAACCACGAGCTGCTCGTGTCCTGGATCGTCGGCGCCTCCGCCGGGTGACCGGCCCGCCGGCGGGCCGTCGCCACTCGAGGTCTCCATCAACCACAACCCGAAGGAGCGTTCAACCGTGAGATTCCGCCCTACCGCCCTGGCCGCGGGCTCGGCTCTGGCCCTGCTCGCCACCAGCTGCGGAAGCAGCAGCAGCGACACCAGCGCTGCCCCGACCACGAAGGCCGACGCAGCGCCGACGACGGAGGCGGCGACGACCGACGGGTCGACCGCCGGCGCAGCCGAGACGGTGACGGTCGCGTTCATCACCAAGTTCCCGGTGGCGTTCTTCACCGCCATGGAAGACGCAGCCAAGGCCTACGCCGAGGACCACGCCGGCGTGGAGGTCTCGTACTTCAGCTGCAAGTCGCCGTCGGACACGGCCTGCCAGATCGCCCAGATCGAGGACGCCGTGGCCAAGGAGTTCGACGCCATCGTGATCACCCCGATGGGCACCGAGGTCATCCCGGCCCTCGACGCCGCCAGCGACAAGGGCGTGAAGGTGGTGCTGGCCGACAACAACCTCGACGACTTCACGAGCAAGACGGCGGTGGCCGCCACCGACAACGTGAAAGGCGGGCAGGCGGCCGGGGCCTACCTCAAGTCGGTGCTCAAGTCGGGCGACAAGATCGGCCTGATGGAAGGGGTACGGGGCGTGCCCGCGCTCGACGCCCGCATCCAAGGGGTCAAGGACGCGCTCGAAGGCACCGGCGTGGAGGTGGTGATCGGCGGGGCCGAGACCAAGTGCGACTCGGCCCAGGGCGCCACCGTGGCCGAGGACCTCCTCACCCGCGAGCCCGACCTCGCCGCTATCTACTCGGCCTGCGACGATCCCGCCATCGCCGCGGCCAAGGTGGCCAAAGACAAGGGCAAGACAGTGCTGGTGATGGGCTACGACGGGTTGCCCGATGCGGCCAAGGCGATCCAGGCCGGAGACATGCGGGCCACCATCGCCCAGTTTCCCGGGAAGATGGGCGAGCTGGGGCTCGACGCCGCGGTGAAGGCGGCCCGGGGCGAGAAGGTCGAACCGTTCGTCGACACGGGGACCGAGCTGGTGACCGACAAGAACGCCGCCGACTTCCTCAACTTCCGCTGAGCAGGCTGCGGTCCGGTCCGAGAGGAGAGCGATGCAGGCGGCAGTGTTGGCCCATCCCGGCCGGATGGTGCTCGATGAACGTCCCGAGCCGCGGGCGCCTGGTCCGGGTGAGGTGCTCGCCGCCGTGCGGCGGGTCGGGATCTGCGGTACCGACCATCACGCCTACGGGGGAACCCAGAACTTCTTCGACTACCCCCGGGTGCTCGGCCACGAGCTGGCGGTGGAGGTGCTGGAGACCGGCCCCGGAGCGAGTCGGGTGGGCCCGGGCGACGCCTGCGCCGTGCTCCCGTACCTGTCGTGCGGGGTCTGCCGCCCGTGCCGTCAGGGACGGGCCAACGCCTGCGAGCAGATCTCGGTCCTCGGGGTCACCCGGGATGGCGGGCTGTGCGAGCGGATGGTGCTGCCCGAGGCCCATCTGTTCCGCCTGCCCGGCCTCACCCTCGACCAGCTCGTGCTGGTGGAGGCCCTGGGCATCGGTTGGCACGCCATGGACCGGGCCAAGCCCCATCCCGACGACACGGTCCTTGTGCTCGGCGCCGGGCCCATCGGCCTTGCCGTCGCCCACTCGACCCGGAGCCATGCGGCCCGGATCGTGCTGGCCGACCTGTCGCCGGGACGGGCCGCCTTCGCCCGGGCGTCGGGGTTCGAGACGCTCCCCGCCGGCGACGGCCTCGAATCCGACGTCCGTGACCTCCTGGGCGGCGCCCTGCCGTCGGTGGTGTTCGACGCCACCGGCAGCCGGGCGTCGATGGAGGCCGCGTTCGGGCTCACCGCCGCCTGCGGGACGCTGGTCCTGGTCGGCCACACCCGAGGGCCGATCGAGTTCGCCAATCCGGGGCTCCATGCCCGCGAGCTCGACGTGCGGGCCTCCCGGAACGCCACGACCGCCGACTGGGACGGGGTGCTCGGGGCGGTGGCCAACGGCTCGCTCGACGCCACCGGCTGGATCAATCACCGCACCACGCTGCCCGGCATCGTCGACGACCTCCCGCGGCTGGCCGCCGATCCGGGGGCCGTGGTCAAGGCCGTGGTGGAGATCGGCGGTGCCCACGATGGCTGAGGGGCCCCGGGTCGCCGGCTCTCCGGCGTTGCTGCTGCTGGCCGAGGGCGACAGCGTGCTGATCGCTGTCGCCGATCTCGACGCCGGCCCCCACCTGGCCTCGACGGGAGCCACGGTCGTGCTGATCGGGCCCGTGGCCCTTGGCCACAAGGTGGCGGCCCGGCCCATCGCCGCCGCGGAGCCCGTGGTGCGCTGCGGTATGCCGATCGGCTCGGCCACGGAGCCGATCCTGGCCGGCGCCTGGGTCCATGTGCACAACCTGGCCAGCGACTACATCGCCACCTTCGCCCACCGGGGAGGCAACCGGTGAGCCGGCCCGACATCGAGCCCGTCGCCCACGGCTACCGGAGGGCCGACGGCCGGATCGGCATCCGGAACCTGACGGTGGTCGTGTACCTCGTGGAATGTGCCCGCTTCGTGGCCGACGCCATCGCCGCCGGACGCCGGGACGTGCACGTCATCGGCTTCGGGGGCTGCTACCCGAACCCCTACGCCCGCCAGATGCTGGAGCGGCTGTGCACCCATCCCAACGTGGGGGCCGTGGCCCTGGTGTCGCTCGGGTGCGAGGGTTTCGACCGGGAGCACCTCACCCGGGTGGTGGCCGCCTCGGGCCGGCCGGTCACCACGCTGGTGATCCAGCAGGTGGGCGGGACGGCGGCCACGGTCGACGCCGGCCGGCGCTGGATCGACGAGCAGGCATCCACGCTCGCCGCCACCCGCGCCGCACCCCTCCGCCCGGCCGACCTGGTGGTGGGCACCATCTGCGGCGGGTCCGACAGCACCAGCGGCATCACGGCCAATCCGGTGGTGGGCCGGGCCTTCGACCGGCTGATCGACGCCGGTGCCACCGCGTTGTTCGAGGAGACCGGCGAGCTGATCGGCTGCGAACGCCACATGGCGGGCCGGGCCATCACGCCTGAGCTGGGTCGGGAGATCGAGGCCCGGGTGGCCAAGGCCGCCCGCTACCACCTCGCCATGGGCCACGGGAGCTTCGCCCCCGGCAACGCCGAGGGCGGCCTCACCACGCTGGAGGAGAAGTCGCTTGGCGCCTACTCGAAGTCGGGGACCAGACCGATCAGCGGGATCGTGACCCCGGGCCAGGCCCTGCCCGGCCCCGGCCTCTACCTGCTCGACGTGGTGCCCGAGGGCGAACCCCGCTGGGGGTTCCCCAACATCAACGACAATGCCGAGATCGCCGAGATCATCGCCGCCGGAGCGCAGGTCGTGGTGTTCACCACCGGGCGGGGCTCGGTGGTCGGCTCCGCCATCGCCCCAGTGGTGAAGGTGTGCGCCAACCCCGAGACGTTCCGCCGCATGGCGGACGACATGGACATCGACGCCGGCCGGATCCTGGAGGGCCGGGCCCGGCTCGACGAGGTGGTCGAGGAGCTGCTGGCCCTGATCGCCGCCGTGGCCAGGGGCCGGGAGACCGCCAGCGAGCGGCTCGGCCACCGGGAGTTCGTCCTCACCTACAAGTCGGCCGAGCCAGCGGGCCCCGCGTGCCTGCCGACCGCCCGGTGAGCGATGGCGGCGGCCCGGCCCGGGTCGCACGTGGCGCCGAGCTGGGCTACCGCCGCGGCGCGCTCCGCCCGACGGTCGTCCACATCGGGCCCGGCGTCTTCCACCGGGCCCACCAGGCGGTCTACGCCGACGACGTGCTCCGCACCGGGTCGACGGCCGGCGCCATCTGGGGGGTTTCGTTGCGGTCCCCCTCCGTGCGCGACGCTCTGGCGCCGGCCGGCTACCTCTATCACGTGCTGGAACAGGACGGTGATGGCAGGCGCCGGCCCCCACCCCGCCCGGTCGGGGCGCTGCTCGGCATCGACGTCGCCGCCGGCGACCCCGGCCCGGCCCTGCGGCGACTCGCCGACCCGGCCGTCACCGTCGTGACGGTCACGGTCACCGAGCACGGCTACTGCGCCGTCGATCCCGGGGGCCCGCTCGACACCTCACGGCCGGAGGTCGTCGACGACCTCCGGCGGCCGCACGCACCCCGTTCGCTCCCCGGTCTGCTGGTGGAGGCGCTGGCCCAGCGTCGCTCCGCTGGCGTCGCCCCGTTCGCCGTCGCCTCGTGCGACAACCTCCCGCGCAACGGGGCGGCGGCGGGCCGGGTGGTGACCGAGCTGGCCGAGCACCGCGACCCCTCCCTCGCCGCCTGGATCCGGGATCACGTGGCCTTTCCGTCCTCGATGGTCGACCGCATGGTGCCCGCCACGTCCGACGCCGACCGCCGGCAACTGGCCCGTCTCGGCATCGACGACGCCTGGCCGGTGGTAACCGAGCCGTTCTCCCAGTGGGTGCTGGAGGACACGTTCCCCGAGGGGCGTCCCCCCTGGGAGCGGGTGGGGGTCGAGCTGGTGGCCGGGGTCGACCGGCATGAGCAGGCGAAGCTCCGGATCCTCAACGCCGCCCACTCCGCCCTGGCCTACTGGGGCCTGCTCGCCGGGCACCACCGGGTGGCCGGGGCCGCGGCCGACCCGGTGCTGGCAGCCGCTGTCCGGGAGCTCATCAGCGCCGAGGTGACCCCCACCCTGACGGCTCCGCCCGGCTGGGATCTGGCGGCCTATGCGGCCCAGGTGCTCGGCCGGTTCGCCAATCGGTCCCTTCCCTACACGACCGCCAAGGTCGCCGGCGACGGCTCCCAGAAGCTGGCCGTCCGACTCCTGCCCACCGTCCGGGCCCGCCTGGCCGCCGGCCTCCAGGCGCCGCGCGCCGCGCTGGTCCTGGCCGCCTGGGTGACCTGCACGGTCGGGCCCCGGGCTACCTCGTTCGCCTTGTCGGACCCCGCTCTGGCCTCGGCCCGGACGGCGGGTGGGGCCACCTCCCGTCCTGCGCTGCCGCTCGATGCCCGGGGGTCGGGGGCCGGGGCGGCGGTCGACGCCCTGTTGTGGCTGCCCGGCTTCCTCGACCGGGGCGACCCGACCCACCGGGCCTTCGCCTCCGACGTGACCGGCCTGGCCGGCCGACTGTGGACCGGCAACGTCCGCCAGATCCTGGCTTCGCCATCCGATACCGCATCCGGCCCGCCCGGACCCGACGATCCCCGGCCCCGCTGAGGCCGACGAGAGAGGACCGATGGGCAGCTCCCTGATCACTCTGCTCCGTGACCGGCCGATCGTGCCGGTCGTCGTCGTCGACTCGGCTACGGCGGCGGGTCCGTTGGCCGACGCGCTGATCGAGGGCGGCCTGCCCTGCGCCGAGGTCACCCTGCGCACCCCCGCCGCCCTCGAAGCTCTCCGGGTCCTGGCCGATCGCCCCGATCTCCTGGTGGGGGCGGGCAGCGTGCTGTCGGCCGGCTTGAACTTCACCGAGCGGGGCTTCGGGGTGCGGGGCGCGGTGGGGGTCTCCGACCGCGGCCACACGGCGGCCTCGCAGATGGGGCCGGACGAGGTCGACTGGGACCGCCTCTTCGGTCACGACGGCGTGCGCTGGTTCCACACCGGGGGCATCTTCGCCGCCCTGGGGGCCGGGACGCCGGCCGTGGTGGAGGAGGCGATGATCGCCGCCCGGCGCCACGGCACCGTCGTGTCGTTCGACCTCAACTACCGGCCCAGCCTGTGGGAGGCGTTCGGCGGCCGATCCCGGGCCCAACAGGTGAACCGGCGGCTCGTGTCCCAGGTCGACGTGCTGGTCGGCAACGAGGAAGACTTCGGCGCCGCGCTCGGCTTCGAGGTCGACGGCGGGGACGCCAGCCTGGCCGAGCTCGACGTCGACGCCTACGGAACGATGCTCGGTCGGCTCGCCGCCGCCCACGGCGCCCTGGCCATGACCACACCGGGTGACACGTCGATGGCGACGCTGGCCGAGGTGGAGCGCCTGGCCGGCGGAGGGAGCGCCCGGGTGCAGCGCTGAGCCCGCCCCATCCAGGGTGGCGCCGGCGGTCGTCCCGCTAGCGTCGAGATGGTGCCCGACACCGACCCCGAGCTGGCAGCCGAGCAAGCGTGGCTCGATGCCGCCTACGCCCACCTGGCGGCCATGGCCGCCCGCACGGCCGAGGCCCGGGCCGTGACCGACCGGGCCGTGGCTCAGGAGAACACGGTGGACGCCCGGATCGCCCGCTTCCACCTCCAGCGCCGGGAGGCGGCCCTCCGAGACGTCGGCGGGCCCCTGGCCTTCGGCCGGATTCGCACCGAGGACGCCGAGCAATGGTACGTCGGGCGCCGCCACGTGGAAGACGAGCGTTCCCGGCCGGTGGTGGTCGACTGGCGGGCGCCGGTGGCCGCCGCCTTCTACCGGGCCACCGCCGTGGATCCCTGTGGGCTCACCCACCGCCGCCGGTTCGTGGTGGAGGACCGCCGGATCGTGGCCCTGCTCGACGAGGCCCTCGACGATCCCGACAGCCCCGCCGCCGGCGGCCTGCCCGACCCCCTGCTGGCCGAGCTGGAGCGCTCCCGCACCGGCCAGATGCGCGACATCGTGGCCACCATCGCCGCCGAGCAGGACGAGATCATCCGGGCCCCGCTGGCCGAGCTGCTGGTGGTACAGGGCGGCCCGGGCACGGGCAAGACGGCCGTCGGCCTGCACCGGGCCGCTTTCCTGCTGTTCGAGCACCGCACCCGCCTCATGGACCGGCGGGTGCTGGTGGTGGGCCCCAACCCGGTGTTCCTCCGCTACATCGCCGACGTGCTTCCCTCACTGGGCGAGACCGCCGTCACCCAGACCACGGTGGCCGGCCTGCTGGCCGCCCGGTTCCGGGTGCGGGCCACCGACACCGACGACGTGATCCGCCTCAAGGGCTCGCCGGTGATGGCCGAGGTGGTCCGGGCCGCGGTCTGGGCCCGGATCCGGCCCCTGGCCGGGGGGCTGGAGATGCGGTCGGGGATCTACACCGTCCGCCTGACCGAAGACGACCTGGAGCAGCTGCAGAAGACCGTGCAGACCCGGCGCCTCCCGGCCAACCAGGGCCGCGACGTGTTCCGCAACCTCGTGCTCCAGGAGGCGTGGCGCCGGCACAGCGTGCGGCCCGGCGTCGACCCCGGCTCCGAGCCGATCTTCACCGGGGGCCTGCGGGCCGACAGCCGGTTCAAGACGGCGCTGGACAAGATGTGGCCCACCCTGAGCCCGGCGGCGGTGGTGGCCGGCCTGCTCGGTTCGCCCAAACGGCTGACGGAGGCGTCGGCCGGGCTGCTGTCTCCGGCCGAGCAGAAGCTGCTGCGGCGCAAGGGCACGCCCAAGGTCGACGACACCCCGTGGACGGCGGCCGACCTGCCCCTGCTCGACGAGGCCCAGCACCTGTGCGCCGGCGTGCCCGCCACCTACGGCCACGTGGTGGTGGACGAGGCCCAGGACCTGTCGGCCATGGCCCTGCGGATGCTGGCCCGCCGGACCGAGGGCGGCTCGATGACCGTGCTGGGAGACCTGGCCCAGGCCACGGCGGTCGACGCCGCCGGCTCGTGGGACGCCGCCCTCGAGGCGCTGACCGCCGCCATGGACGACGGGGCGGCCCAGGTGCGGCGGACGGAGCTGACCGTGGGCTACCGGGTGCCGGCCGCCATCCTCGACGTGGCCAACCGCCTCCTGCCCGAGGCCGCCCCCGGCGTCACCCCGGCCCGGTCGGTCCGGCCCGGCGGCGACCCGCCCCTCGTACTGGCCGTGGCCGAAGCCGATCTGGCGGCCACCGTGGCCAGCGAGATCACGGCTCTGCGGCAGCGGGTGACCAGCGTGGCCGTGGTGGCCGCCGATCACCGCCTCGACCAGCTCACGGCCGCCCTGGCCGCCGCCGGCGCCCCCGTGGGCACCGTCGGCACCGTGGGCTCGGCCGGCGGCCTACCCGGGGCCGACGCCGTCGCCGTGCTGGGCCCGGCCACAGCCAAGGGCCTCGAGTTCGACGCCGTGGTGGTGGTCGAGCCGGCCGAGATCGCCGCCCTCGACAACGGCCTGCGCCACCTCTACGTGGCCATGACCCGGGCCGTCCAGCACCTGGGCGTGGTCCACACCCGGCCCCTGCCTGCCGCCCTGACCCTCGACCCCACGGAAAATTAGGAGCGTTGGTGGCGCTGAGCGCCACTCACGCTCCTGATTACGGGTGGGTGGCGCGCTGGCGGACGGCTTCGAACAGCAGGACGGCGGCCGCCGTGCCCACGTTCATCGAGTCGGCGCCGGAGACGGCCTCGGCCGGCATGGGGATCGTGAGATGGTCGTCGGCGGCCGCCAGCCAGCCGGGCGCCAGCCCGGCGTGCTCGGCCCCCACCACCACCGCCGTCGGGCCGGTGAGCGGCACCTCCCAGTGGGGGCGGCCGCCGTCGGGGGTGGCGGCCAGCACGGCGATCCCGTGGCCCTGCAGCCAGGCAACGGCCTCCGCTCCGCCGGCCACGGCCACCGGCACGGTGAACAGGGCCCCCACCGAGGCCCGGACGACGTTGGGGTTGAACACGTCGGCCACGGGGTCGGCCACCACCACGCCGTCGACCCCGGCGGCGGCCGCCGTGCGCAGCATGGCCCCGATGTTGCCCGGCTTCTCCACCCCCGCCATCACCAGGAGCAGGGGAGCGGTGGCGGGGAGGGCCAGCCGGGCCAGCGACGTGTCGAACATGGCGGCCACCGCCACCAGGGGCTCGGTGGGGGCCCGGTAGCCGAGCCGCTCCAGCACCTCGCCCGACACCTCCACCACGTCGGCTCCGCCGGCCGCCGCCCGGTCCACCAGATCGGCTTCGTCGGGCCCGAGGCGGGCCGGGTCGACGAACAGCTGGACCACCTCCACCCCGGCGGCCAGAGCCCGGCCCAGCTCGCGACGGCCCTCGACGAGGAACTGGCGGCGGGCCAGGCGGTCCCGTCGCTTGGCCAGGGCCTGGGCGGCCCGGATCGACGGGTTGCGGGCGCTGGTGATCAACCGGCGGTGTCGGCGGCCCCGGTGGGGGTGGCCGGATCGATCTCGCAGGCCGGGTCGTCGTCGCAGTCGGGCCCCGGGCAGGGTGAAGCAGCCGTCTACGTCCAGTTCGTCGCCCGGAGCCTGGCGCTTGCGCCAGAAGAACAGGCGGTCACGCAGCGTGTGAAGCAGGCTCATGGGCGCCATCCTAGGTTGATCAAATGTCGAGGAGCTCTTTGTCGATCAGGCCCGACTTCTCGATGATGTAGTCGCGCCGGGTGGCCACGTCGTTGCCCATCAGCACCGAGAACAGCTCGGCCGCCCGGGTGGCGCCCTGGGCGTCGGCCATCGTCATCCGCTTGAGCATCCGGGTCTCCCGGTTGAGCGTGGTCTCGGCCAGCTCGTCGACGTTCATCTCGCCCAGACCCTTGAACCGCTTCCACTTGTCGAGCCCGATCCCCATCTCCGTCGACAGCGCCGCCCGCTGGGCGTCGTCGTAGGCGTACACCGGCTGGCCCCGGTGCTTGGTGGCGAACAGCGGGGGCTGGGCGGCGTACACGAAGCCGTGCTCCAGCAGGGGCCGCATCTGGTGGTAGATCAGCGTCAGCAGCAGGCACCGGATGTGGCTGCCGTCGACGTCGGCGTCGCACAGGATGATGATGCGGCCGTAGCGGGCGTTGGCGATGTCGAAGTCCTTGCCCGACCCGGCCCCGATCGCCGTGATCAGGGCCTGGGCCTCGGTGTTCTCGATCACCTGCTTGAGCGTGGCCTTGCCGGCGTTGACCACCTTGCCCCGCAGGGGGAGCACGGCCATGGTGTTGGCGTCGCGCCCCTGCTTGGCCGGGCCGGCGGCCGAGTTGCCCTCCACGATCAGCAGCTCGGCGTCGGGCCCATGGGTGCGGCAGTCGGCCAGCTTGTCGGGCATGCCGGTGGACGACAGGGTGGCCGCCTTGCGCCGCAGGTCGAGCTGCTGGCGGGCCGTCACCCGGTTCAGCACGGCCTGGGTGATCTTCTCCCGCAGGGCGTTGATCTGCGACCGCTTGCCCCCGCTGGCGATCCAGTCTCCCAGGCCGGTCTTCACCGTCTCGTACGCCAGGCTCTGCACCGCCGGCGTGCCCAGCTCCTGCTTGGTCTGGCCCTTGAACTGGGGCTCGGGGAACGTCACCTTCACCGCCGCCACCAGGCCCTCCTGGATGTCGGCCGGCAGGGCCCGGTCCTGGCCTTCCTTGGCCAGCTTCTTCAGCTTCTTGGCGTCGCCCAGCAGCTCCTCGTTGGCCACCCAGGAGAGCGCCCGCTCGAAGCCGGCCACGTGGGTGCCGCCCTCGGAGGTGGGGATGGTGTTCACGAAGCTGACGATCGTGGTGTCGTAGCCCTTCACCCAGCGGGCGGCCACGTCGATCGTGCAGGGCCGGGTGACCAGCGTGAGCTGGCCGTCCACCGGCACCTTCTCGTTGAACGTGGCCTCGTCGTGGATGGTCATGATGTCGGTGACGGGCTCGCCGATCGACAGGTACTCCACGTAGTCGGCCAGGCCCCCGTTGGCCACGAACGTCTCGGGCTCGGTGCCGGCGGTGCGCCGGTCGTGGAGGCGGACCTGGAGCCCCGGCACCAGGAAGCAGACGCGGGCCACGTGCTCCCGTACCCGGTCGAAGTCGATGCGGGCATCGGCGTCGAACACGTCGAGGTCGGGCCAGAAGCGGACCATGGTGCCGGTGCGGTTGGCCGGGATCTTCTTGACCTTGGCCAGCTTCGACGACGCCTTGAACGCCCCGGTGGGGGCGTAGTTGCCCGGCACCCGGTCGAGGAACACGAGGCGCCAGGTGGCACCGTCGCGGTCGACCTCGGCCACCAGCTTGGTGGACAGGGCGTTCACCACCGAGGCGCCGACGCCGTGCAGGCCGCCGGAGGAGGTGTAGGCCCCGGAACCGAACTTGCCGCCGGCGTGGAGCTCGGTGAACACCACCTCGAGGGCCGAGCGGCCGTCGCGCTTGTCGTCGATCGGGATACCCCGGCCGTTGTCGGACACCTCGATCGAGCCGTCCTTGTGCAGCACCACGTCGACGTGGTTGGCGTAGCCGGCGGCCGCCTCGTCCACCGCGTTGTCGATGATCTCCCACACCAGGTGGTGCAGACCGTCGGTGCCGGTGCCGCCGATGTACATGCCGGGCCGCTTGCGCACCGCCTCCAGACCCTCCAGGACCTGGATCTTGGATGCGTCGTAGGCATCGGCCGAGCCCTTCTTGGCCGCCGCCTTGCGGGGATTCGCCTTCGGCTTCGACGAGGCTGGGGTGGACGATGCCCGCTTGGTGCTCACCGTGGTGCTGGCTGCTTTCTCGGCTGGGGTCGTTGTGTTCTTCGGAGCCATCGCCCTCACCACCGCAGGGAGCCGACGGCCAGGATGCGGTTGGCGGTGGGGGCGCTCGCTCCGTCCCGGCGGGAGGGGCGCATGGACAGGGGTACCGGCGTGTTGTCGGGCTTGGTCTGGGCGCCGGGCTGGCCCACCACGCACATGGCCCGGTCGGCGATGCCGACCCACGCGTAGTCGATGCGTTGCTCGTCGCGGAACTTGGTGAGCCGCACCCCGCCCGTGCCCCGGCCCTTCACCGGGATCTCGTCGACCGGGGTGACCTTGGCCGTCGACCGGTCGGTCACCGTCACCACGATCACGCCGTCGCGGGCCACGCCGGCCCCGATCACCCGGGCCGTGCCCCGAAGGGCCATGCCGGCCACGCCCTTGGCCGCCGGCCCCTGCACGCTCACCCCGGCCACCGGGGTGCGCAGGGCCTGGGCGTCGGTGGACACCAGGACCACATCGTCGTCGGCCCCGGGCTCCAGCACGGCGATCACCCGGTCGTTGGCGGCCAGCGCCATCACCGGCTTGCCCGGCCGGACGTCGGCCAGGGCCTCCCGGTCCACCCGTTTCATCAGGCCCAGGGCGGTGACCAGCAGGAGCGGACCGCCGATGGCGCCGGTGATCGTGAGCACCGAATCGGCCCGCTCGGTGGCGAAGGCCTCGTTGGTGGCCCTGCCCCGGCTCCGGCCGCCCACCTCGGGCAGCTCCAGGGCCCGGGTGCGGGCCATCTTGCCGCCGGAGGTGAAGGCCCATACCGGCTGGTGGAGGCTGGTGACCAGCACCCCGTCGAGCACGTCGTGGCGGGACGGGCTGTAGCTACGGGCCGTGCCCTGGGGCTCCCGGCCGATCAGGCCCGAGGTCGACAGCGACACCACGCAGGGGCTGTCGGGCACGTCGTCCTCGGCCGCCGCCCCGTTGCCGGAACCGTCGGCCGTCACCGCCACCACCGGCACCTCGTCTACCCCGATGATGCGGGTGCGGCGGGGCTTGCCGTACTTGTCGACCAGGGCCTTCAGCTCGTCGATGACCATCGTGCGGCGCCGGGCCTCGGAACCGAGGATCTTCTCCAGCTCCTTGATCTGCACCAGCAGCTCGGCCTTCTCGGCCACCAACTCGTCGTAGGCCAGGGCGGTGAGGCGGCGGAGGCGCAGCTCCAGCACGTACTCGGCCTGGATCTCCGACAGCGTCAGCTCCTCCATGAGGCGGCTGCGGGCCTCGGGGGTATCGCCCGAGGTGCGGATGATCGACACCACCCGGTCGATGTTGTCGATGGCGATCAGCAGGCCCTCCACCAGGTGGAGGCGCTCCTGGGCCTTGCGCAGCCGGTACTCGCTGCGCTTGACCACCACGTCCATGCGGTGCTCGATGTAGTAGCGGCACAGGTCGTACAGGCCGAGCGTGGTGGGCACGCCCTCCACCAGCACCACGTTGTTGATGCCGAACGTCTCCTCCAGCGGCGTGAGCCGGTACAGCTGCTCCAGCAGCGCCTGGGGGTTGACGGCGGGCTTGGCCTCGATCACCAGCCGCAGGCCGTTGTGGCGGTCCGACAGGTTCTTGATGTCGGCCACCCCGTCGAGCCGGCCGGCGTTCATCAGCTCCTTCACCTTGGTGACCACCCGCTCCGGGCCCACCAGGTAGGGGAGCTCGGTGATCTCGAGACCCTTGCGGCTCCGGGTGACATCGATGATGGTGGCCTTGGCCCGGATCCGGATCGTGCCCCGGCCCGTCTCGTAGGCGTCTCGGATGCCCTCGTCGATCACGGTGCCGCCGGAGGGGAAGTCGGGGCCCGGGAGCACGGCCAGCAGCTCGTCGATCGTGGGCCGGGGGCGACGCTTGGTCATCACCAGCTTGATGGCCTCGAACACCTCGCCCAGGTTGTTGGTGGCCATGTTGGTGGCCATGCCCACGGCGATGCCCGACGTGCCGTTGACCAGCAGGTTGGGCAGCAGGCCGGGCAGGTACTCGGGCTCCACCGTCTCGCCGTCGTAGGTGGGCCGCCAGGCCACGGTGTCCTCGTCGATCTCGGCCAGCAGGTCGAGGGCGGCGGGGGTGAGGCGGCACTCGGTGTAGCGGTAGGCGGCGGGGGGATCGTCGAGGCTGCCGAAGTTGCCCTGGGGGTCGATCAGAGTGACCGGACGGGCGAAGTCCTGGCCCAGGCGAACGAGCGTGTCGTAGATGGCGCTGTCGCCGTGGGGGTGGAACTTGGCCATCACGTCGCCCACCACGTGGGCGCACTTGCGGTGGGGGCGGTCGGGCCGCAGACCCATCTCCCGCATCGAGTACAGGATGCGGCGTTGCACCGGCTTGAGCCCGTCCCGCACGTCGGGGATGGCCCGGGAGGTGATGACCGACAGCGAGTAGGCGAGGAACGACTCGCCCAGCTCGGCGTCGACCGGGACGTCGGTCACCTCGCGGGCGAAGGGGATCAGCTCACCCTGATCTTGGCGGGACGCCATGTCGTGCTCGATCCTCGCTTCCGTCGGTCTGGGGGACAGGGGCAGCCTACCGGGAGCGAACTGCTGTTCGCCCTGGTCGGGTCAGCCTGGACGCGGGCCGCCTCCTGGTTCCCGTCTCCCTTGATCATGGCCAACAACCGGCGCCAACTGGTGGCAATCCGGGGCCGAACGGGCAGAAAGCCGAGCCCCCCCTGCCGAAAACGGCGGAGGCCCACGGCTGATCCGGAAGGATCGGCCGTGGGCCACCGCTTGCGATTGTGCAAAAGGTTTGCGCTTGGTGTGGTTTCCCCGGATCCGCACGAACCGGTTCTTCCTCACCCGACGCTGCAGGTGGTGTCACCGTGCGGGTGACGCCTCCACCGTTGGACCTGCAGTGTCGTTACTGGAAGTGACGCAGTATCGATCGGGTATCAGCGACGGCGGCGCCGGCGCTGGGCATCGATCTTCCTGGCGGACTTCACGACGGTGTTGAGCCGGGAGCCCAACTGCTCGTGCGTCATCGGTGCGTCGAAGTCGAGCTCAGGGGCGAGCGCTTCGAGGATCGCACTGACGCTCACACCCTGCTCGGCTGCGAAGCCGTGCCAGTGGTCGTGGGCATCATCGCTGACGTACGTGTGCAGGGCTTTTCGACCGTTGTCGTCTGACACGAGGTCCCCTTTGTCTATTTGGTTGCGGCGGGATTACTGGTCCGAAGGCCAGCGAGTGGACTCTAATGCCACTGCAGGAGGTTCTCAACTCCAACCAAGGAAACTCACGGCTCAGGTGGGCGCTTCGTGGATGTTCTTCGAGGTCCGTGCCTCTCATTGGGCAAGAATCACCACGGCAGGCACGCAGGGTGCCTACCCTTGCGCAAGCAGATGCGGGGCCTCCGCTTTCATGGCCTGCAGCACCTCGTCGGGGCTCGGGTTGACGGCCGACCAACCACCGACACGGATGGTGGGGACGGTCTCGTTGCCATCCGCCACCGAGCGGACGTAGGCCGCAGCATCCGGGTCCTCCCAGATGTTGCGCTTGCTCATGGGGACATTTGCTGCCCCCAGCGATCGCTCCAGCATCATGCAGAAGGGGCAACCGGGGCGCCAGTAGAACTCGATCGCATCGATGGTCTCCATGGCGTGGTCTAACCGTCTCCCTGGCTCAGGTCTTCCGCGTGCCGCTCGTGGCGGTCGTCGTCTTCGTGGTCCTGCTCGTCATTGTGGTGCCGGGAACGGACAACATGGGGGATCTCTGTCGACAGCAGGTAGCTGTCGACCACAGTATGGCGCGCCACGTAGGCCGAGATGAACGATTGCACGGTGGCCAGGAAGGGCAGGGCCAGGAGGGCGCCGGTGACGCCGAACGTCGCCGTACCGGCCAGCACGGCGGCGAAGGCCACCGCCGGGTGCATGTCGAGCGTCTGGGCCGTCACCCGGGGCTGCAGCACGTAGTTCTCGATCTGCTGGTAGATGAGCACGGCGATCACCACGACCAGGGCCTTCTTGGGATCGACGCCCACGGCGATCAGGGCCGGCACCACGCCGGCGATGTAGGTGCCGATCACGGGTATGAACTGCGACACCAGGCCCACCCACAGGCCGAGGGCGATGGCCGACGGCAGGTTCAGGGCGGCGAACAGGATCGAGTGGAACACGGCCGAGATGATGGCCAGGATCACCCGGGAGGCGATGAAGGCGCCGGTCTTGTTGATGGCCAGCTCCCACACCCGGAGGACCTCGTGCTGGCGGGCCGGCGGCAGCACCGAGCAGATGGCGTTGCGCAAGCGGGGGCCGTCGGCCGTGAAGTAGTAGGCGAAGAGCGAGATCGTCAACAGCTGGAACAGCACGTTGAGGACCGACGATCCGACGCCGAGCAGGTTGTTGGCCAACGTGTCGAGGTAGCTGCTGGCCCGGGGCAGCTGGTTGAGCACGTCGGACGTCTCGACGTTGATGTTGAACCGCTCGTCGAGCCACACGTTGGCGGCGGTGGCGTAGTTCGGCAGGTTGATGGCCAGGACCTTGATCTGGTTGGCCAGCAGCGAGCCCATGGCGGTGAGGAAACCGGCGAAGAACACGAGCACGGCCAGCATGGTGAGGCCGGTGGCCGCTCCCCGTTTCACGCCCCGGCGGCCCAGCTTGTCCACCGCCGTCTCCATGGCGAAGGAGAAGAACAGGGCCAGGAGGATCTGCAGCAGCAGGCCCCGCAGCTGGCGCACGGCGGCCAGGGCCAGGAACAACCCGACCCCGATGCCCCACCACAGGAAGATGGCCTGACGCACCCAACGGGGCATCCGGTCCGATGGGGGTGTCGGCGCGGTGACGGGCGGGATCATCCCGTCGGCCGGTATCACAGGCGCCTCGTCGCTCACGGCCTCCGACCCTAGCCGGTGCGGACCCCTGGTTCGGGCCGGTTGCGGTCGCGGCCCCAAAGATCGGGCCACGCCAGCAGGGGCGCCACCTGGCCGAAGGTGAGGGTGGCGGTGGGGGCCGGATCGTGGCCCCGGTGGAGCACCGCGATCCGGGAGCGGTCGCCGTCCCAGTGAGCCAGCACGTCTTCGGCCGTCGCCCCCGCCTCGATGCGGTCGACGTACTCGCTGCGGACCATCACCTGGCCCACCCGGGTCCAGCTCTGCTGGGCCGGCGGGATCGAGGCCAGCAGCCGCGGCACCACGTAGCCCACCGGGTCGACGCCCCACCGCACCACGGGATAGGCGGTGTCCCAGCCGGCGCCGTTGCCCGCCCACTGCCCGAGCTGGAGGACCGACGTGGAGTCGGGCATGCTCGGGGGATGGGGCGCGGCCAGCGTCGCCGCCGGGGTGGCCCGTAGCCGGCCCCGCACCACGGCCGAGCGGATCTCGGAGCGGGCGGCCTGGAAGACGAACAGGCCCACCACCGCCGTCACCACCCCTTCGAGCGGCCCCATGGTCATCATCTGGGCCACACCGGCCAGCACGAGCAGGACCGACAGCACGAGCCCGCACCGGCCGGCCACCACCCGGGCCCGTTCGGCGTCGCCCATCCGCCGCCACAGGGCGGCGGTGAGGATCCGACCCCCGTCGAGCGGGGCCGCCGGGGCCAGGTTGAACAGGGCCAGGATGAGGTTGACGAAGCCGAGCCAGCCGGCCACCACCACGGCCAGGCGCCAGGCGCCCAGCTCGTAGCCGATCACCGAGGTGGCGGTGAAGAACACCGCCAGGATGCCGCTCACGGCCGGGCCGGCGGCGGCGATGCGGGCCTCGGCCCGGGCGGTGGGGACCATGCTGTCGAGTTGGGCCATACCGCCCAGAAGCCACAAGGTGATCCCCGAGACCCCCACGCCATGGCCCAGGGCCACCAGCGAATGGCCCAGCTCGTGGGCCAGGATCGAAGCGAAGAACAGGATCACGCCCACCAGGGCGGCCACCAGACGCCACCGCAGGTCGGCGTGGGGGACCCAGAGGGGCAGAGCCCGGACCGCCAGGTTGCCGGTGAACAGGGCAACCACGGCCAGGATGCTCCAGTGGATCTCCACCGGGATGCCGAGCACGCGCCCCAGGCGCAGGGTTGACATCCCACCAGTGTGCCAATCCGGGGCCCCGCTGGTCGGGTCAGGAGTCGGGGTTCGGGGCGGCCCGCCGGCGGCGCCGCTCAAGTGAGGCGCCAATCGGCCGTTATCTCCGAGGTGGAACACGACCGGTTCCCCTCCTCAGCACTCACCGTCGCCGCCTGCGGGGCCACCGGCGTCGGGTTCGTCGCCGCCAGCGGGTTGGCCGGCGGGTTCTTCGGCGTGTCCGACGCCGGGTGGCTGGTGGCCGGGGGCGGGGTGGCCGTGGTCGGGGCCGCGGCCGGAGCGCTCGGGCGCTGGTGGTCCACCCGCAAGGCGGTTACCGACATCGCCTCGGAACGCCACGCCGCCCGCCACGACGCCCTCACCGGCCTCGTCAACCGGGCCGAGCTGTACCGGGAGCTGGAGGAGTCGCTGGTCTGGGCGGCCCAGGACAAGACCGTGGTGGGCGTCCTGTTCCTCGACCTCAACAAGTTCAAGATCGTGAACGACACCCTGGGCCACGATGCGGGCGACGAGTTGCTCAAGGTGGTGGCGGCCCGGCTCCGGGCCACGATCCGCAGCACCGACGTGGTGGCGCGCCTCGGCGGTGACGAGTTCGTGGTGGTCTGCCGCGATCTGCTGGTGGGCGACTCGGTGCTCAACGTGGCCAGCCAGATCCAGCGCCGGTTCCGGGAGCCGGTGGCGCTGGGCAGCACCCTGCACGAGGTGGGGGCGAGCATCGGCATCGCCATCGCCGGCCCCGGCGACCGGCGCAGCCCCGAGGACCTGCTGCGAGACGCCGATGCCGCCATGTACACGGCCAAGCGGGAGCGGGCCCCGTTCAAGGTGTTCGACGACTCCCACCGCTCCCAGCTGGCCGACCAGGCGGCGGTGGAGGCCGAGCTGGCCCGGGCGCTGGCCGAGGACCAGTTCGTCGTCTTCTACCAGCCGATCCTCGACGTGGTCGAGCACGATCTGGTGGGTTACGAGGCGCTGCTGCGGTGGCGCCATCCCGAGCGGGGCCTGATCGAGCCGAAGGACTTCCTGCCCGCCGCCGATCGGGTGGGGATCATGCCCAAGCTCGGTGCCACCGTCCTGCGGGAGGTGTGCGCCCAGATCGCGGTGTGGAACCACCTCAACCCGGCGGCCCGGAACCTGCGGGTCTCGGTCAACCTGGCCGAGCAGCAGCTCACCGACCCCAACTTCGCCCTGGAGCTGAGCGAGCTCCTGCAGTGGTCCGACGTCGCCCCGTCGCAGATCGTGGTGGAGGTGTCGGAGCGGCTGGTGTCGAGCCATGTGGAGGAGCTCGACGTGCTCCGCCAGCTGCGGGAGCTGGGGGTGACGGTGGCCATCGACGGCTTCGGCACGGGGGGGCTGAGCTTCGGTCACGCCCACAGCCTCGACATGGCCGGGATCGTGAAGATCGACCGGTCGTTCGTGCGGGGCCTCCCCCACGACGAGGTGGCGCTGTCGGTGGTGGAGGCGATCGCCGCCATGGCCCGCCCGCTCGGGCTCACGGTGCTGGCCGAAGGGGTGGAACGGCCCGAGCAGCTCGATCTCCTGCGGGCGGCCGGGATCCGGCTGATGCAGGGCTACCTGTTCAACGCCCCCGACTACGCCGACGTGGTCGACCCCGGCCGATGGTTCCAGGCCTGGGGCGCCCCCGAAGATCCCACGATCGGCCTGCTTCCCGTAGTTGGTTGAGAGTTAGTCTTCGGGTGGGGGAGCGACGAAGTCGATGAGCTGCTCCACGGCGCCGACGAGGGCCGGTTCCAGGTCCCGGTAGGTGGAGACCCGGGACAGGAGGCGGGTCCACAGCTCGCCGGGCGTGCCGGCGAAGCCGAGGGCGGCGCAGATGCCGGTCTTCCAGTCGGTGCCCCGGGGGATCTCGGGCCAGGCCCGGATGCCGATCACGGCCGGGCGGATCGCCTGCCACACGTCGACGAAGGGGTGACCCGTGATCAGCACGTGGGGGTGGTCGACGGCGGCGGCCAGGCGGGACTCCTTGGAGTGGGTGACCAGATGATCGAGCAGCACACCGAGGCGGCGCTCCGGGCCGGGGTCGAACTGGCGGATCACGGCGGCCAGGTCGTCGGCCCCGTGCAGGGGTTCCACCACCACGCCCTCCACCCGCAGGTCGTCGCCCCACACCTTCTCCACCAGTTCGGCGTCGTGCAGGCCCTCCACCAGGATCCGGCTGGCCCGGGCCACCCGGGCCTTGTGGCCGGGTACGGCCACCGAGCCGGAGGCGGTGAGGGAGCGGGGCCCGGTGCCGGGGTCCGCCGGCTTGGGGCGGACGAGGGTGACGGTGGATCCGTCGACCGAGAAGGCGCCGTCGGCCACCGGGAACACCTGCTCCCGGCCGCTGGGCTGGCGCAGCTTCACCTGGGTGCCGGAGAACGCCACCACGGTGCCCACCACGCCCGATGTCCGGTGGCGCACGAGGAGGCCCTTGGTGGCCTCCAGGGTGGGGTACTTGGGAGCAGGGGCCCGCCGGCCGCCGCTCAGATCCATCGGTCCGCTCAGAATCCCCGACACACCCCGCGACCCTACCGTCTCTCCGCCCGCCACTGGTCGATCCTCGTTTGTGCGGCTAGGGGAGGAGACCGAGGGCCTTGGCGTAGGGGATGGCCATCAGCTCGTAGCCCAGATCGTTGGGATGGAAACGGTCGACGGCCAGACGCTCCCGGCCCTCGGGCGTGGGTTCGGCCCACGGGTCGATCACGGTGAGGCCCCGCTCCCGGCCGGCGTTGCGCAGCGCCCTCGACGCCATGCGGGCCCGGGGCGAACCGCCGGCCGGCCGGCCCACCACCGCACCGTCGGGCAACCCGGCCACGAGACGGCGTAACTGCTCCCGCAGGACGGTCGTCTCCTTGCCCCACACCAGGTCGTTCGTTCCGATGCAGCACACCACCAGGTCCGCCTCCAACCCGGCCAGGGTCGGTAGCTGGCGGTCCAGCGCGTCGGCCACCCGGGCTCCCGACAGGGCCAGGTTCACCACCCGCCAGGCCGGGTCGTTGGCCAGGAGGCGGCGGTGGAGGAGCCCGACGTAGCTGCGGTCGGGGGCCGAGGCCCCGATCCCGATGGCGGTGGAATCGCCCACGGCCACCAGCAACGGGCCATCGGCCCCCGCCGCCTCCTGGTTCTGGACGTCCCACCAGGCCGTGTAGGGCTCGATCTGGGCCGTGGTGGCGCGGATGCCGGCATGAACGAGGGAGGCCAGTCGCACCGCCCGGGACAGCGGGCGGGGGGTGAGGCGGGGCAACGGATCGGCCATGGCCGTCCATGATGCCCGGCCCCGGCGTCCGGACCTGGCATCCGGGCCGGGTCGGCGGGGGAGGGGCCCCGACGACGTCGGGGAGCCGGCGCCAGCCGGCGGGGGCGGCGAGCCCCCCGGGTGACCGCTAGGGTCGGTGCCCGATGGCAGCCGTTGAACCCCTCGACATCGATCACCTCCGCCACCTGAGCGGCATCAAGTGGAACCGCTATGGCCCCGACGTGCTGCCGGCATGGGTGGCCGACATGGACATCGCCCCGCCGCCGGTTGTGGTGGAGGCACTCCAGCAACTCGTCAGCCGGGGCGACTTCGGCTACAACCGCCAGGCCCTCCTGCAGCTGCCCGACGCCTTCGCCCGGTGGCAGGGCGACCGGCACCACTGGGCCATCGACCCGGCCGACGTCCGTGTGTTCTGCGACGTGCTGCACGCCATCGACACCGCCCTCTGGCTGCTCACCGGCCCCGGCGACGGGGTGGTGCTGTTCACCCCGATCTATCCCCCGTTCCTCAACGCCCTGTCCACCACCGGGCGGCGGCTGATCGATGTGCCTCTCGACCCCGACGGCTGGCGTCTCGACCCCGAGCGCCTGGCCGCCGCCATCGACGACCGCACCCGGGCCATCCTGCTGTGCAACCCCCACAACCCCACCGGCCGGGTGTTCGACGAGACCGAGCTGGCGGCGATAGCCCGGGTGGCCGAGGAGCACGACCTGCTGATCCTGAGCGACGAGGTGTGGGCCGACCTGGTGCACCCCGGTGCCACCCACCGCCCGATGGGCACGATCAGCCCCGAGGCGGCGGCCCGGACCCTCACGATCTCGGCCGCCTCCAAGGCGTTCAACCTGGCCGGCCTGCGCTGCGCCGTGGCCCACGTGGGTCACGCCGGGCTGGCCGCCCGGCTGGCGGAGCTGCCGGCCCATCTCCTGGGGGCCGTCGGCACCCCGGGGGCCGAGTCCACGCTGGCGGCCTGGACCGCCGGTGCCCCCTGGCTGGATGCGGTAAGGGCCTATCTCACCGAGCGTCGCGACCAGCTGGCCCGGCGGCTGACCGCCGATCTGCCCGCTGCCGGCTTCACCGCACCCCAGGCCACCTACCTGGCCTGGCTCGACCTCCGGCCCTACGGCCTGGGCGACAACCCGGCCGAGGTCCTCCTGGACAAGGCGTCGGTGGCGCTGTCGGCCGGGCCCGACTTCGGCGTCCACGGCCTGGGCCACACCAGGCTCAACTTCGCCACCTCGGCCCCCATCCTCGACCAGCTCGTCGACCGTCTGGCCGCCGCGCTGGCCTGAGCGCTCCCCCGACGCCCCCTGCTCGCCGGCGCCGGGGAGATCTGTGGCGCCAGCGCGCAAAATACAGCCTCTGCCGCCACAGATCGCCAGGGCTGCCGCCCAGAACGGGGCGGAAGGGGAGCGGTGCCACCTGGGCCGATGCTGCTCCTATGCTGAGGCCCATCATGAGGGATGGACCTGGATCGCGCCTGGGGGGCTGGGCCGGGTCGCTGACGTTCACCGCCGTGCTCGGCCTGGTGGCGTCGGTGGCCGTGGTGGCCGGCGGCACCCTGGCCGGCGCCGGCAGCCCCGGCTCGGCCGGCCGGCTGTGGTCGGTGCCGTCCGTTCCCGTGCGTCCGGTGATGGGGCTGGTGCCGGCCCTGTTCCTGTTCTACGGCGGGCTCATCGGCCTGGTCCGGGCGTGGCTCCTGCTCCGCCGCCACGTGCTGCGGAGCGGCCTGTCGCTCATCGGCCTGGCCGCCATCGTGGTGCTGTGGGCGGTCCCGCTGCTGATCGGGCCTCCGCTGGGAAGCCGCGACGTCTACGCCTACGCCGCCCAGGGCCGCCTGGCGGCCGAGGGCTACGACCCCTACCAGGAGGGTCCGGCCCGGCTCGGTCCCGACGATCCGGTGCTGGCCCCGGTCGACCCCCTCTACCGCGACGCCCCCGTGCCCTACGGGCCGGTGTTCGTGTTCGCTTCGTCGGCCATCGCCCAGTTCTCGGGCGACCAGGTGGTGGTGGCCGTGCTGGCCTACCGCCTCATCGCCGTGATCGGCCTGCTGGTGGCCGCCTTCGGCGTCCACGACCTGGCTCGGGGGTTGGGGCGCGATCCCGTCGATGCCCTGGTGCTGGCATTCGCCAACCCCCTGGTGCTGCTCCACCTCGTGTCCGGCGCCCACAACGAGGCGATGATGTTGGCCTTCCTGGTGACCGGGGTGGCGGTGGGTCGCCGGGCCCGGTGGCGCCTGGCCGGCATCGCCTTGTGCGCCCTGGCTGCCGCCATCAAGCTGCCCGCCATCCTGGCCGTGGCCTTTCTCACCTGGCCGTGGCTCACCGAGACCGTGCCCTGGCGGCTGCGGGCGGCCCGGGCGGCGGCCAGCGCCACCCTCACGTTCGCCGTGATAGCCGCCGCCGGCCGGCTCACCGGCTGGGGCTGGGGCTGGGTCGACGCCCTCACCGGGACCACCCCGGTCGACGCCTATCTCAGCGTCACCCGCCTCCTGGGCGGTGCGGTGTCGATCGCCACCGGGGCCGACGTGACCGCCGCCCTGACCGTGGCCCGGCTGGCCGGCGTGGCCGTGGCCGTGGGCACCAGCCTGTGGCTGCTGTTCCGGCGCAGCCGGAGCTGGCCTCTGGCCCTGGCCTGGAGCCTCGTGATCTGGGCCGTGCTCCACCCCACCACCCAGCCCTGGTACCTCACCTGGGGCCTGATGCTGTTGGCCGCCAGCTCGGCCGGCCAGCGCAACCGGGCCCTGGTCACGAGCTGCGCCGTAGGAGCATTCCTCGTGTTGCCGGTCGGTCCCCAGCTCGGCCTGCTCCTGCTCGACGGGAGCGGCAAGCTCACGTTGGCCCTGGCCGCCGCCCTGCTCGCCATCCTCACCGTCAACCCGCCCCCGGCCCGTCCGCCCCGTCTCCGCACCGGTCTCGATCAACGCCTCGTCAGCGTGGTGGTGCCCACCCGCAACGAACAGGCCAACGTGGCCCCACTGGTGGCCGCCATCGCCGGGGCCGGCCTGTCCCGGCCGGTGGAGGTGGTGTTCGTGGACGACAGCGACGACGGCACGGCCGATGAGGTGCGGGCCGTGGCCGCCACCGCCCCCATCCCGGTGCGGGTGCTGGCCCGGGCGCCGGAGGATCGCTGGGGGGGACTGGGTGGGGCCGTGGTCGACGGATTCGACGTGGCCGCCGGCTCGGTGGCGGTGGTGATGGACGGAGACCTGCAGCACCCGCCGGCCGTGATCGACCGCCTGGTGGAAGCGCTCGACCAGGGTCACGATCTGGCCGTGGCCAGCCGCCGGGTGCCCGGTGGGGTGGAGGATCTGGGCCTCACCCCCGTGCGCCGGGTGTTGTCGAAGGCCGCCACCTGGGCGGCGTGGGCCGTGTTCCCGGTTCGGGTGGGGCGGGTGGCCGATCCCATGTCGGGCTACTTCGCCGTGCGCCTGGGCGGTGTCGACCTCGATCGCCTCAGCCCCGACGGGTTCAAGATCCTGGTGGAGCTGCTGGCCACCCACCCCGAGCTGTCGCCGGTGGAGATCCCGTTCCGGTTCGAGGGCCGCCGTCAGGGCATGTCCAAGGCCTCCACCGCCCAGGCCGCCCGGTTCGTTGGCCACCTGGTGGACGTCAGGCTGCGAACGAGCTGGGTGTGGGCCGGGGCCGCCCTGCCCCAGCGGGTGTTCCGTTCGGCCTGATCCCTGCCGCACGCGCAACCGCCCAGGGTGTTTCGCCCACTGCTGCCACGGGCTGTCAGTGGCGGGCCCTGCCCAAGAACTATCCACACTGGAACACGGTGCATCGCTATCACAAGAGGTGGTCCGATGAGGGGGTCTGGGCTGCGGTTGCCGCGCACGTGGTGGGCATGGTCCGCCAGGCCGAAGGCCGAGATGCGGAGCCGTGAGCGGGGATCGTGGACGCCCGCAGCGTGCGAGGAGCGGCCACAGTCACCAGTCCTACCAGGGGTTACGACGCCGGGAAGAAGATCTCGGGGCGCAAGACGTTCGGGATCGTCGACTCCCTCGGCCTGCTGATCGCCATCACGGTCGTGGTTGCTAGCACGTCTGACAACGCTGGTGGGATCACCGTGGCTGACAAGGCCCGGAAGCGGTCCAGCCGTTTCTCCAAGCTGTGGTGCGATTCCGGGTTCAAGGCCCAGTTCATCCGACATTGCCGGGAGCATCACATCGGAGTCGAGGTCGTCAGACGGATCCACGCCCACCAGTTCGTCGTGCTTCCCAAGCGGTGGTCCAGCCCAGGGTCCCTTTGGCGAACCGGTAGGTGTGCTCGATGTCGAATCGTCGGAGGTAGGACCGCCAGCAGCGATCGAGGTCGGGTTCACCGGATCCTGACCACCACAGCCAGAGTGTCTTGTTCACACGTCCGGTCGGTTTGGGAAGGTGTTCGACCTCGACCCGGATCACGGTGCCTCGCACGATCGGCGGTTCGTCGTGGTCTTTCCATTTGCCCCTGCCGTGCAGCTTGGGGTGGAGGTGGTGCCAGGCGGTAACCGTCACGTTCCCGTAGCGGGGAACCGAGGTCGTGAGCTCGGCATTGGGGGTTGGCCAGGTGGTCTCGTCGGCGAGCACGACGTGTAGTCCGTGGCGTCGGGGGACGACCGATCGTGCGGCTCAGGGCGCGGTTCGGTGTCGGGATCGAAGACCCGGGTCGAGGCGATCCTGACCAGGACCTCGGCCCGAGTGCCGGCCAGGCCGTGGCCGAGGGCGATGCCGTCATAGCCGGCGTCGAAGACGAACAGGGGGACCTCACGGTTGGTGGGTAGCAGATCCGATCAGCCGTTTGATCTGGTCGACAGTGGCGGTGGTGGTGTCCATGGCCGGGCTGATACGTAGGGCGTCCATGGGAGCTGTCCAGCTGTCAGGGTCCCAGCTCAGCTGGGAGATCCACTGATATTACCAGCCGGCCACGATCGGCTGGCCGGCCGAGTGCTTCGAAGCCGAATAGTGGAACCCCCGCTCCGGGCTGCACTCAGCATCACAACGATCCCAGGTCGAGGCGTCGACGGCATAGACCAGGGGCCAGGCCGCCGGGCGGTGGGTGATCATCAATTCCCGGAGGCCGTCGGTGTCCACATCACCGCCGGCCAGGGCCTTGTAGAGGCTGCCGTGGGACCGGCGGAACTCGGGTTCGAGGCTGAGGCCGGGCACTGATCCGACCGGTGCCGGTGAGTACAGCACCGCGTCGGCCAACTCGAACAGGGTGTCACCCCACCGCCGCAGGCAACGACGGAACGAAGGGCGTTGAGGGTCGGAATCGGCTCGTGTCGTACCGGTACATTGTGGGATCAGTGGCGGGAGACGGGGTGGGACGGGGCGGTCATCGCGGTGATATCGATGGCTTGCGGGCCGTTGCTATCCTCGCCGTCGTCGGATTCCACTCCGGCGTGCCGGCGCTCCGCGGCGGATTCCTCGGTGTCGACGTCTTCTTCGTCATCTCCGGCTACCTCATCATGGGTGTATTGCTTCGGGAGATCGAGACGACCGGTACCATCTCGCTCCGGTGGTTTTGGGCTCGACGGCTTCGTCGCCTCACGCCCGCACTCACAGCGGTGGTGACCACGACGATTCTGGTCTCCGGAGTCTTGCTGTCGGCTCTGCGCTGGAACAAGATCGCCATCGAGGGGATTTGGTCGTCGCTCTATGTAAGCAACATCGGCTTCGCCCTTGACGCCCGGAACTACTTTGCCGAGAGTGGGGCGCCGTCTCCCTTCCTCCACACTTGGTCGCTGGCGGTGGAAGAGCAGTTCTACATTCTGTGGCCTCTTTGCATAGTCGGCTGCCTTGCGTTGCGCCGCTGGATCCCGTTCCGCCGGTTGCTGTGGGTCGTACTGTTGCTCGGTTGCGGTATGAGCTTCGCCGTGTCGCTGTGGACGGTCGAACGCGGCAGTCCGTGGGCGTACTACAGCCTTCCCAGCCGCTGGTGGGAGATCGGGTGCGGGATCGCCCTCGCCTTGGCCCTTCAACGGCGGACTACGACGCCGGTCCTGGCTCGGGTGGCGGGGATCGCATCGCCTGTTCTGCTGCTCGCAGGGCTCGTGGTGTTGACGCCCACCACGCCCTTTCCCGGTGTGGCAGCCCTCCTGCCGACGGCGGCCGCCGCTGCTGCGATCGTCAGCGGCTCTGGGGAGAGTTCGGTTCTCACCCGTGTACTCTCGATCGAGCCACTCCAGCAGATCGGGCGGGTGTCGTACTCGTGGTACATCTGGCATTGGCCGATGCTGGTCATTGCCAACACGGTGGTCGGATTCCCAACGACTGTGCTCTTCCGTTCCGCCGTGTGCGCCGCCTCGCTGGTGCCAGCCATCGTCACGTATCGGCTGGTTGAGCGACCTGTTCGCTTCAGCCCACTGTTCCAGCGCTCATTCCGTATGTCTCTCGTACTCGGAGTTTTGTGCGCCGTTGTCGTCGGCGTAAGTAGTCTTGTCCTCATCGGTGGTCAGGCTCAAGCCATGAATGACCCCTTTATTCGTCGCCTCAATGCGGTGCAGAGGGCCCGCGAAGAGCGGGACTGGGGATCGTGTTGGATCGCCCAGCAGGTCGACCTGGCTGCCTGCAAGCCCGGTGCCGGTGTGATCATGCTGGTGGGAGACTCGCACGCGTTCCACTGGACACCCGGGCTGGTTGCAGCAGCCGACGAGCTCGGTCTCCCGCTGGCATTGCGCACCCGGGGCGGTTGCCCGTTGTGGGACGTCCCGATCGCCATGGCGGGCACGACCCGGGAGTCGGCGGCGTGCCGTGATTATCTCACCGACACGCAGGCGGAGATCGACCGGCTCCAGCCACAGTTGATCGTGGTGGCCAGCGCCAGCTACCAGGGGCGAATCCTGGGGCAGCAGGGAGTGCTGAGCGGGGAGGAGGCTGTGGAGGTCTGGACGACCGGGGTTCGCTCTGCACTCACGCAGCTGACAGAGCAGACCGACGCCGAGATTGTTGTGGTCCTCGACAACCCGGTGGTGCCGTTCGACCCGGTCGAGTGCCTGGCCCGGAAAAGAGCGCAGACAGGTGTGATTTCAACTCGGACGTCGGCTTTGCCGACGTCGACACCGAGAGGGGCATCGCACGCCAGATTGCCGAGGATCTGGGGTTGAGCGTATTCGATGGAGCGGACGGGATCTGTGTCGTCGAACGCTGCAGGACAATGGCCGACAACAAGATCGTCTATGCCGATCAGAGCCATTTGAGCGTCGAGTTCACTACAGCGCAATCCGACCGGTTCTTATCCCTTTTCCATACCCTGCTGAGGGGGGTCTGAGCCGCTCAACGTGCCGCCGTGCGCCCAGCGTCGCGAGCCCGTATTTGCACGTTGAGTACCGACCAGATCACGATTCCGACAACCACGACGTCGCGCGCCAGGAGGAGAAGGGCCGCCGGCGGGCGGCCCGCTCCAGCGGGTCCGAACGTGTCAAGGGTGGCGCCGGTGAGAACTGCCGCAGCGCCGGTGAGGACAGCGGGTACCTGGCCATGGGCTGTCCTGGTCAGCGAGCTCGATCGGGAGCTGGTCGTCAGTGCGGCCCACGGTGTGAGCCACAACAGGAACTGGGGCGACAGGAGGGGAGCGGTGACGATCAGGGCGGAGGTGGCCCCCAGCATGACCAGCGCCATCCCGGTCGCCCTGCGGTCGCCCGGGCCGGTGGGGGCCGCTTGCCGGGTACGGCGCACCCCGACGGCCAGAGCGGCAACAACGGCCAGCGTGATCGCCCGGCCCGCCAGCACCAGGCGGGAATCGAGGCGGCCGATGCGGAAGGCGTCGAGCTGGAGCTCGGGCTCCGAGGAGCCGAACAGCGCCACCAGCGAGCCCGGGATGCTCTCCACGTGCCAGCCGGTGGCGCCCCGCAGCGACAGCACCTGGCGTACCGGATCGAGACCGGCACCGGCCCAGGCCAACCAGGCAGCGCCGGCCGCGGCCATGGCCACCAGCGAGGCGGCGGCGGCCCGGCCCCGGCCCACGGCCCACAGGGCGGCCACCAGCAGGGCCGGCCACACCTTGACCAGGGCCCCGACCGCCACCAGCAACCCGACGGCGACGTCGGCCGCCAGCGCCGGGCCGGATGCCGGCCTGGTGTTCGCCGGCCCGGTGTTCGCCGACCCGACCCGATCGGGCTCGGCACCGGGCGTCGGGCTCGGGCGCCGGCCGGTGGTCGTCGCCGCCACGGCCATCGCCCCCATGGCGGCCAGGGCCGCCCACAGGTCGAACCGCAGCAGGCCCATGGGCACCAGCGGGAGGCCGAGCAGGAGGTAGGCGCCGGCCGCCCGGTCGCCCCCCACTCGCCGCACCAGCGCCGCCACCCCCAGATCGACGGCCAGCGAGAGCGATACCAGCAGACGGTGGGTGCGTACCACGCCACCCCCGGCCAGGGCCTCGATCAGCACCACGCTGCCCGGCGGGTACTCCACCTCGTGGTCGGCGTAGGGGCGGCCCGGCTCGTCGGCCATCTGCTGGAAACGGGCCACGTCCCAGCCGGCCAGCTCGGTCGCCTGGTTGGTCCACGGGCCGGCCACCAGCACGGCGGCGGCCACCACCCGCACCGCCACAGCCAGGATCACGAGCCAGCGCACCGCTCCAGGCTGGAGGGCGGCGGTACCGATTGCACCCGGTGCCGATCGCGACGATTTTCGAAGGTCGCGCGACGCAGACGGCGGGCGGGGCGCGAAATCCGTCGCGCAGCCGGAGGGGCGCGCCGCCACCGCACCCCCCTCCGGGGAATGGCGGAACTGTCGTGCCGGTTTCCTGTTCGGTATCCTTCACACCGGCGGTCTCGACGTCGGCGGGCAGCGTCGCCCCCGTGGTCCGGCACGGCCGCCGGGAATCCCGGTCCCAAACCCCACGGGCTCAGGCCCAGGAGTCGCACCATGACCACCACCGAGTCCACCGACGACCTCACCACCGGTGTGCCGCTCACCGTCACCGAATCGGCCCTGGCCACGGTGCTCGAGGTACGGGCGGGCGAGGACGATCCGGCCGGCACCGCGCTGCGGGTGGCCATCACCGGGGCCAACATGACCGAGTTCGCCTACTCGCTCGACCTCGTGCCCATCGCCGAGGCAGCCGACGACGACGCCGTCTACACCCAGGGCACCCACGGCGAGCTCACCGTGATCGTGCCCGCCGCCTCGGTCGACAGCATGATGGGCGCCACGCTCGACGTGCCCTCCACCAGTGGGGCCGGCGGCCTCGTGATCCGCAACCCCAACACCCCGGACCCCCTGGCCGGCCTGGATCTGGAGCTCACCGGCGAGCTGCCGGAGAAGGTCCAGGCCGTGCTCGACCAGGCCGTCAACCCCGCCCTGGCCGCCCACGGCGGTTTCGCCCGCCTGGTGGGGATCGACGGCACCCGGGTGCTCGTCACCATGGGCGGCGGGTGCCAGGGCTGCGCCGCCAGCGCCATGACCCTGCGGGACGGCATCCGGTCCATGCTCATGGACGCCCTGCCCGAGATCACCGACGTGATCGACGCCACCGATCATGCCGCCGGCGAGAACCCCTTCTATTCCTAGACCTGTTCCGACACGATCGGGGCTGGCGCGCCGGTGGCCTGGCCCGGTGTCACAGGGCCGAACTAAGCTGAACGCAATCCGTCTACCCATGGGGGTTGTATGCGCGGCATCATTGCCTACGGGGCCTATCTGCCCTACTTCCGGTTGCAGCGGGGTGCCATAACCAAGGCGCTGGGCACCGGTGGCGGACGGGGTACCCGGTCGGTGGCGTCGTACGACGAGGACGCCACCTCGATGGCAGTGGAGGCGGCCCGCACCACCATGCGCAACGCCGGTGGGATCGTGCCCTCCAGCATCTACTTCGCCACTGCCACCCCGCCGTACCTGGACAAGACGAACGCCACCGTCATCCACGCCGCCCTCGATCTGCCGTCGCACGTGTTCGCCGGCGACGTCGGTGGCTCGGCCCGGTCGGTCAACGCCGCCCTCCGCTCGGCCCTCGAAGGCTCCCGGCCCACCCTGGTGCTGGCGGCCGACGTGCGCACCGGCCGCCCCGGTTCGGCCGACGAGGCCGGCAACGGCGACGCCGCCATGGGCTGGCTGATCGGCTCCGACGGCGACGGCCCGGTGATCGCCGAGTTCCTCGGCGGGGCCTCGTCCACCGCCGAGTTCCTCGACCGGTGGCGCCAGCCGGGTTGGGACTACTCCCGGGTGTGGGAGGAGCGCTTCGGCGAGCACGTCTACCTGCCGCTGGTCACCGAGGCCTGCACCGCGGCGTTCAAGGAGTGCCAGCTCGAGCCGTCCGACATCGACACCGTGATCATCGCCGGGCTCCACACCCGGGCGGTGAAGGCCTCGGCCAAGGCGGCCGGGATCGACGGCACCAAGGTGGCCAACGACCTGTTCGACGTGATCGGCAACACCGGTGGCCCTCATGCCGGCATCGTCCTGGCCTCCGTGCTCGACCAGGCCGAACCGGGCCAGACGATCATGGTGATCCACCTGGCCGACGGGGTCGACGTCGGGTTCTACCGCACCACCGACGCCATCAGCGCCTACACCCCGGTCAGGCCGGTGGCCAAACAGGTCGCCGCCGGCAACGACTCGCTGGAGTACAACACCTTCCTCACGTGGCGGGGCTTCCTCGAGCGGGAACCGCCCCGCCGGCCCGACCCCGAGGCCCCGGCTGCTCCGCCGGCCTTCCGGTCCGACCAGTGGAAGTACGCCTTCGTCGGCTCCAAGGACCGCACGAGCGGCGCCATCCACCTGCCCCCCCAGCGGGTGTCGGTGAAGGGCGGCGCAGTGGACGACATGGAGCCCGTCCCCATGGCCGACGTGCCGGGCACCGTCGTGACCTTCACCATCGACCGCCTCGCCTACTCGCTCTCGCCGCCCGTGATCGCCGTCGTCATCGACTTCGACGGCGGAGGGCGGTTCCAGTGTCAGCTCACCGACGCCACACCCGACCAGGTGAAGATCGGCGATCGGGTGAACATGACCTTCCGGCGCCTCGTCACGGCGCACGGGGTTCACAACTACTTCTGGAAGGCCCGCCCGGCGGAGTCCTGACGCACCGTCTGTTCCACTGTCCGTCCAACCGACGAGCACCACGTCGCCAAACGTCGTCACATCGCCAGAACATCGCGAGAAGGAAGTACCACCAAATGGGTTCACGAGGCATCAAGGATCAGGTCGCCATCGTCGGTATGGGGTGCACCCCGTTCGGCGAGCACTGGGACAAGTCGGTTGAGGACATGCTGGTGGAGGCCAGCCAGGAGGCCTACGCCTCGGCCGGCATCAAGCAGGCCGACATCGACGCCTACTGGTTCGGCACCATGGGCTCCGGCATCTCCGGCCTCACGCTCAGCCGGGCCCTGAAGATCGACTACAAGCCGGTCACCCGGGTCGAGAACATGTGCGCCACCGGCTCCGAGGCGTTCCGCAACGCCTGCTACGCCGTGGCCTCCGGCGCCTACGACCTGGTGGCCGCCATCGGGGTGGAGAAGCTCAAGGACAACGGCATGTCCGGCCTGGTGACGGCGAACATCCCCGACGACGGCACCCTGCCCGAGCTCACCGCCCCCGCCATGTTCTCGCTTCTCGCCCCGGCCTACGCCAAGAAGTACGGCGTCGACGAGGCCGAGATGAAGGACGTGCTCACCCGGATCGCCTGGAAGAACCACTTCAACGGCGCCCGCAACCCCCGGGCCCAGTTCCGTAAGGAGGTGGGCAAGGACGTCATCTGCAACGCCCCCCTCATCGCCGGGCAGCTCGGCATCTTCGACTGCTCCGGCGTGTCCGACGGGTCGGCCATGGCCATCATCTGCCGGGCCGAGGACGCCCACAAGTACACCGATCACCCGCTGTACGTGAAGGCCCTGGCCTTCACCGCCGGCCCGGCCGCCGGCCCCATCGACCCCGACTACGACTACACGTCGTTCAACGAGGTGGTGGTGGCGGCCCAGGACGCCTACGCCCAGGCCGGGATCACCGATCCCCGGTCCGAGCTGGCCATGGCCGAGGTCCACGACTGCTTCACCCCCACCGAGCTGGTGTTGATGGAGGATCTGGGCTTCGCCGACCGGGGCATGGGTTGGAAGGAGGTGCTGGCCGGTACGTACGACCTCGACGGCGAGCTCCCGATCAACCCCGACGGCGGCCTCAAGAGCTTCGGTCACCCCATCGGGGCGTCGGGCCTGCGGATGCTGTTCGAGTGCTGGCTCCAGCTGCGCCAGGAGGCGCCGGCCGATCGTCAGATCAAGTCGGTCACCGAGGGCGGCAAGAAGCTGGGCATGACCCACAACCTGGGTGGCGCCCCCGGCGAGTGCGTGAGCTTCGTGTCGATCGTGGGCAGCGAGCTGGGCTGACGCCCGCTCCCACTGCGAGCACGTCGCCGCTGGCGGTCCCTCCGGGGGCCGCCAGCGGCCGTTTTCCTCGGCCGGGGTGTCGGGATCCGGCCGGGATGTTGCGCCGCAGGCGGAACTCCAGGTCCCCGAAGGGGACACTCAGGCCGGCGTGAAGGCGGTGCCGCCGTCGATCTTGAGCACGGCGCCGGTGGTGTAGGTGCTGGCGGCGCTGGCGAAGTAGAGGGCGGCCCCCACCACCTCCTCCGGCTCCCCGCCCCGCAGCAACGGGATCTCGGTCTTTGCCCGCTCGGCGAACGCTTCGAGGTCCCACGCCTTGGAGATGTCGGTCATGAACGGGCCGGGCATGATGCAGTTGACCCGCACCTCGGGCCCGTAGGTGCGGGCGAACGAGATCGTCATGTTGTTGAGGCCGGCCTTGGCCGCCCCGTAGGTCACCTCGACCTCGGTGGGCTTCACCGCCGCGATCGAGCTGACGTTGATGATCGAGCCGCCCCCGTCGCGCTTCATCCGGTCCCCGAACAGCGACATCAGCCGGAACGGGCCCCGCAGGTTGACCTCGATCACCTTGTCGAACAGGGCCTCGGTCACCTCCACCAACGAGTTGTACAGGGGCGACATGCCGGCGTTGTTGACCAGGATGTCGCACCGGCCGAACTCGGCGTAGACCGTCTCGTACAGGGCGTCGCACTGGGCCCAGTCGCCAACGTGGCAGGCCACGGGCACGGCCCGGCGGCCGGTCTCGGCCGTCACCGCGGCGGCCAGCTCCTCACAGGCCGGCAGCTTGCGGCTGGCGATCACCACGTCGGCCCCCTGGCGGGCGAACGCCTCCACCATGGCCTTGCCCAGGCCCCGACTGCCGCCGGTCACCACGGCCACCTTGCCGGTGAGATCGAACAGCGACATCGGGTTGGTCACGTCGGTCATGGGACGCTGCCTTTCGTACGGTGAGCGGTGGCCCGCATCATTCCCCCTCCCGTCGCCGGCCGCAATCCCGGCCGGCGCTGCAGGCGCCGGTTCTAGGATGGAACGGTGCCGGCCCAGCTCCACGCCCGAGACCTCACCGTCGAGCGGGGCGGCCTCACGGTCCTCGGCGGAATCAGCCTCACCGTGGCCCCCGGCGACCGGATCGGCCTGGTGGGGCCGAACGGGGCCGGCAAGTCGACCCTGCTCCAGCTGCTGGCCGGGTGGCTGGCGCCGACGTCGGGCACGGTGGAGGCCACCCCGGCCGACGCCACCGTCGGCCTGCTGGCCCAGGAGCTCGACAGCCCGCCGGGGGAGACGGTGGCCGCCTATCTGGCCCGCCGCACCGGCGTGGGGCCCGCCTCCGACGCCCTCGACCGGGCGGCCGAGGCCCTGGCCGATGCCACCCCCGAAGCTTTCGACCGCCACCAGGCGGCCCTCGACCGCTGGCTGCGCCTGGGTGGAGCCGATCTGGCCGCCCGCATGGCCGGTGCCCTGGCCGACGTCGGCTTCACCGCCCCGGGCCAGGACCGCTCCGAGGTGCCCACCGCCAGCCTGTCGGGCGGGGAGCAGGCCCGGATCGGCCTGGCCGCCCTGCTGCTGGCCCGCTACGACGTGCTCCTCCTCGACGAGCCGACCAACAACCTCGACCAGCGGGGCCTGGCCCAGCTGGAGGAGGTGGTGCTGGCGTCGGCGTCCCCGCTGGTGGTGGTGTCGCACGACCGCCGGTTCCTGGAACGGGTGGTCAACGCCGTGGTGGAGCTCGACGACCACAGCCGCACCGCCGTGCGCTACAACGAGCCTTACCTCGGCTACCTGGCCGCCCGCGACCTGGCCCGGGCCGAGGCCGAGCGCCGGTTCCAGAACTACCAGACCGACAAGGGTCGCCTCACCGACCGGGCCCGTCGCCAGCGCGACTGGGCCACCAAGGGGGTGAAGGCGGAGCGCAACCCGCGTGACAACGACCGGGCCGCCCGGGGCTTTCGGGTGGACCGCACCGAGAAGCTGGCGTCCAAGGCCCGTCAGACCGATCGGGCCATGGAGCGACTGGCCGTGGTCGACAAGCCGTGGGAGCCGTGGCAGCTGCGCTTCAGCTTGGGCGGAGCCGAGCGGTCGGGCGACCTGGTGGCCGAGCTGGTCGACGGCGTGGTGCGTCAGGGTGCGTTCACGCTGGGCCCGGTGACGGTCTCGATCGGGGCCGGGGAACGGGTGGCGGTGCTGGGCGGCAACGGGGCGGGCAAGAGCACCCTGCTGCGGGCCCTGTTCGGCCACATCCCGTTGAGCGCCGGGTCGCAGCGGGTGGGGCGCTCGGTGCTCGTGGGCTGGCTCGACCAGAGCCGTCCCGGCCACGACGACCCCGGCGGCTTCCTGACGGCGTTCGAGGCCGAGACCGGGCTGGTGCCGAGTGAGGCCCGCAGCCTGCTGGCCAAGTTCGGTATCGGAGCCGACGACCTGACCCGGCCGTCGGCCCGGTGGTCGCCGGGGGAGCGGACCCGGGCCGCTCTGGCCACCTTCGCCGCCCGGGGCGTCAACACGATCGTGCTCGACGAGCCGACCAACCATCTCGACCTGCCCGCCATCGAGCAGTTGGAGCAGGCCCTCTCCCTGTTCGAGGGCACGTTGCTCGTCGTCACCCACGACCGGGCCTTCCTCGACGGCCTCCCCCTCACCCGCCGGCTTCAGCTCGACCGGGGCCAGCTCGTCGCCGACGATCCGGTGTGATCGGCGGTCAGTGCAGGCCTGCACTCCCTAGCGGTCGTGTAGGGCGAAGTGCTGGTAGTCCTTGAGGGACCGCCACCGACCGCCCCATCCCCAGCCGGCGGCGTCGAAGGCGGCCACCACCTCGTCGTCCTCCACGATCATCCCCGGCCGCACGTTCTTCCGGTCGGTGTAGACGCCGGCCAGCTCGGGCAGCACCACCTTGCCCTTGATATAGGGGTTGATGAACGGGTTGATGTCGATGGCCAGGCCGTAGGCGTGCTCGGAGAACCGGGAGCTGCCCACCGCCGCCCGGCATACGAAGGCGCTGGTGTTGTTGCCGTCGCCGATGGGGGGCGCGTCGACTTCGGCCTGGGTGGTGATCCGCATCTCCTCGATCGGGTAGCGGGCGTCGAACAGGGCCTGGAAGGCGGCCACGATGTCGTCGGCCACCTCGGCGTTCACGATCATCTCCCCCGTGTGGGCCAAACCGTCGAACCCCCAGAAGCCGAGCGTGAGGTAGCGCAGGTCGGCCACCGCCACCGGGCATCCCTCGCTCCAGGTCGAGCGGCGCAGGGGGTCGCCCTCCAGCGGGCCGACGGTGGCGTGGAACTGGCCGTCGGCCGGCGGGGCCAGCAGGTCGACGGTGGCGAAGCGGCGGTCGGCCAGCTCGGCCGGGGTGGTCTGGGGCGGGGCGTTGCCGTCGCTGTCGGTGGGCAGCGTTCGTTGCCCCAGCCAGGGCGGGCGGGTGGGCAACGGCGCGGTGGGGGCCGGTTCGGCGGTCGACGGGCCGGGTGTCTGCCCGGGGGCCGAGGTGGTGCTGGTGGTCGTGGATCCGGTCGTGCCGGTGACCCCACCGGGCTGGGCCGGCCCGAGCAGCGTGGTTGTGGCGGGGGCACCGGTGACGGTGGACGGCTCGCCGGAGCTGCAGGCGGCCGCCAGCAACGCCGCCCCCATGATCAGCCCGCTGCGCCAGCCGGTGGTCCCTCGCACGAGCGGTCACGGTAACAAACGCGCTGCCGCCCCGGTTATCGGGGCAGACTGGGGCCATGGCCCGCAACGTGCTCGGAACCGAGCTGGAGCCCTGCTCCACCGACCCCCTGACCGGCTTCTACCGCGACGGTTGCTGCAACACCGGCGGCGACGACGCCGGCATCCACGTGGTGTGCGCCGTGATGACCGAGGAGTTTCTCGAGTTCAGCGCCTTGGCGGGCAACGACCTGAGCACGCCCAACCTGGCCTACGGATTCGCCGGGCTCCAGCCCGGCGACCGGTGGTGCCTGTGTGCCGCCCGCTGGGTCGAGGCGCTGGAGGCGGGCAAGGCCCCTCAGGTGGTGCTGGCCTCCACCCACATGGCGATGCTCGAGTACTCGACCCTCGACGAGCTCCGGGCTTACGCCACCGACCCGGCCTGAAACCCGGGCAAGCGCAGCTCAGCGGCTGAGGGCGGTGGCGACGGTGGCGGCCACGCCGGGGCCGTCGAGGCCGAGGCGGGCCAGGATCGTGTCGGCGTCGTCGTGGCGGATGTACCGGTCGGGTACGCCCATGACCCGGACCTCGGTGCGGCCGGCCAGCTCCAGGGCGATCCGGCTGCCGATGCCGCCGTCGGCCAGGCCGTCCTCCACCGTGACCACCAGGCGGTGACCGGCGGCGTCGTCGAGCATGGCCGGGTCGAGCGGTTTGGCCGCCCGGGGGTCCCACACGGTGGCCGACACCCCGGCCTCGTCGAGCCGGGTGGCGGCGTCGAGGGCGGCACCCAGCATCTTGCCCACCCCGATCAGGCACACCTCGGGCCCACCGGCCCGGACCTTGCGGGCCCGGAGCCCGGATCCGACCTGGTCGGGCGTCACCGAGGGGGCGGCCGTCTTGGGCCAGCGGATGCACACCGGGCCGTCGAGCTCGAGGGCGTCGGCCAGCATCTGCTGGAGCTCCTGGTACGACGAGGGGCAGAAGATCGTCATCCCCGGGACCTTGGAGAACAGGACCATGTCGAGGATGCCGTGGTGAGACGGGCCGTCGCTGCCGGTCACCCCGGCCCGGTCGAGGCAGAAGATCACCGGGAGCCCGTGCAGGCCGACGTCGAGGTTGACCTGGTCGAAAGCCCGGGTGGTGAAGGTTGAGTAGACGGCCACCACCGGGCGCAGACCGCCCATTGCCATGCCGGCAGCCGAGGTGACGGCGTGCTGCTCGGCGATGCCCACGTCGAAGCAACGGTCGGGGAAGCGGTCGCGGAAGGGGAGCAGGCCGGTCGAGTCGGGCATGGCGGCGGTGATGGCCACGAGCTCGGGATGCTCCTCGCCCAACTTCACCAGGCTCTCGGTGAAGGCCTCGGTGTAGCTGTCGAGCTTCTCACCCGGGGGCGGGGTGGGCCGCACCTCGCCGTCGAGGAAGCGGGGCGAGGTGTCGTGCATGGCCTTGATCTGGTCGTTCTCGGCCGGGGCGTACCCCCGCCCCTTCTGGGTCTTCACGTGGAGCACCACCGGACCCTCGAACTTGCCCGCGTTGACCAGGGCCGTCTCCAGCTCGGCGATGTCATGGCCGTCGAACGGGCCCATGTAGCGGACGCCGAGCGGCTCGAAGAAGGCCTGGGGCTCGAACGCCTCCCGGATGGCGGCCTTCGACGCTTCGATGCCCTTGAGCGACACGCCGCCGATCACGGGCAGCTTGGCCGCCATGTTCTCCAGGCGGCGCTGCCGGTTCATGTACACCGGGTTGGACCGGATCTTCACCAGGCTCTCGCTCAGCAGCGACACGGTGGGGGCGTAGGAGCGGCCGTTGTCGTTGAGCACGATCGTGACGTTGGCGCCCGAGTGCCCGAGGTTGTTCAGCCCCTCGAAGGCCATGCCGCCGGTGAGGGAGCCGTCGCCCAGCACGGCCACGATGCGGCGCCGCTGCTGGGCCCCGCCGTTGGCCTGATGGGCTATGGCCAGCCCGTGGGCGTAGGCCAGCACGGTGGAGGCGTGGCTGTTCTCGATCCAGTCGTGGGGCGACTCCTCCCGGCACGGGTAGCCCGACATGCCGCCCCCCTTGCGCAGCCGCTCGAATGCTTCCAGGCGGCCGGTGAGGAGCTTGTGCACGTACGCCTGGTGGCCCGTGTCGAACAGCAGCACGTCCCGGGGCGAGTCGAGCACCCGGTGGAGGGCCACGGTGAGCTCCACGATGCCCAGGTTCGACCCGAGGTGGCCCCCGGTCTTGTTCACCGTGGCCACGATGAACTCCCGGATCTCGGCGCAGAGGTCGACCAGTTGGCGACTGCTGAGCGGGCGCAGATCGGCCGGCTCCTGGATGGTCTCGAGAATCATGTTGTGGTCACCTCGACCGCCCACCGTGTTTCGCGGCTCTTTCTCGACCGCCCACGGTATCGCCCCCGCTCGAGGGGCGAGGTGTCGGCGTACCCGAGGAACCCGAAGGGTTCCCGTCAGGACTCACACTTGGCCATGAAGGATGCTTCGTCGACGATCACCCGCGTCACCTTGCCCGCCGCCACCAGACCCCGGTCGTCGTGGGCCGAGACGGTGAAGAACAGCTTGCGGCCGGCCACCTTCTCCAGCGTCGCCTCCGCCGTCACCAACCGCCCGACGGGGCTGGCCGCCACATGGTCGAGCCGCACCTGGATGCCCACCGAGGTCATCCCGGGGTCGAGATGGTCGGCCACGGCGGCCACCGTGGCCTCCTCGCACAGCGCCAACAGGCGGGGCGTGGCCAGCACCAGCACCGAGCCGGAGCCCACGGCCGATGCGGTATCGGCGTCGGAGACCGTGAGGGAGCGGGTGGCGACGAGGCCTGACTCTGGTGACATCCCACTACCGTGCCCTGCCCGCCCGGGCAGGTCAACCCTGCATCCGGCCCTGTTCGGGCGGTCGATACCCACCCGGCGGCACCGGGGCCGGTGGCTCCTGACTTCAGGGCCGCCCCCCCCGGGTCGGTAGGATTGGGCGATGATAGAGCAGGACCTGTTGGACGATGTGCTGGCGGTGGCGCTGAGTCGGGGCGCCGACTTCGCCGAGGTCTTCGCCGAGGACGTCCGCCGGGGCTCGGTGAGCCTCGACGACGGCCGGATCGAGAGCCTGGCGTCGAGCCGGGACCGGGGCGCCGGAATCCGGGTGGTGGCCGGCGAAAGCACCGGCTTCGCCCACACTGCCGACCTGTCGCCCCGCGGCCTGCGGGCGGCGGCGGAGGCGGCGGCGGCCGCGGTGCGGGGCGGCACGGCCAGCCCCACCCGACTGAGCGGTATCGCCACCACGCCCGGCCGGGTCCTCCAGGCCCCCGAAGACGTGGCCAAGGCCACCAAGGTGAGCCTGCTGCGCCGGGCCGAGGAGGTGGCCCGGGCCGCCGATCAGGCCATCACCCAGGTCAGCGCCCGCTACGCCGACACCCGGCGCCGCATCCTGGTGGCGAACTCCGAGGGTGTGCTGGCCGGCGACGACCAGACCAAGACCCTGTTCTCGGTGTCGTGCGTGGCCACGGGCGACACCGGCCTGCAGACCGGCCACGAGACCGTGGGCCTGTCGATCGGGTTCGAGCTGTTCGACCGGTACGACGTGGAGGCCCTGGCCACCCGGGCGGCGGAACGGGCCCTGACCAAGCTGAAGGCCATCCCGGCGCCGTCGGGCACGTTGCCGGTGGTGATCGGCCCCGGTTCGGGCGGGGTGCTGTTCCACGAGGCCTGCGGCCACGGCCTGGAGGCCGATCTGGTGCGCAAGGGGGCCTCGGCCTTCGCCAACCGGCTCGGGGAGCAGGTGGCGTCGCCCCTGGTCACCCTGATCGACGACGGCACGATGGCCGAGGAGTGGGGCCAGTTCGCCATCGACGACGAGGGGGCCCTGGCCCGGCGCAACGTGCTGATCGAGAACGGGGTGCTGGTCGACTACCTGTGGGACGGCATGCGGGCCCGACAGGAGGGCCGGGCCCCGTCGGGCAACGGTCGGCGCATGAGCTACCGCCACCTGCCCATGGTGCGGATGACCAACACCTACCTGGCCGGGGGCCAGACCGACCCCGACGACATCATCGCCAGCGTCGACCACGGCGTCTACGTGGCCCGCCTGGGCGGCGGCCAGGTGAACACGGCGTCGGGCGACTTCGTGTTCGGCATGGTGGAGGCCTACCTGATCGAGGGGGGCAAGCTGACCGCCCCGCTGCGGGAGGGTCAGCTGATCGGCAACGGCCCCCGGGTGCTGCAGCAGATCGAGGCCGTGGGCAACGACTTCGAGATGGGTCCCCCCGGCACCTGTGGCAAGGACGGCCAGGGGGTGCCGGTGGGCGACGGGGTCCCCACCCTCAAGGTGGCCGAGCTGACCATCGGCGGTACGGCGGCATGAGCCCCGACGATCTGCTGGTGCTGGCCCGCCGGGTGGTGGCCCAGGCCCGCCCGGGGGAGGAGATCGAGGTCGCCTGCTCCTACGGCGACTCGCGTTCGATCCGGGTGTACGACGGTGAGGTGGAGTCGCTCACCTCGGCCGACAACACCGGCATCGGGGTCCGGGTACTGATCGACGGCCGGGAGGGGTTCGCCAGCGCCGGCTCGCTCGACGACGACGTGGTGGCCGACATGCTGGCCGAGGCTCGGGACAACGCCCAGTTCGCCGAGGCCGACCCCTACGTGGGCATCGCCCATCCCGACGGGGTGACGGCGGTGGACGTGGATCTGTGGCGCGACGGGGTGACCGCGGTGTCCATGGACGACAAGATCGCGCTGGCCCTGGAGCTGGAGCGCCGGGTCCGGGGGGCCAGTCCGGCCGTCACCGGGGTCCGGGTGGCCGGCTACAGCGACAGCCAGGGGGCGTTCGCCCTGGCCAGCACGGCCGGGATCGAGGTCGCCACCGAGGCCACCTCGGCCAGCGTGTCGGTGCAGGCCCTGGCCGTCGACGGTGCCCGCACCCAGACCGGCTACGCCTACGACGGGGCCCGCGACCCCCGCGAGCTGGACCTCGACAAGGTGGTGAAGCGGGCCGTGGCCCACGCCGTGGAGATGATCGGGGCCACCAAGCCGGCCACGGCGACGGTGGAGCTGGTGCTCGATCCCCACCTCGCCGCCACCGTGGTGGGTTTGGTGGCCGGCACCCTCACCGGCGACCGGGTGCTGAAGGGCCGCTCGCCGTTCGTGAACCGGGTGGGGGAGTTGGTGGCCTCGCCCGCCCTCACCGTGTTCGACGACGCCACGGATCCCGCTTCGCTGGGGGCCGACTCCCACGACGGCGAGGGCCTGGCCACCCGGCGGGTGCCGCTGGTGGTCGACGGTGTGCTGCAGGGTTTCGTGCACGACTGCTACACCGGGCGCCGCTCCGGCGCCGGGTCCACCGGCTCGGCCGTGCGGGGCACCCGCGGGCTGCCGGCGCCCGGCATACACGCCCTCCACATAGACGCCGGCACCGCCGGCGACCTGGAGGAGCTGATTGCCCGGACCGACCTGGGCGTGTTGGTGTTCAGCCTGGCCGGGCTGCACAGCGGGGTGAACGCGGTGTCGGGCGACTTCTCGGTGGGGGTGGAGGGCCGCATGATCCGCAAGGGTCAGCTGGCCGAGCCGATCAGCGAGTGCACGGTGGGGTCCACCCTGCAGCGCCTCCTGCTCGACATCAGCGCCGTGGGCAGCGACCTCACCCACCTGCCCAGCGGGGTCAGCACCCCGTCGCTGAAGATCGGCGGCGTCACCTTGTCGGGGGCCTCGGCATGACGCCGCCCCCGCCCCCCGCCGCCGTCGAGCACCATCCCCACCTGGCCGACCCTCTGGAGCCGGGCTGGGTCCGGGTCGACATGCACAGTCACACCATGTGGTCGGGCGACTGCACCACCACGCCCGACGAGCTGGCCGTCGCGGTGGAAGCGGCCCAGCTCCACGTGCTGTGCATAACCGACCACAACGTCACCGCCGGGGCCGAGCGCCTGGCCGACGAGCTGCCGTGCCGGGTGATCATCGGCGAGGAGCTTCGGGTGGGGCAGGGCGAGATCATCGGGCTGTTCCTGACCGAGCGGATCCCGTCGGGGGTGGGCCTCATGGAGGCGGCCCGCCGCATCAAGGACCAGGGCGGGGTGGTCTACATCCCCCATCCGTTCGACCCGCTGCGCAACTGCCTGCGACCCCACGAGATCGACCTGCTGGTGGCCGAGGGCCTGGTGGACGCCATCGAGGGCCACAACTCCAAGACCAGCCTGCGGTCCCTCAATGAGCAGGCCGTGACCTACGGCCAGGCCAACGGGCTGGCGGTGGGAGCCGGGAGCGACTCCCACGTGCCCTCGTCGATCGGTTCGGGCTATGTGGCCATGCCCGACTTCAGCGGCCCCCAGGAGTTCCTGGCCGCCCTCCGTCAAGGCCAGGTCGTCGGCCACTTCTTCGACAAGGCCCGCCCCTGGAGCCCCCGCATCGTCCCCTCGATCGAGGACCCCATCGCCCGATGAAGCCCCGATCTGGTGTCCAGGCCGATCACGGGTGACGGCCGGAGACACCAGAACGGGGAGGGGATGATCGGCCGGCGGTCAGCGGAGCAGGAGCTCGATCGGGCCGTCGGCCTGATGGCGCAGGGCGACCACGGCGTCGGCGGCGGGGAGGGCCACGGTGACGGCTTCGTCGTCGACGGCCAGCACCCGTCCCGGCGCCGGCAGGGGCTCGGCCACCACGGCGCCGAGCTCGTCCACGGCCACCGCCACCAGCTCCACCTCGTCGCCCGGCTCGATCGGGGGTAGCGCGGCCGGAGCGGCCAGCGCCACCGCCCGCTCGCCCGGCCGCAGCCCGAGCCGCCCGGCGGCCTGTGACGAGGGGGCCGCCGGGGCGGCGGGCGCCGGATGGTCGTCGGGGTCATCAGCCGGGGCGAGCACCGGTTCGCCCGCCGGGGATGGCCGGTCGGCTCCGGTCAGGGTGCGGACGGGGGAGAGGGCGGCGGTCAGCGGGCCGGATCCGGCCCAGCCGGCGCCGGCCAGGCCGCCGACCAGGAGGGCCAGGCCCACCGCGGCGGTCCGGTGGCGGCGGCGCCGGCGCAAACGGAGCCGGAGCCGCACGATCGGGGGCACCGGGCCCGGGTCGGGGCGGGGTGGGGCCGCCAGCGGGCCCGCCAGCGGGGACGGCCAGGGGTCGGATGATGGCGGACGGGGATCGGGGCATGGGACTTCCCTCGGGCAGGAACCGGTAAGGGGGAAGTGGCAGGCCCGGATCTCGTGGCGGAGCGTCTCACCGGTGAGACACCGGGGTGAGGAGATTCCAGGAAGGCGGCGGGATTCAGTCCGACGAGGATGACGACGTGCTCGGCGTCGAGGGCGTCGACGTGGACCCCGACGAGGCCGTGCTCGACGACTCGGTCTTGCCGTTGGACGAGCTCCCGCTGTCGGACGAGCTCCCGCTGTCGGACGAGCCCGACGACGAGTCGGGCTTCGCCGGGGCGGTGCTCGACGACTTCGATCCGCCGCGGGAGTCGTTGCGGTAGAAGCCGCCTCCCTTGAACGAGATCCCGATCGAGCTGAACACCTTCTTCAGGTGGTGCTGGCCGTCACCGGCCACCGTGCAGCCTTCCATCGTGGTCAGGGGATCGTCGGAGATCCGCTGCTCGACCTCGAACCGCTCGGTGCACTCGGTGCATTTGTACTCGTAGACAGGCATCGTTCGTGATTGGCGTCTCGTGGAAGGGGAAAGCTCGATGGGGTCGGGGCGCCCGGCGCCTCGAACCGGAAACCCGAACCGGTGACACCGGCTCGGGATACCGACGTGCCATCCTACCGCCACAACCAGCTGTTCCCGGTAGCCTGGCGGCGCAGGGATCGCCCACCCGCCGCCAACCGCTGCATCCCTCCGGAGGTTTCCGTGCCCCGTGTTCGCAAGGCCGTCATCCCCGCCGCTGGTCTCGGTACCCGCTTCCTGCCGTTCTCCAAGGCCGTGCCCAAGGAGATGCTGCCGGTGGTGGACCGCCCCGTGATCCAGTACGTGATCGAGGAGGCGGTCGACGCCGGCATCGAGGACATCCTGGTCATCACCTCCCGCCACAAGAAGGTGCTGGAGGACCACTTCGACCGCCTTCTCGACCTGGAGGCGGCGCTGGAGGCCAAAGGCCGCCACGAGGACGCGGCCGAGCTGAAAGCTCTGGCCGAGCTGGCCCAGATCCACTACGTGCGCCAGGGCGAGGCCCTGGGGCTGGGGCACGCCATCGGCACGGCCCGCAACCACGTGGGCCACGAGCCCTTCGTGGTGCTCCTGGGCGACGACATCATGCACCCCCGGGCCGGGGTGTTGAAGGGCATGCTCGACACCTACGACCGCCACCAGTGCTCGGTGGTGGCCCTCATGGAGGTGCCGAAAGACGAGATCTCGTCGTACGGGTGCGCCGCCGCCGAGCCCACGGCCGACCCCCGGGTGGTGTCGGTGGGGGAGCTGGTGGAGAAGCCGGCGCCCGAGGCGGCCCCCTCCAACCTGGCCATCATGGGCCGCTACCTGTTCACCCCGGCCATCTTCGACCACATCGACGCCACGCCCCCTGGCGTGGGGGGCGAGATCCAGATCACCGATGCCATGGTCCGCCTCATGGCCGACGAGCCGCTGCTGGGCTACACGTTCAGCGAGGGGCGCTTCGACACGGGTAAGAAGATCGATTACCTGCGGGCGGTGGTGGAGCTGGCGCTGGAACGGCCCGACCTGGGCCCCGCCTTCCGCGAGATCCTGGCCGAGGTAGCCGTCCGAGAGGGCCTGGTCTCCTGACGGCCGGCTAGTTTTAGCCCATGATCTCGCTGGAAGAGGCCCGGACCAGGATCAACCGTGACCTGATCGTGCTGCCGATCGTCGACGTGCCGATCACGGCCGCCCGGGAGATGGTGCTGGCCGAGACGGTGACGGCCACCGAGGCCATCCCGCCGTTCGCCAACACCGCCATGGACGGGTACGCCGTCCGGGCCGTCGACACACGAGGGGCGACCAAGACCAGCCCCAAGGTGTTGGCCGTATCGGCCACCGTGCCCGCCGGAGGCGTGGCCCCCCGGGCCCTCGAGTCGGGGGAGGCGATGCGGATCATGACCGGCGCCCCCATGCCGGAGGGGGCCGACGCCGTGGTGATGGTGGAGCTCACCCGGCCCGCCGGTTTCGACGTGATGATCCTGGCCGAGGTGCCGCCGGGCAACCATGTGCGCCCGGCGGGCGACGACATCCGGCCCGGTACCGAGGTGTTCCACCCGGGCACGCTGCTCACCCCCGGCCATCTGGGCGTGTTGGCCAGCATCGGGCGGGAGACGGTGAAGGTGTACCGGCGGCCCCGGGTGGGCGTCATGTCCACCGGTGACGAGCTGGTGGAGGGCCCCCAGCCGCTCCAGCCGGGCCAGATCCGAGACTCCAACCGGCTCACCCTGCTGTCGCTGGTGGCCGAGGCCGGCTGCCACCCGGTGGACCTCGGGCTCATCCGGGACGACGAGCGGGCCATCCGCACCGCCCTCGACCGGGCGGTGGAGCAGACCGACGCCGTCATCACCTCGGGTGGTGTCTCGATGGGCGACTACGACCTGATCAAGGCGATCCTCAGCGACCTGGGCGACTTCAACTGGATGCAGGTGGCCATCAAGCCGGCCAAGCCCCTGGCCTTCGGGGTGATGACCGGCACGCCCGTGTTCGGCCTGCCCGGCAACCCGGTGTCGTCCATGGTCAGCTTCGAGCTGTTCGCCCGGCCCGCCCTGCGCCGCATGATGGGCCGCCTCGACGCCGAGCGCCCCCATCTGTGGGCCCTGGCCGAGGACGGCCTGCGCCGGGAGCCCGATGGCAAGACCCACTTCCTGCGCGTGGTAGTCACCCAGCGTGGTGACGGGGCATGGCGGGTCCGCTCGGCCGGGGGTCAGGGTTCCCATCATCTGCTGGCCATGGCCTCGGCCAACGGCCTGGCCGTCCTGCCCGACGGCGAAGGGGTCGAACCGGGGGGCAGCGTGCGGGTCATGTACCTGGGATGAGGCAGCGCGGCCAACCGAATTAGGGCCCTGGTTCCTGGCCCGTCGGGGCGGCCCGGTATCGTGGTCCTCGTGGGTAACAGGCAGCTGGTCGATCGATTCGGGAGAGTCCACACCGATCTGCGCATCTCGGTCACCGACCGGTGCAACTTCCGGTGCGAATACTGCATGCCGGCCGAGGGCATGGTGTGGCTCGACCGGTCCGATGTGCTCACCTTCGAGGAGATCGAGCGGATCACCCGGGTGCTGGCCGAGCAGTGCGGCGTCCGCACCGTCCGCCTCACCGGTGGCGAGCCCACCATGCGGGCCCGCCTGCCGATCCTGGTGGCCAAGCTGGCCGCCCTGGGGGTCGAGCTGTCGATGACCACCAACGGCGCCACCCTGGCCCAGCAGGCCGACGACCTGCGGGCGGCCGGGCTGAAGCGGGTGAACATCAGCATCGACTCCCTCCGGGCCGACCGCTTCCAGCAGCTCACCCGGCGCGACTCGCTCACCTCCGTGCTGGAGGGGATCGATGCCGCCGTGCGGGCCGGGTTCGAGCCGGTGAAGCTGAACGTGGTGCTCATGCGGGGCATCAACGACGACGAGGTGGTCGACTTCCTCCACCTGGGCCGCCGCAAGGGCGTGGTCATCCGGTTCATCGAGTTCATGCCGCTCGACGCCCAGGGCGAATGGTCGTCGGACCGGGTGGTGCCCCACGCCGAGATCGTGGCCCGGGCCGCCGAGCATTTCGACTTCCACCCCATCGAGCGGGGCTCGAGCCCGGCCGAGCGCTTCGTCTACGACGACGGCGCCGGCGAGTTCGGCGTGATCGCCAGCGTCACCGAGCCGTTCTGCGGCAGCTGCGACCGGATGCGCCTCACGGCCGAGGGCCAGCTGCGCAACTGCCTGTTCGCCCTCGGTCACTCCGATCTCCGCTCGATCCTGCGCGACGGCGGCTCCGACGACGACCTGGCGGCCGCCGTGGCCGGCGAGATCGACCGGAAATGGGCGGGGCACGCCATTGGCCAGGTTCACTTCCTGCGCCCGTCGAAGTCGATGAGCCAGATCGGCGGTTGAGCCGGACGTGCCTCCATTTCGCCCTGATTTCGCACTAGCGTGGAGGGGTGGCCGAGCGCGAATTGACTCATTTGGATCCCCTTGGGCGGGCACGCATGGTGGACGTGTCTCCTAAGGAGCCCACGTTCCGTCGAGCGGTCGCCCGGGGGCGGGTGTACATGAAGCCCGAGACCACGGCCCTCGTGGCCCGGGGTGCCGTCACCAAGGGTGACGTGCTGGCGGTGGCCCGGGTGGCCGCCATCCAGGCGGCCAAGCGCACGGCCGATCTCCTGCCGCTGTGCCACTCGGTGATGATCGGGGCCGTCTCGGTCAACTTCGACATCCAGGACGACCACATCGAGATCGAGTCCCAGGTGGACACGGTCGATCGCACCGGCGTCGAGATGGAGGCGCTCACCGCCTGCTCGGTCGCCGCCCTGACCGTGTACGACATGTGCAAGTCGGCCGACAAGAGCATGGTGATCGGTGAGATCGCCCTGTGGGAGAAGACCGGAGGCAAGTCGGGGTCCTACCGGCGCACGGAGCCCGTGCGGTCCGATGGTGGCGGCTCCGAGAGGCACACGATGTAATGGGCACCGCGGTCCAGGTCGCGGTAGCGGCCGGTCTCGCGCTGGCCTGGATCTGGGTGCTGGGGCGCCCGCTGTTCGGAGGCTTCCGTCCGTCGGAGGCCGAGTGGGCGGTGGGGGGCGCCTCGGAGGACCCGGACGGCGGGGGCGATCCAGACTTCTGGGAGATCGAGCCGGTGGGCCGGTTCGGGTGGCACGGGTGGCGTCAGCGTTCCCCGGTGGCCCGGCGTCGTCAGGCCCTGCTCGGCACCATGTTCGCCACCTTCGCCTCGTTCCTGCTGGCGGTGGCGCTGCGGGGGCGTTTCGTCTGGCTGTTCGGCCTCATGACGGTGACCCTGGCCGTCCATCTCGCCATCGCCTCCTATCTGGGGGGCCGGATGCTGCGGGCCCGCGAGGAGGCCCGCCGGGCCGGCCTGGTGCGCCAGCCGCCGGCGGCCACCACCTCCACCGTGCTGGCGTCGGCCATCGGCCCCAACCACGACCGGGTCGACCGCTCCTACAAGAGCCCCATCTCGTCGGGTGGGCACGCCGTGTCCAGCTTCGTCGAGGCCCTGATCCAGATGGAGTGGGGCACTTCGGCCGACGAGGCGCCCTCAGCCACTCCCACCCCCGCCCGGGCGTCCACCCCGGCGCCGGCCCCAGCTCCGGTCGCCGATCCCCCGATCGAGGTCGATGTGCTGCCCGACCCGCCGATCGAGGTCGACGTGCTACCGCCCGCGCCGGCGCAGCAGGACACCGTGCAGCCCGGGACCGTGCAGCCCAGCACCGTGCAGCCCAGCACTGTGCAGCCCAGCACTGTGCAGCCCGAGACCGTGCCCGCCGCCCCCGATCTGGAGCCCGAACCGGAGGCCGAGGCCGAGCCGGCCGCAGCCCCGAAGGCGGCCCCGTTCACCCGGCCACCGGCCCAGATCACGCCCCGCAAGCCCAAGGCCCGGCCCATCTACATCCACTCCCAGCTCGACGAAGAGGGCTTCGAGCCGCCCAAGGCCGTCAACCATCCCTGACCTCGGGTGGCGAGCAAAGACGCACCGCGCCGCCAGACGGAGGCGCTATCGTGAGGGCTCCCATCTGGGGCTGTAGCTCAGCTGGCTAGAGCGCCTCGGTCGCATCGAGGAGGCCAGGGGTTCGACTCCCCTCAGCTCCACTGCTGTTCGTCCTGGTCAGGCGTGTCGTGTGCGCCTGACGTCTCGACCACTCCCACGGTCGAGACCGCGGACAGACCGCGCAACCCTGGTCCGGGCCGGGAAAGCAGGCCGTCGATCACCTCGTTGTCGACGTGTTCCAGCACCGAGCCGTAGACGTCCATCGTGGTCCGGATCGACGAGTGCCCCATACGCTTCTGGATCACCCGGGCGTGAGGTACCCGTCATCGGCTTTCCTCTGCTCACAGCGTTCGCGCTCCGATACACGCCGAGCAGTCATGGAGCTATCGTGCTCGGCCTGCTACCGCTCGCCACCGCAGGGGCCGCTGTCATCAGAGCGGGCGAGCGACCGACACGCCTGTACTGGTGCTCCGGAATCGTAGGCATGGTCGCCGTCGTAGCCTTCGCCCTCAACAGCGGTGGTGGCTCGCTACACCTCGCCGACCTGCTCCTGGCGATGACCGTCGTCAGCGCAGCGATCGGCTTCGCCGAAGGCGGCCTCCTCGCCCGCACCATGGCCGGGTGGAAAGTGATGTCCTGGGCCCTCGTGCTCGCCCTCCCCATCACGATCCCCGCCAGCCTCATCGGACTCCCAGACCTCCTACAGGCGTCGACAGAATCCGTCGCTGCCTTCGCCTTGTCAGCCCTGTTCCCCATGTACCTCGCCTACCTCGCCTGGTACTCGGGCATCGCCCGCATCGGCATCGCACGGGCCGGCCAACTCCAACTCCTCCAGCCCTCCCTCACCCTGCTCTGGGCCTGGCCGCTTCTCGGCGAACAACTCACACGCAACGGCATCATCACCGCACTCATCGTCCTTGCCGCCGTAGCAGCCGGCCGCCGAAGCGGCGTTCGACAAGCACCGATCGCACAGCCCGTCGAAAACCATCGATGACAGTCGTTGGCGGGTCCGGACCGAGGTCCGTACGGATGGCGTACCCGCCGTGACGGCGGAGCTCCGGCCACGACCTCGGCCGAGCTGGCGCTCTGACTCTCGATGGAGCGACGACCTCTGTTTCGGACGCCTCGGGCGGGGGTACTGCTGAGAAACCACGACAAGACCCCTTACGTGTTGAGCGGGCGGACGCCGCCGGCTCAGGGGCGATGCTCCGGACCCTGGTAGCGCTAGTCAATCTCGCTCGGATCTCAGGAGTGCACCTTGTTGCAGAGTTCAGGCCGGTCGTTGGCCGCAGCCGCTTTGCCTTTCCGTGCTCTCGAACCGACCTTGCCCTTCTGGTGCGGTGGGTCAACCGGGGTTCGAGCGTTCACATTCGATGCCACGAAGGGAACGTTCACATGAATCGTTGGAACAAAGAGACTGAGTTCTCATGCTGAGGAAACCCCTCGGGCTACTCGGGATCTTTCTCCTCGTTGTTGGGATCGGCTACTTCATCGGAGCCGGCGTTGCCTACGGTAAAGTGCAAGGTGGATACACTTCGTTGCAGTCGTTCAGCGAGGTTCAGAACGTCGAACTGAGCTACAACGAGGACGGCCAACTCGTCGACCGCGGCGAAGTCGAGGGCGGGTTGGCGATCAGGTCGTTGTTGGAAGACGACTGGGGCTTCCCAATCGTCGAGTCCGACCTCGACCCCAATGATCCGCTCGTCAACAGTGCCACCGAGTACATGTACCAGATGGCGACGATCTCGTACCACACGCTGCACGGCACCCAGAAGGTGACGCTAAGCCAGGCTGATCTGACCGGTGACAACGGTCTGGCGACCGAGTTCGATTGCAACGGCCAGATGGTCCCTGTGCCGGTCCCGTTCCCAGCCGAGGGTGTGACCTGCGATTTCGAGGTCAACGGTCGGTACTGGACCGGGTTCGACCGTGACGTTCCCGTCGAGGCGGCAGCTCGAGAGATGGCGTGGAGCGGGACCGCCCATGCACTTGTGGCCGAACTCGGTGTGGGCGCGGCAACACACAGCACACTGCAACTTGCGCTCGGCGTCGCTGCGTTACTCGCCGGCCTCGGATTGGTGTGCACCGTGATGGGTGCTGCCTTCATTTGGGAGACCCGTCGTCGCGATAGGCCCGACGTACCCGACTCGATCCCCGAGGCCCTACTCAAGGACAGACCGGGCCAGACACCCTCACCTGTCTGACCTTCCCAACCGCGTCGATCTGAGCGGCCAAGTCGCAGCGGGCCTTTCGACGAGCTACGCGACGATTTGTCGGCGAGTTTCCTGCGCCTGTGTCTGGACGGCCCTCTTCGCTGGGGGGCCGTCCCCCAAATGACGTACCGCCACAGGGTTGCGGCTACCGTTGTGACCGGTGTCACCGATACGCGCAACGATCAGCACATCGCTCCGGCTGTGCGAGCGGTGTGCCTCGTGGTGCGAGGTCAGTAACGCATCGGTCCCCAGGCGGAGTGCGGGAGGCTCAAACCCCCACCAGCACGTCCGGGACCAGCTTCGAAGCATTCGACTCCGAATAGCGGATCTGGGAGGCGGCGAGGTCGTACACATTGAACGCACCGTCAATCATGACGGCCCTGCCCCCTGTTCCCTTTGTGATGGGTCAGTCCACATCCACCGATCGGCTGTCCTCCAAACCAGAACAACCATGACTCGATTGGTCACGCCATCGACGAGACCTTCGACCGGTATAGGCCGGAGACCGGGAGGTAGTGAGGTTGGCTTGTCGTGTGTTGGTTCCCCGGCTCCTTGACGACCACGACTGGTCGCGTATCGAAGCCATGGCAGCTCTCCGGAAACCACCGACGACGGCTACGGTCGTCGGTACCCGGGACTGTCCGATCACTAGTTGGACCGAACAGCTCCCGCCAGCTGCGCTCCAACGACTGACTAGTCTGCTGGGATGGCCGCCACTCACGCAACTGTGCTGCCGCCCCCCTGCGGCAGATGACCCCAAACACGATCACAAACTGGTCGCCGTCATCCTGGCGCTCTGCCATCTGCTCAGCGGTGTGGTCTACCTCGACACCCCACCCCCTGCGGCCAGTCACACAATCCGAGGCCGCCGCCTCATCATCAACGACCTCACCGCAACCGGCCAACCAGTCGAACACTGGCTCGTAGATCTCCGCTGGCTGACGGCCTGGCGATCACACCCCGACTTCACCTTGACCCCCAACGGCCGCCGCTCGGTGGCGGCTTCTGGTTAGAGATCCGACCCGTCGTGCAGGAACCAGGAAACGCGAGTTTCGAGGCGAGATGCAGACAGGCATCTAGGTGGTAATGGTGGCGATGCCTGCGGTGAGGGCTTCGATCCGATCGGCGTTGCTCGTAGCTGAGTGGGCAAGGGTGGCTATGGCTTCGCTTTGTTGGACGATGGCGTGGGCAAGTGTCGCAAGATGCAACACCGGCGCCTTCATCGACTACATGGCGTCCTTGGTCGGTGGCCCGGATTCACCCGCTGTTGCCAGAAGCCAGGCCGTCGTCTTCGAGATCGATCGACAGCCAGATGCTGTCGTCCTGGCGGAACCCGTGGCGGCGGTAGAAGGCCCGGGCCCGCTCGTTGGCCGCCTCGGTCTCCAGGAACAGCCGCTGGGCGTTCCGACTCCGGGCCTCGGCCAACACCCGGTCGAGCAGGATCGAACCGAACCCCTGGCTTCTCACGTCGAGGTAGACCTCGTCCAGCAGCGCCTCCACCCCGCCCGACTCGATCGAGTAGCCGACGGTGACAACGGCGTACCCGATGGCTGTGCCGTCGAGCTCGGCCAGCAACACGGTGCCCCACCGGGGTTCGGCCAGCAGACCGGCGAAGGCCCGGCGGGCGCGGGCCTCGTGGAACTCGTGGCCGTCGGCCTCGCAGTAGCGCCGGCCCAACGCCAGCAGCTCCTCGAGGTCGTCGACCGTTCCGGGCCGGATGGCGAGACGGTCGGGCGGCGGCGGGGGCGGGGTCACGCCAGGGGGGCGTCGCCGAACAGGACGCCGAACCGCTCGCACCAGATCTGCACCGTGCGGTATGTGGCCAGGTCGACCTCGGGCGGGATCTCGTAGTTCTGGCTGCCGATGTTGCCCTTCAGCGCGCCCAGGCTCACGTAGCGGTCGTCGTCGGCCCGGAGGTACACCTTCAGGTCGGGGCCGTTGGTCGCCTCGAAGCTGTCGAGGCGCAGGAACCGCTGCTCACCCCCGTCGCCCAGCACCTGGGCCGAGCCCGTCACCGAGTGGCCGGTGCTGCCGGAGAACGTGCCCTGGGCCAGGGTCTCGGCCGTGTCGGGGGCCAGGGCCGGCCCGGCCTCGGCCACCTCGTCGTCGGTTATCAGCGACTGGACGCCGAAGTAGCCGAAGGCCAGCCAGCCGGCGATGGCGGCCAGGATCAGGCCGCCCAGGGCGATACGGACCCGGTTCTGCATGTCGGGCAATGTAGTGGTGCGACACCGCTGCGGTGCCGCGCCGGCCGGTCAGGCCGGGCTGGCCGGGCTGGCCGGCGGTCGGCCGAAGGTCATCTCGGCCACCCGCTCCATGCAGATGTCGGCCGTCCAGGGCAGCATGACCGCCCCCGCCCGGGCGTCGCGGTGCATCCGCTCCAGCGGGAACCGTTTGAACAGGGCCCGGCCGCCACAGATCCGCAGCACCTCGCCCGTCACCTCGTGGGCCACCTTGGACATCGTGCGGTGGCACATCATCGTCCGCATCCGCGCCCCTGGCGTGGGCCGGTAGCGGGCCTCGGCCATGGTGCGCAGCATCAGGGCCCGGGCCTCCTGGACCCGGATCTGGCATTCGGCCAGAGCGAGCTGCTTGGTCATCGTCGGGGCGCCGGAGCGGGGGCTGCCCTCCACCTCGCCCTTCATGTAGGCGACGGCGAAGTCGACCGCCGCCTCGGCCAGCCCCAGGTAGGTGGGGGAGATGGTCATGAAGATGTGGGGCCAGTCCCGGGCGGCCAGGAAGTAGGCGCCCGACGGCATCACGGTCATGGCGTCGGGCACGAACACCTCGTCGAGCAGGAGGTCGCGCGACATGGTGGCCCGCATGCCCAGCACATCCCATTCGCCCGACACCGAGAACCCACGACTGTCGGCCGCCACCGCCAGGTACAGGGTGTTGCGGAACGAGGGGGCCGAGCCGTCGGCCGGGGACTCGGTGCACAGGATGCCGTAGTGGGTGGCGGCGCCGGCCAGCGAGGCGAAGTGCTTGCGGCCGCTGAGGCGCCACCCCCCGTCCACCCGCACGGCGGTGGCCCCGAACGGCTCCCGACCCGACGTGAGATCGGTCTGGGGCTCGGAGAAGGGCTGGGCGAACAGGGCGTCGTCCTCCAGCACCAGACGGTAGAGCCCGGCCCGACGGCTGTTGTGAGCGGCCCGGGTCTCGTCGTCCATCTCCAGGTCGTCGGCCACGAAGCCCGACCACATCATCGTGCAGGAGTGCATGTTGTACGACAGGGCGGTGGACCCGCACCACCGGGCCAGCTCGGCCGAGACGAAGCAGTAGGTGGCGTAGTCGGCGCCCATTCCGCCGTGCTCGGCCGGGATCAGGAGGGCCAGCAGCCCGGCCTGGCGCAGGTCGTCGTAGTTCTCGGTGGGGAACCGGTTCTCGGCGTCGTACATGGCGGCCCGGGGCCCGAACCGTTCCCGGCCCAGCTCCCGCACCTGGCGCAGGAGGGCGAGCTGGCCGGCGGTGAGCGGCAGGTCGAACTCGTTGCGGTCGTCAACCGGGCCGCTGAGATCGAGGGGCTCGACGGCGGGGGCGGGAGTTGGGGCGGCGGGACGGCTGGTCATCGGGTCACATCCACACGAGGAAGGAACGGATCAGGCGGTTGAGGTCGTCGGGCCGCTCCATCGGCAGCAGATGGCCGGCCCCGTCGACCAGCTCCAGGCGGGCCTCGGGGATGAGCCCGGCCAGGCGCTCGGCGTCGGCCGGCGGGGTGGCGGTGTCGAGCCGGCCGGTCACGCACAGGGTGGGGGGCGACAGCTCGGCCAGCCGACTCCGGGCATCGAAGCGGACCACGGCCTCCAGCGCCGCCCGGTAGGAGGCGGGGGTGAGCGTGGCCATGAGCTTCATGGCCGCCTCCTGCACGGTGAGGGGGCAGTCGGGGGCCACCATGGTGGGCACCACCTGGCGGGCGATGTACTGCATCCGCCGGCCCTCGTTCACCGGCTCCATCCGGGCGGCCAGGAACTCGGCGGCGGCCAGACCCTCCGGCCCGTCCTCGCCCCCGAAGGCGGGGGCCGTGCTCACCAGCACCAGGCGCTCCACCCGGTCGGGGTGGCGCAGCGCCAGCTCCTGGGCCACGAACCCGCCCATCGAGTGGCCCACCACCGCCACCCGAGCCAGCTCCAGGCCCTCGATCAGCTCGGCGGCGGCGTCGGCCAGGGCGGCGATCGACAGCTCGCCCCGCACCGGCCGGGACCGGCCGTAGCCGGGCATGGTCCAGGCCACGCACCGCATCATGGGCGACAGGCCGTCGAGCTGGGCCCGCCACGCCTCGGCCGTGGCCCCCAACCCGTGGAGGAACAGCACCGACTGGGGCGACCGCCCCCCGGGCGGGCCCTCGTCGAGCACGTCGATGCCCTTGATCATGGGCACGATGTCACGCCAACTCGCCCTGCAGCACGCCGTTGACGACCACCGGGGTGCCGTCGAGGGACACCGTGCAGCCCCTCATGGGCAGGTCGAAGTGGCCCAGCGTGTGGCGCCCGGCCGTCTCGTTGGCCCCGGTGGAGTACAGGAAGTTGCCGGCGAAGGCCCGCAGCTCGGTGCCGTTGACCTGGCTCTTGTCGTACATGACCAGGGTGTCCCACCGGGCCGCCGGGTTCATGCCCCAACCCACATGGGACACGGCGTAGGCCTCCTTGTCGCCCCACGCCTCCAGGTAGCTGCGCATGAGAGCGGCGTCGAGGCCATCGCCGGCGATGTCGACGATGTAGTCGTTCTCCACCGTGCACCGCACCGGCGACTCCATGTAACGCTTGAACGTGAGGTTCACGTCGCCGGTGTCGAGCACCAGGGTGCCGTTGACCGAGCCGGCGGGCGGGAAGGCCAGGCACAGGCCGCCCGGCCAGTGGGCGATGGTGCCGGGGCGGTCGGTCCAGCCCCAGCTGGAGCCGGCGGGGGCGTTGGCCACGTCGATCACCAGATCGGTGCCGCCCGACGAGGTGACGGTCATGGTGGAGGCGGCCCGCAGCATCTTCGTGCCGGCCTTCACCTTGGCCTCCAGCGCCGGGTCGCACTGGAGGCGCTCCAGCAGCTCGGGATGCTCGTTCGACACCATCAGGACCCGGGCCCCCTTGCCCAGGATGGCGGGTAGCTCGGGGGCGTGGAGGAGGCCCTCCACCGTGCAGTCGGCCACCAGCACCGAGCCGGCCAGGGCGTCGATCACCGGCTGGAGGCCGCCGATGGCATCCGACGCCCCGGTGGAGCGCACCGGCACCGGCACCTTCTGGCGGGGCGACGGGATGGTCACGTGGAACACCCTCGCCCCAAGGCCCTGCAGGGCCAGGTCGGCCAGCTGCACGTTGACGGGCCGGCTCTGGCTCTCCGACAGCACGGCGCACACGTCGCCCGGCTGCACCCCGCAGCGGGCGAAGGTGGCGGCGAACGCCTCGATCCACTTGGCTTCGATCTTCTCCACCAGCACGGCGGTGACCTCCTGTCAGCTCGATCCCGTCAGCCCAACCCGTTGGGGCGGACCATGATCTTCACATGCTCCTCGGGGTTGGCCAGGGCGGCGAAGGCGGCCGGCGTCTCGTCCAGCGTGACCTGGCCGGTGATCAGCTCATCCCCCGGGATCAGGCCCTCGGCCAGGTTGCGGAGCGACTGGCGGAACTCGGCGCCGTTCCAGCCCAGCACGAAGCGGACCGTGAGGTGCTTGTAGATCCCCATGATGGGGCGGAAGTTGTCGGGCTGCATGCAGACGCCCACCACTACCAGCTCGGACCGGTTGGGGGCGGCGGTCATGGCCCCGTCGATCAGGCCGGGCACGCCCACGGCCTCGAAGATCACCGGCGATTCCTTGCTGCCCGACCGGTTGTCGCGCCAGCCCTGCACGGCGGCGGCGAACCCGTTGGCGGCGTCGCCCGGGCTGGCCGGGTCGACCACCACGTGGGCTCCCAGGCGGCGGGCCAGCTCCCGGCGCCGGGGGGAGTACTCGCTGACGACGATGGGCTCGGCCCCCAGCACGGCCAGGGCGGCGATCACGCTCTGGCCCACCGGGCCGGCGCCCAGCACCACGGCCCCCCGCCCCCGGGCGGCCGACGACTCGTTCACGGCGTGGAGCCCGACGGCCAGGGGCTCGGTCAGGGCGGCCACCACCGGGTCGAGCCCGTTGGGTACCGGTACCAGGGCGGAGGGGTCCACCAGCATCCGCTCGCAGTAGCCGCCGGGGTACTCGTTGTCGTACCCGGGGGTGGCCCGCCGGGTGGGGGTGGTGAGGGTGGGCATCACGGCCATGGCCGTGCCCACCGCCGGCCCGTCGTCGAGCCCGGCCCCCAGCTCCAGCACCCGGGCCGAGATCTCGTGGCCCATCACCATGTCCCGGTCGGGGTCGAAGGCGAACACGCCCATCCCCACCTCTTTGGCCGTGTCGGCCATCTCGTGGGCGTGGTCGACCGTGTGGAGGTCGCTGCCGCAGATCCCGCAGGCGATCGTCTCGATCAGGATCTGGCCCGGCCCGGGGTTCAGGTCGGGCCAGTCGTCGACCACAATCCGTCGTTGTCGCAGCACCGCAGCTCGCATCCCCGAACTGTACGGTCGCGGCCCCGGCTGGCGCACGTCGTTCGGGCCGGGCCCAGGATGCGGCCCGGCGGGCCGGCGTGGGAGACTGCAGGCAACAGACGAACGAAACGGGAGGTGCCCCCGATGGGTGGTCCGCTGCAGGGAATCAAGGTGGTCGAGCTGGCGGGGATCGGCCCCGCCCCGATGTGCGCCATGCTGCTGGCCGACCTCGGCGCCGAGGTGATCCGGGTCGACCGCCTGGCCCCGGCCGACCTCGGCATCGACTCGGGCCGGCAGTACAACCTGCTGGAGCGGAGCCGGCGGTCGATCGCGGTGGACCTCAAGAGCGCCGAGGGCGTGGAGGTGGTGCTCAAGCTGATGGAGCAGGCCGACGCCCTGATCGAGGGCTTCCGGCCCGGCGTCACCGAGCGCCTCGGCCTCGGGCCCGACGTGTGCCTGGCCCGCAACCCCCGCCTCGTCTACGGCCGCATGACCGGCTGGGGCCAGGACGGCCCCATGGCCCCGGCCGCTGGCCACGACATCAACTACATCGCCCTCACCGGCGTGCTCGACGCCATCGGCACCTCGGGCGGTCAGCCCGTGCCCCCGCTCAACCTGGTGGGCGACTTCGGCGGCGGCGCCCTCTACCTCGCCTTCGGCGTGCTGGCCGGCCTGCTGGAGGCCCGCACGTCGGGCCAGGGCCAGGTCATCGACGCCGCCATGGTCGACGGGGCGGCGTCGCTGCTCACCGCCATCTATGGGATGTACGGGTCGGGTAGCTGGTCGCTGGAGCGGGGCACCAACATCCTCGACACCGGCTCCCACTTCTACGGCACCTACGAGTGCGCCGACGGCAAGTGGATCTCGATCGGCTCGATCGAGGCCAAGTTCCACGCCGAGCTGTTGGAGAAGCTGGGCCTGGAGGAGAGCGACATCCCCGACCGGATGGACCGCTCCCGCTGGGTGGAGCACAAGAAGCGGCTCACCGAGCTGTTCCTGGCCAAGACCCGCGACGAGTGGTGTGCGGTGATGGAGGGGAGCGACGTGTGCTTCGCCCCCGTGCTGTCGATGGCCGAGGCCCCCAACCACCCCCACAACGTGGCCCGGGGTGCGTTCGTGGAGGTCGACGGCGTGATCCAGCCCGGCCCGGCGCCCCGGTTCAGCCGCACCCCGGGCCAGATCCAGAGCCCGCCGCCCGATCCCGGCCAGCACAGCGAGGCCATCCTGGCCGACTGGGGCTGGTCGGCCGACCAGATCGCCGCCCTCCGCTCCGCCGGAGCGGTCGGCTGACCGCACTGGCCGCCCGCTCGATTCGCGACACGGTTCGAGCCGTGTCGCGGATCGAGCGCTGAGCGCACCAATCGCGTCACCGGTTCGAACCGCGTCGCGGATTGCATTGGTCCCGGGGGGCAACCTACGGTCGGCCCGTTCAGGGCCGATCCCCCCGAGGAGCACCAGTGAGCGACCTGCCCGAGTTCGACGACCTGCCGGAGCTGGAGGGCCTGGGTCTGCGCCACGCCTGGGAGGTGTGGGGTCCCGACGACGAGCTGGGCACGATCAACCTGGTGACCCCGGAGCGGGTGGCGGCGGCCGCCGCCCTCGTCCGCTCGGGCCAGGTGATCTCGCTCGACCTGCCGCTCACCGAGCCCGACCCGCCCCTGTTCGGGCGCCAGCCCTACGAGCACCACGTGTTCGCCCTGAGCCGCAACGAGATGGACGATCGGCTCGACAACTTCCACCTCCAGGCCTCCACCCAGTGGGACGCGCTGTGCCACGTCCGGTGCCGGGAGCGGGGCTACTACGGCGGTCGCACCCAGGACCCGACCGACGGCCCCAACGGCCTCGGGATCGACCGGTGGGCCGACCACGGGGTCGCCGGTCGGGGGGTGCTGGTGGACCTGGCCGGCTGGCAGGCCGAGCAGGGCCTGGCCTACGACGCCCTCGACTCCCGGCCGATCACGGTGGAGGAGCTCCGGGCCGTGGTGGCGGCCCAGGGCACCGAGCTGCGCACCGGCGACCTGCTGTGCATCCGCTTCGGCTGGCCCGGCCGGTACCGGGCGCTGGGCCGGGCCGACCGGGAGGCCTACGCCGCCGATCCCAGCTTCGCCGGCCTGTCGGCCGACGAGGGCATGGCCCGGTACCTGTGGAACGCCCACCCGGCCGCTCTGCTGTGCGACAACCCGGCGGTGGAGACCCTTCCCGGCGACCCCGCCGTCGGCTCTCTGCACCGCCGGCTGCTGCCCTGCCTCGGCTTCGCCCTGGGCGAGATGTTCGACTTCGAGACGCTGGCCCGGGAGTGCCGGGCCCGGGGCAGCTGGGAATTCTTCTTCGTCGCCGCCCCCCTCAAGGTCCCCGACGGTCTCGGTTCGCCCGGCAACGCCGTCGCCATCCTGTAGGGGGCGACCCCGGACCGGGTCAGCCCACCGGGGGGAGGTCGACGCGGGCGGCGATGCCGTCGAGGCCGGGGCCGGCCGCCGGGTGGCGTTCCAGCACCCGGGGGTCGTGGCCGGGGATGACCATCCACGGCGCCGACGCCATGGCCTTGCACCGGCGGTGACCCTCGAGCATGTCACCCACGTTGAACACGGTGGTGAAGGCCCGGCCCCGGTCGAGGTGCTCGTAGTAGTGGGCGGCGTCCGACGCCAGCACCAGCCACCCCGCCGCCGTGTGCACCCGCACGACCTGGAGCCCCATCGTGTGGCCGCCCACATGGTGCAGGGTGATGCCGGGGGCCAGATCCCCGGCGCCGTCGTGGAACGCCACCCGCTGGTCGAACACCAGGCCCACCAGATCCTGGATCTGGGTGACGGTGAAGGCGTGGCTGAACAGCTTGTGGGTCATGTAACGCCCGGTGGCGAAGGCCATCTCGGCGTCCTGGAGGTGGAACGAGGCCCGGGGGAACTCGGCGTGGCCGCCGATGTGGTCGTAGTGGAGGTGGGTGATGACCACGTCGGCCACGTCGGCCGCCTCCACCCCGATCGTGCCCAGGGCGTCGGTGACCGAGCGCACAGTGGTGCGGCGGCGGCTGGTGCCGTCGCCCTCCTCGAACCCGGTGTCGACCACCCAGGCCCGGGGCACCCCGGGCCCGGCTCCGTCGGGATCGACCACGGCCCACACGAAGTAGTCCATGTCCATCGGCTCGTCGTGGGGGTCGCCGCCCACGAAATGCTCGGGCCGGCGGGCCGGGCGGTGGCCGTACTTGAGGGCGTAGACCTCGTAGCGGGGCAGGTCGGCGGGGTGGGGGAGCGCAGGATCGGTCACGGTCGCCGCCTCAGATGGTGAAGGCCAGGTTGCGGGCCACCCGCTCGGCCAGCTCGGTGTCGCCGGCCAGCGCCACCCGCCCGTCGGCCAGCGGGCCCGACGGGTCGATCCGGCCGCAGCACAGCAGCATGAACGTGGCGAAGTCGGTGGTGACGGTGGCCGTGGCCGGCCCGTCGAGGTCTTCCACCACCCGGGCCCGGCCGTCGATCACGGCGTGGAGGGTGCGGGCGGTGGGGCCGGTGATCTCGATCGTGACGCCGGCCCCCTGCGGGGCGGCCGCCTTCTTGCCCACCATGTACCCGAGGGCGATGTGGGCCTCGTCGAGCGAGATCTCGGCGCCGCGCCCGCTCAGATGGCCGGGGCGGCCGAGGGGCACCCGGATGTCCTGCTCGTGGGCCCAGTGGTCGAACACCCGGATCTCCATGTAGCGGCGGTAGGTGCCGGGCCCGGCCGCCGTCCACGACGGGGCGTCGAGGCTGGCCTCCGACATGGCGGCCAGCTGCTCGCCGCGGGTGGCGGTGATGGCAGCGAAGGCGTCGAGCACCTCGGCGCCGCTGGCGTCGGCCAGCCGCCGGTGGGCCGCCTTGAGCTCGTCCCACGGCGGGTTGGCCAGGTCGGTCCACTGGGAGAACCCGATCTCGGCGCTGGTGAGGTGCAGCAGGGCGTCGCGGCAGGTCCAGCCGGGGCAGAGGGCGGGGCTGGCCCAGTCGCCTTCGCTGAGCGTGCGCCCCAGCTCCAGCATCGAGGCCCAGCACTCGGCGAAGGCGGCGACGAGATCAGGGCCCGACGTGGAGGCGGCGAGCGGTACAGGGTGTCCCATCGCCGAACAGTAGCCCTGGCCCTCACCCGGCACCCAGCCCCTGAGGTACCGTGCATCATCGTTGCGGGAGCTGCGCCCCCGGGGCCCCATCTGGGCCGGGGCCCCAACCCCGGCCGGCAGCTACGCTGCTCGTTGCGGGAGCTGCGCCCCCGGGGCCCCATCTGGGCCGGGGCCCCAACCCCGGCCGGCAGCTACGCTGCCCTCATGGAGCCGACGTATCCCCCCGAGACCGAGGAGTACCGGCAGAAGATCCGGGCTTTCCTCGACGCCAACCTGCCGGCCGACTGGAAGGGCATCGGTGCCCTGGTCGGCGAGGACCGCCTGGCCTTCCACTGGAAATGGCGGGAGACGCTGCGCGACAACCGGCTGCTGGCCGCCAACTGGCCGGCCGAGTACGGGGGCGGCGGCCTGACCCACCTGGAGCAGGTGGTGATGAACGAGGAGTTCTACAAGCGGGGGGTGCCCACGTCGGGGCCCAACGACGGCTTCAGCATCGGCATGGTGGGCAACACCATCCTGTTCTGGGGTAGCGAGGAGCAGAAGAAGCACTACATCCCCCGGATCCTGTCGGGCGAGGACGTGTGGTGCCAGGGCTACTCCGAGCCCAACGCCGGGTCCGACCTGGCCAACCTGGGCTGCAAGGCCGAGCTCGACGGCGACCAGTGGGTGATCAACGGCCAGAAGATCTGGACCTCCAGCGGCCATCTGGCCAACATGGTCTTCGTCCTGGCCCGGACCGACCCCGACGTGCCCAAGCACAAGGGCATCTCGTTCCTGCTGGTGCCGATGGACCAGCCGGGGGTGGAGGTGCGCCCGATCACGAACATCGTGCGCCACGACCACTTCAACGAGGTCTTCTTCACCAACGCCACCTGCCCCAAAGAGTCCGTGCTGGGCGGGGTCAACAACGGTTGGGCCGTCGGCAACACCCTGCTCGGCTTCGAGCGGGGGGTGGGGGCCACCACCACCTCGCTGGCCTACGCCGCCGAGCTGGCCAACTACATCGCCATGGCCCGGGACCTGGGCCGCACCGACGACCCCCTGGTCCGCCAGGACGTCGCCAAGCTCTACAGCAAGGTCCAGATCATGCGGTACCGGGGGATGCAGGCCCTCACCCGGTTCCTCAAGGGCCAGCAGCCGGGGCCGGAGGCGTCGATCGGCAAGCTGTTCTGGAGCCAGTACCACCAGGAGGTCACCGAGTCGGCCATGAACATGATCGGGGCTGGGGCCATGGTCGACTTCGGCCAGGAGACCCGGGGCGGAATCGGCCCGCCCGAGGTCGGTATCGACAACACGGTGGCCAACTGGATGGCCAGCTTCATGATCGCCCGGCCCGGCACGATCTACGCCGGCACCTCCGAGGTGCAGCGCAACATCATCGGGGAGCGGGTGCTGGGTCTGCCCAAGGAACCCAAGGCCGATGGCGGCACCTGGAAGGAATCCCAGGCCGCCTATCGGTCCTGATCAGCGGGCAAGCGTCCCTGTCGTCAACGCTTGCCGCAGGCAAGCGTCCCTGTCGTCAACGCTTGCCGCAGGCAAGCGTCCCTGTCACAGCGCCCGGGCCCGGGCCGGTTCGGCATCCCGGAGGTCGATGACCTCGACGGGTAGAGCCGACGCCATTGTCGGCTCTGCACCGGCGGGCTCAACCGGGAGCTGTGACAGGGACGATCCGCCAGCCAGTGCCGGCTGGTAGAACACGTCGACCTCGCCCAGGTCGATGCTGGAGTTGTCGCCGTCCAGGGTGCCGCCGGCGAGCAGGATCTTGCGCAGCTCCGACGAGGTGAACGCCACGTACACCATGGTGCGGACGTCGCGGTCGGAGATCGGGCCGTCGGTGGAGAGGAGGCCCTGGTCGATCAGGGAGGCGATGACCTCCAGCTCCCCGGACCGGATGGCGGCCTCGATCTCGTTGCGGGGCGCGATCGGGCGGGGTCGCAGGTTGACGACGCCGGCCAGCGGGGCCCGGGTGTAGTCGGCGGCGGCCAGGGTCGACGAGGCCGACGGTGCCAGGGTGGGCCGGGTGGGGCGCAGCGGGGCGGACGCGGCCACCGCCGCTCCGGAGGCGGGCGTCTCGGGTGTCCCCTCGGCGGGAGTGACCGGGGCCAGGATCGGCGTGGGGGCGGGAGCCGGCTGGGTCACCGCAGCGAGGGCGGCCGGTTCCGCCGGGGCTGGTGCGGTGTCGACCGGCGGGCGCTCCAGCAGCACCAGCCCACCGGAGGGGGCCGACATGCGGCCGAACGGGCTGGTGACGGCGGGGGCCGGGGCCGGGCCGCCGATGGCCAGCTGGTCCACCAGCTTCTCGATCTCGCCGGTGTCGAAGGCGCCGGGCACGCGACCGGCGGCCCCCAGCCCGTCGTCCTCGTTCTCGTCGTCGTCATCGTCATCCCGTTCGGCCAGGATGGCGGCGAGGCGCCGGCTGGCCAGGGGACGGGTGATGTCGTCGTCGACCCGATCGTCAGACGTGGCCAGAGCGGAGGCGGCAGTGGACGTGGCCGCGGGGAGCTTCACCACCGGATGCTCGGCGGTGAGGGGCCAGTGGCGGACCTCGTCGTCCTGGAGCTGGTACTCGGGGGTGAGGGAGTCGTCGATCTCGGCCTCTATGGTCCGCGACGATGCCCGGAGCATGCGTTCGTCGGCCTTGATCACCTCGGGCCGGCCCAGGCTGTGGGCTCCGGCCCGGTAATTGGGGAAGTGGGTGGGAAAGGCGTCGCGGGCGCCCGCCCGTCCGCTGCCGAGGCCGAGCACGTCGTCGGTGAGATCGGTGACGGAGGTGGCCGTCGCCGTCTCGTCGGCGGCCGGGGCCCGGCGGGTGACGGTGGCCATGTAGGCGGCCGTGCTCTGCGACCCGGTGGCGTCGCCCGACGTCGGGTTGACGCTGCGTCCGCCGGCCGGTTTCTCGCCCTTGGCCACGGCGCTGTCGTCGGCCTGCAGGCGCAGGTCGCTGATCACGTAGAGCCCGAGGGCGGCCACGATGATGGCCGTGAGGAAGCGGACGATGAGCTGTTCGCCACTCTTGAGGGCGCCGGCGAGGATGAATCCGAGAGCGCCTAATGCAAGGAGAAGGAACAGTCCTGAGATGACTCGTTTCATTGCTGTGGCCTCCATCTACTCCACATTAGATCTTACAAGGTCGTAACGCATCCCCCAATTTGCTCTATATGGACATCCTTGTCGTTGCTTTATGCGTCTAGAACTGTCTTCTGGCCGCTTTTACTGACGATTGGAGGCTCCGTTGACCAGGGAAAATTGATCCACTGGTTGGTTCGTTTCCACACGAAATCGCATTTCACCTGCGAATGGGGCTTCTCGTAGAGCACGGCTGTCATACTCTCGGCGACGACGTCTTGGCAGAACTCGTGGACAACCTTCAACGTATGGCCGGTATCAGCCACATCATCGACGACAAGAATTCTGGAATCTGCCAGATCAACCTTGTCCAAATAGGGTGGCAGCATGACCGGAACGTCGAGCCGCTCGTCCACGCCGGTGTAGAACTCCAGGTTCATCACGTACAGGTTCTTCACCGACAGCGCGTAGCCCAGGGAGCCAGCGGCGAACAGACCGCCCCGGGCGATGGCCAGGATGATGTCGGGTTGGAACTCGCTGTCGGCGATCTGCTGGGCCAGTTCCCTGATGGCCGTCCCGTAGGAGGCCCAGGTCAGGATCTCCCGTTCCCCGCTGTCGTCGGCCACTGCTCGTCCTCCTGGGTCGTCGGTGCATGCCCGCCAGCCGGTGCCATCCACCGCCGGGCCATGGGGAGCAGGCTTACCGGTGCCGACCCGTTTCGCAACGCCGCTGGTGGTCGTGGGGTTCCGTTCGGGCCCCAAGGTCGTTACAGTCTGGTGTCGCCCGCTGTTCGCTCATCGTCGGGCAGCGGCGGGACCAGGGAAGTCGGGGCAACGGACAGCCGCGCGGGGTGCCAGTGAGCAACGACAGGGTTCGAGCGCCGGGGCGACAGAGCGGGAGTCGCCGCGCCTGGAGCCGCCTGCCCGGCACGGTGATCGTGGCCGCCGCCCTCCTCGGCCTGTCGGCGTTCCCGTCGGCGGCCCAGGACACGACGCCCACCACGGCGCCGCCCACCACCGACACCACCACCACCCCGCCCACCTCGGCCGACAGCTCCACCACCGCGCCAGCCTCGTCGTCGCCCGAGACCACGGCGGCCACCACGCCGGCGCCGGCCGCCCCCACCACGAGGAGCGCGGCCGACAAGAAGGCCAAGGCCGAGGCCGCCGGCAAGCTCAACGCCGCAGTGGCGGCCGACTCCGAGATCGCCGCCGGCCTCCAGGCCATCAACGAGGCGGCCCAGTCCACCCAGGCCAAGGTGGAGGCCGCCCAGCGGAGCCTGGAGGAGGCCAAGGCGGCCAAGGAGACGGCTTCCACCGAGCTGGCCAACGCCAGCACCCAGCAGGTGGAGGTGGAGGCCCAGCTGAAGGTGAAAGCGGTGGAGGGCTTCAAATCGGGCGTGGAGGATCCGCCCAGCATCTTCTTCACCGATCGGAGCGTGAACCAGACGATCCGGGAGACCACCCTGCTGCTCCAGGTCAACAAGGGCACGGCCGAGCTCCTGGAGGAGCTGCGGACCCTCAAGGAAGACCAGCAGGAGGCGCAGACCCAGGCCGACCAGGCGGCGGCCGACGCCGAGACCCTGCAGGCCCAGCTGGCGGTGGAGCTCGACACCCTGCAGGACCAGCAGGATGTCCAGCTCCGGCTCAAGCGGGAGGCCGAGAGCCGCATCTCCAAGTGGGAGAGCGAGCTCAGCTCCTACGCCGCCGAGGACAAGAACATCCAGACCCTGATCAACGGCTCGTCACCCACCAAGGTCACGGTCACCCAGCTCCGGCCGCCCTCGGCCTACGGCATGCAGTGGCCGGTCATCGGCCCGGTGACCAGCGAGTACGGCTACCGCATCCACCCGGTGTACGGCACCCGCAAGCTCCACTCGGGGCTCGATGTGAGCGCCCCCAAGGGAACACCGATCGCCGCCGCCCAGGGGGGTACGGTGCTCCTGGCCGGGACGCAGGGCGGGTACGGCAACGTGGTGATCGTCGACCACGGCGACGGGGTGAGCACCCTGTACGGCCACATGTCGAAGATCAACGTGTCCAAGGGCCAGCAGGTGAACCGGGGTGATGTGGTGGGCCTGGTCGGCGCCACCGGCACGGCCACCGGCAACCATCTCCACTTCGAGGTGCGGATCAACGGCGAGGCCACCAACCCCCGCCCCTACCTGCCCGCCAGCCAGAGCTGAGCCCGGGCCCCGGCGGCTCGGGCGCTCAGGCCACGGTCACCGGCACCGTGTGCCAGCCGGTGGCGCCGTCGGGGGCCGGCGGGACCTCCTCGTCGGTCTGGGTGGTCCCGCTGGCGTCGGTGGCCCGCACCCGCAGGGTGTGGCGGCCCGGGGTGGCGGACCAGGGCAGCACCCACTGGCGCCAGGCGTCGGGCCCGAGGGCGTCGCCCATCGTCGCCTCCTGCCACCGGCCCTCGTCGACCTGGACCTCCACCTTGGCGATGCCGGTGTGGGGGGCCCAGGCCACGCCGGCCACGGCCACCTCGCCGGCCGCCACCTCGGCGCCCCGGCGGGGCGTGTCGATCCGGGACTGGGTCTTGACCGGGCCCAGCTTGGCCCAGCCCCGAGGGATCCAGTAGCCGTCGAACGACTCGAGCGTGGTCAACTCGATCTCCGACAGCCATTTGGTGGCCGACACGTAGCCGTACAGCCCCGACACCACGAGCCGGGCCGGGAACCCGTGCTCCAGGGGTAGGGCCTCGCCGTTCATGCCCACCGCCACCAGGGCGGTGCGGCCGTCGTAGGCCGCCTCGGTGGGGAAGCCGCAGGTCCAGCCGTCGACCGACCGGCTGGCCACCTGGGTGGCGCCCGGCTGCACGCCGGCCTCGTCGAGGAGGTCGACCAGCGGCACGCCCTGCCATACGGCGTTGCCCACCAGCTTGCCCCCCACCTCGTTCGACACGCACGACAGCGTCACCGGGGCCACGGTCGTGGCCCGGGCCAGCAGGTCGTCGTAGGTGAGGGTCAGCTCCCGGTCAACCATCCCCGTGATCCGCAGCGCCCAGTTGCCCGGGTCGACCTGGGGTTGGAGGAGGGCCGTGTCGATCAGATAGAAGTCGCCGTTCGGGGTGACCAGGGGGGAGATGCCGGCGGTGGACGCCACCGGCGACGTCCCGGCCTCGGCCACGGCCGCCGCCACCTCGTCGGCCCCGGCCCCGGGGGCCAGGGTCACCGAGTCGCGCGCCGTACGGGCCGACGATCGGGCCCGGAGCTGGCCGGCGGCCGCCCCGGCCAGCACCGCACCGGCGCCGGCCACCCCGGCGGCGGTGAGGAACGATCGGCGGGTCACCGCCGGGTCCACCGGGGTGCCGACGAGCACCGCCGGACGCCGGCGTGGCGGCGTTCGGTGTCCCACTCCGTCACCGGTGGCGGTCGGGGACACCCGATCACGGAGCGGGAGGGCCCGCCGGTGGAGCAGGGTCAGGACGGCCCAGCCGGCGGCCACGGCCACGGCGTTGACCACAACGGCCCCCAGCCAGCCGCCTCGGGCGTCGGCCGCCACCGCGGCCACGCCGAGCAGGCCGAAGAGGCCGATACCGACCTGGGCCGGGCGGGGGCTGCGGCGGGAGGCCAGGCCGAGCCCGGCCCCGATGGCCACGGTCAGCAGGGTGGTGCCGGCCACCAGCGCCGGCTTGTCGGCCAGGCCGAACACGTTCTTGCCGAAGGCCACGAACCAGCCCGGGGCGTTGTCGACCACCCGACTGGCCACGGCGTAGACCGGGCCGGGCAGCGGTGCCCGAACCGAGGCCACCAGCTCTCCGGCGGCCAGTGCCGCCCCGGCGGCCACGGCGCCGGCCACCGCCGCCCGACCCGGGCCGAGGGCCGCCAGGGGCTCCGGAGAGGCATCTTCGGCAGCTTCCAGGGCCCCGTCATCGGTCGCCTCCGGCGCCCCGTCATCGGTCGCCTCCGGCGCCTGGTCGCGGGGGTCGTCGCGGCCGTCGTCGTGGTCGTTGCTGTCGTCTTCCGGCGGCATTGTCACCACCTCCAGTCTGTCGGCTACCGCCCCACTGTCCGTCGCGCCCTAGAATCCGTTACCGACAGACCGGCGGTTTCAAGGAGGAACGCATGCGAGTGGTCGTGGACTTCGATCTGTGTGAGAGCAATGCCGTGTGCATGGGGATCGCCCCTGAGGTGTTCGAGGTCAGGGACGACGACTTGCTGTACGTGCTCGACGAGAACCCGGGCCCCGAGCTGCACGAGCGGGTTCGCCAGGCGGTGGAGCGTTGCCCCAAGCAGGCCATCCGCCTCGAAGAGGACTGATTGCCCCCCGCCCTGAACCGGGCGGTGGTGGTGGGGGCGTCGCTGGCCGGCCTCCACGCCGCCCAGGCGCTGCGGCGCCAGGGTTTCGACGGTGACCTGACCCTGGTCGGCGACGAGCCCCACTATCCCTACGACCGTCCGCCGCTGTCCAAGGACTTCCTGACCGGCCCGGGCGACGTCGACAAGCTCCGCCTTCGTCCGGCGGCCGATCCCGACGCCCTCGGTGTGCGTTGGCTGCTTGGCCGGCGGGCCGTGGGCCTCACCCGTCACGAGCCGTCGGGCGGCGAGGTGCTGCTCGACGGCGGCGAGGCGGTGGCGTTCGACGGGCTGGTGGTGGCCACGGGAGCCCGGCCCCGCCCGTTGCCGGGCGCCCCGGCGGCGGCCGGCGTCCATGTGCTGCGCACCCTCGACGATGCCCTGGCCCTGCGCCAGTCGCTCGACGCCGGGCCGGCCCGGGTGGTGGTGGTCGGCTTCGGCTTCATCGGGGCCGAGGTGGCGGCTTCGGCCCGGGCCCGGGGCTGGGAGGTGACGGTGGTGGAAGCGGCCGAGGCGCCGCTGGCCCGGGTGCTCGACGCCGAGGCCGGCCTGGCCGTGGCCGAGCTGCACCGGGGCCATGGGGTGGACGTGCGTCTGGGCGCCACCGTGGCCGGCCTCCCCACTGCGAACGGTGCGGTCGACCGGCGTGGAGCTGGGCGACGGCAGCCTGATCGAGGCACCGGTGGTGGTGGTGGGGATCGGGGTCAGCCCCAACACCGGGTGGCTGGAGGGTGCCGGTCTCACCCTCGACGACGGCCTGGTGGCCGACGAGACCTGCCTGGCCGCCCCCGGCATCGTGGTGGCGGGCGACGTGGGCCGCTGGCCCAACCCCCGCTTCGACCGGCTCATGCGGGTGGAACAGTGGGACAACGCGGTGGAGATGGGCGGCTACGCCGGCCGCCGGCTCCTGGCCTGGAGCCGGGACGAAGCGGTGGAGCCGTTCGCGCCCGTGCCCTGGTTCTGGTCCGACCAGTACGACCGCAAGATCCAGCTGGCCGGTGTGCCGGGCCCCGGCGTGGCCATGGCCCAGGGCACGCTGGCCGAGCAGCGCTTCGTGCGGGTCTACCACCGAGACGGGGTGGTGGTGGGGGCCCTGTGCTGGAACCGACCCCGCCAGGCCATCCAGGCCCGGGAGCTCGTGGGCCGGGAGGCTCCGCTCGACGAGGCCCTCCAGGTGCTGGGTTGAGCCCCACCGAAGGGTCCTCTGAAGGCCCGGCCGGCGGGCCGGCCGGGGAGCTGGTGGAGGTCGTCGACGGGTCCGGGGCCGTGGTCCGGGTGGCCACCCGGGCCGAGGTCCGGGCCGGGAGCCTCCGCCACCGCTGCACCTACATCGCCGTCGTCGACGGCGAGGGCCAGCTCGTGGTCCATCAGCGGGCCGACTGGAAAGACGTCTACCCGGGCTTCTGGGACCTGTGCTTCGGCGGGGTCTGCGGGGTGGGGGAGGGCTGGGAGCGTTCGGCCGCCCGGGAGCTGGCCGAGGAGGCCGGGATCACCGGGGCGGCGCTCCGCCTGCTGGCCCCGGTCACGTACGACGCCGACGACGGCCACATCGTGGGCCGGGCCTACCTGGCCCGGTGGAGCGGGCCCGTTACCTGCCCCGACGGGGAGGTCGTGGCCGTCGACCGGATCCCGCTGGCCGAATTGGGCCGGTGGCTGGTCGGCCGGCCCGTGTGCCCCGACTCGGCCGCCGTGGTCGCCCCCCTGCTGGCCGCCCTCGGCCCCGACGATCTCGCCTGACCGTCCGTCCAAGCGAGGCCCGACGGGTTGGCCCGAGGATCTCAGGCGGCTGCTGCGGCCGGCTCGATCACCCGATGGGGGGCGGCGGTGGCGAGGACGGTGGGCTCGGTGAAGGACTCGACGAGCCTCACGAGCTGAGGGCTCGGGCCGACTCCCACCTGGCTGCGTAGCAGCCGGGTGTAGGTGTCGAACTGGCGGCGGGCGTCGAACCGGTTGCCGTTGGCCAGGTGGGCCTCGATCACCAGTCGGTGGCCGCTCTCCCGCAGGGGGTCGATGGACACGGTGGCCAGGGCGAGCTGCACGGCCTGACCGAAGCGGCCGGCGGCGGTGGCGGCCCGGGCCGCGTCCTCCAGCGAGCCGAGCCGGAGCTGGCGCAGGCGTTCCCGCTCGATCATGAGCCAGTCGTCGTACCAGTCGGGTAGGAGATCGGAGTCCAGGGCCTGGAAAGGGAGGGCGGCGGCCACGATGGCGTCGTTGCCGGCGGCGGCCAGCTCGGTCAGGCCATGGCGGACGTCGACCCAGACCCAGGGGCAGATCCGGAGATGGGTCTTGGTCGCCACGATCAGGTCGGCGGGGGCCTTGCTCAGCCGCCACAGGGTGGACCGGAGGTTGGCCTTGGCCCGCTCCTCGCTCTGCTCGGGCCACAGCTGGAAGGCCGTGTAGGAACGCTCGGCCCCACGGGGGGTGAGGGCAACGAACGCCAGCAGCCGTTGGGCGGCCGGGGTCAGGTCGATCCGTCGCCCCTCGACCTCGAGGCCGAAGCCACCCAGAAGCCGTAGTTCCACTGCCCTCATCGTCGCTCGGGTCCTCTCGTCCGGTCCGCGTCGGCCTGCTGCTGGGAGTACAGAGCACGGGCGGCGGCCCGAAATACACCGAATCAGACGGGCCGGCGCCAGGTGGACACCGTCGGGCTCAGGCGCCGGCGGCGAGGCGGGCCTTGACCCGGTCGGCCACCAGGCGGCCATCGGCCCGGCCGGCCACCTTGGCGTTGACCGCCTTCATGGCCGGGCCCATGTCGGAGGGTGCGGCCCAACCCCCTTCGGCCAGGGCGGCGGCGATGAGGGAATCGAGCTCGTCGGCGGTGAGGCCGGCCGGCAGGTAGGCCTCCAGCACCTCCTTCTCGGCCCGCTCGTCGGCCGCCTTCTCGGCCCGGCCGCCCTGCTCGAAGGCCTCGGCCGCCTCCACCCGACGCTTCACCTGGGCCGTGATCACGGCCACCACCTCGTCGTCGCTCAGCGTCCTGGCTTCGGCCCCGGCCACCTGGGCCTCCTGGACGGCGGCGATCACGGCCCGCAGCGTCCGGGTGCGGAGCTGGTCCCGGGCCTTCATGGCGGTCGTCAGATCCTGGCGGATGGTCTCGATCAGCATGGATCCATGCTTACCAGCCCGGGCTGCTGGCTGCGCCCGAGTTGGCGGCCCGTTCCCGGCGCCCCAGATGCGGCGATTGGTCGCAATTTCGACAACTGCTTGTTGAACCGGCTCAGTTCTGGCCTATCGTCGCCCTCGGGTAAACCTCCGGCGGCGCGCGGTCAATTCAGCCGTCGGTCTGGCCCGGCGGCTGCTAGGTGCAGTCTCCGATCCGACTCTGCGGACGGCTCGGAGACTGCAGCTGTCGCCCGGCGCGCGCTCAGACCGAGGGCGCGATCCAGGCCAGGTAGAACGAGCCGGCCAGGATCGTGATCGACAGTGCGGCGATGAGCGCACCCCAGAACCAGTACGGCAGCAGCAGCACGTTGGCGATCATCTGGGTGTCGGACTCGGTGTACGTGCCGTCGCTGCGGTGGAAGTGGGGGGTGAACATGTAGTCGAGGCTGCCCCAGCTGGCCACGCACAGCTGGATGCCCACCATCTGGGCCACGAAGATGCGCACCGTCTCGGGGGCCCACCGGGCCACCGGCACCAGCGCCGCCGCCACGAGGGCGAGGGCGAGCCAGCCGAAGGCGTTGCGGACGAACAGCACCAGCGAGGCGACCAGGGTGACGGCCAGGCCGGTGAGTATGAACGGAGCGGTCGACTCCCGGGAGCCGGCGACGATGAACGCCCCGCCCACCACCGCCGGGGCCAACAGGCCTCCGGCCGCCACCAGTGCCCGGCGCAGGCTGCCGGTCTCGAAGTAGGCCAGGCCGTCGAGGTTGCGGTAGATGACGAGCCGGCGGAACCGGCCACCGGTGACCAGCGCCGTGAGCCCGTGGCCCATCTCGTGGGCCCACGTGCCGAGCAGGGCGAACGGGTACAGGACGAGCCGGCCGTAGGGGATGCGGGGCAGCACCAGGCTCAGCACCACCGCCCCCCAGAACAGCCGGATCAGCTCGCCGTCGGTCAGATCGGTCAGCCGCTGGCTCAGCACCCCCGCATCGAACATCCTCTGACAGTATCCCGCCACAGGGTTGCGACCCGATCGGATTCGCCTAACCTGGCCCCTGAGCGTCACCCGGGCCTCGGCGGCCGGCACCGGGTGGTTCCCCTCCCTCCCGAGGGCGCGCGGCAGACCCGGAAAACACCCAGCGCCAGGCGGCTTGTGGCCGGCGCGTGTGCACGGGAGCAGTCGGCGACATGGTTGATGCGGAGGGAGCCCGGGCGTTGGCCCGCGGGCTGACCTCGCTGGCGGCGGCGGCCGAGGCCGCCTTCGAGCGGCGGGACCGGGCGGCGGCGGCCGCCGTGCGGGGCTGGACGGGCCCGCTGGGCCTCGAGTTGGCCCGGCGTACGGCGTCCGAGGCCGCGGAGGGCAGGGAGGTGGTGGCCGAGCTGCGGGCCGAGGCGGCCGGCTGGCTGGCGGTGGCGGCCCGAGCCGAGGACGGCACCGCTGCCGATGGGGACACAGCCGCCGGCGATGGCACCGCTGCCGATGGGGACACAGGCGCCAGCGAGGCCACGGCCGGAGGCGGTGCGGATGGGTCCGCCGCCGGTAGCGGGCGATCCGGGGGGTTGTGGTGAGCCCGCCGCCCGGGGCCGGGGTGGAGAGCCGGGTCGACACCGACGCCGCCGAGCGGTTCACCGCCGAGAGCGGGGCGGTGCGCCAGGAGCTGGCCCCGGCGCTGGCCAACATCCGCTCGATAGACGACGACGTCCGGGCCGCCTGGCCGCCGGCCACGGTGCCGGCCGGCACCGGCCTCGACGGCCTGACCCGGTTGCTGGGCCGGTTCGAGACCCACGAGGTCGAGGTGGCCGCGGCCCGGGCCCGCGTGCTGGCGGCCGACGAGGTGCGTCCATGGTCGCTGGCCGGTGGCGGCGCGGTCCGGGCGTCGGGGGTGGTGAACCTCCGCGCGCCCGCCGCCACCGGCCGGCTCAATCCGTGGTTGGATCCCGGCACCGACTCGTGGGTGGTGAACCTGGCCCGGGCTCCGTTCGGGGTGCCGCCAACCCCCGCACTGGGCCGGAGGCTGCTCCGGGATGGCCCGGGGGTGGCCGCCTCCCTGTTGCGCACCTCGTTCGAGCTCCAGCCCGTGTCCCAGGTGGTGATGGCCGCCACCGACCCCGAGCGGTTCGTGGCCAACTGGCTCCGGGCCGGACGGGCCGGCGGGGAGGCCCTGGTGGCCACCGCCGTGGTGGCGGCCGGCACCCAGGCGCTCACCACCGCGCCCTGGCTCGACGAGCTGGCCGTGCGCACCATCGGCCGGCGTCCCGGCCGGGAGCTGCTCGAGCAGCTCCGCAGCGGGGTCGGCGTGCTGACCACCGACCCCGACGCCTTCGGTGCCGCCGCCCTGGGCTGGGACGACCTGCAGGCCGACCCCTACCGCTGGCTCGGTGGCTTCGCTCCCGACGTGCTGTTGGAGGCCCTGGGCGCGGTGATGCTGGGCCGGGGTGCCACCAGCGTCCGCGGCGGCACCCGGGCGGCCGAGGCGGCCGAGGCGGTGGAGGTGTTGGAGGCCCCGGCCCGGCTCAACGGAGCGCCGGGCCGGGCGGGGTGGCGCGGGGCGGTGGGCGGTCCGACGGTGGCCGACCCACTGCCCCGCCCCCTGCCCGATCTGGCCCAGTTCCGCCTCCAGGAGCCGGAGTGGGCCCCGGCGGGGCCGATCGTGTCGCATCGTGAGGCACCGTTCGAGTCTCCCGAGACCTGGGTCGAGGACCTCAACGGCGGCGGCGCCGCCTGCGCCCCGGGCCGCCGGGTCAACTGCATAGACACCACCCGGGCGGCCGAGGCCAACTGGCGGGGGCAGGACGCGGTGGCCGCCCCCCTGGGCCGACCCGAGCACGGCGGCACCACCGCCGGGCGGCTGGAGGACTGGAGCGGCGGGCACCTGGGGCCCACCACCTCGCACGGGATCGAGCAGCGCCTGCAGGAGCTGGGCCCGGGCTCGTCGGCCCTGATCGTCACGACCTGGGACAACTCGGGGGCCCACGCCTTCAACGCCGTGAACGACCAGGGCGTGGTCAAATGGGTCGACGCCCAGCTGGGCTCCTCGGCGCCGTGGCCGCCACCCTACGCCTCACACTTCGACCAGTTGCACGCCATCTTCATCGACGCCGGCGGAAGGCCGGTGGGAGGAGCCACACCATGAGAACCGAGCAGGAGGCGGCGGTGCTGGCCGAGGCCTACAGCCAACGGCACCGGCTGTTGGAGCCCCGCCCATGGCGGGGCCACCCTTTCGCCGGAGGCTGGATCCTGTACCCCCAAGGCGAGGACCTGGCGGGGTGGACCGGCGTGATCTGCCTGGTCGTGCTGGACGAGGGCCGGGTGTTCACCGACAACGGCAGCACGGAGCCGGCCGTGCTGGTGGCGCGGTACTCGGCCCCGTTTCCACCCGATCCGCCACCGCCGCCCCGGTCCCATGATGCGGTAGCGGCCCAGGCCGCGGCCTACGGCGGCCGGCACCTGGCCCATCTCGGGCCCCGCACCTGGCGGGGCACCCGGATCAGCGGCGGCTGGTACCTGAAACCGGAAGGGGAGGACCTGGCCCGCCGGTTCGATCTCCCGGCGCTGGTCGTGCTGGACGACGGCCGGCTGTTCGAAGACAGCGGCTCCCAGCCCGAGCTGTTCGTGGCCCAGCGGTACGCCGAGCTGCTGGCCCGGGAATCGTCGTCCATCAGCGCCCCGCCGAAGGGGACACTTAGTCCTCCCGGGCCGGCCTGATCTAGGCTCGCTCCCCAATGAAGGACATCTGCAACGACCTTGATCAGGAGCAACAGGCCCTCGACGCCGTGGTGGCGGGCCTGAGCGAAGACCAGTGGCTGACGCCCACTCCGGCGGCCGGTTGGGACGTGAAGGACACGATCGTCCATCTGGTGCAGGCCGACATGGCGGCCCATCTGGCGGTGGCCGACGCCGGGCGTTTCGCCGAGGCCAAGGCCAACATGGCCACTCGGGGCTTCGACGGGGTCTTCGGCACCCGGGGCTCCCGCACGGGGGCCGAGGTGCTGGAGTGGTGGCGTACGGAGCGGGCCGGGATGCTGGCCGCGTTCCGATCGCGGGGTCCGAAGGACCGGATCCCGTGGTTCGGGCCCGACATGAGCACGCTCTCGTTCGCCACCGCCCGCCTGATGGAGACGTGGTCGCACGGGCTCGACGTGGCCGACACCCTGGGTGTGACGATCCCGGCCACAGACCGTCTGCGCCACGTGGCCCACATCGGGGTCACCACCCGGGGCTGGAGCTACGTGAACCGGGGTCGGGAGGTGCCGCCGGGTGACGTGCGGGTGGAGCTGGCGGCCCCATCGGGGGCGGTGTGGACCTGGGGTCCGGAGGGGGCGGCCGACAAGGTGAGCGGCCCGGCGCTCGACTTCTGCCTGGTGGTCACCCAGCGCCGGCACCCCGCGGACACGGCGATCGTGACCGAGGGCCCGCTGGCCGGGGAGTGGATGTCGTTGGCCCAGGCGTTCGCCGGCCCGCCGACCCTGCCCCAGGCCGACAGGCGGCGCTGAGACGGAGACGGCGGGCCGGAGCAGCAGCTACCCGATGGCGGCGGGCCGGTTACTGGCCGAACTCGATGACGGTGCGGTTCGACACGCCCCGGCGCATGAGCTCGTAGCCGTCGTTGATCTGCTCCAGCGGGATCCGGTCGGAGATCATCTCGTCGAGCTTGAGGCGGCCGTCGAGGTACATGTCGCAGTAGCGGGGCATGTCCACGCGGAAGGCGTTGGAGCCCATCATCGAGCCCTTGAGCGTCTTTTCCAGCATGAAGATCTCGTAGCCCGTGATCTCGATCTTCTGGCCGAACGGCATCATGCCGATGACCACCGCGGTGCCGCCCATGCGGGCCATCTTCCACACCTGCTCCACGGTCTCCTTGCGGCCGATGGCCTCGAACGAGTAGTCGACCCCGCCGCCGGTCAGCTCCCGCACGGCGTTGACCACGTCGTCGACCTCGGCCGCGTTGATGACGTCGGTGGCCCCGCACACCTGGGCCGTCTCCAGCTTGGCCGGCGTCATGTCCACCGCGATCACCCGGCCGGCACCGGCGATGCGGGCCCCCTGGATGGCCGACAGGCCGATGCCACCGGCGCCCACCACGCATACGGTGGAGCCGGGCTCGATCCTGGCCGTCTTGAACACGGCACCCACGCCGGTGGTGACACCGCAACCGATGAGGGCGGCGGCGTCGAGCGGCATGTCGTCGCGGATCTTCACCACACCGTTCTGGTGCACCAGCATCTCCTCGGCGAAGCCGCCCAGGCGGGCGAACTGGCCCACCGGGGTGTCGCCCCGGCTGAGGCGGGGGGCGGAGCCCTTGGCCCGGGAGGTGGCTTCGGAGTTCTGGCACCGGTTGGGATGGCCGGTGAGGCAGTGCTCGCAGTTGCCGCAGAAGATGCTGAGGCAGGTGATCACGTGGTCACCGGGCTTCACGTAGGTGACGTCGGGGCCCACGGCCTGCACGATGCCAGCCGATTCGTGGCCCATCACCGCCGGCAGGGGCAGGCGGCTCCACTGACCGTCCATGAAATGCAGGTCGCTGTGGCAGAGCCCGGCGTTCACCGTCTGGACCAGGACCTCGCCCGGCCCGGGCTTGTCGACGCTGATGTCCTCGATCACCAGCTCGCCGGGGATCTGGTTCAGCACTGCGGCTTTCATCGTGATGTTCTCCTGAGATGGCGTGGCACGGGATGCGCCGGGGCGGCTAGGCAACCGTACCCGGGCCCGGCGGTACCTGCTGGCTTAGCACTTCGCCGCAGCCCTCACCAGCTGGGAACATGTCGTTCCGGGGGCTCCCCCGGCCCCTCGGGCGACAGTACCCGGCCCAGGAGGAACACGAGGTGGCAGCGGGCACACTGCGGTGCGGAGGTGGCGGTGGTGGCGATGCACGACCAGGTTCGGCCGGGGGCAACGGCATGACCCTGAAGTGGCTGGCGGACAATCCCTTCAACCCGGACCTGCCTGTCTGGACGCGGGCCCATATCTCCGAGCTGGCGCCCGGCCCGCTCACCCCCCTGAGCTGGGATCTCTTCTGGGGTGGCCCGGTCGTCCAGGGCTGGCGGGACGCCCTGGTGGACCGCATGGGCTTCCGGGCCAGCGAGATCAGCGACACCAACCCCGAGCTGATCGGCAGCTTCGGCGGCTACGCCTACCTGAACGCCTCGGCCCTGCGGGTATGGTCGGCCCGGGTGCCGGCCCTGGCCCCCCACCACATCGACACCGCCTACCTGTCGAGCCAGGTCGATCTGCCGCCGTACGTGGTCGCCTCCTGGCACCGGGCCGGCGAGGCCACCACCGAGGTCCTCACCCGGTGGCTCACCTGGGTGCTGGCCGACCAGAACCAGTCGGAGCTGGAGGCCGGCCGCCTGCTGGCCCTGGAGACCACCGGACACCGACCGCCGCTGGCCCGGATGACCGACATGGAACTGGTGGAGCACGCCCTGTCGCTCCAGCCCCTGTGCCGGGTGCTGGCCTCCGTCCACCTGAACCAGACGCTGGCCGCCTCCATCGGGCCCAGCGTCGTGGCCGCCATCTGCGACGAGATCAGCCTGCCGACCAACGCCACCAAGCTGATATCGGGCCTGGGAGAGATCGAGTCGGTGGCCCCGGCCCGGGTCCTGTGGACGTTGTCACGCCAGGTCCGGGCGTCGGTCGTGCTCACCGGCTACTTCGATGCCGGACTGGCCAGCCTGTACCGGCGGCTGAAGTCGTCCGACACGCTGGAGGTCGTCGGCTTCCTGGCCGGCTTCGACACCCTGCTCAGCGAGGTGGGCTACCGGGGGGGCAACGACTGGGACCTGGGCGCGGTCACCTGGCGCCAAGACCCGCAGACGGCGTTGGCCGCCATCGAGCGCATGCGGCGCTGCGACGACTCGGCCGATCCCACGGCCGCCTTCAACCGCCGGGCGACCGAGCGGGAGATCCTGACCACCGAGATCGGCGAGCTGGTGGCGTCGAACCCCAAGACCCGGGACCACTTCCGGGCGGCGGTGGCCGCCACCAAGGTGTTCGTGCGGGGCCGTGACCGGGCCAAGGCCAACGTGACCCGGGTGGTCGACGAGATGCGGGCGGCGCTGAGCGAGCTGTCGGCCCGGTCCCTCCACCACGGCGACATCGCCGAGGCCCGCAACCTGCAGATGCTGTTCGCCGACGAGTTGGCCTACTACGCCGACGGCGGCCTGGCCGACATCCGCACGATCACCGACGAGCGGCGGGCCCACTACGACGAGCTGGCCCGCTTCGCCCCGCCCCCTGTGGTCAGGGCCGCCTCCGGCCAGTCGGCCGCCTCCCGCCTGGTGCGGCCGGTGGCTCCGCTGGCCCGGTCGCTCGAGTCGGGCGAGGTGCTGTTCGGTCGGCCCGGGGCCCACGGCGTGGGCCGGGGTCGGGCCCGGGTGGTGGCCAATCCGGCCGAGGCGGCAGCCACCGAGCCGGGCGACATCCTGGTGATCGCCTCGTCGTCGCCGTCCTGGGTGCCCCTCCTGGTAGGAGCGGGTGGTGTGGTGCTGGAGCGGGGATCGGCCCTCAGCCACCTGGTGGTGGCGGCACGGGAGCTCGACGTGCCGGCCGTGGTGGCCGCCGCCGATGCCGTCAGCCGCATCGTCGACGGCTCCCGGGTGGAGGTGGACGGTGTGACCGGCATCGTCACCGTGCTGGAGAGCGCAGCGCTCGCCGCCCATTCCACCGAACCCCACGACATGGCCATCGATCCCTGGGGCGCCCGCTCCCACGACGCGGCGTCGTAGACGCCGCACCGGTGGGTAGGGCCCCACCGGTGTGGAGCCGCCGTAGGCGGCGTGGGGGCGTAGCCCCCGGAGGGACGGCGTCCTGGACGCCGCTCGTCATAGCGGCCGCGGTCTTTCGCTGCGGCGCTGCGAGCGCCATCATGGTCGTCCAGTGACCACTGCTGAACGGGCCCCGGCCCCTGCTCCCCCCACCGCCGCATCGGCCTACGTGTCGGTGCGCCGCGTCACCAAGCGGTTCCGGCGCGGTCGGAGCCCGGTCGTGGCGTTGGACGGCGTGGACCTCGACATCCCCCGGGGCGGTTTCGTGAGCGTGCTGGGGCCCAGCGGCTGCGGCAAGTCGACCCTGCTGGCCATCGTGGCCGGCCTGCTCGATCCCGACGGTGGCCACGTGATGATCGGGGGCGAGACACCCCACCAGGCCCGCCAGGCCCGCCACGTGGGCCTCGTGCCCCAGAACCCGGCCCTGTTGCCGTGGAAGACCGTGCGCCGCAACGTGACCCTGCTCACGGAGGTGGCGGGACGGGCCGATCACGCCGGGGTGGACGATCTACTGGCCAGCGTGGGCCTGGCCGACGTGGCCGACGCCCATCCCACCCAGCTGTCGGGGGGCATGCAGCAGCGGGTGAGCCTGGCCCGGGCCTTCGCCCTGCGGGCGCCGCTGCTGCTGATGGACGAGCCGTTCGCCTCGCTCGACGAGATCCGGCGCACCGACATGCGCTACCTGCTCATGAAGCTGTGGCTCGACACCAAGGCCACCGTGATCTTCGTCACCCACGACATCGACGAGGCCGTCGTGCTGTCGGACCGGGTGGTGGTGATGGCGGGCCAACCGGGTCAGGTGGTGGCCGACCACGCGATCGATCTGCCCCGGCCCCGGATGCCGGGCGTCGAGGACACGCCGGAGTTCCGGCACCACACCGCCCGGTTGCGGGCGGCGCTGCGGAGCGGTCGGTCGTGACGGCGGAGTCGATGGTGGAGGCGGCCCCGGCCCCCGAGAAGGCACCGGTCGAGCTGGCGCCGGTCGGCGACCTGGCGTCCCCCCTGATGGAGGAGCCCCACGACGACGGTGCCGGGTCGGGCCGCGTCGGCCGGGCGCTGCGGTCCGTGTTGCGGCCCCGCCGGCTGGCCTCGGTGGCCGGGCTGGGGGGCCTGTTCGGCCTGTGGGAACTGTGGGTGCGGTTGGCCGGCGTGAAGCCGATCATCCTGCCCGCCCCGTCGGGGGTGGCCGTCCACCTCGCCGGCAACCTCGGCTTCTACCTCGACAACGCCCGGACGACGGTGGCCGAGGCCGGGCTGGGGTTCGTGATCGCCTTGGCTGTGGCCATGGCGGTGGCCACCACCATGGTCCATTGGCCGCTGGCGGAGCGGGCGACGTGGCCGGTGATCGTGCTCATCCAGAGCACACCGGTGGTGGTGTTGGCCCCGGTGTTCATGATCTGGCTCGGTTTCGGCCCCTGGCCCAAGGTGCTGGTGACCGCCCTGTTCACCTTCGTGCCGTTCGTGTCCAACGCCGTGACCGGCCTGCGCTCGATCGACCCCGACGCCCACCGGGTGCTCCGCTCGGTGAACGCCTCCCGGTGGCAGGTGTTCTGGAAGCTCCGCCTGCCCAGCGCCCTGCCCGCCCTGTTCGCCGCCGCCCGGTTCTGCGTGTCGCTGGCCCTGGTGGGAGCGGTGGTGGGGGAGCTGTACACGGGGTCCACCCGGGGCCTCGGCTACCAGACCCGGATCGCCCAGACACGCCTTTTGGTCGACCAGATCTGGGGCTGCATCTTCACCCTGGCCGCCATCGGTGTGATCGCCACCCTGATCACCATCGCCATCGAGCATCGGGTGCTGCGGTGGCACCCGTCCCGCGCCAATCCGTGACAACACGTCACCCGAAGTGGTGATCCACGCCCCGGCGGGGCTAGAAAGTGTCCCCATGGCGAGACCCATCTCCTCCCGATTTCTCCGGCTGATCGCCCTTCTCGGGGCGTCGGCCCTGGTCGTGGCGGCCTGCTCCGACTCGGGCACCGACACCACCGACACCACCGGCGGTGCCGACACCACCGCCGCTGGCAGCGAGGCGACCACGGCCGGCAGCGGCGGCTCCACCACCGCCGCCAGCGAAGGCACCGGCGGTGCCGGCGGGGGCCTCACCGGCGACGCCGCCTGCCAAGCCAACAAAGACGCCGGCACGATCACCTACGTGTCGGGCTTCGACTACGCCGCCTCGCCCGCCATCCTCGACATCTCGGTGGCCGAGGCCAAGGGCTACTTCGACGAGCTGTGCCTCGACGTCGACGTCCAGCCGAGCTTCGCCCCCAGCAACGCCGCCCTGGTCATCGCCGGCAAGGCCCAGTTCGGCTCGGGCGACTCGTTCGCCGAGCTGGTCAAGACGAACGTCACCGGCCGTGGCGATCTGGTGGCCATCGGCCACTACGGCAAGACGGCGGTGCAGGCGCTGCTCGTGCCGGCCGACGGCAAGGTGAAGGAGCTGAAGGACCTCCCGGGCACGACCATGGGCATCAAGGGCGATCTGCCCTACTCCCTGCAGGGGATGCTGGCCGTCAACGGCATCGAGCGGTCGTCGATCAACGAGATCCTGCTCGACGGCTTCGACCCGGTGGCCCATCTGGCTCTCGGCATCGACGCTCTGCCCGTCTACAAGAGCAACGAGCCCATCACCCTCGACCGGGAGGGCATCAAGTACCGCCTGTTCGACCCGCTCGACTACGACGTGCCGGCCTCGTTCGGCATCCTGTTCACCTCGCAGTCGTTCTACGACGAGCACCCTCAGGCGGTGCGGGACTTCCTGCGGGCCTCCTACAAGGGCTACGCCGACGCCGTGGCCAACCCCGACGAGGCCGTGGGCATCGTCATCGAGAAGATCGACGCCGCCGGCAACCCGAACTTCCTGTTCACCGAGACCGAGAAGCCCCGGTTCACGGTGGAGTCGGGCCTGGTGGCCACGTCGACACCGGCCGGCGAGGGCCCGGGCCTGATCGACCTCGAGAAGCTGGGCGAGGAGATCGACCTGCTCACCGAGCTGAAGGTATTCGAGTCGAAGCCCGACTGGGAATCGATGGTGGACGCCGACCTGGGCCGGGAGCTCTACGATGGCACCACGGTGATCTGGCCCGGTCGCTGACCGGCGGCGGGCCACCGACTACCTCCTTCCCCCCCGAGACGACCTTGTGAACACCCCGCCGCCTCCGCGCCGCCCGGTCGAGTACGGGGTGATCAGCCTGGCCGATCACCTCATGGACCCGGTGAGCGGCTACAAGACCAGCCAGCGGGAACGGCTCCACCAGATCAGCCACCAGGCGATCCTGGCCGAGGAGGCGGGCTTCCACCATTTCGGGGTGGGGGAGCATCACTTCGGTCGGTACATCTCGCCGGCGCCCCAACTGATCCTGGCCACGGTGGCCGAACGGACCAACCGCATCGTGCTCGGCACGTCGGTGTCGCTGTTGGCCAATGTCGATCCCGTCCGCTACGCCGAGCAGTTGGCCATGCTCGACATGCTGACCGATGGGCGGGCCGAGGCCACCTTCGCCCGGGGGGTGAACGACGGGACGGCCCGGGCGTTCGGCATCAACAGCACCGAGGAGCTGCGGGAGCGGTTCGAGGAGTCGCTCCGCCTCGTCATACGGTTGCTGTCGGAAGACGAGGTGACCTGGCAGGGCACGTTCCGTACCCCGATCGAGCGGGTGCGGATCGAGCCCCGGCCGCTGCAGAAGGCCGAGGACATGCTGTGGATCGGGGGCGGGCTGTCGCCCATCTCGGCTGCGTTGTCGGCCGACGTGGGCCTACCACTGATGCTGCCCAGCCTGTTCCGATGGCCCACGGACTATCTGGAAATCGTCGAGCACTACCGCCAGGAATGCGCCGCCAAGGGCGTGGTGCCCCGCATCGGGTTCCCGGCCTACCTCCACGTGGCCCGCACCTCCCAGGAGGCGCGGGCCCGGTGGCGGCCCCACCTGGAGCACTACCAGAGCTTCGCCATGGACGTGCGGAGCAGCTTCGGCCGCCCCACCGACTTCGACTCCCTGCTCACCGGGCCCGCCATCTGCGGCAGCCCGGCCGAGTGCGTGGAGCGCATCGCCGAGATCAACGCCATCCTCGGCCTTGATCGCCACGTGTTCCTGATGGACATCGGCGGCCTGCCCTGGGACGAGCTCACCGATGCCATCGATCTCCTGGCCACTGAAGTCATGCCTCACCTCTGGTGAGCGTGGTCATGCCTCACCTCTGGTGATCTGATCGGTCAGCTCCCGGTGGAGACCACCGACACGACCGGCAGGTCGAAGCTGCGCTGCAGGCGGTTGGGCAGGTCGAGCTTGAGCCAGCGGGAGACCCCGGCCGGCAGGGTCGACACGATGATCTCGTCGAAGCTCGACCGTTCCAGCACCCGGCGGGCGGCGGTGAGGGGATCACCCAGGCCCACCTCGCCGCTCACCGCCGGGCCGAGGTCGGCGAAGGCGCGGCGGAAGTCGTCGAGCCGTTCCTCGGCCTCGGCCAGGCCCAGCAGCCGCTGCTGCTCGATCTCCTCCGCCGGCAGCGTGACCAGGCCGGTGGCCGGGTCGCCGATCAGCACCGGCCGGGGCGGCTCGGGCACCAGCACGTGGAACTCCGACGGGCCGGCGGCGGCCCGCACCGAGATCAGCTCGTGCAGGGCCGAGCTGGGCAGCGTCTGGTTGGCGATGATCAGGTACCGGCGCACCTGCACCGTCTCGGACGAGCCGACCCGACGCCGGGACCGGTCGAGCTGGAACGACACCTCCAGCTTCACCCGGTAGCGGGTCACCCCGGAGGGCCCGACCATCAGGTCGCTCTCGATGAGGCGGGCGGTGCGGAGGTCGGTGATCGACTTGGACGCCTCGGCCACGCCCACACGGGCGGCGTCCTCCCACGAGGTGGCGGACGTGGCGACCAGGCGGATGACTTTGTGGACCTGCCCGTCGGTGGTCATCGCCGTCACTCCACCGACTCGTGCTTGAACGACAGGCGCAGCTTGGTGCGGAACAGCACCACCTGGCCCCCTTCGACCACCAGGTCCTGTTCCACCACCTCGGCCACCCGCAGGTCACGCAGGGTCTTGGACGCCTCGATCACGGCGTTGGCCGCCGCCTGCTCCCACGATTCACTGCTCGAACCGATCAGCTCGACGACGTTGTACACGCTGTCCATCAGGTGACCCCCATCCGTTGCGCCCCAGGCGCTTCCAGCTCAACCCTTGCTCGTGTGGACTCTAGCGATCGCTAGGTTTCAGTGCAAGGAAGTGCTGTCATATCGGCCAAGCACACCTAGCGGTAGCTAGCCTCAGCCTGTCCTTGGGTCGGTGGCAGGCCCCGTCCGGCCGCCCGGAGGGGCCAGGAACGGCTGAGGCAGCGCTGGCGGAGCGGCCCCTGGGCCCAGGTCTCCCAGTGGCCGAGCAGGGCCCGGTGGCTGGGCTCCAGCCAGGCCAGGGCGTCGGGCGCGGCGATGCGGCGCACGACCTGGCGGATACCGCCCTCGTGGACGGCGTAGCCGGCCCACACGCCGGGCCAGTCCCGGGTGGAGCCCACCTCGGTGACCACCAGGGGCCCGTGCCGGCGGGACCGGTTGCGGTGGGTGTGGCCGGAGGTGACGAGGCCCGCCGGGTTGATCGAGGCCAGCCGGTCGAGGAAGTCGGTAGAAGCAGGGGCCGCCACCCCGGCCGGATAATGGGTGGGGATCCGGTGGGCCTGGAGCTGGTGGTGCAGGCCGAGGAACCAGGGGCCGCCGCCGGCCCCGGCCACCAGATCGGCCATGGCCTCGGCGTTGTCGGCCAGCGAGCCGTGGCCCTGGCCCGGGATCACGGTGGAACCCACCACCACCCGGATGCCGGGCAGGTCGAGGCAGTCGGCCCCGGTCACGTAGGGCACGGCCCGGGCCCCCACCGTGGCCGGCAGGGGGTGGGGGGTGTGGCCGTTCAGATCGTGGTTGCCGGGGATGAGGAGCACCCCAACCTCGGCGGGCAGCCCGTCGAGGAGCTGGCCCACCTGGTCGAAGTCGGCCGCCTGCTGGTGGTGGGCGGCGTCGCCCTTCACCACCACCTGCTCGGCCCCCCAGGCCACGGCCTCGGCCAGGGCGGCCCGGGCGCAGCGCAGGGGGAAAGGCACGGGATGGCCGCTGCGGTCACGGGTGAGCTTGAGGGCGCCCCAGTGCCAGCTCCCCAGGTGCAGGTCGCTCACGGTGGCCAGCCGGCACAGCAGCTCACCGGGAGGTGAGGCCAGGGTCCGGGTGAGGAGGGGCAGTGACCCGCCCCGCCAGGCCAGCACCACCTCCACCTCGGCGTCGGGGGCGAGACCGGTGATCTCCAGCGCCCCCGGGCCGCCTCCGTGCTCGACGGCCACTCGTCCGGTGGGCCACGTCGCCGTGACCGGGCCGGCCGGCAGGTGGCCCCACGTGAGCTGGAGGCGGGTGTCCTCGACCGCCCAGATCTGGGGCGGGGTGGGAGAGAGGCGGTGGAGGCGGGGCATGGGGCGGGCGGCGGGGCTCCGGCGATCGGGGGAGAGGGGTCGGGGGAGGGGGTCGGGCGGGTCGAGTCGGGTGGGGCCCGGTCAGCCCACGAGGAACAGCCGGAGCCGGGCCTGCTCCCGCTGGCGCAGGGCGCCGTTCACCTGCTGGCGCTCGAGGAGCTGGGTGAGGGTGCGGGCGCCGGTGGCCACCGGGTGGGCGGCGAAGAAGGCCGACGTGGCCTCGATCTGGTCGGGCTGGTCGAGGCGGGGCACGGTGGACAGCATCCGCACCACCGAGCTGGAGGCGAACATCGAGGTCAGCTGGTCCCAGTGGGTGGAGACGAACTCCCACGTGCCCCGCCCGTTGTGGCGGTTGCCCAGCGAGCGGGCCAGCAGGAAGGGAGCGTTCTGGGACCGGACCAGGCCGTCGAGCACCATGCGTTGGACCCGGGCCACCAGCTCGGGGTCGGTGAAGTCGGCCAGGGCGTAGAGGTAGCGGATCTCGGCCTGGGGGGTGGAGGCCGACTTCCAGGCGTCGACGAAGGCGTCGAAGTCGGCCTCGTCGCCGATCGAGGCCACCACGTCCACCGAGGCGGCCAGCAGGGCGGCGTCGGCCAGCTCCGGGTTGCGCAGCCCCACAGCCACCAGCCGCCGGGCCTCCTCCTGGATCTCGGGGTCGTCGGCCACCGTGCCCAGCGCCCGCACCAGGTCGCCCCGGAGCTGGCGGACCCGGTCGTCCTCCCCTTCCCGGGGAACCAGGCCCAGGTTGGCCAGGGCGGGCGCCAGCACGTCGTGGGCGATCTCCTGCAGCGTCTCCTGGGACTCCCCGTCCACCAGGCGGTCGAGCTGGCCCAGGCCGGTGATCAGCCGCTGCCACACCGAGCGGTCGCTCTCGCCGCTCATCGCTTCGATCAGGTTGAGGAACGCCATCGACGAGGTGCGCCCGGCCATCACCGCCGCCCAGGCGTCGTCGACCAGGGCGTACCGCTCGATGGCGGTCAGCTCGTCGGCGGCGATGTCGGCCAGCTGGTCGAGCTGGGGCTCCCCGTAGGCCACCCGGAAGAACCCGGCTCCGCCGGCGTTCACCACCAGCCACGAGGGCGGCGCGGCCAGCTCGATCTGGGCCGAGCCCGCCTCCACCAGGGTCCGGCCCCGGCGGGGTTCCTCGTCGCCCTCGGCCGCCCACCGGTACAGGACGGGCACCGACCACCGGGCCGGCTCGCCGCCGGGGGCGCCGTCGACCGTGGCCTCGGCGGTGCCGGGGCCGTCGCCCCGCCCGTAGCGCAGGCGGTCCTGGGCCAGCGTCACCACCTCGGGCCGGTCGGGGTGGGCCTCCACCGACACGGCGGGGAAGCCCCCCTGGAAGATCCAGGAGTCCATGATGCGGCGCACCGGTTCGCCTGTCTCGGCCTCGATGGCGTCCCACAGGTCGGTGGTCTCGGCGTTACCGAACTGGTTCTCCCGCATGTAGCGGTTGATGCCGGCCCGGAAGCGGTCCTCCCCCAGGTACTGCTCCAGCATCCGCACCACGGCGGCGCCCTTTTCGTAGGTGAGGACGTCGAACATGCCCTCGGCGTCCGACGGGCTCACCACCTCGAACTCGATGGGCCGGGTGGCGCCCAGGGCGTCGGTCTCGAACGCCTCGGTGCGGGCCAGGCCGAAGTCCACCCAGCGCTCCCACTCGGGGCGGAAGGCGTCGGTGCAGCGCATCTCCATGAACGTGGCGAACGCCTCGTTCAGCCACAGGCCGTTCCACCACGACATCGTCACCAGGTCGCCGAACCACATGTGGGCGATCTCGTGGTTGATGACGTCGGCCGCCCGTTGCAGCTCGGTGTGGGTGGCGGCCTTGGGGTCGATCAGCAGCAGCACCTCCCGGAAGGTGACGCATCCCAGGTTCTCCATGGCCCCGAAGGCGAAGTCGGGGATGGCCACCAGGTCGAGCTTGTCGCCCGGGTAGGGGAGGCCGAAGTAATCGGCGAAGTAGCGCAGGGCGAACGCCCCCGCCTCCAGGGCGAAGCCGGTGAGCTCGCCCTTGCCCGGCACGTGGACGATCCGCAGCGGGGTGCCGTCGACGTCGACCGGGTCGGTGATGGCCAGCGGGCCCACCACGAAGGCCACGAGGTAGGTGCTCATGGGGATGGTGGGGGCGAAGGTGAGCCGCAGCCGACCCTCGGGGGTGGGCTGGCGGCTCAGCTCGGCCGAGTTGGCCACGGCATCGAGGGTGGGGTCGATGTCGAGCTCGAGCTCGAAGGCGGCCTTGAACGCCGGCTCGTCCCAGCAGGGGAAGCACTTGCGGGCGTAGGTGGCCTCGAACTGGGTGGTGGCCAGCTTGCGCTCCGTACCGGCGTCGTCGGTGAAGCGGCTGGCGTACAGGCCCACCAGCTGGGTGTCGAAGGCGCCGGCGAAGGCGAGGGTGAGCTCGATCGCACCCGGCACCAGCGGCTCGGCCGGCGTGACGACCAGGCGTTTGGCGTCTTCGTCGACGGCCCAGGTGGCGGCGGCCGGCTCGCCGTCGTCGACCCGGATGGTGGCGTCGGATATGGCGAGGCCGTCGGCGTTGAGGGTGACGGTGGCGGTGGGCTCGGTCACCCGGGCGCTGATCGTCACCGTGCCGTCGAACCGCTCGGCGTCGAGGTCGGGGGCCAACCGGAGCCGGTAGCGCTCGGGCACCACCGAGGTTGGCAGGCGGTACGGGTCGGAGGTCACAACCCCGATGGTACCGGCGGCGACGGGAGGCAGGCCCCGTGTAACCATTCGGGCCGTCGGCGCGCATGTACCGGTCATGCGATCCACCAACTCCATCACCGTCAACCTCGGCCGCCTCGACGGCGTCGTCTACTGGGACGAGGCCCGCCAGACCTACGCCGCCCTGCTCCGCCTGTTCGACCAGGACGCCGACGGGCCCCGGCGCTACCCGCCGTCGTGGGCCCGGTACGGGGTGCGCACGGCCGAGTTCCTCACCCCCGACGCCCTGATGAACCATCTGGTGGCCCTGCAGCTCGAACCCGACGACCGCTCGCTGGTGGCGGCGAGCTGGTTGGCCCGCCACGTGGCCGAGATCGAGGGCGAACCCGAGCTGGTAGGCCTGGTGGGGTCCGACGGCCACCGCCGGCTGTGGCTGTCCACCCCGTCGGGGCAGCTGGTGGAGCTCAATCCCCGCCTGGACCACGCCGATCACCGGTTCTGCTGGGGCGACGCCGGGCCGGCCACGGTGGAGACGGCCCGGGTGATCTGCGAGCAGGCCTTCCTGCGCCGGCCCCACGCCGACGTGGAGAGTTTCGCCCTCACCCTCACCTACGAGCACCTGTCGGAGATCGACGGCGACTTCTCCATCGGCCTCAACGCCCTGTGCGACTGGTTCCTCACCGACTCCGAGCTCACCACCTCGCTCGGCCCCGACGACCTGGTTCGCCTCCGACGGGACCTCGGCCTGCCTGCGGCCGTCACGCCCGCCCTCCGGTGATCTGGGTTCCCGGGGCGTCACCGGTGACGGACCACGACACCCGATCGGGTGGGGATCGGGTCGCCGGGGGCGGCTACGGCGAGGTCGGGGGGCGGCGCCGTCCGGGGCCCCGCTCGCCGCCGCCCCGGCGGGCACCGGGAGGCACGTCCTCGGGGCGCATCTCCCGGGCGACGCCGAGCCGGTCGAGCTCGGGGGCCAGACGCCGGCACACGGCGTCCACCCGGGCCACCGGCGGCGGGCCGGCCGCCGTCACCGCCCATCGGGCCAGCTCGTCGGCCAGGCCGTCGATGGCAACGGCCACCGCCACCAGACCCAGCGCGGTGGACTCCTCGGGATCGAGCGGCTCCGACGTACCGTAGGCGGCGGCCAGCGTGTCGAGCGCCACCGGGTCGCCCCCGGCCAGGCGGGCCAGGTCGACCAGGCGGATGTCGGCCCGGCGGTCTCCGCCGTCGGCCAGCGCCCATCCTCCGTCCGCCGAACCGGTCAACGAGCCGGGGCCCAGGTCGGGCCCGGTCCAGACCGTGTGCCGCTCGAGGGAACGCTGAAGGGGGTGGAGGGCGCCCTGGCACCGTCGCACGATCTCGAGCACGCCTCCGGCCCGCACCGGCTCCGGCTGGGCCAGACGGACGAGCGCGGCCCGCAGGCTCCAGTCGTCGGTCCTGGGCGATTCGGCCAGGTTCAGGATCGAGCGCTCCGGTGCCGGTGGCGCCGGTTCGGCGTGGCGCTCGGCCAGGATCCGGGCCGCGGCCGCCAGGGCATCGGGGGACGGTGGGGCGGGGGTGCTCGGGGCGCCGCTGGTCACTGGGGCGAGGCTATCCCGGCTCCCTCCGAAATCGAACGACAAGCAGCACGATGCAGCAAGTCATTTGCATAAATGGAGCCAAAGATGGTGCTTCTCTTTCTGGGAAAAACTGGGAGATTCTTCTTAACAAATGGGGCGCGGTCGGTTAGCGTTGGCGTCCATGGAGGACGAGGGGCCCGACAACGAAGTCACTCAGGTGTTGAAGTTGCTCCAAGCGGGATTGGACAAGGCGGAGGCCACCATGTCGAGGCTCCTCAGCGGCATCGTTGCCGACAATGCAGTGGTGGTGTCGGAGTTGGAGGCGGCACTCACCGACGCCGAGGCGGCACTAGCCGCCGACTAGCGTTCTCCCGGGTGGCGGACCCGTGCGGAGGTCCGATCGCCCGGTTCCCGGGGTCACCGACGTGTGCCTGGGGGCTCGGCTCGCAGAGTAGCCAGAGCTGTACCTATCGCGATCTGGTCAGACAGCGCAGTCCGATTCGTCGGGCGCGGTAGGCAGAGCTGTGGTCACTTCACGCCGATCCAGGCTCCGTCGGGCCTCTGTGAACGCCGCCTCCCGAGGTCCGCTGCCGCCTCGGGGGTCTCGTGAAACGCTGCTGATCCTTGTCGAATCAGGTGTCCCGGGCCCTGCCCTCTGTGTAGGATCGCCCACCGGACCCGGTTGGCGCGATGAGGGCGAACCTTCGACCAGTGAAACCGAGGGGAGAGCGGCGTGAGCCCCCGTCGTAGTCAGCTACAACGTCCCGATCGACCTCCTCTGGCCTGTCTGGTGCCGGGTGGAGGCTGTGGCCGATGATCATCGCCGTCGCTTCCCGCAAGGCCAGCCCCGGGGTCACCTCGTTGACCGCCTGGCTGGCCGATTTCTGGACCGAGCCCGGGGTGACCCGGCTGATCGTGGAGGCCGATCCGTCGGGCGGCTCGTTGGCCGCCCGGTGGTCGAGCGCCCACAGCCTCACCTGGGATCCGGGCCTGCTCACCCTGTCGACCAGCCGCTCGGTCCTGGCCGCCGACACCCTCGAGCCCCTCACCCAGCGTCTGACGGGCGGTGTGTTGGTGGCCGCCGCCCCGCCGGCTCCCGAGCAGGTCATCGGCGCGCTCACCCGGTGGGGAGACCGGGGGGCGGCCGAGCTGGCGGCGGCCGAGGGGGTGCGGGCCTTCGTCGACTGCGGGCGGCTCACGGCCGCCTCGCCGGCCCTCACGCTGGCCCGTCGGGCGGCGCTCACCGTGCTGGTCTGCCGTCCCCGTCTCGACGAGGTGAACGCCCTGGTGCCGGCGGTGGCCGAGTTGACCGCCGCCGGGTGCACCCTCGGCCTGGTGTGCGTGGGCAGTGAGCCCTACCTGCCGGCCGAGATCGCCAACGCCGCCGGGCTGCCCCTGCTCGGGGTGCTCCCGGTCGACCTCCGGGCGGCGGCGGTGTTCGACCGTGACGGGCTCGACAGTGGGCGGCCGTTCCGCCGTAGCGCCCTGGCCCAGACGGCAGCCGAGCTCACCGAGTACGTACGGTCCCGGGCGGCCGAGATCCTGACCGGGAGCGATCGGGTCGAGGCGGCTCGGCCGCCGGCCGCCGATCCCCCCGGTGACGACCTCCCGGCACCCGAGCCGGCGCCTCGCCCGGGCGCGGCCGCCGCTGCGCCCGATGCTGGGCCCGATGCTGGGCCCGGTGCCCTGCCCCGCAGCGAGGCCGACCCCGACGACGGAGGTCTGCGGGGCCCCGGCCCCACCCTCCTGTCGAACCCGGTGGGCCCGGCCGCCGACGTTGATCTCCGCTGGCCCCCGCCCCGCCCGGCGGTGCCCGCCGGGGACGCGGCGCCGCCCCCACCGGCCCCGACCGGCCGGGAGACCCAGCCGGTGGCGGCCGATGCCGGCCCCGAGACGGCGGTCGCCACGATGCCGCCCCCTCCACCGGCCGCCAGCCCGGCGGAGGAGCCGTATCCGGGTGCGGCGGCCACCAGCCCGCTGCCGGCTGGGCTGTCGATCCCGGCGGCGCCGGGGACGGTGGCCCCGGAGTCGGGGGCGCCGACGGGACCCGACCCGGCCCACTCGGCGGCGTCATCGCCGCCGGAGCCCGACAGCGCCCTCCCGCTGCCTCCGCCCCCGTCGGTCCTGTTCGACGCGGCCCAGTCGCCGCCCCCTCCGCCTCCGGCAGCCGGTCCCGACGGGGTCCCGGTCCCGCTGCCGCCGCCACCGGCGACGGACCTGCCGTCGCTGCCGCCTCCGCCCGGGGCGCAGGCCATCCCGGTGAGCCTCGCCATCGCCGCCGCCCGGGCCCGGGCCCAGGGGCAGGCCCCACCCGACGACGGCATCACGGCGGCCTGGCCGCCCCCTCCGCCCCCGGACGGGGCGGATCCGTCGACCGGGTCAGGATCGTGAGAGGCCCGGTGTGGGCCGGGCCCCCGGCGACGGGTGCCGACAGGGTGGGCCGGCGGGCCGTGGAGGCCGGCACCGGGAGCAGGGGTTGATGGCGGCCCGGCGGGGCCCGGCCCTGCTCCGGGCACTGGCCGGCTCGGCGGCGGCCGCAGTGTTGCTGGTGGGCGTCCCGGTCGCCCTCGTGCGGGCCGTCGGCAACCCGTTCCCCACCACCGTGGCCTCGTGGGACGAGATCCGCTTCGCCGTGACCCGGGGCCAGATCGACGCCTGGACCTGGGTGAAAGTGTTCGCCCTGGTGGCCTGGCTGGCCTGGGCCGATCTGGCGGTGAGCTTCCTGGTGGAGCTGGTAGCGACGGCCCGCGGGCGCCGTTCCCGCCACTGGGCGGCACTGGCCCCCACCCGCTGGCTCGCCACCCGGGTGGTGGCCCAGTGGACCCTGGTCGCCTCACTGGCCGTGCAGGCCGGCGCTCCTGGCCCGCTGACCCTTCTGCCAACCGCGGCGGCCACGGTGGCGGCCGTGGTGCCCGATCTCGAACCGCCGAGGGCGGCTCGGGGGGTGTCCGACGTGGCGCCGGCTGACGCCGCCGCCGAGGTGCAGGTCGGCCGGCGCGACACCCTCTGGGGTCTGGCCGAGCGCCATCTCGGGTCGGGCCAGCGGTGGGAGTCGATCCGCGACGTGAACGTGGGGCGGACCATGCCGGACGGCACCGTGCTCGGCGCCGGCTTCACCCGCCTGGAGGCGGGGTGGACCCTGCGCCTGCCCGTCGCCGTCGCCGCCACCGGCGGGTCGGGCTACCTGCCGGCAGCCGAGGTGGAGGTCGAGCGGGGCGACACGCTCTGGGGCCTGGCCGACGAACGCCTCACGGCGCTCACGCCCGACCCCGGCCCGGCCGCCGTGGCCTCCTACGTGGACGACCTGGTGGCCCGGAACCGCGGCGAGATCGACGACCCCGATCTCATCTTCCCCGGACAGCGCTTCCGCCTCCCGGCCGTGGGGGATCCGCCGGTGAGTCCCGAGCCGGCCGACTCCGCCCCGGCCGCCCCCGGTCCCACCGCACCCGGTGCCGATCCGGCCCCCGGTGCGGCCGAGGCGCCCCAGCCTGGGGCCGAGGCGCCCCTGCCGTCGGGCGATGCGGTACCACCGGCCGACGGGCAACCTTGGCCGGGAGACGACTCGGCCCCCGCCAGCGGCCCGACTGCCGCCGGCGACGCCTCTCCTCCGGCCACGATCGGGACGCAGGACGGGGAGGACCGTGTCCGGCCCGGGCCTCTCGTGCTGGGAGCGGGCGGTGCGCTGCTGGCCGCCGGCAGCCTCGACCTGGTGCGCCGCCGCCGTCGGTACCGGATGGCCCACCGGCGGCCCGGCCGGGTGCCCACCGGCCCCGACCCGTCGCTCGACCCGGTGGAGCGGGCCCTCAACCGCCAGGCCGACCTGGCGGCCGCCCGTTGGCTCGATGCCGCGCTGGCTTCGCTGGCCGCCCGTCCGGTGTGGGAGGGCGAGGATGTGGCCCAACCGGTGCTGTTCCAGCTCGGGGCCGACCGCCTGGAGGTGCAGTTCTCCCGCCCCGACCCGATCGCCGCCCCGCTGCCCTGGAGCACCGTCGACGACGGCCTCACCTGGTACCTCGACCGCTGGCGGCCGGCGGACGAGCTGCCGGCGGCCGGTGCCGATCACCCCGTACCGGCCCTCGTCACCGTGGGCGAGGGGGTGATGGTGAACCTGGAGGCGATCGGCGTGCTGGCCTTGTCGGGCATCGACGACGGCCCCCGCGACCTGCTCCGCTCGATCGTGCACGAGTTGGCCACCTCGTCGTCGGCCGGCACGATCGACATCCGCACGACGTTGGCGGTGGAGGGCACGGCGTCGTACCGCCTCGTCCGCCACGCCGATCCGGCTGCCCTGGTCGACGAGCTGGTGCCGTGGCTCGACGACGTGGCCGATCGGCTGGCCCGGTGGCCGGCCACCAGCGCCTACGCCCACCGGGTGGCGGGCGACGGCGAGCCGATCAGCCCGGTGGTGGTCGTCACCGACTGGGCCGCCCGGGAGGAGCTGGAGCCGTTGTTGGAGCAGGCCCGTGAGCGTCGCCTGCCCCTGGCCGTGGTTGTGGTCGACCCGGTGGCAGGAGACGAGCACCGCCTCGAGATCGAAGGGGGCCAGGGCCGCCTCCTGCCGTGGGACCTGTCGGTGCCGGTGCAGGCGCTGGGAGCCGGGACGGCGAACGATCTGGGCCGCCTCCTCGTGGATGCGGCCGAGGCGGGCGACGAGCCCCTGCTGCTGGGCCTCCGCCTCTCGGCCTCGGTCACCGATCTCCGCCAGCGCCTCGCCGCCCTCGCCGGCGGCGGCCCGGTACCGGAGCGCCCGGTGCCCCCGCCCGTCACAGCGCCCGTGGTGCCCACCGCGGTGGAGGCGCTTCCCGATCCGGCCGTCGACCCGGCCCCCGCCGAGGCTGCCGCCGCTACGCCCGGACTCACTGCGGTGGTGACCCCGGCCCCACTCACCACCCCCGAGCCCACGGTGGCCCCCGAGCCTGTGACTCCCCAACCGGCGGCGGCCGAGCCGGTGGCGGCCCCCGAACCGGCGGCGGCCCCCGAACCGGCGCCGGCCGGGCCCGCTCCGGAGGACCAGGGGCAGCGCAGCCCGGAGATCCCGGAGCTGACCGTACGGGTGCTGGGGCCGGTGGAGGTGGCCGGGCTCGATACCGAGCTGACGTCTCAGCAGCTGTCGCTGCTCTGCTACCTGGCCTGCAACGGCGCCTCCAACCGGGCCAGCCTCATCGACGCCCTGTGGGACGGCCAGGTGATCTCGCAGAGCCGCTTCCCCAACCTCCTGGCCGAGCTCCGGGCCCGGATCGGCCGCCACCACTTCCCCGAGGCCCGCGACGGCCGCTACCAGCTGGCCGCCGTCACCACCGATCTCGACCAGTTCGAGCGGGGCGTCCAGACGGCCAACCGCCAGGAGCCGGCGGCGGCCGCCGCCACGCTGACCACCATCCTCGATCTGGTGCGGGGCGTGCCCCTCACCGTGCCGTCGTCCCGCTACTGGACCTGGGTGGGCGACCAGACGCACTTCGCCGCCCGGGTGGAGGCCATGGTGGCCGATGCCGCCGCCCGGCTGGCCCGCATCGAGCTGGAGAGGGGGCGTCTGGAGGCGGCACAGAACGCCTGCGAACAGGGCCTGCTGGCCTCACCCACCGACGAGACGCTGGTGGTGGCCCTCACCGAGGTCTACATGGCCGCCGGGAAGCCGGCCCAGGCCCGCAAGGTGGTGGAGGCCTGGGAGGACAAGGTGAGCCGACTCGACTGCGGCGAGCCGTCGAACGAGCCCCGTAAGCGGCTGGCCGGCTGACGCCGAGCGGCGTGCGGCCCGTCAGGCCGTGAGCGACTGGGCGCTGACGGCATCGGCCGGTTCGGCCGTCACCACCACGTTGGCGTTGTACGAGTGCTTCTGGGGGTTGAACGTGCCGCCACAGGTGATCAGGTTGAGCACCGGTGTGCCGTCCTTGCGGAACAGCTCCTCCGCCGGCAGCTCGTGCTTCTGGACCTCGTACACCCCGGTGACGGTGAACTGGAGGGTGGCGCCGTCGTCCATCTTGACCTGCACCCGGTCGCCCGGCTCGAGCTTCGACAGGTCGTAGAAGGCGCCCCGATCGCCGTTGTAGTCGACGTGGGCGGCCAGCACCGACGCCCCGGGCTGGCCGGGGGTGGCGCCGTAGCGGTACCAGCCCACGGTGGTGGCGGCCGGGACGTCGAACTGACTCTTCTCGTCGACCCCGACGGGAATGACGGGGGCCTCCAGCCCGATCGCCCCCACCTGCACCTGTGTGGGCTGGCGGATCACGCGGGCGGCGCTGGCCGCCTGGTCGCTCTCGATGCTGCCGTTGCGGACGGGCACGCCGCTGCCCGACGCCGCCGAAACGAACGCCTCCGATTCGAGCGTGGCGCGAACGGAGCCTCCGGTTTCCCCGGAGGCCCGGTCGGTCTGCGCGGTGACGAGCGAACCGACGGTAGCCAGGGAGATCGCCAGAACGATCGCGCCGTGGGCTACCGGGCGGTTCATGACCAGGAGCGCTGCCGCCGGAAGGCGACGACCCCACCGCTGAGGGCGAGGACGACCATCAGGCCGTACACCAACTTGAGGCCGGCCTGGTCGTCGTCGGTGCCGAGCAGGCCGCTGTCGCCGGTGGGCACGCCGGCCGGTGCGGTCGACAGGCCGGTGAACCGCTCGATCACGATCTGGGCGGTGGAGCTGGCCGGCGCCCCGATGGCCGACAGCGAGGCCAGCTCACCGTCGCCCACGGTGACGTTGGCCGATGTGAGCACCTTGCCGTCGTCACCGACGAACTCGATCTTGGCCGTACCGGCCGGCACCACGGCCGAAACTTCCTGACCAGCGGCGATCGATCCCACGATCGTGCCGTTCACCGAGGCGTCGACGGCCCCGTCGGCCATCAGGTTGCGCAGCACCACCCGGCTCTGACCGGGAGCGACGGCCGACAGGTCTTCCTTGAAGGCCGTCAGCGTCGGCTGGCCCTTGTCGTCGAGGTGGGCCACCAGGGTGGCGGGTTGGGCCCCGACGGTGACCTTCTGGCTGATCAGGGGCTTGTCGGTGCGGTCCGCCGAGGCCTCGGGAGCCTTGGCCTGGGCGGCGAACAGGGCGACGTCGTAGCTGCCGGCGGTCAGCTTGACCGGGCCGGCGATCTCGCCGGTGTTGAAGCCGGTGGTGAGCGCCGTGCCGTTGACGTAGACGTCGACCTCGGCCCCGGGCACACCGTGCAGCACCTGCACCGCCGCCTGGCTGGCCGCCATGCCGCTCTCGGGCACCAGCGGCGCCGCAGTGGTGGCGGGGGCCGCCGTGGTGGGGCCGCCGTAGTGGGGGCCGCCGTGGTGGGGGCCGCCGTAGTGGTCGGGGCGGCGGTGGTGGTCGGGGCGGCAGTGGTGGTGGGCGCCGGCGTGGTGGGTGTGGTCGGCGCCTTGGTCGTGGCCGTGGTGGGGGCCGCCGTGGTGGACGTGATCGACGCCGCCGTGGTGGCGGTGGTGACCGTGGTGGCCGTGTTCAGCACCTGACTCTGCTGGCTGGAGGCCGGAGCTTCCGTGACCGAGCTGGAGGGCGCTTCGCTCGACGGGGTGGTGGCGGCCTCGCTCACCGACGCCGGCGAGCCGTCGCCGATGGCACCGTCGTCGTTGTTGCCGGAGGCCACGATCCCCCAGGCGATGGCGGCCAGGCCGAGTACCAGGATGCCGGCGAACATGAGGCCGGCCCGCCGCCGCTGCTTGCGGGGGAGGTACGTCTCGTCGAGGTCGACGGTCTGGGCCGCTGCCGGCATGGCGTACTCGTGCACGAACTGGGAGCGGCCGGCGGTGACCGGGGCATTGTCGTCTTCGACGTCTTCGACGTCCGCGACGTCGTCGGCGGCGCTGACCGCCTGGCTGGCGGCGACGACCGGCGCCGTCTCGGTGGGTATGCCGGCCGGGGCCGGGGCGGTGACCTCGGCGTCGATGGTGGTGCCGGGATCGGTGTCGGCCACCTCGAAACCGGTGCCGGTGTCGGCGGCGGAATCGGCCTCGGCATCGCCGATCGGGGCGGCCAGGGCGCCGACCCCGGCACCGGCCGCGGCTGCGGCCCCGGCGACGCCGGCCGAACCCACGTTGGTCTCGATGGAGCGGGCGGTCTCGCTCGGGGTGTGCGACGAGACGGCCGAGCTCGCCCGGGTGGCCAGATCGTTCATCTCGGAGGTGGAGATGAACGCCGGGCCGTAGGTCTTGCGCTCCTCGCCCAGGCCTTCGGCCAGGATGCTGGCGAACTCCATGGCGGACGGGGGCCGGGCCTCGGGAGTGTCGGAGCTCGACCACATGATCAGTCGGCGGATCGAGCGGGGGGCGGTGTCGATGGCGGAGCCGAGCGACGCCTCGAGCACCTTGCCCAACGAATAGACGTCGGAGCGCTCGGTGGGGTCGGCGCCGTCGCGGACCTCGGGGGCGGCCCAGGCCTGGCGGTCGGCCGGCAGGCGGCCACCGAGCCCGAGCCCGACGCCGCTCACGGCGACGTCGTTGCCCAGCACATGCACGTCGGCGGGACTGATGGCGCCGTGGAACAGGCCCCGAAGGTGGGCCTCGTGGATCGCCCGGGCGGTCGCCTCGGCGATGCCGGCACCGTTGGTCCAGCTCAGGTCGCCCGTTTCGAGCAGGGAGGAGAGCGTGGGGGACTCGACCACCGGCGTGACGGCGAAGGGCTTGCCGTCGGCCGAGAAGTCGGCGTCGATGATGGGCACCATGCCCGGCAGGTCACCGGACTGACGCAGGCGGCGGAGGTGTGAGCGGTCCCAGTGGCTGGCCGGCCCGACGGTCACGTCGATGCCGTGCTCGCCGTCGCTGAGCCGGAGCTGGTCGAGGCCGAACCAGTGGCTGACCGCTGAGCCCCGCTCCGTCTCGCTCTGATCGTTCACATCTACCTCCGCCCTTCGACCCTCATCCGCCGGGCGGAACGTAACACGTTTGCGTTCCGTCCGCGCGATGTCGAAGGCCTTGGAAAACTGCCGACTAGCGCGGCTGTCGCCGGGTGGGACCAGGGCAACCGCTCGCTCACGTTACCAAGGTTGTCCAGGGTGGGCGACTGATGGTCCCAATTCGTACAGGGCGGCCTATGCCGCCTGGGCAGATGATCCTGTCACTGTCATGTCCGCCCGGAACCGAGCCGGTACCGGTAGCCGGCCCGGTCCCGATCCACCACGGAGAACAGATCGTTGGCCCGCAGGCAGTAGGCCATCTTCTGGGCCCGGTCGACGCTGATGCCGGCCGCTTGGGCCAGGTCCCGGGTGGTGAACACCAGGGGCAGGCCGGGGGGGACGAACGAGGCCAGGTCGGGCACCGTGTCGAACCGGTGGCGGCTGCGGATCTCCCGCAGCTGGCGGTCGACCGTGCGCCACCCGCCCCGGCCCCGGCGCAGGCTGGGGTCGGGGACCTGATGGCGGTCCACGGTGACCAGCACCACCTCGATCGTGAGGTTCGGGTGGTCGAGCAGCGTCGGCATGCTCACCAGCTCGTCGAACAGGGCGTGGACGTCGTTGCGGCGGGGGGAGCGGCGGGGCCGGACCCCCGGCTTCACCAGCCAGGTCTCCACCGCGATCGGGTGCACCAGCCGGATCGGATGCTCGGCCAGGAGCCGGTCGAGCTTGCGGGCCATGGCGGCGAACGAGACGGTCTGGATCTCGATCAGCTGGTCGCCCCGCCGGATGTCGATGACGAAGCCGCCCAGCTTCACCTCGTGCTCGTCGCCCGGGAGGGACAGGGCCGCCTTGAGCCCGGCGTGGAGGGAGCTCTCGTTCAGGGTGCCGATGCCGATGGGCCGGATCGTAGTCCGGGCCGGTGGCCCGGCTCGTGACCCCGATGGGGGAGGGGGGTACCCTCGCCGATGTGAGCGACACGGCCCCCGAACCCCCCGCCCGCCCCGACGCGCCGTCGGCCCCGCCCGCCGGGTCCGCCCTCGTGGTGGTGCACGAGCCGGGCAACACGGCCTCGGTGCTGGGCCGGCACCTGCGCCACCGGGGCTGGGCGCTCACCGAGCACCTCGTGGTGGCCGATCTGGAACGCCCGGGGGAGGCCGCCCCCTTCCCCCCGCTCGACGGCTTCGATCTGGTGGTGGCCATGGGGTCGGTGCAGTCGGTGTACGACACCGACACCATCGGCCCTTGGATCGATGCCGAACTCGACCTGCTGCGCCGGGCCCACGGCGGTGGGGTGCCCGTGCTCGGCGTGTGCTTCGGCGGGCAGGCCCTGGCCGCCGCCCTGGGGGGCCGGGTGGAGCGGGCTCCATGGGCGGAGGTCGGTTGGTTCGAGCTGTCGGGCGAGGCCAACCCGGTGGGACCCGGGCCCTGGTTCGAATGGCATCACGACCGTTTCGAGGTGCCCCCCGGGGGCGAGACGCTGGCCGTGACCGGTGTCGGGCCCCAACTGTTCCGTATCGGGCGCAGCGTCGGCACCCAGTTCCACCCCGAGGTCGACTCGGCCCACATCGCGGCGTGGCTGGCCGACTGCACGGAGGGCTATCTGACGGAGGTCGGGGTCCGGCCCGAGGAGCTGCTGGCGGCCACGGCCGAGCTCGAGGCGGCCAATGCGGCCAACTGCGCCCGTCTGGTCGACTGGTTCCTGGATGAGATCGCCTTCGCCGGGACGCTGACATAAGGTCGGGCCCATGTTCGTCCCCATGGTCAGCATCAGCGATCTCGAGGCGGCCGGCCGCCTCGGGGCCGAAGGCAAGTGGTTCGTCGTCGATCGGCGCTCGAACATCCTCGTCCACGACGGCGACATCCCCCGGGGGGCGAACGCCCCGGTGGAGGGGCTGACCGTGCACCTCCTCGGCATCGACCGGGGCGAGCCGGTGTGGGCCGTGGAGGCCCACGAGGAGATCGAGGTGCCGGCACTGGCCCAGTGGATCCACCTGCGTCAGCTGTTCGGCTCGATCGAGGAGCAGGACTGGGCGCTGGCCGGCCGGGCGGCCCAGATCGTGAACTGGGACCGGGACCACCGGTACTGCGGGCGCTGCGCCAGCCCCACCGACGCCCACGCCGCCGACCGGGCCCGGGTCTGCCCCCGGTGCGGCCTCATGGCCTACCCCCGCCTCACGCCGGCCATCATCACCCTGGTGGAGCGGGACGACGGCAAGGCGCTGCTGGCCTGGGGCGCCCAGTTCCCCGGCCGCTTCTACAGCGCCCTGGCCGGGTTCGTGGAGCCGGGCGAGTCGCTCGAGCAGTGCGTGGTGCGGGAGGTCAAAGAGGAGGTGGGGATCGAGGTCACCGACATCCGCTACTTCGGCTCCCAGCCCTGGCCCTTCCCCCACTCGCTGATGATCGGCTTCCAGGCCCGCTACGCCGGGGGCGAGCTCGTGCCCCAGGAATCCGAGATCGTCGACGCCGGCTGGTACAGCCACGACGAGCTTCCCCCGGTGCCCCGGGGCGGCATGTCGATCGCCGGTTGGCTCATCGAGGACTGGCTCAAGCGTCAGCAGGGCTAGCTAGAGTCTCGGGCGTGGACGACCGGTCGACACCGCTGGAGTTCGAGTGCCCCCGCTGCCACGAGGCGGTGCAGGCGCGGTTCTACGGTCCGTGCGACGGCTGCCGGGCCCAGCTCCGGGCCGCGCTGGGCAGCGAGGCCCGGGAGGTGGAGGCCGTGGAATACGAGCCGAAGATGAACGTCACCCCCAACGCGGTGGCTCTGAAGGACTAGCAGGCGGCCTGCTATCCTCGCTGCTCACTTGACGGCGCCTCGGGGGATCGTTCATGCGATCGGGGCAGGAACGGAGCACGGGCACATGGCAGAGGTCGTACTCGACCAGGTCAACAAGGTCTACCCCAACGGCTTTCACGCCATCGTGGACCTGAATCTCGAGATCGCCGACGGCGAGTTCCTCGTGCTCGTGGGCCCATCGGGCTGCGGCAAGTCGACCGCCCTGCGCATGGTGGCCGGCCTGGAGGACATCAGCAGTGGTGAGCTGCGCATCGGCGACCGGTTGGTGAACGACGTCCACCCCAAGGACCGCGACATCGCCATGGTGTTCCAGAACTACGCGCTCTACCCCCACATGACGGTGGCCGAGAACATCGGCTTCGCCCTGAAGCTGGCCAAGGTGCCCAAGGACGAGATCAACGATCGGGTGCGCAGGGCGGCGGCCACGCTGGATCTGGCCGAGCAGCTCGACCGGAAGCCCGGTCAGCTGTCGGGCGGCCAGCGCCAGCGGGTGGCGATGGGCCGGGCCATCGTGCGCCAGCCCAAGGCCTTCCTGATGGACGAGCCCCTGTCGAACCTCGACGCCAAGCTTCGGGTCCAGATGCGGGCCGAGATCGCCACCCTGCAGCGCGATCTCGGGGTGACCACCGTCTACGTCACCCACGACCAGGTGGAGGCCATGACGATGGGCGACCGGGTGGCCGTGCTGAAGCGGGGCTACCTCCAGCAGGTCGACACCCCGCAGAACCTGTACGACTCCCCCGACAACGTGTTCGTGGCCGGTTTCATCGGGTCGCCGTCGATGAACCTGATGAACGCCACCCTGGGGGGCACGGCGGATGCTCCCACCGTCACCTTCGGCAGCCACACGCTGGCCGTCGACCGTTCGGTGCTGTCCGAACGCCCGGCCCTGGCTTCCTATTTCGGCCAGCGGGTGGTGGTGGGCCTGCGGCCCGAAGACCTGGAGGACGCTTCCGTGCAGACGGGGGCCCCGGAGGACCGGATCCTCGTGGTGCGAACCGCGCTCATGGAGTCGCTGGGCTCCGAGATCATCCTGCACTTCCCGGTGGACGCCGAGCCCTACTCGATCATGGAGGCCGAGTTCGAGGGCGACGACGCCATCAAGGCCGTGGCCAACGAGGAGGGCCACTTCAACTACGTGGCCCGGGTGAGCCCGCGGTCCCAGGCCCGTATCGGCGAGACGGTGGGCCTGGTGGTCGACACGGCCCGGTTCCATTTCTTCGACCCCACCTCGGGGTTGGCCATCCGGGGCTGATTTCCCCTCCTGGCGGCAACCCCACCTCTCCGACCAGGGTAGGTACGTCATACTGGGTACTTTTCCTTGACATCGCATGTCGCCGGATGTTTGCTATCACCCATACCACCGGACCGCAGAACCGGAGGGCCGAACCAGCCGACGTTCCGTCTCGACCGCAGGCGGGAAGCTTCCAGTGTTCGGGGTTGGATCCCGCTTACCGCGCTGAGTAGGCGGGCTCCAGCGCGTCCCGGGTAGCGATCTGGTTACAGACGCGTTGTGAAACGCCGACATCTGGACACACGGGGCAACGAATGGGGCGGGGAAGCTACACCCGGGAACGACCACCAGCTACATTCGACCTGCGTAGCGCGGGAGGTGAAGCCTGTTGGTCCTGGAATCCGTGATCGCCTTCGTCATTGGCCTGGCGGTGGGGTTGCTCCTGTTCGCGCTCCTGCTGCCGGCGACGAACAAGCGGCAGCGGGGCCGGAACCAGGCGGTGATCGACCGCTACGAGGCGGAGCTGTCCGAGCTGCGCCAGGAGCGGGCCGACGATCGGGAGACCAACCGGCGCCTGCGGCGGGAGCTGGCCATCAACACCCCGCACTCGCTGGAGGCCACCCGTGAGGAACGGAACCGGGCCATCGAAGAGCTCGACAAGCTGAGCTCCGAGCTGCGGCACGCCACGATGGAGCTGGCGGACCGTGACCGGTCGCTGCGGGAGGCCCGGCTGGCCATCCACGACATCCGGGTGCAGCTGGAACGGGACCGGTTCAACCTCGGCATCGACGACCACGGCGAGGCCGACGGTTCCGTCGGTGGCCTCGAGATGGTGAACGAGGCCGTGATCGACGGCGCCGGGTTCGCCATCGACAACGCCGTGTCCGCCCTCGACGAGATCGTGGCCGGTATCGACGAGGCGGCCGACGAGACCTCCGGCCCGCTGGCGGTTCCCCTGCCCCCGGCACCACCGGCGCCCCCGGCGCCACCGACTCCGCCGATGCCACCGCAGGCCGAACCCATCACTGCTCGTCCGGCCACCCTGCGGCCACCGTCGATCCTCAACGCCGACGGCGAGGTGGAGGTGGCCGACGACGATCTCGAGCAGCCGGTCTCCTTCGGCCCGGCTTCCTTCGCCGACGGGTCGCACGAGGCGCTGGAGCCGGCCCTGTCGGATTCCGACGCCTCCTCCAGCTGACACCAGCCGTGGGTCCGGTCTCGTTCGAGTCGCTCGACGGGGGGGCCACCCGATCCGAGGCCCTCACGTCCGCCGCCCGGCTGACCGACGCCGGGGTCCGGGTGGTCCAGGTGACCGAGGCGGAGCTCAGCGGCCCCGGTGCTGGGGAGGCGAGGTTCCGGCTCGTGGTTCGGTCGGCCGACGCGGTCCGGGCTCGTGAGATCCTGGCCGCCCACGCCTAGCGTGGGTCCGATGTCCACCGCTCCGGTCACGATCGAGCCGCTGGCCGCCCGGCCCGACGCCTCGGTGGCGGTGCCCGGGTCCAAGAGCCACACCAACCGGGCGCTGGTGTGTGCCGCCCTGGCCGAGGGGCGGTCCCGCCTCGACGGTGCCCTGTTCGCCGACGACACGAGGGCCATGGCCGGCGCCCTGGCCGCCGTGGGGATCGGGGTGACGGCCGACGAGGAGGCCGAGACCATCACCGTGGAGGGCTGCGGGGGTCAGCTCCCACCCGGCCCGGCCACGCTCGACGTGGCCCAGTCGGGCACGGCCAGCCGGTTCCTCCTGGCCTTCCTCGGCGTCGGTCCGGGCCCTTACCGCCTCGACGGACATCCCCAGCTGCGGGGCCGGCCGTTCGGTCCCCTGGCCGACGCCCTGCGCCACCTGGGGGTCGGCATCACCGGCGACAGCCTGCCGCTGGACGTGGCCGGCGGCCGTCTCCACACCGGCACGGTGGCCCTGTCGGGCTCGGTGTCGAGCCAGTTCCTGTCCGGCCTGCTGCTGGCCGCCCCCTACGCGATCCCCGCTCCGGCGGCGGGCCCGGCCGGCGCCGCCCGGGCGGTGCGGATCGAGCTCACCGACACGCTGGTGTCGACGCCCTATGTGGAGCTCACCTTGTCGACCATGGCCGATTTCGGGGTGACGGTGGAGCGTGACGGCTACCGCTGGTTCGCCGTGGCCCCCCAGCGCTACCGGGCCCGGACGCTGGCCATCGAACCCGACGCCTCGGCCGCCTCCTACTTCTTCGCCGCCGCCGCCGTCACCGGGGGGCGGGTGCGGGTGCCGGGCCTCGGCCGGCACACCGTGCAGGGCGACCTCCGCTTCGTGGACCTGCTGGCCCGGATGGGAGCCCGGGTGACCGTGGCCGACGACTACACCGAGGTGGAAGGCACGGGCCGGCTCCACGGCATCGACGTGGACATGGCCGACATCTCCGACACGGCCCAGACCCTGGCCGTGGTGGCCACGTTCGCCTCCGGCCCCACCCGGGTCCGGGGCATCGGGTTCATCCAGCACAAAGAGACCGACCGGGTGGGGGCCGTGGTCACCGAGCTGCAGCGGCTCGGGATCGGGGCCCGCCGGCTCGACGACGGCTTCGTGGTGGAGCCGGGGGTGCCCCGGCCGGGCACGGTGGCCACCTACGACGACCACCGGATGGCCATGAGCTTCGCCCTGCTGGGGCTCGTGCATCCCGGCATCACGGTGGAGAACCCGGGGTGCGTGGCCAAGACCTTCCCCCGGTTCTTCACTGTGCTTGATCGGTTGCGGTGACGCTGGGGGGCTCCAGCGCCCCCAGGAACGCCTGGGCCCAGGCGGCGGCGTTGTTGCGCTTGACCCCCCGGCGCAGCTCCCGCATGCGCGTCCGGGCCTCGTCGGGGCCCATGGCGATGGCGCTGAGGATCGTGTTCTTCACCGCCGTGATGTCGTAGGGGTTGACCAGCAGGGCGTGGCGGAGCTGGTGGGCGGCCCCGGCGAACTCCGACAGCACCAGCACGCCGGTGTGGTCGAAGCGGGTGGCCACGTACTCCTTGGCCACCAGGTTCATCCCGTCCCGGAACGGGGTCACGACCATCACGTCGGCTGCCCGGTAGAGGGCGATGATGTCTTCGAAGGTGTGCGACTGGTGGATGTAGTGCAGCACCGGGAAGCCGACCCGGGCGTAGTCGCCGTTGATCTCGCCCACCAGCTGCTCCACCCGGGCCCGGAGCGAGATGTAGGCGTTGACCTCGTCCCGGCTCGGTTCGGCCACCTGCACCATCGTGACCTCGGCCGGGTCGATCCGTCCGTCGGCCAGCAGCTCCTTGAACGCCCGTAGCCGGACGTCGATGCCCTTGGTGTAGTCGAGCCGGTCGACGCCGAGCAGGATCACCCGGGGATCGCCCAGGCTCGCCCGCAGGTCGCGGGCGGCGGCCAGGATGGCGGGGTCCCGGGCGGCCTGGTCGTAACGGTCGTCGTCGATGCCGATGGGGAACCACCTCACCCGAACCTGGCGGCCCTCGTAGTTGAGCACCGAACGGCGGTCACGGGTGGCGAGTTCGAGGCCGACGGCCAGCCGGGCGAAGTTGTCGGCCCCGTCGGGGGTCTGGAAGCCGACCAGGTCGCTGCCCAGGATCCCCCGGGCCAGCGCCTCCCGCCACGGAAGCTGGAGGAACAGCTCCTCGGGGGGGAACGGGATGTGGAGGAAGAACCCGATCAACAGGTCGGGCCGGAGCCGGCGCAGCATGGCCGGCACCAGCTGGAGCTGGTAGTCGTGCACCCAGACCCGGGCCCCGGGCGGGGCGGCGGCCGCCGCGGCGTCGGCGAAGCGCTGGTTGACCCGCAGGTAGCGGTCGTACCAGCTCCGGTGGAACTCGGCCGGCTCCACCTTGTCATGGTAGAGGGGCCACAGGGTGCCGTTCGACATCCCGTCGTAGAACAGCTGCTTGTCCTCGACGGTGAGGGCCACCGGTGCCAGCCGCATGCCGTCGACCGTGGCCGGGGGCAGGGCGGTGTCGCCCACATCGCCGGCCCAGCCCACCCACACCAGGTGCTCGGCTCCGGCCAGAGCCGGTGCCAGGGCCGCCACCAGCCCCCCGGGACTCGTGGTCCACCCCGATCCGTCGCCCTCGTCGGCCTCGACCCGCCGGAACGGCAGCCGGTTGGCCACCACCACCAGGTCGGTGGTGGGGCCGCCGTTCGGGTGCGGGGCGAACACCTCGGCGCTGGTCATCGGGCCAGGGTAGGGGAGCGCTGTCAGGCCACCATCACCGTGCCGTCGGCCTCCAGGTGCCCGGAGCGGCCGATCGCCTCCTCCCGGGTCATGGCGGCCGCCGCCACCAGATCGGTCACCCGGCCCCAGGTGCGGGCCCCGGCGGGCGTGGTGAGGGCGCACAGGCCCACCTCGGGGCTGCCGTCGTGGCCGTGCATCACGGTGTAGGCCTCGATCGTGACCGGCCCCTGGTATCCCTCGTCCACGGTGTGGGCCGGCACCTGGTCCACCACCGCCTGCACGTTGTCGGTCCGGTAGGGGGTGGCCGGGGGCTCGGTGGAGTAGATCCCGATGGCGTGCTTGGTCAGGAACCCGCCGTTGGCGCTGACCAGACCCACCGTGCCGGCGTCGGTCCGGAGGCGGCTGATCATGGTGGCGATCGAGTGGGTCACGTAGTTGTTGAGCGGCCCGCCGGCGAAGGTGAGCCCACCGGTCTCGGTCAGCTGGCGGTCGAAGCCCAGCCCCAGCGACTCGGCCGCCACCTGGACCGCCGAGGGGAAGCAGGAATAGAGGTCCACGTGGGCCAGGTCGCCGGGGCCGACACCGGCCAGCTCGTAGACCCGCCGCCCGGCCTCGGTGATGGCGGGGGAGGAGTGGAGGTCCCGGCGGTGGGACACGAAGTAGGTGTCGTGGGCGTCGGTGCCGGCCCACGGGAACACCCATCGGTCACGGGGCACGCCGGCCGCCTCGGCCGCCCCCGCCGAGCAGACGAGCACGGCCGCCCCCTGGTCGAGGTCCCAGTTGGAGTTCATGGCCTTGGTGTAGGGGAAGCCGACCATGCGGTTCGACGGGCTGGGCTCGCGGATCTCGGTCGCCGACATCGGCGTCTGGAACCAGGCGTAGGGGTTGGCCACCGCCACCTGGTTGAACCGGGACCACAGGGCCGACACCCGGTCCCGGTGCTGCTCGATCGTCTCGCCCCGGGCGGCCCGGATGGCCGACTCGAACACGGGATAGAAGTTGACCGGTGCCTCCATGCCCCGGGACTCCTCGAACTTTGTCGACATGTCGACCTCGTGGCCGAAGTGCTCGTCGGGCTCCACCCCGGTCTGGGCGGTCACCGTCACCTCGATCCCGGCCCGCCGCTGGCGGCGCCGGCTCCAGATCGTCTCGGCCCCCACCACCACGGCGCAGTCGAGCTCGCCCGCCGCGATCCTGGCCGCCAGCGAGTTCACGTACGACTGGGGGGTGTTGCCCCCGGCGGCCGACAGGGCGGTCCGGGCCGACGGCGACCCCACCCGCTCGGCGATCAGCCGGGCGGGGTCGGAGTACCGCCACGCCCCGGACACCACACCGATGTAGTCGAGCTCGGCCAGCAGGCCGGGGGCGCCGGCGTCGGCCGCCGCCTCCCGCACCACCTGCTCCATCAGCGCCACCGGTTCGAGGGCCTGGGCCGGGTCCTCGGGCCGCTGCTTGGCCTGGGCCACTCCGACCACGACGGGGGTTCGGGGATCGATCGTCATGGGGTCACCGTAGAACGCCCGGCACGGCGCCTCAAAGCGCACCGGCGAAGCCGGTCCGATGGGGTCGGGGCCCCGACGGTGGTGGGGGAGCGGGCGACGGAGTCGCCTGCGGCGGGGGCGCCGCCCCCGGACAAGATTGCCCGCCAGGTAAGCTGGCGGCCGGGTTGACGGGTGACGAACAACGAGGACGGGTGCTGTTGCAGGTGCTGGGGAAGGCGATGACCGGATCCGGGAAGCGGCGGGCGGCACGGGTCGCCCTGCTGACGGCGGTCCTGGCCCCCCTGCTCGCCCTCGCTGTGCTGCCGGCCGGCGCCCAGGACGGCACCCAGCCGCCCGCCAGCGCACCGGCCGATACCTCCGCCACCACGGTCGCTCCCCCCGCTGATCCGGGCACCACGGTGGCACCGGCGCCGGCCGTCACCCAGCCCGGTACCGCCACCTCGGCCGGGCCGGCCGGAGCGGTGGCGCCCGGGGAGGTGGCCGGCCCCGACCTCGCCGCCCCCGACCTGCTGGTCACGGTGGGGCCCGGGGCTGATCCCGGCCCTGCGATCGACGCCCTGGTGGCGGCCCTCACCGCCTCGCCCCGGGTGGCCTGGGTAGCGGGCGATGCCACCGTCCAGCCGCCCCAGGTGCTGGTGGGGCTGCGGCCCGGTGAGGCCGGTGACGGGATAGACGACGTGCGCCGGGCGGTAGCCGCCAATCCGCTGGCCGCCCAGCTCACCGTGGCCGGGCGGGCTCTGGCCGACGACGCTGTGGCCGGACGGGTCCGTTTGGCCGCCGTCGTGGCCGCCCTCCTGGCCATGGCTCTCTTCGGAGGCCTGATCGCCTGGCTGGTGGGCCGTCGGGAGGCGGCGGTGGCGGCCGGCGGCATCGGTGTCACCGCCCTCCTGGGCGGGGCCCTGGCGGCCGGTGTGGCTGGCCCGTTCGACGGCTCGGTGGCCACCACCCCGCTCCCCGGCGTGCTGGCCGCCCTGTTGATGGCCACCTACCTGCTGCTCCGCCTGATCGGCTGGTTCGCCGCCGCCGAGGACGACGAGCACCCGGCCCTGGTGCAGGCCGCCTGGCGGGCGGTGGGCACCGAGGTGGGGGTCGGTCTGGCCGGTCTGGCCGCCGTGGCGGCTCTGATCGAATTGGTGAGCCCCGCTCGGGCCGTCGTCTCGCTCGTCCTGGTGGGAGCGGTGGTGGCGGCGGTGGTGATCCTGCCCGTGGCCCCGCCCCTCCTGGCCCTGCTCCGTCATCCCGCTGGTCTTCAGGAGGGCGCGGCCCCCGCCGAGGAGGGGAGCGACGTCGCCCCGCCGGTGACCGACGCCGACGGGCGGGCGCGGCCCCGGCCGTTGTGGGACACCCCGCTCGGGGTGGCCCTGCCCGGGCCCGATGGGCGCCAGCTCCCGGTGGCCGTGCTGGCGGCGGCCGGCATCGTGCTGGCCATCCTCGCCGTGTTCTCGTTCCGCTCCACCTCCCCCGACGCCCTGTTCGACGAGCGGGCCACCGGCACCGAGCTCGACCCAGCCGTGCTCACCACCTCGGGCGACCCGACGGGCGCCATCGTGGCCCGTTTCGACCCCGGCATAGACCAGCTGGCCAAGACGGCCTGGCTGGAGCGGATCTCCCTCGTGCCCGGCGTGGCCCGGGTGGAGACGGCCACCGGCCGCTACGTGGCCGGAACCCGGGCCGAGGTGCCCACCGTGCCGCTGGCCGCGGCCGGCATGGACCGGGGCGACGAGACCCCCGAGCTGGCCTTGATCGTGCCCACCGTCAGCTCCCGCAGCCCGGCCGCCCAGCAGCTCGTGGGCAGCGTCCGCCAGATGAGCGGCACGGTCGCCGTCCACCTCAGCGGCGCGCCGGTGGACGCCCGCATCGCCGCCGGGCGTGACGCCTCGTCGGCCTGGGTGCTGATCCTTTTCCTGACGCTGGCCAGTGCGGCCACCACGTTCGCCCTGGTGCGGGACCTGCGGCTGGCGGCGGCCAGCGGCGGGCTGCGGCTGTTGGGCTCGGCCGCCACCGCTGGCTTCTACCAGATCCTCACCTCCCACCCCACGGGAGCCGAGATCCAGCTGGCGGTGCTGCTGGGGGCGCTGGCCGCCTCGTTGTTCGAGCTGGGGATCCTGCGCCGCCTCGGCCAGGGGCCGCACACCGAGGCCACCGACGAGCTGCTCGACGAGGCCCTGCGGACCGAGGGTTGGCCCGCCCTGGCCGCCCTCGCCGTCACCTCGGTGGCCGGCCTGGGTCTGCTGGTGGCCGATCTCACCGTCGTGCGCCGCCTGGCCGTTGTGCTGGTGATCACGGCGATCGTGGAGGCGCTGGCCGGCATGTGGCTGCTCCGGCCGCCGGTGGTGGGAGACCGGGCCCTCCGCTTCCTGGCCGTGCACCCCGTGCAGGCGGCGCTGCGGGCGGTGCTGGCCCCGGCCGGGGCCGACGATCAGCGCTGGACCCGTGTGGTGACCGACCTCCTGGCCGCCGAGCAGGCCCTGCAGACCGACCCGGCCGGCGGCGAGCTCGACCGCGTGTTCGTGCCCGGCACCCCGTTGCACCGCAAGGCGACCGATCACCACGTCCACCTGGCCGAAGCCGGTCTGCGGGTGCTGGGCCGGGATCCCCAGCTGCGGATGGTCCGGGTGGTGGGCACCAAGCCCACCGTCACGATGACGGTCACCGTCGACCACCCGCCCCGCCAGCTCGTCGATGCCGCCGGCGCCGTGCTGGGTGTCCGCAAGCCGGAACGCCGCTCGGTGATGCTGTGGCTGCAGCCCGAGCCCGACGGCTCCCACCGGATCGCCGACAGCGTGGAGCTGGGGGTGGAGCCCCTCGGCGCCGTCGAAACCGCACCGGCGCCCCCTCCGGCACCGGCCTCCGCCGCCGGGCCCGGCCTCGTGATCGACCCCGCCGTCCGCTGAACGGAGGCGCCGGGCCGTTCGCCGGGTAGACACAGACGAACGGAGGGGCCGAGGCGCGACCCGATGGAGCGATGATGGAGATAGCTGAATCGGTGCTCGACCTGATCGGCAACACGCCGATGGTCCGCCTCCGGCAGGTGACGCCGGCGAGCGGGTGCCCGGTGGTGCTGAAGCTGGAGACGACGAATCCGGGGGGCAGCGCCAAGGACCGGCCGGCGCTGGGCATGATCCTGGCCGCCGAGCGGGATGGCCTGCTACGGCCCGGCTCCACCATCATCGAGCCGACCTCGGGCAACACCGGGGTGGGGCTGGCCATCGTGGCCGCCCAGCGGGGCTACCGGTGCGTGTTCGTGCTCACCGACAAGGTCGCGCCGGAGAAGGTGCACCTGTTGCGGGCCTACGGGGCCGAGGTGATCGTGTGCCCCGGCGCGGTGTCGCCCGACGATCCCCGCTCCTACTACGCCACCGCCGCCCGCCTCACCCGGGAGATCCCCGACTCGTTCCGCCCCAACCAGTACGCCAACCCGGCCAACGCCGAGGCCCACGTGGCCACCACCGGCCCCGAGGTCTGGCGCCAGACCGACGGCACCGTCACCCACTTCGTGGCCGGGGCCGGCACCGGCGGCACGCTGTCGGGTGTGGGGCGCTACCTCAAGTCCCGGAATCCCGCCGTCAGCGTGGTGGCCGCCGACCCCGAGGGGTCGGTCTACTCCGGCGGGTCGGGCCGGCCCTATCTGGTGGAGGGGGTGGGGGAGGACTTCTGGCCCGACAACTACGACCGATCGGTGATCGACCGGGTGATCGCCGTGTCGGACCGTGACTCGTTCCTCACCGCCCGGTTGATCACGCAGAAGGAAGGCATCCTGATCGGCGGCTCGGGGGGCACGGCGGTGGCCGCCGCCCTCCGGCAGGCCGAGGACTTGACCCCCGAGGATCTGGTGGTGGTGCTCGTGCCCGACTCGGGCCGGGGCTACCTGTCCCGGGTGTTCAACGACGAATGGATGGCCGGCTACGGGTTCCTCACCGCCGAGGGGCCGGTGGTGGCCGACGTGGTGGCCACCAAGGAGGGCGATGTCCCCCAGCTCCTCTACGTCCAGCCCACCGATGTGGTGCGCGACGTGGTGGACATGATGCACGACCACGACGTGTCCCAGCTGCCGGTGGCCAAGGGCGAGATGCCGCTGGCCACGGCCGAGGTGATGGGCTCGATCGACGAGCTGCGGATCATGGAGGAGGCCTTCCGGGACCCCTCGGTGCTCGACCGCTCGGTGGCCGAGGTGATGAGCCCGAAGCTGCCGACGATCGGGGCCGGTCAGCCGGTGGCGCTGGCCGTCGAGCGGCTCGACTCGGCCCCCGCCCTCCTCGTGCTCGACGGCGGCCGGCCCTGCACCGTGGTGGCCCGGGCCGATCTGTTGGCTTTCCTGTCCCAGAAGTCTCCAGGAGGAGCAGCATCATGACCGATACCGGTGAGACGTCCTGGGGGTTCGCCACCCGGGCCATCCACGTGGGCCAGGATCCGGAGGCCGTCACCGGCGCCGTCACCGTGCCGGTGTTCCAGACGTCCACCTTCGCCCAGGAAGCGGTGGGCAAGCACAGCGGCTACGAGTACGGGCGCACCGGCAACCCCACCCGCACCGCCCTCCAGCGAGTGCTGGCCTCACTGGAAGAGGCATCGTTCGGGGTGGCGTTCGCCAGCGGTCTGGCCGCCGAGGACGCCGTGCTGCGGCTGCTGGAGCCGGGCGACCACGTGGTGCTGGGCAACGACGCCTACGGGGGTACGTTCCGCCTGATCAGCCGGGTCTTTGCCCGCACCGGTATCACCTGGTCGGCCCACGATCTGTCGGCCCCGGCCGGCATCGGCGACGACTGGCCGGCCGCCACCCGGATGGTGTGGGTGGAGACCCCCACCAACCCGCTGCTGACCGTGGTCGACATCGCGGCGGTGGCCACCGTGGCTGCCCGCACGGGGGCCCGCCTGGTGGTCGACAACACCTTCGCCACCCCCTACCTCCAGCGGCCCCTGGCCCACGGGGCCGACATCGTGGTCCACTCCACCACCAAGTACCTGGGCGGCCACTCCGACGTGGTGGGCGGGTTCGTGGCCACCAACGACAGCGAGGTCCACGACCACCTGGCGTTCATCCAGAACGCGGTGGGTGCCGTGCCCGCCCCCTGGGACTGCTACCTCACCATGCGGGGGGTCAAGACCCTGCCCCTGCGGATGGACCGCCACAACGCCAACGCCGAGGCCGTGGTGGCCCTGCTGACGGGGCATCCGGCCGTCCGCCAGGTGCTGTACCCGGGGCTGGCCGGTCACCCCGGCCACGCCGCCGCCCGACGCCAGATGTCGGGTTTCGGCGGCATGGTGAGCTTCCGGATGGGCAGCCGCGACGCCGCCACCAAGGTGATCGAGTCCACCCGGCTGTTCACCCTGGCCGAGTCGCTGGGGGCGGTGGAGTCGCTGATCGAGCATCCGGGGGTCATGACCCACGCCTCGGCCGCCGGCTCCCCCCTCGAGGTCCCCGACGACCTGGTGCGCCTGTCGGTGGGGATCGAGGACGAGGCCGATCTGGTGGCCGACCTGGCCCAGGCGCTCAACTCGGTCGACGACGACGGCGCCGTCGATCCCGGCCGATGACGGCGGCCCCCGGGATCGCCGTGGAGCCCAAGAGCGGGCGGTACGAGTCGCTGGAGCGGTCGGTGGTGGCCGGCGGTGGCCGGTTGGCCCCGGTGGAGGAGGCCGACGCCCTGGTGTGGGCCGACCCCGCCGTGCCCCAGGAGCTCCCCACGGTGCTGGCCCGGGGCCGGCATGTGCGGTGGGTGGCCCTGCCCTTCGCCGGGATCGAGCCCTATGTCGGCTTCCTCGACCACGACCGCACCTGGACCTGCGCCCGGGCCGTCTACGCCCGGCCGGTGGCCGAACACGTGCTGGCCATGGGGCTGGCCGGGATGCGGGGGCTGCTCACCTACACAAGGGCCTCCACCTGGTCGGCCCCCGAGGGCCGCAACCTGCTCGACGGCCGGGTGGTGATCTTCGGGGCCGGCGGTATCACCACCGAGCTGCTGGCCCTGCTCCGCCCGTTCGGGGTGCATACCACCGTGATCCGGCGCCAGGCCGACGAACCCATGGCCGGCGCCGACCGCACGGTGGCTGTGGCCGAGCGGTGCTCGGTGCTGGGCGACGCCGACCTGGTGGTGCTGGCCCTGGCCCTCACCCCCGAGACCCGGGGCGTGATCGGCCGGGAGGAGCTGGCGGCCATGGCCCCCCACACCTGGCTGATCAACGTGGCCCGGGGCGGGCACGTCGACAACGAGGCGCTGGTGGAGGCGGTCGACGCCGGCCTGATCGCCGGCGCCTGCCTCGACGTCACCGAACCCGAGCCCCTGCCCGACGGCCATCCCTTGTGGAACCAGCCCCGGATCCTCATCACACCCCACGTCGGCAACACCCCGGAGATGGGGGTTCCCCTGCTGGCCGCCCACATCGAGCGGAACGTCGCGGCCTTCGTGGCCGAGCGGCCGCTGGAGGGCGTGATAGACGTGGACGCCGGCTACTGACCCCGGGGCCTGGCGCGAAGCGCCCTGGCGGGGTTGGGGTCCCCGCCAGAGATGGGGCGGCCGAGCGGAGCGAGGCCGTGGGGGCGCAGCCCCCGATGGCGCCTATTGCACCCGGCCCACGCGGTCCCGGCCACTAGGATGTCCAGGCCGGAAGCGCTTGGCTGGCGGGAGGAGGTACATCGATGGCGAGCTACCAGGCCGGGATCGACCTGGGCACGACCTACACGGCGGCCGCCGTGCACCGGGGGTCGGAGACCACGATGGTGGCCCTCGGCAGCCGCAGCGCCGCCGTGCCCTCGATCGTCCTGCTCCGGGCCGACGGCACCGTGCTCACCGGCGAGGCAGCCGAACGCCGGGCCCTGAGCGAGCCCGAGCGGGTGGTGCGGGAGTACAAGCGCCGTTTCGGCGACACCACGCCCATCATCGTGGCCGGCTCGCCCTACTCGGCCGAGGCGTTGATGGCCCGCATGCTTCGGGCCGTGGTCAACCACATGACGGAGCAGGAGGGCGAGACCCCGGGCCGCATCGTGGTCACCCACCCGGCCAACTGGGGCAACTACAAACGCGAGCTGCTCGACCAGATGGTCCGCCTGGCCGGCCTCGATCCGGGCATGGTCGGGTTCCTCACCGAGCCCGAAGCGGCGGCCCTGTCCTACGCCGCCCAGGAGCGGGTGGAACCGGGCGAGGTGGTGGCCGTCTACGATCTCGGCGGCGGCACGTTCGATGCCGCCGTGCTGCGCCGCACCGTCAGCGGCTTCGCCATCCTGGGTCGGCCCGAGGGCATCGAGCGCCTCGGCGGGATCGACTTCGACGCCGCCGTGTTCGCCCATGTGAGCGCCAGCCTGGGCGGGGCCCTGTCGCAGCTCGACCCCGAAGATCCGTCGGCCCTCCTGGCCGTCACCCGCCTCCGCCAGGACTGCGTGGCGGCCAAGGAGGCGCTGTCGTCCGACACCGATGCGTCCATCGGCGTGGTGCTGCCGGGCCTGCACACCGAGGTGCGGATCACCCGCCAGGAGTTCGAGGGCCTGATCCGTCCGGCCATCAGCGACAGCCTGGAGGCGATGCGCCGGGCCGTGCATTCGGCCTCGCTATCGACCGACGAGCTGTCCCGGGTGTTGCTGGTGGGGGGGTCGAGCCGGATCCCGCTGGTGGCCCAGATGGTGTCGTCGGACCTGGGCCGGCCGGTGGCGGTCGACGCCCACCCCAAGCACGCCATCGCCCTGGGGGCGGCCCTGGCCGCCGGCGGGGTGACGGCGTTGATGTCCACCACGATCACCTCGGACCTCGTGTTCGCCAAGGACGCCGTGCAGGCCGTCATGGGCCCGGTGGCGGCGCCCGCCCCCGTGTCCCAGCCGGTCCCGCTGCCGGCCGAGCCCCTGCCGATCGCCCGGCCGGCGGCCGCCGCCCCGGCCCGCCCCGTCGGGAACCCCCTGGCCCAACCGCTGGCCCCCCTGCCCCCGTTGAGCGTGCCCGTGGTCCGGGTCGACGCGCCTCCGCCCGGCCTGGCCCCGCCCCCCGGGGGCGGTGCGCCGCCGGCCGGCGGGTTCGACCCCAACCGCACCACGCTGGCCCCGTCGGCCGAGCCGCCCCGCCCGCTGAAGCCGGCCACCCCGCCCAAGGCCCGGCCGGCCGACGTGGCCGGGCTGGCCCCGCCACCGGGGCTCGGCTCGCCGCCTCCGGGGCTCGGCTCGCCGCCTCCGGTGCCGAACGGTCCGCCGTCGGGTGGCCTGCCTAGAGCACCGTCGGGCCCAGCACCGGCACCGGCGCCGGCCCCCGCCCGGGCTCCGGCGGCCGACCTGTCGAACCAGCGCACCACGCTGTTGCCCCCGGGGCAGGTCGGGGCGGCGGATCTCCAGCGCACCTCGATCATGCAGCCGGCGCCCGACACCCATCTGGGCCCGACCTCGATCTATCAGCCGGCGGCCGGCGCCCCACTGGGCGGGCGGGGGTACCCCGGCCCCGTCAGCGGCAACCGGCCCGGTGTGCCGCCCCAGCCGTCGCCTGCGCCGGGCGGGGGTGCGGCCGGTGCCTTCGGCCGGGGCGTGCTGGTGGCGGTGATCGCGGTGGCTGTGGCACTGATCATCGTGCTGGGCGTCGTCGCCCTGCAGACGTACTGACCCCCGCCGGGTGTGAACTTGGGCACCACCGCCCGGTCCGATACCGGGCGGGGCCGGCCGGTCCCACTACTGTTGAGCCTCGATCCGACCCATCACAGGAGGTTTCGATGGCGCTCAGGGCCCGATTGCTCGCCTGCCTCGACCATGTGTTCCCGGCCCCTGCGGCCTCCGCCCATTGCGACGGCCCGTGCGGCGTCTACGATCCGGCCAGCGCCCGGGTCGCCGCCGAGGCGGTGCTGTCGATGACCCGCAAGCTCCTCGACCTCGACCCGTCGGCCGGCGACGCCCACAACACCTTCGCCCGGTACGTGTCGATCAAAGAGCAGCAGGCCGAGATCGTCAAGCACGAGCTGTCGGTGCTGTGGGGCGACTACTTCAAGCCGGAGCACCTGGAGGCCTACCCCGAGCTGCACGCCATCTTCTGGAAGGCCCTCAAGGCGGCGTCGGCGGCCAAGCAGCAGCTGAGCGTGGAGGCGGCCACCGAGTTGCTCGACCAGATCCACGCCGTCCACGACATCTTCTGGGCCACCAAGAAGCGCGACGTCGAATGGGTGCTGGCCAACCCGTGATCCGCCCGTGATCGTCAGCCAGCCGACCCTCGGCGCCCTGCGCCAGGTCGGCTGGTGGGCGCTCGGTCGCCGTCGCCGCTTCCGGGTGGTGGGGCCCTCGATGGAGCCCACCCTGCACCACGGCGAGTTCGTGCTGGTCGACCCGGCCCGAGCCCCGGTCCCGGGCGAGCTGGCCCTGGCCCACCACCCCGACGATCCCGACCTGCTGGTGGTCAAGCGGGTGGCCGCCATCACCCCCGAGCGGGCCTGGGTGGTGGCCAGCGACAACCCCGACGCCGGCACCGACAGCCGCCAGTGGGGGCCGCTCGCCCCCGAGGCCGTGATCGGCCGGGTGGCCCTGGTGCTCGACCGGCCCGGGGCCCGCCTCGACCCGCCGCCAGCGCCGGCCGGTACGCCCACGAGGGCCGCCCTGACCCGCTGGTTACGCCGATAGCGTTGATGGGTGCTCACCGTCTCCGGTCTGACGAAATCGCATGGGGCCCGCGTCCTGTTCCGCGACGTCACGATCCGCCTCTCGCCCGGTCGCCGGGTGGCGCTCATCGGGGGCAACGGGGTGGGCAAGACCACGATCTGTGAGATCCTGGTCGGTCTCCAGGAGCCCGACGCCGGTGAGGTGTCGCACCCCAACGACTACCGCATCGGCTACCTGCCCCAGGAGCTGATGGAAGCCTGGCACGGCACGGTGCTGGAAGAGGTGCTGCGGGGCTCGGGCGACGTGCTGGGTCTGGAGACCGAGCTGCGTCGGCTGGAGGAGGCGGTGGCCGACGCCCAGGGCGACGAGCTCGACCAGCTGCTGGAGGCCTACGGGGTGGCCCAGAGCCGGTTCGAGGCGCTCGGTGGCTACCAGTTGGAGGCGGAGGCCCGCCGCATCCTGGGCGGGCTCGGGTTCACCACCGACGACATGGACCGGCCGCTCAAGGAGATGTCGGGCGGCTGGCAGATGCGGGCCATGCTGGCCCGGCTCCTGCTGCAGCAACCCGACCTGCTGGTGCTCGACGAACCCACCAACCATCTCGACGTCGACTCCGTGGCCTGGCTGGAACAGCAGCTCCAGGCCTGGCCCGGCGCCCTGCTGTTCGTGTCCCACGACCGGGACTTCATCGACGCCGTGGCCGAGCGGTGCCTGGAGATCGCCTTCGGCACGGCCCAGGAGTACGTGGGCGGCTTCGCCGAGTTCCTGGTGGCCCGGGAGGAGCGCCTCGCCATCCTGGAGGCCACCGCAGCCCGCCAGGCCAAGGAGGTGGCCCGGGTCGAGCAGTTCATCGACCGGTTCCGCTACAAGGCCACCAAGGCCCGCCAGGTCCAGAGCCGGATCAAGGCCCTGTCCCGCCTGGAGCAGATCGAGGTGCCCAAGATGGCCGACCTCAAGCTCCGCTTCGCCTTCCCCGACCCGCCCCGCTCGGCCCGGGTGGTGGTGGAGATCGAGAACGCTGACATCGGCTACCCCGACGGTGCCGACGGCGAGGCCGACCTGGTGCTGGCCGGGGTGAACCTGGTGGTGGAGCGGGGCCAGAAGCTGGCCCTGATCGGGCCGAACGGCGCCGGCAAGTCCACCCTGCTGAAGACGATCATGGGCCAACTGGTGCCGCTGTCGGGTCGGGCGGTGCTGGGGGCCAACGTGGACGTGGCCTACTTCGCTCAGCACCAGGTCGACGCCCTCGAGATGGCCAAGACGGTGGAGCAGGAGTTCCGCTGGGGGGTGGGGGAGCAGCCCAAGAACCGCAACCTGCGCACCGTGCTCGGCTCGTTCGGGTTCTCGGGCGACGCCGTGGACCGCAAGGTGGGCGACCTGTCGGGCGGGGAGCGCACCCGGCTGGCCCTGGCCGAGGTCATGTGCAACCCGGTGAACCTCCTGGTGCTGGACGAGCCGACCAACCACCTCGACCTGCCCAGCTGCGACCTGCTGGAGGATGCCCTGCGGGCCTATCCCGGCACGGTGCTGCTGGTCAGCCACGACCGCTACCTGATCCGCAACACGGCCGAACGGCTGGTGGAGGTGCGAAACGGCCGGGTGGTGCAACACCTCGGGGTGGACGAGGCGGTGCTCAGCCCCACCGGGGCCGCCCCCGGCACGGCGTCACCGGCGGGTCGGCCCCCCGCGGCTTCCGCCGCCCGCAACCAGTCCTCCATCCGGCCCGCCGCCGGAAAGCCCACCGCCGGCAAGCCGGCAGCCCGTCCCGTGGGCGGGGTGCGCAAGGCCCAGCGCCGGGAGGAGGCCGAGGCCCGCAACAGCAAGAGCCGCAACAGCCGGGATGCCCGCAAGCGGGTGGACCGTCTGGAGCGTCAGGCCAATCAGGCCGAAGAGGAGCTGAAGGGGCTGGAGCAGCGCCTGGCCGACCCCGGGGTCTACGCCGACAAGGCGCTGATGAACGAGCTCATCGACGCCCACGACAAGGCCCAGGCCCGCACCACCCGCCTGTTGGATGAGTGGGAACAGGCCGTCCACGAGCTCGAACACCACCAGACCACCACCGGCTGACCAGCCCCACCCCCTGCGAACTGTTGCCGCAGGTGCTGTATTTTCCGCGCTGGCGCCACAGTTCGGGATTTTCGGGGGGGTGGCTCAGCTCGACAGGTTGAGGGCGTTGTTGATCACGCCCAGGTGGGCGTAGGCCCGGGGGACGTTGCCCAGGGCCCGGCCGGTGTCGGGGTCGAACTGCTCGGCCATCAGGCCCACGGCGCCGGCCAGTTGGCACAGCTCCTTGAACAGCCCCTCGGCCTCCTCCCGGCGCCCGGTGAGGGCCATGGCGTCGATCAACCAGCTCGTCATCAGGTTGAAACCGCCCTCCCGGCCCGGCAACCCGTCGTCGCCCTGGTAGCGGTACACGGTGGGCCCGTTGCGCAGCTCCCGCTCGACGATGGCCACGGTGGAGGTGAACCGTTCGTCGGTGGGAGCCAGCAGGCCCGACAGGCCAACCGACAGCACGGCGGCGTCGAGGTCCTCCCCGTCGTAGGCGGCGCTGAACGCCCCCAACGACGGCTTCCAGCCCCGGGTCAGCACGTCGTCGGCGATCTGGTCCCGCAGCTCCACCCAGGCCGACGGCTCCCGGTCGAGGAACTGCTCGGCGATGGCGATGGCCCGATCCACGGTCACCCAGCACATCACCTTGGAGTGCACATGGTGGCGGGGCGGCTTGCGGACCTGCCAGATGCCATGGTCGGGCTCGTGCCACCGGCGTGACACAGCCAGCACCATGGCCTCCACCAGCCGCCAGTGCTCGCTCGAGAGGGCCTCGCCCTTCTGCGACAGCAGGTGCACCAGTTCCACCACCGGCCCGAACATGTCGAGCTGGATCTGGCTGTCGGCGGCGTTGCCCACCCGCACCGGCCGGCTGGCGGCGTAGCCCGGCAGCCCGTTGATGTCGGCCTCCGGCGGCAGATGGTGGCCGGCCACGTTGTACAGCGGGGCCAGGCGCTCCGGGTCGTTGCGGTTCTCCAGGATCTTGAGCACCCAGTCGAGGAAGGCCATCGCCTCGGCCCGCGACCCCAGGCGGACCAGCGTGGCCGCCGTCATGGCGGCGTCGCGCAGCCAGCAGTAGCGCCGGTCCCAGTTGCGGATCCCGCCCAGGTGCTCGGGCAGGCTGGTGGTGGCCGAGGCCACGATGGCCCCGGTGGGCCCGTGGCACAAGGCCTTGAGCACCACGGCGCTGGTGGCCACCGCCTCCCGCTCCAGACGGGGCAGGGTGAGCTTCGACACCCAGTTGGTCCAGAACCGCTCGGTGTCGAGCACCCGGTCGTCGTCGGTGCGGGGATCGGGCCGCACGGTGGCCGTGCCCACCCGGAACTCGAGCGTCACCGGCTCGGCCCCCACCTCGATCACGGCCCGGGCCGTCTCGTGCATCCCGTCGGCCACGATGTCCCATGTGACGCCGGGGGAGCGGAGCACCATCAGGTCCGACGTGCCCAGCACCACGATCCCGTCGGGACGGGCCTCGAGCCGGGTGGGGGCCCGGCCGAAGTCGAGCCGGGGGGCGAACTCCACCACGGCCCGCCCGCCGGCCGGGGTGGCCGTGAGCAGCCGGACCAGGTCGGACCGGCCGGCCAGCCGCCGGGTGCGGCCGCTGGAGGCGTCGAGATAGTCGGTGACGGTGAAGCCGGGGAACTGGGTCTGGAGCACCAGGCTGTGGTGGCGGTAGCGCTGGCCGGTCGGGGCCCGGCCGTCGGCGTCGGCCACCGAGAAATGGCCGGCGGCCGGCCCGCCCAGCAGCTCGGCGAACACCGAGGCCGAGTCGATCCGGGGGGCGCACATCCACGTGACACGGGCCGAGGGCGTCACGATGGCGGCGGTGCGCAGGTCGGAGAGGAGGGCGTGGTCCTCGATCGGCACCAGGCCCGCCCCCCGCAGCCAGCGGCTGCGGAACTCCGACAACAGGGCCAGGAGCTGGGCCACGGTGTCGGTGTCGGCCACCCGGTAGGCGGCGGCGGTGGGCCCCTCGCCCACCTTCACCCCCACGTCGGGCCCGGTGAGGGTACGGAAGCCGTCCTCGTCGGTCTGGTCGTCGCCGAAGAAGATCAGGGCCGACGCCCCCACCTGGTTGCGGATGGTATCGAGCGCCTCGCCCTTGTTCGTCTTGATCACCGCCATCTCGACGATGTCGTGGCCGTTGCGGGGATAGACGCCTTCGTAGCTGGCCGGGCCCCGCACCAGCTCGTCGCGCGCCGCCTGGCGGTGCTCCACCGGCATGCCCCGGAAGTGGAACGTGACCCCGGCCGGCTTCTCCTCCACCCGGGCCGAGTACTTCTGGCCCAGGGCGCTGACGGCGTCGACCAGGCGGGCCCGGCGCTCGGTCAGCTCCGGGCTGAGACGGGAGGCGAACCCCAGGTCGAACTCGCTGCCGTGGCTGCCGATCAGGCGGATCTCCTCGGGCAGGCGGGACAGCGTGGCCAGGTCCCGCAGGGACCGGCCCGACACCACGGCCACGTGGGTGTTGGCCTGCTCGGCCAGCGACCGCATCGCCGCCACCGCGTTGCGGTTGGGGAGGGCGTCCATGGGGTTGTCGACCAGGGGGGCGAGGGTGCCGTCGTAGTCACAGGCAACGAGCAGGGTGGGGACCTGCGCCAGCTGGTGCAGGCGCTCCCCCAACTCCCCGAGGTTGTTGCTTGTCATCGAATAGCCTCCATCGCCCGAAGACCAGGGCCCCGGTCCAACCTACCTCGTACCCCCGCCCCCCGAAGGACCAGAACACGTTCTAGCGTTGAGCAAAGACCAATGACCTGGCCAACCGTACAGACCCCTCCCACGCCTGCGCCCACGCCCGGCCCTCCCGCGTCTCCACCCCGGTTCCCAGAGACGTTCACCCTGGTGGCAGCGGCTGTGCTGGGCGCAGTGATCGTGCTCGCCGGCCTGCTGCTGTGGCAGAACCGCAGCCCGGGAGACGACCTGGCGGCCAGCGCCACCACCACGACCACCGCTCCGCTGACCACCCCCACCACGGCCGACGGATCGGGCACCACCGCCACCAGCACCCTGCCGTCAACCGCCCCCACCACCGCCGGCGCCGCCCCGTCGAGCACGATCGACCCCAACGGGGTGCAGCCGATCGCCTGCCCGTCGGGCATCGATCCCGTCATCTGCGACGCCGCCGCCTACGTGCAGCAGGCCCGCCAGCGCCCGTTCGAGGAGTTCCCCCCGGTGGAGGTGCTGGCCGACACCGAGTTCGACCAGGCCCTCCTCGCGGACTTCGAGACCTACCGGACCGACCTCGACGACGAGGGTGTGATGCTCACCGCCCTCGGCCTGCTCGATCCCGGTACCTCCCTGGCCGACGCCTACCGTGACGCCCTGGAGATCGGGGTGGTCGGCTTCTACGACCCCGAGACGGGTCGCCTGGTCGTGCGGGCCAGCGCCGATGGGACGCTGGGCGACCTCAACCTCTACATGCGCCAGACGCTGGTACACGAGCTGACCCACGCCCTCGACGACCAGTGGTTCGACCTCAACCGGGAAGACTTCGTCGACGGCGACGCCGAGTACGGGTTCAGCGCCGTGGTGGAAGGCAACGCCCGCCGGGTGGACCAGCAGTGGCAGGACGGCCTCGACGCCGCCTCCCAGTCGCAGCTGGAGGTCGAGAGCATGTCGGCCCTGTCACCCGACGACCTCCTGCGCTACTTCACCCTGCCCCCGATCCTCCAGCAGCTCCAGCTCTCCCCCTACACCGACGGCCTGGCCTACATGGAGCGGCTGGCGGCGTCGGGGGGTGAGCCGGCGGCCGACACCGCGCTCACCACCCCGCCCGGCACCAGTGAGGAGATCCTGCACCCGGGCCTGAGCCGGGCCGCCGACCCCGAGATCACGGTGCCCCGGCCCCCGGCCACGGGCACGGCGGTGGAAGACGGCCGCCTGGGTGAGCTGCTCGTCGACCAGTGGCTCGGCTCCACGGCCGGCGACGGCTGGGGCGGCGACCACTTCGTCACCTGGCGCGACGGCACCCGCAGCTGCATCGCCGTGGATCTGGCCGCCGACACCCCCGACGATCTGGCCCAGATGCAGACTGCGGCCCAGAGCTGGGCGGCCGAGGCCGCCGCCGACCGCACGGTCACCACCGCCACCGCCGACGGTCGCACCCTCGTCCGGGCCACCGGCTGCGCCTGATCCCGGACTGATCCGGTTCAGCGAGGGGTGACGGTGACCGGGCAGGTGGCGAGCCCGCGCAGCACGAGGCGTCGCCGGTAGGGACGCTCACCGGCCGGCTCGATCCGGTGGAACCGGCGGATCAGGCCGGCCAGCACCTCCTGACCCTCGGCCCGGGCCAGGTTGGCCCCCAGGCAGTGGTGGATGCCGCTGGCGAAGCTGAGGATCGGCTCGGCCCGGTTGTCGGCGTCGAACCGGCCGACATCGAACCGGCCGACATCGAACCGGTCGGGGTCATCGAAGTGGGCCGGGTCCCGGTTGGCCGCCCCCAGCAGGGTCAGCACCCGGTCGCCGGGCTCGAAGCGGACCCCGGCCGCCTCCGCCGGCTCCAGACAGGCCCGCCCGTCGAGCTGGACGGGGCTGTCGAACCGGAGCACCTCCTCCACCGCCGCCGGCACCAGCGACGGGTCGGCCCACAGCCGTTCCATCTGGTCGGGGTGGTTGAACAGGGCGTTGAGCAGGTTGCCGATCAGGTTGGTGGTGGTCTCGGCCCCGGCCGCGAACAGCAGGTTGGCCACGGCCAGGATCTCGCCCTCGCTCAGCTGGTCGTCGCCATCGCTGGCATGGATGAGACCGGTCAGCAGGTCGTCGGCCGGGGTCCGCCGCCGCACCGCCACCAGGTCGGTGAAGTAGTCCCACAGGGTGTTGTTGGCCGCCTCGGCCCGCTTCAGCTCCTCCAGGTCGGCGGACGGCTCCAGCGACTGGGCCAGGTCGGTGACGAGGGAGCGGATCTCGGGCCAATCGGAGCCGGGGACACCGAGCATCTCGCTGATCACCGACACCGGGAACGGTTCGGCCAGCACCCGCATGGCGTCGGCCGTGCCCGCCTCGGCCAGCCGGTCGAGGCACTCGTCGGCCAGCGCGGCGATGCGGGTGCGCAGGGCCTCGATGCGGCGGGGGGTGAAGGCCCGGCTGACCAGGCCCCGCTGGCGGGTGTGGCCCGGCGGGTCGAGGCCGAGCATCGACAGGGGCCGGTTGCCCCGGCGGGCCATCATCTCCTGGCGGTAGGCGACGATCTCGGGGCTCCCGCCGAAGGCCCCGGTGGGGCCGGCGGCCCCGTTGCCGAACCGGTTGTCACGCAGCAGGGCCCGACAGTCGTCGTAGCGGGTGAGCACCACGCCGCCGAAGCCCGAGAGGTGCACCGGCGACTCCTCCCGCAGCTGGTGGTAGAAGGGGTTGGGATCCTCCAGGCCCTTGGCCGAGGCGAAGATGTTGACGAGGGCGCCGTCGCCGGCCGCCTGGCGTTCCTGGGGGGCCGGTCCGTCGATGAGCTCAGCCATGGTGAGGCGATCCTAGATCAGGGGGTGAAAAGGTGAGCCACCGTGACCCCCGCTGCGGCGCCGTCGCCCAGCACCAGGTGGGATCGGCTGGGCGGCACCGGCCAACTCACGGCGAGCTGCTCGTGGGCCACCACCCGGCCGCCGGGGGGGAGAGCGGCCAGCACCGCGGGAAGCAGGGCGGCGGTGGCCGCCGGGGGCAGGAACAGGAACACGAGGGTGGCGGCGTCGGCTCCCGTGGCGACGAGCGCCGACGGGTCGGCGGCACCGGCGTCGGCCTCCATGATCTCGATCCGGTCGGTGAGGCCGGCGTCGGCCACCCGGGCCCGGGCGGCGGCGGCCAGGCCAGGGTCGATCTCGATGCCCCGGGCCCGGCAGCCGAAGCGGCGGGCCGCCTCCACCAGCACCCGGCCGTCACCACAGCCGATGTCGAGCACCAGGTCGTCGGCGGTGGGGCGGGCCACGGCCAGGATGTCGCCGGCCAGCCCGGTGGGGGTGCCGAGGAACACGCCGAGGTCCCCTCCGTGCTTCCCGATGGCCTGGGGGGCCGGTCGGTGACCGGCCCGCCACACCAGGTCGAGTCGGGTGGTGTCGTCGTCGGTCCGGATCAGGGTGCAGGCCGGAGCCGAGGCAACGGCGTCGGCCGCCCCGTCGTCGCGGCCGAACCGGCGGTACCCGTCGGCCTCCAGCACCTCCACCGCCCTCTCGGCGGTGTCGGGTCGGAGCAGGCGGACGGCGGCGTGGACGGCGGCCAGCCGGTCGGGGGTGGGCTCGGGTCGGGCCTCGATACCGGCTCGCGCCAGCACGTCGGCGGCGGCCCGGGCCTGGGCCGCCGAGCGGGCCGCCAGGGCCCGGGCGGCGGCGTCGGCCCGGTCGACCAGGGCGACGGCGTCGGGGCTGAGCTCGGCCCGGCGGTTGAGCCAGCGGGCCACCTCGATCCCGAACCGGCCTCCGGCCAGCGCGGCCACGAGCGCCGCCTCCACCGCCCCGGCCTGAACCGATTCATCGGAAGCGGTTCCCGTCGCGCGGTTCGTGGACGAGGGGGGAGGGGCCAGCGCGCCGGTGGCGAGGACGGCGGCCAGGTGGGCCTCCAGCCGGCGGGCCAGGGTGGGCACGTGGGGCTCGGCCAGCATCGACAGGTGTCCACCCGGCACCACGTCGACCAGGAACGGCCCGGCGGCCAACGGGGCCCAGCCCATCCCGCCGGCGGCCAGACCGGCGGTGAACGGGTCGTCGCCGGCCTTGAACACGACCAGGGGGCCGGGGTGGGGCTCGTAGGTGTAGGTGTGCTGCGATCGCCAGTTGGCCTCCACGAAGCGCCGGATCTTGAGCTCGTTCGGCAGCTGGCGGCCCAGGCGCCCCCGCACCGCCACCAGGGCCCGTTCCAGGTGCCGCTCACCCCGGGCCCGCACGTTGCCGAGCCGGTCTTTGGTGTAGCGGGTCGGGGCGGCCCGCAGCTCCCGCAGGTGCACAGCGGCCCGCTCGGCCGGGGAGAGGGCCAGGGTGCTGGCCTGCGGCCCGGCGGCGTCGAACAGGGCGAGCAGGGCCACCGTGCGGCCCCGCTGGCGCAGCACCCGGGCCAGCTCCCACGCCACCACACCGCCCAGCGAGACGGCGGTGAGGGCCACCGGCCCCGTGGGGGCGCAGCGCTCGAGCTCGTCGGCGTAGCGGGCGGCCACGTCGGCCACCTCCACCACGTCGGTGCCGGCCAGCTCGCCGGAGTCGAGGTCGGGCAGGCCGAGACCCCACATGGGCTGGTCGGGCCCCAGGTGGGACGAGAGCGGCCGGTGGTAGCCGCAGTTCGGGCCGAGCACGTGCACGGCGAAGATCGGGGGCTTCGAGCCGTGGGGCTGGATCGGCACCAGGTAGCGGAACTGGCGGTCGTCGTCGCTGGCGGCGGTGCGGCCCACGAAGGCGGCCAGGGCCCGGGGTGTTGACCGGTCGTGGAGGGTGGAGACGGTGATCTCCACGCCGTGGCGGCGCTCCACCTCCAACAGCAGCTCCATGGCCAGCAGCGAGTGCCCGCCCAGGTCGAAGAACGAGGCGTCGGGGGTGACCTCGGCCGCTCCCACCCGCAGGATTCTGGCGAACAGGGCCTGCAGCTCCGCCACCAGCCCGCTCACCGGGAGCCCGGTCGGCTCGGGGGTGGCGACGGCGACCGTGGGCGGGGCGTCGGTCGTGACCGGCAGGGCGTCGGCGGCCGACCGGTCGAGCTTGCCGTGGGGGGTGCGGGGCAGCGCCGGGTGCACGGCGTAGAGGGCGGGGCGGAGCAGGGGCGGCAGCTGGGCCGCGGCCCGGGCCCGCACGGCGGGCAGGTCGACGGCGGTCGCCCCCGGCGCCGGCTCCAGATGGGCCACCAGGCGGGTGGCCGAGGGGCCGGCGGCCCGGAGCAGGCGGTCCAATTCCGCCCGGGGGTCGCCGGCCTGGGCCGCCCGGGTCATCGCCGCCGCCAGCGCCGCCGGTTCGGCCCCGTCGATCAGCTCGGCCAGGGGGCGGAGGTCGGCCGCCACCACCAGGGCGGCGCCCACTGTGGGCTCGCCCAGAAGCACCCGCTCCAGGTCTTCGGGCTCGGCCCGGACCCCGCCCACGTTGAGCTGGTGGTCCACCCGCCCCAGGAACAGCAGGCGGTCGTCGTCGGTCATCACCGCCCGGTCGCCGGTGCGGAAGAAGCGGCCCCCGGGGCTGCCGGCCAGGGCCCCGAAGCGTTCGGCGGTGGCGTCGGGTTCCCCCACGTAGCCGGCGGTCACGCCGGCCCCGCCGATCACGAGCTGGCCCTCAACCCCCTGGGGCACGGGCCGGTCGTCGCCGTCGACCACGGCCACCCAGGCGCCGGGGATGGCCGCCCCGATCGGCACCGGGTCCTCACCCGGAACGCAGTGGTGGGCGGTGGCCCACACCGTGGCCTCGGTTGGGCCGTACTCGTTGGTGAGGGCGGCCCCGGGGCGCAACTCGTGGTGCCGGTTCACCAGCGCCGCCGGGCAGGCCTCGCCGGCCACGATCACCCGCCGGGGCCAGGTGGGGGCGGCCCGCCCCCGCTCCAGCAGCGCCTGGTACAGGGTGGGCACCATCAGGGTGTGGGTGACGGCCTCCCGGTCGAGCAGGGCGAGCAGCTCGTCGGGGTCGTGGGCCTGGCGGTCGGTGGGCAGCACCACCGTGCCCCCCTCGGCCAGGGTCCAGAACAGGCCGGCCACGCTGGAGTCGAAGGCCGGGCTCGAGACCACCAGGAACCGTTCCGGCGCCTCGGGGTACACCCCGCGGCGGGCCAGCGTGGAGGCGGCGAGCTGACCGTGGGTGACGGCCACGCCCCGGGGCACGCCGGTGGAGCCGGAGGTGAAGATCACGTAGGCGTCGGCCTCCGGCCCGGGGTCGACGGCAGCGGCAGCGGCGCCCGGCCCACCCGCCGGCACCAGCTCGTCCGGCCCGATCGTGAGCCGGCCCGGAGCGCCGGCCAGGAGGTCGCCGGCGTCCGGGCCGACCAGGGCGGCGGCGGCCATCGCCCGACCGGCGATCAGATCGACCCGGTCCGCCGGGTAGGTGGGATCGATCGGCACGTAGGCCGCCCCGGCCCGCCACACGCCGAGCACGGCGGCCAGCAGCTCGACCGAGCGGGGCAGGGCCACCAGCACCCGGTCCCCGGGCGCCACCCCGGTGCCGGCCAGGCGGGCGGCCACGGCGGCCGAGGCGCTATCGAGCGCACGCCAGGTGAGGGTGTGTCCGTCGCACCGCACCGCCGGCGCATCCGGCTGCCGCTCGGCGTGGGCCAGGATCACGGGGAGCAGGCTCCCTTGAAGCAGGCTTCCGGGGAGCAAGCTCCCGGGCAGCAGGTGGGCGGCATCAGGTGCTTCGGGCCCGGCCGCCACCGACGGCGCGCCCGGTCCCGTCCCACCCGCCAGCGACTCGGGATGGCGGACCACAGCGGTGAGCGTGGCGTCGAGGTCGTCGAGGAGGGCCCGGGCCTGGGCCGCCCCGATGCGGCTGCCCCGGTGCTCCAGGCTCAGGTCGATACGGCTCCCGCCGGTGCGGTCGCCCCGCACCTCCACGAAGAAGGTGGCGTCGGTGACGGCGGTGCCGTTGCTCAGGACCCGCTGGTCCACCGCCACCCCGCCCAGGTGGGCGACCGGCAGCTCGTCGTAGGCCACGAGCACGTCGAGACCGGCCGGCCCGGTGGCCAGCCCGGCCCGCCGCCGATCCTCCACGATTCGGGCGTAGGGGTAGGCCCGGGAGGCCAGGTTGCGGGCGGCGAGCGCCCCCGCCCGGGCCGTGAGGTCGGCCAGCGGTCGATCGGGCTCGACGGCCAGCTCCACCGGCAGGGTGTTGAGGAAGTACCCGACGAGGGGATCGGCTGCCGGGTGGTTCCGGCTCGATGCCAGCATGCCCAGGGCGATCCGGTTGCCGTCGTGGTAGCGGCGCAGGGTGGCGGCCACCGCCGCCAGCACCAGGGCGAAACCGGTGGCGCCCCGGCGGGCCCGCAGCTCGGCCGGGCCGACGGTGGCCGGCCGGGTGACGAACCCGTCGGGCTCGGGTTCGGCCGGCGGGCGCAGGGCCCAGCGGGCGGGCTCGTCGTGCTCGTCGTCACAGGCCGGGGTCCGCCAGTGGGCCCCGTCGGCCTCGGTGAGCCGACCGGCCTGCCAGGCGGTGAAGCTGGGCAGGTCGACGGGAGGTGGGGCGGGGGGCCGGCCGGCCAGGTGGGCGTCGATCTGGCGCCACAGCCGGTCGAAGCTGTCGGCGTCGCCGCTGACGTGGTGGCAGACCAGCAGCACGGCGGTGGAGCCGTCGCTCACCGGTTGCACCACCACCCGCAGCAGGGGTCCGGCGGCCAGGTCGAACGGGGCCCGGTGGGGCCCGGCCAGGGTGCCGTCCAGCGCCGCGCCGTCGGTCACCGCTTCGGTGCGGATGTCCACCGCCACCGCCTGGTCCGGGGCCAGCCGGCGTCGCTGGGGGCCGAAGGTCCAGGTGAGCGGCACGTGGTGGGCGGCAACGGCCCGGGCCGCGGCGCCCAGCGCCGTGCCGTCCACCGGCCCGGCCACCCGGTACAGCCGGCCCACGTTGTACATGACCGAGTCGGGCCGCCGGCTCTGCTCGAACAGGATGGCCAGCTCGCCGGCGCTCAGCGGCGGCGGGTTGCCCTCGGTCCACGGGCCGAGCGGCACGGGGCCCTCGGCCCCGCCGGAGGTGACCTGGTCGGAGGTGACCTGGTCGGCGGCGTCCGATCCCGGGCCCCGCGCCAGGTCGATGGCGGCGGCCAGGGAGCGGGGGGTGGTGTGGAGGAAGGCGGCCTCGTCGCCCACCGCCACCCCGGTGGCCTCGCCAACGGACACGATCATCTCCAGGGCGGCCAGCGAGTCGCCACCCAGGGCGAAGAAGTCGTCGTCGACCGAGATCGGTTCCAGCCGCAGCACGCGCTCCCACACCGCGATCACCGAGGCCTCGGTCTCGGTCTCGGCCGCGATCGTGAGCCCGGAGGCCGAGCGGTGGGTCCGCTGGGGCGGGGGCAGGGCGGCGGTGTCGAGCTTGCCGTTGGCCGTGAGGGGCAGGGCGTCGACCGTCACGAAGGCGGCCGGGATGGCGTGGGCCGGCAGCACGTCGCCCAGGAAGGTGCGCAGCTCGGTGGGGGAGGGCACGGGATCGGTTCCGGCCGGCTCCAGCCACGCCGTCAGCACCTTGCGGGGGCTGGGGGTGTAGCCCACGATGTCGAGCATGCGGCCGACGTCGGCCAGATCGAGCTGGTCGTCGAGCTCGTCGATGGCCTCCTGGCGGGTCTTGTGGCCGAGGCGCACGTCCCAGGCGTAGGGGATGGCGTAGTTGTGGTAGCCCTGCTCCTGCACGTGGGTGTGGATGCCGGCCGCGTTGATCAGGCAGTTGGTGGACCGGCCGGTGTCGCGGGGCCGCACCCAGGGGGCCTGGGAGTCGAGGAAGGCCAGCATGTCGGCCAGCTCCACGTCGACGTAGCGGTAGAAGTCGACGTACTCCACCTGTTCGAACACGTCGTCGGTGGCGAACACCGAGGTGTCGAGGAGGCGGTTGGGGCCGTCGTCGATCCGATGGTAGGTCTTGCGGGCCTCCAGCACGGCCCGGTCGATGGCCTCGGGGTCGAACCGGTCGGCCCGGAACTGGGCCGGGATCAGGCGGGTCTCGAACAGCTGGCCCCGGGACAGGCCGGTGACGATCACGGGGATGCCGAGCTCGACGGCCCGGTTGGTGGCCAGGGTGTAGATCGTCTTGTAGCAGCCGTGGCAGACGTTGGAGTGACGTTCCAGGCTGTCGCGGAAGATGTCGTTCATCACGTCCGACGTGGCGAACTCGTGGTCGATGCCGAGATCGGCCACCGAGCGCCGGATGTTCTCCTTGGCCCCTTCGGAGATGAAGCCGTTGTCGAGGGTGAGGGCGTAGGGCTCGAACCCCAGCTCCACCAGCTTGTACAGGGCGTAGGTGGAGTCCTTGCCCCCGCTCAGCAGGTGGAGGCAGTCGTAGCGGCCGGTGCGCCGGGCCCGGGCCGCCTGCTGGCGGGCCCGCAGGTCGTCCTCGGTGCGGAACCAGACGGCGGCCTGGGGGGCCACCCGGTCGTAGTCGTGGCACGAGCGGCAGATGCCGGCGTCGTCGATGTCGGCGCCGGGCACGGTGGAGGGCAGCCCGCAGCGGGTGCAGCGCCGGTCGGGCTCGGCCGGCCGGGGGCTCCACAGCCGCACGGCGGCCGCCGCGATGGCGGGGTGGGCCACCAGGGCCTCCTCCACCTCGGTGGGCTCCAGGCGGATGCCGCCCACCTTCACCTGCTCGTCGATCCGGCCCAGGTAGATGGCGGTCCCGGGATCGGCCAGGCGCACCAGGTCGCCCGATCGGTAGAACCGCGTCCCGTCGAGCTCCACGAACGGGCCGGAGCCCTCGGCGCTCCCCGGCCCGGTGCCGAGGTAGCCGGCGGTGAGGCCGGCCGACGCGATCAGCAGCTCGCCCGCCGCCCCCAGGGGCAGGCGCTGGAGCCCGGAGCCGACCACCCGCAGCGTCACGCCGGGAGCGGGCCGCCCGATCGGCACCTCCAGATGGTCGCCCAGGCCCGCCGGGTCGACCTGGTGGATCATGCAGCCCACCACGGCCTCGGTCGGCCCGTACTCGTTGAAGATGGCCAGGTCGGCTCTATGGGTCAGTAGCCGCCGGGCCAGCCCGGCCCCGAACGCCTCGCCCCCCACCACCAGGGTGGCCAGCCGGTGGTCGGCCGGCAGCAGGCGGGTGAGCACGTCGAGGTGTGACGGGGTGGCCTTGGCCCAGGTGAGCCGGCGCTCGGCCGCCACCGCCGACAGACCGGCCAGCCCGTCGGGCTCGATCACCACCAGCTCCCCACCCGCCAGGAGCGGCAGGAACAGGCTGGTCATCGTCAGGTCGAAGGTGAGGGCGCTGAACAGGGGGACCACCAGGTCACGGGACCCGTCGGGTCGGGCCGGGTGGTGGCCCAGGTAGCTGTCGGCGGCGAAACGGAGATAGCGGGCGATCCCCAGGTGCGTGATCGGCACCCCCTTGGGCTCGCCGGTGGAGCCCGACGTGAACAGCAGGTAGGCCTCATGGTTCGGGGCGGGGTCCGGGTCGGGCTCAGAGGGCTCGGGATCCGATGGTGCCGGCAGGCGGCTCACGTCGGGCAGCGACGTGAGCACCAGGCGACAGCCGGCCCGGCTGGCCAGGGTGCGCAGCCGCTGCTCGGGTTGGCGGGGGTCGAGGGGGACGAACGAGGCGCCGGCCACCAGCGTGGCCAGGATGGCGAGCACGGCGTCGGCGCTGCGGGGCAGCTCGATGCCCACCCGTTCCCCGGGGCCGACGCCCTGGCCCCGGAGCCAGCCGGCCAGGGCCGTCACGTCGCGCCACAGATCGGCGCCGGTCCAGGCCCGGTCGCCGTGGCGGAGGGCCACGGTGGCGCGCCCGGCCAGGGCCGCCCGGAGGCGGGGCACCACCCCGCCGCTGTCCGCCGCCGGGGGTCCCGACTCCCACCCGCCGACCAGGGCCCGTTCGGCCGGGTCGAGAAGCGACAGCGCCACCGGCTGATCGGGGTCGGCCACCATGGCCGTCAGCAGGGCGCGGAAGTGGCCGGGGGCCCGGGCCAGGTGCTCGTCGTCGGCCCCGGCCCGGTTCACGTCGAGGGCCAGGCGGCTGCCCTCGTCGTAGGCCGTGAGCTGCACCCGCAGGAGGTGGGAGGCGTCGATGGCGCCGGAATGGACCCAGTCGGTGGCGGCGGGGAACGGGCCGAACGGGCCAACCGCGCCCCGGGAGATGACGTTGACCACCGCGGCGTAGTCGGCCGCCGGTGACGTGCCCGGCACGGCCTGGGCCAGGGTGGCCATGACGGCCCGGCTCACCCGCTTGTGCAGGCGGCGGAAGGTGTCGCCCGGCTCCACCGCCACGTCGACCGGGAACACCTCCATCATCGGCCCGACCAGGGCCTGGGCTGCGGCGTCGGACCGGTTGTGGACGGGCAGGCCGATGGCGAAGGTGTCGGCCCCCGCCACCTGGTGGAGGTGGGCGGTGGCCACCGTCATCAGCAGCGCCGTCCAGCTGAGATCGGGGCTGAGCAGGCGCAGGTCGCCGGCCAGCCGGTCGGCCACGGCTGCCTCCAACCCGTCGGCGGTCAGGTCCACCGGGATGCGGGCGGCGGCCGGCGCCGGTTCCCGCACGGGACGGTAGAGGCGGGCCAGACCGGGCGCCGCCGGGCGGGCCCGCCAATGGGCCAGGGCCCGCTCCCGGCGGGCATCGCCCCGGTCGTCCTGGGCCCGGGCCCAGCGGTAGTAGGGGTCGAGGCTGGGCGGTGTGCCGTGGTAGCTGGCGGCGGTGGCGGCGAACACCAGCGACGAGGATGTGGCGTCGGTGATCGTGTGGTGCAGCGCCAGGTACCAGCTGAGCGTGCCGTCGGGATGGCGGAGGAGAGCCGAGTCGTAGCCCCGCACCGCCATGTCGATCGGGGTGGCCACCCGGGCCTCGGCCCAGGCCCGGGCGTGGTGGCGGGGCAGGTCGACGATCTCGGCCGGCTGGGGCTCGGCGTCGAGCCGGACCAGGGCCGTGCCGCCGTCGTCGGCGATCCGGGTGCGGAGCGCGTCCGACGCCGCCACCACCGCGGCGAAGGCGTCGGCCAGCCGGCCGGGGTCCACCGGCCCGTCGATATGGGTGAGCAGGGCCATGTTCTGCACCGGCGCGCTGCGGGTGACGCCGCTGCGACACCCACAGCGATCGCTGCATGGCCGTCAGCGGACGCCCCGGCCGCAGGTGCACGGTGGCTCCCGATTCCACCACGCTCGTCATCTCGTCCCATCCCTCATGTGTGTCTCATCGGCCGCTCCGGGCACGTTCCGGAGCGGCCCCGCCGAGCCCCGAGCCGTCTCAGGCCGTGGTGGGTACCGCCGTCGGCTCCGCCGGGACCTCAGCCGCCGGATCGGCCCCGTCGACCGTCAACAGCCGTCCCGAGCGCTGCTCGTACCGGTGCACGGCCGCCGCCACCACCGTGAACAGGGCGGCGTAGACGAAGATCTCGGGCACGTGGACGGCCGGCTCGATGAAGCCCGATACCCCGAGGTCGGTCTCGAAGACCCGCTCGATCATCCAGCCCACCGAGGCCACGGCGAACAGGATCGACATGACCACGAAGAACGGCCGGAACTCCCGGGTGCGGCGGAGAAGGAACAGGCCGGGGAAGAACAGCAGCACCACCACCGCCTGGCCGATCTCGATACCCACATTGCGGGCCAGCAGCGACACGAGCTGGGTGGAGCGGGGCACGTCGAGCGACTGGACGAGCGAGGCGAAGCCCAGCCCGTGGAACAGCCCGAAGGAGAAGGCGATCATCCACTCCTTGTTGGGGGCCAGGGGCCGGATGTTGTGGAGCGCGGCCGCAGCGATGGAGATGGCGATGATCGACTCCACCACCCGGGCCGGTGGGAGCGGCAGGATGTCGAGCCCGGCCAGGGTGAAGGTGATCGAGTGGGCCACGGTGAACATGCTCACCACCTTCAGCACCCGCCACAACGAGGCGCCGAACGAGCGGGTGGGCCGCCACCGGCCAGCTCCGAACACGAGTACCGACGGCAGCAGGAGCACCAGCACGAACAGGATGTGGTCGGGGCCGGTGCGGATGTGGTTGAGGCCGAGCTTCGTGCTGGCCTGGAAGTTCTTGACCCACGAGGCGTCGCCCAGGTCGATGGTCTGGGTCCGGGAGTCGGCGGCGAAGCGGGAACGCACCTCGTGACCGTTCTCCACCACGCCGCGTTGCCAGTCGTTGCCGATCAGGAGCAGGGCGTCGCGGCCCTCGATCTCGTCGAAGAACGGGTCGAACCGCACGTCGAGGGCCTGGGGCACCTCCTGGCCGCCCACGTCGGCGGTGAAGCGGAAGATGATGTAGTTCTTCTCCTCCTCCGGCAGGTCGGAGTAGAACAGCTCGGTGGACGTGAACGTGACCGGGTAGTCGACGCCGCCGCCGCCCAGGTCGAGGTGGTCGTCGAAGTAGTTGTAGAGCAAGTCCTGGTTGGCCGTGAGCCCGGCCATCACCTGGGCGTCGTCACTGCCCAGGTTCCCCAGGCCGAGCCCGGTCTCGATGTCCTTGAGCGGGGCCTCGATCCGCCCGCTGAGCTCGGTGGGCGTGATGTCGAGGTACAGGTAGGACTGGTTGCCGGCGTGGGCCGCCGCCGGGCTGGCTCCGCTCACCAGCTCCAGGGCCAGCAGCACCAGGGCGGCAGCCAGCGCCGCCAGTCGGGATGTGACACGACGATGTTTCACAGCAGGGCTCCGCTCGTCAGGGTTGGTTGGGTCGTAGGTCGGTGGGCCGGCCCGGCGGGGGCGAGCAGGCGGTGGTACGGGTCGTAGGGATCGGTGGCGGCGGGTTGGAGCTCCACCACCGTGCCGAGGCCGAGCCGCTCGCAGTGGCCGGCCACCAGCTCCGCCGCTACCAGGTCCTCCAGGGCCCAGCCGGTGGAGTCGAACACGGTGAGCCGGGCCCGGTGGCCCTCCCATTCGGCCCGGTTGCGGACCAGGGCGGCCAGGTCGGGGCCGAGGTCGGCCGCCGTCAGCTGCTGGGCCTCGCCCTCGGCCAGGCACTGGGCCGGCACGTCGGGGCACACCAGGGCGGCCTGGCGCAGCAGGCCCACCGGAAGCTCGCACTTGCCGGCGAAGTCGGCCCCCACTGCGTTCACGTGCAGCCAGGGCCGATGCTCACCCTCCGGCACCACCGGCCCGGTACCGGGGGCCACGGTGGTGCAGGTGCACAGCACGTCGACCTCGGCCAGCAGCCGGCCCAGACCGTGCTCGTCCACCAGCTCAACCTCGACGCCCGGCACCACCGGGGCCAGCCGGCGGGCCAGGGTGGCGGCCACCGCCGGGTCGGCGTCGTGGGCCAGCACCCTGGTGATGGGGCGGACCCGGCTGATGGCGTGGATCTGGGTCACGGCCTGGGCGCCGCAGCCCACCACGCCCAACACGGCAGCCTCAGGGGAGGCCAGCACGTCGGTGGCCAGGGCCGAGGCGGCTCCGGTGCGCAGGGCGGTGAGGATCGTGGCCTCGCAGATCACGGCCAGACGGCCATCCGCCGTGTCGTAGAGCGAGGTGGTGGCGAGCACGCTGGGGGCGCCGGAGGTGGTGGGGTTGGCCGGGTGGTAGCCCACCGTCTTGATCGACACCCGCCGGCCCACGTCGAACGCCGGCATCCACTCGATCAGGCCGAGGGTGGGGGAGAGGTAGTCGAAGCCGGTGCGGTCCTGGGTCACCAGGCGGGCCGGGTCGTGGGTGCCGAGGGTGTGGCCCAGGGCGGCGATCAGCTCGTCGAGAAACGCGTCGAGGCCCACCGCCGCCACGACCCCGGCGAGGTCGTCCACGCTGATGAGCCGGGTCAATCGGCCGCCAGGCCCTGTTCGGCCTGCTGCTTGCCCACGTAGGTGAGCATCCGCTCGATCGTCTGGAAGTTCTCCAGCGTCACGTCGCCGGGGTCGACCATGATGCCGGTCTCGTCCTCCAGCCACTGGGTGATGCGGATCACCCCGAGTGAGTCGACGGCTCCGGTGAGCAGCAGATCGGTGTCGAGCGCCAGGTCCACACCCCCGTTGCACACGTCGTCCTGAACGAACGCCAACAGGCGCGATGAGATATCCCTCACGTGGCTACTTCTCCTCTGGTCGGTACCGGGCGGCGAGCTCGGCCCGGATGGTGCGGCGGTCCAGCTTCCCGCTGCCCGTGGTGGGCAGTGCGGTGAGCGGAAGGAAGGCGATCGGGACGGCGTAGGCCGGTAGGTGGTCGGCGGCATGACGACGCAGGGCATCGGTGTCGGGTGGCTCCGGGGCTCCGGCCGAGGCCACCAGCCCGGCCACGATCACGTCGGCCCCGTCACCGGGGCGGGCCACGGCGGCCACGGCGTTGGCCACCCCGGGGGCGTCCTCCAGCACGGCCTCGATGGCCTCCAGCTCGATGCGGTGACCCCGGACCTTGACCTGGTGGTCCACCCGGCCGGTGAACACCAGCTCGCCCCCCGGGCGGCGGTAGCCCAGGTCGCCGGTGCGGTACCAGCGGCTACCGTCCGGGTCGGTCACGATCGATCGCTCGTCGAGATCGGGTCGCTCCCAGTAGCCGGCCATCATCGTGCGGGCGCTGACCCAGATCTCGCCCGGTTGGCCGGTGGCGGGCTCGGCCCCCGTGTCCACCTCGACCAGGCGCACCTCGGTGGTGTCGACCGGTCCGCCGACCGGGATCGGTTCCTCGCCCCGGGGCGGGCCGTCGAGATGGTGGACGGTGCAGGCGTTGACCTCGGCCGGCCCGTACACGTTGGAGAATCGGGCCCCCGGCCAGCGGGCCATCAGCGCCGCCAGCACCTGGGGCGGGAACATCTCGCCCCCGAAGAGCACCCAGCGCAGGGCCGACAGGTCCCGCGAATCGAGCTGGCCCCGGTCGAGGAGCTGGGTGAGCAGGTAGGGCACGGAGTACCACACCGAGATGCCCTCGTCGGCCGCCAGCTGCGACAGGCTCGCCGGCAGCATCTGGTGGGGCTCGGGCACCACCACGTTGGCCGCCCCAACGGCCGGGGTGACCCACAGGGCCAGGGTGGAGATGTCGAAGTGGTTGGGGGCGATGTCGCTGATGCGGTCGGCGGCCCGCAGGTCGTAGGCGGCCCGCTTGAAGTCGACGTAGGCCAGGGCCGAGGCGTGGGTGTGGGTGATGCCCTTGGGGACCCCGGTGGAGCCCGAGGTGGTGATGATGTAGGCCGGCTGGTGAGGGTCGACGTCGGCGGGGGATACCGGATCGAGACCGGCGATCTCGTCGGGCCCGACGCAACGGACGGCGCCCGTGTCGTCGCCCGGGGCCAGGCCCACCAGCGTGTGCACCGGCGGGTTGTCGCCGGCGGCCAGGGCCAGGGCCGAGCGGCGGCAGGGGGCGTGGGTGATCACCACGGCGCAGCCGGTGCGCTCGGCCACCCCGGCCAGGTAGGCGGGGGCGGCGGTGGGATCGAGGGGTACGGCGATCGCCCCCCGCTGGACCACGGCGTGCATGGCCAGGAACGCCTCGGGGCTCTTGCGGGTGTGGACCCCCACCCGGTCGCCGGGGCGCACGCCGGCATCGTCGAGCGCGGCGCTCAGCCGGGCGGCCTGCCCGGCGGCGTCGGCCCAGGTGAGCGTGGCGCCACCGTGCCGCACCGCCGGCGCGTCACTGTCCCGTTCGGCCGCTCGGGGCATTAGCTCACCGAGCGTGCGCGCGTCCTCCACCGATCCCTCTCATCGTCCTGTGCCGCTTCCCCGGCCAGCTTTCGGACTATTCACAGCCGACAGTACGGCGCCACCCCCGGAATCGGATGCACCTATCTCTTAGGTGAATTCACCCCGTTGCCCTGATATCCCGCCGATACCCCCGCATGAGGTGGCGCGCCCGTCTTCGGCGTGGGGCAGTGACCCGTGCTACACCTGCACGTCATGCTGACGCCCTACCGGGTCCTGGACCTCACCGACGACCGTGGCCACTTCGCCGGGTTCCTCCTGGCCCAGCTGGGGGCCGAGGTGATCGCGGTGGAGCCGCCGGAGGGCCAGCGGGCCCGCCACCGGGCCCCGTTCGCCGGGGCCGACGCCAGCCCCGAGCGCTCGCTGCAACACTGGGCCTACAACCGGGGCAAGCGCTCGGTGGTGTGCGACGACCCGGCGTTCCTGGCCGAGCTGGCGGCCACCGCCGACGTACTCATCGAATGCGGGGCCCTACCGGTGGATCTGGAGGCGCTGCGGGCCGCCAACCCGGCGCTCGTCACCGTGTCGCTCACCCCGTTCGGGGCCGACGGGCCCAAGGCCGACTGGCTGGGCACCGACCTGGTGATCAACGCCGCCGCCGGGGAGATGGTGCTCAACGGCTACCTCGACCGTCCCCCGGTGCGGATCTCGGCCCCCCAGGTATGGCTCAACGCCGGAGCCGAGGCGGCCTGCGCCGTGCTCGTCGCCCTCACCGACCGCCGCAGCAGCGGCCTGGGCCAGCACATCGACGTGTCGGCCCAGGAGGCCATGATCCTCACCGCCCAGGGCTGGCTGGCCCCCGCCCTGTGCGCGAACCCGTCGGCCCGGCGCAGCGGCGGCGGCCTCGAGCTGCTGGGCCTGGTGCGGTTCCGTTTCGTCTACGAGTGCGCCGACGGCCACGTGACCCTCACCTTCCTTCCCGGCGTGCTGGTGGGGCCGTTCACCAACCGGATCGTGGCCTGGGCCAAGGCCGAGGGCACCATGAGCGACGAGCTGGCCGCCGTCGACTGGACCGACCTGCTGATGGGTCGGGAGCTGCCGGTGGTGGCCGACCTGGTGAGCCGCACGTCCGACGCCATCGCCGAGGCGTTCACCCGCTACACCAAGGCCGAGCTGTTCGCCATGGCCCAGCGCGACAAGCTGCTGCTCGTGCCGGTGACCACCCCGGCCGACGTGGCCGCCCTGGAGCATTACGCCGCCCGGGGCTTCTGGGACGAGGTGACCGTCGACGGGACCGAGGCCCCCGTCCGCTTCCCCGGCCCCTGGGCCCATGGCGACGCCGTCGGTCTGGAGCGCCTCGGCCCGCCCCCCAAGCTGGGCGAGCACACCGAGGCGGTGCGGGCCGAGGTCCGCTCCGAGCCCCGCCGGGCCCTGGCCCTCCCCGCCACCCCCGAGCCGCCGAAGGTCCGCCCGCTGGAGGGGATCCGGGTGGTCGACTTCACCTGGGTCTACGCCGGGCCGTTCGCCACCCGGATGCTGGCCTACTACGGGGCCGAGGTGATCCGCCTCGAGTCGCAGACCCGGCCCGACCAGGTTCGCACCTCGGGCCTGTCCCGGGTGATGGGCGACGACGGGCCCGAGGTCAGCCAGCAGTGGCACTCGATCAACGCCGACAAGCTCAGCCTCCAGGTCAACCTCAAGGTGCCGGAGAGCCGCCAGGTCGTGCTCGACCTGGCCAAGGCGTCCGACGTGGTGATCAACGCCTTCTCCCCCGGGGTGCTGGAGCGGCTGGGCCTGGGCCACGACGACCTGATGGAGGCGAACCCGGGGCTGATCGCCGTGTCCACCACACTCTTCGGCCACTCCGGCCCCCTGTCGACCGTGCCCGGGTTCGGCAACATGGGGGCGGCCATGGGCGGCTACTACGAGCTGACCGGCTGGCCCGACCGCCTCCCGGCCGGTCCCTTCCTGGCCTACACCGACGCCACCTCACCTCGGCTGACCGCGGCCATGATCCTGGCCGCGCTCGACTGGCGGGCCCGCACCGGCAAGGGGGTCAGCCTCGACTTCTCCCAGGCCGAGGGCGGTGTCCACTTCCTCACCGAGGCCGTGCTCGACCACCTGGTCAACGGCCACGCCCAGACCCGGATGGGCAACGCCGACCGGTTCCTGGCCCCCCACGCCGTCTACCCCTGCGGTGATCCCGAGGCCGACCGGTGGGTGGCCATCGCCTGTGAGACCGACGCCCAGTGGCGCACGCTGGCTGGCATCGTGGGGGCATCGGCCGAGCTGGGCGGCCTCGGCGCGGCCGAACGGCTGGCCCGCCAGGGTGAGCTCGACGAGCTGATCGCGGCCTGGACCCGGACCCGGGAGCCGGAGGCGATCCAGACCCAGCTCCAGGCGTCCGGTGTGCCGGCCCACCAGGTGCAGAACAGCCCGGAGATGATCACGGATCCCCAGCTCGTGCACCGCGACCACTTCCACCAGGTGCCCCACGAGGTCTACGGGCACACCTGGGCCGAGCAGTTCGGGTTCCGCCTGTCCCGCAGCGACGGCACCCCCCGTCGCCCGGGCCCCATGTGGGGCGAGCACAACTACGAGATCCTGTCGGGGATCCTGGGCTACGACCCCGATCAGATCGCCGAGCTGGCCATCGCCGGCGTCCTGGAATAAGAAGGACCATGCCCGAAGCCGCTCTCCATCCCGCCATCGAGGCCACCCGGGACCTCGTGCCGATCCCCGACATCGACGCCCAGGTCCTGCCCGTGCTGCGGGCCGCCCCGCTGGTGGCCCCGGTCGAGCTGAGCGACGAGGTGGAGCGGACCGAGCACGTGGTGTCGGACGACCCGCGGGTGGTGGTGCGGGTGCACCGGCCCAAGGGGGCCACCGGGCCCCTGCCCTGCGTCTACTCCATCCACGGTGGCGGCTACATCATCGGCAGCTACGACATGGACGACGCCAAGTTCGACGTCTGGTGCCGCCAGCACAACATCGTGGGGGTGTCGGTGGAGTACCGGCTGTCGCCCGAGACCCCGTACCCGGGCCCGCTGGAGGACTGCTACGCCGGCCTCAAGTGGACCCACGACCACGCGGCCGAGATCGGGGTCGACCCGGCCAGGATCGGCATCACCGGGGTGAGCGCCGGCGGCGGCCTGTGCGCCGGGTTGGCCCTGCTGGCCCGGGACCGGGGCGAGGTGCCGGTGCAGTTCCAACTGCTCGACTGCCCCATGATCGACGATCGCCAGGACACCCCGTCGAGCCAGCTGGAGGGCCTGATCGTCTGGTCGAAGGTGTCGAACACGTTCGGCTGGCGCTCCTACCTGGGCGATCTCTACGGCACGGGCGACATCCCGCCCTACGCGGCGGCGGCCCGGGCCACCGACCTGACCGGTCTGCCCGAGGCCTACGTGTGCGTTGGCGGAGCCGACGGCTTCCGTGACGAGGACGTGATCTACGCCATGCGCCTGTACGACTCCGGCGTGCCCACCGAGCTCCACGTGTACCCGGGGGCGCCCCACGGCGTTGCCGTCTGGGCCGAGACCGATGTGGCCCAGCGCTACAACCGGGACCAGCAGGACTGGCTGCGCCGCCAGCTCGAGCGGCTGAACGGCTGAACGGTCCTGCCGTGCCCCATCCTCTCGTTCCCGTCCCCACCCCGGAGACCCGCCCCTGGTGGGACGCCCTGGCCGATCACCGGCTCGACCTGCCCCGCTGCGAGCGGTGCGAGCAGGTGTTCTTCCCGCCCACCGCCATCTGCCCCCAGTGCGGGTCGAATCGGATCGGCTGGGTGACGGCCAGCGGGGAGGCCACCCTGTACAGCTACGTGATCCACCACCGGCCCCTCAAGCTGTGGCGCACCGACGGGCCCCGGTCGGTGGCGCTGGTGCGGCTGGCCGAGGGGCCGATGCTGGTGTCGTCGGTGGTGAACTGCCCCCAGACCCCGGAGGCCCTGGTGCTCGACATGCCGCTGCGGGCCACGTTCGAGCCGTTCGACGAGCTGACCGTGCTGTGCTTCGAGCCGGCCGGGGAGGCCCGGCCATGATCCCCTCCGGAGCGATGGCCATCGTGGGGGCGGCCGAATCGACCGAGATCGGCACCGTGCCCCACCTGTCGGCCCCCGGGCTGGCCCTCGACGCGGCGGCCAACGCACTGGCCGACGCCGGGCTGGGCCCGGCCGACATCGACGGCGTGACCTGTGCCTACTTCCCCGTGGCCGACATCTCCCGCCAGCTCGGCGTGTTCCCCACCTGGGTCGACAACACCCAGGTGGGCGGCTGCTCGTGGATGCTGCAACTGCGCAACGCCATGGCCGCCATCCACGCCGGGTGGTGCACCACCGTGCTCGTGGTCTACGGCGAGAGCGGCCGCAGCCATCCCACGCTGGCCACCACCTACGACGGCGGCAAGGCCGGCAACATGGCCAACCAGTTCGACCAGTTCTACGGGGGTGGCACCCCGGCCGTGCTGTTCTCCCTCAACCTGCTGCGCTACATGCGCGAGACGGGGCTGACCGAGGAGCAGCTGGCAGCGGGGCCGGTCAACCAGCGGCAGTGGGCCGCCACCGTGCCCCGGGCGACCAAGCGCGACCCGATCACGGTGGACGACGTGCTGGCGTCGAACATGATCGCCTGGCCCATCCGGCGTGACATGTGCTGCCTGGTGTCCGACGCCGGAGGTGCTCTGATCGTCACCTCGGCCGACCGGGCGGCCGATTTCCCCACGCCGCCGGTCTACATCCTGGGGGCGGGAGCCGCCATCGAGGGCGGGGTGATGAGCCCGGCCGGCATGCGGGACTTCCTGCGCCCGCCCTACATCCGCACCTCGGGTGAGGCGGCGTTCGGCCAGGCCGGGATCACCCCGGCCGACGTCGACCACCTGATGATCTACGACGCCTTCGCCCACAACCCGATCTTCGGGCTCGAGGGGCTGGGCTTCGTCGGCTTCGGGGAGGGTGGGCCGTTCATCGCCGAGGGCCACACCGCACCCGGCGGGAGCCTGCCGATGAACACCAACGGCGGCGGCATGAGCTACGCCCATTCCGGCTCGTACGGGATGCTGTGCATGCAGGAGTCGATCCGCCAGGTGCGGGGTGAGGCGGCCAACCAGATCCCCGACGTGGAGGTGGCGGTGTGCCACGGCTGGGGCGGCGTGTGGTCGGCCTGCTCCACCTTCGTGTTCTCCAATTCCGCCCCCTAGAGCGGCCGGCGGTGGAAGACTCTCCGTTATGACAGAGTCGTCAGCCGCCGGGACGGTTCCCTACCCGCCCTGGATCGTCGAGGACGCGTACACGCCGAGGTTCCCGATCTGGACCCGGGGCAACGCCGGCGAGGTGTTCCCCAACGTCGTCACCCCGCTCGGGGGCACGATCTACGCCGACGCCCCGGCGATCGGACACCGTCGCAACTTCGCCCAGATGGGTCTGTTCACCGACGACGAGGTCGCCAGGCACGGCATCGTGGTGTCGGGCATCTTCGGTGGCTACCTCTATCTGAACATGTCGACGTTCCGCCTGATGGGGGTGCGCACACCGGGTCTCACCCCCGAGATGGCCGACGAGCAGGGCTTCGGGGTCAACGACGCGCCGCCCTACCGTCCGATGCCGGGCGACAAGAACCTGGGGGCGACGTTGCGGCTGTCGCGCTGGGCGATGCGGACGTTGTTCCGGCCCGACCTGGGCGTCATCGAGGAGGCCCGCCGCCGGGCCGATGCCTGGGTGGCCTCGCTGCCTGATGTCGGGACGGCGTCGGATGCGGAGCTGCTGGCCCTGGTGTCGACGTTCACCGCCCGCATCACCGAGTCCTTCGTGCCCCTGGGCTTGGCCACCGCCACCGCCGGGCTGGGTCGGGGCACGCTGGAGCAGCTGCTCCGCAAGGGCTTTGGCGGCGATCCGACGCTGCTCGTCAACCGTATGGCGGCTGGGCTGGGCACGATCGAGTCGGCCCTGCCGGCGCGGCGGCTGTGGCGGATCGGGCGGATGGTGGCCGCCGACCGGGCGTTGACGGCACTGTTCGACCAGGGCATCGACGCGGTGGCCGGGTCACTGCCGGCCGGCGCCTTCGGCGATGCGTTCGCCTCGTTCCTCCGCGATCACGGTCACCGCGGCCCCGACGAGTACGAGCTGGCGGCGCCGTCGTGGGCGCTGGAGCCCCGGATCGCGTTGGTCCTGGTGGACCGGCTCCGCTTCGCTCCGGTGGAACGGGACCCGGAGGTGGTGGCCGCCCGGCTGGCGAAGGATCGGGCCGCCGCCGTGGGCGAGGCGCTGGCCCTGGTCCCGCGGCCGATGCGCCGGATGCTCCGCCGGGCGCAGCACGTCAGCGAGGTGGGAGCCGCAGCGCGGGAGCGGGCCAAGGATGCGATGGTGCGCGAGCTGGCGGGCATGAAGAACGTGCTCCACGAGCTGGCCCGCCGGGCCCGGGACCGGGGTGGGCCGCCGGATCGGCGCGATGCGTTTCTCGTCACCGTCGATGAGCTGGCCGCCTTCGTCGCCTCACCGGCCGACTTCGCCGGGTTGATCGCTGCCCGGCGGGAGCAGCGGGACTACCGCCAGGCCCGGATCCCCCCGTTCTGGTTCGAGGGCGAGATCTCCGATCCGTCCACGTGGCCGTTGCGGGTGGCGGAGCCCGGCTCGGCCGCCGCTCCCGAGCGGCCGCCGGCCGTGCTGCGGGGCATGGGCGTGTGCCCTGGCGTGGCCGAAGGCCGGGCCCGGGTGGTGCTCGATCCAGCCGATCCTCGGGGGCTCGAACCCGACGAGATCCTCGTGGCGCCGATCACCGATCCGGCCTGGACGCCGTTGTTCCTCGGGGCCGCGGGGGTGGTGGTCGAGGTCGGCGCCCAGCAGAGCCACGCCGCCATCGTGGCCCGGGAGCTCGGCATCCCCGCCGTGGTGAGCGTCACCGGCGCCACCCGCCTTATCCGCGACGGCATGTGGGTCCGGGTCGACGCCAACGCCGGCGAGGTGCACATCACCGACCCGCGGTAGGCGCAGGCGTCCCGGTCAATGCTGCGCCCCGTCGATCAGTCGGGCGATGGCTTCGATGTAGCGACCGGGGTCGACGAGTAGCAGGTCGTTGTGGCCGGCGCCTTCGACCAATTCTGTCGTCACCTCGCTCGCTGTGAGGAGATCGGCGGTGGCCAGGGCGTTGTCGACCGGGACCAGGTCGTCGGCCAGCCCATGGATGATCAGGGTGGGCAGTGTGATCGTCGCCAGCTTCGCCTCGTGGGCGGCGACGAGGCGATCCATCTCGGCGCTGGGTTGCAGGCCCAGGCGCCGGACGAAGCGCACCACATTCCCGGCGCCGCTCTCGAGAATCAGGCCGCAATAGCCGGAGACCCGGGCCGCCACCTCGAGCGCGGGGTTGGCGCCGAGGCTGCGCCCCATCACGAGACGAGGACCGTCGAACCCGTCGGCGTCGAGCAGTTCGAGCGCTCGTCTCCCGCACGCAGCACCGTCGGCGACGAGGTGCTCGATCGTCGGCGTCCCGGTGCTGCGGCCGTAGCCGCGGAACTCGAACACGAACAGGTTCGCCCCGATCGAATGGTAGAGCGGAGCGATGTAGTCGTGGTCGCCGACCACCTCCCCGTTGCCGTGGAAGTAGACGATCGTCGGACCGTGAGCGTCGATCTCGTAGCGCCTCGCCGCGATCGACACACCGTCGCCGACGTCGACGACATGATCGGTCGCTCCCGCCGGCGTCGGGGACGGATCGGGTCGGGGAAAGAAGATCTGGGCGCTTACGCCTCCCCGATCCAGCAGCGAGTAGTCGGGATCTTCGGCCACGGCCGGAGCGTAGTCGGTGGCAGCCGACCAATCTTGCTCGCACCGGCCGCCCCGGCACTGGGGCGTCGATGGCGTCGGCTGTGTCTTCGTGAGCCGCCTTGGACTCAAGACGTCGGTCGTGGAAGGCCGGTTTCACGACGACGAGGCTCTGGCCGGGGAAGGCAGGCAACGGGAGGCGCTCCGCCAATTGCTTGCCACCGTGACCGATGTGGAGGGACAACTCGACTGGGCGGACCTGCCGGAGCGATGGGTCGTTTGTCGGCCCGCACCGTTTGCCCCAGCAGGGACTCGTTCCGACCCAGCCATGGCCCGGGCCTCCGCCGGCACCGCGGAACTTGAGCGGTTCGTCCGCTCAGCGGCAGCGACATTCTCCACCGCTGTTTCGGACGGGGACACGGACTGGTATCTGACTCCGTAGGCGCTCATGCCTCATCAGAACGACTGCGACTCTGTGCGGAGTTCAGATCTGGCTAGTCCGGTCCGATAACGCAGAACTCGGTCCCGGCCGGATCTTGGAGTACACGGGTCGTCCATTCACCAGCCTCGGTTACCTGAACGACGGTCGCTCCTTCTTCGATCATCTCGGTGACCATCGGTTCAGCGTGGTCGACGAAGACGTCGAGATGAGCGCGAGACTTCGTCGCCTTGGGCTCCGGCACTCGCTGAAACGTGATGTGAGGAGGCCCCTCGAACCCGTCCGGCCGTTCAACAGTGACGTAGGGCGAATCCTCGGCTTCTGGACGGCGTTGGTAGCCGATGAACCGCTCCCAGAACCTTGCGAGTTGATCCGGGTCGGGGCAGTCGATCGTCAGTCCGATTCGCAAGGCGGCTCCATCGTGTCGAGGCGGTCGTGGGGCATCGTAGGGCTCCTCAACAGGATCGTCGTCGGGGTTTGCGCTGGCCTGTGAGACTGGCATCGGCACGACTGGCGTGCTCGGGCTCGTTACCGGCTCGGGCTCCCGTCGATCCTGCGGTTTTGTCACTGCCGATACCGAGCGGCCGAGCCGCTGATGAACGCCGGCACCCGGGCGTCGGGATCTATAGCGTTGGGGTGGTTCAGCTGGTTGGGTCGGTGACCTGGCCAGCGAAGAGCACGGCGCCGGTGTCGACGTGGCGGACGAGGTAGAAGAACGGTCGCTCGGCTGCCACCAGCAGCTCGGGCTCAGGGGGACCCGATGCCTCGAAGCCCAGGGCGGTGGCCGCTGCGGCCTCGGTGCCGACTTCGTCGACGCTGATGTCGGCGCCGTGGACCGCACCGTCGAGGAACACGCCGGGTCCGATACCGGGATAGGAGCCGGGGGCAATGTTGCGTTCGGTCAGCCAGCCGAGGAAGTCAATCGCCGTCGTGGTCTCCCACTCGGGCATACGGAGTTCGTAGGGGCCGGTCGTGAATGTCGCGTCAATCTCGGCCAGGAGGTCGGACGACAACCGGGAGCGGACCTCGTCGAACCGTCCCTCGTCGGGAACGATGATCAGCATGTGGTAGTCGTCGCCCAGGTAGGGCACCGCGGCGCCGACATATCCGTCGCCGACCCCCCGGGGGCCGGGCTGCTCAAGGTCGACGAGGTAGGTTGTGTTGACGGTGCTGCCATCGAGCCTCGTAAAAGGGTCGTCGAGGGATCCGTACTTGCCGAAGATGGTGCGCCACTGCGCCTTGAAGTAGACCGTGTCGGTCAGGACGAGCACGGTCTGGTCGTCGATGAAGCCGACCGGGAGCAACTCGGGAATCAGGTCGTTGGTCTGCTCCGCCACCCAGGTGTTGATCCGGCTTCGGGCGCCGTCCGGATCGGTGACGTCGATTGTTTCGACATCGGCACCGTGGTGGCTGGCCATGAGGTCGACCCAGGACTGATCCGGACTGGCCGATGTCGAGGGCCAGAGCCGGTCGGCGATCGCGACGATCGGCGTTCCAGTGCTGTCGATGGCAGTTGCGGTGCTGTTGGTGGCGGCCAGCTGGGCGTTGAGGGCGTTCCAGGCGTCGTGGGCGGCGATGCCGTCCGGGAGGGCGAATGCGTTATCGATGGCCGCCGCAGTCGCATCGTCGGCAGCCCCTCGGGCCATTAAGAGTGCGTGGCCGATGCTCAATGGACTGAAGACCAGGTTCTCGTCCTTCGGCTGCGTCCGCATCAAGTCGAAGCCACCGTCAGTGAACCCGGTGACCAGGTCACCGATCGGTGCGTCAACCACAATCGAGGCCCGCTCGACACCGGACGAGGCCTCAACAACCTCGCCAGCTGTGCCATTCCCTCCCGAACTGGCGGGCCCACAGGCCGCCACGAGGACAGCGGCGACGAGCACAGTGCGAGCCGGAGCCGACCACCGAGAGCGCTGGTCGACCGGAATGGTGTCTGCCATGAACACTTGGACGCCTCCGGTCGGTCGCTAGTGGTCCGTCGCGGATTTGGTCTGGTGGGTGAGGGCGGCTCGGCCTCGTCGGACTTTGGCGATGATCTCTTCGGCGGTCTTGGTCCAGACGAAGGGTTTGGGGTCGTCGTTCCAGTGCGAGACCCAGGTGTCGATGGCTTCGATGAGATCGTCGACGCTGGTGAACGATCCGGTCCGGAGCCGTTTGTTGGTGAGCTGTGCGAACCAGCGCTCGACCAGGTTCAGCCACGACGAGCTCGAGTCGGGGTGAAGTGCAGATGCCACCGCTGCTGGCGCGGGCTTCGCCAGCCACTTCGGTGACCTCGGGGCGCTTGTGGGCGGACAGGTTGTCCAGCACGACGTGCATGTCGAGGTCCCGGGGGGTGTGGAGATCGATCCACTTGAAGAACGCCAACACGTCGTGCCGGTGTGGCGTCTTGCGGGTCTGGTGGAGCACCTCGCCGGTGGCGACGTTCAGCGCCGCGAACAGATCGGTGGTGCCGTTGCGCTTGTAGTCATGGGTCATCGTCCGGCCCGCCCCGGCTTCATCGGCAACGACGGCTGGGTCCGGTCCAACGCCTGGACCTGGGTCTTCTCATCGAAGCAGAACACCACCGCCCGCTCCGGCGGGTTCAGGTACAGGCCGACGACATCGACCAGCTTCTCCTCGAAGCGGGGTCGTTCGACAGCTTGAACGTGTCGACCCGCCACGGTCGAATGTTGCGGGCCCGCCAGATCCGGGCCACGGTGTCCTTGCCGACCCCGTGACGCTCACCCATCGTCCGGGTCGACCACTGCGTCGACCCGTCATCGGGCACCGTGTGCAACGTGTCGTCCACGATCGCCTCGATCACCGCCTGAGGGATCTCGGGCTTGCGGCCCCGGCCCGGCGCGATCACCCCACCGCCTCGACCCCGCCCTCCTCGAACTTGGCCCGCCACCGCCGCACCGTGTCCGGCGTCGTCGCACACGCCCGGGCGATCTCCTCGTTCGCCATCACCATCAGCGGCCAACAACAACGCCGAGGCCTGCACCACCCACCGATGCGGCAACGACGTCGAGCGAGCCATCCGCTCCAACTCGCCCGCTGCTTCGAGACACCCTCAACGGGGCAGCATCACAACCGGCATGCCCCACCTAACCCACCTTGCTAAATCAGCGACGGACCACTAGTTCCCAAAGTCGCGACATGTCTGCCGTAGAGACCTGCACGCAACCCTCCTGCTCGGCCTGACCACCCCACTCGGTCCTCGCGAGTCCATCGTTCACGATCGATCGCCGCTCGGCCAGCTATCGAATCCGGGCCATGGCGATACCGGGCGGTCCACCCACGCGTGAACGCCGGAACTGCGATGGCTGGTTCGGTCACTGTCTCCGTGACAGGGCGACCGCGCCAATCGCGAGGGGGATTGTCACAGGGGGAACATAGAGAAGTAGCAGCGACGACGTCGACGAACCGCTGTTCGATATCGCCAGAGCGACCAGCAAGGCGGCCATCGCAAGCACCCCGGCGATTGCGAGAACAGTCGACCTCCGCACTCTTGCCCCGGCGACGATCGCAACGGCTGGGGCAAAGAAGAGAGCCACTGCGATACCGCCGAGAACGTCCCACGACCCCAGCACGGACGCCGGAGCGACAGCACCCAGGTAGGTGGCGAGCTGGCCGAGGTACGAGCCAGCACTCTCCTGGTCATTCATCTCGCTCGACGACAACACTGTGGGCTCCAGTCAGCTGTCCGACGGGCAACATCAGGACGTTGCCAACGGTATCGCCCCCATCGTGGCGACATTTCCGAGCGGGGCGCCCAGGCGGTCCCTGCCGGATATGCGTGGTCAGATGGGCCTCGGGTCGATCCGCACAACGCGATCGGGTGGCCTGTCTGGCCGGTTGAAGTATCGAGCAACGAGGGACCTTTCGACGGGCTCGATCAACACCCATAGAAGCCAAGTGCGATCCGACCCAAACCACTCCTGGCGGTCGATTGGTCAGAGGCTCTCACGACGAAACCACTCGAACGCGTACTCCGCCAGCTCGGCTGGCGAACCATTGCCGGAATGTTCGAAGTAGTCTGGGTCATCACTATCCAGGTCGGGGTCAATCTGATGGCTGCGGTCAGTCCCTCCCCTAAGGGTCGAGCCATCGAAGTCCACGCGAACTGTACGGATGACCGCATTTTCGTCCGGATCTGCGATGGTCAGGGTCACGACCAGTTGCGGGCAAAACGTCCATACATCGAAGAGCGCTCGATCGTTAGCCAGTCGTCGTAGACACACGAGGAACTCGCGTTCCGGGCCGGTCCGCCCGACGCCCCATGGATAGTCATCCTCCACGACGGAGGAGGCTACTGAACGTCGCCAGATGAAGACACTCGCAGTCCGGCACGCCCTTGCGCTCGGGATCGCTCCCGGCTCGGGCGGCCGCCGATCCCGTGCGGCGAGCGGCGTCGATACCGGGCGGTCCACCCACGCGTGAACGCCGGGGCACCGGGCGATGAGCCAGCCTGTGCCAGGGGGGTCGAGCGCCAACTGACGTGCCCATGCCGGGTAGCTCGACTGCGATCACCGTCGTTACCATCATCGTTGAGAAGAGGTCGCTGCGACTGCTGGAGGGCTAGTGCAAGATTCGGGCCAGGAGCAGGTGGAGTCGCAGGTCCGGGTCTGGAACGGCGCCAACCTTTCAGACCTCGGAAGGTCCTTTTTCGTCCACTGCTGGACGGTCTCCTACCTGAATCGCCTTGCGATGCCGGTCCCACAGGCACTCGTCGATCAGGTGCACCGAATCGATGCCGACTGGGATCGGAAGGCAGAAGAGCCGGACGCCAATGGACCAACCGACGAAGTGACACGACAAGCCCAGCGGGAGGCCAACACCGATGAAGCCCGCTGTCGGGCAGCGCTAAGCCCGGCCGATCTCGAACTTGTCAAGGCGAGCGACTGGTACGGCGGCGCAGAGTCGGAGCGAATCCTTTTCAGTCTCGCTGCCAGCCGGTTCGTCGACGCCGATCGCTTCGTCCCAACCTTCGTGCTCGAACGCCTCCACCAGCTCGGGCCTCAGGAGCCTCCATCGGCCGGCCATTCGTAGACATTTCCGGCTGCGTGGACCAAGCGGTATCGCCGGTACCCGGGCGTGGTAGGGCGATCGGCAGGCGGAAAATGCGCATATCAGTCGACGTCAGCAGTCGGGTGTGTTCCGCTTCGCTGGCTGGCGACATGGGTTCGTACGGCTTCGACTCCTCGAAGTAGCGCCTTCTACGTTCTCGGTCCTCGTACCGGCCGAAGTTGGCTCCCGTCCCGACAAGGTAGCGGCAGCTCCTCAACCCTGGTTGGCGAAGCGCTGAAAGGATGCACCAATCTTCTCAGTGATCTGATCCAGGAAGTTCCTGACCTTCGGCCAGTTTTCGTCATCATCGACTAGTTCCAGGCCTATCTCAAAGCTGACCGCAGGCGGAATGCCTAGAATGACGGAGCTATTGATCTTATTGGCCAACAACGCTCCAACCGCACGCGATAGCAGCAGCTTCGCAATCTCGAGACATCGGATCAGCAGCTGTCCGATCTCTCGGATGCGATCCATGAGCCAATTTAAAACTCCCCGAAACCACCGGCTTCCGATGACATCGGGCATCCCACCTTGAGAAAAGGGTATCTCAGGACTCCTCATGCCGAGTAATTTCATGCGATCGGCGACTTCTCCGGCCACTGTATTGAGATCCTTGATCTCCTCATTTGAGGTAAGCGGGATTTTGGCTGTCTTTAGCTCCTCGAGGAAATTGAAGTACAGCCACCCATCGCGTTGTCCGCGACCGATGTCGGCGCCGAGATCGAGAAGTCGTGACGTGGCATCGGCCTCTGAGAGCTTGCGTATCTCCTCACGCACATCGTGAGAGACACCCGATCCCTCGCGCCACGGAGACCAAGCAGGGTCTGGGCCATCGTCAATCTCTGGCTTCCAACGCTTCGTCACGGTCTCAATTACATATGGCATCGGTCTGGACCCCCCTGGTGCCCGTGCTGACCCAGCCTATGGTCAAATCAGTTATCGGGTCGAGACCAATGTCGTTGTGCACCGCAAGTGAGGAGTGCCCACGACCCCCTCGGTCATCTCGTCCCGGTTCGGCACGACCCTCGCTCTCGGGGTCGCTCCCAGCTCGGGCACCCGCCGATCCCGAGGGGCCAGCGGCGTCGATACCGGGTGCTCTGGCCACGCATACCGCCGGTTTGAGGGTGGCCCGGCCTGTGACGGTGTCAATCTTGGAGATTGTAAGGGACGCCGTCAACAACAAGTATTTTCGTCGAGCTATCGCCTTCTAGGGGGAAGCCGTCGAACACAACCACCGCATTCTTCCCTGCGAACTTGAGGGCAGGATGTGCCAATCCGGCAGCGAGAAGTAGATCGTCACAGTCGGAGGTGGAGCTGACGTCAGTGTCGTTGATGTGGGCAGAGATCGACGGGGGTTGCCAATTTTCGGGGTTGACCGAGGGATAGTGGTAGAAAACCCCAAAGCACCTCGTATCTCCCCGCTGAACTATGGCTGTGGCATCGACCATCAACTCCCAGGAACCCTCGTCGTCAACGATCGACGGAACAAAGGTCTCGTCGTCGAAACTTATGACGTCGGCGGCAGGGTCGAGTCGCACTTCTCTTGATGCGCCATCGGCATCTAGCACGACAGCGGTGTTCTCAGACTCGCGCAGAGAGCAGCCGACCACCAGGAGCGCAATCGGAAGTACGACGATGCTGCGCTGTAAATACACAACAGCAGTCTGGCATACCGCTGACGTGTCGAGGTGTCGCCGGACGTCCAGCCCGGCGCAACTCACCCCCTTCATTCTCGGGGCATTGACTGTCTTGCTGACGGAGGACGGGAGGCGGGCCAGGGCCTGGTCGGGGCGGGGATGGCCGGCCACTCCGGCACGACTCTCGTGCCCAGGATCCTCACGACCTGGCCCTCGCCGGCGTCGCCCGGCCTGCGCGTCGTTACCGGGCACTCTGCCCACGCAGAACGCCGGTTCCTCGCCGCACTCGGACCGCGTCAAGACCGGTCGGTCCGGTTGAAGATACAGCTACGCCTGTCCGCCCATTGCAGCCACTTCGCTTCGAATCCTCTCAGGCGGGACACCAATGTCACAGAGGATGCTGAAGAAGTCTGAATCTTGTCGGGCGAGCGCCGAGAGAAGGATCAGCTCATCCTCGATCTGGCGACCCATCTTGATACCTTCGCACCGGCCGAGGAGCCGGTACATGGGCGAGGTGAGCGGGATTCCTGATGGCTCTGCTCTGGGACTATTCGATGGCATGCCTACTCGCTGCCGATCTCGCGCAGCGTCGATGGCAAGCCGCAGCTCGACGGGATCGATGTCCAGGCGACGTACGAACTCGCTACCGCTATGGCTTGCAACGAATGAGGCTGCAACGTCCAACGGCCCGATTGCCGATCCATCAGGAACTAGCTGAGCCGCCCGCGCAACAACCTCCTGAATGGTCTCCACTTTGGCACCTCGTCGTGTGGTGATGGGTTCGAAACGCACGTTCTCAATGAGGTTAGCCTCCACTTCCAGGTATCTGAGATCCGACCCAAAACGGCAGCCCACATCGCTATGTCGGAGCGCCCCGAGCGAAGATCGGCGTCCAAGGCCGGCCGCCGGCTCGCGTGTCCGACGATCATCTGCGAGTGTCGAGCACCCGGGATCCTCACGACTCTCGCGCTCGGGATCGCCACCGGCTCTGGCGCCTGCCGATACCGTGTGGCCGGCAGCGTCGATACCGAGCAGGCCGCCCGAGCCACTTCGCCAGGACCCGAGCGGACGGGCTACTGAGCGACGTGCGCCTGAAATCTCTGCCAGATGGGAGATAGCCGCTTGGCGACTGCCACGTACCTCCCCTCGGGAATCAACGCTAGAAACACGAACAAGAGGGGTAAGGCGATGTAGGCCATAGCTCACGGTACGGCCAAGTGGCTCCCAGCGCCGGGACGAGCGGCGGCCGTCGACCAATGCCGTTTCCGAGTGGTCATGCTGGCCCTCCCTGCTGATTCTGCGCTCACTCGCAGGCACCAATGTGGGAGGCTGCTGGAATGGAGAACAGTCCTCGATTCCTGATCGCCCGGGCAACTGCTGCCGGCGATCGAATCGAGGTCGAATGGCATCAGCTCGGCAATCCAGCTGATGCAAATGAAGCATGCCGTGCCGTTGAGCGATTTTGCGAGGGCTGGCTGAGCAGCTCGGAGGTCGTTCCTCCAGATCGACAGGCGCACTCCGTCGAAGCGCATGTGACCCGCAGGCTGGCGCCAGGCGAACTACACGAGCCCTCAGCAGCTGAGCGGTCTCTCGGGGCTCCAGTCACCGGTCTTGATCCTGCATCTGCAGGCACAGACTTCGTCGTCGGGCATGCTCACTTCGAGCTGGCTGGCCCCGTGCGCGAGGAGGCTGTACGGTCAGCCGGCGAACTGGTCGATGCGCTCCTGAGAGAAGCTCGTGGACGCCGGCCGCGTTCATGATTGGCGACCGCGAACCCTGGCCCGGCGATACCAGGCCCTCTGATCACGCAGAATGCCCGTTCTAGGCCAGTCGGTGACGTCGGTGGGACTCATCCGGCCTCGGTCCTGAAGCCGACGCACGAACCGAGTGGGACAAGTAGGCCTGCCGATGGTTCTTGTGCTCGGACCACGGCAGTAGGGTCTTGCGGATCATTTGCTCCAGCGACCCCTGGGTCAACGATGGTGAGCCCAGCGGACTGGATTCGTGAGACCGCTTCCTCTAGTCGAAGGCCGACCGTATTCGGAACCTCGACCGTGCCCGGGCCTTCTGGTGCGCACGTGCCAGGGGTCAGTGCAGTTACTCCGGTCGTTAAGGCCGCATCGGACTCTGCGATGGAAGCCGCACGAGCTTGGACGATCGTGCCCGCGGAGGAATCGGATGACTCTGCCATGGAGGCACACCCAGCGGATCCGAGCGTCAGCACTGCTACGGCTACGAGAGAGCGAATCATGTCTCGTATTCTCGCAGGCTTGCGAGGTGAGCCGGTACCGGGCACGAGCCGGTGATCGCGATCTCTCGCCGCTCGGCCAGGTGTCGCTCACCGTGCCCGGCGTCGTCGATACCGAGCGGGTCGGCCGGGCCAGTTCGCCGGGACTCGCGCCCAGGTCAGGACGATTTCCGAGCAGCGTTACCGGCCGAGGTGCCCTGGCGCCGGAGTCAGCTGGTTGAGGCGGTTCGGCCGTCGGCGGACCGAACGGTGATCTTGAGCGCAGTCTCTGTCGTGGCGGTGTAGCGCCAGACGTTGTTGCTAGGAGTGACCGTGGTTCCGTCGATCTCGACTGCGGTGACCTCATCCGGAACGATGCCGACGATCTCGATGGGGCCGTCGCCGTCCTTGAAAGCACCGTAAGCGAGTCCAGTAGCGAGCAGGTCGTGCCCAGCGCAGCCATCCGCTGTCGCTCCCGGCATGTTGATTAGGTAGCAAACCCCCTGCGGGTCGACGCCGTCGGCCTCACGAGTGAGGGTGACTTCTACGCCGTTGTCGCCGTAGGTCACCGTGCTCCGCTGTTCGGCTGCTGCGGCAATCTCGACGCTGAACGGCCTCGCTTGGTCCGATGAGGTGGCCGTCGGAAAGGCAGCGAGTTCGTCCCGTTGCTCCGGGGTGGCGATAGTGGGGGCAGCGGCGCCGGCGCCAGCAGTAGGGGTCTTGTCAGTGCGTCGCTGGCAGCGTGCGTAATTGAACTGGTCGGTCGAAGCAGCGCAGGTTGTGACGGCATCGGGTCTTGGCGTCGTGAGATTGATGAACAGACAGAGCGTGCCGGAGTACGTGTGCGCAGGTCCGGTCGCCGGGTCGACCCGCAGGATCTTCGTTCCCCATCCGCCGTCGCACACGCGCATGCCGTAACCGGTCGTCGTTGCCGGTGGATCGCTGACGGTGGCGTTTGGCCAGAGAAGCAGCGGGTGTTCTGTGGTGGCGTAGTCGAGCGGCCCGTAGGGGGGATCCGCCGAGCCTTCACCCTCGATGGCGGTTGTGGTGGGCACTCCGAGGACATCGGCGGGGTCGCCTCGCCCGGAGCCGTCTCGTCCGGCCAAGGCCAGAGCACCAGCGACGCCAGCGATCAGGAGAACGGCTGCGGCAGCGAATGCCAGCCTGTGGCGCAGTCGGCTTGCGGGGTACTGCACGTTTGCCTCGGTCCACCGACCGTCTTCGAGTTCGGGCGGTTCGGTGGCTCGGCCGACGATCTCATCAATGGATATGTCGTCGATGTGTTCGTCGTAGGCCTCTGCGAGTTGGCGGATCTGATCAACCACGTCGTTCGACATCGTGCACCCCCAGTTCGTTTCGCAACCGGTCAAGGGCCCGGTTCAGGTAGTCGTGGACGGTTGACGGGGTGATGCCCAGCAGCCTGGCCACCTCGGCCTGGCGCCACCCATAACCATGGACGAGGACCACCGCCGTACGCTGTTGCTCAGAGAGCCGGGCCAGCGCGGGCAACAGCTCGGGTTCGATGTCGGGGAACCGAGAGTCGAGAATCTCAGCGAGCAATGACGGGGCCGGCTTCGGCAGGAATCGCCGGGTTGCCGACTGGCCCACCCGATAGAGGTAGCCCGCAGGATGATCGATGTGCTGGAGGCGATCCCAGTTCTCCCACGCCCAGCTCAGCGCATCAACACAGGCCTCTCGGCCGTCAACAGGTCCGTAGGTGGCGATCAACGCCTGCAACAGGCCCGGCTTCACGCGCTCGACGAACGACTCGAAGGCATCCCGGTCGGGCGATCGTCGGAGCACTCCCATCAACCATACGACCCGTCACGCCCAGCAATCCGCGGCAGGCAATCTCGGGTAGATCCCCAGTTCAGCCGTCCGCTGCATAATCACGGTTGCGGGCACCCTCAGACCGGGCCAATCCGGCCCTCACGACCCTCGCGCTCGGGATCGCCATCGCTCGGCCAGACGTCGATCCCTTGCGGCCGGCGCCGTCGATACCGAGCGGGCTGCCCGGGCCACTTCGCCGGTTCCAGGGCGTCGTCTGCGGGGAGTCGTTGCTCGTGATCGAACCACGTGGTCGACTCTGGTTCTGTTCGGTGACCCGATGCCCGAGGTGGTCCCTCCAGCCCGATGGCTCCGGTTTCCATGGGAGGAGCCAGATCTGATCGGTCCAGCCGCTGAGGGTTTGGACGGCAGCAGGATGGAGTTTCTCTACGAGGTCGGCACGGACGGCGGCGTTGTTCGATCGATCGAGTTGATGGGCGTTGACCTGGTACCTGTCGGGGCTGCGAGCTGGGCCGAGATCTGCGAGGCTCAGGAGTTTCGATACCAGCCGACGAGTCCAGCCTTGGCAAGGTATAAGGATCAGTTCGGGGGAATACCCGAAGGCAACGTGAGGGACTGGGAGGATGCGCCTCATGAGGAGATCACTGAGGAGGAGTTCGAACGCTGGTGGACACGGGCGCGGGCTCACTTGGACCAGAGACCTCGATCGGAACACTTCGCCTGAGCCGATGACCCCTCCTCTCGGGCACGCTGCTCCGGCACGACCTGCGTGCTCGGGATCACCCACGGCTCGGGCACCCGACGATCCCGTGCGGCCGACGGCGTCGATACCGGGCGGCTCACCCACGCGTGAACGCCGGTTGTAGGGCGCCGGGAGTGGGTCGATGATCTACCCTGGCCGGCATGGGTGAAGCTGTTCCGTCTGTGCCCGGTGACGAGCCGCGGCCGAGAACCGTAGTGGTCCGGGCCCTCGGCGACGCCGACATGGGACTGGCCATCCTGGGCGGTGCGATCCCGGTGCTGTTCGTGCTTCGCTCAGATGAGGTGGTGCGACGTCGGCTCCTTGACGTTCTGAGAGGATGGGCTCTCGGCTCCGGTGGGTCACTGGACGTCATCAGTCCCAACGTCATCAGCGCCAGGCCGGCCGGGGCCGCACCCATTCGACTCGCGGTGCACCGGATGGCCGAGACGGTTGAGGAGCTGGCGTCGGGCTCGCCTCGGCTCACTCGGGAGGCCGAGCTACAGCTGATACCGCTAGCGGCGGACGGTTCGATCGAAGCGCAGACTCGCCTGATCGACGGCTATGCAGAGTTGGCGACTGCGCTCGCGTTGTGGCTCCGGCCTGCGCACATGGCCCCAGAGCGAGCCGCCTCTCTCGCACAAGAGGAACTTGAAGCCGTCGCCAGATGGCCGCTCGGTCGTGACACGATCCTTATCGTCCTGGCTCAGCGAATCAGCGACCGACTGAACCGGCCATAGGTCCTCGGCGAAGAGTCATTTCCGAGCGGGCCGACCGGGCCAGTTCGCCGGGAGTGGCTCAGGTCGACCCTGCCAAGCCCTTTCAAGCGAGCAGGCTGTAGGTCCCGTCACTGTTCCGTTGGAAGTACTCGGTGTAGCCGCCAGGGTTACCACATCGATGTTTTGGCAAGAACACGCCATAGGTGTTGTTGGCCCAACCAGGGCAAGCGCTACGAACATCGTCAGGCCTGAAGCGATTCGGCAGAGATCCATCGGCGGAAGCACGTCGTATGTCGTTGACGAAACGGCTCACAGCAGGGAGCCTACCGAGGGCAGTCGGCTCGTGCTGACTCGATCTACTCGGCCGCCTGCCGATACCGTGCAGTCGGCCCCGTCGATAGCGAGCGGGCGGACCGGGCCACTCCGCCGGCTACTCGCTCCACTGGTGGTAGTCGGTGCGGTCGGGCAGCTTAAGCCTTGGAAACGGGCGAGTGCCTCGCCAAACCCAGGTACCGAGGAAGCCGGCAACGGCGGCGATTCCGGCGGTCCACGCATGGCCGACGCTCGGTGCGCCCCACGGGTCGACTCTCTCGATCGTGCTCCCGGTGCTTTGGCCGGTCCACACGTAGCGATGACCAGGTGGCCACCAGGACTCGCCATCGACCGCCAATGGGCCGGAGGGAGGATCGACCTCAGGACTGGACCATGCGGGGTGATCGAGGGCAAGTCCGGCAGCGGCGAAACTCGGGAGAGCGATCCACAGAAGCGCTGCGACAACAACTAGCGGCACGATCAGCACCCGACGCGAGACGGCGTCTCTCATCTGCTCATCGTAAGCCACTTGCGAGGTCCCCGGGATGCGGGCAACGCCAGCGTGCTCCGTGCTTTCCGCGGGTCGGGCCCCTACGGCGAAGTGACACGAACTGCATCGGTCACGGCTCAGCGGTCATCGACCCGGCTCGGCTGGCCCGTCGATATCGGGCGGTCGACCAGGGTGTAACGCCGGTTCACGCGCTTCTGTGCGTCAAGCCGAAATGTGACAGTGTAGAGGGTTGACTCTACGAGAGGTCGTGGGGGAGGGCGCGCGCATTATCGATTGCATGAACAATCCCAGTTACTACGAAGGCGGTACCAGCTCGGCGACTTAAGAGATAGGAGATGTGCTCTTCCGCGTCACTTGGAACTACCAACGGTGGGGAGTTCGGGTTCAGCTCTCTATCAACAGCGACGATCAATGAGTGAATCGTGCGACCGGGCCGGCCCAGCTCGAATCGGTAGGCAAGTTCCGCGAGAAGATAGCGGTTTGGTTCAACAGGAGACCCATGGTCTTGAGGCTTTGATGAGACAGTGTTTTGGCGATCGCCTCGTGGGCGATTTGCGACCCGCGTCAAAGTTGCCAGCTCATACGCCTGCTGAAGCTCAATGAAGCGTTCGACGTCGCCGCCTACGTCCGGGTGAACCGCTTGGGCGCGGTGACGATAGGCGAGGCGGATCTCCTTCGTATCGGCCTCTTGACTGATTCCAAGAATCCGGAACGGGTCCACGCTACTGGTCTCCATTCGACCGGGAGGTCAGATCCAAGATACTTGACTTCGCTGGAGCACAGCAATGGGTGGGTTCGAAGGCAACGGTGCCATCTGTGAGCCATCGCCGTCATTGCCGAGAGGAGACTACCTACACTCTCGCTGGCCAGGGCAACCACGGCGCTGTGCCAGCACGACCCTGACCCATCGACGGGCCACTTCGGCACAAACAGCCTGCTTGGGATCGACATCCGCTCGGATACCGACCGATACCGTGCGGCCGGCGGTGTCGATACCGGGCGGTCCACCCACGCGAGAACGCCGGAACTAGGACGCGCGAAGTCTGATGCCGCGTACCCAGTAGCGGCGGAGGGGTCCATCGCCGCAGACGGGGTTGTCGATCCGGATGTCTGCCGCATCGATGTCCACCAAGTCGGCGGCCTTCTTCCACAGCTCGAAGGCGGCGTCCGCCTCAGCGGCTGGAAGCGGGCCAACAACCATATGAAAGTGAGCTGTTGGATCGTTCCGGAGTAGTAGGAGAAGATGCCTGCAGGCTTCATCTTCGGTGTCGAAGTCCCGCCGACCCGATTCGAGACCGCGTTCGGAGTAGAAGACGTGCCAGCCCCCTGGCTGGGCGTCGATGACGTATCGCTCGTCCGGGTGGCCCCCGTCCAGTGCATAGGTGTCTGGGTTGATCCCCTCGTTCCGGAGAATCTCCGCGAGGTCGTGGCGGTTCACGTCGTTCACCTTGCCCGAACGCAGGTCAAATACCACCTGACCCCTGACAGCCGGTGGCGTAGCTGAGATCTGGCCTACAACTGGCATGGACAAGCGCACTCCGGCCGGCGTGCTCGGGATCACTCACCGCTCGGCCAGGCGTCGATCGCGGGCGGTCGGTGCCGTCGTTACCGATCGGGCCGACCAGGCCACTCCGCCGGCACTGGGACGTCGGTGTAGGGGAACCCGAGTACCGGCAAAGAGCGTCCTACAATCCGTGACGATGCGACTAGCCCTGTGGTCGGCTCCATTGACAGCTCTCGCCCTCCTGGGTTCTGCTTGCTCAGACGCTCGGTCGAGCGGGGAAGTGACAACCACTGTCCAGACGGAACTCGTGGTCATGCCCCCAGAACAGCGGATTTCCCCGAATGCACCGCTTCTTGAGATCAAGCTAGTCTGCTATGGAATGTGCTGGAGTGCGCAGGCGACACCACTCTTCGCTGTTTATGACGATCGTCGTATCGTCCGAAGCGGCTATCGCAGTTCCGTTGCCCCCTTTCATCTTCAAGGCTCAGAACTGAGCGAAGAGGACTTCCAGCGCATCGTCAGCGCTTCCACAAGTGCGGGTCTCAACAGAGGTATAGCGGCCGGCGTCGGCAAGGAGCGCGGCGTCGATGGCGTTGGCTACATCTTCGTGAGTCACCTTGGAGTCGAGCCGTCGGTCGTTGAAGGTCGATACCTCGACTACGAGGCCATCCAGGGGGAAGGCAGGCAGCGAGAGGCGCTCCGCCAGTTGTTCGCCGTCGTGACCGATGTAGAGGGACAACTCGAGTGGGAGGACCTGTCGGTGGGATGGGTCGTTGTTGGCCTTCACCGCATGGTCCAACAGGGGCTCGTCCCGACCCAGCCATGGTCCGGGCCGACCATCGAGCCTGGTGAAGGCGGGACTTGCATGTTCTTGGGCGACGTCTCAGGCAATGTAGAACTTGAGCGGTTCATCAGCTCTGCGGCAGCGACGTTCTCGCCCGCTGTTTCGGACGGGGCCACGGATTGGTACGTGACTCCGCAGGCGCTGATGCCTCATCAGAACGACTGTGGGGCTGTGGTGGCAGAGAATGCCTGGTACGAGGCCGGCCGCCTCTCAATGGTTGACTCGCCGTCGAGCTGACCACGGCGGGCCACGCCGTCGTTTCCGAGCGGGTAGACCGGGCCACTCCGCCGGCACCAGGGCACTCGTTGTGGCTCGTCGACGGTCGAGAGTAGCCTCACGGAGTCCGTCGACTTGAAGCACTTCTACTCCTCTGGACCCTCTTTCTCTCTCCTAAGATTGCGCAACCAGACGACGACCAACCCGATGATCACACCAATGAGAATCGGCACCAAAGGTGTGGTTAGCAGCTCCATTCGGGTCAACGTAGCCTCACACGGAAGGACTCTCAAGCACCGCTGAAATTCCTACCTTCCCGGGCCGGGGCAACTGCGCCCGGGCTAACAAGAGTGCGCCACGAGGCGAGAGAGGTACCGTGATGGCCATGCCGGTCGTGAGCAGGCCTAAGCGGAGCGTGTCGATCGAGGAGATGCTTACATTCGACATCGACGACATGTACGACATTCCTTCCGCTAGCTCACTGTCGATTGGCCTACAAGCCTTTTCCAGGTATGACGACCTTCGACACTTTCGCTTCGCGATCTACGCCGTTCGAGGTCGTCACCTCGTATCGGCAATTCCGTCCGTTGTCGGCATACTTGAATCCTCAACCACACCGCCAGTGTTGGCGGAAGCAGCTGATCTGCTCGGCTCGTTAGCACTACACGCAGGTAATCGGCTCCGGTCCTACGCAGCGCTTGGAGTGGTGAGCTTCGCCGAGTCGATTTCTGTGGCAGCGACATCGCCCGATGACGATCTGGTCATCCTGAATACGTTGGAAACACTTGTCGAATTGACGGGCGAAGCTGGGCTCGCCCTAGCCGCAACCAAACGACACCTTCTCACTGAGGCAGGTCGGCGAACTTTGCACAACCTTGTACGCGATTCGCCCCCGGTGCGCCAGCTGCTTTGGTACCTCGAGACACTTGGGGCGCCCCTCTAGGAGCGGCGAGCGGAGTCTCCGACGGCAGCTGATCGCTTGATCCCGGATCGGCACGACCCTCGCACTCGGGATTCCTCCCGGCTCGGGCACCCGCTGATCCCGTGCCGCCAGCGCCGGCGTCGATACCGGGCGGTCCGCCCACGCGTGAACGCCGGTTGTGCGTGGCCATCCGTCTCGGCGACCCGATACTTCTCACGGAAGGAAGACCTCAGCCGAGGCCAAGGATCTGCTGACTCGCCGCCAGTGGAATGTCCTCCGTCATCGGTCCAATGCATTGGCATGTCGTCTCGTGACCAACATGGATGTTCGCTCGACCACGACTCTGCCAGCTCTCGCAGACGATCGTGCAGGCGTGCCTGGCGGCGTACCTCGTCCTGACCCTGACTGGGGTCGCTGCGAGGCGGGTCGCAGACGAGGTCGACGAACACCGGATCTACTGGATAGCGCCATCCACTGTTGTCGAGCCCCAAGATCTCGATTGCCAGGATGAAGGACTCCAACAATGCTGCAAGCGATGGGAAGATCACGGCCACTGTGAGCATCTGACTGCTGAACTGCCCGAGCGGTGCCGACTCAAAGGCGACTCTCGTCACTGGGACGTAGAAGTGATCTCGCTCCCAAACGGTTCCAACGTTCAGCCATCGAACTGGCGGTCGAGCCTCCGGCTGGCGTCCGACCACGTCCTCAAACTCCTCACCCATGATTGGGTCCCTCAACCCGCCTGGCCAGAAGCCGCCACGGCCGAAGAGCCGGCTGAACTCGTCCGGCAAGCTTCGGCCATTGAGCGTCGTGTTGAGTTCCGTCCACTGAAGCTGAGACATCGGCAGCACTCTGTAGACCTCCAGCCTCGGCTCACTAAGCGCAAGTCGATCAAGTCGGGCTAGCGCAGCGTCGAGGTCGTCAAGCGAGGAGGTCACGCCGCCCATCGTTGCAGATCCCCGCCCCGACGATCCTCGACCACTGCACTGGGGCACGAGTCTCGCGCCCGGGATCGCTCGCGGCCTGGCCCTCGTCGGCGTGGCTGCGCTGGCGTATCGTTACCGGGCACTCGACCCAGGCATACCGCCGGCTACCGGGCGGGCGTCACAGGGAGGGGAACTTCCAGTCGGGGCCATCGGGAGGGACCGAGAAAGGTGTGAAGCCGGGAGCAACTTCTGACCGGAGAAGGCCCGAGAACACAAGCGAGAGGTTGTGGCCGTTGGTCTCGACCAACACCTCGTGGAACTCGATCCCAACCGCCTCCGACCATCGTCGAGCAAGGGCGGATTGCCCGATGACCCTCGCCCCCGGGTAGAGGGCCTGCCACTTGACTCCCCAGACGTAGCCGTCGAGGTCGACGCCGGTTGCGTAGTCGATGAGGCGATCATCCAGCGATCGTGCCCCGACGTCCGCAGGGAGAGCCGTCATCACCGATGCTGAAACGCAGTTGGTGAAGAGCAGCCGCTCGAAGGTGGGTGCTACGCCGGTCGCAGGATCGGCGGTGCAGTGCACGATCAGTTCGTAGTCGCGCATGTAGTCGACGAAGCCGTGGTGGACGAGCGCCTGATCGAAGATCTCGTCGAGCAGCGATTGAAGCTCACGGGCGTCCATCGTGGATGAAGCCTTCCACAGCCGCTCGCACCAACGGGCGACCATCACGAGGCATCGACGCCGCCCGTCTGGTCTAGAGCCTGGGCTCCCGTCGAGGGGTACCTTGGACGTCGTTTCCGAGCGGGCAGCCCGAGCCTGCCGGTTCACGCTCGCGTGTGTCCACTGCCAGCGACGCCGACGGAACCAAGCGAAGAGAGCGGTGCCCGCCACCTCTGATTGCCTCCCGTTGCTCCGACGGTTGCTCTCAGCCGGCTCAAGGTCGCGCGGTGTCATACTCGACTGGTGGATCTCCACTGGGGTTCGATTCTCGTAATCGGCTTGGCGAGCGGCGCACTGACCGGCTGCGGAGCTGACATGGTGGACGAGTGGCGAGCCGACCTGAGGCCGGTCTGCGAACCGGTCACGTCCGCCACTCCCGTCGATCCGGCGGGGTTGCCGACCGAGTTGGACCACTTCTGTGGCTTCCTGGAGCCGGTCCCCGGCGAGTGCGAGATTGGTGGCTCACCGATGGTTGGCGAGGTAGACGGCGACCAGTTTGTGCTCACCTACCGTGGCCCCGACTCCGAACTTGCCTCCGGGCAGTCCGACCTCGACTGCTCCACTGCGCTCTCCGTCTATGCCGAGGAGCCCTACGAGACCATCGGCAAGAAGGTCGTCCTCTCCGGGGCCGAGGTGACCAAGAGTCTCGATGGCTAAGGGCCCGTTGCTCAACCCCAGGGCTGCGCTGGCGCCAAGGACGGTTTTTCCGAGCGCCTCTACCGTCCGGGGCCGGGTACCGAGTGCCTCGGGCGGTGCGCGAAAGCATGGGAGTATCGTGCGGTGAGGCTCCTGCGGGTCGGCTTGCTCGGATGGACGGCCCTGTGGGCACTCCTGATCGTGCTTGGGCTAGCGATGAGCGAAGGGACTCCGGTGTGCAAGGGCCCTCTGATCCTCGGCGTGAACGAGTCCGACCCACCGTCTTGCGAAGGACCCGTAGCGGGACTCGTTACCCTCGCCCCGGTGACCTACCTGCTGGGCGCAGCATTCGTGGTCCTGGTCGTCGGCGTGGTTCATGCAGGAGGCAAGTTGAGAGGCCAGCGCTGACGTCATTTCCGTGTGCTCCACCCGCGCGTGAACGCCGGTTCATGCTCGGGCGCACCAGGGAATGGCCCGGCGCCCTGGCATCGCCGCCACCAAGTGCCTTCACCATTGCAGTTCCTTGCCGAGATGCAGGCTGTGTGGATCGAGCGTCCAGGCCCGATCCACGACCGCCGGCAACAGCGGAGCTATCGATGACCACCAGCCGGCCAGATGCTCCTCGGTCGAATACCGCATCCAGAACTGGCCACGCCCGACCACCCCAACTGGATCAAAGGCCGACAAATACTGAGTGCGCAACGACTCAGGCAATCCTTCTACATGAGCGACCGGCGGATGCTGCAACGACGCAATCACCGAATTCTGCACCCGCACCAGTTCGGCGAACTCGCCATCTGACACCAGACCACCGAGCCGCGCCCGCCCCGCAAGTTTCTTCATCCACGACCCATCATGGGAGTGCTCGAACTCGACAGCGAACGCGTGACCTCGATAAGCATCCCGGGCCATGGAGTCATCAACGATCCAAGCAATCAGACGACCATCAGCCGAACGCCACGCCGCCGTCCTCCCCTTCATCGCACGCAGGCCGACTGCGCCCATCGCATCATCAAGGCCACCACGCGCCGACCGCTTCAGCTCGGACCTCAACAAGGGAACGGTTCCCGGATCACCATCGGCGGGGTCGGCGGGGTCGGCGGGATCGTCGGGATCGTCGGGATCGTCACAAGTTCACCCACACTGGAAGCACTCCCCGGGCACACGCCCCGCAGACATCTTTGACCGCTGCACAGTTGCGGCCTGACCATAGCGCTAAGGGTCGCTCACGGGCCGGCCGTCGATCCCCACCATGGATCCCGCCCACCCTCGGGGATGGGGCCAGTCCGAGGCGAACGGGAACAGGTCGGGGCCGCACGAGTCGGTGAGCGGTACGGCAGCAGCCGTCGTTTCCGGGCGGGCCGGCCAAGCCACTTCGCCGGATCCCGAGCGACACCGGGCGGACCTTTCCTCCGGCCAGACTTGGACGCCTGCCCATCCCACATCGAGGCAAGGCAACTAGCCTCGTTCGTTCTGCGGCTGGTTGTTGTAGGACTTGGCGGTCCGTGAAAGAGCCCTCCTGAGCTGGGAGGATTCGCTTTGCGACAAGTGAATCTGGCCAGTAGGAGGGCTCTCCGTGAGGGTGAAGCGTAGTCGCTGTTCGAAGCGTCCCCGGGTGACCACCGACGGTGAAGGACTGGTCTCTCATGCCGGGGCTGGCCTGCTGGCCGAGATGGCGGACCGGTCGGGCCTGACCGACGCCCTGTCGGAGGCGATGAGCGGGTGTGGGATCTCGTGGCGGGCCCACGACCCGGGGGTCGTGGTGTCCCATCTGGCAGTCGCGGTCGCTGATGGCGCCGACTGCCTGTCGGATCTGGCGACTCTGCGTGAGCAACCGGAGCTGTTCGGGCTGGTGGCGTCACAGGCCACGGCATGGCGGGCGATCGAAGCGGTCACGGCACCGGAGTTGCGGGGTATCGCCCGGGCCGCCACCGTCGCCCGGGACCGGGTCTGGGCCGCCGGCGGGGGACCGGCCACGGTCACGTTCGACTTCGACGCCACACTCGTCACCGCCCATTCCGACAAACAGGACGCGGCGGCGACCTACAAGCGGGGGTTCGGGTTCCACCCGTTGGCGGTGTGGTTGGACGAGACCGCTGAGCCGCTGGCTGCCCTGCTGCGCCCGGGCAACGCAGGAGCGAACAACGCAGCTGACCACGTGCGACTGCTGGGAGAGGCCATCGACGCGCTCCCCGAGCACTACCAGGAGGGGCACCGGCCAGGCGATGATCCGGCCACCATCCGCTTCCCGTTGTTGGTGAGGGCCGACTCAGCCGGTGCCACCCACGACTTCCTGGATGCGGTCGTGGCCCGCAACGCCGAGTTCTCGGTCGGGTTCGCCATCGACGCCCGGGTCCGGGAAGCCATCGTGTGCTGCCAGGAAGAGGACTGGATCCCAGCGATCAACCGTGACGGCCACCAGCGACCCAACGGCTACGTGATCGAGCTGACCAAACTGGTCAACCTCGACACCTGGCCACCCGGGACCCGGCTGATCTGCCGGCGGGAACGGCCCCACCCCGGCGCCCAGCTCACCCTGTTCGACACCGAGAACGGGTGGCGGCACACCTGTTTCATCACCAACACCCCCGGCCCCGATCTCGCTGCCCTGGAACTCCGCCACCGAGGCCACGCCCGAGTCGAAGACCGGGTCCGGAACTGGAAGAACTGCGGACTCGCCAACCTCCCCTTCGAGGACTTCACCCGCAACCAAGCCTGGTGCGCCATCACCCTGCTGGCCGGCTGCCTGCTGGCCTGGACCCAACACCTCTGCCTCGACGGCCACCTGGCCAAAGCCGAACCCAAGACCCTGCGCTACCGGCTCCTCCACGTCGCCGCCCGCCTCGTCACCCGAGGACGACAAACGATCCTACGGATCGACCGGACCTGGCCCTGGCGCCACGACCTCGCCACCGCCTACACCCGCCTACGCGCCGGGCTCCCCTGACCCAGGCCCGGGCCCTCGCCAGGCCAGACACCACCAGAGGCGAGACAACCAACCAGACCGGGCCCCCGAGAACCGCCGCGCTCCGACACCCACTCCCGCACCCAGATCACTCACCGTCACCAGCCAGACCCGCACCCACAAGCATCACAGTCCAACCGCAGAACGATCGAGGCTAGACCCTGAGTCGACGGCGGTACCACCACGCAATGGCCAACCTGGTGGACCCCGCAGGACCCGAGCCCTATGCCCAATCCTCCCTGCCGGGTGTAGGGCGGCGCTCTGGTCGATGCAGCAAGAGAACGTGGCCATCTCGGTGGAGTGTCGGGTTCGACTGCGACCCTGGCAAACTATGTCGGATGGAGAGCCTTAGTGCGTGGATTGAGTATTCCGATGCGGTATACGGGTGGTCGCCAGTTGGGCTCGCTCTAATTTCTTATTGCCAGGACAACCCAATACTCGAAGCTCACAGGACGATACTGGCGTCCGAATTTCCCCGAAGGAAGTTCGAGACGGAACTTCGTATAACGGTCGGAGGACTTCGAGCCGTTGATGGCACATACTACAACCGTCGCGAGCATACTGCTGGCTTTGCCAAGCTCGAAGAGTTGCTAGATCGGAAGAAGCTAGGCCTCTTTGAGACCTGGCATTTCATCTCGAAAACAGTCGATCGCGAGAGGCCCTCTCGCGGCGAGAGTAGCTATGTATCTGTAGCGCTGGACTTCGCACGACCACAGTGGCCTGAACGGCCAACAACTGCTCGGGCGTCTATTAGGACAGACGACTCCTTCGGAGACCGCCATCTGGATACACTCGTTGCCGCATTCTGGGATGCGTTCACCCACTTGACCGACGTCGCTCCGGTCAAGTTTGCAGTGGGAGTATGGGGGGATCAATCGACCGAGGGTCATCCAACAATCAACGAGATCCCGGTAAGCGCATTTATGCTAGTAGAGCCAGCGACAGTCGCGAGGCTGGGTGGATCTGAGGCGGCGGCAGAACAGCTAATGGCACTAAACTGGCAACCTGTGCGAGGCAGTGAAGAAAATGGGCTGGCAATTCAGCTCGGTCGTCGCCCAGAGGATACGAACAGCGAGCGTATGGCGCAGATCCGTGAGCTCTTGCGCGAGTCGTAGATGCGAATCAGTGAGGAGTGTCGACACGCAGCAATTGTCTTGCGGGGCATGCTCGGTATCCTCACGACCCTCGCGCTCGGGATCGCCATCGGCTCGGACGCCTGCCGATTCCGTGCGACCGGCCCTCTCGATACCGGGCGACCTGCCCACGCGTGAACGCCGGTTCAAGCGCTGCGGTCGGGTGGGTCGGGTTGAACAGCGATCGCCCGTAGCGCGCTGCCAAGCCTCGGCAGTCGGGCTAACGCCTGCGGAGAGAAGCGACGTACGAATAGACGACGGTGAGGAGGATGGCAGCACCCAGCCAACGAACGAGGACGCTTCCGACGCTGTGGGCATCCTCAGGCATGAGCGCAGCACCTACGACGAGCAGAGCGGCGACAGCGGCGAAGGCTCGCCACGCCAACTCGTTCGAGCTGCTCCGCCCGCTCCGGTTTCCGGCCACCACGGCCCGTTAGCCTACTCCTCGCTAGGGTGCACGGCTTGTGCCATCCTCGCCGGCCAGCAGTCCTGAGTTTCCGAGCGTTCTGCCCAGGGCGTAACGCCGGATTCCGAGCGGCGGCCGCTGCTCAGCTGGGCGCACTGGTGGTGGGGGCCATCGTCGAGGTACTTCCCTGTGCGGGCTCCTGAGACTCGATGGGAAGTCCTTGTGCATCGCTGAGTGCCTGCGCCTCACCAGGTTGGTCTATCGGGCCGCCCTGGATGGCGAAGACAAAGGGCGGTCCGGGGATCGCTGACCGATCAAGAGCGACGGCGTACGTCGTCGGCCTGTAGTCAGTAAGGCAGTCGGATTGCCCTCCTGGTCGAAAGAACTGGATCGTGACTATGTCGTCGTTGACATTGAAGCCGTCGAACCGATAGCCGCACCGGCCGAAGTTGACTCCCGACCCGTGGCGAATCGTCAAGATCAGCTCGTGCTCGAAGTCCACCGCCGGCTGTGAGGTCTCAGGCCCTTCGCCCAGATGCTGCCAGAGTTCGTCATAGCCAGGTTGGTCCACGACTAGCCCGAGGTCGCTGGGGGGCTCGTAGCTGCCTGCTCCGATCCAGCGCCAACCGTTCCCGACGAGAGCCTGTGGGCCGAGCGGTACGTAGTTGTTCGGGTCACCACCGGAAAGGCAGGCCTCTGTCGGTGCTACGAACGTGGCCAAGGCCGAGAGAGTAGCTTCATCGAGCACGTACAGATCCAGCTGGACTTGATAGCCAGGATCAAGCCCAGCACCAGAGCCCAAATCTCGGGCCACCATCTCGTCGTATATCTCACGTCGCCGCTCGTCGCTTAGGTCCTCGCTCGGCACGGGCGACGCACATCGGCTGAACCCGTATTGGCCAAGCAATGCATCAACATCGATGCGTTCTGCTGGGGCCAGCGTCGCCTGCACAGGGCCGTCGTCCCCGATACTGGTGGGATTGGACGAACAACCCGCTATCGGAAGGACCAGTGAAGCTAGAAGGCAGAGGCGAAGAAGCCGTCGTTCCATGATGACTCCGACGAATACGAGGAGACTGAGGTTCCCAAGGTATGCCTTCGGTCTGCCGTGTGGCACGACCATGCGACGCTCGCACTCCGGCACGACCATCGCACTCGGGATCGCCCACCGCTCGGCCAGGCGTCGATCCCGTGTGGCTGGCGGCGCCGTTACCGAGCGGGCTGCCCGGGCCACTTCGCCGGGAGTGCGTGGGTGTCGCCCTCAATCACCGCTGAGGCGGATTGCGCCAGGAGCACCGATGACGACCGACACCGGGCTTCGTACTCCCGCCTCCTCGAGTGCTCGACGCACCTCTACCTCCGGCCGACTGGTGAAGACCTCAATCTGATCCTCGAAGACCATGTAACCGACGGACATGTAGTCGTACTTGCCCATCTCGAGAGTGATTTGGAGGGCTGAGCGCAGGTCGGCAGCTGACACGGATGTTCGGACGATCCTCAGGCCGTCCGCCTCCGCCTGCCTCATCACTGAACCGGTGACTTCCTCGTCGACAACGACATAGGTATGACCATTCGGGGAAGCCACCACGGCGCGGACGCCAGGCATCCCTGCCTGATACCTCGCCGAGAGTTCCTCCTGGCGGTCGCACTCCAGCTCGTCACTGAGGGTGTAGTGAGCGTCAAGAGTGTCATCCGGCAGGTCCCGAAGGAAGGGGGGTAGTGGCTCTTCAACCGGCACCATCGCACAATACCGGTGGTCGGCGCTGCCCTTCGGATCGAGGTGCCCTGCGATTTCCGCTCTCCTCCCCCACCAGGTAACGCCGGCTACTGAGTGCTCGGCCGCCTCGCAGCTAGCCTTGCTCGACAGTGAATTGGCCGCAGACGTTCTCGCGAGCGTTGGCGGTGCAGATGCGCCAGCTTCCGGGGGCAATATCCGACGGCAGGATAAGACCATCGGGCCCTGGACCACCGATGCCGTAGTCCGACATGCCTTGATCCATTGGGACGACGCGAGGAGCATTGCCGTTGGCATCCGACTCCAGAAGGAAGCGCGGCCCGCTCCATTCCCCGTCCTGCCAGGCATATAGATAGAAGAAGCCACCCCGAAGGTCGGAGGCGGGGAATGTGGCTGAGACCTTGTCCCCCGGTCGCAGGTTTTCAGATGCCAAAGTAATGATTGCCCCCAGTTCGGGCGGAGGCGTTGAAGCTTCGCTGTCGTTCGACGAGGCACTTCCACACCCGAGCACGGGCAAGACAGCCGCCATGATAATCGATCGGCTACGCATCGAAGGAAAGCTACACCTTCGGAGGGCTGAGGGGATGGTCACCCCAATCCGGCTGACGTGCTGGGATTCGCCCGCGGCTCGGGCGCGCGCCGATCCTGTGCGACTGACGGCGTCGATACCGGCGGTCCACCCACGCGTGAACGCCGGTACCCGCGCCACGAAAGCTTCACCCCGGGTGCGGCGAGACGCTCGGACAGGAACACTGACCTTCGTGAGAATCTGGGTCGACAGCTGGCAGATGCAATGCTGCGGCACGGCACTTGCGATCGGCATCGACGCCTCATTCCAAGTCATGACGCCCGACCGGTCCTTTCTCAGTCCGATACTCGGCGAGGAGATCGTCTCAGCGATCGACTGGGCCGAGGAGCGACACAGCCCGGAGCGAGCGCTCCACGTCGTCGCAGGACGAGTGACTGGGATTGACGGAGCGTGGTGCCGTTACCAGCTCCGTGAGGATGGTCGCATGTACGAGCCCGTATCTGGCTCTGGACGGACGGAGGGCCTCGATAGCGCTGATGGCTTCGAGAACGCTGGCGATGACGAGTCGTTCATGGGATACGTCGTCGAGATCAGATGACACTCAGCGGCCGTCATTTCCGCTCGCCCTACGTGCTCGTGATCGCCGGTTTGCGAGTGGGCGGGATCTGGCTACAAGCCGTCTGTTGGGGCGATTGGCGGGAACCACGCACTGTGAACGATCGTCCTACTCCCGATGGCAAGCGGACGAGGACGGCGGCAGAGAAGTAGTGGGCGATCCACAGCGGCCGGCGGCGACCAGCAACTTACATGGCAAGGCTGCTCGGCTCGGCGTTGCCACCGACGCCCGACGCATACCACCTACCCTCGTCCCATGGCTGAATCGCTCCGTCACCTCTTGGCAGCCACTCTCATCGCTACGCTCGTTGCGTCCTGCGGGTCGACCACGGCCGGTGGCGAATCGCCGACCAGCGACTCGCAGCAAACGACGTCAACAACGCTTGCTGTCGCCGATCGATCTTGGCGTGTGGCGGTTCCCTATCACGGAACGGAGCTGGCGGTTGACGGGCTTCCGATCGCAATCGAGGGCGACGATGTCGTGATCACGTTCCAAGGGCTGACAAGCCTGAGCATCATCGCTGGCGGATGCTCAGTCGGAGCTGGCACGCTCACCACCGTTGATGGCCAAGTGATAGACCTGCAGCTTGGAGACGACGCTCTTGGCGGCTGCGAGACGACCAAGCCAGACGTCCGTGCGGCGGTCGGCGAGCTGTTCAGCGCGAGCCCGCTTATCACCGGCTCGGACTCGATCGTGAAGTTTCAGAGCGACAGGATCAGCCTCACCATTGAAACTGACCTACCGGGAATCGACCTACTGATCGAGTCCAACGAACGCTTTCAAGGAGTGGACAGCACCGTCGCTGGCCTAACAGCGACAACAGTCGTCGTTGCTTCGCCAGCCGCCTTGAGCGTGGACGGTGCCGTTGCCGCTGTCGAGCTAGAGAACTGCACGATCTTCGGCGGGTTCAGTTACGCCAACGATGCGGTCACCGTGCACATTCCGCTGCGCCCTGACAATGCAGCCTGCCCTTCAGGATCCGCTAGCGATCAGATGGCCGAGACCTTCTTCGACGAGAAAGCAACGGTGACCCGCAATGGCGACGAGCTATTGATGACGAACACGCAGGGCGAGTTGCGACTGCGACTTGTCGACTGAGGCTCGGCCTCACGCTGCAGTACCTGACACGGGCCACTCCGGCACGAGTCTCGCGCTCGGGATCGCTCAGGGCTCTGGCCGCCTGCCGATACACCGCGGCCGACACCATCGATACCGGGCGGACCGACCGGGCCCGTTCGCCTGCACCCGAACGGTCGCCCGCCTGACCGACTCCGCTACCAACCGAGCGCGACACTGGTGTCGATGACGCCTCGCATCCGGAGAGTCCGTCGAGCATGGCCAGCCATGTTCGCCGTGGCGATCATCGCCGGATTCGTCGCCTGGTCACAACAGACACACGCCGGAGCGCCCTGGCAGTTGAGCCCCGACCGAATCATCCTCTGCGGCCGTACCTATCAACGTTTCGCCGCCGATCCACCGAGGTCAGGCGCCGAGATGGCGGAGCGTGAGCGATCCAGACCACTTGAACAGGTAGGCCGCATACCTCCCCTCATCGGGCGGCCGGTACTCGCAGTCCGGACCGAGCGAAGGCCAGGGTGGGAGCTGTGTGCGGCTGGGGTGTGGCTGAAGGTCGACGACGACCGCTTCCGGCACTACGACCTCGTTGGCGGCTTCTGACGGCTAACGCAGTCGTTCGGGCGCTCGTGACTTCTTCTCGTCTCCGCCAAGCGGTATCGCCGGATCCCCAGCACTCGGCGTGCAGTAGGCCCAGGGACAGGACCGCTGGTGAACCAAGACCGGCGTGGGTCACCGACTGCCGCGATCTTGACCGCACGGCCGCCTCGACCCCCCGGACGCACCCCTGCCCGTGCCCTCAACTGGATTTCCCGCGGGAAATTCGCTCACGTACTGCGATCGCCCCCCACGGCCCGTTGCCACCCGTCGCCACACACGCTCGCGTCCATCACGCACAGCCACTGTCGGCACCTCCGAGCACCCGACTCGTCCGTGAACGGCCGGCCCTTCGGCGGGGGACGGGCCGGTATCGCTACTCTCCCGTGGCGCCGTCGAGCAGTTCACGCGTGGCATCGGCATGACCGGCGTGGCGTGCGGTCTCGTTGATGAGGTGCAAGAGGACCCAACGTAGGTCGGTGTCGTGCCCCTCGTTGGTCGGTGTATCCAGTGGCAGCCGCCGGACGACGTTCTCGGTAGCCAGCGCCCGATCTCGGTACCCGGCAATGGCCGCCGCAACGGTCAGATCGGCACCAGGGGTGAACTCCTGTTCGTCACGCTCAACATCAGCTCCCAGAAGAGCGCCGTCGATCCAGCGCCACTCGACATGTGTGAGATGGTTCACAATGCCGAGTAGTGAGATCAGCGCTCCCTCCGGCCGCCAGCGGGCTTGTTGATCCGTGAGGTTTTCCACGTTTCGAACGACGGCCCCCCGAAGGTAGGCGAGCCAATCAAGGAATAGATCCCGGTCGTCGGCGTGGCCTCTCGGGAAGCTTCCCCAGTCATCATCCACGCTCGCAGAGTACGCCACAGCGTCGATGCGCTTCCGGCACGACTGGCGTGTGCTCGGGATCGCTCCTGGCTTGGGCTACCTTCGATCCCGTGCGGGGCGGTGCCGTCGGTACCGACTCGGTGGACAGGGCCTGCCGGCTACCGAGTGCTCAGCCCTTGGGGCAATGCGGGACCTGGGCGCTGGTGCTGGAACCGGTCCTCGGCTGAACGGGTGACGGTGAAGCCACGGTTGGCGAGAATGGCTATGAGGTCGTCGACGGAACCGGTGACGGCAGCGTGGTACAGCTCGTAGTACTCGTCAAGGATTGGCTGTGCTTCGACAGGGCCGCTCGTTTCCCAGCGCACTGCCTCGTCTTCCTGCGTGACGAGGTAGCACATGAACGGGCAGCAGGCGGCCTCTCGGGCGGCCAGATCGACGACCCATGTGGCCAGTCCGTGAGCTGACTGCCACCCGGGACCAGGCCGATCGGTTGCTCGACGAGTGCCGACGAGGCCGATGCACCCTCACCGCCAACTGACGACGCCGGCGAGGCGCCTCGGGAAAGCCGGCCCCGTCGATACCGGACGGACCCGGCAGGCGATATCGATGCTCCTATGGTTTGTCAAGGATCAATTTCGTGGTTTGAGTGAGGTGTTGGCAGGACAGGGATGGGCCACTCCGATGGGGAGGGCAGGCTCTTATTAGGCCAAATTCACTCGATTTGGTGCCCGGGGCGGTGAGACGGCAGATCGTTACAAGGACAGCCCGATTCGGACGTCAGCCGGTATACGGGGCCAGTCTCACCGCCCGTGAGCGATCTAGTTGATCATGGTGGAACGAAGCTGGTGGTAGACCTCGCGGGCGATGTACCGCTTGAGCATCCGCATGATCTCACGCTTGCTCTTGCCCTCGGCGGTGCGGCGTTCGACGTAGGCCTTGGTGCGGTCGTCGTTGGACATGCGGGTCAAGGCGATCCGCCACAGGGCCTGGTTGGCGTTACGGTCACCGCCCCGGTTGAGGCGGTGCCGGGTGACCTTGCCTGACGATGCCTCCAGCGGAGCGACACCGCACAGGTTGGCCCAAGCCGCCTCAGAGCGGAGGCGTTCCGGGTTGTCACCAGCGGCGACCAGCAGAGCCGCTGCGGTGTCAACCCCGACCCCGTGGAGGGCCAACAGTCCGGGAGCGGTCTCATGGACCAGCGGGTCCAGCAGCTGCTGGAGCATCTCGAGCTCAGCGTCAAGAGCGACAACCCGCCGTCCCAGAATCCGGATAGATGTGGCGGTGGCGTGCAGCACCAGATCCCGGGATCCCTCCCCAGGACGGACAGCGGCCGCCGTGCGGCCGAGCATGGTCGCCGTCACACCGTGGAGGTGCTCTCGCAGCTCATCGGGCCCACAGAACCCCAGGTGGCGGATCTGGGTCAGGGCCTTGATCCTGGAGGTGCGGGCACTGCGCCGAGCGACCAGCAACGCCCGGATAGCTTCTACGTGGCCATCGTGGGATTTGGCCTGACCGGCCGCTCTGCCTGCCTGGGCGGCCCGGGCCGCCTCGATAGCGTCGACCGGGTCGCTCTTGCCATGCCGGTATCGGGCCTGGCGGTTGGGGCGGTCGACCTCAACCACCTGCACCCCCGCCGCCCGGAGCCGTCGAGCCAGGCCGGCCCCGTATGATCCGGTGCCCTCGACGCCGACCCGTTCGATCGGGCCCAGCCCCTGGAGCCACGCGATCAGCTTCTCCTCACCAGCCCGGCCGGCGTCGAAGTGCTCGACCCCGAGCAGGCCTCCGATCGCATCCAGGGCCGCTACCGCATGGCTGTCCAGATGGGTGTCGACCCCTCCGATGATGCCCGCGCCGATCTCATCTACGATGGCCATCGCCATCCTTTCGATTCGTCAAGTGGTTGGGATGGCACGCACTCGCCCGACGGTGCACGCGACCACCCGGCTGCGCCAACAGCCAGGACCAGTCACACCACCAGACAGTGAGCGCCAGGAAACCTCAGGGTCCCGGCCGACAAAGCGAACCAAAGACACGCAATAGTCAGCCGGAAATCGAGTCAGGCCGGAACCCAGAGGCGCCCTGGACCCTACCGACCACCACCAACAACCTGGTGGACCCCCGGCAGGCCCCGAGCCCTACCCCAATCCTCCCTGCCGGTTACAGGCCACTTGTCGGCGCTCGCTGCGCTGTCCCAGAGGTACTCAATGCGGCAGCGATGGCTCCGGTGTATCTGCTCGTATGGCTGTCCAGTCGAAGCTTGGATTGAGTTTGCCAACGGCGGCGCAGAGCGCTTCGAGGTATCCCTTGTGGCGACTGTTCGGTACAACCACGTGATGGATGCGACCATCTGTGGTGAGGAAGCTGGCTCGAAGCTCACCGAGCATCACGGTGCCGGCTGGCACTAGATCAACTCGAACGAGCTCACCAATCTGCAAACGCCGCCGGCGGGTAGGCGAGCGCCAAATCATGACACGGTCGTCGACAAGGTCGAGGCGGTAGGCCGCAGACACCCCATACAGCCGCCCGATCTGCCACATGATCAGTGTCCAAAGTACTGGTCCGCCGAATCGACTGACGTCGATAGCTCCCGGTTTGATCAAGGTCGGCACGACAGCGATCAGTAGCGTGGCGACGAACCAGCCAACAACTATGGTCGCCAACCAATAGGTGACGGGCATGCCGTCTTGGAGGTATCGGCTTGACGGTCCCGGTTGACGAAGCAGCGCCCGCCGGCGGTGCCAATGCCAGACAGCCAGTAGAGCGAAGGTGGCCGCGACGGCAAGCGAGCCAGCGGAGAAGATGGCCACGGAGCGTACCTCGGCGGCGCACCGTTCGTCGCTTCCCCCGGCGGCCCATGACATTGGTGACGGACAGCGGATGAAGGTCTGAGGGCCGCTCGGGGTGTCTGTCGTGCTGTACACGTCGCCGGGAGCGAGATCGGCTGGATTGATGGTGTGGAACGAGGTCCCGCCAAGAAGCATGGCCATGGCGACGTATCCAACGGCGAGTGCGACGAACACAGAGATGAGCGCCATGACGACGTGGCCACCGGTGCGTGGTCGCAGGCCCTGGCCGTCCGAGCGCATCTCCAGCCCATCGGCACAACATCGGAATCCGTTGAGTAGCTACCGAGCGTGTCACTGGAGACTGGTGCAACAGCGAGTCCCACGCTCGTGATCGCTCACCACCAAGACCCCGACTGGCGTGGTCCCGCCCAGGCCGTCGTTACCGGGCACTTCGCCCACGCAGAACGCCGGATTCCGGGTGATCGACCTCGGTCGCAGGAGGCGCTCGCTCTGTCTGGGAGAATTTCTCGGTCGTTGTCAGCCGGAGGGGCGGTCGGCGGCTACAGAGAGGGTTAATGACGGTCGTGGACACGAGTATCGGGGCGGCGTACGCGCGGCACGCGTTGGCCCTGACTCGCTTTGCGAGTGGGCTCGTCGGACCCTCGGATGCCCCGGACGTGGTGAATGATGCGATGGCCAGCCTGATGGTCTCCCGTGTCCGGGCGGAGGCAGCGAATCATCGGGCGCTCATGTATCAGGCTGTGCTGTATCAAGCAGCAAGCTTCAGGCGTGCCCAGCAGCGCCGAGTTCGACGGGAGCGTCGAGCGGTGATGCGCGAGGTGACCACTTCGGCTGAGATCGATCCTGACGTGGCGATGGCCGTAATGGCAGTGCTGAGCCCTCAGCAACGGGCCGCTGTCTTCCTGACCTACTGGGAGGATCTGGACGTGCGATCAGTGGCGGAGCTGCTTGGCGTGTCGGAGGGCTCGGTGCGAAAGCAGTTGGGTCGGGCTCGTTCACGGCTGCGGGAGGTGCTGCGATGAGTAGCGAAGTTGACGATGTGATTCGCAAAGCCGTCCGTAGCCTGGCCACGGCCGTTACCGAGTATCCACCGCTGCCGGAGCCGGAGAACGTCGCCAGTATCTACACGAGTGCCGCCCCGCACACCGAGCGACCGCGGCGTCTATCAGCTCGGTCCTCTCGACTCGGATTGACGGTGGCCGTGGCGGCGACCGTACTTGTCCTCCTCGCTGGGATTGGCGTGGTCAGCCGATTCCTGGTCGGCAACTCTCCTGAGGTAGCAGCTGTCGACTCAACGGGCCCGTCCAACTCGACTCCCATCTCGCCGTCATCGACGACTGTCACTGAACCCTGGCCAGTCGGTCCTGAGTTCACAGCATCTGAATTCGAAGTTGACGGTCAGACTAGGCAACACCCAGTGAAGTTGATCTCGCTGGCTGCTGACAGTGTTTACATCGATCTCGGTGCCTGCGGATACGGAGGCAATGCCATCTTCGACATACAAGACGATCGCCTTATCCTGTCTGGTTTTGGTCGCGACCTCATCTATTGCGACCCTCAGCCGGAGGAAGTCACCTCGAATGCATCCCTCCTCCAAGACCTGTTCCTGAGCAAGCCGCAGATCGCCACCACACCGGGTTCAATAACTATCAGCGCCGAAGGAATCCGACTCACCCTCACAACACCCGACCCTACGGCGAACACACCTGTCGCTCCGACTGGCCAGCGGTTCCAGGCGACGTCATCCGCTGACCCGGAGATCGAGGTAGCCCACGTTTCGCTCGTCATACAAGCAATCTTCGCTATGGACGTGCAACTTCAGAGGTGCGTGGCACACGCTCAGGTCGGAGGACTAGAAGCGACCACTCCGCGAGATGTAATCACCGGGGTGGACCCGTCCGATTGCCGTGATCCCAGCCCGAGCGATCAGGCTGTCCGTGGCCATGGGAAAGTCCCCGCTGGTGGCCAGGTGAGGTCCCCGCTGGTGGCCATCGAGTAGTCCCCGCTGGTGGCCAGCGGAAGTCCCCACCTCTCACTGAAGCATCCATCTGGAGTGTCCCTCGGCCGGTGACGGTGGCGGTGCCTACCAACACCGCTCCGGCCGAGGGACTGCTCCATGAAATCAGTGAGGGAACGCATGGACATCAATGCCGCCTACCGAGAGGTGGGCACGTATCGGGGTGCTGCGGACATCTGCGGCACCACGCACAAGACTGTGAAGCGGGTCATCGAGGCGGCCGGACGGGTCGAGCGTGGCGGTCGGGTCGTGCACAACTACGACGCGGTTCGGGCCGTGGTGGCTGACCGGGTGGCGAGGTCCCAGGGCCGGATCACAGCGAAGCGGTTGTTGCCGGTCGCGGAGGCGGCGGGCTACGAGGGTTCAGCCCGGAACTTCCGTCGGTTGGTGGCGGAGGCGAAAGCGGGGTGGCGGGTCGATCATCATCGGGGTCGCCGACCCGGGGTGTGGGCGCCGGGCGACGTGTTGGCGTTCGACTGGGGTCAGATCGGCCCGCTGTTCGTGTTCTGCGCGGTGCTGGCGTGGAGCCGGTGGCGGTTCGTGTCCTTCACCGACAATCTCGGCGCGGACGCCACGTTGGGAGCGCTGGCCGCGTGCTTCGAGGAGCTGGGTGGGGTCCCCAAGACGGTACTGACCGACCGGATGGGCTGCTTGAAGGGCGGCACCGTGGCCGGTGTGGTCGTGCCGACTGCGGCCTATGTGCGGTTCGCGACCCACTACGGGTTCCGGCCCGACTTCTGCGAGGGCCACGACCCAGAGTCGAAAGGGCTGGTCGAGAACCTCGTCGGCTACGTGAAGTCCGATCTGATGATCCCGGCCGAGCTCACCGTCACCGATCTCGCCGCGGCCAACGCGGCCGGCCGGTCTTGGTGTGTCGAGGTGAACGCTGTGGTCCATTCCGAGATCGCGGCTGTCCCCGCCGAGCGGCTGGTGACCGAGGGTCTGTTGTTGGGTCCGTTACCGTCGCTGCGGGCCCAGATCGCCAAGCTCGTGATCCGCAAGGTCGACCGGTTGTCCTGCGTCCGGTTCGGGTCGGCCCGTTACTCGGTCCCGACCCGCCACATCGGCCGCCAGGTCGAGGTCCGCGTCGTCGACGGTGTCGTCCAGGTCGTGTTGTTGGGTGTCGTGATCGCTGAGCACACCGTTGTTTGTCCTGGTGAGGCGTCTGTGAACGATGATCACTACGGCGGGGCAAGGCTGGCGCCTCGACGGGCGGTGCGCCCCAAGACAGCCGCCGAGATCGCGTTCTGCGCACTTGGGCCAGTCGCCGAAGCGTTCATCAAAGCGGCTGCTGCAGCCGGGACCACGAGCTCTGGCCGGCGACCTCGACGAGCTCGCCGGCCTCGAAGCCGCCCATGGACGCCAGGCGTTGATCGCTGCGCTCGAGCGGGCTGTTCACTTCGGTCGGTTCCGAGCCCATGACGTGCGTTCGATCCTCGCCGCTGGCGCCGGCGTGGCCCGCCCGACCGGCCCCGGCGAGGCGCTCATCTTGAACCTCCCGACCATCGCCACCCGTCCGTTGTCGGCCTACGCGATCAACGATCAGACATGACCGGCCCGACACCGGACCTGCCCGGCGATCTCGACACCGGGCTACGCCGGTTGCGTCTCGGAGCCATGCGCCGACTCGCACCCGAGTTGCTCGTCACCGCCAAGACCCAACGATGGGCGCCCGAAGAGTTCCTACGGACCCTCGTCGAGACCGAGATCGCATCCCGTGACGCGTCCAACAGCCGGGCACGACTCAAGACCGCCGCGTTCCCGGTGACGAAAACACTCGATGAGTTCAACGTCTCAGAGTCATCGGTCAAGCCCGCCACGTTCGACTACCTCGCCAGCCTCGAATGGATCGCCGCCAAGGAGAACCTGTGCCTCGTCGGCCCCGCCGGCACCGGCAAGAGCCACCTCCTCGTCGCCCTCGGCCACACCGCGATCGAAGCGGGAAACCGGGTCCGCTACTTCACCGCCGCCGAACTCGTCGACACCCTCTACCGCGGTCTCGCCGACAACTCCGTCGGCCGTGTCATCGAAACCATCCTGAAAGCCGACCTGATCCTGATCGACGAGATCGGGTTCGCCCCGCTCGACGACAACGGCGCCCAACTGTTCTTCCGCCTCGTCGCCGCCGCCTACGAACGACGCTCACTCGGCATCGGATCACACTGGCCCTTCGAAGACTGGGGCCGATTCCTACCCGAGCACACCACCGCCGTCAGCCTCCTCGACCGGCTACTCCACCACGCCATCGTCGTCGCCACCCAAGGCGAGTCCTACCGGATGAAACAAGCCCACACGAGAGGAACCCACACCAGGACCACCACCTGAATCACACCGAGAGGTGGCGACTTTCCCTGGCCACCAGCGGGGACCACAACCTGGCCATTGACACAGGCCACCTTACGAGTTCTAACCTCGATGCCAACCATGAACTACACAAACGGAGTGCTGACCCTAACGGCTCCCAACGGAACAACAATCACCCTGCAATAGCGACGTGGCGCGATCGGGCCCCCCCGCTCGACTCCGGCACGACCAGCGTGCTCGGGATCGCTCACGGCTCGGGCACCCGCCGATCCGTGCGGCCAGCGGCGTCGATACCTGGCGATCCACCCACGCGTGAACGCCGGAACCCGCGCTGTTGGATGGTGTCGAACAGGGTGAGTTGGGCGCCGGGGTGGGGGCGTTCTCGGCGCACGATCAGGCGGGTCCCGTCGGGCCAGCCGTCGAGGGTCACGAGGGTGGTGAGCTCGACGACCTCTGCTCCGTCACGGGGTGTGCCGTCGGTGTTGGTGGCGGGGTGCCAGCAGCCGGTGGGCACGCATATGACCCCGTCGTGGACGCGTTCGTCGATCGGGTAGCCGAGGCTGAACTCGATGTTACGCTCGACGCACTCCTCGGCCAGCCAGTGCGACGCCCCACCAGCATCACAGCGGACCAGGATCCGCCGTTGGGCGAGGGCCGGGTCGTCACCGGGAGCGTGACCCGTTCGCCACGCCGCAGGTAGTCGGTCCAACGCGTCGGCCAGCACGACGATGTGATCGGCGGCGGTGTTGGCTCCGGCGTTGCCGGGGCGCAGGATCCCGGCCAGGACCTCGTCGGTGTCGGTACATATCGCCAGCAGCGGGTGATGCCCGCAGGTTCGCTTGTAGGTCGGCGCTGCGTCTTGTTTGTCGGCCTTGGTGGTGATGATCGTGGAGTCGATGTCGATGACCACCTCATCAGTAGCCGGGCCGGCCCCGGCCGCCCATGCCCGCTCACGGGCAGCGGCTCGAGCGGTGGCGATACCCCCGCAGCTCGACTGGGCCGACCTGATCGAAGGTGCGCCACACCGTCGCCTCGGAGGGGTCGGGTCGAACATGGCGGGCTGGGCCCGGAACGCGGCGAGGTCACTCAGGCAGGTTGCACCATCAGCCAGGGCGAGCACCATCTGGGTCAGCGTGCGCCCAGGATCGTGGCGACGCTGGGGAATCCCCGCCATAGCGGCGCTCAACCCGGCGGTCAGCTCGGACAGGTCGGCTGTCTCGCCGAGCCAGGCGATCCCAGCATGAGACACGAGCCCGTCGCCGCCATCGCTGGTCACCGTGCGCAGTCGGATAAGCCTGCTACGTTGATACACGGAAACGCCCTCCGAGCCTCGGATTCGATGGATGTGTCGCAACCACCATCCTCCCAGGTCGGAGGGCACTTTCGTGCCACCACCTAACCCCGCTACGAAAGATGCGGGTTAGCCTCTCAGCAGTCGGAGCGCCGGAGCTGTTGGCAGCGATCGAGCCGTACGACGCTCGTGGCAACGTCCGAATCAACGTATCAATCAGGCCGACCGGCTCTCTGTCAGGCATGGTCACGCTGTACGAGAATCCTGGCTTCACCGGCTCAAGAGTCACGGTCAGCGAGGGCGACACACGCTTCTTTTCTCCTGAGCAGTTCAACGACACCGCCTGCTCGGTGCAGGTCCCACCGGGGCTAGTCGTCTGTCTGTACGAGCACGCCAACGAGAACGGCGGCTACGGATCGTCGATCGAGCTGATGGAGGACTGCCCCGATCTGTCGGTCTACGGCTTCGACAGGAAGGCGTCGTGGGTCAGGGTGTTCCGAACCGAAAATGCCGAAGGCTTCGTCTGGGCTCGCACCTCGATCCAGGACGGCCAGGTCATCCCCGGCCACTGGGAACGGAAGCGGGCAAGAGCGCCTGAGACGCCATCTAACTCGGTGGCGGTGGCCAACCCGCCGCTTCCGCCGCCCACCACGCCCTGGCCCGATGTTCGCGAGCCGATCGTGGTTCGCGACCACCGGGGCGAGAGCATTCCTCCTGAGGAGAAGATCAAGCACGTATTCGTGCTGATGCTGGAGAACCGCTCGTTCGACCACATGCTCGGCTTCTCCGGCATTAGCGGAGCGGATCCCGAGACCGGGTACCGAACGTCCATCTACGGCCTAACGGGCAACGAGTCGGGCTCGTGGAACGGCACCACCTACACCGTGTCCCGGGGCGCTCCCGATGTGGCGCCTCGAGATCCGGGGCACAGCTTCGCGGCCGTGCTGGAACAGCTGTGCGGCGAGGGGGCCGTCTACCAGCGGGGTGGCTCCTATCCCTCCATCACCAACTCGGGCTTCGTTTCCAACTACGCGCAGGGGCATGCCGAGCTGCAGCCCGACGGGGCGATGCGATGCTTCACGCCCGATCAGGTACCCGTACTAGCTGCCTTGGCGCAGGAGTTCGCGGTGTGCGACCGCTGGTTCTCCTCGATGCCTGGTCCGACCGAGCCGAACCGATGGTTCGTCCACGCAGCCACGGCTGGGAACCTCGACGAGTCGCCATCGACAGACGAGTACGTGGAGTGGATGACCGTTCCCTGGGGCGGCTTCGAGTTCGAGGAGGGAACGATCTTCGACCGCATGCGCTCCAAGAACGTCCTGTTCCGGATCTACGCCGGCGACCCGTTTCCCAGCGTTGCCCTGCTCGACGGTGTTAGCCGGACGTTCGACATCGACGAGTACAGCGACTTCGCCGACGACGTCAGCTCGCCGTCGTACAACGCGGCGTACACCTTCATCGAGCCGGCCTACGACGCCTTCTTCGACTTCAAAGATGGCAACTCCCAGCACCCGCTAGGCAGCGTGGCGGCGGGCGAGCGGCTGATCAAGCGGACCTACGAGGCGCTACGCTGCTCGCCGCTGTGGGAGAGCAGCCTACTGGTCGTGCTCTACGACGAGCACGGCGGGTTCTACGACCACATGGCCCCGCCATCGGCCCAGGCGACCGGGTCAACAGGCCGCAAGACCGGGTTCAGCTTCGATCAACTCGGACCCCGTGTGCCGGCTGTGGTGGTGTCGCCCTGGATACCCCGCAACGTGGTCGACCACCGGAGCTACGAGCACTCATCGATCGTCTCGACGTTGCTCACCCTGTTCCACCTAGGCCGGTTCACGCCCCGGGCGTCATCCAGCGCAGGAGTGGAGCGGCTGGCCACGTTGGCGACCCCGCGCACCGATGCCCCGATGACGTTGCCCGATGCCGTCGGTGGCTCGTCGGCCCTCGCCTCCCCCGTCCCGCTCGAGCTGCGCGAGGTGGAGCGTCCCGACGCGCCGTTGAGCGACGACACCCACGGCACGCTGGCCCTGACCCTACGGTCGGCCCTGGTCCAGCACTTGGAGGTGACACCGCCGGCCGAGCACGAGAATATCAAGGCCCGAGTGTCGGCCCTGCGGGCCCGGGGTGAGGCGCTCGCCTACCTCAAGGAGGTAGCCGCCCTCGTCCAACAGGCCCGAGCCGCCGCCGGGGTCCGCCGGAGCGCCACCGTTCGTGTGGCACAGCGCTGAGCCCTGCTTCGCCGAGCCGACGGCCCGCGCCGGCAATTCCACGCTTGAGTACTCGAAGGCCCGCGACGGACAGAGCAATCCAATCCGGCACGACCCTCGGTGAGGTAGGCCGCTGGTTGCTGGTCCGGGCCGTGGGTGGAGACGCTGGGCCGTGGCTTTCTCGTCGTTCCCATCCTGACGGTCCGAGGTCCTCTGGCCAGCGGCCCCCTATCGAACCGGACGTGCGGTTCTCCCGCATCCGGCTCTCCGACATCGTTCATCGCCGTGCATGCGCCGACCGGTAGGCGACGGTTCCGCAGAGTTGGTAGACGCCGAGGTCCCTGAGCCATTGGTAGTCCCATCGGGTGGTCCAGTTGATGCCTCGGAGTCCGTGTTTGATGCTGGCCAGTCGGGCCATCCGTTGTCGGACGTAGGCGTCGACCGCTTGAAACTTCCGCGTGGAGTTCCCCCGCCGGAAGTAGGCGCCCCAGCCCCGTAGCACGGGGTTGAGATCGCCAGCGACCGCTTCCAGGTCTTGTGGCGCGTAGCGCCGATGGGTCCGTTCCCGGATCTTGGCCTTGATGGAGGCCATGGCCCGGGCCGAGGGCCACTGCTGTAGGTAGTAGCGACCCGGCCGCTTCCAGGACTCACGCATCCGGTGATGGAAGCCCAAGAAGTCGAACCCCTCCGCCCCTCCGGTGAGCCGGGCGATCCTGGTCTTGTCGGGATGCAGGAACAACCCGAGCGTGTCCAGAACCGTGACCAACTCGGCACGGGCCTGTTCGGCCCGTAGCCGGGATCCGCAGAGGATCACAATGTCATCGGCGTAACGCACCAACACCCCGAGATGAGCCCTGGTCGCCCAGTGCTCGTCAACGACGTGCAAGGCGATATTGGCCAGCAGTGGAGAGATCGGCGACCCCTGCGGGGTGCCCGCCTCCGAACCGGAGACGACACCCCCCTCGAACACCCCGGCTCGAAGCCACGCACCGCAGCAGCTTCAACACCTCCCGATCCGACACCCGCCGCCCGACCTGGGCAATGAGGGCGTCGTGATCGATGTTGTCGAAACAGGCCTTGATGTCGGCATCGAGCACCCACTGGCGGCCCCGGTTGGCCTCGGCCCTGATCACCTCACAGGCATCATGGGCCGACCGTTTCGGGCGGAACCCGTAACTCGCCGGCAGAAAGTCAGCCTCGAACACCGGTTCCAGGACCAGCTTCGCTGCCGTCATCACCACCCGGTCACGCACCGTCGGGATCCCGCGGCGGGTCTCGCCCGCTGCCCGGTTTGGGATGTGCACCCGCCGCAGGGCGGGCCGGTAGCTCGGCCCGCAGCTCGCGGCGAGCCCGTCGAGGAAGGCTCGCACCCTCCATCCCCGGCCTCGATGCAGCGATACTCACCCCATCGACCCGGGGGCTCCTTGGTTGGTAGCCACGTCAACCCACGCTCTCCACAGAACATCGCTGTGGGCGACCTTGTCATAAAGCGCATGGAATCGACGTGTCCGGTCTTGCTTGGCACTGCGATACAGCACGCGTTGGAGGGCTCGAACCGGGTCCACGCCCTCGGTGCGGCTGACGGACCTAGCCGAGATCTCGGCACTCATCAAGGTTCCTCTGTTCATCTGTCGTGCATCGATGAAGCAGGGGCCCTTCCCTCCAGGCAGGTTGTGTTGTCCTGCCCATCACCAGTACTACGACCCCCTCCGACTCCCTCTCGACCACTTCCCATCGCTGGTTATAGACGGGCACGCTTCCCGACCGCCCGCAGCAGTCGCGGCCGAGGAGGGTCTCCCCAGTTCCCAGGACAACCTTCTGACCGTTCCACTCCCACTACGCCGGAGGGTTCCTCGACGCCTGCTCCTGGACCAAAGACGTCTTCCATGGCCTTCACCACCGAGCGATGGGCTCGGCACCCTCTTGACCCACCCCTCACGGGGCGGAAGCGATTGACGACGCTTGCTCGGGCTTCGCTTTCGCTGCGTACCGGCCAGTTGCTCCACCCCGCTTCGCACCCGGCCTCTCAACCGAGCACGGAGGCTTCACTACCAGGGACCCAGGCGTCTCCCCGGACCGGACTCTCACCGGCTGGCTGACCTGAGCTTGTCGCTTGGTTACCTCATGCCGACCTCCTCGTCGTCATGGCGCCCAAGCTGCTGGGCACACCGCTCGGGATCGCTCACGGCCCGGGCACCCGCCGATCTCGTGCGGCCAGCGGCGTCGATACCGGGCGGTCCACCCACGCGTGAACGCCGGGTACCGAGTGCCTCGGGCGGTGCGCGAAAGCATGTGAGAATCGTGCGGTGAGGCTCCTGCGGGTCGGCTTGCTCGGATGGACGGCCCTATGGGCACTCCTGATCGCGCTTGGGCTAGCGATGAGCGAAGGGACTCCGGTGTGCAAGGGCCCTCTGATCCTCGGCGTGAACGAGTCCGACCCACCGTCTTGCGAAGGACCCGTAGCGGGACTCGTTACCCTCGCCCCGGTGACCTACCTGCTGGGCGCAGCACTCGTGGCCCTGGTCGTCGGCGTGGTTCGTGCAGGAGGCAAGTTGAGAGGTCAGCGCTGACGTCATTTCCGTGTGCTCCGCCCGCGTGGGACCGCCGGCACTGTAGCGCTGGTCAGCTATCCGGAAGTGGGCGTTGCCGCAGTAGCGAAGGCATCGAAGGTAGGGGTCGCCGTGGGGAGCGATCGCCGCTCGGCTCTTCGGGACCGCCGCTTCGCGGGTGCCGCCGCCTCCGATACGCCCAGATGCTTCCCAGGCTGAACATCAGTCGAATTGCCGTGACCACGATGAGCGCTCCGAGGACGGAGACGCCGGGCAGCCAAGAGACAACGAGAACTGCGAGCACGGCAACGACAGCAAAGAGGACGGTCCACGCACTCATGCTCAGCTTGACCGACGTCGGTAGCTCGTCCCGCATCGCTTCAGAATAGATCAGCAGGGCGGCCTCGGTACTCCGGCCTCCCGACCGGGCGGGTGCGCAGCATTGCTCGCGCCTCATGCACCCGCCGATCTGGCCCTGCGGCGGCGCCGATACCGGGCGCTGGGCCCACGCATACCGCCGGCATTCGGGCACCGGTCGGGGCAACACGATGGCAGATGGGCCCGTCCAGGTCGCTCCGGCGAGTCGAGTCCATGCGCAAGTCGCCGGTCTATCGCCGAGAACGATCTACTATTCGGCGTAGTCTTCGAGCAGTCGTAGTAGAGCCGGGATGGTCGTATGAGCTGCTGCGACGAAGCGCCAGTTCGGATCAGGTGCGAGCTCATCCTCGATCCAAAGATACAAATCTGCATCGGTGTCATCGCCCATCGTGATCACGTTGCAGCCGCCAAGACCGCCATCCGACTCAAGCCATGGAATCCAAGGGCCCGGGCTGGAGGCCTGATATCTAGACCTGATCTCTTCAGCGACTGCAGGGGCGATTCGGCCTCGGCTTTCATACGTCTCCAGGAGAAGAACAGTGTCGGCTCGACACAGGGCTACGAACTGCACGTCTGCAGTCGGGGAGGGAGCGCTGTCATGCATGACCCGCATTGAGACCACTTTCGATCCATGCTCAATCCTCACCTCGTTTGAGATGCTGTTGTAGCTCCACGACTTCCCGTCGATCTGCCCCAAGAGCCGCCTCAGCTCATTGACTTGTTTGTCGCCAATCTGGGAATCGGGCCCGAACACGCAGGTAGTCATAGCATCGATCCCTGCCGGAAGCCCCACCGACATCGGCGGGTGCGACCAGACCTCGGTGTCCGACGTGAGCAGCGTGAAGAAGGAAGATCACGGGCATAACGGCACTTTTCGGGTGCTCGATAATGTCGCTGGAGCAGCGGGGCGGAGGTGGTGCCGGTCGACCTATAGGGCCACGCGGGGTACGGGTGGCGCGTCCGCTGTCGCATAGATGTCACTGCACGTGGCAGGTGCGGGCTCATTCTGACTGTCACACCGCCCGTGTAGGCTCGGGTCGAGCTCGCTCGACCAGACCAGAGCCTTCCGCCCCCGGGTGCCGGGGTGAGTCGACCGGCCAGGAAAGCCCCCGGTCACAGCTGCTGGTCGTCGCTCGTCAACGGCACCGCTCTCGGAGTGGGCCCACTCGGTCGGCGCTGGCCACGGATGGTGGTGTCGGCGCGTCCACGGGCGCTTCCACGCCACCTATAGTGACAGACCAGACCCCTCTTCCACTGTCACAGCCCGTCTGTAGGCTCAGTCGAGCGGAGCTCGACGATGCTTCTTCGCCCGGAGTCCTTCCGGAAAGCCAGGGTCCAACCCAGCGTCGACCCACAGGCCATAGCCGTCCCCACAACCGAGATCCCCCAGGATCACACCTCTTGTCGGAGACGTCGCCATGCCCGCTGCAACCACCACCCCCAGCGCCCGTGCTGAGCGTCCGTTGGCCGCCCGCTTGCGCCGGGCGGCCACGCTGTGGGCCCGCCGCCAACACGAGCTGGTGATGCTGGCCGCCGAGTTCGCTGACTCCGGCGAATGGGCCCTCGACGGGTCACCCACCGCCGCCCACTGGCTGGCCGCCGTCGCCGACGTCGAGACCTGCACCACCCGCGAATGGATACGCATCGGCCGCATCCTGCGCCGCCTGCCCGCGACCGCGGACGCGTTCGCCCGGCGCGAGATCTCCTACGCCAAGGTCCGTACCCTCACCCGGCTGGCCACCCCGGCCAACGAGACCGAACTGCTCGACATCGCCCGCACCACCCCCGCCAACCACCTGGCTCGAGCCCTCGCCGCCTGGCTCAACCGCACCAGCGACCCCGCCACCCTCGAAGAGCACCAACACCGCCGCCGCTCCGTCACCCGCCGCACCGAACCCGACGGCATGACCATCTACACCTGCCGCCTCCCACCCCTGCCCGCCGGCCACCTCGACGCCGCCCTCACCGCCCGGATCATGCGCTCCAAACCACGACCGACCGACCAGGGGGAATGGCCGACCCTCGCCCAACAACAGGCCGACGCCCTCATCGCCCTCCTACAGGAAGGCACCGGCCCGACGATCACCGAGATCGTCCTCCACGTCCGGGGCGACGGCACCTCCCTCGACGACGGCACCCCCATCCCGTCAACGGTGATCGAACGGATCGCCCCCGGGGCATTCCTCCGAGCCCTCATTCACGACGCCGACGGCCACCCCGTCAATGCATCAAGCCGACGCCGCCACCCGACCACACGCCAACAACGGGTCGTCCACGAACGGGACCGGGCCTGCGTCGACTGCGGCCGCCACGATCTCCTCCATTACGACCACGTCCCCGCCTACGAGCAAACCGGCCGCACCATCACCACCGAGTTGCAGCTCCGTTGCGCCCCCTGCCACCGCCGCCGGCATGCCGCCCAGGCGCCAGAACGGGCCACGTTCTCGGTGACAAGAACGTGAATGGGCTCGGTTCTGGCTCTATCGTCGCAAGCGCTATGAGCAGCAGCCACCACAATCACGGTCCCTTCTCCGGTCGGCGGGAGGATCCGCCGCTGGTCCAGGGGCAGGGCACGTTCATCGACGGCCTCCGCCACCCCCTCTTGGAGGGCGCACTCCACGGCCACTTCGTCCGTTCCATCGAGGCCCACGCCGGCCTGGCCTCGATCGACGTGAGCGAGGCCCTGGAATCCCCCGGTGTGGTGGCCGTGTTCACCGGCCCCGAGATCGACGGCTGGCCCCTCCCGCCCCGCCTCCCCTCGATGAACCGCGACCTGTGGCGCCCCCTCCTGGCCCTCGACAAGGTCCGCTACGTGGGCGAGCCGGTGGCCCTGGTGCTGGCCGATACCCAGGCCCAGGCGGCCGACGCCGCCGAGCTGGTGGTGATCGACTACGACCTGCTCCCTCCGCTCACCGACCTCGACGAATCGCTGGCCGGCGCCAACCTCCTCCATCCCCACGCCGGTACCAACGTCTCGTTCGCCTGGGCCATGGATCCCGTGCCCGACGACGCCTGGGAGGCGTGCGACGTCACCGTGGACCTCACCATGCGGCACCCCCGCCTCGCCCCCAGCGCCATCGAGCCCCTGGCCGGCGCCGTGGCCTGGGGCCCCGACGGCCGCTGCACGTCCTGGGTCTGCTCCCAGCGCCCGGCCGGGGCCAAGTTCGTGATCGAGAACCTGCTCGGCCTGGAGCCGGGCACGGTGCGGGCCATCGCCCCCGACGTGGGCGGCGGCTTCGGGGCCAAGGGCGGCTACGGCTGCTACCCCGAAGACGTGGTGGCCGCTTACGTGTCGAAGCAGCTCGGCCGGCCCGTCCGCTGGCGCTACACCCGCAGCGAGGCCACGGTGGCCATGGGCCACGGCCGGGCCTCCACCCACCGCATCCGCATCGGCGGCACCCGGGACGGCGTCATCACCACCTACGAGGTCGACGCCCTGCAGGACTCCGGCGCCTACCCGGCCATGGGCACCAACGTCACCGGCAACCTCCGCAACTCCGGCACCGGTGTCTACGCCATCGCCGCGGCCTCGATGAAGGGCACGTCGGTGGTCACCAACACCACCCCCACCGTCGCCTTCCGGGGCGCCGGGCGGCCCGAGGCGGCCTGCGACATCGAGCGGGCGGTCGACCGGTTCGCCGCCGCCGTGGGCCTCGATCCTCTCGAGGTCCGGATGAAGAACGTGGTGCCGGCCGACGCCTTCCCCTACACCACCGCCATCGGCTCCACCTACGACAGCGGTGACTACGCCGAGTCCCTGCGCCGGGCGGCGGCCGCCGCCGGCTACGACGAGCTGCGGGCCGAGCAGGCCGCCCGCCGGGCGGCCGGCACCACAGACAAGCTGCTTGGCATCGGCGTCAGCTGCACCGTGGAGATCACGGGCGGGGGCGAGGGCGAGACGGCCTCCGCCTCCCTCGGCCCCGACGGCCGCTTCCAGGTCATCGTCGGCACCTCCCCCCACGGCCAGGGCCACGAGCACACCTTCGCCGCCGTGGTGGCGGCCGAGCTCGGCGTCGACCCCGCCCGGGTCGACATCCTCCACTCCGACACCGACCTGGCCCCCTTCGGTGGCGGCACGATCGGCTCCCGCTCGGCCCAGCTCGGCGGATCGGCCGCCTTCAACGCCTCGGTTGAGCTGATCGCGGCGGCCCGGGCCCAGACCGCCGAGCAGCTGGAGGCCAACGTCGACGACGTGGTGTTCGACAAGGACAACGGGGCCTTCCACGTGGTCGGCACCCCGGCCCGGGCCCTGGAATGGGCCGACCTGGAGCCGATCACGGTCGACGCCGCCTTCAAGCCGGTCAAGGGCGCCGGTACCTTCGCCTTCGGTGCCTGCGTGGCCGCGGTGGAGATCGACCCCGAGACCGGGGCGGTCGAGATCCGCCGGCTGGTCACGGTCGACGACGCCGGTGTGATCCTCCAGCCGGTGCTGGCCGACGGCCAGGTCCACGGCGGGCTCGGCCTGGCCGTGGGGGCCGCCCTGTTCGAGGAGATGGCCTACACCCCCGAGGGCACCCCGGTGACCGTCACGTTCGCCGACTACGGCATCCCGTCGGCGGCCGAGGTGCCGAGCTTCGAGACCAACGAGATGGAGACCCCGTCGCCCCTGAACCCCCTCGGGGTGAAGGGCGTGGGGGAGTCGGGCACGGTGGTGGCCACCCCCGCCCTCCAGTCGGCCGTGATCGACGCCCTGGCCCCCTACGGGGTGGAGCACGTCGACCTCCCCCTCACCCCGCTCCGGGTGTGGGAGGCCCTCCAGGCCGCCCCGCTGGCATAACCCGGCTGGGCAAGCCACCCTGAAGGGATGAAGATCCGCATCGGCTACGGGCTCGGCACCCGCAACGCCACCACCGACCAGGACCGGTTCTGCCAGCTGGTGGACGCCCTCGAGCACCACGAGTTCGACTCGCTGTGGCTCTCCGAGCGGCTCTCGGGCGACTGCCCCGATCCGCTGGTGGGCATGGCCTACGCCTGCGGCCGCACCCGCAATCTCAAGGTCGGCATGTCGGTGATGGTGCTGCCCGGGCGCAACCCGGTGATCCTGGCCAAGTCGATGGCGTCGCTCGACCAGCTCTCGGGCGGCCGCCTCATCCCCGCCTTCGGCCTCGGCGTGGCCAACTCGGCCGAGCAGCAGGCGTTCGGGGTGCAGCGCAACGAGCGGGGGGCGTGGTTCAACGAGGCCCTGCCCCTGATGCGCCGTCTGTGGGCCGAGGAGCACGTCACCCACCACGGCAAGCGGTTCAACCTGGAGGACGTCACCATCCGCCCCCAGCCGATCAAGCAGCACCTCGACGTGTGGCTGGGCGGGATCGCCCCGCTGGAGTTGAAGCGGGTGGGCCGCCACAGCGACGGCTGGCTGCCCTCGTTCTGCACTCCGGCCCAGGTGGCCGAGGGCCGGGCCACCATCGAGCAGATCGCGGCCGAGCACGACCGCTCGATCGACCCCGAACACTACGGCGCCCTGCTCATCTACCGGACGGGCGACGGCCCCATCGCCCCGGCCACGCTGGCCGTGATCAAGGACCGCAACCCCGACATCGACCCCAACTCGATGGTGCCCGACAAGGCCGGCCTGGCCAAGGCCGTCCAGGGCTTCATCGACGTCGGCTTCTCCAAGTTCGTGCTGATCCCGGCGGCCGAGCCCGACGACTGGGCCACCGAGCTGGCCGAGATCGCCTCGATCGTCAAGCCCCTGGAGAACTGAGCGGAGCGCCACCGCCGGGAGGGCCTACCGCATGCTGGTGCGTAGGTGATCCTGGATCTCGTCCCGCAGATCGAGGAACCGGGGGTCGCGGCGCACCAGCGGGCCCCGCTGGGCCCCGAACGGCACATCGATCTCCTCCGCCACCCGGCCCGGGCGGCTGGAGAAGACGTAGACCCGGCTCGACAGGTACACGGCCTCGTCGACGTCGTGGGTGACCATCAGGATCGTGGCCCCCGTCCGCTGCCACACGGTGAGCAGGAAGTCCTGCAGCACCTGCTTGGTCTGGGCGTCGAGGGCGCCGAAGGGCTCGTCGAGCAGGAGCATGTCGGGCTCGGGAGCCAGGGCCCGGGCGATCGCCACCCGCTGGCGCATCCCGCCCGACAGGTCGCGGGGCAGGGTGTCGGCGAACTCGGTGAGCCCCACGATCCCCAGCAGCTCCTGCACCCGCTCGGCCCGTAACGGGCGGGGTATCCGGGCGCACTCCAGGCCGAAGCGGATGTTCTCGGCCACCGTCTTCCACGGGAACAGCGAGTAGGCCTGGAACACCATCCCCCGGTCGGGTCCGGGCCCGACCACAGGGGCGCCGTCGACCTCCACCGTGCCCTCGGTGGCCTCCTCCAGCCCGCCTACGATGTTGAGCAGGGTCGACTTGCCGCAGCCCGAAGCCCCGACGATGCAGACCAGCTCGTTCTCGGCCACCTCCAGGTCGATCCCGTCGAGGGCCACCGTGCCCGGCTGGCGCCGCCGGCCCGGGAACCGTTTGGTCACCCCGACGCACCGCAGCTTCGCCGCAGGGCCGCCCCCGCCGACGGACCTCACGCCCGGGCCCACGGTGAGGTCCAGCTCTTGAGGGCCCGCAGGGCCAGATCGCTGGCCACACCGATCAGCCCGAACACGAGCAACAGGGCGAACATGCGGTCCACCTGGCGGAACCGTTGGGCCCGCACGATGCGGAACGCCAGGCCCTGGTCGGCCGCCAGCAGCTCGGCCACCACCAGCATCAGCCAGGCGGCGGCCAGGTTGATGCGGGCCACGTCGATGATGCCGGGCCAGGAGTGGGGGAGGATGACCCGGCGCAGCACGGTGAGGCGCCCCGCCCCCAGCGTGTAGCTGGCGTTGATGAGCGGCGTGGGCACCGAACGGGCCACGTCGGCCACCATCAGCACGTTGTAGAACACCGTCCCCACCACGATCAGGGCCAGCTTGGGCGACTCGTCGATGCCCAGCCACAGCAGGAACAAGGGGGTGAGGGCGCTGGCCGGGATGTAGCGGACCATGCCGAACACCGGCTCCAACGACGCCTCGGCCGATGCCAGCGACCCCATCGCCACGCCCAGGACGACCCCCAGGGCCAGGCTCACGGCGTAGCCGATGCCCACCCGGCGCAGGCTGGCCCCCAGGTCGCCCCACAGCTCACCGGAGCGGGCCAACTCCTGCAGGGCGGTGAGCGTCTGGCCGATCGTGGGCAGCAGGATCGAGTCGCCGGCCAGCAACCGGGCCGCCGCCTCCCACCCCAGGAGCAGGGTGGCCACCCCCGCCGCCCCCAGCACCAGGCGGGTGCGGCCGTCGAGCTCGCCCCGCAGCCGGAGCAGGGGCGACTGCCGCCGCCCCCGGGCCGTCAGCGGCGAGGTGACCTCGCTCGCCACGGTGGTCTGGTTCACGCCGCCCCGTCGACGTTGGCCTGGGTGAAGGTGGCGTCGAACAGGCCCTCCAGCGGGGCCTCGTTCTCGGTCAGGCCCGACTCCACCAGGAACGGGTTGATCAGCGTGGCCACCCGCTGGAGCGAGGTGGGGCCGCTCGTGTCGGTGAAGGCGGTGAGGGCATCCGAGGCGTCGAAGATCTCGGTGCCGTCGGCCAGGCTCTGGTACTCCTCGGGGGTGAGCTCGGCCACCTCGGCCAGCGATGGCCAGGGCTTCGTCGGGGTTGGCCTCGATCCAGTCGAGCGTGAGGTACCAGGCGTCCACCAGCTTCTGCACGTCCTCCGGTCGTTCCTCGATCAGCTCCGGTGTGACCACGATGTGATCGGAGATCGTGCCCGGGAAGTCGGCCGAGTCGAACACCACCTTGGAGCCGGGCCGCTCCAGGGCCTGGACGGTGAAGGGGGCGAACACGCCGACGCAGTCGAACTCGCCACCGGCGAAGGCCGCCGCCGCGGCGTCGGTGGTGACGCCCCGGAAGTCGATGTCGTTCTCGGTCAGGCCGACGGAGGCCAGACCCTGGAGGAGGAGGAAGTGGTCGACGACGCCGGGCTCGGCGGCGATCGTCTTGCCCTTCAGGTCCTCGATGGTGTCGCCCACCGAGGCGTCGCAGATGATGGCGTCGTTGCCGGCGGAGTTGTCGTTGGTCACCACGATCACCTGCTCGGTCGCCGGCGGCCACGGCGAACATGGTGTCGTTCAGGGTCTGGGTGTTGCCGTCGAGCTGGCCGGCCGCCATGGCGTCGAGCGAGCCCAGGTAGTCGGCGAAGAACTGGAGCTCCACGTTCACCCCGGCCTCGGTGAACAGGCCTTCCTTCTCGGCGATGGCCAGGGGGAACCAGCCGGGCCAGGCGCTGTAGCCGATCTTGATCGGCTCGCCGCTGGCGGCCGGGGCGGCGGCGGACGAGCCGGTGGCGGACGAGCCGGTGGTGCCCGACGCCGCCGTCGTCTCCGGTGTCGCCCCGTCGTCCGACGACGAACCGCAGGCGGCCGTGGCCAAGCCCAGTGCGGCCGCCACGGTTGCGAGCCGGGCGGGAATTGAACGTGAACGAGCCATCGATGCCTCCTCAGCCGTACGGAGGCAAGCTAGGGACCGCCCGTTTCTATCGAATATCCTTAGAAACAACGGCCGATTGCGTCTCGATGACCCCAATCTGTTGCAGCAGATCCGACCGTTCGGCCCGGGCCCGGATCGAGGCCAACCCGCCCGGCCGGGTCAGCAACCCCCGCAGGGTCAGGTCGGCCAGGTACTCGCCGATCTGGCGGGGGGTGTAGGCGGCGGCACCCTCGTCTCCGGGGGCGGCGCCGGCTCCGGCCCCGCCGGCCGGGCGGTGCCAGTTCTGGCTGCCCTCGTCGCTGGCCAGCACCGACAGGGCGGTGAGGCGGGGGTCGACCGGACGGAACTGGCCCGAGGCCACGCCCTCGGCCACGATCGCCTCCACCTCCCGGATCAGCTGCTGGCGCTCGGCCCAGTAGGTGGCGGCCTCGGGGGAACCGTCGTCGACCATCCGGTGCACCTCGTTGATGTCGAACGGCAGCGCGCTGAGCGCCACGACGTCGAGGCAGATGATCGTCCACAGCCGGGCCCCGGCCGGGCCGCCGACCCGGTTGACCTCGGCCACCATCCCCAGCGGCACCCGGTTGGCCTCGGCCACCAGCGCTCCCAGGATCGCCGTCTTGTTGCGGAACCAGTAGTAGAGCGACGGGGGTTGCAGGCCGGCGGCCGCCGCGATCTCGGCCATGCTGGTGGCCCCCACCCCCTTGGTGAAGAACAGCTTGCCGGCGGCGGCCAGCACGTCGTGGCGGGGGTCGCCGCTGCCGGTCGCCCCGGCGCTACGGGGCCGACCCACCTTGCTCCTAGCTGACGTGCTCTTGACCGTCGGCCCCGTCGACACCTCGCAGACCGTAGCCGCTGCGGGCTGTGCGTCCCGGTTTGAGTCCGCTGTGTGAACAACTCCCGGCATCCCTTGACCGGGCCGGCGGGGCTAGGTGATGGTGGCCGGAGTTTCGAAGTGGCGTCGAAAGGCTTGCGAGCAGTGGACGACATCAGCACGGCCACCACCCACGGGGCCCGGGATCACGCCCGGGCCCAGGCTGGCCAGCGGGCCGAGTTCCAACCCACGATCCCGGCGGCGGGGGCCGTCGACCGGCCGCCCGGGGTGGCGCCGGACGACATGCTGTGGGAGGAGACGGTGGAGCCCGGCAACTACGCGGCCCGGATGCTGCCCCGGGGGGCCAACCTCCGCCTGACCGACCTGGCCGGCGACACCTGCGTGCAGCTCCTCGTGTTCAACGCCGCCGCCACCGCCGAGCGGTTGAACCTGCCCGACACGGTGAAGATCCAGTGGCAGGCCTACCTGGGCCCGGGCGCCCTGCTGCTGAGCGACATGGGCCGGGTCCTGGCCTCGGTCCGGGAGGACACCACGGCCGGCCACGACCTGTTCAACGCCATGTCAACCCAGGCCCGCAACGACACGAGGTACGGGTCGGGCTCGGTGCACGGCACCGCCCCCAACGCCCGCGACCGCTTCGCCGTGGCCCTGGCCAAGTTCGGCCTCGGCCGGCGCGACATCGGGCCCGCCGCCAACCTGTTCAAGAAGGTGATCGTGGCCCCCGACGGCAGCTTCACCTGGCACGGCGACGAGTCGCCTCCCGGCGGCCACGTGGTGCTGCGGTGCGAGATGGACATCCTGGTCGCCCTCACCGTCACCCCCCATGCGCTCGATCCCCGCTCGGCCTACACGGTGACACCGCTCGGGGTGACGGCGTGGCGTGGTGCCGTCACCCCGGGCGACGACCCGGTGCGGTTGTCGACACCGGAACGGACCCGGGCCTTCGAGAACACCGAGGATTGGTACCTGTCATGAGCACCCCCGACGAGAGCATCCCCGAGGGCAGCATCGTGTACGACGAGGTGGTGGAGGCCCGGGCTCCCTGGTCCCGGGTGGTGCGGGCGGGGCGAGACGCTGCGCATCGTCGACCTGGAGGGCAACCAGGCCGTCGACTGCATCCTCTACCGGGCCGACGACCCGGTGGAGCGCTACAGCGCAGCCGACACGATGACCAGCCAGAACAACGTCTACCTGGTGACCGGTACCCAGCTGGTGTCGAACGAAGGCAACGTGCTGATGACGATCACCGGCACCACGGTGGAGCGTCACGACACCGTGGGTGGGGCCTGCTCCCGGGAGTCGAACAGCCTCCGCTACGGCCACCACACCCGGGCCCAGCACGCCTGCGTGGAGAACTTCGTGCACGACAATGCCCGGCGGGGGATGGGCAAGCGTGACGTGGTGCCCAACATCAACTGGTTCATGAACGTGCCGGTGGAGGCCGACGGCTCGCTCGGCATCGTCGACGGCATCTCGCCTCCCGGCGGCTGGGTTGACCTGCGGGCCGAGATCGACACCCTCGTGGCCATCTCCAACTGCCCCCAGATCAACAACCCGTGCAACGGCTTCAACCCCACGCCGGTGCGCCTGATCATCACCGCACCGTGAGCGGCTTTGACACCGGCCACCCGTGGCCGTTCGACACCGTTCTGATCGCCAACCGGGGCGAGATCGCCTGCCGCATCCAGCGGACGGTGCACGCCCTCGGGTTGCGGTCGGTGGCCGTGCACTCCGACGCCGACCGGGGCGCCCCCCATGTCACGGCGGCCCACGCCGCCGTCCGCCTCGGGCCGGCCCCGGCCGCCGCCAGCTACCTGCGGGTCGACGCCGTGATCGAGGCCGCCCTGGCCACCGGGGCGGGGGCCATCCACCCCGGGTACGGGCTGCTGTCGGAGTCGGCCGAGCTGGCGCTGGCCTGCGAGGAGAACGGGATCGCCTTCGTGGGCCCCACGGCCGAGCAGCTCCGGCTGTTCGGGCTCAAGCACACCGCCCGGGATCTGGCCCACCAGGCGGGGGTGCCGCTGATCCCCGGCTCGGGGCTGCTGTCGTCGGCCGAGGAGGCGGTGGCGGCGGCCGACGCCGTGGGCTGGCCCGTGATGCTCAAGGCCACCGCCGGCGGGGGTGGGATCGGCATGCGCCCCTGCCACGACGCCGACGAGCTGGTGCGGGCCTTCGCCGCCGTGGAGCGGCTGGCGGCCGACAACTTCGGTCAGGGCGGGCTGTTCCTGGAGCGGCTGGTGGCCCGGGCCCGCCACGTGGAGGTCCAGGTCTTCGGCGACGGCCGGGGTCGGGTGGTGGCCCTGGGGGAACGGGACTGCTCGGCCCAGCGCCGCAACCAGAAGATCGTGGAGGAGACTCCGGCCCCCGGGATCAGCCCCGAGCTCCGGGAGCGGCTGGCGGCGTGGGCCGTCGACCTCACGGCCCACGTGGGCTACCGGTCGGCCGGCACGGTGGAGCTGGTGGTCGACGCCGACCGTCCCGGGGTCGACGGGGCCTGGTTCCTCGAGGTCAACACCCGGCTCCAGGTGGAGCACGGGGTGACCGAGGCGGTGTGCGGGATCGACCTGGTGGCCTGGATGCTGCGCCTGGCCGCCGGCGATCCGATGCCCGAGCTCGACGATCCGCCCCGTCCCCGGGGCGCCGCCATCGAGGCCCGCCTCTACGCCGAAGACCCGGCCGACGGCTTCCGCCCCTGTGCCGGCCTGCTCACCCGGTTCGAGGTGCCGGCCGGGATCCGGTGCGACACCTGGGTGACCGAAGGCACCGAGGTCACCCCCTACTACGACCCTCTCCTGGCCAAGCTGATCGTGGCCGGTGACGATCGGGAGGCGGCCGTGGCCGCCCTGGCCGCCGCCCTCGACGCCACCCGGGTGGGCGGGATCGAGACCAACCTCCGGTTCCTGGCCGACCTGGTGGCCGACGATCGGTTCCGGGCCGGTCGGTTCACCACCGCCGACGCCGCCACCGTGGTCCACCGGCCGCCGTCGGTGCGGGTGCTGGAGCCGGGCCTGTTCACCACGGTGCAGGATCTGCCGGGCCGGGTGGGCTACTGGCAGGTGGGGGTGCCGCCCTCGGGCCCCATGGACGGACGCAGCTTCGCTCTGGTCAACCGCCTGGTGGGCAACGCCGACGGCACCCCCGGTCTGGAGATCACGCTCACCGGCCCCACCCTGGCCTTCGCCGCCGACACGGTGATCGCCCTGGGCGGGGCCGAGCTGCCGGCCGAGCTCACCACCCCCGACGGAGACGGGGCACCGGTGCCGTGGTGGACGGCGGTGGCCGTGCCGGCCGGGACCCGCCTCACCCTGGGCGCCGCCCCCGGGCCGGGGGCCCGGGCCTACCTGGCCGTGGCCGGCGGCTTCGACGTGCCCCTCCACCTGGGCAGTGCGGCCACGTTCGTGCTCGGCGGCTTCGGGGGCCACGGCGGCCGGACCCTGCGCACCGGCGACGTGCTCCACCTGGCCTCGGCCCCCACCCCGGGGGCCACGCCGGGCCTCACCCTGGCCCCGGCCGAGCGGCCGGCGCTGACGGCGGACTGGACGATCGGCGTGCTGTCCGGGCCCCACGGTGCCCCCGACTTCTTCACCCCGGGCGACATCGAGACCCTCTACGCCACGGCGTGGGAGGTCCACTTCAACTCCGACCGCACCGGGGTCCGCCTGATCGGCCCCGCCCCCACCTGGGCCCGGCCCGACGGGGGCGAGGCCGGCCTCCATCCGTCGAACATCCACGACAACGCCTACGCCGTGGGCTCCATCGACTTCACCGGCGACATGCCGATCGTGCTCGGCCCCGACGGTCCCAGCCTGGGCGGCTTCGTGTGCCCGGCCACGGTGGCCAGCGCCGAGCGGTGGAAGCTGGGCCAGCTCCGGGCCGGCGACCGGGTCACGTTCGCTCCCGTCACCCACGCCGGCCGGCGGGTCGGGCGGCCCGAGGACCCGGTTCTGGGCCGCCACGACGGGGGCGACGACCGGCCCGGTGCGGTCTACCGCCGCTCCGGTGACCGGCACCTGCTGGTGGAGTACGGCGACAACGTGCTCGATCTGGAGCTCCGGCTCCGGGTGGGGGCGCTGATGGAGCGGCTGGAGGCCGAGCCGCCGGCCGGGCTGGGTGAGCTGGTGCCCGGCATCCGGTCCCTCCAGGTGGGCTTCGACCCCGACCGCACCAGCCCCGGCCGGCTGGTGGGCGCGCTGCGGGAGGCCGAGGAAGGGCTGGGCGGCGTCGACGACCTGGAGCTGCCGAGCCGGATCGTCCACCTCCCGCTGTCGTGGGACGATCCCGCCACCCGGTTGGCCACCGAGAAGTACATGAACACCGTGCGGCCCGACGCCCCGTGGTGCCCGTGGAACCTGGAGTTCATCCGCCGGGTCAACGGGCTCGATTCGGTGGACGACGTCCACCGGATCGTGTTCGACGCCAGCTACCTGGTGCTGGGCCTGGGCGACGTGTATCTCGGGGCCCCCGTGGCCACCCCCGTCGACCCCCGCCACCGGCTGGTCACCACGAAGTACAACCCGGCCCGCACCTGGACGGCGGAGAACTCGGTGGGCATCGGCGGGGCCTACCTCTGCATCTACGGCATGGAGGGCCCGGGGGGTTACCAGTTCGTGGGCCGCACCACCCAGGTGTGGAGCCGGTGGCGCCACGGCGAGCCCGGCTCGGCCTTCGAGCGGCCGTGGCTGCTGCGGTTCTTCGACCAGATCCGCTGGTACCCGGTGGAGGCCGACGAGCTGTTGGACCTGCGGGCCGACGTGGCCGCCGGCCGCTTCCCGTTCCGCTTCACCGACACCACCTTCAAGCTGGCCGACTACCGGGCTCTGCTGGCGGGGGCGGCCGACGGCATCGCCGAGTTCACCGCCACCCGGGACGCCGCCTTCGCCGCCGAGCGCCGGCGCTGGGCCGAGGCCGGCCTGGAGTTGCCCACGGTCGACACCGGCCCGGTAGTCACCGCCGACGAGGCGCCGGTGCCGCCGGGCCACCTGGGGGTGACGGTGGCCCTGGCCGGCATGGTGTGGCGCTGCCCGGTGGCCCCCGGCGACCGGGTGTCGGCCGGGGAGGCCGTGCTGGTGGTTGAGTCGATGAAGATGGAGAGCGAGGTGAAGGCCGCCGTCGACGGGGTGGTGACCGAGGTCCGCTGCGCCGAGGGCACCCCGGTGCAGGCCGGTCAGGTCGTCGTCGTGCTCGAACCAGTCTGAGGGGGAGCGGAAGACGGGGGAGCGGAAGACACCGCGAAGCGGGAGGCCAGGGTGGCGGCGTCGGTGAGGAAGTCGAGCAACCGCTCGACCCCGGTGGCGGGATCGAGGTCGGCCACGAGCTCGATGCCGACGAACAACGAGGCGACGGTGATGGCCGCCTCCCGGCTCGGGATCAGGGGCCCCAACGGGGTGGTGGCCAGGGCCCGGGCCACTGCCGCCTGCACCAGGTCGATCCAGGGGGCGAAGGCGCCCTGGAGGTCGGTGTAGAGCTCGGGGGTGGTGCTGGCCCCGGCCATCAGCTGGGCCAGCACCTTGATCGACCCCATCTCCCGTTCCAGCGTGTGGAGCTCCCGGGCCACCGCCACCAGCTCGGGCAGGGTGGCGACGTCGGCCAGCCGGTCGGCGTAGCGGGCGGCCCGGCGCTCGCTGTCGAGCCGGGCGGCGGCCGTCACCAGACCCTCGTAGCTGCCGAAGTGGTAGAAGATCAGGGCCTGGTTGACGCCGGCCTGGCGGGCGATGGCCCGGGTCGACGCCTTGGCCAGGCCCAGCTCGGCCAGCGTGGTCAACGTGGCTTCGAGCAGCCGGGTGCGGGTCTCCTCGCCGGCGGCGTTGGCGGCGGGGCGGGTGGTGCGTGCCATCGCCCCCAGTATGTGTCGGCCCGGCCCGCTCGCCCTGCACCCGGGCGGCATGCCCTCAGGCGGCATGCTCTCAGGCGGCATGCTCTCAGGCGGCACGGCCGCACGAGTCGCAGCTCGCCGGGTGCTGCTCCACCGGGCCCTCGGGCCGGTGGCGGCGGCTCGACACCTGGTGGAAGAAACTCCGCGCCAGCGGGCGCAGCAGGGGATGACGCAGGGTGAGGGCCAGGGCCCGGTAGGGCCGGGTGGCCCACAGGGCCACCACGAAGGCGTCGGGCCCCACCCAGGCCCGGCCCCTGTCGTCGATCACGGCCAGCTCCTCGGCCAGCCACGGGTGGCGGCCGTAGCGGAGGCGGGCGTCGTCGGAACCGGCGGCCAGGAACCGCAGCGGCACGTGGGTGGGCTGGTCGGCCAGCCACAGCCGGCACCGCCGACAGAAGGCGCAGCGCTCGTCGTAGACGACGGTGAGCCCGCCGCCCGCCGGGGCGGCGCCGGTGAACCCGCCGCCTGCGGCCCCGGTGATGGTGCTCATGGCGCCGGCAGGATGGGGACCGGCATGGTCGGCGCCGTGGCCACCCGGGGGGCCGGGGGCATGGGGGCCGGGGGCGGGGGTGCCACCTGATCGCCCGGAGGCAGCGGGGGCACCAGGTTGGACCGGCTGTGGGCCCGGATGCGGTTGAACACCAGCAGGTTCACGAAGTGGACCACGGCCAGGCTCACCAGCAGGAAGCCGATGCGCCGCGACAGCTCCTCTACCGCCTGCACCGGCGTCGTCACGTAGCCGAACTGGACGAGCCACAGGGCGTACCCCAGGTTCAGCATGAAGAAGCCCGTGACCAGCAGCCGGTTGACGGCCGAAGCCAGCTCGGGCCGGGTGTCGAAGGTGTCGGCGAGGAACACCGCCCCGTTGTCGAACAGGGTGCGGGCCAGCCAGATCGTGATGGCCAGCGCCGAGGCGATGTAGGCGGCGTAGTAGGGGATCAGGTTCACCGGGCTTCTCCTTGGCTCGTTGTTCTTGATCATATGAATAAATCATTCGATCAAGAAAAGCAAGGCGCCCCGGGCTCAGGCCAGAACGGCTCCCGGCTCCACGCCCGTGTCGGCCAGATCCCGGGGCGGGAGCACGCCCTGCAGGGTCAGGGGCCAGGCCGTCTGGAGGTCGGGATCGACGATCACGATGCGGTTGTTGCCGGTGTCGGCCACGGCCAGGTGGCCGTCGGGCAGGGCGCACACGCCCATCGGTCGGCTGAGGCCCGACAGGCCCAGCGTCCGCAGGCGGCGGCCGGCCAGCCGGCGCAGGCGGTTGTTGCCGGTGTCGGCCACCACCAGCGATCCGTCGTCGAGCGCGGCCAGGCCGCTCGGGCGCTGGAGCAGGGCCTTGTGGGCCGGGCCGTCCTGGAGCCCGGGGCGGCCCATCTCGCTGCCCGTGATCGTGGCCACCTTGCCGTTGTCGGTGAGGAGCCGGAGGTTGCTGCTGGCGGCGTCGCAGAACACGAGACCGGCCTCGGTGCGGCCCAGGCCGGTGGGCTGGGCCAGGTCGGCCTGGCCCGACGGGCCGTCGGCGGTGCCGGTGAGGCCGGAGCCGGCGATGCAGCCCATGCGGATGTTGTGGGCCCCGCCGTTGATCAGGCGGTAGAGCTTGTCGGCCCCGCTGTCGGCCACCACCACGCTGCCGTCGGCGTCGAGGGTCACGCTGGTGGGACACACCAGATCGGCGGCCAGGAGCTGGCGGGTGCGGCTGCGCAGGTCGAGGAAGCTGACCGTGCCCTCCAGCGGCTCGACAACGTAGATGGCGTCGGCGTCGTCCACGGCCACCGCCTGGGGGTGGCCCAGGCCGTCGATCTCGGCCGCCGCCGTGGCCTGGCGCCGGTCGGCGCTCAGCTCGAAGATCAGCAGGCGGCGGTGCCCGAAGTCGGCCACCACCAACTCGCCCCCCGTCATCGTGGACACGGCGGTGGGGAAGGCCAGGTCGCCCTCGGGGAGGGGGAGGGGCGCGGCGGCCGGGGCCGCCGGGATCTCGGACCGGTCCCGGGGCAGCGAGCCCAGGGCCAGGGCCACCGTCTCGGCCAGCAGGCCGGCGTCGCCGATCCCGTGGTGGGCGCCCAACACCTTGCCCCGGGCGTCGATCACGAACGTGGCCGGCCAGCCCTCCGGGTTGTAGCGGTTCCAGGTGCGCAGGTCGGGGTCGTGCAACACGGGCATGTCGACCTGGTATTGGGCCAGCACCGAGCGGAGCTGGACCCCGTTGCGCTCGAAGGGAAGACGGGGGGAGTGGACGCCGATCACGGTCACCGGGCCCCGGGCGGCGCCGGCCACGGCCCTGACCTCCCGCAGCCGCAGGAGCGACGCCTCGCAGCCGGCGGAGAAGAAGACGAGCACCACCACCCGCCCCCGCAGCCCGTCGAGCCGCACCGGGGCGCTCGTCACCCATTCGTCGCCGTCGAGTCCAGGAGCAAGGGAAGCCACGAGGGCCTTTCGGCCGCTCATCCTGGGCCTTTAGCCCCACCTGGGAAACGGCCGCTAGTCTGAGCGCGCGTACGTCATCCCAGGGAGGCTGGCAATGAAGGTCCCGTTGACGATCAACGATTTCCTCGACCGCGCGATCGCCGTGTACCCCGATCGGGTGGCGATCGTCGACGAGCCGAGCCAGGTGGCCCCGCCCCTGGGCGACATCACGTACGGCCAGCTGGGCGACATCCGCCGCCAGATGGGCGTGGCCATGGACCAGATGGGCCTGCCCATGGGGTCCCGGGTGGCCATGGTGTCGCACAACTCGGCCCGCCTGCTCACCTCCTTCTTCGGGGTCAGCGGCAACGGCCGGGTGTTCGTGCCGATCAACTTCCGGCTCAGTGCCGACGAGGTGGAGTACATCGTGGGCCACTCCGGGGCCGAGGCCCTGCTGATCGACCCCGAGCTCGAGGGCGACCTGGCCGACGTCAAGTGCGCCCGGCGCTGGATCATGGGGCCCGAGTCCGACGCCGACTGGTACGGCAAGGCGGGCACGCCCGAGCCCTGGACGCCCGACGAAGACGCCACCGCTTCCATCAACTACACCTCGGGCACCACGGCCCGGCCCAAGGGCGTGGAACAGACCCACCGGGCCCGGTGGACCAACGCCGCCGTGTTCGGCTGGCTGGCCGGCGTCACCGACCGCGACGTCTACATGCACACCCTGCCGATGTTCCACTGCGACGGCTGGGGCATGCTCTACACCGTCACCGCGGTGGGGGCCAAGCACATCGTGCTGCGCAAGGTCGACGGCACCGAGATCCTCAACCGGGTGCGGGACCACGGGGTCACCCTGATGTGCGGCGCCCCGGCTGTGGTGGCCGCCGTGCTCGACGCCGCCGAGAAGTGGGAGGGCGAGATCCCGGGCCGCGACAAGGTGCGCATGGTGGTGGCCGGCGCCCCGCCCCCCACCCGCACCATCGAGCGGATGGAGACCGAGCTGGGCTGGGAGTTCATCCAGATCTACGGCCTCACCGAGACCGCCCCGCTGCTCACGTTCAACCGTCGCCGCCAGGAGTGGGACGACCTCTCCCCGGCCGACCGGGCCCGCAAGCTGGGCCGGGCCGGGGCCCCCGTGGTCGGCATCACCATGACCACCACCGACGACGGCGAGCTGTTGGCCCGGGGCAACCACGTGCTCAAGGGCTACTGGGACAACCCCGACGCCTCGGCCGAAGCCCTGGACGGTGGCTGGTTCCACACCGGCGACGGTGGCCACCTCGACGAGGAGGGCTACTACTCGATCACCGACCGCAAGAAGGACGTGATCATCTCCGGCGGCGAGAACGTGTCGTCGATCGAGGTGGAGGACGTGCTGTTCAGCCACCCGGCGGTGGCCGAGGTGGCCGTGATCGGGGTGCCCCACGAGAAGTGGGGCGAGACGGTGAAGGCCCTGGTGGTGCTGGCCCCCGGGGCGTCGGCCACCGATCAGGAGCTGATCGCCTTCACCCGGGAGAAGCTGGCCCACTACAAGTGCCCGACCTCGATCGAGGTCCGCGAGGCCCTCGACCGGACGTCCACCGGCAAGCTCCAGAAATACAAGCTGCGGGCCCCTTACTGGGCCGGTCGCGAGAAGCTGGTCAACTGACGGCCGATCTCCCGGGCCTGGCCGCCGCCGCTCTGGCGGCGGGGGTGCTGCTCGTCGCGCCCGGCTGCGGGGGCGCCGGCGGCGGGTTCAGCCGCGACGACGCCGTGGCCCGGGTCCGTCAGGACAACCCCGACATCACCGCCGACCAGGCCGGCTGCGTGGCCGACCGCCTGGTCGAGCGGTTCGGGCTCGACGAGCTGGGCACGCTGGCCGACGCCGACCCGCCCGACGCCGATCTGCAGGAGGCCGAGTACACCGACGCCTTCCGCTGCGGGGTGACGGGCGACGTCCGCCAGGAGATCGTCGATCTGCTCACCGAGAACGCCGTGCCGGCCGACCAGGCCGGCTGTGTGGCCGACGAGCTCGTCCCCGGCCTCACCGACGCCGACATCGACGTGATCGTGTCGGGCCAGATCACCGAGTCGTTCACCCAGAAGTTCGACACCGCCATGCGAGACTGTGGAGCCGCACCATCATGACAACGCTCGATCGACCCGCCGCCGACCGGTTCGTGGCCGACACCTGGGACCGGGAGCTGGTGCCGGCCCTGCAGCACTACATCACGATCCCGGCCCTGTCGCCCGCTTTCGACCCGGCCTGGGAGGCCAACGGCCACCTGGAGCGGGCGGTGGAGCACGTGCGGAGCTGGATGGCGGCCCGCCCGCTGGCCGGCATGACGGTCTCGGTCCACCGCCTGGCGGGCCGCACGCCGGTGATCGTGGCCGACATCCCCGCCTTCGGTCCGGCGGCCCCGGCCCCCGGTTCCCCCTCGGTGCTGCTCTACGGCCACCTCGACAAGCAACCCGAGATGGAGGGCTGGCGCGACGGCCTCGGCCCCTGGACGCCGGTGCTCGACGGCGAGCGGCTGTACGGGCGGGGCGGGGCCGACGACGGCTACGCCGCCTACGCCACCCTCACCGCGCTGGAGGCCGTCCAGCGCCACGGCGGCTCGCACGCCCGGTGCGTGGTGCTGATCGAGGCGTCGGAGGAATCGGGCAGCCCCGACCTGCCGGCCCACGTGGAGGCGTTGGCCGCCCAGCTGGGCCCGGTGAACCTCGTGATCTGCCTCGACTCGGGCTCGGCCTCCTACGACGCGCTGTGGCTCACCAGCTCGCTTCGGGGGATGGCCGGCGGCACCCTGCACGTGTCGGTGCTGACCGAGGGGGTGCACTCGGGCTCGGCCTCGGGCGTGGTGCCCTCGTCGTTCCGCGTCATCCGCCAGCTGCTCGACCGGGTGGAGGACGCCGCCACCGGGCGGGTGCTGCTCAGCGAAGCCAACGTGGAGATCCCGCCCTACCGGCGGGCCGAGGCCGAGGCCATGGCCGCCGCCCTGGGGCAGGGGGCCGGTGTCGGCTACCCGTTCCTGCCCGGGGTCGAGCCGATGGTGCCGGCCGGGGCCGAGGCCCTGCTGGCCCGGACGTGGCGGCCGTCGCTGTCCTACATCGGGGCCGACGGGCTGCCCCCGAGCGGCCGGGCCGGCAACGTGTTGCGGCCGTTCACCGGACTGGGGCTGTCACTGCGGCTGCCGCCCACGGCCGACCCCGAAGCGGCCCAGGCGGCGCTCGCCGCCCGACTCACGGCCGACCCGCCGTCGGGGGCCACGGTGCGCTTCGAGGGCCACGGCTCGGCCCCCGGGTGGAACGCCCCCGACCTCGAGCCCTGGCTGCGGGACGCCCTCGACCAGGCGTCGGTCGACACCTTCGGTACGCCGGCTCAGCTGATGGGGGAGGGGGGCACGATCCCGTTCATGGGGATGTTGGGGGAGCGCTTCCCCGGCGCCCAGTTCGTGGTGGCCGGAGTGCTCGGCCCCGGCTCCAACGCCCACGGCCCCAACGAGTTCCTCCACCTCGGCTACGCCGGCCGCCTCACGTCGATCATCACCCGGGTGCTCGACGCCCACGCCAACCCGTCAGCCGGTTAGCCGTAGAAGTTCTGCACGGCCCAGCTCTGGGTGCCGTCCTCCAGCGCGCCCACGCCCAGGTGGGTGAAGCGGGGCGACACCAGGGCGCAGTAGTGGCCGGCGTCGGACTCCCGCCATCCTTCGAAGTGGATCCGGGCCGCCTGGGCCAGGTCGAACCCGGTGAACCAGGCGATGTTCTCGCCCCACGCTCCCACCGGTAGCCCGAGCTGGCCATAGAGCTGGTGGGCCTCGTCGCTGGAGCGGTGCTCGAAGTGGCCCGTGCTCTGCATGGTGGCGGCCCACGGCCGGGCCAGCGCCAGGGTCACGCCGTCGTCGACCGTCAGCGGAGGCACGGCCGACGGGAGTCCGGTGTCGGGGCTGATGGTGATGGCGTAGAAGGGGTCGGTCACACAGCTCGGCTGCGGTTGGCGCCGGGCCAGCGCCCCGGCCGGGTTGGCCCGTAGCTCGTTGGTCAGGCGGACGATCTCAGCCTCCACCGGGGTGAGCGGGCCGTTGGCGTCGGCCGCTCCCGGCGCCGCGGTGGGGGCGGCCGGGGCGGCGGCCGGGCCGCCCAGCACGAGCGTCGTGCCGTCGTCGGTGCCGGCGGTGGAGGAGGTCTGGGCCCTGCCCCCCGTGTTGTCGGCCGCACTTCCCGCGGCCGAGGTGGCGGCCGCCGGGCGGGGCCCGGTGGGCACCAGGGCCGTCAGCCCGATCATCATGAAGGCAGCGCCCAGCGCCACCAGGTATCGCTGCAGCTCACCTGTCTTGAGCAGCGGCTGCCCGCCCGCTTCACTCACACCCTTGCTCGCCCTCTGTCGTAGGGCCCGGCCGAGGGTCAATCTACCCGGGTCCACCGCACTGGGCGCGTCAAGAGGGCGATCATCTCCGCCCGATGGTTCACGGGTGAAGCTTGTTGTCGAACGGTGGTGTTCTAGGCGTGGAGTGGCGGCGGCTGGAGGTGCCAGCTGGTGCGGAGCTGGTAGGCGTGGCCCACGGCGAGCACGAGGTCGTCGGCCCCGGCCCGACCGATGATCTGGAGGCCGAGGGGCAGGCCGTCGGGGTCGAATCCCATCGGTACCGACAGGGCGGGCCACCCGGTGGCGTTCCACGGCGGGGTGTGCAGCGCCTTGGGATCGATGGCGGCCGGGTCGGCCCCCCGGAAGGCGGTGGCGCCGTAGCCCGTGGTCGGCCCGACCAGCACGTCGATGCCGGCGCCGTCGACGGCGTCGAGCACGGCCCGGCGGGCGATCTGGCGCACCCGCTCCACCTGCACCAGGTCGCCGGCGCTGATGAGGGCCCCCTGGGCCAGGGTGAGACGGGTGGGGCGGCCGTAGTCGGCCCAGCGGGTGGCCAGCGTCGGGCGGTGCCAGGCGAAGGCCTCGGCCTGCAGGGCCAGGAAGGCCCCCACGCACAGCTCGTCGTAGTAGGGCAGCTCGATCTCGGTGGCCGTGGCCCCGGCCGCCGTCAGCTCGGCCACGGCGGCGTCGACGGCGGCCAGCGTGTGAGGCCCGCTACCGGTGCGGATGCGATGGTTGGCGATCACCCCGATGCGGAGCCCGGCCACCCCCCGGCTGAGGCCGGCCACGAAACCCGGGTGGGGGCCGTCGATGGTGGTGCGGTCGGACGGGTCGGGCCCGGCGATCACGTCGAGCATGGCGGCGCAGTCCCACGCCGAGCGGCACATCGGCCCGATGTGGTCGTAGGTGAGGCCGAGCGGTACGCAGCCCGACTTGGGGACCAGCCCGTAGGTGGGCTTGTGACCGCTGATCCCGTTGTAGGCGGCGGGCAGGCGGATGCTGCCCCCGGTGTCGGTGCCGATGCCGCCCAGGATCAGGCCGGCCGCCACCCCGTTGCCGGTGCCGGAGCTGGATCCGCCGGTCCACCGCTCCGGGTTCCACGGGTTGCGGGGGATGGGGAACGGCTTGGCGAAGTCGGGCCGGCCGATGGCGAACTCCATCGTGGTGGTCTTGCCCGTGATCACCGCCCCGGCGGCCCGCAGCCGGGCCACCACCGGGCCGTCGCCCTGCTCGCCCCAGGCGGGGTCGAGCACCAGGCTCTGGGCCGTGGTGGGGCCCTCGTCGGTGGCCAGGATGTCCTTGATGCCGAGGGGGATGCCATGGAGGGGGCCGAGGTCGGTGCCGGCGGTGAGCTCGGCGTCGGCCTGGGCCGCCCGGGCCAGGGCCGTCTCGTCGAATCGGGCCAGGTACGTGCCGAGCTGGGGGTCGAGCCGGTCGGCGGCGGCCAGGGCGGCGGTGGTCAGTGCCACCGATGTGACCTCGCCGGCCCGCAGGGCGGTGGCCGCCGACTCGATCGTCCAGGGCGTGGTCGCGTCGCTCATCGGGACGACTCCTCACCGGCCCGGAACAGCGCGGCGGGCACCTCGTCGCCGGTCGGGACGTCGTACATGCGGTCCATCGATCGGCGCAGCCCGGGGTAGAGCTGGGCCAGCCGCTCCACCTCGTTGTCGGGTACCTGCAGCCCGGCCGCCGCCAGCAGGGTGGCCACCGTAGCTACGGTGGCCACCGTGGCATCGGGCGCCGCGGTGTCGTCGTCGGTGCTCATCTGCCGTGCCTACCACGCCGGCGGGTGGATCGGCCACTTCGTACGGTGTACGCCCCGTCACCTAGCCTTGTCTCCCATGGCGACGATCAACCGGACGTTCTCGGCCCTGCACCACCGTGACTATCGGCTGCTGTGGCTGGGCTCGATGCTGGCCACCACGGCCTTCATGACGTCGTTCATGATGGTGCCGGCCGTCGCCTACGACATCACCGGCCGGAACGCCTCGGCCGGTCTGGCCCAGATGGGCCAGGGCATCGCCATGCTGCTGGTGTCGCCCCTGGGCGGGGTGGTGGCCGACCGGGTGCGCAAGAAGCCGCTGGTGCTGATGGGCCAGTCGATCCCGGCCTGCGTGATCGTGGCCATGGGGGCGCTGATCCTGACCGACCGCATCACCGTGCCCATCCTCACCCTCGGCACGCTCGTCATGGGCCTCGGGTTCTCGTTCATGGGGCCGGCCCGCCAGGCCTGGGTGGCCGAGTTGGTGACGTCGGAGTCGTTGCCCAACGCCCTGGCCCTCCAGCAGATCGCCCAGAACATCGCCCAGGTGGCGGCCCCCCTGTCGATCGCCCTGCTGCTGGGGGCGGTGTTCAACCTGGGCCACATGTACCTGTTCCTGGCCTCCCTGTTCCTGGTCGTGGTGCCGCTCACGTCGATCCTGCCCAGCCCGGCCCCCCGCCCCCAGGCCGTGAAGCGCTCGATGGCCACCGACCTCACCGCCGGGTTCCGCTACGTCTGGTCCGACCTCCAGCTCCGCATCCTGTGGCTGGGGTTCGTGGGCCTGGTGGTGTGCGGGTTCGCCTTCCAGACGCTGCTGCCGGGGCTGCTCCAGACGGAGCTGGGGCGCTCGTCCACCAGCATCGGGCCGATCTTCCTGTCGATCGCCATCGCCGGCCTGCTGGTCAACATCCCCCTGGCCGGGATCATCGGCACCCGCTGGGCCTGGGTCACCCTGCTGGCCATGGGCGTGGTGATGAGCATCGGGTTCGTGGCCCTGGGCCTGGCCCCCACCTACGCCGTCGCCATCGCGGCCGGCATCCCGCTCGGCATCGGCCGGGCCGGGTTCATGCTGGTCGACAACTCCCTGCTGATGACCACGGCCGAGCCCGCCTATCACGGGCGGGTGATGTCGATGGCCATGATGGGCTACGGCTCACAGGCCCTGCTGGCCCCGGTGTGGGGGGCTCTGGCCGACGCCGTCGGGGTACGGGAGACGCTGGTGATCGTGGGGGCGGTGGCGGCGGTGGTCACCGTGCTGATCGGGCTCAGCTACCTCCGCCTCCGCCAGGTCAACGCCGCGGCGGCGGCCGACGGGCCGGCGGGTGCGGCGGCGCTGGCCCTCAGTGGCCGGTCTTGAGGTCGACCGGGCGGGCGGTCTGGGCGTAGAAGTCGTTGCCCTTGTCGTCGACCACGATGAACGCCGGGAAGTCCTCCACCTCGATCTTCCAGACCGCTTCCATTCCCAGCTCGGGGTACTCCAGCACCTCGACCTTGCGGATGGAGTCGCGGGCCAGGCGGGCCGCCGGGCCCCCGATCGAGCCCAGGTAGAACCCGCCGTGGCGCTTGCAGGCGTCGGTCACCTGCTGGGTCCGGTTGCCCTTGGCCAGCATCACCAGTGATCCGCCGGCGGCCTGGAACTGCTCCACGTAGGAGTCCATCCGGCCGGCGGTGGTGGGCCCGAAGCTGCCCGAGGCGTAGCCCTCGGGGGTCTTGGCCGGCCCGGCGTAGTAGATCGGATAGTCCCGCAGGTACTGGGGCATGGGCTCGCCGGCGTCGAGCCGTTCCTTGATCTTGGCGTGGGCGATGTCGCGCCCCACCACCAGGGTGCCGGTGAGCGACAGCCGGGTGGTGACCGGGTGCCGGCTCAGCTGGGCCCGGATGGCGTCCATGGGCTGGGTCAGGTCGATGGCCACCGAATCGGTCGACAACTGCTCGGCCGTGACCTCGGGCAGGTACTTCGCCGGGTCGGTCTCCAGCTGCTCCAGGAACACGCCGTCGGCCGTGATCTTGGCCAGGGCCTGGCGGTCGGCCGAGCAGCTCACCGCCACCGCCACCGGCAGCGACGCCCCGTGGCGGGGGAGGCGGATCACCCGCACGTCGTGGCAGAAGTACTTGCCCCCGAACTGGGCCCCGATGCCGAAGTCCTGGGTGAGCTTCAGCACCTCGGCCTCCATCTCCAGGTCCCGGAAGCCGTGGCCGCCGTCGGAGCCCGAGGTGGGGATCGAGTCGAGGTAGCGGGTGGAGGCCAGCTTCGCCGTCTCCAGGGCGAACTCGGCCGACGTGCCGCCGATCACCAGGCCCAGGTGGTACGGCGGGCAGGCCGATGTGCCGAGCAGGCGGAGCTTGTCGTCGAGGAAGGCCCGCAGACTCTGGGGGTTGAGGATGGCCCGGGTCTCCTGGAACAGGTAGCTCTTGTTGGCCGACCCGCCCCCCTTGGTCATGAACATGAACTTGTAGGCCGAGCCCTCGACGGCCTCGATCTTGATCTCGGCCGGCAGGTTGGTGCCCGTGTTCTTCTCGTCCCACATGGTGATCGGGGCCATCTGGGAGTAGCGCAGGTTCGACGTCTGGTAGGTGTCGTAGGCGCCGCCGGCCAGCGGCACCTTGTCGTTGCCCGAGGTGAGGACGTACTGGCCCTTCTTGCCCTTGATCAGCACGGTGCCGGTGTCCTGGCAGCCGGGCAGCACCATGCCGGCGGCGATGTTGGCGTTGTGCAGCAGCTCGGTGGCCACGAACCGGTCGTTGGCCGACGCCTCGGGGTCGTCGAGGATGGTGCGGAGCTGCTGCAGGTGGCCGGGCCGGAGCAGGTGGGAGATGTCGCGGATGGCGGTGGCCGACAGGAGGCGCAGGGCCTCGTCGCTCACCCGGAGGAAGGTGGTGCCGCCGAGATCGACCTGCTCCACGCCGTCGGTGGTCAGCAGCCGGTAGTCGGTGCTGTCGTCGCCGAGAGGGAGGAGATCTTCGAAGCTGAATTCGGGCATGGTGCCTAACGCTAGCCGAGTGGCTACCCGGCCAGAACGCCCAGGATGTCGGCCCCGTAGCGGTCCAGCTTGGCCGGCCCGATCCCCTTGATCCGGCCCAGCGCCGCCAGCGACGAGGGGTTGGCGGCGGCGATGGCGTCGAGGGTGGCGTTGTCGAGCACCACGTAGGCAGGATGGCCGTCGGCCTTGCTGCGGGTGAGGCGCCACTCGGTGAGCGACGTCCGCCGTGCCGCCTCGGCTCCGTCGGCCGGCTCCGGGCGGGCCGCCCTGCCGCCGCTGGTCGCGCTGCCGCCGGTCCCGCCGCCGCTGCTGCTGCCCTTGGGGGCGCCGGCCGAGCGGACGAGGGCGGGCTGGTCGTCGGGCCAGGCCTGGTCGGCCGGGCGGGCCCGGTGCAGCTCGGCCACGAACGGCGACGGTGCGGCGTCGGGCCCCGGGGGCGCGGTGTTGACCAGCACCGAGGCCCGGCCCCGGGTGATGGCCACGTGGAACACCCGGCGCTCCTCCTCCAGATCCACGGCCAGGCGGTGGGGGTAGAGCTCGTCCCGCACGTCGTGCACGATCACGTGCGGCCACTCCAGGCCCTTGGTGGCATGGATGGTGGCCAGGGTGATCCTCGAGTCGGCCGGCGCCTCACCGTCGGGGTCTCCCGTGCCCGCCACCGGGAGGTGGTGGAGGTGGGCCCGGATCCAGGGCTCGAGCTCGGCCGGGCCGGGGGCCAGATCGGCCACCGCCCGCAGGGCGTTCAGCTCGTCGGCGTGGGCCGCCCGGCGGGCAGTGCGTTGCGACTGGTCGAGCTGCGACACGGCCCCCAGCAGCCCGATGTCGCGGTAGACCACGTCGAGCAGTTGGCCGGCCGAGGCCCCCCGGGAGGCGAGGGTCTGGAGGCGGCTCAGGTCGGCCGCCAGGTCGTTGACGGTGGTGGCGTCGCGCTCGCTGGTGAGGCGCTCGGCCAGGTTGAGCAGGCGCTCCACCGAGCGCTGCTCACAGACCCAGTCGGCGATGCGGGGATGGAGCGAGCGGGGTGGGCGCCGTAGGGCCAGGCGCAGGTCCTCGCCGCTGAAGCCGGCGCCGTCGCCGTCGCCGGTGGTGGAGGCCAGGCGAAGCCAGGCCAGGGCGGCGGCCATGCCCGACCGCTCCAGCATGCGGTGGTCGAGCCCGGGCGGGCGGGCCACCGGGTGGCCGGCGGCGGCCAGGTGGAGGGCGGCGGGCAGGAGGGCGGCGTTGACCCGGGCCAGCACGGCGATGTCGCCCGGGCCGGCCCCGGCGGCCAGCAACTCGCCCACCCGGGCCACCAGCGCGGCCTGGGGATCGGTGCCGTCGGCCACGGTCAGCTCGCCGGCCACCAGGGGCCGACCGGGAGCGGGCTCGATCTCCTTCGTCACCCGGTAGCGGTTGTGGGTCAGCAGCGAGGAGGCCGCCGCCACCACCGCCGGCGGGCACCGGTAGTTGACGGTGAGCCGATGGTCGGCCGCCCCCGGGAACCAGCGCTCGAAGTCCACCAGCCACCGGGGCGAGGCGCCGGTGTAGCCGTAGATCGTCTGGTCGTCGTCGCCCACCGCGTAGACCTCGGCCGCCGGGCCGGCCAGCAGGCGGACGAGCAGGAGGTGGGCCGGGGTCAGGTCCTGGAACTCGTCGACCAGGAGGATGGGGCTGGCCCGCCGGGCCTCGGCCCGGGCCGCCGGGTCGGTGAGCAGCACCTCGATGGCGGCCAGGATCTGCTCGTCGAAGTCGAGGGCGTCGTGGCGGCGCAGCTCGGCCCGGTAGCGGCTGAGGACTTCGGGGAAACCGGCCACGTCGGCCCCGTAACTGGCCTCCACCTCGTCGGGATCCCGCAGACCGAGCCGGCAGGCCGACAGGGCGTCGATCCAGGGCTCGAGGGGGTCGGCCAGCTGGCGGCGGCGCCGGCCCGGCACGAGGCGCTCCAGCAGGCGTCTTGTGTCGAGCTCGGAGATCGTGGTGAGGCCCCGCCGGGCCGAGGAGCCGCCCCGCCGGCCGGTGGCCAGGGCCAGGGCCAGGCTGTTGAGGGTGCGGATCTCCAGCCCGGGCACGTCGGTGAGGCGTTGGCCCATCTCGGCCCGGGCCCGCCGGTTGTAGGCCACCAGCGACACGGCGGCGGGGTGGAGGCCCCAGTCGGCCACCAGGTGACGGGTCCGCTCGGTGAGCACCCGGGTCTTGCCCGATCCGGCCGGGGCCAGGATGCGGGCCGGGCCGCCCCGGTGGGCCACGGCCGCCAGCTGATCGGCGGCCAGTTCGGCCGTCGGTGGGGGAGGGGCCGGCTGCTGGGCCCGGAGCCGGCCGGCGATGAGGTGATGGCGGGGGACCACGGGCCGACCGGCGTCGAGCGGGGCCAGCGGGCCGCCGTCGACCAGGGCCGGCGTGCCGTCGCCCAGCACGATGTCGGCCCCCACGGCGTCGGGATCTCTGACGTCCGGTTTCGCCGACGGCTCTGCGGTGTCAGAGATCGCCGGTCGGGCGCCGAGCGCAGCGGCCCGGGCCAGGGGCTCGAACCGGGAGCCGGCCCGGTCGGGGCCGGTGGAACCCCGGGCATCGACGGTGTTGGCGGTGACGGCGAACCCGAGGCGTTCGCCCGGCAGCTCGGTGCCCGGGTCCAGGTCCCAGAACTCGACGCCGCCGGGGCCGCCCAGCTGGAGGACCGGGTCCTCCTGGGGAAGGGGACCGGCCCAGCGGATCACCAGCCGCTCCCGCTGGCGCCAGGCCCGGTGCAGGCGCTCGACGACGTCGGGCCCCACGCCGGCATCGGCCTCCACCACGGGGGCGTCGGCCCACGGGGCGGGCACCGGGCCGGTGTCGTCGGCGTCGAGGAGGAGGCTTCGACCCAGCGAGTCGGGCCCGGCCAGTTCCGCCGCGGTGCGGGGCGGATGGGTTGCCGTGGCCGGCGGTGAGGCCGGCTCGAACGTGGCCGGTGGCGGCGGCGCCGGCCGGGCTGGTGCCGGTGGGGCGTCGGGATGATCGCCGAGGGCACAGGCCCGCACCTCGGCCACGGAGCCGTGGGTTCCTCCGCAATGCCCGCATGCGATCTGCTTGGCCACTGCCCTCAGCCTACGCGTCCCCTTCAGGGCTCGACGACCATGGGGGGAACACATGATCGGGCCCGCTACACTGAAGCCTGCAACGGCCGGCGCGTGACGCCGCGAGGCGCCCCTGGTGCCGGTCGTGACCTGTCCTGGCTCGTTCGCTGCGCCTGGATTGGCGCCCTTCCCGAACACCCAACGACAGGCCCGCGTCGCGGGCAAGGAACCTTCATGTCTCCCACTTTTTCCGATCTCGGCGTGCCCGCCGAGATCTGCGCCGCTCTGGACAAGCGCGGTATCTCCACCCCCTTCCCCATTCAGGCCGCCACCATCGCCGACGCCCTGGCCGGGCGCGACGTCTGCGGCCGGGCCCCCACCGGCTCGGGCAAGACCCTGGCCTTCGGCATACCGCTGGTGGCCACCGTCGAGCGCAGCCGGCCCGGCCACCCCCGGGCGCTGGTGCTCGCACCCACCCGGGAGCTGGCCGAGCAGATCATGACCGAGCTGTCGGCCATCTCCGGCCGGGTCAGGGTGGGCGTGGTCTACGGCGGCGTCGGCTACGGCGGCCAGATCTCGGCCCTGCGCCGCGGCGTCGACCTGCTCGTGGCCTGCCCGGGGCGGCTCGAAGACCTGATCAGCCAGGGCCTCGTCCACCTGGACGAGGTGGATCAGGTGGTCATCGACGAGGCCGACCGGATGGCCGACATGGGCTTCCTCCCCGTCGTGCGCCGCCTGCTCGATCAGACGGCCGCCACCCGCCAGACGGTGCTGTTCTCGGCCACGCTCGACGGCGACGTCGCCCAGCTGACGGCCGACCACCAGCGCAACCCGGTGCGCCACGAGGTGGGAGACGACACACCCGACATCACCACGGCCGACCACGTGTTCTGGCTGGCCGGCGCAACCAACCGGACCGAGCTGACCGTGGACGCGGTCAACGCCGTGTGGCCCGCCATCGTGTTCTCCCGCACCCGGCACGGGTCCGATCGGCTGGCCCGCCAGCTCACCCAGAACGGCATCGCCACCGCCGCCATCCACGGCGGGCGCAGCCAGAGCCAGCGCACCCGGGCGCTGGCCGACTTCATCCAGGGCAAGGTCCAGGCCCTGGTGGCCACGGACGTGGCGGCCCGGGGCATCCACGTCGACGGGGTGGCCGCCGTGATCCACTACGACCCGCCAGAGGATCACAAGACCTACATCCACCGTTCGGGCCGTACCGCCCGGGCCGGCCAGGGCGGCGTGGTGCTGTCACTGGTCCAGCCCAATCAGCGCAAGGACACCAGCCGTCTGCAGCGTCACGTGGGCCTCGACGAGCCGATGGTGGAGCCCGATGCCGCCGCCCTCCGGGCCCGGTCCGATGCCGTGAGCCCCATCGGCGGGGCCCGTCGCCCGGTGCCTCCCGTGCCCGCCCCCGAGTCGGAGCGTCAGCCCGGCAACCGCAACGGGCGCCCCCGGGGCGACGCCAGCGGCCGATCCGCCAACCGCCACGATCGCCCCGAGCGCCGGGCCGACGGCGAGCGCCGCCCGTCCCGGGGTCCGCGCCCCGAGCGCTCCGAGCGCGAAGACCGCTCGACCGATCGCCGGCCTCGGCCCGCCACGTCGGGGACTGACGAAAGTCCCCGCCGTAGCAGCCGGCCGGCGGCCGCCGAGGGGAGGCCCGAACGTTCCGGAGCGGAGCGGGACGGCGCCGAGCGGGCCCGACCCAAGCGGGGCGGGCTCAACCTGACGTCCCGGACCCGGTTGTCCCGCGACGGTGGAACCGCCGGGTCGACCGGTCAGCGCCGCTACGGCACCTCGGGCGGCGAGTCTCGGGCCCGGCGAGCCGAGGGGCCGGGCCGCGACCCCGATGCCGGTCGGAGCGGGGCTGGCTCTCCCCGGAGCTCCGGTGCCGGAAACGGTGGCTCGGCCTCCAACGGCGGTCAGCGCTCAGGAACGGCGGCCGGCCGGCCGGCCGGTGCCGGGGCGGGCAAGGCCCCGGCCCGGAGCAAGGCCGCGGCCGGAACCGGTGGGCGGCCCTCCAGCTCCCCCAACCCGGTCGGCAACCGCAAGTCCCGCCGGTCCCACCTTCAGTGGGGTTGATCTGATCTGACCTGACCCGTCGGCTGCCGCCCGGCCGCCGCTCAGCGGTGGCGGGCGGGGTCGACGGCCAGGGAGCGGCGGGAGCTGAGGTGGATCAGCGCCCCGCCTGCGGCCAGCAGGCCGAACCCGGTGGCCACCAGGCCACCCTGGTGCGCGGCGCCGGTCTGGGCCAGCTGGCCGAACACCAACGTCACCGGGGTGGTGGTACAGGCCGGTGGGGTGGCGTTGTCGCACGCCTGGACGGTGAAGCTGTAGGACCCGCTCCGGGAGGCGGCACCACTCCAGGTGCCGTTGCTGTTGAGCGTGAGCCCGGGAGGGAGAGCGCCGTTGAGCAGCGTCACCGTGTACGGGTTGCCGTCGGGGTCGGTGTAGCCCAGGGTCGGCACCGAGCCACCGGCCGCCACCGTGTACGTGCGCTTGCCGTTGTAGACCGGCGGGTCGTTCGGCGGGTTCACGGTCACCGTGACCACGGCGGTGTCGCAGGCGTTGGCGCTATCGCACACCTGGTAGGTGAATGAGTCGGTGCCGGTGTAGCCGCTGGCTGGGGTGTAGGTGACGATGCCGTTGGCGGCGACGGCCACCGTGCCGTGGCCGGGCTGGCTGGTGATCGTCACCGTCGTGTCGGCCAGGTTGGCGTCGGCGTCGGTGTCGTTGTCGACCACGTCGATGGCCACCGCCGTGTTGTGGGCGGTCGACACGCTGTCGTCGACCGCCGCCGGGGCGTCGTTGGGGTCGCCCACCGCCACCAGGGCCGTGGCCGGCTCGTCGTCGGTCACCGACAGGGTGGAGTCGACCTGGGTGCCGGCGATGTGGGCCACCACCGTGTTGGTGTAGTTGGCCACGGCGGCCGGCAGCGTGACCTGGTACACGAGGTCCGACGACCCGCCGTGGGCCACCGGGAACACGCCGACGAAGGTGAGCGTCTGGCCCGAGATCGACGGGTCGGGAACGGCGACGCTGTTGAACGTGGCCGAGCCCGTGACGTAGGTGGCCCCGGCCGGGAGCACGTCGGTGATGTCGTCCAGCGTGACGTCCACGTTGCCGTCGTTCGATGTGGTCACCGTGTAGGTCACGGTGCCACCCGACGCCGCCAGGGCGGCCGGAGTGGGCACCAGGCCCATGGTCAGCGTGCTCTCCGGCGGCTGGAGCGGATCGAGTGAGGCGAAGCCATCGGAGTCGGTGTGCTTGATGAGGGCGCCGCTGGCGATGTAGTTGACCGGGCTCACCGAGGTGGGGCTGGCCGTGGTGCCCACGGCGACGAAGGTGTAGGTGGCCGTGTACTGCTGGTTGGTGCCGTCCAGGCCGGTCACCACGAGGGTGTGGTCGAACGTGCCGGAGCTGTCGAACGTGATGGAGGCGTCGACCAGCTGGTAGGCGTCGGCCGGCCAGGCGGCGTCGGTGGCGGGGTTCCCCTTGAACGAGCCGACGCCATCGGGGTGGGTCGGTGGGCCGTCGCCCACCAGGCCGGTCTCGCCGGTCACGGTGATGGTGACGATGCCACCCACCTCGGCCGGGTTGGGGCCCGACACCACGGCAGTCACCTTGTTGGCGTTGGCTTTGATCGTCTCGGACGAGATGAGCGAGAAGCTGTCATTGCACACCTGGGTGCCGCCGTGGTCCGGGTGGCCCTCGAAGAGCTGGACGTCGTGGGTCTGGCCGGTCGAGTCGCCGGAGGCAGCGAGGTACACATAGGCGTACTCGGCTGAGGCGGTGGTGAGGGGGCCCACGTGCACCAGGCCGTCCTCGTCGGGGGCCAGGCCGATCGTGCCGCCGGCGAAGTTCGTCACCCGCACCCACAGGTCGCCCACCGCGGCGTTGGCGGTGGTGATGGCGTAGCCGGCGTAGCCCCCGGTGAGCTGGGGGTTGATGCCGGTGTCGACGTCGAGCTCGCCCCCGGAGATGCGAGTGACGGTGAGGTCGGTGGTGGAGCAGGCGGCGGCCCAGGCGGCGGTGGCCGGCACCATGATCTGCAGCGCGGCGGCGACCAGCGCGGCCGCGCCGAGGCGGGCCAGTCGGCAACGATGCGTGGGGGTGCTGGTTGCGGACCGGAGGCGCATGGTCGCACCATCGGCGGCCCGGCGCCGCTGCTTGCCCCCGGAGGGGGTTCAGAGGGTCGAAATGATTCCCTGGCCCGGGGGTCCGCTGGGTCGGCCGGCTCCCCTAGACCCGTACCTCGTAGTAGAGGTTGGCGGCGTCGTTGAAGTCGTGGGTGGCGAACGAGCCGAACCCGGCCTCGCGCACCAGCTGCTCGGCCCGCTCCGGGTGGAGGCCCAGCGTGCCCAGTCCCAGCCCACCCGGCTCCGACAGGGCCGACTGGAGGCACGAGGCCACCGAGAACCCGTAGAACATGGCCAGCATCGGGTTGCGCCGGTCCTTCTCGAACGAGCCCGAGGACCGGATGTCCTTGATCAGCCAGGTGCCGTCGGGCTTGATGGCCCGCCGGATGGCGGCCGCCGCCTTGTCGGGCCGGGCCATGTCGTGCAGGCAGTCGAAGCAGATCACGAGGTCGGCGGCGGTGTCGGCCGGCAGCAGCTCGGCCCCCGCCTCCACGAAGCTCACGTTGCCCAGACCGGCGTCGGCCACCCGCTCCCGGGCCATCGACAGGGCGGTGGAGGACGGATCGAACCCGATCACCTGCGTGTTGGGGTAGGTGGCGGCGATGGTGGCGGCCGTGACCCCGGCCCCGCACCCGATGTCCACCACCGTGGCCCCCGCCTCCAGCTTGGCCACCACCCCGTCGAGGGCGGGCAGGATCACCGAGGTCAGGGCGAGCCGGCTCCACGGGCCGGTCATGCGGGCCAGGCCGGCGGCGGCGGCCGTGCCCTGCTGCTCGTAGGTGACGCCCAGGCCGGAGTGGAACGAGTGGACCAGGGCGTCGAGATGGATCGGGTCGGTGCCGCCCCGGAAAGCTCCGGCGGCGAAGCTCAGCGATCCCTCCTCGTCGGCCAGGAAGGCGGCGGCCACCGGGGTGAGCTCGAAGCGGCCGTCGTCGTGGTAGTCGACCAGGCGGGCGGCCGCCTGGCCCAGCAGCCACTCCCGGACCAGGCGCTCGCTCAGGCCCAGCTCGTCGGCCAGGTCCTGGCTGGTGCGGGGCCCGGCAGCGTCGAGCGCCCGGTACAGGCCGAGCCGGTCGCCCAGGTGGATCATCAGCGACACCTGCTCGCCCATCTTGTAGTTCCACACCAGGAACCCGAACTTCTTCATCGCCTCGGCATCGAGCTGGTCGCTCACGGTGCTTCCCCCTGGAGGTCGTCGTCGCTGGGGGAACCGTAGCGTCCCACCCCCTCCCGGCTGGAACTCATGGCTGGGGCCCACCGGCCGACCGGTGCGGATAGTCCGTGATTGGACCGGGTAGTGATACCGGGTGACGAGGGTCGACGGCCTACGATTTGATCCCGTCGGACGAGAGGAGACTGCGGTGACCGCACTCGACGACTACTCGCTCACCGATCGCTACACGCGTGACGAGGGGCGGGTGTTCCTCACCGGGGTTCAGGCCCTGACCCGCATCCCGATCGAGGTGCTACGGGCCGACCGCGCCCAGGGTCGCACCACCGCCGCCTTCGTCTCCGGCTACCAGGGCTCGCCCCTGGGCGGGTTCGACCAGGAGATGGCCCGGGCCGCCGCCCTGGTGCCCGACCTGCCGATCGTGCTGCGCCCGGCGGTGAACGAGGAGCTGGGGGCCACGGCCGTCATGGGTTCCCAGCTCGTGGTCAACCAGCCCGACCAGCGCTACGACGGGGTTGTCGGCTTCTGGTACGGCAAGGCCCCCGGGCTCGACCGGGCGGCCGACGCCCTCCGCCACGCCTGCTTCGCCGGTTCCTCCTCCACCGGCGGGGCGGTGGCCCTGGTGGGCGACGATCCGGCGTCGAAGAGCTCCACCCTGCCCACGTCGTCCGACGTGGTGCTGGTGGGCCTGTTGATGCCCGTGCTCTACCCGGGCGACGTGCAGGAGGCGATCGACCTCGGCCGTCATGCCGTGGCCATGAGCCGCCTCACCGGGCTGTGGACCTCGATCAAGGTGGTGACGGCCGTGGCCGACGGCACCGGCACGGTCGATCTCGACCCTCACCGGGTGACGATCGTGGTGCCTGATCTCGAGGTCGACGGCCGCCGCTTCGAGGCCCACCCCAACGCCCGCCTCCTGCCCCCGGTGACCCTGGAGCGGGAACAGGAGCTGAAGGCGGTGCGTTTGGAGTTGGCCCGCCGGTACGGCGAGGTCAACGGGCTCAACTACTGCTCGGTCGACCCGCCCGACGCCTGGATCGGGATCGCCGCCACCGGCTACACCTACACCGAGACCCTCCATGCCCTGCGCCGCCTCGGGCTCGACTCGCCGCAGGCCATCGCCGCCGCCGGGATCCGCCTGCTCCACCTGCGCCTCCCGTTCCCCCTCCACCGGGACGTGATCCGCCGTTTCGCCTCCGGCCTGGAGGAGATCGTGATCGTGGAGGAGAAGGGCCCCACCCTCGAACGGCTGATGAAGGACGAGCTCTACGGCACGCCGAACTCCCCCCGCATCGTGGGCAAGCACGACACCGACGGGGCCACGCTCATGGTCGACTACGGGATGCTCGACGCCGACAAGATCGTCGACGGGCTCCGCCGCCGCCTCGCCCCCCGGCTGGGGGAGCGGCTGGCCCCGCCGCCACCGGCCCCCCGGGAGCGGACGATGATCCCGCTGTCCACCAGCCGCAAGCCGTTCTTCTGCTCCGGCTGCCCCCACAACTGGGGCACCAAGCTGCCCGAGGGGGCGCTGGTGGGGGCCGGCATCGGCTGCCACGGCATGACCCTGCTGATGGACGAAGACAAGGTGGGCGACATCGCCGGCATCACCGCCATGGGTGGCGAGGGGGCCCAGTGGATCGGGATGGCCCCGTTCCTGGACCGGCCCCACTTCTTCCAGAACCTGGGCGACGGGACCTTCTTCCATTCCGGCCAGCTCGCCGTCCAGGCCTCGATCGCGGCCGGCGTCAACGTCACCTACAAGCTGCTCTACAACGGCACCGTGGCCATGACCGGGGGCCAGGACGCCACCGGGGCCGTCGAGGTGCCCGACATCGCCACCATCCTCATCAGCCACGGCGTGGCCCGGGTGCTGATCACCACCGACGACCCCGACCGCTACCACGGGGTGGAGCTACCGAAGAACCGCGACGGCAAGCCGGTCGAGGTGTGGCACCGCCGCCGGATCGTGGAGGCCCAGGAGTTGCTGGCCACCGTGCCCGGTACCACCGTGCTCATCCACGACCAGGCCTGTGCCGCCCAGTCCCGCCGGCTGCGCAAGCGGGGCAAGGCCACCACCCCGACGTTCCGGGTGGCCATCAACCACCGCATCTGCGAGGCCTGCGGCGACTGCGGCGAGGTGTCGAACTGCCTGTCGGTGCAGAGCGTCGACACCCCGCTGGGGCCGAAGACGACGATCGACCAGACCACGTGCAACCAGGACTTCTCCTGCCTCGACGGCGACTGCCCGAGCTTCATGACGATCTCCACCGAGGCCCCGGCAGAGCCGGGCCCGCTGGCGGCCCGCCTGGGCCGCTGGGCCGGCCGGGCCCGTTCGGGCATCGACGTGGTGGCCCGGCGCTCGACGGCTCGCCCCGCCGCCGATGTCCCGCTGCCCGATCCCGAACCGGTGGTGCCCACCGACCAGGTGGCGATCCGCATGGCCGGCATCGGGGGCACCGGGGTGGTGACCGTGGCCCAGGTGGTGGGCACGGCGGCCATGCTCGACGGCTGGGACGTGCGGGGCCTCGACCAGACGGGCCTGTCGCAGAAGGCGGGCCCGGTGGTGAGCGACCTGCGTCTGGTCCGGGCCGGGCCGGCTGGGCCCGATCTGACCATGTCGAACCTGATCGGGGCGGGCGAGGCCGATTGCGTGATCGCGTTCGACCTCCTGGTGGGGGCGTCGGAGTCCACCCTGGCGGCAACGTCGGAGGGACGGACGGTGTTCGTGGCCTCCACCACGGTCACCCCCACGGGCGAGATGATCGGCCACCCCGACCTGGCCTACCCGTCGCTCCAGGAGCTACGGGGCCGGGCCGACAGCCACGGCCAGCCCGGCCTCAACCGCTACGCCGACGCCGGGGCTCTCACCCGGGCGCTGCTGGGCGACGCCGCCACCGCCAACATCTTCCTGCTGGGGGTGGCGGTGCAGGCGGGCTGTGTGCCGGTCCGGCCCGAGGCGGTGGAGCGGGCCATCGACCTCAACGGGGTGGCGGTCGAGGCCAACCTGACCTCGTTCCGCTGGGGCCGCCGTTGGGCCGTCGACCCCGACGCGGTGCAGACCGCGGCCGGCTTGCCGGCAGCGGCGGACGGCACCCCGGCGCCGGCCGCGCCTGCGACCATGCACGTCGACCCCCTGCCGGCTTCCCTCGATCGGCGCATCGCCGGGATGGGGCTGAGCACCGAGACGGCCGACCTGGTCCGGCTCCTGGCCGCCGACCTCGTCGGCTACCAGAGCGAGGCCTACGCCAGCCGGTTCCTCGACGAGTTGGGCCGGGTGGCCGAGGCCGAGGCCCGGGTCCGTCCCGGGTCGGCCCGGCTCACCACCACCGCCGCCCGGGGCCTGCACAAGCTGATGGCCTACAAGGACGAGTACGAGGTGGCCCGGCTCCTCACCGGCCCGGAGGGGGCGGCGGCGGCCGAGGGGGTGGGCGGCCCCGGGGCCGAGGTCCACTGGCGGCTCCACCCGCCGATGCTGCGGGCCCTGGGCCTGAAGGACAAGATCGCGATCCCGGTCACCCTGGGCCGCCCGGCCATGGCCGCCCTGGCCGCCGGCAAGCGGCTCCGGGGCACTCCCCTCGATCCCTTCGGCCGGGCCGAGGTCCGCCGGGTGGAGCGGGCGCTGATCGACGAGTACACCGCCGCCCTGCGCGCCGTGGCCTCCCGGCTCGATGAGACCGGGTTCGAGCGGGCGGTGGAGGTGGCCGCGCTGGCCGGCGAGGTCCGGGGCTACGAGCACATCAAGCTGGAACGGGCGGCCCGGGTGCGAGCCGAGTTGCGCGACGCCCTGGCCTGACCCGGCCCCTGCGCCGCCGGGCGGGGGGGCCGGAGCAAAAAGCGAAGGCCCGGGGGTCTGGGGTTCCCCGGGCCTGCATCGCGGCAGCAAACTGGCGGGAGGGGCGTGGCCGTGCCGCCGCGCATCGGCCACGCCCCGACCTTCAGGAAGGTTTTCGTACCCTCAGAGACCCCGCGGGGTCTCCGCCGCCCTTCCCGAGGAGAGCTTGTTGCGTCTATGAAACTGAGGACCGAGCAAGTTGCCACGCCAGCTCGTTCAAATCCGATCGTACAGCGTAGGACCTCGTCTGCACCAGGGCAGGTCGACCTGTAGCAGATAAGTATGGAAACCCACGCCGTCTGACCAGGGAAATCAGACCATCTCGTACCGGAGGAGCTCGCCGTCGGTGGACACCCGGGCCTGCTTGAGGATCCGCAGGTGCTCCAGATGGGCGTAGGTCTCGCTCTCGGCCATGGGGCCCCACGCCCGCTCCTGGAACAGCTCCTTCATGAACTGGTTGACCGTGCCCCGTCCCATCGAGCCGCCGGCCGTGCGCAACACCTCCAGGCGCTCCCGGTGATGGGCCTTGATGTCTTCGGCCCGGCCGTGGAGGTCGTGGAACACGAGCCCGTGGGCCGGCAGCACGGTGGCGTCGCCGAAGGTCTGCATGCGGTCGAGGCTGCGGAAGAAGTCGGCCAGGGGGTCGGCCGTGATGCCCATGCCCGAGATGTGGGGCGTGATCGTGGGCAGCACGTGGTCGCCGCTGATCATCACCTTGTTGGCCGGGTCCCACAGGCACAGGTGGTCCTGGGTGTGGCCCGGTGTGTGCACCGAGACCCACTCCCGGCCCCCCAGCTCGAGCACGTCGGCGTCCTCCACCCGGTTCGTGGGCTGGGGCGTGACCACGAACTGGCCCGAGGCCAGTTTCATCGCCATCCACCGCATCCGGCGGACCAGCGGCAGCTCGAACGGCTTGCCTCCCCAGGGTGTGGCCTTGGTCAGCGGGCCCATCACCGCCCCGTTGATCCGGGCCGGCAGTGGCCCCGGGTCGGCGTGCTCCGGCTCGGCCCCGCCGGCGGTGGCCGGAGGCGCCTCGAACACGGTGATCGAGTCCCAGTCGTCGTTCTCGTCCCGGGGGTCGAGGAAGGTCCGGAACCGCCGGTGGGTCACGATCTCGGCCCCCACCTTGCGCTGGAAGCGGCGGGCCTGGCCGAAATGGTCGGGGTGGGAGTGGGTCACGATCACGGTGTGGACCCGGTCGATGTTGAACCCGGCGGTTGCCAGTCGCTTCTTGAGCTGGCGCCAGGTGCCGACGCCGGGCAGCCCGGGGTCGACCAGGGCGATGCCCCGCTTGTCTTCCATCACGTAGCAGTTGACATGGCCCAGCCCGGGCAGCGAGATCGGGAGCTGGATGCGTAGAACACCGGGGGCCACCTCGTCGGCGCCCTCCCGGGCTGGCTGGCGCTCCTCGCGGACCTGGGGCTTGGCTGGGGCGTTCGTCGCTACTGGGTCGCTCACCCGGGCAAGGTTACTTTGAAAGCCGCGACAGCTCGAATCGCCGGACGGCAGTCACACCATGGCCACCGGGTCTGGCACCGCAGCGCGCCCATCGGCGATCATGGGCGCCGACCAGGAGTGCCGTCCCATGTTGCAGCGCCGCAAGAGCCGTGATCACAGAGGAGCTGGCGAACCGGTGGCCGGTCCCGACGCCCAGCTGTTGGCCGAGCTGCGGGCCGCCCTGGAACCGGCCCGGGTTCGGTACGACAGCGCCGAGCGGGCCCTGTTCGCCCACGACGCATCGGTGTTCGAGGGCGGCCTGGCCGGCCCGGTGTGCTTTCCCCTCTCCACCGCCGAGGTCCAGGCCATCATGCGGATCTCGGAACGCCACGGCCGCTCGGTGGTGCCCCGGGGGGCCGGTACGGGCCTGGCCGGCGGGGCCATCCCGCTGGCGGCGCCGGTGGTGGTGTCGCTCACCAAGATGAACCGGATCCTGGAGGTCGACGAGGACAACCGGGTGGCCTGGGTGGAGCCGGGGGTCATCAACCTCGATCTGAGCAAGACGTTGCGGCCGCTGGGGTACCACTTCGCTCCCGACCCCTCCAGCCAGCAGTCGTGCACCATCGGGGGGAACGTGGCCAACAACTCCGGTGGCCCCCACTGCCTGGCCTACGGGGTGACCAACGCCCACGTGCGGGCGATCGAGGTGGTGCTGCCCACGGGCGACGTGGTGATGCTGGGCGGCCTCGATCCCGAGCCCCCGGGGTACGACCTGCGGGGCGCCTTCGTGGGCAGCGAGGGCACCCTGGGCGTGGCCACCAGGGTGGCGGTCACCATCACCCCCAACCCCCCGGCGGTGCGGACCCTGCTCATGGCGTTCGACACGGTGGAGGCGGCGGCCAACACCGTCAGCCAGGTGATCGCCTCCGGCATCGTGCCGGCGGCCATGGAGGTGATGGACAACCGCATCACCGTGGCGGTGGAGAACTTCGTCCACGCCGGCTACCCCACCGACGCCGCCGCCGTCCTGCTGGCCGAGGTCGATGGCCCGGCTGCCGGGTGCGACATCGACGCCGAGCGGATCGCCGCCATCGGCCGGGCCGAGGGCGCCGTCAGCGTGCGTCTGGCCGCCAACGACACCGAGCGCGAGCTGCTGTGGAAGGGCCGCAAGACGGCATTCGGGGCGGTGGCCCAGATCGCCCCCGACTACTACCTCCACGACACGGTGGTGCCCCGTTCCCGCCTGGGTGAGGTGCTGGAGAAGGTGTACGAGATCGCCGACCGTCACGGGGTTTTGGTCATGAACGTGTTCCACGCCGGCGACGGCAACCTCCACCCCCTGCTGGTGTTCGATCGCCGGGAGCCGGGCATGCTCGACCGGGTGCACGCGGCGGGAGCCGAGATCGTGGAGGCGTCGATCGCCGCCGGCGGGGTGCTGTCGGGCGAGCACGGGATCGGGGTGGAGAAGCAGGACTTCATGGACCGCTTCTTCACCGCCGACGACCTCGACCATCAGAACCGGCTGCGCCATGCCTTCGACCCCACATGCCGGATCAACCCGGGCAAGGTGATCCCGCTCGGCCACAGCTGCGCCGACATCCAGGCTCTGCGCTCGGTGCCCACCGGGGTGTGGGGATGACGGCCGCCGCCGGGCCCGCGCCGGCCGCCCCGCCCGCCCTGAAGAACCACGACCCGGTGCTGGCGGCCTTCGCCGCCGAGGTGGGCACCGACGGGCCCGTGGCCGTGGCCGGTGGCCGCACCCGGTGGGAGCGGGGCGGCGCCCTGGTCCCCGCCACCCGGGAACTGGCCGCCCCGGCCGGAATCGTGGCCTACACCCCGGCCGAGATGACGGTGGTGGTGCGGGCCGGCACCACGGTGGCCGAGCTCCACCACGAGTTGGGCGCCCGGGGCCAGCGTTCGGCCCTGCCCGAGCGGGGTGGCACGGTGGGCGGAGCGGTGGCGGTGGGGGAGAACCACCTCGACCGTCGGGCCCGGGGCACGGTGGCCGTGAGCGTGCTCCAGGTGCGCTACGTCTCGGCCGAGGGCCGGCTGATCACGGGCGGTGGGCCCACGGTGAAGAACGTCACCGGGTTCGACGTGCCCCGCCTGATGACCGGTTCGCTGGGAACGCTGGGCCTGCTGGCCGAGCTCATCCTGCGCACCAACCCCATCCCGGCCGTCTCCCTCTGGCTGGCGGCCGACGGCGCCGACCCGTTCGCCGTCGACGCCGCCCTGCTGCGGCCGAGCGCCGTGCTGTGGGACGGGGCCCGGACCTGGGTCCATCTGGAAGGACACGGCCCCGACGTGGCGGCCGACGCCGCCGCCCTGGGCGAGCTCGGGTCGTTCGCCGAGGTCGGAGGGCCACCGCCCGACCTGCCGCCCCACCGCTGGTCGGTGGAGCCGGGCCGCCTCCGCAGCCTGGGCCGGTCGGCCCCGGCCGGCGGGCTGCCGGCCGGGCCGTTCGTGGCCTCGGTGGGAGTGGGTACGGTGTGGGCGACGGAGCCCCAGCCGGTGGCCGATCCCCCGGCCGCCATCGCTGTCGTCAGCCGGCGGCTCAAGGACAACTTCGATCCCAGCGGCCGCCTCAACCCCGGCCGCCGGATTGGCTGGTGAGGGCGCCATGAACCGACAGTCGACCAGCACGCCAGCCGGGGCCACGGGGCCGTCGGTCCTGCGCCTCGACGCCGAGGACCTGAACAAGTGCGTCCAGTGCGGGCTGTGCCTGCCCGCATGTCCCACGTTCCGGGTCACGGGCGACGAGAGCCTGTCGCCCCGGGGCCGGATCGCCCTCATGCGCCAGGTCCAGGACCACGGGGCCCCGCTGACCACCGAGGTGCTGGCCTCGTTCGAGACCTGCGTCCAGTGCCGGGGTTGCGAGCCGGCCTGCCCCAGCGGCGTGCCCTACGGCCACCTCATGGAGCAGACCCGGGAGGCCCTCGCCCGCCAGGGCCGGATCTCGCCCTGGTGGCAGCGCCTGGCCATGGAAGGCCTGGCCCACCCCCGTCTCCTCCGGCTCGGGTCCAGCGCGCTTGCCGGGGCCCAGCGCCTCCGGCTGGTACCGGGCCCGGCGGCCCGCCGGCTCGGCCTGCCGGCCCGGCTGCCCCTGCGTCGGGAGGCGCACCGCTCGTCGGGCACCGAGGTCTATCTGTTCACCGGCTGTGTGATGGACGCCTGGCAGCGGCCGGTGCACCAGGCGGCCCAGCGGGTGCTGGAGGCCGCCGGGTTCGGGGTCACGCCCACCGCCGACCGGGCCCCGTGTTGCGGGGCCCTCCACACCCACGCCGGCCTGGGCGACCGGGCCCGCCGCCTGGCCGAGGACACGATCGCCGCCCTCAGCACCGACGGCAGGGGTGACGGGCCTCCGATCCTCGTCGACTCGGCCGGCTGCGGTGCCGCCCTCAAGGACTACGGTCACCTGCTGGGCACGGCCGCCGCCGACCGGTTCTCCCGCCGGGTGCTGGACGTGACCGAGTGGCTGGCCCGCCACGAGGACCGGCTGCCGGCGGCCGAGCCCCTGGCGCTGCGGGTGGCCGTGCAGGATCCGTGCCACCTCCGCCACGTCCAGCGGGCCCACCTGCCCACCCGCACGGTGCTGGCCCACTATGTGACCGAGCTGGTGGAGCTGGACGACGATGGCCTGTGCTGTGGCGCCGGCGGTGCCTACTCGGTGCTGCAGCCGGAGCTGGCCGGTGACATCCGGGCCCGCAAGGTGGGCGCCATCGACCGGGCCCGGCCCGATGTGGTGGCCAGCGCCAACCCGGGCTGCTCACTACACCTGGCCGCCGTCGGCGTGCCCACCATCCACCCGCTCGAGCTGGTCGACCGGGCGCTCAACCCCTGAGCGCTCCGGCCGGTTCCGGCCGTCGGGCCGCTCAACCCAGGGTGGTGAAGGACAGGACCTGGTTGGCGGTGTGCCCCGAGGCGTCGGTGACGGTGACGGTGACGGTGTACGACGTGCCCGACCGCAGGCTGGGGGTGACGATGCCGAGCAGCAGGGTGTGGGCCGTGGCGCACGACGAGCTGGGGATCTGCTGGGCCGCCTCGCCCACGGCGGCGTAGCTGAACACGGCGGTGACGCAGGAGCCGCTGGTGACGCTGATGCGGGCCGAGGTGGCCCGGATGCGGGTGACGTCGGCCGAATCGATCAGCGGCAGGGTCAGGCCCTGGGGGGCGGGGGCGGTGGCCGTGCCCGGGGGTTTGGTAGGGGGGAGCGTGGGCAGCGATGGCAGTAGCGTCGGCCGGGTGGTGGCCGGCGGCGCCGTGGTACCCGGCCTTCGGGTGGTGGCGGAGGTGACGGGGGCGGTGGTGGCCGGCGCCGTGGTGGCCGGGGCGGTGGTGGCGGGCCCGGTGGTGGCCGGGGCCGACGAGGCCGGGGCGGGGGCGGCGGTCGTGGTGGTTCGCTTGGGTTTGGTCTTCGGCTTGGGACGGGGCGCGGGAACCGTGGTGTTGGTGGCCGGAGGCTCCTGGAGCACCGGTGGCACCACCGTCGGGTTCGACGAGGCGTCCGAGCCATCGACGAAGGTGGCGAACGTGGAGTCGGGAGCGACGTTGGACGGCGGTTTCAGATCCCTGACCAGGAGCCACACCACCACCCCGGCGATGACGGCCAGACCCAGCACGGCCAGCAGGCCGCCGTAGGAGCGGCGCCGGTTGAACCAGGCGCCCTGGATGGTCTCCCAGTGCCGCAGGAGCGGGTTCTCGGGCGGGACCGGCAGGGGCTGGCGTTCGAAGGCGGGGAACGGGATCTGGTCGTCGACCGGTATCGGGCCGGCCAGGCCTTCGGGCGGCGGGGGATCGACGCCGGGTGCCAGGGTGGGCGCGGCCCCGTCGTCGGCCGGGCTGTGATCGGCGGCGTCGTCTTCCGGGGCGAGCCAGGCCGCCGGACGCCGGGGCGGGGAGACAGCGGTGGGAACGGGGCCGGTGGTGGCGGCCAGGAGGGCCATGGCGTCGAGCCCGGGGCCGGGGCCGGGGCTGTCGCTCTCGTCGACGCCGGCCGGTTCCGGCTCGGGGTCCACGATGGTGCTTTCGGCCGCTGGTTCGGGAGCGGCGACGGTGGCGCCGGGATCGAAGGTGGGAGCGGCGATGGTGGCCTCGGGGTCGAGGATCGGATCGAGCTCGGCGGCGAGGGCTTCGCCGGCCGCGGGGGCGTCGGCCGACCGGGGCGCGATCCCCAGCGGAGGGTGGTCGACCACGGCGGTGGTGGAACCGCCGGCCCGGTTGCCGGAGCCGGGCGATCCCAGGGAGCCGGGCGGTGCGGGTGGCCGGGGTACCGGCCGGTCGGGTGTCCAGCCGGAGTCGAGGCCGAGGGGATCGTCGTCGTCGCCCGGGGTTCCGGCCCCGTCGGTCAGGTCGATGATCAGCTCGTCGGGCTCGGGCGAGGCGGCGCCGGCATACGAGCCGTTGCCGTTGCCGTTGGTGCCGTTGCCGGCCGTGCCGTTGCCGTTGGTGCTGTGCCCGGTGCCCGGTTCGGCGGCAGCGATGGGGGGCCCGAGCAGGCTGTCCCAGTCGATGGGGTCGGCGTCGGCCTCGCCTACCGCCGTCAACTCAGGCTCGGCCGCCAGCGCCAGCTCCAGGGCCCGGGCCAGGTGGTTGCACGTGCCGTACCGGTTGGCCGGGTTCTCGCTCAGGGCCTGGTCGATCACGTCGAGGATCCGGGCCGGTGCCAGCCGGGCGACCTCGGCCATGAACTCCGGGGCCGGGCGGCCGCGGTTGGGGCCTCGACCGGCGATCAGGGCGGCCAGGGTGAGGGTCAGGCTGTAGACGTCGGCCGGCGGCGCCGGTGTCACCCCCCGTAGCGTCTCGGGGGCGCCGTAGCGGGGGCTGCCGTTGTCGAACCGTCGGGTGGCCATCCCGTACAGCGAGATCAGGGGGGAGCTGGCGTCGGCCAGCAGGATGCTCGACGGCTTCAGGTCGCCCAGCACGACGCCCAGGTCGTGGCCCCGGCCCACGATGCGGGCGGCTTGCATCACCAGCTCGGCCGCCCGGTGCCAGGGGGTGGGCCCGTGCGAGAGCTGGTCGGCCAGGGAGCCGATGCGGAAGTACGGCATCACGAGGTAGCTGCTGCCGTCGGGGGCGGAGCCCACCTCGTACACCGGCACCACACCGGGCTGCTCGGCGAACCGGTTGAGCGCCTTGCGCCTGATGTCGAACCGGCGGGGCACCAGCGGTTCCTGCAGGGGATCGAGGATCTTCACCGCGACCTGGCGGTTGTGGGTGCGTTGGCGGCCGCGGAAGATGGCCGAACCCTCCACGTCCAGAGGTTCGACCTCGTCGATACCCCGAATCGCCAGATCGTCTGCTGTGGTCATCCAATCCTCGCCCGTCACGGCAACCGTCGCCCCGCCGGCCCCGCGGCGGCTCGCGGAGGTGTCGGCATCGTCGTGGAGGCCACGACCTGTCCTACGCTAGCCCAAACGTGGCCCCCGGCGCGCCCGCTCCGGCGGTATCACATGATGTTCACATTACGGCTCTACCAGGGACAATGGACGACATGGAGATGGCTGAGATCAACGCCGTGACACTGGCGGTGACCGACATGGCGGTGTCGTTCGCCTTCTACCGCTCGATCGGGTGGGAGCCGGCCTACGGTGGGCCCGACGCCTCGTTCACCTCGTTCCGGGTGGGGGCGAACTTCGTGAACCTGAACGCCGGGGAGGGCCCGCCGGCCGGGCCCTGGGGGCGGGTGATCATCCACGTGCCGTCGCCCGACGAGATGTGGCAGCGGCTACGGGACGCCGGCTACGAGCCGGAGTTCGCGCCCCGGGACGCGTCCTGGGGCGAGCGCTACTTTCACGTGCGGGATCCCGACGGACACGAGCTCAGCTTCGCCCGCCGCCTGTGATCGGGCGTCTCGTGGTGCCTACGCCTGGAGCACGGCGATGCGACGGGCCAGGTTGGGGTCGGGCCAGCGCCAGGCCAGCAGGTCGAGCAGCACCCGGGCCGCCCGCAGGATCAGGTCCTCTCGGAAGTGGTTGGCCACGATCTGGAGCCCGATCGGCAGGCCGAGCCCGGTGAGGCCCACCGGCACCGAGGCCGCCGGCTGACCCGTGAGGTTGAACGGCACGGTGAAGGGCACGGCGTGATCCCACCGGTCGAACAGGCTGGAGTGGTACACCACGTCGGCCCGGGGCGGGGGCGTGGGCATGGTGGGGGTCATCAGCAGGTCGAAGTCGAGGTGGAGGCGGCGCATGCGGGCCACCAGGCGGGCCCGCGCCGCGTAGGCGGCGTCGATCTCCTCCACCGTCACGTCGAGCCCCTCCTCGGCCAGCTTGCGGAAGTCGGGGTCGAGGTCGTTGTGGCGGGGGGCCGGGATCGTGCGCAGCCGGTGGGCGAACCCCGCCTTCCAGTACCCCTCGAACTGGGGCCGCAGGGGCTCGATCACCTCGTCGAGCTCGGTCACGTCGTAGCCGTCGATGGCCAGGCGGTCCACCGCCGAGCGGCAGGCCCGGCGCACCTCGGGGTCCACGGCGGCGCCCCCCAGCCGTTCGGTGTAGCCGATGCGAACGCCCCGCAGACCGTCGTTGAGGCCGATACGCCAGTCGCCGCTCTGGTGGGGGATGGCGTGCCAGTCCCGGATATCGGGGCGGGACATCACGTTGAGCAGGAGGGCGGCGTCTTCCACCGACCGGGCCAGCGGCCCGTTGGCCACCAGCGTGGCGTAGGGCGACTCGACAGGGGCCTGCGGCACCCGCCCGAAGGTGGGCTTGAGCCCGATCAGCCCGCAGTAGCTGGCCGGGATACGGATGGAACCGCCCCCGTCGTTGCCGTGGGCCGCCACCCCCACGCCGGCGGCCAGGGCTGCCGCCGCCCCGCCCGAGGAGCCGCCGGGGCTGAACTCCGGGTTCCACGGGCTACGGGTGGTGCCGTGGGCCGGGCTGTCGGTGATGCCCTTCCAGCCGAACTCGGGCGTGGTGGTCTTGCCCAGGATCACGGCCCCCGCTTCCCGCAACCGGGCCACCACCGGCGAGTCCACCAGGGCCTTCAGCTCCGAGGTGACCTTCGAGCCCTCCCGGGTGGGGAGCCCGGCCATGGCCACGATGTCCTTCACCGTGATGGGTACGCCCTCCAGGTCGCCCACCCGGTCGCCGCGCTGCCACCGGCTGGTGCTCTGCTGGGCCGCCTGGCGGGCGCCGTCGCGGTCGACAACGGCGAAGGCGTTGAGCTTGGGCTCCACCCGGGCCAGGTGGGCCAGGTGGTGGTCGACCACCTCGAGGGGGGTCAGCAGGCCCCGGCGGTACGCCGCCCGGAGCTCATGGATGGTCGTGGGGATGTCGCTCACGGTCCTCCCGTCATGGCCGTGGATCGGGCTCGCTCGCTCATGGCAGTCGGGTGGCGGCCGGTCGGGGACCCTCGGGGCCCTCGAGCCGGGCCCATTCCAGATCGGCCAGGGTCACCAGGCCCTGGGCCACCAGGTACTCGACCATCGTCTCCGACGACTGGAGGAAGCTGGCGTTCTGGCCCCGCAGCTTGGCCCGCAGCCGTTGCAGGGTGTTGTCGACCGTCTTGTGCGACACCCCCCAGATCTCGGCGATCTCGCCGTGGGTGGGCAGGGGCCCGAGCCGCCCCGTGAGCCGGCCCTGGGCCATCACCACCACGAAGTCGATTTCCCGGGGCGTCAGGAGCGGCCCGAACGTGATCGTGTCGGCTCCCGTGGCCGGGAACGGGGTGGTGTCCTGCCAGCGGACCTGGGTGCGCTCCAGCTGGTACTCGATCTCGTACCGGGTGGGGCCGGCGGTGAGCGCCACCTCGCCCGACGAGCCGAGCAGGGGGCTGGAGCTGCCGGGCTGGAGGTCGATCACCGATCCCTCGGCCCCCACCATGGTCAGGCGCAGGCGACCGCCAACGTTCTCCAGCCACCAGGTGCCGTCCCGGAGCCGGAATCGACCGGCCTGACGGTGCAGGTAGCTGTTGTCGTCGAGGGCCAGCTCGGCCTCGCGACCGAAGACCAGCTCCCGCAGCGGACGGTAAACCTCGCCCAGGAAGCGTACGGTGAGATCGGGGGCCGCCCCGTTGTCGATCGAGCCGTCGGTCATGGCAATTGGTGATCCGGCCGGTTCCGGTCTCTGCCGAAGATAGCGAACTCGCCCGCCGGGTGGAACAAGATCAGCCCTCGGATCGTACCGGGCCCGAGCCCGGCCAGCCCCCCGAGCAGCGCCACCGCCCGGTCGAGCCGGGCCCGATCGAGCGCCCGGGGGCTGGAGACCACGGCCAGCGTGCCCGGATCGGGGGCCGCCAGCAGGCCATGGCCGTCGCCGTCGGGCACCCGGTGGGCCAGGTCGATCACCAGGCCGGTGGTGAAGGGCCCGGCCCGCAGCAGGGTAAGCCAGCACCCGTTGCCGAGGCGCCACAGGTGCCGCTCGGCCACCAGGGCGGAGGTGGCCGCCCCCGCCCGGGCCAGGGCGGATGCCGGGTCGAGGCCCCAACGCCGGCAGCGGCTGAGGCGGACCGGCTCCGCCCGGCCGCCGGCGGTCAGCGCCGTCACCGCCACGGCCAGGCCCGACCCCAGGGGCCGGGTGACGACGGGATCGCCATCGCCGCACCGGATGCGGGTGATCGACCGGTTGATACCGGTGGCCAGTTGGAACCCCAGATCGGGAGGGACGCAATCCACTGCTGCTCCTCGCCAGCAAGCTGGCCATCGGGCTGTGCCGGGGGAAGCAGCGGAACTGGGGGGAATCCAGGGTAAATGGAAGAAGGAGAATGAGACTAGCGGTCTTTCGAGCCGAGGACACCCTGGGCCTCGAGGTCGGCCACCTGATCGGCGCTGTAGCCCAGCAGTTCGCCCAGTACCTCGGCGTTGTGCTGGCCCAGGTTCGAGGTGGGCAGGTCGAGGGCGCCGGGGGAGTCGGAGTACCTGATGGGGAAGCCGGGCACATGAAACGTGCCGGCCACCGGGTCGTGGATCTCCCGCACCGCCCCCCGCTCGGTGAAGTAGGGGTGGTTGACGGCGTCGGCCGGGCTCAGCACCGGGCCGCACGGCACCCGGTGGGCGGTGAGAGCGGCCAGCACCTCGGCGTCGGTGTCGAAGCCGGCCATCCATCCCTCGACGATGGCCACCAGCTCGTCCCGGTTGGCCAACCGTAGCTCGTTGGTGGCGAACCGCTCGTCCTTGCCCAGCTCGGGCTGGCCCAGGGCGGCCCACAGGTTGTCGATCTGGTTGACCGTGCACAGCAGCACGATCCAGCCCTCCGGCCCCTGGAACGAGCCGGCGGGGGCGATCGGCTGGTAGTGGCGGCCCTGGCGCATCGGCACGAACTCGCCGTCGGTCAGCGACGACGCCTGCACGGCCTGCTCCTGGAAGTGGAACAGGGCATCGACCATCGAGATGTCGATGTGGACGCCCCGCCCCGTGCGTTCGCGGTTGAACAGGGCGAAGCCGATGCCGGCGAAGGCGTGGACCCCGGCGTTGGTGTCTCCCATGCCGGCCCCCACGAACATGGGCGGCCCGTCGGGGTCGCCCGTCATGTGCATGATGCCGGAGTAGGCCTGGGCGATGAAGTCGAAGCTCGACTGGCTGGCGTAGGCCCCGGTCTGCCCGAAGCCCGACACCGAGGCCATGATCAGCTTGGGGTTCAGCGCCGACAGATCCTCGTACCCGAGCCCCCGCCGGGCCATCACGCCGGGGGTGAAGTTCTCCACCACGATGTCGACGTGGGGCACGAGGCTGCGCACCAGGGCGACGCCCTCGGGTTGCGACAGATCCACGCACAGGCTCCGCTTGCCCCGGTTCTGCTGGATGAACGAGCCCGACCGGCGGTTCTTCCGGGGCGACTGGGCCCGCATCGGGTCGCCGTGGGGCGGCTGCTCCACCTTGATCACGTCGGCGCCCAACTCGGCCAGCAGCCGGGTGGAGGCGGGGCCGGCCAGGTACTGGGTGAAGTCGAGCACCCGGATGCCGTGCAGGTAGGGGGCGGGGGCAGGCGTGGTCATGCCCCCACGTCTACCGGATGCGCCGGGGTCCGTCCAGCGCGGCTAGCGTGCCCGGATGGACATTGATTTCTGGGTAGACCCCATATGACCGTGGTGCTGGGTGACGGCCCGTTGGGTCGTCGATGAGGTTGCTCCCGCCCGGGACCTGAACATCACCTGGCAGCCGATCAGCCTGCTGGAGAAGAATCAACCCTCCACCGACAGCGAGTACTACGCTCCGGTGGCCCGCAGCCACAAGCACCTCCGGGTCATGGAGTCGGTGCGGACGACCGATGGCAACGACGGGGTCTTCAAGCTCTACTGGGAGCTGGGCCGGCGCAACCACCACGACCAGGATCGCACGTACGACGTCGCCGACGCGCTGACGGCGGCCGGGCTCGACACGTCCCATGCCGCCGCCTTCGACGACGAGAGCTGGGACGCCGAGATCGCCACGCGGATGGGCGTTGGGCTCGAGCTGGCCGGCACCGACATCGGCACCCCGATCATCGCCTTCGACAACGACGACAACGAACGGGTGGCCCTGTTCGGCCCGGTCATCACCCGGGTTCCCACCACCGAGCAGTCGCTCCGGCTGTGGGACGCCTTCATCGACATGGGCAAGATTCCAGGCTTCTGGGAGGTCAAGCGCACCCGCACCGAGCGGCCTGAATTCGGTGAACGCCCGTAGGGTCGGCCGAACGACCTGAAAAACGACAGGAGGCGGGTGTCGGTGACACCCGCCTCCTCCGCGTATTGCTGAGTTTCAGAGATCGATCTCGTCGTCCTCGTCGTAGCCCTCGGGCACGGGGCGGCCACCCCGGTAGTGGACGATCGTGCCGTCCTCGTTGGTCTTCAGGTAGCGGTAGCCGTGCTGCTGGCTGTCGGCGTGCACGCCGAGGGGGATGCAGATCGAGGTGTCCCAGGTGGCGGGATCGACCTGCAGGGCCAGCCCGGGGCCATTGTCGACGTAGGCGTCGGCGGTGGGGACCTTGCGCTCGGGGCGCCAGCCCACCTTCACCGCCTTGACCCGGGCCTGGATGGCGCCCCCGGAGCGAAGGTAGACCCAGCCCGAGCGACGGAGGTAGTGGGGGAAGGCATGGGCGGCCAGCCAGTCGGCCCCGACGAGGGGCCCTATGGTGTCCACCGGGAGCGACATGTCGAGGTCGCCCCCGAGGGGCGAGATCTTGTCGTGCTCGGACGTGGGGTTCTTGGTGGCACGGGGGGCGGCCGAGGGTTGGGGGGCTACCTTCTTCGGCATGGCCAGGCACTCCAGGCAAGCCGCTCGCAGCTCGGCGTGCTCACAGTAGTCGAGTGCCGTTCCCGTGTTCATCGCCATACCGCTATGTCCCACTTTCCTCGAATGCCCCGGTCTACAACCTCTGGCACTCTAGTTGCGATGCGCCCCGGCACCGGGAAGCTCAACTCAATGTCGACACAATCACCACAGGACTGTCACGTGACTCCGACGTAAAAGTGGTGTAAAGTCCGACCCCTACCGGCTGGGTAGTTATACCGCTTCGGGCACCGTGATCGGGTCGGTTGAGGCGCTGTAGGCCGAGACGGCGCCCCCGGCCCCCGTGGCCCTGATCTTGTAGGTGTAGGTCTGGCCGGCGACCACGGAGCTGTCGATCACGGCCTTCTGGGCCCGGCCGGCGAGCTTGATCTCGAACGTGGTGCCGGTGGAGCTCGTGCGCACGACGGCGTAGCCCGTGACGCTGGCGGCCGTCGAGGGCGTCCAGGAGACCTGAACGTCGGCCTTGCCGCTCGACAGCGCCGCCGTCACGTCGGTGGGCGGGTCGAGCGGGGCCGTGGTGGCACTGGTCGGCGACGTGGGTGGGGTGGTGGCCGACGTTGCGGTGGTGGACCGTGTGGTGTTCGTGGTGGCGCTGGTGGGCGACGTGGGCGTGCTGGGCGCGCTGGACGGCGAGGTCGGGGGAGTGGTGACCGAGGTGGCGGTGCTCGACGACGTGGGGTCGAGCGACGACGAGGGGTCGGACACCGCCGGGGTGGTGGTGTCCGACGGCGCGGGGGTGACGAGCGACTGGTCCCGGACCGTGGTGTCGGTGGTGGGGCCGGCCACGGCCGAGCCGTCGGAGGCGCCGGCCCGGGCGCCGTCGCCGACGGACGTGGCCGCGCCGGCGGCCAGGCTGGGGGTGGTGGGCGTGGGATTGTCGTCGTCGCCGCCCCCCATGAGGGTGAGCACGGTGATCAAGGCCACGAGCAGCAGGATCACACCCCCGGCGGCCAGGACGGCCACGGTGCCCCGGGACGGCGTCGGGTCGTCGTAGATGGTTGGGGTCGACCGGCACGAAGGGCGGTGGGACCGGATCCTGGAACAGCCGGCCGCTCGGAGGGCGGGGCGGGGCCGCCGTTTGCCGGGTCACCGTGTTCTGGTTCACGGTGTTCTGGATCGCCGTGTCCTGGACCGCGGTGGGGGTCGACTGGTCCAGCCGGGTGCGGCCGCTGCCGGGCGGGGCGTAGCCGTTGCCCCGCGGGTGGTGGCGGGCCTCGTCGGCCGCCTCCGTCAGGGCCTGGGCGAAGGTACCGGCCGTGGGATAGCGGCCCTCGGGCTGCTTGGCCATCGCCTGCTCGATCACGGCGCACACGGCGTCGGGGGCCCGGTCCCGCAGGTCGGGCACGGGCTGGCGCACCACCCGCCCGACAACGGCCATGAGTGCGTTGTCGCCGTTCAGATCACGGAAGGGGGGCCTCCCGGCGATGAGGGCCCACAGGGTGGCGCCCAGGCCGTAGACGTCGGATGCGGGCGACGTCATGTCGCCCAGAAGGGCTTCGGGAGCGCTGAAGGTCGGCGTGAAGGCGGCACCGGTGGTCTTGGAACCACCCTGCTCCAGCAGCTTGGCGATGCCGAAGTCGGCGATGCGGGGCGATCCGTTCGAGGACAGCAGGATGTTGGCCGGCTTGAGGTCGAGGTGCACCACGCCGCTGCGGTGGGCGGCGGCCATCGTGTTGGCCACCGCCACCATGTAGTCGACCGCCTCGGGCCAGGGGACGGGGCCGGACTCGAGGCGGTCCTGCAGGGAGCCCTGCACGTAGTACGGCATCAGCAGGTACGGCTCGCCGTTGTCGGTGAGCCCGGTGCTGTAGACGGGGACGATGCCCTCGTTCTCCGAGAGGCGGCCCATGGCCCGGCGCTCCCGGTCGAAGCGGCGCACCACGTCGGCGTCGTCGCTGGCGTTGAGGACCTTGAGCGCGACCATCCGGTCGAGGTCGACCTGCCGGGCGCGGTACACCCGGGATGATCCCCCTCGCCCTATCAGCTCGATCTGGTCGAGCCCGTCGATCCCGAGTTTCAGCGTCTCCACAACCGTCGACCCGCCGCCCGCGCCGCTCGTGGCCCGCCCGGTGGTACCCCGAGTCTAGGCGCGGGGCGGGCGCCCGTACTCGTCGCCCCTGCTGGGGATGTTGCCCACTGGATGTCGCCGCGTGCTGCGGCGTCGCATCACGAGTTGTCGGCGATGGTCTGCTGGAGCCATGGCGCGAAGGCCGTCGACGAGATGTTCCGCCCGGCGTTGGCCTCGTCCTGGGGGCCGGCGAACACGACGGCCACCACCTCGTCGTTGTGGAACACGGGGCTGCCGGAGGCGCCCTGACCGCTGGCGAAGGTGGTGATCACCACGGCGTTGGCGATGTCGCCGTCGGGCGAGCAGCCCACGCCGGGGGGCGAGCCTTCGGGGATGAAGCTGGCCTGGTCGGGGTTGGAGCAGCCGGGCCAGATGGCCCAACTGGCCGCCTCGCCCCGCGTGGCGCTCACCGGAGGCAGGCGCAACTCACCCATGTCGTCCAGGCTGATCACGGCGAACTCGGCCGGGAACCCGGTGTTGAACACCGGGTCGCCCAGGGTGAGCGTGTTGGAGTCGCCGAGCTTCACCGGGGGCAGGCCCACCGAGTCGACCGGGTTGCCGTTGGCGTCGTTCGTGATCTGGAGGACGGCGATGTCGAGGAAGGGATGGAGGGCCACCGTCTTGGCCTCGTACTCGATCTGGGCCGGCTTGTCGACGTCTCTCGACACCGCCACCAGGAGGGTGGGGGCGAGGGCGGCCACGTGCTGGTTGGTGACGATGAGCTTGTCGCTCACGAAGAACCCGGAGCCGAGGCCCTGGTCGGCCAGCAACATCACGGTGGACTGCTTGGCCTGGGCCAAGACGGCGGCGGCGTCGGTACCGGGAGCGGCCGTGGCCACGGCGCCGGTGCCGAACGTGCTGTCGCCGGCGTTCACCGGCTGGCCATCGCCCCGGTTCTGCAGGGCCAGAAACAGGGCGCCGATGGCCACCGCGGCCAGCACGCCGATGGCGACGAGCAGCGGGATGTTGCGCTGGCGGCGCACCCGGTGCTCGCCGGCGGTGATGACGCGCAGGGCCACGCCGGCGTCGTCGTCGCCCAGCTGGGCCAGGAAGGCCCCTTCGGCCCGGGTGGGACCGTTGATCTTGCGGCCGTCGACGTAGGTGCCCTTGGTGGAAGTGTCCTGGATCCACCAGGCCCCGTCCTGGTGGGTGATCGTGAGGTGGCGGCGCGAGACGAGCGAGTGCCGCTCGTCCACCGTGACCAGGCAGCTCGGGTCGCGGCCGACGGTGATCTCGGTGCCGGGCAGGAACGTGAAGTCGCGGTCGTCGATCGACAGTGAGATCGTCGACTCGCCCACCTGGGTCGTGGAGGCGAGGTGGTGCACCGAGGTGGGGGCCGGCGCCCAGCCGTTGCCGTCGTCGCCGCTGTCCCAGGCGGGGGTGGGGGGCGGCGGGGCGCCGTTGCGCCCGGGATCGGGGTCGTCCCAGGGCGGTGCGCCGTAGGGCGCTGGTGGTGGTGCGGCGTCGAATCCGGCGGGCGGTGCTGGTGGTGGTGCGTCGAAGGCCGAGGGGGGCGCCGGTGGTGGTGCGGCGTCGAATCCGGCGGGTGGGGCGGGTGGTGGTGCGTCGAAGGCCGAGGGGGGCGCCGGTGGTGGTGCGGGCGTCGAATCCGGCGGGCGGTGCTGGTGGTGGTGCGTCGAAGGCCGAAGGGGGCGCCGGTGGTGGCGCCGCGTCGAATCCGCCGGCTGGTGCCGGCGGGGGCGGGGGAGCGCCGAAGCTCGCCGGTACCGGCGGGGGAGCGCCCAGCAGCGACGGCGCCGGTAGGGGATCGGAGGCCAGGATCGGCGTCGAACGGACGCCGCCTGCGGCTGCGCCGGGCGCGGCGAAGTCTGCCAGGCTCGGTGGCCGGGGTGGCACGTCCACCGGCACCGGCGGAGCCGGAGCGATCAACGGGTCGTGGATCCCGGGGGGAGGCGTGGTGAGCAGTTCGATGCGCAGCTCCACGCCTTCCACGCCACCGAGGCGCACCGTGGTGTCGGTGCCCACGGTCCAGGTCGGGGCGAGCCGAACACCGATCGGGTCGAACGAGCCGTGGGTCGACGAGTCGCTCGCCGTCCACGCCGAGCCGTTCCACACGAACTCGATGTGGCGTCGGGAGACCGAGGGATCGGTGAGGATCACCGCCGCGTCGGGCGACCGGCCCACCGTGATCGGTGAATCGTCGGGGGCGAACCGGGCTTGCCCTCCCGGCCACGTGATTTCCAGGTCGTGCATCCCTACTCCCGAACGTGGCCGCTTGCGCCCAACAGACTCAGTCGATCGACCACGCTAGTGCGTTCGGCAGCATTGCCATGTGCGAGCCCTGAGCGCAAACCGTTTGCGAGCGACCAGGCGCGGAGCCCGGGGAGCGAGCGGTGGGGGGAGTGACGATCAGGCGGCGCTGATGCCGTGGATGTCCGATGGTGAGATCCGGACGACGTGGCGATCCACTGCGACGGAGATTCCCTTGGCCCCGACGGCCAGGATCGTCCCGTTGATCACTCCGGTGGAGGTGATCACCTGCGAGTAGCGGCCCAACATCATCGTGGGGTCGGTCGTGCTGTGCATGTTGTCTTCACTCCTGCGCCGCGCACCATTGAGCGGCATCGATGACAGCTTACCGTCAGGTCGACGGGGCCGAACGGCGGCGAAGCACTATCGCCCAGCTCGAAGGTCTCATCGGCCCGGACCGGCTGGGCCTTGAGCGGGGCCCGGGAGCGGCGGGATCAGGCCGCCGCCCACCACGCTTCGAGCCTCTGGCGCAGTACGCCGACGTCGCCGTCGTTCACCACCACGTGGTCGGCCACGGCGCGACGTTCCTCGTCGCTGACCTGGCTGGCGATCCGGGCCCTGGCGTCCGCCGGGTCCATGCCCCGCTGCTGCGACAGCCGGTCGAGGCGGTCCTCCAACGGGGCCTCGATCACGAGGACCTCGGAGTACTGGCCCTTGCCGAGGTCCGACTCCACCAGCACGGCCATGTCGAGGATCACTGTGGCATCGGCCGGGGCGGCCGCTATCCGCTCGGCGATCACGGCGTCGATGGCGGGGTGGGTGACGCTGTTGAGATCGGCCAGCGCGGCCGGATCGTTGAACACGATGGCGGCCAGGGCGGGGCGGTTGATCTCACCGTCGGCTCCCACCACGCCCGGTCCGAACCGCTCCACCATCCCGGGGTAGGCCGCCCCGTCGGATCGGGCCACGTCACGGCCTATCTGATCACAGTCGACGATGACGGCGCCGAGGTCGGCCAGGACGGCGGCGGCGGTCGATTTGCCCACTCCGATGCCACCTGTGAGCCCCACGACCCGCTTCATCGCCAACCTCCGGGAGTTTTCCCCGTCATAGCCTCTCCTGATCTCGTGCGGAGTCTTCTCGCAGGGTTCTACACTCGGCCCCGTGGACCGGTCACAAGGGCAGGTCCATACCGAGACGAAAGTAGTTCCATGCCTACAGGTACCGTGAAGTTCTTCAACGCCGAGAAGGGCTTCGGCTTCATTTCCCGCGATGGGGAGAACGACATCTTCGTGCACTTCTCGAACATCGTCGGTGACGGTTACAAGACCTTGGACGAAGGGCAGTCTGTCGAGTTCGACATCGCCCCGGGTCGTAAGGGGGATGAGGCGAAGAACGTCCGCGCTATCTGAGACTCGAAACTGAATCCCAGGTCGGGAGCCGCCGGGCAACGCCGGCGGCTCCCGCCGCGTCTCAGCCCGGGTCGTTCGACACCAGGCGCCGCACGTTGTCACTGGCGGTGATCTCGCCCTCGTCGAGGTAGCGGTCGTGGTTGCGCTCGATCTGGCGGAGCCGGTAGCGGTAGTTGACCATCATGCCCAGGCCCCGCTCCCAGCCGGCTGCGCTCGGATTGGCCTGCCAGTTGAGGGCGTCGACCACGGCCCCGTTGGCCAGGTGGAAATGCGCCACCGGATCCAGCGCCCGGGTGTCGGACCGTTGGTGCAGCAGGTACTCGGCTCCCAGCCGCAGCAGGGCCGGTCGGGCCGCCTCCAGCGCCGGATCGTCGGCGGCCGGCGCCGGCCCCCGCACCAGAGCGGCCAGGGCGCCCACCGCGGCCTCCAGATCGCCGGCGGAGAGGGCCTCCACCTCGGACGGGGTCAGCGTCACCCGGCCGCCGTCGAGGGCGTGCTCCAGCCACCGCCGCAGCCCGGGCAGGGGTGACAGGGTGGCGAAGGTGTTGATGTTGGGCAGCTCCCGGGCCAGCTGCTCGGCCACCGACTTGATCAGCAGGTCGCCCAGGCTCACCCCGGCCAGGCCCTGGTGGCAGTTGGAGATCGAGTAGAAGATGGCCGTGTCGGCCTCGGGGTTCTCCACCCGCTGCTCGCTGTGGTCCAACAGCACGGGCAGGGAGGTGGCGATCCCCTCGGTGAGGGCCACCTCCACGAAGATGAGCGGGTCGTCGGGCATGGCCGGATGGAGGAAGGCGTAGCAGCGACGGCCCGGCCCCAGGCGGCCCTTCAGGTCGTCCCACGACTCGATGGCGTGGACCGCTTCGTACTCGATCAGGCGCTCCAGCAGGGCGGCCGAGGTGTTCCAGGTGAGCCGCTCCAGGCGCAGGAGGGCCACGTCGAACCAGTGCTCCAGGATCCGCTTGAGATCGCGGTCCACCGGGGCCAGGGCCGGGTCGGCGGCGATGTGGCCGAGGAGATCCTCCCGGAGGCCGATGAGGAACGGCAGGCCGCCGTCGAGGCCGGCGAATCGGCGCAGCAGGCGCTCCCGGCGGGGCTCCAGGGCCTTGCGGAGCTCGTCTATGGCCTGACGCCGGTCCTCCGGGTTGTGGGCCCGGTAGACGGCCTCCATGGCCTCGTCGATGGCCTCGGTGTCGTCGTCGTAGCTGGCGGCCAGCAGCTCGAAGAAACGTCGGCGGCCGGCGGCGTTGAGCGTGGAGAAGGCGGTGCCGATCGTGCGGGCCTTGCGCCGCGCCGCCGCCTCACCACCCCGCCCGTCGATGCAGTCCTCGATGAGGCGCCGCAGGCGGCGGATATCGGGCTCGCTGAGCTCGGGGGTGACGGCCAAGGGGTCGCTGCCGTCGCCGGGAAGGCGCCAGCGGCGGACGTAACGGACCATCCGTTCCAGTCGGGTGGAGACCACGGGTCCGTTTCTACCAGATGCCGGTTGCCCGGCCCTGCTTCGGCTGGGCGGCCGTCAGACGCCTTTGACCGGGGTGCCGGTGTAGGGGGTGGGGTCTCCGGGGCGGGGGATGATGGGCCGGCTCCAGCTCAGGATCCGGGTCAGCACCTCGGCCACCTTGCGCCAGCCGTCGGGCTCCCACCCGTTGACGACCTCGGTGTAGCGGTCGGACCGGACGAAGGCCAGCCCGGGGAGCCGCTCGAAACCGAGGGCCTCCACCGCCTCCCGCTCGGGGTCGGCGAAGGTGAGCACGCGCTCGGCCCAGGGGCCGAGGAACTGGCGGCAACCGTCGTCGTCCGCCGTGACCAGCCAGCCCACCCGGATGTCGGCGGGGGCGTAGTGCTCGAGGAACCGGCCCGCCGTCTCGATGATCCAGGCGCTCTCGTGGGTGTACGGATCGAGCGCCACCAGCAGGAGCGGGTAGGACGTCAACCAGTCGCGGAGGGGGTATCCGTCACCCCGGATGGAGTCGAGCACGAGATCTGGCGGAGCTTCGGCCACGGCCGGCGAGACTAGCGCACCGTTCACCATTCTCCGAACCTCCAGCAGGCAACGAGACAACTTTGTCACCATCGGCGGGCCCGCCCGTCGATCGTCGACAACCATACCCCCAGGCCAGGGCGCAGCAGGGAATTCCCCGGGGGTCGGCCGGCACCGTGATCCGGCGCCAGGGCGTAACCGTGGATAGTGTCGGCACCGTGCATCCGATCGAGCAGCTCCGCTACGTCGCCCGAGCCAGCGGCGCCGACGCCGGACTGCTGGTTCAGGAGGCGGCCTCCGCCCTGGGCGTGTTCCGCCACGACCGTCCCGGCCTGGTCACCGCCGCCCGCCGGCTCCTCACCCGCCAGCCGACGGTGGGGCCCCTGTGGTGGATGTGCAGCCGGCTCACGATGGCGGCCGACCCGTGGGCCGAGGCCCGGGCCGTGATCGAGGAGCTCCGGGCCGACCGGACCGATCGGGAACTGGCCCACCGCCTGCCCGACGGGGCCGTGGTCGTCTTCGCCGGCTGGCCCGACACGATCGTGGCCGCCCTGCCCCGCCGGGGGGACGTGACGGCGCTGGTGGTGGACGTGGAGGGCCAGGGATCGGCCGTGGTCCGCCGGCTCGACCGGGCCGACGTGCAGGCCGAGGAGATAGACCCGGCCCACATCGCCGGGGCGGTGGAGGCGGCCGACGTGGTGCTGATCGAGGCGGCGGTGGCCGGCCCGGCGGCCGCCCTGACCGACGTGGGCGGCCTGCCCCTGGCCGCCACCGCCCGGGCCCTGGCCACGCCGGTGTGGCTGGTGGCGGCGGCCGGGCGCCGGCTGCCCGAGCCCTACTGGCAGGCCATCGTGGAGCGCGCCGTCCTTGGCCAGGAGACGCCCTGGCTGTCGCCCTACGACGTGGTGGCCATGGGCCTGGTCGACCAGCTCGTCACGGCGGCGGGGGTGGCACCCCCGGCCGAGGCCGAGCCGGTCGATCCCGCCTACGCCAGCGAGTTGCTGAAGGCCCTCAACTAGGCGTGACGGTCCCTTCTTGAACGTCAGTTCTTGAAGGCGGCGAAGACCTCTTCGAAGGCCTTCATCTGGCCCCCGGTGGCCGACGCCGGCACCAGGATGGGGTAGGTCACGCCGGCGTCGAGCCATGCCTCCACCCCGTCGCGCACCTCGGCCGCCGAGCCGTAGAGCGTGCAGTCCGACAGCCACTTGTCGCTCATGGCGGCCACGATGCCGTCGGCGTCCTTGGCCTCCATGGCCCGCTCCACCGCCGTCATCTCCTCCTCGTAGCCCGCTTCCTTCCAGTAGTTGCGGTAGTTGGGGAGGGTGACGTAGCCCTTGAGCGTGGCCCGGTTGCGGGCGGCGCCCGCTTCCCTGTCGTCGTCGATGACGGTGGGGATCATGTTGCCCACGAAGAACCCGGCGTCCTTCTTGGCCTGGGGGATCAGCGACAGGGAGTGGCCCATGCGGGAGCGGGAGGCGTTGGCCCACACCGCGCCGTCGGAGATCTCGGCCGACAGCTCCACCATCTTGTCCCGCAGGGTGGCCAGCGTGATCGGGGGCAGCCCGCCCAGGTTCTCGGCCGCCTTCTGCATGTCGGCCACGTAGGCCCGGGTGTCGGCCAGCGGCCGGCCCGGGGCCACGCCCAGGCGGTTGTGGACCGGGCCGTGGGTGACACCGATGCCGAGGCGGAACCGGCCTTCGCTGATCTCGTGGAGGTAGGCGGCCGAGCCGGCCAGAGCGGCCGGATGCTGGAGGTAGATGGGCTGCACGCTGGTGCCGATCGGGATCGACTTCGTGGCGTGCGCCACCGACAGGCACAGGCCCATGACGTCGCCCATGCTGGGCCCGAAGATGCCGGTGAAGCCCTTCTGCTCGATCTCGGCGGCCAGCTCCACGGTCTGGCGGCGACGCCCGGCCACGGCGGCGAGCGACAGAGCGGGCATCTTGTTGGGGTTGGAGGTGTCGGTCATGGCGACCAGGCTGCCCGTTCCCTGGTCGGCAGGCAATACGCGGTTCCAGCCGGGGCTGGAGGAGGCTCGCGCCCCGGCGGCCCGCAGGGTCAGTACAACGGGGTCAGAGCGTTGATGGCATCGACCACGGCGGGGGCCAGGCGCTCGGCCCCGGCCTCGGTGAGGTGGATGCCGTCGTCCTGGCGCACCCGCTGGCGGTCGCCGGCGCTGTCGACCAGATGGGTGGCGTAGGCGCCCTTGTCGTCGGCCAGGAGAGGGCGGGAGTCGAGGTAGCGGGCCCGGGGCGCCTTGGCCACCTCCTCGGCGTAGATGCGGTCGATCTGGCGCATGTCGGCGTCGAACCGCTCCTTGCGCATGATCGGCTGGCCGATCCACAGCACACCGCCGCCGTCGGCCGTCAGCTCCCGGAGGAGCGACGCCACCCGTTCCCGGTAGGTGGCCAGCCACCGCTCGGTGCCGAAGTTCTCGGCCTGCCCGTCGATCATGAACGGCTGGGCGTCGTTGGCCCCCATCATGATCACCACCAGCTCCACGTGGGAGGCGGCCCGGGCCTCCCGGAGGTGGGCCGGCCAGTCGAAGAAGTCGGGTCGGGCCAGGCCCGACGAGACCTTGTAGTCGACCGTGGCCCGGGTGACGCCGGTGGGCTCCAGGTCCCGGAGCACGGCCGCCCCCACGGCGTCCATGGTGGAGTCGCCCACCAGCAGGACCCGCAAGGGGTCGGCCGGGGTCGGGCGGCGCAGCATCGACGCCGGCGGATTCTGGGGACCGGAGGCGGCGTTGGTGACCTTCTCCGTCCCCGGAACCGGCGGTGGGGCGGTGGGGGAGGTGGCCACGGTCGTGGTGGTGGCCGGGGCCGGGGGCCCCTGGGGCTCCTCGCCGGCCAGCGGGCCCCCGCCGCTGGCACCGGGCCGCCCGGCGTCCGCCCGAGCCCGGGCAGGCGGATCTGAGCCCGACGGAGCGCCGGTGCCGGCGACGGTCGGGCCAGCCCTGGCCCTGGTCGGCCATGGGGCCGGCCGGGGCCGAGGGAAGGCCGGCCACCAGCTCGGTGCCGTCGTCGCCGTCTCCCTCTGCGGGGCCGGGATCGCTGTCCGGGCCGCCGCCCAGCTGGCGGAGAGCGTCGAGGCCGTCGCGGGGCCCGGTGAGGCCGATCCCGCTGCTGAACGCGTTGATCGGGCGCCAGAACCCGACGGCCAGATCCCGCCCGGGGCCGAGCGGGCTGGCTTCGGCCGAGCGGAGCATGGCGTCGGAGTTGAGCCCGGCGGCGAGGAGGAGGGTGGCCACCATCACGGCCAGCACCTGGCCGGCGGGGGCCACGTCACGGCGGCGTTGGTCGGCCGGATCGGCCGCCCGCAGCCGGTGGGGCGGCGCGGGCTCCGGCTCCCGGTCCGGGGTGGTGCTGGCTGCGGCGGGATCGTCGGCGTCGGTCAAGGCGGGCTCAGAACTGGAAGTAGATGAAGGGGGCGACGCCCTGGGGGCCGAAGGCGGCCACGGCGGTGAGGAACGAGGCCAGCACCGCCACCTGGACCAGGGGGCTGGCCGACGCCAGGTGGCGCCGGGCGGTGGCCGCCGCCCGGTCGGGCACGAACTGGACGGCCAGCGCCAGCGCCGTGACCGCCACTGCGGTGGCCGTGATCAGCTCGGCGGGGGGGCCGCCCGACACCAGCTGGCGGAGCAGGTCGAAGGCCCGTCCCAGGTCGTCGGCCCGGAAGAACACCCAGCCGAGGCAGACGACGTGGAATGTCACGAGCCACTGCAGGGCGGCCACGAGCTCCGGCGGCAGGCCCACCGGCCGCCACACCGCCCGGACGGCCCGCTCGCCAACGAGGGCGGCGGCGTGGAGCGCCCCCCACACCAGGAACGTCCAGGCCGCCCCGTGCCACAACCCCGCCAGCACCATGGCCACGGCCAGGTTGCTGGCGGTGGCGATGCGGCCGCCCCGGCTGCCCCCGAGAGGTACGTAGATGTAGTCGCGGATCCAGCGGGACAGGCTCATGTGCCACCGGTGCCAGAACTCCTGGAGGGATCGGGACCGGTAGGGGGCGTCGAAGTTCTGGGGGAACCGGAAGCCGAGCAGGAGGGCGCAGCCGATGGCGATGTCGGTGTAGCCGCTGAAGTCGGCGTAGATCTGCACCGCGTAGGCGTAGATGGCGGCCGCCACCTCGGTGCGGGAATGCTGGCCCGGCACGTCGAACACCGGGTCCACCAGGGCCGTGGCCAGGTAGCTGGAGACCACCACCTTCTTCAGCAGGCCCTGGCCGATAAGCCAGAAGGCCTCGCCGGCGGGGATGGTGCGGGGGTCGGGGCGTTTGGTGATCTGGCCCGCCAACTCGCTGGCCCGCACGATCGGGCCGGCCACCAGGTGGGGGAAGAACGTCATGAGGAAGGCGGCGTCGCCCAGCGGCATGGGGGCCAGCTTCTGGCGGTACACGTCGACCACGTAGCTGATGCCCTGGAACGTGAAGAACGAGATCCCGATGGGCAGGACGATGTCCAGCAGGGGCGGTGTGGCCTCCCACCCGGCCCGGTTGAGGGCGTTGCCGGCGGAGGTGGCGAAGAAGTCGTAGTACTTGAAGAAGCCGAGCAGGCCGAGATCGGCCCCCACCCCGGCCAGCAGCATCGCCCGGCGCACCGCGCCGGGGCGGGTCCTGAGCTGATGGACCCCTACCGCTGCCGCCTGGTTGACGGCCACCGACGACAGCAGCAGGGGCACGAAGCGCCAGTCCCACCAGCCATAGAAAACGAGGCTGAGGACGATCATCGTCACGCGCCACAGCCGGAACCTGGGTCGCAGAAGCCAGTTGGCCAGGAACGCGACGCAGAAGAAGACGGCGAACGCGACTGTTGGGAACAGCACAGCGGGACGATTGTGGCCTACGCCGGCCCCCGTTGCGGGGATGCCGGCGCAGGTCGTGTCACCCGTCGGGGAAGGTCTCCTCAGGCCGGGGAGCGTTGCGCTCGCCGGCGGCCGGGTTCGTCAGGCCTTGTCGGCGTTCTCGGCCGCGGTCACGAGGCTGCGGGCGATCACCTTGAGGCACAGGGTCTCGTCGGCCCCCTCGAAGATCGACAGCACCCGGGCGTCGACGAAGTACCGGCTCACCGGATACTCCTCGGCGTAGCCCATGCCCCCATGGATCTGCATGGCCTCCCGGGTGACCCATTCGGCCGCCTTGCACACGTAGGCCTTCACCATCGAGGCCTCCATCTTGCCTTCGCCCTTGGCCATCATCCGGCCCACGGCGTAGGCGAACTGGCGGGCGGCCTGGATGAGGGCGGCCATGCGGGTGAGCTTGGCCCGGGTGAGCTGGTACTCGGCGATGGGCTGGCCGAACACGAGACGGTTCTGGGCGTAGTCCTTGGCCGCCTCGTAGGCGGCCTGCATCACGCCGATGGCCCGGGCCGCGGTCTGGAGCCGGCCGTTCTCGAAGCCGGCCATCTGGTAGTAGAAGCCCCGGCCCTCGCCCGCCGCCTCACCGATCAGGTTCTCGGCCGGCACGAACCAGTTGTCGAAGGCCAGCTCGTAGGAGTGCATGCCCCGGTAGCCGAGGGTGTCGATGGGGCGGCCCTCCATCTTGCCTCCACCGGGCCGGCCGTCGGCCGCCTCCTGGGTGAGGGCGAAGCCGTGGCCTTCACCCCGGGGCTTCTCCACGATGAGGATCGACAGGCCCCGGTGGCCCTTGGTGCGGTCGGGGTCGGTGCGGGCCAGGAGCATGAGCACGTCGGCCCGGGCGGCGAACGTGCACCAGGTCTTCACCCCGTTGAGCAGCCAGCCGCCGTCGGTGCGGGTGGCGGCGACCTTGATGGACGCCACGTCGGAGCCGTAGTCGGGCTCGGTGACGGCCACCGCGGCCATGATCTCGCCCGAGGCCAGGCGGGGCAGCCAGGCCATCTTCTGCTCCTCGGTGCCGCCGGCCTCGAGGGCCCGGGCCAGGATCTCGGGGCGGGTGATGAGCGAGCCGGCGGCGCCCAGGGAGGCCCGGCTCAGCTCCTCGGTGGCGATGACCATGCCGTAGTAGTCGGACTCGCCGCCGCCGGCGAAGCCGCCGTAGATCTCGGGGATCGACAGGCCGAACAGGCCCATCTCGCCCAGCCCCTGGATGAGCGGCTCGGGGATGTCGGTGTTGTGGCGGTGGATGTGCTCGGCGTGGGGGGCCACCTGCTCCTCGGCGAAGCGGCGGAACGAGTCCTGGACGAGCTCGAACTCGCTGTCGAGGTGGCGGGGGCCGTCGCTGTAGGCCATGGCGGCCAGGGTGGCGGGGTCGCGCCAGGCGGCCACGAAATCACGGGCGCCGTCGAGGGCGCCGGGGGTGGTGGCCCACAGGGTCTCCCGGCCCCAGATCTTGGTGGCCAGATCGGCGACGACGTCGGCGGCGAACACGCAGGTGAGGCGGGCTTCGGTATCGCCCTTGGCGCCGTAGTCGAGCATCGAGCGGGCGGTTTCCAGGGCGGCGGTGGCATGGGCCAGGTCGTAGGCCAGCACCTGGTCGGCGTCGACCCCTCCGGTGGCGGCCAGGCGTCGGGTGGCGGCGGCCACCACACCGGCGGCGGCCTCGATGGCGTCGGCTGCGGAGGTGAGATCGGGTTCGCTCATGAGCGGCCAGAGTAGACGTGAGCCGCTGCTCCCTCACATCCAGCGTCGCTCAGGCCCCGGTGGTGTCGCCGTACGGGTCGCGACACGACCAACACGGTCAGGGGGCGTCCGGCGTGGTGACGGAGGTGGTGACGTTGGTGGGGGTCGCGACCGCGACCGTGCGGTAGATCGGTCAACGTTCCTTCCACAACTGGGTGAGGCGTTCGGCTTCGGCCAGCGGGAGGTTCTCGTAGCGGAAGGCGACGTCGATGTGGTCGTAGTCGTAGGGCTTGTCCGGCCCCCGATAGGAGGTGACCTCCACCGACAGCGGGCCCAACGCCACGCCATCGGCCGCCGCCACCGCCTGCACCAGGGTGACGGCACACGACGACAGGCCGGCCAGGAACGACTCCCCGGTCGACACCGCCTCGGCCGGCCCGCTGGGCGAGTCGATGACCCAGTGGTTGTGGCGGGCCGAGTTGATCACCCGGCCCTTGGTGGCGGTGCTCACCGACGTCACCGCTGTCGCTGTCATCCCGTCAGCCATGGGCCCTCCTTGTCGTGGTCCCGCCGATCCTAAATCGGTCCAAGATCCTGTGACATCCGGACCTCAGTTCCAACTGGGTAGCGGTATGTACCTCTGAGGGGAACATGGGGGTACATGGTTCGAACTGGGGTCCCGATGTCGCGACCGGCGAAGACGGTCGGCGAGGTGGGCTGGGCGGGTAGCGTCGGGCCTGATGGGAGGAGACGACGGGGACGATGCGAACCCGCTGACGGGGGTGGGGCTGGCGGGGTGGTTCGAGGTGCACGGGCGGGACCTGCCGTGGCGGCGGACCCGTGACCCGTGGGCGGTCCTGGTGGCCGAGGCTCAGCTCCAGCAGACCCAGGTGGCCCGGGTGATCGAGCGCTGGCCCCGGTTCCTGCGCCGCTTTCCCAGCCCGTCGGCCTGCGCCGCCGCCCCCGTGGGCGACGTGATCGACGAATGGGCCGGCCTCGGCTACAACCGGCGGGCCGTCGCCCTCCATCGCACGGCCACCGCCATCGTCGACCGGCACGGTGGCCGGGTGCCGGATGGGCTGGCCGACCTTCTGGCCCTCCCCGGCATCGGCCCCTACACGGCCCGGGCGGTGCGGGTGTTCGCCTACGAGCGCGACGACGCCGTGGTCGACACGAACGTGGCCCGGATCCTGGCCCGGGCCACCGGCCGCCCCCTGCGGCCGGCCCCGGTGCAGGCCCTCGCCGACGCCGCCGTCCCCCGGGGCCGGAGCTGGGTGTGGAACCAGGCCCTGCTCGACGTGGGCGCCGGCTGGTGCACGGCTCGCACTCCCCGGTGCGACGAGGGCTGCCCGGTGGCCGACGCCGGCCGTTGCGCCTGGTGGGCCGCCGGCCGGCCCGAGCCCGACCCCGCCGTCGGGTCGGCCCGGGTGTCGGGTGGCCAGAGCCGTTTCGCCGGCTCCGATCGCCAGGGTCGGGGCCGCCTGGTCGACGCCCTCCGCCGGGCCCCGGTGGCCGCCTGCGATCTGGCGGTCGTCATGGGTTGGCCCGACGACCCCGCCCGGGCGGAGCGGGTGGCCGCCACCGTCGTGGCCGACGGGCTGGCGCAGCGCCACGGCGACAGGCTGACGCTCGGCCGCTGACCCCGACCCTCCCGATCTCGGTGCGCTGGGCACCACGGGCGGTTCGTGGTGCACCGAGGTTCGAGTCGCCTGGGATCTCGGTGCGCTGGGCACCACCGCGGTTCGTGGTGCACCGAGATCCTTTACCGGGGTTTCGCCCTGCGGGGTCATCCTGTCCCGACCTGCTCGCCGAAAAGGGATGAGACATGACCGCAACCAACGCACGGTCCGGCCGGCTCAAGCTGGTGGCCATCATCGGGGTTTTGGCCGTGGCGGCGGTGGCCGCATTCGCCTGGTGGTTCCTGCGGGACGACGCCCCGGAAGCCACCAACATCACCGACGCCGCGGCCCAGGTCAGCAGCACGACGACCGGCGGAACGGCCTCGGCCGGCGGAACAGCCGCCGCCACCGGAGCCGACGCCGCCGAGGGTGACGTGGCCGGCACCTGGAACGTCGACACCTCGATCGGCGAGTTCTCCTTCGAGGACTCCACCGGCACCTTCGCCGGCTTCCGGGTGGCCGAGGAGCTGAGCGGCGTCGGGTCCACCACCGCCGTCGGCCGGACCCCCGAGGTCACCGGCACGCTGGAGATCGACGGCACCACCGTGCAGGCCGCCACCATCACGGCCGACATGTCGGCCCTCACCACCAACGACAGCCGCCGCGACGGCCGGGCCCGGGACGCGCTGGAGACCGACCAGTTCCCCCAGGCCACGTTCGTGCTGACGTCGCCCATCGAGCTGGGAGCGGAGGCCGCTGTCGGGCGATCCGGTGGCGGTGGACGCCGCCGGCGACCTCACGATCCACGGGGTCACCAAGCCGGTGACGTTCCCCCTCGAAGCCCAGCTGGTGAACGGCACGATCGTGGTGACCGGCACCCTCGACGTCACGTTCTCCGACTACGGCGTGGAGCTGCCCACGCGCCCCGATCGTGCTCTCGCTCGACGACAACGGCCAGATCGAGCTCCAGCTGTTCTTCACCCGGGGCTGACCGGAACGGAGCGGGCCCGGCCCCCAGGGCCGGGCCCGCTGCCCGCTACTTCCGGCCGGTGAGCTTCTCCACCAGGGCGTCGAACGCCTTGTCGGCCAGCTCCCGCATCTCGTCGTCGGTGCGGTCCTGGATCGGGTGGTTCACGAAGTGCCGCTCCGGCTGGAAGCCGAGGGCCTCACCCTGGGCCTGGGCCGCGTCGACGAAGACCTCGCTGGCCACGAACACCCCGGGCACGCCGCGGCGCTCGAGGTCGGTGATGTCGTGCACACTGCACGACGTGCAGCTGCCTCAATCGGCCAGCGCCTCGATGACGGCGTCGCAGTTGGTGGCGATCTCGTGGCGGAGATCCACCGGCGCCGGCTTGGTGAACGTGGGCTTGGCGTAGCGCTTCACCGTGGCGCCGGCGTCGGTCAGCCGCTGTTCGAGGCGATCGAGGAACAAGTTGCCCCGGGGTTTGGATATGTCGAGCAGGCCGATGGTGAGGCCCTCGATGGTGGCCGGCCGGGGCGCGGTCTCGATCGAGGAGCCCACCTTGCCTGCTGTCGGGTCGAGCACGACCGTCATGCGGGTCCTCCTGTGGGGGATGGGACGGTGGATGGGAGATCGGTGGGGATGTCGGTGATGGGGCGGGTGACGGGTGCGCTGCCCATGGCACCGCCGGCCCAGCCGCCCATGATGGCCGAGAACAGCCCGGCGTCGCCCCCGGCATGGACGATCTGGAGCCCGCCGGGCCGGAACTTGGGCACCCGCCTCCCGGCGAAGGAGGCCGGCAGACCCTCGTCGATCCCGTCGACGCCTCGCAGCATCGGATCGGCGTCGAGCATCAGCAGCTCTTCGAGCTCGGCCCGGAACCGGGCCTTGTCCCAACCGGCCTCCCGCAGGAGCCGGCCGTGCTCGGGCCCCACGATCAGCATGGCGTCGAAGCCGATGGCCAGCTTGGGGTGGCCGTGGGCCCGCAGGGCGGCGGCCAACGAGCGGGTGACCGATTCGGGCGAGCGCGACAGCTGATCGACGATGGCGGTGGGCCCGTGGCCGGCGAACAGGGTGACGGCGTCGGTGCCGGGGGCCAGGCCCCGCTCCACCGCCAGCGGAACGAACGGCGAGTCGTGCTCCCGCTCGGCGAAGGCGCAACCGACCTTGCCCGGCGCCCCCATGAGGGCCATGTCGACTCCGGGCCGGCCGGGCCGCCCCGGGCGGCCCCCGCCCAGGTTCGCCACCACCAGCTGCAGGGCCCGGCCGATGGTGAGGTTGGCCCGGTTGCCCTGACCCAGCACGTTGTTGGCGCTGTTCATGCCGATGCGTCGGGCGAGGGGGCCGTTGACCACCACGATGGGGCCCGAGAAGTAGGTGGTGGCCAGCAGGCCGTGGATGTTGAACTCCTCGGTGCAGGCCGCCTCCACCGCCGCCAGCACCACCGGCAGGTACTCGGGCCGGCAGCCGGCCAGCACGGCGTTGATCGCCACCTGCTCCACCGTGACCGCCGTGAGGTCGGGGGGCACCACGGCCACGACGTCGCCGGGATCGCGTGCTGGTGCCGGCCAGCATCCGCAGCACCCGGGCCTCGGTGGGCGGCACCACCGGCAGGCCGTCGGTCCAGCCCCGGTCGAACGCCGCCTCCATCTCGTCTTCCAGCGCCGCCAGCTCGACCCGCCGGCTCCGGAGCACCGAGCTCCCGAACCGTACGGCCAGCTCGTCGGTGAGGTTGGGGTCGACCGAGAGCGAGCCGCAGCCCGGCCGGTGCTCCGGCAGCCCGGCTCCCAGCCCGTCGACGCCGGTGAGCGCCTCCCACTGGGGGCGGGACCAGCCGACCGTCCGGTCCACCTCGGCCCCGTCCTTCACCCGGAGCAACGTGGGCACGGTTTCGATCCCGTGGTGCCAGCTCACGGCGAGGGCGGTGTCGTCGGCCACCGGCACGGCCGTCACCGGGAAGGCCAGGTCGTCCTGGGTGTAGACGGTGAGAGGACCGCCGCCGGCTCGGGCCGCCAGCTCGTCGAGCACGGGGGCGACGAGCACGCAGGTGGGGCAGTCACGCTTGACCACGGCCACGAGCCCGTCGGGGAGGCCGGGGCCGGCAGGTGGGGTCGGGCCAGCCATGGCCCAAACCCTAACGGACGGCGGGAGGGCGGTCGAACGCACGGACGGCGCGCGTAAGGTGGGCCGATGGCGCTCGACGACTACCTCGCCCAGGAGATCGCCCTCGATTGGGCCGACGGCCACCTCAGCCGGCGGGAGGCGCTCCGCCGCCTGCTACTGCTCGGTCTCAGCGCCACCGGGGCGGCGATCGTGCTCGCCGCCTGTTCCAGCTCCGGCACCTCCTCCAGCGGCGGCAGCGGGGCCACCTCCGGGTCGGGCGGCCCCGCCAGCACCGCACCGGCCAGCACCGCCGCCGGCAGCCCGGCGACCACCGCCCCGCCGACGTCGCCGGCGTCCGTCCCGGCGGGGGCGGGGGAGCAGGTCACGTTCGCCGGCCCCAACGGCGACCTGTTCGGGGTGCTGGCCACGGCGGCCGAGCCGAACGGGGCGGTGCTCGTCATCCACGAGAACCGGGGCCTCACCTCCCATATCGCCTCCATCCCGCCCCGCCTGGCGGCCGACGGGTTCACGGCACTGGCCATCGACCTGCTGTCCGAGGAGGGGGGCACGGCGTCGCTCGGCGGCGACGGCGAGGCCACCGCTGCGCTGGGCCAGGCGACGGCGGAGCGGATGATCGCCGACCTGCGGGCCGGGCTCGACGAGCTGGCCCGCCGGGCCCCCGGGGCCAACCTGGGGGTGATGGGCTTCTGCTTCGGCGGCGGGATGACGTGGCAGCTGCTGGCGGCGGGCGAGCCCCGCCTGGCCGCCGCCGTGCCGTTCTACGGCCCGTGCCCGGCCGATGCCGATTTCTCCGGCTCACCCGCCGCGGCGGTGCTCGCCGTCTACGCCGGCCTCGACGACCGGGTGAACGCCACCCAGGGGGCGGCCCGGGCCGCCCTGGAGGCGGCGGGTCTCACCTACGAGGTCGAGGTGTTCGACGGGGTGGACCACGCCTTCTTCAACGACACCGGCCCCCGCTACAACGCCGATGCAGCCGGGCGGGCGTATGACGCCCTTCTGAACTGGTTCGGGCAACACCTGTCGGTGTGAACAGGGAAAACGCCACTGCTCGGCCCGTTCGGCGCCAGGCCGGTTTGAGACCTTGTTCACATCCTCTTCGTCTGAGCGACATCATCAACTAGCCTTGTCGAACCGCTTGACCAGGGGGAGCCGACGGGATGTTGCCAGCCACATGCTGACAGTCACCTTCTACGGTGTGCGGGGCTCGACCCCCTGCTCCTGCGACGACACCCGCGCCCACGGGGGGAACACGTCGTGCGTGCTGGTGGAGGTGGCGGGCGAGGTGGCCCCCATCATCCTCGACCTGGGCACGGGCGCCCGGTATCTGGGGGCGGACCTGGTGGCCCGCCACCCGGAGGGTTCGCTGCGGGCCACGGCCCTCATCACCCACCTGCACTGGGATCACATTCAGGGCATCCCGTTCTTCAAGCCGCTGCTGGTGGCCGGTAACGAGGTGGAGATCGTCGGCCCGCCCCAGGGGGCCAACTCGATCGGGGCCGAGCTCACCAGCTTCCTGCGGCCCCCGGCGTTCCCCGTGTCGCTCGATCAGCTGCCGGGCCGCGTCTCGTTCCGCGACGCGGCCAACGAGACGTTCCAGATCGGCTCGGCCCGGGTCACGGTGTTCGACGTGCCCCACGTGGGGGCCACCAACGGCTACCGGATCGACGCCGGCGGGGGCTCGATCGCCTACATCAGCGACCACCAGCAGCCCCTCGACGGCTCGCACGACGTGCCGGGCCACATCGTGGAGGCCTGCGCCGGGGTCGACGTGCTGATCCACGACGCCCAGTACGACGCCGCCGAGTTCGCCCAGCGGGCCAACTGGGGCCACTGCACCCCCGACTTCGCCCTCGAGCTGGCCCGGCGGGCCGGGGCCCGGCGGCTGGTGCTCTACCACCACGACCCCAGCCACGACGACGACTGGGTGTCGGGCACCGTGGCCCGGATCCAGGCCGCAGCCGGCCCGTCGATCGAGGTCATCGGGGCCTCCGAGCGCCTCAGCCTGCACTCGGGCACGCAGCTGTTGACCGGCCCTACCGTCGGTTAGGCTCGGCCCGCCCGGCTGGAGCCCGTCGTCCCGCCGGGCCAGCGAGACCCACGAGCAGTGTCCGGCGGCGCCGGACCCGGTACACGAGGAACGGCCCATGTCCGAGCACAACGACCCCGCCATCGATCCGAGCGAGTTCCGCCGTGTCCTCGGCCACTTCCCCACGGGCGTGACCGTGGTGACGGCCCAGGGGCCCGAGCGCCCGGTCGGTGTGGCCATCGGTTCGTTCGCCTCGATCTCGCTCGATCCGCCCCTCGTCGGCTTCTTCCTCGTCACCGAGTCGAACAGCCGCTCGGTGATCGAGGAGGCCGGGCGCTTCTGCGTCAACGTGCTGAACCAGGACCAGGCCGAGCTGTGCGGAGTGATGGCATCGAAGGCGGAGGACAAGTTCTCCGGCATCTACTCCTACCCGGCCCCGGGCAGCGGGGCGCCGGTGCTGCCCGACGTCCACGCCGTGATCGACTGCCGCCTCGACCAGGTGGTGGAGCTGGGCGACCACGTGCTGATGGTGGGCCGGGTGCTGCACCTCGAGACCCCCAGCGCCGAGGGCAGCCCGATGGTGTTCTACAAGGGTCAGTACGGCGGTTTCGGGGTCTGATCCGGGCTCCGGCCGGCTCGCCCAGGGCGGTCCTGACCGGGTCGAAGTGGGCCGCTGGGCCTATTTGCCCGTCCCGTAGCTCACGCTCCGTGTGGTTACCTGACTCTTCGTGGCGGGAGGTCGGGTCTCAGTGGGTTGGGCGGTGGCGGCCGGGTTGTCGGTGGCGGCCCTGGCCGCGCTGGCTCCCGGCGGTCTCTACCTGTTGGGGTTCCTGGCCCTGGTGATCGCCCTCCACGAGGGGGCCCACTACCTGGCGGCCCGACGGTCGGGCATGGGGCCGGTCGAGCTGTTCTGGGGCTTCGGGCCCGAGGTGTTCTCGATCGAGCGCAACGGCTGTCGCTACGGGGTGAAGGCGCTGTTCCTCGGGGGCTACGTCAAGCTGCCCGGGATGACGCCGGGGGCCGAGCTGCCCGACGGCTTTCCCGAGTCCCGCACCTACCGCGCCGCCCGGTGCCGGGGTCGGCTGGCCACCATCCTGGCCGGCCCGGCGGCCAACCTGGCCACGGCCGTGGTGGCGTTCACCGTGGCCGCCCTGCTCGACGGCGAGCCGATCGGCCGGGCGCTGGTGCAGGGCTGGGCCGACCTGTGGTTCGTCCTGCAGGGCACGGTCACGGCCATCTGGACCTGGGCCACCAACCTCGGGGGCTACGCCGCCTCCGTACTCGACCGGTCGGGCGCCACCGAGCCCCCGGTGCGGTTCCTGTCGCCGGTGGCGCAGGCCCGGATCAGCCGGTACGCCGTGAGCGAGGGGGCGTCCACCGCTCTGCGCTGGCTGGGCGTGCTGTCGGCGGCGGTCGGTGCCGTGAACCTGCTGCCGCTGCCCCCGCTCGACGGGTCGCACGCCGTGGTGGCGGCGATCGAGGGCGTGCTGGCCCGCCTGCGCCCGGCCCGCCCGGCCCGGCTCGATGCCACCCGCCTGCTGCCGCTGGCCTACGCCACGGTGGGCGTGCTGGTGTTCCTGTCGCTGTCGGCCCTCGTGCTCGACCTGCGCGACCTGGGGTGACCGCCGAACCCTGAGCTAAGTTCTGGCCCATGCCGATCTACGCCCTGGGGGACGTCGAGCCCACCATCCATCCCAGCGCCTTCATCCATCCCGACGCCGTGATCATCGGCGACGTGGTGATCGGGGAGCAGTCGTCGGTCTGGCCCCGGGCCGTGCTGCGGGGCGACGCCGGCTACATCCGCATCGGCGACCGCACGTCGATCCAGGACGGCACGGTGATCCACGTGACCGACGAGCTGAACACGATCGTGGGCGACGAGTGTGTGATCGGTCACCTGGTGCACCTGGAGGGGTGCACGATCGAGAGCTTCGCCCTGGTGGGGTCGGGTGCGGTGGTGCTGCACCGGGTGGTGGTGCGCTCGGGTGGGTTGGTGGCGGCGAACGCCGTGTGCACCAGCGGCATGGAGGTGCCGGCCAAGGGCATGGCAGTGGGGATCCCGGCCAAGATCCGGCCCGACACGGTGACGCCCGACATGATCTCCGACGGGGTGAACAAGTACCTGCGCCGGGTGCGGACCTACCCGGGGAACCTGCGCCTCATCGGCTGAGGGGTCGGGTCGTGCCCGTCACGTAGCGGTGGGGGCGTGGGATTGTTACTATCTGGATAGGAGAAATAGGACGGGCCGGCCTGCGACCCGCCCGAATCCCGACCCGAAGCTCCCCCACGAACGGCCCCGGAGGCACCAGCTGCCATGACCGTCACCCCCGACAACCTCGATCTCGGCCGCTACAAGCTCGGCTGGAGCGACGCCGAAGACTACGTCTACAAGCCCAAGCGGGGCCTCGACGGCGACATGGTCCGGGAGATGTCGTGGATGAAGGGCGAGCCCGACTGGATGCTCGACATGCGGCTGAAGTCGCTACGGCACTTCGAGAAGCGGCCCATGCCGAAGTGGGGCGGCGACATGTCGGAGATCTACTTCGACGACATCTACTACTACATCAAGCCCACCGAGGGGCAGGTCAACGACTGGGAGGACCTCCCCCAGGCCATCAAGGACACCTACGAGAAGCTGGGTATCCCCGAGGCCGAGCGCAAGTACCTGGCCGGTGTGACCGCGCAGTACGAGTCCGAGGTCGTCTTCCACCGCAACCGGGCCGACCTGGAAGCCAAGGGCGTCATCTTCTGCGACATGGACACCGCCCTGCGGGAGTACCCGGAGCTGGTGAAGCCCCACTTCGGCAAGATCATCCCGATGAACGACAACAAGTTCTCGGCCCTCAACACCTCGGTGTGGTCGGGCGGGTCGTTCATCTACGTGCCGCCCGGCGTCGAGGTCGACATGCCGCTCCAGGCCTACTTCCGGATCAACGCCGAGAACATGGGCCAGTTCGAGCGGACCCTGATCATCGCCGACGAGGGCTCCAAGGTCCACTACATCGAGGGCTGCTCGGCCCCGGTGTACACATCGGACTCGCTGCACTCGGCCGTGGTGGAGATCGTGGTGAAGCCCAGCGCCCACGTCACCTACACCACCATCCAGAACTGGTCGAACAACGTGTTCAACCTGGTCACCAAGCGGGCCCGGGTGGAAGCCGAAGGCCACATGGAGTGGATCGACGGCAACATCGGCAGCCGCCTCACGATGAAGTACCCGGCCGTGTGGCTGGTGGGACCCAAGGCCAGCGGCGAGGTGCTGTCGGTGGCCTACGCCGGTGCCGGCCAGCACCAGGACACGGGGGCCAAGATGGTGCACGCCGCCCCCGAGACCACGTCGAAGATCGTGTCCAAGTCGATCTCCAAGGACGGCGGCCGGTCGAGCTATCGCGGGCTGGTGCGGGTGGAGGACGACGCCTACGGCTGCAAGAGCCACGTGCAGTGCGACGCCCTGATCCTCGACGACGAATCGATCAGCGACACCTACCCCTACATGGAGATCGGGGCCCTCGACGCCCAGATCGGCCACGAGGCCACGGTGTCCAAGGTGGCCGACGAGCAGCTGTTCTACCTCATGAGCCGGGGCCTGTCGGAGCAACAGGCGGTGGGCATGGTGGTCAACGGGTTCATCGAACCCGTCACCCGCACCCTGCCCATGGAGTACGCGGTGGAGTGGAGCCGCCTGATCGAGCTGCAGATGGAGGGCTCGGTCGGGTAGCCCGTTGGCTGTCCGCTAGCTTGTGAGCCGCATGGCGACGTTGCGGTTCAGCTTCGGCACGATGGGTTCCGGTAAGAGCACCGTGGCCCTCCAGATCCACCACAACCTGGCCAGCCGGGATCTTCGGGGTCTCCTCCTCACGGCGTTCGACCGGGAGGGGGCCCAGGTGACCAGCCGGCTGGGGGTGGCGGCCGAGGCGGTGGAGGTGAAGCCCGAGCTGGACCTGTACCAGCTCGCGCTCGACCACGGGGCCCTCGACGTCCGCCCTCTGCGGTACCTCGTATGCGACGAGGCGCAGTTCTACACCGCCGAGCAGTGCGACCAGCTGGCCTGCGTGGTCGACGATCTGAACGTCGACGTGTTCGCGTTCGGCCTGATCACCGACTTCCGGGGTCTGCTGTTCGACGGCACCCGCCGCCTGCTGGAGATCGCCGACGAGCGGGTGCCGATGCAGGTGGAGGCCCGGTGCTGGTGCGGGCAGCGGGCCACCCACAACGCCCGGGTGGTCAACGGGGTGATCGTGTACGAGGGCGAGACGGTCGTGGTGGGCGACACCGACGACAACCAGCCCCAGCCTCTGTTCGGTGACGTGGTCCACTACGAGCTCCTGTGCCGCCGCCACTACCGTCAGGGCGACGTGGGCCACTGAGCGGCGGTCCTCAGCTCCGCCGGGTGGGGGGCCTGATGGGGCCCGGGGGGGCGACAACCAGGCCATCGCCCGGCCAACCGGGCCGAGGCCATCGTGGCCGCCCGGGAGGCCGGGCTCCACCAGCCGCCGCCCGGATGGCCGCCCGTAGGCTGAGGTCCATGTCCGTGGTGAAGATCAACGCTCTGAACATCCCACCCCAGGCCGGCGAGGAGGTGGTCAAGCGGTTCTCGGCCCGCCTCGGCGAGCTGTCGAAGGTCGACGGCTTCGAAGGATTCGAGCTGCTCAAGCCGACCGCCGACAACGAGCCCCGCTGGTTCGTCTACTCCCGCTGGCGCGACGAAGCCGCCTTCCAGGCCTGGCGCAACAGCGACACCTTCGCCCAGGGCCACGCCGGGGCCAACGCCGGCCCGCCCGCCGGTGCCGAAGCGGGTGGCCATCCTGGCGCCGCCGGGGGCCATCCGGGCGGGGGCGGTCATCCCGGAGGCGGCGGCCACCCGGGCGGCCCGCCCCAGGGCGGCCCGCTGGCCAGCGGCTCCGAGCTGCTCGAGTTCGAGGTCACGGTCTCGGCCGAACCGGCCTGACGTCGCGTACCCGGGCTGATCTGCTCCGGCCGGGATGACATTGCGTCATTCCGGCCGGTTACGAGCCGATAGCCTCGAGTCATGACGGAACGGATCGTCGTGGGGCCCCGGTTCTCCGTGTGCATCCCCACGCTGAACCGAGCGGCCACCCTGGGGCGGGCCATCGAGTCGGCCCTGGCCCAGGCCGACGACATCGAGGTGATCGTGGTCGACAACGCCTCGGACGACCACACACCGGCGGTGGTGGCCGCCTTCGGCCCGGGCGTTCGCTACATCCGCCAGCCGAGCCGGGTGCCCATGGGGGAGAACCACCGCACGGCCCGCCTCGCCGCCAGTGGCCGCTACGTCACGCTGCTGTTCGACGACGAGGTGCTGCTGCCCGGCTCCCTCGAACGGCGGGCTGCGATCCTCGACCGGCACCCCGACGTGGTGGCGGTGGGAGCGAGCTCGGCCGCGCTCGACGGCGAGGAACTGCGACCGGGGAAGGCGATCCGCCGCCGGGAAACGATCGAGGACCGGCCCACCTTCCTGCGGCGGACCTTCGGTAGCTTCATCGCCTCGGTGCCGTGCTGGCTCGTGCGCCGCGAGGTGTCGAACCAGATCGAGCTTCGTGCCAACGAGTTACCGGCGGCCGACAACGGCATCGTGCTCCGGCTCTCCCGCCACGGCCGCCTGGCCCTCGTGCCGGACGCCGCGGCCACGATCACACCCGGCGACGGCGAGCAGTCGAAGGACGGCACGATGGAGGTGGTGCCCGCCGTCGACGGGGGTCGTCCCCAGCTCCCCACGCTCCTGTTCGCCACCGGTGTCTACCGGGTCAGCATCGACCACCTGAACGAGAGCGACGACCTCAGCCTGTGGCTCCGCTGGCGCCTGGGGGCCCGGGCCAGGGGCCGTATGCGCCTGGTCATCTGGAACGCGGCACTGCTGCGACTGAAGGTCACCCGTCGGCCGGGGCCGGCGGTGCGTTTCCTGCTAGCGGCGGTCGCCATCGGCCCGTCGATGCTGCTACCGCCCGTGGCCGGTGCCGCTCGACGCGTCCGGGCCGGCCATGCCGTGTTGATGGCGCCGGCCCAGACGGGTTGGGGGCCGGTGGAGCCGACGCTCGGCCAGCCGGCGACCGGCTGACCGAGCGGCTCACGTCACTCCTGGGCGCCGCCGGGAATCTTGTCGGTCAGCTCGTCGACCTTGTCGGCGACGTCGGTGACCTTGTCGCCCATGTCGCCGGGAAGCTTGTCGGCGTGCTCACGGGCCAGGTCGGCCGCATCGTCGGCCTTCTTGGCCAGATCCTTCATGTTGTCCATCAGTCCCATGGTCGCTCCTTGCTCGGGGCCGTGCCCCGAGAGCTTATCGGGCCGCCATCACACGCCAGCGGGCAGAACGGCACCCATCCGCTCCAGGTCGGCGGCCGTGGGCTCGGCCACCTTGTAGAGGGCCTGGGCGTTGTCCCACATCACCATGCGCTTCACATCGGCCGGCTGCGTGGCCAGGCCGCCCTCGAGCCGCCGGCGGGCCTCCTCGGCGTAGAGGCTGGTGGGGTGGGGGAAGTCGGTCTCGAACAGCACCCGGTTGGCCCCGATCCGCTCGATCAGGTCGTTGGGGGCGTGCTGCTCGAACCAGTAGCACACGGACACCTGGCGGCGGAACAGGTCGCTGGGGAGCATGTCGCCGTAGACCGGCCGCTGCTGCGCCACCTGCCCGTCGACGAAGGCGTAGTCGCAGGCCTCGAGCACGAACGGCACCCAGCCGATGCCCGACTCCACCGACACGAACTGGAGGTCGGGGAACCGGGGTAGCACACCCGACAGCAGCAGATCCGCCACCTGATCGCCGTTGCCCAGCGTGAGGGCCACGGTGGAACGGGCGTAGGTGGCGCCGGAGCCGTGGGCCGCCACCCGGCGCTTGTCGAAGATGGTGGACATGTCGCCCGAGCCGATGTGGAAGCTGATCGGCAGGTCGCACTCCTGGGCCGTGGCCCAGATGGGGTCCCAGTGCTCGTCGCCCAGGTAGGGGAGGCCGAACACCTGGGGCTCGCCGGTGAACAGCACGCCCTTGTGGCCCTGCTCGGCGCAGCGCCGGATCTCCCGGGCCGACGCCTCGACGTCCCAGAACGGGGTGGCGGCGATGGGGAGCAGGCGGCGTGAGTCGGCCGAGGCCCAGTCGGTCTGGAAGTTGTTGTAGGCCTCCACGCAGGTGAGCATCAGATCGGGATCCTCCAGGCGGAGGAACACCTGGCTGCCGAAGCCGGCCACGTTGGGGTACAGCACCTGGGCCCAGATGCCCACCGAGTCCATGTAGCTGAGCCGCTCCTCGGCCTTCCAGCTGGCCGGGTGGACGTCGTCGTAGCCCTTGGGCGAGTCGGGGAACGGGCCGCCGTCGAACCCGGCCACGGCGCTGAGCCCGACGCTGGAGATCCGCTGGCCCTTCAGGTACCAGTAGTCGCGGCCGTCCTTGTTGCGTTCCACGTAGGGCACCTGGTCGGCGAACTTGGCCGGCACCCGGGACGTCCAGGTGTCGGGCGGCTCGGTGATGTGGGTGTCGACGTCGATGAAGAGCTCGTGGGTCATGCGGTCCCCCTGGGTCAGCTGATGACGCCACCCTAGTTCCGGCGCCGGGCCGGCCTCGATTCGGGCCGGCCCTCCTCCGCTCAGCCGTAGCCGATCGTCACCCCACCACCCGACGAGCGGGCCTTGATGCGGTGTCCCGAGTCTGCGGCGGTGTTCACCTCGACCTTGGTGTCGCCACCCGACGCCGAGGCGTCCACGGCGTAGGTCTGGCCGTCGTCGGGCACGGTGAGGGTCACGCCGCCGCCCGAGGAGTCGAGGTCGATGCTGGTGGGGGAGCGGGTGAGGCGCACGGTGACCCCGCCGCCGGAGGAGTCGGCCACCACCTCGGGGCTGGTCGAATCGGTCACGGTGACGCCACCGCCCGAGCTGTCGAGGGTGAGGGAGCCGCTGGCTCTCGTGACGTCGATCCCGCCGCCCGAGCTGTGGAGGGAGGCGGGGCCGGTGGCGTCGATGACCTCGATCCCACCTCCGGAGCTGTCGAGGGCGAGCGCCCCGGTGGTGCCGGTGGCGTCGATCCCGCCGCCCGACGACGACACCTCGACGTCACCGGAGAGGCTCCGCAGGTCGAGCCCGCCCCCGGATGCCGATCCCGTCACCCGGACTCCGGCCGGGATCGTGAGCTCGTAGTGGACGTCGCAGCGGATGCTCACCCAGCCCGGGCACCGGCTCCGCAGGTGGAGGGTGGAGCCGTCGACCCATTCGGTCACCGTGGGTTCCCGCAGGCCCGATCGTTCGGTGCGGGTGCCGGTCACGTCGCCCCTCGTGCCCGTGCCTTCGCCTGAGCCGGACGCGTCGGCGCCGGTCAAGACCGCGCCGCCGGCCCCCAGGTCGAGCTCGATGGCCTCCACCCCCTCGAACGACACCGGTGTCTGCGTGGTCTCGCTGTTCATGAGGTCGGCGGCGGCGGCCGAGCCGGTGGCGGCCACCGCCACCCCCACCACGGCCACCGGTATCAGCCACAGCTTGCCCATGCTCGCTCCTTCCGGGGGCGCACCCCTGGGGGTGCACCAGTTCACACCGTCCACCGTACGGGTGGGTCCCGGACTGGGGAATGGGGTGGGCCGGCCGGCCCGCGGTGGGGTTAACCCCCGGTCAACCGGTTCAGGCGACCACGGCGTCGAGCACGACCTGGATCATGGCGTCGAATCCGGTCTGTCGCTCCTCCACGCTGAGCGATTCGCCCCGGGTGATGTGGTCCGACACGGTGGCCACTGTGAGGGCGGCGATCCCGCACTCGGCCGCCACCCCGTACAGGCCGGCCGCCTCCATCTCCACGGCCAGGATCCCGTACCGCTCCAGCAGGGAGAACGTGGTGGAGCCCTCGGGCTCGTAGAAGAAGTCCGAGGTGTAGACGGGGCCCACGTGCGCCGGCACGCCGGTCGCCTCGGCCCGCTCGACGACCGACCGGGTGAGGGTCCAGTCGGCCACGGCGGGGAAGTCGCGGCCGCCGAACCGGGCCCGGTTGACCAGCGAATCGGTCCCCGCCCCCAACGCCACCACCAGGTCCCGCAGGTTCACCTTGTCCTGCACCGTGCCACAGGAGCCGACCCGCACGATCCGGCGCACGCCGAAGTGGCGGGCCAACTCGGTGGCGTAGATCTGGATCGACGGGATCCCCATGCCCGAGGCCTGAACCGACACCGGCCGACCCTGCCAGGTACCGGTGTAGCCGTAGACGTTGCGCACGGCGGTGACCTGCCGGGCCCCGTCGAGGAACTGCTCGGCGATGTGGGTGGCCCGGAGCGGGTCGCCCGGCATCAGGACCACCTCGGCGTAGTCGTCGGGTTGGGCGCTGATATGGGGGGTGGGCATGGGCTGAAGATACCGGCCCTGGTCCGGGGCTCGATCACCCGACGAGCCGCGTTCCTGGCACAATTGGGGTATGCCGATGCGGGAGGAATGCAAGCACTTTCAGACGCGTACCTATCCCAGCGGGGACACGATGCGGAAGTGCGCGCTCGACCTGGCCCCCGAGGCACCGTGGCGGTGCCCGGAGAACTGCCCGAGCTACGAGCGGCGCATGGCCGACGTGAACTGGAAACACGGCACGCTGGTCACGCCGCCCACCCCGGCGGCGCCGTCCAGCATCGGCCACGACGAGACGATCGGGGCCCTGCTCGACGAGGCGGAGGACATCGTGAACTCGGTGAGCGCCGAGTTGCGGGCCGAGGTGGACCAGGAGAAGGCGGTGGCGGCCCGCAAGCAGGCCACCCGCCGGCGTAAGTGGTGGCCGTTCAAGAAGTAGGCCAAGGCCTTCCCGTCGGCGATAATTTCTCCTAGCCACATAGTGGAAATTGCCGGTAGCCTGGACTTCCGTGAGCGACCTGTTGACCAGTTCCCCCGTCGCCGGCCTCGCTGATCCCGAGCGCCGCGCCGCCGCTCTGGCCGCTGCGGCCGAGGCCGGTTGGCCCAGCACCGAGACCGAGGAATGGCGGTACAGCCCCGTCAACGACCTGGGTATCGAGGGCCTCTCGCCCGCCCCGGCGGCCGGGAGCCCAGCCGACGTGCCCGATCTGCCCCTGGCCGACCGGGCCGCCACGGTGACCGTGGTCGACGGCTCGGTGGTGGACATCGTGATCGCCCCCGGCTGGGCCGAGAAGGGCCTGGTCGTCGAGGCCCGCAACGACCCGGGTGGCCTGGCTGATCTCGGCGTCGGCGGTGAGGAGAACACGGCCTACGACCTGCTCCATCAGGCCTGGAGCCCGGGGGCGCTGGCGATCAGCACCCCCACCGGGCTCACCGTGCGGGAGCCGGTGGTGGTCCGCACCCACCACGCCACCCCCGGCACCGTCAGCTTCCCCCACCTCGTGATCGAGGCCGGCGAGGGTTCGGACCTCACGGTGGTGGAGCATCAGACGTCGGCCCCGGGAGCGAGCGCCTCGGTGCCCCGGGTCGAGTTGCGGGTGGGCGACGCCGCCCGCCTCCGCTTCCAGGTCCTCCAGGACCTCGGCCGCGACCATGTGCAGCTGGCCCGTCAGCGGTCGTCGGTGGGGGCCCAGGCCACGCTGGTGAGCGGGATAGCCGCCTTCGGCGGCCGCTACACCCGGCTCCGCTCCGACAGCGCCCTGGTGGGCCGGGGCGGCACCGCCAACCTGGTGGCGGCGTACTACGGCGACGGCACCCAGATCCACGACTTCCGGACGTTCCAGCATCACATCGCCCGCCACACCCGCAGCGACCTGCTGTTCAAGGGGGCCCAGGACGATGCGTCGGGCTCGATCTACACCGGCATGATCCACATCCACCCCGACGGGGCCGGGTCGAACGCATTCCAGACCAACCGCAACATCAAGCTCAGCCCCGACGCCTGGGCCTGGTCGGTGCCCAACCTGGAGATCGAGAACAACGACGTGCGGTGCAGCCACGCCTCCACCGTGAGCCCGGTGGACGCCGAGCAGCAGTTCTACCTCCAGGCCCGGGGCGTGCCCCCGGTGGCGGCCGACCGGCTGATCGTGGCCGGCTTCTTCGACGAGGTGATCGAGCGGCTGCCGGCGGCCCACCTGCGGGACGAGATTAGCCGGCTGGTGGCGGCCAAGCTTGACACCCGGGGTGCCGTGGATGCGCCCGATACCTCCGGTGCCGCGGCGGTCGATCGATGAGCGGCTCGGGAGACGCCGTGACGGTCTGCCGGATCGACGACCTGAAGCCCACGTCGGCCCAGCGGTTCGACGTCGAGGGCCACCGGCTGGCCGTGATCCGCTTCGACGACGACGCTGTTCGTGATCGGCGACCGCTGCTCCCATGCCGACTACTCCTTGGCCGAGGGCGAGATCGACACCGACGAGGGCACGATCGAATGCTGGAAGCACGGGTCGACGTTCTCGGTCACCACCGGCGAGCCGACGACCCTGCCCGCCACCAAGCCGGTGCCGGTGTACGAGGTGAGCGTGGTCGACGGCGAGGTGCGGGTGGTGCTGCCGTGACCGCGCTCACCATCCAGGCGAGGAACGAGAAGGGACTGCGACGATGAGCCAGCTCGTTATCCGGGGCCTGCGGGCCGCCGTGGGCAGCCGGGTGATCCTCAACGGGATCGACCTGGAGATCGGTTCAGGCGAGGTGCACGCCGTGATGGGCCCGAACGGGGCCGGCAAGTCCACCCTGTCCCATGTGCTGATGGGCCGGCCCGGCTACGAGGTGCTGGGCGGCACGGTCACCCTCGACGGAGCCGACCTGCTGTCCCTCGCTCCCTGGGAGCGGGCCCAGGCCGGGCTGTTCCTGGCCATGCAGTACCCCACCGAGGTGCCGGGGGTGTCGGTGGTCGACACGCTGCGGGCGGCCGAGCTGGCGACGGTGGGTGCCGGCCGGGCGGTGCCCGACGGTGCGGTGGAAGACCGGCTGGCGGCCGAGGCCGCCCGGGTCGGTCTGGAGAGCGGCCTGCTGAAACGGGCGCTCAACGTCGATCTCAGCGGCGGGGAGAAGAAGCGGCTGGAGACGGTGCAGCTGACGGTGCTGAAGCCCCGGTTCGCCATCCTCGACGAGCTCGATTCGGGCCTCGACGTGGACGCGCTGCGCGCCGTGGCCCGCCGGGTGGAAGACGCCACCAATGCCGACGGGCTCGGCGTGCTGGTGATCACCCACTACAGCCGGCTGCTGACCGAGCTGCGGCCCGACCGGGTCCATGTGCTGTCCCAGGGTCGGATCGTGGCCAGCGGTGGGCCGGAGCTGGCCGACGAGCTGGAGGCCAGCGGCTACGTCGGATACGCCGAGGCGGCCGACGATGGCGCCGATACGGGCACCGGCTCCGGGGCCGGCCGTCCGGCGGTGGATCCGATGGCCGATCCCTTCGCCGACCCCCTGGCCTGATCGTTCATCCCGGGGTTCAGCAGAAGGCGAGCTCCACCGAGGTGGCGGCCGTGACCTCCATGAGGCGGCCCTGGACGGTGCTGGCCCGCACGGCGCTCAGGTGGCGGATGTCGTTGAGGATGTCGGCCACCAGGCTGCGGATGAGCTCGGTGGGGGCGGCGTTGTAGAGGTCGAGGAGGCCGTCGACGCAACGGTCCTGGGACACCAGGATCTGGGCGTCGAGGCTGCGCTCGAGCCGGGTCAGCGCCTCGGTGAAGGCGGCGCTGGGGCCGGTCGTAAGGGTGGTCGTGGTGGTGGTGGAGTCGGTGTGCTCGGTCATCGTGGGTTCCTCCCCTGTCTCGACAGCGGAGCTGCCTGGTTTGATACACCGACCGTACGATTCCGCCCCGTTTGGCGAATCGGGGATGCCCCCCGACCCCGGGGCGCCTCATGGGGGAACCCGTCGAACTGTCGGCGGTGGTGCTACCCGGGGTCGCCGCCGGCGAGGAGGGCGCCGACGGCCTGGTTGAGGGGGGTGGGGATGCCGTGGCGGACGCCGGCCCGGACGACGGCGCCGTAGAGGGCGTCGTGCTCGGTGGCCCGGCCGGCCCGGCGGTCCTGGAGCATGGAGGTGATGCCGGGGGCGCCGCCCAGGCCGGTGAGCAGGGGCTCGATGCCGTCGTCGGCCAGGGTGGATCCCTCGGCCCGGCCGACGGCCCAGCACTCGGCCAGGATGCCCCGGGCCACGGTGCGCAGTGGCTCGTCGGCCACCACGGCGATGGGGCGGTCGGTGAGGGCCGTGATGCCGTTGACCACCACGTTCAGGCCGAGCTTGCGCCACGCCTCGTCGACGTAGCCGGCGGTGGGGCGGATCTCGGCCCGGGTGCCGGCGAACAGCTCGGCCAGGCGGTGGGCGGCCGGGACGTCGGGGGTGAACAGGTGACCGGCCCGGGCGTGGACGGTATGGCCGGGGCCCACCAATTCGGTGCCGCAGTACACCACGGTGGGCAGGATCTCGGCGCCGTGGGCGTGGGGGGCGAGGCGCTCGGCGCCCTCCACCCCGTTCTGCATGACCACGATCGTGGTGCCGGGGCCGCACAGCCGCTCGAACCAGGGGCCGGCGCCGTCGGTCTGGTGGGCTTTCACCCCCACCAGCACCCAGGGGACGGGCCCGTCCACCAGGGAGGGATCGGTGGCCACGGCGGCCGGGGCCCGCACCGAGGCCCGGTCGGAGTCGACCACGTACTCGGTGAACGGCCGGCGGGCGCAGGCCACCACGGCGCGACCGGCAGCGGCCAGGTGGGCGGCGAAGAAGGTGCCGACCCCGCCGGGGCCGACGACGGCGATCTCGGGTGCTGTCATCTCGGTCATCGGTGGTGGTGTCCCCGATGGTGAGCTGTCACGATCAGTAGGTGAGCAGGTCGGCGGCCCGGAGGAACGAGTGCTCGTTGAGCGACTCGATCACCCGGCGGCCGTGGCCGAAGCGGATGCGGTGCACCGAGGCGTGGGCCGGACGGTAGATGAAGTCGATGTCGAGACCCAGGATCTGGGCCACCACGATGTTGATGACGCCACCGTGGCAGGCCACGATCACGGTCTCGCCGGGGTGATGGGCCAGGACGCCTTCGATCGAGTAGCCGATCCGGCGGCGGAAATCGAGGGAGGACTCGCTGTGGGGGTACACGTCCCACTGTCGGGTCTGGACGAAGCGGCTGCGCATGCCCTCCAGGGCCCGTTCGCCCAGCACGTCGATGGCCCGGGTGGAGCCGTCGAGGTGCTGGAACATGCGGTACTCCTCCAGCTCGTGGACCACGGTGACGTCGAGGCCGTGATGGCTGGCCACGGCCTTTCCCGTGTCGTTGGCCCGGAGCAGGTGCGAGCTGTAGACGGCGGAGGGGTGCTCCTCCGCCAGGTACTTGCCCACCGCCTCGGCCTGGGCCCGCCCCAGCTCGGACAGCGGGGGGTCCACCCAGTCGCCAGTGGTGGATGTCTCAGGGTCGGGCCACTGCTGCTGGCCGTGGCGGACCAGGACGAGCATGCCGGCGTCGGGGTCGTTGGTGAGGAAGGCCTGGTCGATGGGCGAGGGCGGCCGCTTCGCCTCGGATCGGGTCGTTTCGGACATCGAGCCAGTTAATCACCGCCAACCCCGTCGAACTCTGACGTGGGGTGTCCAGATCCGGGATCCGGTGTCAGAGATCGCCCAAGTGCGGGGTCAGGTGCGGGCGGCGACGACCTCGTCGAGGGCCTGGGTGAGGGTGTTCCAGCCGAGGGTGGCGCACTTGATGCGCACCGGGAACTTCACCACGCCCCGCAGGGCCTCGAGATCGCCCAGCTTCATCTCGGCCGTCACGTCGTCGGCCGGCTCGGCTTCGGACTCGGTGCCGTCGCCGCCGATGTCCTGCTCGTGGATCGACATCATCGACTTGAACGTGGCGGTGAGCGCCCGGGCCTCGTCGATCGTGCGGCCCTTGACCGCCGCCGACATCATCGACGCCGAGCTCTGGGAGATCGAGCACCCCTGGCCGTTGATCTTGATGTCGTCGATGCGCCCCTCACCGTCGACCATCACGTACACCACGACCTCGTCACCGCACAACGGGTTGAACCCCTCGGTCCGGTGGGCCGGCGGTGCCTCCAGCTCGCCCCGGTTCCGGGGGCTGCGGTAGTGGTCGAGGATGATCTCCCGGTAGAGGTCTTCGAGTCCGGACACGGGCAGCCTCCCGGCTACAGCTTGAAGAAGTCCCGGGCCGCCAGCAGGGCGGCGGCCAGAGCGTCGATGTCGTCGGTGTCGTTGTACACGTAGATGCTGGCCCGGGCCGTGGCCGGCGCCCCGAGCACCCGCATCAGCGGCTTGGCGCAATGGTGGCCGGGCCGGATGCACACGGCCTGGGTGTCGAGCACCTGGCTGACGTCGTGGGCGTGCACGCCCTCCAGGGCGATCGAGAGCACCCCGCCCCGCTCCGAGGGCTCGCTCGGCCCGTAGATGGTGAGGGCGTCTCCCACCTCGGCCCGCAGCGTCCGCAGCGCATAGCCGGTGAGCTCCACCTCGTGGCGGTGCACGGCCTCCATGCCCAGCCCCGTCAGGTAGTCGATGGCGGCGGCCAGCCCCACGGCCTCGGCGATGGGCGGTGTGCCGGCCTCGAAACGCCCGGGAGGAGCGTCGGGCGTGAAGCCCTCGGTGGTCACGTTGAGGATCATGCCCCCGCCGCCCAGGAATGGCGGCATGGCCGCCAGCAGTTCGCCCCGGGCCCAGAGCACGCCGATGCCGGACGGGCCCAGCATCTTGTGGGCGCTGAAGGCCACGAAGTCGGCTCCCATGGCCACCACGTCGGTGGGCAGGTGGGGCACCCACTGGCAGGCGTCGACCAGGGCCAGTGCACCCTTCTCGTGGGCCGCCGCCGTGAGCCGGGTCACCGGGTTGAGCGTGCCCAGCACGTTGGACATGGCGGTGAAGGCGAACAGCTTGGCCCCGTCGAGCAGGCGATCGAGGTCGGTCAGGTCGAGGTGGCCGTCGTCGGTGAGGGGCACCCAGCGGATCTCGAAGCCGAGCTGGGCCGCCAGCATCTGCCACGGCACGATGTTGGCGTGGTGCTCCATGAGGGTGAGCACCACGGCGTCGCCCGGGCCCAGGTTGGCCCGGCCCCAGCTGCCGGCGACCAGGTTGATGGCCTCGGTGGCGTTCTTGGTGAACACCACCTCGTCCGAGCTCGGCGCCCCGATGAAGCGGGCGACCTTGCCCCGGGCCCCCTCGTAGGCGGCCGTGGCCCGCTCGGCCAGCTGGTACACGCCCCGGTGGACGTTGGCGTAGCTCGTCTCGTAGAAGCTGGTCATGGCGTCGAGCACCTGGCGGGGGTGCTGCGACGACGCCGCCGAGTCGAGGAAGACGAGACGGTGCCCGTCCTGGCGCTGGCTGAGCACCGGGAAGTCGCGCCGGATGGTGGCGACGTCGAGCCGGGCCGCGGCCGGAGCCGATGCGGGGGTGGGGGTGGCAGGGGTGGTCATCGGAAGCTCTCGTAGCCTTCCCGTTCGAGCTGGTGGGCCAGCTCAGGACCACCGGATGCGACGATACGGCCGCCGTAGAGCACATGGACGTGATCGGGCTTCAGATGATCCAGCAACCGCTGGTAGTGGGTGATGGCCAGGATGCCGAGGTCGGGTCGCTCGGCCCTGATGGCCTGCACGCCGTTGGCCACCGCCACCAGGGCGTCGATGTCGAGCCCGGAATCGGTCTCGTCGAGCACGGCGATCTCGGGTTCGAGGATGGCCATCTGGAGCACCTCGTTGCGCTTCTTCTCCCCGCCGGAGAAGCCCTCGTTCACGTAGCGGGTCATGAACGCCGGGTCCATGCCCAGCTTGTCCATCCACTCCATGAGGGCCAGCCGCAGCTCCAGCACGCTCATCTCCAGGCCCTTGCGGGCGCTGAGCGCCTGGCGGAGGAAGTTGAGCACGGTGACCCCGGCGATCTCCTGGGGGTACTGGAAGCCGAGGAACATGCCCGCCTTGCCCCGCACGTCGGGGCCCCAGCCCGTCACGTCGTCGCCTTTGAGCCGTATCCGGCCCGCCGTGACCTCGTATTCCGGCGACCCGAGCAGGGTGGAGGCCAGCGTCGACTTTCCCGACCCGTTCGGACCCATCAGGGCGTGGACCTCGCCCGCCTGCACGGTGAGCGACACGCCCTTGAGGATCTCGATCCCGCCGCCGCCCGAGGGCCCGTCCTCCGAGGACGGGGTGGCGACATGAAGGTCCTCGATCTCGAACAGGGGAGGTGCCATGGTCCCAGTCTAACGACCGGGCCCTATTGCACAATCCGCGTAGTGGAAATTACCGGCTGCGGGGAAAGCCGCCCGGAGGCCCGATCACCAGCCCCGGTCGACCCACTCCTGGAGGTGCGGCCGCTCGGAGCCGATCGTGGTGTCGTCGCCGTGGCCCGGCAGCACCAGGGTCTCGGGCGGCAGCACGAACAGGCGCCGGTCGATCGACTCGATGATCGTGCCGAAGTCGCCCCCCTCGTAGCCGGTGGCGCCGGGGCCCCCGGGGAACAGGGTGTCGCCGGTGAACAGGACCGGCTTGTCGACCAGGCGGAAGCTGATCGAGCCCTTGGTGTGGCCGGGGGTGGTGATCGTGTGGAGCCGCAGGTTGCCCACCTCGATCATCGTGTCGTCTTCGAGGAGATAGTCGTAGCTGGGCAGCATGGCCGCATCCTCGGGGGTGACACCCACCTCGTAGCCGGCGTCGCGCACCTGGGGGATGGCCTGGATGTGGTCCCAGTGACCGTGGGTCTCGAGCACGGTGCGGACCCCCAGGGTGCGGCACAGATCGAGCAGCAGTTCGTGCTCGTTGGCGGCGTCGAGCATCACCGAGGCGCCGGTGTGGCGGCAGCGGACCACGAAGACGTTGTTGTCGTAGGGGCCCACCACGACCTTGTGGACCTCGGCGTCGGTGTCCGACCAGTGCAGCGTGCGAGAGATGTCGACCATGGGAGCAACTTAGCCCTCTTGCCCCGGGCCGTGCGCCCCCGCCGCCCGGCCCGGCATGAATAGGCAACCATGCTCTATCAACAACAATCAGACATAGTTACCTTCTGAAGCAGGGCAGTTGGAGGACGATTGCGGACGAAGGTTGGCGGGTGTCATTCACCTCGGTGATGGCAGGGCTCGGTGCGGCGGTATCCGTGCTCCTGGGTGCGCTCTACACGGCACACGCCGTGATGGCAGGCGACCCGACCGGTGCCTTCGTCCGCTTCGTAGGGTCGATCGCTCTCGGGGGGTACTACGTGTACCTCTACCACCTGTCCCGGGGGCGCCGGGTGTTCTCCCGGCCACCGGCCGGCCGCTGAGCAGCCTGACCCCTCCCACCGTGTTCGGTCCGCCCCGGCGGTTGTGCTGTAGTAAGCGGCCATGAGTGCCGAGCTTCGTGCAGTGGCCCTGGCCCGGGGTGAGCGGCGGTCGTCGCTGTGGCTCTACCGCTTCGTCCGGGGGACGGTGCGGGCCGTCGTCCATCCGCTGCTGCGGGTGCAGGCCCGCAACACCGCCGTGCTCGACCGGCCGGGGCCGACGATCCTGGCCCCCGTCCACCGGTCCCATCTCGACAGCGTGCTCGTGGCCTGCCAGAGCCGGCGCCGGATCCGGGCCCTGGGCAAGGAGTCGCTGTTCACCACGCCCGGGGTCAGTTACGTGTGCGCCGCCCTGGGCGCCATCCCGGTGCGGCGGGGCGAGGCCGACCGCGACGCCCTCCAGGCGGCCCGGGCCCTGCTCGACCGGGGCGAATCGATGATCGTGTTCCCCGAAGGGGGGCGCCGCTACGGCAACGAGATCGGCCCCCTGTTCGACGGGGCGGCCTGGCTCGCCGCCCGCACCGGCGCCCCGGTGGTGCCGATCGGGATCGCCGGCACCGAGGCCGTGCTGCCCATGGGGGCCAAGCGGCCCCACCGGTCCCGGGTGGCGATCGTGGTGGGCGACCCGCTGACGCCGCCCCGCCCACCCGACGGCAAGGGCCGCGTCACCCGCCAGGCGATCAGCCAGTTCACCGTCGAGCTGGGAGTCGAGCTGGCCCGCCTCCAGTCCGAGGCGGTGGACATGGCCGCCGCCCGCAGCCGAGCCGTCGGCTGACCGGCCAGCCGCAGCTGACGGCCCGTTGCCGGCCCAACTACGCTGGACGGTGAGGCACGGCCACGCACAGCGAAGGAGGCCAGATGGCGCTCAGCCATGAAACCGGGGCGGTGTCGACCCCTCTGATCGACCAGACGATCAGCCACAACCTGGCGGCCACGATCGCGGCCCACGCCGAGCGGGAGGCGCTGGTGGTGCGCCACCAGGGCATCCGTTGGACCTACCGGGAGCTGGGGGAGCGGGTGGACGAGCTGGCCCGGGCGCTCGTGGCCCGGGGCTTCGCCCAGGGCGACCGCATCGGGATCTGGGCCCCCAACTGCGCCGAGTGGGTCCTGGTGCAGTTCGCCACCGCCCGCATCGGGGTGATCCTGGTCAACATCAACCCCGCCTACCGCACCCACGAGGTGCAGTACGCCCTGCACCAGTCGGGCTGCAGGGGCCTGTTCGCCGCCACCACCTTCAAGACGTCGGACTACGTGGCCATGGTGGGCGAGGTGCGCGCCGACCTGCCCGACCTGCAGCAGGTGGTGTTCCTCGGCACCGACGACTGGACCGCCCTGCTGGCCGAGGCCTCATCGGTGCCGGCCGCCCGCCTCGATGAGATCGACGCCACCCTGGCCCCGGCCGACCCCATCAACATCCAGTACACGTCGGGCACCACGGGCTACCCCAAGGGGGCCACGCTCAGCCACGCCAACATCGTCAACAACGCCTACTTCGTGGCCGAGGGCTGCCGCTACACCCCGGAGGACCGGGTGTGCGTGCCCGTGCCCTTCTACCACTGCTTCGGCATGGTGATGGGCGTACTCGGCTGCACCACCCACGGGTCCACCATCGTGGTGCCGGCCGACGCCTTCGACCCCGACGCCACGCTGGCCGCCATCGCCGAGGAGCGGTGCACCAGCGTGTACGGGGTGCCCACCATGTTCATCGCCGAGCTCGCCTCGCCGGCGTTCGAGAGCTTCGACCTCACATCGCTCCGCACCGGGATCATGGCCGGCTCCCCCTGCCCGGTCGAGGTGATGAAGCAGTGCATCGAGCGGATGCACATGGACGAGGTCACGATCTGCTACGGCATGACCGAGACCTCGCCGGTGTCCACCCAGACCGCCACCGACGACCCGATCGACAAGCGGGTGGGCACCGTGGGCCGGGTCCATCCCCACGTCGAGATCAAGATCGTCGACCCCGAGACGGGCGAGACGGTGGAGCGGGGCCGGCCCGGTGAGTTCTGCACCCGGGGCTACTCGGTGATGATCGGCTACTGGACCGACCCCCAGCGCACCGGCGAGGCGGTGGACGCCGACGGCTGGATGCACACCGGCGACCTGGCCGAGATGGACGGCGAGGGCTACGTGAACATCGTGGGCCGCATCAAGGACATGATCATCCGGGGCGGGGAGAACGTGTATCCCCGGGAGGTCGAGGAGTTCCTCTACGGCCACCCCCGGATCCGTGACGTGCAGGTGATCGGGGTGCCCGACGCACGCTACGGCGAGGAGATCATGGCCTGGGTCCAGACCGAGGACGGGGCCGAGATCACGGTGGAGGAGGTGCGGGCGTACTGCCAGGGCAAGATCGCGCACTACAAGATCCCCCGCTACGTGGCCGTGACCCAGGACTTCCCGATGACGGTCACGGGCAAGATCCAGAAGTTCAAGCTGCGGGACGACGCCGTGGCCCTGTACAACCTGCAGTCTGCAGCGGGAATCGAGACGGCATGAGCAACGAGACCACCGGCCAGCGGCCCGACGCCAGGGGCACGACGATCACGGTGGAGATCTTCTCCGACGTGGTCTGCCCCTGGTGCTACATCGGTAAGCGCCGGTTCGAGAAAGCGCTCGACGCCTTCCGGGCGGCCCACCCCACCGCCGGCGTCGACGTCCGGTTCCGGGCCTTCCAGCTCGACCCCACGGCCCCGGCCGGCGTGTCGCAGCCGGTGAAGGAGGCGTACGCCAAGAAGTTCGGCGGGCCGGAGGCGGCGGCGTCGATCATCGAACGGGTGTCGGGCGAGGCGGCCAAGGAGGGGCTCGAGTTCAACATGGACCGGGCCCTGCGGGCCAACACCCTGCTGGCCCACCAGCTCCTGGCCCTGGCCGAGGAGCGGGGTTTGCAGGACGCCATGAAGGAGCGGTTGCTGGCCGCCTACTTCACCGACGGCCTGGCCATCGGCGACCCCGACGTGCTGGTGGAGCTGGCGGCCGAGGTGGGCCTCGACGCCGACGAGGCCCGGCGCTGGCTCGACGGCTCCCTGGGGGGAGGGCACGTCACCGAGGATCTGGAGTTCGCCCTCGACAACGGCATAACCAGCGTCCCCACCTACGTGTTCGACGGCCGCCTGGCCGTGCCCGGGGCCCAGGAGCCCGACCTGTTCCTGAAGGTGCTGGAGCGGACGTTGGAGCTGGCGTGAACCCTTCGGGTTCCTCGGGTTCGCCTGCGGCGAACACCGCGACGCCGGTTGATCGACACCTCCCGAACAGGTCATCCGAATCACGGGAATCTGTGGCAACATCTACGGCGTGATCGCGCCCCCCAGCCTCCGACCCCTGGCCCCCGACCCGCCACGCCCCGTGGCGGCCCGGTCGGGCCGGGCCCGCGGCTAGCGACGGGAGTAGTCGGTTGGCGGAACCGAGCCCGAGCTCATACCTGATCTGTGGCGCCGACATCCTGACCCCGGCCGGGTGGCAGGAGTTCGATCTGAGCGTGGTGGACGGCCTCATCTCCGACGGCAGCGACGGTCGGGGAGCCGTCCTCGACGCGTCCGGGCTCCGCATCGTGCCCGGCTTCATCGAGCTTCAGGTCAACGGCGGGTGGGGTCACGACCTCCAGCGGGAGCCGGCCACCCTGTGGGCCCTGGCCCGTCGGCTGACCGAGGTGGGGGTCACCTCCTTCCTGCCCACCCTCACCACCAACGGCTTCGCCCGGCGCCGGGAAGCGCTGAGCATCTGGCGGGCCGGCCCCCCGGCCCGGGCCGACTACATGGGGGCCGACGCCCTGGGCTGGCACTTCGAGGGGCCGTGGCTGGCGCCGTCACGCCACGGGGCCCACTCCCGGGAGCTGCTCCAGCCGGTCCCGGCCGAGGCCCCGGCCGACTACACCCCGGCCGACGGGGTCCGTCTCGTGACCCTGGCCCCCGAGCTGCGGGGGGCCACCGAGCTGATCCGCACGCTCACCGAGCGGGGGGTGGTGGTGTCGTGCGGCCACACGGAGGCCACGGCCGACCAGATCCGGGCCGCCCTGGCGGCGGGGGCCACCATGGGCACCCACCTGTTCAACGCCATGTCGGGCCTCCACCACCGCAAAGCCGGCGCTGCGGCCGGCTTCCTGCTGGAGCCGAGCTACATCGGCCTCATCGCTGATGGCGTCCACGTCGCCCCCGACATGGTGGCGTTGGCCTGGCGGCTGGCCGAAGGCCGGCTGATCCTCACCAGCGACGCCGTGGTGGCGATGGGAACCCAGGCGGCCGACGCCACCGGCGACGCCGTCCGCCTGTTCGACGGCACGCTGGCCGGTTCCGCCATCGGGCTCGACACCGCCGTGCGCAACGTGATGGCCTTCACCGGCTGCTCACTGGAAGCCGCCGTGGGCGCCGCCACCGAGGTGCCGGCCCAGTGCCTCGGCCTCACCGACCGGGGCCGGATCGAGCTCGGCCGCCGGGCCGACCTGGTGGCCCTCGACGAGGCCAACCGGGTGGTGCTCACGTTCGTGGCCGGCCAACTCGTGGTCGACCGTCGCGGCGCCCGCCGGTCCTGAACCCTTCTGACCTTCCTGCGAACTGTGGCGCGTGCTGTTGTATTTCGCGCGCTGGCGCCACAGTTCGGCTTCTCGGCAGGGTTGGGAGTCCTCAGCCCCGGCGGATGTCGGACAGGGGGTCGTGGCGGCGGTGGCGGCCCCGGGTGACGGCGGCCGCCGCCCCCACCAGCCCGGCGGCCACGACGATGGCCGCCGGCAGCAGCCAGATCGTGCTGGGGCCCTTCTGGCCCACGGCCACGGCTCCCGCCCCCAGCAGGGTGGCCACGGCCCACACCGGCAGATACGTCCGTATCAGGCCCCGGGCCACGGCCGGATCCACCTGCGGGTCGCGCCGCAGCCACCAGGAGGCGTCGGCCACCACCAGCGCCAGGCTGGCCGCCACACCCATGCCGATCACGGCGGCGTAGCCGGGCAGCGTGCGGGGGGCGGCGATGGCGGCCGGCAGGGCCACCGCGCACAGGCCGATGGCGGTGACGAACCCCTGGCCGTACCAGACGCCCACGGCGAAACCGATGGCCCCCACCAGAGCCACCGGCACCAGCACCGACACCCCGGCCAGGGCCACGGCGGCCACCACCCCGAGGCCGGCCACCCAGATGGCCAGGACGGCGGCCCGGCGGGCCAGGTCGATCATCGGCGCACCCGGAGGGGGAGGGCCCGGCCCCGGTGGGCCTGGCGGGATCGGAACAGGGTCGACTCGATGGGCTCGCCGTCCACCCAGGGCGACACCGCGGCCCCCAGGTCGGCCAGGGCCCGGCGCCGGAGGTGCTGCTCCAGCTCGAACACCCGGCGGGCGATCGCCGGGTCGCCGTTGTCGTCCCGCGACCGCACCTGGATGCCCGACGGCAGCTCGTACCGGGGCTCGATCACGTTCACCTGCTGGCCCCGGGCCAGAAGCGGCTCGAGCAGATGGCCGAAGGTGTCGTTGAGCAGGGGGGAGATGGCGATCACCACGGCGTCGACCGGGACGAAGCGGTCGAGCCGCTCCCGCCGGTGCTGGTGCTCGGCCCAGTCGTTGGTGGACAGGTCGAGCAGGGCGTCGGCGATCGTGGCGAAGTGGCTGATGCCCAGCTGGGGCCGGATCCAGCGCCGGCCCTGACCGGTGAGGAGCAGCCCCACCTGGTCCTGGGCGTTGAGGTGGAGGCGGGCCAGGCCCATGGCGGCCCGCACCGAGCGGCGCAGGGTGTCCTGGCCGTCGCTGGCGTAGTTGGCGTGGGCGTCGAGGACGAGCACCACGGTGGTGGACCGGTCGGGGTGGCGAAGCGTCACCCACGGCTCGTCGAAACGGGCCGAGATCCGCCAGTTGATCGTCTGCAGCCGGTCACCGGGCTGGTAGGGGCGGATGTCGGCGATCTCGCAGCCCTCGCCCCGCTCGGTGGCCAGGTGGCTGCCCACCACCCGGCGGAAGGCGGTGGGTTCCAGCGGGGTGCGGGCCGGCTCCTCGTTGATGTGGACCCGGAGCGTGCTGATGCAGCGGTACTGCACGCTGGAGGCGAACAGCCCCGAGCTGCGCCGGGTGCGAATGGTGAACGTGGGCAGCTCCAGCACCCCCCAGTTCAGCGGAACCAGATGGAGCTCCACCGTGCGGGGACGGCCCCGGCGTACCGCCACCACATGGCGTTGGGCCCCCTTGGCCCGGAAGGCCGGGGCCAGACCCATCTCCAGCTCGGCCAGGCCGACGTCGACATCGGTCGTCAGGGTGATCCGGAGGCGGGTGTCGTCGCCCTCCAGAGCCCGGGGGGTGTCCATGGCGGCCCGGACGGCGACCGACGGGTAGCCGCCGTCGAGCAGGCCGACGGTCAGGAGCACGAGGGCCGGGGCGCCGAGGGCCAGGAGCTCCGGCCGTTGCAGAGCCAGGGCCGCGACCAGCGCGCACAGGGCCAGGAGCCCGTTGGCGAAGAACAGGGGGGTGGGAGTGGTGATGCGGGCGCCGGGGCTGAGCTCCACCGGCGACTCGAGCTGGTGGGTCCGTGCCGGCGCCGCCAGCGGCCCGTCGGGCCCGAAGGCGTCGAGGCCCTCCAGGTCGTCGAGGTCGAGGCCGGCGGGAGCCGCCTCTGTGCTCACCCGGCCCCCCGTGCTCACCCGGCCCGTTCCTCCACCGCCCGGGGCAGCGGAGTCTGAGCCAGGCACTCGCCCACCACCTGCTCGGCCGTCACACCCCGCAGCCACTCGTCGGGACGGAGCATGAGCCGGTGGGCCAGCGCCGGGGCAGCCACCACCTGAACGTCCTCCGGGGTAACGAAGTCACGGCCCGACATGGCGGCCCAGGCCCGGGCCGACTTGAGCAGGGCCAGCGATCCCCGGGGGGAGGCGCCGGACTGGGTCCGGGCCGACTGCCGGGTGGCGTCGACCAGGCGCACCATGTAGTTGGCCACCGCCGGGTCGACGTAGATCGCCTCCACCACCTTCTGGAGCCGGCCCAGGACCGTGCGGTCGGCCACCGGGCTCAGCACCACCTGCTCCTGCTGGCGCTCGGCACGGCGCACCAGCATCTCGGACTCCTGATCGATGCTGGGGTAGCCGATGCCGAACTTGAGCAGGAACCGGTCGAGCTGGGCCTCGGGCAGGGGATAGGTGCCGGCCGATTCGATCGGGTTCTGGGTGGCGATCACGAGGAAGGGGGCGGGCAGGGGACGGCTCACACCGTCGATCGTGACCTGGCGCTCCTCCATGGCCTCCAGCAGGGCGGCCTGGGTCTTGGGAGGGGCCCGGTTGATCTCGTCGCCCAACACCAGGTTGGCGAAGATCGGGCCCGGCCGGAACAGGGGCTGGCGGGTCTGGAGGTCGAGCACGGTGGAACCGGTGATGTCGCCCGGCACCAGGTCGGGGGTGAACTGCACCCGGGAGAAGTCGAGGCCGGTGACGGTGGCCATGGACCGGGCGATCAGCGTCTTGGCCAGGCCCGGCACGTCCTCCAGCAGGATGTGGCCGTCGGCCAGCACGCCGGTGAGCACCAGGTGCAGCACCTCCCGCTTGCCCAGCACGGCCCGCTCCAGCTCTCTGATCACGGCCTGGCTCCAGCGCACCACGGTGTCGACCGAGAACTGGTCGGTCGGGGCTCTCCGAGGCCCGGGTGGGCTGAGGCTGGGGCGCACGGGTGGCGCCGGCGGCGGCGAGCGGGCCCGAGCCCAGCGGGCGCGGGGGGAGGTTGCGGTCGTTCATCGCTGTCCTCGGGCGGGTTGGGTGGGGGGTGGCGGGGGCCCGGCGCCAGGCCGGTTGCCAGCGGCGGAGCGGGCGGGCCCGGGGGCCGGCTCACCAGGGTAGGGGGTGGGAGCGGGCGACGGTTGGAGCCCGGCCAGGTGCTCCAGTAGCTCGACGCGGGCTTCGAGCCAGCCGTCGTCGAACGAGGCCGGCACCGACGTGGCCCCGGGGGCGGCGTCGGCATCGTAGGGGACGCCCCGCAGGTGGGCCTCGAGCCGGTCGAGGCGACGCACGGCCGATTCCCGCGACCCGGCGAGGGCGTTGATCGAGCGGGAGCCGAACAGCGACCACAGGCCGACGAAGTCGGCCGGGAGCCGGCTGTGGACCTGGTTCACGTCGGGCCGGGACCAGGGGCCGGCGCCGAGGCCGTCGGAGCCGATGTCGAACAGGATGTAGACCACCCAGATCACGGCGCCCACCGCCACGGCGGCGGCCACGGCCACGGCGATCGCCACCGGGGTCACGCCGCCATCTCCTCGGCCGCCCGGAAGCGGGCCTGCAGCTCCACCACGGCGTCGATGGCGGCCCGCCGCATGGCCTCGTTCATGGGCCGGTTGGAGAACCGGGCCAGGAGGAACAGGCCCGTCAGGACCCGGAGCGGCTTGGTGCCGCCGTCGATCATGCCCAGCGTGCGCTCCAGGTACTGCAGGGCGGTCTCGGTGCGGCGCCGGGCCAGCCCACCCCCGATGCCGAAGCCCGACTCCACCACCGAGTACGCCTCCCGGATGGCCAGGCGGGGGTCGCGCTCGGCCTCCAACCGGCGCCGGAGCTGCTCCAGGGTCCAACCGGCGGAGGCGTGGTCGATCACCACCAGGGCTTCGAGGTCGCCGTCATCGTCGTCGTCCTCGTCGGGGCGACGTTGGCGGCGGCCGGTGAGGACGGCCCGTACCAGCGAGGCGGTCAACCAGGCCACGCCGGCGGCCGAGGCACCGAAGGCGACGATGAGGGCCACCAGGCGCAGGGTGGCGACCAGGCCGCTCGACGAGCCGTTGCCACCCCGTCGGGTGACGGCGGTGGTGCTGTTGGTCGACCCGCCGGCTCCCGCCCCCTGCCCGTCCGACGAGGCGCTGGTGGTGCTGACGGCGGACGCCGTCGAACCGCCCGACCCGTCCTCGCCCACAGTGGCACCGGTCTGGCCTTCGCCGGGGACCGAGCCGTCGGTGGAGCCCTCGACCGTGGTGCCGGTGGCGTCGAGCCCGGTGTCGACCGGGATCCCGGTGAGGCCGCCCAGGGCCGTGGTGGTCGAGCCCAGCACGCCGGCGCCGCCGTTGGCCTCGGTGGACGCGGTCACGACCCCGCCCCCGGGGGCCAGGCCGCCCACACCGGGCTGACCCGTGCCGCCCTGGCCGTCACCGGGCACTGCGCCGCCACCGGTACCGGCACCGGCCAGCGTCGATCCGGTACCCGACGGTGGCACCCCGGCCCCATCGTCGTCGGGGGCGGTGGTGGCCGTGGTGGTGGCGTCCGGACCGGAACCGGAACCGGAGCCGCCGGCCTCGACCCGGAGGTCGGACAGGTCGTTGCCGGCGGCCAGAGCGAACAGGGCGAGCACGGCGGCCACGATGGGTGTGGCCAGCAACAGTGAGCGCCCGGGGCCCCTGCGGGCCGCAGGCGATCGGCGACGGGGGCCCGATCGATGGCCCGCTCGTCGCCCGGCGCTGGCTGCGTGTCGTCGGCTGATCGGCCCAGGCTAGCGCCACCGCCCCCACCCCGACGGGACTTCGGGGCCCTGCTCCCGCTGGCTAGCCTGGCCCCCATGAGCGGTGCCGAGACCACGTCAGCCGTCGCCCCCCTGTGGCGTCCGAGCCCCGAGCGGGCGGCCGCCACCCAGCTCGAAGAGTTCCGGCACGCTGTACTCCCGGGCAGCGCCGATCGGCGCTGTACTCCCGGGCAGCGCCGGGCAGGCCGACCTGTGGCGGTGGTCGGTCGACGAGCCGGGCCGGTTCTGGTCCGCCCTGTGGGACTGGTGCGGGGTCATCGGCACCCCCGGTACCGAGGGGTACCGGCCGGGAGGCGAGCTCTGGGAGGCCCGCTTCTGCCTGGGGGCCGAGCTCAACGTCGCCCAGAACCTGCTGGCCGATCGGCCGGGGGCGGACGAGGTGGCCATCGTGGCCGGCCAGGAGGACGGCTCACGGCGCCGGATCACGTGGAACGAGCTGCGGGCCGACGTGGCGGCCATGGCCGCCGTGCTGACCGAGGCCGGGGTGGGCCCCGGCGACCGGGTGGCGGCGTGGATGCCGCACGTGCCCGAGACCGTGGTGACGTTCCTGGCCGCCGCCTCGATCGGGGCCGTGTTCAGCTCCACCTCGTCCGACTTCGGGGTGGACGGGGTGGTCGACCGGTTCGGTCAGATCGAGCCGACGGTGCTGGTGGCGGCCGACGGCTACCACTACGGGGGGAAGTCGTTCGACTGTCTGGACCGGCTGGCCGAGATCCGGGCCCAGCTCCCGAGCCTGGCCAGCACCGTGGTGGTGGGGTGCCTGAGCGATGCCCCCGATCTGGCCCGGGCCGAGGGGCCCGGCGCCGCCGGCGGCCTGGAGCGCTGGAGCGACGCCCTGGCCCGCCACGCCGGGGCCGAGCTGACGTTCCGCCTGCTGCCGTTCGATCACCCGCTGTTCATCCTGTACTCGTCGGGCACCACGGGGAAGCCCAAGTGCATCGTGCACCGGGCCGGCGGCGTGTTGCTCAAGCACCTGAGCGAGCAGCGGCTCCACTGCGACATCCGGGCCGGCGACCGGGTCCTGTACTTCACCACCTGCGGGTGGATGATGTGGAACTGGCTGGTGTCGGCGCTGGCCTGCGGGGCCACGATCGTGCTCTACGACGGCAACCCGGGGGTGCCGGAGCCGGCCGCCCTGTTCGGGGTGGCCGACGAGCTCGACGTCACCCTGCTCGGGGTGTCGGCCAAGTACATCGACAGCGTGATGAAGTCGGGGGCCCGGCCGGCCGACCGGTGGGCCTACCGGTCGCTGCGCTCGATCTGCTCCACCGGCTCGCCCCTCAGCCACGAGGGCTTCGCCTGGATCTACGAAGCGGTGAAGGCCGACGTGCACCTGGCCTCGATCTCGGGCGGTACCGACCTGTGCGGTTGCCTGGTGCTGGGCGACCCCACCGGCCCGGTCTACGCCGGCGAGATCCAGACGCGGGGCCTGGGCATGGCCATCGAGGTGCTCGACGACGGCGGCCGGCCCCTGGGCCCCGACGTGAAGGGCGAGCTGGCGTGCACCCTGCCGTTCCCGTCGATGCCCCTCGAGTTCTGGGGCGACCCCGACGGCAGCCGCTACCGGGCCGCCTACTTCGAGCGGTTCCCCGGGGTCTGGGCCCACGGCGACTACGCCTCGTGGACCGAGCGGGGCGGAATGATCATCTACGGCCGGTCCGACGCCACCCTCAACGCCTCGGGGGTGCGGATCGGCACGGCCGAGGTCTACCGGGTGGTGGAACAGCTCGACGAGGTGGCCGAGGCCCTGGCCATCGGCCAGCAGTGGGACGGCGACACCCGGATCGTGTTGTTCGTGCGCCTGGCTCCCGGCGCCGTGCTCGACGACGATCTCCGGGCCCGGATCCGGGCCGATCTGCGGGCCAAGTGCTCGCCCCGCCATGTGCCGGCCGTGATCGCCGAGGTGCCCGACATCCCCCGAACCCGGTCGGGCAAGATCGTGGAGCTGGCCGTCACCGAGGTGGTGCACGGCCGCCCGGTGAAGAATCTGGAGGCGCTGGCCAACCCTGAGGCCCTGGCCCACTACGCCGGGCGGGAGGAGTTGTCGTGACCAGCGGCGCCGCCATGGATCGTCCGGCCAGCCACGACATCGAGGGCACCCACAACTTCCGCGACGTGGGCGGGGTCCGCACCGCCGACGGCCGCCTCGTGCGGCCGGAGCTGGTGTTCCGCTCGGCCTCGCTCGACGCGCTCACCGAAGCCGGCCTGGCGGCCCTGGCCGGGCTCGGGATGCGGACGGTGATCGACATCCGCTCCGAGGGTGAGGTGGAACGCAACGGCCGGTTCGCCCACGAGGGCAGCGGGGTCGACTGGTTCCACGTCGCCTCCGCCGTCGGCCCGCCCACCGGTTCGGGCGATGCGGCCCGGGAGGCGGCCATGTCCCGGGTGATGGCGTCGGAGGACCCGATGGCGCTGATCCTGCCGATGCTGTTCGGCCGCGCCGGCCCCATGTTCGCCGGGGCCCTGCAGGTCATGGCCGAGCCGGGCCGGGCTCCGCTGGTGTTCCACTGCACCTCGGGTAAAGACCGCACCGGCCTGCTGGGGGTCGTCCTCCACCTCATCCTGGGCGTGGATCTGGAGACGGCACTGGTGGAGTTCGAACGCAGCGCCGAGGCCTACCACCACATCCGGGCCGACATGGGCACCCGCTACCCGTTCATGGAGACGATGCCGGCCGCCACGCTGGACCGGATGGCCGCCGCCGACCGGGCGTGGGTGTTGGCGGCCCTCGACACGATCGGCGGCGTCGTCGGCCTGGAGCCGTGGCTCGATTCCATCGGCGTCGGCCCCGACGTGCGTGACGCCCTCCGGGCCCTCCTGCTCGAACCCTGACCGCTCGGCCCGCCAACTTCCCACCGACACCGCCACCCGTGACGCCCTGGGTGAAAAGTTGGCCGGCGGGTGGGTGGGTCAGGGAAGCCAGGTGGCGGGGCTGGTGCCGAGGGGGGCGGGCGGGGTGTCCCAGCGGCCGGCGACAGGGCGGGGGGCCTGGAGGGAGCCGAACGGACTGTCGACGGTGTGGAGCCAGGGCGACAGGTCGGGGAGCCCGGCAGCGGGGGTGAACGGCGTCGGCCCGCCCAACGAGGTGAGCCAGTTGCGGGTCCGCAGCAGCGACAGCCGGGCCCGCCACGAGCCGCCCTCCCGGCGCTGGTGGGCCACGAGGCGCTGGGCGGCGAAGGCGGCCAGGAAGCCGGTGGCGTAGTCGAGGGCCTGGACCGGGAGGTGCACGGGCTGGCCGTCGGGCACGTCGGCCCCGCCGGCGCGGGCGGCGTCGCTTCCGGCCACGGCGAGCCCGGTGGTGGTCTGGATGATCGAGTCGTAGCCCCGGCGCCCGGCCCACGGGCCCACCCAGTCGAAGGCACAGATCTCGACCACCACGATCCCGGGTCGCTGCTCCGCCAGGTCGGACGCCCCGAAGCCCCGGGCGGCCAGCGACCCCGGCCGGTAGGCGTCGACCACCACATGGGCCTTGTCGGCCAGGGCCCCGAACGTGGCCCGCCCGTCCCCGGTGTCGAGGTCGACGTAGGCGTTGCGCTTGCCGAACCCGGTGGTCATCACCCCCATCGGGATGAACGGCAGGTGGGCCGCCCCCACCCGGAGCACGTCGGCCCCGTGGGCGGCCAGCGTCTGGCCGCACACCGGCCCGGCCAGCACCCGGGTGCAGTCGAGCACCCGTACCCCGGCCAGGGCCCGCCCGTCGCCGGCCGCCGCCCGATCGCTGGCCGCCGGGGGGAGAGGGGCGGCGTCGCCCAGACGCTCGACGTCGAGCAGGGGCAGCGCGGCGGTGGCGGCGGCGTGGGGGTGGGTCGCCCACTCGCCGAGCGTGCGGTAGGCGGCGCAGATCATGCCGTCGTCGATCAGGGCCCGTTCCAGCTCGAAGGCGTCCCACCGGGCGACGGCGGCCGCCACCGCCTCCCGCTCCTCCGGTACCCCGAGCCGGGCCGCCACCCCGGCGGCGTGGTGGGGGAAGTTGGCGTGGACCTGCACCGCCCGGCCGTCCCGGCACCGGTACAGGCCCGACAGGTCGGCCCACACCGGGATCGGCTCGCCGTCGAGCCGGAGCCAGCCGGTGCACGAGGCCAGCGCCCCGCCCCCGTCGAGCGCTACCGGGGCCCGTGGGGCTACCGGGTCGGCCGTCCCGAGGGCGGCGGCGGCCAGGGTGGCGGCGGCCACCGAGACGGTGGCGATGGTGTCGACCGGGAAGGCCGAGGCCAGGGTGAACGGGGCCGGGGTGAGGGCCAGGGGCGGGCGGGGGTCGTCGCCCGGTACCAGGCTCCAGATCCGGTCGAGCTCGGCGTCGAGTGGGTCCATACCTGGAGTCTGGCACGCGGCATTTCGCCCATCGGGTCGAACCGTGTCACCTTGTGCCGCCAGAGCCGGCACAAGGTGACAGAGTTCGGCCCGGCGGGTCGGGCAGGGTTAGCGTGCGGCCATGGTGCTCCCCCTCTCGCCCGACGAACTGCTGTCGACCACCCGTGCCGTTCGCAAACGGCTCGACCTCACCCGCCCGGTTGAGCGCCAGTTGCTCGACGAGTGCCTCGACCTCGCCCTCCAGGCCCCCACCGCCTCTCTGCGCCAGGACTGGCACCTCGTGATCTCGGACGACCGCGAGGTGTGCCGCCGGGTAGGCCAGGTCTACTCCGAGGTGTGGCACGGGATGATCTCCGACGCCTACCTGTCCAAGGCGGCCGACAGCGAGACCGACGCCGCCGCCCGGGCCACGTGGCTGAAGATGATGGACTCGGCGCGGTACCTGGCCGACCACTTCCCCGAAGTGCCGGCCATCCTCGTGCCCTGCATCGAGGGCCGCCTGGAGGGGGCACCGATCCTGCCCCAGGCCAACAAGTGGGGCTCGATCGTCCAGGCCACGTGGAGCTTCATGCTGGCCGCCCGGGCCCGGGGCCTCGGCACGTGCTGGACCACCGTGCACCTGCAGCGGGAGGCCGACGTGGCCGACATCCTCGGCATCCCCTACGACCGGGTGCAGCAGGTGGCCCTCATCCCGGTGGCCCACACCCTCGGGACCGACTTCAAGCCCGGCGCCCGCAAGGCCCGCGACCGCTACGTCCATTGGAACAGCTGGTGACGTGATCTGATGTCCCGGGCCGTCACCGGTGACGGCCCAGGAGACCAGATCGGGAACGATCAGGCCGAGCGGACGGCTTCGGCCACCTTGGCCCACTTGTCGATGGTCGACGGGTCCTTCCGCAGCGACTCCTCGGCCTGGTACAGCACCACCCGGGCTGCCGTGCCCTGGTACCGCTCCACCAGCTTGGGGCCCAGCTCGGACCAGCTGGCCGTCACCGCGTAGTGCTCCAGCATCTCGTCGGAGATGAGGTCGGCCATGCCGGCCACGTCGCCCGCCTTGAGCCGCTCGTTGAGCTTGGCCGAGGTGCCCTCGAAGCCCAGCATGTCGAACTGGAACCCGTAGTTCCGTGTCGACCCGTAGAAGGCGATCTGGCTCTTGGCCCGCTCCTTGAACGGCGCCTGCTCCTCCGGTGTGTCGCCCACCACGGTGAACACCGGCACGATCAGATCCACCGCCTGGGGGTCGCGCCCGGTGCGGGCCGCCCCCTCGGCCACCTTGGGGCCGAGCACGGTCTGCAGGTAGGGGATCGAATGGAAGGGGTGGACGTGGATGCCGTCGGCCACCTCGCCGGCAGCCCGCGTCATGTAGGGCCCGACGGCGGAGATGTCGATCTTGATGTCGCCGTACTCGTGGGAGCGGGGCCGCCAGGCGTCGGGCAGCAGGCTGAGCTGGTAGTAGGGGCCCTGGTGGTTGAGCTTCTCCTCGCCCCGGAAGGCCCGGAGGCAGGCCTGCACCGCCTCCACATAGTCCTTGAGCCGGGGACCGGGCGGATCGAACGGCATGCCGTAGCGGCGCTCGATGTGGGCCTTCACCTGGCTGCCCAGGCCGAGGCGGTAGCGGCCGCCGGTGTTCTCGGCCAGCTCCCAGGCGATGGCGGCGCTCACCATGGGGGAGCGGGGGAAGGCGACGGCGATGCCGGTGGTGAAGGTGAGGGAGGGGGCGGCGAGTGCCGCGGCCGTGATGCACATCCACGGGGTGGCACTGGTCTCGGTGAACAGCATCCCGGAGAAGCCGGCGGCCTCGACCTGGCGGGCCCGCTCGGCGGTGTCGGCCCAGCGGGCCGATCCGGTCATGATGTCGATCTCCATCCTCAACCTCACTATCGGGCCGGGCGGGCGCCCGGCGGGTCTGTCGGGCCGACCCTACCGGCCGGGCCGGCGGGGGTCGAACGGGCGCCCCTACAGTGGAAGCCATGAGCAACCCCCAACCTCTGGGCGGCAACCAGATGCCCCGCTTCGGGGGGCTGGCCTCGTTCATGCGCCTCCCGGCCGCCACTCCGCCGGCCGAGCTCGACGTGGCCGTGGTCGGGGTCCCGTTCGACATCGGCACCTCCAACCGGCCCGGCGCCCGGTTCGGCCCCCGGGGCATCCGGTCGGAGTCGGTGCTGCTCCGCCCGTACAACATGGCCACCCGGGCCGCCCCGTTCGACAGCCTCCGGATCGACGACGTGGGCGACGTGCCCACCAATCCCTACAACCTGCCCGACTCGGTGGCCCGCATCGAGGCCTGGTACCGGGATCTCCTCACCCACGGGGTGGTGCCGGTGACGATGGGCGGCGACCACACGATCGTGCTGCCCATCCTGCGGGCGGTGGCGGCCAAGCACGGGCCGGTGGGCCTGGTGCACATAGACGCCCACACCGACATCAACGACGTGATGTTCGGTGAGCGGGTGGCCCACGGCACCCCGTTCCGGCGAGCGGTGGAGGAGGGCCTGCTCGACTGCGCCCGGGTGGCCCAGATCGGGGTGCGGGGCACCGGCTACGCCGCCGACGACTTCGACTGGTCGCGGGAGCAGGGGTTCCGGGTGGTCCAGGTTGAGGAGTGCTGGCACCGGTCGCTGGTGCCGTTGATGGCCGAGGTGGTGGAGCAGGTGGGTGCGGGCGGCGGCCCGGTGTACCTCAGCTTCGACATCGACGGCATCGACCCGTCGTTCGCCCCCGGCACCGGCACCCCCGAGATCGCCGGGCTCACCGTGCCCCAGGCGGTGGAGATCATCCGGGCCTGCCGCGGCCTCGACCTGGTGGGCTGCGACCTGGTGGAGGTGGCCCCGATCTACGACACCTCGGGCAACACCAGCCTCCTGGCCGCCAACCTGCTGTACGAGATGCTGTGCGTGCTCCCCGGCGTCGAGTACCGGGCCTGAGCCCGGGCCGCTGTCGCCTCAGCCGCCGCCCAGCACGCCGTTGATCAGGATCTGGGCGTAGCGGTCCTCGGCCACCGGGCCGGTGGCCGGTGTGGCCTCGGCCTCACCCCGGGACTGGGCGATGAGCTGGGCCGGGTTGGCTCCCTGGCCCACCAGGCGGTCGATGATGGCCTGAGCCCGGGCCAACCCGATCTGGTCGTTCACCCGGGCCGATCCGGTGGCGTCGGTCCGGCCGATCACCGTGATCGTCTGGTTCGGGTTGGCCTGCAGGAACACCATGGCCGAATCGATCAGGGGGAGGAACTCGGGCCGGAGATCGGTGCTGTTCAGGTCGAATAGCACGACGTCGCGCACGTAGACCACAGTCGGGGCGTCGAGCGGAACCGACGGATCGATGAGCTGCTCGTCGACCACGTTGGCCGGGCCGCCGATGAAGTTGCCGCTGATCGCCACGATCATGTCGGCCGCCTCCCGGGTGGGCACGAAGCCCCTCAAGTACAGCTTGCCCCCCTTGACCACGCTGTAGCGCACGGCGCCGTCGGGGTTGTCGGCGGTCACCTCGCCCGGGGCGTAGGGCGGGGTGATGGCGACGGTGGTGGCACTGGCCACGGCGGCTGTGGTGGGGGTGGGGGCCGAGGAGGCGGTGGTCGCCGCTGCCGATGACGGATCACCGGTGGCCGCCGCGGTGCCGGTGGCGAGCGAGCTGCTCACCGCCGACTCGGTGCCGGGCGTCAGCACCCTGTACCCGGCGATGCCGAGGGCGGCGATGATGGCCAGCGCCCCCACTCCGGCCAGGGGAAGTACGAAGCGACCCCATTGGGTGGCCGCCCCCTCGCTCACGGATGCCCGGGGGCGCGAGGCAGAGGCCGAGGTGAGCTCCTCGATCAGGTCGTCGATCTCGTCGACGGCGCCATCGTCTGGTGCAGGCCCGATGGCGGGAAGGTAGTCGCTGCTACGACAAGGACAAGATAGGTGGATCTGCTCATACCCTCGGAAGGGGGTTCGAACGTTCTGGAGCGGGGCACGACCTGGCGTCGGTAGCGCCTTCGGTCATCAGGCGGTGCGGGCTCTACGCTCTCTATCCGTGACGTGTGTGCGTGCGCCTGGATCGTCGGCCAATCTCGGCCCCGGATTCGACGTGCTGGGGGTGGCGCTGTCCCGCTACGCCTGGGTCTCCGACGCCGGTGAGGGAGAGCCCTGCGGGCCCGACCACATTGCCCGGATCGCCCATGAGCGGGCGGGGGGCTCTGGGCCGGTGTGGTTCGGGTTCGACCTCGAACCGGGCCGCGGCCTCGGGTTCTCGGGCGCCGCCCGGGCCGCCGGCGCCGTGCTGGCCCAACTGCAGCAGGGGGCGGACCTGGCCGAGGCCCAGCGCCGGGCCTACCCGGTGGTGGCGGCGATCGAGGGCCATGGCGACAATGCCGCCCCCTCGGTTTTCGGCGGGGTCCACGTGATCGCCGGCGACCTCTGTCACCGGCTGGCGGCCACCATGCCGGGCCGGATGCTGTGCTGGGTGCCCGACCTGGAGACCCCGACCGACGAGTCCCGCCTCGCCCTGGAGCCGATGGTGAGCCGGGCCGACGCCGTGTTCAACCTGGGCCGCCTCGGCCTCCTGGTGGCCGCGCTCTACGAGGGCGACCTGAGCCTCCTGCGGCGGGCCACCGAGGACCGGCTCCACCAGCCGCCCCGGCTCGACCGGTGCCCACCGTCCCGCCGGGCCATCGAGGCCGCGCTCGACCTGGGGGCGGCCGCCGCCTGGCTGAGCGGCTCCGGGCCGGCGGTGGCCCTGGTGGTGGACGCCGAGCACGTCGATCGGGTGGCCAGCGGCCTGCCGACCAACGGCAAGGTGCTCCACCTCGACGTCGACACCGAAGGCTCGATCGTCGTCGACCGCTAGGACGTCGTGGGGGCTACGACTGTGGCGGGCAGCTCCGCTGCACGGTGACAGCCGCCAGCAGACCCACCTGCTCCCGCATGGCCAGTCCCCACGCCTGGGCCGGGTTGTAGCCGGAGTCGACACCCACCACCTCGACCTCGTACGCCCCGGCGGCACACCGCTCGAACCACAGCCGGGACCGCACGGCGTGGAAGTCGCTGGTGACCACGACCACCCGGCGCCAGCCCCGCTCGGCCGCCAGCCGGGCCACCATCGTCGCCTCACCGGCGGTTCGCTGGGGATCGGGGCGGGGGCAGAGCACCTCCACCCCGGCCGGCAAGCCAGCGGCCGCCGCCCCTCCCTGGCAGATGGCCCGGGCCTCGGGCCAGGTCGGCTCGGCGCCGTTCGAGATCACCAGCACCGGAGCCACACCCCCGGCCGCCAGGCGCAGCCCGTGGTCGAGCCGTTCCGACCGACCGCCGGCCAGCACCACCACCGCGTCGGCCGGGGCCAGGGGCCGGTCGGCGTCGTCGCGCCACACGAACAGCTGCCCGGTGGCCGCCGCCCACGCCACCATCGCCCCCGCAGCACCGAGCACCGCCCGGCGCCGTCGCCGGCCCGGGGGAAGCCACGGCCACCTCATCGGGCCCGACGGCTCACGGCGCCGGAGGTAGGAACCGAGCAGGGGTGAAGGCGGCGGAGTCGAGGATCAGACCGCCGAGCTGGGAGGGATCGAAGGCGGGCCCCGGGCACCCATCGAGGGCCAGATCGGCCACGAGCTGGCCGGCGCCGGGCGAGCTCTGGATGCCGGTGCCGCCCTGGCCCACGCACCACACGAACGTGGGCTCGGCCGGGTCGGGGCCGATGGCCATCGTGCGGTCGGGAGTGAAGGTGCGCAACCCGGCCCACGACGACGCCACCGACCGGATCCCGATCGTGGTGGCCCCGTTGATGGCGTCGATGGCCCGGGCCACGTCGACCTCCTCCGGGCGTGTGTCGCACGGGGCCGACGGGGTCTCGTCGGCCGGTGAGCACAGGAACTGCACCCCGTCGGGCTTCACGTACCAGCGGTGCTCGATGTCGGCCACCAGCGGCCAGGCCCCGGAGCCCTCGAACCGGCTGGCCACCATGAACGCCGTGCGCCGCAGGGGCTGGAGCCCGATCGGGGCGAGCCCGGCCCGGCGGGCCACGTCGTCGCCCCAGGCCCCGGCGGCGTTCACCACCACGTCGGCCTCCAGTACCGGCCCGCCCCCTCTGCCCGCCGGGATCGGATCGGGTGCCGCCGCCCCGCCCGGGCCGGTGTGGATCCGCCAGGTCGACCCGGCCCGCTCGATCCGGAGGGCCCGGTGGTTGGTGGCGATGGTGCCGCCGGCCAGTCGCAGGCCGCGGACGAAGCTCTGGTGGACGGCGGCCACGTCGATGGCGTAGCTCTCGGGCTCCCACAGGGCCCTTGTGATCGGTTCGGGCCGCAGGGCGGGGAACAGGGCCACCGCGTCGGCCACCGACACCTCGACGATCGTCGGGTTGACGGCGATCCCCTCGGCCAGCTGCAGCTCGAACTCGGCGCTGCGGGCGTCGTCGGCCACGCTGAGCACGCCCCGCCGTTCCAGCAGCGGCCCGTCGGCCAGCTGCTCGGGCGGCTGGAGGAAGAAGGGGAGGCTGGCCTTGGTCAGGGCCCGCAGGGGCTGGGTGCCGTAGTTCTCGATCAGCTGGGCGGCCGAGCGGCCGGTGGTGTGCTGGGCCAGCTGGCCCTCGGCCTCGATCAGGGTGACCACCGGCGCCGAGGGGTGCCGGGCCAGGGCGTAGGCCGCGCTGACGCCGGCGATGCCGCCGCCGATCACCACCACCCGCTGACCCGTCCCGTGCTGTGCCATCGGGTCAAGCTAGCCGCGAGCGGCGGCCCGGGGATGGGCCCCGGGCAGGGCCGCCGGCGAGCAACTAGCGTGCCGGCCATGGACTTCGGAGTGACCGCAGGGGCCATAGAAGACGTGGGCTACATCGCCTTCGCCGAGAACCTGGGCTACACGTTCGCCTGGGCCCCCGACAGCCAGCTGCTCATGTCGAACCCGTTCCCCCTGCTGGCCCTGGCGGCCCAGCAGACCCGCACCATCCGGCTCGGCACGGGGCTCGCCATTCCGGCCCTGCGCCTGGCCCCGGTGCTGGCCAACGCCATCGCCACCATCAACAAGCTCGCTCCCGGGCGGACCTTCCTCGGGATCGGGGCGGGGAACACGGCGGTGCGGACGCTGGGCCAGAAGCCGATGCCGGTGGCCCGCATGAAGGAGTACGTCCAGGTGGTGCAGGGCCTGCTGGCGGGGGAGGAGGTGGCCTACACCGTCGACGGGGTGACCCAGCTCGTGCGGTTCCAGAACTCCCAGCTGGGCCACGCCGACGCCCCTGTCCCCATCCACCTGGGCGGCCTGGGGCCGTTGGCCCAGGCCCTGGCCGGCGAGATCGGCGACGGGCTCGTCACCAGCCTGCCCCGGGGCGGCACCCCGCCCTCGATCGCAGCCAACCTGGCCAAAGGGGCGGCTCGCTCGGGTCGCAGCCTCGACGGGTTCGAGGTGGTTGCCCTGTGCAACCTGGTGCTGCTGGAGCCGGGTGAGACGCTCGAATCGGAGCGGGTGATCGCCGACTGCGGCTCGGCCATCATGGCCAACGTCCACTACCTGGTCGACCTCCATCGCGACACGGGGGCCGAGCCCCCGGCCTACGTGCTGCCCATCTGGGAGGAGTACCTCGCCTTCCACGCCACCCGGGACGCCGAGCGCAGCCACCAACAGCTCCACCAGAGCCACTACGTGTACCTCGACCGGGACGAGGCCCGGTTCGTCACGCCGGAGATCATCCGCAACTTCTGCCTCGCCGGCCAGCCGGAGGAAGTGACCGAGCAGCTCGAGGCGCTGGAGGCGGCCGGCATCACCGGGGTCAACTTCATCTACCCCAACAAGGCCCGCTACCGGATCACCGAAGACCTGGCCCGCAAGGTGATCGCCAAGTATTGAGCGATCGCCCGTGACCCAGCGATCGCCAAGTATTGAGCGATCGCCCGTGACCCAGCGATCGCCAAGTATTGAGCGTTCGCCGCAACTGAACCGGCTCAACTTCGATGGTGTCACACCCTGGATGTAGGGTCGCGCATGGCTGAAGTCGAAACCCGAACCGATGATGAGCTGCTGGCCGAGGCCGTCGCCGTCGCCAACATCCCCACCCTGCTCATGACGCTGGTCCAGCTCACCGGCGAGATGCACTGGCTCGACGACCCGTACCGCGTCACCCGCCAGCAGGGCATGGGCGACAACGACACCGGCGGCCTGCCCGAAGAGCGCCAGGCCGAGGTCCGGGAGTCGGCGCTGGAGGCGATCACGGCCTGGAAGGCCGGCCGCCCGGTGGCCATCCCCGATCCCGACCCGGATCTGCTGGTGCGCATGCTGAGCTGGTGCATGGGCGAGACCGTGCCCGAGGAGTACGGCGAGTTCACCAAGGCCCAGCTCGGCCACAAGCCGCTGGAGCGCAAGAAGATCAACGTGCCCGAGGGCTTCAAGGTGCTGGTGATCGGGGCCGGCGTGTCGGGCATCGCCGCCGGCGCCAACCTCCAGGCGGCCGGGGTGCCGTTCGAGATCGTGGAGAAGAAGCACTCGGTCGGCGGCACCTGGCTGGAGAACCACTACCCGGGGGCCGGGGTCGACACCCCCAACCACCTCTACTCGTTCTCCTTCGCCCAGCACGACTGGAAGATGTACTTCTGCCTGCGCGACGAGCTGTGGGGCTACCTGGAGTCGGTGGCCGACCGCTTGAACCTGCGGCCCCACATCCGCTTCGAGACCACGGTGGAGACGGCCCGCTACCAGCCCCGGGAGCAGCGCTGGGCCGTCACCCTCCGCCTGCCCGACGGCTCGGTGGAGGAGACCGAGGCCAACGTCGTGATCAGCGGCACCGGCATCTTCAACCCGCTGGTCTTCCCCGACGTCGAGGGCCTCGACAGCTTCGCCGGCCCGTCGTTCCACACCGCCGCCTGGCGCGACGACGTGGACCTCACGGGCAAGAAGGTCGCCATCATCGGCAACGGTGCCAGCTGCATGCAGATCGGCCCCGAGATCCAGGACAAGGTCGAGCACCTCACGATCTTCCAGAAGTCGAACCACTGGGCCGCCCCGTTCGACCAGTTCCGCAAGCCGGTGCCGGAGCCCATGCGGTTCCTGTTCCGCGAGGTCCCGATCTACCAGGCCTGGTACCGGGTGCGCCTGGGCTGGACGTTCAACGACCGCACCTACGCCGCCCTCCACAAGGACCCCAACTGGGATCACCCCGAGCGTTCGCTCAACGCCCAGAACGACGCCCACCGGGCCTACTTCACCAAGTACATCCAGAGCGAGCTGGGCGACCGCCAGGACCTGTTCGACAAGGTGCTGCCCACCTACCCGCCATTCGGCAAGCGGATGCTGATGGACAACGGCTGGTACCGGATGCTGCGCAATCCCAAGGTGGAGCTGGTCACCGAACGGGTCACCAAGGTGGAGCCCGATGCCCTGGTCACGGCCGACGGGTCACGCTACGAGGCCGACGTGCTGGTGCTGGCCACCGGGTTCGACGTGCTCCGCTTCATCACCACGTTCGATGCCGTGGGTCGCGAGGGCCGCTCCCTGCGTGAGACCTGGGAAGACGACAACGCCAAGGCCTACATCGGCACGGTGATCCCCGAGTTCCCCAACTTCTTCACCCTGTACGGGCCGAACCTCCAGCCCGGTCACGGCGGCAGCCTCATCTTCGTGGTGGAGATGCAGGTGAACTACATCATGAGCCTGATCGAGCAGATGGCCGAGCAGGGCCTCGGCTCGGTGGAGATCCGCCAGGACGTCCACGACGCCTACAACGAGCGGGTGGACGCCGAGCACGAGAACATGGTGTGGACCCACCCCGGCATGACCACCTACTACCGCAACGACCGGGGCCGGATCGTGGTCAACTCCCCGTACCGCAACGTCGACTACTTCGCCTGGACCCGCCACGCCGACCTGGCCGAGTACGTCACCGAACCGGTCTCGACCGAGGAGAAGGTGCAGGCCTAGGGGAACCCGGCAACCCTACGGGTTGCTTCGGGTTCCTCGAGTTCGCCTCCGGCGAACATCGGATCGGGCCCGGTGCCGGTCGGGGGGCCGGCGCCGGGCCATCCCCGCGCCCGAATACAGTGGGCGCCATGACGAATGTCGGTGGCGCAGCTCCGTCCGGTTGGCATCCCGATCCCTTCGGCCGTCACGAATACCGCTGGTGGGACGGGTCCCGGTGGACCGAGCAGGTGGCGTCGCACGGTCAGCAGGGCACGGATCCGGCGGTGGCCGGCCCCGGGTCCGCAGTGCCCGTGGTCAACCACTCGGCCCAGCAGATCCAGCACCAGGTGCAGGCCCGGGCCGGGGTGGCCCCGGCGGCCGGCGGTGGCGGGGGCACGATCTTCACCGAGCCGGTGCTGGTGGTGAACCAGAAGGCCAAGCTGATCGAGATCTCGGCCGAGTACGCCATCTTCAACCAGGAGGGCAACCAGATCGGGGCCGTCCGCCAGGTGGGCCAGTCGATGATCAAGAAGGTCGTGCGGGTGGTCTCGTCGCTCGACCAGTTCATGACCCATTCGTTCCAGGTGGTCGACATGGCGGGCAACGTGCAGTTGGCCCTCACCCGGCCGGCCAAGCTCGTGAAGTCCAAGGTGGAGATCCGTGACTCCCAGGGCACCATCATCGGGCTCGTGCAGCAGGAGAACATGGTGGGCAAGATCCGCTTCGGCCTGATGGTGGGCGGGCAGCGCATCGGGTCGATCAACGCCGAGAACTGGCGGGCCTGGAACTTCTCCATCCAGGACGCCGGGGGCAACGAGGTGGCCCGTATCACCAAGACCTGGGAGGGGCTGGCCAAGACGCTGTTCACCACCGCCGACAACTACGTGGTGCAGATCCACCAGGCCCTGCCCGAGCCCATGCGGTCGATGGTGGTGGCGTCCGCCCTCTGCGTCGACACCGCCCTCAAGCAGGACTCCCGCGGCTTCAACTGACGGCCCTTCGCTGGTGGGATAGAACTGGCGGCATGATCCGAGTGCATGCCACCACCCCGAGCCTGGCTGCGGCCATGGAGCGGCTCAACATCCGCAACGCGGCGGCCATCCAGGTCGACAACACGGTGTTCCTGTCGGGCCTCACCGCCGTCGACACCGAGACCGGGGAGCTCATCCCGGGCGGCATCCGGGAGCACACCAGGCACACGCTCGAGCTGTACCGTACGATCCTCACCGACATCGGCCTGTCGCTCGACCACGTCGTCAAGGTGAACGCCTACCTGGCCGACCCGGCCGACTTCGCCGCCTGGAACGAGGAGTACCTGCAGGTGTTCGAGCCGCCCTACCCATGCCGCACCACCGTGACGGCGCCGCCCGTGTTCGGCATCCTCGAGCTGGAGCTGGTGGCGGCGCTCGAGCCCCGCCGCTGAACCGCACCGATGCCGAACCTGCTGAACGCACCGATAGAAGGAGACGACAAGACATGGGCACGATGACGGAGAAGGAACGCGACGCCTTCCTGGCCGAGCGGCGGGTGGCCGTGCTGGCCATCGGGCGGGACGGAGCCGGTCCCCTGTGCGCTCCCGTGTGGTACCGGCGAGCGGCCGACGGGTCGTTCGAGATCGCCATGGCCGACGCCTCGGTGAAGGCCCGCCTCCTGCGGGCCCGGGGTCGGGCCTCGCTGTGCGTGCAGGACGAGGCCCGCCCCTACCGCTACGTGACGGTCGAGGGGCCGGTGTCGTTGCGGGTCATGTCGACCGAGGAGCGGCACGCCGCCATCACCGACATCGCCTCCCGCTACCTGGGGACCGAAGGCGGGGCCCGCTACGCCGACGCCTTCCCCGGCCACGACGAGGCCCTCGTCACCCTCGTGCCCGACCGCTGGCGCACCGAGGTCCTCGGCTGACGCCCGGCGCGCCGGCCAGTCAGGCGGTGGGGGTGACGAGCTCGAAGCCGAGATCGGCGGCGGCCGGGATCTGGCGACGGTCGAGCGTGAGGAACCGCACCGGGCGGGGCAGGCGGTCGGCGGCGGCCAGGTGGATGGCCGTCACCAACGTGATGCCGTAGCGGGCCCCGATCTCGGTGGCCCGGGCCAGGCACCGGCCGTCGACCGGGATCTCCCACAGCGCCTCCCAGTCGTCCCGCACGGCCGACCACGCCTCCTGGTGGCCGGCCAGGCTGGAGGCTCCCTGGTGGAGGGCCAGCATCACCTCGCTGCGGGCCAGGGCCGACGCAACCCACACCGGCGCCTCGGCCATGGCTGTCATCACCAGCGGACGCTGACGGTCGGCCACGTACCGCCGGAGGAGGGCCGAGGAATCGATGGCCAGAACCGGCCCGGAGACGTCGGCCATGACGCGCTACCGGCCCCGGGACGACTCGAGCAGCCGGTCGGCGCTCAGGTCGGCCGGCAGGGGCAGGGGAGCGGGGTCGGTTGGCCGGTCGGGACGGCGGGGCGGCTCGATCAACCCGGCGGCGGCCAGATCCCACAGCGTGGCGCCGCTCCCGCCGGGGGTGAGGGGGCCCACCTGGGCCACCGGACGCCCGTCGACGGTGACGACCACCCGTTCGCCGGCGCCGGCCCGCCGCAGCACCGACGCCACCTGGTTGCGCAGCTCGCGCACCCCGATGGTGGTGAGGGCGTCGTCGGATCCGGTGTCGGTCGGGTCGTCGGTCATGGCCGGCAACTCTAGGCCCGCCCGCCGGGGCGGGCGACGGTCAGGGGGCGGCCCGCGTGGTGGCCGGGCAGGCCACCGGGTAGCACGTCATGGGCGGAGCGGTGGTGGCGGAGGAGGGCGGCACCGTGGGGCCCGCGGTGGTGCTGCCGGGGCAACCGAACGTGGTCATGATGGCGCAGGGATCGATCTGGACCGAGGTGGTGGTGATGCCGCCGGTGCCACCGGGGCAACCCGGGACCGTGGTGCGCCCGACGCTCGTGTCGCAGGAGCCGGGGGGCACGGTTCCCGACCCGGTCGTGGTCACGCAGCGGGCGGTGTTGCCGGTGGCCGGGTCGATGCAGCTGTCGCCGGTGGTCGGTGGCGTCGGTGCGGGGCTGGTGGTGGGCCGGCTGGTGACCGTGGTGCTGGGGCGGGAGCTGGTGGCGGCGAGGGGTACCGGACCAGACTCGGTGTCGGGCGTGCGGGCGAGGGTGGTGTAGGTGTCGTAGGTGGTGGTCGACTCGTCGTCGCTGTCGGCGGCGGGGTCGGCCGTGAGCGACGGGCCCGCCGGGCCGCTGCCATCAGACCCGCCGTCGGCCTCGGCTGCCGCCTCGCCCCGGGGAGACCCCGCCGTGTTCCCGTTGGGAACGGCCAGGGTCCAGGCCACCCCGATGACGGCGACCAGCGCCGTCACGAACACCGTCACCCATACCAGTCGCCGACCGTCCACGGCGCCCGACCGTACCATTGCCCACATGGGCCGTCCGTCCCTGCGGGTACCCTTGCCCGACTCCGGCGTGTAGCACAGGTGTACACACTCTGAGTTGTGGTGGGTGCCGCCGCGGTCTACGTTGAGCGCCGGCAGAAACTCAACAACGAGGTGTCACATGAACTTCGCCTTCACCGAGGAGCAGGAACAGCTCCGCCAGTTCGTCCGCTCCTTCCTCGACGACAAGTCGTCCGAAGCCGCTGTGCGGGAGCAGATGGACACCGAGCAGGGGTACGACCCGGCGGTGTGGGCGCAGCTGTCGGACCAGCTCGGCCTGCCGGCGCTGGCCATCCCGGAGGAGTTCGGGGGCCAGGGCTACAGCTTCGTCGAGCTGGGCGTGGTGTTGGAGGAGATGGGCCGCCGCCTGCTGTGCGCCCCGTTCCTGTCGGGCGTGCTGGCCTCCCAGGCCATCATCCATTCCGGTGACGATGCGGCCAAGGCCGAGCACCTCCCCGGCATCGCCTCGGGCCAGACCCTGGCCGCCCTCGCCTTCACCGAGGAGAGCGGCAAGTGGGACGAGTCGGGCATCACCCTGGAGGCCAGCGGCTCCGGTAGCGACTACACCCTCACCGGCACGAAGTCGTTCGTGATCGACGGCCACGTGGCCAACCTGCTCGTGGTGGCTGCCCGCACCGCCGGTGGCGTGAGCCTGTTCACCGTGGCCGGCGACGCCGCCGGCCTCAGCCGCCAGTCGCTGTCCACCATGGACCAGACCCGCAAGCAGGCCAAGCTCACCTTCGACAACACCCCGGCCACGCTGCTGGGCACCGAAGGCGCCGGCTGGGCCACGCTGAGCACCGTGCTCGACCTGGCTGCCATCGCCCTGGCCGCCGAGCAGGTGGGCGGGGCCCAGTTCGTGCTGGAGATGGCCGTGCAGTACGCCAAGGACCGGGTGCAGTTCGGCCGGCCCATCGGCTCGTTCCAGGCCATCAAGCACAAGTGCGCCGACATGCTGCTCGAGGTCGAGTCGGCCAAGTCGGCCGCCTACTACGGCATGTGGTGCGCCGCCGAGCTGAACGACGAGCTGCCGTCGGTGGCGTCGCTGGCCAAGGCCTACTGCTCCGAGGCCTACTTCCACGCCGCGGCCGAGAACATCCAGATCCACGGCGGCATCGGCTTCACCTGGGAGCACCCGGCCCACCTGTACTTCAAGCGGGCCAAGAGCTCGGAGCTGCTGTTCGGCGATCCCGCCTACCACCGGGAGCTGCTGGCCCAGCGCATCGGCCTCTGAGGCCGGGCCGCCACGGCGGCGCCCGAACCGATCTGCGGTCCACCGGGGCCCCGGCACCAGCGCGGTGCGGGGGCCCCGGTCATCCCGCCAGTAGGTTGGACGGGTGGAGCTGGTCGGGATCGTCCTCGCCGTCTTGGTGGTCGTGGTGGTGGCCCTGCTGTTCGTGGGCTGGGCCGTGGGCAAGACCACGGCCATGCCGGCCCAGATCGTGATCGACTCCGAAGAGGCCATCGAGTTCTGCGCTGAAGCCCTCCCGGTCAGCATCACCTCGGTGCTCAGTTACGACGAGCTCCGCCGGGTCCTGCGGCTGCACCTGGAGTGGATCCAGGCCTACCACTGGGCCCCGGAAGGGGCGAGCGACGGTCCGATCGTGTTCGAGCAGCTCGACGCGGTCGACTACATGGTCGAGCGGGCCGACGTGACCGACCTTGCCGTCACCCGGGACCAGATCGAGGCCGTGATCGAGGCCCACTCCGCCTACCTCCAGGTGATGGGGGCCATCCACATCGACGACCCGGTCGACGTGGAGGCCGACCTGGCCCAGATGCCCCTGCTCGACAGCCCCCGCCGGCCCTCGGCGCTGGAGGAGGGCGGCAGCGGGCCATCGTCCGACGGCTGACGGGCGGGCGGCGCCAATCGGGCCGGCCGACCCAGCCCCGGCCCTCAGCCTTGCTCACGACGGACCGCCGGCGCTGTGGGATCCTGATTGTTCGTAACCAGGCGATCGGCTCCCCTGATCGTCGGCCCACGGCGGGAGACATGAGCGAACACGACAACGACGGCGGCGTTACGGCCCAGCTGATCGCGGCGGCGGCCGAGCTGACCACCCAGAGTGTGCGGGCCCTGCCGTGGCTGGCGGCCGCCCTGGTGGGCGAGCAGCTCGACGGCATGACCGACCAGACCATGCTGAACACGGCGGCTGTCACCGCTCTGGCTGCCTGCCAACAGGCGCTGGTGGTGTGCACCGAGGACCCGACGGCCGGCGACGAGCTGGGTGTGGCCGGCATCGACACGCCGGTCACGGCCCGGTCCCTGCACGCCGTGGTGGTGGGGGCCAACGCCTTGGGGGGCAAGGGTGATGACGGCCTGGCTCAGCTGGTCAACCGGTCTCTGCCCCCGATCGCCCGGGCCATCGTCGACCACGACGGGGAACGCCGGGTGCACGGGATCGTGCTGGCCTACCTCCTCGCCCTCAGCCAGGGCACCGGCACCCGGGCCACGCCGGCCGCCGGCGTGGAGGAGGGCATCCTCCGGGCCTTCCCCTTCCCCGAGCCCCGGATGCGTCACCGGGACGCGTAAAAGGTCTTCCCCGTCGCTGTCGGGTGTGCAACACTTAGGCCACCAAGAGGAAGGAGGTGGTCCAAACTGAACACGCAAGATCTCGGGACCTTGGAGGTGGCTGGCCGCTAGCCGGACAGCTGGACCGCTGGCGAAATGCCACCAGTCCGCCCCCGGGATGAATCGTCGAGTGCGTCCCAACTCGGAAGTGCCAAACGATCATCCGGGTTCCAGCAGTAACGAGGAGACGGGAGGAGGCCCAGGGGCCCCTCCCGTCTTCGCGTTTAACCTCCCGTGCCGGGTACGATCGGGGCCGATGGAACGCCCGGGAAAGTTCGAACACGTCCGCTACGTCGGTGACAAGCGCACCCAGGTGGTGTACGACGTCGACGCCCTCGCAGCCGGCGACGCCGCCCTCATCGACGAGCTGATGGCGGCCGGCACCTACCTGTGCTTCGCCCCCGACACCCTGGCCGAGGCCCGCAACCGCGGCTACCGGCTCTACCGCGGCCAGCGGGCGGGGACAGCCCGCCAGGCCGCCGCATCCTGACCGGTAACGGGGGATGACCACCCCCGGCGAACCGACCGCGCCGTCCAACCCTGGGCCGTCCACGCCGCCACCTCCCCGCGCCGGGGCCAGGCCGGCCAACAACGTGGTGCCGCTGCCGTTGCCTCCCGGCGTCCCCTTGCCGCCGCCGCCCGGGCCGGCGCCCACCGGAAACCTCCGTATCCCGTCGACCGACGGGGTCGAGCTGGAGGCCCACCTGGCCGAGCCGGAACGGGGCGACGGCGGCGACGCCCGCCCCGGCGTGATCTTCCTCCACAGCTTCCCCTCGGGCGACGTGTGGGCCGACCGTATCGGGGCCGACCTTCCCGAGCTGGCCGACCGGGCCGCCCAGCAGATGGGGTTCGTGTCGCTCAGCATCCGGTTCCGGGGCTGCGGCACCTCGACCGGCCACTTCAGCCTGAAGGGCTGGGTCGACGACGTGTCGGCGGCCGTCGACCATCTGGCCACCACCCAGCGGCCCAAGGGCATCTGGCTGTGCGGGTTCGGCACCGGCGGTGCGGTGGCGTTGGTTGCGGCGGCCGACGACGAGCGGGTCACCGGGATGGCCATGGCCGGGTCCCCCGCCGACTTCGACGACTGGGCCGTGAACCCCAACCGGCTGATGGCCCACGCCCGCCGGGTGGGAGCCATACAGAGCCCCGACTTTCCGCCCGACCCGGAGGAGTGGCGGGCCGAGCTGCGCCGCATCCGGGCGGTGGCCTCCGCCGAGCGGTTCGCCGAGCGGCCCCTACTCGTGCTGCACGGCCTGGAGGACGACGCCGTCCCCCAGTTCGACGCCCGGGCCCTGGCTGACGCCCATGGCCTGGCCGAGCTCCGCTTCATCCGGGGCGCCGGGCACCTCCTGCGCCACGACCCCCGGGCCGTGGCCGTGCTGCTGGGCTGGCTGGCCCGCCAGGAAGGCGCCCGCCAGGACCTCTAGGTTCGCCGGAGGTGAACCCGAAGGGTTCCCGGAACCCGAAGGGTCCCCTCTACCGTTGCCAGGGGGGTATGGGATTGGCGGCGACCCCGTAGTGGGCCAGGGCCTCGGCCACCACCGCCGGGTCGAGTCGGCCCACCTGGGACAACTCGTGAAGCACGGTGATCACGATGTTGGGGGTGTCGGTCTCGAAGAACGATCGCAGGGCGTCCCGCGTGTCGGACCGGCCGTAGCCGTCGGTGCCGAGGGCCACGAACCGCTTGGGCACGAACCCGGCGATCAGCTCGGGCACCGCCCGCACGAAGTCGCTCACGGCCACGATCGGGCCCGGGGCGTCGGCCAGCAGCCGGGTGGCCAGTGGCACCCGGGGCTCGGCCAGCGGGTTGAGCCGGTTCCACCGCTCGACCTCCAGGCCGTCTTCCCGCAGCCGCTTGTACGACGTTGCGCTCCACAGCTCGGCGCCCACGCCCCACCGCTCGGCCAGCTCCTGGGCCGCCTGGCGGGCCGGGCCCTGTGACGGGCCGGAGAACAGGATCGTGGCCTGGTTGGCCAGGCCCTCGGGCGCCGGTGCCCATTTGTACAGGCCCTGCAGGATCCCCTCGCTCGACCCGGCCGGCTGGGGCGGCTGGTCGTAGTTCTCGTTGTAGATCGTGAGGTAGTAGAAGATGTCCTCGCCGTCGACGTACATGCGGCGGATGCCGTCGTGGATGACGGCGGCCAACTCGTAGGCGAACGCCGGGTCGTAGGCCTGGCAGGCGGGCACGGCCGAGGCGTGGAGGAGGCTGTGGCCGTCCTGGTGCTGGAGGCCCTCACCGGCGAGCGTGGTGCGACCGGCGGTGGCCCCGAGCAGGAAGCCCCGGGCCCGGGAGTCGGCCGCCGACCAGATCAGGTCGCCCACCCGCTGGAAGCCGAACATCGAGTAGAAGGTGTAGAACGGCACCATCGGCACGCCCCGGTGGGCGTAGCTGGTGGCCGCTGCGATCCAGCTGGCCAACGACCCCGCCTCGGTGATGCCCTCCTCCAGGATCTGGCCGTCGGAGTCCTCGGTGTAGGACAGCAGCAGCTCGTGGTCCACCGGCTCGTACTTCTGGCCGAACGGGGCGTAGATCTCGAACTCCCGGAACATGGAGTCCATGCCGAACGTGCGGGCCTCGTCGGGCACGATCGGCACCACCCGCTCGCCGAAGCCCTCCTCCCGCATCAGCTCCCGCAGCAGCCCGGTGAACACCATCGTGGTGGACACCACCCGGCCCCCCGATCCCTCCTGGAAGCCCTTGAACACGACGTCGCTGGGCTGGGGCAGCGGGCGGCGGACCTGGACCACCCGATGGGGGAGCGGCCCGTCGAGGGCCCGGCGCCGGCCCATCATGTACTGGTACTCCTCGGAGTCCTTGGCCGGCCGGTAGTAGGGCGGAATCCCGTCCTCCAGGTCGTCGGCCTTGATCTCGTCGATCAGGTTGAGCCGGTTGCGCAGCTCGAGCACCTGCTGCTTGGTCATCTTCTTGATCTGGTGGGTGGCGTTGCGGCTCTCGAAGCCCTCGCCCAGCGTCCACCCCTTCACCGTCTTGGCCAGGATCACCGTGGGCTGGCCGGCGTGCTCCACCGCCGCCTTGTAGGCGGCGTACAGCTTCTGGTAGTCGTGCCCGCCCCGGGGCAGGTTACGCAGGTCGTCGTCGCTCAGGTGTTCCACCAGGCGGCGCAGCCGGGGGTCGGGGCCGAAGAACTTCTCCCGGATGTAGGCCCCGCTCTCCACCGCGTAGCGCTGGAAGGCGCCGTCGACCGTGGTGTTCATCTTGTTGAGCAGCACCCCGTCCACGTCGCGCTGGAGCAGCTCGTCCCACCGGGAACCCCACACGACCTTGATCACGTTCCAGCCGGCGCCGCGGAACACGGCCTCCAGCTCCTGGATGATCTTGCCGTTGCCCCGCACCGGCCCGTCGAGGCGCTGCAGGTTGCAGTTCACCACCCAGGTGAGGTTGTCGAGCCCGTGGCGGTTGGCCAGCGAGATCGAGCCCAGGGTCTCGGGTTCGTCGCACTCGCCGTCGCCCAGGAAGGCCCACACCCGGGAGCCGCTGGTGTCGTCGAGCTTGCGGTCGTTCAGGTACTTGAGGAACCGGGCGTGATAGATGGAGTTGATGGGGCCGAGGCCCATCGACACCGTGGGGTACTCCCAGAACTCGGGCATGAGCCGGGGGTGGGGGTAGCTGGACAGACCCCCGCCGGCCACCTCGAAGCGGAAGTTGTCGAGCTCGGTCTCGTCGAGCCGGCCCTCGAGGAAGGCCCGGGCGTAGACGCCGGGGGCGGCGTGGCCCTGGAAGTAGACGGCGTCACCGGCGTTGCCGTCGTCCTTGCCCCGGAAGAACCAGTTGAACCCCACCTCGTACAGAGCGGCCGAGGAGGCGAAGGTGGACAGGTGGCCACCGATGCCGTCGGCCCGCTTGTTGGCCCTGATCACCATGGCCGCCGCGTTCCATCGGATGAACGCCCGGATCTTGCGCTCCAGCTGCTCGTTGCCGGGGAAGAACGGCTGCTGCTCGGTGGGGATGGTGTTCACGTAGTCGGTGCTCACCGCCTCGGCGTTGCCCAGCTGGAGCTGACGGCCCCGCTGGTTGAGGCGACCGAGCAGGTAGCGGGCCCGCGTCTTGCCCTCGGCCTCGGCCACCAGGTCGAGCGATTCGAGCCACTCGGCCGTTTCCTCCGGGTCGATGTCGGGGAGCTGGCTCAGAAAACCGTCGGTCGTCATACCTTGTGCGTTCCCTGTGAGTCTCGGTGGTGGGCGGGGTGCCGGCGGGCCTCGTTGCCCCCCAACGGCGCCTCCGAAGGAAGCCGTTCCGGCCTTGAGTGGCACATCGTAGCCCTCGTGTTCCGCTGAACCGGCCGGATCCGCACTCCCTCGGGCGCTCTGGCCGGGGCCCCGCCTGATTGTCGTTGCATAGCCCTTGAGCTGGTGGAACGATCAACCCTGATCTACCCGGCTCTCTTCCAGTCAACCGTGAGCGGCGCCCGGTTGTTCCCGTGGCAAGCTGGGGGCGATGCGAGTGTTCACCGACGGTGCCTGTTCCGGCAATCCCGGCCCTGGGGGGTGGGCCTGGGTGGGCGAGGACGGCCGGCACGATTCCGGTGGCGAATCGGCCACCACCAACCAGCGGATGGAGCTCACCGCCGTGCTGCGGGCGGTGGAGGTCCACGCCGACGGGGTGCTGGAGATCAACTCCGACTCCACGTATGTGGTCAACTGCTTCCGCGACCGCTGGCACGAGGGTTGGATCGCAAGGAACTGGGTGAACAGCCAGCGCAAGCCGGTGGCCAACCGGGACCTGTGGGAGCCGCTGGTGGCCCTGGTCACGGGCCGGGGCGGTGACGTGACGTTCAAATGGGTGAAGGGCCACGCCGGTCACGACCTCAACGAGGAGGCCGACCGTCTGGCGGTGGAGGCCCTCAACCGCCACCGCGACGGTATGGCGGCGGCAGCTGCCGCCGCCCCGGGCCCCGCCGTGGGCGAAGAGCCGGTCCAGGCGCCGTGGCCCACCGAACGGGCCATCGTGGTCACCGGGGCCCGCACCCTGGACGCCGACCAGGAGGCCGAGTTGCTGGAGGCCGTGCAGGGCCTCGACCCGGGCTACGACGTGGTGGTGTCGGGCCTGCGCCTGGGAGCGGAGCTCACCGCCGCCGAGGCGGCGGCCCGGGCCGGTGTGCCGGTGGCGGTGGTGCTGCCCTACGCCGACCCGGCGGCTTCGTGGTCGGCCGCCGACCGGGCCCGGTTCGACGCCCGGATCCACCAGGCCGACTGGGTGGTGACGCTCGCCGGCGACCCGGCCCGTCCGTCGTCGGCCATCCAGGGCCGCAACCGCTGGCTGTGGGAGTCGGCCGTGGGGGTCATCGTGGTGGGCGACGAGAAGCTGGCGGCGGAGGCCGAAGAAGCCGGCCTCGGCGTCATCTCCTTCTAGGCTTCGGAGCCGGGAGTTCGCCGCAGGCGAATTCGAGGAACCCGAAGGGTTCCCGGAACCCGAAGGGTTCCCCTAGTCTTCGGAGCCGCCGGTGAGGTGGGCGTCGATGCGGGCCAGGGTGCGCGCCATGTTGCCCTCGTGCTTGGCCGGGTAGCCCACCCATTCGTAGAACGGGGGGAACCGCGCCTGGCTCCAGTCGAACGACTCGGTGACCTTGGTGCCGCCCTCCACCGGCTCCAGCTCGTAGCGCCAGATGTGGTGGCCGAAGTGACGCCAGGCGATGCGGCGGTTGTCCTCGAACTCCACCACCTCGTTGGTGATCTTGTAGGGGACGCCCATCTTCATGTCCATCCCGAACCGGGCCCCGAGGCTGAGCCGGGCCGGGTTGCCCGACCGGGCCGCCTGCACCGTGTCCGAGCCGTCGATCACGTGGTGCTGGTTCGGGTCGGCCAGGAGGTCGAAGATGGCCTCCGGGGTGGCGGCGATGACCCGGCTGGCCGACACCACCCGCTTCTTCGTTCCGGTGTCGGTGGCTGCGCTGCTCATCGTGTTCTCCTCGTTTGTCGTCACTGGGGGTGTCGCTGGCGGGTCACCGGTCGGACACGGCCCAGCGGAGGCCGGCCTCGATCTCGGCGTGGGTGAAGTCGAAGCCGTCGGCCTTCAGGACCTCGGGTAGCACCCGCTGGCTGTCGAACAGCAGGTTCTGGGCCATCTCCGCCCCCAGCAGGAGCTTGGGGCCGAAGGCGGGCACCGGCACCACCGCCGGGCGGTGGAGCACCGAGGCCAGGGCCCGGGTGAGCTCGGCGTTGGTCACCGGGTTGGGGGCGGTGAGGTTCACCGGGCCGGAGGCGGTGCTCGACAGCAGGTGGACGATGGCGCCCACCTCGTCGGCCAGGGTGATCCACGACATGTGCTGGCGTCCGGAGCCCATCTTGCCCCCCACGCCGAAACGGAACAGGGGCAACAGCTTGGCCAGGGCGCCGCCCTTGGCCGTGAGCACGATCCCGGTGCGGAGGAAGGCGGTGCGGATCCCGGCCTCGGCGGCCGGGGCGGCCGCCGCCTCCCACTCGGCGCACAGGTCGGGCAGGAACCCGCGGCCCACCGGGCTGGCCTCGGTCAGCACCTCGTCGCCCCGGTTCCCGTACCAGCCGATGGCCGAGCCCGACAGCAGGCACGCCGGTGGGCTCTGGAGGGAGGCGAGCGTGGTGGCCAACAGCCGGGTGCCGTCGGTGCGGCTGGTCACGAGCAGGCGGCGATAGGCGTCGTTCCACCGCTTGTCGCCGATGCCGGCGCCGGCCAGGTTGACCACGGCGTCGGCCCCCTCGAGCGAGGCGGCGTCGATCTCGCCCGCCGCCGGGTCCCACCGGATCTCGTCCCGTCCGGTCTGGGGCTCGCGGCGCACGAGCCGGATCGGCCGGTGCCCGGCGGCGGTGAGGGCGGGGATCAGGGTGCGGCCGATGAGCCCGCTCGATCCGGTGATGACCACATCCATGTCGGTGTTACCTCCGTGTCGACGGCGACGTCGGTTCCGATATCCGGCACCGACGGTAACTCCGTCGCCGGTGCGCTGGCGGTTGCACCTGCAAGCTCACGGTAGACGGCGGCGAGTCGGAGGTGTCGGGTCGGCCCCGCCCGGGAACGGGGAACCCGACGCCCGTCCGCGGCCCGTAGGCTGGAACGGTGAGCACCCGGATGCTGTTGGCGCTGTCGTTGGCCTGTGGCCTGGCCATACTCGGTGCCTTCGCCCTTCAGTTGCTCCTGCTCTAGCGATCTTCGGGCCCTCCGGCGCCGCCGGTAGGCTCACCCGCACTTCCCCTTAACCCCCGCTCACCCCGCTACCGCTCGTCTGCAGCGCAGCGTCTTCCCAGGTGGTTGCCCGTGGCCAATGAACACTTCGACGTGGTGGTGATCGGCGGAGGGCCGGGTGGCTACGCCGCCGCCCTGTACGGCGCCTCCGCCGGGCTGCGCATCGCCCTGGTGGAACGGGCCCGTCTCGGCGGCACCTGCCTCCATGTCGGCTGTATCCCGGCCAAGGAGCTGCTGGAGACGGCCTCGGTGGCCCGCACGGTGGAGAACGCAGCCGTGTTCGGAGTCCACGCCCAGAAGCTGGGGCTCGACTGGGCCGCCACCATGACCCGCAAGCAGTCGGTGATCGATCAGCTGGTGGGGGGCCTGGCCGGTCTGCTCAAGGGGCGCAAGGTCACGGTCTACGAGGGCACCGGCCGGCTGGGAGCCGACCACCGCACCGTGTCGATCAGCGGCGGGGCCTCGGGCGACGTGGCGGTCACGGCCGACGCCGTGATCCTGGCCGCCGGTTCCCTTCCCCGTACGCTCGACGGCTTCCCGGTGGACGACCGCCGTATCGTCACCTCCGACGAGCTCCTGTCGATCCCGGCCCTGCCCACCACGGCGGTGGTGATCGGGGGCGGCGCCATCGGCTGCGAGTTCGCCTCGATGATGAGCGACCTGGGCACCAAGGTGACGATCCTGGAGTACGCCCCCAAGATCCTCCCCGGTTGCGACGAGGATGCCACCCGGGTGGTGGAGCGGTCGTTCAAGAAGCGGGGGATAGACATCCGCACCGGGGTGGCCGTCACCGGCCAGCAGACCGGGCCCGACGGGGTGACGCTGAGCTTCGGCGAGGGCGAGACGATCACGGTGGAGACCGTGGTGATCTCGGTGGGCCGGCGCCCGGCCCCCGAGACCCTGGGTCTGGAGAACACCGGGGTGGAGGTGAACCAGCGGGGATTCGTGGTGGTCGACGAGACCTGCCGCACCACCGCCCCCGGGGTGTGGGCCGTGGGCGACCTGATAGCCACCCCGGCCCTGGCCCACGTCGGTTTCGCCGAGGGCATGCTGGCCATCACCGACATCCTGGGCGAGGATGCGGTGCCGATCGCCTACGACAAGGTCCCGTGGTGCATCTACTGCCACCCCGAGGTGGCCTTCGCCGGTCACTCGGAGACCTCGGCCCGGGAGGCCGGGTACGACGTGGTGGTGTCGAAGCACCGTTACGCCGGCAACGGCCGGGCCATGATCGTGGGGGAGACCGACGGCCTGGTGAAGGTCATCGCCGAGAAGCTGCCCGACGGCACCGGCGGGCGCATCCTCGGGGTCCACATGGTCGGGCCCTGGGTCACCGAGCAGCTGGGCCAGGCCTATCTCGCCGTGAACTGGGAAGCGACCGTGCGCGAGGTGGCCCAGTTCATCCAGCCCCACCCGACGATGAGCGAGCTCTTCGGTGAGAGCGTGCTGGCGCTCACCGGCCGGTCGCTCCACGGTTGACCTCACACCGCCAGATCTTCCGAACGCCGCCGTACCCCGACCCGCCACACACAACGAGGAGCCGAACCACGTGGCCGACATAGCGATGCCGCAACTGGGCGAGACCGTCACCGAGGGAACCATCACCCGATGGTTCAAGCAGGTCGGCGACGCCGTTGCGGTCGACGAGGTCCTCTACGAGGTGTCGACCGACAAGGTCGACACCGAGGTGCCCTCCCCCGTGTCCGGCACCCTGGTGGAGATCCGGGTTCCCGAGGGCGACACGGTGGAGGTGGGCACGGTGCTGGCCGTGATCGGCGACGGTGCCGCCGCCCCGGCCCCGGCACCGGCCGCCGCCGCCCCGGCCGCCGCCCCGCCGCCCGCGCCGGCCCCGGCCCCGCCGCCGGCCCCCGAGGTGGCGTCGGCCCCGATCGCTCCCGCTCCCGCAGCGGCGCCGGCCATGGCTCCGCCCCCTCCGGCCCCGGCGCCGGCCCCCGCTCCGGCTCCGCCCCCTCCCGCTCCGGCCCCGGTGGCTGCTCCCGCTCCGGCGCCCGAGCCGCAACCGGCCCCGGTGGCCGCCGACAACGGGGTCGATGCCTCGGAGGCCGAGTGGTCCGACGGGGCGTCGGCCGCGTCGGGCAAGGTGCTGTCGCCGGTCGTCCGCCGCTTGATCGGCGAGTATGGGATCGACCCCAATCAGGTGGTGGGCACCGGGCTCGGCGGTCGCATCAGCCGCGACGACGTGCAGCGCTACATCGAGGCCAACCACCTGCGGCCCCGGGCCGAAGGCGGTGCTGCCACTTCGGCCCCCGCCCCGGAGGCCCCGGCCGCCGCGCCGGCCCCGGCTCCTGTCGCCGAAACTCCGGCTCCCGCTCCGGCCCCCGTGGCCGAAGCTCCCGCCCCGGCGCCGGCCCCGGCCCCCGAGGTGGTGCCGGCCCCCGTCGCCCCGGCGGCGACCGTCCCCGTACCGGCTCCCGCCCCCACCCCGGCGCCCGCGCCGGCCCGGGCCCACGCTGCACCGGTGGTGCACGCCGGCGCCCGCGACGCCGTGGTGCCGCTGTCGAACATCCGGCTCCGCACCGGCGAGCACATGGTGATGTCGAAGTCCGTCGCCCCCCACACGCTCACCGCCATCGAGGTGGACTACGAGAACGTGGAGCAGGTGCGCAAGGCCCACGGGCCGGGGTTCAAGGCCCAGGAGGGATTCAGCCTCACCTATCTGCCGTTCATCTCCCGGGCCACGATCGACGCCCTGCGGGAATACCCCCATCTGAACGCGTCGGTGGGCGACCGGGAGCTCGTGGTCCACAACTACGTGGGCCTGGCCGTGGCCGTCGACCTCGACTTCCAGGGTCTGCTGGCCCCGGTGGTGCGCGACGCCGACGGCAAGCGCATGCGGATGATCGCCCGCGACATCCACGACCTGGCCAGCCGGGCCCGGGCCAAGCAGCTGTCGCCCGACGAGCTGTCGGGCGGTACGTTCACCCTCACCAACGCCGGCAGCTACGGCACGATGATGCAGTTCCCCATCATCAACCAGCCCCAGGTGGCGATCCTGTCGACCGACGGGGTGAAGCGCCGGCCGGTGGTGGTGGAAGACGCCTTCGGCAACGAGTCGATCGCCATCCACTCCGTCGGGATCCTGGCCATGGCCTGGGACCACCGGGCCATAGACGGGGCGTACGCCGCCGCCTTCCTGGCCCGGACGAAGGAGATCATCGAGACCCGTGACTGGGCGGCCGAGCTCGCCTGAACGGGCCGGGCCACTGCGGGTGCGGTGGCTCGGCACCGTTCCCTACGCCGAGGCCTGGGACCTCCAGCAGGCCCTGTTCCCCGGCGTCCACGATCATCTCCTGCTGTGCCAGCACCCGCCGGTCTACACCCTCGGGGTGCGGGCCGACGAGGCCAACGTCCTGGTGGATCCGGCCGCGGTGGGGGCCGAGCTGCTCCGGGTGAACCGGGGTGGCGACGTCACCTTCCACGGGCCGGGCCAACTGGTCGGCTATCCGGTGATGACCGTGCCCGGCCAGCGGGGAGGAGGTCTGGCCGACACCCGGGCCTGGGTCCGCACGGTGGAGCAGGTGCTGATCGACGCCGTGGCCGAACTGGGCCTGCAGGCGGGGCGGCTGCCCGGCTATCCCGGGGTGTGGCTCGACGCCGGTGGTGACGCCGGGCCGGATGGGGGAGGCCGGCGGCCCCGAAAGCTGGCCGCCATCGGGGTGCGCATGGCCCGGGCCCGATCCATGCACGGCTTCGCCCTCAACGTCGACGTCGACCTGGGCTGGTTCGACCACATCGTGCCCTGCGGGATCACCGACAAGGGTGTGACCTCGCTGGCGGCCGAGGGGATCACGGCCTCCGTGGCCCAGGTGGCCGAGGTGGTGGCCCGCCACGCCGCCCGTCTCCTGGCCCCCGGCCGGCCGGTGGAGCTGGCCGCCGCCGACGACTGGCCCGGCCTCACCGCCCCCGATCCCGCCGCCTTCTCTACCGGGCCCTCCGGGGCCACTGGGGCCTCTGATCTGTCCGCCCCCGCCCCCAACCCGGTTTCGGAGCCGGCGGGCACGGGCAGCCGGGGTGGGGTGCCGGTTCGGTTGCGCACCCGGCTCGACCGGGCCGGGGTGGGCGACGGGATGGACCTGGCCGAGCGCAAGCCGCCGTGGATGAAGGCCAAGGTGCGGACCGACCCCGGGTACCGGGAGCTGAAGCGCCTCTCCCGCCAGCTCGACCTGGTGACGGTGTGCGAGGAAGCGGGCTGCCCCAACATCTACGAGTGCTGGAACGAGGGCACGGCCACGTTCATGCTGCTCGGCGAGCGCTGCACCCGGGCCTGCGGTTTCTGCGCCGTCGACACCTCGAAGCCGCTCCCGCCCGACCCCACCGAGCCCGACCGGGTGGCCGAGGCCATCGATCACCTGGGCCTCGACCATGCCGTGCTCACCATGGTGGCCCGCGACGACCTGCCCGACGGCGGGGCCGACCTCGTGGCCCGCACGGTGGAGGCCGTCCGCCGCCGGCGCCCGGCCACGGGGGTGGAGGTGCTGATCTCCGACCTCAAGGGGTCGGCCGAGGCCCTGGCCCGGATCTGTGAGGTTCGGCCCGACGTGCTCAACCACAACATCGAGACGGTGGCCCGTCTCCAGCGGGCGGTGCGACCCTCGGCCGGCTACGCCCGCAGCCTCACCGTGCTGGCCCGGGCGGCCCGGGCCGGGCTGGTGACCAAGTCGGGCCTGATCGTGGGCATGGGGGAGGAGACCGACGAGGTGAAGGCCACCCTGGCCGATCTGGCCGCCGTGGGCACGCAGATCGTCACCATCGGCCAGTACCTGCGGCCCTCGGCCCGTCATCTCCCGCTCCAGCGGTGGTGGACACCCGACGAGCTGACCGAGCTGAAGGACTTCGGCGAGCGGGAGTTGGGCATCGCCCACGTGGAGGCGAGCCCCCTCACCCGCTCGTCCCACCATCAGCCGGGCGGCTGCCGCCGCCGGAGCGGCGGCTGCCGCCGCCAGTGCAGCCGGGGCGGCTGCCGCCGCCAGTGCAGCCGGGGCGGCTGGGGTGGCCGCCGTTCAGCCCGAGGAGACGGCACCCCGCTGACGGCGGCCGGCCAGGTCGAACCAGACCCGGGCCCCGAACAGCCACAGCACGTGGAGCACGACCATCACCGGTCGGCCCCGCACGGCCCAACCGGCGACGGCCAGCAGGATGCCCACCTGGTGGCCGAGCAGGGCCAGGCGGTGCTGCTGGGCCATCACCTTGCCCAGCTTCATCCCGATGGGCAGGGCCAGGGCGTAGCCGAGCAGGAGGAGGGGGACCGACACCGGTTGCACACCCCCAGCATGCCCGAACCGGAGGCGGGCCGGGTCAGACCGGCAGCAGCTCGGGAATGGCCATCGGTCGGCCCGGTTGGACGGGCCACCAGCGCAGCGCCTGTTCCCGGCCGTGGCGGCGGATCTCGGCGTGGGCCAGCTCGAAGGCCGACAGCAGCCGGTCGCCGTGGCTCCACGGGGCCTGGTCGAGCAGCCACATCTCGTGGTGGGCGATCGTCAGCTCGGCCGCTCCCGGCAGCCGGGCGGCCACGTCGGGCAGGGCCCGCAGGGTGGCGGCCCGCCGTAGCCGGCGCTGCCACCACTGGCCCAGCTCGTCGATCTCCAGCGTGGAAGGCAGCGCAGCGGCCACCTCGCCGGCCGACACCAGCGCGCCCGACCGGGCCAGCGGGGCCAGCTCGGCGTCGATGACGGTCCGGGCGGCGTGGAGCAGGCGCTGGGCCCGGGGCTGGGCCGTGGTGGCCCAGAACTCGTCGGGGCTGGGAGCCTGGCCGGTCCGTCGCAGGGCGTGGACCGCCCGTTGGTAGACCATCAGCTCCCGCCGGTCGAGGCCGTGCTCCCGGCACACGCGGCCCATGGCCTCCCGTAGCCCGATCAGAGAATCGGGTCGCTGTCCATCCTGGATCACGATCTTCCGCCTTTGCCGTAGGCCCTCTCCGGCCCACCAGGTGCTCCATCGGCGCGCTGAGGCAGATTTGAAGGGCTACCGCCGCGGCCTCGGGAACCTGCGGTCCGAGCCAGCTGCCGGCGGCGGAGTATCCTGAGCCGATGTTCGCACGACGAATGGACCGGGTCCGCCAGGCCATGGCCGCCCAGGGGGTCGACGCTCTCCTGCTGTCGGTCGGCCCCGACCTGCCGTGGCTCATCGGGTACGAGGCGATGCCCCTGGAGCGGCTCACCATGCTCGTGGTCCCGGCCGAGGGCCAGGCCACCCTCGTGATCCCCGGCTTCGAGGTGCCCCGGGTGGTGGAGCGGGGCGACCTGTTCACGATCCGGGGTTGGGGCGAGACCGAAGACCCGATCGGCATCGTGGCCGCCCTCACCGGGGCCGCCGGCACCCTGGCCGTCGGCGACCACACCTGGGCCCGCTTCGTGATCGACCTCCAGCACGCCGCCTCGGATGCCACCCGCTGGGTCCGCTCCACCGGCGTCACCGCCGCCCTCCGGGCGGTCAAGGAGCCCGACGAGGTGGAGCGGTTGCAGAAGGCGGCCGACGGGGTCGACCGGGTGGCGGCCGCCCTCCACGCCGGCGAGATCCCCCTGGTGGGCCGGACCGAGGCCGACGTGTCGGCCGAGCTGTCGCGCCGCATCCTGGCCGAGGGGCACGTGCGGGTGAACTTCGCCATCGTCGCCTCCGGGCCCAACGCCGCCAGCCCGCACCATCACGCCTCGGACCGGGTGATCCAGCGGGGCGAGGTGGTGCTGTGCGACTTCGGCGGCGTCACCGCCGAGCCCCACGGCGAGCCCGGCTACTGTTCCGACATCACCCGCTGCGTCCACACCGGCCCGGTGCCGGCCGAGTTCCAGGAAGCCTACGACGCCCTCCATGCGGCCCAGGCCCAGGCCGTGGCGGCGGCGGTGGTGGGCACGCCGGCCGAAGCGGTGGACAAGGTGGCCCGGGACCGCCTGGCCGAGGCCGGGCTGGCCGAGTACTTCATCCACCGCCTGGGCCACGGCATAGGGGTGGAGGAGCACGAGGACCCCTACCTGGTGTCGGGCAACGGGATGCCGCTGGTGCCGGGCAACGCCTTCTCCATCGAGCCCGGGTTCTACATCCCGAACCGCTGGGGTGCCCGCCTGGAAGACATCGTGGTGGCCACCGAGCAGGGCCCGCTGGCCCTCAACAAGGCCGACCACAGCCTCGTCGTCGTCGACGCCTGAGGACGCCACGGAACCCGCAGGGTTCCCCTAGCCTCGACCTACGTGATCCGTCTCGACGCGCCCTCGGTGCTGCTCCAGTGGTCCTCCGGCGGCCTGCTGTTCGGCTGGGTGACCGTCCGCCACCGCCTGCTGGGCCTGGGCTATCTCTGGCTGCTGCGGCTCTCGTTCGGGCTGTTGGCCGTGGGCGGCTTCGCCCTCGGCGTCCGCTTCGACTTCTACGCCCCGCGGGACCTGGCGGCTCTGGTGGTGGCGGTGATGGCCCTCGGGCTGTTCGCCCTGTCGTACCGCAACCGGGCCCGGGCCCTGGGCGAAGGACCCGACGGCCGGAGCCGGGAAGGGGAGCCCGTCACCGACCCCCGGCTCGACCTGATCGCTCCGGCGGTGGGGGCGGTCGGCCTCGTGCTGGCCGGCATCCATGCCGGCGACCCGGCCTGGCTCTCGGTGGCCCGCATGCTGGTGGGGGCGGCGTTCATGGGCGCCGTGTCCGACTCGATGCTGCTCGGCCACTGGTACCTGGTGCAGCCCGGCCTCACCCGGGCCCCGCTGGTGGAACTGGTGCGCTGGACCGGGCTCCTGTGGTTGCCCGAGGCGGTGCTGTTCCTCGTGCCCACCGGTATGACCTCGGTGTGGACGGGCGCCATCGACGACGGCTACGCCGGCATGCTCGGCTGGTTCTGGGGGGCCTGCGTGGTCACCACCATCGGGCTCGTGATCACCACCCTGGCCGCCCTCAAGGAGCGTCAGTACTCGGCCGTGATGGCCGCCACCGGCCTGCTCTACCTGGCCATCCTCACCGGCTTCGGCATCGACCTCGTGGCCCGGGCCACCCTGTCCTAGGAACCCGAAGGGTTCCCCTCGGAGGGCTCTTTCCTGGACGAAGGAGGCCTTGTAGTCTGGTGGTCCGGTGTGATGATCACGGGCCTTCGGGTACTGCCGATTGGCGCGTAGCTTCGGCGACGGTCCCACCGCCCACCGACCAGGAGACACCATGCCACGAGCCATCTGGAGCGGAGCGATCAGCTTCGGCCTCGTCTCGATCCCGGTGAAGCTGTTCTCGGCCATCAACCACAAGAACGTCAGCTTCAACCAGCTCGACTCGGCCACCAACAGCCGGATCCGCCAGAAGCGGGTGAACGCCGAGGGCGAAGAGGTCCCCTACGACCGGATCGTCAAGGGCTACGAGGTGGCCAAGGACAGCTACGTGATCGTCACCGACGACGAGCTGGCGTCGCTCGCCCCCAAGGCGAGCCGGATGATCGACATCAGCGACTTCGTCGACGGCGCCGACATCGACCCGGTGTTCTACGACTCGCCCTACTACCTGGTGCCCGAGGAGCTGGCCCGGAAGTCCTACGTGCTGCTGAGCCGGGCCATGGAGGAGTCGAACCGGGTGGCCATCGCCACCTTCGTGATGCGGACCAAGCAGTACCTGGTGGCCGTCCGCTCCGTCGACGGGGCCCTCATGATGTCGACGATGGTGTACGCCGACGAGGTGGTGTCGCCGGCCGACATCCCGGGGCTGGAGGAGTTGGCCGACGTGGCGGCCACCGAGGCCGAGCTGGCCCTGGCCGACCAGCTGATCGACTCGCTGTCGAGCGACTTCGAGCCCGAGCGCTACCAGGACAACTACCGCCTGCAGGTGCTCGACATGCTGGAGGCGAAGGCCAACGGCCAGGTCACCTCGGTGGAGGCGGCGCCGGCCGCCGCCGACGAGGGCGTGATCGACCTGCTGGCCGCCCTGGAGGCCAGCGTCAACGCGGCCAAGGAGGCCCGTCGCAACGCCGGGAGCGGTGCCCCGTCGGGTGAGGCGGCCGACGACGGGAAGGCGGCTGCTCCCAAATCCCGGAGCCGGGCCAGGACCAAGGCGGTGGCGGCCGAAGACGAGGCGCCGGTCACGGCGTCGAAGCGGGTGGGCACCCGGAGCGGCGCCGGCAAGGGCAGTGCCCCTGGGAAGGACAGTGCTCCTGCGAAAGACAGTGCCCCAGGGAAGGACAGTGCTCCTGGGAAGGACAGTGCTCCGGCGAGGGACAGTGCTCCTGCGAAGGACAGTGGTGACGGCGGCAAGGCCGGCGGCGCCGGAGGCAAGGGCAGCGGGGGCAAGGGCAAGACCGCGGCCAAGAAGACCCGGGCCGCCTGAGCGCCGCCGCGGTGGCGCCTTCCGAGCAGCGGGTGTCGGTGGCGGTCGGTGACCGCTCGCTGAGCCTGGTCAACCTGGACAAGGTCTTCTATCCCGAGGTCGGCTTCACCAAGGCCCAGGTGATCGACTACTACGCCCGGATTGCCCCGGTGATGGTGGCCCATGTGGCCCGCCGGTGCATGACGCTGCGGCGGTGGCCCAACGGGGTGGACGGCCAGTCGTTCTTCAACAAACGGTGCCCGTCGCCCCGGCCCGACTGGGTCCCGGTGTCGATCGGCCCCGGCGATCGCGACGGCGACATCCCCTACTGCCGCATCGACGAAGCGGCGGCCCTGGTCTGGACGGCCAACCTGGCCGCTATCGAGCTCCACGCCCCCATGGCCCGGGCCGACGACATCGAGAGCCCGACGATGGCCGTGTTCGATCTCGACCCCGGGGCACCGGCCGGGATGAGGGAGTGTTGCCAGGTGGCGCTCGACCTGCACGAGGTGCTGGCGGCGGTGGGCCTGGAAGCGTTCCCCAAGACGTCGGGGTCGAAGGGGTTGCAGGTCTACGTCCCGCTCAACTGCCCCCACACCCACGATCACGCCGCCGACTTCACCCGGGCCTGCGGCCAGCTCCTGGCCCGCCAGCAGCCCGATCGGGTGCTGGTGGAGATGACGAAGTCGCTGCGGGCGGGCAAGGTGTTCGTCGACTGGTCGCAGAACTCCCGCCACAAGACCACGATCGCCGCCTACTCACTGCGGGCCCTGGCCCGGCCCACGGTCTCCACGCCGGTGTCGTGGGACGAGGTGGCGGCCGGGGCCGACGGCCAGCCCCTGTCGTTCGAGGCGGCCGACGTGCTGGAACGGGTGGCCGCCCGGGGCGACCTGTTCGCCCCCACCGCCACGATGCGCCAGCAGCTCCCCGGGGCGTAGGCCCGGAGGCCCGGTCACGGTCGAGCCCTCACCAGGGTGCACGGGCGGGCCGCCTGCCCAACTAACCTCGGAGCCCATGCCTTCCGTTGCTGCTGCCACCTCCGTCCCCCGCACGGCCACCGCCATCGACCGCCCGGTCGCCGCCGACGAGCTCGATGCCCTGCCCGCCGGGCTGAAGCGGGCGGCTCAGCTGCAGGGGTTCGAGGGCAAGCCGGGTCAGATCCTGGCTCTGCCCGGTGAGGGCAGCGGTCCGCTCGAGCTGCTGGTGGGCATCGGCCCCCGGGCCGAGGTGGGCCCCGGCGCGCTGCGCACGGCGGCCGCCGCCTACGCCCGCTCGGTCACCCGCCACGCCGCGGTGGCCACCCGGCTGGTGGCCGAGATGGGCGAGGGCGCCACCGACGAGCAGCGGGCCGATGCCGTGGCCGCCGTGGTGGAGGGTGTCCGCCTGGCCTCCTACCGCTACACCGCCTACAAGACGCCAACCAACACCGAGCTCGAGAAGGTGACCGTGGTGGTGCCGGGCCGGGGCGGGAAGGCCCTGGTGGACCGGGCCTCGGCCGTGGTCGACGCCGTCTTGCTGGCCCGGGACCTGGCCAACGAGCCGGGTGGGACGCTCACCCCCGACGCCTTCGCCCGCCGGGCCACCGAGGTGGGCACGGCGGCCGGGCTCAAGGTCACGGTGTGGGACGAACGCCGCATCGCCAGGGAGAAGCTGGGCGGGCTGGTGGCCGTGAACCTGGGTTCGGTCAACCCGGCCCGCCTCGTGCGCCTGCAGTACACGCCGGCCCGCCGCACCGACCGGCGGGTGGCGCTGGTGGGCAAGGGCATCACGTTCGACTCGGGCGGCCTGTCGCTCAAGACCGCGGCCGGGATGATGACGATGAAGGTCGACATGTCGGGTGGGGCCGCGGTGCTGGCGGCCATGAGCGTGCTGGGTGCGGTGGGGGCACCGGTGGCGGTCGACGGCTGGATCCCCCTCACCGACAACATGACCGGCGGCAACGCCCAGCGCCCGGGCGACGTCTTCCGGGCCCGCAACGGCAAGACGGTTGAGGTGCTGAACACCGACGCCGAGGGGCGCCTGGTGCTGGCCGACGCCCTCAGCCTGGCGGCCGAGACCAAGCCCGACGCCATCATCGACATCGCCACCCTCACCGGCGCCGCCTCGGTGGCCCTGGGCGGCAGCTACGCCGCGGTGATGGCCACCGACGACGATCTGGCTGCCCGCCTGGCCGCCGCCAGCGACCGCACCGGCGAGATGGTGTGGCGGCTGCCGCTGCCCGAGGAGTACCGCTCCCAGCTCGACTCGCCGGTGGCCGACCTGAAGAACATCGGGTCGGGAGCCTACGGCGGGGCCCTGGTGGCCGGTCTGTTCCTCAAGGAGTTCGCCGGCGACGGCGCCTGGGCCCACATCGACGTGGGCATGGCCGCCTTCTCCGAGGCCGAAAAGGGGATCCTCACCAAGGGGGCCACCGGCTACGGCGTCCGCCTGCTGGTCGACACCCTGGCCAACTGGGCCTGAGCCCCTGGAGAGCCGGCTCAAGGGGCGACCCGGCGCCGCCGATGCCTGAAGCGAACCGGGCGGGCCCGCTCGGGGGCGACGCACAGGCGAGGACCGGATCGTGACGGCGACGGAGACCGAGACGCAGACCACGGCGGGGGCGGCGGCCCCACCGGGCGCGCCCGGCGCCGCCCGGCCGTCGACGCCGGCCAGGACCCGGGCCGCGTTGGTCGCCTTCGATCTGGTGGCGGTGGCGGTGGGGATGACCCTGGCCTGCCTGGTCCGCCACCCCGGGCCCGACGGGGTGCTCGGCGTGGCGCTGGCGCTCGGCCTCCATCCCCTCTGGCTGGTGCGGGCCCGGCTCTACCGGGCCCGGGTCATCACCCGCCGGGCCGACGAGGTCCGCCGCATCATCGACGCCGGCGTGCGGACCACGGCCGCCGTGGCGGTGCTGGCCTACCTGGCCGACCTCCGCCTCGACCGGGTGTGGCTGGGGTTGTCGCTGGCCACCACCGTCACCCTGCTGGTGGTCGAACGGGAGCAGGTGCGCCGCCGGTTCCGGGCCCGCCGGGCCTCGGGACAGATGGCCCGCCGGGTGCTGCTGATCGGCGACAACGTGGAGAGCGCCACCTTCGCCTCCATGTTCGCCGACGACCCCGAGCTGGGGTACACCATCGTGGCCCAGATCGACCCGGCCCAGGCCGCCGATCCCCAGGAGCTCACCACCCGGGTGCTCACCGCCGCCCGCCAGCTCGAGGCGAACGGGGTGATCATCGCCGCCACCGCCATCGACATGCGGTCGTCGAACCGGCTGATCCGCGACCTGGTGGAGGCCGGTATCCACGTGGAGCTGTCGTCGACCCTGGCCGACATCGCCTCCGACCGCCTCACGGTGCGGCCGCTCGGCCGGGTGCCGGTGGTCTACGTCGAGCCCCGCCACCGTCACGGGTGGCGGGCCGGGGCCAAGCGGGCCTTCGATCTGCTGGTGGCGGGGACGGTGCTGGCCGTGCTGTCGCCGGTGCTGGCCGCCATCGCGCTGGCCGTGCGGCTCAACTCACCCGGCCCGGTGCTGTTCCGCCAGGAGCGGGTGGGCCAGGACGGCGAGCCGTTCAAGGTCCTCAAGTTCCGCACGATGGTGACCAACGCCGAGGAACTGCTGGCCAACCTGGTGGAGCGGTCCGAGGGGGCGGGGCCGCTGTTCAAGATGAAGCGCGACCCCCGGGTGACCCGGGTGGGGTCGTTCCTGCGCAAGACGTCGCTCGACGAGCTGCCCCAGCTGTGGAACGTGCTGCGCAACGAGATGAGCCTGGTCGGCCCCCGCCCGGCGCTGCGCAGCGAGATGGCGGAATGGAGCGACGAGCTCTACGCCCGGCTGCGGGTGAAGCCCGGGATCACCGGCATGTGGCAGGTGTCGGGTCGCAGCTCCACCACGTTCGAGGAGTACACCCGGCTCGACCTGTACTACGTCGACAACTGGTCGCTCGTGGTCGACCTGGCGATCCTGGCCAAGACGATTCCGGCCGTCGTCGCCTCCCGCGGCGCCTACTGAGGCCCGGCATCGGGATAGCCCTGATCGGCGCCCTCGCCGGCCGTACCCCGAACCTCGGCCGCCGGGGGGCGGGAGTGGTCGGACCAGTGGGCGATGGTGCGACGGCGGGGCCGCTCCGCCTGGCTGGCCTGCCACCGGTGGTGGACCGGTTGGAGATGGGTGGGCAGTCGCTTGACCTGGCCGTGGGTGAGGGGAGCGAGGCGGCGCCGCACGGCGAGCAACTCGCCGTTGCGCTCCGCCGTGCCGAAGCGGCACACCCGGTCCAGGCTGCGCCAGAACGGCGCCTGGGGCCCGCCCTTGTTTCCCAGACCCAACTCGGCCGACCACTCCGCCGGATCGAGCGGGAAGCCGCCCGGTTCCTGCTCCAACGCCGCCGCCAGCCGCCGCAGCAGGATGAGCGCCGACGGGCCCAGGATCGAGAGCCAGAACTTCTCGACGTAGGGCGAGCGGGGATCGTGGCCCAGCGCATCGAGGACCGGATCGGGCCACGGCGTCACCAACAGCCGGGCCGCCGGAACCGGTGCCGGCCAGTTGCGCCGGCTGGAGCCGGGCCGGCGTCCGGGCGACGCTGGGCCCCGGGGCCCGGCACCGCCTTTGGGTCGGTGGGGCCGGTGCTGCTGGCGGCCGGCGGGGAAGGGATGGACGTCGGCGGTGTGCTGGTCCGTGTGCTGGGTGGCGCGCGGCAGGGACCGGGAGCGGGGCATGGGATCCGTCCTTGGGCTCGTGGGGGTCAGATTGACGGGAACGAGCGTAAGTAAACGAAAATAAGCGGGCGTTGTCAACCATCGGGGCGCGATTTCGTCGCTGGCCCCCGCTCCCGGCTACAGCGTGCGGTAGTCGGCCTGCCGGCGCAGCGTGCGGAGCCGGCTCAGCACCATCGTGCGATCGAGGTAGCAGCCCTGCAGGTGGCGCCGGCCGCTGGACGGGTCGAACGCCGTGCGGCCGTGCAGCATCCGGCGGTTGTCGAAGCACAGCACATCGCCCGCGTCCAGCCGGAACGCCACCTCGGCGGCGTCGAACCGGCGCCACAGCTCCAGGTAGGCCTGGTAGAACCGCTCGCCGTCGGGCCCGGCCGCCCGGTGGTCGGTGGCCCGCACCCCGTTGTTGAACCGGATACCCACGATCTCCTCGCCGTCGCCCGAGACTTCGATCACCGGCCACTCCAGGTGGTGCTCGGTATCGGCGTCCAGGTAGCGGAACGGCACCGGCCACCGGGTCAGCAGCTCGAAGGCGGCGGGATCGTCGGCGGCCAGTTGGCGGGCCACGGCGATGCCGTCGGCCAGGGTGGAATCGCCGCCGGTGGCGTCGTTGGCCAGGGTGTGCAGGAGCTGGAACTCGGGCGGCGGGTCCCAGTAGGGCAGGTCGGTGTGGAGGGCCAGGCCGAAGGCGGTGTAGGCGTTGGACGTGGGGCTGGGGGTGGACACCACGTCGAACAGCAGGCCGAAGTTGGTGGGCCGGGCGAACCCGACCCGCTCCGCCACCCGCACCACCTCACCCTCGCCGTGCGGGGCGCCGGTGATCACCACCGCCCCCTCGGCCAGCAGGCTGGAGAGCCAGGTGTCCATCCCGGCCGCGGTGTCGAGATCGGCGTAGGGCACCCGGGCCACGGTGGGGCCGAACGGCACCCGCTCCACCGCCGCCGGGTCGGCCCGGGCCGGCAGCGGCGGGGCATGGGGCCCGTCGCCCGACTCGATCACCATCACCAGCCGCTCCCGGGACGTCGGGTGCAGGCACCGGGGGCACGAGCAGTTGTCCCGGGCCCAGAGGTCGTCGCTCACCGCCATGGCCCCAGCGTACGCCACCCGGCGCCCGCCCCCGGGCAACCCCGTTCCCGGTGTCAGCAGCGGGAGGTGAGCACCGTCCGCAGGGCGTGCTCGACCTGGAGGACCGCCTGGTCCATGGTGATGCCCATCACAGCCCGGCGGGCCGCCTCCCCCAGCTGTGACGCCCGGGCCGGATCGCGCACCAGTCGGTCGATGGCCCGGGCCAGAGCGTGGGCGTTGGGGTCGACCACGAGGCCGGTTTCGCCGTCGATCACCATCTCGGTGAGGCCGCCCCCGTCGCGGCATACGATCACCGGCTTGGCCCGGATCATGGCCTCCAGCGCGGTGAGCCCGTAGTCCTCCTTGTAGGCCGGGGCCACCACGGCCACCGCCTCGTCGTAGAGCTGGTCCCGTCGCTCGTCGCTCACATCGCCCTCGAACACGATGCGGCCGCTGGGCGGTCCGCCGTAGGGCTTCCACCCCTTGGTGAAGATGCCCCGGTTCAGCCACACCTTGTCGTCGAACGGGGCCCGGGCCCGTTCCGGGTCGTGGTGGAGCTCGGAGTCGAAGCTCTGCACGAACTCGAGCCGGCTGCCCCCGCCCACGAGGTGGGCCGTGCGCTTCACCTCCAGCAGGTGCATGGCCTGTACCAGCAGCTCGCTGCGCTTGGGCCACTCCTGGCGGCCCACGCACACGACGGGGCCGTCGGGCCGGTGCCAGGGTGCGGCGTCGGGCACCGAGGTGGGCGGGGCCCGGTGGACGGCGATCAGATGGGGCGGGATCGACCAGTAGCGCTCCAGCCGGGCCGCCACCTCGGCCGATCCGGCCAGCCAGAAGCGCACGTCCCGCACTGCCTCGCGCTCCAGCGTCCGCACCGCCCGGCACGCCGCCCGGTGGACCACGGGGTCGACGAACCCGCTGGCCATGAAGGGGACGGCCAGGTCGTAGAACTGGCGTGGCTGGTGGTAGAAGAGCGCCACCTTGTGGCTGTGGCGAACCAGGTAGGTTGGGGGCTGGGTGGTCAGCACGGCGTCGAAGTGACGGAGGTTGAGCTGCTGGGTGCGCTCCACCAGCGCCATGTGCATGAAGTACTCGTCGTGGCTGGCCAGCTGGGCCGGATCGATCGGCAGGCCCCACAGGCGCCGGGGCCGGGTGCGGCCGTCGATCTCCACCACGGTCACCCGCCACGACCGCTCCCGCAGCCCGGCCACGATCCCGTTGAGGTGGCGCTCGAAGCCGCCCTGCGCTCCGAAGTCGGGTTTCACCACGGCGATCGACGGGCTGGTGGTCATGGGCGGGGACCCTCCGCGGTGTCCTGGGCGTCGTCGAGGCCGGCCAGGGCCCGGCGGGCCCGGGCCAGCTCGGCCTCCAGGCGCGTGATCGTGCGCTGCTGGGAGCGGGTCCGGTGGTCGAGCTGGTGCAGGGCGTTGACGACGGCGGCGTTGTAGTGGGCCTGGTCGCCCCGGGCCAGCCGGCGGACGGCCCGGAGCAGGCCGGCGGCCCGGCCCTGGTGGGCCGTGGCCCGGTCGAGATAGTGGCTGAAGTTGGCGTCGGTGACGAAGGGGTTGGGGAAGTCGGCCTCGTCGATCTCCTCGTCGTCGTCGAGGGGGAGCGGGGGCCCGCCTTCGGCCGCCACCACCGGCCCGCCCGTCTCGTCGCCGGCCACCTCCTCGGCCAGGTCGGCGTCGCCGTACTCCTCGGCCTCGGTCTGGTCGGCCTCGGGCTGGGGCCACGAGGGTGGTCCGGTGAGTTCCTGTTGCACGGCCCGGGCCCGGTGGAAGGTGACCGAGATGGCCGACATCGTGAGCTCGGCGTCGGAATAGGGGCGGGGCTCGGTCATTTCGGTGAGGCTAACTCAGCAACTAGCCTCGACGGTGTGAGCGAAGTGGCTGGGACCAGCGACGGCAACGGGCACCAGGAGCGGGACAGCCGGGTCGACGGCCGTCCGGCCAGCCAGGACGAGGCGGTGGACCGGGCGGCCGATCTCGTGACCCGGGCGTCCCGGGTGGTTGTGCTCACCGGCGCCGGGATCTCCACCGATTCCCGCATCCCCGACTTCCGCGGCCCCCAGGGTGTGTGGACCAAGAACCCCGAGGCCGAGAAGCGGGCCACCCTGCAGAACTACATGGCCGATCCCGAGGTGCGGCGCCGCTCGTGGCGGGAACGGCTCGACAGCCCGGTGTGGGCGGCGGAGCCCAACCGGGGCCACTACGCCCTCACCCGGTTGGAGACCCGGCGCAAGCTGCACCTGTTGATCACGCAGAACGTCGACGGCCTGCACCACGCCGCCGGGGCGAACCCGGAGCGGGTCGTGGAGATCCACGGCACGCTGCGTGAGGTGGTGTGCATGGCCCCCGGGTGCGACTACGCCGTGCCCATGCAGGAGGCCCTGAACCGGGTGCGCCTGGGAGAGGACGACCCGCCCTGCCCCACCTGCGGCGGCATCCTCAAGTCGGCCACGATCAGCTTCGGCCAGGACCTCGTGTACGACGATCTGGTGCGGGCCCAGGTGGCGGCCGAGGCCTGCGATCTCCTGCTGGCGGTGGGCACCACGCTCGCCGTGTACCCGATCGCCAATGTGGTGCCGGTGGCCAAGTCCCGGGGTGCGGCGGTGGTGATCGTCAACGGCAGCCCCACCGAGATGGACCACCTGGCCGACGTTGTGGTGCGGGGCTCGCTCAGCGACGTCCTGCCCGCCATCTGCTGAAGACAACCCGGCCCGATATCCGATCAACTGGATCAGGAATAGCCCCTACCGGCATAGTGTTTGGTGCAGTGATCCCCCTGAGAGGTACGAGCTGATGCCGACGTTCCGAGATCTCCTCACGGCCACGAAGGCCGCCATCCGTGAGACCGACCCCGCCGGGGCCGAGGCGGCCCGGGCCGCCGGTGCCGTCCTGCTCGACGTCCGGGAGCCCGACGAGGTGGCCCAGGGCGCCGTGCCCGGTTCGGTCCAGATCGTGCGGGGCAACCTGGAGGCCCAGGTCGAGAGCCGCATCCCCGACAAGTCGACCCCGATCGTGGTGATGTGCGCCGGCGGCGTGCGCTCCGCCTTCGCCGCCAAGACCCTCACCGAGCTGGGCTACGCCGACGTCATCTCCATGGACGGCGGGTTCAACCGGTGGAAGGACGAGGGTCGGAGCTGGGCCGTGCCCCAGACGCTCACGGCCGACCAGCGCAACCGCTACAGCCGCCACCTCCTGTTGCCCGAGGTGGGTGAGGAGGGGCAGCGCAAGCTGCTCAACGCCCGGGTCCTGCTGCTCGGTGCCGGCGGCCTCGGCTCGCCGGCCGCCCTCTACCTGGCCGCCGCCGGGGTGGGCACGATCGGCATCATCGACATGGACGTGGTCGACGAGTCGAACCTGCAGCGCCAGATCCTGCACAACCTGGACCGGGTGGGGGAGCGCAAGGTCGACTCGGCCAAGAAGACGCTCACCGCCATGAACCCCGACCTCGACGTGCTCACCTACGACACGAGGCTCGGCGCCGACAACATCATCGATATCCTCACCGGCTTCGACGTGGTGATCGACGGGGCCGACAACTTCCCCAGCCGCTACCTCCTCAACGACGCCTCGGTGAAGCTCGGTATCCCCGTGGTCCACGGCTCGATCTTCCGCTTCGAGGGCCAGATCACGGTCTTCGACCCCCACCAGGGCCCCACCTACCGTGACCTGCTGCCCGAGCCGCCCCCGGCCGAGCTCGCCCCCAGCTGCGCCGAGGCCGGCGTCCTCGGCGTGCTGCCCGGCATCGTGGGCTCGATCCAGGCTCTGGAGGCCATCAAGCTGATCCTCGGCCTGGGCGACTCGCTGCGGGGCCGGCTGATCGCCTTCGACGCCCTGGAGATGAGCTTCCGGGAGTACAAGATCCCGGTCGACCCGTCGAACGAGGTCACCTACGCCAACCGGGACAAGATCCAGGTGGTGGAGCTCGAAGGGCTCTGCATGCCCCACGTGGGCTGACGGCCGACACCGCTCGCCAGGCCCCGTGGGCAGAAGCGCCCCGGATCCACCGACGCCCTCCGGCGCCGCCGGTACCGTCTGAGTCATACCTGAGTTCGCGGGGTCCGCCGCCCTCCCGAAGCTGAGGTTCCTTGTCGCGCTGACGTGGAGCTTCGCCGCCCTCATCGGCCTGGTCGCGTTCGCCGACGCCCGCACCCCCGACCTCCGGCCCCGGCACCTCCCGGGTGGGGTGACCGAGGTGCCCCTCCGGCTCACGGTGACCACAGTGGGGCCGGGGACCGACGTGCGGGGCCCCGGCCGCCAGCTCGACCTGCCGGCCGACGGCGACACCCTCCTCGCCGCCGTGCCCCCCGGCAACACCTACGCCGTCCGCTTCGCCACCGCCGCCGGGTGGGGCGGGTGGGAGACGCTGGGCGGGGAGTCGGGCGACGCCCCGGACGAGCCGGCGGCCGGTGCGGCCGCCGCCCCGGGAGCTGTCGCCGACCCCCGGGCCGAGGGCCCCACCCCCTCCGTGGTGGCCCTCGGCCCGGTCCGGGTGCCGGAGGGGGCGCAGCGGGTGGAGGTGGTGCGCCTGTCGGGCGCGGGCGACGAGCTGACCGTCACCTTCCTGGCCGACACCCCGGGCGGGCCCGACGTGTCGGGTGGCGTCGGTGCCGGGGCCGCCGTGGCCAACGGGACCGGGGCCGTGGTCCGGGGCCTGCAGGTGGCCGCCGGGTCGACCCAGAAGCCCACGATCATGCCCCGCTCGGCCTGGGCCACCGAGGGGTGGGCCACGGCCAACGCCGGGTGCCAGGGCGGCCCCGAGTACGCCGACCGCATCCAGGCGGCCGTCATCCATCACACGGTCACCGCCAACAACTACTCGGCCGACCAGGTGGACGACCTGATCCGGGCCGTCTACTACGCCCACGTGCGGATCAACGGCTGGTGCGACGTCGGCTACAACTTCCTCGTCGACCGGTTCGGCACGATCTGGCAGGGTCGCTCGGGCGACGTCGACCGGGCCGTGATCGGAGGCCACACCAAGGGCTTCAACTCCAGCACCGTCGGCATCGCCCTGCTGGGCCAGCACCAGCCCGGGGCCAGCCCGGCCGTGACCCGACCCAGCGGGGCCACCTCGGCCGCCGTGGCCCAGCTGGCGGCGTGGAAGCTCAGCCTCTACGGCGTCGACCCCAACGGCGTCACCTGGCTCAAGAACCGGTCCGACGACGGCCCCCAGAAGCTGACGAGCAACCAGTGGCACCTGGTGCGCACGGTGATGGGCCATCGCGACCTGGGCCTCACCTCGTGCCCCGGCGACTACGGCTACGAGCTGATGACCGCCCTGCCGGCCACCCTCACCACCACCCGCCCAGCCGACGAGCCACCGGTGTTCGGCGCCTGGGCCCCCTATGACCGGGGGTCGGGGGCGGTCACCGTCAACCGCCGGGGCGGGGTGCGGGCCGCCGGGTCGGTCGCTCTGCCCGGCGCCGGCGAGGCTCCCGAGTCGCCCGGACTGGAGCCCCTGCCCTCGCCGCCCCCGGTGGCCGTGTCGGCCGCCGGCTCGGGCGGTGGCACCCGGGGCTGGATCCTCCACGCCGACGGGGTGGTGCAGCCCTACGGGGGGGCCACGCCGGTGGCGGGCCTTCCGGCGGCGGGTGAGACCGCGGTCGACGTGGTGGCCGGGTCCACCGGGGGTTGGGTCATCTCGGCCCAGGCCGGTGTGCACGGCTTCGCCGGGGCCGGCGACCGGGTGGTGGGGGGCACCACCGGCCAGCCCATCATGCGGGGCGACCTCACCGCCTCGGGCGACGGGTACCTGCTGGAACCCAACGGCCGCCTGCGCCCGGTGGGGGCCGCCCCCGAGCGCCAGCTGCCGTCGGCGGTCGGTGCCGTCGACGTGGCCGTGCGGCTCAGCGCCGACAGCGGCTGGGTGTTGTCGACCGACGGGAGACTCCACGCCTTCGGCGGCGCCCCGCCGGCCGCCGTCACGGCCCCCGGAAGGCCAGCCGCCGGCCGGGTCTACAGAGCGGTGGTGGCCTCGCCCAGCGGCCGGGGCGGCTGGGTGGTCACCGACGACGGCCAGCTGTGGCCCTTCGGGGGCGAGCGGCTGATGCTGCCCGCCTCCACCGACACGGCCCGGGCCGACACGGTCGATGCCGCCGTGTCCGGTGTGTCCCTGCCCCCGGGCTGGCTGGCCTCCGCCGACGCCCGCTGGCTGACCAAGGCCTCCCGGTTGTTCCTCGGCCGCGACCCCGCCGCCGGCGAGCTCGACTGGTGGGACGCCCGGCTCACCTACGCCGGCGCCACCCGGCGTTCGCTGGCCGACGAGCTGGCCCGCTCCGACGAGTGGGTGGGGGCCCGGGTGGACGAGCTCTACACCGACGTGCTGGGCCGACCGGCCGATCCCGACGGCCGGGCCTACTGGGTGGGGCGGATCCGGGCCGGGCTGAGCCTCCAGCAGCTCGGCGTGAACTTCTACGGTTCGGCCGAGTACGTGGTCGCCTCCGGCTCCACCGACGGCTACGTGCGCCGCCTCTACCAGGCCATCCTTCATCGGGAGGCCGACCCGGGGGGCCTGGCCTACTGGATCGGGCGGCTGAGTGGCGCCGGGGCCCGCCCGCCCGACGTGGCCAACGGCTTCTACCAGTCCGTCGAGTCCCGGACCGATCGGGTCAGCGACCTGTACCAGCTCGTGCTGGGCCGGGGCGCCGATCCCGCCGGGCTGGCCTTCTGGGTGGACCGGCTGCAGCGTTCCGACGACGTGGCCCTGGCCGCCGACCTCGCCTCGTCCGACGAGTTCCTGCTCCGGGGCTGATCCTCGGGGTCGCGCTGCAAACGGACCCGCGGGTCGCTAGTGTTGCGAACGCGTGACGCCTCAACGCGACACGCTATGGCCGGCCAGGCGGATTTGGGGAGCCGGCTGCTCCGTCTACCTCGAGGTCCTCTCCGTGCTGCCTGGACTATCCCGACTACGCCACCGACTCCTCCCGTTCGTGGCTGTGCTGGCACTGACCCTGGCCGGAGCGCCGGGGATCGGTGGGGAGCCGGCGGGGGCCCAGTCGCCCACCACCCGCACCATCCAGATCACCGGCCACGGATGGGGGCACGGGCGGGGCCTGGGCCAGTACGGGGCCTACGGCTACGCCAGCCGGGGCTGGAGCTCGGCGCAGATCCTCGACCATTACTACGGCGGCACCACCGCCGGACCGGCCCCCACCGATGGGCCGATCAAGCCCGACCTGATCCGGGTGGAGCTGCGGGGCATGCGGGGCCGATCCACCGCGGTGGCCCTGGCCAACGGCACCCTGTCGCTGCGCAGCATGGACCATGTCGAGCTGGGCCGACACGGGGCGGGAGCGGTGCGCCTGCGCTGGGTGTCGAACGGGTTCCAGGTGGAGACGGCCCCGGGCTGTGACGGCCCGTGGACGGCGGCGGAGAAGATCACCGGCCAGACCACGGTGCGGGTGGTGGCCGAGACCGGCGCCAGCGGCACCGACGGTCTGCTCGCTGCCTGCAGCGGCTCGGGCCGCACCTGGTACCAGGGGGAGATCCGGGCCGTGGTCAACAACGGTGCCGCCTACACCGTCAACACCCTGTCGGTGGAGGCCTACCTGCGGGGCGTCGTGCCCAACGAGATGCCGGCGTCCTGGCCGGGTGCCGCCCTCCAGGCCCAGGCCGTGGCCGCCCGTTCCTACGCCATGGCCGGCGACAGCCGGCAGCAGCCGTGGGCCGACACCTGTGACACCGTGCTGTGCCAGGTCTACGACGGCGCCTTCACCGAGCGGGGTGGCACGTTCCGGGCCGCCACCAAGGTCACGTCCGACGCCGCCATCCAGGCCACGGCCGGCGTCGTCCGCCTCGACGGGGCGGGCAAGCCGGCCCGCACCGAGTTCTCCTCGTCAACGGGCGGGTGGACGGTGGGCGGCTCGTTCCCGGCCGTGGTCGACGAGGGCGACGACATCGCCGCCAACCCCAACCACAACTGGACCACCACGGTGCAGGCCTCCACCCTCGAAGCCCGGTACAGCAAAGGGAAGCTGCTGGCCATGGAGGTGACCGGGCGTAACGGCCTGGGGGCCGACGGGGGCCGGGCCACGGCGGTGAAGCTCACCTTCGAAAAGGGCACGGTGAACGAGACGGCGGCCACGGTGCGCAACGTCCTGGGGCTCAAGTCCGACTGGTTCACCCCGGGCCCGGTCACCGACACCGCCGTGCGCTCCACCGCCGACGGCCAGTGGATCGACGTCGCCTACACCCGCCTGGTGGGCCGGGCCGCCACCGACGGCGAGCTGACCCGGTGGTACGACGGGGTCCGCCGGGGCGACAAGCTGTCGGTCACCAGCGAGCTGGTGAAGAGCGACTACTTCGCCGGGCGCATGGTCGACGACCTGTACCAGCGGGCGTTGGGCCGTCCGGCCGACGCCGACGGCCGGGCCTACTGGGTGGCCCAGCTGGGCAAGGGTACGAAGCTGGAGGCGGTGGGGGTGCTGTTCTACGGCTCCCGGGAGTACTACCTGCGCAGCGGCGGCACCGACGGTGCCTTCGTGGGCGCTCTGTACCGTGACATCCTGGGCCGTACGGCCGACCCGGGCGGCCAGGGCTACTGGCAGGACCGCCTGGGCACCCGTAAGGCCCGGACCGACGACGTGGCCGCCGGGTTCTACGTGTCGCTCGAATCCCGCCGGGCCCGGGCCGCCGCGCTGTTCGGCCAGGTGGTGGGCGGATCACCCGGTGCCGGCACCGACGCTCTGGCCAATCGCCTGCTCAGCGTGAGCGACCTCACGCTGGCCGCCGAGATCGCCGCTACCAACTGATCTGGTGTTTGGCAGCGTCAACGGCGACGGCTGGGGACACGAGACCGTCGCTCGAGCGGGCCGGCGGTCCTGCCGGGGCCTGACGCCGCCTGGGCCAGGACCTGGCGTTCCAACAGCTGGAGGGCCGGGGCCGCCAGGGCGGCGGTGAGGGTGGCGCCGCCGTCGTTGAGCCAGGGGGCCAGGTCGCGGGCGAAGTCGTCGATGCCCCGGGCCACCTCGTCGCAGCCCGGGGCCGGTGCCACCAGCGACGCCAGGAGATCCCGGGCCTCCGACGACTCGGCCGGAACCGGCTCGTCGGGCCCGGCGTTGAAGGCCCAGGCCTCCACCCGTTCCCGCGGACCGGACGGCTCGGTGAGGCCCAGGTAGGCGCCGCCCACGGTGGCGGTGCGGGCCCCGGCTCCGGCCAGCACCCCGCTGACCTGGCGGTGCTCCTGTTCGGGCCAGCCCATTCCCACCACCAGCACCCGGGGGTCGGGATGGCCGCCGGCGCCACCCAGCTCGTCGTCCATCAGCCGGGTCACGCTGTCGGCGCTGACCACGGGCAGGGGCCGGAGCCGGCTCGGCGCCAGGTCGGGCCGGAGGTCGTGCACCAGGGCCGGGGTGCGGTGGGCGGCAGCGTCGGCGAACAGCACCAGGTCGGGCTGGTGGTCGTCGATCTGGTTCCCCACCCAGGCGGCGAAGCCGACCGACAGCGGCCCGGCCACGCCGTAGCCGACCTCGGGGGCCGGCTCGGGCCGTGTCCCATCGGCCGCCAGCGGCGTCTCGGCCGGGGGAGCCCCCAGCCGGCGGGCGGCCAGGGCCAGGGCCACCGAGTCGAGGGCGCTGGGTTCGTCGACCCCGACGGCCAGGCCGGCCGCCACCGAACGGTGGGCGGGCACGAATCGGCGGGCGTCGATCCCCAGGCGGGTCGGGCCGGTGACATCGACCACCGGGTCGGGGCCCAGGTGGACGATGCGGTCGAGCGGCACGCCGGCCCGGTTGGCCAGATGGTGGAACAGGTCCCCGCTGTCCTTGGTCGCACCCTCGTGTGACGACACGAGCACGAGCTCGGCCGGCAGCCCGGCACCCCGCAGGAGGGCGGCCACCAGGTCCCGGGGCAGGTAGGTGTCGGCAACGAAGGCCACCGGCACCCGCTGGCGCCGGGCCTCCTCGATCGCCATCACCGCCTCCGGGTTGGGCCGACTGAGCCGTCGCTCCAGCGTGACCTCCCGGGAGATGGCCAGGCGGACCAGGGCGAGGGGGTCGGACCCATCGGAGGGCAGCAGGCCCACCAACTCGTCGGCGATGTCGGCCAGGCCGATGAAACCCCGCCCGGCCCGCCGCGCCCGGCGCCAGGCCTGACGCTCGGCCGTGAGCCGGAGCTCGGCGTAGGCGGCGGGCGGCGCCGTGCCGGCCGCCGCCAGCTCGCCCGCCACCAGACCGTGGATATCGGCCGGGGTGAGCACCAGACGGTCCAGCGCGGCGCCGAACACGTCGAGCGACAGCAACCGGGTGCCGGGCGGAAGCGACCACACCGGGTCGGGGACGCTGGGCCGCCGGGGACGGCGGCTGATGTCACGACGGGCGGCGCTCTGTGGGCTACGGGTCATGCTGTGGGCTACGGGTCATGCAGGTTCACACTCGAGAGGGATCGGCTACGCCAGCCGGCCCGAGTGACGGAGAGGGAGCCAGCGGAGGGATCCTGATTGGGGTGCCGCGCCACGCTCGTCGGGTGACCAACAAGCGTCGTGGCTCACCCTAGCCGACGATCGGCCCCCACCGGTGTTCCCCCCTGGCTGTTCCCCATGTCTCAGCCGGGTCCGGGTGCCCGTCGTGGGCCACTACCGTGGAGGCATGACCGTGAGCCCTCCCGCCCCCTCCGCCCCGGGCGAGCCCGCCACCGCGGCGATCCCGCTCGACGCCCCGATCTTCGTGGCCGGCCACCGGGGCCTGGTGGGATCGGCTCTGGTCCGGCGCTTGGCCGACGGTGGCCACACCAACCTCCTGACGGCCAGCCGGGCCCAGCTCGACCTGCGCAACCAGGCCGCCGTGAGCGCCTGGTTCGACGCCAACCGGCCCCACTACGTGTACCTGGCGGCCGGCACCGTGGGCGGCATCATGGCCAACTCCACCCGGCCGGCCGAGTTCCTTTACGACAACATGATGATCCACGCCACCGTGGTGGAGGCGGCCCGGGCCGTGGGGGTGCGCAAGCTCCTGTACCTGGGCAGCTCGTGCATCTACCCCCGCAACGCCCCCCAGCCGATCGAGGAATCGGCGCTGCTCACCGGGCCCCTGGAGCCCACGAACGAGGGCTACGCCCTGGCCAAGATCGCCGGCATCAAGCTGTGCCAGTTCTACCGGGAGCAGTTCGGCTGCAACTTCGTGTCGGCCATGCCCACCAACCTGTACGGCCCCAACGACAACTTCGACCTCCAGTCCAGCCACGTGCTGCCGGCCCTGATGCGCAAGTTCCATCTGGCCCGGCTGGCCGGCCAGCGTGAGGTGGAGGTGTGGGGCTCGGGCCGGGTGCGCCGGGAGTTCCTCCACGTCGACGATCTGGCCGACGCCTGCGTGTTCCTCATGGACCATTACGAGGAGTCGGGCCACATCAACGTGGGCACCGGTATCGACCTCACGATCGCCGAGCTGGCCGAGACCATCCGCGACGTGGTCTACCCCGAGGCGGAGTTGGTGTTCGACGCCTCCAAGCCCGACGGGATCGCCCGCAAGGTGCTCGACGTGTCGAAGCTCCACGCCCTGGGGTGGAAGCATCAGATCGATCTGCGGCCCGGCATCGAGCGCACCTACGCCTGGTTCGGCGACAACCTCGACTCGCTCCGGGGCGCCGGCGCCGGCGCCGCCGGGGGCCGGGCATGACGGCGCCGGTGGCGCCGGGCACGCTCGCCTTCGTGCCGCCCCGGTACGGTCCGGGCGTGGTGGGTGGAGCCGAGGCGGTGCTGGCCGAGGCGGCCCGGGGTCTGCGGGCCCGGGGCCATCCTGTCGAGATCCTCACCACCTGCGCCCGTGACCACTACACCTGGGCCAACGAGTTCCCGCCGGGGGAGAGCGACGACGAGGGCATCCTGGTCCGACGCTTCCCCACCAGGACCGACACCGGCGGCGTGCACCGGGAGCGGATCGGGGCCCGGATCCTCAACGGCGAGCGGGTGAGCCTGTCGGACCAGCAGCTGTGGGTGAACGACAGCCTGCGGGTGCCCGACCTGTGGCACCACGTGCTCGACCACGGCACCGACTACCGGGCCCTGGTGTTCGCCCCCTACATGTTCTGGACCACCTACGCCGTGGGCCAGATCGTGCCCGGCCGCACGATCCTCATGCCCTGCCTCCACGACGAGCCGACGGCCCGCCTCGACATCTTCCGCCCCCTGATGGGCGGGGCCCGGGGCGTGTGGTTCCTCACCGACCCCGAGGCCGATCTGGCCCGTCGCCTCCTCGACGTCCCGGCCCGTCACGCCGTGATCGGGTCGGGCATCGACATCCCCGGGTCCTACCAACCCGACCGGTTCCGGGCCGAGACCGGCATCACCCGCCCCTTCGTCTACTACGCCGGACGCCGGGAATGGGGCAAGGGCTGGAGCGACCTGCTGGCTGCCTACGGCGACCTGGTGCGCCAGTATCCGGTGGACCTGCTGCTGGTCACCTCCGGGGTGGGCGCCGTCGACGCCCCCGACGACATCGCCGACAAGGTGATCGATCTCGGCTTCGTGAGCGACGAGACCCGCAACAACGCCATGGCGGCGGCCGTGGCCTACGTGCAGCCGAGCGTGATGGAGTCGTTCTCCCGTACCGTGCTCGAGGCCTGGTGCGCCGGCACCCTGGTGGCGGCGAACGCCCAGTCGGCCGTGGTCCGCTGGCACGTGGAGCGGTCGGGGGCGGGCCTCGTGTACCGCAGCCAGGCCGAGCTCACCGAGACCCTGCGGTTCGTGGCCGACCGGCCCGACGCCGCCGCCGCCCTGGCCCGCCCGGGCCGGGCCTACGTGGAGCAGCACTACCAGTGGCCGGTGGTGCTCGACCGGATGGAGGCCACGCTCGACGCCTGGCTGCCCGGACCGGCCCCGGTGGGAGCAGGAGCCGCAGGTACCGAGGGACAGGCAGGAGACCGCCCGTGACGATTCTGATGGTCACGCCGTACGCCCCCTACCGGGACGGCATCGCCGCCTACGCGGTGCAGGAGGTCCGCCGGCTGCGGGCCGAGGGAGTCGACATCGAGGTCCTGTCGCCCCTGCCCTCGGCGGCTCAGCACCACCTGTGGCTGGGTGGTCCCCGGGGTATGGCCGCTCTGGCCCGCCGGGCCGGACGCTACGAGCGGGTGGTGCTCCAGTTCTCCCCCGAGATGCTGTTCGGGGCGTGCCGGGGGCCGGCCGAGCGGGTGGCGGTGTGGGCCGGTCTGCGCCTGGTGGCGGCCCGGACCCGCCTCGAGATCCGCCTCCACGAGATCGAGTACGGGCCTCTGGCCCGCAACCCGGTCGAGCGCCGCCTGGCCCACCTCACCCTGCAGGCGGCCGACGCCGTCACCGTCCACACCCAGCGCGAGGTCACCCAACTGAGCGAGGCCGTGGGCCTCGACCCCGGCGTGGTCACCCTGGTGGACCACGGGGCCAGCTTCACCGCCGCCACCCAGGTGTCACGGGACGTGGCCCGGGCCGAGCTCGGCCTCGACGGGAGCGAGCACGTGTTCCTGGCCATCGGCTTCCTCCAGGAGCACAAGGGCTACGACCTGGCCGTCGACGCCTTCGGCCGCGCCGGCCTGGCCGGCCAGGCGTCACTCCACGTGGTGGGCTCGGTGCGGGTCGACCACCCCGACCTCCTGGCCTACGCCCGGCGCCTGGAACTGCTGTGCCGGGTCACCACCGGGGCCCACCTGCACAACAAGTACGTGAGCGACGAGGAGTTCGACCGCTGGATCGTGGCCGCCGACACCGTGGTGCTGCCGTACCGGGAGATCTGGTCCTCCGGCGTGCTGGAGCGGGCCAAGCTCTACGGCCGGCCCGTGATCGCCACCGACGTGGGTGGCATCGGCGACCAGGCTCCGCCCGGCACCCTGTTCTTCGGCGACGTGGAGTCTCTGGTGCAGGCCATGAAGGAGCGGGCCCAGACCACGGCCGATCGCCTGCCCCCCGCCGGGGGCGCCCGCCCGGCCCCCGAGCCGGTGGAGGAGTGGACGGTCGATGTCGACCGTCCCCGGCGGGACGACGTGGAGTCGCAGATCCGCCGTCGGGTCCGGTCCCGCCACCTCGGCGGCGGCCCCGGCCCGTCCGGGGGCGAAGCCGGCGGCGCCTCGCCGGTTGACCCACTGCTGGCCCTGGGCTCGGTGCTGCGGCCCGAGATGGTGTCGGCCCGGCCCGGTGTGAGCCAGGTGAAGCGGTTGATCCGGCGGGTGCTGGACTGGGAGCTGCAGCCGATCGTGACCCATCTGGAAGCGCTCCAGAAGGCGACCGTGGAGGCCGTGACGGAGCTGGAAGCAGCCCGTCGGGACGGCGACACGCACCACCAGGCCTGATACTGCAGCCACCACGGTCCGTGAGAACAAACCCATAGGGATGCGCGCCGGAAGGGCATACCCACGCGCCATGATTGGTCCCATGAACATTCTCCGCCGGGCCGCCCGACCGGTCCGAGGTCCTGTTCGCCGGGTGGTCCGCCGCTACCGGTCGGGGCTCGAGAACCTGATCCACTCCGTCAACCACGAGATGGTTGGCAAGTTCAACCACATGGACTTCCGCATGGACGAGGTGTCGGGCACGCTGGTGTCGAGCCACAACGCCATCTCCGACCAGCTCGCCCTTCAGGGGGCCCGCCTGATGGCCATGGAGCAGACCGTGCGCCAGGTGCAGGCCGAGTCGGAGGCGCTGGCGGCCGAGCTGAGCGCGGTGCGCAGCGAGATCGGGTTCGCCCGCAAGGACATCGTGGAGCGCATCGCCCAGGTGGCGCCGTCGGTGCGGCTGCGGGAGCTCACGGGGGCCCGCCTCGATGCCATCGACGCCGGCGCCAGCGCCTTCCTCAACTACGCCGCCTCCCACCAGGGCCCCCTGGCCGACGCCGGGCTCTGGGTCAACAGCCCGGTCACGGTGGAGTGGCAGGAGGGCGGGGCCCGCCTGGGCTCGGTCAACGAACGCATCCTGGAGCAGCCCTTCGTGTTCGCCGCCCTGGGCGACCTGGCCCCCGGCACCCGGGTGCTCGACGTCGGCGGGGCCGAGAGCACCGTGGCCCTGTCGCTGGCCTCGCTCGGGTACCGGGTGACGGTGGCCGAGCCCCAGGGCTACCCGTTCCGCCATCCCAACCTCAGCGTGCACCAGGGGCCGATCGGCAGCCTCGCCCCCTCCGAGCCCTTCGACGCCGTGGTGCTGCTGTCGGCCATCGAGCACGTGGGCCTCGGCCACTATCCCGGCGTCGGGCCCGAGGCCGGCGACCCCGCCGGGGCCGACGTGGCCGCCATGGGGCACGTGGCCGGCCTGCTGGCCCCCGGTGGTCGCCTCGTGCTCACGACCCCCTACGGCCCGGCGTCGGTGAACGACGTCGAACGCACCTACGACCGTGACGGCGTGCTGCGGCTGCTCGACGGATGGCGGATCCACTACGCCGCAGTGGGCCGCCGGGTCGACGACGTCACCTGGGAGCTGGAGGCCACCGATCTGATCGAGCCACCAGGCCCGGGGCGGGTTGTCATGATCGTGGCCAGCCGAACGGAGGCCGCGGCGTGAACGTGATCTACGACCTCATCGGGTTCCAGAGCCGGGACCATGGCGAGCGGGGCATCGCCCGCTACGTGCTCCACCTGGCCCTGGCCCTGGAGCGCACGAACCCGTCGCTCGTCACCCAGTACCTGGTCGATCCCCGGCTGCCGCTGCCCGCCGGGGCCGAGCCGCTGATCGCCACCGGCAAGCTGGTGCGCTACGAGGGCGACGATCCCCATCGCCGGCCCAGCGCCGGTGGTGTGTTCGTGGCCGGGTCGCTGTTCGAGATGGACGAGTCGATCGACCGGGTGCTGCCCCCGTGGGCCCGCACCCCCCGCTGGGCCACGGCCGCCATCCTCTACGACCTGATCCCGGCGAAGTTCGCCGACTGGTATCTCCAGCGGGCCGACGTGCGCCACCACTACCTGAGCCGGGCCGCCTCGCTCACCAGCGTCGACCACCTGCTCGCCATCTCCCAGGCCTCGGCCGACGACGCCGTGTCGTTGCTCGGGGTGGACCCCGAGCGGATCACGATGATCGGCGCCGGGGCCGATGCCCGGTTCCGGCGACCCGGGGTCCCCCACACCGACGTGGCCGCCCGGCTGGTGGAGCGCAACGAGATACCCGGGCTGCGGCCGGGCTACATCCTGTTCCCGTCGGGCATCGAGCGGCGCAAGAACATCGAGCGCACGATCGCCGCCTACGCCCGGCTGGCCCCCGACGTGCGGGCCCGCCACCAGCTGGTGCTGGTGTGCCGCATCGACGACTACGCCCGGGAGCTGCTCGACCGGGTACAGGCCGAGGAGGGGATCCCGGGCGAGGTGCTGGCCACCGGGTTCGTCAGCGACGACACGCTGGGCCGCCTCTACCAGGGGGCCGAGCTCGTGGTCTTCCCCTCGATCTACGAGGGGTTCGGCCTGCCGGTGCTGGAGGCCATGCAGTGCGGGGCCCCCGTGATCTGCGCCGACTCGTCGTCGTTGAAAGAGGTGCAGACCTGGCCCGAGGCCCGGTTCGATCCCCAGTCGACCGACGCTGTGGCCGAGGCCCTGGCCCGCACGCTGGGCGACGCCGAGCTGCTCAACCGGCTCCGCAACCAGGAGCTGCCCCCGTTCACCTGGGATCTGGCCGCCCAGCGCACGGCCGAGGCCGTGGCCTCGCTCGTGCCCGAGAGCCGGCGACGGGGCGTGGAGCGGGTGCCGGCCCTGCCCCGCCTGGCCCTGATCACCCCGCTGCCGCCCCAGCATTCGGGGATCGCCACCTACGCCTACCGGCTGCTGGAGGCGCTGCGCCACCACTGCGACGTCACGGTGTTCGTCGATCCCGATGCCGGTGAGGTGGAGGCCCCCGAGGGGGTGGCGGTGGCCCCGCTCAACCACCTCGATCCCACCATCCGGGCCGGCGGCGCCTTCGACCGCATCCTGTACTTCATGGGCAACAGCCGGTTCCACGTGGAGATGCTCGACACGCTGCATCGCCACCCGGGGTGGGTCCTGCTCCACGACGCCCGGCTCACCGGCCTGTACTCCGAGGTGCACCGGCTGGCGCCCGACCGCCTGACGGAGGAGTCGGTGGGGGCCACCGTGGCCGAGCTGTACCCCGAGCGCTACCGCCCGGCAGTGGAGGAGATGGCCTCGATCCCGCCCGATGTGGCCAGCCGCTTCGGCATCTGGCTCACCCGGGAGGTGGCGACGTTGGCCCAGCAGGTGCTGGTGCACTCGTCGTTCGCCGCCGACGTGGTGGGGCTCGACTCCGGGGTCCAGCCCCAGGTCGCCTACCCCCTGCCCTGTCCGGCGCTGCCCCGCGACGTCGAGCTGGGCGAGCCGGCCGAATTGCCCGACGGGCGGGCTGTCATCGCCTCGTTCGGGATCGTGTCGCCGGTGAAGCAACCCGAGCTGTTGGTGGCGGCCCTGCCGTCGGTGATCTCGGCCGTGCCCGGGGCCGTGCTGCGGTTCGTGGGTGAGGTGGAGGACCACCACCGACGGGATCTGCTGGCCCAGGCCGCCGACCTCGGCGTGGAACAGCACGTGGAGTTCACCGACCACCTCGACGACGAGGCCTTCTTCCAGGCCCAGCGGTCGGCGGCGGTGGCGGTGCAGCTGCGGGCGGTGACCAACGCCGAGTCGTCGGCCGCGGTGGCCGAGTTGCTGACGCTGGGCGTGCCCACGGTGGTCACCGACCTGGGGGCCATGACCGAGCTTCCCGACGACGCCGTGGTAAAGGTCGACGTCGCCGCCTCCGGCTTCGAGTTGGGCGAGGTGCTGGTCAGCCTCCTCACCGACGACTCCCGGCGGGCCACCCTCACCGAAGGGGCCCAGGCCTACGCCCGGGCCAACTCCTTCGCCCAGGCTGCCGCCGTCCTGGCCAAGCTGCTGTTCAGCTGAGCCTCGGCTCTCCTTCGACGGGTGAACCGCTCACCACGGCGAGTCCCCTAGGCGGACCGACCGACGACGCGTTCCTCGTCGCTCCGAACAATGCAGAAGTGGTTTCCTGCCGGATCCGCCAGCACCATCCACCCGGTTCCGTCGGGACGTCGTCGGTCGGCGACCTGATGTGCCCCGAGTCGAAGGACCCGCTCGATCTCCTCGTCTCGTCGTCTGTCGGTTGGGGCGAGATCGAGATGGATCCGACCGACCGGGGCCTGCAGCTCGTCGACCTCGATGAACAACAGCCGGTGTCCGCTGAGGGGATCGACAATGAGGCACTCGTCGTGTCCAGGTTCGTTGGGATCGTCCGGGAGATCGGTGTAGCCGAGAACCTCCTTCCACCACTCGGAGAGGGCGAAGGCATCAGAGCAGTTGAAGGTGGTGGTCGTCACGCGAGAAGCCATGGCCACACGGTACGTAGATCGACACCGGGGTCGGACACCTATCGCAATCTGGCAGCATCGCCCTGGGCGGCGTCGTAGGTGCTCGTGTTGGAGCGGATACCGCCCATGCCTACATCCTCGGCATACCTCAACCCATCGTCGAAAGGCTCCTGACTGAGCGCGCGATCGAGCTGGGGGCGGAGATCCGGCGCGGCTGCGAAGTCGTCGACCTGCACCAGCATGACGACTACGCCACCGTCATCCTGCACGACGGAGAGCAGCTGAGCGCCCGGTACCTGGTCGGCGCCGACGGCAGCCGCAGCACCGTGCGCCGCCAGCTGGGCGTGGCGTTCCCCGGCGTGCCCTCGCAGTCGCCGACGGCGTCTACCGGTTTGTCGTGCCCGGAGCGGACGTGGCCGAAGACCGCGCCGCCACGCCGACGGTGGACGAGGTGCGAGAGCAGCTTCGGCGAATCGCCGGCACCGACTTCGGAATGCATTCGGCCAGTTGGCTGTCCCGTTTCGGTGATGCCACTCGGCTGGTCACGCACTATCGGGTCGAGCGTGTCTTCCTCCCTGGCGACGCGGCACACATCCATCCGCCGATGGGAGGTCAGGGCCTGAATCTCGGTATTCAGGCCATACCGAACGGCATCCAGTCGGCGCCGACGTGCTCGACAACGCCCGCGCCCGGGCAGAGCTCCTGCGAGTCGAGCCGGGCCCCCAGGCCGTGCACCGCCTGTTGGCCGAACTGATGGAGTTCGAGGACGTGAACCGGTACCTGATCGAGAAGATCATCGCCATTGGCGTACGGTACGACTTCGGGCATCCGCACCTCGGAAGACGGCAGCGCGACGTGGAACTGAGCCGGGGACGACGCCTCTACTCACTCATGCCTGCCGGCCGAGGTCTTCTGCTCGATCGGACGGGAGAGCTCTCGGCCGCAGGCTGGGCCGACCGGGTCGATCACGTAGTGGATGGGAGCGACGAACTCGACACCCGGGCCCGACTGCTCCGCCCTGACGGACACATCGCCTGGACCGGAGGCGATCAACACGACCTGGAGCCCCACCTGCGCCGCTGGTTCGGCTCTCCGGCCTGATCCCCTCTCGACACCGACCGGCCCGGCTGACCGTGGCGCACTCCCATCTGGATTCCCACGACGGGGTTTGCGGGTCCGGCCGCCTACCGGCGAGCGGTGAGAACGAGCGACAGGCCAGGGATGTCGAGGCCGTCATTCGTCTCGTACGGACCGGACGCGCTGCGCAGCCGATCGACCAGTTCCGCCTCGGCGTCTTCCGACAGGTTCGCGACGATGCTGGCGATTGGGCCCGCCAGCGCCGACGTGTGTGCCCACCATTCCTCGAACGACGGTGCGTGGAACCGCACCGCGAGGTGCTCGATGTGGATGTCGCGGAAGCCGGCGTCGCTGGTGAGCTGACCGAAACGCACTTCGTCGGCGAGCGCGAACGGACCGGGCATCCCTGGGGGCGGCACCTCGTGACCGATTTGGGCCGACACCGCATCCATGACAATCGCCAGCCATGGATTGTCGGCCTTCGGACCCCACACGGCCGCTGCGAATCGGCCGTCGCCGCGCAGCACCCGCCGAATCTCTCCCAGGGCCGCCGTCGGATCGACGGCGAACATCAATCCCTCTCGGATCATGACCGCGTCGAACGAGTCGTCGGCTTCCGCGATCTCTTCGAGGTCGAGCACCTTGGCTGTCACGTTTGCCAGGCCGAAGGCCTTGGCCCGAGCGGTCACCACGTTTGCGTACGACGGCACCACGTCAGAGCTGATGACCTCGGCGGCAGTGTGGGCTGCTGCCAGCCCGAGCCCGCCGGGACCGTCGGCCAGGACGAGGACCCGGTCGCTAGTGCCGATCGCGGCGCCGTCGAGTAGTGCCTTGGTGATCGCTGCGGCGCGGTGATCGAGGTAGTCGGCGCGGTCCGCCCACTGGTCGGCCACGCCGGCCCACATGGCGTGCACGAACTGGCGCCTGTCGTTGCTCATGGCAACCTCCTATTTAGATTTAGTAAGACTCACTTCAATTAAGTGGTACCCTAGCTAAATCGACGAGATTGTCAAGCCCAAACGTGCCTACAACTCCGCCCGCCGGCAGGCGCAGGCGCAGGCGACCCGGCGCGTCATCCTCGAAGTCGCTCAGCGACTTTTCGTGACCGACGGCTACGTCGCCACCACGATCGAAGGGATCGCGGCGGAGGCGGGCGTGTCGGCCAAGACCGTCTACGACACGTTCGCCACGAAGTCCGGCGTGTTGCGCGGCGTGTGGGACCTCGCCCTGAAGGGCGACACCGACGACGCTCCCGTCGAGGCGAGACCGTGGTTCGTGCGGGTGCTGGAGGAGCCCGACCCGGCGCAGATGGTGAAGCTGATCGTCCACAATTCGGTGGTCGTGAAGCAACGAATCGGGCCCGTCCTGCGTCTCATCCGCGCTGCCTCATCGGTCGACCAGGACAGCGCAGCACTCTGGGCACTCATCCAGTCGGACTTCCACGCCAATCAGCGCGTCCTCGTCGGCGCCATCGCCCAACGTAAGGGGTTGAAGGCTGGCCTGTCCATTGACAAGGCGGCCGACATCCTGTGGACGCTCAACCATCCCGACACCTGGCTGGCGCTGCACTACGAACGCGGCTGGTCGGCCAAAGAGTTCGAGAAGTGGCTCGCGGCGACCGCGGCGCAGCAGCTACTGAAGTAGGCGTTCGGGTCTGACTACGCTGGGGTGACCGCGAGGCGCGCAACAAGGGGGAGTGACGAGATGAGACCACTTCGATACTCGATCAACGTCACGCTCGACGGCTGTTGCCATCACGAGGCAGGGCTCCCCCCGGACGAGGAGTCGATGCGCTACTGGACCGCTGAGATTGGACGAGCCGATGCCCTGCTGTTCGGCCGGGTGACCTACGAGATGATGGAGTCCGCGTGGCGGCAGCCGGACACGGGCACGTGGCCTGACTGGATGGGCGAGTGGGAGATCCCGTTCGCCGAGACCATCGATCGGGCCAAGAAGTTCGTGGTGTCGAGCACGTCGAGCGGGGTTGATTGGAACGCCGAGCTGGTGCGAGGCGACTTGGGGCAGGCGGTGCAGCGGCTGAAGGAGGAGCCAGGTGAGGGCCTGTTCGTGGGGGGCGTGACGCTCCCCTTGGCGTTGGCCGATCTGGGACTGATCGACGAGTACGAATTCCTTGTGCAGCCGGTGCTTGCCGGGCAAGGGCCGACGTTGCTCGCTGGTCTGCGCGAGCGCATCCCGCTCGACCTCGTCGATCGCCGTGAGTTCCGGTCGGGTGCGGTCGCCTTGCGATACCGGCCGACGCAAGCTGCGGGTTGAACTCGCGGCATGTCCCGACGGGTTTCGTAATTCAGGCCACGCCGACGGGGCCGGACTCCAGCCCGAAGCGGAGCGCCACCCGGCCCAGCACGGGGCCGCCGCTGTTGACGTCGAACGTGGCCGACTGGTCGGACCGGTCGTACTCCCGGGTTTCGTCGGGCTGCTGGAGCACCACGGTCACCAGATAGTGCCCGTCGGTGAAGGGCAGATCCTCGATGGTTATCCGGGCCTGGTTGAGGTGACCGTCGGCCTTGATGTCGGCTCCGGCGATGTCGTAGGTGGAGACGTTCACCATCTGCACCCCGTCGTGGGTGTGGACGGCCATGCGGGCCCGCACGGTCATGCCCGGCTCGGCCTCGAACTCGATCCCGATCACCACCCGGTCGCCCGGGCGGTGGGCCACACCGCCGGCCGGCGGCTCCACCCACGTCCGCACCAGGCGGACCGGCGAGGCCGGGCCCGAGGTGGCGATCTTGTCGAGCATGTCCTGGTCGTCGGGCGGCACCTCGTGGCCCTGGGCCGCCAGCGACCGGCGGTAGATGGTGACCGCGTCGTTCACGTCGCCCACGTGGATCAGGTTGCCGTGGTCCAGCACCACCGCCCGGTCGCACAGGAACCGGACCATGTCGGGGGCGTGGGTGACCAGGCAGATCGTGCGCCCGGCGGCCTGGAACCCCCGCACCCGCTCGATGCACTTGCGCTGGAAGGCCTCGTCGCCAACGGCCAGCACCTCGTCGATGAGGAGCACGTCGGGTTCCAGGTTCACGGCCACGGCGAACCCGAGCCGGGCGTACATGCCCGAGCTGTAGTGCTTGACCTGGGTATCGATGAACTCCTCGAGGCCGGAGAAGTCGACGATCTCGTCGAAGATCGACTCGATGTGCTCCTTGGAGAACCCGAGGATCGAGCCGTTGAGGAAGATGTTCTCCCGGCCGGTGAGGTCGGGATGGAAGCCGGCCCCCAGCTCCAACAGGGCCGACAGCCGGCCCCGCACCCGGATGATGCCGGCCGACGGCCGGATCGTGCCGGCAATGCACTTGAGCAGGGTGCTCTTGCCCGACCCGTTGTGGCCCAGAATGCCGAAGGTCTCGCCCACGTTCACGTTGAAGTCGACGTCACGCAGGGCGTGGAACTCCGACACGGTGGACTTGCGCAGGGTGAGCACCCGCTCCTTCAGCGTCTTGGCCGGCTCGGAGTGCTTGCGGAACCGCTTCGAGACGTTCGAGACCTCGATGGCCACGGTGGACGACGGAGCGGACCGGCCCTTGCCGTCCTGACTCGGGGCCTGGGAGACGGCGCCGCCGCTCCCGCTGCTGGTGAACATCAGAGCTCCTCGCCCAGGTTGCCTTCGAGGCGGCTGAACACCTTGTATCCACCCCATACGAAGATCAGCGCGAACACAGCCGAGATCCCGAGGTTCTCCAGGTACCACAGGCTGGAGCGGTGGACCATCTCCGAGAACTGTTCCTGCTGGTCGGGAGCGGTGAAGTTGGTCGGGTTGTAGAGGACCCGCTGGAACGTGATGATGATCGGGATCATCGGGTTCAGCATGGCCAGCCGCTCCGCACCGGCCCCGAACCGGCCGTTCAGGGCCACGGCCACGAGGTGGAACGGATAGACCACCGGGGTGAGCCAGAACCAGGTGAGCAGGCCCAGCTCCAGGAAGTGCTGGACGTCCCGGAAGTAGACGTTGAGGGCCGAGAGCATCAGGCCCAACCCGGCCCCGATCAGCAGGGTGAGCAGCAACGCCGGCGGGAGCAGCCACAACATGCCCCATTCGGGAGGCTGGCGGAAGATGAGCAGGCCGACGATGAGAATCGTCATCTGGAAGAAGAACGTGATCAGGTTGGCCCCGATGGCGGCCAGCGGCAGGATCTCCCGGGGGAACCACACCTTCTGCACCAGGGGCCCGTTGGCCGTGATCGAGGTGGTGGCGGCGGTGAGGCCCACCGAGAACAGGTTGAAGGCCAGCAGCGCCGACAGCAGCAGCAGGCCGTAACGGGGCGTGGGGTTGTTCAGGATGACCGAGAACACCACGGTGAAGATCACCAGGTACAGCAGGGGGTTGAGCAGTGTCCAGACGAAGCCCAGCACGCTGTTCTTGTACTTGACCTTGAGCTCGCGGCGCACGAGGTTGCCCAGCAGGTCACGGTAGGCCCAGATGTCGACCACCCGGGCGAAGAAGCCGGGGGGCCGCGTGCCGTTCTCCAGCAGCGGCGGCAGCTCGGAGTTGGTCAGGGCGGTCACGCTCCAAGGGTACTTGCCGCGCCCCCCGTGCCGGTCGGAGGGGTGGGCGTGGGGTGGTTCAGGGTTCGGGCCAGGCGGCGTCGACCAGTTCGGCGGCGGCCGAGGCGGGGGAGCGGACCCCCGATCGCACGTCGGCATCGAGCCGGTGGCGCAAGTCGGTCAGCTCGGGCGAGCGGTTCAGCCGCTCGTGTAGCAGATGGCCGAACTCGGCGTTGAGCTGGGCCACGGCCTGGTCGGCCCGCAGGGCGGCCAGATGGCCGGCTGCGCCCAGCTGACCGTGCATGTCGACCACGGTGGCCCACAGCTCGTCGAGGCCCTCGCCGGCCAGGGCCGAGCACGTGAGCACCGGCGTCATGATCCCGGCCCACTTGGGTCGCACCATGTGCAGGGCGTGGCGGTAGTCGGCGGCGGTGTGCCGGGCCGGGCCGGCCAGCGGGCCGTCGGCCTTGTTGACCGCCACCACGTCGGCCAGCTCCATCACCCCCCGCTTGATGCCCTGCAGGTCGTCGCCGCCGCCCGGAGCCACCAGCAGGAGGAACAGGTCGCAGATCTCGGCCACCGCCGTCTCGGCCTGCCCCACCCCCATGGTCTCGACGATCACCACGTCGAACCCGGCGGCCTCGCAGGCCAGCAGCACGTCCCGGGTGCGGCGGGCCACCCCGCCGGTGAGCCCGCCCGACGGCGAGGGGCGGATGAACGCCTCGGGCCGCAGCACGAGGGAAGCCATGCGGGTCTTGTCGCCCAGGATCGAGCCCCCGGTCCGGTTGGACGAGGGGTCTACGGCCAGCACCGCCACCCGGTGGCCCTCGTCGATCAGGTTGCAGCCCAGCGTGTCGATGATGGTCGACTTTCCCACCCCCGGGGTGCCGGTGATGCCGAGGCGCACCGCGCCCCCGGTGTGGGGGAGGAGGGAGTCGAGCAGGGCCGCCGCCGTGCGGCGATGGTCGGCCCGGGTCGACTCGATGGCGGTGATGGCCCGGGCCAGGCTCCGCCGGTCGCCCCGACGGATCTGCCCGGCCCAGGCGTCGATGTCGGGCTCGGTGCCGGACGGACCGGTGACGGCTGACCCGGCTGAGCCGGAGGGAGCGACCCCGCCTGTCATGAACGGCGGAGCAGCCCGAGCACCTCGGCCGCCGCCGCCGGGATCTTGGTACCGGGGCCGAACACGGCCGCCACGCCCGCCTCCCTGAGCATGTCGTAGTCCTGGGGCGGGATCACGCCCCCCACCACCACGACCACGTCGTCGGCCCCGGCCCGGCGAAGCTCGGCGATCAGCTCGGGCACCAGCGTCTTGTGGCCCGCCGCCTGCGACGACACGCCCACCACGTGGACGTCGTTGTCCATGGCGTCGCGTGCCACCTCGGCCGGCGTCTGGAACAGGGGGCCGATGTCGACGTCGAAGCCCAGGTCGGCGAAGGCCGTGGCGATCACCTTGGCTCCCCGGTCGTGGCCGTCCTGGCCCATCTTGGCCACCAGCATCCGGGGCCGGCGGCCGGCGTCGGCGGCGAAGGCCCCGATCTGGGCCACGATGGCGGCGAAGTCGTCGTCTCCCTCGTACGCAGCGCCGTACACCCCGCTGATGGTACGGGTCTCGGCCTGGTACCGGCCGAACACCTCCTCCAGGGCCAGCGACATCTCGCCCACCGTGGCCCGGGCCCGGGCGGCGTCGACGGTGGCGGCCAGCAGGTTGCCGGAACCCCGGGCCGCCTCGGTGAGGGCGGCCAGGGCGGCCCGGCAGGCCGTGTCGTCCCGGTTCGCCTTGACCTGGGTCAGGCGGCGGAGCTGGGCCCCCCGCACCGCCGTGTTGTCGATGTCGAGCACGTCGACCTGCTCCACCACGTCGGCCCGGTAGCGGTTGACGCCCACCACGGTGTCCTCGCCCCGGTCCACCCGGGCCTGGCGCTTGGCCGCCGCCTCCTCGATGCGGAGCTTGGGCATGCCCGAGGCGATGGCGGCCGTCATCCCGCCCAGTTCCTCCACTTCGGCGATGATGGCCCGGGCCCGGTCGGCCAGCTCGGCCGTGAGCGACTCCACGAAGTACGAGCCGGCCAGCGGATCCACCGTGCGGGTCACGCCCGACTCCTCGGCCAGGATCAGCTGGGTGTTACGGGCGATCCGGGCGCTGAAGTCGGTGGGGAGGCCGAGCGCCTCGTCGAAGGAGTTGGTGTGGAGGCTCTGGGTGCCGCCCAGCACGGCGGCCAGGGCCTCGATCGTGGTGCGGATCACGTTGTTGTGCGGGTCCTGCTCGGTGAGCGACACCCCCGAGGTCTGGCAGTGGGTCCGCAGCATCGACGAGCGGGGGTCCTTGGGGTCGAACTGGGCCATCAGCTCGTGCCACAGGAGGCGGGCCGCCCGCAGCTTGGCCACCTCCATGAACAGGTTCATGCCGATGCCGAAGAAGAAGCTGAGCCGGCCGGCGAAGGCGTCGATGTCGAGCCCCTGGGCCAGCGCCGCCTTCACGTACTCGATGCCGTCGGCCAGGGTGAACGCCAGCTCCAGGTCGGCCGAGGCCCCGGCCTCCAGCATGTGGTAGCCGGAGATCGAGATCGAGTTGAACTTCGGCATCCGCTCGGCGGTGAAGGCGATGATGTCGGCCACGATCCGCATCGACGGCTCGGGCGGGTAGATGTAGGTGTTGCGCACCATGAACTCTTTGAGGATGTCGTTCTGGATGGTGCCGCCCAGCTGCTCGGGCGTCACCCCCTGCTCCTCACCGGCCACGATGTAGCAGGCCATGATGGGCAGCACGGCCCCGTTCATGGTCATCGACACCGTCATCTTGTCGAGCGGGATCCCGTCGAACAGGATCTTCATGTCCTCCACCGAGTCGATGGCCACGCCGGCCTTGCCCACGTCGCCCTTCACCCGGTCGTGGTCGGAGTCGTAGCCCCGGTGGGTGGCCAGGTCGAAGGCGATCGACAGGCCCATCTGGCCCGCCGCCAGGTTGCGGCGGTAGAAGGCGTTGGACTCCTCGGCGGTGGAGAACCCGCTGTACTGGCGGATCGTCCACGGCCGGTGGGTGTACATGGTGGCCCGGGGGCCCCGCACGTAGGGGGCCGAGCCGGGCCGCGAGCCCAGGTGGCCGACTCCCTCCAGATCGCCCTCGTCGTAGAGCGGCTTGATCACGATGCCCTCGGGCGTCTGGACCATGAGGTCGGCTGGGTCGGTCTTGCCCAGCTCCTTGGCCGCCGCCTTCAGCCACTGCTCGTCTATCGGTCGATCAGAGGTCACGGCATCGCAGTGTAGGAGGCCGGCCGGGGCGGTGGGAAAGCCGCCCGGGCCGGGGCCGGGGCCGCTGGAAGCTCGCCGGAGGCGAGCGTGTACGCCGGAGGCGTACTCAAGGAACCCGGAGGGTTCCCGGAGAAGCTCGCCGGAGGCGAGCGTGTACGCCGGAGGCGTACTCAAGGAACCCGGAGGGTTCCCGGTAGGGTCGGGCGCCGTGAGCCGACCGCCCGCCGCCACCGATCGCCCCCTCCGGGTGGGCATCGAGGCCATCCCGCTGCTGGTCGTCCGCACCGGGGTGGGGACGATGACCCGGGCCGTGGTGGACCGGCTGGCCACCGACCCCGGTCTGGCCCTGTCGGCCATCCTGATCAGCCTCCGGGGCCGGAGCCGCCTGGCGGCCGAGCTGCCGCCGGGGATGGGGCTGCGGGCCCTGCCCTTCCCCGCCCGTCTGGCCCATCGCCTGTGGCTCCGGGGCGACCACCCGGCGGTGGGGGGCTTCGACGTGATCCACGGCCCCAACTTCGTGGTCCCGCCGGCGGCCCGCCGCGCCGTGGGGGCCGGGGGCCGGCGGCGGGCGGCCGAGTTGCTCACCATCCACGACTTCGGGCCCTGGCACTACCCGGGCCTGGTCAACGACACGGCCCGGGGCTATCCCCGGCTGGTGGCCCGGGCCCTGGAGCGGGGAGCCCACGTGCACACCGTGTCGGCGTTCGTGGGGGGTGAGGCGGCCGACATCCTGGGGGTGGAGTCGGAGCGGATCCACGTGATCCCCAACGGGTTCGAGGCCGGCCCGGCCGGCGATCCGGCCCGCGGTCGGGCTCTGGCCGGCGGTCACCCCTACGTGCTGGCGGTGGGCACGATCGAGCCCCGCAAGGACCTGCCCACGCTGGTGGAGGCCATGGGCCGGCTGTGGGCCGACGGCCACGACACGAGGCTCGTGCTGGCCGGGCCCGACGGCTGGGGCACCCCGGACCTGGAGCAGGCGATGGCCCGCACCGGCGCCGCCCACCTCGTGCACCGATTGGGGTACGTGTCGGACTCCCAGCGGGCCGACCTCCTGGCCGGGGCGAGGTGTCTGGCCTACCCGTCGCGCTACGAAGGCTTCGGCCTGCCCCCGTTGGAGGCCATGGCCCAGGGCACGCCGGTGGTGGCCACCTCGATCGGCGCCGTCACCGAGGTCTGCGCCGACGCCGCCCTGCTCGTGCCCCCCGGCGATCCCGACGCCCTGGCCGGAGCCCTGGCTTCGGTGCTCACCGACGAAGCGGTGGCCGCCCGCCTGGTGGCCGCCGGCCGCCAGCGTCCGCCCCTGTTCTCCTGGGACCGCACCGCCGGCGACCTGGGCCGCCTGTACCGCCAGCTGGCCGCCGCCGGCTGACAGCGAGCCCTGGCCCCCTTCCCTCCCGAACCGGTGTCGCGGTCTGCGCGCTCAGCGCACGGCACGCGACACGGTCTGAACGATGGGGCGGTTGTGGCGCCGGGCGGGGTTGAGCGGGGGCTGCAGGCCGGTGGCAGACTACGGCGGCAGAGGAGTGAGGGACGGATGTGCGGAGTGGGGGAGTGCCGGCCGGTCTGATCGGTGAGCTGGGGGCGGCGGTATCGATCGGCCGCGACCACCGGGCGGGGCGACGCTGATCGTGGCCGCCGGGGGCGACATCGAGCTGAACGTGCTCGGCCCGTTCGAGCTGCGCCACGGGGGGCGTGTGGTGAGCGTTCCGAGCGCTCCCGGCCGGGCCCTGCTGGCGGTGCTGGCCGTCGAGGCGCCGCAGCCTGTGGCCCGGGAGCGGGTCGCCGCCCTGTTCTGGGCCGACCACAGCCAGTCGGCGGCCTACGCCAACCTGCGCCAGGTGCTGGCCCGGCTCCGGCGGGCCCTGCCCGACGACCTCGACCTGGCCCGGCTGATCACCGTGTCGGGTTCCACCCTGGCCGTCGCCGACCGGCTCGCCGTCGACCTGACCCGGTTCGGGTCCCTGCTGGAGGAGAGCCGGGATCACGGGCCGACCCACCCGGAGACGGGCCCGGCCGGCTGCCCCGCGTGCTACGACCGCCTCCACCGGGCGCTGGCCCTGCACCGATCGGACCTGCTGACGGGGGTGGACCTGCCCGGGAGCCCGGCGTTCGACCAGTGGCTCGCCGTGCGGCGGGAGAGCCTGCGTCGCCAGCTGGTGGCGGCGGCCGAGGCCGTGGTGCGCCGCGACGAAGCCGGCGCCGGCGATCCGCTCCACCGGCTGGACCACGCCCTCGGCCTGGTCGCCCTCGACCCCCTGCGGGAGGAGGCCCACCGGGCCGTGATGCGGGCCCTGGCCGACGCCGGCGACCGCACGGCGGCGCTGGCCCGGTTCGACGCCTGCGTCCGCATCCTGGCCGACGAGCTGGGAACTGCCCCCGAGCCGGCCACCGTGGCCCTGCGGGACCAGATCCGGGCCGGGTCGGTGGCCCCGACCTCACCGGCCGGCCCGGGCCCCGCTTCCGGTTCGGGCCCACCGCCGGCCGACGGCCCCCCGCTGGCAGAACCGCCGGCCCTGGCCCGGCCGCTGGCACCCCGCCACAACCTGCCCGGCGATCTCACCCCGTTCGTGGGGCGGAGCCGGGAGCTGGCCGAGCTCACCGCCCTCACCGACGGGGGCGGAACCCGGCTGCTCACCCTGTCGGGCGTGGGTGGGATGGGCAAGACCCGCCTGGCCCTGGAGCTGGCCCGGTCCCGCCTCGGCCACTTCCCCGACGGGGTCTACGCCGTGCCCCTGGCCCAGCTCGTCGACCCGGCCGACGTGGCCCCCGCCATCGCCTCGGCCGTCGGCGTGCCCATGAACGCCGGCGATCCCCACCACGGTGGCGACCCCCGCTGGGCCCTGATGAGCGAGCTGCGGCACCGCCGGATGCTGCTCGTGCTCGACAACTTCGAGCACCTGCTCGACGGGGTGGACATCGTGACCGAGGTGCTCCGGGAGGCGCCCGGGGTGGAGATCGTGGCCACCTCCCGGGAACGCCTCAACCTGCGGGGCGAGCAGCACTACCGGGTCGGGGGTCTGCCCTATGAGGTCGGCACCGGCGATGATCCGGCCGCGGCCGCCGCCGTGCAGCTCTTCGCCCAGGCCGCCCGCCGGGTCGATCCCGACTTCTCTCTCGACGCCGTCACCACACCCGCGGTGCTTCGGATCTGCCGACTCGTCGACGGCATGCCCCTCGGGCTGGAGCTGGCGGCGGCCTGGAGCGAGAGCCTGTCGGCGGACGAGATCGCCGACGAGATCCAGCGCAGCCTCGACTTCCTCACGGTGGAGTGGTCGAACCTGCCCGAGCGCCAGCGCAGCATCCGGGCCGTGTTCGACTCGTCGTGGCGGCTGCTCGACGAGGCCGAGCAGCGTGCCTTCCGGGCCCTGGCCGTGTTCCGGGGTGGGTTCACCCGGGATGCGGCGATGGAGGTGGCGGGCATGCCGCTGCCGGTCCTGACCCGCCTGGTGCGCAAGGCCCTGCTGAACCGCAGCGGGGGCGGAGGGGGAGGAGCGACACCCGCCGGGGGAGCGGCGACCGGGGGGCGTTACGAGGTCCACGAGCTGCTCCGGCAGTTCTCGGTCGAGCAGCTGTCGGCCGCCCCCGACGAGGCCGCCGATCTCGGTGCCCGCCACACCGCCTACTACCTGGGCCTGGCCGAGGCCCAGGTCCCCCGCCTGGGAGGAGCCGACGAGAGCGGGGCCCTGGAGCAGATCGACGCCGAGCACGACAACCTCCGGGCCGCCCTCGAACGGGCGGCCGAGAACGGCCACCGCCATCTCGGGCTCCGCCTCGGGGTGGCCCTGTGGCCCTTCTGGCAGCGGCGCTGCCATTTGGGAGAGGGGCGCCGGTGGTTCGCCCGGTTCCTGCCCGATCCGGGCCGGCCCGATGTCACCCGGCCCGACGCCGCCGCCAGCGGCGCCCCGGCCGGGCTGTTGGACTCCGGCGACGATCCCGAGGTGCTGGCCGAGGCCTTCCTCGGCGCCGGCTGGCTGGCCCACGACCAGGACGACTTCGACGAGGCCGACCTCCTGTTCGACGCCAGCCTCCGCATCGAGGCGGCGCTCGGGATCACCCGGCGCACGGCGGCGGTGCAGGCCCACCGGGGGGTGATGGCCCGCGGCCAGGGCCGGTACCGGGACGCCATCGACCTGGTGGAGGACAGCCTGGCTCTGGCCCGGGCCGACGGAGACGACCTGGGCGTGGCCTACGCCCTGTTCCGGCTGGGCCTCGTGACCCGGGAGCACGGGGAGTACGAGCGGGCCACCGCCGCCTACCAGGAGTGCCTGGCCGCCTACGAGCGCCTGGGCGACCGCAGCGGCGCCTCGTTCGCCATCCTGGGGCTGGGCGACATCGCCCGTGACCAGGGCGACCATGCGCAGGTGGTGGTGCACTGCGAGCGCAGCCTGGCGGTGAACCGGGAGCTCGGCCGGAGCTGGGGTATCGGGTTCACGCTCAACAACCTGGCCCTGGCGGCCATGGTGCGGGGCGACCTCGACCAGGCGGCGGCCCAGGCGGCCGAGGCCCTGCAGCTGTTCCAGGCCCACGGCATCCGGGGTGGCGTGCTCGAGCTCCATGTGTCGAGCGCCCAGATCGCCCTGGCCCGGGGCGACCTGGTCGAAGCGGCCCGGCACCTGGCCGAGGCGTTGGCCTCGGGATGGCCCGCCGGCCCGTTGTGGCTGGTGGTGTCGGCCGTGGAGGAGAAGGCCCGGCTGCTGGAGGCCACCGACCACCCCGAGGCGGCGGCCCGGCTGGCGGGGGCCGCGGGGGCCTGGCGCTCGGCCATGGAGGTGCCGGTGTCGCCCTACCGGGTCGGCCGGCTCGACGAGTTGGCCGAGCGGCTGGCGGCGGCTCTGGGGCCGGAGCGGTACGAGACGGCCCGAGCCGAAGGGGCCGCCTGGTTGCCCGAGGTGACCGTGGCCGAGGCCGCAGCCGCCCGCTGAGCCCGCCTCGGCCCACGGCCCGGCGTGACGCCGTGCCGGGCCACGAATCACGCGGTTCGGGCGACGGGTCACGCTCCCGTCACGCCCGGGTCACGCCGCGGGGCGTTTGATGCAATCACACAGCAACGACAACCCGCAGCTCAGGGGGAACTCCGATGATCACCACCACCCACACCGCCAACGTCCTCGTCGCCCATCGCCAGGCCGAGCTTCGGGCCCATGGCCGCTCGGCCCGGATCGGCCGGGATGCCCGTCTCGCCCGCCGCCAGCCCACCGCCGCCCCCGTCGCCGCCGGCTCCGCCTGGTCGCTCCCGATCCTGGCCCGCCGCCTGGGCCTGGGCGCCCGCCGCCCCGCTCTGGTCTGATTGGCTGGGCCGGCCGATGGCAAGCCGGCGGGCCCACCTCGGGCCGTCCCCGTCCCCGTCCGGCGCCCGTAACCGGGACGACTGCGTCCGTTCACAGGCGGCACGGTTCCGGCCGATAGGGTCGAACTATGCATGAGCAGGGCCAACGCAAGCGTGTCGTGATCATCGGCGGCGGGCCGGCCGGCACCAACTGTGCCACCTACGCCGCCCGTTTCGGGGCCGACGTCACCCTGGTGGAGCGGGACATCGTGGGCGGCGCCGCCCACCTGCTCGACTGCATTCCGTCCAAGGCCATGATCGCCACCGGCGGCGCCATGGCCCTCATGAACCACGCGGCCGAGATGGGCCTGGCCAAGGTGGACGTGGAGCTCGACTTCGAGGCCCTCCGCTCACGCATCACCGACATCAGCGACCGGCTGGAACGGTCGATCACCGACCTGCTCACCAGCCAGCGGGTCCGCCTGGTCGAGGGCACGGCCCGCCTGCTGTCGGCCCACCAGGTGGAGGCCACGCTGGCCGACGGGTCCACCCAGGTGCTCGACGCCGACGTGATCGTCCTGTCCACCGGCAGCCGGCCCCGCATCCCCGACTGGGCCGAGATCGACGGGGTGCGGGTGCTGTCCACCCGCCACGCCTACCCGCCGCCCGAGCTGCCCCGCCACCTGGTGGTGGTCGGCTCCGGGGTGACCGGCGTGGAGTTCGTGCACATGTTCCGCTCGTTCGGGTCCGCCGTGTCGCTGATCGTGAGCCGCAACCAGGTGCTGCCGGGCAAGGACCCCGAGGTGGCGGCGGTGCTGGAGCACAGCTTCATGGAGCGGGGGGTGCGCCTCATCATGGGGGCCCGGGCCACCGGGATCGACCGCGACGGCGACACCGTGCGGGTGCGCTGCGACGACGGCCGGGTGATCGAGGGCAGCCACGTGCTGCTGGCCATCGGCTCGATCCCCAACTCCGACGGCCTCGACCTGGAGGCGGCGGGGGTGGAGAGCGACGGCGGCTACGTGAAGGTCGACCACAACTGCCGGTCCAACGTCCCCCACATCTACGCCGCCGGTGACCTGTCGGGCCGGCTGCCGCTGTCCTCGGTGGCCTCCACCCAGGGACGCAAGATCGCCGAGCACGCCATGGGCCGCCACGGCGGCGTGCACCGCCACATCGACTACGACAAGGCGGCGTCGGCCATCTTCACCGATCCCGAGATCGCCGACGTGGGCCTGGCCGAGGCCGACGCCTTCGCCGAGGGCCGCAAGATACGGGTCACCAAGGTGCCGTTCTCGGTGTCGGCCAAGGCCCTCATCAACAACGACTCCCGGGGGTTCGTGAAGATCGTGTCCGACCCCGCCACCGGGGTGGTGATGGGGGGCTCGATCGTGGGCCGCCACGCCGCCGAACTGATCTCGGTGCTGGCCCTGGCCATCACCGCCGGTCTCACGGTGAACGACCTGGTGGAGTCGTTGTTCGTCCATCCCGCCCTGGCCGAGGTGCTGGGCGAGGCGGCCGAGTAGCCGGCGACGGCCTACCGGGCCCACCATCGCCAGCGCGAGCCCCGGGGGGCCGGGGCCGGGTCGGTGGGGGCCGTCTGGGTGACCGTCGACCGAGCGGGTGGCGGGACGGCAGGGGAGAGCGGAGGGGTTGCGGCCGGCGGGGCGGCAGCGTCGGGGTGGGCGTCGAGGACGGCCTGGAACGCGTCGGCCAGTTCGGCCGCGCTGGCCGGGCGCCGGGCCGGATCCTTGGCCAGGGCCCGCAGCACCACGGCGTCCAGGTCGGGCGGCGCCAGCTCGGCCGGCAGGTGGGCCGGGGGCTCGTGCCGGAGGCGGCTGACGATGGCCTCGGGGCTGAGGTCGGCGGCGCCATGGCCCTGGAACGGGGCGTACCCGGTGATCAGGTTGTAGAGCGTGGAGGCGGCGGAGTAGACGTCGGAGCGCTCGTCCCGGGTGCCGCCGGCGAAGGTCTCGGGCGGGGCATGGAGGGGGCTGGCGAACACGCCGGCCCCGTCGGCGGCGGCGCTGGCCTTGAGCGTGGCCAGCCCGAAGTCGGTGAGGAACACCCGGTCGCCGTCGACCAGGATGTTCTCCGGCTTGATATCGCGGTGCAGCACCCCATGGAGGTGGGCCTCATCCAGGGCCCGCAGGAGCGGGACCAGCCAGGCGACGGCCCGTCGCCACGGGATGCGCCCCTGGCGACGGAGGTGATCACCGAGGCTGCCCCCGGCGATGTGGGCCATCACGATGCAGGGTCGGCCGTCGGCGGTGTAGTCGACGTCGTGGACGGTGATGATGTTGGCCACGCCCGACAGACGCCCGGTGGTGCGGCACTCGATCTCGAACAGGGCCCGGTCGTCGTCGGTGAGCATCCGCTGGAACACCTTGACCGCCACCCGCCGGTCGAAGCGGGTGTCGGTGGCGGCGTAGACGTAGGCGAAGCCACCCCGCCCGATCCGGGTGACCTGGCTCAGGTACCACAGCCCGAGGTCGTCGGCGACGGCGTTGCTCTCTCCGCTTCCCTCGTCGTCGGCCATGGTCCGCCGGCAGTGCCGGGATCAGGCGATCACGGCCACGATGTCGCCGCCGGAGACGGACTGCCCGGGGCTCACCCGGATCTCCTTCACCGTGCCCGACTTCTCGGCCATCACGTTGTTCTCCATCTTCATGGCCTCGAGCACGATGACGGTCTCGCCTGCCTCGATCTCCTGGCCCACCTCGACCAGCACCTTCACCACGGTGCCCTGCATCGGCACGGCCACGTCGCCGGAGCCCGAACCCGACACGGTGGAGCGGCCGGAGGCCCGCCGGGACGGCTTGCGGGCCTTGGCCGACCGACCGCCGCCCCCGCCGCCCAGCTCCGACTCGTTGACCCACATCGACACCTTGAACCGGCGGCCGTTGACCTCCACGTCGACGTCCCGGCGGACCTTGGGCTCGGCCTCCTCGCCCTCGGCCACCGGAGCGGCAACCGGCTCGGCCCCCAGCCCGCTGAGGTCGAGCACCTCCTCCACCCATTTGGTGGAGTGCTCGACGGCCTGGAAGTCGGGGTGCTCCAGGATGGCGATGTCGGCCGGGATGGTGGTGGCCACGCCCTCGATCTGCATCTCCCGCAGGGCCCGCAGGGTGCGGGCGATGGCGGTGGGGCGGTCGGCCCCCCAGCAGATGAGCTTGCCCACCAGGTTGTCGTAGTACTGGCTGATCTCGTCGCCCGACTCGTACCCGCCGTCCCACCGCACGCCGTAACCGGAGGCGGCCCGCAGCTTGGTGATGGGGCCGGGGGAGGGCCGGAAGGCGCCGCCCGTGGGGTCCTCGGCGTTGATCCGAACCTCGATGGCGTGGCCGTTGGTGGGGATGTCGGCCTGGGCGAACGGCAGCGGCTGGCCGGCCGCCACCGCCAGCTGCAGGGCCACCAGGTCGAGCCCGCTCACCATCTCGGTGACCGGGTGCTCCACCTGGAGCCGGGTGTTCATCTCCAGGTAGTAGAAGTTGCCGTCCTCGTAGAGGAACTCGACGGTGCCGGCGTTGGTGTAGCCGCAGCCCAGAGCCACCTTCACCGCCGCGTCGCCCATGCCCTTCACGATCTCCGGGGGCAGGCCGGGGGCCGGCGCCTCCTCGATCAGCTTCTGGTGTCGACGTTGGGCCGAGCAGTCCCGCAGGCCGACGTAGACGCCGTTGCCGTGCTGGTCGCACAGCACCTGCACCTCCACGTGGCGGGGCTTGGTCAGGTAGCGCTCCAGGTAGCACTCGCCCCGCCCGAAGTACGACGTGGCCTCCCGCTGGGCCGACTCCAGCAGCTCGGCCGCCTCCTCCGGCGCCCGAACCACCTTCATGCCCCGGCCGCCGCCGCCGTAGGCGGCCTTGATGGCCACCGGCCAGCCGTGCTCCTCCCCGAACGCCACCACCTCGGCCGGGTCGGTGAGGAACTCGGTGTTGCCGGGCACCCCGGCCACCCCCACCTTGTCGGCCGCCGACCGGGCGCTGATCTTGTCGCCCATGACCTCGATGGCCCCGGGCGGGGGGCCGATGAAGGTGACGCCCCGCTCGGTGATGGCCCGGGCGAAATCGGCGTTCTCGCTGAAGAACCCGTAGCCGGGGTGCACCGCCTCGGCCCCCGACGCCTCGATGGCGTTCAGGATGGCCTCGGTGTTCAGGTAGCTCTCGGCCGCCGTCTGGCCGCCCAGGGCGAAGGCCTCGTCGGCCAGGCGGACGTGGAGGGCGTCGCGGTCCAGCTCGGAGTACACCGCGACGGTGGCGATGCCCTGCTCCTGGCAGGCGCGGATCACCCGTACCGCGATCTCGCCCCGGTTGGCGATCAGGACCTTGCCGAACGTCTTGGATTCCATGGGCACCCGCATGTTGCTCGTCGGTGCGCTCCCGTTTGGGGGGAGAGCGCAGGGAAAAGAGGAGTTACCGTGAGATCGGCTTGCCCCGAGGGGCCCGATCGAACAGGCTCACGTCGCCATGAGCATCGCGAGGGTACTACCGGGTCCGCCCGGCACCAGATTTTCCGCCGTCACCCATGTGGTGGAGACCGGATCGACCAACGCCGACCTCCTGGCGGCGGCCGCCCAGGGGGAGCCCGAGGGGGCCGTCCGGGTGACCGACCACCAGACCGCGGGTCGGGGCCGCCAGGGCCGGAGCTGGCAGGACGAGCCCGGCAACTCGATGCTGATGTCGGTCCTGCTCCGCCCACCGACCGCCGTGGCCCCGCTGGTGCCGCTCATCTCGGGTCTGGCCGTCACCGACGGGGTGAACCACCTGCTGGCCGGGGCCGACGGCCCGCAGCCGGTTCCGGTGCGGGCCGCCCTCAAGTGGCCAAACGACGTGCTCGTGCCCGAGCTGGGGGAGCGCAAGCTGTGCGGCATCCTGGCCGAGGCAACCACCGCCGGGGCCGCCGAGGGCCGCATGGTTGGCCGGCCGTCGCCGGGAGGCGGCCGCATGGTGGTCGTCTCGGGCATGGGGCTCAACATCCGGTTCGCCAGCCCCCCGCCCGACGAGATCGCCCAACGGGCGGCCACGCTGGAGGAGCTGGCCGGCCACCCGGTCGACCGGTGGGATGTGGTGGCGGCCGTGCTCACCCACTTCGACCGGTGGCTCACGGTGGCCGAGGCCAGCCCGGCGGCCGTGCTCGACGCCTATCGGGGCCGCTGTCTGACCGTGGGCCGCACGGTGCGGATGCAGACCGCCACCGGGGTGCTGGAGGGCGTGGCCTCGGCCGTGGCCGACTCCGGGGGCCTGGTGATCGACACCGCCGACGGCCCGGTCACCGTCACCGCCGGCGACGCCCACCACATCTGATTCCTGCCGTCCGGTTCTGGCGCGCCTGAACAGCGCTGAGCGCTGGTTCGGCGCGCCAGAACGGCCGGGGGGCCTCATGAACCGGGCCGTCGGGCCGATGGGGTGTCACGTATGGCCCCCACCCGACGTACCCGCCGCCGCTGCGTTGTCGCGCCCCTGGCCACGGCCTTCGCCGTCGCTCTGGTATCGGCCTGGACGCTGGCCGGCCCGGGCGCGGTGGCCCCCGCCGCCGCCCAGGACCCACCGCCGACCACGGCCGCCGACCCGGCGGCCACCGCCGATCCCAACGCCACCACCACCACCGACCCTCTGGTCAACGAGGAGGCGGGCGAGACCGTTCCGTCGACCCCCGACACCGTCCCCGCCCCGGTGGGGGCGTACGACGGGCAGAAGCCCTACCTGCCGGCCCGGGTCCTGCACAGCAACGTGACCGCGGCCGAGAAGAAGCTGGCCGACGTCCGCTGGATGCGGGCCGAGATGGTCCGCCAGGCCCATGACGCCAAGCGCCACCGCAAGGAGCTCCAGCTCCGCCAGCAGTCGCTCGACGCCCAGAGCCTCCAGGCCACCCAGGCCCTCCAGGACGCCGAAGCCATGCTCAAGGACCGGGCGGTGGCCGCCTTCGTGTCCAACGACGGGGCCAACGAGGCCCTGCTCCACTCGCTCGAATCAGCCGATCACGACTCGGTGCTCGACCTCCAGGTGCGCCAGCGCCTCCTGGGCGTGGCGCTCGACTCCGACGCGGTGGCCATCGACGACTACCACCAGCTACGCACCCAGCTCGGCGGCGACCTGGTGGCCACCGTCGACGAGCTGCGCGTCACCGAGACCTCCGTGGCCGACCTGGAGGCCCAGGCCGAGGGGGCGGCGGTGGCCGTCCGCCAGGCCGAGAACGAGCTGGCGGCCTTCCAGGCCGGCAGCGCCATCTACATCGACGGCGTGGTGTTCCCCATCGCCGGGCCCTACGGGCGGCCCCTGGTGGGCACGTTCGGGGCGCCCCGCATGCCCGGTACCCCCGACGCCCACTGGCACCAGGGCATCGACATCTTCGCCCCCGCCGGGACCCCGCTGGTGGCGGCCGAGCGGGGCGTCGTCACCAAGGTGGGCTCGAACCGCCTGGGCGGCCTGACCGTGTGGCTCCACGGCGAGAGCGGGACCGACTGGTACTACGCCCATCTGCTGGCCCACGCCCCCGACCTGGTGGAGGGTCAGCTGGTGGAGGCCGGCACCCTGCTGGGCTACGTGGGCAACACGGGCAACGCCCTCACCACCCCGTCGCACCTCCACCTGGAGCTGCACCCCAACGGGGGCGACGCTGTGGACCCGTTCCCCCTGCTCAACGTCATCTCCCAGCGGGACGCCGCCGCCGGCCACTGAGCCCCACCCGGCCCGGGTCAGACCGCCGACGGGTCCCGGTAGGCGACCCAGCGGGTGCCGGCCCGGTCGAGGTGTACGGGAAGGCCGAACAGGTCGCTGAGCAGCCCGGCGCTGAGCGTGGCCCCGAGCGGCCCCTGGGCCGCCACCCGGGCCGCCTTCAGCGCCAGCAGGTGGGTGGCCGAGGCGGGGATGTCCTCCACCCGGTGGATCACCAGGACCGTGGGCGGGGAGGCGGGGTCGGCCGCCAGCTGCTGGAGGGCGTCGATCAGGTCTTCCCGGCCGCCGAAGTCGAGGTTGGCCGTTGGCTCGTCGAGCAGCACGAGCTCGGGATGGGGCATCAGCGTGCGGGCCAGCATCACCCGCTGGCGTTCCCCGCTCGACAGCGAGATCATCCGCCGATCGCCGTAGCCGTCCAGCCCGACCTGGGCCAGCAGGGCCTCGGCCCGCTCGGTGTCGGCCGGCTCGTAGCGGTGCCACCACGGCTCCAGGGCCCCGAAGCGCCCGCACCGCACGACCTCCTCGGCGCTGAGGCTGCCCCGCATCTGCTCGGCCAGGGCGGTGGAGGCCAGGCCGATCCGGGCCCGTAGCGGCCGCACGTCCACCCGGCCCAGCTCCTGGCCCAGCACCCGGACGGTGCCGACGCTGGGGTGCAGGGCCAGGCTGGCGATCCGGAGCAGGGTGGACTTGCCCCCGCCGTTCGGCCCCAGCACCACCCAGTGCTGGCCCCGCTCCACCCGCCAGTCGATCCCGGTGAGGATCGTGTTGCCGTCCACCCGCACCTCGACGCCCGCCAGCTCCAACACAGCCCCGGCAGCCGCCGGGGTTAGCATGGGCCCCGCCCCGTTGCCTTCGTCAGTCCTCGCTGGTGTCAATCCTTTTCGGCTTTCTCATCGTCATACTTCTGATCGCGGCCAGCGGCTTCTTCGTGGCGGTGGAGTTCGCGCTCATCGCCGCCGACCGGTCCAGGCTGGAGACCCTGGCCGACCAGGGTAGGTGGCCGGCCCGGGTTGCCGTCGGGGTGCTGAAGCGGATGTCGTTCCACCTGTCGGGGGCCCAGCTCGGCATCACCTTCACCAGCCTGCTGCTCGGCTACCTGGCCGAGCCCCTGGTGGGCCGCCTGATCGACCCCGCCGTCTCCCGGGTCACGGGCCGGGAGGGCTCCGGGCTGTCGGTGGTGCTGGCCCTGTTGCTGGCCACCGTGTTCCAGATGGTGGCCGGTGAGCTCATCCCCAAGAACATCGCCATCGCCCACGCCGAGGCCAGCGTGCAGGTGTTGGCGCCGGCGGCCCGGATCGTGCACGGCATCTTCTGGCCCCTGATCACGCTGTTCAACGGGGCGGCCAACGCCCTGGTGCGCCTGGTGGGCATCGAGCCGCGGGAGGAGCACCACGTGCACCGCTCGCTGGAGGAGTTGGAGTACCTCATCCGCTCGTCTGGCAAGTCGGGGGCGCTCGATCCCGAGTCGCACAGCCTGCTCACCCGCACCCTGCGCTTCGGCGACAAGACGGCGGCCGACGCCCTCACCCCCCGGGTCCACCTGGAGGCGGTGCCGGTGACGGCCACCGTGGCCGAGCTGGCCGCCTTCGCCGCCGAGATCCAGCACAGCCGGTACCCGGTCTACGACGGCGACCTCGACAACCTGCGGGGGGTGGTGAGCATCACCTCGATCTTCGCCACTCCTCCGGCCGAACGGGCCGGACGATCGGTGGCCACGATCATGGTCGAGCCGCTGGTGGTGCCCGAGACCCGGGACCTGGTCGACATCCTCGGCGACTTCCGCCGCACCGGTACCGAGATGGCCGTGGTGATCGACGAGCACGGGGGCACCGCCGGGATCCTCACCCTGGAGGACGTGCTGGAGGAGATGGTGGGGGAGGTCGACGACGAGCACGACGAGGAGGCGGCCAATCCCCTCACCGGAGTGCTCGACGGCGTCTACGTGGTGGCCGGCACGCTCCATCTCGACGAGGTGGCCGACGCCAGCGGTCTCGACCTGCCCGAGGGCGAGTACGAGACCGTGGCCGGCTTCGTGCTGCACCGGCTGGGCCGGATTCCGGCCGCCGGCGACCGCCTGAACCTGAACGGCTGGCACATCGAGGTGGTGGAGATGGACGGGCTGCGCATCGCCTCCCTCCAGCTCACGGCCCCCCGTGAGGCGGGTGCGTGATCCTTCCCCCTGGCGCCCCGCCCCTGCTGGTGATGGCGGCCGACACCGCCGAGGCGGCCGCCGAGCATCTCCCGGCGTCCACCGTGGCCTGGTACTTCGCTGCCGCCGTGGTGCTGATCGCGCTGAACGGCCTGTTCGTGGCGTACGAGTTCGCCATCCTGGCGGCCAAGCGGTCCACCTTCGAGTCGTCCCGTCGGGCCGGACGACGCAGCTCGAAGGGCGCCCTGGCCTCGATGTCGGACCTGTCGATGCAGCTGGCCGGGGCCCAGCTCGGGATCACGATGGCGTCCCTGGGGCTGGGCTACGTGGCCGAGCCGGCCTTCGAGTCGGTGGTGGCGTGGATCCTGGGCGGGGTGCTGTCGGAGCAGGTGCTCCACGTCGTGGGGCTGGGCGTGTCGCTGGCCGTGGTGGTGTTCCTCCACCTGGTGTTGGGCGAGATGGTGCCGAAGAACCTGGCCCTGGCCGCACCCGACGAGGTCACGACCTGGTTGGTGCTGCCCTACCGGGCCTACCTGGCCCTGTTCCGTCCGTTCGTGCGCCTTCTCAACGCCATGGCCAACGCCGGGTGCCGCCTGGTGGGAGTGGAGCCCCGGGACGAGCTGGTGGCCGTCCATTCCGCCTCCGAGCTGGCCGCCATCGTCAGCCATTCGGGGGAGGAGGGCTCGATCAACGCCGGGGACGCCCGGTTGCTCAGCGGCGCCCTCGATTTCGCCCTCCGTCCGGTGGGGGAGGTGGCCACCCCGCTCGACGCCATCGCCACCCTCCGGCTGGGGGCCACGGCGGCCCAGGCCGAACGGGTGGCGGCCGCCTCGGAGCGGGAGCGGCTGCCGATCGTGGGGGCCGACCAGCAGCGGGTGGTGGGCTATGTGCACGCCCGGGACCTGCTGGCCATCCCGGCCGAGCAGCGCCTCTCGCCCCTCCCTCCGGAGCTGGTGCGGAGCATGGCCATCGTGCGGGCCGACCGGTCGCTGATCGACACCCTGCGCACCTTGCGGCGGGTGAAGCGGCAGATGGCGGTGGTGGTGACCGAGGGCGGCCCGGTGGCCATCATCTCGGTGGAAGAGGTGGTGCGGGCCCTGCTGGCCCCCGCCGCCCCCGACCCGGCCGAGGCCCGGTAGACAACGCTGCGTCCTGCCCGCCTGGCTCGGCTCCGCGTTGCGAACGCGTTACCCTGTGCCCCCGTGCGCTTGGCAGGTCGCAGAACAGCGGTCGCAGCGGTGGTCGCCATGGTGTGGTTCGGGGTCGACCTGGCCGCCCCATCGGCAGCTGATCATCGCCCCAAGGGCATCGCCGCGGTGTCGCAGGCCGCTCCCGGCCCCGAGGTGCTGTCGACCAAGGCCGTCTCGCTCGACGAGGTCCGCCTCATGATCGACGTGACCAACAAGGAGCTGTCGGCGGCCACGGCCCAGCTCGAGGCGGCCCAGGTGGACCTGGATGCGGCCACCGCCGCCACCCAGGAGTTGCAGGACGATGCCGACACGATGGGCCAGCAGACGCTCAGCAACGCCATCGCCAGCTACCAGATGAGCGAGATCCCCACCGGCCTGTTGGCGGCCGACGAGATCAACAAGAGCATCCGGATGACGACGTTGGGCGACGTGGCCGTCACCAATGACCTCCAGAGCTTCGACAAGTACCGCAACCTGCGCAAGGACCTGGAGATCGAAGAGGCCGAGTTGGCCCTGCGGGCCGATCGGGTCTCGGTGGTCCAGGCCACGATCGACAGCCTCAACGCCGAGCTGAACCAGGAGCTGGCGGTGCTGGGCGACCTGGAGGAGCGGCGGTTGCAGAACCAGGCGGCGTCGCTGTCGGCCCAGGCCTCGGTGCGCTCCCAGTACAAGGGCAAGCGCCAGGGGTACTACCTCGACACCTGCCCGGTGGACGGGGCCCACAACTTCATCGACTCGTGGGGCTTCGCCCGCTCCGGCGGCCGCCGCCACGAGGGGGTGGACATCATGGCCAAGATCGGCACGCCGGTGGTGGCGCCGGTGTCGGGCACCGTGGAGTTGCGCGACAACAGCCTGGGCGGCAAGTCGTTCCACCTCACCGGCGACGACGGCAACTACTACTACGGCACCCACCTGTCCCGCTACGGCAAGTCGGGCCAGGTCAAGGTGGGCGAGGTCATCGGCTACGTGGGCGACACCGGCAACGCCAAGGGGATCCCCCACCTGCACTTCGAGATCCATCCCGGCGGGCGCAAGCGGCCGGCCATCAACCCCTTCATCGATTCCGCCGCCGTTTGCTCCGGCGCCAAGTACTGACGAGGATGGGCCCATGCCCGCACTGACCCTGGCCCAGGCCAACGCCATCATCGACGCCGCGCTGGCCGCCTCGGCCGAGGCCGGCTACGCCCCCATGGGCGTGGTGGTGCTCGACGAATCAGGGGCGGTGCGCTCGGCCCAGCGCCAGGACGGCGCCTCGATGTTCCGCATCGACGTGGCCACCGGCAAGGCCTGGGGAGCGGTGGGCATGGGGGTGGCCAGCCGGGTGCTGGCCCAGCGGGCGGCCGACAACCCCAACTTCTTCGTGTCGCTCTCGGCCACCGCCCAGGGCAAGTTCCTGCCCCAACCGGGGGCCGTCGTCATCAAGGACGCCAGCGGCACGATCATCGGCTCGGTCGGGGCCTCCGGCGGCACCGGCGACGAGGACGAAGCCATCTGCATCGCCGGCGTCACCGCCGCCGGCCTCCACCACGGGTAGTTCTGCTCGTTTACGCGCCGATGGAGTGGAAGCCGCCGTCGACGTGGACGATGGAGCCGGTGGTCTGGGGGAACCAGTCGGACAGCAACGCCACGCAGGCCCGTGACACGCCCTCGGCGTTGTTCACGTCCCATCCCAGCGGCGCCCGCTTGACCCATTCCGCCTCGAAGGCGGCGAACCCGGGGATCGACTTGGCCGCGATCGTGCGCATCGGCCCCGCCGCCACCAGGTTGCAGCGGATCTGGCGGGGGCCGAGCTCCCGGGCCAGGTACCGGTTGAGCGACTCCAGCGCCGCCTTGGCCATACCCATCCAGTTGTAGGCCGGCCACGAGACGGTGGCGTCGAACGTGAGGCCAACCAACGAGCCGCCGTCGGGCATGAGCGGGGTCACGATGTCGGACAGGGAACGCAGCGAGTAGGCCGACACGTGCACCGCCACCGACACGTCGTCCCAGGTGGGGGCGAAGAAGTCGTCGCCCAGGCACGACTCGGGGGCGAACCCGATGGAGTGGAGGGCACCGTCGAGGCGGCCCCACCGCTCGCTCAGCGTGGCCCGGAGGGCCTCACCGTGAGCGGGGTCGGTGATGTCTAGCTCGTGGACCTCCACCGGGCTGTCGAGCTTGCGTGCCGTCCGCTCGGTGAGCCGCAGGCCCCGGCCGAACCCGGTGAGGGCCACTTCGGCCCCTTCCCGCTGAGCGAGCTGCGCCACCCCGAAGGCCAGCGAGTCGTCGGTCAGCACACCGGTGATGAGCAGTTTCTTTCCGTCCAGGAGACCCACGCCACTCAGACTTGGGCCACCCCGCGATGGTTACCATCGGGTCCGTACCTTCCGTCGCCTGGGACCGGATCACGGCCGGGCGGTACCCTTCCGGCTGTGATGAAGCTCTACGACACGGCCCGTCGGACCATCGTCCCGTTCGAGGTCGGCGACGTCGTCCTCATGTACACCTGCGGGATCACGCCCTACGACGCCACCCACCTGGGCCACGCCGCCGTCTACGTCGGCTACGACGTGCTCCAGCGCCGGTTGCGCGACCTGGGCCACGAGACCCGCTGCGTGCGCAACGTCACCGACGTCGACGACGACCTGCTGCGTAAGGCACGCGAGCTCGACGTCCACTACCTCGACCTGGCGGCGGCCGAGACCGCCCGCTTCGACGACGACATGGCGGCCCTGGGGATGATCCCGTCGTGGAGCGAGCCCCGGGCCACCTCGGCCATCGCCGACATCCGGGGCTTCATCGGCATGGTGCTGGAGAGCGGCCACGCCTATCAGGCCGGCGGCGCCGTCTATTTCGACGTGAGCTCCTGGCCCCGCTTCGGCGAGATCTCGGGCTACGACCGCGAGACCATGCTCCAGCTGGCGGCCGAGCGGGGCGGCAACCCCAACGACCCCAACAAGCGGGACCCGCTCGATTTCGTGCTGTGGCAGCCCTCGGCCGAAGGCGAGCCGGCGTGGGAGACGCTGTGGGGGCCGGGCCGGCCGGGCTGGCACATCGAATGCTCGGCCCTGGCCCTCCGGGAGCTGGGCATGACGATCGACCTCCACGGCGGCGGGAGCGACCTGATCTTCCCCCACCACGAATGCGAGTCGGCCCAGTCCGAGGCGGCCACCGGCGAGCCCTTCGTGCGCCACTGGATGCACCAGGCCATGGTGCGGATGGACGGCGAGAAGATGTCGAAGTCGCTGGGGAACCTGGTGTTCGTGAGCGACCTGCGCCAGAAGTACGACACCCGGGCCATCCGCCTCGGCATCGTCAACAACCACTACCGCACCGAGTGGGAGTGGAACGATCACATCATGCCCAACGCCGCCGCCCGCCTGGAGCGGTGGCTGGAGGCCGGGGTGGGGGAGGGGGCGCTGGACGAGGTCCGGGCCGCCCTCGACAACGACCTCGACACGGTGGCGGCGGTGGCCGCCATCGATGCCGCCGCCGCCCGGGGCGAGGGTGTGTCGGGAGCCGCCCTGTTGCTGGGGGTGGACCTGGAGGCCGGGCCGCCCACGCTGAACCCGCCCACCTACGCCCCCCGGCTTCGCTGACGCCGGCCGTGGCCCCCGCACCGCTCCCGCCCGGTTGGTACGGCCGCCACCAGCGGCGGGCCAAACGCGTCCTGCGCCCCCTGTTCCGCCGGCTGTGGGCGATCGAGGTCGAGGGACTCGACCGGATCCCGACCGACGGGCCGGCCATCCTGTGCCCCAACCACCTGGCCGCCATCGACTCGTTCTTCGTGCCGGCGGTGCTGGACCGGCCGGTGGTGTACGTGGGCAAGGCCGAGTACCTCGACTCGTGGAAGACCCGCTGGCTGTTCCCGGCGCTGGGGATGATCCCCATCGACCGTCGGGGCGGGGAGCACGCCCAGGCCGCGCTCGACGCCGCCCGGGAGGTGCTGACCGGGGGCGGCCTGTTCGCCATCTACCCCGAGGGAACCCGTAGCCGCACCGGTGATCTGTACCGGGGCAAGACGGGGGCGGCCCGCCTGGCCCTCGAGACCGGCGCCCCGATCATCCCCGTTGGCCTGATCGGCACCCCCGAGGTCCAGCCGGTCGGGTCGAACCGCCCCCGGTTCTTCCGCCCGGTGCGGGTGCGCTTCGGCCGGCCGATCGAGGTCGACCGCTACCGGTCGCGCTCCGGCGACCGGGCCACGCTGCGGGAGCTGACCGACGAGGTGATGTTCGAGATCCGGGCCCTCACCGGCCAGAACTACGTCGACCGCTACGCCGGCGACCCGGCCCCGGAGCTGATCGGCGCCCAGGCCGCGGCCAGCCCCGTCCTGTCGTCGGCCGCCGTGCTCACACCGACCCCGCTGCTGGTCTAGCCTGCTCCGAGAGGGCGGCCCGGGCCGGGAAACCCGGCTCGGGACCAGGGACGTCACCCGTACACTCGGAGACGTGTCCGATATCTCCATCGCCCTGCCCGACGGTTCCCAGCGACAGCTCCCCGCCGGCTCCACTGCGGCCGATCTCGCCTCCGCCATCGGCAAGCGGCTGGCCAAGGACGCGCTGGTGGCCGTGGTCGACGGGAAGCCGGTCGACCTGAACCGCCCGCTGGCCGAGGGGCAGCACGTGCAGATCGTCACCCCCGACTCCGAGCTGGGCCTGGACACCCTGCGCCACTCGACCTCCCACGTGCTGGCCCAGGCCGTGCTCGGCCTGTGGCCGGGCGCCACGTTCGCCATCGGCCCGTCCATCGCCGACGGCTTCTACTACGACTTCTCCCTCCCCGACGGCGCCACGTTCTCCGAAGACGACCTGGAACGCATCGAGGCCCGGATGCGGGAGATCGTGAAAGCCGACCAGCCCTTCATCCGCTCCGAGCTGGCCCCCGACGACGCCCGGGCCCTGATGGCCCAGCACCCGTACAAGCGGGAGATCATCGACCGGGTCACCTCGGGCGACGCCGGCGGCATGGAGGCCGAGGCGGCGGGGGGCAACACGGTCAGCTTCTACCGCAACACCGACGCCTTCGTCGACATGTGCGTGGGCCCCCACGTGCCCTCCACCGGTCGCCTGGGCCACTTCAAGCTGATGAAGGTGGCCGGTGCCTACTGGCGGGGCGACGAGCACCAGCCGATGCTCCAGCGCATCTACGGCACGGCCTGGGCCACCAAGGACCAGCTGGCCGAGCACCTGAAGCGGCTGGAGGAGGCGGCCCAGCGCGATCATCGCAAGCTGGCCAACGAGCTCGACCTGCTGTCGTTCCCGTCCGAGCTGGGCGGCGGCCTGGCCGTCTGGCACCCTCGGGGGGCCATCATCCGCAAGGTCATGGAGGACTACTCCCGGGCCCGCCACCAGGCCGCCGGCTACCAGTTCGCCTATACCCCCCACCTGGCCCGGGCCCAGCTGTTCGAGACGTCGGGCCATCTCAGCTTCTACGCCGACGGCATGTACCCGCCCATGGAGATGGACAACGGGGTCTACTACCCCAAGCCCATGAACTGCCCCATGCACGTGCTGATCTACCGGTCGCGCCAGCGCTCGTACCGGGAGCTGCCGCTGCGGTTGTTCGAGCTGGGCACGGTGTACCGCTACGAGCGGGCCGGCACCCTGCACGGCCTGATGCGGGCCCGGGGCTTCACCCAGGACGACTCCCACATCTTCGTGCCCCTGGAAGGCCTGGCCGACGAGATCCGCAGCCTGCTGGACTTCGTGATCGACATGCTGCGCTCGTTCGGGTTCGACGAGTTCCAGGCCAAGCTGTCCACCCGGCCGCCCGAGAAGTCGATCGGGACCGACGAGATGTGGGAGCTGTCCACCAAGGCCCTGGCCGGGGCGCTCGACGCCCACGGCCTCGAGCTACACGGTCGACGAGGGCGGCGGTGCCTTCTACGGCCCCAAGATCGACGTCGACGTGCGCGACGCCATCGGCCGGGCCTGGCAGCTGTCGACCATCCAGGTCGATTTCAACCATCCCGAGCGGTTCGGCCTGGAGTACGTGGCCCCCGACGGCGAGCGGCGCCCGCCGGTGATGGTCCACCGGGCGCTGATGGGCTCACTCGACCGCTTCTTCGGCGTGCTGCTGGAGCACTACGCCGGCAACCTGCCGCTGTGGCTGGCCCCGGTGCAGGTGGAGATCCTGCCGGTGGCGGCCGACCACGAGGACTACGCCTGGACCGTGCGCGACCGCCTGGCCGCCTCCGGGTTGCGGGTGGAGGTGACCGGAGCCGGTGACCCCCTGGGCCGCCGTATCCGCAACGCCAAGATGCAGAAGGTGCCCTACGTCCTGGTGGTGGGCGACACCGACGTGGCCGCCGGCACGGTTGGCGTGAATCCCCGGGGCGGCGACGTCGAGCGCGACGTTGCCCTGGAGGCGTTCGAGGCCCGGCTGGCGGTCGAGGCCGTACCGGGCACGGTGGCCCCGGCTCCGGCCGGCCAGGCCTAGCCGGTGGAGTGGGTCCACTCGGGCTGGCGCATGGCCCAGCCCAAGGGCGTGGGGGCCGACGGTAGGCCCCACGTCGACCCCGTACCGGCCCCCGGCCAGACCCTGTTCGAGGCGCTCGAGTCCTGCGGCCTGCCCGACGAGCAGACCTACATCCTCACCCGTTGGGAGCGGACCTTCGCCATCCTCAACGTGTTCCCCTACACCTCGGGCCATGTGATGGTGCTGCCCCGAAGGGCGGCCCGCAGCTTCGACGACCTCGACGACGAGACCTACGCCGAGCTGTGGGCCCTCGTCCGCCAGGCCACCCGGGTGGTCAAGGCGGTGGTGCGGCCCCAGGGGCTGAACGTGGGGTTCAACGAGGGCACGGCCGGCGGCGGCTCCCAGCCCGAACACCTCCACGTGCACGTGGTGCCCCGGTGGGACGCCGACACCAACTTCATGACCACGATCGCCGACGCCCGGGTGCTTCCGGTGACCCTGGCCGACACCTGGACCGCCCTCCGTCAGGCCTGGCCCCCGGCTCCCGGTAACGTGAAGCCGTGAACGAGCGCGGCGAGCCGGTGGAGGACTCCGGGACGGAGGTGCAGGCGGCGGCCGGGCCCCCGCCCACCGACGCCCAACCCGGCGACCAGTTGCCCGAGGACCTCCAGCCCCACCTGGTGGACCCGGAAGACTACGTCTTCCCCAACAACAACCGCCGCCGCATCCCCGGCTACCTGTACCTCGGTATCGCCGCGGCCCTGGCCGCCCTGGTGATGATCCGGGGCGACGGGATCTACGTCAACCGGGGGTACCTGGGGGCGGCCGTGATCCTCGGCCTGCTCGGGGTCTACTCGATCGTCAGCGGCTGGAACCTCGCCGTCGACGAGCGCGACGCCCTGGTGGCCGCCGTAGGGGAGGTCGGCTTCCCGGTTGGCCACGCCTCGGCCCAGATGGGCTGGCGGGGCCTGCTCAGCCGTCCCACCTGGCGCATCCTGCTCTACTCGGCCGACGATCCGCCCTCCAAACGGGGCTTCGTGCTGGTGGACGGGGTGGAGCCCACCGTGGTCGATTCCTTCGTGGAGGAGAACCCGGAGGACTGGAGCAAGCTCGGCGCGGGTACTACTCCTGAGCCGGTCACCGACAGCTGACGTCACCCCGTTTGGGGGTCGAAGCACCTGGATGATCCCGGGCCCGGCCCGGATCGGCTACCGTTCAAGGTCGACTTACCGCGATCCAACGCGAATCACCGCACGAGAGGTTGCGCCCCGTGTTCGACGGCAATTTCCGCACTGCGTTCGAGAAGGGCATGGCCCCGATCGGCAAGAGCCTCCAGCAGGCCGGCGTGTCACCCGACGTGGTGACCGGCCTGGGCGTGGCCATGGCGGGAGCCTGCGGCGTGGCCATCGCGCTGGGCCAATTCCCCCTGGCCGTGCTGCTCCTTCTGCTCACCGGCCTGCCCGACGCCCTCGACGGCGCGGTGGCCAAGGCCGCCGGCAAGTCCGGGCCCCGGGGCGCCTACCTCGATTCGGTGTCGGACCGCTTGAGCGACGCCCTGCTGTTCGCCGGCGCCGGCTGGTACTTCGCCGGCACCGACTCGCCCCACAAGGCCCTGCTGCCCTTCGGGGTCTACATCGCCGCCTCGCTCGTGTCGTACCAGCGGGCCAAGGCCGAGTCGCTGGGCTACGAGGCCCGGGGCGGCCTGATGGAGCGGGCCGAGCGGTTCATCGTGCTCGGCTTCGGCCTGCTGTTCAACCCGCTGTTCGAGGCCACGCTGTGGGTGATGCTGGTGCTCACCGGTGTCACGGTGGTCACCCGGTTCGTGAAGGTGTGGCGCCAGGCCAGCGGCCTGCCGCCCCGCCACCAGCTCCGCACCCGACCGTCGCGGCGGCGCAACGCCCGCCCGGTGAACGACTTCCGCCAGCGGGCCGAGGCCCGGGCCGAAGCCCGTCGCCGTCGCCGGTCGCTCTGACCCCTCGCCGCCGCTGACCAGCCGATCCCTGCTCAAGTTCAAGGCGGCGTCGGTGGCGGCCCGCGCCGTGCCGTTGGGGCCGCTCCAATCGGCTGCCGACCATGCCGCCCGGCGCCTGGCCCCCCGCTTCATGGAGAGCAAGGCCGATCAGCTGGCCCGCCACATCCGCCGGGTCGATCCCACGCTGTCGCCGGCCGAGGCCGAGGCCGCCATGCGGCGGGCCCTCGGCTCCTATGCCCGGTACTGGGTGGAGTCGTTCCGCCTGCCCCATGTGGGTGCCCGGGCGGTGGCCGAGGGCATCACGGTGATCGGCTACGAGCACGTGCAGGCCAGCCTGGACGCCGGCTTGGGCCCGATCCTGGTCCTGCCCCACCTGGGGGCCTGGGAGTGGGCTGCGGCCTGGCTCCACCACGTGAAGCACGAACGGGTGGCGGCCGTGGTGGAGCGCCTGGAGCCGGCCGATGTGTTCGACTGGTTCGTGGAGCTCCGTCGGGGTTACGGGATCGATGTGATCCCGCTGGGCGCCGACGCCATGGCCCGCCTGGTCAGGGCGGTGAACCACCGGGAGATCGTGTGCCTCCTGGCCGACCGGGACCTGGCCGGCTCCGGGATCGAGGTGGAGCTGTTCGGCGAGACCACCACCCTGCCCGCCGGCCCCGCCCTGCTGGCCCGGCGCACCGGGGCGCCGCTGCTGCCCACCGCCGTGTACTACCGGAGCGACGGCCACCGGATCGGGCTCGTGCTGCCCCCGATCACGGCCGACCCCACGGCCCGGCTCCGCCCCGAGGTGGCCCGGGTCACCCAGGAGCTGGCCCGGGCTCTCGAGCGACTGATCTCGGCCGCTCCCGACCAGTGGCACCTGCTCGAACCGAACTGGCCCAGTGATCGTTCGCCCAGCCCCGCCGGGCGGCCCTGATCGTTCGGGGGCTGCGCCCCCGTCGGCCGCGGGCGGCCTCCCCCATCGCCGTCGGGGCCCCAACCCCACCGGGCGCCTCCGGCGCGCGCCGGGGACGGTGGCGAGCAGGGCTAGGGTTCAGGCGGTGCGCATCGGGATGGTCTGCCCCTACAGCCTGGCGGTGTGGGGCGGCGTCCAGAACCAGGTCCTGGGCCTGGCCCGGGCCCTGCGGGCCAAGGGCCTCGACACCCAGGTGCTGGCCCCGTGCGACGGGCCCCCGCCCGAGCCGTGGGTCACCCCGCTCGGCAACTCGATGCCCTACGCCCAGAACGGGTCGTTGGCCCCGTTGGCCCCCGACCCGGCGGCGCAGCTCCGGGTGCTGGGCGTGATCTGGGACGAGCGCTTCGACCTGCTCCACCTCCACGAGCCCCTGGCCCCGGGCCCCACTCTCACCGCCACCGTGGTGAAGCCGGTGCCCCTCGTCGGCACGTTCCACGCCGCCGGCGAGATCGCCATCTACCGCTGGGGCCGCCCGGTCCTGCGCCGCATCGTCACCCGTCTCGACGTGCGGGTGGCGGTATCGCCCGAAGCGGCCGGCATGGCCCGCCGCCACCTGGGCGGCAGCTACGAGATCCTGTTCAACGGGATCGAGGTCGACCGTTACGCCGAGGCCGAGCCCCTCCCCACCGACGGCCCCACCGTGCTGTTCCTCGGCCGCCACGAGCCCCGCAAGGGCCTGAGCGTCCTCCTGGAGGCGTCCCGGCTGCTGCCGGCCGACGTCCGGCTCTGGATCGCCGGTAGCGGCCCCGAGACCGAGGAGCTGAAGGCCCGCTACCGCCACGACCAGCGCATCGAGTGGCTGGGCCCGCTGTCCGAGAGCGACAAACACCGCCGCCTGCGTTCGGCCGACGTCTTCTGCGTCCCCTCGTTGGGCGGGGAGAGCTTCGGGCTGGTGCTGCTGGAGGGCATGGCCGCCGGCACCCCGGTGGTGGCCAGCGATCTCCCCGCCTACCGGGTGGTGGCCCGCGACGGCGAGGACGCGGCGCTGGTGCCCCCGGGCGACAGCGACGCCATGGCCAAGGCCCTGCTCCGGGCCCTGTCGGCCTCGGTGGACACCACCCGGCGGGTGGAGCGGGGCCGGGAGCGGGCCACCGAGTTCGCCATGACCCGCCTGGCCGACGCCTACCTGGCCCGCTACCAGCGGCTCGTCGGCTGATCGCCGGCCGTAGACTGTTCCGCGATGGACGAAGTCGGAACCGACGAACCCGCAACCCGATCCGCTGGTCGGCACCAGAGCCACGGCCCGCTGATCGCGGCGGTCACCGCGATCGTGGCCCTGCCCCTGGTGGTGGTGGCCGCAGTGCTGTGTGCCGTCATCCCCGGTGTCCCCTGGTGGGTCGGCGTCCCCGTCGGCCTGGTGATGGCCGCCGTGCTGGTGGTCCAGCGGGTGAGTGGCTCGTACCGCCGGCTCCTCGCCGGGTTGGGCGCCGTTCCGGTGACGTCCGACGACTACGTCCGCTACCAGAACATCGTGCAGGGGATGTCGCTGGCGGCCGCTGTGGGTGAACCCGACCTCTACGTCGTCGACGACCCGGGCCGCAACGCCGCCGCCGTGGCCTACGGGGCGTCGGCCGCCGTGGTGGCCACCACCGGCCTGCTGGCGGCGGTGGACCGCATGGCGCTGGAAGCGGTGGTGGCCGAGTGCCTGGTCCGCCTGGGCAGCGGTGACGCCGAGGCCGCCACGCTCGGTGCGTCCCTGTTCAGCCCTCTCCAGGGCGGGCCACTCGGGCCGCTGGCGGGGCTGGGCCTGGGCCGTCTCCTGGCCGACGACCGTGATCTCCTGGCCGATCGGGCCGCCGTGGCCCTCACCCGTTACCCGCCCGGCCTGGCGTCGGCCCTGGCCGTCATCAACACCGGCCCGGCCCGGGTGCAGCGGGCCCCGGCCCATCTGGATCATGTGTGGCTGGTTCCGCCCTCCTCGCTCCAGCCGGCGGGCGACCCGGCCGGCACCCCCGGCCTCACGCTGCGGCTGGACGTGCTCGGCGAGCTGTGAGCCAGCTGCCCCGGTGCTTCCGGCCCGCCTTCGGCCGGCATCGGAGGCCCAGCGGTCAGATGGCTCCCGACCGCGGCGTTTGAATCGACCGAGCCCGGAGATAGGCAGGAGCGGTCAGGGCGGGCAGTGGCGGAATTGGTCAGGAGATCAGCGTTGATTCTGCATCGTCTGTGCCCGAGGTGGCTCACCCCGGTGGTCGTGGCCCTGGCCACGCTGGTTGCCGCCTGCGGGGGTGGCGACGACACCGCAGCCAGTACCTCGGCACCGGCGCCGGCCTCGCCCTCCACCACGGCCTCGACGGTCGCCCCCACCACCACTTCCACCGCGCCCACCACGGTGACCACGGCCTACCAGGGCCCGGTGGCACCCCTCACCGGCCTCCCCCCGGCGGGCGACGTCGACCTTTCCCGCCCCGCCCTGGTGCTCAAGATCGACAACCACCCCGATGCCCGCCCCCAGACCGGCATCGAGCTGGCCGACATCGTGTTCGACATCCGGGCCGAGGGTGTCACCCGCTTCTTCGCCGTGTTCCATTCCCAGACCCCGAACCCGGCGGGGCCGGTGCGGTCGAGCCGGACGTCGGACTTCGACCTGCTCCGAGGCTTCGACCACCCGCTCTACGGCTCGTCCGGGGGCAACGACTACGTGATGCAGACGGTGAAGGACCTGCCGATCCAGGCGGTCACGAACTACACCCGCAAGGAGTACTTCCGGGACTCCAAGCGCCCGGCCCCCCACAACCTGATGATCGACGCCAACAAGCTGTGGGCCCTGGCCAACGACACGGTGCAGACCCCGAAGCCGTGGTTCGCCTACCGGCTGGCCGCCGAGGCCCTGCCGGCCGGGGCCGTGGCCGCCCCCGGGCCGGTCACGATCACGTTCACCGGGTCTCCCGTGGTCGGTTACACCTGGGATGAGGCGGCCCAGGGGTGGAAGCGCACCCAGGACGGCGCCCCCCACACGGTGACGGCCGGCGGCCAGTTGGCCCCCGCCAACGTGGTGGTCCTGGAGACGACGTACAAGACCAGCCCGGCCGACACCAAGTCGCCCGAGGTGGTCTCGGTGGGATCGGGCAAGGCCATCGTGCTCACCGCCGGCCGCATCATCACCGGCACCTGGTCCCGGCCGGCGGCCACCGACAAGCCCACCCTGGTCGACGAGAGCGGCGCTCCCATCGCCCTCACCCCGGGCCGGACGTGGGTCGAGATGCCCCAGGCCGGCCAGACGACGTGGTAGCGGGGGCTGGCGCCCGGCTACCCTCCGGGTAGCTTGCGCCTCCGGCGTCGGCTCCCCACCACGTCGGGGCCCCAACCCCGCCGTGGCGCCTGACGGCGCCAAGCTGGTAGTTCCGGCCCGAAACCAACTGGCCGGCGGGGTGTGTCGGGGCCTTACACTGGACGCCATGGCTGAGACGAACACTGGCACCCCCTCCCCGCAGCGTCACGACGGCACGGTCCGGGTGAAGCGGGGCCTGGCCGAGATGCTCAAGGGCGGCGTGATCATGGACGTGGTCACCGCGGAGCAGGCCAGGATCGCCGAGGAGGCGGGCGCCGTGGCCGTCATGGCCCTGGAGCGCGTCCCGGCCGACATCCGGGCCGACGGCGGCGTGGCCCGCATGAGCGACCCCGAGATGATCGAGGGCATCAAGGACGTCACCACCATCCCGGTGATGGCCAAGGCCCGGATCGGCCACTTCGTGGAGGCCCAGATCCTGCAGGCCCTCGGGGTCGACTACGTCGACGAGTCGGAGGTGCTCACCCCGGCCGACGAGGCCCACCACATCGACAAGTGGGCCTTCACCGTGCCCTTCGTGTGCGGTGCCACCAACCTGGGCGAGGCCCTGCGACGCATCAGCGAGGGCGCCTGCATGATCCGGTCCAAGGGCGAGGCCGGCACCGGCAACGTGGTCGAGGCGGTGCGCCACCTCCGCTCGATCCTGGGCGACATCCGTAAGATCACCCAGGCCGACTCGGCCGAGCTGTTCGAGTGGGCCAAGCGGCTGCAGGCTCCGCTGCCCCTGGTCCAGGAGATCGCCGAGACGGGCAAGCTCCAGGTGCCGCTGTTCTGCGCCGGCGGCCTGGCCACCCCGGCCGACGCCGCCCTGGCCATGCAGCTGGGGGCCGAGGCCGTGTTCGTGGGCTCCGGCATCTTCAAGAGCGCCGATCCCGCCCCCCGGGCCAAGGCCATCGTGGAGGCCACCACCCACTACAACGACCCCGAGATCCTGGCCAAGGTGAGCCGGGGCCTGGGCACGCCCATGACCGGCATCGGCATGGACGAGATCAACGTCCGCATGGCCGACCGCGGCTGGTGAGTCCGGTTCCCGCCGTCGGCGTTCTCGCCCTCCAGGGCGCCTTCGCCCGCCACGTCGAAGCCCTGCGTCGTCTGGGCCACGACCCGGTGGAGATCCGCCGCCCCGAGCAACTGGCCGACATCGACGCCCTGGTGATGCCGGGCGGCGAGTCGACCACGATGATCAAGCTGCTCACCGGGTTCGACCTGGTGGAGCCGCTGGGCAAGCGCCTGGCCGACGGCATGCCGGTGTTCGGTACCTGTGCCGGCATGATCCTGCTGGCGGCCAACGTGCTCGACGGCCATCCCGATCAGCTGTGCTTCGGCGCCATCGACGTCGACGTGCGCCGCAACGGCTACGGCCGTCAGGTGGATTCCTTCGAAGCCGACCTCCACATTGCCGCCGTGGGTGAGCCGCCGGTGCGGGCCGTGTTCATCCGGGCCCCGGTGGTGGTGCGTGCCGGCGACTCGGTAGAGGTGCTGGCCGAGAACGACGGGGTCCCGGTGCTGTGCCGCCAGGGCCCGATCATGGTGTCGTCGTTCCACCCCGAGCTCACCGACGACGACCGGCTCCACCAGCTCTTCATCGGGTCTCTGGGCTCATAGGCCCGTGTTTGCCGGAGGCAAACCGGAGGAACCCGCAGGGTTCACGTAGACTGCCCGGGTACGTCCGAGACCGGAGAACGGGGAGAACACGCCGTGTCAGGTCACTCCAAATGGGCCACGATCAAGCACAAGAAGGGCGCGGCCGACGCCCGCCGGGGCAAGGTCTTCGCCAAGCTGATCAAGCAGGTGGAGGTGGCCGCCCGCAACGGCGGTGGTGATCCGGCGTCGAACCCGACGCTGCGCACGATGTTCCAGAAGGCGCGCGACAACTCGGTGCCGCTCGACACGATCGAGCGGGCCGTCAAGCGGGGCACCGGCGAGCTGGAAGGCGTCAACTACGAGGCCATCACCTACGAGGGCTACGCCCCGGGCGGGGTGGCGGTGATGATCGAGGTGCTCACCGACAACCGCAATCGCACCGGCTCCGAGATCCGCTCGATCCTGTCCAAGAACGGCGGCTCGCTGGCCGAGCCCGGCGCGGTGGCCTGGCAGTTCGAGCGCAAGGGCGTGGTGCAGGTCAACCGCAAGGCCGACGAGGACGAGCTGATGATGGCCGGCCTGGAGGCCGGGGCCGAAGACCTGAGCGACCTGTCCGAGGTGTGGGAGCTCACCTGCGACCCCAGCGACGTCATCTCGCTGCGGGCCGCCCTGGAGGAGGCCGGGTTCGAGGTGGTGGAGTCCGATGCCACCATGAAGCCCAAGAACACGGTGCCGATGAGCGATCCCACCGACGTCAAGGCCGTGCTGCGGCTGCTCGACCTCCTCGACGACAACGAAGACGTGCAGGGCGTCCACTCCAACGTCGACATCCCCGACGACGTCCTCGAAGCCGTGAGCTGACAGCCGTCAGCTGACAGCCACTTTCCCCGGGGCGTCTCCCGGCGAACCGTCTAGAGGCCCGGGCCCACGCCGAGCAGGCGGGACCGGGTGACGGCCCGCATGCCCCGGGCCAGGCTGATCAGGGCCACGGCCCAAGCCCCGGCCCCCAGCCACAGGGGAAGCCAGCCGGCCCCCATCAGCACTCCGGTGGCCTGGCTGTAGGCGATCCCGATGAGGGGCAGGCTGACCAGGCCCGAGGCCTGCTGGGCGGCGGCGGTGGAGCTGACCCGGGCCGACAGCCGCAGCACCAGGCTGAGGCAGATGGCCAGGAACGGGGGAAGGACCCACAGGATCATCACCCACCACTGGGCGGTGGGGAAGAACCAACCGCCCACCGCGGGGCCCACCGTCACGTTCACGATCAGGGAATACACGCCGAAGCCGACGGCCACCGTGCCGTAGCCGGGCACGAGGCTGGCGATCAGCTTGCCCAGGTAGATCTCCCGGGCGGCGGCGGGGGAGTGGGCCAGGAACTCACCGGTGCCCCGCTCCCGTTCACCCACCAGCGTGGCCGCCCCCACCGCGGTGGAGATCGTGAGGGGCACGATGACGGCCATGGGGGCGAACAGGAACACGGCCAGGGCGTAGCCGGTCTGGCCGGCGGCCGTCTCGCCCCGGATCTGGGTGCGGGCGGCCGCTGGCAGCATCTCCAGCGCGCTCGACACCCGGGCGATCACCTCCACCGAGCCGATCCGGCCGATCGTGGTGAGCAGCACGGCGGGGACGATGGCGTAGAACAGGGCGCCGAGGAACGTCATCGGCATCCAGAAGTCCCGGGCCTGGGCCAGTTGGCGCAGGTCGGTGCGGGCCACGGTCAGCACCCGGCCCCACCGCAACGGCGGCCGATCGGCCCGGCGCCCGGCGTGCCGGCCGGCGTCGGCTGCGCGCTCGGTGGCCACCGCCGTCATCGTCCCACCTCCACCGGCCGGTCCACGGGCGGGGCCACCGGTGTCGGGGTCGCGACGGGGCTCGACCCACCGTCCCGGACCGGGGCGACGGAGGGGACCGAAGGCACCGCCCGGCGGGAGGCCTGGATGGCGAAGTAGAGGTCTTCCAGCGTCGGCCGGTGGGGCTCCACCGCCGTCAGCCGCACGCCGTCCCGGCTGAGGGCCATGATCAGGTCGGCCACCCGCCCCGCCTCGTCCAGGTCCACCACGGCCCGGTCCTGCTCCCGCTGGTAACCCACCACGCCGGGCCAGGAGGCCAGGCGGTCCAGTTCGGAGGCATGCTCGGCCTGGAACCGGACCTGGGGATGGGGCCAGAAGCCTGCGGCCAGGGCGGCGGGGGCGCCGGTGGCCACCGCCGTGCCCCGCTCCAGCACCACCACCTCGTCGGCCAGGCCGTCGGCCTCGGCCAGCAGATGGGTGCACAGCAGCACCGTGCGGCCGGAGCTGGTCATCGCCCGCACCAGGTCGAGCACGGCGGCGGCCGACTCCGGGTCGAGGCCCGACGTCGGCTCGTCGAGCAGCAGCAGCTCGGGGTCGTGGGCCACCGCCCGGGCCAGCGCCAGGCGGGTCTTCATCCCGGTGGAGTAGCCGCCCACGGCCTGGCTCAGGGCCTCGTCGATGCCGAACTGGGCCGCCGCCGCCCGCAGCCGGCGATCCACGTCGGCCCCCCGCCCCAGCCCGTACAGCTGGGCCGCGTACCGCAGGTTGTCGAGCCCCGACAGCCGGTCGTAGAGCGACGGCTTGGCCGTCACCACCCCGCACCGGGCCCGCACAGTTTCGCCGTCGGCCGGGCGGCCGGGGTCGAGGCCGAACACCCGCAGGGCGCCGCCGTCGGGGTCGAGTGCCCCCGTGATCAGGCGCAACGCCGTGGTCTTGCCCGCCCCGTTGGGGCCCAACATGGCGGTGATGGCCCCGGCCGGCGCCCCGAACGACAGCTCGGCCACGGCCGGGCGGCCCCCGAACGAGCGACAGACCCGGTCGAGCTGCACGGTGAAGGGGCGGATTCCGGTCATCACCCCCCGGTATCGGCACCGCGGGGTCACCCCTTGAGCGGGCCTCAGCGGCTAGCGTCGTACGGGTGTTCGTGCTTGGGATCGATCCGGGGCTGTCCCGTTGCGGCTACGCCGTGGTGCGTCCCCTGCCCCGCTCCCGGGCCGAGGCCGTGGCCATCGGGGTCATCCGCACCCCACCCAGCGCCGAGCTGCCGGACCGCCTGGCCGAGCTGCAGCGCGAGCTGCGGTCCCTGCTCGACGAGTTCCGCCCGGCCGTGGTCTCGGTGGAGCGCATCTTCTTCCAGAACAACGCCCGAACCGCCGTCGGGGTGGCCCAGGCCTCGGGCCTGGCCCTGGCCGAAGCGGCGGCCCGCGGCATCACGGTGGTCCAGTACTCTCCATCGGCAGTGAAGTCCGTGGTGGCCGGCGACGGGCGGGCCGACAAGATCCAGGTGCAGACGATGGTGCAGATGCTGCTGGGGCTGTCCGCCCCGCCGAAACCGGTGGACGCGGCCGATGCCGCCGCCCTCGCCCTGTGCCACCTGGCCCACGACCCGACGCTCCGCTTCACCCCGAACCCCGGAACTCTGACGTCCGGTACCGGGGGCCGGGACGCCAGGTCAGAGATCGCGGTAGCACCGGGGGTGCGGCCGTGATCGGCTCGCTGCGGGGGCGGGTGATAGACCGGGACGCCGTGATCGACCGGGCGCCGGCCGCCCAGATCGTGATCGAGGTGGCCGGGGTGGGCTACCGGGTGGCCGTCACCCCCCAGACACTCGATCGGCTCCCCCACGACGGCGACGTGCTGCTGCACATCCACCACCACATCCGGGAGGCCGACCAGAAGCTGTACGGGTTCCTGGCCAAGGAGGAGCGGGTGGCCTTCGAGGGGCTGCTGGCCGCCCACGGGGTGGGCCCCGCCCTGGCCCTGGCCGTGCTCACCACCCATCCGGCCGACCGCCTGGCCCGGATCCTGGCCGAGGACGACCTGAACGCCCTGTGCCAGGTACCGGGCGTGGGGCGCAAGACGGCCCAGCGGCTGCTGGTGGAGCTGCGCTCCAGCCTCGTGCTGCTCGACGGCGACGGGGCGGCGGCCGCCACCGGCATCGACCTGACGGGAGCCGCCGCCCCCGGGGCCGTGGCCGACGTTCGGGAGGCCCTGGCCAACCTGGGCTACAGCCCCGACGAGGTGAAGGCGGCCATCGCCGGCCTGCCTCGGGACCTGCTCGACGACCCGGCGCTCGACGGTGGCCAGCTGCTCAAGCAGGCCCTGCGGGTGCTGGCCGGCGGCTGAGGGAGCGGCCGCCGATGCCCCGCGACGAATGGCTCGAGCCCGAGCGCACCGATCGTGACCTGGAGCCGACCCTGGAGCCGGCCCTGGCTGACGAGCTGGCGTCGGTGGCCTACGAACGGGCCATACGGCCCCGCACCATGGACGAGTTCGTGGGCCAGGCCGAGCTGAAAGAACAGCTGGGGATCATCCTGTCGGCGGCCCGGACCGCCTCCCGGCCGGCCGACCACCTCCTGTTCGCCGGGCCGCCCGGCCTGGGCAAGACCACGCTGGCCGGCATCGTGGCCGCCGAGCTGGGCGCCCACCTCCACGTCACCTCGGGCCCTGCCATCGAGCGGGCGGCCGATCTGGCCGCCATGCTCACCAAGCTCTCGCCGGGCGACGTGCTGTTCGTCGACGAGATCCACCGGTTGCCCCGGGCGGTGGAGGAAATCCTCTACCCGGCCATGGAAGACCGCCAGATCGACGTGGTGCTGGGCAAGGGACCCGCCGCCCGCTCGCTCCGGTTCGACCTGGAGCCGTTCACCCTGGTGGGGGCGACCACCCGGACGGGGCTGATCACCGGCCCGCTGCGGGACCGGTTCGGCTTCAACTTCCGGCTCGACTACTACGCCCCGGCCGACCTGGAGCAGATCGTGGTGCGGGCCGCCACCGTGCTCGGGGTGGTGATCGACACCCCCGGCGCGGCCGAGATCGCCACCCGCAGCCGGGGCACGCCCCGCATCGCCAACCGGCTCCTGCGCCGGGTGCGGGACTACGCCGAGGTGCGGGGCGACGGCATCATCGACCGGCTGGTGGCGGCCGACGGCCTGGCCCTGTTCGGCATCGACGAGATGGGCCTCGACAAGGTCGACCTCCAGCTCCTCACGAACCTCTGCCGCCACTTCGAGGGCGGCCCGGTGGGTTTGTCCAACCTCGCCATCAGCGTGGGCGAACCGACCGAGACGGTGGAGGACGTGATCGAGCCGTTCCTCATCCAGCAGGGCCTGCTGAAGCGCACCCCCCGGGGCCGGATGGCCACCCCCGCCGCCTGGCGCCACATCGGGTACGAGCCGCCGGCGGCGCCGCCGTCCGCCGGCGCCCCGTCGCTGTTCACCTAGACCTCGGGCATCCTGGGCGGTTGTGACCGCTCCCACCCGACCTCAACCAGGCGCCGGCCCCGACAGCGGCGGTTCCGGGGCCGATCCCGGCGACCTGGCCTGGTTCGACTACGACCTGCCGGCCGAGCGGATCGCCCAGGTGCCGGTGGAGCCCCGTGACTCGGCCCGCCTCCTGGTCGACCGGCCCCGGGCCGCCGGTGGCGCCCGGGTCGACCACCGCCGGGTGGCCGGTCTGGCCGACGAGGTGGGCCCGGGCGACGTGGTGGTGGTCAACGACACCCGGGTCATCCCGGCCCGGCTCCTGCTTCGGCGGGCCACCGGGGGCAAGGTGGAGGTGCTGGTGCTGGAGCCCACCGGTCGTCCCCGGGAGTGGCAGGCCCTGGTGGGCGCCGGGCGCCGGGTGGAGTCGGGCACCGAGCTGCACCACGAGGACGAGGTGGTGGCGGTGGTGGGCGAGCACCTGAGTGACGGGCGCCGCCTGGTCACCCTGCTGGCCGACGACCTGGTGGAGCGGGTGGGCCGGGTGCCACTGCCGCCCTACATCCACGCCGAGCTGGGCGACGCCGAGCGGTACCAGACGGTGTTCGCCCGCCATCCGGGGTCGGTGGCCGCCCCCACCGCCGGCCTCCACCTCACGCCCGGCCTGCTGGAGCGGGTGGCGGCGGCCGGCGCCGAGGTGGTGACGGTCGAGCTTCGGGTGGGGCTGGGGACGTTCCGCCCCGTCACGGCCGAGCGGGTGGCCGACCACCGCATGCACGGCGAGTGGTACCGGGTGGACCCCGAGGTCTGGGCCCGGATCGGCGCCGCCCGCCGGGTGCTGGCCGTGGGCACCACCGTGGTCAGGACCCTGGAGACGGCGGCGGCCACGGGCCAGCTCACCGGCACCAGCGAGCTGTTCATCCGCCGGGGCTTCCGGTTCCAGGTGGTCGACCGGTTGCTCACCAACTTCCATGTGCCCCGCTCCTCGCTGCTGGTCCTGCTCGACGCCTTCGTCGGCCCCCGATGGAAGGACCTCTACCGGGTGGGGCTGGACGAGGGCTACCGCTTCCTGTCGTTCGGCGACGCCATGCTGGTGGACCGGGCCGGGCTCGGCACCCGGGGCGAGGTGGGGGCGTGAGGTTGTCGATCGAGCTGGAGGCCACCGACGGGCGGGCCCGGGCCGGCCGTATCATCACGCCCCGGGGCGTGATTCCCACCCCTGTGTTCATGCCGGTGGGCACCCGGGGGGCGGTCAAGCTGCTCGACACGCTCGACCTCGACGCCCTCGGGCCCCCGATCGTGCTGGGCAACACCTACCACCTGATGCTGCGGCCCGGTTCCGAGCTGATCGCCGGCCAGGGGGGCCTGCACCGGTTCATGAGCTGGGGGGGTCACGTGCTCACCGACTCCGGTGGCTACCAGATCTTCTCCCTCGGCCCGAAGATCACCGAGGAGGGCGCCCGGTTCCGCTCCGTCTACGACGGCGCCTTCGTGGATCTCACGCCCGAGCGGTCGGTCCGCATCCAGCAGGAGCTGGGGTCCGACATCGCCATGGTGCTCGACGTGTGCCCCGCCCTGCCCGCCCCCCGGGCCGAGCTGGAGGCGGTGATGGAGCGGACGCTGCGGTGGGCCGAGCGGTGCCGGGCCGTCCACGACCGGCCCGACCAGGCCCAGTTCGGCATCGTGCAGGGCGGGGTCGATCCCGAGCTGCGGGCGGAGTCGGCCCGGCGCACGGTGGACATCGGCTTCGACGGCTATGCCGTGGGCGGGCTGTCGGTGGGGGAGCCCCGCCACGAGATGGTGCCGGCCCTGGCCGCCGCCACCGCCGAGCTGCCGGCCGGTCAACCCCGCTACGTCATGGGCCTGGGCGACCCGGTGGGCCTGGTGGAGGCGGTCCGCAACGGGATCGACATGTTCGACTGTGTGCTGCCCACCCGCCTGGCACGCCACGGCACGGCGCTCACCTCCGAGGGCCGCCTGAACCTGCGCAACCTCCGCCACGCCACCAGCGACGAGCCCATCGATCCGGGGTTCGCCCACCCTCTGACCAGCCGCTACTCCCGGGCCTACATCCGCCACCTGCTGGTGGCGGGGGAGCCGACGGCGGGCCGGATCCTCACCCTGCACAACCTGGCCTGGCTGGCCGATCTGGTGGCCCGCATGCGCTCCGCCATCGTCGAGGGCCGGTTCGAGGCGTTCCGGGCGGGCATCTGGGCCCAGTGGGCACCGGAGGAAACCCCACTACCCTGAACCAACCGGCCAGCCAGAGGAAAAGGTCGCACGACCGACACGGGCCTGGCGTCGGATAGAGACGGTCAACCGGTACCGTCTCGTCGCTGGAGGTTCGGCTCGATGGCTCAGTTTCTACCGATCGTGGTGCTGGGGGCGCTCATGTACGTCGCCCTCATCCTCCCCCAGCAGCGCAAGACCAAGGAGCACCGGGCGCTCCTGTCCAGCCTGCAGGAGGGTGACGAGGTGGTGCTGAGCTCCGGCATCCACGGCTTCGTCCAGGCCATCGACGGCAACATCCTGTGGGTCGAGGTGGCCGACCGGGTGGAGCTCAAGGTCGACCGCAGCGCCATCGCCACCAAGCTCCGGACCGACGAGGCCGAGCCCCCGCCCACCAAGGCGGGTAAGGGCGACGACAAGGCCGGCAAGTCCGACGACAAGGCGGGCAAGGCCAGCGACAAGACTGACAAGACCGACGACAACGCCGGGAAGGCGAGCGAGCCCGTCGACAAGGCCGACAGCTGACATGGCGCGGAGTCAGAGGTTTTCAGCGCTTTTCGTCGTGCTCCTGGCCGTGGCCGGAGCCGTCTACACCATCGCCTCCGGCAACAAGCCACTCCTTGGCCTCGATCTCCAGGGCGGGGTGTCGGTGGTGCTCCAGCCCACCACCAAGGCCGACAGCGAGGCCCTCGATCAGAGCGTGGAGATCCTCCGCTCCCGGGTCGACGCCCTGGGTGTGGCCGAACCGGAGATCGCCCGCCAGGGCGACACGATCGTGGTCGACCTGCCCGGTATCAAGGAGCAGGGCCGGGCCCTGGCCCTGGTGGGCCAGACGGCCGAGCTCCGGTTCCGGCCGGTCCTCTACGACCTGGGCTCGCTCGACGCACTGAACGCGGCCACCACCGGCACCGACGTCCCCACCGGCGACAGCACACCGGCCACCGACACCGCCGACACGGCGGGGGGCAGCGACACCACGGTGGCGCCCGGCACCGGGATCACGGCCGGGGGCGTCGACACCACGGCCACCACCGCCGGTTCCACCACCACGGGCGGGGCCACAAGCGGGAGCGAACAGGGGCTCGGCTTCAACGGCCGATTCGGAGCCCAGACGCCCACCCAGGACACCACCTCCACCACGGCACCGGCCGACACCTCCACCGGTGGCACCGATACCGCCAGCACCGACGTCCCGCTCCAGCAGGGCACCCTGGGGCCGGACCAGCTGGCCATCATCGATGCCTGCGGCCAGGGCGAGCCCACGGCCCCCGAGGCCGACGCCGCCGACAAGCCCGTGCTCCTGCTCGACCGGGACAACAACATGCTGTGCCTGGGCCCGACATTGCTCACCGGCGAGGCCGTGGAAACGGCGGGCGCCACGCTCGACCAGGCGGGCCAGTGGGTGGTCAACCCGGTCTTCAAGTCCGGGGCCAACGGGATCGACCTGTTCAATCAGGCGGCCCAGAAGTGCTACGTCACCAACCCCGATCCCACCGTCTGCCCCGCTGGCCGTCTGGCCATCGTGCTCGACCACGAGGTGGTGTCGGCCCCCTCGATCCGGGAGGCCGCCTTCTCCCGTGACGGCATCGTGATCTCGGGCGACTTCGTCGAGGACGACGCCAAGGATCTGGCGTCGGTGCTCCGCTTCGGCGCCCTCCCCGTGGAGCTCAAGACCCAGCAGGTGCGCACGGTGTCGGCCACCATCGGCACCGACGTGCTGCGGGCCGGGGTGATCGCCGGCCTCATCGGCCTGGCCCTGGTGGCCATCTACCTGCTGCTCTACTACCGCCTGGCCGCCCTCATCACGATCACGGGCCTGGGCCTGTCGGCGGTGATGATCTGGACCGTCATCTCCTACTTCGGGGCTGAACGGGGCCTGGCCCTCACCCTCGGCGGCGTGGTGGGCCTCATCGTGTCCATCGGCATCGCCGCCGACTCCAGCATCGTCTACTTCGAGAACGTGAAAGAGGCGTACCAGTCGGGCCGCAAGCTCAACTCGGCGGTGGAGCGGGCCTACAAGACGGCGTTCTCCACCGTGATCAAGGCCGACTTCGTGAGCCTCATCGCCGCCGTCCTGCTGTACTTCCTCACGGTGGGCGCGGTCCGGGGCTTCGCCTTCTACCTCGGCCTGGCCACCCTGTTCGACCTGTTGAACGCCTGGTTGTTCATGCGCCCGGCCCTCACCTTCCTGGTCCGGCGCAAGGGTCTGGCCGACCGGCCCGATCTCCTGCTCGGCGTGCGCAAGACGGCGGGGGTCACGGCATGACCGGCAACCGACGGCACGAGCGGGCCGCTATCGACGAGGGGCAACGATGAGCTTCCTGGGCGCGCTGTACGCCAACCAGACCAACATCGACTTCCGCCGGCTGTGGCGGTTCTCCACGATCATCTCGGGCACCGTGGTGGTGCTCACCGTGATCCTCCTGCTGGTGCGGGGCCTGAACCTCAGCATCGACTTCGAGGGCGGCGGGGTGTGGACCGTGCCGGTGGCCGACGGGGTCACGGTGGCCGACGGCCGGGAGGCGGCCGGGCTGGCCGAGGCCCGGGTCCAGCTCATCGCCGATCCCGACGGGGGCAACTTCATCCGGGTCCAGGCCGGCACCGAAGCCATCGAGGCCAGCCAGGAGGTGGTGGCGGGCCTGGCCGAACTGGGCGGTGTGTCGGTCGACGAGGTCAGCGTGTCCACCGTCGGGCCCACCTGGGGCTCCCAGATCACGGCCAAGGCGGTCCGGGCCCTGATCCTGTTCTTCGTGGTGGTGGCGCTCTATCTGGCCTGGCGTCTCGAGTGGCGCATGGCGGTGGGGGCCCTCGTCTCGGTGGTCCACGACCTCGGGATCACGGCCGGCGTCTACGCCCTGTTCGGCTTCGAGGTGAGCCCGGCCACCGTGATCGCCCTGCTCACGATCCTCGGCTACTCGCTGTACGACACCGTGGTGGTGTACGACAAGGTGCTGGAGAACCAGGCGGCCATGGGCGCCCGGGTGAGCCCGGTGGAGCTCGTCAACCGGTCGATGAACCAGGTGCTGATGCGGTCGCTCAACACCACCCTGGCCACCATCCTGCCCGTGGTGTCGATGCTGGTGATCGGGGTGGTGCTGCTGGGCGGCGACACCCTGTGGGACTTCGCCCTGGCCCTGTTCATCGGCCTCATCCTCGGTACCTACTCCTCGGTGTTCGTGGCCGCCCCGGTGCTCGTCTGGCTCAAGCAGCGTGATCCGGCGCTGGCCGAGGCGGCAGCCAAGGAGGCGGCCAAGGGCACCCGCCGGTCCGCCGCCCGAAGCGGCCCGTCCACCCGCACCACCGGTGGGGTGGCACCGACCGCCGGGCCGGTGGACGCCACCGAGGCCGACGACATCGACGAGGAACACACCGACGGGGAACACACCGACGAGGCCACCGAGCCCACCCCCGATCGGCGGGGCGTGGCCGCCGGGGCCGGGCGCCCCGGAGCCGGCGCGGTCCTGGTGGAGACCGAATTCGCCCCCCGCCCCCGCAAGAAGAAGCGGCGCTGATTCCCCCACCGGCCGCACAGCCGGTCCGGTCCCATCCACCGGTGGGGAATTGGCTAGAGTGGACGACAGGTTTCAACGGCACTGAGCTGTCTCAGCGGGAAACGAGGTGAATCCCTCCGCAATGGTCACGGTCGAGCGCGTGTTGCCCTGGCGTCGTGAGCGACGCCAGACCGAGGAGCAGATCGCACCGCTGATCCACGTGTTCCGCGGTCCCGATGCCGAGAACCAGATCGACGTCGTGGCCCGGGCCTACCGCATGGCGGCCAAGGCCCACGACAACCAGCGCCGCCGCTCGGGCGAGCCCTACATCGTGCACCCCTTCGGCGTGGCCAAGATCGTGGCCGACCTGGGGATGAACGATGCCTCGGCCGTGGCCGCCGCCCTTCTCCACGATGCGGTGGAAGACACCCGGATCGAGCTGGAGGACATCCAGCGGGCCTTCGGGTCCGAGGTGGCCATGATCGTCGACGGGGTGACCAAGCTCGACCGTCTCCGGTTCGACTCCAAGGAGCACCAGCAGGCGGCATCGTTCCGCAAGATGCTGGTGGCGATGGCCAAGGACATCCGGGTCCTGATCATCAAGCTGTGCGACCGGCTCCACAACCTGCGTACGATCGCCGCCCTGCCGGCCTGGAAGCAGGAGCGCACGGCCCGCGAGACGCTCGACATCTACGCCCCGCTGGCCCACCGTCTGGGCATGGAGGAGTTGAAGGTCCAGCTGGAAGACCTGAGCTTCGCCGCTCTCCACCCCAAGCGCTACGCCGAGATCGACCACATGGTGGCGGTGCGGGCCCCCGAGCGGGAGTTCTACCTCACCCAGGTGCTGGAGGACGTGCGCAACCGGGTCAACGAGCTGGGCATCCCGGCCGAGGTGGCGGGTCGGGAGAAGCACCTCTACTCGATCTACGAGAAGATGGTGCTCAAGGGCAAGGCCTTCGACGAGATCCACGATCTGGTGGGCATCCGGGTCGTCGTCGACTCGGTGCGAGACTGCTACGCCGCCCTGGGCTCGATCCATGCCATCTGGAAGCCGGTGCCGGGCCGGTTCAAGGACTACATCGCCATGCCCAAGTTCAACCTCTACCAGTCGTTGCACACGACGGTGGTGGGTCCTCAGGGCAAGGTGATCGAGGTCCAGATCCGCACCCGTGACATGCACGACCGGGCCGAGTCGGGGGTGGCCTCCCACTTCGCCTACAAGGACGGGGCCGAGGCCAGCAACGTCGACCTGCCCTGGCTGAAGCGCATCATCGACTGGGAGAAGGAAACCTCCGACCCCGACGAGTTCATGGCCAACCTCAAGGTCGACCTCGACCAGGGTGAGGTGTACGTGTTCACGCCCCAGGGGGCGGTGACCACCCTGCCCGCCGGCTCCACCCCGATCGACTTCGCCTACGCCATCCACACCGACGTGGGTCACCGCTGCGTGGGGGCCAAGGTCGACGGGAAGCTCGTGCCCCTGTCGGAGTCGTTGCACTCGGGCCAGGTGGTGGAGATCTTCACCTCCAAGGTGGAGGGGGCCGGCCCGTCGCGGGACTGGCTGAAGTTCGTGTCGTCCCAGCGGGCGTCGTCCAAGATCAAGCAGTGGTTCTCCCGGGAGCGGCGGGAAGAGGCCACCAAGGAGGGGCGCCTCCACCTCGACCGGGCCCTGCGCCGGGAGGGGATCACCCGGGCCGACCTCAACCGCCTGGCCCGGGCCGGCACCAACCACAACGGCAGGCCTCGCACGCTCGACGCCATCGCCCAGGACATGAACTTCGCCGACCTGGAGGCGCTCCAGGCCGCCATCGGCGACAACCGACTCTCGGCCGAGACGGCGGCGGCGCGGATCGCCAAGGAGCTGGTGGCGACGGAAGACCCGGCGCCCACCCCACCGATCATCACCCGCACCTCCCCCCGGGCCCGCCGGGATCCCACGTCGGCCGGCGTGCGGGTGGAGGGCTACGACGACGTGTTCGTGCGCCTGTCCCGATGCTGCACCCCGGTGCCGGGAGACCGGATCATGGGGTTCGTCACCCGGGGGCGGGGGGTGTCGGTGCACCGCTCCGACTGCGCCAACGCCGAGTCGCTGGCGTCGTCCCAGCTCGACCGCCTGATCGACGTGGAGTGGGACTCCGACGGCAAGGCCGACAGCTTCGTGGTGTCGCTGGAGGTGAAGGCGTACGACCGCACCCACCTGCTGGCCGACGTCTACCAGTCGGTGTCGGACCAGCACATCAACATCCTCAGCTCGGCCTCGTCCACCTCCGAAGACCGGATCGCCAAGCTCACCTTCGAGTTCGAGATCTCGGACCCGGCACACCTCGACTGGCTCATCCGGGCCATCCGCCAGGTCGACGGCGTGTACGACGTCTACCGGATGATGATGGGCCAACCCGTGAGCCGGGCTGCCGGCCGCTAGACCCGGCGTAGCCGGGTCCCGGTGGGTGGGGCCCCACCGGGCGATGGGGGAGGCCCGAAGGGCCGTCGGGGGCGCGAGCCCCCGTCAGAGCACTGGTAATAGGGCCAGCGTGGGCCGGCAGGCCCGATAGCGTCAGAACCCATGATGCGCACGCACCTCTGCGGGACTCTCCGGACGGAACACATCGGGCAGACGGTCACGTTGGCGGGGTGGGTGAACCGGCGGCGGGAGCACGGCGAGCACCTGGCCTTCGTGGACCTGCGGGACCACAGCGGGATCGTGCAGTGCGTTGTCGACAACACGGTCGATGTGCGCAGCGAGTTCGTGGTGAAGGTGACGGGCACGGTGGCGGCCCGCCCCGAGGGCACGGTCAACGAGGGCCTGCCCACCGGCCAGGTCGAGATCGTGGACGCCACGGTGGAGGTGATCTCCCGGGCCGAGCCGCCCCTGTTCCCCCTGGACGAGCGGGCCGACGACGTGGACGAGATGGTCCGGTTGCGTCACCGCTACCTCGACCTGCGCCGCCCCCGCATGCAGCGCAACCTGCGGATCCGCTCCCAGGTGAACACGGCGGTGCGGGCGGCCATGGTGCGCCAGGGCTTCGTCGAGGTCGAGACCCCGATGCTGATGCCCACCACCCCTGAGGGGGCCCGGGAGTTCGTGGTGCCGTCGCGCCAGCGGCCGGGCACGTTCTACGCCCTGCCCCAGTCGCCCCAGCTCTACAAGCAGCTGCTGATGGTGGGCGGGCTCGACCGCTACTTCCAGATCGCCCGCTGCCTGCGCGACGAAGACCTCCGGGCCGACCGCCAGTACGAGTTCATGCAGCTCGACCTGGAGATGAGCTTCGTCGAGGTCGACGACGTGCTCGACGCCGCCGAGCAGTCGGTGCTCGACGCCGCCGAGGCCGTCACCGGGGTCCGACCCCCGGCCGTGCCCCGCATCACCTGGCACCAGGCCATGGACACCTACGGCACCGACAAGCCCGATCTGCGGTTCGGTATGGAGCTGGTGGAGCTGACCGACATCTTCGCCCAGACCGGGTTCAAGGCGTTCGCCACCGCCGGCTGCATCAAGGGGATCAAGGCTCCGGGGGCGGCCCCGGAGTGGGGCCGCAACAAGCTCGACGGCCTCACCGACCACGCCAAGTCGCTGGGGGCCAAGGGTCTGGTGTGGCTGAAGGTGGCGGCCGACGGGTCGTTCGAGTCGCCGGTGGCCAAGTTCCTCTCGGCCGACGAGAGCCGGGCGCTGTCGGAGCGGCTGGAGGCCAAGCCGGAGGACCTGCTGCTGCTGGTGGCCGACGAGTGGGCCACCACCTGCGAGGTGCTGGGCGACCTGCGCAACACCCTGGGCCGGCCCCCGGTGGCCGAGGGCCCGTACCGGTACCTGTGGGTGGTCGACTTCCCCCTGTTCGTGGGGGTCGACGACGCCACCGGCAAGCTCAAGACCGGCCATCACCCGTTCTGCCATCCCCACACCGAGGATCTGGGCAAGCTGGAGACCGACCCGCTGTCGGTGCGGGCCTGGGCCTACGACCTGGTGCTCAACGGCTGGGAGCTGGGGTCGGGCAGCATCCGTATCCACGATCCCGTCCTCCAGCAGCGGGTGTTCACCCAGCTCGGGATCGACGAGGAGGAGGCCCAGGCCCGGTTCGGCTTCTTCCTCAACCCGTTCCGCTACGGCGCCCCACCCCACGGCGGCTTCGCCTACGGGCTCGACCGGCTGGTGGCCATCCTGGCCGGCGAGGAGAACATCCGGGAGGTCATCGCCTTCCCCAAGCCCCAGTCGGGTGGCGACCCCATGACCGGGGCCCCGCTGTCGATCGAGGATCGCCAGCTCAACGAGCTCGGCCTCCGCCTTCTCCCGCCCGCCACCTGAGCCCCCTCCCCGGAACTCTGACGTGGGAGGCCCGTTTCCGGCGCGCCATGTCAGAGTTCGCTGGGGCCGGGAGGGGGATAGCGTGGGCCAGTGGCCGGAAGCGGCGGAGACGATCTGTTCGCGGCGGCGGCGAAGGTCCGTCTGGAGGCGCGCTCGCCCCTGGCCGCCCGCCTCCGCCCCCGCTCGCTCGACGAGGTGGTGGGCCAGCAGCACCTGCTCGGTCCAGACGGGTCGCTGCGCAAGCTGGTCGACGCCGACCGCCTGTCGTCGGTGATCTTCTGGGGCCCGCCGGGCACGGGCAAGACCACGCTGGCCCGGTTGGTGGCCGAGGCGTCGTCGAAGGCGTTCGTGCAGCTGTCGGCGGTGAACGCCTCGGTGAAGGACGTGCGCACCGTGATCGCCGAGGCCGAGGAACGGCTGGGGGCCCACGGCCGGGGCACGATCCTGTTCCTCGACGAGATCCACCGGTTCAACAAGGCCCAGCAGGACGCCCTGCTGCCGGCGGTGGAATCGGGGGTCCTGACCCTGATCGGGGCCACCACCGAGAACCCGTTCTTCGAGGTCAACTCGCCCCTGCGGAGCCGCTCCACCCTGTTCCGCCTCCAGCCCCTGGGGGAGGAGGAGGTGGCCGTGCTGCTGCGGCGGGGCCTGGCCGCCGAGCGGGCCACCGCCACCGACGAGGCCGTCGCCTACCTGGCCAGCCGGGCCGCCGGCGACGGGCGCCAGGGCCTGACCACGCTGGAGGTGGCGGTGGCATTGGCCGCCGCCGAAGACCCCGAGGCGGCCGACGGGGCCCGCCCCATGCACGTGGAGCTGCACCACGCCGAGGGCGCCACCGACCTGAAGGCCCTGCGCTACGGCCAGGACGACCACTACGACATCGTGTCGGCCTTCATCAAGAGCATCCGGGGCAGCGACCCCGACGCCGCCCTGTACTGGCTGGCCCGCATGCTGGCCGCCGGGGAGGACGCCCGCTTCATCGCCCGCCGCCTCGTCATCTCGGCCTCGGAGGACATCGGCATGGCCGACCCCCTGGGCATCGTGGTGGCCGACGCCGCCGCCCGGGCCGTGGAGTTCGTGGGCCTCCCCGAAGCCCAGATCAGCCTGGCCCAGGCCACGGTGCACCTGGCCACGGCGCCCAAGTCGAACGCCTCCTACGCCGGGTTGCTGGCGGCCCAGGCCGACATCCAGTCCCGCCCCGCCGGGGAGGTGCCGGCCCACCTGCGCGACGCCTCCTACCCGGGGGCCCGGGCCCTGGGTCACGGCGACGGCTACCAGTATCCTCACGCCCACCCCGGTGGCTGGGTGGACCAGCAGTACCTGCCGCCCGAGCTGGCCGGGGCCCGCTACTACCGGCCCACCGGTCGGGGATACGAGGCCCAGCTGGCCCGGCGCCTGGCCGCCCTCGGCCGATCCGACACCACCCCGGCGTCCGCCAACCCTGCCCTCGACGAGGAAGGACCCTCCGAGCCATGACGATCAACGAGCTGGCCGCCCTGATCGTGGCCATGGCCACGGTGCTGGCCGCCGCCTTCCTGATCACGGCGGCCAACCGCCTGAATCAGACCATGACCCGCCTCGACGACTCGGCAACGCAGCTGCGCAACGAGGGGCTGGCCGCCTTCCGGGAGCTGCGCCAGCTCATCGCCGACGCCGACGCCGAGCTCGACAAGGTCGATCTCGTGCTCGACCGGGCCGACCAGGCCACGACGGCCATCTCCGAGACGTCCCGCCGCACCCACGCCGCCGTCCAGGACCCGATGATCCGCACCCTGGCCGTCGCCTCCGGCACCTCCAAGGTCGCCCGGGCGTGGCTCTTCGCCCGCCGCCGCAACTCCGACCAGCTCTCCGCATGACCCCACCGACCACCCCCTCCCCGTTCTCGGTGCGTCACGCACCGCCGGTGGCCCCCTGCGCACCGAGTTCCGGTGTCGTCGTGTTCTCGGTGCACCAGGCACCGCCGGTGGCCCCCTGTGCACCGAGATCCGGTGCCCTCCTGTTCTCGGTGCACCAGGCACCGCCGGTGGCGCTCTGCGCACCGAGATCTGGCGCCGCAGCGAGCTGGAGGTCGGGGGCGTGAGCGGGTCGATGGGGGTGCGGGTGGCCCGGCTGGGGTTGCGTATGGCGGGGCGGGCCGGGTTGCGATGGCTGCTGGTGGCGGCAGTCGGGCGGCTCGTGGTGGGACGGTTGCGGCGCAGCGCGGTGGACAGGGCGGCGGCCGAGTTGGAGGCCAAGGCCCACGAGCGGCTCCCGGCGCCGGTGGCCCGGGCCGTGTCGTCGCTTCCGCCGGCCGTGCGTCAGGCCGGTGGATCGGCCGTGGTGGCCGGACGCACCGCCCGGGGTGCGGTGCAGGGCGGCCGCCGGGCCGGCCGGGCCCTCGGCGCCGGTCGGGAGGCGATGGCCACGATCCGCCGGCCGCTCCGTCCCGGGAGCCCGGCGGCCGAGATGGTGGCCCGGATCCAGGCCGAGACCGAGCTCAGCACCCGCCTCCTGCGTTCCCGCTACCTGGCCGCCACCGGTGACCCCGACGGTGCCACCGACGCCCTGCTCGACACCCGCCAACCGGCACCCAACCCCGCACTCGACCCCGACGGGCCCGGCGAGCCCGATCCCCACGACGCCGTCGCCCCGCCGGTGGCCCGGGGTCGGCGCCGCCCCCGCCGGCCGGCCCCGTCGCCCCGTCGCCACCGGAGCTACCGTCCGCCCCGCAAACCCTGGGAGTGACGGCCGGGACCGTGCGGTCTCGGGCGTCCCCGGGCCCGAAAACCGCGACACGACCGCGATCTGCGTCGCGAACCCTTTGTTTTTCGGTGGTTGCGCGACGCAGAACGGCTGTCAGGCGCGAATTCCGTGGCGCGGTTCGGCAGTCAGTGGGTGGCGGACTCGTCGCTCGACCGGCCGACCGGGACCGGATCGACCGACGGCCGATCCGGTCCCGGGCCGGTTCCGCTCTCACCGTCGGGCCCGGGGGCAGCCGGGTGCCGGCGCCAGGGGAGCGATGAGCCCCCGGCTCGGTGGGCGATCACCGTCCCGCCGACCACGAGCAGCACGTCGCCGATGCTGAACACGTTGGCGAACGGGACGCCGTCGGGCAGGGCGAAGATGTCGCCCAGGATCAGCAGATGGGCGCCGTCCTGGGACTTGGAGTTGATGAAGCCGTCGATGGGGGCGGCCCGGCCCGCCACCTCGAGGGCCCGTTGGCTGGCCGGCATGACGCCCCCATTGGCCCCGATGGCCACCAGGTTGCACAGACCGCCCGCCACCAGGATGACCATGCCCGGGATGCGCCAGTTGGCGGCCACGAACACCAGTGTGAGGGCGTAGCTGGCCAGGTGGAACCCGGCCGCCACGGCGCCGGGCAGGCCGGCCGGGATGATGCTGATGATCAGCACCTGGATGGCCAGGGCGGCCATGATCGACCAGCGGCGCCGGATCGGCAACAGTGCCAGCCGGCTGAGGTGGCCGCCCAGCAGGGGCACGGTGAGCAGGCACAGGGCGAAGGCGACGGCCAGGATCATCGGATGACTCCACGGCTGATGGGGGACAGGGGCACCGGCGGGGCGGCCGGGGCGGGGCGGGTATCGGGTGGCAGGTCCGGCATCCGGCCCCGGCGCAGCATCGGCTCCAGCTCGGACGCCGGGGCCGGGGGCGAGAGCAGGAAGCCCTGGAACTCGTCGCAGCCGAGCTGGCGCACCAGCTCGAAGACCTCCATCGTCTCCACCCCCTCGGCCACGATCCGCAGCCCCAGGTTGTGGCCCAGCTCCACCACGGAGCGGGCGATGGCCAGGTCGCCCGGTCGGGAGGTCATGTCGGTGACGAACGAGCGGTCGATCTTGATGGTGTCGATGGTGAGCGTCCGCAGGTTGGCCAGGGACGAGTAACCGGTGCCGAAGTCGTCGACCGACAGCCGCACCCCGAGGGCCCGGAGGTGGCCGAGCACCGAGGCCGTGCGTATCGGGTCGGCCATCACCGTGTTCTCGGTGATCTCCAACTCCAGCCAGGCCGGGTCGAGATGGTGGCGGTACAGGAGATCCTGGAGCCGGGCCGGGAACCGCAGGTCGTGCAGGTTGCGGGCCGAGGCGTTCACCGCCACCCCCACCCGGATGCCGGCGTCGTGCCAGGCCACGCACTGGCCGATGGCCTGGTCCAGCACCTGGTCGGTGATCTGGGCGATCAGCTCGGTCTGCTCGGCCTGGGGCATGAAGCGGCCGGGGGTGATCGTGCCGTGGACCGGGTGCCGCCACCGCACCAGCGCCTCGACCCCGGTGATGATCCCGGTGGCCACGTCGGCCTTGGGCTGGAACACGAGGTCGAGCTGGTGCTGCTCCACCGCCTCCGACAGGTCGGCCAGCAGAGCGAGCTTGCCCGGGCCGTTGCTCTCGGCGTCGGGGCGCCACATCACCACGTTGGTGGCCGACCCCTTGGCCTCGTAGGTGGCGAGGTCGGCCCGCTGCATGAGCGTGGTGAGGTCCTCCCCGTGGTCGGGGTAGATGGACACACCGAGGCTGGCCCCCACGCTGAGGGGCACCCCTTCGATGTCCATCGGCTCCTCGATGGCGGCCAGCAGCCGGTGGGCCACGTCGAGGGCCTCGGCCGGTTTGGTGAGGTGGCCCAGCAGCACGGCGAACTCGTCACCGCCGAGGCGGCTCACATGGTCCACCGCCCGCCGGTTGTCGTCGAGCCGCCGGGCCACCTCCTTCAGCACCAGGTCCCCGTAGTAGTGGCCCAGCCGGTCGTTGATCCCCTTGAACCCGTTGAGGTCGAGGTGGATCAGGCCCGCCTTGGAGCCGGCCCGGGCCGTGCCCTGCAGGAGCAGGGCGGCGTGGTCTTCGAACATCCGGCGGTTGGGGATGCCGGTGAGCAGGTCGTGCGTGGCCTCGTGGCGGTTGTTGAGGGCGATGCTGGCGCTGCGCAGGATGATCCACACGGTCACCAGCAGCAGGGGCAGCAGGATCCAGGCGTTCACGCCGGTGCGGGCGAAGATGGGGGCCAGGGCCAGCAGCACGCCGTCCATGCCGGCGTTGACCCAGATCGAGCGACGGAGCACCTCGCCCACCGGAAGGCCCCCGTGGAGGGCGAGGACCACGCCGATGAACAGCGAGTTGAGCCCGAAGGCCACCCCGCTGGCGGTGGCCGCCGCCACCAGCCACAACACGGTGGGGATCTGGCCCTGGCGGAAGGCGAGGTCGGCGATGTGATAGCCCACCCAGGCCCCGGCGGCCAGGCTGAGGGCGAACTGGGAGGCGTTGAACGCCGCCCGCAGCAGAGACTTGGAGCGGATCGTGTCGACCAGCAGCGAACTGGCCACCACCACGGCCAGGCAGCCCGCCGGCGGGGCCACGAACAGCATGGCGAAGGCGAACGTCCAGGAAGCGGTGACCTCACCCCCGCCGGTGAGGTAGGGCATGGGCCGGGCCTCGGTGGCCAGAAGCAGCAGGGCGAAGCTGGCGAAGACCCACGGGTAGGGGCCGGCCAGATCCTGCACCGGCGTGCTCCGCAGCATGGCGGCGAGCACGCTGGCGCCGCCGGCGATGACCACCGCCAGATACAACGGGAGGATCGGGAGGCGCCGCCGGGAGAGGGTCATCAGGTCCAAACGCGAACGAGGGGTCGGAACCGGGTGGTTCCGACCCCGTAGTTCGGTCAGTTGTCCCCTACCACTTGAGCGGTGCGCCCATGGCGAGGATCAGCCCGCCAATCGTCACCGCCGTGGTGGTGGCGTAAAGCTGTGCCTTCTTGAACTGCGTCATTGGTCTCCTCACCACTTCCGGACCCGGAGGATCCGGGTGCTCTGAAGAAGGGTCTTCATTCGAACTGGTCCCTTCTGGATTGCCTGCCGTTCCCGGTCCGTTCGAACCGGTGCCCCATGGGTCGGCAAGACCGGGCCTCCGGGTTGATGGGCCATACGGCCCAACCTGTGGACACGCAGCTCGATGCTGGTGTGGGGGCGGGTGTGGGGCCCGGCGGCAGGGAGCGGAATCCGGGGCTGCCCGGGCCCCGGGCCGGGTACCCTGAAGTGCAACTATGAAAGCCAACGAGTTGCGTCGCGCCTTCACCGAGTTCTTCGCCGAACGTGGTCATCTGGAGATCGCCTCGGCCAGTCTCATCCCCCACGACGACTCCCTGCTGTTCACGAACTCGGGGATGGTGCCGTTCAAGCCGTACTTCCTCGGCCAGGCCCGGCCGCCCCATCCCCGGGCCGTCACGGTGCAGAAATGCGTGCGGGCCGGCGGCAAGCACAACGATCTCGACGAGGTGGGCCGGACCTCCCGGCATCTCACGTTCTTCGAGATGCTGGGCAACTTCAGCTTCGGCGACTACTTCAAGGAGCAGGCCATCCCCATGGCCTGGGAGTTCGTCACCAGGGTGCTGGAGCTCGATCCCAACCGTCTGTGGGTCACCGTGCACCTCACCGACGACGACGCCGAGGTCATCTGGCGGGACACGGTGGGCGTGCCGGCCGAGCGGATCCAGCGGCTCGACGAAGACAACTGGTGGCGCATGGCCGACACCGGGCCCAACGGCCCGTGCTCGGAGATCTTCTGGGACAAGGGCCCCGAGTTCGGCGCCGACGGGGGCCCGGCCCACGGCGGCGAAGACCGCTTCGTCGAGATCTGGAACCTCGTGTTCATGCAGTTCGAGACGGACGAGGCGGGCATCAGCACCCCGCTGCCCAAGCCCTCGATCGACACCGGGGCCGGCCTGGAGCGCATCCTGTCGGTCCTCCAGGGCAAGGAGTCGGTCTTCCTGATCGACGAGATGGCCCGCCTGATCGAAGCGGCCGAGGCCGCCACCGGCTACCGGCTGGGCGCCGACGACAACTCGGATCTGGCCCTGCGGGTGCTGGCCGAGCACGCCCGCACCATGACCTTCCTGATCAGCGACGGCGTGTTCCCCTCCAACGAAGACCGGGGCTACGTGCTGCGCCGGATCATGCGCCGGGCCATCCGCTTCGCCTACCTGCTCGGGGTTACCGAGCTCGTCACCCCCCGCCTGGTGGATGCCGTGGTCGACATCATGGGAGACGATTACCCCCAGCTCCAGGCCACCCGGGAGCTGGTCCGCTCGGTCGTGTCCCGGGAGGAGACCCAGTTCCGGCGCACGCTGGCCACCGGCTCGCGCGTGCTCGACGAGCACCTGTCGAAGCTCCCGGCCGGGGCCGAGCTCGCCGGCAGCGTGGCCTTCCTGCTGCACGACACGTACGGCTTCCCGGTGGAGGTCACGGCCGAGGTGTCGTCGGAGCGGGGCTTCACGGTGGACCAGGCCGGCTTCGAGAGCGAGATGGCGGCCCAGCGCACCCGGGCCAAGGAATCCCGCAAGGGAGCGGTGCAGGCGGCCGACGCCGAGGCCGTGCAGGACCTGCTGGAGCGCACCGGCCTCACCACCTTCGTCGGCCGCGAGGAGCTGGTCGACGTGGCCTGCGAGGTGCTGATGGTCACCGGCCTCGGCACCGACACGGTGTCGGTCTTCCTCGACCGTTCGCCGTTCTACGCCGAGTCGGGCGGCCAGGTGGGAGACACCGGCACCATCACCACCCCCACCGGCACGGCCCAGGTGCTCGACACGGTCTTCGCCGTGCCCGGCATCCACCGCCACCTGGTGCGGGTGACCGATGGCGAGATCCGCAGCGGCCAGGCCGCCACCGCCAGCATCGACGTGGCCCGGCGGGACGCCATCCGCCGCAACCACACCGGCACCCACCTGCTCCACTGGGCCCTGCGCCAGGTGCTGGGCGACCACGTGAAGCAGCAGGGCTCGATGGTGAGCCCCGATCGCCTCCGGTTCGACTTCAGCCACTTCGATCCCGTCACCCCGGCCCAGATCGCCGAGATCGAGGACCTGGCCAACGCCGAGGTACTGGCCAACCCGGGGGCCGACCACCCCGAGGTGACCCGGGAGGAGGCCGAGGCCATGGGGGCCATCGCCTTCTTCGGCGACAAGTACGGCGACCGGGTGCGGGTGCTGCAGGCCGGGCCGTCGCTCGAGTTCTGCGGCGGCACCCACGTGAAGGCCCTGGGCGACATCGGCCTGATCAAGATCGTGTCCGAGGGGTCGATCGGGTCCAACCTGCGCCGTATCGAGGCTGTCACCGGCGCCGGTGCGGTGGAGCTGCTGCGGGCCGAGCAGCACACGGTGGACCAGGCGGCCGAGCTGCTGAACGTGCCCCGGTCCGACGTGCTCGACGGGCTGGCCAAGCGGGTGGGGGAGCTGAAGGCCCTGCGCGACGAGGTGCGCACCCTACGCTCCCGCCTCGCCGCCGACCAGGCCCGCACGCTGGCCCAGCAGGCCGACGGGGGCGTGGTGGTGGCCCGGATCGACGGTCTCAGTCGGGACGACATGAAGGATCTGGCGGTCGCCGTACGGGACCAGGACGGCATCAAAGCCGTGGTGCTGGGCGGCGCCCCCGACGGTGGGGGAGCGGCCCTCGTGGCGGCGGCCCGGCCCGGAACCGGCCTGGAGGCCGGTCCTCTGATCGCCGATGCCGTCAAGGCCATCAAGGGCGGCGGCGGCAAGGGCTCCGATCTGGCCATGGCCGGAGGCAAGGACCCGGCCGGGCTCGACGAGGCCCTCAGCCTGGCCCGCCAGGCGGCCGGGGTGGCCGGCTGAGCGCCGAACCCCCTGGCGACTTCCCGGCCGAAGCACCGGCCGGGCCCGCACCGTCGGCTCCCGGCCGGGCCCTCGCCCTGGATCTGGGGGAACAGCGCATCGGTGTGGCCGTGTGCGACGACCGTCGCACCGTGGCCACCCCGCTCACCACCGTGCGCCGGGTGGGCGACCGCAGGGCCGAGCACGAGGCCATCGCCGCCCTGGCCGCCGAGCACGGTGTCACCACCGTGGTGGTCGGCCTGCCACTGTCGCTCGACGGCACGGACGGCCCGGCTGCCCGGGCCGTGCGATCCGAGCTGAAGGGCCTGCGCAAGCGCCTTCCCGGCATCGACATGGTCACCCACGACGAGCGGCTGAGCACGGTGACGGCGCACGATTCGCTGCGCCGGGGTGGGGTCGACAGTCGCCGGGGTCGGGCGGTGGTCGACCAGCTGGCTGCCGCTGTCATCCTCCAATCGTGGATAGATGCGGGGGCCAACACCCGCTGACCCAGCCCCGGGACTAGCATGGCCACGGTGAGCATGCTCGATCGGCAAGGTGGCCGCGGCGGGGCGCCCCACCAGGACCAGGACCCGTACTACGGCAACGAGGGTGGTGACGGCGACGACGACTACCTGGGCTGGGACGACGAAGACGAGTTCGTCACCGTCCGCTCAGGTGGGTACCGCGTGCTGCGGGCCGTCCTGGCCTTGGTGGTGCTGGTGGTCATCGGGTTCCTGCTGGTCACCGGCGTGCGCGGGTGGTTCCGCTCCCAGCTCGACCCGTCGGGCCCTCAGGGCGAGGCCCTGACCCTCACGGTGCCGGCCGGCGCCACCACCGGCGACATCGCCCAGCAGCTGGAAGACGAAGGCGTCATCCCCAACTCCACCTTCTTCCGCTACTACGCCGACTGGAAGGGCTTCGGCAACTTCCAGGCCGGCGAGTACCAGATGAACCTGAACAGCTCGGCCGACGAGGCCATCACCGTGCTCCAGGCCGGCCCCGTTCCGCCCACGTTCAAACGGTTCGGTGTCCGTGAGGGCCTGTGGGTCACCGAGATGCTGCCCAAGCTGGCCGAGCAACTGCCGGGCATGACGGCCGCCGATCTCCAGGCTGTGCTCGACTCGGGCCAGATCCAGCCCCGGTACCGCCCCGAGGGGGTCACCAGCTGGGAGGGCCTGCTCTTCCCCGCCTTCTACGACATCGAAGACGACGCCACCCCGGCCGAAGTCATCGCCAAGATGAACGACGAGTTCGCCCGGGTCACCGGTGAGCTGGGCTATGGGGGAGCGGAGGCCAAGGTCGGGTTGTCGGCCTACGACGTCATCAAGGTGGCGTCGATGATCGAGGCCGAGGCCAAGACCGACGGCGACCGGGCCAAGATCGCCCGGGTGATCTACAACCGGTTGAAGGAGCAGATGTCGCTCGACATCGACGCCATCTGCCTGTTCGGGGCGGGCACCCGCGATCCTGCCGTCCTCAACCGGAAGTTCCTCGACAACGAGGGCTCCACCGGCCCCTACGCCTGCCGCAAGGACGTCACCCTGCCCGCCACCCCGATCGCGGCGCCGGGCAAGGCCTCGCTGGAGGCGGCGCTCAACCCGGCCGAGGGCAACTGGCTCTACTACGTGGTGGCCGACGCCGAGGGCAACCACTTCTTCACCGACAACTACGACGACTTCATCAACCAGGTGAACAAGTCGAAGGACGAGGGTCTGTTCTGACGGCCGCGGGGCCGTACCGTCAGGGGCCATGAACCGCAGCCCCTCGCCGTCCCCGCCCCTTCGAGCGGCCCCCACGGGGGCCACCCGCCTGGCCGCCGTGATCGGCGATCCTGTGCGCCATTCCCTGTCGCCCACCATCCACAACGCCGCCTTCGCCGCCCTCGGGCTCGACTGGGTCTATGTCGCCCTGCCGGTGGCGGCCGGCCGGGGGGCCGAGGCGGTGGCCGCCATGCGGGTGCTGGGTATCGATGGCCTGTCGGTGACGATGCCCCACAAGGCCGCCGTGGCCGCCGCCGTCGACCGCCGCACCGCGGTGGCCGAGCGTCTCGGGGTGGTCAACTGCGTGTTCACCGACGGTGACGAGCTGGTGGGCGACAGCACCGATGGTGACGGCTTCGTGCGCTCGCTGGCGCACGACAACGGCATCTCGCTGGCCGGAGCCCGGGTCATGATCCTCGGCACCGGTGGGGCGGCCAAGGCCATCGTGGAAGCCGTGGGCCGGGCCCGGCCGGCGGAGCTGGTGGTGGTGAGCCGCGACCTCGATCGGGCGGCCGAGGTGGCCGCCGCCCTCGCCCCGGGCGTGGGCCGGGCCGGGGCGGCGACCGAGGCCGGGGCCATGGACGTGGTGGTCAACGCCACCCCGGTGGGTATGGCCGGCGGCCCCGATCCCGACGGCCAGCCGCTGCCGGCCGAGCTGCTCACCAGCGCCCACACCGTGGTCGACATCGTGTACAACCCCCGGGTCACGCCCCTGCTGGCGGCGGCCGAACGATCCGGCGCCACCACCGTGGGCGGGGTGGGGATGCTCATCCACCAGGCCGCGCTGGCCTTCGAGCACTGGACCGGCCGGGCCGCTCCGGTCGATGCCATGACGGCCGCCGCCTTCGCCTAGAGTCGCGAACCGAACCGATTCAGGAACCACGGGGGAGTGAAGCCGATGGCGGACACCGAGCAGCGGTACGACGTGATCGTGGTGGGAGCGGGCATGGCCGGCCTGTACCTGCTCCACAAGCTACGCCGGTCGGGCTTCAGCGCCGTGGCCCTGGAAACGGGCGACGATGTGGGCGGCACCTGGTACTGGAACCGCTATCCCGGCGCCCGGTGCGATATCGAGAGCCTCGACTACTCCTACAGCTTCGACCCCGAGCTGGAGAAGGCCTGGACCTGGTCCGAGCGCTACGCCACCCAGCCCGAGATCCTCCGCTACCTCCAGTTCGTGGCCGACCGGTACGACCTCCGGCGCGACATCCGCTTCTCCACCAAGGTGGAGCAGGCCCGCTGGGACGACGCCGCCCACCAGTGGCAGGTCACCACCAGCGGGGGCGACACGATCACCGGCCGCCACTACGTGATGGCCACCGGCTGCCTGTCGCTGCCCAAGGTGCCCGACGTGCCCGGGGTGGAGCGCTTCGCCGGCGACATGTGGTTCACCAACCGCTGGCCCCACGAGGGTGTCGACTTCACCGGCCAGCGGGTGGCCGTGATCGGCACCGGCTCGTCGGGCATCCAGTCGATTCCGCTCATCGCCGAGCAGGCGGCCCAGCTCACGGTGTTCCAGCGCACCCCCAACTTCTCGGCCCCGGCCGCCAACGGCTCCGTCCGCACTGAGCACCGGGCCAAGCTGGAAGCCGACCGCAGCGCCTACCGGGAGGCGGCCCGGCAGTCCACCGCCGGGGTGCCGATCACGCCGTCACCGGAGCCGATGTTCACCCTCGCCCCCGAGGAGATCCGGCGTCGGCTGGACGCCGGGTGGGAGGCGGCCGACCTGCTCACGCTGAACTCCTCGTTCGCCGACGTGATCGTCAACCCGGCGGCCAACGAGGTGGTGCAGGAGTTCTTCCGGGAGAAGATCCGGGACAAGGTCACCGATCCCCAGGTGGCCGAAGACCTGAGCCCCCGCAGCTTCCCCATCTACACCAAGCGGCAGTGTCTCGACACGAACTACTACGAGACGTTCAACCTGCCCCACGTGAAGCTGGTCAACCTGCGGCGCACCCCGATCACGTCGATCACCGAGACCGGGATCGACACCAGCCGAGGAGTCGATGGCGTTCGACGCCATCGTGTTCGCCACCGGGTTCGACGCCATGACCGGGGCCATCGTGGCCGTCGACGTCCGGGGTCGCGACGGAGTCGAGCTCAAAGACGTGTGGGCCCACGGCCCCCAGACCTACCTGGGGCTCAACGTCCACGGCTTCCCCAACTTCTTCACCATCACCGGGCCGGGAAGCCCGTCGGTGCTATCGAACATGGTGGTGTCGATCGAGCAGCACGTCGACTGGATCACCGCCACGCTGGAGCACCTGCGGGCCGAGGGTCTGGAAGCGATCGAGGCCACCGAGACGGCCCAGGCCGGATGGGTCAGCCACGTCAACGACTGGGCCGACATCACGCTGTTCCCCCAGGCCAACAGCTGGTACATGGGGGCCAACGTGCCGGGCAAGCCCCGGGTGTTCCTGCCCTACGTTGGCGGCGTCGGGCCGTACCGGGCCATCTGCGACGAGGTGGTGGGGCGGGGCTATCTCGGCTTCGAGCTGAGCGGCCCGGCCGGCAGCACCGTCAACGACGGGGTGATCCGTTTCGTCCAGCCCGACGTGCAACTGGTGCTCGACTTCATGGCCGGCCTCGGCCTGCCCCCGCTGGAGAGCCTGGGGCCCGACGGGGCCCGGGAGTTCCTGGCCCAGGCCTCCACCCAGCGGCCACCCGGTCCCGAGGTGGGCGAGATCGTCGACGGCACGTTCCCCGGCGCGGCCGGAGACCTGAAGTACCGCCTGTACCGGCCGGCCACCGAGGGCCCTCACCCGGTGGTGGTGTACTACCACGGCGGCGGCTGGGTGCTGGGCGACGAGCAGTCCGACGACCCGTTCTGCCGAGACCTGTGCGTCCGCAGCGACGCGGTGGTGGTGTCGGTCGACTACCGCCACGCCCCCGAAGACCGGTTCCCGGCCGCCGTCGACGACGCCCTGGCCGCCCTGCGCTGGGTGGCGGCCAACGCCGCCTCGCTGGGCGGCGATCCCGATCGGTTGGCCGTGGCCGGCTGGAGCGCCGGCGCCAACCAGGCGGCGGTGGTCAGCCAGCTGGCCCGCGACGCCGGCGGCCCCGCCATCCGGGCCCAGCTGCTGCTCACCCCGGTGACCGACTTCGACCTCAGCCGGCCCTCGTACACCGAGAACGCCGACGGCTACGTGCTCACCCGGCCGCTGATGGAGTGGTTCGCCGACCACTACGTCGACGCCGCCAGCCGCACCGACCCCCGGGTGGCGCCCCTGCGAGCCTCGTCGCTGGCCGATCTGCCTCCGGCCATCGTGGTCACGGCCCAGCTCGATCCGCTGCGGGACGAGGGCTTCGCCTACGCCGAGGCCATGACCGCCGCCGGGGTGCCGGTGGAGCACATCCGGGCCAAGGGCCACACCCACACCTCGCTCACCATGATCGACGTGGTGGCCTCCGGTGTGCCGGTGCGGGAGCAGATGGCCGACTCGCTGCGCAAGCTACTGGCCGGCTGAGCCCCTCACCAGGGCAACCTGCTCAATCGGGCCCCGGCCCGGCCGACAGGGGCACCACACTCCCGTGTGGAAAGGACCTCCGGCCATGCTGCAGGGCTCACTCGACAACTTCGCCTTGGATGAGGTGCTCGGCCTCCTGGCGTCCACGACCAAGAGCGGCACGCTCGAGGTCAAGGGCGACCGGGGCACCGGCACCCTCGGCCTGCGCCAGGGCCAGCTGGTGGGCGCTTCGGCGTCCAACACGGCCAACGGCGAGGGCCTGGAGGACGTGCTCTTCGAGCTGCTCCGCTTCGGCGAGGGCAGCTTCACCTTCACCCCGGGCGACGTGGCCGGCGCCGAGGGCCCCCGAGCGGTGGCCGACGTGCTGTCGGCAGCCGAGGACCGGCTGGCCGACTGGCGCACGATCGAGACCGTGGTGCCGTCGTTGAACCACACCGTGAGCCCGGTGCCGGCCCTGCCGGCCGAGGAGATCACGATCACCCGCCGTGAGTGGTCGACGCTGATCGTGATCGGGTCGGGATGTCCCGTATCGAGCGTCTGCGCCGATCTCAGCCTGGGCGAGGTCGAAGGCAGCCGGCAGGTGAAGATCCTGGCCGAGCGGGGTCTGGTGAGCGTGGGCCCGCCGCTGGGCAAGAACGCCGGCGCCGCCGGCTACCTGCCCCGCACGGCACCGGCCGAGCCGGTGAGCCGCCCGGTGCCGGCCGACCCCTTCGCCCGCAAGGCCGAGCAGGCCAACCGGCGGGTGGAGGCCCTGACCGTGCCCCCACCGCCACCGGAGCGGGCCGAGGCGACCCCCACCGGGATGTCGTCGTCCCGCGGCCCGCTGTTCCCGCCGGCACCGGTGGCCGGCCGGCCCCCGATGCCGGCCCCGCCCACCGCCGCCGACCTGCGGCAGGCCGCCAGGACGTCCGCCCTCGACTCGCTGGTGGAGGGCACCGTTGCCGTCCCCGGCTTCGGCGCCGTCGGCAACGGCACGGGCAACGGTGACGGCGCCCCAGCGACGGCAACGGCGCCGCGGCCGGCAACGGCAACGGCAACGGGAATGGTCACGGCCCCGCCGAGGACCTGGGCCACAACGGCAACGGCAACGGCAACGGTGCCGTGGCATCGGCGGTCGCCCCCACCGTGGACGACGTGCCCCCCAGCCTGACCGCCCCCCAGTCCGAGCCGTCGAAGCCGGGCGGGCTGCTGATGCGCTACCTCAAAGGTGAGGACTGAGCGCGGCAGCCTCCGGGCCCGCACGGTCCCGCCCCACCGGCCGGAGATAGCGTGAACCCGATGCTCGCCGTCGCCGCCCTGATCGGCGGCCTGGTGCTCGGACCCTGGTTGGGGATCCTGGTGGACCGGGTCGTGCCCCGCCTGCGACTGGCGGCCGAGCACCGCTGCGTCGGCTGCGAGGCCGGCCTCGGCCGCCGGTCGCTGGTGCCGGTGCTGTCGTGGTTCGGACGGTGCGGAGGCTGCGGCCGGAGCTCCTGGCTGCGCTACCCCGGGGTCGACCTGGCCACGGCCGGGCTGTTCACTGCCGTCGCCCTCCGTTTCGGTCCGACCTGGAAGCTCGGCCCCTACCTGGCGGTGGCGGCGGTGCTGGTGGTCCTGTCGGCGATCGACCTGGAGACCCATCTGCTGCCCAACCTGCTCACCTGGCCGGCCATCGGGGCCGGCCTGTTCGCCGTGCTCGTGCTCAGCGGCGAGCTGGGCGACGAGGCCGGCCTGAAGTCGGCCCTGGTGGGGGCGGCGGCCTTCGGCGGCTTCGTCGGTGTCACCCACCTCGTGTACGAGGCGGGCATGGGTCGGGGTGACGTGAAGCTGAGCGTGCTCCTCGGGCTGTTCGTGGGCTGGGTGGCGCCCGACACGGTCGGGGCCCTCCGGCTCGTGTTCTACGCCCTGTTCGTCGCCTTCCTGGGCGGCGGCGTGGTGGGTCTGGCCTACAACCGGATCCGTCGCCGGGGACGAGCCGAGATCCCGTTCGGCCCGGCGCTCGCCGCCGGCGCCCTCCTCGTGGTCCTGGCTTCGAACCCCCTGCTCGGCTCGGCGTCCTGACAATCGCCCGGCCCTGGTGGCGGCCGGACCCAACCGAACCGACGCCGCGCGCCCGGGCCTTGACTGCGCAGTAGTGTACTCAGTAGAGTACTGCGAATGACGATACGACACGCGCTGTTGGCGTTGCTGGCGGATGGCCCCAAGCACGGTTTCCAGCTGGCGAACGAGTTCGAAGCGGGCACCGGCGAGATGTGGCCGCTGAACACCGGGCAGGTCTACTCGACGCTCCAGCGCCTCGCCCGCGACGAGCTGGTCGCTGCGGCCCAGGGTGTCGCCGGCGGCGACGAGGGAGCGAGCAATCTGTTCCAGCTCACCGACGCCGGTCGAGCCGAGCTGTTCGACTGGCTCCGCACCCCCCACGACCTCTCGATCCCGCCGCGCGACGAGCTCGTGATCAAGGTGCTCGTGGCGCTCCGGGTGCCGGGCGTCGACATCGCCGAGCTCACGCAGATCCATCGCGGTCATCTGATCGACGTGATGCACGAGTACACCCGGCTGAAGCAGCACGCCAGCGAGGACGACCTCGGGCTGCTGCTCGTGGCCGACGCCGAGATCTTCCGGATCGAGGCACTCGTGCGCTGGCTCGACGCCGCCGACACTCGCATCAAGCGGTTGCCCATCCCGCTCCCGCTGCCGACGCCCCCGCCGGCGCGACGTCCGGCACGGCGCAAGACAGGAGTACGGCGATGAGCGCGCTGCTGAGGATCGAGCGGGTGAGCAAGTCGTACGGCGACGGCGAGTCCGTCGTGCACGCGCTCGACGACGTCGACTTCGCGGTGGACGCCGGCGAACTGGTGGCCATCATGGGCCCGAGCGGCTCGGGCAAGAGCACCCTGCTGACGATCGCCGGCACGCTGGAGACGCCGTCATCGGGTGAGGTCACCGTCTGCGGGCAGCCGGTGTCGGGGATGTCTCCGAACGATCGGGCCCGACTGCGGCGGCGCAGCATCGGCTACGTGTTCCAGGACTTCAACCTGCTCGCCGGGTTGACGGCGATCGAGAACGTGGCACTGCCGCTCGAGCTCGACGGGCACGCCGCCCGCGACGCCCGCCGGATCGCGGCCGCCGCGCTGGCAGAGCTCGAGCTCACCGACCGCGCCGGTCACTTCCCCGACCAGCTGTCGGGTGGTGAACGCCAGCGTGTGGCGATCGCTCGCGCCGTGGTCGGCGAACGCCGGTTGTTGCTCGCCGACGAGCCGACCGGCGCCCTCGACTCCGTGAGCGGCGAGAGCGTGATGCGACTGGTGCGTGCCTCGTGCACCCGCGGGGTGGGTGGCGTGATCGTCACGCACGACGCGCAGCTGGCCGCCTGGGCCGACCGTGTGGTGTTCCTCCGTGACGGTCGCCTCGTCGACCACTCGGCGAGGCACGCCGGACCCGAGACGCTGCTCGGCGCGCCGGCATGAGCGCGGTGGGCGAGCGATGAGCCGGTCGCAGATCGATCCCGCCGCCAACGGTGGGATGGCCGCCCGGCGTGCGGTCCTGCGCTGGACGTGGCGGTTGATGCGCCGCCAGCGCCGCCAGTACGCGGTGATCGTCGTGCTGGTGACCCTCGTCGTCGCCGCGACGGTGTTCGCCGGTGCGGCCGCGTACAACCTCGCTCCGGCGGAGGGAGCGGCCGAGTTCGGCGACGCGGGCACCGTGCTCTACTTCGAGCGCGACCAGGAGTCGATGAGCTCCGACGAGTGGCTCGCAGTCGGCGCCGACGTCTTCGGCACGATCGAACCGATCGGGCACCGTTCGGTCGCGGTGCCCGGTTCGGTGAACACCGTCGACTACCGCTCGCAGTCGCTCGACGGCGAGTTCAGCGGCCCGATGCTCGACCTGACGTCGGGCCGCGGCCCGCTTGACGACGGCGAGGCGGCGATCACCGACGGCGTCGCCGATCTGACCCGGGCGGGCGTGGGCGACACGATCGACCTCGACGGCACACCGCGCCAGATCGTGGGGATCGTCGAGAACCCGAACGACTTCGACGACGAGTTCGTGCTGCTCGAACCGTCGCAGCTCGACGACGCGGACACGATCGCGATGCTCACGACGTCGGACGAGGGCGCGCTGCGCCGGTTCGGCGACGAGGTGGGCGGGATCCGCGTCTCGGGTCGCAGTGACGTCCCCGAGGACGTGCTGGCCGGCGTGTTGACGCTGCTCGCGAGCACCGTGGTGCTGGCGCTCGTGGCGCTCGTGGCCGCTGCCACGTTCGCCGTGCTCGCCCAACGCCGGCTCGCCCAGCTCGGCATGCTGTCCGCCATCGGGGCCACCGAGCGTCACCTCCGGCTCTCGATGTCGGCCACCGGCGCGCTGGTCGGCGTCGTCGCCAGCGTCCTCGGCGCCGTCGTCGGCGCCTTCGCCTGGATCGCGCTCACCCCCCTCGTCGAGTCCGTCGTCGCCCACCGCATCGACGCCGCCGCGATCCCGTGGTGGATCGTGGTCGCCGGGGCCCTGCTGGCAATCGCCGCGACGACGATCGCGGCGTGGTGGCCCGCCCGGACGATGTCGCGGATCCCGACTGTGGTCGCGCTCTCGGGCCGCATGCCCCGGCCGCCGGGCGGCACGCGTTCTGCGGTGTCGGCGCTGTGCGTCGCCGGGGCGGGGGTGCTGGCGCTCCACGTCGGCAGCGGGTTCGGCCACGATGCTCCCAGCGCGATCGAGACCCTGCTGCTGATCGGCGGCACACTGCTCCTGCTCGCCGGCGTGCTCATGTCGAGCCCGATCCTCGTGCGCGCCATGGGGCGGCTCGCCCGCCGCGCTCCCGTTGCGCCCAGGCTGGCGCTTCGCGACCTCAGCCGGTACCAGGCGCGCTCGAGCGCCGCGCTGGCGGCGATCGGGCTCGCGCTCGGCGTCCCGGCGGTGATCGTGGCGGCTGTCGCCGCCGAGCAGAACGCGACGCCGCTCGGCAACCTGGCCGATGACCAGTTGCTGATCCGACCCGACGACTTCGACGGTCCGTTCGTCCCCGATGCCGAACGCATCGACGAGATCGCGGCCGGTGTCGCCGAGCTGGCCACGTCGCTCGGTGCCGAGCGGACGGTGTCGCTGCCGCTGGTGTTCGACCCGACCACGCTGCCCGATCCGAAGCTCGCGCAGCGCATCGCCCTGTCGATCGATCTCAGGATCTCCGACGGGTGGATGTTCGTCGACAACGTGTACGGCGCCACCCCCGAGGTGCTCGCGGCGATGGACCTCGATGTCGCGTCGGTCGCCGGTGGGGAGATCGTCACCGTCGCCGACGGCGAACTGTCACGCGGCCCGCGCCTCAAACCCGACGGGCCTCCGTCGGCCGATCCCGGCGACCCACCGGCGTTCACCCGCGAGGACGGCGAGCCGATCGCCGACCCGGGCACGCTGCCCCTGACGTACTCGTCGCTGCCGCAGGCGCTGATCGACCCCGACGCCGCGCGTAGCAACGGATGGACCGTCGAGGACGCCGGGCGCTGGCTCGTGGAGTTCTCGGCGCCGCTCGACGCCGACCAGCTGGCGGTGGCCAACGAGATGGCCGCCCGTTCCGGGATGGTGGTGGAGTCGCGCCAGGATGACGACGCGCTCGCCAGGATCCGGCTGGTGGCGGGTGCGATCGGGATGCTGCTGGCGCTGGCGATCCTGGCGGCGACGGTCGGACTCATCCGCAGCGAGTCGAGCGACGAACTGCGCACGCTGACCGCCGCCGGTGCCACCGCCTGGACCCGCCGTGGTGTCACCGCCGCCTGCGCCGGCGCGCTGGCTCTGTTCGGCGCCGTGCTCGGCGTGACGAGCGCCTACCTCGGTCTGGCGGCCGGTCGCGTCGATCACCTCACCCCGCTCCCGTGGCGCGATCTGGCGACGATCGTCGTCGTCACGCCGATCCTGGCGACGCTTGGCGGCTGGCTGCTCGCCGGCCGCACGCCCGAGTCGATCGCGAGGCGACCACTCGACTGACGGTCCACTGCGGGCGGCTGGTGGAGCCCCTGGTCGCCTAGCCTGGGTGGGGTGACCTCCCGGCCCCTCGTGCTCCTCGCCACCCCTGGCCCCCTGGCCGACGCCGTCGCCGGCCGCCTCGCCCCGTCGGCCGTGCTCGATCCGGCCGACGCCGGCTCGGCTCTGGCCTCCCTGCTGACCGGCGATCCGGTGGTGGCCTGGCTCGACGCCGTCCCCGCCGCGCCCGGCCAGCCGCCGGTGGTGGCCACGGTGGCGGCCGACGTCACGGTGCGCCCCCGACCCGGGGCCGGCCCCGCCGCCCGGGCCGACGAGGTCGCCGCCCAGGCCGACGAGCTGGCGGCCGAGATCGATCGGCGGGCGGCCGGGGTCGGGCCCCGGGGGCGGCTGGCCACCGAGCACGTCGAGCTGGGAGCCGACCGGCGCTATCCGGTGGTGGTGGGCCGGGGGGCGGCCGACGAGCTGCCCCACCTGCTCCCGCCGGGCGTGAAGCGGGTGGCCGTCGTCACCCAGAAGGGGATCGGCTTCACCGTCGACCCTGGCGTCGAGCACCAGGTCTTCGTGGTGGAGGACGGCGAAGGGGCCAAGCGGTTCGAGGTGGTGGCCGACCTGGCCTCCCGGTTCGCCCAGTGGGGCCTCACCCGGCGCGACGCCGTGGTGTCGGTGGGGGGCGGTGTGGTGTCGGACCTGGCCGGATTCGTGGCCGCCACCTACCACCGGGGCATCGCCGTGGTGCACGTGTCCACCACCCTGCTGGGCCAGATCGACGCCGCCATCGGGGGCAAGTGCGGGGTCAACCTCCCCGAGGGCAAGAACCTGCTGGGGGCGTTCAAGCAGCCGGCAGCCGTGGTGTGCGACATCGACAGCCTGCTCACCCTGCCCCCGGCCGAGCTCGCCAGCGGCATGGGGGAGTTGGCCAAGTACCACTTCCTGGGCGGCGGCGAGCTCGACCGCCTGGCCCTGCCGGAGCGGGTGGCGGCCTGTGTGCGGCTGAAGGCCGACGTGGTGGCGGCCGACGAGACCGAGGGCGGTCTGCGGGCCATCCTGAACTACGGCCACACGCTGGCCCACGCGCTGGAGATCGCAACCGCCTACGAGCTGCGCCACGGCGAGGCCGTCGCCGTCGGCCTGCTCTACGCCGCCGAGTTGGCCAACGCACTGGGGCGGATCGACGCCGGGCGGGTGGCCGAGCACCGCCGGGTGGTGGAGCTGTACGGGCTACGGAGCCGGATCCCCGGCGGTCTCGACCCCGACGAGCTGATCCATCTGTTCACCCGGGACAAGAAGGCGGTGACCGGCATCACCTTCGTGCTCGACGGCCCCCGGGGCGTGGAGTCGGTGGTGGTGGAGGAGACGGACCTGCTCCGTTCGGTGCTGGAGACGGTGGCGTGACCGCCGAGACCGCCGCCGACACGCAGGCCAGCACCGCCACCCGGGGCGGCCCCGGGCTTCTGCCGCTCCAGCCGATGGACCGCCCCGCCCGCATCGACCGGCTGCGGGCGGCGCTCGGCCGGTGGGGCGACGGCGGCGGGGTGGAGGCGCTGGTGGTCCACAAGCCGGCCAACATCCGCTGGCTCACCGGGTTCACCGGTTCCAACGGCCTGCTCCTCGTCACCGACGAGGCTGTCGTCGCCGTCACCGACGGTCGCTACCAGGACCAGATCGCAGCCGAGCTGGCCGGGGCCGGCGTCGAGGCCACGGTTGAGATCACGATCACCGACATCGGCCGGATCCTGGCCCACCACCTCGGATCGCGGCGCCGGCTGGGGGTGGAGTCACATCACGTCACCTGGCGTCAGCGCGACGACCTGGCCGGGTGGCTCCCGGAGGCCGAGCTGGTGCCGCTGGACAAGCCGCTCGAGGGCCTGCGGCGTGACAAGGACGACGGCGAGCGCTCCCGCCTGGCCCGGGCCGCCGCCATCGCCGATGCCGCCCTGGCCCGGGTGCTGCCCCGGTTGGGCGACCGCCCAACCGAGCGCCAGATGGCCCGGGACCTGGAGAACGCCATGTTCGACCTGGGAGCCGACGCCCTCAGCTTCGACACGATCGTGGCCGCCGGCCCCAACAGCGCCCTGCCCCACGCCCGCCCCACCGACCGGGTGATCGAGCCCGAGGACCTGGTGGTGATCGACTTCGGGGCCGCCATCGACGGCTACGGCAGCGACATGACCCGCACCTTCGTGGCCGGCGGTCGGCCCACCGCCGAGCAGCAGCGGTTGTGGGACGCCGTGCGGGAGGCCCAGGCGGCCGGGGTGGCGGCCGTGGTCGACGGGGCGGCCGAGCGCTCGATCGACGAGGCCTGCCGTTCGGTGCTGGTGGGCCACGGGCTGGGCGACGCCTTCACCCACTCCACCGGGCACGCCATCGGCCTCGAGATTCACGAGGACCCGATCCTGTCGGCCCGGGCCGTTGGTATCCTCCGAGCGGGCTACGTGGTGACGGTCGAGCCCGGGGTCTACGTTCCCGGCGTCGGCGGCGTCCGCATCGAGGACTCGGTGATCGTCGGCAACGGCGGCTGCCAGCCCATCACCCTCAGCCCCAAACAGCTGGCGCCGCTGCCGGCCTGAGCACTCTGCAAGACGTTTCGAGGCAGTACGTTTCGAAGAAAGAAGCCGACCGATGGCAACGATCAGCACCACCGACTTCAAGACCGGCATGGCCATCGAGGTTCCCGAGGGCCTCTTCCAGATCATCGAGTTCCAGCACGTGAAGCCGGGTAAGGGCGGGGCCTTCGTACGCACCACCCTCCGCAACCTGCGCACCGGGGCGACGGTCGACCGCACCTTCCGGGCCGGGGAGCGGATGGAGAGCGCCTTCATCGAGAAGCGGGAGCAGCAGTTCCTCTACCGTGACGGGTCCGATTTCGTGGTGATGGACAACGAGACGTTCGATCAGATCACCGTGCCCGAAGCCCGGATGGGCAACGCCGGCAACTACCTCACCGAGGGTTCCACCCTCACCCTGCTCATGTACGGCACCGAGATCGTTGGCACCGACATGCCGGCGGCGGTGGAGCTGACCGTCACCGAGACCGAGCCCGGCGTCCAGGGCGACCGGGTGTCGGGGGCCCGCAAGCCGGCCACGCTGGAGACCGGCCTGGTGATCCAGGTACCGCTGTTCGTCGAGATCGGCGGGCGGGTGAAGGTCGATACCCGCAGCGGCGAGTATCTGACCCGGGCGTGAGCCGGGTCGCCGACCTGCCGGGGCGGGGCGCCGGCCGCCGGGAGGCTCGCGAGCGGGCCCTGGAGCTGGCCTATGAGGCCAACCAGCGCCAGATCACGGCCGGTGAGCTGCTGGCCACCCTGCCCGTGGCCCCCGCTCCGTTCGCCGTTGAGCTGTTGGCGGCGGCCGAGGCCAACCGGGAGCGGGCCGAGGAGCTGATCGCCGGCCGGGCCACCGGCTGGTCGCTCGACCGCATGCCGGTGATGGACCGCCTGGTCATGCGAATCGCGGTGTCGGAGATGCTGGCACTGGCGACCCCCACCGGCGTCGTGCTGTCGGAGGCGGTGGAGCTGGCCAAGCGCTACTCCACCGACGAGTCCGGCCGTTTCGTGAACGGCGTCCTGGCCGCCATCGCCCGCGAGGTGCGGCCGAAGTAGGCGACCGTCTGGGAACTCTGACGCCGTAGGCCGCTCGGCGGGATGCCGTGTCAGAGTTCCGGGCTGGGCTGGTGACAGCCGTCAACTCCGGGGAGAGCCGACCGATGGAACGGGGTGAGGACCTCACTCCGGCGGCTCCTGGACGCCCTGCTGATGGCCGCCATGCTGGCCACGAGCACCCTGGGCATGGGGTGGGAGCAGCGCGCCCCCGAGGCGTCGGTCGTCCCCTGGCTCGACACCGCCGACCGGGCGGCCGTGGCCCGGGCCTACGCCGCCACCTTCGGCGCCCGGGTGCCCGTGCTCAGCTGGACCGGCCACCACGACGGCTGCGACGCCGGCACCAGCGACTCCTCGTTCCGCTCGGCCACCATGGATCGGGTCAATTACTACCGGGCCATGGCCGGGGTGCCGGCCACCGTCACCGAGGATTCCGAGCTGTCGGCCAAGGCCCAGGAGGCGGCGATCATGATGAGCGCCGAGGGTCGGCTCAGCCACGAGCCCGGCCCGGCCTTCGCCTGCTACAACACGACCGGGGCCGAGGCCGCCGCCAACTCCAACCTGTACCTGGGCCGGAACGGGCCCACCGCCATCGACGGCTACATCGAGGACCCGGGCGACGACAACGCCGACGTGGGCCACCGCAACACGATCCTCCATCCGCCCACCCGCCGCATGGGGGTGGGCGACGTCGACCGCTCCGATCTGGGCTACTCGGCCAACGCCCTGTGGGTGTTCGACTCGCGGGTGTTCGACGAAGGCGTGGCCGGTCACCAGTCGCCCATGCGGGAGGCCGACCGGTTCGTGGCCTGGCCGCCCCGGGGCTATATCCCGGCCCCCCTGATCCACCCCCGCTGGTCGTTCACGCTGGCCGGGGCGGATGTGTCGGCGGCCGAGGTCAAGATGTTCGATCCCTCGGCGGCCCCCGGGGAGCGGGAGGTGCCGCTGCGGGTGGTCAGCCGCACCGGGGCTCCGGGCCACGTGCCGCTGCCCACCGTGGTGTGGGAGCCCGAGGTGGACCCGTCGCCCGAGCACGACACCGACTACGTGGTGGTCATCACGGGCATCGCCCCCGAGGTTGTCGCCCCGGCCGCTCCCGTCACCGTCGTCCGCTCCGCCTACACCTACACCGTGCGGGTCATGGGCGACGCCCCCAGCGGCCAACTCACCGTCAGCGAGGCCCTGGCCCGCTTCTCGGGCGCCTGACCGGTCGAGAAGGGCAACCCCGACCCGGGCGTGCAAGACTCCGTGCCATGGCAACGCGAGAGCTTCCCACCGGCACCGACGACCTGCTCGGGCGCATCGAGGACCATGTGGCCGTCCTCACCTTCAACCGGCCCGAGCGCCGTAACGCCCTCACCGACGGGGTGTACCACGGCTTCGCCACCGCCCTCCCCGTGATCGAGGAGGATCCCGACATCCGGGTCCTGATGATCACCGGGGCCGGCGGGGCGTTCTGCGCCGGCGGCGATGTGAAGCGGATGAACGAGCGGAACCAGGCGGTGGGCGAGCCCCGGCCGGCCACCGCCTCGGCGCCGGCGTCGATCGAGGCCCGGGTGGCCGACCTGCGGTTGCGCCAACGTTCGGTGTCCCTCGCCCTCCAGCATCTCGGCCTGCCCGTTGTGGCGGCCCTCCCGGGCGCCGCCGCCGGTGCCGGCCTGTCGATCGCCCTGGCCGCCGACCTGCGGGTGGCGGCCGAGCGGGCCGTGCTGGTGACCGCCTTCAGCGGAGTCGGGGCCTCGGGCGACTTCGGCGGCAGCTGGTTCCTCACCCGCCTGGTGGGGGCGGCCAAGGCCAAGGAGCTGTACTTCCGGTCGCCCCGGCTCACGGCGGCCGAGGCCCTGGCCCTGGGGCTGGTCAACGACGTCCTGCCCGACGAGGGCTTCGAGCAGGCGGCGCTCGACTGGTGCCACCAGATCGCCGCCCGGCCCCCCATCGCCCTGCGCTACATCAAGGAGAACATCAACCGGGCGCTCGACAACGACCTCGGCACCTGCCTCGACGCCGAGGCCGTGGCCATGGTCCGCACCATGGCCACCGCCGACCACCGGGAGGCGGCCGCCGCCTTCGTGGAGAAGCGGCAACCCACCTTCCACGGGAACTGACCGGCAACTCGCTGGGAGCTCGCCAGCGGCGAGCGTGTTCGCCGCAGGCGTACGTGTTCGCCTGCGGCGAACCCGAGGAACCCGCAGGGTTCCCGCTACCATCGCAAGGCGAAGAGAGCCCCGTGAAGCTGGTCCCGTGAGGCCGGCACGGAAGGAGTTGCCTTGGCTGAACGCGAACGCAGACGGACGCCCCCGTACGGGGGCGTTTTCGTTCCCCGGAGCACCGTGCTCGATGCCGCCGCCGTTGACCGGGCGGTGCGCCGCATGGCCCACGAGGTGGTCGAGCGCAATCAGGGCCTCGACGATGTGGTCATCATCGGCCTCCAGACCGGCGGCGTGCCGTTCGCCGACGCCCTGGGGGCGGCCCTGCTCCAGATCGAGAACGTGGAGGTGCCGGTGGGCCGCCTCGACGTCGCCTTCTACCGCGACGACATCAACCTCCGCCCGGTGCTGCCCGAGGCCTCCACCGAGGTCCCGTTCGACATCACACGCAAGGTGGTGGTGCTGGTGGACGACGTGCTGTTCACCGGCCGCACGATCCGGGCCGCGCTCGACGCCATCATGGACCAGGGGCGGCCCCGGGCCATCCAGCTGGCCGTGATGGTGGACCGGGGCCACCGGGAGCTGCCGATCCGGCCCGACTACGTGGGCAAGAACCTGCCCACCCGGCGCGACGAGGCGGTCAACGCCACCCTCGACGGGGTGGATTTGGGGGAGGTGACCCGTCAGGTATGAGGCACCTGCTGTCGACCGAAGACCTCAGTGCGGCTGACCTGGCCGACCTGCTCGACCTGACCGCCAACTTCGCCGAGATCCAGGCCCGGGACATCAAGAAGGTCCCCGCCCTGCGGGGTAAGACCGTGGTGATGGCGTTCTTCGAAGACTCCACCCGTACCCGCACCAGCTTCGACCTGGCCGCCCGGCGCCTGTCGGCCGACGTGGTCACGTTCAGCGCCGGCTCGTCGTCGGTGAAGAAGGGCGAGTCGCTACGCGACACCGTGGAGACGATCTCGGCCATGGGGGTGGACGCCATAGTGGTGCGCCACGCCAGCTCCGGGGTGCCCCGCCGGCTCACCGAATGGACCGACGCCGCCGTGATCAACGCCGGCGACGGCTGGCACCAGCACCCCACCCAGGCCCTGCTCGACTGCTACACGATCCAGCAGCGGTTCGGGTCGCTGGAGGGGCGCCGGATCGCCATCTGCGGCGACATCAACCACTCCCGGGTGGCCCGTTCCGACATCGACGCCTTCACCAAGCTGGGGGCCGAGGTGGTGCTGGTGGGCCCCCGCACCCTGCTGCCGCCCAGCCTGGAGGGTTGGCCGGTGAAAGTGGCGGCCGACCTCGACTCGGTGCTGGGCGACCTCGACGTGGTCTACCTGCTCCGCATCCAGCAGGAGCGGCTGGGCAGCTCCCTGCTCCCCAGCCTGCGGGAGTACCGGGCCCGCTACGGCCTCACCCGCCAGCGGCTCGACCGCCTCCGGCCCGACGCCCTGGTCATGCACCCGGGCCCCATGAACCGGGGGGTCGAGATCGACCCCGAGGCGGCCGACGACGAGCGGGCCGTCGTGCTCGACCAGGTGGCGGCCGGCGTGCCGGTGCGCATGGCCGTGCTCTACCGGGTGATCGGCACCGGCCAGTTCGATCTCGACCCGTCGGGGGAGGGGCCATGACGCTCACCGTGATCACCGGGGGGCGTCTGATCGATCCCGCCCGGCCCGCCCCCACGCTCGACGTCCTGCAGGGCGCCACCGACGCCCTGACGGCCGATCCGGCCCATGTGGTCGACGTGCTGGTCGACGATGCCACCGGCACGGTGGTGGCGGTGGGTGACGGCCTGGCCGCCGCCCACCCCGATGCCCGCCCCCTCGACGCCGCGGGGTGCCTGGTCATCCCCGCCCTGGTCGACCTGGGGGCCCACCTGGGCCAGCCCGGCTTCGAGCAGGCCGAGACGATCGAGACGGCCAGTCGGGCCGCCGCCCTCGGCGGCTACGGAGCCGTCCTGGCCCTGCCCGACACCGACCCCTGCACCGACTCGGCCGCCGTGGTGGCCGAGCTGCGGGCCCTGGCCAAAGCGGCCCTGTGCGAGATCGTGCCGGCCGGTGCCCTCACCCACGGACGGGACGGCACGGTGCTGGCCCCCATGGGTGAGCTGGCCGACCTCGGCGTCTGCCTGTTCACCGACGCCCCCCGCTGCGTCCAGAACGGCGGCGTGGTGCGCCGGGCGCTGGAGTACGCCGCCGGCGTGGCCGAGGCCACCAGCGCCCCGCTGGTGGTGGCCCAGCGGTGCCGGGCCGACGACCTGGCCGGTCGGGGCGTGATGCACGAGGGCCGGTGGTCGGCCCGCCTCGGCCTGCCGGGAGAGCCGGCCCTGGCCGAGGAGCTTATCGTCACCCGGGAGATCGCCCTGGCCCGCCTCACCGGCGGACGGATCCACCTCCAGCAGCTGTCCACCGCCGGGTCGGTGGCCCTGGTCCGGGCGGCCAAGGCCGAGGGGCTGCGGGTGACGGCCGACGTGGCCCCGGCCCACCTGGTGCTTACCGACGCCGACTGCGCCGGGTTCAACCCCGACGTCCGGCTCGATCCACCCCTGCGGACCGCGGCCGACGTGGCCGCCCTGCGGGCCGGAGTGGTCGACGGCACGATCGACGCCGTGGCCACCGGCCACCGGCCGTGCACGCCCGACGCCAAGGAGCTCCCGTTCGACCAGGCTCCGGCCGGCTCGGTCGGGTTGGAGACGACGCTGGCCGTACTGCTCACCGCAGCCACCGACGGTGCCGGCGAGCTGCCCCTGGGCCCGCTGCTGGCCGCCCTGACGTGGCAGCCGGCCGCCGTGGCCGGCCTCGGCCACCGCCACGGCGGCCCCATCGAGCCGGGCCGGGCGGCCAACCTGGCCGTGGTCGACCCTGCCGCCCGCTGGCGGTTCGAGGCCGCCCGGTCGGCCAGCCGGTCGACCAACTCCTGTTTCGACGGGCACCGCCTCACCGGGCGGGTCCGTCACACCGTGGTGGCCGGGGAGCCGGTCGTGATCGATGGCGAGGCGCAGCGTTAGATGAGCAGCACGACAACATCCCACGCCGTCACCATGACCGAGGCCGCCCTGGTGCTGGCCGACGGCTCGGTGTTCGAAGGCGAGCACATCGGCGCCGTGCCAGCCGGCGGCATCGCCTCGGGTGAGGTGGTGTTCAACACCGCCCTCGTCGGCTACCAGGAGATCCTGTCCGACCCGTCCTACGCCGGCCAGATCATCACCTTCACCTACCCCCACATCGGCAACTACGGAGTCAACGCCACCGACGACGAGTCCCGGGGCACCTTCGCCCGGGGGGTGGTGGTGCGGGACCTGGCCCGCCGCCCCTCCAACTGGCGCTCGGAGCACTCGCTCGACCACTACCTCAAGCGCAACGACCTGGCCGGGATCGCCGGCCTCGACACCCGGCGCCTCACCCGCCTCCTGCGCGACACCGGGGCCATGCCCGGCGCCTTCGGGCCCACGTCGGGCCCCGGGGCGGTCACGGCCGACGCCCTGGCGGCGGCGGCCGCCGCCGAGCCCGGCACCGACGGAATCGACCTGGTGGCCCAGGTGACCACGGCCGAGCCCTACACCGTGGGCGACGGCCCCCGGCGGGTGGTGGCCTACGACTTCGGCATCAAGACCACGATCCTGCGCCACCTGGCCCGTTTCGCCACCGTGGAGGTGGTACCGGCGGCCACCCCGGCGGCCGAGGTGCTGGCCCGGAAGCCCGATGGCGTGTTCCTGTCCAACGGGCCGGGCGACCCCGAGGTGGTGGGCTACGCCGTCGATGCCGTGCAGACCCTGGTGGGGGAGGGGGTGCCGCTGTTCGGCATCTGTCTCGGCCATCAGATCCTGTCGCTGGCCATCGGGGCCCGGATCGTGAAGCTCCCCTTCGGCCACCACGGGGCCAACCACCCGGTGCGCAACGAGCGCACGGGGCACGTGGAGATCACGAGCCAGAACCACAACTTCGCCGTCGACCCCGCATCGTTGGGCACCGTGGCCGACGCCACCCACGTCAACCTCAACGACGGGGTGTGCGAGGGCCTGGCGGTGCGGGGAGCCCCCGCCTTCAGCGTCCAGCACCATCCTGAGGCCGGCCCCGGCCCCCACGACAGCGCCTACCTCTTCCAGGAGTTCCAGAGCTTGATGGACAACCACGGTCGGACAGGGAACCAGAGCTGATGGGCCGGCGTACCGACATCCACAGCATCCTGCTGATCGGCTCGGGGCCGATCGTGATCGGCCAGGCCTGCGAGTTCGACTACTCGGGCACCCAGGCCTGCCGGGCCCTGCGGGAGGAGGGCTACCGGGTGGTCCTGGCCAACTCCAACCCGGCCACGATCATGACCGACCCCGACTTCGCCGACGCCACCTACATCGAGCCCCTCACCTGCGAGGTGCTGACGTCGATCATCGAGGTCGAGCGGCCCGACGCCCTGCTGCCCACCCTGGGCGGCCAAACCGCCCTCAACCTGGCCATGGAGCTGGTGGAGGCGGGCGTGCTCGAACGCTACGGGGTGGAGCTGATCGGGGCCGACGCTGAGGCCATCGCCACCGCCGAGGACCGCCAGCGGTTCAAGGAGGCCATGATCGAGATCGGCCTCGAGGTTCCCCGCAGCGGTATCGCCCACACCATGGACGAGGCCCGGGCCGTGATCACCGAGATCGGCCTGCCGGCCGTGATCCGCCCCGCCTACATCCTGGGCGGCCGGGGCACCGGCATCGCTCACGACGACCAGGGCTTCGAGCTGATCGCGGCGAACGGCCTGGCCGCCAGCCCCATCAGCGAGATCCTGATCGAGGAGTCGATCGCCGGGTGGAAGGAGTACGAGCTCGAGGTCATGCGGGACCGGGCCGACAACCAGGTGATCATCTGCTCGATCGAGAACCTGGACCCGATGGGCGTCCACACGGGCGACTCGATCACCGTGGCCCCGATCCAGACCCTGACCGACGTGGAGTACCAGCGGATGCGCAACGCCGCCTTCGCCTGCCTGCGCCGGGTGGGGGTGGAGACCGGCGGCTCCAACGTGCAGTTCGCCGTCGATCCCACCGACGGCCGCATGGTCGTGATCGAGATGAACCCCCGGGTCAGCCGGTCCTCGGCCCTGGCCTCCAAGGCCACCGGGTTCCCCATCGCCAAGATCGCGGCCAAGCTGGCCGTTGGCTACACGCTCGACGAGATCCCCAACGACATCACCCGCCAGACCCCGTCGGCCTTCGAGCCGGTGATCGACTACGTCGTCACCAAGATCCCCCGGTGGGCGTTCGAGAAGTTTCCCGGCACCTCGGGCGTGCTCGGGACCTCGATGCAGTCGGTGGGCGAGGTGATGGCCATCGGCCGCACGTTCGCCGAGTCGCTGCAGAAGGCGTGCCGGTCGCTGGAGATCGGCCAAGTGGGCCTGAACGGTGGCCCGGCCGAGGCCCGCTTCCTGGCCATGAGCGACGCCGAGCTGGCCAAGGCGGTGGAGGTGGCCACCGTCGACCGCCTGTTCCAGGTGGCCGAGGCCCTGCGTCGGGGCATGACGGTGGAGGAACTCCACGAGCGCACCCGCATCGACCCCTGGTTCCTCGACCAGATGCTGATCGTGATCGAGCAGCGCCAGGCCCTGGAGGCCGTGGCCGCCGGGGCCGGTTCCCCGGCGGCGGCCCTGGCCGCCCTGGGCCGGGCCGGGTGGCGACGGACCAAGCAGCTCGGCTTCTCCGACGCCCAGGTGGCCCACCTGCTGGGCTGCACCGAGGCCGAGGCTCTGGCCTCCCGGGTGGCGGTCGGGGTGCAGGTGACGTTCAAGACCGTCGACACCTGCGCCGCCGAGTTCGCCGCCGACACGCCCTACCACTACTCCACCTACGAAGACGAGAGCGAGGTGCGGCCGGGCACGAAGCCCCGCGTGATCATCCTCGGCTCCGGCCCCAACCGGATCGGGCAGGGCATCGAGTTCGACTACTGCTGCGTCCACGCCAGCTTCGCCCTGCGCGACGCCGGCTACGAGACGGTGATGGTCAACTGCAACCCGGAGACGGTCTCCACCGATTACGACACCTCGGACCGGCTCTATTTCGAGCCGATCACCTACGAGGACGTGATGAACGTCATCGAGGCCGAGCAACCGGTGGGCGTGATCGTCTCCCTGGGGGGCCAGACCCCGCTCAAGCTGGCCGATCGGCTGCCTCCGGAGCTGGTGTTGGGGACCGCCCCGGCGTCGATCGACGCCGCCGAGGACCGCGACCAGTGGGCCTCGCTGTGCGCCCGCCTGGAGATCCCGCAACCGGCGGGCGGCACCGCGGTCACGGTGGAGGAGGCCCACGTGGTGGCGGCCCGGATCGGCTACCCGGCTCTCCTGCGCCCCAGCTACGTGCTGGGGGGCCGGGCCATGGAGATCGTCTACGACGACGACGACCTGGAGCGGGCCATGGCCGCCCTCCGACTCGACGGCTCGCTGGGTCGTGAAGGCGGCCTGTCGGCGGAGCGTCCGGTGCTGGTGGACCGGTTCCTGGAGGGGGCGATCGAGGTCGACGTCGACGCCGTGCGCGACGCCTCGGGAGAGACCCTGATCGGCGGGATCATGGAGCACGTGGAGGAGGCCGGGGTCCACTCCGGCGACTCGGCCTGCGTGCTGCCCCCGTCCACCCTGTCGGCCGAGACGATGGAGGTGCTGGCCGACTACACCCGGCGCATCGCCGACGACCTGTCGGTCCAGGGCTCGCTCAACGTGCAGTACGCCGTGCAGCGGGGCCAGGTGTTCGTGATCGAGGCCAATCCCCGGGCGTCTCGCACCGTGCCCTTCGTGTCCAAGGCCACCGGCCGGCCCCTGGCCAAGATCTCGGCCCGGGTGATGGCCGGGGCCACCCTGGCCGAGCTGCGCACCGAGGGCCTGCTGGGGCCCGACGGCGACACCGGCCTGTGGTCGGTGAAGGAGGCCGTGCTGCCGTTCAACCGCTTCCCCGACACCGATGCCCTGCTGGGGCCGGAGATGCGCTCCACCGGCGAGGTCATGGGGGTCGACACCAGCCCCGGCCTGGCCTTCCTCAAGAGCCAGGTGGCGGCCGGCACCACGCTGCCCGACAGCGGCCACGGCTGCGTGTTCCTGTCGCTGGCCGACCGGGACAAGACGGCCGGGGTGGAGGCGGCCCGGGTGCTGGCCGGCCTCGGCTTCCGCTTCGTGGCCACCGCCGGCACGGCCGCCGCTCTGGCGGCGGCCGGGTTGTCGGTGGAGCGGGTGGTCGAGCGTTTGGGGGGCGAGGGCCCCAACGCCATCGAGCTCATGACGGCCGGAGAGATCACGCTCGTGATCAACACCCCCCGGGGTCGGGGGGCACGGGCCGACGGGGCCTACATCCGCACCGCAGCGGCCCAGCACGGGATACCGCTGCTCACCACGGTGGCGGCGGCCCAGGCCGCCGCGCTGGGGCTGAGCGAGGCCCGCAACCAGCGCCTGTTCGTGCGCTCCCTGCAGGACATCCACCGGACCGCCCGGTGAGGAACCCCGGGATTCTTGCACGCCTATCTCGCGCTGGGCGCGACGTAGACGTACAAGAACGGTCGGCCCGACCTGACATCGACCTGTCGACCACCATCGGGTCGGTGGTGCTGCCGTCGCCGGTCATGACCGCCGCCGGCACCGCCGGCCACGGCGCCGAGCTCCACGCCTTCTTCCCGCTGGACGAGATCGGGGCGGTGGTGGTCAAGTCGCTCGCTCCCTGGCCGTGGGAGGGCAACGCCCCGCTCCGGGTCCACGCCACCGGCGGGGGGTCGGGCATGATCAACTCGGTCGGTCTCCAGGGCCCGGGTCTGCCGGTGTGGCTGGAGACCGAGCTGCCCGAGCTGGAGCGCACCGGGGCCCGGATCGTGGTGTCGATCTGGGGCCGCACGGTCGACGACTACGCTCGGGCGGCCGAGCTGCTGGCACCGGCCAGTTCGCGGGTGGTGGCGGTGGAGGTCAACATCTCGTGCCCCAACACCGAGGCTGGTAACGAGCTGTTCGCCCACTCGGTCGACCTCACCACCGAGGTGCTGGCGGCCACCGCCGCCTGCCGGCGGCCCCGGTGGGCCAAGCTCAGCCCCAACGTCGGCTTCCGACTGCCCGAGATCGCGGCGGCGGCCGCCGCCGGCGGGGCCGAGGCCGTCACGCTGGTCAACACGTACTTCGGCCTGGCCATCGACGTGGCCACCGGCCGTCCCGTGCTCGGAGCCGGGCGGGGCGGGGTGTCGGGCCCGGCCATCCACCCGCTGGCCGTGCGGGCCGTGGCCGATGTCAGAGCCGCCCTGCCCGACCTGCCGATCATCGGTGTTGGTGGCGCCTCCACCGTGGCCGACGTGGTGGAGTTCGCCATGGTGGGGGCCCAGGCGGTACAAATCGGCACGGCGACGCTAGCCGATCCTCGGGCCTGCCATAGGCTGGGCACGGAACTCGCCCACTGGTGTGCTAACCAGGGGGTCAAAGCCTTCGCCGACGTGATCGGGACCGCACAGCTGCGCCAGTGACCCTGCAGTCGAAATGCAGTCGAAATCCCAGCCGTCGACATTTCCCAGCCGTCGCAATTCCCAGCCGTCGAAATACAGGAGGCCAACGGTGGCCGACACAACCACGCCCGGAAACGACGCCCCCGCCGCGGGTCCCGCAGCCGGGGGCCTGAGCCCCGAGTTGCGGGCCCGTATGGCCCTGGCCCTCGACGTCGACGACCTGGTCCAGGCCCAGCGCCTGGCCCGGGTGCTGTCACCCTGGTTCGGGGTGGCCAAGGTGGGCCTGGAGCTCTTCACGGCGGCCGGGCCCGATGCCGTGGGGGCCATGCTCGACGCCGGCTTCGATGTCTTCCTGGACCTGAAGCTGCACGACATCCCCACCACCGTGGGCAAGGCGGCGTCGGTGTGCGGGGCGCTCGGCGCCCGCTACGTGACCATGCACGCCCAGGGCGGCTCGGCCATGCTCCAGGCCGGGGTGCAGGGCCTGTACGAGGGGGCCCGCAACGCCGGGCTGCCCCAGCCCAACGCCATCGCCATCACCGTGCTGACCAGCGATCCCGACGCCCCGCCCCACATCGTGCCCAACCGCCTCCGCCTGGCGGTGGAGGCGGGGTGCGCCGGCATCGTGTGCTCGGGCCCGGACCTGAAGAACGTCCGGGAACTGGCTCCCCGCACCCTGCGGGTGGTGCCCGGCATCCGGGCCGCCGGGGGCGACCGCCACGACCAACCGCTGGCCGTGACCCCCGCTCTGGCCCTGGCCGAAGGGGCCGATCTGCTCGTCATCGGACGGGCCGTCACCCTCGCCGCCGACCCCGCCGCCGCTGCCGCCTCGTTGTTCTCCGAGGTGGCTTCCGCCGGCTCCTGAGCGGCACTATCCCCGATGTTCTTGAGGGGGCGGTGTCCCTGCCAGGGCCGATGCTCGATACAGTTCGCGTATGCCAAAGCCCCCGGATTTGACCCCTGAACAACGAGCGGCTGCCTTGGAGAAGGCGGCTGAGGCGCGGCGAGTTCGGTCCGACGTGAAGAATCGGCTCAAGATGGGGAGCATCACACTGGCCGAACTGCTGAACCACGCCGACGGTGATCCCACGGTGGCCAAGATCAAGGTCCTGGCCGTTCTGGAATCGCTGCCCGGTGTGGGGAAGGTCACCGCCCGCCGCACCATGGAAGACATCGGGATCGCTGAATCCCGCCGGCTGTCGGGGCTCGGTCCCCAGCAGCGCAAAGCGCTCCTGGAGGCCTTCTCCTGAGCGTGAACCGCAATCCCCTCGTCGTGGTCGTCTCGGGTCCTGGTGGGGTCGGGAAAGGCACCGTGGTCGAAGCCCTGGTGGAACGCTACCCGGAGCTCTGGCTCAGCCGATCCTGGACCACCCGGCCCCGGCGGCCCTCCGAGCCGGAGGACGCCTACGTGTTCGTCTCCCGTGAGGAGTTCGAGCGCAAGGTGGCCGAGGGCGGGTTCCTGGAGTACGCCGAGTTCCTCGACAACCTCTACGGCACCCCCCATCCCGATGCGCCCGACGGGCGGGACATCGTGCTCGAGATCGACGTCCAGGGCGCACGCCAGGTCGTGCGGAGCCACCCCGACGCGCTGCTGATCTTCCTGGTCGCCCCCTCTGCCGAGGAGCAGGAAGCGCGGCTGCGGGGACGGGGTGACCCGCCCGACAAGGTGCGCCAGCGGCTGGAGAAGGCGGCCAGCGAGGCCGAGTCCGGCCGCGAGCTGGGCGCCGCCACCATCGTGAACACCCACATCGACTCCACGGTCGAAGACATGTGGACCGTGATCGAGAAGGCCCGGGCCGCGCTGTAACCGGGCCGGTGGTGGGACCGGGCCGGTGTTGTGGGCCGGCTTCCCGCCTCAGCCCGGCCCGCCGGGCGTATAATCGTCTTCGGAGGTACCACCACGATGGCGCAAGCGCGTACGTATGACACCATGATGAGTCCTGGTGTCGAGCAGCTGATGAGCAAGACCCACTCGAAGTTCGGCCTTTGCACGCTCGCCGCCACCCGGGCCCGAGAGATCAACGCCTACTTCGGCCAGCTGGGCGACGGCCTCGGCTCCAAGGTGCCGCCCCAGGTCACCTCGGTGGCCCGCAAGCCGCTGTCGATCGCCTTCGAGGAGATCGCAGCGGAGAAGATCGTGCCGGTCCGCCCGGTGGCCGAGCCCGACGGCGCCGACGCCGCCTGACGATCGACCAACGGCGGTGTTGCACGGTCGCAGGATCGTCCTCGGCGTCACCGGCGGCATCGCCGCCTACAAAGCGATCGAGGTCTGCCGGCGCCTGGTTGATCTAGGTGCCCACGTCACCCCGGTGCTCACCGAGGCGGCGCTCAACATGGTCGGTCCCACCACCTTCACCGCCCTGGCCTCCGAGCCGGTGAAGACCAGCCTCTGGCGGGACTCGCACCACATCCCCCACACCCGCATGGGCCAGACGGCCGACGCCATCCTGGTGTGCCCGGCCACAGCCCGCATCATCTCCGACCTCCGCACCGGCCGGTCGGGCGATCTGCTGTCGGCCACCCTGTTGGCCACCACGGCCCCGGTGATGATCTGCCCGGCCATGCACACCGAGATGTGGGAGCACCCGGCCACCCAGGAGAATCTCGGCGTCCTGGCCCAACGGGGTGTGATCATCGTGCCCCCCGAGGAGGGCCGCCTGGCCGGCGGCGACATCGGCAAGGGCCGCCTGGCCGACCCGGCCACCGTGGTGCAGGCCATGGTCGACCTGTTCGCCACCGGCCCCCTCTCGGGCCGGTCGGTGCTGGTCACGGCGGGTGGCACCCGGGAGCCGATCGATCCCGTCCGCTACATCGGCAACCGGTCCAGCGGGAAGCAGGGTCACGCCATCGCCGAGGTGGCTCTGGGCCTGGGGGCCGCGGTCACGCTGGTGACCACGGTGGAGCTGGCCGCCTCGCCCGCCATCGAGCGGGTCCAGGTGGAGACGGCGGCCGAGATGCGCGACGCTGTGCTGGCCCGGGCCCCGTCGCAGGACATCGTGATCATGGCCGCCGCAGTGGCCGACTTCCGGCCCATGGCCGTGGCCGACGAGAAGATCAAGAAGACCGCAGGCGTGCCCGAGGTCCGCCTCGAGCGCACCGACGACATCCTGGCCGCCCTGGGGCAGGCGAAACGGCCCGGTCAGGTCCTGGTCGGATTCGCCGCCGAGACGAGTAACGTTCGGGAATACGCCACGGACAAGCTGGCCCGTAAGGGCGCCGACCTCATCGTCGCGAACGATGTGTCGGCCCCGGGGGTCGGTTTTGCCCACGACACCAATGCGGTGACGATCATCGGAGTCGATGGCTCCGTAGTGGAAGTGGCCTTGAGCGACAAGTCAGATGTGGCCCGGGCCGTACTCAACGCAGCAGCGACGCGGCTGCCCGACAACGAAAGCCAGACCTCGTGAGCAACTACACCTTCACGTCCGAGTCCGTCACCGAGGGCCACCCCGACAAGATGGCCGATCAGATCTCGGACGCCATCCTCGACGCGATGCTGGAGCAGGACCCCACGAGCCGGGTCGCTTGCGAGACGCTGGTGACCACCGGCCTGGCCTTCGTGGCCGGTGAGATCACCACCAGCGCCTACGTCGACATCCCGGCCGTGGTGCGCCGCACGATCACGAGGATCGGCTACGACAAGGAGTCCTACGGCTTCGACGGCCGCACCTGCGGTGTGATGGTGGCGCTCGACGAGCAGTCGCCCGACATCGCCCAGGGTGTCGACAAGGCCGAAGAGGTCCGCTACGCCGGTGCCACCGGCGACCCCTACGACGAGCAGGGTGCCGGCGACCAGGGCATGATGTTCGGCTACGCCTGCAACGAGACCGACGTGCTCATGCCCCTGCCGATCCACCTGGCCCACCGGATGGCCGAGCGGCTGAGTGAGGTCCGCCGGGCCGGCACCGTGCCCTACCTCCGCCCCGACGGCAAGACCCAGGTCACCTTCGAGTACGAGAACGGCCGCCCCACCAAGCTGAAGACCGTGCTGATCTCCACCCAGCACGACGACGGCATCGACCGTGACTCGATGATCCGCCCCGACCTGATCGAGCAGGTCATCCGGCCCGTGATCCCGACCGCCTTCGCCGACGACGACTACGAGGTGCTGGTCAACCCGACCGGCCGGTTCGTTATCGGCGGCCCGGTGGGCGACGCCGGCCTCACCGGCCGCAAGATCATCGTCGACACCTACGGCGGGGCCGCTCGCCACGGCGGCGGTGCCTTCTCGGGCAAGGACCCGTCGAAGGTGGACCGCTCGGCCGCCTACGCCGCCCGCTGGGTGGCCAAGAACGTGGTGGCCGCCGGCGCCGCCGACCGGTGCGAGGTCCAGGTGGCCTACGCCATCGGCGTGGCCCGGCCCGTGTCGGTCATGGTCGAGACCTTCGGGACCCACAACGTCGACGAGTTGAAGATCGCCGCCACCGTGCGCGACGTGTTCGACCTGCGTCCGGCCGCCATCCTCGACGCGCTCGACCTGCGCCGCCCGATCTTCGCCCAGACCGCCGCCTACGGCCACTTCGGCCGCCCGGCGGGCGACTCGTTCACCTGGGAGCGCACCGACAAGGCGGCCGAGCTCCGCTCCGCCCTCGGCCTCTAGACCGGAGCCTCGGTGCCGGACGCGCCGCCGGCGGCGCCGAGCGCACCGAGAAACGGCCAGTTGCATTCCCGGTGCCGGGCGCGCCACCGGCGGCGTCTGGCGCACCGAGATCCTGAGGGGCCATGACCGAACCGGGTCGCCTGTTCGACCTCGACGAGCCACCGCCGCTCCGGCCCCGATCGGCCGGGCCGGCGGTGGTTCGCGTCCTGCCCGACGTCTCGGGCCTGGAGAAGGAGTTCGATTACCTCCCCGCTGGCGGGGGAGCGGCGCCGCCGGTCGGATCACTGGTGCGGGTGGAGCTCCAGCACCGCACCGTGGCCGGCTGGGTCACCGCCGTCGACGTCGAGCCGCCGCCCGGGGTGTCGCTGCAGCCGCTGGTGAAGGTCACCTCGGCCGGCCCGTCGCCCGAGCTGGTGGAGCTGGCCCGCTGGGCCGCCCACCGGTGGTCTGGCCGCCTGGCCCCGGTCCTGCGGGCGGCCTCCCCGCCCCGTCAGGTGGCCCTGCTCCCGACTACCGATCCGACGGCCATCGCCGCCCCCGATCCCGGTGGACCCGACGGCCGGGCCTGGCCGGGCGCTGACGCCGCCCCCGGACCCGGGGTGACCTTGGTTCGCCTGGCCCCCGACGACGACGGGTTGGCCCTGGTCGAGCCGCTGGCCCGGCGGGGGAGCGTGCTGGTGATCACCCCACGCCTGGGGGCGGCCGGTCACCTGGCCGGTCGGCTCCGTCGGCTCGGGCTGGGGGCCCGCCTCCATCCCCGGGACTGGCCCGCCGCCGCCGCCCGGGGCGGCGTGGTGGTGGGGGCCCGCTCGGCGGTGTGGGCCCGGGTGCCCGATCTGGCCGGGATCGTCGTGCTCGACGAGCACGACGAGAGCCTGCAGGAGGAGCGCAACCCCACCTGGCACACCCGGGACGTGGCGGTGGAGCGGGCCCGCCGGGCCGGCGTGCCCTGCGTGCTGGCCTCGCCCTGCCCCTCGCTGGCGGCGCTGGCGCTGGCCGGCGACGAGGTGCACACGCCGTCTCGCTCGGCCGAGCGGGCCGGATGGCCGGTGGTGGAGCTGATCGATCGGCGGCGGGAGGAGCCGGGGCGTTCCGGGCTGTTCTCCCCCCGGGTGGCGGCCGTGGTGCGGGGCCCGGGCCCGGTGCTGTGTGTGCTCAACCGCAAGGGCCGGGCCGTGATGCTCTCGTGCGCCGTGTGCGGCGAGCTGGTCCGTACCGAGGACCGGGAGCACCTGATGGTGGAGCAGGACGGCCACCTGGTCAGCCCGGCCACGGGTGAGACGCGCCCCCTGGTGTGCGCCGTGTGCGGGGCGGCCAAGCTGAAGCGGCTCCGGCTGGGCGTGACCCGGGCGGCCGAGGAGCTGGCCGCCCTGGCTGGCGAGCCGGTGGCGGAGCTCACGGCCGGCACGCGCCCGGCCCGCCTCCCGGCCCGGGTGCTGGTGGGCACCGAGGCCGCCCTCCACCAGCTGGGCGGGGTGGCCACCGTGGTGTTCCTCGACATCGACGCCGAGCTCATGGCCCCCCGCTACCGGGCCGGGGAGCAGGCCATGGCTCTGTTGGTCCACGCCGCCCGCCTGGCCGGGCCCCGGGCCGGCGGCGGGCGCATCGTGATCCAGACCCGCACCCCCGATCACCGGGTGCTGCGGGCCGCCGTGCACGCCGACCCCGGCGTGCTGGCCCGGGAGGAGGCGGTGGTCCGCCGGGCCATGGGCCTACCGCCGTACGGGGCGTTGGCCGAGATCAGCGGGGCGGCGGCCGAGGCCCTGGCCGACCGGCTCCTGGCCGATCCCGACCTCACGGTGATGGGCCCCCGCGACGGCCGCTGGTTGATCCGGGCCTCGTCCCCCGACCGCCTGGCCGACGCCCTCCGCCCCGATCGGCGCCCGCCCGGCCGTCTCCGGGTCCACGTCGACCCCCCTCGGGTCTGACCCCGTCCAGCCCTGCCCGCCCCGCATTCGCCCCCGCGTGGGGCTCAGGCCGGCCGGGGGGCGGCCTGGCGGAGCGCTTCGTAGAGGGCGACGGTGCCGGCCTGCGACACGTTGAGCGACCCGACCTTGCCCAGCTGAGGCAGGAAAGCCACCCGGTCGACGGCGGCCAGCGTGTCGCGGTGCACACCCCGGTCCTCGTGCCCGAGCACGAAGCACACGGCCGGGCCCAGCTCGACGGCGAAGAGCGGCTCGGCGTCGCCGGTGAGCTCGATGGCCACGGTGGTGAACCCCTGGGCCCGGGCCGCCGCCACCGCGTCGGGCCCGGTGTCGGCCCGGTGCCAGGCCACGAGCTTGTGGCTCCCGAGGGCCGTCTTGGCCACCCCCGAATGGCTCGGGTCGGGGGCGGGCGGCACCAGCCACACCGACTCGGTGTGGTATGCGGCGGCCGACCGGAGCAGCGAGCCGACGTTGTAGGGGTTCTGCACCCCGTCCAGGATCAGCCCCAGGCGCAGGTCCACCGAGCGCCGCCACGTCCGGTGCAGGCGCTTGAGATCGGTGGGTGACAACGACCCCCGGCCGCCCCCGGCTCCGCTCACGATGCGCCCCCGGCTGCCGGCGGGCGGGTGACGTCGAGCAGGCGGTACGCCTTGCGCGACGCCCGGCGGGCCACTGCCCACCCCTCGCCCTCCAGCCACCGGTGGAGGCTGTCGGCCCCCAGGTGCTTCTGGACCACGAGATGGGCCGACCCGTCGGGGGCCAGCCGGGCCAGCCAGGTTCGCAGCAGGTCGTGCAGCTCGGCCTTGCCCACCCGGATCGGCGGGTTGGACCAGATCCGGTCCACCACGAGGTCGGCCGGGACCGATGCCGGGTCGGCCACCGTCACGTTGCCCAGCCCGGCCCGCTCGGCGTTGGCCCGGCACAGGTCCCGGGCCCGGTCGTTCACGTCCACCGCCCACACCGCGGCCCCAGGATTGCGGGCGGCCAGGGTGCAGGCGATCGGGCCGTAGCCGCAACCGACGTCGGCCACCACCCGGTCGCCGGGGGTGGGCGCCGGCCCGTCGAGCAGGAGCAGCTTGGTGCCGGGGTCCACCCGGTCGGCGGCGAACACTCCCCGGTCGGTGGCCAGGTCGAAGCGCACGTCGGGCAACACCAGCTCCACCGATCCCGGGCGCGACGGCGTCTCGGGGCTCGGGCTGAAGTAGTGCGCTCCCCTCGGGGGTGACGGTTGGCTTGGCGGTACCACTGGGGGCCAACGCTACCGGGGGGCTGCGCCCCCCGGGCCCCCATTGGCGCCGGGGCCCCTACCCCGTCGCCCCTTGGCCCAGCGCTCTTGTCACAGGGTCACGAGGCCCGGGGCCAAGGCCGCTAGCCTGGTACCAATGGCGTCCCCGTACAACGTGCGAGTCTTCGGCGATCCGGTCCTCCGGAAGGTGGCCGAGGAGATCACCAACATCGACGGCAAGCTCGTGCGGCTGGCCGACGAGATGCTGGAGACAATGTACGCCGAGCCCGGCCTCGGCCTGGCCGCCCCCCAGGTGGGCATCCAGCGCCGGTTCTTCGTGTACGACATCGGCGATGGCCCGCAGGCCCTGATCAACCCGGTGATCCACGAGTCGACGGGGGAGTGGGTTTACGAGGAGGGCTGCCTTTCGGTGCCCGGCCTCTACTGGGAGATCGTGCGGCCGAAGGAGATCCACATCTCGGGGTACGACCTCGACGGCAACGAGGTCTCGTTCGAAGCCGACGAGCTGCTGGCCCGCCTGTTCCAGCACGAGCTCGACCACCTCGACGGCGTCCTCCTGCTCGACCGGCTCGATGCCGACACCCGCAAGCAGGCCATGAAGACGGTCCGGGAGCTGTTCATCGACGGCGACCCCCTGGCCGCCCAGGCCGCGGCCCGGGCCGCCGCCCAGGAGCGGTCGGAGGATCGCCCCAAGGACCGGGGCCGGTCCCGCCCGTCCAAGAGCGCCGGCGGCCTCACCCTTCCCTGAGTCCACCACCCCGGAGCCTGCCGCTGTGATCCCTCCCGCGCCCAGCCATCCCCGTCGGCTGGTCTACCTCGGCACGCCCGAGGTGGCCGTGCCCCCACTGGAGGCCCTCCACCGGGCCGGTTTCGACATCGCCCTCGTGATCACCCGGCCCGACAAGCGCCGGGGCCGGGGCGGGGCCCTCGCCCCGTCCCCGGTGAAAGCGGCGGCCCAGACCCTCGGCCTCCCGGTGAGCCACGACCCGGCCGACGCCGCCGGCGTGGGGGCCGACCTGGGCGTGGTGGTGGCTTACGGCCGCATCATCCGCACCGAGTTGCTGGAGGTGGTGCCCATGGTCAACCTGCACTTCTCCCTCCTGCCCCGATGGCGGGGGGCGGCGCCGGTGGAACGGGCCATCCTGGCCGGCGACCCCGAGACCGGTGTGTGCCTTATGGTGGTGGCGCCGGAGCTCGACACCGGCGACATCTATGCCTGCCAGCGGGTGGCGATCGAAGCCACCGACACCCTCGACGGGCTCCGGTCCCGCCTGGTCGATATCGGCACCGACCTCCTGGTCCGCGGGCTGACCGACGGGTTGACCCCGCCCCGGCCCCAGGAGGGCGAGCCGGTCTACGCCGACAAGATCGAGGCCGACGAGCACCGCCTGCATCTCGACCACCCGGCGGTGGTGCTCGACCGGGTGATCCGCCTGGGTCGGGCCTGGTGCCAGTTCCGTGACCGTCGGCTCAAGGTCCTGACGGCCGAGGTGATCCCGGCCGGCGACGAGGCTGCAGCCGCCGTGGCCGGCCTGCCCCCGGGTGCCCTGGCCGGCCCGATCTCGGCCACCGGCGACGGGGCGCTGCGGCTGGTGACCGTGCAGCCCGAGGGCAAGGCCCCGATGCCGGCCGCCGCCTGGCTCAACGGGGTCCAGCTCACCCCGTCCGACCGGCTGGCCTGATGCGACGCACCGAGCCCCCATCCACCGCCATCGGATCCGCCTCCCGCCGTCTGGCCATCGAGGCCATGGTCCGCATCGACCGGGGCGGCGCCTACGCCAACCTGCTCGTGCCCGAGCTGCTCGACCGGTCCGATCTGGTCGTGGCCGACCGCCATTTCGTCACCGAGCTGGTGTACGGCGCCACCCGTATGCGGCGGGCCTGCGACCATCTGGTCGACCGGTTCCTGCTCGACCGGGTGGAGCCCCAGGTGCGGGCGGCGTTGCGGCTCGGCGCCTACCAGCTGGTCTTCCTCGCCACCCCGGCCCATGCCGCGCTCGACGCCACCGTGGGCGCGGTGCAGGGCCGGGGGCGTTCGGTGGTGAACGCCGTGCTGCGCCGGGTGGCGTCCTCGCTCGACGCCGGACCGGTGGCCTGGCCCGATCTGGCCACCGAGCTGAGCTACCCCGACTGGATCGTCGAGGGTCTCGCGGCCGATTTCACCGCCACCTTCGGCCCCGACCGGGGGCCGGCATGGGCCGTGGCCGCCCTGCGGGCCATGAACGATCCGGCCACCACCACGGTGCGGGCCGACGGCTACATCCAGGACGAGGCCTCCCAGCTCGTCGCTCCGGCCGTGGGGGCCGCCCCCGGCGAGCTCGTGATCGACCTGTGCGCCGCTCCCGGCGGCAAGGCCACGGCGCTGGCCGCCGGCCGGGGCCCGCGTGGTGGCGGCTGACCTCCGCCCGGGTCGGACCCGGCTCATCCGGGCCAATGCCCAACGCCTCGGCCACCAGATGGGTCTGGCCGTGGCCGACGGCACCCGTCCCCCGTTCCGCCCCGGGGCGGCCCACCACGTGCTGGTCGACGCCCCGTGCTCCGGGTTGGGCAGCCTGCGCCGCCGGGCCGACGCCCGGTGGCGGATCGAGGCCGATGCCCCGGCTCGCCTGGCCCGCCTCCAGACCGATCTGGTGCTGGCCGGCCTGGAGCTGGTGCGGCCCGGTGGCACCCTCACCTACAGCGTGTGCACCCTCACCCGGGCCGAAGGCCCCGACGTGGTGGCGGCCGTGCTGGCCGCCGCCGGTGACCGGGTGGAGTCCCTCGCCCCGCCCGGTGCACCGTGGGAACCCCTGGGTGACGGCGTCACGGCCATGCTGCTGCCGTCCGACAACGACGGCATGATGCTGGCCCAGTTCCGCCGGTACTGACAGCCGCCGGCTCAGAGATCGATCCGGTACAGGGCGGCGGCGTTGGTGGACATGACCTGGCGCTTCTCGCCGTCGGTGAGCTGGCCCAGGGCGGCGTCGATCTTGGCGTCGTCGCGGGGGTAGAGGCAGGTGGGGTGGGGGAAGTCGGTCTCGAACAGGATGCTCTGGGCCCCGATGTAGTCGACGGCGGTGCGAAGCCCGGCCGACTCGAACCAGAAGCAGCCGAAGAACTGGCGGCGGAAGTAGTCGGACGGAGCCATCGTGAGGAAGTCGGCCTCGTTGGGCGCCGTCTCGATGAGCTGGTGGTCGAGCGCCTCGAGGAAGAAGGGCAGCCAGCCCACCCCGCTCTCCACCGACACGAACTTCACGTCGGGGTACCGCTCGGGCACGCCGGAGTAGATCATGTTGCCGATCACCCGGGCGTTGCCCAGGAACAGGTTGGCCGACCCCAGCGCCAGCTTGCGCTCCGCCCCGTACGACGGCCACGGGGCCTTGCCGAAGAAGTCCATGTTCCCGTTCGACGACCCGATGTGGAAGTTGACCGGCATCTTCAGCTCCGAGCACGCCTCCCAGATCGGGTTCCACTCGGGCTGCGACATGTCGGGCAGGCCCGCCTCCTCCGGGTTGGAGCAGGTGACGATGCCCCGCAGGCCGATGCTGTGGGCCCGGCGGATCTCGGCCTCGGCCGCCTCCAGGTTCCACCACGGCACGAGCGCCATGCCGAACACCCGCTGGCCCGTGGCCTCCTGGAACTCGGCCAGGGCGTCGTTGTAGATCTCGGTGGTGATCAGCCGCAGGGCCTCGTCGGGTGACTGGAGGAACCGGGTGTTCCCGAAGCCGGCCAGGTTGGGGTACATGATCTGGGCGGCGATGCCGAGCTCGTCCATCATCGCCACCCGTGCCTCGGCGTCGAAGCTGGACCGGTGCACCATGTCGTTGTCCATGCCGAAGAAGGCGGCACCCAGCATCTTGTTGCCCTCGGTGTCGACCACGCTGGAGGCGATCGAGGTGCCGATGGCGATGTCGCCGTCGAACCACCAGCGCCGCTTGCCGTTCTTCTCCGAGAGCTGGGGCACGCGGTCGACGTAGGACGCCGGGGCCCGGGAGGTCCACAGGTCCGGCGGCTCCGACCAGTGGGTGTCGGTGTCGATGATCTTGATGTCGGACACGGAGGTCATGACCCCGATCCTACGACCCGGCCAGGTCAGCCTCCCAGCCGGCGGGGGCGCGGCCCCCCGAGTTACAACCGGTAGACCCGGCGGGAGGTGCCGGCGAACAGGTCGGCCCGCTCGTCGGGGGTGTAGTCGGCCGTGACCTTCTTGAACGCGTTCCACAGGACCCCGTACGGGGTGGTCTCACCGTCCACCGGGAAGTTCGACTCGAACAGGCACCGGGTGGGCCCGAAGGTGTCGATGGCGAAGCGGAGCAGGTCGCCCCACTCGGCCACCAGCTGGTCCGACCGGGGCGGCGAGCCGTCGGCGTTGGTGACGGCGCCGAGACGGGTCATCCCGATCCCGCCCAGCTTCAACACCACGTTGGGGAACCCAGCCAGCGTCGTCAGCCCCTGGCGCAGGGTGGCCAGCACCTCGGCCCTCTGGGAGGCCCATTTGCCGACGCCCAGCGGCCCGCCCAGGTGGTTGACCACGATCGTGAGCTCGGGCACGGCGGCGGCCAGGCCGGCCACGTCGCCCAGCTGGTGCTGGTACTGCCAGGCCTCGAAGCTCAGCCCCATGGAGGCCAGCACCCGGGCGCCGGCCCGGAACCCGTCCTGGCCGTAGAGCCCCTCCGGTGGGGCGGTTCGGCTGAGGCCGACGGCGATGTCGTCGGCCCGGGCCGCCGAGTGGCGTATGCCCCGGAACCGGCCGCCGGCGGCGGCCACATGGGCCTCCAACACCTCGGCCACCGCCGGGCCCAGCGTGAGGTCGGCGTGGCTGACGATGGCGGCGATGGGTGGGCCCGGCGTGCGGTCGCTCTCGTCGGCCCGGCCGGCCACGAACTCGGTCTCGCCCACCGGCTGCAGGGCCTCGGGCCCGTCGGTGCGGTACTCGGCCCCGCAGTCGATGAAGACCGTGGCCACGATGTTGTGGCCCGAGCCGGTGTCGCGCCGCAGATCGGCCAGGTCGTACGTGCCCCAGTGGGAGATCGGCACCGGCCACAGGTGATGGTGGGCGTCGACGATCTCCAGCTCCGGTTCCAGCGCCTCCTCGGGCTGCCCAGCCACCATGTCATCCCCCTGTTGGTCTGTTCGCCGGCCGCGGCCTGACTGCAGCCCGCTTTCCGGCCCGACCCTAGTCTGAACCGGTGCCCAACCTCCCGGTCCGCCACCTGTTCGACCTGCCCGACGACGTCGCCTACCTGAACTGCGCCTACATGGGGCCGTTGCCCCGGCGCTCCACCGAGGCCGGGCTGGCCGGCCTGGCCCGCAAGGCCCGGCCGTGGGAGATCGTCACCGACGACTTCTTCGCTCCGGTGGCCGCCCTGCGCCGGGCCGCCGCCCGGTTGGTGGGGGGCGACGACGACGGCATCGCCCTCGTTCCCGCCGTCAGCTATGGCATGGCCACCGCCGCGGCCAACCTGCGCCCGGCGGCCGGGCAGCGGATCCTGGTGCTGGCCGACCAGTTCCCGTCCAACGTGCACCCCTGGCGCCGGCTCGCCGCCGACACCGGTGCCGTGGTGGCCACCGTGCCCCGGCCCCCGGGCAGCGACTGGACGGCCGCTCTGCTGGAGGCGATCGGGCCCGATGTGGCGGTGGTGGCGGTGCCGTCGGCCCACTGGACCGATGGCACCCGGGTGGACCTGGCCGCCGTGCGCCGGGCCACCTGGGAGGTGGGGGCGGCGTTGGTGGTCGACGGGGCCCAGTCGGTGGGGGCGGTGCCGATCGACGTGGGCACCCTCCAGCCCGACTTCCTCGTCGTGCCCTGCTACAAGTGGCTACTCGGCCCCTACAGCCTCGGGTTCTGCTGGGTCCACCCCGAACACCGCTCGGGCCGGCCGCTGGAAGAGAACTGGATGGCCCGGGCCGGCAGCGAAGACTTCTCCCGCCTGATCGACTACGCGGAGGCCTACGGGCCCGGGGCCCGACGCTACGACGTGGGCCAGGTGGCCAACTTCGCCCTGGTTCCGCCGGCCACGGCGTCGCTCGAGCTGCTGGCCGAGCTCGGTGTGGAGGCGATCGCAGCCCACGCCGGGCGCCTGACCGACCGGGTGGCGGCCGAAGCCGGCGCCCGCGGTCTGGCCGTGGCCGATGCCGCCGTCCGCAGCCCCCACCTGCTCGGTGTCCGGCTCCCGGCCGGCCTCGACCCCCGGCCCGTGGCCGCCGGTCTGGCCGAGCGCCGGGTGTACGTGAGCGTGCGGGGTGACTCGATCCGGGTGTCGGCCCACGCCTTCACCACCGACACCGACGTCGACCTCCTGTTCGCCGCCCTCGACGAGCTTCTTCCCGGCCGGGGCGGCGCGGCGTAGCCGCCCGGCGGGTTGGGGCCCCGACGACGATGGGGCCCGGGGCGCGGAGCGCCCCCGCACGTCAGTGCTCCCGGAGGAAGACGCCGGAGCGGGCCTTGGGCTGGAAGAAGGTCGACTTCGGGGGCATGGCCAGGCCGGCGTCGGCGGCGTCGAGCACGGCGTCCATAGGCACCGGCCGCATCAGCCACAGCGCCTCGTCGGGATCGGTCCGCCACGCCCCGAGGTCGCCCCGCCGTTCGAAGGTGGTGTCGGCGTCGGCCACCCGGTAGGAGATCCGCCCGGCCGGCGACGCGGTGGTGATCCCGAGCAGCGGCCCCAGCACCCGCTCCTCCAGCCGGACCACGTCGAGCCCGGCCAGGACGTCGCCCTCACCCGGCCGGGGAAGCGGGCCGAGGTCCACCAGGTACCACCGGCCGCCGGTCAGCAGCGCCACCTCCTCCGGCCGTCGCCCGGCCACCTGGGCCGTCACCTCGTCCGCCGCCACCGGTCGCACCGGGAACGACCGACTCACGAGGGCCACCAGCTCCTCGGGGTCGATCCCGTGGACCACCCGGTGGAAGGGCTCGTTGCGCAACTCGTCGGCGGCGAACACCGCCCCGAACAGCCAGTGGGCGGCTTCGGAGTCGGGATGGTCACGACGGTGGGCGGCGGCGGCCGCCGAGCGGTGGTGACCGTCGATCACGTACAGAGGCAAGTCGGCCAGCGCGTCCTGCACCGCCCGGATCACGTCCGGCTCGTCCATCCGCCACACCTGCTGGCGGAGCCCGTCGGCCGAGGTGAAGTCGAGCTCGGGCACTCGGCCGGCCGTGATCCCGGCCACCAGAGCCGACAGAGCGGGGTCGGCCCGGTGGGCCAGCGCGACCGGGCTCGACTGGATCCGCAACCCGGCCAGATGGTCGGCCAGATGCCGCGTCCGGTGCTCGTGCACCTGTTCGTGGACCCGGATCACTCCCTGCTCGTACTCGTCGACCGAGAGGTTGCCCACGATCCCCACCTGGGCGTGCGGCGAGCCGCTGGCCCCACCAGCGACGCTCAGGCGGTACAGGAACAGGGCGGGCCGCAGCGCCGGGTCGCCCCACGCCCCGGCTCCCAGCAGGCGCTCGAACGAGCGTCGGCTCTCGGCCACGGCCCGGGCCGAGTCCCACTCCTCGCCGGGGGGCACGTCTTCCGGGCCGCGGGTGACGGTGAGGAAGCTGTCGGGGTTGCCGGCCACGTACCGCCGGCGGTCGGCCGGGGCCAGCAGGTCGTGGGCCGGGGACGGGACGCGGCGGGCCCAGTCGGGCTGGATGAGGCGGGCGATCGTGGGCTCGATCCGGGCCACGCCGCGCCCCGCCTCTCTCAGCCCCGGCTGGCGGCGAAGGAGCGCATGAACGACACCAGGGTCTCCACGCTCTCGGTGGGCAGCCCGTTGTAGATGCTGGCCCGGATCCCGCCCACCGAGCGGTGGCCCTTCAGGTTGAGCAGGCGCTGCTCCTCGGCCAGCACCAGGAAGTCGGCTTCCAGCTCGGGTGAGGGGAGGCGGAACACCACGTTGGTGTGCGAGCGGTAGGCCAGCTCCACCGGGTTGCGGTAGAAGCCGCCGCTGCCGTCGATCGTGTCGTACACCATCCCCGACCGCTCGGCCGCCCGCTTCTCCATGGCGGGCAGGCCGCCGTTGGCCTCCATCCAGGCCAGCATCTTGCCGGTGGCCCACACCGAGAACACCGGCGGGGTGTTGAACAGGCTGTCGGCCTTGGCGTGGTTGTCGAAGCGGAGGTAGGACGGGAGGGTGTCGGGCGAGGTGCGGGCCAGCTCGGAGCGGACGAACACCACGCCCAGGCCGGCGGGCCCCATGTTCTTCTGGGCGCCCCCGTACACCAGGTCGAACAGCGACCAGTCGACGGGGCGGGTGAGGTAGTCGGACGACATGTCGGCCACCAGGCGAGCCCCGAACCCGTCGAAGCCGGGCATGCGGGTGCCTTCGATCGTCTCGTTCGAGGTGACGTGGAGGTAGGCCGTGCCGTCGTGCACGGTCACGTCGGCCGGCGACGGCATGCGGGTGAACGTCGGGCCCTCCTCGGTCCACGCCGGGTAGGCGGCCGACACCGTGGCTGCGTCGCCGAAGGCCTTCTTGCCCCAGCTGCCCGACAGCACATGGCCCACCGGGCGGCCCCCACCCTCGGCCCCGGCCGGCGCCAGGTTCATGGGGATCATGGCGAACAGCAGGGTGGCGCCGCCCTGGAGCAACAGGACGTCGAAGTCGTCGGGCACGGTGTAGAGCCGCCGTAGCCGGTCGATCGTGTCGTAGTGGATCGCCTCGTACTCCGCCGACCGGTGGCTCATCTCGATCACCGACATGCCGCTGTCGCCGTACTCGACCATCTCGTCGGCCAGCTCGGCCAGCACCGAGGTGGGCAGGGTGCAGGGGCCGGCGCAGAAGTTGTGGGCTCGGGTCATGGGCGGACCTCGTTCCGGATTGGCAGCAGGGGAGGAGGGCGCGCGGTGCGCCCGCACCAGGCACACTACGGGCGTGAGCGAGCATTCTGAACGGGAGCTGCAGGCGAAGGTCGTCACGGTGTCGGACGGGGTGGTGGCCGGCACCCGGCAGGACGCGTCGGGCGAAGCCCTGAAGGCCCGCCTGGCCGAGGCCGGCTGGTCGGTGGTCGACCACCGGATCGTGGCCGACGGGATCGAGAGCGTGCACAGCACCCTGGTAGAGCTGGCCGACGGGTTCACCGGCGTGATCGTCACCACCGGCGGCACCGGCTTCGGGCCCCGCGATCTCACCCCCGAGGGCACGGCCCTGGCCCTGGAGCGCCAGGCCCCGGGCATGGCCGAGGCCATGCGGACGGTGAACCCCGCCGGCCTGGGCCGGCTCAGCCGGGCCATCGCCGGCACCCGGGGCACGGCCCTGATCCTCAACACGCCGGGCTCCACCAAGGGGGCCATCGAGACGCTGGAGGCCGTGCTCGACGTGCTGGGTCACGCCGTCGATCTCATGGCCGGCGGGCGGCCCCACTAGATGTTCCGCCGCAGGCGAAACTCCAAGCAGCCCGAAGGTCTGCCTTCTCCGAAGGGGACACGCTAGCCTCCGCGGCGGGGGCCGCCGATCGGCCCCCGCATCCGACCCCTTCGGCCTACCGGAGCACCACCCGTGCTGATCGAGCCCGACCTCGTACCCGACGACGCCGCCTTCATGGCCCGGGCCGTGGCCCGGGCGGCCCACAGCCGGCTCCTGGCCCCGCCCAACCCCTGGGTCGGCGCCGTGCTGGTGGCCGCCGACGGCACGAGCTGGGAGGGATCCACCCGGCGGCCCGGCGGCAACCACGCCGAGCGGGAGGTGCTGGCCCGGGCGGGGGAGAGGGCCCGCCACGGCACGCTCTACGTGACGCTCGAGCCGTGCTGCCATCACGGCCGCACCCCGCCCTGCACCGACGCCGTGATCGCCGCCGGGGTGGCCCGGGTGGTGGTGGGGGTGACCGACCCCGACCCGAAGGTCGGGGGCAACGGCCTGGCCCAGCTCCGGGAGGCCGGGATCGAGGTGATCGTGGGCCCCTGGGCCGAGCAGGTGGAAGACCAGCTCGCCCCCTACCTCCACCACCGGCGCACGGGCCGGCCGTGGGTGGTGCTGAAGCTGGCGGCCACGCTCGACGGGCGCACGGCGGCGGCCGACGGCACCAGCCAGTGGATCACCGGCCCCGAGGCCCGCCACGACGCCCATCAGCTGCGGGCCGCCTCCGATGCCGTCCTCGTGGGGGCGGGCACCGTGCGGGCCGACGATCCCCGTCTCACCGTGCGAGGCGTGCTGGCGTCCGACGGGGCGCCGCCCCGGGAGCCGCTGCGGGTGGTGCTGGGTCGGGCCCCCGAGGGGGCCGCCGTGCATCCCTGCCTGGAGACCGGGGGAGATCTGGAGGCCGTGCTCGACGACCTCGGGGCCCGCCAGGTGGTGCAGCTGATGGTGGAGGGCGGGGCCGACGTGGCCGGCCGGTTCCACCGGTCCGGCCTGGTGGACCGCTATGTCGTCTATCTGGCCCCCGCCCTGTCGGGAGGAGACGACGGGGCCGGCTTGTTCCGGGGGCCGGGGGCGGCCACCATGGCCGATATGGCACGTCTCCGCCTGCTCGATGTACGCCGGCTGGGCGACGACCTGCGGCTGGAGCTGGCCCCGGCGGAGAAGGCAGGATAGGTCCGATGTTCACCGGAATCGTGGAAGAGCTGGGCTCGGTGGCCGCCCTGGAAGGAAGCCGCCTGCGGCTCCAGGGTCCGGCCGTGCTGAGCGACGTGGAGCTGGGGGCCTCGATCGCCGTCAACGGCTGCTGCCTCACCGTGGTGGCCTGGGACAGCGCCGCCGGCTGGTTCGACGTCGACGTCACCCAGGAATCGTTCGACCGCACACAGTTGGGCGACCTTCGTCCCGGTGACCCGGTCAACCTGGAGCGCCCGGTGCGTCTCAGCGACCGGCTGGGCGGGCACCTGGTGCAGGGCCACGTCGACGCCGTGGGCGTCATCGTGAACCCCGCCCCCGACCTCAAGGTCAAGGTGCCCGAGGGCCTGCACCGCTATCTGGTGGAGAAGGGCTCGGTGACGGTCGACGGGGTGAGCCTCACCGTGGTCGACCCCGCCCCCGACGGGTTCACCGTGGCCCTCATACCCCACACGATGGAGGTCACGACGCTGGGCCGCAAGGGCGCCGGCGACCGGGTCAACATCGAGGTCGACGTCATGGCCAAGTACGCCGAAAGCCTCCTGGGCGGCATCCTGCCCGGGCGGGACTGACCACTCCCGCCCCGAACACAGACACAGAACCGAGGTAGTAGCGCCATGAGCAGCGACACCGCCGCCGACTCGCCTTTCGCTCCCGTGGAGGAGGCCATCGAGGCCATCGCCCGGGGCGAGATCGTGGTGGTGGCCGACGACGAGGACCGGGAGAACGAGGGCGACCTGATCATGGCCGCCCAGCACGCCACCGAGGAGAAGATCGCCTTCTTCGTGCGCCACACCTCGGGCATCCTGTGCGTGTCGGTCACCGACGAGCGGGCCGACGAGCTCGACCTGCCGCTGATGGTGGCCCAGAACACCGAGTCGATGCGCACGGCGTTCACCGTGTCGATCGACTACCGCCACGACACGAGCACCGGCATCTCGGCCCACGACCGCTCGCTCACCGTGCGGGCCATGCTCGACCCGGCGGCCCGCCCGGGAGACTTCGCCCGCCCCGGCCACATCTTCCCCCTCCGGGCCCGGCCCGGCGGGGTGCTGAAACGGGCCGGCCACACCGAGGCCGCCGTCGACCTCACCCGACTGGCCGGGCTGCGGCCCGGCGGGGTGCTGGCCGAGGTGGTCAACGACGACGGCACCATGGCCCGGGTCCCCCGGCTGATCGAGTTCACCCGGGAGCACAACCTGGTGTTCGTGTCGATCGCCGACATCATCCGCTACCGCCGCCGGCACGAGAAGCTGGTGCAGCGCTTCGGCGAGGCCACCATCCCCACCCGCTACGGCGACTTCACCGCCGTGGTGTACGAGTCGGTGCTCGACGGCGAGCAGCACGTGGCCTTCGTGCGGGGCGACGTGGCCCAACCCAACGTGCTGGTCCGGGTGCACTCGGAGTGCCTGACCGGCGACATCTTCGGTTCCCTGCGCTGCGACTGCGGCCCCCAGCTCGACCAGGCCCTGGCCCACATCGCCGAGGCCGGTCAGGGAGTGCTGGTGTACCTGCGGGGCCAGGAGGGGCGGGGGATCGGCCTCGGCCACAAGATCCGGGCCTACGGACTGCAGGACCAGGGACGGGACACGGTGGACGCCAACCTCGACCTGGGCCTTCCGGCCGACTCCCGGGAGTACGGGATCGGGGCCCAGATCCTGGTCGATCTGGGGGTCAGCTCGATGCGGCTGCTCACCAACAACCCGGCCAAGTACGGCGGCCTCGACGGCTATGGCCTGGAGATCACCGAGCGGGTGCCGCTGCTTACCGTGCCCACCGAGCAGAACATCGCCTACCTGCGGACCAAGCAGGAACGGATGGGTCACCTGCTCGATCTCGACAGCGAGGCCCCGCCCCGCCATGCCCTCTGACGGGCCGGCCCATCCGCCGCTGGCCGAACGGGCGCCGGCGGCGGCCGGGCGGGCCGAGCCGGGCCGGGTGGCCTCGTTCGACGCCGATGCCGGCCTGGGCGTGATCGCGGGGGCCGACGGCCGATCGTTCCCCTTCCACTGCACCGCCATCACCGACGGCACCCGCCGCATCGACGAGGGCCGCACCGTGATCTTCGCCGTCGGCGCCGGCGGCCCCGGCCGCTGGGAAGCCATAGCCGTCACCCCGGTCTGAGCCCGGGGTACTCCCCGGCCTTGTCCGCCGGGCCGGCGCCCGAACTGCGCGACGAAAACCGCGCCTCGTCGCCGATCTGCGTCACGTTCTCTACGAATCTCGGAGGTTTCGCGACGCAGATCGCGGCGGTGACACGTCGTTCGTGACGTCGGTTGGCGGACGGTTGAACGTAGGTCGAGCGGCCCAGGGGTGGCGGGCGGAGGTTCCCAGGCCCGGCGGCGGCCTTAAGCGGGGGCCCGATCGCGGTCGATCGGAAGCCATGGCCCCCGACCGGCGACGCGCCCCCTCTCCCGACCCCCCGGACGTCGCCGGGCGCCCGCCGGAGCCGTCCGTGAGTCCCGAGCGGCCCGCCCCCGCCGCCAGCGGTGGCCTTCCGGCCGGCGGGCCCGCCGAGGTCGAGGCGGCGGTGGCCGATGCCCTGGCCGCCCGCCGGGCCGGTGAGGTGACGGGGGTGCTGGCGTTGCGCCTCGACCGGGCCGACCTGCTGGCCGCCGCCTACGGGTGGAGCGTGGTCGACGATCTCGTGGCCGATGTGGCCGGGCGCCTCCGGCAGACCGTGAGGACCGACGATCGTCTCCTACCACTCGACCGCGGCGGCCTGTGCCTGGTGGCCCGGGCCATGCCGGGCCAGCGGGACGTGGCCCTGCTGGCCGAGCGGGTGGTGCGGGCGGCGGCCCGGCCGCGGGCGCTGCCCGACGGCGTGGAGCACGAGGTGACGGTGAGCGTGGGGGCCGCCGTCGGCCGCCACGGCGATCAACCGGCGTCGCTCCTGACCCGGGCCGAGCGCCGTTGTCGTGGGGTGGCCGACGCCGGCGGCGACCGCTGGTCGGTGGAACCGGTCAGCAGCTACGCCGAGCCCGGCACGCACGGGGCCGGGAACGACGATCCCGACCGGGCCGTCCGAGGCGCCGCCCTGCTCCGCCTCCGCCAGGCCGGCGAGCTCCGCCAGACCCTCGCCACCGACGGGCTCGACCTCGCCCTCACCCCCCTCGTCCCCCTCACCTCCTCCGAGCTCTCCAGTGGGACGCCCGGGGCGAGCGGAGGGGAGTGGCGGGTGGCGGCGGTGCGGTGGCGGCATCCGGTGCGGGGGCTGCTGCACCCGGGAGCGGTGGTGGCGGCCGTGGTCGACGCCGGGCTGGCCGGTGCGTACCTCGATACTGTGCTCCGGCTGGTGTCGGCGGAGGCGCTCGACGCCTCGGTGGTTGCCGGTCGCCCGGTGGGCGTGGCCGTCGACCTGCCGCTGGCGGTGGCGGCCCAGGCCGCGGCCCAGGGCACGGACCTGGTCCGGCTGGTGGCCGGGGCGGTGGCCCGGGCCCGGATCGAACCCGGCCAACTCGCCCTCCGGGTCGCGTTCGACGACGCCCGCACCGGAGCCGAGGGGCTGGTGCCCGCCCTCGAGCAGCTGGCCGTCCTCGGCGTCACCGCCATCGTCGCCGGCGTCGATCCCTCGCCGGGGACCCTGGCCTGGCTCGACGGCTGGCCTCTGGCGGCGTCGGTCTGGATGCTCGACCCGGCCGTCGCCGCCGGCTTGGCCCCCGTTTCCCGGGGCGAGCCCGCACCGGAGCTGGCGCCGGCGGCGATCCTGGCCCGGGCCGGCGCGGCGGCCGTGGTGGCGGCGGCCACCGCCCGGGGCATCGTCACCGGGGCCGAGGGCGTCGACGATCCGGCGGTGGCGGCCGAGCTGGCCGCCGCCGGGGTGCGCCTGGCCGGGGGACGCTGGGCCACCCACCGGGTTGCGGCAACCCACCGGGTTGCTCAGAGTCTCGGCTTCGGCGAACCACCTAGAGTGGGTCCATGACCCTGTGGACCCCTGACGGCGAACGGAAGATCCCGCCCACGCCGGCCGGCGATGCGGCCACCCCGTCCCCGGCTGCCGGTGGCTCCGGCCCCGACCCCGACGAACCCGAGCTCACCCCCGAGGAGGAGGAGCAGGTCCGGGCGATGGCCAAGGAGCTGGCCGAGGCCCGGGCCCGCCTGCTCGAGACCGAGGTGGCCACCGTGCTCACCAACCATGCCCTCGGCATCTACGAGCTGGCCGCCATTCACCTCACGGCCGAGCGCCCCGACCTCGACGAGGCCCGCCTGGCCATCGACGCCCTGGCCGCCATCGTCGAGAACCTGGCCGGGCGGCTGGGGGAGAGCGAAGCGACGCTGAAGGGCGCCCTCCATCAGGTGCGGATGGCCTACGTCCAGCGGGCCCGCCCCGAGGCACCGGCGGCCGGCGACTAGGCCGTGGGCGAGCATTCTCGCCCACGGTGCTGCTAGCCTGACCTCATCCAACATGAAGAGGGCGCGTCCTGCCCCACCTGACCACCCATGGTGCGCACAGGTTCCATCCCGGCTCGAGCGGTAGCTCGGTTCCACCCGGCGGCTCAGCCGCTGGTCTGGCCGTTCCACCGTCCGGTTCCGAGCATGCAGCAGGCTCGTCGTGTTCTCCTCCGTTTGGTGCATCCAACCCAACGACAAGGAGCGGTACAACTGCATGAGGGGTGATCGGCCATAGCTGCGCCACCGGAGCCACGGATCAACGACCGGATCCGTGCTCGTGAAGTCCGCGTCATCGGCCCGAACGGCGATCAGCTCGGCATCAAACCGATGCCCGAGGCACTTTCGCTGGCACGAGAGCTCGAGCTGGATCTGGTGGAGGTGGCCGACAAGGCCAATCCGCCGGTCTGTCGGATCATGGACTACGGCAAGTACAAGTACGAGACGGCGCAGCGTCTCAAAGAGTCGAAGAAAAAGGCGAGCAACGTCATCGTCAAGGAGATGAAGTATCGCCCGAAGATCTCCGGCGGTGATTTCGACACGAAGACCAAGAAGGTGGAGAAATTCCTCCAAGAGGGTCACAAGGTGAAGATCACGATCATGTTCCGGGGCCGGGAGGTCACTCATCCCGAGCTCGGGCGCAAGATCCTCGATCACATCGCCGAGCGGGTCGTCGACTACGCCAAGGTCGAGGCCTATCCACGGCTCGACGGCCGCAACATGACCATGGTCCTCGGACCGGACAGCAAGAAGAAGCAGAAGCAACCCCGGCGGCCCTCCTCGGAGCCGGACGCCACAACCGAAGGCGGCCCGTCCGCCTCCATCAACGGCGCCGACGGCGGGAGCGATCCTGCCCCGGTCGGCGTCAACACCGAGGCTTCCAGTTGAGGTGACCTGAGCCGGTGAGCTGGCAGCCGCACACGCTGCCAGCCCTGGCTGTCGGTGGCCGACGTCAATCCAGCCCCGGAACACGAGAGCCCCCCACGATCGTCGGGCCGGCCGAGCGACCAGGCTCGGGCGACCAAGCCCGGACCGACCCAGCGAGGAGAGATCCATGCCCAAGATGAAGAGCCACAGTGGCGCCAAGAAACGATTCAAGGTCACGGGCACCGGCAAGGTGAGCCGGCGGAGCAAGAACCTGAATCACTTCCTCGAGAAGAAGTCGAGCCGGCGCAAGCGCCGCCTCAGTGGCGACAGCATCATGACCCCGGCCGACACCCCTCGGGTGAAGCGCCTGCTCTCCAGCTGACGAGCCCACGCTCAACCGTTTCCCCACGATCGATAGAAGAACAAAGGAGTTTGGGTTCCCATGGCACGCGTCAAACGCGCAGTTCACTCGAAGAAGCGCCGCCGTTCCACGCTGGAGAAGGCCAAGGGTTACTACGGCAACAAGAGCCGTACCTTCCGAGGCGCCAACGAGCAGGTCATGCACTCGGGGCAGTACGCCTTCCGTGACCGCCGGGCCCGCAAGGGCGAGTTCCGCCGTCTCTGGATCCAGCGCATCAACGCCGCCTGTCGCCAGAACGGCATGTCCTACAGCCGCTTCATCAACGGCCTGAAGGCGGCAGAGGTCGACGTCGACCGCAAGGTCCTGGCCGACATGGCCGTCCACGACCCGGCGGCCTTCGCCGCGCTGGTGGAGGTGGCCAAGGCCAACACCACCGACGACGGCGCCGCGGCCGACGCCGACGCCGACGCCGCCTGATCGACACCCCCCGGGTGGGCCCGCCGGCCGTGCCGCGTGCCCACCCGGTAAGTCGTTGGACAAGCCCTACGAGAAGCCTGCAGTTTTGACCCCGAGATGATCGACGACCTCTACCTCCTCACGTTCGAGTCCGAGACCGCCGCCGCCATCGCCGCCGCCACCAGCGCCTCGGCCCTGCGGGAGGTGGAGCATGGTGCCCTGGGGCGCGACAGCCGCTTGGTGGCCGCCCGCAAGCAACTGGGGTCGCTCGACCCCGAGCAGCGCCGCACCGTGGGCAAGGTCCTGAACGATGTGCGCGAGCGGCTCACGGCCGCCGTGGCCGCCCGCCAGAGCGAGCTGGCCCGGTCCGAGCGCACGGCGCAGCTGGCGGCCGAGCGGCTCGACCTCACCGAGGTCCCCGACTCGGTGGCGGTGGGCCACGCCCACGTGGTCACCCAGACGTGGGAGCTGCTGGAGGACATCTTCGTCGGCCTCGGCTTCCAGGTGGCCGAGGGCCCCGAGGTGGAGACCGACTGGCACAACTTCGACGCCCTCAACATTCCGGCCGACCACCCGGCCCGGGACGGGTTCGACACGATCTACGTCGACCACGGCTCGCCCGGCAGCACGCTGCTGCGCACCCACACCTCGCCGGTGCAGATCCGGGCCATGCTGGCCCAGAAGCCCCCGATCTACGTGATCGCCCCCGGCCGGGTCTACCGGCGCGACACCGCGGACGCCACCCACATGCCGGTGTTCCATCAGATCGAGGGCCTGGTGATCGACCGGGGGATCTCGCTGGCCGACCTGGCCGGCACGATCGAGGCCTTCACCGAGGCCTATTTCGGTACCGGCTTCTCGTCGCGTCTGCGTCCCAACTACTTCCCGTTCACCGAGCCGTCGGCCGAGTTCGACATCCAGCGGCCCGACGGGTCGTGGCTGGAGCTGGGCGGTTGCGGCATGGTGCATCCCAACGTGCTGCGGGCCGGCGGGGTGGACCCCGAGGAATGGTCGGGCTTCGCCTTCGGGTTCGGCATCGACCGTCTGGCCCTGATGAAGTTCGGCATCGACGACCTGCGCGAGCTGTACGCCAACGACGTCCGCCTGCTCACCCAGTTCTGACCCGAACCGGGTCTTCAACTGAGCGAGCGCTGTCTGAGCGGCCCGTCGTCCGGGATCGAGGAGTAGTGGAGTTTCGATGAAGGTTCTGTTGTCGTGGATGCGCCGGTTCGCCCCGATCGAGGGCGACCCCGCCGAGCTGGCTGCGGCCATGACCGATCTGGGCATGGTGGTGGAGAGCGTCGACACCGTCGGCGCCGCCTGGAACGGCATCGTGGTGGCCAAGGTCCTCGGCCTGGCCCCCCATCCCGAGGCCGACCGGATCCAGCTGGTCCAGGTCGACACCGGTGACGGCCAACCGCTCCAGATCTGCTGCGGGGCGTTCAACATGGCCGTCGGCGACCTCGTGCCCCTCGCCACGCTGGGCACCGTGATGCCGTCGGGCCTGGAAATCGCGCGGCGCAAGCTTCGCGGTGAGTGGTCGAACGGGATGCTGTGCTCGGCCACCGAGCTCGAGGCCGGCTCCGACGCGTCGGGCATCATGATCCTCGATCCCGGTCTCCCCGTGGGCCAGCCCCTGGCCGACGCCCTGAGGGCCGACACCGACGTGCTGTTCGACCTCGACATCGAGGGCAACCGGCCCGACGCCCTGTCGATCCTCGGCGTCACCCGGGATCTGGCGGCCCGCCTGAAGGTCCCGTTCACCATTCCGGCGTCCGAGGTGCCCGACGGGACCACCCGCACCGCCGATCGGGCCTCGGTCCGTATCGACGACGGCGAGCTGTGCCTCCGCTTCGGCCTCCGGGTGCTCGACGGCGTCACCGTGGGCCCGTCGCCCACCTGGCTGGTGCAGCGCCTGGAACGCTCGGGTATGCGCTCGATCAACACGATCGTCGACATCTCCAACTACGTGATGCTGGAGCTGGGCCAGCCCAACCACACCTACGACCTGGGCCTCGTGCCCGACGGGGCGCTCATCGTGCGTCGGGGGCGTGACGGCGAGACCATGACCACGCTGGACGACGCCAAGCGCGCCATCACCCCGGCCGACGGCGTGATCGCCAACGCCGCCGACGAGCCGATCGGCCTGGCCGGCGTGATGGGCGGGGCGTCCACCGAGATCAGCGACGCCACCACCAGCGTGCTGCTGGAGGCCGCCATCTGGGACCGGATGTCGATCGCCAAGACGTCGCGCCGCCTGGGCCTGCGCTCCGAGGCATCCACCCGCTACGAGCGGGGTGTCGATCCCGAGGGCGTGGAGCGGGCCCTCGACCGGTTCGCCGAGCTGGCCGTGGAGCTGTGCGGGGCCACCGTGGCCTCGGGCCGGGTGGTGGTCGACGGCAACCGGCCCACCCGAACGCCCATCACGGTCCGGGTGCCCCGGGTCAACCTGCTGCTCAACACCGCACTCACCGCCGATGAGATCGCCGGCTACCTCAACCCCATCGGGTTCGAGGCCACCGCCACCGGCGCCACCGAGCTGCAGGTCACGATCCCGTCGTGGCGGCCCGACTCGTCGGCCGAGATCGACGTGGTGGAGGAGGTCGGGCGCCATCACGGCTACAGCCGCTCCGGGCGCCGGGTCCCCACCTCCGATCAGGGCGGCCGCCTGACGCCGGTCCAGCGGGCCCGGCGCCGGATCCGGCGCAGCCTGCTCGGGGCCGGGTTCAGCGAGGCCATGCCCAATCCGTTCCTCGCCCCGGGCGACCTGGAGCGGGCCGGGCTCGACCAGGCCGCCATCTCGCTGATGAACCCGCTGGTGGTGGAGGAGTCGGTGCTGCGCACCTCACTGCTGCCGGGCCTGCTCAAGGCGGTGGCCCACAACCAGTCGCACCGGGCCCGCACGATCCGCCTCTACGAGCTGGGCCGGGTGTTCGGCCCGTCCGACGCCGAGTTGCCCGACGAGCGGGAGCTCACGGCGGCGGTGGAGGCCGGGTTCGCCGACGACGCCGGCCCGGGCCGTACGGCGGCCGAGGCCGCGGTGCGCCTCGTGCACCGGATGGCGGGGGAGCTGGGCCTGTCCGGGCTCACCATCGTCAACCGGGCCCGCCCCGGCCTGCACCCCACCCGTTCGGGTGAGGTGGTGTTCCGGGGTCGGACGATCGGCGAGGTGGGCGAGGTCGATCCCGAGGTGCTGGAGCGCTACGAGGTGGCCGGCCGGGTGGCGTGGGTGCAGTTGGCGGTGGAGCCGATCGTGGCCGCGCTGGAGACCATCCCCCGCTACAAGCCCCTGTCCCGCTTCCCCTCCAGCGACGTCGACCTGGCCTTCACCGTGGCCGACGACGTGCCGGCCACCGATGTGGCCCGCACCCTGCGTAAGGCGGGAGCCGGCCTGCTGCGCTCGGTCGACCTGTTCGACGTCTTCCGCAGCCCGCAGCTGGGCGAGGGCCGGCGCTCGCTGGCCTACACGCTGCGCTTCCAGGCCGACGACCGCACCCTCACCGACGCCGAGATCGCCCAGGCCCGTCAGAGCTGCATCGACGCCGTCGTGAAGGCCCACCAGGCCGAGCTGCGTTAGTCGGCGTAGCCGCCCCGGCGGGGTTCGGGCATCATGAAGCCATGACAGCAACCGACCCCGACCTGTCCGCCGCCACCGTCGCCTGGGATCTGGAGCCGCTGCTCGACGGCGCCCCGTCGCCCCTCGAGCTGATCGCCCAGGCCAAGGAGCTGGCCCAGGGCCTGGCCGGCTACCGGGGACGGGTCGGCACCCTGGAGGCGGCCGAGCTGGCCGCGCTGATGACCACCGTGGCCGACATCAACGAGCTGATGGGCCGGGCCGGCAACTACGGCATGCTCCGCTTCAGCGAGAACACGCTCGACCCCGAGCGGGGCGCCCTCATGCAGCAGGTGCAGGAGCAGGCCACCGAGGTGGGCACCCTGCTGGTGTTCGTGGAGCTGGAGTTCGCCGCCGCCGACGACGGGCACGTCAACCGGGTGATGGCCGACCCGGTGCTCGACTTCTGCCGTCACCACCTGGAGCTGACCCGCCTCAACCGCCCCCACCTGCTCACCGAGCCGGAGGAGAAGGTGCTGATCGAGACGTCGGTCACCGGCGCCTCGGCCTGGGTCCGGTTGTTCTCCGAGCTCACCTCGGCCATCGAGGTGAACCTCGACGACGGCCAGGGGGGCACCCGGGCGGCCCCCCTGGAGCAGGGCCTGTCTCTCCTCCAACACCCCGACCGCTCGGTCCGCCAGGGTGCGGCGGCCGCCGTCACCGCCGGGCTGGCCCCCGGCCTGCGGACCCGGGGCTACATCTACAACACCCTCCTGCTCGATCGATCGGTGGAAGACCGCCTGCGCTCGTTCGACACCTGGATCTCCAGCCGCAACCTGTCCAACGAGGCCAGCGACGCCTCGGTGGATGCTCTGGTGGAGGCGGTGGTCAAGCGCTACGACATCCCCCAGCGGTGGTACGGGATCAAAGCCAGGGTGCTGGGTCTCGACCGCCTGGCCGACTACGACCGCATGGCCGCCGTGGCCCAGGGCCAGCAGGCCATCGGCTGGGCCGAGGCCACCGCCGTGGTGCGCGACGCCTACCAGTCGTTCTCTCCCGAGCTGGCCGACATCGTGGGCCGCTTCATCGACGAGGGCTGGATCGACGCTCCGGTGCGGCCGGGCAAGCGCCCGGGCGCGTTCTGTGCCTACACCGTGCCGAGCCACCACCCCTACGTGCTGTTGAACTGGACGTCACGCCCCCGCGACGTCTCGACCCTGGCCCACGAGCTGGGCCACGGGGTCCACGCCTACCTGGCCCGGCCCCAGGGCGTCTTCCACCAGTCCACCCCTCTGACGCTGGCCGAGACGGCCTCGGTGTTCGGCGAGGCCGTCACCAACAAGCGGCTGCTGTCGCTGATCGACGACCCGGGGGAGCGGTTCGCCCTCCTGGCCTCGATCATCGACGACTCGGTGGCCACCGTGTTCCGCCAGGTGGCCATGAACCGTTTCGAGCACGCCTGCCACACCAGCCGCCGCCGTGAGGGCGAGCTGTCGGTGGACCGGTTCGGCGAGCTGTGGGCCGAGACCCAGACCGACATGCTGGGCGACGCGGTGGAGGTGACCGAGGGCTACCGCACCTGGTGGTCCTACATCCCTCATTTCATCGGCTCCCCCGGCTACGTCTACGCCTACGCCTACGGCCAGCTGCTCGCCCTGTCGGTCTACGCCCGCTACGAGCAGGAGGGGCCGGGCTTCGTCCCGGCCTACCTGGAGCTGCTGTCGGCCGGCGGGTCGATGGCCCCCGAGGAGCTGGGGCGCATCGTGGGCGTCGACCTGGCCGATCCCGCCTTCTGGGACGGGGGCCTGGCCATCGTCGAGGGTCAGCTGGACGCGGCCGAAGCCGCTGCCAGCGCCGCCGGCCGCCTCCAGTAGGCCGCCAGGCGGCCGAACCTTGTGAAGAAATGCCGCCACAGGCGGCACAAGGCGACAAGGTTCGGCCGACAGCCGGTGTCAGGGGCGGGTGGGGGCGCCGGCGCCGGCCCGCAGGGTGAGCTCGGCCAGGAGCCGGGCCGTCACGTGGTCGAGGTCGTCGCCGTGCTCGGTCACGAAATCGGCGGCGACGACGTGGGGCTCGACGTAGCGGTCGTGCATGGGCTTCACGCTCGCCGCCAGCTGGGCCTTGACCGACGCCACGGTTCGGCCCCGTTCGGTGGTGTCGCGGGTCAGCCGGCGTTCGAAGCGCACCGGCTCCGGGCAGTTGCGGAACACCCGGTAGTCGAGCAGCTCCCACAGATCGGCGAAGGCGAACAGTAGGATGCCTTCCACCAGCACGAGGTCGGCCGGTTCCACCAGCTCCACGTCGCCGGTGCGGCGGTAGGTGGCGAAGTCGTAGCCGGGCACGCCCACTCGGTCGCGCGCCCGCAGCGCCCGGAGGTGGGCGGCCATCAGGCCGGCGTCGAGGGAGTCGGGATGGTCGTAGTTGACCAGGGCCCGTTCGGCCATCGGCAGGTGTGACTGATCGTGGTAGTACGCGTCGAAGCTGAGCACCACCGCTCTGGCCCCGGGGTGGTCGACCTCCCATCGTTCCGCCACCCGTGCCGCCAGGGTGGACTTGCCTGATCCGCTGCCGCCGCAGACACCGACGAGGAGAGGAGGGCTCACAAGAGTTCGAGCGTAGCCGGCGGGGGTCCAGCGGCCGCGAACGGTCGGGCCATCGGCGCCCGGCCGGCAACCAGGGCTCGGCGGCCGACGGCGCGTCCCCGGGTTGCCCGGGGGCACCCTCCTGCTCGGGCCGGTCATCTGCGCTCCACGAGCCCCGTAGCCAGCTGCTCAGAGAGCGGTACTCGTCGGCCACGAGGGGCCGTTCAGCCGCGAGCAGCGGTCGACGATCGAGCCCAGGAAGGCGGAGCGATGAAGAGGGCCGAGGGGACGGCGTCCACTCAGCCGGCCAGTTCCCGGACCTGGCGGGGCTCGTAGATGGCGGTGTGGTCGACGCTGCACACCGGCTGGCCGTCGGGTCCGTAGATCACCACCGCCAGGAGGACGAACCGGTGGCCCTTGTGCTCGTAGGCCCGGCGGGTGAACCCCCGCACCTCGAGCGGCTGGCCGATCGGGGCCGGCGCCAGGTGGTCCACCAGCGAGCCCACGTGCATCCAGGGGCCGAGCGTCACGTTCCGGCTGAGAATGTAGTTCGCCTGGCGCAGCAGCCAGCCCGGGTGGACCGCTCCCAGAGCCGTGACCGGGCTGTCGGGGTCGCGGATGTCGCGCAGGTAGGCGGCGTGCTGCTCGGCGTCGATCTGGGTGGTGTAGGAGCCGAGTGGCTCGTCGGCCACCAGCACCTCGGGCGAGGCCGGGGGCCGGTCGGGATTGGTGGGGGCGGCGGAGGTGGGCGGCGGCACGGGCCTCGTGTCGAGGAGCTGGGCCTCCAGCGTGGCCGGCTTTCCGTTGGCGGTGACGGCCTCGGCCCGCAGCACGCCGTCGTCGTCGAGGGTGGCGGCGATGCGGGTGGTCTCGCCGTCGTAGATGGGGGAGTCGAAGCGGACCGATACCCGGCTCGAGTCGAGGAACCGGGCGCCCCAGTGGGCCAGCGCCGGCTGGCACAGGTAGGCGTACACGTCGACCCCGGGCACCAGGCCGCCGGTGAAGCCGAAGCGGGCGGCCACGTCGTCGTCGTGGATCTTGTTCTCACTGTCGATGGCGGTGTTGTAGGCCACCAACTCGTGTACGGGCAGCGTCTCGGCCATGTCGCTCCACTCCGTTCGGGGGGCCGGCCCGGCGCCGGCGTCCGGTGACCAGCGTCGCCGCCCCGGAGTCGGAGGCGCAACATCGGGACCTCAGAATGAACCGTGCACCCCTATGTACCTTGCAGGGGAACATAGGGGGGCACGGATGGAACTGGGGTCCCGATGTGGCAGGTCCGCCCCTGGGATGGGCCGGGGCCGGGCCGTCGGTCCTCCGGCAACAGGGTTGCATGAATATCGGACTCGCCGTATATTCTTACATCTGCCTGTCCCGCCGTGCAGATCCGCCGTCGTCGAATGCCCACAGGAGCGCAGACGTGACACTACACGACCCCAATCCGCCACGGCTGCGCGTCGGCATCGTCGGCGCCTCCGGCTACACCGGGGCCGAGCTGCTCCGCCTTCTGGTGCAGCATCCGAGCTTCGATCTCGTGGTGGCCACCGGCGACAGCCAGGCCGGCAAGCCCATCGCCGACCTCTATCCGAGCCTGGCCATGGCCTACGGCGACCGGGTCTACGACGCCTACGATCCCGGCGCCCTCGACGGCCTCGACGTCGTGTTCTGCGGCCTGCCCCACGGCGTGTCGATGAACGTGGTGCCCGAGATCAAGGGCCGGGTGGGCCACATCGTCGACATGGGGTCCGACTTCCGGCTCCACGACGCCGATCTCTACCCCCAGTGGTACGGCGCACCCCATACCTGTCCCGAGCTGCTGGCCGAGGCCGTCTACGGCCTGCCCGAGCTGTTCCGGGACAAGATCTCGGGGGCCGAGCTGATCGCCGCCACCGGCTGCAACGTCGCCACCTCGGTGTTCGCCCTGGCCCCGCTGCTGGCCGCCGGGCTGATCGAGCCCGAGGGTCTGGTGGCCGACATCAAGACCGGGGTCAGCGGCGCCGGCCGCCCGCCCAAGGAGCACACCACCTTCTGCACGGTCGACGAGGACACCACGGCCTACGGCCTGCTGACCCACCGCCACACCCCCGAGATCGAGCAGGCGCTGGCCGACCGGACCGGCGCCAGCCCCAGCGTGCTGTTCACCCCCCACCTCGTGCCGATGAACCGGGGCATCCTGGCCACGTGTTACGGCCGGCCCACGGCGGCCGCCGCCGGCGCCACCTCGGCCGACGCCACCGCCGCCATGCGGGAGTTCTACCGGGGCGAGCCGTTCATGGTGGTGTCCGACCGCAGCCCGTCCACCAAGGCCACGCTGGGGTCCAACGCCGTGCACCTCACGGCCCGGGTCGACCCCCGCACCGGCCTGGTGCTCGGTATCGCCACGCTCGACAACCTGGTGAAGGGCGCCTCGGGCATGGCCATCCAGTGCGCCAACCTGGCCACCGGCCTCGACGAACGGACCGGCCTGATGGGCCCGGGGGTGTACCCGTAGTGACTGCCATCTCACCTCTCGCCCCGGCGTCGTTCCCCGAGATCCCGGCCATCGCCGGCGTCACCTTCGCCACCCACGCCGCCGGCCTCCGCTACCAGGGCCGGCCCGACCTGATGCTGGCCGTGCTGGCCGAGGGCACCACCGTGGCCGGCGCCTTCACCCGCTCCCTGTGCACCTCGGCCCCGGTCGACTGGTGCAAGGCCAACCTGGGCCGGGGCACGGCCCGGGCCGTGGTGTGCAACGCCGGCAACGCCAACGCCTTCACCGGCTCGGCCGGCGAGTCGGCCACCGCCCTCACCGCCGAGGTGCTGGCCGGTGTGCTCGGCTGCCAGCCCCACGAGGTGTTCGTCGCCTCCACCGGCGTGATCGGCGAACCGCTCGACGAGTCGGCCCTGCGAGCCGCCCTGCCGGTGCTGGCCGGCCGTCCGGCCGCCACCTGGCCCGAGGCGGCCGATGCCATCCGCACCACCGACACCTACGCCAAGGGGGCCACCGCCCCCGTGGCCGGCACGTCGGCCCACGTGGCCGGCATCGCCAAGGGCAGCGGCATGATCGCCCCCGACATGGCCACCATGCTCAGCTTCGTGTTCACCGACCTGGCGGTCACGGCCGAGGCGCTGCAGGCGGCGGTGTCGGCCTCGGTGGAGGCCAGCTACAACCGGATCACGGTCGACTCCGACACCTCCACCAGCGACACCGTGCTCCTGTTCGCCACCGGCGCCGCCGGCAACGAACCAGTGACCGGGCCGGAGTCGCCCCACTGGGCCGCTTTCGTGGCCGCCCTCGACCAGGTCAACCTGAGCCTGGCCCACCAGATCGTGCGGGACGGCGAGGGGGCGTCGAAGTTCGTGGAGGTCACGGTGACCGGGGCCGAGAGCGACGCCGCGGCCAAGGCCATCGCCCTGGCCATCGGCAACTCGCCCCTGGTCAAGACGGCGCTGGCCGCCTCCGACGCCAACTGGGGCCGCATCGTGATGGCGGTGGGCAAGGCGGGCCAGAAGGCCAGCCGAGACGCCCTGGTGATCCGTATCGGCAGCGAGCTGGTCACCCAGGGCGGCAAGGTGGCCCCCGGCTACTCCGAGGCCCGTGCCACCGAGCACCTTCAGCAACAGGACGTGGTGGTGTCGGTCGACGTCGGGGTGGGGGAGGGGCGGGCCACGATCTGGACCTGCGACCTGACCCACGCCTACATCGACATCAACGCCGGGTACCGCTCATGACGGCGCTCGACAGCCCGAGCACGCCCACCGGCGCCGTTGTGCCCGGTCGGGGCTACTCGCCCGAGGACCGGGCCCGGGCCCTGGTCGAGGCCCTGCCGTACATCCAGCGCTTCCGGGGCGCCATCGTGGTGGTGAAGATGGGCGGCAACGCCATGGGCGACGACGAGTCGGCCCGCACCTTCGCCGAGGACATCGTGATGCTGCGGTCGGTGGGCATGAAGCCGGTGGTGGTCCACGGCGGCGGCCCCCAGATCGACGACCTGCTGCGCCGCCTGGGCAAGACCTCGGAGTTCGTCAACGGCCTGCGGGTCACCGACGCCGAGACCCTCGAGGTGGCCCGCATGGTGCTGGTGGGCAAGGTGGGCCGCGACATCGTGGGCCAGATCAACGTCCACGGGGCCTATGCCGTTGGCCTCTCGGGCGAGGACGGGAACCTGATCACGGCCGAGATCCGCCAACCCGAGCTCGGCTTCGTGGGCGAGATCACCAAGGTCAACCCGGGGATCATCCAGCGCCTGCTGGCCGAGGACATGATCCCGGTGATCTCCTCCATCGGCTCCACCGTCGGGGGCCAGGCCCTCAACATCAACGCCGACACCGTGGCCGGGGCCGTTGGCGGGGCCCTGGGGGCCGAGAAGGTGATCTACCTCACCAACGTGCCCGGCCTCCTGACCGACGTGGACAACCCGTCCACCCTGGTGGCCCGGGTGACGCTGGCCGACCTCGACGCCGCCATCGCCGACGGCACGATCTCGGGTGGCATGGTGCCCAAGGTCGCCTCCTGCATGCACGCGGTGCGGGCCGGTGCCGTGAGCGCCCACATGCTCGACGGCCGCATCCCGCACGCGCTCCTGCTCGAGCTGTTCACCGACGCCGGCATCGGGACCATGGTGATCGCCGACCACCCCCACGGTGAGGTGGACGCCGACGCCGACTCCGACGACGGTGCCGCCGTTGTTACTTCGACCACGACGACCCCAGGGGGGAACTGAATGACCGACCACCGCACCGCCATGGGCGCCGGCGCCGAGATGGCGTACTGCCCGTTGATGCCAACCTACGGACCACCGCCGGTGATGTTCGTGAAGGGCGAAGGCCCCTACCTGTGGGACCGTGAAGGCAAGAAGTATCTCGACTTCCTGTCGGGCCTGGCCGTCACCAGCCTGGGCCACGCCCATCCGGCGGTGGCCGAGGCCCTGGCCGCCCAGGCCCAGCGGCTCCTCCACGTGTCGAACCTGTACGCCACCGAGCACAACTGGGCGGTGGCCCGCGAGATCGACCGCCTGATCGGCGACGGCACCCCGGCCGGGGGCCAGGTGTTCTTCTGCAACTCGGGGGCCGAGTCGAACGAGGCCGCCATCAAGCTGGCCCGGCGCCACGGCGGGCCGGGCCGCCATGTGGTGGTGGCCGCCTTCCAGAGCTTCCACGGCCGCACCCTGGCCACCCTGGCCGCCACCGGCCAGCCCCAGAAGTGGGACGCCTTCCAGCCCCTGCCCGAGGGCTTCCGCCACGTGATCTGGAACGATCTCGACGAGCTGCGCAAGACCCTCGACGAGACGGTGGGTGCCGTGCTGCTGGAACCGGTGCAGGGCGAGGGCGGCGTCAACCCGGCCACTGTCGACTACTTCCAGGGTGTCGAGGCGCTGTGCCGGGAGCGGGGCATCCTGTTCATGGTCGACGAGGTGCAGACCGGCTTCGCCCGCACCGGCCGCTGGTTCGGCTTCCAGCACTTCGGCATCAGCCCCGACGTGGTGACCATGGCCAAGGCCCTGGGCAACGGCGTGCCGATCGGGGCCACCTGGGCCAAGCGCGAGGTGGCCGCCTCGTTCCAGCCGGGCGACCACGCCACCACCTACGGCGGCCAGCCCCTGGCCACGGCGGCGGCCAAGGCGGTGTTGGAGACGATGGTGTCGATCGACGCCCCGACCCGGGCGGTGGAGGCCGGGGCCGCCATCACCGAGGCCATGATGGGCCTGCCCAAGGTCACCGGTGTGCGGGGCCTCGGGCTGCTGCTGGCCGTCGAGTTGGCCGACGTCGACGCCCGTGACGTGGCCACCCGCTGCCTCCAGGAGGGCCTGGTGGTCAACGGGGTCACCCCGTCGGCCCTGCGCCTCGCCCCGTCGCTGATCATCACCCCCGAGCACATCGCCGAGGCGGCCCAGATCCTGGGCGGCGTGCTCACCGAGATGGCGGCGGCTCCAGCTCCGGCCTGACGTATGCGCCACCTCCTCGAGATCGACGACCTCAGCCCCGACGAGCTGGAGCACCTGTGTGAGCTGGCCCTGGCCCCGCCCGAGAGCCTGGGCGCGCCCCTGGCCGGACGGGGCGTGGCCTGCGTGTTCACCAAGCCGTCGGCCCGCACCCGCAACTCCACGGAGATGGCGGTGGTTCAGCTCGGCGGCCACCCCGTGTACATCACCAACGACGAGGTGGGGATCGACACGAGGGAGTCGGCCGAGGACGTGGGCCGCACGCTGGCCTGCTACCACGCCACCATCTGCGCCCGGGTCCACGACCACGGGGTGCTCGACCGGATGGCGGCGCTCGACGTGGTGCCGGTGGTGAACCTCCTGTCCGACGCCGGCCATCCCCTCCAGGCCATCGCCGACATCCTCACCATCCGGGCCGAGCTGGGCTCGGTGAAGGACCGGGTGGTGGCCTACGTGGGCGACGCCAACAACGTGGCCCGGTCGCTGGCCCTGGCCGTCGGCTACCTGGGGGGCGAGATGCGGATCACGTCGCCCCCCGGCTACGGGTTCTCGGCCACCGACGCCGACCGGCTGGCGGCCGCCGGCGTGCCGCTGGTGGTGGCCGAGCGGCCCGAGGACGCCCTCCGGGGGGCCGACGTGGTCTACACCGACACCTGGACCTCGATGGGGCAGGAAGCGGAGCGGGAGCAGCGGCTACGGGCCTTCGAGGGCTTCTCGGTCGACGAGCGGCTGATGGGCCACGCCCCGGCCGCCATCTTCCTCCATTGCCTGCCCGCCCACCGGGGCGAGGAGGTGGCGGCCTCGGTGATCGACGGGAGCCGGAGCCGGGTGTGGCCCCAGGCCGCCAACCGCCTGGCGTCGATCCGGGCCGTACTGGCCTGGCTCCACCAAGGGTCCTGAGCGTTGGCCGGGAGCAAGAGCCAACGCCAGCACCGCATCGCCCGCATCCTGGCCGAGGAGACCGTCACCAATCAGGCCCGGCTGGTGGAGCTCCTGGCCGACGCCGGGATCTCGGCCACCCAGGCGACCGTGTCGCGCGACCTGGAGGAGATGGGGGCGATCAAGGTCCGGGCCCCGGGCGGGCTCACGATCTACGCCATCCCCGAGCTTCCCACCGATCAGCTGGCCCCGGAGGACCATCTGCGCCGGGTGCTGGGCGAGTGGCTGGTCGACGTCGACCGCTCGGGCGACCTGGTGGTGCTGCGCACCCCGCCCGGCTCGGCCCACGTGGTGGCCTCCGTGCTCGATCGGGCTTCGCTGGCCGACCTGGTGGGCACGGTGGCCGGCGACGACACCCTGCTCGCCATCGCCGCCGAGGGCAGCGGCCCCCGGCTGGCGGCCGAGCTTCGCGAGCTGGCCGGCCTCGCCACCAGGAACAACCGTTGACCGCCAACCCGTTGCGAGGATCTCCACCATGAACGACCAGGCCCGGACGCTGTGGCACGGGCGCTTCGCCGCCGGGCCGGCGGAGGCCCTGATGGCCTACACCGCCAGCCTCTCCTACGACCAGCGCCTCGCCCAGGACGACATCCAGGGATCCCGGGCCCACGCCCGGGGGCTGGAGCGGGCGGGGCTGCTCACGGCCCAGGAGCTGTCGGCCGTGCTGTCCGGGCTCGACCAGGTGGCCATGGAGCTGGCGTCGGGCCAGTTCGCCTTCGAGCCGTCCGACGAGGACATCCATACCGCCATCGAGCGTCGCCTCACCGAGCTGGTGGGCGACCCGGGGGCCAAGATCCACACCGGCCGCAGCCGCAACGACCAGGTGGCCACGGCCATGCGGCTGTGGACCAGGCGGGCACTGGCCGAAGTGGCCGCCGACGTGCTCAGCCTTCAGCAGGTGCTGCTGGACCGGGCGGTGGAGGCGGGCGACGCCTACCTGCCGGGCTACACCCATCTCCAGCGGGCCCAGCCCGTGCTGCTGGCCCATCAGCTGGCGGCCCACGCCTGGGCCCTGTCCCGTGACGTCGACCGGCTGCTCGACTGCCGCCGCCGGGCCGACGTGTCGCCCCTGGGGGCGGGGGCCCTGGCCGGCACCTCGCTCCCGCTCGATCCGGCGGGCACGGCGGCCGACCTCGGCTTCGCCGCCCCCTTCGCCAACTCCCTCGACGTCACCAGCGACCGGGACTTCGTGGCCGAGGCCCTGTTCGCCACGGCCATGGTGGGCATCCACCTGAGCCGGATGGGGGAGGAGGTGGTGCTGTGGACCTCCGAGGAGTTCGGGTTCATGACCCTCGACGACGCCTTCGCCACCGGGTCGTCGATGATGCCCCAGAAGAAGAACCCCGACATCGCCGAGCTGGCCCGGGGCCGGGCCGGCCGACTCATCGGCAACCTGACCGGTCTGCTGGCCACGCTCAAGGGCCTGCCCCTGGCCTACAACCGCGACCTGCAGGAGGACAAGGAGCCCCTGTTCGACTCGGTCGACCAGATCCGCCTGGCCGTCGGCGCGCTGGCCGGGCTGCTGGCCTCGGCCCGGTTCAACACCGGGGCCATGGCCGCCGCCGCCGACGCCCCGGCCCTGGCCGCCACCGATCTGGCCGAGATCCTGGTGACCGACGGCCTGCCTTTCCGGGCCGCCCACGCCGTGGTCGGCTCGCTGGTGCGGCGGTCCCTCGACGAGGGCGTCCCCCTGCCCGACCTGGCCGCCGCCGACCCTCAGCTCGGGGAGCGGACCCGTGCCGTGTTCGTTCCCGGTGCCGCCGCCGCCCGGCGCAGCAGTCCCGGCGGGGGTGGCCCCGCCCCGGTTCGGGTCCAGCTCGACGCCCTCCGCCGTCGCCTGGCCGACGACCGGGCCCGCCTCGACGCCCTGTGACCCGTTCGTTCCGGTGACGGCCGGGGACACCAGATCGAGCTTCGACTGGCTGGCGGGACGATCGAGCGTGATCGCCCCCCGGCTGCTGGGCCTGCTGCTCGTGTGCGGCGAGCGGGTGGGCCGCATCGTGGAGGTCGAAGCGTACGAAGGGGCCGACGACCCGGCCAGCCACGCCCACCGGGGCCCGACGCCCCGCAACAGGGTGATGTTCGGCCCCCATGGCCATCTGTACGTCTACCGCAGCTACGGCATGCACTGGTGCGCCAACATCGTCTGCGGCCCCGCCGGTGAGGCGTCGGCGGTGCTCCTGCGGGCGGTGGAGCCGGTGTCCGGGATCGATGCCATGTGGGCCGACCGACCCCGGGCCCGACGGGAGTCCGATCTGGGCTCGGGGCCGGGGAAGCTGTGCGCCGCCCTGGGCATCGACGGCGGCCACGACGGCGCCGACCTCCTCGATCCGGGGTCCCCGGTGCACCTGGCCCTGCCCGGCCCCCACGGCCCTTCCAGCGGGGCGCAGGAGCCTGCCGTGGTCACGGGGCCCCGGGTGGGGATCACCCGGGCCGTGGAGCGGCCGTGGCGCTTCGCCCTGGCCGGCAACGCCCACGTCAGCCGGCCCCGCCCCTCGTCGGTAGCCCCCCGTCGGTAGCCTGAGGCACCGTGACCTTCCGGATCCACGCCGCTCCCGGCGATCCCGCCCTACGGCCGGCCGGCGACGACCCGGCCGAGGCCCGCCGGCAGCTGCTGTCGGCCGCGCTCGACGGCGCCGACCAGGACCAGACCCGGCGGGCGGTGGTGGCCTTCACCGAGCAGCATCTCGACTGCCTGTTCCGGAGTTGCGGCCCGGGCCACCTCACCGGCTCCGCTCTGGTGCTCGACCCGGCCACCGGGAGGGTGTTGCTCATCCACCACGCCAAGCTGGGCCGCTGGCTCCAACCCGGCGGTCACGCCGACGGGGAGGGCAACCTGGGCCTGGTGGCGCACACCGAAGCCACCGAGGAGACGGGGTTGGCCGGCCTGCGACTCGTCACCCCCGCCATCGACATCGACGTCCACGCCATCGGCCCCCGGCCCGGTGAGCCGGCGCATGACCACCTCGACCTCCGCTTCCTCGTCCTCAGCGGGACCGACACCACCGCCGCGCCGAACGCCGAGACCCTGGGGGCCCGATGGGTGCATCCCGACGATCCCGACGACGCCACCGTGATCGGGGGCGGCGAGCTGGGGCGGCTGGTGCGCCGGGCGGTCACCGTGGCCGGCGAGCTGCGGGCCGCCGGCCTGCTCGGCTGACCGGCCGCCCGCGGAGCCGCCAACGACCGGGGCCAGCGTCAGCCCACGTCCTCGGGGTAGATGCACGACAGCATCTGATTGGTGGTGGCCAGGCGGGTGACGCGCCGGTCGAGCCGCTCGTTCACCCCGGTGTCGGTCATGTAGAAGGGGGCCGCGGGGTTGTCGGTCACGGCGTCGGCGTAGCGGTACCGGTCCGCCACCACCACCCGCCAGTCGTCGAGCCAGGCCCTCTCGATGGCCAGATCGCGGGGGGTGCCGCTCGTCACCGCCTCGAGCTCGTCGACCATCTGCTCGAACCGGGCCGTGGACGCCCGGACCTGGCCGGCCCGATCGACGTTGTCGGTGGCGTCCAGCGCCTGGGGCATGGCGGCGATCTCGGCCACCGCCGTGGCGCAGATGGGCTCGGCCGCGGTGGGGAAGGCCGAGTCGACCAGCAGATCGGGGGTCGGGCGGTCGGCCCGGCCGGAGTAGGCGTAGCCCCAGACGCCGAAGGTGGACAGCGCCACGGCGATGCCCACCGCTTTGAGCAGGCCCTTGGGGCTGCGGTACCAGGGCGTGGACCGGTCGGTATCGGAGGGCGGGGCGTCGAGCGTGGAGGGGGGCGAGCTCACCTCTCCAGTGTGCCGGGCCGGCGGGGCGGTAACTCCGGAGTGGGCTCCGGGGCCATCGGTAAGTCGGAGCCGGTTCGGGACCCCGCTTCTAGCATGAGGCCCATGTCGATCGATCCTCGCCTGTTCGACGACCTCGCGGCCCGAGGTCTCGTCCAAGACACCACCGACCGTGCCGGCCTCCAGACCCGCCTGGCGGAGGGACCGATCACGGTCTATTGCGGGTTCGATCCCACTGCCGCCAGCCTGCATGTCGGCAACCTGATCGGCCTGCTCACCCTGCGCCGGTTCCAGAACGCCGGGCATCGGGCCCTCAGCCTGGCCGGCGGCGCCACCGGCATGATCGGTGACCCCTCGGGCAAGTCGGCCGAGCGGTCGTTGCTCGACGATGCCGCGCTCGAGGCCAACCTGGCCGGGATCATGCCCACGCTGCGGCAGTTCCTCGACTTCGAGGGGGCGAACCCGGCCACCCTGGTCGACAACCGGACGTGGACCAGCCCCGTCACCATGCTCGAGTTCCTGCGGGACGTGGGCAAGCACGTGACGATCAACCAGATGGTGGCCAAGGAGTCGGTGAAGGCCCGGATGGCGGGCGAGGAGGGCATCTCCTACACCGAGTTCAGCTACATGCTGCTCCAGGCGAACGACTTCCTCTGGCTGTACGAGCACGAGCGATGCGAGATGCAGGTGGGCGGCTCCGATCAGTGGGGCAACATCGCGCTCGGGCGTCGATCTCATCCGGCGCAAGACCGGGGGGAAGGCCCAGGCCCTCACCTGGCCCCTGCTGCTCAAGCCCGACGGCACCAAGTACGGCAAGACGGCAGGGGGCGAGACCATGTGGCTGAACGCCGCCCATCTGTCGCCCTACCGCTTCTACCAGGGATGGATGCAGGTGGAGGACAGCGAGGTCCGCCGCCTGTTGCTCCAGCTCACGTTCCTGGAGGTGGCCGACGTCGACAGCGCCGTGGCCGCCCATGCCGAGGAACCCCACAAGCGGTCGGCCCAGCGGCTCCTGGCCGAGGAGCTGACCGCCCTCGTCCACGGGCCGGCCGCCGCCCGCTCGGCCCG
>CAVTAP010000021.1:0-160000 GCA_963732695.1 uncultured Actinomycetota bacterium | reverse complement strand
ACCGGGGCGGAATCATGCTCCTGGTGCGCCAGTTCGGGCACCTTCGATCGTTCCTTGAGAATTGCATAGCGAGCACGAGCATCTGATATCTCGAAAGAGATAACAGTACTGAAATAACCCACACACACAAGCTACTAAGAGCCAACGGTGGATGCCTTGGCGCCTAAGACCGATGAAAGACGTGAGTGGCTGCGATAAGCCTCGGGGAGCTGCCTACTAAGCGTTGATCCGAGGATGTCTGAATGGGGAAACCCGGCACCCGTAATGGGGTGTCACTCCTGCCTGAACACATAGGGCAGGGTGAGGGAACTGCGGGAATTGAAACATCTTAGTACCGCAAGGAACGGAAAGTAACAACGACTCCCTGAGTAGCGGCGAGCGAAATGGGATCAGCCTAAACCTGGATGGTGTATAGCCTAGCGGCGTTGCCATTCAGGGGTCGTGGGACCTGCAGGACGGAGCGCTAGACCCGTCACGAAGTTACCAAGTGCTCAGATAGTGGAATCGTTCTGGAAAGGCGAACCGTAGGGGGTAATGGTCCCGTACACGAAATCTGAGCATCTTCGAGCAGGCACCCGAGTAGCACCGGGCCCGTGAAACCTGGTGTGAATCTGCGAGGACCATCTCGTAAGGCTAAGTATCCGTAGGCGACCGATAGTGCACGAGTACCGTGAGGGAAAGGTGAAAAGTACCCCGGGAGGGGAGTGAAATAGTACCTGAAACCGTTGGTTTACAATCAGTCGAAGCAGGCGCTTGCGTCTGCGACGGCGTGCCTTTTGAAGAATGAGCCAACGAGTTACGGTATGTGGCAAGGTTAACCCGTGAGGGGAAGCCGGAGCGAAAGCGAGTCTTAATAGGGCGTTTAGTCGCATGCTGTAGACCCGAAGCCGAGTGATCTAGTCATGGGCAGTGGGAAGCGGGGGTAAGACCCCGTGGACGCGCGAACCCACCTAGGCTGAAAACTGGGGGGATGACCTGTGATTAGGGGTGAAAGGCCAAGCAAACTCGGTGATAGCTGGTTCTCCGCGAAATGCATTTAGGTGCAGCGTTGCGTGTTCAGCCATGGAGGTAGAGCTACTGGATGGGTAAGGGGGCCGACAAGCTTACCAACCCCAACCAAACTCCGAATGCCATGGCTCCAGAGCGCAGCAGTGAGACTTCGAGGGATGAGCTTCGATAGTCGAGAGGGAAACAGCCCAGATCGCCAGCTAAGGCCCCTAATTCTGGACTAAGTGGTAAACGATGTGAGATTGCTCAGACAGCCAGGAGGTTGGCTTAGAAGCAGCCACCCTTTAAAGAGTGCGTAATAGCTCACTGGTCGAGTGGTCTTGCGCGGACAATGTAACGGGGCTCAAGTCCAGAGCCGAAGCTGCGGATGCAGACTTAGTCTGCGTGGTAGCGGAGCGTCGATCTCGCGTTGAAGCGTAAGGGGTAACCCAGCGTGGAGCGTGGTCGAGTGCGAATGTTGGTATGAGTAGCGAAAGAGGAGTGAGAATCTCCTCCGCCGGATGTCCAAGGGTTCCTGGGGAAGGTTCGTCCACCCAGGGTTAGTCGGGAGCTAAGGCGAGGCCGAAAGGCGTAGTCGATGCACAACCGGTTGATATTCCGGTACCACCACAAGCGCGTCAGAGCCAATTCGATGTTGCTAAGAGGCTGTTGCCCTTCGGGGCGGCGAATCGACCCACGACGAGGCGGCTAGCAATGGGGTGACGCAGGAAGGTAGATGATCCCAGGCGTTGGTTGTCCTGGGGTAAGCGCGTAGGGCGGGGATCAGGCAAATCCGATCCCCTTAAAGCCTGAGACGTAACACCGAGCCTTCGGGCGAAGTCATTGATCCTATGCTGCCTAGAAAAGCCTCTAGCTAGTTCTTGTGGTGCCCGTACCCCAAACCGACACAGGTGGACAGGTCGAGAAGACCAAGGCGAGTGGGTGAACTGTGGTTAAGGAACTCGGCAAATTACCTCAGTAACTTCGGGATAAAGAGGGCCGTAGTAGCGTGATTGATCCTTGCGATCAGGAGCGTGAGGCGGTGGCACAAACCAGAGGGAAGCGACTGTTTACTAAAAACACAGGAGCGTGCGAAGCCGTAAGGCGCTGTATACGCTCTGACGCCTGCCCGGTGCTGGAAGGTTACGGGGAGCGGTTAGTCGAAAGGCGAAGCTGCGAACTTAAGCCCCAGTAAACGGCGGCGGTAACTATAACCGTCCTAAGGTAGCGAAATTCCTTGTCGGGTAAGTTCCGACCTGCACGAATGGCGTAACGACTTCCCTACTGTCTCAACCACAGACCCAGCGAAATTGAAGTACGAGTAAAGATGCTCGTTAGCTGCAGAAGGACGGAAAGACCCCGTGGACCTTTACTACAGTTTGATATTGGTGTTTGATTTGGATTGTGTAGGATAGGTGGGAGACTTGGAAGCCGGTGCGCCAGCATTGGTGGAGTCGCTGTTGAAATACCACCCTGTTTAAATTGGATGTCTAACCCGGGTCCCTTATCGGGATCGGGAACAGTGTCAGATGGGTAGTTTGACTGGGGCGGTCGCCTCCTAAATCGTAACGGAGGCGCCCAAAGGTTCCCTCAGACTGGTCGGCCATCAGTCGTTGAGTGCAATGGCACAAGGGAGCTTGACTGCGAGACTGACAAGTCGAGCAGGTGCGAAAGCAGGGCATAGTGATCCGATGGCGCCGTATGGAAGGGCCATCGCAAACGGATAAAAGGTACCCCGGGGATAACAGGCTAATCTTCCCCAAGAGTCCATATCGACGGGAAGGTTTGGCACCTCGATGTCGGCTCATCGCATCCTGGGGCTGAAGCAGGTCCCAAGGGTTGGGCTGTTCGCCCATTAAAGCGGTACGCGAGCTGGGTTTAGAACGTCGTGAGACAGTTCGGTCCCTATCCTCTGCAGCCGAAGGAGATTTGAGGAAGTCTGTCCCTAGTACGAGAGGACCGGGATGGACGCAGCTCTCGTGTGCCAGTTGTTCCGCCAGGAGCATGGCTGGTTAGCGACCTGCGGAAGGGATAACCGCTGAAGGCATCTAAGCGGGAAACCTGTTTCAAGATTAGATCTCCCACCGGGTAACCGGGTAAGGCCCGTGATAGGTGATCACGTTGATAGGCCGGATGTGTAAGCGCCGTAAGGCGTTCAGCTGACCGGTACTAATCGGCCGAGGGCTTGTGTTTGTGAACTCGTGCTCGCTGTGGAATTCTCAAGGAACAGCTCTATGCTGTGTCCCCTAATTTGGGCACGGCGACAGATTTCGGTGGCGATTGCGGAGGGGTCACACCCGTTCCCATTCCGAACACGGAAGTTAAGCCCTCCAGCGCCGATGGTACTTGGTTGGAAGCGACCTGGGAGAGTAGGACGCCGCCGGATTTCTCATAGAAAGGGACCTGGTTCGCCAGGTCCCTTTCTTCGTTTTCGGATTGGAGCGAGCGGACGCGCCAGTCCGAGCAACGAGCAGATCTGGGCTGTTAGCTACTTCTTGACCGGCGGGGGAGCGGACGTGCCGGCGGGGGCCCGACCAGAGCGGTCGACGAGGCCGGAGGTCAACGGCGCAGTACGCCGGACCAGCCAGAAGAACGTGTCGGCGTAGCGTCGGGTGAGCCGGCGGGGCTCTTGCAGCATGCGGAACGCCCATTCGAGCCCGAGGCGTTGGAGCCAGCGCGGGGCCCGAACCAGGCGATTGGCCAGAACCTCGAAGCTGCCGCCGACACCGATGGCGATGTTCACGTCGAGCTGGTCCCAGTGGGCGTCGATGAACTCCTCCTGGCGTGGGGAGCCCATACCGACGAGGAGGATGGCGGCACCGGACCTACCGATGTTGGTCGCCACCTCGTTGGCGCCGTCGCCGAGAAATCCGTGATGGGATCCGGCGATCTCTAGGCCGGGGTGCCGCTGCTGGAGCTCGGCGGCCGCCGTGGCCACCGTGTCGGGCTCGGCGCCGAGCAGATAGATCGAATGACGATTCTGGGCCGCCTGCTCGGCCAGGCGCTCGATGAGATCGATACCGGCCACGCGGGCGGGAAGTCGACGGCCGAACAACGGCGACAGCCAGACGAGCGGTTGGCCGTCGGCCACCACCAGGTCGGCTTCGGCCACGAAACGGCGGAAGAACGGCTGTCGTTCGGCCAGCATGAGGCCGGTGGTGTTCAACGTGACCACCTTGCCCCTCCGGCCCTCGGCGATCGTCTCGGCCACCCAGCTCAGCGTGTCGTCCACCGTGACCGCATCGACGTCGATGCCGTAGAGCGTCACGCGGGCGGTAGTCATGGTGTGGCTTGTGTATCGGCGCTGGTGGCGGACAACAACAGGGCGTCGACGAAGAACTTGGTCGGCCAGTTCGGGTAACCGAGCGGGGCGTAACGCCCCCAAATCGGGTGGGAGCCCTTGATGGCGCCGCGGATCTCGTCGGGACCGTTCAGCGATTGATGGACGGCGGTGCCCCTCAGGGCCTGCTCGGCCCATTGGCGGTAGCGGGACTCCTGGTCGATGGCGGCCAGCTTGAGCCAGATGATGGCGAATTGGGCATTGCCGGTGAGGCAGGAGCTGCGGCCCACCGGTTCGCCGTCAGCCGAGATGCGTCCGGGTAGGAGGCCGGTGGGGCGCAAGTGGCCGGCTGCGGCCTGAGCGACGGCCCGGGCGGCCTGAATGTAGCGTTCGTTGCCCAGCAGGAGCCCCGATTCGAGCAACCCACGACCGGCGTAGGCGGTGGTATGGGTGAACGGCGGGGCGTCGACGGTGAACGCGCACTGGTCGAACCAGCCATTGGGGCGCTGCTGGGAGCAGGCCCAGTCGAGGTTGGCCTCCGCCACCTTCACCGCATCGGGGTCGTCGAGGAGGTGCCCGGCGCGGACCAGGGCCCAGGCGGTGCGGCTGTTGTAGACGTGGGGAATGCCGTTGAACGTGTTGCGGGTCCAGCGGCCCTCGTCGTCGGCGATGGCCACCAGCCATCCGGCCGCCCGCCGAGCGGCGTCGACCCACGGATCGGCGTCGGTGCTGCCGGGTGTCTCGGCCAGAGAGACGAGGCCGTGGAGGTCCTGGCCGGTGTCGAACACCACACCGGCGCCGGGGTCGAGACCCGGGTTGGGGAAGCCGCCGTCGGGCAGCTGTACCCGGCGCAGCCAGTGGCCGGCCTCGTTCGCTCGCTCGATGAGCTCGGGCCGGTCGAGCGCGGCCCCGGCCCGCAGGAATGTGCTGATGATGTAGCCCGTGGTCTCCACGTACGAGGGCTGCCATCCGCCCCGCGCCGTGTAGCCGTAGCTGAAGCCGCGGTCTGTCCCCTGGTCCTGGGCACGGCACAGCCACTCCAGGCCGGCATCGATCCGGGCCGGCCACGTGGCCCCGTCGGCTGGCACAGGACGGGAGGCGGGCCGACGGGCGAGATCGGCCAGAGCTGCCCGCCCGATGCGTCGAACGGCGCGGACGGAGCCGGCTGGCCCGTCGCCGGCGTTGCCGGTCACGCCGCCTCGACGAGAGCGGTGAAGGGGGTGACGGGGAGCCCCTGCAGCGCGTTGGCGATCCGCCGACCGGCCTTGCCGTCGCCGTAGGGGCTGGAGCGCCAGGCCCGGGGATGGTCGAGCGCATCGATCACGGCCCCGATGATCCGCGCCGGGTCGGTGCCAACCAGCCGGGCCATGCCGGCGTCGATGGCTTCCGGCCGTTCGGTGACCTCGCGCAGCACCAGCACCTGCTTGCCCAGCGCCGGCGCCTCCTCCTGGAGCCCGCCCGAGTCGGTCAGCACCAGGGTGCACTGCTGGAGGGCCCGGGCCATGTCGAGGTAGCTGAGGGGGTCGGTGATCAGAACCGACGAGGTGTCGCCCAGCCACCGGCTGACCTCGGCCCGAACCGCCGGGTTGGGGTGCACCGGGAACAGGATCTGGAGTTCGGGGCGAAGCTCGGTCAAGTGGCGCACGGCCTGGAAGACGTCGGCCAGGCCGAGGCCGAAGTTCTCCCGACGGTGGGTGGTCATCAGCAGCATGGGCCGCGACGGGTCGAGCGAGCGGAGCTTGGGGTCGATGGCCACCGGCGGGAGGTGATCACAGGCCCAATGGAGGGCATCGATCACCGTGTTGCCGGTGAGCATGATCTGATCGCTGGGCACCCCTTCGCGCCGCAGGGCATCGACCGCCGTCTGCGTGGGGGCGAAATGCAGGCTGGCGATGGCGGTGACCGCCCGACGGTTGATCTCCTCGGGGAACGGCTGGTCGAGACGGTAGGAGCGGAGGCCGGCCTCCACATGGGCCACCGGTATCTGGTGGTAGGCGCCGGCAATGGCGGCGGCCAGGACGGTGGTGGTGTCGCCCTGCACGACCAGCCAGGATGGCCGGAGCTCGCTCAGCATCGGGCCCAAGCGGTCGAGCACCAGAGACGCCACCCGGGTGGGGGTCTGCGCCGCGCTCATGACCTCGAGGTCCACGTCGGCTCCTATCCCGAAGGCGTTGAACGCATCCTGGGACAATTCGAGGTGCTGGCCGGTGTGGATCAGGCGTGTGTTCACGCCGCCGGCCCGCAATGCATCGACGACCGGGAACATCTTGATGACCTCGGGCCGAGTGCCGACGACGCACGCGACAGTCTGTGTGTTATCCGCCGTCATCGGATCGAGTTTCCCCTCAAGTGTCGAGGTCAGGTCAGGTGACAAATCTGAAAAGGCCTACCGCCGCCGTGGAAACCGGAGCCGGAGGACTTCTATCTCGGCCCGGCGGGCGGCCCCCTTTAGCCAACGACTCGTTCAGCTTAGCTGGGAGGGGGCCTGGACAATGTTCAAGGGGTCGAGATCCTTGCAGAAACGTGAACCTGGGAACCGGGTGGATGTCGGCCCTGGTTCACGGCGGCAGGGGGAGCGGCTGGGCGGCGGTAGCCTGCATGATCATGCCCGAACGCCCTCGATCTGACGAAGACGAACCAGGTCGAGCCCGCTCCGGGGCCCGTCCGCGTGGCGCGTCCAGCCGTCCCGCCGGCCCCGGCCGCCGGCCGACCGGCGGTGGTACCGCACGGGGGCCCCGAACTGGCGGCCCGTCCCGGGGGGGCGGTGGGGCCACACGCTCGTCCGGTTCCGGCCGCCTCTCGTCGCCCCGTGGCGACGGTGGCGCCGGTGGTGGTCGCTCCTACGGCTCGGATCGTCCATCCGGCCCCCGCAGCGACAGCGGTAGCGGTGGTGGTCGTTCGTACGGCTCCAGTCGGCCCACTGGCCCCCGCAGCGACAGCGGTAGCGGTGGTGGTCGTTCGTACGGCTCCAGTCGGCCCACTGGCCCCCGCAGCGACAGCGGTAGCGGTGGTGGTCGTTCCTACGGCTCCAGCCGGCCCACTGGCCCCCGCAGCGACAGCGGTAGCGGTGGTGGTCGTTCCTACGGCTCCAGCTCGGCCCATCCGGCCCCCGCAGCGACGGCGGTAGCGGTGGTGGCCGTTCCTACGGCTCCAGTCGGCCCATCCGGCCCCCGCAGCGACGGCGGTAGCGGTGGTGGCCGTTCCTACGGTTCCAGCCGCCCATCCGGCCCCCGCAGCGACGGCGGTAGCGGTGGTGGCCGTTCCTACGGTTCGGATCGCCCATCCGGCCCCCGCAGCGACAGCGGTAGCGGTGGTGGTCGTTCCTACGGCTCCAGCCGACCCACTGGCCCCCGCGCCGGCGGCTCCGGGCGCCCGTTCGGTTCCGATCGAGATGGTGGTGGTGGCCCTGGTCGCTCCTCTGGTCCCGGTCGGCCTGGTGGGCCCCGCGGCCCCGGAGGGGGCACCGACCGTGGCCGCCCGAGCGGCGATGGCCCATCCGGGTACCGCCGCTCAGCCGGGCCCGACGGCCCCGGCCGCCCCGGGCAGGGTCGATCGGGGCCGGGCCGTCCCCCTGCTGGCCCCCGCCGATCGAACGGGTTCCGCCGTTCGGGTGGGCGCCCCGACCTGAGCCAGTTCGGCCCCGCCGGCACCGGCGACGCCTCACCAGGCGCCGGCCGTCGCCCCGGCGGCCCACCGTCGGGCCGGCGCACCGACTTCGGCCCCCGCGACGAGCGGCCCGCCCCGCCACCGCGCGAGGAAGTCGTGATCGAGCGGGTCTACGACGACGAGCCGGACACCGGCCGCCGCGGTGGTGGCCGCTCGGCCGCTCCGGGCCGGGGTTCGAGCCGCCGCGAGATCGACGTCGGTGACGTCGACTTCAGCGGCCTGCCGCCCACCACCGCCACCAAGCTCCGCCGCCGGCTGGCCGAGTCGGCCGCCGCCTTCGAGGCCGAGCGGTTCAGCGAGGCCGAACGGTTGCTGGCCTCCATCGACCGGCTGGCCCCCGGCATCGCCGAGGTCCACGAGCTCAAGGGCCTGGTGTACTACCGCCTGGGCCGATGGGCCCGGGCCATCACCGAGCTGGAGCGCTTCAGCGCCATGACCGGATCGGTCGAGCAGCACCCGGTATGGGCCGACTGCTGCCGGGCCCTCGGGCGTTGGGCCCAGGCCGAGGAGCTGTGGCAGGAGCTGGGCGACACTTCCCCCTCGCCCGAGCTGGTGGAGGAAGGACGCATCGTGCAGGCCGGTGGCCTGGCCGATCGGGGCCGTATCAACGACGCCATCCGGCTGCTGGAGAAGGCGCCCCGGCCCAACCGGGCCCCCGCCATCCACCATCTGCGCCGGTGGTACGTCCTGGCCGACCTCTACGAGCGGTCGGGCGACGTGGCCCGGGCCCGGCGGCTCTTCACCGAGCTCCTGGCGGCCGAGCCCCGGTTCGCCGACGTGGCGGAACGTCTCGCTGCCCTGAGCTGACAGCTATCCTCGGGCACAAGAGCGCTGGTCGACATCGTACGACCGGCACGTGCTCTCGAACCGCCTGTCACCGAACCAAAGGAGCCCCCTGGTGGCCGACATCATCAGTCTGCTGGGCGCTGACGCCCAGAGCCTGCTCGAGCACAAGAGCGAAGGCATCCCGGCGTCCCAGCTGCACCTCCCCGGCCCGGACTTCCTCGACCGCGTCTTCGAGCCGAGCGACCGTTCACCCCAGGTACTGCGCAACCTGTCTTCCCTGTTCGGCAGCGGCCGAATGGGTGGCACGGGCTACGTCTCGATCCTGCCCGTCGACCAGGGCATCGAGCACACAGCCGCCGCTTCCTTCGCCCCCAACCCGATGTATTTCGATCCCGAGAACATCATCCGCCTCGCCATCGAGGGCGGCTGCAACGCCGTGGCCTCCACCTTCGGCGTGCTGGCGGCCACGGCCCGCCGCTACGCCCACCGCATCCCGTTCATCGTGAAGCTCAACCACAACCAGATGCTCACGTACCCGATCCAGTACGACCAGACCCCCTTCGGGAATGTTCAGCAGGCGTGGGACCTGGGGGCGGCCGGCGTCGGGGCCACGATCTATTTCGGGTCCGACGAGTCGATGCGCCAGCTCCAGGAGGTCAGCGAGGCCTTCGCCGAGGCCCATCAGCTCGGCATGTTCACGGTGCTGTGGTGCTACACCCGCAACTCGGCCTTCACCGTCGACGGGGTCGACTACAACGTGGCGGCCGACCTCACCGGGCAGGCCAACCACCTCGGCGTCACCATCGAGGCCGACATCATCAAGCAGAAGCTGCCGGAGAACAACGGCGCCTTCAACGCGATAAAGGTGGGCAAGGGCCACCCTCGGATGTACGGCGAGCTGATCACCGACCATCCGATCGACCTGTGCCGCTGGCAGGTGGCGAACTGCTACATGGGCCGGGCCGGCCTCATCAACTCCGGGGGCGCCAGCTCCGGTGAGTCCGACACGGCCGAGGCCGTCCGCACCGCCGTCATCAACAAGCGGGCCGGCGGCACCGGCCTGATCTCGGGCCGCAAGGCGTTCCAGCGGCCGATGAACGAGGGCGTCGCCCTCCTCAACGCCATCCAGGACGTCTACCTCGACGAGTCGATCACGATTGCCTGAGAGCCCCTCGGGGGTCCTGCCCTACGAGGGTGTGAAGGGCACCGTCGCCGACCGGTTCCAGGTCCGCACGGTGCCCTTCGCCTTCCACGGAGCCCGACTCCGCTTCGACCTGGCGGCCACCGTGTTCGCCAGCGCCGGCATCGATCCCGGCTCGGCCCTCCTGCTGCGCCATCTCCAGACGGTGCTCAAGGAGCTGGCGGCCGACGCCGGCACCCCCCAGGGGGCCGGGATCCATCGGGTGCTCGACCTCGGCTGCGGGCACGGGGTCCTGGGCCTCACCCTGCTCGCCCTCGCGCCGGAACGCCACGTCACGCTGGTCGACCGCGATGCGCTGGCCCTGGCCTACACCGCCCGGAACCTGACCCTCAACGGCCTGCCGCCCGGTCAGGCCACCATCGCCGCATCGCTCGGCTACGACGACGTCGACCGCTCGGAGCCCTTCGATCTCGTCGTGTCGAACGTCCCGGGCAAGGCCGGGGAGGCGGCGATCGCCGAGCTGGTGTCGGCCCCCGAGCCCTGGGGGCGGGTGGGCACGCTGGTGGCGGTGGTGGTGGTCGCCCCCCTGGCCGACCAGGTCCGCCAGGTTCTCGGGCCCGACCGCTTCGAGATCCTTCTCGACAAGGGCACCAAGGCCCACCAGGTGCTGATCGCCCGGCGCACGGGGGCCGGGGGAGCCCCGCCCACCGGGGCCGGGGCCCACGGGTTCGACGGCGGGCGGTACGACCGGGAACGATCGCGGTTCCAGACGGCCGACCTGGCGTGGGACGCCGAGACCGTGACCGGGATCGAGGAGTTCGACAGCCTGTCGCACGCCACCCGACTGCTGCGCCCGGCCCTGCGGGGCCTGCGGGCCGGGCCCTGCACCGTCGTCAACCCGGGCCAGGGACACCGGGCCCTGATTGCCGCCCGGTCGGGCCAGCGCCTGACTGCGGTGGTGTCCCGCGACCTCCTGGCCCTACGGGCCACCGCCCGCCTGCTGGCGGCCAACGGCGTGCCGCCCGCCGATCCGGTGTCCCCACCCGTCACCGGCGACGGCCCGGGACACCAGATCCCGGCCACCGACTATCTCCACGGGCTGAGCGTGCCGCCCCCGGGGCGGTTCGCCACCGTGATCGTCCACGCCGACGACAAGGTCCACACGCCGTGGCTGGCCAACGACCTGCGGGAGCTGATCAGTGCCGGCACCGGCCTCCAACTCGTGCTCACCGGACGGGCGTCGCTACTCGGGAGGCTCGAGGCCGACCTCCTCAGCCGCCACGGCGGCCGCCTGTTCTACAAGCAGGGACGCGACGGCTACCGGGTGGTGCGCTACCAGTACCGTCCCGCGGCCTGAGGATCCTCGGCCCGCTGGGGCCCCGCACCTCGTCGAGGGCGCCGCCTGGGCGACAGGGCACCAGGGCGGCGCTGCTCGACAAGGTGAGGCGAGGAGTCAGACGCTGCGGCCGAGGAAGGCGGCGAGCTGATCGGCCGGGCAGGCACCCTCGGGGGCGGACGCCTCGGGACCGAACGGCGCCTTGCCGTCGGGGCCGCGGAAGCCGTCGGAGATGGCGTGGCGGGACTGGGCCAGGATGCCGGCGGCCAGCGGGGGAGCCAGGTCGGTGCTCTGGCCGGTGGCCTTGGCCAGGTCCCAGGCGTGCTGGAAGGTATCGGTGACGGCCAGGCCCATCCAGGCCGGGACCGGCATGGTGCCGAACGGCACGGTGACCGTGCGGCCCATGGCTCCGTCGGCCTGGAACGCGGCCACGCACCGAGCGCTGGCCTCGTCGAAGGCGGCCAGGTAGTCGCCGGCGGCGAAGTCGGGAGCGTCGCCCTCGGGCTGTGCCCCTTCCATGAAGGTGGCGAAGTACTGCTGGGCCCCCACCATGTGGTTGACGAGGCTCGACACATCCCATGAGGCGCAGGGGGTGGCGGCGTGGAGCTGATCGCTCGATACGGCGGCCAGGACCCCCCGGCTGACGGCGACGGCGTGTTCGAGTGGCTGTGTGGTCATCCGGACGAACCTACCGGCGGGTACCGCCGCTCACCCCTGCTCGCGATAGCTAGCGATCGGGATGCAGGGTATGCTTTCGGCATGGACAACAAGCAAGCCAAGGCGGCCGCGGAGGCCCGCGAGATCCTGAACCGCAGCGCAGAGGTGCTCGAAGCCGAGTGGCAGCGCCTGATGCGAGCCTTCGAGAGCTCCGAGATGGTGCCGGCGCCGGTGAAGCAGCAGCTCACGCAGGCCGTCAACCGGCTCAACGCCATCGTCGACTCGACCACCCCGCCCTCGGGTCGGGATGTGGCCCGGGAGCTGGTGGAGGCGGCGGGGGAGGTCCGATCGTTCGTGACCAACCTGGCCGGCGCCATGATCCGCAGTGCGGCCGAGGCCGGCTTCCCCGTGCCCGGCGCCGCTCCGGCCCCCGGCGCCACCACCCCTCCGCCGCCCCCGGCGACCCCCGCACCCGTCGTGAGCGACCCGGCACCGGCCGCCGAGCCCGCCGCCCCGAGCCGGTTGTCACCGAGCCCCCGGTTCCGGTCGAGAAGGCGGCAGCCAGGAAGGCCGCGGCCAAGAAGGCTGTGGTGAAGAAGGCCGTGGTCAAGAAGCAGGCGGCGGTGAAGAAGGCCGCCACCAAGGCGGCGGCCACCAAGAAGGCAGCCGTCAAGAAGGCCGCCACCAAGGCCAGCGTCACCACCAAGGCCGCGGCCAAGAAGGCATCCAACGCCAAGAAGGCATCCGCCGCCAAGAAGGCCGGCCCCGCTGGTAAGAAGGCCGCCGCCAAGAAGGCGTCCCCCGGGAGCTGACTCCTGGCCAGAAGTAGACTTGCGCCATGGGTACCTATGTGGTGATGGTGATGAGCAATGCGGTCGAAGGGCGCGAGGCCGAGTTCGACGACTGGTACGAGAACACCCACCTCGACGAGGTCCTGGCCACTACCGGGTTCACGGCGGCCCAGCGGTTCGTGCTGGAGGCGGAGGCCGGCCCACCCTCGGCCCACCGCTACCTCGCCCTCTACGAGACCGAGGGCGACAGCGCCGAGGAGGTCATCACCCGCCTCAGCGCCCGTCGGGCCGAGCGCCAGCAGAGCGACACCATCGACCGCCGGGGCGCCGCGCTCTGGGTGTTCAGCCCCACCGGTGAGCGCCACGTCGTCGCCTGAGGCCGCCGCCCGGCTCGACGCCGCGCTCGTCCGGCGGGGCCTGGCCCCCAGCCGGGAAGCGGCCCGCCGGGCGGTGGAGGCCGGCCTGGTCACGGTCGACGGCCAGCCGGCCGGCAAGGCGGCCCAGGTCGTCCGCCCCCGTCAGCGCCTGGCCCTGGCCGATGCGGCTGGAGCCGAGCCGGGGGGCGCCGGTTCGGCCGCGTACCTCGTCGGCTACGTGAGCCGGGCCGGAGGCAAGTTGGCCTCGGCCCTCGACGCCTTCGGGCTCAGCCCCGCCGGCCTGCGCTGCCTCGATGCCGGCGCCTCCACCGGTGGCTTCACCGACTGCCTGCTGCAGCGGGGGGCGGCGGCCGTGGTGGCGGTGGACGTCGGCACCGACCAGCTCCACGTCCGCTTGCGGCGGGACCGCCGGGTCGACAGCCGGGAGCGGACCGACATCCGCACCCTCGCTCCGGCCGCCATCGGCGGTCCGGCCGGGTTCACCGTGGCCGATCTTTCGTTCATCTCTCTCCGCCTCGTGCTGCCCGCCCTGGCCCGCCTCACCGCCCCCGGCGCCCCCGTGCTGGCCCTGGTGAAACCGCAGTTCGAGGTGGGGCGGGCCGAGGCGGCCCGCCGCCAGGGCGTCATCCGCGATCCCGCCACCTGGCGCCTCGTGTTGGACGAGGTGGTCGCTTCGGCCGATGATCTGGAGATGAGCCTGCGAGACGCTACGGTCGCGGGTGTACCCGGGGCTGGAGGCAACGTGGAGTTCGTCGTGTGGTTGTCCCGTGCGGGCACGAACGATGGCGCCGCCGCTCCAGATTCGGTGGTGACGCTCGACCGGGTGGTGGCCCGGGCCGCCGAACGGGCCGGGATGGCATCGTGAGCCGTCTCGGTATTGTCTTGCACCAGCAGCGGCCCGAGGTGTTGGAGCTGGCCAAACGGGCGCTGCACTGGTGCGGTTCGGAGGTGTCGGCCGTGCTGCCGTCGCCCGACGCCGAGCTGGTGGGCCGGCCCGACCTCTCCATCGGCGAAGACTCGTTCGGCCCCGGCCTCGACGCCTGCCTCAGCCTGGGGGGTGACGGCACCATGCTGCGGTCCACCGCCCTGGTGGCCAGCCACGACGTGCCGATCCTGGGGGTGAACGCCGGCCATCTGGGCTACCTCACCGCCTTCGACCCGGCCCAGATGGAGGAGGCCCTGGGGGCCTGGCTGGCTGGCGGGCTTCGGATCGAGCGCCGGATGATGCTCGACGTCTACACCGCAGCCCCGGGCGGGGCCGGATCGGCCGCCGCCGGGTCCACCTTCGTGGGTCGGGCCCTGAACGAGGCATTGATCGACCGGTGCGAGAGCGGTCGCACGGTGGAGCTGTCGGTCTCCATCGGCGGCCAGCCCTTCCTCACCTACCTGGCCGACGGTCTCATCGTCGCCACCCCCACCGGCTCCACCGCCTACGCCCTGTCGGCCGGGGGCCCGATCGTGGAGCCCGACTTCCGCACCCTGCTGCTCACCCCGGTGGCGGCCCACAACCTGTTCAACCGCACGATGGTGCTCGCCCCCAACACCGTGGTGCAGGTGACGGTGGCCGGTCACCGGTCGGCTGTGGTGTCGCTCGACGGCCGCCACAGCCTGGAGCTGGCACCGGGGGAGTCGGTGGTGTGCCGGGCCTCGGCCACCGAGGTCGGCTTCCTGGTGCCCGGCAACCGCGATTTCCACCTGGTCCTGAAGGACAAGTTCGGCGTGGTCGACCGGTAGCGGGCGGCGGCCGGCGATACTTCCTCCATGCTGCTGGAGCTGGCCGTCGCCGATCTGGGCGTGATCGACCGCCTCACCCTACCCATCCCCACCGGCATGATCGCCCTCACCGGGGAGACCGGGGCGGGCAAGACGCTGCTGGTCGACGCCATCAACCTGCTCATGGGGGGCCGGGCCGATCCGGGCCTGGTGCGGCCGGGAGCGGCCGAGGCGGTGGTCGACGGGCGTTTCGAGCTCGACGGCGAGGAGTACGTGCTGTCCCGGGTGGTGCCGGCCGACGGGCGGAGTCGGGCCTACCTCAACGGGCGGCCCACCACCGCCTCGGTGCTGGCCGAGCTGGGGGCCCGCCTGGTCGACCTCCACGGCCAACACTCCCACCAGTCGTTGCTGGGCATGGAGGCCCAGCGCCTGGCCCTCGACACCTACGGCCGGGTCGACCTGGCCCCCCTCCGCCAGACCCGGGCCGCCCTGGCCGACATCGACGAGGCGCTGACCGCCATGGGAGGCGACGAGCGGGCCCGGGCCCGCGAGCTCGACCTGGTCCGCTACCAGGTCGACGAGCTCGACGGGGCCGAGCTGTCCGATCCCGACGAGGACGAAGGCCTGGCCGGAGCGGAGGAGCTGCTGGCCAACGCCGTGGCCCATCAGGAGGCGGCCGGCGTGGTGCTCGACCGGTTGGTGGGAGACGACGGGGCCCGTGACCAGCTGGCGGCCGCCCTGGCCGCCCTCGACCCCCGGGGCCCGTTCGCCGACTGCGCCGAGCGGCTGGGGGCCGTGGTGGCCGAGCTCGACGACCTCACCGCCACCATCCGGGGCCTGGCCGAGGGGATCGAGCCCGACCCCGAGCAGCTGGCCGCCGTCCAGGTCCGTCGCCGGCTGCTGCACGACCTGTGCCGCAAGTACGGCGACGACATCGCCGCCGTGATCGCCGAGCGCGACGCCCTGCGGATGCGGCTCAAGGAGCTGGAGGGCCACGATGCCCTGGCCGCCGAGCTCGACACGAGGCGGGCCCGGGCCCGGGCCCAGCTGGAAGAGATCCAGGGCGAGGTCCGCCAGGCCCGCCTGGCCGCCGCTCCGTCCCTGGCCGCCGCCATCGAGGCCCGCCTGCCGGAGCTGGCCATGCCCAAGGCCCGGGTGGGGATCGAAGTCGGCGGGCCCGACGGGGGCGAGGTGTCGTTCCAGCTGTCGGCCAACCCCGGCTCGCCCCTCCAGTCGCTGGCCAAGGTGGCCTCGGGCGGGGAGCTGGCCCGGGCCATGCTGGCTCTGCGCTCGGTGCTGTCCGAGGCGCCGCCGGTGCTCGTGTTCGACGAGGTGGATGCCGGGATCGGGGGCCAGGCCGGCTTCGCCGTGGGCCAGGCCCTGAGCCACCTGGGCGACCGCCATCAGGTGCTGGTGGTCACCCACCTGCCCCAGGTGGCGGCGTTCGCCGACGCCCATCTGGCGGTGGTGAAGCGCCAGGGCGACGACGAGACGGTGTCGGAGGTCCGCCTCCTCAGCCCCGACGAGCAGCTGGTGGAGCTGGCCCGGATGCTGTCGGGCCAACCCGACTCGCCCACCGCCCGCCAGCACGCCCGGGAGCTGATCGAGGAAGCGGCCCGCCTCAAGCGGACCTGAACCCCCAGGATCTCCTCATGGAGCGTCTCACCGGTGAGACGCTCCATGAGGAGATCGGGCCGGGCAGAACACCTAGCGCAGCTTGCCGGCCAGGTCGGCCACCACGCCGTGGGCGTCGTCGGCCACCCTCGGCCCGGCCGCGGGTGAGCACCTCGACGAGGCGGGGCATCTGCCGGGCGGCGAAGGCCAGCCGGGGCCGGCGGGCCAGGATGCGGTGCAGGCGTCGGGCCACCTCGGCCGGGTCGTCGAGGTGGGAGACCGGGGCGCCGTCGGTGAACCGGCTGAGGTGAGCCTGCCAGTCGGGCTCGGCCTCGGGCTCCACCAGCGATCCGAGCGGGGTCCGCAGGTCGTCGATGGCGGCGAAGGTGCCGTGCACCACGTCGGCCGTGGGGCCGTCGCCCAGGAGCACCCCGTCGAGCAGCAGCTCCACCCCCACGTGGGCGCAGGCCAGGGCGGGCCCCCGGGCGAACCCGGCGGCGGTCAGCTCGTCGTACATCTCGGCCTGGCGGGCCACGAACCAGCGGTGCCCGTGGAACAGGTCGTCGGTGCGGTGGTGGAGGTGGATGCCCGACTCGAGGGCGCTGTCGCCGTCCCGGTTCAGGCGGAACCGGCCCATGCCGGCCACGTCGGGCAGGGCCGAGCCCAGCCGCTCGGCCCGGTCGTCCCGGCCGGCGGCCACGGCCACCGCGATGTGGGCCCCGAGGTTCACACCGGGCCGAGGTGTTCGCGGGAGGCGAACCCTGGACGCCCGAAGGGCGCCATCAGTCGGTGAGGGCGCTGTAGATCAGGGGACGCAGCTCCTGGCGGATCGGGTAGGCCGACGATGGCATGAGCTGTGTGAGCCCGATCACCACCAGTTCCTCGGCCGGGTCGACCCAGAACAGGGTGGACGCCGCCCCGCCCCAGCCGTACTCACCCTGGGAGCACACGATCTGGGCGGCCGCCGGGTCGACCACCACCGAGAACCCGAGGCCGAAGCCGATTCCGTCGTAGTTGGTCTCGCTGAACACGGGCTGGCCCATGGCCGCCAGGTCCCGCCCGCCGGGCAGGTGGTTCGAGGTGGCGTAGTCGACCGTCTTGCGGCCGAGGATCCGGGCCCCGCCCAGCTCGCCCCCGTTGAGCAGCATCTGGGTGAACCGGTGATAGTCGCCCAGGGTGGAGGTGAGGCCGCCGCCGCCCGACAGGAACGTGGGGGTGCGTCGGAACTGGGTGCCCTTGCTGCCGTCGTCGAGCTCCACCGCCTCGTCGCCGCTGGCCCCCGGGGGCACGCCGAACGGCGACAGTGACGGCACCACGTAGTTGGCGGCGAACCGCTCGGCCGACTCCTCGGCCACCTGGAAGGCGGTGTCGGCCATGCCCAGCGGCCCGAAGATCCGGCTGGCCAGGAACGCATCGAAGGACTGGCCCGAGATGATCTCCACCAGCCGGCCGATCACGTCGGTGGCCACGCTGTAGGACCACTGGGTGCCGGGAGAGAACACGAGGGGGATGTCGGCCAGCAGCTCCACCCATTCCTCCAGCTTGTGGGCCTGGTCGACCCCGCGCTCGCGGTAGATGGCGTCCACCGGGTGGCGCTGCATCCAGCCGTAGGTGAGACCGGAGGTGTGGGTCAGCAGGTCGCGCACCGTCATCTCCCGCTCGGGGTAGGTGGTGGACCACGAGGCCGGGGTGCCGTCGCGCCACACCCGCAGGTCGGCCCACGACGGGATGAAGCTCGACACCGGGGTGTCGAGCCGGAACAGACCCTCCTCGTACAGGCTGAGCAGGGCCACCGACGTGATCGGCTTGCTCATCGAGTAGATGCGCACGATCGTGTCGGGGGTCATCGGGGCCCCGGTTCCCAGGTTGCGGCTGCCCTGGGTGGACAGGTGGGCCACCTTGCCCCGCCGGCTCACCAGCAGGGAGAACCCGGGGTAGCGGCCGGTGTCGAGATAGCGGGTCTTGACGAAGTCGGCCACCCGTTGCAGGCGGGCCGGGTCCATGCCCACCTCGGTGGGGTCGACCATCTCGAACGGGTCGGCGGCGGCCGCTCGGCCCTTGGCCCCTTTGGCCTTGCCTTTGGGCTCGGACTTGGTCTCGGACGCCTTGCTAGCCGACTTGCCGCTGTTCGCCATCCCCCCAGTCTCTCAGGTGTTGGCCGAAGGCCAACCCAAGGAACCCGAAGGGTTCCCGGAACCCGAAGGGTTCCCCTCAGCTGGCGCAGTTGACGACGACCCGTCCCTTCACTTGGCCGGCCATGATCTCGGGGGCGAGGGCCGCCAGCTCGGCCAGCGGTACCTCGGTGATGAGCGAATCGAGCTTGGCGCCGCCGCCGGCGGCCACCAGATCGCCGATCCGACCCCAGACCACGGCCCGGTGATCGGCCGGGCACATGACCGAGTCGATGCCGAGCAGGCTCACCCCCCGGAGCAGGAACGGCACCACGGTGGTGGCCAGGCCGTTGCCGCCGGCCAGGCCACAGGCGGCCACCGCCCCGCCGTAGCGGATCTCGGTGAGCACGTGGGCCAGGGTGTCGCCCCCCACGGCGTCGATGCAGCACCCCCACCGCTCGCTCAGCAGTGGGCGCGACGGGTTCTCGGCCAGCTCGGCCCGGTCGATCACCTCGGCCGCGCCCAGCGCCGTCAGCTCGTCGGCGTTCTCCAGCCGGCCGGTGGAGGCCACCACGTGGTGGCCGGCGGCCGAGGCCCACAGCACGGCCGAGGAACCAACGCCCCCGGAGGCACCGGTGGCCAGCAGGGGAGCGTCGGCCCCCGAGCCGACCCCGAACCGCTCCAGGGCCACCAGGGCCTGCATGGCGGTGAATCCGGCCGTACCGACGGCCATGGCCTGGCGGGTGGTGAGGGCGGCCGGCACCGGCACCAGCCAGTCGGCCTTCACCCGGGCCCGGGAGGCGTAGCCACCCCAGTGGTTCTCGCCCACCCGCCAGCCGGTGAGGGCCACCTTGTCGCCGGGGGAGTAGCGGGGGTCGTCGGACGCCTCCACCGTGCCGGCCAGGTCGATCCCGCCCACGTGGGGGTAGTCCCGGACCAGGCGGCCCAGGCCCTGGAGGACCATCCCGTCCTTGTAGTTCAGCGACGACCACTCGACGGCCACGGTCACGTCACCGGCCGGGAGGCGGCTGTCGTCGAGCTCGGCCATGGCGGCCGAGACCTTGCCGTCGTTCTCTTCCAGGAGCAGGGCGTGGAACGTCATGGGCCCGAACGGTATTCGCCCAGGGGGGGCGTGCGCCATCTCATGACTTGTCGGCGCTAGGTTGGATGGAGCCAGCTGACAGGAGCGTAATGGCAAAGCACATCTTCGTCACCGGGGGCGTGGTGAGCTCCCTGGGCAAGGGATTGACGGCATCATCGCTCGGGCGACTGTTGAAGGCCAGAGGGCTACGGGTGACGATGCAGAAGCTCGACCCGTACATCAACGTCGATCCGGGCACGATGAACCCGTTCGAGCACGGGGAGGTGTACGTCACCGACGACGGGGGCGAGACCGACCTCGATCTCGGCCACTATGAGCGGTTCATCGACGAGAGCCTGTCCCGGGCCTCCAACGCCACCACCGGTTCGATCTACTCGGCTGTGATCGCCGCCGAACGCCGGGGCGTCTACCTGGGCCAGACCGTCCAGGTCATCCCCCACATCACCGACGAGATCAAGCGCCGGATCTCGGCGCTGGCCACCGACGACGTGGACGTGGTGATCACCGAGGTCGGGGGCACGGTGGGCGACATCGAGATCCTCCCGTTCCTGGAGGCCATCCGCCAGTACCGGCTCGACGTCGGCCGCCAGAACGTGTGCTTCGTCCACGTCACCCTGGTCCCGTTCATCGGCCCCGCCGCGGAGCTGAAGACCAAGCCCACCCAGCACTCGGTCACCGAGCTGCGCAGCCGGGGTGTCCAGCCCGACGTGATCGTGTGCCGGTCGGATCGGCCGATCTCCGACGGGCTGCGGGAGAAGATCTCCAACCTGTGCGACGTCCCGGTGGACGGGGTGATCAACGCCCCCGACGCCGACAGCCTCTATGCCATCCCCCTCACCATGCACGAGGCCGGGCTCGATTCGTACGTGTGCGATGTGCTGGGCCTGCGCCCGATCGAGCCCGACCTGGACAAGTGGCGGGCCCTGGTGGAGCGCACGGAGCGGGCGTGGAAGCCGCTGCGCATCGGCATCGTGGGCAAGTACGTCCGCCTGCCTGACGCCTACCTGTCGGTGGCCGAGTCGCTCCGCCACGCCGCCATCGCCAACGAGGTGGCGCTCGAGATCGAGTGGATCGCCTCCGAAGACGTCCAGGGCCTCATGGTGGAGGAGAAGCTGGGCCACCTCGACGGGATCGTGCTGCCCGGCGGGTTCGGCCCCCGGGGCATCGAAGGCAAGATCGAGGCCGCCTCCTACGCCCGGGAGCATCTCGTGCCCTGCCTGGGCCTGTGCCTGGGCATGCAGGTGATGACGATCGAGTTCGCCCGCAACGTGCTCCACATGTCGGGGGCCAACTCGAGTGAGTTCAACACGGCCGACGCCACCACCCCCTGGCCCGTGATCGACCTGATGGAGTCGCAGCACCAGGTCACCGAGAAGGGCGGCACCATGCGGCTCGGGGCCTACGTGGCCGTGCTCGACGAGACGTCGCAGGTGGCCAAGATCTACGGCGAGGCCGTGGTGACCGAACGGCACCGGCACCGCTACGAGTTCAACCCCGCCTACCGCACCCGCTTCGAGGACGCCGGGTTCCGGTGCTCGGGCACCTCGCCCGATGGCCTCCTGGTCGAGTTCATCGAGTTGCCCGACCATCCCTACTGGATCGGCACCCAGGCCCATCCCGAGCTGAAGAGCCGCCCCGACCGGCCGGCACCACTGTTCCGGGCCTTCGTGGAAGCCGCGCTGGAACGGGCCCAGACGGCCGACCCGGCCCGCTTCGAGCGGGCGGCGGCGGCCAACCGGTCGTCGGCCGGCGCCCGATGACGCCGGCCCGCCCATGACCCAGAGCCCGTTCCGCCCTGTCGGCGAGGAGCTGATCTACGAGGGCTACGTCATCCGGGTCCTCAGCGGCGAGTTCGAGGGGCCCGACGGCCACCGGTTCAAGCGCGACATCGTCCGCCATCCGGGGGCGGTGGCCGTGGTGCCGGTGGAAGACGGCCCCGATGGCGACCATGTGTTCCTCGTCCGCCAGTACCGGGCCACGATCGACGCCGACCTGTGGGAGATCCCGGCCGGCAAGCGCGACGTGGCCGACGAACCCCCCGACGTGACGGCCCACCGGGAGCTGGCCGAGGAGGTGGGGCGCCAGGCGGGGGCCATGGAGCTCCTCATCAACGTCTACCACTCGCCCGGGTTCTGCGACGAGTACGGCTGGATCTACCTCGCCACCGACCTCACCGAGGTGCCCCAGGCCCGCGACGGTGAGGAGGAACAGTTCATGGAGGTGGCCCGGGTACCGGCGGCCGAGGCCGTGGCCATGGCCCTCGACGGCCGGATCACCGACGCCAAATCGGTGGCCGGGATCCTGGCCGCCGCCCGCAAGCGGGGCTGGTGACCCCGGGCCTGCACCTCGCCCGCCGGTTCTTCGGCTCGCTGTCGCCGGCGGCTCCACCGCCCGACGACGAGGCCTGGGCCCTCGCCCACCTGAACCCTGGCGAGGGAGACCTGTGGCGCCGGATGTCCAACCCCGACCGCCGCCACGCCGTGGCCGTGGCCCGGGCCGTGGTGGCCGACCTCGGGCCCACCGCCGGCCCGGAGGTCGTGGCTGCCGCCCTGCTCCACGACGTGGGCAAGGTGGTGTCGGGTTTCGGTACGTTCCGTCGGGTCGGGGCCACCGTCGTGTGGGAGGGCCTGGAACGGGCCCGGCCCGACCGGGAGCGGGCCGCCCGGTGGGCGACGGCCGATCGCGCCGGCCTGAGGCGCCTGGGCCAGTACCGCCGCCACCCCGAGCTGGGCGCTGAGCTGCTGGCCGCCGCCCGGGCCCACGAGCTCACCGTGGCCTGGGCCCGCGAGCACCACCGTCGGCCCGCCCGCTGGACCGTCCCCCCCGAGGTCGGAGCCGTCCTCAAGGCCTGCGACGACGACTGAGGGAACCCTTCTGGTTCCTCGAGTTCACCCGGAGTGGTCGGCTCGGGCGCTGTATGGTGTCGAGCGGAAAACTGACGTCAGCCGGAAGTCGAGGCAACGAGCGATGAGCATTCTCGGGAACAAGGTCGTCCGCCGTGAAGATCCACGGTTTCTCACCGGCGGAGGTACCTATGTCGAGAATCTCAAGCTCGATCGGCCGGCCTACCTCGTCTACGTCCGCTCGATCCTGGCCCACGCCCGCGTCACCGGCGTTGAGGTGGAGGAGGCCCGGGCGGCCCCCGGCGTGCTCGGGGTGTTCACCGGCGCCGAGGTGACCGAGGCCCTCGGCCTCGCCCCCAACGTGTTCCCCATGTTCCCGGCCGAGATGCGCCGCCCGTACGTGGCCGCCGACGTGGTGCGCTACGTCGGTCAGCCCCTGGTGGCCGTGCTGGCCGAGAGCCGGGCGGCGGCGGTCGACGCCGCCGAGCTGGTGCTCGTCGACTACGAGGAGCTGCCGGTGGTGATCGACCTGGAAGCGTCGGCCACCGACGAGGTGGTCCTGTTTCCCGACCACGGCACCAACGTGCTCAACCGGATGAGCTCCGAGCACCAGGCCGACTTCAGCCACTCCGAGGTGGTGGTGGCCGAGCGCATCGTCAACCAGCGTCTCACTGGCGCCCCCATCGAGCCCCGGGCCGGGGCCGCATGGTGGACCGACGACGGTCGCCTCGTCCACTGGTCGGCCTGCCAGGGGGCCCATCCCACCCGGGACCTGCTGGCCACGGTCTACGGCCTGGAGCCGGCCCAGGTGCAGGTGGTGGTGCCCGACGTTGGCGGCGGATTCGGAGCCAAGAGCCGCACCTACCCCGAGGAGCTGGCCCTGGCGTGGTACGCCCGCCAGCTGGGCCGGCCCGTGAAGTGGACCGAGACCCGCTCGGAGAACGTGGCCGCCATGCCCCAGGGCCGGGGCCAGATCCAGTACGCCAAGCTGGGCGGCACCCGGGACGGGAAGATCACGGCCTACCAGCTCGACGTGTTCCAGGACGCCGGGGCCTACCCCATCATCGGGGCCATCCTGGCCGGCATGACCCAGCGGATGCTGACCGGGGTCTACGAGATCACGAACTGCGGGTTCAACGGCACGGCGGTGGTCACCAACAAGGTGTCGACCACGGCCTACCGGGGCGCCGGGCGGCCCGAGGCCACGGTGGCCATCGAGCGGATGATCGACCGCTACGCCGCCGAGATCGGGATGGACCCGGCCGAGGTCCGCCGCATCAACCTCGTGCCCCGCTTCACCCAGCCCTACACCACCGGTATCGGCACCCAGTACGACTCGGGCGATTATCCGGCGGCACTGGAGATGGTGCTGGACAAGGCGGGCTACGCCGATCTGCGGGCCGAGCAGGCCCGGCGCCGGGCCGAAGGGTCCACCGAGCTCCTGGGCATCGGCATCGGGGCCTACGTGGAGATCACGGCCGGTGGCCCCGGGGGCGAGTTCGGCTCGGTCGAGCTGCTCCCCGGCGGCCGGATGCGGGTGACCAGCGGCGCCACCCCGTCGGGCCAGGGCCACGACACCACGTGGGCCATGCTCGTGTCGGAGTACACGGGCGTGGCGATGGATGACATCGAGGTCATCCACGGCGACACCGACGCCGTGGCCCGGGGCGGGCTCACGGTCGGCTCCCGCTCGGTTCAGCTGGCCGGATCGGCGCTGGTCGACGCGGCCGGGATCCTCGTCGAGAAGGCCCGCAACCGGGCCGCCGACCAGCTCGAAGCTGCCCTGGGCGACGTCGTGTTCGACGCCGAGGGCGGGCGGTTCCACGTGGTGGGCAGCCCGGTGCCGTCGCTCGGCTGGGCCGAGCTGGCGGCCGAGACGCCCGAGCCCCTGATCGCCGGCACCGATTTCTCCGCCCCGATGCCCACGTTCCCCAGCGGGGCCCACCTGGCCGTGGTGCTGGTCGACACCGAGACCGGGCGGGTGCGGCTCGACCGTATGGTGGCGGTGGACGACGCCGGCACGATCATCAATCCCCTCCTGGCCGAGGGCCAGGTGCACGGCGGGCTGGCCCAGGGGGTGGCCCAGGCCCTGTACGAGCAGATCGTGTACGACGAGTCGGGCAACCTGCTGACGTCGAACTTCATGGACTACGCCATCGTGTCGGCCACCGAGCTGCCGAGCTACGAGGTGCACCACATCGAGACGCCCACCTGGGTGAACCCGCTGGGAGCCAAGGGGGTGGGGGAGTCGGGCACGATCGGCTCGATCCCCGCCGTCTACAACGCCGTGATCGACGCCCTCAGCCACCTCGGCGTGCGTCACCTGGAGACCCCGCTCAGCCCCGAGCGGGTGTGGGCCGCCGTGAACACCTTCGGGTAGCGTTCCGGGCAGAGAACTTCGTGCGAAGGGGGAACCGCATGCACGGATCGACTGGATCGGCGGCCGACGTCGGGTCGCTGGTGCTGTGCCCCGAGACCGACGCCGCCACACCGCACCGCGTCCACCGGCGGATCTACACCGACCCGGCGGTGTTCGTGGCCGAGATGGACGCCATCTTCGGTAGGACCTGGGTCTACGTGGGGCACGAGAGCGAAGTCCCGGAGCCGGGGGCCTTCACCTCCACCCTGATCGGGCGGACGCCGGTGATCCTCACCCGGACCGACGCTGGCGAGGTGGCGGTGCTGCTCAACCGCTGCACCCACCGGGCGGCCACGGTGTGCCAGGAACGGCGGGGACAGAACCGGTTCTTCCGTTGCCCCTACCACGGCTGGTCGTTCCGGCCCGACGGCACCCTCGTGGGCTTCACCTACGCCGACGGCTACGACGACCCCGACGTGTCGGCCGACGACTTCACCCTCGGGCGCCCGCCCCGGGTCGCCAGCTACCAGGGGTTCGTGTTCGCCTCCCTGGCCGCCGACGGGCCGAGCCTGACGGAGCACCTGGGCAACGCGGCGGCCTACATCGACCTGCTGGTCGACCTCAGCCCCACCGGCCGCCTGGTCCTGGGCGCACCGGGCGAGAGCCGCTACAGCTATCCGGGGAACTGGAAGATCCAGAGCGAGAACGGGGTCGACGGCTACCACGCCAACTTCGTCCACCTGGCCTTCCTGGAGGGGGCGGCGCCCGACAACAAGGCCCTGCGCATGTTCGCCGGCAACTCGCCGTGCCGGTCGGTCGACCTGGGCAACGGCCACGCCCTGCTGGACCAGCGTCCGGTGATGGCCGACCCGTTCGAGCGGCGGGCGGCGGCCACACCTCAGGGACGGGCCCACCGGGCGGCGCTCGAGGATCGGCTGGGCCCGGAGCGGGCCCGGGACGTGATCCGCACCTCGGGCGGGCTCGGCTTCAACCTCCTCGTGTACCCCAACCTGCTGTTCATCCAGTACCACGCTCGGGTGGTGCGGCCGGTGGCCGTCGATCGCACCGAGGTGGTGCTGTTTCCCATCCTGTTCGACGGTGACGGCACGGCGGAGGGCGAGGACCTGGCCCGCGACCTCAACGCCGAGCGGCTCCGGGGCCACGAGGGGTTCTACGGCCCGGCCGGGGGAGGGGTGCCGGGAGACCTGGAGATGTTCCGCCGGGTCCAGGAGGGCCTGGCGGTGGAGCAGGTGGAGTGGCTCACGTTCGAGCGGGGCCGCCGGCGGGAAACCCGGGAGCCCGACGGGAGCAGGGTGGGCCACATGACCGACGAGGGTCCTCAGCGCAGCTTCTACCGCCGCTGGCTGGCGGAGATGGCGGGATGACCGTGACCCGGTCGCTGCTCGATCCCACGGTGGTCGACTTCGTGCACCACGAGGCGGCCCTGCTCGACCAGCGCCACCTGCAGGACTGGCTGGCCCTGTTCGCCCCCGACGGCCTGTTGTGGGTACCGGGCCGGGCCGGCGACGTCGACCCGGCGTGCCACGTGTCGATCATCTACGACCACCTGCCCCAGCTCCGAGCCCGGGTGACCCGGCTGCTGTCGGGCAAGGAGACCGCTCAGGATCCGCCGTCGCGCACCTTGCGGGCCGTCACCAACCTGCGGGTGGCCGCAGAGCCGGATCCCGGGGGCGAGGTGACGGTGCAGTCGGTCCAGGTGCTGTACGAGACCCGGGGCGTGGGCGCCGCGCTGCTCGTGCTCCCGTGCCGCGTCACCCACCGTCTGCGGCCGGCCGCCGACAGTCGTCGGGGGCCGGAGTGGGCCGTCGTGTCCAAGCGCATCGATCTCCTCGAGGTCGAGCGGCACTTCGACAACCTGGCCTTCCTACTCTGACACCTAGTCGACCAGATCGACGGCGGCCCGGACCCGTTCCATCACGGTGGCGGCGATGGCCCGGGCCTTGCTCGAGCCGATGTGGAGCAGCTCGGCGGTGGAGGCCGGGTCGAGCTGGGCCCGTCGTTCCTGGATGGGCCGCAGCATCTCGATGAGGGCCGCCGCCGCGTCGGTCTTGAGCGGGCCGTACTGGGTGTAGTTTTCGGCCACCTTGTCGGGGTCGGTGTCGGTGCACACGGCGAGCACGGTCAGCAGGTTCGACACACCCGGCTTGTTGACCGGGTCGTAGCGGACCTCGGCGTCGTTGTCGGTCACCGCCCGCTTGAACTTCCGCTCGATGTCGGCCGGGGGGTCGGTGAGCAGGACCGTGCCCATCGGGGAGTCGGCCGACTTCGACATCTTGTTCTCGGGATGCTGGAGGTCCATGATCCGGGCCCCGGCCTCCGGGATCCGGTGCTCGGGCACCTTCAGCACCGGGCCGTAGCGGCTGTTGAACCGGATGGCGACGTCCCGGGTGAACTCCAGATGCTGCCGCTGGTCGTCGCCCACCGGCACCACATCGGTGTCGTAGAGCACGACGTCGGCGGCCTGGAGGGCGGGGTAGGTGAACAGTCCGGCCGACACGAACTCGGCCTGCTCCCGCTTGTCCTTGAACTGGGTCATGCGCTGCAGCTCGCCGTAGGCCGCCGTGCACTGGAGCAGCCATGCGAGCTCCGAGTGCTCTCTCACCTGGGACTGGACGTACAGGATCGACCGTTCCGGGTCGATGCCGATGGCCAGGAGATCGGCCGCCATCTCCAGGGTGGCCTGGCGGATCTCGCCCGGGGGCCGGGGCACGGTGAGGGCATGAAGATCAACGATGCAGTAGATGCCGTCGGTCGTTTCCTGCATCTTCACCCAGTTTCGGATGGCGCCCAGATAGTTGCCCAGGTGAAGGGCTCCTGTCGGTTGGATCCCGGAGAAAGCCCGGGGGCGCGTCTGGGTGGTCATGGGTGCGTAGACTAGAGCCCGGAAGCGGTCAGCGGCATCGAGATTCCTCCCGGATTCGAGACGTCGTCGTGTCTGTGCGGACGGAGCCTTCGAGAGAGGGCTAGAATCACAACGATGTCATTTCAAGTTCAGGTCGAAGCGTTCGAAGGCCCCTTCGATCTGCTGCTCCATCTGATCCTCAAGGAGGACGTGGATCTCTACGAGATCCGCCTGTCCGAGATCGTGGACGCCTATCTGGCCGAGCTGTCGAACCGCAAGGAGTGCGACCTCGAGGTCGCCACTGAGTTCCTCCTGATCGCGGCCACGCTGATCGAGCTGAAGTGCCGCCGGCTGCTCCCCCACGACGACTCGATCGACCTCGACGAGGAGCTCGGCCTGTGGGAGGAGCGGGACCTCCTGCTGGCCCGCCTGCTCGAGTGCAAGACGTTCAAGGACGCGGCCCAGGTGCTCGAGGCGATGATCGAGACGGCGGGTCTGTCGGTGCCCCGACGGTCCGGTCTGGAAGACCAGTTCCTCGATCTGAGCCCCGATCCCCTGGCCGGCATGACGGGAGACAAGCTCCGGTCGGCCTTCCTGCGGGCGGTCACGGCCAAGCCCAAGCCGGAGCTGTCGCTGGCCCACGTCACGCCGGTGAAGGCCAACGTGAGCGATGCCATCGCCGAGTTCCTGGAGCTCCTGCCCACGTCGGGGCCCCGCTCGTTCCGCAGTCTCACCCAGGGGCTGACCGAGCGGGTGGAGGTGGTCGTACGCTTCCTGGCCGTGCTGGAACTGTTCAAGCAGGGCCTGGTGGAGCTGGAGCAGGTGCGGAGCTTCGGCGAGCTCACGGTCTCCTGGATCGGCTCGGCCGAGGGCCGGGAGCTGGCGCTGGCCGGCGCCGACGACTACGAGGGCTGAAAGGCTCCCCATGGACGACGAACAGGCGGAGGGCTCCGAGAGCCCTATCGAGCCCGAGCTGCTGGCCACGTTCACCGAGATCGGGATCGTGGAGACCCGCCGGGCCATCGAGGCCATCCTGCTGGTGGCCACCGACCCCACGCCGGCGTCGTTGCTGGCCCAGCTGCTCGAGGTGCCGGTGGAGCACGTGGAGCTGCTGTGCCACGCCCTGGCCGACAGCTACGACGAGGCCAACCACGGGTTCCAGCTGGTGAAGGTGGCCGGCGGGTGGCGGTTCCAGACCCATCCCGACATGGCGCCCTACGTTGAGCGCTTCGCCATGGACGGCCAGAGCTCCAAGTTGTCCAACGCCGCCCTGGAGACGCTGGCCATCGTGGCCTACAAGCAGCCGATCTCCCGGGCCCAGGTGAGCGCCATCCGGGGCGTGAACGTCGATGCCGTGCTGCGCACGCTGGTCCAGCGGGGCTACGTCGACGAGGTGGGGCGAGACTCCGGGGCCGGCCAGGCCGTGCTGTTCGGCACCACCTCGATGTTCCTGGAGCGGCTCGGCATCAACACGGTGTCCGACCTGCCCGCCCTGGGCGATTTCGTGCCCTCGGCCGAGGTGGTGGAGGCCCTGGAGCAGACGCTCAAGGTCAACCTCGACCCCGATCTGACGATCACCGACCTCGACCGTGACGACGACCCCGCCCGCCCCCCGGCCCCGACCCCTGCCGACGACGCTGGCGACAGCGACGACAGCCCGGGTGCCACGGCCGAGCCCGCCGCCGATGACGGGCCGGCCGCCGATGACGAGGTGGCCGGCGATGACGAGGTGGCCGGCGATGACGAGGTGGCCGCCGATGACGAGGTGGCCGCCGATGACGAGATGGCCGGCGCTGAGGGGGCGTCGGCGACCGACGAGAGCGAGCCGCAGGACGGGGAGAACGAGGCCGCCGATGCCGCCGACCCCGAGGTGGTGGAGCCGGCCGCTGAGGTGGAGATTGCCGCTGACGCTGACTCGGTGGTGCCGGAGGCCGGGAACGAGGAACCGGCGGTCGACGACGACGACGAGGCGGCGCCGCCGGCGGCGCGGCCCGGGAATGAGCGAGTGGCGGAGCAGACGGGGAGGCCCACCACGGCCGCCCCCGGTCCCGTCGTCGCGCCGAAGGGGGTGGTGTTGGACGCAGAGGCGTCGCCGAAAAGCGGTGCCTACCATCGCGACCTCCCGGTGGGCCCGGGCGGCCAACCGCCGGGACAAGCTGGTGGCGGCCAGCCCGGAGTGGCTGGCCCGGCGCCTGCCCCGGTGGCTGACACCAGAGCCGGGGACGACCCCGGTGACGGCGAGCCTGTCTCCCGACACGCCGATGACCCCGACCTCGCCCCGAGCCGCCGCCCCGACAACGACTCCGACCCCGGCCGCAGCTCCGGCCTCGCACCGGGCCACAGCTCCGAGCCCGGCCACCTTCCCGGCCCGAACCGACCCGGCGTCGGGCCCGGAGCGCCGGGTCCGGCCGCCGGACGTCCCGACCACCCGGTCCCGGCCGGTCACCCGTCCGAGCTCGACCAGGCCGTCGAGCCCCACCAGGCGGTCGGCCCCGGTGCCCCGCCCCCGACGGCCGGCGGTCAGACGGCCGACGCCCGTGACACCGCCTCCGGCGGACACGCCCACCCCCACCCCCAACCGGGGGGCCCGGGGGTGGCTGGACCGGTTGATCCGCCCCTTCCGCCGGCTCCGGGACCAGGACCGGAGCTGACGGCGGAGCCCATCGTCGACCTTCGCCCACCCATCGACCTCACCGACCCGGCGGCGTCTCCCCGCGGCGAATTGGCGCCCGATGCCGACCGGGCCTGAACGATCGGGCAGGCTCGTACCGTGAGCGAGCAGGCGGAGGCCGATCTCGGGGCGGACCCGGCAGACGAGGGCGAACGGCTCCAAAAGGTGCTGGCCCGGGTGGGCCTCGGCTCCCGGCGGGTGTGCGAGCTGCTGATCGACGAGGGAAGGGTCACGGTCAACGACCGGGTGGTCGTGCTCGGGGCCCGGGTCAAACCCGACGACGAGATCGCGGTCGACGGCGCCATCATCTCCACCGCCGTCGACACCGTCACCTACCTGCTGAACAAGCCGGCCGGCGTGGTCACCACGGCCCAGGACCCCCATGACCGCCCGGTCGTGGTCGACCTCGTGCCGGCCGAGCCCCGGGTGTTCCCGGTGGGCCGCCTCGACCTCGACACCGAAGGTCTGCTCCTGCTCACGAACGACGGCGACCTGGCCTACCGCCTCACCCATCCGTCGTTCGGGGTCGACAAGGAGTACCTGGTCCACGTGCGGGGCCGACCGGGCGCCGGCGTGATCCGGACGCTGCGCCAAGGGGTGGAGCTGGACGACGGCATGACGGCGCCGGCCAAGGCCTCCGTGGTGGCCCCGGGCCTGATCCGCATCACGATCCATGAGGGCCGCAACCGCCAGGTCCGGCGCATGTGCGAGGCGGTGGGCCACCCGGTGCTGCGCCTCGTGCGCACCCGGATCGGCCCGCTCACCGATTCCCGCCTGGCCCCCGGCGCCTGGCGCCCCCTGACCAGGGCGGAACTGCTCGACCTGCAGCGCGCGGTCACCCGGGTGGAGTAGTGTTCACCGGCGGCGAACACCGGGCTGGGCCCTGCCGCTGGTCACAGCGCGGCCGATACGATTCGGCGCCATGGCCGTACGCGGGTTACGAGGAGCGATCACCGTCGATGCCGACGACCCGGCCGAGATCCTGCAGCGCACCACCCAGCTGCTCACCATCCTGTTCGAACGCAACGGCCTCAGCCGGGACACGGTGATCAGCATCTTCTTCACCGCCACCAAGGACCTGCGCACGATCGCCCCGGCGGCCGCCGCCCGGGCCATGGGGCTCACCGAGGTACCGCTCATGTGCGGCCAGGAGATGGACGTGGAGGGGTCGCTGGAGCGTTGCGTGCGCCTGCTGGCCCACGTCGAGACCGAACGGCCCCGCAGCGACCTGCGCCATGCCTTCCTCCGGGGGGCCACCCGGCTCCGTCCGGAGCTGGTCGAGCCGGGCGACGAGGCCCTCTGATGAGCCGCCGGGTCACGGTCATCGGGGCCGGCCTGATCGGCGGGTCGGTTGGTATCGCCCTGCGCAAGCAGGGGTGGACCGTGTCGATGGTCGACCGGGACGCCGAGGTCGCCACCCAGGCGATCCGGGTGGGCGCGGCCGACGAGGTCGGCCTCGACCCGGCCAGTGAGCTGGTGGTCATCGCCACCCCGGTGGGTGTGATCCCCGAGCTGGCGCTCGACGCCCTGGAGCGGTGCCCCCAGGCCGCCGTCACCGACGTCGGCTCCACCAAGGCCGACGTCTGCGAGGCCGTGGCCCACGCGAGGTTCGTGGGCGGCCATCCGATGGCCGGCTCGGAGCAGGACGGCCTGGCCGGCGCCCGGGAAGACATGTTCGCCGGGGCCATGTGGGTGCTCACCCCCACCGAGACCACAGACGAAGGCGCCTTCGCCACCGTGCGGGCCATGGTCCGCAGCATCGGGGCCGAGACGATCGCCCTGCCGCCCGACGTGCACGACGAGCTGGTGGCCCAGGTCAGCCATGTGCCCCACCTCACGGCGGCGTCGCTCATGAACCTGGCCGATGCCTCCTCGGTCGAGCACCGGTCCCTGCTCCGGCTGGCGGCCGGCGGTTTCCGGGACATGACCCGGATCTCGGCCGGGCGGCCGTCGATCTGGCCCGACATCTGCCTGGCCAACTCCCGGGCCATCGTGGACGGCCTCGATCGGCTGATCGATGCGCTGGGCGAAGTGCGGGGACTGGTGGCGAACCGTGACCGGGACGGCATCCTGGCCCTGCTGACCCGGGCCCGGGCGGCCCGGATCAACCTGCCGGTTGGCTTCGGTCCGTCCGACAACCTGGTGGAGCTGGCCGTCGCCATACCGGACCGGCCGGGTGAGATCGCCGCCATCACCACGCTGGCGTCCGAGCTCGATGTCAATATCTTCGATCTGGAGTTGAGTCACTCCGGGGAGGGTCGTCAGGGCGTGATGATCATGGTGGTCGACGAGTCCCGCTCCGAGCGGTTCACGGGAGGCCTGATGGCCCGGGGTTACCGGCCGTCGGTGCGGTCCCTTGGCTGAGACGGGCGCAGGATCGATGCGGCCGGCCAGCGGGCCGGAAGCGGGCACGATGTTCGGCGGTTCACCCGATCACGAGGAGGTGCGCTTGTCGGCATCCGACTCCGAGCTGACGGTGATCGCCATCGACGGCCCAGCCGGCTCGGGCAAGTCGACGGTGGCCCGTCGCCTGGCCCAGGCCCTGGACCTCGAATATCTCGACACCGGCGCCATGTACCGGTCGGTCACCCACGCCGCCCTGTCCCGCCACCTGGACCCGGCCGATCACGACGCACTGGCCCGTCTGGCCCGGGAGGTGTCGATCGAGATCGAGGCCGACGGCACGGTGGTGGTCGACGGGATCGACGCCACCGCCGCCATTCGGAGCCCCGAGGTCTCACAGGCGGTGTCGGCAGTGGCCGCCAACCCCGATGTGCGGGCCGAACTGGTGGCCCGGCAGCGGGAATGGACCCGCAAGCGGGGCGGCGGCGTGCTCGAGGGGCGCGACATCGGCACCGTGGTCTTCCCCCACGCCAACCTGAAGGTCTATCTCACCGCCTCCACCGAGGCCCGGGCCGCCCGGCGGGCCCGGGACGAGAACACGGCCGACGAGTCGAAGGTGGCCGACGCCCTCACCCGACGCGATCAGCTCGACTCCCAGCGCCGGGCCGACCCCCTGCGCCAGGCCGACGACGCCGTGCTGCTCGACACCACCGACCTCTCGATCGACGAGGTGGTGGCCGCGCTTCTCGGGGCACTCCGTGCCTGAACGGGTCGGCGGGGGGAGCGGCGCCAACGACGGCGACGCGGATGACGGCCCGGGGCGCCCGCCCATGCATCTCGTGCCGCCCCTACCGGTGAACGACGGGTCCGATGCGGCCCTGGCCCTCGAGGGAGCGGCCCGGGCCACCTACCGGGCGCTGCGGTTCCTCCTCCGTCTGCTGATGCGGGGCGCCTTCCGGATCGAGGTGATCGGGCGGGAGAACCTGCCGGTCACCGGCGGCTACGTGCTGGCCCCCGGGGGTCACCGCTCGATCCTCGACACCCCGGCGGTGTCGTTGGCCGGGCCCCGGGTGCTGCGGTACATGGGGGCCGAGAACTACTTCAAGGTCCCGGGCCTGGGCTGGTTCCTGCGGGCCATGGGTGGGTTCCCGGTTGAGCGCTCGGCCACCGACCGGCAGGCCCTCCGGTTGGCCGAGTGGGTGCTGAACAACGGCGAGCCGCTGGCGGTGTTTCCTGAGGGCACGCGCCAGCAGGGCCCGCTCATCCAGCCGTTGAAGGAGGGTGCCGCCTTCCTGGCCTGCCGAACCGGTGTCCCGATCGTGCCGGTAGGAATCGGGGGCACGGAGCGGGCCATGCCCAAGGGGGCGAAGTTCATCCGGCCCCGCAAGGTGACGATGGTGATCGGTGCCCCGATCCGGCCGGTGGCCCGGGCCGAAGGCGAGCGGGTCAAGCGCTCCGAGATCCGCCGGGTCACCCAGGAGCTGCACGAGTCCCTCCAGGCCCTCTTCGACGAAGCCCAGATCCGCGCCGGCGCGTAGCGCGGGCGGTGGGGTGGGGGCCCCGACGCCGATGGGGAGCCGGGGCGCAGCCCCCCAACTCACAGCTCGCTGAGCACGTCGGAGGCGTCGATCTGGCGGTCGTTGAGGGCGGGCCCGGCGCTCACGGGGCCACCGACGGCGAGCGTGGCCACCACATCGAGCGAGGTCAGGAGCTCCCGGAGGGTGCGGGGTGGGGGGAAGTACTCGTCCTCGTTGGTGATCGACACCTCCTCCACCCCGTTGACCGGCTGAAGGAAGTCGATCACGGCCTGCACCACGTCCTCGGGGGCCGAGGCGCCGGCCGTGACCCCCACCGTGCCCTCGAGGTCATCGGGCAACTCGCCGGGCCCGTTGACCCGGAACACCCGGGCGCAGCCGGCCTCGGTGGCCAGCTTGGCCAGCGCCTTGGTGTTGGACGAGTTGGCCGAGCCGATCACCACGAAGGCGTCGCACCGGTCGGCCACGGCCATGAGGGCCGACTGGCGGTTCGTGGTGGCGAAGCACAGGTCGCTGCGGCCGGGGGTGAACAGATCGGGAAAGCGGGCCTTGGCCGCCTCGGCCACATCGGCCCAGTCCCGGTGGCTGAGGGTGGTCTGGGCCAGCAACGCCGTGGGCTGGGTGAAGGGGGGCAGGGCGTCCACCTCGGCCACGGTCTCCACCCGGTGGATGGCCTCGGGAGCGACGGCCATCGTGCCCACCGCCTCCTCGTGGCCCTCGTGGCCGATGTAGACGATCTGATAGCCCTTGCCGGCCCGGACCTTGACCTCGTGGTGCACCTTGGTGACGAGGGGGCACACGGCGTCCACCACGTAGCTGCCCCGCTCCCGGGCGGCGGCCACCACGGCCGGGGCCGAGCCGTGGGCCGACAGCATGATCGGCCGGTTCGGGGGTACGTCGGCGATGTCGTCGACGAAGACCACGCCCCGTTCCACGAACCGGTCGACCACCAGCTTGTTGTGGACGATCTCGTGGTAGCAGTAGACGGGCGGCTCGAAGGCCCGCACCATCCACGACAGCGCCTTGATCGCCATCTCCACCCCGGCACAGAATCCCCGGGGGGCGCACAGCAGCACCTGGTCTACGCCCACCGGTTCCAGCCTAGTGGGGCCGGAGGCTGAGACCGTCGGGGCGCCACTGGGGGCCGGCCAGGACGATCTGGTTGACGGTGCAGTGGCGCTCCCGGAACCCCGCCTCGCAGTAGGCGAGGTAGAAGCGCCACAGGCGGCAGAACCGTTCGTCGAGGCCGAGGGCCCGGACCTCGTCGATCTTGGCGTCGAACTCGGTTCGCCACCGGGCCAGGGTCTCGGCGTAGTGGGCCGAGAAGTCCTCCACGTCGAGGATCTGGAGGCGGGTGGCACGGGCCACCGACCGGCTGATCGACCCGATCGAGGGGAGGTTGCCCCCGGGGAACACGAACCGGCGGATGAAGTCTTCCGTCTTCTTCGTCCGGTCATAGCGCCGGTCGGGGACGCAGATGGCCTGGAGACCGACCAGGCCGTCGGGTTCGACCAGACGGTCGAGCGTGGCGAAGAACTGGTCGTAGTGACGCCAGTCGACGGCCTCGATCATCTCGATCGACACGAGCCGGTCGAAGCGGCCTTCGAGGTCACGCCAGTCCTTGTCGAGCACGGCGATCCGGTCGGTGAGGCCGGCGGCCTCCACCCGACGCCGGGCCTCGGCCCTCTGCTCGGCCGAGATCGTGGTGGTGGTGACGGGGCAGCCCAGGCTCTCGGCCGCCCGCAGGGCGAGGCCGCCCCAGCCGGTGCCGACCTCGAGGAGGCTGGTGCCGGCGTGCACTCCGAGCTTGGCCAGCAGCCGGTCGTACTTGGCCCGGCTGGCGGTGGCCATGTCGGAGCCGGGGTGGGCGAACACGCCGGCGGAGTAGGTCATGGTCTCGTCGAGGAACAGGGCGAAGAAGTCGTTGCCCAGGTCGTAGTGGGAGGCGATGTCTTCCCGGTTGGCGTTCCGGCCGGGGCGGGGCAGCACCCGGCGGACGCGGTCGGTGATGCCGCCGGTGGCGTGCTGCCAGCGGTTCCGGAGCTCGTCGAGGCCCCGGAGGTTGCGGGTCAGGAGCTGGAGGAGCGCCACGGGGTCGGGGGTGGTCCACCAGCCTTCGATGTAGCCCCGGCCCAGCCCGATCGAGCCCTCGGTGGCCACCGCCGTCCAGGCCCGGTCGTCGAGCACATGGACCTCGGCCTCGTCGCCTGCCGCGCGGCCCTGGTGCACGCGCCGGGTCCCGTCGGGGGTGACGATCGTGATCTGGCCGGTCTCGAGCCGGCGCAACAGGGCGGTCACCGCCACCCGGGCGGCTCGGGCCGGCAGAGCAGCTCGGGGGACAGTGGCTCCGGTGCGGGCCAGAAGGCGCTCGGGGCGGACCTGGGCGGCGGGGGCGGTAAGGGGATGCGCCGGCCACCTCACCTCGGTCACCTCACCGACCTCGCCGCCGCTGCGTTGCTCTCGGCGACCTGGCTGTGGCGGGCCGGGGCGGAGGACGAAGCGGCCGGGGTCATGACGGGGCGCCGGCTCGGCGGCGGGGATGGGGTACGAAGGGGACGCCCCGGCGCCACAGCCGCCAGGCCTGGCGGTGTATGCCGAGGCTGACACGGTGGGTCGGCAGGGGATTGTGACGTAGTGCCTGGGTCAGCAAGGCCCGCTCCACGGGGTACTGGTCGATCACGAGCCGGGTGGTGAGCACCACCCGGCTCTCAGGGGAGTTGTCCATGGATTCGACGCCGTCGGCTCCCTGGATGCGACCGGTCGGGGGTTCGGCTCGATCGTCGGCCAGGACATCGAGCGTCACCGTGACCCGTCGCTCGGGCGTCGCCCCGTTGGGCCGGGTCCGGCCTGGGGCCGAGGCGACCGTGAGGTGGTACCGGTGGTCTTCGCCGAGGAAGGGTGAGACGTGGAGGGTCTTGTCGAACGTGGCCTCGTAGCGGCCGGCGTCGTGGCTCGGGGTGAGGGCGACCGGGTAGAGCTGGCGCTCCTTCCACGGGGTGTTGGTCACCTCGAGCAGGGCCGCCACCGGCCCGTCGGGCCCGCCTCCGTTGTCCTCCGGGGCGTCGGCCGGGGTGTCCCAGGCCAGGTAGATCGTGATGGGGTTGAACAGCCAACCCCAGGTGCGGGGCTGGGTGAGCATCCGCAGCGGGCCGGTCGGCCGATGGCCCAGGGCCGGCGACAGGGCGTGGCGGACGGCGTCGCCCAGGGTGGCGTCGGTGCCGTCGAGGTAGTCGCGACGGCGGAACCGGACCGGGGCCGGCCGGTGGCTCGACCACAACGGGTGGGCCCCGAACACGGCGTCGGGATGGTCGGGATCGATCCAGACGTGGGTGACAGGGTACGTGAAGCGGTGGTCGGCCACGGCCAGCCGGTGGTGCATGACGGTGCCGGGGCAAACGGCCGGCGGGCCCGGTGTCACCACCGCGCTCCGAGCTGGCGGCAGACGTCCACGGCCGAGGCCATGCCGTCCTCGTGGAAGCCGTAGCCCAGCCAGGCGCCGGCGAACCAGGTGTTGCGGCGCCCGTTGGCCGCTGCGATCCGGGGCTGGGCCGCCACCGCCGGCCCGTCGAACACGGGGTGGGTGTAGTCGAAGCCGGCCAGCACCGTGTCGGGCCGGATGCGGTGATCGGAGTTCAGGCTCACGAGGTAGCGGCGCTCGCCGGGCAGGCGCTGGAGGTTGGTGAGATCGTAGGTGAGGCTGGCCAGGCGCTGGTCGCCGGGCTCCCGGTCGTAGTTCCAGGCGGCCCACGCCTTCCGCCGCGGCGGTAGGAGCGAGATGTCGGTGTGCAATGTGGCGCGATTCGGCTGGTAGCGGACGGCGCCCAGCAGGTCCTTCTCCTCCGGGGTGGGGTCGGCCAGCAGGTCGAGCGACTGGTCGGCGTGGGTGGCCAGGATCACCTGGTCGAACGGCTCGGGCTCGGGGTGGGTGCGGCTGCGGATCGTGACGCCGCCGGTGCCGTCAGCGCCGGCCGTGGCGTGAGCGGGGCGGGCCACCTCGGTGACGGGGGAGGCGAGGCGGATCTCGCCCTGGAACCGGCGGGCCAGGGCGTCCACGTAGGCCCGTGACCCGCCCACGATCGTCTTCCACTGGGGCCGGTCACCGATCGACAGCAGGCCATGGTTGTGAAGGAAGCGGAGGAGGGAGGCGGCGGGGAACCGGCTGAACGTGGCCGGGTCGGCCGACCACACGGCGGCTCCCATGGGGACGAGGTGGAGGTCGATGAAGGCGTCGGAGTAGCGACCCCGGGCCAGGAACTCCGACAGGGAGATCGTCGGATCGGGGTCGGAGGCGAGGAACCGGCGGCCGGCCCGCTGGAAGCGGATGATGTCGGCCACCATCCGCCACAGGCGGGGGTCGAGGGCGTTGGCCCGGCTGGCCAGCAGGGTGTCGAGGTTGGTGGCCCGGTAGCAGAACCCGGTGGCCCGGTCGGTGACGGCGAAGCTCATCTCGCTGTCGATGGCCGCCACCCCGAGATCGGCCAGGAGGCGCTGGAAATGGGGGTAATTGCGGTCGTTGTGGACGATGAAGCCGGTGTCGATGGCGAGGGGGCCAGCGGCGGGGTCGTCGACGTCGACGGTGTTGGCGTGGCCGCCGAGGCGGCGGTCGGCCTCGAACAGCACCACGTCGTGGTGGGGACCGAGCAGGTGGGCGCAGGCCAGGCCGGCCACTCCCGACCCGACGACGGCTAGGCGCATGGCGATCCTGTCGGTACGGCGGCCCCGTTCATGGCCCGCCACGTTGACAGTCGCCGGCCCCCGGCGCCCAATCGGGCCCTCAATCCCGCACTGGGGCCTAGCCTGGTAAGGATGGCGTTACCGCAGGTGGTCGCAGTCGGGGCCGGAACACCGGCTGACCGGGCTGGCGTGCACGTTGGCGACACGATCGTGTCGATCAACGGCGAGGCGCCGCGCGACGTCATCCGGTACCAGCTCCTGGTCGACGGGCCGGATGTGACGCTGGAGGTCGACCGGGGCGGCCTGGCCCGCACGGTGGAGGTGGTCAAGGCCGACGGCGAGCCGCTGGGGATCGAGGTCCAGGCGGCCCTGTTCGACCAGGTCCGCACGTGCGACAACCACTGCTCGTTCTGCTTCATCTACCAGCTTCCTCCCGGGCTGCGGCGCAGCCTGTACCTCAAGGACGACGACTACCGGCTCTCGTTCCTCTACGGGAACTTCACCACCCTTACACGGTTCACCGAGGCTGATCTGGAACGGGTGGTCACCGAGCGCCTGTCGCCGTTGTACGTGAGCATCCACGCCACCGATCCCGACGTGCGGAGCGAGCTGTTGCGCAACCGGCGGGGGGCGATGAGCCTGCGGTGGCTGCGGGCCCTGCTCGACCACGGCATCGAGGTCCACGGCCAGATCGTGGTCTGTCCCGGTGTCAACGACGGCGACGTGCTCGACGACACACTGGCCGGGGTGCTCGACGAGTATCCGGAGCTGGCGTCGCTGGCCGTGGTGCCGCTCGGGGTCAGCGCCCATTCCGACGAGCCCGGCATGCGGCCCCACACCCGGGCCGAAGCGGCGGCCGTGGTGGATCTGGTGACCAGCTGGCAGGCGTCGTTCCTGCGGTTGCTGGGGCGGCGGCTGGTGTTCGCCGCCGACGAGTACTACCTGCTGGCCGACGTGGCGTTCCCGGAGGCCGAGACCTACGAGGGGTTCGCCATGCACGAGGACGGGATCGGCATGGCCCGCACGTTCGAGGCCGAGTTCGACGGACGTAGCGACGCCGAGGTGCTCCCCAAGAGCGGCTTCTTCGCCTGGGTCGACGGGGCACCGGCCGAGGGCTACCGGGCGCCCCGCCTGGCCGACGCCGGCATCGGCGAGGCCCACGGCGGCGGATCGGCCGGGGCTCAGCCGGTGGTGCTGTCGCCCCGCCCCCGGGGCGGTGCCGGTGCGAATGGCAGCGGCGGGCCCGATCAGCGCCCCGTCGGCGTGGTGACGAGCGAGTACGGGGCCCGGGTGCTGGGCCCGCTCCTGAGCCGGCACCCGGCGCACGGCCGCATCCGGCTGGTGACGGTCGACAACCGGTTCTTCGGCGGCAACATCGCCGTCACCGGGCTGCTGGTGGGAGCGGACATCGCCCGGGTGCTGGCTGACGAGCCGGCTGGTCACCGCTACCTGGTGCCCGACGTGTGCCTGTCGGGCGGCCTGTTCCTGGACGGGACCCGGCCCGAGGATCTACCCCGACCGGTTGAGGTCGTGGCGACGAGCGGGGCGGCGCTACGGGCCGCTCTCGACGGTGCCCGCCCCCGGCGGGCAGCAACAGCAGAGGTGCGAGTGGAGATGGCCCGATGAGACCCGCCAGCCAGGCCGGGGCGGTGGTGCCGAGCACCCTGCCCACGGTCGTGATCGTGGGCCGGCCCAATGTGGGCAAGTCGACGCTGTTCAACCGCATCATCGGTCGGCGGGAAGCGATCGTGGAGGAGAAACCCGGTGTCACCCGGGATCGTAAGGGAGCGGCGGCCGAGTGGCTGGGCCGGGCGTTCGAGCTGGTCGACACCGGTGGGTGGCTGGCCAAGGGGAGCGAGCTCGACGGCAAGGTGTCGCGCCAGGCCGAGGCGGCGGTGGATGCGGCCGACGCCGTGCTGTTCGTGGTGGACGTGACGGTGGGCATCACCGACCAGGACGAGCAGTTCGCCCGCCGGCTGCGGGGTATGGAGCGGCCCCTGTTCCTGGTGGCCAACAAGGTCGACGACGACCGCCACCAATCTGGGATCTGGGATCTCGTGCGTCTGGGGCTGGGCGAGCCGCTGCCGGTCAGCTCGATCCACGGGCGCGGCGTGGCCGACCTGCTCGACCGGTTGGTGGCCGTGCTGCCCGAAGCGGCTCCGCTACCCGACGCCGATGCCGACCTTGATCCCGCCGGGGCCGAGGGCTCGGCGGCGGATGACCTCGGCCGTGATGGCGACGACGGCGACGAGGACGAGGCGGCTTCGGGCCGGGTGGGCGTGGCCCGGGGGATGGCGGCACCCGACGAGCGGGTGTTCAGCATCGCCCTGGTGGGGCGGCCCAACGTCGGCAAGTCGACGCTGTTCAACCGCCTGATCGGGGAGGAGCGCTCGGTGGTCCACGACATGCCGGGCACGACGCGCGACACGGTCGACACCGTGGTGGAGACCGTTCGGGGGCCGATCCGGTTCCTCGACACGGCCGGGATGCGACGGCGGAGCCGGATCGACGAGGACACCGAGTACTACTCGGTGGTGCGGGCCCTGAAGGCGGTCGACTCGGCCGACGTGGCCCTGCTGGTGATCGACGCCACCGAAGGGGTGACGGCCCAGGACCAGCGCCTGGCCGAGCGGGTGGACGCCGCCGGCTGCCCGATCGTGATCGTGCTGAACAAGGTGGAGCTGCTGAGCACGGACGACAAGGAAGACATCAGCAACCAGCTGGCCCGCAAGCTGAGCTTCCTTCCCGGCGTGCCGGTGCACCGCATCTCGGCCCTGTCGGGCAAGGGGGTGCACAAGCTGCTGCCGTCGATGAGCACGGCGCTCGACGCCTACCAGCAGCGGACGCCCACCCGGCAGGTCAACGACGTGATCCGGCTGGCCCAGCAGTCGCAGCCGGCTCCGGGTGGGGCGCGGGTGCTGTACGCCACGCAGGCTGCGGTGGATCCGCCCACCTTCACCCTGTTCGCCAACCGGGCGTTGCCCGACTCCTACCTGCGCTACCTGGAGCGCAAGCTGCGGGACGGGCTGAAGATCGGGCCGACGCCGATCAAGCTGCGGGTCCGGGCCCGGTCGGACTGAGGGAGCCCTTCGGGTTCGCCTTCGGCGAACACCTGAGGGAGCCCTTCGGGCTCCTTGGGTTCGCCTGAGGCGAACACCTGAGGCCGACCGAGCGCTCGGGTCAGAGCCGGTCGGCGGCGGCGATCGCGATGCCCCGATCGAGGCGGCCGGCGATGGCAGCGTCGATCAGTCCGTTGAGCTGTGCCGTCTGCAGCGGGTCGTAGCCGGTGAGATGGGAGAGACGTTCCGCCACCTTGGCCAGGAGCTCGCTGGTGCGGGCGCCCGGACCCCGGTCGACCTGCACCATCTGCCAGCGGGCAGGGTGATCGAGGGCGTAGCGGAGCCAGTCGGAGGGCTGATCGATGGTGGCCGTCGCCTCGTCGAGCTCGGTGAGCGCCCGTTGGAAGGCACTGTCGAGGAGGTTGTCCATCGAGCCGAAGTAGGTGTAGATCGCCTGGCTCGTCGTACGGCTGGCAGCGGTGAGTCGGCGAACGGACAGGGCGAGGTCGCCTTGGGCGTGCCAGATGTCCTCTACGGAATCCATGAGAGCTTCGGCCGGGCTCCCCTTGAGGGGCCCGGGGTACGAGCGCTGGGTCGAGCCGTAGGGCGCAGACGAAGGCGCTGAAGAGGGTGTCACTACTGCTCCTGGGTGCGGTTGGTGCAGGTGACCGAGATAGGCGAAAGCTCGGCCAAGCGGCGGTTGATCGAACGGAGGGGTCCCTTTCTCAGTACCCCCCTTGAGCAATCTTATGTACCGGATACGACAGTACTCCATTGTTGCTGCCGTAGGGTGCCGCACGTCTGAGCATAGTAAGGACAATGTCAAGTGGACAATGGTCGTAGTACCTACCACCTACCGTGGTGGGTCACCGCGATCGGTACTTGGCAGCGAGGGACCTGATCCTCCTGTGGACGCCGTCGACGGCGAGTAGTCTGGCCTACGATGGAACGGCTCATCCCTGCTGTCGCGGCGTTGATCTGCGCCGCCTCTGCGGTGGAGTGGGGGCGCATCGCGCTCCTGCGGCGCCAGGTGATGCGCCGGCTCGACCGGGAGAACGTGCCCCGGGACCTGTGGCGCCTGGCCAACAACGACTACCGGCGTGACTACCAGGCGGGCGTGTTCACCGTCATCGCCGCCCTGGCGCTGGCGGTGGTCACGGTGGCGGGGATCGGCCTGTGGCCGGCGCTGGCCGTGTCGCTGTTGGCGGTGCCGGCCGCCCTGGCCCTCGGCGATCGCAAGACCCAGGTCGAGTTGGCCCGCATCTCGGCCGACCGGGCCGATGTGGAGCAGAAGGCCCGGGAGGTGCTGAGCCAGGAGGAGCTGGCGCCCCTGCAGTGGGCGGCCCGGCTGGCTCCGCCGACCCTGCCCGATCTGCCCGGCTTCGAGATCGGCTCGGCGTATCAGCCCGGCAGTGGGGCCATGGCCGGCGATTTCTACGACGTGTTCCGGGTCGACGAGCATCGGGTGGCGGCCGTGATCGGCGACGTCACCGGGCACGGCATCGAGCCGTCGATCACGGCGCTGCAGGCCAAGTACCTGCTCCGGGCGTTCCTCTTGCAGTTCCGGGATCCGGGTCAGGCGCTCGAGGAGCTGAACGCCCAGTTGTCGGTGCTGGAGCGGGGCGAGGAGTTCATCTCGTTGTGCGTGCTGGTGTTCGACACCGACGCCGAGACCCTGCGGTACGCGTCGGCCGGGCATCCGGCGGCGTTCGTGTGGCACAGCCGGGAGGTGCGGCCTCTGGGGGCCACGGGGCCGCTGCTGATGCTGTCGGAGCGGGCGAAGTACCACTCGCGGGAGCTGGCCTGGGAGCTGGACGACGTCGCCGTGCTGTACACCGACGGCCTGGCCGAGGCGCGGCGGGGGGAGGCGATGTTCGGCGAAGACGGCGTCGCTACCATGATCCGCCGTGACCCGACAGCGGCGCCCGACGTCATGACCAAGGTGCTGGTGGAAGCGGCGCGGGACTTCTCCGGTGGGCCGGCGACCGACGATCTGGCCGTGCTCGTGCTCCGCCGGCGGGCGTAGGGGAGCGAGGCGGTCGATGCCCTGGTGCGACACGTGCGATGCCTACCAGGCACCCAACGCGCTGAAGGACGACGGGACCTGCGCCACCTGCGGGGGCGAGGTCGACAAGGCCGACATGAAGGGCGGCGCCAAGGCCCCCAAGGGGGGTCGGGCTCCGTGGCACTTCTGGCTGATGATCGTCGTGCTCGTGCTGTACCTGGGCTACCGCCTGGTCCAGGGCCTCGTCTGGGTCGCCGGCCACGTGTGACGCCCCAGGCCCCTGGCGGCCCGTCGCTAGCCGCCCGTTCTGCGCGACGGATTTCGCGCCTCTCCATCCTTCTGCGTCACGTTTTCCACGGATTCCGTCGAGAACGTGACGCAGTTCGCTCGCGTGTCGCGGTTTCCGTGACGCAGATCGAGGCCTCCGGCAGGCCGTCGCATCTTTTCCAGCCGGCCGAGGGGAAAGCGGTGCGGCGACGCCGGCCCCCCGGTAGCATCGTGAAGCCACGGGCTGTGGCGCAGTTTGGCTAGCGCGCTTGACTGGGGGTCAAGAGGCCGGGAGTTCAAATCTCCCCAGCCCGACAAGAAACCGCAGGTCATAAGGCTACGAGACCCGGACGTCTGGTCCGGGTTTCGTCGCGTGTATGCAGCATGTATGTACTACGATCGGTACATGCGGGGCGTAGCCGTGGCGGAAGTCACCGTCCAGAAGCAGCGAGGCAAGTGGACCGTCCGGCAAGCCGGCTACGATCCTGGATCGGGACGTCGCCGCGTTCGCCAGCTCGGAACCTTCGCCACCAAGAAGGCCGCACTGGAGTTCAGCCGGTCGCTGGCCGAGGGGCGAATAGGGTCCTCGCGTGAAACAGTCGGAGACTACGTCCGCGAGGTCTGGCTGCGCTCAGTCGAGGGCCGAGTCGCCGACAACACCTTTGAGCAGTACCGATGGGCCGTCGACAGTCACATCGTTCCCCTGCTCGGTTCAGTACGACTCATGGACCTCACACCCGAAATTATCGACGATTGGATAACCGATCTCAGCGTTGCTCCCCAGGGCGAGCGCCCTCGTCTCGGTGCAACGTCGACGAGGCTGGTGCGCAAGATCCTCTCGATGGCACTCGAGCACGCTGTCCAGCGCGGCCCTCTGAAGCGGAACCCGGTCGTCTTGACGCGGCCGCCCCGGGCGCGGCGAACGTCAGGCAAACAGCAAGGTTGGACCCTGGCCGAATCACGGTCGTTCCTCGAAGCGACCAGAGGCCACAGGCTCTACCCAGCGTTCCATCTCGGTCTCGTCACCGGCCTTCGACGCGGCGAGCTACTGGGTCTTGACTGGCATGACGTTGATCCCGAAGGCGGCATCGTCGAGGTGCACAGGCAGTACGTCGTGGTTCGAGGTCGGCCCGAGCTGCGGGAGCTCTTGAAGACCGACACCAGTGATCGTCTTGTGACCATCGGTTCCGCCACCGCCGCGATGCTCCAGGCATACCGCGAATGTCAAGAGGCCGAGCTCAACCTGCTGGGTGTCGCCGGGCAGCAAGTAGCGCTGTTCACCACGGAGGAGGGCGACAGGGTCAACCCCAACACGTTTGCACGGGCAATGAAACGCCTCTGCGACGAAGTCGGAGTTGCGCCCCTCACGCCCAAGGGCCTGCGCCATACCGCACAGTCTGTCGGTCGCGTCGCAGTCGGCGATGACAAGGTAATGCAGGAGCGCCTCGGACATGCCGACATCGGCGTCACACTCAACACCTACACGCACACGGTCACCCAACAACATCGTCAAGCCGGCGAGCGCATCGACGAGGTGTTCCATGGCAAGCCGTAGCTTCAGTGAACCATCCACGTAGTTCAGTCTTGGATCCGCCCGCTCGCCACCACCAAGGAGCCGGCCGGCCCGACTGATCCAGCCAGAGCCTCATCGGGGGGGCCGGCCGGGCGCAGGTGGCGTTGAGAAGCTGGTTGCCGCAGCTTGGTCAGGAGGGGACCGCCGGCTGTGGCGTCCGGGTGACCGGCCATCACGTCCTGGCGGGCCGGAGCCGTCAGGGCGGTCGAGGGATGGCCTGCTCGGCCGTGGACACAGGTCGAGGCCGCCGGTGTGGAACTGGCTTCGGGTTTGGGGAGACTGCGCTGATGGGCGAGCTGGCGCAGAATTGTCGTGAGCCGATCGAGTTGAGTGCGGCCGATGGGCAGGGGACGATCGATCGGATAGGGGAGCGGGACGCTGGACTGGCTCGTGAGGCGTCGCACGTGTTGGAGTCGTTGACGTGGGGTGAGGGCCCGCAGGTGTTGCGGCAGGCGGGGGTGCAGGACTGGTTGTGGTATGTCCTGGCGACGAAGTATCTGACCGACGAGGTCGGGTACATGCCCCGTTTGGCTGAGGTGGCGGCGGTGTTGTTCGACGAGCTCGGCCTCTGTCGGTATGCGGCGATCTGTCGGAGCGACACCACGCGTGGGGTTCATGCCGCCTTCGGTGAGTCGAATGCCGCGGGGGTGGCGGCGATGCGTAAGGCGAAGGAGGCTTCGGGTATCGAGCCCCCGGATCTCGATGATTTCGAGTGGGGCGCTGTGATGGGGTACGCCGAGTCGACGGCCCGCTCCGCGGTGGAGGATGCGCTGGAAGCTGCGATCGTGTCGGGCCGGTTGGTGGTGGGGGGCCGGGGTTGGCGTCGCGTTCAGGCTGAGATCGCGGGCGAGGCCCTGGACGGGGATCATCCGGTCGAGCGGGGCCAGTCGTGGCGTACGGCGGTGGTCACTGAACGGCTCCAGCACTGGGTGGACGCCGCTGAGCGGCGGTGTCAGCCGTTGGCTGGGCTCCGGGGGCGGTTGGCGAACCGGTTGTTGCATCCGATCGGGGTGCCGGCTGGGGTGGGGTCGATGATGCTGCCGGTGACCTGGTTCCTGACCTCGTTCGGTGATGAGCAGCCGTTGACGCAGGCCGGTTACCTGTCACCGGCGGTGGTCCGTCGCTTCCATGCCGAGGCCCCGTGGGACGACCCGTGGGCGTCGGACGGGCTGCCCCGCACCGAGATCGACGCTCCCATGGTGCATCAGCTCCGGAGTTGGTTGCAGTCGGTCGGTGCGCTGCGCAAGCACAACAAGACGCTGCGGCGCACAAAGCTGGGCGCAGCAGCCGCCGCTCCCGACGCAGCGTGGAGGCTGCTGGTCTCCAATCTCGGAGAGCCGGGCTGGGATCGATTCGTGGTCGAGTGCTGCGGTCTTGTGATGTTGGACCGGGCCGAAGCAGTCGCGACCAGGGTACTCTTCGCCGACGTGGCCGCCATGGCCGCCGACATGGGCTGGGCCACCTCCGAGAGCGGTGGGCAGCGTCAGCCACCGGGTGAGCATGAGGTCTCCCGAGCGTTCCACGGTTCGTCGCAGGTCTTGAGGTTGTGTGGTGTCGTCGTCGAGTCGGGCGACTGGCGGGACCGGCGCCTGGAACTGTCGGTCGATGGGGAGGCCGCGGTGCTGGCTGCGATCCGGGTGTCGGCTGCCGGGCCCCGGAGTGGGCCGTGGTGAGCGGCACGCCTCGTAGGGTTCAGCGGTTCGGTCCGGAAGTGTGGGCCGAGCGCGCCGGGCGGGAGTGGTCGCTGTGGGATCTGTGGTTCAGCGTCGTGGCCTTGGTCGACCACGACGGCGACCTCGATGGTCTCGCCGAGGTGATCATCGCGTCGATCCGGCGGCCGCAGCTCAGCGGGAGAAGCGAAGCCGAAGCCAAACTCAGCCACCTGTGGGATCTCGCTGAGCGCCTCGATGCCGCCTCGCTGAGCGTGGGCGACCTGGCCGACACTGGGGTGCTCGGCGACAAGGCGGTCGTGCGTCGGGCCCGGGACAAGGTGACCGGTCGGGTGTCACTGGAGCACCGGGCCATGACACCGGCCATGCTGGCCACCCCCCGCTCGCGGCTGTGCCACCGGGCCCGGTTCGGCCGTTGGACCGAGTTCCCGTCGAACCCGGAGGCCTTCTACCAGCGGTTCCGTCCGGCCGTGGAACGGGTCGGTCACACCTCGAAAGGCGCCTCGTTCTCCCTCGTCGACCGGTTGGTGCAACGCCGCCGGGATCTCGACGGGCCCCGGCGGACGTTGCCCGATCGTCTGGCCCTGTATCGGGCGTTCCACACCGCGGGGCTGGTCCTGGCCGATCACACCGACGACAGTTACGGCGCCGTGGGCGAAGCACGCACCGAGGCCTGGCTGGCCTACCTGGCCATCGACTGGCGAAGCACCGGCCTCGATCCGGTGGTCTACTGGCGGGATCTGTGCGAGCTGCGGATCTGGGAGCCCTACGCCGTGGACCACGACAACACCACAGCTTGGTTCGCGTCGGCCACCACCGATGAGACGGATCTGATCGAGTCGATCCTCGTCGACCTCGAGATCGAGCACCGCGGGCTCGTTCTCGACTGGGAAGCCGACGAGGCTCTCCGGGCCCTACCCGATCTGTACATCGCCACCGGCAGCCACGACCGGTTCGTCGCCACCGCTGAACGGCTCGGATCGGAGTGGTGGCAGCCGATCGAGGCCATGGCCAAAGCGCTCCTCGAAACCGGTGACCGATCGGGCGCACTCGCGGTGTTCGCCGCAGCCGACCAACCCGGTTGGCACCGCGACCACTTGCAGCGCCGCTGCCAGGCCCTGTGTGGGCAAAGGGGTTGACATGATCCCGGTCGATGGAGGACTGCGGTGATCTTCACGTCGTGGCAGGAGACGTTCCTCGCGCTCCACTCAGCGGACACCGTGGACGAGTTGTGGGCGTTGTTGATCACCCCGCATGGCATCAAGAGCTCGACTGCGTGGGATGAAGCCTTCATCCTGTTCCGCCGGTTCCACACCAACGAGCCGGAGGGTGCCACCATCACCGCACTCCTGCTCTGCACCGACCACCGATGGCGCAAAGCAGCCCATCACCTCATCCACCGGCTGGCCGACTCCGATCTACTCGCCCCCGAGGATCTCAACCTGCTCACCGTCAGCTTCGCCCATCACGAGGTGACCGTGACAACCAACAGCCACGGCGATGTCCGCCGGTCGGTATGGCCGCCACTGCGGCGATGGGCGGCAGCTCGAACGGTGACCAACGACGGAACGGCCTGGCAACCACTACTCGACAGGGCGAGAACAGAGCCGAGTGGCCATGGCGCCGCCCTGGCCGCCGGAGTGATGGACGCAGCAGTCGCGATACCGCCCGACGAGCGAATGAGAGCGATCGAAGACGGCCTCAACTGGGGATCGGGGATCGTCCGCCTCGCTGCCCTCCCCGCCCTCGCCAACCTCGCCGGCGAACACGCTGCACTCCAGCGCGCCCAGAACGACCCGAACGACAAAGTCCGTCGGTGGTCGCCCAACACCACCACCCCAGCTCCGAAGCCAGTGCGACGCACCCCCGGGCCACCTGCCACGGGTACAGCCGGTTCTCAACAGACCCTGTTCGACGCCGCAGATCCTCCTCCCCACCCGACTCGGACCGCTCCCCAGGCCCGTGCTCCCCAACGTCCCGCTGCGCCTCCCGCGAGCGCACAACCGCCTGCAACAGGAATAGCCCGAGCGCTACCAGCAACACGGGTTATCTCGCCAGCAACGGGTGCACCCAAGTACCCCGCTCACCACCCCACCACAACGAGCTCACCCCACGGCCAGACGAGACTGCTGCCCGTCCGAGCGCTACGAACAGATCCTGCGTCGATTGGGGAGCGGCTCGGTCCGATTCCGAAACCGGGAGGCCCCTCTAGGGAAATCGAACGGCAGTTGATGGCTACTGAAAGTAGATGGGGTCGTGACGAGATCGAACCGTAGGCTCTACACGCCCAGTGAGGCGGCTCAACTCCTTGGCGTCGGGAGATCGACTGTCTATGAGCTGATCCAGAGGGGTGAGCTCCCAGGAACCCGTGTCGGACGCCGAGTGTTTCTGACGGCCTCGGCACTCGAAGAGCTACTGGGCGAGCGCCCGCCGCCACCATCAGAAATAGCGGTCTAGATCTACGACGCTCCACTGGGGCTATCGCCCCTCTCGCGCCTCGCGCTGCCCAGGGCGACCCAGCCTCCATCGGTGAGTGGAGCATCGGACCGGGCGTCCTGGGTTCCCAGCGGCGGGCCAGCGGGGATCAGCCCAGCCGCGGACGCGCCATGAGGCGCCTCGCGCGACGCGCTGGAGACCCCAACGCTCCGTCGCTCTCCCGGGGCGGTCGAGACGCGTGTTGGCCGCTCCGACCGTGGCGTACACTGTCCGCAGCCCGGCCACTCGCTCGACCCCAGCGCCGTCGACGACCCCAACTAACTGGCCGGAAGGCTGGGGAAGCTCCGGCCGAGGAACCTAGATTGGCGCCTATGGGCATCCGGCAAGTCACCGACCAAGACCATGCCGATGCGAAACATCTACTCTTGGAATGGCTGATCGACGGCAGCGGCGACATCCGTCAGCTGGGATTGACCGCGCTCGGGTTACACATCCGACATCACACCTTCCCCGGCGAGGATTTCATGGACCTCGCAATCGACGCCCTCGAGGTGTCCGGCACCGGTCGTGCTGACCCGATCATCTACGAGACTCTGCTGGCCGATCACCTCCCCGAAATCGAGTTCAGAGGCAAGGAGTACCGCAAGATTCGCTTCGCAGTACTGTCCACGGCTGCGCGCCGCGCTGGACTTGAGGCGGACCTTCTCGACGAGATCAGGTTCTGGAACGACGACTTCTGGCGGTACGCCCTCTACGCCGCCATCGCTCTCATCCGCGCAGCAGCAGCCAACACCAACCGCCCAGTCCCCGAACTCGCACGCCAACTCGCCAAGCTCCACAACCAGCCCCTCGCCTGACTGAGCCGACGACGTGAGATGCCCCCCGGACCCAGCGTGATACCGAGCACGAGATAAGTGCCGGAGTCGAGCGGGTGGGGCCCGATCGCGCCACGTCGCTATTGCAGGGTGATTGTTGTTCCGTTGGGAGCCGTTAGGGTCAGCACTCCGTTTGTGTAGTTCATGGTTGGCATCGAGGTTAGAACTCGTAAGGTGGCCCGATCGCTCGGGCTGGGATCACGGCAATCGGACGGGTCCACCCCGGTGATTACATCTCGCGGAGTGGTCGCTTCTAGTCCTCCCACCTGAGTGTGTGCCACGCACGTCTGAAGTTGCACGTCCATAGCAAAGATTGCTTGCATGACGAGCGAAACATGGGCTACCTCGATCTCCGGATCGGTGGACGACGTCGCCTGGAACCGCTGGCCAGTCGGAGCAACAGGTGTGTTCGCCGTAGGGTCGGGCGTTGTAAGGGTGAGTCGAATTCCTTCGACACTGAGAGTTATCGAACCCGGTGTGGTGGCGATCTGCGGCTTGCCCAGGAACAGGTCTTGGAGAAGGGATGCATTCGAGGTGACTTCCTCCGACTGAGGGTCGCAATAGATGAGGTCGCGACCAAAACCAGACAGGATAAGGCGATCGCCTTGTATGTCGAAGATGGCATTGCCTCCGTAGCCGCAGGCACCGAGATCGATGTAAACACTGTCAGCAGCCAGCGAGATCAACTTCACTGGGTGTTGCCTAGTCTGACCGTCCAGCTCGAATTCAGATGCTGTGAACTCAGGACCGACTGGCCAGGGTTCAGTGACAGTCGTCGACGACGGCGAGATGGGAGTCGAGTTGAACGGGCCCGTTGAGTCGACAGCTGCTACCTCAGGAGAGTTGCCGACCAGGAATCCGCTGACCACGCCAATCCCAGCGAGAAGGACAAGCACGGTCGCCGCCACAGCCACCGTCAATCCGAGTCGAGAGGACCGAGCTGATAGACGCCGCGGTCGCTCGGTGTGCGGGGCGGCACTCGTGTAGATACTGGCGACGTTCTCCGGCTCCGGCAGCGGTGGATACTCGTTAACGGCCGTGGCCAGGCTACGGACCGCTTTGCGAATCACATCGTCAACTTCGCCACTCATCGCAGCACCTCCCGCAGCCGTGAACGAGCCCGACCCAACTGCTTTCGCACCGAGCCCTCCGACACGCCAAGCAGTTCCGCCACTGATCGCACGTCCAGATCCTCCCAGTAGGTCAGGAAGACAGCGGCCCGTTGCTGAGGGCTCAGCACTGCCATCACGGCCATCGCCACGTCAGGATCGATCTCAGCCGAAGTGGTCACCTCGCGCATCACCGCTCGACGCTCCCGTCGAACTCGCCGCTGCTGGGCACGCCTGAAGCTCGCTGCTTGATACAGCACAGCCTGATACATGAGAGCCCGATGATTCACTGCCTCCGCCCAGACACGGGAGACCACCAGGCTGGCCATCGCATCATTCACCACGTCCGGGGCATCCGAGGGTCCGACGAGCCCACTCGCAAAGCGAGGCCAACGTGTGCCGCGCGTACACCGCCCCGATACTCGTGTCCACGACCGTCATCAACCCTCTCTGTAGCCGCCGACCGCCCCTCCGGCTGACAACGACCGAGAAATTCTCCCAGACAGAGCGAGCGCCTCCTGCGACCGAGGTCGATCACCCGGAATCCGGCGTTACGCCCTGGTCGACCCGCTCGGGAACGACGCCACCGGCTGCCCGGCATCAGCGCCTGGCGAAACGGTGAGCGATCCCAAGCACTCGACTCGTGCCCGAGCAGTGTGGCCGAGAGGAGGGGTCATCGGCTCAAGCGAAATGTTCCGATCGAGGTCTCTGGTCCAAGTGAGCCCGCGCCCGTGTCCACCAGCGTTCGAACTCCACCTCAGTGATCTCCTCATGAGGCGCATCCTCCCAGTCCCTCACGTTGCCTTCGGGTATTCCCCCGAACTGATCCTTATACCTTGCCAAGGCTAGAGTCATCGGCTGGTATCGAAACTCCTGAGCCTCGCAGATCTCGGCCCAGCTCGCAGCCCCGACAGGTACCAGATCAACGCCCATCAACTCGATCGATCGAATAACGCCGCCGTCCGTGCCGATCTCGTAGAGGAACTCCATCCTGCTGCCGTCCAAACCCTCAGCGGCTGGACCGTCCAGATCTGGCTCCTCCCATGGGAACCGAGCCATCGGGCTGGAGGGACCACCTCAGGCATCGGGTCACCGAACATAATCAGAGTCGACCACGTGGTTCGATCACGAGCAACCACTCCCCGCAGACGAGGCCCTGGAACCGGCGGTATGTGTGGCCTGATCGCACCATAATGTGCGGACGACCACCAACCGGCGTCCCTGACCGCCGTCCGTGACCCAACGAACAAGTGCTTGTGTGATCACGGACGCTCGCAAGGTGCCGTCTTCGGACGGCCTGTTCGGAGATCGGTAAACACTATCGACTATGGGACGACCAGCCATTCGTGTGCGCTCCTGGCCGTCGCACGGAGCTGCGGATGCTCCTGCACGATCTCGCGGCTGTCGCTCAGCCGGCAATCCAAGCTCGTGTAGCACGTTGAGGATCACGACGGCTGTGGTCACGTCCACAATGGCGATCAGCTCCTCTATGGAGTGATTCGGAGTTCCACCATCGTGCGCTAGGTCGTTCCGAGCCCGAGTGGCCCTCCGCGCCCATCGGTCCACATCCGGCATGAGCAGCCCGACCGCCCGATCGTCAGGACGCGCAGCGAGCGAATACAGGCGATCCCGCAGGGTCGGGTCGTTGCGGATGGCTCCCTTGAATCTCTCTCGGTGATCCTCCGGCACGTGCGCCAGCATCGCTTCGCGGATCGACTTGAAGTCATCTTCGGGCATCGGGCGCTCATCGATGCCGAGACGGCGATGCAGCACCTCGGCTGCGCCCACCGCCGTCAGAAGGTTGTTCTCGACATAGCGAGCCGGTGCGTAGCGGAGGCCGAGGATCATGTTGGTCGCCGCCCGCAGCCGCCCGTGTGCCTCGCACCAACGGGGAACCACCTCCTCGAACGGGAACGATGCACACGTGAAGAACACACGATGGTGGTCGACGGCCTTGGCGTCGTGCTCACCGAGCACGGAGGGCGCGTAGAGTACATCAGCATTTCGGCGCAGCGACGAGCGGTCACCATGCGGCATAGAGTCCGCTTCTGCCAGCTCCAGTCGCAACCAGATCACGCCAGCAGCGCGGTGTATCGCTAGAGCGATCAGATCTTGCACCAGGCTGGCCGCGCTCAATGCGCCGCTCAGGGCGAAGGGGTCCGTAGGAACAATCTGCACGAACGCGGTATCGCGCATTCGGCCGACGGTCACGCCCCTCCGCTGATCGAAGAACGGCAGCGTGTGCCGGTGCGAAAGACGGAACTCGGTTCCATCAAACACGACCGACTGGGCCTCCGACGGCTTCACGGAGATGCTTCCGCTTCCGTCCGGGTTGCCATCGGGAGCTCCGAGAAAGCCCTCGAACACCGACGAGGCAGCCCAGAACCCGAGGTCCTCGACCGATACCTCGGCGGCAGAGAAGGCGGAGTCGTCCTCGCCGCTGACGTGCGCCCCGATGAGCGCCGTCGTCGCCATTACGGTCTGCTTGTCCGGGCTCTTCACTCGCGCACCGGAGGTCCGCGTGCTAGTAATCGGGACGCAGGCAAGAAGAGTGATCTCGCGGCGCTCGGCCACACCGAGGATCACGTCCCACGTCCGTCGTCCTTCGAGGACCGCAACGGCGCCGGGAGAAGGGTTCGCCATCACGCCGTCCTCGAACGCGCCGATCAACGAGAGCACCAGGCCATCCTTCGGCTCGTACCGGAGCACACCAGGGACCTGCTGGTCTGGGTCGTCCGGCAACCACCAGAGACCTGCCCACTCGGCGGACTGGTCAAGGTTCAGAGGATCGTTGGCCATGATGTTCGCTCTCTCTGCGTTGGACAGCTACTCTCTACCGCTCCCGGATGTTCCTCCCTGTCGGAACTCTACGACGCCGCTGTGCTTACTGACGTAGTCCTTACCCACCGTGCGCGAGTCCCGGCGATCCCGGACACCGCAACCGGTCGGAAATGACGAACCCCGTTCCGGGCTGCGACCTCTCGGACGCGTGCACTCTTGATCGACCGCTCGTCCTGCTGGCATCCATGGAGCGGGGGTCGCCGAGTCGAAACTGACCATCGCCCCTATCGATCTTCCGCCGCAGGCCCAAGACTGCGTTCTATGGGACGTAGGTTTGTTGCCGTTGCTGCCCTTCGGATGTTCGCTGCTGGCCTCCTTCTCTCGGCGTGCGGGAGCTCTGGGCCATCCTCTGGCTCGACACCCTCAACGCCTACTGCCGAGCTGACCACCCGGCCGGACTACGGCCAATCTATGGACGAAGGGTTTCCTACCGGGCTGGGCGTTGAGAGCGAGGCCGTTCTGGTGGAGGCGCTGGCCATGTACCACATGGGGCGGAGCGACGCCGAGTGCGTGGCTCACCAAGCTTTCGTCAACGAGGCGCCCGATCGCACATACGGTGACGCCTACACTTTGACGGCTGATGAGCTGAACGAAGCGGCCGCAGTCTGCGAGATCGACTTCTCGACACTCTGGTACACCCACGATTAGCTTGCGGATAGGCACGCTGAAGAACCTGCGAACTGGCCTGGGCGACCCGCCCGGTATCGACGGCGGCGGCCGCACGATATCGGCAGGCGTCCAAGCCGGGCGGGATCCCGAGCGCCAGAGTCGTGCCGGAGTGGCCCGGGAACCCGGCGCCTACACGAATCGTCTATCAGGAGTGTGCGACGCGGATCTTCTCCTTGTTTGGCTTGCCACGTGCCGTCTATCGGGTACAGCGCGCCTGGCGCGCCTCACTGCCCGATCCGTGGCATCGTCCTCCGTATGGGTCGCCCCATACGTGCGTTGAGCGTACTGATGTCGTTTGTTGATGGAGTCACAATAGGTGCTCGGTCGGCTGTCGTGTGCACGTCCAACCCTAAGCGGTACAGCAGGATGAGGGAAGTCGGCCCTTCTTGGCCCACCCTGACGGCGCTACTGCTCCTGTCGCCCGGGTGCGCGATCAGTGAAGCCCGGGATCGGCGATCAACGAAAACCGGGTTCCGTGGGGTGGGGCTGTTCCTCCTGACATCCCACTGACGAGTGTGTGGCCCCTCCAGCCTGTCGAGCGACCAAGCATCGACGGAAGGGCTGGAGGGACCGCTGCTCATGATGACGCAGGAGGAGTTCATGGACGTGTTGGCGATGAAACGCCAGGGCATGTCGTACGTGGAGATCGGCAACAAGCTCGGGTATCACCCGGACACGATCTCGAAGTGGGTGAAGGCCGGGGGCCCGCCGGCTGCTCGGACGGTTACCGACGGGGATCGGGTCGTCGATCCGGTGTGGGCGGACCGGCTAACCGCGCTGTTGGTGGGGAACCCGAAGCTGTTGGCCACGTCGCTGTTCGAGATCATCTTGGCGGAGGGGTTCACCGGGTCGTATCCGTCGGTGGTGCGCTGGGTCCGTGAGCAACGGGGCCCGCGGTTCCGGCGCTCGGATGGGGCGTCGGTGCCGATCGAGACCGCTCCGGGTGAGGAAGCTCAGTTCGACTTCTCGGACTGCTCCACATGGGCACTCGGGGTCGGGTTGGGGCCGGTGTTGTGGTGCTTCGGGATGATCTTGTGCTGGTCGCGTTGGCGGACGTGGTGGTTCACCACGTCGGTCGACCGGCACCACACCTTCGAAGGCATCGCCCGGTTCTTCGACGCCGCGGGCGGTGTGCCCAAGATCGCCCGGACGGATCGGATGGGCGCGCTCGGCCGGTCCCAGGGACGCCGCTTCCTCCTCGGGGCGGAGGCCCTCGAGTTTGCCCGCCATCACAGCACCGAGATCAAGGCGTGCCAGGCTGGCGACGCGAAACGCAAGGGCAAGATCGAGCGACCGTTCCGGGATCTGAAGGAGTCGTTCCTCGAGGAACTCGTCGTGACCGGTGTGCCCGACAGCATCGACGAACTCAACCGGCGTGGGCGGCTCTGGGTCGACCAACGCGTGCACGCCCGCGCTCATCGGTCGACCGGCGTCGCTCCAGCCGAGCGCTTCGCCACCGAGCGGGAGTTCCTCGGGGCTCTGCCGGCAAGGCGGTTCGACACCGACTACGTCGAGTCACGGCGGGTGCACCGGGCGTTGCCGTTCATCACCTGGAACGGCGCCCGCTACTCCGTGCCGCCCGACTGCCTCGGCCAGCTCGTCGAAGCACGGGTGCCAGTCGACAGCAGCGAGCTCACGGTCCGCTGGGCCGGCAACGTCGTCGCCCGTCACCGGCTGAGCGCCAACGACACTGACGTGTGGGACCCCGCACACCGGCTCGCTGCAGAGACGGTCGCGTTGGCGTCGAACCAGCGGCGCCACCTCCGAGTCGTTGAACCGGCCGGGGAGCTGCCGGCTGCGCGGAGGGGCCGGATCGAGCTCGGCGCCGGCGACTACGACGTCGCCGCACCGGACCTCACTCTCTACGAAGGAGGCCGGTCATGACCGGCTCGAGCGTCTACGAGCAGATCAAGGACGACCTCGGCTACCTCCAGCTCGATCGGGCAGCGGAATGCTTCGCGACCCTCGCCGAGACCGCCAGGCAAGACGACTGGTCACACGTCGAGTTCCTCGCCCGACTCGTCGCCGAGCAGGCCGACGCGACCCGCAACCGGCGACTCGCCGCCCGGCTGCGCTACGCCCGGTTCCCGTTCCGCAAGACCATCGCCGAGTTCGACTTCGAGTTCCAACCCACCGTCGACCGGCGTCTCGTCGAGGACCTCGCCACCTTGCGTTTCATGGACACCGGACGACCGGTCCTGTTCCTCGGACAGCCCGGCTGCGGCAAGACCCACCTCGCCGTCGCGCTCGCCTACGGATTGAAGTCTGCGTGCCAGGCGTATCCATCTCGGCCGGCCGTGAACGTATCCGGGAACGCTCGACTCTGCCCGACAATGTGGTAGTCAGGCACTTCGCCTACCTGCCGCTGCATGCCTTCGATAGTTTCTCGCCGTGCTCCAAAGACTCTGGCTCTCTTGATGATCCCTAACAGATCAGAGTTTCGAACCCACCCCCACCTGGGGTCGGGACCTATATCAAGAGCGCCCGATGACCCGTCCACGACTATGCGAAACTCCTGCTCGTGCCTGTATCCCCAATTCTTTATGAAAGGCCACAGCTCGGGCCGCTCAAACTGAAAGTCTGAGCCTTCATCATCGTAGCGAACGTACCGCACCGGGCTGGCCAGGGAGCCCAATGGAGCCAGCTTCATCAGATCCACAACAGACACCGCAATTGCGACCCGGGTCTTCGGTCGTCGCTCATTATCCCGCCCGATATAGAGATCCCACATGGCAATTGACTCGTGATCGTCCAAGAACCAGCACGTCGCATACTTGTCGCTCTCGACGTAGCCGAGATGGTAGGCGTCAATGGCCGACAAGGGGGGATTCTCATAGTCGGGCTTTTGGAAGCGCGTCGCTAGGGCTAGCGCCGGAACCATACATTCCGAGCTGTCCTCGAAGCTCGAAAGCTGGCTGACCGGCAGACGCCCTTCGCTGGCTAGCCTACCCCAACTTTCAAACGACAGATAACGCCAAGCAAACAACGCTTTCTCCTCTCTCTGCGAGTTCCCGCCAGCGCGTGGAGCAGGAGTCTGGACTGCTGCAGCACCAAGAGGTTTGAATTCTGTCAGCGCAATCGACCACTAAGCTCGTTCCACACCCACGGATTATAGGACGATCTCAAGACGACCTCTGGTCCGTACCTCGGGCCGCCCCGATGCTGGCGAACTAGCCCGGTCGGTCGGCTCGGAAATGACCTTTAGGCAAGGGCCTACGGCCGATTTAGTCGGTCATTGATTCTCTGAGTTAGGACGATGAGAATCGTGTCACGACCACGCGGCCATCTGGCGACAGCCTCGAGTTCTTCTTGTGCGAGGGAGGCAGCACGCTCCGGGGTCATGTACGCGGGACGCAGCCACAACGCGAGAGCAGTGGCCAACTCTGCATAGCCGTCAATCAGGCGAGTCTGCGCTTCGGTCGAACCGTCCGCCGCCAGCGGTATCAGCTGTAACTCGGCCTCCCGTGTGAGCCGAGGCGAGCCCGACGCCACCTCCTCAACCGTCTCTGCCATCCGGTGCACTGCGAGTCGGATGGGTGCAGCCCCGGACGGCCTGGCGCTGATGACGTTGGGACTAATGACGTCCAGTGACCCACCGGAGCCCAGAGCCCATCCTTCCAGAAAGTCAAGGAGCCGCCGTCGCACCACATCATCTGAGCGAAGCACGAACAGCACCGGGATGGCACCGCCCAGGATCGCCAGTCCCATGTCGGCGTCGCCGAGTGCCCGGACCACCACGGTTCTCGGCCGCGGCTCGTCACCGGGCACGGACGGAACAGCTTCACCCATATCGCCCAGGGTAGATCATCGACCCACTCGTGGCGCCCTACAACCGGCCTCCCGCCCGGTCAGGTCGCTCGGAAACGCGACTGCCACAGCTCAGTGTTCGTGCCGGGCGCCGGGAGCGATTCGGCGGTACCGTGTGCCATGGCCTACATCGCCGTGCCGCTCTTGCTCGTGGTTCTAGCGTTGGTTCCCGAGGGAAGGTACGTCGCAGTCGCCAAGCGGCTATCGCCCATCTGGCAGAGGTTCCAGGCGCACGTCGCTCAGTAGCCCTTCCGCCCGGACCGCGCTCGGGTGCCGGCGTTCATCAGCGGGTCGGCCGCTCGGTATCGGCAGTTGCAAGCGCGCAGATCGACGGGGGCCCGAGCCGGTAGCGAGCCCGAGCACGCCAGTCGTGCCGATGCCAGTCGCTCACAGGCCAGCGCAAACCCCGACGACGATCTTGTTGAGGAGCCCTACGATGCCCCACGACCGCCTCGACACCAAGGAGCCGCCTTGCGAATCGGACTGACGATCGACTGCCCCGACCCGGATCGACTCGCAAGGTTCTGGGAGCGGTTCATCGGCTACCAACGCCGTCCGGCAGCCGAGGGTTCACCCTACGTCACTGTTGCGCGGCCGGACGGGTTCGAGGGGCCTCCTCACATCACGTTTCAGCGAGTGCCGGAGCCCAAAGCGACGAAGTATCGCGCTCACCTCGACGTCTTCGTCGACCACGCTGAACCGATGGTCACCGAGATGATCGATGAAGAAGCGACCGTCGTTCAGGTAACCGAGGCCGGTGAATGGACCACCCGCGTACTCCAAGATCCGGCCGGGACCGAGTTCTGCGTCATCGGACCGGACTAGCCAAATCTGAAGTTGGCGCCCAGTCCCAGCGCAACAGTGCCGGCGAAGTGGCCCGGTGAACCCACTCGGAAACGACGACCGGCAGCGGGATCGATGCGATGGACGCCCGTCTCGGGAGCGATCCTGCGCCGACGGTTTGCTGTAACCGGAGATGTGTGTCGCCAGCAGGCGTGGATGGTTCGTCGCTGGATGCCTGACCACGGCTCGCAGCGCTGGGATGAACACTTGCGACGAGGCCCTGAGCGCCTGTTACTGTACCTGTCCGATGAAGTCGATGGCTCTAGACGACCGCGATCGGCGGATGGCGGCGCTGGTTTGGGCAGGCTTTGCGGGCGGACCGGTCATTCCCATGGCTCTCCTGATTGTCAACTGGCCGCGAGCTGGCTCGCTCGCGAAGCGGCATGCCGTTGCAGGCTGCATGGTGTGGCTTGCTCTATTGGCAATCTGGGTGCCAGTCCTAATTACTCAGCTCATTCTCACCACGGACGACCCTCCACTCTGGGTCTTCGCTCTCGGGGCTGCCGTCTCCTTGACTGGCCTCTTGTGCTCCATCACCGGCGCCGTTTTGGCATTCCGTACGCCAATAGTCAAGCGCTGAGGAACCGGCGTTATCCGCTGGCCAGTGCGCCCGGAACGACCTGCCGGTCGACTTGCGTCCATGAGCGCCGGGTCGTGAGGATAGTGCAGTCGGCTGTTGCGAGCGGTTGCCTGCTAGCCCTTGAGCATCTCAAGGCCGAGTTGCTCAAGACACTCCTCCATCGACCTGGCAGCACCGTCGCCAACACTGGCAACCCACTTCATGTGAATCACTCGGCGCTCCGAGTCGACCTTCAGCTCGACCGCATCTACAGGAAGCTGCAGACACTGGGCGAAGTCGCCACGAAGTTGCGCCGACTGGACCTCGTCAATCGGAGGCTGATTGGACGAGCATGCGCCGAGCGTTGGCAGCAAGAGCGCCAGCGTCAGGCTGGCTGCCACTCGGCACACCGGAGCCACCCCTCGCAAGGTACTCGCTGAGCTGCGGCGAAGGCCGGAGCGCGCCTGGTAGCCGGCGTTCACGCGCGGGTGGAGCACACGGAAATGACGTCAGCGCTGGCCTCTCATCTTGCCTCCTGCATGAACCACGCCGACGACCAGGACCACGAATGCTGCGCCCAGCAGGTAGGTCACCGGGGCGAGGGTAACGAGTCCCGCTACGGGTCCTTCGCAAGACGGTGGGTCGGACTCGTTCACGCCGAGGATCAGAGGGCCCTTGCACACCGGAGTCCCTTCGCTCATCGCTAGCCCAAGCACGATCAGGAGAGCCCACAGGGCCGTCCATCCGATCAAGCCGACCCGCAGGAGCCTCACCGCACGATACTCCCATGCTTTCGCGCACCGCCCGAGGCACTCGGTACCCGGCGATCCCGCGTGCCCAATCCGCGCGATATCGGCGGCGCACGCTGCACGGGATCGACGGACACGCGAGCCGACGACGGGCAGTGGCGGGAACCTTGATTCGACCGGAGCGGTGATCGATCGAGCCCCGTAGGTCCGTAGGGTAGGGGCGTGCCGGCGATCGAAGGTCATACCGTCTGGACGCTTGCCGGCCACGCCGGCGCCGTCTGGGGATGCTCGGTGGCTCCGGATAACTCCTTCATTGTGTCGACCTCGGCTGACGAGACGATGCGACTGTGGGACCCCGACACGGGCGAGAGCATCCGCACCATCGAAGGGCCTGCGGGGAGATGCACCGTCGCCCCGGATGCCTCCTACGTCGTCGCCACTGCCGGCGAGACGCTTCGAATCGTTGATCCATCGAACGGCAGGACGATTCACACCCTCGTTGGCCACACCGACCTCGTGTACGCATGCGCCGTCGCCAGTGACGGCTCCTACATCGTGTCCTGCTCTCGGGACGAGACCATACGCATCTGGGACCCCCTCACCGGGCAGACCATCGACACCTTCGATCCACCCGAGGACTCGCCCCCGCTGTCTCCCACGGGTGTCTACCTCGTCCCTGACGCTAACGGAGTGCCCCAACCTTGGTCGCCTCGACCCGGGGACACCTACCGCACGCTCTTTGGACCAACCGTTGCGATCACCGATTGCGCCATCGCTCCCGATGGCTCGTACATCGTGTCCGCCTCATTCGACCACACTCTGAGGATCTGGGATCCGAGCAGCCGGCAGACCATCCGCATCCTCGAAGGTCACAGGATGCCGATCCTTGCCTGCACGGTCTCACCGGACGGCAAGTTCATTCTGTCCGCCTCTGCCGACCACACGATGCGACAGTGGGACCCGACTACCGGTGAGGCCATTGGCTCCTTTGACGGCCACTCCAGAGGCGTTTGGGACTGCGCGGTGGCGCCGGATAGCACCTTCATCGTCTCATCATCCAGCGACGAGACCGTGCGACTCTGGGACCTCACCACCCGCCAGGTAACCCACACCCTCACCGGCCACACCGGACCCGTAGGCAAGTGCGCAGTAGCCCCGGACGGTGGCTACATCGTTTCCGCATCGGCGGACTCCACCCTTCGAGTCTGGCGCTAGCAGGGTGCTGAAATTCGGCTGGGGTGCTCGCGTTTGGGGCGGGGATCGAAAAGACTGGGGTTATGCGAGGCACTCCGGATCCCCAGTTGGCGATGCTGACCACGTTGAGCACCGAGGACCTGATCCCGGCGGATCATCCGATCCGGCGGATCCGGGTCGTGGTCGACACGGTCCTCGGGGAGCTGGATCCGATCTTCGACGAGATGTACGACGTCGGAGGTCGTCGCAGCGTGCCCCCCGAGACGCTGTTGAAGTCGACGGTATTGATGGCGATGTACTCGATCCGCTCCGAGCGGGCGTTCTGCGAACGACTGAACTACGACCTGTTGTTCAAGTGGTTCCTGGACATGCGGATCGACCAGCCCGCCTTCGACGCCACCACGTTCACCAAGAACCGCCAGCGCCTGTTGGACCACGCCGTGGCTGATGAGTTCTTCGCCGCGGTGGTCCGCCAGGCCAAGCTCCGAGGCTACACCTCCAGCGAGCACTTCAGCGTGGACGGCACGTTGTTGAAGGCGTGGGCGTCACACAAGAGCTTCAAACCCAAAGACGGTCCCCCGTCGGACCCGCCAGCGGGCCGGAACTCTGAGGTGGGCTGGCACGGCCAGAAACGCAAGAACGACACCCACGCCTCGACCACCGATCCCGAGGCCCGCCTGTTCCGCAAGAGCAACAACACCGCCGCCACCCTGTGCTTCGCCGGGCACCTGCTGATGGAGAACCGCACCGGGTTGATCGTCGATGCCGAGTTGACCATCGCGGATGGCTACGCCGAGCGGGCCACCGCCATCGAGATGCTCGGCCGCCTACCGAAGAGAGCGAGGCGGCGCACCGTGGCCGCTGACAAGGCCTACGACACCAAAGGGTTCGTGGACGGCGTGCGGGCGCTCGGGTTCGCCCCACATGTCGCCCAGAACACCAAGACCTCAGCGATCGACGGGCGGACCACCCGCCACGCCGGCCACACCGTGAGTCAACGGATCCGGAAACGAATCGAGGAACCTTTCGGCTGGACCAGAACCATTGCCGGTGGCCGCCAACTCCGCTACCGAGGCCGAGACCGAAACCGGGCCTGGTTCAAGATCACCACCGCTGTCTACAACATCGTCCGCATCACCACCCTCGACCACCAAGCCGCCCTCGCCTGACCTCACCACCGTCATCGACGGACCGGGCAAGCGGCCACAACGTGAGCCGCTGCAGCATCGGCACCACCTGCACTCACCCCGAACCAGTCACCCGACCCGAGACCAGCCCAGACCCTCGCCATCACCAGCTTTTCCGCACCCTGCTAGCAGCCGCCTCCGGTCGAGGTGCCCTCACCATCGCATATCCGGCGATACCGCCCGGTCAGGTCGCTGGGAAACGCGACTGCCACAGCTCAGTGTCTGTGCCGGGCGCCGGGATTAATTCGGCGGTACCGTGTGCCATGGCCTATATCGCCGTGCCGCTCTTGCTCGTGGTTCTAGCGTTGGTTCCCGAGGGAAGGTACGTCGCAGTCGCCAAGCGGCTATCGCCCATCTGGCAGAGGTTCCAGGTGCACGTCGCTCAGTAGCCCTTCCGCCCGGACCGCGCTCGGGTGCCGGCGGACTGGCCTGGTCCATCTGCTCGGAAATGACGGTCCTGGCCGCCCTGGACCGGACGAGTGCCCCAGCCGCAAGCGAACCCGGCCGCGCTGTCGCGGCAGGGGATGCAATCTCCCTGAACCCTCCTGCCGGTCGCTGCGTCGCTTGACGGCTTGCCTGTCAGCCGCCGGCCAGGATGGTCGCAGTTCCCGTAATTGACAGGATTCGTGGGTTATCTACAACAGCGATGAGACGCCGAACGGTCGTCTGGTCGGCGACAGCCACACTGACCTCAACCCGGTTGCGGAGCCCGCCGTAGCCAGTCGTGAGGACTGTGACGGCGTCCTGCAGGGGAATGATTGCCTCTTGTGCCTTCTTCATTTCGGCGTCCGTGAACTCAACCTTGATCACGCAGGGTTCAGCGCCCGTTCCTCGCAGCTCAGCGCGCACAGGCTCAGGGTCGCCGACGACGCCGAGTACCCCTTGCGGTCCGCCGTCAGCGAGGTAGACGAGCCCGGCGCGGTCCGGGTGAGCGATTGCCCATTCCTGGAGCACTGCCACGTCGGCCAAAGGTCCGATTTGCTTGCAGCTCTCAGGAAGAACAAAGGGGTTGGCCTCGTCGTTGGCTGGTGGATGCGTTGGTAGGTCGGCCGGGAAGTCCTCCAAGGCCCGGACTCGTCCATTCTCTGGAGGCCACGTCATCGAGACCCGCCGATGACCCCACGTCACCTCGTTGGCCTGCTCGGCCCATGTTCCCAGGGTCAGATTGTCCACGATCGGTCCGCCGCAGCGTACGGGACCGCCGATGGCCGGCATCGGTCCGATGCAGAGGGCGACACCACTGTTTGCGTCGGAGAAGACCGTTGTCAGTTGGATCTCCGTTGCTTGTGCTGGCAGTTCAGCGATCACGGATCGGGTCCAGACCTCAGCGCCGTCGATCTCGAATCTCTGCAAGTCGAGTTCGCCCGCGTCCGCCCCGATGGCCGACGTGGAAGAAGAGCTGGACTCAACCGCAGACGGAGCCGACGTCGATGCAGTCTCAGTCTCTGTCGGGCTTACACTCGTTGCGCTTCCGCACGACGTCAACACCAGCATCGCGAACAGGGGCGTTCGCACCGACCGCTTCCGCTGCCCGATTCTTTCACGATCCGTCATGCCCGTATGACGATACTCATTTCCAGCTGGTTCCCGAGTGCTCGCAACCGGCCAGCGGTGGCGCCGAGGCCCAGATCGCGCGCCAGACGCTTCCGGTCCGGACAGCGAAGGAACCGGCGAACTGGCTCGGTCCCTCCGCTCGGAAACGTCGTGAGGCGAGGGGGTTCAGTTCGGCTCAGCTCGCCGGTTGGCGATGACAGGGCCCCGAGAGGGAGGGCCGACCTGCCGGGCGTCGTGCGACCGCAGCGGCGGGAGCAGACGAGATACCGTTGCCCAAGGCCCGACACCGCCGGTCGGACAGTGTGATTGGAGCGCAGGGTGTTGTCGTCGAGCGAGATGGATGACCAGCAGTACTGGTCCTACCTCGGTCAGTTCGCCACCTACTTGTGTGTCGTTGCCCCGGCATCGGTCCTGGGATCATGGGATGCTCCCGGCGGAGTCGTGGTGGCTCTCACCTTTGCCCCAAGCATCGCAATCCTCGCCGGCGCGGAAGTGCGAAGATCGACCGTTCTCTTGATGGCCGCGGTGCTGGCGATGGCCGCCCTGCTGGTCGCTTTGGCGATCGCAAGCAGCGCTTCGTCGACGGCCTCGCTGCTACTTCTCTACATTCCTCCTATGACAATCCCGCTTGCTATCGTCGCCGTCGCCCTATCAAGGAGACGGTGACCGAGCCAGCCATCGCAGTCCCGCCGGTATGCGTGGCCGAGGCGGACGGTAACGACTCCGGTTGGGTAGCAGCGGGCCTGGGCCGGGCAGCCGGGTGAGCAATTGCAGTATGGGGCGCAGCCGGCCGCTGCAACTCGTACTCTTGCTATCGAATCAGCCATCGGGGGTTCCAGGTGTTCGAGAGCTTCACAGATCGCGCCAGACGGGCAGTAGTGCTGGCGCAGGAAGAGGCCCGGTTCCTCGACCACGACCACATTGGCCCTGAGCACCTCCTCCTCGGCGTGATCCACGAGGAGTCCTACGCAGCTACGGCACTCGGATCGATCCTCCCCACTCTGCATGACGGGCGAGACAAGGTAAGAGAGAACCTCGGCCAGACCGGCGGCTCACCAAGTGCGCACCTACCGTTCACGCCGGAAGCCAAGAGGACTCTTGAGCTGTCACTTCTGCAAGCCTCTCGGCTTGGCCATGGCAACGTCGGCCCTGAGCACATTCTCCTCGGTCTGCTAGGCGAGGAAGGCGGTGCCACTTTCCGCATCCTGGCTCAGTTGGGCGCCGACCCGTCTAGCGTCCAGAGCGATGTCATTGAAGCGCTGTCAGGCCACGAGGATTGATGGCACTCCAGCCGTAGATCCCTTCCCGGGCGGCGCCAGCCAGACACTTGTCACCCAGTTCCCGAGCGCACTAGTGGTCCGTCGCTGATTTAGCAATGTTGGTTAGTGTTGGGTATGCCAGTTGTGACTGCTGCCCGGTTGAGGGTGTCTCGTAAGCAGCGGGTCGAGTTGGAGCGGATGGCTCGCTCGTCGTCGTTGCCGCATCGGTGTGTGGTGCAGGCCTCGGCGTTGTTGTTGGCCGCTGATGGGACGCCGAACGCTGTGATCGCGCGGGCGTGTTCGACGACGCCGGACACGGTGCGGCGGTGGCGGGCCAAGTTCGAGGAGGGCGGGGTCGAGGCGGTGGGGTCGATCGCGCCGGGCCGGGGCCGCAAGCCCGAGATTCCTCAGGCGGTGATCGACGCCATCGTTGACGACACGCTGCACACGGTGCCTGATGACGAGTCGACGGCGTGGTCGACCCGGACGATGGGTGATCGTCACGGTGTCGGCAAAGACACCGTCGCTCGGATCTGGCGGGCCCGCAACATTCGACCGTGGCGGGTGGACACGTTCAAACTGTCGAACGATCCCCGGTTCGAGGAGAAGCTGGTCGATGTCGTCGGCCTTTACCTGAACCCGCCGGAGCGGGCGGTGGTGTTCAGCTTCGATGAGAAAACCCAGGTCCAGGCGTTGGACCGGACCCAGGCGTCGTTGCCGTTGAAACCGGGGCGAGGTCGGATTGGGCCTGGCGCGGGTTGGTGGACGGGGGCATGCTTGGGTGAGTGGCGAAAGGGAAGAGGAAGTTGCCTCGTTCGAGGGTTGCGTATCCGTCTGGGTTGCGGGCGGAGTTGTTGAAGCGTGTTGCGGAGGGTGAGTCGCCGGAAGAGTTGGCGAAGCGGTTTGAGCCGACGGCTCAGACGATCCGGAATTGGGTGAAGGAGGAGGCCAAGGGTCAGGTCCGGTCTTCGGACGGGCGGAGCCTGACTGAGTTGGAGGCCGAAAACCGTGAGCTGCGACGCCAATTGAAAGAAGAGCAGGAATCGGTTGAGATCCTAAAAAAAGCAGCGTCCTGGTTCGCGGCGGAGAACTCGAATCGACGTTCGGGTTCATCGAAGTGAACCGGGCGGTGCATCGGGTGTCGAAGTTGTGCAAGGTGTTGGGCGTGTCCCGCTCCGGCTACCACGCGTGGCGGAACCGGGGCCCGTCCCGGCGGGCGGTGGAGGACGACGTGATCGGTGACGCCATGGTCCAGGCCTGGACCGACTCGGGCCGCAGCTACGGCGCTCCCCGGCTCGTACCGGATGTGAACGAAATCCTGGCTCCCCAAGGCATCGGGGTCGGGAACCGCCGGGCCCGGCGCTTGATGCGCTCAAGGGGCATCACCGGCCAGTCACGACGCCGGTGGCGGCCCCTGGGCACCACCCGACGCGACCCGGCCGTCGTCCCGCCCCAGACCTGCTGAACCGGGACTTCACCGCGGCGGGCCCGAACGAGAAATGGGTCACCGATATCACCCAGATCGACACCCTGGCCGGGCCGTGCTGGGCTGCGGTGGTGACCGATGTGTGGTCCCGTCGGATCGTGGGGTGGTCCATCGCCGAGCACCACCAGGCCGAGCTCGTCATCGACGCGCTCACCATGGCCGTCACCACCCGCCGGCCGCCACCGGACCTGATCGTGCATTCTGATCAGGGATCGGAGTTCACGTCGTGGGCGATGCACCGGTTCTGTGAACGCAACAAGATCCGTCAGTCCATGGGATCTGTCGGCGACTGTTACGACAACGCCATGGCCGAATCCGTGTTCGCGACGATCGAGACCGAACTTCTCTGGCATCACACATTCACCAATCTCGACGACGCCAAATCACATCTCATTGACTTCATAGAAGGTTGGTACAACACGCGACGCCGTCACACATCAATCGGGACCATCCCCCCGATTAAGTTTGAAACCATCAACCAACTACAGTACACTGCAGCCTAAAGCGCGACCCTGTCCAATATAACGCGCCAGCTCCAGACGATGACCCATGACTACAAACGGAACGGGACCACTGATCTGTTCGCGGCGCTCAACGTCGGCACCGGCGAGGTGATCCACCAGACCCGCAAGAGCCACAAGAGCAGTGACGTGTTGGCGTTCTTCAAATGGATCGATCTCCACACACCCCGGGATCTGGACATCCACGTCGTGTTGGACAACCTCTCCGCCCACAAGTCGGCTGAGGTCACCGAATGGCTAGCGAAGCCCGCCCAGAAGCGGTGGCATCTGCACTTCACCCCGACCAGCTCATCGTGGCTCAACCTGGTCGAGGGCTGGTTCGCTCAACTCACCAACAAACGCCTACGGACCGGATCGTTCAACAGTGTCGACGCTCTCACTGAAGCCATCGACACCTGGGTCTCACACTGGAACGACGACCCCAAACCCTTCGTCTGGACCAAGACCGCCAAACAGATCATCGCCAAAGTCAAACGAGGCCGAGCCGCCCTCACCCACCAGACCAAATCCGCGACAGACCACTAGATCCGGCGGAGTGGCCTGGTCTGCGCGCTCGGTAACGACGGCGCGCCGGCCGTCGGGGATCGGCGGGCGCCCGAGCCATGAGCGATCCCGCGCGGGCCAGTCGTGCCGGAGCGTTGTGCTGTAGCTCCGCTGGCGGTGGGCGTTATCGAGCGGCGTCGGGGTGGCCCTCAGCTACCCATTGCAGCCGTGGGGGTTGGGCGCCGCCACCGGTGACGAAGTCGATGGCTGCTGTGCGTGCCTCGGTCGGGGTGATGGCGGCGCCCCGGTAGAAATGCCTGGCGACCCCGTTCTGATCGAAGCTCAGCTCGTCGGGTAAGCCGGCATCGCTGTCGACACCTTCGGCGAAGAAGGCCCGTTGCTCAGCGTCGAGGAATAGTGCCACCGAGGCCAAGGCATGGCAGACACCGACATGAAGTACCGTGTCCGTGGCTCGCAGTGTGATCAGTGTTGGGATGGTGATCGTCTCCGCCAACTCGTCGAAGACTGCTATCGCATCGGCGTCGCTGGACACCGTGAAAGACCGATCGCCGGTCCGGATCTCAACTGCCATGCCCGGATGCTTTGCGATCGGCTAGCAACGCCACGATGGTGTGGGCGGTGGGAGAACCGTCGTCACACGCTGCTGCCCAACCCGCTGCGTCTCCGCTGAATTCGTCATCGAGGATGTTGGTGGAGGCGCCCCGAGCCAGAAGCTGGCGGACCGTCTCCGGCTTGTGGAACTGGATGGCGAAGTGGAGACCGGTGGTGTTGCGGTAGGGGCGAGCGTCGACGTTGGCCCCGACATCGAGCAGGTAGTCGACCACATCGGTCCGTCCGTTCGCAGCGGCGAACACCAGGGCCTCACCCAGGATCTCGTTGGGATCGTCGCTGGGTTCTGCGCCCGGCGGGCGTCCTACATCGGCCCAGTTCGGCCGATACGGCCCCGGCGGCTTCAGCAGGGCGCCGTTCGGATCGACCCAGCTGCGGACCAGGTCGAGACGGCCGGCCGCCGCCGCGAGCCAGAGGCCCGGTCGGTGCAGCCCGTAGCCGATCAAGATGTCAGCGGCGTGGGCGGAGCCGTGCATGGCCGCCGATTCCAGCGGTGTGATGTCGGCGTCGGCTCGAGCGGTCGGGTCCGCTCCACCCGTCAGGAGTTGCCGGCAAAGGTCGGGCAGGTTCCAGCAGCCGGCGAGGTTCAGCGCCCGATCGAGGTTGGCGCCGTGGTCGATCAGCACCTGGACGACGGCCGGATCGATCCCGTGAGGGGGTTGGGTCGCCCGTTCCAGCAGGGTGTTGCCCTGCCACGACAGGTTCACGATCTCGGGATCGCTGGTGATCGTTGCCCGCAGCATGTCGACATCGCCCGCCAGGAATGCGTGCAGCGCAGGTTGCACGCGATCGTCGGTCACATCATCGCCGCTCACCGGTACCAGACCCCCGATCGATAACTGGCGCTCAGGATACTGAACCCGAGCCAAGCACTCCCGGCGGACTGGCCCGGTCGGTCCGCCCGGAAACGACGTCGGCGGCCGCACGGGATCAACGCCTGGCCGAGCGCGAGTGATCCCGAGTGCCCGACTCGTTCACGCGCATGCGAAGGAGCGAAACGAACGGTTGCCATGTGCGATGGGCGCGACAATGACACGATGGCGAAGCCGCGGATGTATCGGAAGGATCACCATCAGGCGACGCATCGCCGGTGGGTAGCCGACGCTCCAGCGGCCGAGGACGCTCAGTGCGGAGGATGCACGTACTGGATTCCTCTCACTGGCTCCTGGGGGCTGGACTGGGGAGCGTGTTCGAACCAAGCCGCAGCGCACGATCAGCGAGTGGTCTTTGAGCACTTCGGGTGCGCCGAACACATACCTGCTGGTCAATGGCTGCTGCCCATCGAGCCGCCTGACTCTGCGTGAACGGCCCGACCAAGCCCCCCGGGATCCTTCAGCGCCCGGGAGCGCTTCAACCGGCGTTACGACATGGGTTGACCGCCCGGGAATGACGGCCAGGCGGGGCCAGGTAGACGACCGCTTGGCCGTGATCGATCTCGGGTGGGCCACTCGTGCCGTTCATCCTCGGTCTGAAGGCACGCGAGATGTAGCCGTTATCGCGCGATGAGCGTGTCTCTGGACAATCGCCTGGGTATCGAGTAAGTATTCACTTACCATGTCTGCTGGTCGTGACGCTGTTGTGGCCGCTGCTCTGCGGTGTTTCGGAGCCAAGGGGTTTGCTGGCACAACGATCGTCGACATCGAGACGGAGGCTGGTCTGTCGCCGGGCGCTGGTGGTACGTACCGCCACTTCAAGTCCAAGCGGGCGATCCTCGAAGCGGCGGTGGCCGAGGTGCTTGCCCGCACCGACGAGCAGGTGGCCCCGCAGCCCGAGACGCTCAAGGATGCCGCTCGCACCGCACTGGCCGGTATGGATGAGCTGCGCGATCTCACCCGCCTGTTGCTGCGTGACATCGATCAGTTCCCCGAGCTGCTCGAGCCGGTCATCGATCGGCTGATCGAGGGCCCCTACCGCATCGCTGCCCGGCGAATGGCGGCCGTTGCCCCCGCTCTCGACACCGAGGCTCTGGCCACGTTGCTGGTCGGTTCCCTGGTCAACGTCAAGGTCATCGAAGCGCTGGCCGGTCGCCGGCCCGGGTCGGTGAGCGATGAACGGTTGGTCGACGCCTGGGCCCATCTCTACTCCCTGCTCCTCAAGGACGGCTCCCAACTGTGACCAGCGATGATCCACTAGCGCTCGATGCAACAGCGCAAGCGCAACTGATCCGATCGGGCCAGCTGTCCGTTCGGGAACTGGTCGCCGCCACCCTGGCCGCGATCGACCGTATCGATCCGACGCTCAACGCGTACCGGGTCGTGCTGGCAGAACAGGCCTTGGACCACGCTGAGCAACTCGACCAGGTCAGACCAGAGGCTCGGCTTCCACTCCACGGCGTGCCGATCGCGATCAAGGACGACACCGATATCGCAGGACAGGTCACGGCCTGCGGCTCCAAGGCCTTCGGGGCATCGGCCACCAGCGATGCAGCGGTCGTAGGCCGGCTCCGTGCCGCGGGAGCGGTCATCATCGGCAAGACCAACGTTTCGGAGTTGACACTCTGGCCCTGGACTTCAAGTCGGGCATGGGGAGCCACGCGCAATCCGTGGAACCCGGCGACTACGCCCGGCGGCTCCTCTGGCGGGTCGGCCGTTGCAGTCGCGACCGGGATGGCGTCGATGGCGTTGGGCTCCGACGGCGGCGGTTCGGTGCGCTACCCAGCCGCCCTCACGGGCCTGTTCGGCATCAAACCCCAGAGAGACCGGATCCCCCTCGACGGCCACCATGGCGGCGCGTGGTATGGGCTCATCGCCTACGGACCGATGACCCGCTCCGTTCGTGACGCCGCTGCCTTCCTCGACGCCACCGCCGACGGGGCACCACCCGACGGCTACCTGCAAGGGCTCGACCCGCCCCTGAGATCGCTTCGCATCGGCATCGCGCTCGACCCCCCTCCCGGCTCGGGAGCACACGTCACCGACCGGGCGAACGAGGCCATCGACCATGTCGCCAATCTCCTCCGTGATCTCGGACATCAACTCTCAAGCGTCCGAATCGACTACGGCAGAGGCGCCCTGTGGAACTCCACCGTGCGCTACCTGAAGGGCGCCCAACACGATGTCGATCAGGCCGCCGACCACAACCGGCTCGAACCACGAACCCGGCGTCTCGCCGGCCTGGCACGACTCATCCCTCCTCGCACTCTCAACCGGGCACGACAGGGCGAGGGTGCGATCGCGGAGCGGATCAACAAGGCCTTTGCCGATGTCGACCTGATCATCACTCCGATCACATTCAAGGCGGCGCCGGCAATCGACGATCTGCCCGAGACCGGGGCCCTTCGGTCCCTCCGGATCTCGAACGTGTCAGCCTGGTCCATTCCTTGGAACACAATCGGCCAACCAGCCGCCTCCATCCCCGCCGGCACCGACACGACAGATGAACCCCGAGCCGTCCAACTCTGCGGACGACCGAACGACGAACTGACAATCCTGCAACTCGCCCACCAACTCCAGACGATCGCCCCATGGCCCACGCCAAGCAGCAGGCAAAGCCGAGGACGAGACGCTCGATAAACCCACGGCCCAAGCCCAGCGGGCACGACCTAGTTCCAGCGTTATCCGCTGGGCGGGCCGTCCGGAAACGACAGCGTCGGCCCCACGGGGATCGACGCCTGGACGAGCGGCGAGCGTTCCTGAGCGCTCGGGTGGTGCCGTAGCGCGTGGCCCTTGGACGCGACCGTCTAGTTTGCTCGGATGACAGGCAGTAGCTGTCGCAGCAGTGGGGTAACCAGATCTGAAAGCTGGCTTCCGAAGACGCAGAGCGTGAACTCCCAGGGGTGTCCGAACGTGCCTGCAGTGAAGTCCTCGGTCAGGAAGATGTAGTAGTCGCCGTCGGGGACGGGTGTGATGTGCATCGACTGGCTGGACGCGTCGGGAAGCTGGGGTCGGAACCGGTAGCCAGGATGTTGCCAGTCGAGAGCGAGGACCTGGGAGCTGCGATCGACTATCTGGGCGAGCCCCCAGACGACAACCGAGTTGACGGTATCGAGCAGCCATCCGGCCGTCCCGTCGTCGCCCCAGCAGGCATGGAGGTCGAAGGTCATGCTGCCGGGCGGTTCGGATATGGCCGGCCATTTCGTGCTGTCCATCCCCGGTCGGAACTGAAACGCCGCGTAGAAACGCTCCCACGCCGTCTCGTCGTCGAACTCCTCCCACACCGCTGGCTCCATCGGTTGCGAGACTACAAGCTCGGAGATGCAACGATTCTCATCCGATGCATGAGCGACTGATAGCGGTCGCCCTGATTTCAGCAGGCACCTGAGGTAGACAGCAGAGCCGGTGCCAACCGGGCCGGCCTTTGTCCACAGCGAATGAACCGGCGTTCACGCGTGGTCCGAGTGAGCGGTAATGGGGCTCTTCTCAGCGGAGTGGGGAGTGAGGGGTAGCTGAGGGTCCACCACGAGGTGCGGGGATCTCGTCATCGTTGCGGCTGTTCGAAGGCTGCGACGAGTGTGGAGATCCCCGCGTGGATGACGGTACTGGGCTGGCTGAGGCGCTGCTCGGCTTGGACGGATTCAGGGTTTTGGCGGTGGTCGAGTCTGGGTCGGGTGAGCTGACGATCACGGTCGAGTCCACGACGACAGCGACTGGCTGTGCGGCGTGCGGGACCAGGGCCGAGGCCCAGGACCGGCGGCAGGTGACGTACCGGGATTTGGAGTGTTTCGGGCGGCCGGTGCGTCTGGTGTGGCGCAAGCGAAGGTGGCGGTGCCGGCAACATGACTGCGAGGCCCGAACGTGGACCGAGACCGATGAGGCGATGGCGGCTCGGGTGTTGTTGACCCGCCGGGCGGCGGTCGAGGTGACGGTGATGGTTGGTCGTGACGCCCGCCCGGTGGCTGAGCAGGCCCGACGGTTCGGGGTGGCGTGGGACACCATCCACGACGCGGTGGAGGAGTTCGGCCGACCGCTGGTGGATGACCCGGCCCGGGTCGGGACGGTGCGCCAGCTCGGTGTCGATGAGACGTCGTACAAGGCGGCCACCCCGGAGGCCGCCACCGTGTATGCCACGGGGATGATCGACTTGGACCGTCGGATCGTGATCGATCTGATCGAGGGCCGTAGTGGGTCTGACCTGCGGCGATGGCTCTTGCGTCAGCCCGGCGGGTGGTTGCGGGCGGTGAAGGTGGTGGCCACCGACCTGACCGACGCCTACCGATCGGGGATGGTCGGGTTGTTGGACCACGCCCGCAAAGTCGCCGACCCGTTCCACGTCGTGCGGGTCGCTCAGCGGTGCCTGGACGCCATCCGCCGCCGGGTCCAGAACGACACACTCGGCCATCGTGGCCGCAAGCGCGACCCGCTCTACAAGATCCGCAAGATCCTACTCACCGGAGACGAACGCCTGACCGACAAAGGCCGCACCCGACTCCTCGAGGGCCTCCGTCTCGGTGACCCCCACGATGAGGTCCTCGGCGGGTGGCTGGCCCGCGAGATGGTCCGCGACATCTACCTCACCGACTCCATCAACCTGGCCACCGTCCTGTTGGGCCGGACCATACGGGCCTGCCTGGACGACGACGTGCCCGAGCTCCACACCCTCGGGCAGACCCTGCGCAAGTGGTGGACCGAGATCTTGAACCACCACCGCACCGGCGCCTCCAACGGCCCGACCGAAGGCCTGAACCTGTGCATCAAGAAGGTCAAACGAGCCGGCCACGGCTACCGCTGCTTCGACCACTACCGGCTACGAGTTCTACTCCACACCGGCGGCTGCGACTGGGCCAAACTCACCACCCAACCCGCCCCCATCCGAACCCGCCGCTCCCCACGCAAATGAGAAGAGCCGGTAAGGCACTCCACACCAACGGGGTGCCCGCCAACCAGGCCCGCTCCCCCGGCCCGTCGGGCCACCGGACAGCGGATGGAGTATCACGGGACGCCACCGCCGTCAGCTCCGCCTCGTCCAGGTCTCCGTTGATCAACCACAACCAGACCTGCTCGGCCCCGCAGAGCTCGCACAACACGCGGCCCGCACGGTCGACCCAGTCGTCGCTGTCGGCACCATCAAGAGACTCGTGAACGATCAAGCGAGCCGACTCCGACGACGTGTCGAGCAACGTCATCATCAACCGGTCGGCCGACACCCGGACGACGGAAACAGACGTCGATCGCCCCACCCTCCGAGCCAGATGGAACCCACCGACGCTCGAGCCGGCCTCAGATCCCACAGCCCGGATCGATGCGACGAGATCAGCGTTCACCGACAGGGTGTCGTACACGTTCGAGATGTCGGTCACCCCGAGGGTCGCTACCAGCTGGTTCACCGCCGCCGGATTCAACCGGATGACCGTCCCGTCGTTCTCAAACTCGATCAACCCGAACGGACACAGGTAAAGGAACTGGAGCAGACGCCCCAGCTCGCCATGGTCACCGTCGCCTCCCATCGGGCAACCTCCCTCTCAACGGTTACGGACAGCTAAGTACTGACGGGGAGACCCAGCCCCGGCCAAAAGCCGGAGGCGGACCGGGGTGGGCGCCATCCGCAGCGTGAACACGAAGTCAAGCTCCTCGTCGAGTCCGGGCTCGTCGAGGTAGCGCTGGGCGACCAGGTAGTTGTTGGTACAGGGCCCACCGCTTCAAAGAAGTTCCGGCCCAGCACCCGATCAGAAGAGATCCCCGCCCGCTGCGACTCGAACCGGTTGTACCACACCACCACACCAGCCCGGTCCATCACGATCAACCCGAACCCCAGCTCATCCAACCCCTCCACCGGCATCGACTCCAGAACGTCGAGCAGACCCGCATCACCGAAATCAACCACACCGACCCTCCTCCGTACCGTGGCGCGCCGACCGCCACCCCAGCACGCTCCTTTGCAACGAATCAAGATAGATCACCAACGATCTACCAGTATCGCCGACTGGACCGAGTCCAGTCGACCAGTTGGCAAGGCCTCTGACACTCACGTGGCTGGGGTGTGTCGTATGGCGAGGAGGCAGACGTCGTCGTTGGGTGGTTGGTGGGGGTGGCAGTGGTTGGTGAGGTGGGCGCAGAAAGTGTTGAGGTCGGGGTTGGTGTGGTCCCATTGTTCGACGGCTTGTTGGAGTTGGGTGAGGCCGATATCGATGACTTGGTGGGGTCGTTCGACGAGGCCGTCGGTGTAGAACACGAGCAGGTCGCCGTCGTTGAGGTGGACGATGGTCTCGTCGTAGGTCGATTTGAGGTAGGTCCCGAGGGGTGGACCGGGGTTGGTGGTGTGGAGGTAGGTGGCTCGACCGGTGGCGGCCCGCCAGATGAGGGGTGGGGGGTGGCCGGCGGCGGCTAGGTGGTAGTGGTTGCGGGTGGTGTCGTAGATGGCGACGATGATGGTGGCGTAGCCGCCGGAGGTGTTGGTGGCGGTGTAGTGGCTGAGTTCGGTGAGGAGCCGGACCGGGGAGTGGCCCTCGACCGCGAGGGCTTGGGCGGCGTAGCGGAGCTGTGTCATGTCTTTGATGGCGTCCAGGCCGTGGCCGACGACGTCGCCGACAGCGAACAGGGTCCGGTCTTTGGGTAGAGGGAACACGTCGAACCAGTCTCCGCCGATCCGGCTGGTGCTGGCCTGCTGGTAGTAGGCGCCGATGGTGAACGGTCCGGGGACTTCGGCGGTGACGGGGATCAGGGTTTGTTGGACCAACTCGAGGGTTGTGGTCATCTGGTCTCGTTGGTTGGTGACTCGTTGCCGTTCGCTGGCTTCGACCGCGACAAACCACACGGAGATCAACATGATGGCGATGAACACCTGCAGCACGGTCAGCCGGGAGGCGGGGGTGAGGTCGAGATCGGCGAAGTACCCGTAGCCGGCGTTGGTCAAGTAGTTGGCGGTGATAGCGAGGATGCCGCCACATGTGGTGACCCCGACTGGCCCGAACCGTAACGCGGCCCACACGAACACCGGAACCAGTACCGCAGCCGCCGGTGGGACCCCGATCATGGCGGCCCCGCTGACAGCGGTCACAGCGAGGGTGGTGATCGTCAGCTCGATCCACCGTCGGGGCTGGAGGTGGGTGCGGGCGATCAGGATGATGCTGGCGCCCACGGCGAGGACAGCGACCCCGTCTCCGGCCCACCAGTGGCCCACATTGGGCAGCCACATCCCTTTGTTTTCGCCGTAGGTTCTGACCGTGGCCCCGATGACCCCGCCGGCCAGGGGTCCGGCCCCGGCCACCGCAGCCACGAACACGACAAGCCCCCGTCGCCGGTCCAACTCAGGATCCGGTCCGTGAAGCCGGCGCAAGACCCAGGCCCCAACGAGGGGTTCGGCTACGTTAGCCAGTCCGTAACCGGCGGCTATGGCCACGGGTAGACCTTGGGTGAGGTCAACTGTGGCTTCGACAGCGAACACGACCAGCATGATCGCCGGCCATCGACGGGTGTCGCTCAATATGAGGGCGGCGACAGTCACCCCGGCCGGGGGGAACAGGGCCAGTCCGACGTTGGCCCCGAACGCGTGCCAGGCCAGCTCGGCACCCACCGCATAGGCCACCCCCACGGCCAGCACCCCAGCAGCCCCAGCCCGTGGCCGTAACCTTGCCGTGCCGGTCGCGCTCGTACCCAGCATCCCCACGCTCCCGTATGAAATCGCCCCGCCTGGACGTTGGCCTGGGCACCGGCAGGCGCTGGTGTCCAGGTCGCAGTATGAGGCTAACCCCCCTCGGCTGACTCCACCCCTAGGGGTGGAAGAGATCGGGTGGGGGGAGCCTACGATCAGGGAGTGGCCTGTTCCCCGCTCCGGTTGGCGATCGTTGACGACTACGAGATTGTCGTAGCGGGGGTGGCCCGCATGCTTGAACCGTTCCCCGATCGGGTCGAGGTGGTCCAGCTCGCCCCTGACCGGCCGGTCACGGTCGATGTCGATGTGGCGTTGTATGACTCGTTCGCCCAAAGCGAAGCCGACGGCGGCGATCTCAATGTGCTGTTGGCCAACCCCCGAGCCCGGCACGTGGTCATCTACACCTGGGCCTTCAGTGCCCACCTGGTCCAAGTCGCCCTCAACAAAGGTGTTCACGGCTACCTGTCCAAGACCGTGCCCGCCGAGACCCTGGTCGACGCGTTGGAGGCGGTCAACCGTGATCAGATCGTGGTTCAACCATCGGCATCGTTCCACCGGCCCACCACCGCCCTGACCTGGCCCGGTGACACCGTCGGCCTCAGCGAACGAGAAGCAGAAATCCTGGCCTTCGTCACCCAGGGCAAAACCAACAACGAGATCGCCGCCCTCACCTACCTCAGCGCGAACACGATCAAAGGCTACATCCGTACCGCCTACCGCAAGATCGGTGTCACCACCCGCTCGCAAGCCGTCCTGTGGGGCGTCCGCAACGGATTAGCCCCCGAACACCACCGAATCGAAACCTGGCGGCACTCCCCATGACCCCCGCGGATCCACGGCTCGAGATGGGGGTTCTGACAGGAGCACTGATCGGACGGTCTGCTGCGAAGCAGGCGGCAGAAGCGGTTAGTGGCTGCTGTTTGGGTAATGGCAGGTGTTGTAACACAGTGTTGACGGGTGGATGGGGCCGGCCCGGTCTCAGCTGGTCGGGCTGGATGCGACTGTGGGGGCGTGGTGATCAGGGTCTTTGACCAAATTGTTGGTTCGTTGGCCTCGGCCCGAGCCGATGTTGTCGATGGAGCGGAGATCGACCGTGACCAGATAGGGGGCCGGGCGGTTGAGTTTGCGGCGGCCGCTGTGGTTTTGGAGTTGTCACAGCGGATGCCTGGTGTTTGGTGTCCGGGTTTGGTTGGAGGGCATCATCGGGCCCGGTTCAGTGACGGCTGGGGAGCGGGTGGCTGTGGTGCCTCACGCCGCGGAACATGTGAGTCTGGATGTGGGGCCGGTGGAAGCGGTGCTGGGCCGGCGGCGGGCGGCGGTGGAAGCGGTCCTGGTTCGGCGGGCAGGCATACCGGCCCCGGCGGCTAAGGAGTTACTGACCGCAACAATGTGGGCCGCAGTGGAGATCCTTCACCGGCAATTGGTTAGGAGTGGCCCGGCATCGCCTCCGATTGACCTGGCCGCTGAGGTGGCCGAGCTCCACCGGAATGGGTGGGGGCCATGGCTTGACGAGGTCGCCGCCGCCGAGTTGGCACCATTGCGGGCCGTGGCCCCCACGACCACGGGCGAACAGTGTGGAGCGGCGGCATCGGTCCCTTCACCTGGAAAGGGGACGGGTAGTGGAGTTCGGGCTGGGCTGGTCGGGTCCGCTGGTTGGCGGTCACTGGTGGGTGTAGTCCTGCTGGCCGGGACTACCGTGGTCCAGGGTGGCGAGTGTTGCTTGGGCCGTGGCGTCACTGACCGCAGGGTCGGTGTCGACCGCAACGTTGTCGCCGCTGCCCGTACCATCGTTCGGCTGGGTGGCACGCCAACGTATTCTGTCATGACAGAACGAATCATTGCTTCACTTCGTAGGAAGCTGTGGTCGGGCATGAGCTGGGACGATCCTGAGCATGACGAGGCCGATGGCGGTTTTCGAGTCGACCCGGCGGGTGAGTACTCGGCTGGTTCCGCCTCGTTGGAGACACCGGACCTGGTGTCAGTGCCAACTCAGAAGTACGTGACGGTCGAAGTTACCGATGACTTCAGGGAGGAACTGGCGGTACTGCGGCGGGTGGCTCGGCTGATCGCAGTGACCTGCGGGGCGGGTGAGTTGAGCTACGACGAGACGCCCCTTGAGGGCTTCTGGCGCAGCGACAACGACACCCGATTCGATCCGTCTCAGCTCGGAGCCTGGCGGTGGCGGGCAGCGATCGCGGTCCGTGGCGATCCCTCGGAACTGATCGTTCGTAGCCTGATCGCCAGCCAAGCCTCTTCCCGGGTCGGCGTTACCCTGATTACCGTTAGCGAAGGCGTGGTGGTTCAGGCTCTCCACCACGGGACCTACGACTCGATAAGCACAACCATCGACACGATCACCCGAGAACTCGAACGCCGACACCTCGAACCAACCGGCGACCACCACGAGATCTACCTGACCGACCCGGCATCGACCCAGCCCGACCAGTCACGCACACTGATCCGCCAACCCGTCCGAAACCCCCAGCGACGCCGGCCGCCATCAGTATTCGACGAACCCGAACATCCCGATACCCGATAGTCCCTCTCCCATTCCCACCCCGCCCCTTGATTCAAGTTGCGGGCTGATGGTTCAAGGATGTCGAGCCGGCGGCGGCGATGGGGTCGTAGAAGATCTGGTCCCAGCGTTCAGCTGCTGTTTGGGTTAGCCACGATTTTTCGTCCCGCTTGACCGCCCGGGCCGGCTGGTTCACGCAGCGTGGTGGGTGATGGTCTCGGTCTGGTTGATGGCGGTGATGAGGGTGGGGGTCCAGGGCCAGTCGGCGTCGAGGTGGAGGGCCCGTCCGGTGGGTGTGACCCGGCCGGCGATGTGGAGCAGTCGTTGGCGGATGGTCTTGGGGGTGGCGGTCTGGTAGCGGCCGGTGAGGGTGAGCCGCTGCGCTCGTGACAGCAGGTTGAAGGCGATGGCGGCGAGTAGGGCCCAGGTTTGGTTGTTGACGATGCATTCCGAGGGCCAGGACCGGTAGCCGCAGGCCTTCAAGTCACGGATGACATCTTCGACGGCGCCTCTCTGGCGGTGAGCGAGTTCCAGGACAGCCGCTTCACCGGTTTGGTTGGTGATATGGGCGGTGTGACGGCGACCGTTGATGTCGTCGAACAACGAGAGCTGGGCTCCAGGGTGGGGTCGTTCCCGACGCACGATCAACCTGGTCCCCGCAGGCCAGCCCTTGAGCGACACTTTCGGGGTGAGGTCGATCACCTCGGCCCCGTCACGGTGGCTGCCGTCGGCTCGATGGCTGGGGTCCAGTCGTCGTTGGTGGTGGCGGTGACACCGGCGCGGACCCGGTCATCGATGCCGTAGCCGAGACTGAACCAGCAGTTCCGTTCGGCGGCGTCTTCGGCCAGCCAGTGGGTCTGACCAGCAGCGTCAGCCCGGATCACGATCTCGGTCACCGCATCGGCTGGGTCGTCGTTCCAGTGGTGCCCGGCCCGGTCCCGCTCGGGCAGCGCGTCGATAGCCAACGCGAGGACCTCGGCGTGATCGGCCGCAGTGTTCGACCCGGCGTTGCCCGGGCGGACGAGTTGGGCCAGGACCTCACGCCGTTCGGCGTCGATGGCCAGCAGCGGATGGAACCCGAAGGACCGCTTCCAGGTGCCCGCGGCATCTTGTTTGTCGGAGCGGCAGGTGACGATCGTGGCGTCGATATCGATCACGATCCGGGACCGCACCGGTTGCAGCGCCCACGCCGCTGCCCGAGCCTGGGCATCAGCGGCGGCCAGGTCACGCAGCTCGGCCGGGCCGACCCGGTTGATCGTGCGCCACGCCGTCGTCGTCGATGCCACCGAGGCGAACAGGGTCTTTAAGCCCCGCAGCATCGCCAGATCCGACATCGCCGTCGCCCCATCAGCGATGGCCAGGACGAGCAGGGAGAGGGTGGTGCCCGGGTGGTGGTCCCGCCATGACAGCCGCCGCATCGCGTGCCGCAGCCCGCCGGTCAGGCCGAGCTGATCAGCGACGGTGGCCAGCCACCACAGCCCCGCCCGGGAGGTCAGACCGACCCCCCGATCCGTCACCGAACGTGGCCACACCAGCCTGCTACTATCGCCCACGACAAGACCCTCTCTCTGGGCAGAACTAGTTCCTTCAGCAGAACCGATTCTCCCAGCTCAGAGGGTCTTTTCACGCCACCCCACCAGGGCCGAACGAAAAATCGTGGTTAGGGCCACGGGACGCTGGAAACGCTAATGGCGTGTTTCAGGGGTCACGGCGCCGCAAACCCATTCCGCCCGGTGTCGTGACCCCTGGACCTGCACGCCGGAGGATGTCCCGAGTTCCGTGGAACTTCGGTGGCGGCCCGGTGATGTTCAGGCTGCTTTCTCCTCATCATGGCATGGGTGTGTGACAGTGGCGGCTACGTGTGCTTCGAGGGCTCGGCGTAGTGCTGGGAGATGAAGCTGTCCGTTGACCCGGCGGAACTGCTTGGCGGCTTCGCCCAGGCCCGCGGGGCACCAGCGGAGCGCCATTTGACCGTCTCGCGAGTGGTGACGGTGAATCTGGTAACCGGTTCCACGTGGCGATAAACGTGTTGTGACCGTGCTTGTTTCGTCTCGACGACGGTGGTGTACGCTTCAGGGTAGGGGGTCGCGTGGCACATTTGGTGCTGATCCACGCATGTACAGAGGGAGGCCCGACTCGACGCACCGCGCCCTGCCCCTCGGTCGGCCCCCCTCTGTCAGCGGCACAAATCGGCCGGACGTAACCTTGGCCCGGGCGATCAACGGTCGAGTAAGCACTACAGTAGTCAAGTACCGCACCTCAGCAGTAGTGCAGGTACGATCGTGCTCGTGACCACGGACAAGGCGAGCTTGCAGACCTACGTGAACCCCACCCTCGTGCGTCAGCTCAAATACATCGCTCTCATCGAAGGGCGCAGCGTGAGCAACATCGTCCAACAACTCATGACCGACTACGTAGCAGCCTGGCGAGACCCCCAGGGAAGACCGGTGCCGGAGTTGTTGTAACCCCCGTCTGGCCGGTGGCGAGGTTGGCGGGTGCCTTTTAGTAGGTGAACATGCCGACGAGGTCGTGGAGCTGGGCGGCCATGGCCGACAGCTCACCGGCGGCCTGCTGGGTGTCGAGCGCACCGGCGTTGGTGTGCTCGGCGGCCTGGCTCACGGTCTCGGCATTGTGGGAGATCTGCTCGGTCAGGGAGGCCGAGTCGCTCACCGACTGACCGATCACGGCCGTCGTCACCGTCTGCTCCTCCACCGCGGCGGCGATCGTGCCCTGGGTGTCGTTGATCTGGCTCACGATCGTGGTGATCTCGTTGATGGCGGCCACGGCGGTGGCCGTGTCGGCCTGCACCGCCTCGATGCGGGTGGTGATGTCCGACGTGGCGTTGGCCGTCTCCAGGGCCAGGCTCTTCACCTCGTTGGCCACGATGGCGAACCCCTTGCCGGCCTCGCCCGCCCGGGCCGCCTCGATGGTGGCGTTGAGGGCCAGCAGGTTGGTCTGCTCGGCGATGCTGCCGATGGCCTTGACCACGTCGGCGATCTCCATCGAGCTGGACGAGAGCCGGTCGACCGCGGCCCGGGTGGCCTCCGAGATCTCCACCGCTTCGCTCGCCACCCGAACCGCCTCGGAGGCCGAGGAGGCGATCTCCCGGATGGAGATGGCCAGCTCGTTCGACGAGGTCGCCACCTCGCCCACGGCGATCGAGACCTGATCGGCATCCCGGGCCATGCTGGAAGCCTCGGCCGCCGTGTCCTGGGCGGTGGACGACATGGTGCGGCTCACATGGCTGAGCCGGTCCGAGGCCTGGGCCAGGCCCTCGGCCTGCGCGCCGATGCCCCGCATGGCGGTGGCCACCTTGGCGGCAAAGCGGTTGAAGGCGGCGGCCAGCTCGCCCGGCTCGCCGGCCACCGACTCGTCGGCCCGGCGGGTGAGGTCACCCTCGCCGTCGGCGATCTCGGCCAGCTGATCCCGCAGGGCCCGGATCGGGCCCACGATCGAGCGGGAGATCCGCCAGGTGAGGAAGCCCATCAGGGCCATGGCCACCACCTGCAGGATGGCGCCCTCGGTGCGGGCCTTGCGGGCATGGTCGTCGGCGTCGAGCCGGTGCTGGTCGGCCAGGCGCTCCACGGCGTCGGCCACGGTGGGCAGGGCCGCTTCGAGCTGCTCGAACGAATCGAGGAAGTCGGCCATGGCGGCGTCGGCCTGTGAGGTGCCGACCGCCTCGACCGCGGCCAACGCCAGCTCCTCGTAGGCGTTCACCATGGGCGACACGGCGTCGACGGCCCGACTGACGTCGGCGTCACCACTGGCGTCGTTCACCGCCAGCAGACGTTCCCGCATGGTCTCGGCATCGGCCCGGACGGTCTCGGTCAGCTCCGGGACGTCGGCCGGGTCGGACACCGCGGCCAGCAGGACGTCGCCCCGGATGGCATCGTGCGACATGTCCACCAGCACGCCGTTGCGCACCGCCGCCACGCTCTCGGCGACATGGTCGGTTGATTCCCGCAGACTCATGATCGAGCGCAGTGACGTCGCCCCGACCAGGAGCAGCATGATCTGGGCGAGTACAGCCAGCAGCGCCAGCTTCCGTCCGACCCGAATGCGTCGCAGCACCGCTCCCACTCCCTATCGATCACCGATTGAACTATCACCTGATGGTCGGCCGGACCGGCGCGACCTTGAGCCGGTTCGTCGTGTGTACGGGTCAGCCCGCTGCGTAAAGCTCGCTATCCACGTCGGACCGATCTGCCAGCCCTGACAGTGTCCCGGAATCCGAATCCTGGCGGCCGTGGAAGCGTCGAGGGCTGGAGGTTGTCCCGTTCCTCCCGCCTAAGTAAGGCTATTCACTGCGATAAGAGTACTTGTCCACTGTTAGTGGATAGAAAGAGTAGTTTACTGCGATAGGTCGGGTGTACTGCGACCCAGTAATGCTTGACATTTTTAGTACCTTCAACAACTCTGACCCCAGATGTCGAACGACATCGTTGGGGACCAGTGGCCGGACCTCCGGTCGAGGAGATGAAATGAACCGTCGTTTCCGCCTGCTCGCGGCCACGGTCGCGCTCACGGCCGTGACCGTGGGCCTGATCTCCCCGGCCGGTGCTCTGGGCCCCCGGGTGCCCGATCCGGTACCCGAGCTGATCCCCACCGGCGATGTCATCATCGGCCTGGAGACGGTGGCCTCCGGCCTCGACGGGCCGGTCACGGCGGTAACCGCTCCCGGTCAGAACGACCTCCTCTACGTGGCCGAACAGAACGGCAGCATTTGGGCGGTCAACATCGACGACAATAACCATCATGATCGCCACGCTCCACCCACCCCTCATCTGTTCGCCGATCTCGGCTCAGCCGGTCTGAATTTGGGCTGCTTCTTCATCAACTACGACGAGCGGGGCCTGTTCGGGTTGGCCTTCCATCCCGACTACAAGAGAAACGGCCTGGTCTACGTCTTCCAGTCGAAACCGCCGGCCGGTACCACGGCCCCACCGGCCAACGTTTGCAACGCCAGTCTGCCCGATCACGACAACGTGGTGACCGAGTACCGGGTACGCAACCCCCGTTCGGAGCGGGCCACCCTGGATCCGGCCAGCGCCCGGGAGATCCTGCGGATCCCCCACCCCCAGTTCAACCACAACGGGGGGGACCTGCGATTCGGACCCGACGGTCTGCTCTACATCGCCGTGGGCGACGGGGGCGCAGCCGACGACCAGGGCCCGGGCCATGCCCCCGGAGGCAACGCCCAGGACCTGACCAGCCTGCTGGGCAAGATCCTGCGCATCGATCCCCGCCCCGGATCGGGCGGCGCCGCCTACCGCGTCCCGGCCGGCAACCCCTTTGTGGGTACCCCGGGGGCTCGGAGCGAGATCTACGCCCTGGGCTTCCGCAACCCGTACAAGATGTCGTTCGACGCTAGGACCCGGCGGCTGTACGTGGCCGATGTGGGTCAGAACGACCTGGAGGAGATCAACATCGTCACCCGGGGCAAGAACTACGGCTGGCCGGTGAAAGAGGGCACCTTCGCCTTCAACCAGAACGGTACGGCCAACGGCTTTGTCACCGCCGATGTGATCACCGAACCCTACGTGGATCCCATCGCCCAGTACGACCACTGCAAGGGGCCGGTCGACCCGGCCCTGGTGGGACCGTGCCCTCTGCGCGAAGGGGTGTCGGTAGTGGGCGGATTCGTGTACCGCGGTGACGAGATCGACGAACTCCGGGGTCACTACGTGTTCGCCGAGTACTCCACGGACTTCTTCGCCAGCGCCGGCCGGCTCCTCTACCTAGACGACAACAACCAGGTGAAGGAGTTCGTCATCGACGGCCAACCAGCACTCGGGCTCGGCGTGCTCGGCATGGGCCAAGATGCTGAGGGCGAACTCTACGCGCTGGGCAAGGCGGGGGCCGCCCCCGGCAACACCGGCATCACCGATCCCGCCAACACCAGTGGCGTGGTCCGCCGCCTGGTCGAGGCCGACCAGGACCACGACGACGATCACTGAGTCGGGGGCTGTGGAGCACGCCGCGCTCATAACTCAACTCACGGCGTCGACATCGAACCATGACCACGACGGTGATGCCGGGACCACGGGCCGACGGGTGGCCGACAACAGCACGAGCGGCCCGCTCACCCCTGAACGCTCACCACCCACAGTAAAGATCCATACCCTCCCCTGGCCATCGAACGGCGGTTTACTGCGAACGGCGGGACAGTTGAGCGGGCAGCGAGAAGGCCGCCCGATTGATCTGGCTCGATCAGAGCAGCGTTACTCCAAATCGGGTCAGCCCGCCGCACGAGCGGCCCGCTCACTACCGAACAATCGTACGGGCCACGCTTCCTCGATACACCTGTCAGGCGATAGTGAAGGTGAAGTCGGGGTGTGATCGCCAGACGGTGAGCCAGCGATGATCCATGAGCCAGTGTTCGACTGGTTGGCCGGCTGGGGTGAGGTCGCTGATGATCAGGCGGCGGCCTCGGATTGTGGCTGGCCTCTGGAGGTGGGGTGTCGAGGTAGACGACACCGCTGAGCAGATCGCAGAGCGTCTGGATCAAGAACTCGACGAGAAGCCCAGCCCGGTTTGGCGATCGGCGGCTTCTCATCCGTGGTGTGGGTGTACCGCCCCCAGATCGAGGGCAGGTACCAGACCTGGCAACCGCGATGATGGTTGTGCAACGGCCAGATGCACGAAATGATTAACCGAGTCGATTTGCTCAGTACAAACTCAATCCGGTCAAACCTTGCGGTTTCTGACCTATTACGGAGCGCACCCTAGCTTATTATGACAGAACGATTCAGTGCGTCGTTTCGTGGTCGGCTTCGAGGGCGGATGAACGCAGGCGACGGGGCGAACGGTCAAGAGTTCGTGCGGGTGGAGCACTCGACAGGGTCCGAGGGCTACGTGGTGTCGGAGACGCCGGCGATGGTGTTGGTTCCGTCACGCAAGTACGTGACCGTGGAGGTCACCAGCCAGTTCCGTACCGAACTGGCGGAGTTGCGGCGGGTGGCCCGACTGGTCGCCGTGACTACGGGGGCCGGTGAGCTGGGCTACGAGGGCCTACCGCTCGAAGGGTTCTGGCACAGCGACGATGACACCCGTTTCGATCCCACCCGACTCGGTGCCTGGCGCTGGCAGGCCGCGATCCGTCTCCCCGGTGACCCCTCGGACCGGATCGTTCAGAGTTTGATCACGGTACCAGTTGCCCTCGCCGGGTCGCTGTCACTGTTTACCTTGCCTGAAGGACGGGCGGTCCAGGCGCTGCACCGGGGACCGTACGACACGATCGGCGACGCCATCGACAAGATTCGCCGCGAACTCGACCGTCACCATCTCGAAGCCATCGGCCACCATCACGAGATCTACCTCACCGACCCCATCACCACCCGACCCGAAGAGTCACGTACCGTCATCCGCCAAGCCGTCCACCGCTCACAACCAGACAGACCACCATCCGTCTTCGATGACCAATCCGGTCCCGCTCCGGCTCGCTAAGCCCGGCAGAACTACTCAGGCTCCCTGGGCTCGGTTCAGGCGACTGGATCCGTGACCCACGGTCCCCGCTGCCACCGATGCGTTCGGGGGTGATTCGTAGCACCCACCCGGCCGGAGCGTCAGGCGGAGGAAAGACCGTGCCGGTGGGAAGAAAACGGGGAGCCAGTTGTGCCAGCAGTTCTGGCGCGCCACCCTCGATGACCCGGCCTTGGCCACGGATGACAAGGTAGTGGTGAGAACGACGGTCTGATTTGGCCCCACTTGGGGGGTGTCGCGCTGGTCTGAGTTGGCCCCACCTGGTCTTCTGATCCGTACCTTGCCGGGTGGCGTTGCCGCTCGGTGAGGGGAAAGCGATTGTCCAAGGTGGAGTTGTACGAGCAGATCCGGCTGGCTCGTCGGGACGAGGGCCTGAGCGTTCGGGGGTTGGCGGTCCGGTTCGGGGTGCATCGCCGTGACGTGCGTGCGGCGTTGCTCTCTCCGGAGCCGGCCCAGCGCAAGACCCCGCAGCGGGCGGCCCCGTTGACGGGGGTGTGGCATGGCTGGATCCGTGAGGTCTTGGTGGCTGATCGTGACGCTCCTCGCAAGCAGCGTCACACCGCGAAACGGATCCGGGACCGTCTGGCTGAGGAGCACGGCGTGTTGATCTCGGAGTCGCAGTGCCGGGCGGTGGTGGCCCGGCTGCGGGTCGAGGTTGCGGCGCAGGTCGGGACACCGGCGAAGGTGTTCGTTCCTCAGACCCGGTTGCCGGGGGCGGAGGGCGAGGTCGACTGGGGCCAGTTCGACGCGGTGATCGGCGGGGTGACCGTGACGTTGCATCTGTTCTCGATGTGGTTGGCGTTCTCCAGCCGGGCGTTCCACCGGGCCTATGTGAACGAGGCGCAGGAGTCGTTCACCGATGCCCACGTCCCGGCCTTCGAACGTTTCGAGGGTGTCCCCCGCCGGGTCCGCTACGACAACTTGAAGACCGCGGTGGTCAAGATCTTGGAGGGCCGGAATCGGACCGAGAACGAGCGGTTCGTGGCGCTCCGCTCGCACTACGGGTTCGAGTCGTTCTTCTGCGAACCGGGCATCGACGGAGCGCACGAGAAAGGCGGCGTTGAGGGCGACATCGGCCGGTTCCGCCGCAACCACCTCACCCCGGTCCCGGTGTTCGACACCCTCGCCGATCTCAACGCCTTCCTCGAGGACTGCGACACCGTCGACGCCCAGCGTTGGATCACCGGCCGCGGACCCGGTGCTGGCGACCGGGTCCAGGCTCTGGCCAGCCTGGAACGCCCGTCGTTGTGGTTGCTGCCCGGGGAACGGTTCGCGGCGGTGACCCGCCTCAGCGTCCGGGTCGACACCAAAGCAAGAGTGTGTGTCCGCCAGTGCTTCTACTCGGTCCCGGTCCGTCACGTCGGCCAGCGGGTGACGGTCGAGTTGGGCGCCGAGACCGTCACCATGGCGGTCGATGGCTGTGTCGTCGCTGCTCATGTTCGTGGGGTCCACCGGCGCAGCGAGACCCTCGACCTGGACCACTACCTCGAAGTGCTGTGGCGTCGCCCTGGTGCCATGCCGGCCGCTACAGCGCTGGCCCAGGCCCGGACCACGGGCCGGGTTCCGGTCCGAGCATCAACAGTTCTGGGACCTTGCCCGCCGCCGTCACGGCGACGCTGCCGGCACCCGTGCCCTGTGTGACGTGCTGCTGTTGCACCGCTACCACCACGCCGATCACGTCACGGCGGGGATCCGGGCCGCGTTGTCGATCGCCAACACCGACCCCGCCGTGGCCGCGGTCGAGACCCGACGGGCGATCGAACACCTGCAACCCGAACCGGTGGTCACCCCGGTCGAGCGGGTGCCCGACCTATCGGTCTATGACCAGCTCCTCACCATCGAACCCCGACCAGAAAGCGGATCCTGAATGACCAAGGCCACGACCACCACTGACACGGCGGTCGCCCTCGACGCCTGCCGCCAGTTGAACCTGACCGGACTCGCCCCGTCCCTCGATGAACTGTTCACCGACGCCGCCCGCCGGCGGGTCTCCCACCCCACGTTCCTCACCGAAGCGTTCCAGATCGAGCTCGACATCCGCCACGAACGACGCCGGGCCCGCCGGGTCCACGAAGCCCGACTACCAAGGGTCAAAATGGTAGGCCCCGCGTTTTCCGGACAGCGGTTTGATGTTTCGGCTATGCGGCTGGGTTGTGGGCCTCATAGGCGTGATGGACTTCGAACGGGATCAGGTAGCCGATCCCGGAGTGAAGCCTCTTCCGATTGTATCGAATCTCGATCCAATGCGTGATCGAGTCGATCGCCTTCTGGCGAGTTGAATACACCATCCGGTGGACCAGTTCCTTCTTCAACGATGCAAAGAACGATTCCGCTAGAGCGTTGTCCCAGCAAACACCGGTACGACCCATCGATCCGCGCATTCTATGGGCCGCCAAGTATGAAGCGAGTCCGTCGGATGTGTATTGCGAACCACGATCCGAGTGAAAAATGCAGCCATTCGAAACAGTGACGTTCCGATGGGCCATGTCGAGCGCGTCGGTCACCAACGACAGACGCATGTGATCAGCCAACGCGTAGCCCACGACCATCTTTGAGTAGCAGTCGATGACCGTGGCCAGATACACCCACCCTTCCCAGGACGGAATGTAGGTGATGTCGCCGACGAACTTGATGCCAGGAGCTTCGGCGCCAAAATCCCGGACCACCAGGTCGGCCGGCGGGTCGGCCTCGGCCCCCGGGATCGTGGTCACCCGGTAGGGCCTGGGCTGGCAGGCCACCATGCCCTCGGCGACCATGATCGACCGGACCAGCTCCGGGCCAGCCTCGATCCCGTCGATCACCAACTGGGCATGGACCCGGCGGTAGCCGTAGGTCTCGTCCGAGGCGTCGAACACCGCCCGAACCAGGACCACCAGCACCGTTCGACGCTCAGCTGTTGCCGACGCGGGGCGATTCCGCCATTCATAGAACCCCGACTTCGACACACCCGACCACCGGCACATCCGAACGATCGGATAGCACGCCTTCTCACCGTCAATGAACTCGTACTTCGAGCTTACTGAGACTCCCGGGCAAAGAAGGCCGCCGCTTTTCCCAAGAACTCGTTCTTCATACGCAGTTCCCGGACCTCGGACTCCAGTTCCCGAAGACGTACCCGTTCCGACACAGTCAACGGTTCCTCAGCCACCGGATGGGCAGCACGATACTGATCCACCGAGTTCCCCAGCGTGCCCGAGTTCATCTTCAACTCCCGGGCCACCTGAGCAATAGGACAGGGCCCATCGCCCAACCCACTTTCGGCTCTGTGCCCCAGCCCTACCTCTCACCGGTGAGCAGGACCCCGTGGGGAACAGGAGAGAACGGTGAGAGGGGCCTCACCGTTCACCGTCCCCTGCTCCCCACCGCTGACTGCCCTCAGCGTAGACCCCACCATCAAACCTGCTGACGGGTTCGACCAAACACCAAGGTGTCGATCGTGCTCATCAGCGGTTGCCGGTGGCTGCCTCCGAAGAAGTGAACGAGATCAACACGTCGGTCACTTGTTCGACGCTGAGCTGCCCGTAGACCTCTGTTCCGATCAGCCCGTTGAGCTGAGCGAATCGTGCTCGTTAGCGAGCTTCCACGCCGTGCGACGCGACATCGGGTCGCCGAGCAGACGCATCTTCAGCTCGGTCAGCCGCATGTGCCGCTCGAGCGCGCCGCGTTCGGTCAGCTATGCCCGTCGCACCGAGGCGTAGAGCACCAACAGCGCATCGCTGCGGATGGCGTTCGGCGCGACGAGCTGGTGGGCGGGTGCAACGCTCACGTCGTTGGTCACCAGGTGCACGAGCGTGACGGCATCGATCGCGTAGCGCGCCATCAGCTCACAGTGATTGTCCGCTGCGGTTTCAGTGAGGCCGTCGACGGTTTCTCGCACGATCGCATCCACGACAGCGAGGGATCTCGGGCTTGTGGTTGCGGCCCGGTGCGCACTCAGGACACTCGGTCTTCGCTCAGCACTCTGACCGTTACACGTCCCTTGCGCCGGGAGGTCCCTCAACACCGCTTCCAGATCCCAAGTGTCTTCCATGGCCTTCGCCCTCTTGGCACGGGCTCGGCTCCTCCTTCTCCACCCCAAAGAGACTGTCGTGAGAATATTACCTGGTGGATGGTGGCGTTGGTCTCGGTCGGGTGGGCCGATGCTATAGGCTGCAAATCGTGGATGACGAGAGCAGGGATACGCTCAAGACGTGGCGGTCGACGCAGGGTGATCTGACGGATGAGGAGTGGGAGATCGTCGGGGACTTCTTCCCGACGTATTCCCAGCCTGGGACGTTGGGTCGGCCGGCGAAGTGGGACAAGCGGGACGTCGTCAACGCCATCTTCTACGTGTTGGCCACGGGCTGTCAGTGGCGAGCCCTGCCCAAGAACTATCCACACTGGAACACGGTGCACCGCTATCACAAGAGGTGGTCCGACGAGGGGGTCTGGGCTGCGGTGGCGGCGCACGTGGTGGGCATGGTCCGCCAGGGCGAAGGCCGAGATGCGGAGCAGTCAGCTGGGATCGTGGACGCCCGCAGCGTGCGAGGAGCTGCCACGGTCACCAGTCCTACCAGGGGTTACGACGCCGGGAAGAAGATCTCGGGGCGCAAGACGTTCGGGATCGTCGACTCCCTCGGCCTGCTGATCGCCATCACGGTCGTGGTTGCCAGCACGTCTGACAACGCTGGTGGGATCACCGTGGCTGACAAGGCCCGGAAGCGGTCCAGCCGTTTCTCCAAGCTGTGGTGCGATTCCGGGTTCAAGGCCCATTTCATCCGACATTGCCGGGAGCATCACATCGGAGTCGAGGTCGTCAAACGGATCCACGCCCACCAGTTCGTCGTGCTTCCCAAGCGGTGGCTCGTGGAGCGGACCTGGTCATGGATCATGAATAACCGTCGCCTCCAAGTCGACTATGAACGCGACCCAGTCACCACTGAAGGGTTCATATGGGCCGCCCAGACCCGCATCGCCCTCAGGAAACTAGCGGAAACAACCGCACAAGCCTGACCAGCCGAAACTACCGCGACAGCCTCTAAGGAGCAGGATGGTGGCGATGGCGTCGGAGGAGCGCGCTGTCCCAGCTGAGCCCCCAGAGGGGGATCGGGGTGGCCCCGGTAGAACCTCCCACCAGTGCTACCTGTGGTAGGCTTTCCCACGTGGTTTCCGACTCCATCCGCGTCGCCTACGATGCCCTGATGAGCGGCGACGTCGACCCTCTGGCCGCTCTGATCGAGCCGGGCATGGAATGGCGTGGCCGTCGGCGCATCAGTCGCCCGTGGCGGCCACCGGCCTGACACGGCCCGCAGGAGGCCCGTGCGGTCCTCGAGGAGAATGTCCGGTCAGGTCGCGAGCGGGGCGACTCAGACGGGCGGGTGGACGGCGTTTCGGCCGTTGCGAATCGAGTTGTCGTCACCTTTTCATGGAGCGGCGCCAACGGCAGACGGCACACCTGGGCCCACGCCTTGGCACTCAACACCGACGGGATGATCGTCGATATTCAAGATCACGCTCACCCGACCTGGGCGCGAACAGCCGCACGGGCTCGCCAATCGCGACCCTGAGCACCGCGTCCTCCACATGACGTGGAGGGATCCGACCCGAGCATGAACCGGCAGGGAGGCCGACTCGCTCGGAAACGACGTCGCCGGCCGCTCGGGATCGACCGGCGGGCCGTGACCTACGTCAACGTGACCGAGTCAGCTGACGCGCGAGATCGGCACGAGCGGCGGGCTCTGGTTCTGGTGGCTTCAGTAGCTGCTCAGAGAGATCTCCACCCACGCCAGCTCGAGGGACTCGACTTCGAACTCGTCACGATGCTCGTCGGTTTCACGCGACCATCCCGCTGCGGGCGGTCGAGCTCCGACGATTGCGACGCTTGCGAGTCGGTGTCCTGCGTTGGGCGCGATGCTTTGGCGGTATTGCGGTCACTCGTCGCGAAGGAGCTCGGTTGGCTCGAGGCGGTTGACCAGTCGTGAGGCGGCGGTGGTTGAGGCGATGGTGGCGAGGAGCACCAGACCGACGGCGAGGGCGACGCCGTCTACAGGGACGGCGTAGTTGGGGGTGAGAACGAACAAGGGTCGGAGCACAGCGACGAAGTAGGAGCCCATGACGACACCTACGACGACGCCAGCGATGGCGCCGGCCACCGCGACGGTGGCGGCTTCAAGGGTGATGAGTCTTCTGATGGTGGACGGCTCGAGTCCCTGCGCGCGGAGGGTGATGTATTCGCGGCGGCGCTGGAGGAGGAGGCCGAAGACGAAGATCGCGATGGTCACCACGGCCATGGCGAGGGAGAAAGTGGAGTCGAGCTGGACGAGGCCGGCGATGTTGAGCGCGGCGAGGCTCGACTGGTCGCTGGCGAGGGTGGTGGCTCGGGTGTCGATTTGGAACTCGCCGCTCGCGGTGTCGGCCTGGAGTGACGCGACTGCCGCGCGCAGTCCGGCGTCGTCGTTGCGCTCGGTTTTGGCGAGGAAGAAGTCGGGGTTCTTCGACGGTACGGCGGAGGTGTGGGCCGAGATTGCCATGACGGCGTCGGCTCCGTCGGGGAACCCGGGGAGGCGTTCGAACAGTGCGATGATGTGGAGCGGGACCTCCACTTGGGCGTCGGTGGCGCGGGCCAGCACCACCTGCAGGGTGTCACCGACCTCGGCCCTGAGGAAGGCCGCCATGTCTTGGCTGACGAGGATGGCGGTGGGGTCGTCGCGTAGGGCTCGGAAGGCGTCCTGCGGGCTGCCGTCGGTGAAGGGGCTCCCGGTTAACGGGGCGACCTCGGGGTAGCTGGTGGGGTCGATGGCGGCCAGGTTGGCGGGGTCAGACGTGCGGGCGCTGCGGAGGATGACGTTGCTGAGTTCGTACACGACCGGGGTAGCGGCGGCGATGCCACGGGTTTGGAAGACCTGGTCGTCGTCGGCGGTGTAGGGGCGGGTTGAGGTGGGGCTGGGGGTAATGCGGATGTCGGCGCCGTTCGCGTAGCGGGCGTCTCGGACTTTGGCGGCGTCGTAGGATGCGGTGAAGGCCGCCAGGCACGTCGCCAATGCGACGATGAGCGTGACGATGAAGGCGCCGTTGCTGATGGACCAGGGGCGCCGTCCGATGCTGAGTCGGTACAGGCTGGGCAGCGGACGCCCGACTGCGGCGGTCGACCGCGGCTGGGTTCGCCCGAGTAGGGCGCCGACGACGCGGGCGCCCAGGAGGCTGCCGGTGATCCACACTGCGAGGGGCAGCACGAGGAGGGCCACGTTGAGGGTGACCTCGCGGCCGAAATACACCGAGCCTGGCGCTCCTTCGAAGGCCCCGGAGCGTATGGCTACTGCGGTCCCGACGGCCACAACCAGCACTCCGATGAGATCGAGGCGGGCCCGCCTCCAGATGGGGACGATAAGGGTGTGCCGGGCCCGATCGCCGTTGATCTCCCGGTCGATGGACCGGCGACCGGTCAGGTAGAGAGCCAGGCCTGTCGCGGCGAACCCGCCGACGGTGCCGAGCACCGCGGAGGTGGCCAGGCTCGACGGGTTGGCCCGGTCGAGCGACTCTTTGCCTAGGGTCGCGGCCGCCAAGACGTAGCCGCTCACCAGCCCGACCGCCGACCCGGCTGCGGTCAGGGCGCAAGTTCTCAGTGCAAGCATGCGCAGCAGGTGCGGCCGGGCGGCCCCGCGGACCCGCAGCATGGCCTGCTCACGACGTTGGGCCTCGGCGAGGACGGTGCCGGAATACGCGGCGAGCATCGCGGCGAGGAAGCCGCCCGGGACACCGAGGAAGAGGAAGAGCCGCTTAGCCACGTCGGCGTCTCCTGCGGCGACGTCGAGGGTGTTGGAGATGTTGTCGAGCAGGTAGTCCGAGGGGGAGGCGACGGCGACGACATCGCCGCCGACTCGGCCGGTCTCAACTCGGGCGGTGGCGGGATCAGCGTTGAGCAGGTCGCGGTCCAGCGCGATGTCGACCTCGCGGATGGGGGGAGCTTTGACCCGGCCGGTGCCGGCGGCGGCGCGATCGAAGGCGGGTTGGACGACCTCGGCAAAGGTGCCCGGCGAGACCACCACCGAGTGGGCGGTGTAGACGAACGTTTCGAGGTCGCCACCGCGCCGGCTTGAGAACAGCGATCGGGCCCTCGACAGGTCCGCGACTCCAGTCACGACCAGATCGATCGTCGAGTTGTCGGGCAGCTGCACCGAGACGGTGTCACCCAGAGCGAGTCCCAACGCGGCGGCCGCCTCCGCACTCAGGACCGCGCCGTCGGCCGAGAGCTTTCCTTCGACGATGTCAATCGAGCTATACTGCGCTGCGTACGCGTCGTCGAAGGCGAAGATCTTCGCAGGGCCGGGCGGGGTGGTTCCGCCGCCGGTGAGGCGGGAGACGCCGAGGTCGGCGATGGACAACGGACTGGCGGCGGCGACGCCGTCCACCGCTGCGATCATGGCCGAAAGATCGCGCAGATCGACCGCTCCGGGCTCGTTGGCAGCGACCGGAATGGGATTCTCGCGGCTGGAGTAGGTCGACACCACGGTGCTGTCGTTGACATCGACCTCGGCTGTCGCCGTCAACCGGAATGTCAGGCGGCGGGAGATGCCCGGTGCCACGGTCCCCAAGTTGAAGCCGGTGCGCGCTTGGCCGTGGGCGAACGGGTTGTCGTCGATCCCCTCGATGGGGGTCCCGTCGAGGGCGGCCGAGGCTTGGGCGAAGGTCAGCTCGTCGACCGGCGCCGATCGCACCGTCACGTCATGGGCGTCGACCTCGCCGGTGTTGACGACCTCGAGGGTGACAGACACATCGCCGCCTCCGGGCATCCGACCGGAAGGCTCCGCCGCTTGCGTCATGCTCAACGAGGCCCCGATCGGCTGGGTCACGATCAGTTGCATGTCGATGGCCAGCGGCGCCACCGCTCGCTGTGTCATCGACGCCGAGAGTCCATCGATGAAGAACAGCACGCCGCAGAACAGCCCGACCCCCAGGGTGACACCGACCATCGTCGACAGCGTCCGCCGAGGGTTGCGGAGGAGATCTGCGAGTACGTACCTAACCAGCACGGACCGACTCCTCCGCTCGGACGGGTCGGCGCAGCACGACGGTTCGGTCGAGGTGAGCGGCGATCGCCGGGTCGTGGGTGACCACAACGAGAGTGGCACCCATCTCTCGGTGCACCTCGACGAGGAGCTCGATCACGACCTGGGCGCTGCGTCCATCGAGCGCGCCAGTGGGTTCGTCGGCCAGCATCACCGTGGGTGTGTGGATGATTGCCCGGGCTACTGCGGCGCGTTGCCGTTGCCCGCCCGAGAGCTGATCAGGGAGCCGCTTGGCGAGGTCGCCGATCCCGAGCCGGTCCAGCACCCGGGCGACCGCCTGGCGCGAGTCGGAGGTCGTCTCCCCGTGACAGATGGCGAGCTGCAGGCCCACGTTCTCCTCGATGGTCAGGTGAGGCAGCAAGTTGTCGGCCTGGTACACCATGCCCAGGCTGTCACGTCGGAACTGGACCCGGCGCCGCTCGTCCAGGTCGGAGACGATCGTGTCGCCGACGGCGACGGTGCCTGCGGTGGGGAGGGCGAGCCCGGCGAGGAGGCCGAGGAGAGTTGACTTGCCGCAGCCGCTGGGTCCCATGACCGCCACGCTGCTACCGCCCTCGACCGTCAGCGACACGGGATCGAGGGCCCGCACGACCTCGGCGGTGCTGCGATGTTCGACCATGACATCGACCGCAACGATCGTGTTGCCGGTGGTCATCGGGTCACCACCGCTCCGTCTTCGAGCGCGTAGCGGTGCTCGACGAGGTCGGCCAGGGCGAGGTCGTGGGTCACGAACAACACGGCGAAGTCGGCTTCCAACACTGTGTCAACCACGCGGGCGGCCGTTTCCCCGTCGAGCTGGGCCACGACCTCGTCGGCCAGCAGGAGATCGGGCTTGTTGGCCATCGATACCGCCAGCGCCACCCGCTGGGCCTCCCCACCAGACAGATGGCGAGGACGGTGGCCGGCGCGGTCGCCGACGTCGAACCGATCGAGAAGGTCCATGGCACGGGCTCGGGCGGCGGAGCGCGACCGGCCCGACGACCCACGAGTGCCGAAGCCCAGCGCAAGCTCCACGTTCTCGCGGGCGGTGAGGAACGGAATGAGATTGTCGGACTGGAGCGCAATCCCGATCCGGTCGGCCCGCAAGCGGGCGCGGTGGCGATCGTCGAGCTCGCTGATCGCAATGCCGTCGATCTCCACGGTGCCCGAGTCGGGTCGAAGGAGACCCGCTATCAGGGAGAGCAGTGTGGACTTCCCGCTGCCGGAAGGCCCCACCAGGCTGGCCTTCTCGCCAGGGCGGATCGATAGGTGCACGCCGTCGAGCACGACGGTCGAGCCCGAGGCGCTTTCGAAGGACTTCGAGACACCGGTGAGCCGCACGACGGGGGTCGTGGTCACGACGTCCGCCTGGCTGGCGGCTCCCCCGCGAACACCTCCGGGGCGGTCTCGAGGGCGTGGGCCTCGATGTCAAGCACGGTCTGGCTGGCTTCCGCCAATGCGTCGGCGCTCAGCGCGAGGAAGTTCAGGAGCTCGAAGCGGTCCTGGTGCAGGCTCGCGTCGAGCGGGACGTTCCTGATCACGCCGACACCAGGGGCGTAGTACTTGTCCTCGTTGTCCGGGGCACCGACGTTGCCTTCCTGCACCACCAGCACGTCGTCGAAACACCCGAAGCTCACGCACTCGCGCACGCCCACCCGCACCGGCTCGCCCACGGAACCCGCTTCCTCCGGGGCTTGCCCGATGAACCACCGTGGTGTGTCGATGGTGACGTCCATGGGCGAGAGGATGCCGACGATCTGTCCATCGCCCGAACCCAGCCAAGCCGTGTCGATGTTGGTGTACTCACCCCCCTCGAAGTCCTCGTCGTAACCGCCCAGGATCCAGACGTTGCCGTCCTTGTCCAGCGCCATGTAGTCCATGCCGATCTGGGCGATCTCCCCTGAGTCGGTCGACTCGCCGAGCATCGCCACCGTGGGGACCCCGTCGATCTCACGGATGACGTCGGTGACGGTGACGATGATCCCGTGGGGAACCGTCCGCGAACCGACCTCGGTGCTCCCGCCGTACACCCACTGGGTCCCCGGCTTCAGCGGGTGGTACGGGTTAGTAGAGAGGGTGGGATCGACGAAGTTCGCCGGGTCGAACTCGACCTTCGTGCCCTCGTCGCTCGGATCGGCAGCCAGCCCCGTACCCTGGCCGCTGTCCGACCCACTGCAGGCGGCCACCGCGAGCAGCGTCGCCGCCATCGCCACCACAACCCTGCGCCATCCAGCCCGGGGCACCCGGCCCGCGTGCAAGGGGACAGCGGATCTCGTTGTGGACGACGGCACGGGCGACATGGATAGCCGTTATACGCACCGCACCTGACTCCAGCCTGACCGGCAGCCCGTCGGGCACGGGTATCCGCGTGCACGTCGCCTCGTTTCTACGTTTCCGGTTGTCACGACTGAGCAACGGAGAGGAGACGGCTTGCGCGTCGTCACGCCACTGAAGCACGTGCCGGGTTTGGGAAATCTGGTCGTGGTATGCGGGTTTGAGCTGGTCACGATCGATGGAAGGCGGCCCCATCGAGGCTACCGGGCCTCGATCGAGGCGACCATCGAATGAAACTCACCAACGGCATCTCGGAGTCCAACAACGCCTCCATCGGCCGGATCCGGGCCCGGGCCGGAGCACGCGAACGCGGCGGCGTAGCGGTCAGGGGGGTGAGCAGCCCCGACAGATCCTGACCTCATTATGACACTGCAGGGCCGCCATGGCGTCCGGATCCCGATCCTCCCCACAGCACCAGCAGGCCACACGTCACCATGACCTCCGTCCGACTCTGAGTCACGAAGGCCAGGAAGCGGTTTACTGCGATAAGCGGGGCGGTGAACCATATGGTCGCGCTCGGTTCCCTGCCCTTCCAGCTAATAACGGCTGGTTTACTGCGATAGCAATGGAGGTCCATCCGGCGTCAGATCGAGCGCCGCTTGCACGCAACCTGGTCCCAGGTGACCCTTGTCGTCGCTGATCTCGGTGCAGATCTCGATCTCGAAGACGTGGATTTTGGCGTTGAGATTCTGTATCGCTGCACCGAGAATCCGGCGGCGTCAAGGATGACCTGCAGGGGGAACCGGCAGCGTTCGCGTAACGTCTGTTTGGTATGGCTCGACCTCTTGCGGTTTTTGTCTGTGTTTCGTTGGCTACAGCGTCGGCGTGCGGATCCGCCGCTGACGGTGCTCTGCAGGCGGACGGACTGTCGCTCCGCTTCGGAGATCTGACGGAACGTTCGGTCGACATCGATGCAGATGGCCGCAACACGACCGGTGCGGTTGATGGCATGAACGAGTTCGCGGTCGATTTGTACACATCGGTCGCATCAGGCGAACCGGGCAACGTGGTCGTGGGTCCGTACAGCGTCACGTTCACGCTCAGCATGATCTACGCCGGCGCCCAAGGTGCGATAGCGACCGAGATGGCTGACGTGCTCCACGCAGCAGATGTTCCTGGGTGGCAGGAAGGGATCAACGCCTACGACCTGACGCTCGATGCCCGCACCGCCGGGAGCCCCACGACGTGGAGCTCGGCGAACAAGGTGTGGACCCAGCCGGGTTTGGCGTTGCGCGACGACTACCTCGACGTGCTGACCGGCGTGTACGGCTCCCCGCTCGCCGAGGCGGACTTCGCCACCGATGCCGATGGTGAGCGGCAGGTGATCAACGGGTGGGTGGGGGACAACACCAACGATCTGATTCCCGAGTTGTTCCCCGAGGGGTCATTCGACGCGTCCACTGCAATGGTGCTCGTCAACGCCGTCGCGCTCGACGCTCCACGGGAGTTCCCGTTCGACCCGGCGGCGACCCGCGACGAAGCGTTCACGCGTGCCGATGGCTCGACTGTCAACGTCGCGACGATGCACTAGGACGAGTTCCTTCCGTCGGTGTGGAGCGAGGAGTACCAGGCGGTCGAGTTGCCCTACGGCGGAGGAGCGCTGTCGATGATCGTCATCATGCCGAGCGATCTGGCCCAGTTCGAAGCGTCGCTGACGACCGAGTCGCTCAACGAGGTGTTCGACTCGATCACCGATGGCGGCATCCACTTGTCCATACCGAAGTGGTCGGCTCGAACACATCTGACGCTGAACGACACACTCGCCGCGCTGGGCATGCCGACCGCGTTTGGTCCTGTGGCCAACTTCTCAGGGATGGTTGATGGCGGCGGGCTCTGGCTCGACCTCGTCGAACACGAAGCGTTCACCGAAGTCGACGAACAAGGCACACGGGCAGCCGCCGCCACTGGCGGCGCCATGGCGGGCTCGCACGGTCCGACGATCGAGATCAACTGTCCCTACCTGTACGTCATCCGCGATCAAGGCGCCGGCACGATCCTGTTCATCGGTCGAGTCAACGACCCCACCCAAGTTCCCTGACCCGCACCAAACTGGCCCGCTGCCCCTTTTCTGTGCGATAGCAGCCCTTGAGCGGGATCCTGCCGGCTATGGGGTGGGGTCGGTGAGCCGGCCGATGGGCTACTGGCCGGCCTGTAGTAGCCCGCTGTATCAGGAGCTGCTGTCGGACAGCTGCAGGACCTGCCGGCGGACCGCGGCCCCGTCGACACCCAGCCCGGCGAGCACGTCGGCTGCCACGCCGTGACGCTCGCGGAGCAGGCCGAGCAGGAGGTGCTCGGTGCCGATGTAGTTGTGGTCGAGGTGGCGGGCCTCGTCCACCGATCGCTCCAAGACAGCCTTCGCTTCGGGAGTGAAGGGGATGTGGCCGTTGCTGACGGCCGAGCCGGGTGCGCCGATGACCTCAACCACCTGTTCCCGGGCCGCTGCTAGTGACACCGAGAACGACTCGAGAGCCTGGGCCGCGAGACCCTCGCCCTCGTGGATGAGGCCAAGCAGAAGGTGCTCGGTGCCGATGTAGTTGTGGCCCAACAGCCGGGCTTCTTCTTGAGCCAGCACCACAACCCGTCGAGCCCGGTCGGTAAAGCGTTCAAACATCACAACCCCCCACCTTGGCCCAGCAGGATACTGCTACCGAACGCCAACCGGTCGGCCCTGGGCGGAGGACCGGTCCGGGTGGCGGATCGGGGTGGGGGACTGTCAAGGTCCCTGGTACAGGTCGGCTTCGGTTGTCCAGCCGGCGCCATCAGTGATCGGCTAGGTTCGTGGCGACCCCAAGTCGTCCCGCTGAGCGGGACCGTTACAAGGGAGGACAACACAGCGGCGCCTGAGCCCCAATCTCGGGCGCCGCTACCCGCCCAAGCAGTCAGCATGACCGGCCAGCCGGCAAAGATCGCCAAGGACTTCGATCTGACCGTGACCGAGGCGCAGGCCTGGTGAAACCGGCCCAGGTCGACACCGGGAGCCCGGGGCTACGGCCCGGCCGTTGCCAGCGTGGAACCAAACCGCTTCTGGGGCAGCGGGCCGGGAGCGCAATCAGCCGAGCACGGGGGGAGAAGGAGTCGTTCGAGTATGTGCGAGGTATCAGGCCTGGTTCGGGCCGCTGTTGTTGGCACGATCATCGCCGTGATCGCGGTAGCGATTGTCTATGGCATCGCTACGGCAGTCGACGCCGATCTGCGGGTCACCGCACCCGGCTCTGACACGCCACAGACCGTTCCGATCGCGACTGCCCTGGTCATCACAGCTCTCGGAGGAGCTGTAGGCCTTCTGCTTGGCGTCCTCGCCCGCCGCTTCACACCCCGCCCAGCGTTGACCTTCCTCAGCGTGTGCGTCGTGCTGCTCATCCTCGACGGGATAACCCCATTCACAGCATCGGACAAGGCCAGCACCGGGATCTGGCTCAACCTCATGCACCTAGCCGCTGCCATACCAATCGTCGGAAACCTCTACCGCTCCCTCCCCAACCACAGCGAAACCAAGATCACCACCGCACTGTGACCAGGTGGTTGGCCAAGGTGTTAACCGGCGGGTTGGCCGCGATGGCATCCAGACCATCCCGAAAGCTGGGCACGCAGCCGGTTTGAGGGGCATCGAAGGAACCGAAATCGACGAGAATCCCCCTACTCATCCCGGTGGGGCCGAAGTTCCGCCGACATAGAGACCTCCAGCTCGCCGGTAGCCACCAACAGCTCAAGGTTGACGCAGGCGATGGCCCCTAATTCGGCCACTGGCCCGTTGGGATTGGAGCGAGCCATCGATCAGTACGACACCAGGTGTAGGGAACCGATCCCGGTTCTACGGGGTGCTGGGGGTGGCGTTGAAGGCGAGTAGTTGGCAGCGGTCGGGTGGGTCGGTGGGGTCGGGGTAGGTGATGGTGAGTACGGCTGAGGCGCCGGGGGCGACTCGTGCGGCTTCGTCGGTGGTTTGGCCGAGGGATTCGTGGTCATCGTCGAACAGTTCGACATCAAGTTGGTAGTCGACGGGGATCGTGGCCCGGTTCACGACCTCGACTGATGGCGGGGGTGGCTGACCCTCGGCGCAGGGTATTGACACCAGATGGGTCAGGGGGTGGACCACTGGGGCCGGTGGCAGAACTGGTGGCGCCGGGGGCGGCTGGGTGACGCTGTTCAGGACCCGCCGTGCCGTGGCATCAAGATGGGGGCTGACGGTGGGTGAGGCACGGTGAGCTGGAGCTGTTCGCTGCCCGCCGTCGTGTAGTGCTGGGGTAGCCGGGTCGGGTGGTGTGATCAGTGTCAACGTCGACCAGCCGGTCGCGATGGCCAAGAGCAGGGCCGGGATCCCGAGCTGGGCCAGCCATCGGGCCCGGCCGTGATCGAACACGGTGCCCCGGTCTGGGTTGGTGTCGTGGGATGGGGCGGGGTTGCGGCTGTGCTGGAGCAGGTCGAGAAGCTGTAACGCCGTTGGACGCCGGCCCGGGTCGGGGGCGGTGCAGTGGTCGATGAGCCGCCCCAGGCCACCCGGTGGTGTCACCGTCGGGGTGGGGGTGGAGATGTGTGGATCGGTGGTGACTGGTTGACCGGTGGGCCACGGGCTACCGGTGCAGCACCGGCGGGCTAGGGCGCCCAGGGCGAAGATGTCAGCGGCCGGCGACGCGGTCGCTCCCAGGAACAGCTCCGGGGCGACGTAACCGGGGGTGCCGATCAACACCGACCGGTCCGGGCCCCGGTCATCGGGGGTGGCCGGTCTGGTCAACCCGAAGTCGGCTAGTTTCCACCCCCCATCGGCTCCTAGCACGTTGCCTGGTGTGATGTCTCGGTGGATGAGACCGCGACTGTGGAGGTAGGCCAAGCCAGCGGTCAACTCAGCCAGCAGTTCGAGGGTGTCGCCCTCCCCGAGGACCCCCGTCGGATGGTGGTTGAGGTATTCGGTCAGGGTCTGCTCGCAGCGTTCCATGACCAGGTAGGGCCTCAGGGTCCGCTCCGACTCCGCTGCTGCCGAGACCTGGTCGAGGCCGGAATCGAGATAGCCGATCACGTTCGGGTGGCGGAGGGTGGCCAGTGTTCTGGCCTCGGTAAGGAACGCCTCGTGATCCCCGACCATGGTGTCGGGGCGGACCACCTTCACCGCCACCGTCCCCAACCCCACCGGGGAGGTGTCGACAGCTGAGAACACATCAGCGAAACCACCACCGCCGAGGAAACCCTCCACCCGCCACCGGCCACCGATCAGGGTCTCACCCGGGCTCGTCACCCCAAGCACGCTCACCCCAACCGCCCCGATGACAACGACGGCGGTAGCAGCCAAGCGCCCCTGAGAGGCCCACCGATCCGCTCATGGATAACGCTCAACACCACTGGAGGGCTCACAGGTGGCTCGACAGATTCAGTTGTCGGCCGAGCCGGTGCCGTCCTCGTGGTCGTCCATGGTCTGCACAACGGTGAACGCTTGATCGAGTTGGACATCAACTTGGTGGCCGTCATCGAAAGTGACTTCGACCTCGTAGTAGCTGTCCTCGTCACCGACCTCGGTCTCGGTAACCCGACCACCACCGGTACGAGCCAGGGCGGCGGCGGACGCCTGAGCCAAGGCGTCCCCGGTGATCGGGGTGTCACTGGCGTCATCATCGATGCCGGGTAGACCCGAAGCGGCCACGGCAGACGCCGCCGCCAGAGACCCGACGGTGATCGCCGCTGCGGCCGTGATGATCATGTGTTTGCGTTGCATGTGAGCTCCTCTGCTAGCTGTTGTCAAGCCCGACACCGGACTGGTGACCGGACGAGGGTGACGGTAAGCCACAGCCCCTGACCCCACCCTGAACAGGGCCGGGTGCGGGCCTGGTCGGTGCTGAGGTCAGCCGGTGAGGCTGGTGGAGCGGAGTTCGGCGTAGCTGTCCCCGCCGATGGTCTTGCGTTCCGCGATCTTGCCGACCCCTCGGGCGTACGCTTTCTCCTCGACCACGTCGGGTTCGACCGGTGTCCAGTCCCGGGTCCGGATCACGTCGTCGTAGGTCCGGCCTGCCACGGTGAGGGCCGAGCCGGTTTCGAGGATCTGCATCATGTCTTCGGCCTCACCCGCCAGGTATTCCTGCCGGTAGGGTCACCGGCGGTGGCATGGCCGGGCATCACGATGCCGGGAAGGGCACCGTCGACACCGGCCTCCCATGATCCCTCGGTGCTGACCACTTTGCCGTCCTCGTAGTCCTTGACATCCTCGCCCAAGTACCAGACGTTGCCGTCGGTGTCTTGGGCGTACCAGTCGTAGGTGTCTTCGACAACGGCACCGTCGACGGTGACGGTGTCACGGACCACGGTGGCGGAGATCCCCAGGATCGTCCTTGCGGTCCCCGGTGACCGTGACCTCGATCACCTCGTCGGCCCCGTCCGAGGTGCCCTCGTACCGCCAGGTGCGCCCCGTCAGGGAACGGCAGATACGGGTTGTCGACCACGGCCACGAAATCCGTTGGCGACAACTCGGGATGGTAGACGCCGCCATCACCGGGATCGATCACAGCAGCCACGCCCGTGGTGGACCCGCTCGATGCGGGCGATGTGACGGTGGGATCCGTGGCCTTGGTGGTGGCTGCCGAACCGCAACCGGCTAGCACGGTGGCCACCGCCAGCAGGGTGGCGGCCGTTGTCGGGGCCGATGATGGGTGACGCTCATACGAATCGAGTCCTCTCCTAGGTGGTCACGATGACCAGCCAGATCATGGGACCCGGTCCCTGACCGCGGCCTGAACCGCTGAGACGGCCGGTTCAGCGCAGCGTCAGGGTCAACCGGCCACAATGACGCCGGGGAGGTCGGGCTCAGATGAAGGTGCTGGTAGTCGAGGACGACAAGAAGATCGCCACCGCCCTCAAACGGGGTCTGGAGGCCGAGGGTTTCACCGTCGAAGTGTCCTTCGACGGCGATGACGGGCTGTGGCGGGCCACCGAGGGATCCTATGACCTGATCGTGCTGGACATCATGCTCCCCGGCCGCAACGGCTACCGGGTGTGCGGCGACCTGCGACGACGCCGGCAACTGGACCCCGATCCTGATGCTGACGGCCAAAGACGGCGATCTTGACCAAGCCGAAGCGCTCGACACCGGCGCCGACGACTACCTCATGAAACCGTTCTCGTTCCCCGTCCTCGTCGCCCGGATACGTGCCCTGCTCCGCCGCACCGGCCAGCGGCGACCCCGGACCGGTCCGTCGTCCGCCAGCTCCGGCTCGATCCGCTGTCACGGCGGGTCTGGCACCATGACCAGCGAGATCGAGTTGACCACCCGAGAGTTCGAACTACTCGAGTTCCTAGTCCGCCGGGCCGGACACGTCCTCTCCAAGACCGACATCGTGGACGGCGTCTGGAGCGACGACTTCGACGGCGACCTCAACATCGTCGAGGTCTACATCGCCCGCCTCCGCCGCAAACTCGCCCACCCCGACACCCCCGACCCGGTCATCACCACCATCCGAGGCGCCGGCTACCGCCTCGAGACCGACTAACCCAATGAACCGAAGCATCCGGCTCCGCATCACCACCGTCGCCGCCACAGCCATGGCAGCCGTGTTGCTCGTCACCGCCGCCGCTCTGCTGGTCACCCAACAACGGGTCCTGACCGCCAACCTCGACGACTCCCTCGAAACAGCTGCCGCCGACCTGGCCCAAACCCACCGCACCGGCACCCTGCCCCGCTTGCTACCAACCCACATCGACGACGACGCCATCACCCAAGTAGTCACCCTCGACGGTGTCGTCCTGGCCGCCAACGCCCGCTTCACCAACCAACCCGCCCTGCCCCCACCCACCGCCGACCACGACCTCCGGACCGTCAGCCTGTTCCCCGCCGAACCCGGCTACCGGCTGTATTCCCAACGCGCCGGCGACGTCATCATCCACACCGGCGCCCCCATCGACGACATCACCGAAAGCGTCGCCACCCTCCGCCTCGCCCTGGCCGTCACGCTGCCCCTGGTGGTCGCAGTCCTGGCCGCCCTGACCTGGTGGCTGGTCGGGCGCACCCTACGACCAGTCGAAGCTATCCGCCGCCAAGTCGCCGACATCACCACCCACAACCTCCACCGCCGAGTCCCCGAACCCGCCACCACCGACGAAATCCAACGCCTCGCCCGCACCATGAACGACATGCTCGACCGCCTCCACACCGCTGCTCAACGTCAACAACGGTTCGTGGCCGACGCCTCCCACGAACTCCGCAGCCCCCTCACCCGCATCCGCACCGAACTCGAAGTCGACCTCCTCCACCCCGACACCGCCGACCCGACCGCCACCCACCACAGCGTCCTCCACGAAACCCGCCAACTCCAAACCCTCATCGACGACCTCCTCCTCCTCGCCCGCCACGACGCCACCACCCCCCAACACCATCGCATCGTCCAACTCGACGACCTCGTCTTCAACGAAACCCGCCAACTACATCCCAACCCAACCATCACCATCGACACCACCAACATCACCCCCGTCCAAGTCAACGGAGACGCCAACCAACTCGCCCGCAGCATCCGCAACCTGCTCGACAACGCCGCCCGCTACACCACCACCACCATCGCCATCACCCTCACTCAAACCGACAACCGAGCCCGCCTCACCATCACCGACGACGGCCCCGGCATCGACCCCACCCACCGCAACTACATCTTCCAACGCTTCACCCGCCTCGATCCCGCCCGCACCCACAACACCACCACCAATGGCACCGGACTCGGCCTCGCCATCGCCCACGACATCATCACCACCCACCACGGCACCATCACCCTCGACCCCCACCCCGGACCCGGCGCCACCTTCACCATCGAACTCCCCACCGCCAACCCCAAAACAGCAGCACCCAACCACCCCGCGAATCCCTTATCGCAGTAAATGGTGAGCTTCCGTTTCTTGACTCGGGTCTGGGCGGCGGTCATGGTGGCGGTGTGGTCTGCTGGTGCTGTGGTGAAGATGGGGATGTGGACGCCATGGCGGCCCTCCAGTGTCACGACGAGATCCGGATCTGTCAGGGCTGCGTCGGCTGGCTCCGGGAGGCCTCCGGAGTGCTCGATGTCACGGCCACCTTGCCAGTCAAGGACATGACCGAAGCAGTCGCGTTCTGCCGAGCCGCTGGATTCACCGTGCGTTCCTACGATGACGGGTTCGCCTTTGTCCACTTCAATGAGGTCAGCGTGTTTGATCTTGGCTTAGAGGTCGACCTCGACCCGAACCGGAACCGCGCCGGGTGCTACATCATCGTGCCCGACGTTGACGCCTGGCACACGAAGCTGAGCGCAGCCGCTCTGCCTGTCACGCCAATCGAAGACCAACCATGGGGCATGCGTGAGTTCACCTTGACCGATCCCAGCGGCAACCGTCTCCGGATCGGCCACAACGCCCCCTAACTACAGCTGGCTATCGGGGTCCCGGTTGCGGCGGTCGGGCGTGACCCGGCGCGTCCTCTACATTCCCATCGTGGCCACTGTCCGAACCAGATCATCGAAGCTCTCATCACCGACATGGCCCCCGACGACTTGACGTGGCGGCCGGTCGAGCTCGGTGCTGAGTGCGGGTCCGTCGCTACGTGGCTGCAGATATCGAGGCCAACCGCAGCACGATCGCATCAATCGACGAGTTCCCGGGCTCGACCAGCGAGTCGTGACCCACCCCACCAGGGCCTACCCGATCCGGAAGCGTGTCCCATATCGCCGCCGAGGTCGCGGCCGTACGAACCGAGCTTCGAGGTGGACCGGTTCGTCGCCAAGGTGACGGGCCGGTTCGCCGAGCTGGAGCTGAAGCAGCGCATCACCTGGATCAGCTACCGGTTGGCCGCCGATCTCCCCCCGGACTGCCGCGCCGCGGTCAGAATCTTGACCGACTCCTTGCCGCCGGCCTGCGACCCGACGCTTACCGATGGCGACTTCGGCGACTTCATCTATGGCCCCTCCTCACACCTCGTGGCCCGACACGGTTACCGCGTCGACGACCTTGGTGTGTCGCTCGCCGCCATCCGGATGATCACCACCCGGTTCTCCGCCGGGGACGCGATCCGCACGTTCATCAACACCACCCTGAACCCACCTTCGCTGTGCTGCCGGGCTGGGCGAGCGACGAGCACTATCACGTCCGCCGGTTGTGCAGCGAGGGAACCCGGCCCCGCCTGCCGTGGTCGGTGCGACTGGTCACGCCACTCGATGCCGCCGTCCCGATCCTCGACCAGTTGTTCGCCGACCCAATCCGGTTCGTCACCCGCTCGGTGGCCAACCACGTGAACGACATCGCAAATGTCGACCCCGACCTCGCCGTCGATCTGCTCGCACGGTGGCGGGCCAGCGGCCGCCAGCACCCCAGGGAGATGGGCTACATCGTCCGTCACGGAACCCGATCGCTGGTCAAGACCGGACAGCCTCGTGCCCTCCGCCTGGTGGGCATCGAGCCGGGGTCGGAAGTTGCCGTCCGCACCGTCGTGTGCTCCACCGAGGTGCTGCTCGGCCAGGCCCTCGAGTTCTCGTTCGACCTGGTGAGCACGGAGGACACGGACCTGATCGTCCACTACGCAATCGGCTTCCCCGGCCCCACCGGCGGCGCGGCCGCAAGATCTGCAAGCTGCGCCGTCTGATGGCCACCGCGGGCGAGCCTGTTACCGTCGGCCACCGCCACCTCCTGCGAGCGGGCATGACCACGCGCCGCATCATGCCCGGCTCACACCAGCTTGACATCCTGGTCAATGGCCGGCCTGGGCCACCACCAGCTTCGTCATCGGCGCCCTCGGTAGGTGGGCCTTCCGCCGCCAGCGCTGCCGACAAGACCCGGACCAGCTCGGCGACTAGGGCATCGGGTTCCCGGTCGAAGGCGGCCGAGCCGTCGGCGAGCAGGGCGCCCACGGCGGGGAACATGCACCACCGGACCGCCACGCGATCACCGTGAACGGGAGGTGCGGGAGCGCGGCCTCCAAGTGGGGGCGGAAGGCGTCGGCCACGGGGGCGAAGTGCCCGGCGACCGTCGCTTCCACGAAGGCGGCGGGGCGCAGGTACACCGACCCGATCAGTCGGGCCCGTCCGGGGGAGCGGGCTTCGAGGGCGCGGGCGGCCTCGATGTCGGGCCGGATGAGCGCATCGACCAGGTCGGCCCGGCTGGGCGGGCCGCGCCTGACCGCTTGGTCCAGCAGCGCCCGACGCCGGTCGTTCACCGGTACCAGCAGGCGTGACAGCACCGCGTCGGCCAGGGCGGTCCGCCCACCGAAGTGGTAGTGGACGGCACCGGGGTCGGTCCCGGCGGCCCGCATGATCTGGCGGAGCGAACCCTTGTCGAACCCGACGTGGGCGAACTCGGCTTCGGCCGAGGCCGTGGTCGGGGGGGCTCCTCCGGCCACCGGCCGCGAGTCGGAGCAGGCGGCGCCGGCCACGATCAGCGCCAGCGCAGCCACCGTGCACTGGCGGCGGGCTCCGAGCCGGCTCACGGTCGCTGGGCCGCGGTTCGTGCCAGCTCACCCACGAAATGGACCCAGCCCTGCCGGGGCTCGTCGACGGCCTCGGCGGTAGGCAGCTCACCGTGGCGGAGGATCACCCGGGTGCCGCTCCCCCCGGGGGTGAGCGTGACCTCCACCCGCGTGGAGCCGGGGGCCATGCCGTGCCGGCCGTCCTCCCAGCCAAACAGGAACACGATGCGCGAGTAGGGTTCGAGCTCGACGTAGGCCCCGGACATCAGGGGGCCGTCGTCGGACATCGTCACCCGGTAGGTGCCTCCCGGGTCGGGATCGAGCTCCGCCCCGGTGCCCCACCACACGGCCATACGCTCCGGGTCCACCGAGAACTGCCGCACGGTCGGCGGGCTGGCGGTGATGAATACGTCGAGCTCGACCGGGCGCTGCCTGGTGCGTCGGAGCCCGGTCACGGCGCCTCCTCCTTTGGTGATGGGTGGGACGGAACGGCTGGCCTCGACCCGCTCGGCGGCGAGCTTGAGCCGCTGCAGGGGGGCCCGGCCACATGAGCTCGATGAACACCCAGGCCTCCTCCAGACCCTCGGGGCGGGCTCGGTACAGGCGTGGGTTGCCGTCGCGCCGGATCTCGACGAGGGCGGCGTCGTGCAGAACGGTGAGGTGTTGCGACACCGCCGGGCGGCTGATCGAGCCGAAGGTCTGGTCGATGTCGCCGGCCGGCACCTCGTGGTCGCGCAACAATATCAGGATCTGGCGCCGCGTCGGCCAGCGCCCGGAGGGCGGCGTCGAGCGGGCTGACGGCCCCTGGTGCTTGTCGAGCCCTGGACAAACGCGGCGACATCTATGTAGTACTAGCCTTACGTACACTGATCGCCAACCGGAGGAGATTCCGTGGAAACATCGATGCCCTGGGTGACACCGGCGCGGACCCGGTCGTCGATGCCGTAGCCGAGACTGAACCGGCAGTTCCCCTCGGCTGGGTCTTCTGCCAGCCAGTGGGTCTGACCAGCAACATCGGCCCGGATCACGATCTCGGTCACCGCGTCAGCCGGGTCGTCGTTCCAGTGGTGCCCGGCCCGGCCCGGTCCCGTTCCGGTAGGGCGTCGATCGCCAAAGCGAGGACCTCAGCGTGATCGGCCGCAGTGTTCCACCCGGCATGGCCCGGGCGGACGAGTTGAGCCGGGACCTCCCGCCGTTGGGCGTCGATGGTCAGCATTGGATGGAACCCGAAGGTCCGCTTGAACGTGCCAGCGGCGTCTAGTTTTGTCTGAGCGGCAGGTGACGATGGTGGTGTCGATGACGATTAGGGACCGGACCGGCTCCAACGCCCGCGCTGTGGTCCGGGCTCTGGCGTCGGCGGCGGTCTGGTCCCGCAGCTCGGCTGGGCCGACCCGGTTGATCGTGCGCCACACCGTCGTCGTGGAGGCCACCGAGGCGAACAAGGTCCTCGGGCCTCGCAGCATGGCTAGATCCGACATCGCTGTTGCCCCGTCAGTGATGCCCAGCACCAATAGGGCGAGGGTTTTTCCCGGATGATGGTCCCGCCACGGCAGAGACGCGGGCGACTTGGACTTGCTTGTTGACCAGGGCCTTGTCGTGCTCAACGTCAGGCTCGAGCGCAGCTGAGCGGTGTCCCTGGGTGTAGGCGGTGGCAGCGGGTCTACCTTTCCCGGTTGGGAAATGCAGACCCGCCGTCGCCCGTGACGCAGCGGTGGGACCAGGGTCCGTTCAGTTGCCCGGGCTGGTTGAGGGGGGCCATCCGGACGTACGGCACACTGGAATCTGCGTCGTCTCTATGACACCCGCCCAGAGACGCAATTGCGCCGGGTTGACCAACCCAGGTGAGGGCGCCGCCTAGGTGTGGCGTGTGATCAGATGATGGGGTGACGGGGGGTGAGGCCATGTCGCCCGGTTGACCTCACCCCTCCGTTTTCCCGGGGTGCAGCGGCGGAGGGTGCCGCCTCCCGGGTGGGTAGGACGCTGCAGCTCGCTGGTTGGTCGCGATCAATTGTTGAGCCCTGGCGTTTTTGCGGTCGGGGGTTACTCCGTCGAGGTGGCCCCGAGGCCGGAGGGGGGGTGGTGGCCTGGGGTTAGATCCAGGGGAGGAGCGGGGGTAGGCCCCATTTGACGGGGGCGCCCATGGCGAGGATGAGCCCGGTGAGCGACGCCGTGACGCTGATGGCCCGGATGAACGACGTTCGTGCCATAGGGGACTCCTGATTGTCGAATGATGGTGGATCTTCAGGATCGGAGTCTGGCAGGCGGCACTGAATAGGTCGTTTGGGTCTTCTGTTGCGGTCGGCGGCCGTTGGGGCGACCGGTCTCGATCCGATGATGACCGGCCCGGTGAGCCACTTTTCGACCGGCAACACCGCGCAGTTTCCGCCCACCATCACACCAACGACCTGGCCGGCGCTGCCCGTCTCGATACCCTTGCCCACTGCCGGTCCGGTACCGGCCCCCGAGGTCGACACAGCCCAGGTCCGGGCCTGGGCGATACAGGCAGGGCTCCCGGTGTCTGACCGTGGCCGCCTCCGCCCCGAGATTTGGCAAGCCCATCAGGCCGCCACCACCGGAGAACCAGGGGTGAACGGTGGCGTTACCGGCGGTCGGTGACGGTGATGGCGTGAAGGGCCCGGTCGGGGCTGATGTAGGTGGTGTGGAGCGGGCTGCAGGGAGTACCAGCGAGCCAGGTAGACAGTTCCACCAGGTCCGGTGGGTCGTAGCGGTCCCGGTGGCGGTTAGCCATGAAGGTGAACTCGGTCATCGTCCCGACCACACTGCGCGACGCGGTCTTCGTATAAACCGCTTCGTTCATCGCTTCAACCTCAGCGGCGATGAACGCCTGGGGGGTGTCGAGAGCGGCCAGGACCGTGGCCAACTGGGCCGGGAACCGCTGAGCCAGCGTCTTGGCTGGGGCCAAGGCCCCCGCCACAGGCAGCAAGGTCGCCTCGTTGACGAACAACGCCACCTGGGGCTACCAGAACACGGCCGTGGCGTACCAGTGACCCAACGCTGTGGTCGCTTCCGGTGGATTGACGGCCACAGCCGGTTTCACCCGATCGAGGAGCTTCTTGGTGGCGTGGATGGCGAACACCGACCTTGATTCTCCTCTACTGAGCGGCGCACGTGACAAGGGCGAGTTCAGGGAACCTGCCGGAGCGGCCGACGGGCACTACGCCAGCCTTGCGCGAATGCACCTTGTCATGTCGCAGGGAGCAGACCACGTCGGGCGGCCCGTTCACGACCGGTCAGTACGTCCTGGTCAAGCCGTTGAAGGAACTGGATCGGGTCGGTTTCGTCCGGTTGGTTCGTTGCCAGGCGTGCGCCACACGCTCGAGCGGCGGCGAGCTGCTCGTTCTTTCGAGCGACTCGAGCGAGACCTGGAGATGATTGCACAAGCTTCACTGGAGCGAACAAGTGTTCGTTCGCTACCGCTGGAGGGCTTCCCTCGTACCCTTGCCTACCCAGCAGGAGGTCCCCCCTGGTGGAGTGTGGGGTCGTGGCGGGATTTGGTCCAAACGCGTCGAAGGCCTGATGGAGGGCATGAGTGTCGTTGGTCATGCGGTCCGTCAGGCGTCCGATCGGGTGTCACTTGTCCCGGAATCGCGGGTGGTGACGGTGGACCCGGTTCCCGGTTCCACGTGGTGATAAACGTGGGCCCTGGTTAGACGGTGACGATGGGGATGAGGTTGCCGACGCCGACGAGGTCGTTGGCGTTGCGGGTGTAGAGGGTGGCGTTGTGGGCGTGGGCGGTGGCGGCGATGAGGAGGTCCATGACCCGGGCTCGGGGTTGGAGGCCGGCGGCGACGACAGCGGCGGTGAGGAGGCCGTAGCTGGCTGCGACGTCGTCGTCGAGGGGGAGGGCGTCAAAGATGCGCTGGATGATTGAGAGGCGCCGTAGTCGTTCGGCTCGGGTTGTGGGGTCGGGGGTGACGAGGACACCGAAGTGCAGTTCGGCCAGGGTGGCGGCGCTGATCGCGAGTTCCCCGTCGAGGGGTCCCAGCCTGGTGGCGAGCACGACACTGGTGTCGAGAACGGCTTTCACTGGTTGGGCCAGGGTTTGTCGATGGTGTCGTTGTCGATGGTGTCGCGGTCGTGGTCCCATTCGGGGTCGGATGGTCCGGCGAACAGGGTTTCGATGTCGTTCCAGTGCTGCCAGCGGCGGGGTTTGACCGGGACCAAGCGGGCGGCGAGTCGGCCGGCGACGGTGATGTCGATCTCTTCGCCTGCTTCGACCCGTCGGACGAGGTCGGAGGCGTCTTGACGGAGTTCACGAAGACCAACCGGGGTACCCATACCCTCCAAAGTAGCGCAAGTGCTATCGGAGGTCGGTCCGTTCGATGGTGACAGGGTTTAGTCGGAGAGGGTTTGGAGGTGGTGGTCGATGCCGCAGATCTCCAGCACTCGTTGCACGATCGGGCTCGGGTTGATGATGGTGAGGGTGCTGTTGGCTGCCTGGGCCAGGTGGTGGCCCTGGACGAGGGCGGCCACCCCGGTGGAGTTGAGAAACGTGACCTGGCGCATGTCGAGTTCGACGACCTTGCCCGGCGTGAGGACCTGCTCCCACAGTTCGACGAACCGGTGCGAGACTGTTTCGTCGACCTCTCCACCCAGAGTGACACGAGTGACCCCACTGTCGACCTCGTGGACTGACAGCACGAACGACTCCCCTGACAACTCCCCATCCTCCCACCTGGCCTGTTGTAAGACGAGATGTTGTCATACAACGGTGTGGACTGGTAGGGGTGGCGCAGGCTTGGCCCGTGAACCCGACGAGATGGGTGGGGGGGGTGGGGCTCACGGGCCAGCCTGGGAGACCCGTTCGGAACGGGCGGATGATCCCGAACCGCACGAGACTTGAGAATGCCGTTTCCGAATCTGGCGGCGTTTAAACAGATGGTGCCGATCTCAGCACCTGGTCTGGTTTTCTACCGTTGCGTCGCAGGTGTCGCTGGGGTTGAAGATGGGACCGCCGGTGCCGGTGTCGACGCCGCTGCCGCCGACGAGGTCGTCGTTGTCGTCGCCGCCGTGCATGGTGTCGTTGTCGCCGTCGCCGAAGATGTCGTCGTTGCCGATGCCGCCTTTGAGGGTGTCGTTGCCGAATCCGCCGCGGATGGTGTCGGCCCCGTCGCCGCCGATGATGGTGTCGGCGCTGCCGCTGCCGCTGATGTCGTCAGCTCCGCCGAGGCCGCAGATGATGTCACCGTCACCGCTGCCGACGATGACGTCAGCGCCGGTCTGGCCGATGATGAACTCGGGTCCGTTTCCGCCGGGGCTGGTGTAGAAGTTGCCGGCGACCTGGACCACGAAGTAGCCCGCGGGAGGAGCGCTTCCTGAGTACCCGACACAGCCGGCCGGCACGATCACTTGGGCCGATGCTGGTGTGCCGCTCAGGGCGACAGCGCCGGTAGCGAAGGCGAGCCCGGCCACGGTGGCGTAGCCGATCTTGGCGGTCTGCCTCCGCTTCCCGGCGGTCTTGCCACCGGGGGTGTTGAAATCGGTGTGAGTCATGGATCGTCCTTCGGTCCCTCAGGACGACCACGCGATCGTCATCCACCTCTACGCAGCAGAAGCCTCACCGGTTCGCAGGGCGCATTTCTGGTGCCACAAGGAGACCTGGCGGTAGCTGGATACCTGCGGCCACATCATCTTTGAGTCGATGGCGGGGGAGGCCGAGGCCTCAGGTGGAACTTTCAGCAGGGCTGTATCGAAGCGTCACTCACGGGCTCTTGGTTGGTGGAACAAGGAGGGGAAGCGTGGTAGAGACCATCGCTATGGTGACGGTGATTGCCGTCGTCTGGGGTTTGAGCAAGGTGGGCGACTGGGCCGACGGGAAGGGATGGTGGTTAGTCGCTCTTGCCTTTGCTGCTGTGGGTACGTGGCTCTTCCTAGGAGCCCGTGCGGTCATGATCGACTCGGTGTCTCCGTAAGGGTGGCGAAGATCAACCGGCGTACCCGTAAACCCTAGTCTAGCACAAGTGCTATCGCTGTGTGGGTGGGGTGGTTCTAGTCGTCTGGGACGTAGGAGACGACAGTGATCTCGACTGGGGTGTCGGCGCTGGGGGGATAGAAGACGAGTTGAGCGGTCTCGCCGGGGGAAAGCCAGGCCAGCGTTTGGTCGGTTTCGGTGCCGTCAGTGAAGGTGGCTCGGACCACGACGTCGGTGGCCACCGTTCCCCCGGTGTTGGTGACCTCGACGTCGACTCGTTGTGGGGTGGCGGCGGTCGTGACGGCGTCGGTTGTGATGGTGAATTGGGCGGGGCCGGTGGGGGCGGTGATCCAGACGATGATGGTGGCGGCGATCACGCCGAGGACGAGCCCGGCGGCGAGAAGGGACAGCCAGCGGTCGGTGTTGGGGCGGTCCGAGTGGGGATCGGTCATAGGGCCAGCCGGCCGGCGGCGGCGCCGATAGCGGCGGGAAACCCGAGAGCGATGACCCGACTCCACACGGTGAGGGCCGACAGGCCATCGAAGCGGCCGTAGAGGGCGAGCATCAGCCCGGCCGCGACCAGGGCGACACTGTAGGCCAGGGCGGTGTGAGCTAACTCGTCGAGGGTGCTGGGTTGGCGGAGGTTGTTCGAGCCTGCGAAATCGGCGGAGAAGACGATCCCGTGGGATGCCACGAGGGACACCACGATGAGGGCTAGGAGGTGCCAGAGGGAGGCCCGCCCGGCGATGATGACCACTTCATCGGTGGGGGCGATGGCCAGGGCCACGACGACGGCTCCCAGGAAGGCGCCACCGAGTGAGGATCCCAGCCGATGGGCCGTTGATGGCGGTTCGGGATTGGGTGGGGCGGCTGAGCCGCTCCCGAAAATCTCATTAGCGATCGAGGCCCCGATGACCAGGGGAACGAGCTGGGCGATCACCTTCGCTGTCGACTCGCGTACTGCGGTGCGGAGGTCGATCTCACCGATCACGACCAGCACGATGGCAGCGACGGCGATGCAGATACCGGTGATCTCAACACCATCGATCACCGACGAGGACCAGGTCCGCTCTTGGGCGAAACGGAAGCCAGCGGTGCGATCGATGATCGTGGCCGCAACCAGCACTGCGACTACCAGGCCCAGGCTGAACGCGGGGGATGATCCCGAACCTGTCCACCACAACTCCATGGTGTACAGCAACGGCACCCCGAACAGTGCCGCTCCGCAACCGGCACGGATCATGTCTCGCCCGACCCCGCCGTCGAGGTCGGCCATCACCGCCGCCGGTTCGGGTCGTGACGGTTGGTCAACTCTCGAATGGCCGACGGTCCGGGGTTGACGTAGCGCTCCAGGGACCGGAGCGACCGGTGACGGGATTTGGCTTTGATCATGGTGACGTCCTCACCGGCCTCGGCCAGGTGGGTGAGACGGGAGTGGCGGAGCTGATGCAGGGTGTGACCCCCGGAGGCCTGCTTCCAGATCTCCTCGGCCCGCCGATACGACAACCGGGCTTTCCCGGAGATCGGATCGAGGTCGGCGGTGGCCGGGGTCAGATGAGAGCGGGGTTTGTGGTCGCCTACGAACAACGGGCCGGCGGTGCGGCCATTGATCAGGCGGGGGAGGCGGCGGGCGGTGATCGAGGACCAGAAGATCCGCTCGGCCGATCCGCCCTTGCCGATTATCACGGCGCACCGGTCAGCCAGGTCGATGTTGTCGATGTCGAGGCTGAGGAGCTCGTCGGCTCGGGCGGCGGTGTCGTAGGCCATGGCCCAATACACCCGGTCCCGCAACCGGTGCCGGGGATCCGACCACAACCCCTCCAGCAGGTCGAGGGGGATGGCCCGGCCCTGGCGTTCGGCCTCGATCGTGCGACGGGCCTTCCGCCGGCGCAGACCCTTGGCCGGGGAGCGCACTAGCAGGTCGTTGTCGACACACCACGTAAACAACGACGAGATCGTGGCCAGGTTCCGGTTGTAGGTCGCCGGTGCCGCCTCCCCATACCGCCCCCGGAGGTGGGCCTCGAGCATCGGGGTCGTCACCTCGTCCACCGCCAGGCCCTCGGCCAGGTCCAGCTGCAACATCAGCAGGGTCCCCTCGTACACGGCCCTCGTGCTGGCGGCCAGGTCGGTGGCGGCCAAGAACCCCTCGGCCGTCTCGGCCACCGTTATCGCCCGACGGTCCCGCCTCAGTGCCACCACCCCGGCCATACCAAACCACCGCCTCCACTCATCGCACTAAACGCGTACCGGAACCCTACACGGGGCCTGTGACAGCGAAGAGCCCTGACCAGGGAGAAGGTCAAGGCTCTCGATTCGGCCGGGCCGGCGCTATCGCACAGAAATGGTCCCGCGCTCACGCGGTCGTCGCAACACCCCATCCCCGTTTCGTGATTGGTGAGGTGTTATGGCTGGTCGCCGTATGTCTGAGGCTGTGCAGGATGAGATCTGGGACCGGTTCGAGGCCGGCGAGTCGCTGACCGAGATCGGCCGGGCAGTGGGCCGTCCGATGACGACTGTGCGGAGCTTCGTGCTCCGTCACGACGGTCGCCGGCCGGTCCCGGTCGCAGTGTGGTCCGAGTCCCGGTTGTCGACCGGCGAGCGGGAGGAGATCTCCCGGGGCCTGGCCGCCAAGGAGTCGTTCCGGTCGATCGCCGCCCGGCTCAGGCGGGCGCCCTCGACGGTGTCTCGCGAGGTCAATGCCAACGGCGGCCGAGACCACTACCGGGCCCAGGCCGGCGAGACCAGTGCCCGTCAACGGGCCCGTCGCCCCAAGCCGCGCCGCCTAGCCTGCGACCACCGGTTGCGACGGGTGGTGGAGGCCAAGCTGGCCGAGTTCTGGTCGCCGGAGCAGATCGCCGGATGGTTGCGCCTCGAGTACCCGGACCAGCCCGAGATGTGGCTGGCCCACGAGGCGATCTACTCGGCGTTGTACGCCGGCGACGTGATGAAACCCCAGGCCAAGGACTGTCTACGGACCGGTCGACCACGGCGTCGACGACGGGGTCGAGCCCACCGTAACGGCGCTGGTCAGATCCGTAACCCGGTCCTGATCACCGCCCGCCCGGCCCATGTCGAACTCCGCCAAGAGGAGGGCCACTGGGAAGGCGACCTGATCGTTGGGGCCGGCTCCAGCGCACTGGCCACCGTGGTTGAGCGGGTCACCCGCTACACCCTGCTCGTGCCCCTGCCCGGGTTGCGGACCATGGACGCTCTGAACCATGCCCTGGCCGAGGCCTTCGCCCAGCTCCCCGAGAACCTGGTCCGCTCACTGACCTGGGATCAAGGCAAGGAGATCGCCGGCCACGAGGCTCTGGCCAACGCGACCGGCCTCAGCGTCTACCTGTGCCATCCCCACAATCCCTGGCAGCGCGGCACGAACGAGAACACCAACGGTCTGCTCCGTCAGTACCTGCCCCGCAGCACCGACCTCTACGACCTTGCTTACACCGAGGCCCAGCGGATCGCCGAGTCTCTCAACAACCGACCCCGCCAGACCCTCGGCTAGCGATCCCCGACCCAGGCACTCCAGGCAGCCGGCTGGACCGCCACCATCGACTACGCTCGCGTCCAACGTGTTGCAACGACCGCGTGAGCGCTGGGGTAGTTTACTGCGATAAAAGCGAGCTGTGGCGGAGGTGGAAAGCAAGAAAGCCGCCCGATTGATCTGGCCCCACCGGAGCACCTTCGCTCCAACCGGGTCAGCCCGCCGCACGAGCGGCCCGCTCACTACCGAACAATTGTACGACCCCGCTACAGAGATAACGCACCCGTCGAGCGGCCCTCACTACCTGGTCACAGTCGTTAGGGTGCGGTCAGGCTGGAGACTGGGGCCAGTACTGAATTGCAGCCGGGCACAGCAGGATGACTTGGGGTCGCCCCGAACCTAGTGGTCCGTCGCGGATTTGGTCTGGTGGGTGAGGGCAGCTCGGCCTCGTTTGACTTTGGCGATGATCTGTTTGGCGGTCTTGGCCCAGACGAAGGGTTTGGGGTCGTCGTTCCAGTGTGAGACCCAGGTGTCGATGGCTTCGGTGAGAGCGTCGACACTGTTGAATGACCCGGTCTGGAGGTCCCCCGGGTTGACGGACATCGAGTCTGAGGCGACGGTGGTCGTCTCGGGGAAGGAAGTCCAGATGCCCCGTCCACACCCGCCTGAGTTCCGTCGTCGAGCGGTCGAGCTGGCACGCCTTCGGGAGAAGCCGGTCGCGCAGATCGCCCAGGATCTCGGGATCTCCGACAGCTGTCTGCGGAACTGGATGAGACAAGCTGATCTTGACGAGGGCCGCCGAGCCGACGGCTGGGCACTGCAGAGCGCGAGGAGTTGGTGAGGCTGCGTCGAGAGCTGAAGGTTGCCAAGCTCGAGAACGAGATCCTCAAGCGTGCGGCTGCCTACTGCGCAGCGGAGAACGTCCTCCCAAAATGATCTACACCTTCATCGCCGAGCACTGCTCGGACCTGCCCATCTCGACGGCCTGTCGGGTGATGGGGGTGTCGAGGTCGGGGTTCTATCAACGCCGGCGCCAGCCGGTCACCGACGCCGAGCTGGCCGAGGCGTGGGCGGCGAACACCGTGCACGACGTCTGGACCATGTCTCGCCGCTCCTACGGAGCGCCGAGGTTTCGTCACGAGCTGCGCCTGGGGCTCGGTCGCCGGTGCTCCAAGAACGGGTGCACCCGCCGCGACGGCACGGACCTGAACCCTGACCGGGTGAGCCGCCGGTTTGATCCCGACGGACCCGACCGACTGTGGGTGATGGACGTCGAGCGCCACGAGGTGCTCTTGAACCCTGCGGTGGTGAAAGGACACCGCCATGTGCCCGTCGCAGCGGGTGCGTTGAAGCTGAGGGCAGCCTGATCCCCGGGACGGGGGAAAGGGTGGACAGCAGCCCTGACAACGACGGGACAGGCCAGCACTGCCAGATGGCCTGGGTCCGGCAAGCGAGACGGAAAGGTGTACGTGAGGAACCAGCGGCTGAACGCCTCTCAAGACGAGACCACCAGCTCGAACCTGGTAGATCAGGGCTGGGCAGCAGCGCGCACCCCCGCTTCGCGCGGGGGGAACTCCTTGGTTGGGTGATGTCGCCGACCGGGAGGCCACGGTGAATGCCTGCGGCGTAGCCGTGGCGAGGCTGCAGGGGCATAGCTGGGCACCGACCCCGTCGAAGGGTTCGAGAGTGAGCGTGGGAACCACCCTGGCGGTCCCCTCCCCGGCCAGCGGCATGCTGGCCGGCGGGAACGCCCGTCGTCGGCTGATGCCGCCAGGGTGGGGCGGAGGACCCGTAGTAGTCCGAGGCCGGGAAAGCCGGTCACATGGCGAAGGGGTCCAGCGTGTTCGCAGCATCAACGCTGATCGAGGAGGTCGCTGGTGAATACCGGCGCTCCGTGGCCCGACCTCTGGGAGGCCGAGTCGCAGGTACTCGGGATGCAGACGAAGCTGCACCAATGGGCGGCGGCTGATCCTGGCCGTCGTTTCGATGACCTTGCCAACCTGGTCTATGACCCGGCGTTCCTCGTTGTCGGCGTGGAACAAGGTGCGGGGCAACAAGGGCGCACGAACCGCCGGCGTCGATGGAGTGGCACCCAGCTCCGTCGTGTTCGGCGCTGCGGGACTGCTCGGCCGGCTGCGAGATGATCTCAAGGCTGGCCGGTTCGTTCCTCAGCGGGTGCGGGAGAAGACGATCCCCAAGGGCAACGGGAAGATCCGTGCACTGGGGATCCCGACAACCGCAGACCGGGTCGTCCAGGCCTCGTTGAAGTTGGTGCTCGAGCCGATCTTCGAGGCGGACTTCAAGCCATGTTCCTATGGCTTCCGTCCGAGGCGCCGAGCCCAGGACGCCATCGCCGAGATCCACTTCCTCGGATCGCCCACCCGTGACTACGGGTGGGTGTTCGAAGCAGACATCAAGGCGTGCTTCGACGAGATCGACCACACCGCCCTCATGGGCAGAGTGCGACATCGGATCGGAGACAAGCGCGTCCTGGGTTGGGTGAAGGCCTTCTTGCGGGCCGGGGTCCTCACCGAAGAGGGCCGCGACCGTGAGACTGTCACCGGCACACCCCAAGGCGGGATCCTCTCGCCGCTATTGGCCAACATCGCCCTGTCGGTCCTCGACGAGCACTTCGCCGCCAAGTGGGCAGCGATGGGCCCGGAATGGATCCGCATCAAGCGCCGCCGCGCCGGGGAACCGACGATGAAGCTGATCCGCTACGCGGATGATTTCGTGGTCATGGTCCACGGCACCCGCGGCGACGCCGAAGCGCTCTGGGACGAAGTGGCCGCGGTGCTCGCTCCGATGGGTCTGCGCCTGTCGGAAGAGAAGACGAGGGTCTGCCACATCGATGAGGGGTTCGACTTCCTTGGCTGGCGCATCCAGCGCCGGGCCTGGCGAGGCCGGACCGGCAAGCGAGCGGTCTACACCTACCCGTCGAAGAAGAGCTTGCTCTCGGTGACGGACAAGGTCCGAGCGCTCACTCGCAGAGCGAGGCATCGAACGCTTGCAGACCTGCTGCGTCGGCTAAACCCGACACTGCGGGGCTGGTGCAACTACTTCCGTCACGGCGTCTCGTCGCGGACCTTCAACTTCGTCGACCACTTCGCCTTCTGGCGGATCGTCGGCTGGCTGAAGAAGCGGCACGTCGGGCTGAACATGCACACCCTGGTCCGCCGCTACCTCCCCGGTTGGAGGATCAGCGACGGAGGGATCGAGATGTTCCGGCCCTACAAGGTCAACATCGAGCGCTACCGCTACCGGGGCGCACGCATCCCGAACCCATGGTCGAACGCAACGACAACAGGATCACCCGCACCAGCGGCATGAACACGTGGAGAGCCGGATGCGGTGGAAGTCGCACGTCCGGTTCGGAGGGCGGGCCGGAGAAACCCACCCATCGAAAGATGGACAGGGCGCTCCGGTCCGACCCCTACACCGAGCACCCAACCGGCGAAGGCAAGGTGTACCTGGCGGCGGTCATCGACGCCTGGTCGCGCCGTGTCGTCGGCTGGTCGATCGCCGCTCACATCCGTGCCGAACTCGTCGCCGACGCGCTCCAGATGGCCACCTGGCGACGCCAACCTGTCAACGGCCAGACGATTGCGCACTCCGACCACGGGTCGGTCTACACGTCATGGCTGTTCGGCAACCGGCTCCGCCACGCCGGCATCTTGGGCTCAATGGGAACGATCGGCGACGCCTACGACAACTCCGTCGCCGAAGCGTTCTTCTCCAGTCTCCAACACGAGCTCCTCGACCAGCACAACTGGGACACCCGCCACCAGCTCGCCGCCGCGATCTTCGAACGGATCGAAGCCTGGTACAACCCCCGACGCCGACACAGCTACAACAACGACCTCAGCCCCATCGACTACGAGACCGCACACGCGGCATGATCACCCCACACCCACCCCGTCCGTGAAACCGGGGGATCTCCACCCATGCCCACCGTGCCGCACCCCCAGATACACCACCCCTGGCCATTCTAGCGATGCGCCACCTGCAACGGTGAGACCTTCACCACCACCGAGTTCAAGCACGCCGGCCTCGACAGACTGAGTAGGATCCCCCTCTTGAGTAGGCAGGGGCCTACTCAGCACATCATGCGGTTCACCGCTGACGGCGCCAGGTCCCCCGTCGAGATCGAGGCAGGCCACCTTGACGACGACAATTAGCCCGTTGAGCCCGTTGAGTTGCCTAACCCAGCCTCTCCGCCGACCACTGCCAGGTTGAGCTCTCTCACCGTTACCCCTCGGGCGGGCAAGGGCCATGGCCAACAGCGACGAGTTGGACCCACTGCCGGGGGTCACCTGCGACACCCCGGCTCAGCGATGCAAAAGCACCGGGTGATGATCCAGGTTACGGTGACAGCGTCGTGATCTGAGCTGGTGGTCACGAGCACGGCGGACACCACCGTCGTCACGGAACGAAACCCGGATCTGCGGCCGGAACCAGTCGCCCATCCGCTTGCACCGTCTCGTCAACCATCTGGACAGAGACCGGCGGGTGGTTCAAGGCGGATTGACTCACCCCCCGGTCCCGTACCGCTCACCGTAGATGCCGCCGGGCCTATCGAAGCCATCCAAACCAGCCCGGGGGCGGGTCTACAACCGGTATAGGACGGCTGTAGACCCACCCTGGCCTTGTGACATGGGCGGGGAAGAAACCGACCCGCTCACACGAGACGACCCGTCCACATCTCCGCCCAGCATGACACACCACTCCACCGACCCCCAGCGCGCGCCGCGTGAAGGCCTATTCATCCCCCTACGTGGCGGGGCGGTCCGACAAGATCCCCATGACCTGCTGGCGGATCTGGGCTGCATCGACGCCCAGGGCGACAAGTACCTGACCGGCCACACCCCGGTCCTCGTGGACCAGGCCAAGCAGGTAAGCATCCCCCCGTTGGCAGGACACCTCGACTAGTGTCCTGTCAGCTTGGTTCGGTGGGAAATTCGGTGTTGGTGAGGTCGGCGCAGTAGCGGCCGAGGCGTTCGAGGATTTCGTCGGCGGTCTTGTGCCAGATGGAGGGTTTGGGGTTGTTGTTCCAGTGGTTGACCCAGGCGGTGATGTCGGCGGCGAGAGCGTTGACTGAGTCGTGGGCGGATCGTTGCAGTTTTTGGGTGGTGGGGGCGGAGAACCAGCGTTCGACGAGGTTCATCCAGGAGCCGTAGGTCGGGGTGAAGTGGAAGTGGAACCGGCGGTGACGGAGTAGCCACTTGTGGACGGCGGGGGTCTTGTGGGTCGAGAGGTTGTCGAGGATGACGTGGACGTCCAACCCGGTGGGGACTTCCCGGTTGATCTTGTTCAGGAAGCGGATGAACTGGGCTGAGGTGTGGTTCGGGCGTAGGTCGGTGATGACGGCGCCGCTGGCGATGTCGAGTGCGGCGAACAGGTCGATGGTTCCGTTGCGGTGGTAGTCATGGGATCGCCGCTGGGTGGTGGTGGGCATCATGGGCAGCATGGGAGCGGTCCGGTTCAGGGCCTGGATCTGGGGTTTCTCATCGACGGCGAACACGGCAGCGTTCACTGGGGGGTTTCATGTAGAGGCCGACGATGTCGCGGATCTTGTCCACGAGTTGGGGGTCGGGTGAGATCTTGAACTCGTCGATCTCCCACGGCTTGAGACCGAACGCCCGCCAGATCTATGACACGGTCTGACGGCTGATCCCGTGCCGTTTGGCCATTGATCGTGTCGACCACTGGGTGGCGTCGGGTGGTGTGGTCTCCAGGGTGTCGATCACGATCTGTTCGATGACGTCGTCACCGATGGATCGTGCGGCCCCGGGGCGGGGCTCGTCGATCAGTCTGTCCAGGCGGCGCTGGGCGAACCGTTTGCGCCACTTCGACACCGTCACCGGGTTGCAGCCGACCTTGGCGGCGATCTCGTCGCCGGTCAGAGCCGGGTCCTCACACAGCAGGATGATCCGGCAGCGCAGCGCCAGATTCTGGGCGCTGCCATGGCGGCGGGCCCAACTCTGGAGCGCTCGGCGTTCGCTGTCGGTCAGCTTGATCTCAGCCGGTGGTCGTCCTCGTCGAGCCGTAGCGTGTTCCCCTCGATGCTGGCACTACCACCAGCGGGAACGCGCAACGAACCAGAAAATTCCCGTTCCACCAAATAATTTGGCTAAACAACCTGACAGGACACTAGCCGCCCTGCGCACTTTGCAGGCCTGGAGTCGTGGGTTCGATTCCAACACCACTACCAGGCCGTCCGCCCCTTTCCCGAACACGGCGGTGATCTCGATCTAGCCGCGGAGGCGATGGATGATCGAGTGGTCGGTCTTGCGTCGGGCCGATCAGCGTCGGCGGGGTGGTCGGCGTAGGGGGGCGGTGGCGAACTCGGCCATGCCCTCGGCCAGGAGTACCGACGGGCGGTAGCCGAGTGTCTCGACGGCCTGTTCGATCGACGCTGTCACGTGGCGCACGTCGCCCAGCCGGTAGCCGCCCACCACTTCAGGTCGTAGGTCCGCTCCGTGGGCGGCAGCCAGCGCCTCCGCCATCTCCAGCAGGGTGGAGGGCCGGCCACTGGCCACGTTGAAGGTGCCGCCGATCTCATGGGGTGTTGTCAGGGCGAGCCGGTTGGCTTCGGCCACGTCCTTCACATGGACGAAGTCGCGCCGCTGGCCACCGTCCTCGAACAGTCGGGGCGGGGTCCCTTTGGCCAGGGCTGTCCGGAAGATGCTGGCCACACCGGCATAGGGGGTATCGGACGGCATCCGGGGCCCGTATACGTTGTGGTAGCGGAGCGCGGTCACTGTCACGCCGGGATGTTCCCGAGCGAAGGTTCGACAGAGGTACTCCTGCTGGAGCTTGGTGGCGGCGTAGACGTTGCGGGGATCGAGGGGGGCGTCCTCGGTCACCATCGCCGGCTCGAGGGGCTCGTTGCAGCGGGGGCATAGAGGTTCGTATCGCCCTGCCTCCAGGTCGTCGACAGACCGGGGGGGCGGACGTACGACCCCGTGCTCAGCGCAGGTGTAGGCCCCCTCGCCGTAGACGACCATGCTCGAAGCCAACACGATTCGGCCGCTGAACCGGAGCTCGTGGGCCACGGCCAGGCCCACGGCGGTCCCCAGATCGTTGCTGGCCACATAGGCCGGAGCGTCGGCGAAGTCCACTCCCAACCCCACCTTCGACGCCTGGTGGCAGACGGCATCACATCCGGGCAGCGCGGCGCGCCACACGCTGGCATCGGTCACGTCGCCCCACCGGTAGTCGACGTCGGCTCTCAGCCAGTCGGGCCGGCCATCGTGGGCTTCTGGATCGAGATTGTCGATCACGACGACCTCATGGCCCTCATCGGCCAGGGAGTCGACGACGAACGAGCCGATGAAACCGGCACCACCGGTGACCAGGATGCGCATGGGCGGAGTCTGGCTGCCCCGGGCGGTGGAACGGTGCTGTTTTCAGAAAGTTAAGGGACGTCATCGTCCACATCGTGGGTCCCCGACGCCAGGATGGGCTGGTGATCGATGTCGTGCTTCCCGCCCTGAACGAGGCTGCCGCCCTGCCCGCTCTGCTCGAAGCTTTTCCTCCGGGATTCCGGGGCATCGTTGTCGACAACGGATCAACCGACGGCACGGCCGATGTGGCCATCGCACATGGCGCGGTGGTGGTGGGTGAGGCCCGCCGGGGCTTCGGGGCCGCCTGTTGGAAGGGGCTGGAGACAGCCGAGAGCGACATCGTGTGCTTCATGGACGCCGACGGGAGCTTCGACCCGCTCGAGCTGCCGGCGCTGGTGGCACCTCTACACGATGGGCGGGCCCGCCTCGTCCTAGGCGCCCGCCAGGCCGAGCGGGGGGCGTGGCCGTTCCACGCCCGTCTTGCCAACCGGGCACTGGCCTTCGAGCTCCGGCGCCGCAGCCGGGTCGGGCTCCGCGACCTCGGCCCGATGCGAGCCGCCCGTCGGGCCGACCTACTGGGGTTGGGGATCGGCGACCGTCGCTCCGGCTGGCCGTTGGAGATGGTGCTGCGGGCGGCGGCGGCCGGCTGGCCGATCGAGGAGATCCCGGTTTCCTACCGGCCCCGGGTCGGCCGGTCGAAGGTGACCGGCACCGTCCGGGGCACGGTGCAGGCGGTGGGCGACATGTCGCGGATCTTGCGGACCATCCCAAGCTGCGGTCCCGGGCAGTTCACCGGCCCCGCCCTCGGTGGCGTCGTGAGCCAACCCCCCGGTGAGTCGGGCGACGACCTGGTCACCGCCCCGTGGGTCCGCCGATCCCGCCGTCCGGTCTACGCCAATCGTTGGATCGAGGTCGTGGAGGATGTGGTCGCCCTGCCCAACGGGCGGGAGACCATCTACGGGGTGGTGCGGTGCGGGCCCTGCGTCGGTGTCCTGCCGTTCGTCGACGACGACCACGTGGTACTGGTCCAGCAGTACCGCTACGTGGCCGGCCATCCGACATGGGAGATGCCGACCGGCGGGGTCCATCCCGGCGAGCCGCTGGAGGACGCGGCCCGGCGGGAGCTGGCCGAGGAGGCCAGCCTGGCCTGCGACGAGCTCGTGCCGATAAGCCGATTCCACACATCGAAGAGCGTGGTCGACGAAACCGCCCATCTCTACGTCGCCCGGGGCCTGGTACCCGCCGAGGCCGAGCCCGACGAGACCGAACTGGTCCGCACCGCCGTCCGACCCTTCCCCGAGGTGCTGGAGCAGGTGGTGGCCGGTGACATCACCGACTCCATGACCGTCGTTGCGGTGCTCACCGCCCACCACCTCAGAACGCGGGGCCAGCTTTGGACCGCGACGATCTGACGATCCGGCAAGGCCCTGGGGCCCTGCTGGTGATCGCCAAGGAGCCGGTGGCGGGACGGGCCAAGACGCGCCTGCGACCTCCGTTGACCCTGGCCCAGGCGGCTCGGGTGGCGGAGGCGTGCCTGCTCGACACGCTGGCCGAGGCCGCCACGACACGGGCTGGGCGCCAGGTGCTCGTCTTCGACGGCGACGCCGACCGCTGGTGCCCGCCCGGCTGGGAGACCGTTCCCCAACGGGGAGGAGCGCTGGGGGAGCGACTGGGCAACGCCTTCACCGACGTTGCCGGGCCGGCCGTCGTCATCGCCATGGACACGCCCCAGCTGAGCGCCGCCAGCCTGCAACGGGCCCTGGAGGCAGTGACCGAACCGGGCACCGCCGTGATCGGGTTCACCGAGGATGGTGGCTACTGGCTCCTCGGGCTGCCTGCCGACCGGGATCCGGTTGCCGTGTTCGACGGGGTGCCGATGAGCACGTCCCGCACCGGGGCGGCCCAACACCAGAGGCTGGTGGAGATCGGCTACCAGGTGGTCGAGTTGGAGATCCTGCGTGACATCGACGACTACGCCGATCTTGTGGCGGTCGCCCCCCTTTGTGCGGGCCGTCGACTGGGCTCGCTCCTGTCTGGGTTTGCCGTGCTGGCCGCTCGCGGTAACGTCATCGGCCGCTGAGCCGGTCCGACACGTTGGCCGTCATCTGCTGCACCCGGCGATCGGGCCTGAAAGCGGCGATCGCCAGGAGGAACCGGGGCCAGTAGTTGGTGCCGACGTTGACCACTGTGCCCTCGCCCTGGTGCCGTACCTCGGTGGCCTCGTGTCGCCGTTGCTCGCCGTCGGGCGTCACGACCCCGGTTCGGGCCAGCACCGTGAGCCCGGCCAGATCGGCATCGGGGACGTGGTCCCACTCGCAGCCGACGACCAGGGTGAGGCCCAGGCTCACAATCGGGCGCGTGGCCACGGCTCGGAACCCCAAAAGGGGCGACACTGCACCCGGCTGGAACCCGGCTCCGCGCCAGATGATTCCGACTGTTTTCTCGACGCCAGGACACGTGGCGGACGGGATCGAACCTGAACCCTTAACAATCGGAGAACACCTCGGGAGTCACTCCACCGGCTGCCATGATGGCGACATGACGACCACCCTGACAGCGGTTCGTGAGCGAGCGGCTGACATCGACCAGCGAAGCCGGGGGGCGGTCCTCGGCGCCGGCCGAATCATCGTCGGTCTGATGTGGCTGGCCAACCTTCACTGGAAGGTCCCACCCGACTTCGGCCAGGACAGTGGCGGTGGCTTGTTCAAGTACTCGGTTTCGGTGTCCCGACACTCGCCCTTTCCTCCCTTCACCTGGATCACCGAGCAGATCATCGTTCCCAACTTCGCCTTCTTCGGCTGGGTGATCCTGATCGCCGAGACGGTGGTGGCCGCCCTGCTCCTGATCGGCTACCGGACCAGGCTGGTGGCCCTGGCCGGCGCCGCCTCGGCCGTACCGATCCTGCTCTCGGTCCTGTACTACGACCGGGCCGACGAATGGTCCTGGTCCTACCTGCTGATGATCGCAGCCCATCTGTTGATCTACGCCTCCTCCACCGGCCGCTCACTCGACCTCGACTCTGCGCTCATGGGCAGTGAGAACGGGGTCCGAAGGGCGCTACGGGCCGTCGGCATTGTCACCACAGTGGTCGGCCTGCTCGGGCTGTACGTCGCCCGCTCCGTCGACTTCGCCGGATCAAGGGTGGCTCTGTTGGGCAGCGATGCCGGATTCGTGAACGACGCGGGCGACCTTGTCCGTCGCTGGGAGCTGAAGTTCCTCTGGTTCAACCCGCTGTGGGCGTTGGTTACCATCGTCGCCGGCTTGGCTGTACTGGCCGGCGATCGACTGACGGTTGCGGCCCGGGTGGCCGGGGGAGTCCTGCTGTCGGCCGGGGCTGTGGTCTTCGTGATCGGGCGCTTCGACTACGTGCGCGACGACGGGGCGGTCCAGGTGATCTCGACCGCCTCGAACACGGCCGTGTGGTGGGGGCTGGGGCTGGCGGCGTTGCTGCTCGATCGCCGCCTTCGCCGCCTCCGCAGCGCTGATCCCGCCGCTGCTGCGTGATAGTGGAGAACATCCTGCCATCGGCAGCTTGGCGGATGAGGAGGAGGATCAGGGGAACCAGCTGGGTGGTGACGACCATCGGCCCGTGGCTGGTGGCGTTGGTGGTGATCGCTGTGGCCGTCCGGTGGGGGCGGCGCCTCCAGGTGGCCGAGCCGAACATCAGGCTGGGGGCGGCGCCTCTGGTCGGCGAGGACAAGAGGGACGGCTGGGACTGGCGATTCGACCGCAACCTGCTGTCCGCCGGCGGCGTGGGCCTGATCGTGACGTTGGCGGTGTCCCGTCCCTGGTGGTGGCGATGGCCCACGGGTGCGGTCACAGCCTTCACGTCCCTGGCGGCGGCCTGCTTCGCTGCGCTGCTGGCGCTGGCCGACGGGGTAGAAGGCCACGGCGAGCTGCTGCGGGGGGCGGAGCATCCCACCGAGTACCTGGCGAACCTCGCCACGGCGCCACCGGCTGGCGCCTTCGTGCGCGGGTTCGTGGGCGACATCGACCGCTACAGCGTGCACGTCCGGGGTCATCCCCCGGGGTTCGTGCTGGTGCTAAAGATGCTCGACCGGGTCGGCCTCGACGGACCGTGGCCCGTTGTCGGCCTGTCTGCGCTCGGCACCGCACTGGTGCCGGTGGCGGTACTATCCGCGGTGGGAGCGGTTGGCGGCGACCACTGGGTTCGACGTAGCGCACCCCTGCTGGCGGTATCTCCCTACGCCCTGTGGCAGATGACGTCGGCCGATGCCGTCTTCAGCGCCGTGGGGGCGTTCGGGGTGGCATGTTGCGTGCTGGGCTCGGCCTCGCACGGGTGGCGAGCCGGCTGGTGGGGAGTCGCCGGTGGGGCCCTTCTGGCTGGGTTGCTGTTCCTCACCTATGGCGGGGCGCTCTTCCTCCTCGTGCCGGGTCTGCCGGTTGCCGTGGCCCTATGGCGGCGGGCCGCCGCTGCGCCGGTTGTGGCGGCGGGTGCGGTTGTGGCGGCGGCTGTTGTCACTGCCGCCTTTGCCGCCGCTGGCTTCTGGTGGTTCGACGGCGTCGCCGAGACACAGCGTCAGTACTGGGCTGGCACCGCCCGGCTCCGACCCGCGTGGTACTTCGCCCTCGCCAACGTGGCGGTGGCTCTGATCGCCGTCGGGCCCGGCGGTTTCGCCGGGCTCACCGGCCTGTGGCGGCATCGTCGCCATCCCCCGCCGTTCGCGGCGGTGACGGTTGGGGCCCTGTTGGCGGTTGCCGGGTCGAACCTGTCGCAGCTGACCAAGGGTGAGGTCGAGCGGATCTGGTTGTTGTTCTATCCTTGGCTGGTCGTGTCGGGCGGCCTGGTGGTGAGAGCCGAGCGACGATGGCGGTCGGCGGCGTTGGTGGCGTCGCAGGCAGCCTGCGCCGTGGTGCTGCAGGCGGCGCTGGTGTCGAAGTGGTGACGGAGCCGACCGGCTCCGGGAGCCTTCATGCTCACCGGATACCGAGGTTGGTGTCGTCGCCCGGCGGCATCCCACTCACCACGCCGAGGAGAGCCTGGGCCGGTACCGACAGGGGCAGGACGGTGCGGGTGAGCAGGAGATCTGTGTCCAACCGACCAGAGCGCACGGTGGGGCCGAAACTTCCCCAGAACGCCCCATCGGCGGTGATCGTCAACTCACTGGGGATGTCACGGGCCTCGGCCTCCACTCCCAGGTCCTCCAGGTCGGCCCGGCCCCGCCGCACGATCGGGCGGACCAGATGATTCTCGGGGGCGACGCCCAGCGACGTCACGAGCCGGCGTAGGGGATCGAGCCGGGGGTCGTCGAGCGGACCGGCGGTGGTGGTGGCGATCCGCACCGTGACCCCGCCGGCCACCAGGCGGGGCACCGCGGCCACGACCTTGGCGAAATTGTCTTCACCCCGGGCCAGGTCGTTGAGATCCGGACGATGGGAATCGAGTGAGATCTGTAGGGCCACGTCATGGTCAGCTAGAAGTAGAGCCCGGTTGATCCGATCGCCCTCGAACAACGTGCCGTTGGTGAGTAGGACAACGGGCAGAAGAGCCGCCATGGCTCGCACGGTCTTCGGTAGCCAGGGCAGCAGGAACGGCTCACCCCCGGTCACCCCGAGTCCGGTGAAGCCGAGCTCAGCCGCCTGTTCGGCCACGGACAGCATCGTGGCCGCGTCGAGTTGGCGCCGGGGGCTCCGGGGCGAGGACTCGGTCAGGCAGTAGGAACAGGCGAGGTTGCAGTTGTAGTTCGAGTACAACCAGACCCGGCCGGGGAGCGTTCCGTCGGCCACCGCCGCCGCCACCGGGCGATCGATGAGAATGTCAGTCACGAACAAGCTCCCCTTCGGGCTGCACCGGGTCGGTATCCAGGGCGAAACCGGTCTCGTGGAGCCGATCCACGACCTCGGGCGAGGTCGGCAGCTCGAACCCGGTGGCGAACCGGTTCAGGAACAGAGTGGCTCCGATGGTGGTGGCAAGCTCCACCAAGAGGTGATCGGGCCACCACCGCCGGGCGGGCGACCAGGTGGAGTCGGCGATAGGCCCGGTGGCTCCGGCCATGGCGTCGATCCAGCGGAGCAACGTCCGCTCCGCCTCGTCGGGGAAGGCTGCGTCCAACGGGATCTCGCCTCTGAGACCCCGCACCTCGTCGGGGGTGAGGCCTGCGTCGACCGCCACCGTCGTGTGGGCGTGGATGCAGTAACGGCAACCCTGAAGGGCCGAGGTCCTCAGGATGGCGAACTCCTTGTACCGGATCCCAGCGGCGCCCGGGCCCAGGGCGGCTCCGACGAACGCCAGCGTGGGGGCGAGAAGCTCGGGCACCTGAGCCAACGCCGCAACGATGGGACCGGGATCGCCTCCGGCAAAGTACGGCTTGGCTGTCAGCGGTGCCTGCTCCAGGCCGGGCAACTCGATTCGCGGCATACGCCATCGTTCCAAAGTCGCTGACCTCCCGCGCATCTGGCCCCGAAAGTTTCGTGAACGTTTTCCTCTCCGGTCGCCCTGCGGCTCGGATCGGGCTGTCGCTGCCTGGCCCTGGCCAGTTCGCTTTCAACGAGCCCTGCTACCGTCAGAATCATGACCAGCGAGCTGAATCACTGGGAGCGGGTCTGGACGTCGAAGACGCCAGACCAGATGAGCTGGTTCGAGGCATCAGCCCGACACTGAGCCGACCTCCTGCAACGCGTGGCGTTGCCGCCGTCGACCATCGTCAGCGTCGGGGCTGGTACATCGAGCCTCGTCGATCACCTGATCGAACGCGGCAACAAGGTCATCGCCGTTGACCTGTCGGCCACTGCATTGGAACGACTCGCCGCCCGAATCGGCCCTCAGCCCAACCTGCGAACTCTCACTGGTGACGTGCGGACGCTGTCGTTGAGCGAGCCCATTGACGCCTGGCAGGATCGTGCCGTCTTCCACTTCCTGACCGCCCCAGCCGACCAGCAGGCCTATGTGAGGGCGGCCGCCGCCGTGCGGCCCGGCGGCCATCTCGTTCTGGCCGGTTTCGGCCCGAGCGGGCCGGCGGAATGCAGCGGCCTGCCGGTAGCCCGTCACGCTCCGGAATCGTTAGCAGTGACGTTCGCCCCGGCGTTCGAACTGGTCGAGTCGTTCGAAGCCGATCACCTCACCCCGTGGGGATCGACCCAACGCTTCCTCCACGCGGTGTTCCGCCGGGGAGCGACGTCGCGATGAAGTGGGGCCTCGGCGTCCTGATGGCGGCCGTCGCCTGCTCGTCCACCGAAGCGGCAGCGTCCTGCCCGGCCAGCCCGTTCCGGTCGTCGCCTCCGCTGGTGATCGCCCACGCTGGAGGTGAGGGCCTGGGCCCGGCCAACACCCTGCTGGCGATGGAGCGTTCGATCGACGCCGGTGCCGATGTGCTCGACGCTGACCTGAGGATGACCAGCGACGGGGTCGTGGTGGCCCGCCACGACCGCGACCTCTCCACCAGCACCGACGGGACAGGTCCGATCGACAAGCGGGCATGGGCCGAAGTCAGCCTCCTCGACACCAGAGCGGGCTGGTCGGGCCCACCGATCGATCGGCCGGTCCCGATCCCCTCACTGGAACAGATCCTGCTCCACATCCCGGACGTGCCGATCTCGCTCGAGATCAAACAGAGCGAGCCGTCGATGGCGGCCGAGTTGTGCGCCGTTCTGACCCGCACCGACAGCGTCGGTCGGGTCTACCTGAGCGCCAACGACGACGACGACCTGTACGCCGCCCAACGCCAGTGCCCCGAGTCGACGGTCATTACCACGACGTATGCCGACGTGGACGAGATGCGGGCCGCCCGCGAGTCCGGGGAAGGCTGGTGCGCGCCGGCTCCCATCGGTCAGCCCCCCTACCGTGACGACCGGTTCGAGCCTGACGATATGACCTGGTCACATGCTCATGGCCTGGCCATTTTCACCTGGACCGTGGACGATCCCTCCATCTTGCGAGAGTTGGCTGTGGCCGGCGTCGACGGCGTGTATACCACCAGGCCCGACGTCGCCCGCCGGGTCTTCGATGAAGTTGCCGGGCTTGAAACCAGGGACGACTGATCAGAATCTCGCGTGAAGGCAGCCCCGTTCACGTCGATGCTGTGGCCCTGCATGGCCACGTATTCATGAGTCGAAACGTTCCCTAAACAAAGGAGAAAGCGTCCAGCGGGAGGTGACTGCTCCTGTTCAATTGCCGCCATCAGCAGTCGTCAACGGCTGTCTCCGGCAAACAAGGAGCACGCATGATGAGAACACAGCCACTGCGCCGTCTGGCGCTTGCCGCCCTCGGACTGGCCTCCGGCGGAGTGGCGCTCGCCGGGCCGGCGGCCGCCGGTGTACACCATGACGGTGAAGCCGCGACCTACACGATCACGTTCGAGAACCTGACCCAGGGGCAGTGGTTCACCCCGCCGAACTACGCCGCCCACCAGGGCGGCGTACGGGTCTTCAGCCTCGGCCGGCCGGCCTCGCCGGGTGTGGTGGCGGTGGCCGAGAACGGCATGGTGCCGGCCTTGGCGGCTGAGCTCAGCGCCGCCATCGACGGGGAGGGGCTCGGCACGAGCGGAGTCGGCCCCGGTGTCGACGGTGGTCCGATACCACCGGGGGCCACGGTCAGCTTCGAGGTGAGTTCCACCGAACGTCGCTTCAGCCTGGTGTCGATGGTGATCTGCACCAACGACGGCTTTGCCGGACTGAACTCGGTCAAGCTTCCCCGTTGGGAAGGCGAGACCACGACGCTGCGGGTGCGGGCCTACGACGCCGGCTCCGAGATCAACACCGAACGCCACGACGACCTCGTGCCGGCACCGTTCTGCGGTGGCGGAGGCAAGGGCACGACCGCCTCGAATCCGGCCCTGGCCGAGAACCGCAAGGTGCGCCTCCACCACGGGATCGAGGGCGTCGGCGACCTCGGCCCCCAGTTCGACTGGAGCAATCCCGTCGCCGAGGTGACCATCACCCGGAGCTGACTCCGGCCGTTCGGGCGCAGAGGGATGCGCGCCGCTGTGGTGTTTGCTGCGACAGCGCCGCCGGCCAGCGATCGTGCGGCGGGCTGGTGGAGCGGGCCAGCGGACGAGTCCGCTGGTCCGCTCGTCCCACCTGTGCTCGGCCGATCGGGCCTACGGCGAACCGATGGCGCCGGCTACGACGCGGTGGAATACCTGGTTCGGTTCCTCGTTGCGCCCGTAGACGAGGGTGCCCGCGTGGCGGCTGGCCAACGCCTGCTGGGCCTGGCGCAGGAGCGGGAAGTCCTCGTCGCGCAGTACGGCGAGGAGTATCTGCCAGTTGCGGTCCCAGACCTTGTCGTACCGCTCGGGATCCATGCCGGTGCGCTCGGGCGGGGGCACGATGAGGCGCATCTCCATCCGGCAGCGGGCGGGGTCGGTGGGGTGGGGCAGGAACGAGAGCAGCTGATGGTGATCGGGTTGGCAGGAGCGTGACGTTGGGCGCCAGGAAGTGCGACATCGTCACGTGGTCGACGAACGGAATCTGATCGATGTCCGCCCCGGCGTCGAGGAGCCGGTCGATACTGCGGCGGGGGGCGAAGAAGCGGATGTGGCGGCCGAGCCGCTCGCACACCTGCCGGTTGGTGTAGAAGTGAGGGCCGGCGCTGCGGGCGTGCACGAACTGCAGGTGGTAGCCGTCCAGGAAGGCGTCCTGCATGACCTTCCAATTGGCCGGCTCATCGAACACGCCGACCCGGTAGCAGTGGAAGCTGTGGCCTGGTATGCCGAGGGCAGCGGGCGCGACGCTGAAGCCTAGCGCTGCGTCAGGCTGAGGCTGTCGCAGGGACCCGGCCGCTGCAAGAACCGGCGAACACATGGAGACCGTGGCCAAGGTGCCCCCCACAGGGTCGTCGCACTCTCTGCCACCATCGATTCGATGCCGTAAGCGGGCACCGTTGCAACTGACGACCGTTGGCGCACCACATCGACGGTGGCGGAGCATCGATACCCGTCCGATGCAAACGCCTCGGACCCTCTCGATTCATGAAGAAACATTCCGGTTTAAGTTGCTGTGCCAATCGTCACATCTGGTGTAGGTTCATAATTGGAACCATGTCGTGGGATGTGGTCGCTGCACGGGGGACGGTGCACCGATGGGGACACGAGGAGCGCTTTTCGGCGCGCCCGTACTGGCGATGATGCTGGTCGTGGGGGCGTGCAGTAGCGGCGGGACAAGTACGGAGGGCACAATCCTCGATGAGGAGCAGCAGGGTGCTGCCGCGAGCGCCATTGGCAATACATCGACGACTGAGGCCGCGGCGAGTCCCGGCTGCCGATTCGCCCAGCCAGTTCACGAGTATTGAGGACTGGGAGGCGCTGTGGGCGACGCAGCGGGCCGAGATCGTCAAGATGATCACTGACAACGGGTGGGGATGGGACCGGGCGGCCAACAAGGTCACCGGTCCGGGTGGGTTCATGGTCGACCTGTCTTCGTGTCCTGACGGCTGGGATCCGTACCAGGGCCTGGAGAACGGGACCATCAAGATCGGCCAGAACTTGGCCAGCTCCGGCCCCCTCGCCGACTACGGCAACATCGGCGTCGGGCAGGGGGTTTACTACGACTATGTCAACGCCCAGGGGGGAATCACCGACTCCGAAGGCAAGACTTACCAGATTGTCAACGACGTCCGGGACGACAGCTACGATCCGGCCAAGACGGTGCCGATCGTTGACGAGCTGCTCGATTCCGAAGGGTCGTTTGCCATCCAAACGGGGGGCTCGCCTCACACCCTCAAGGTGTACGAAAAGCTCAACAGTCGCTGTGTTCCCGATCCCTTCATCCTGAGCGGACACCCGGCGTGGGGAGACCCGGTGAACCACCCCTGGTCGTGGGGCCAGATCATGGCCTATACCACGGAGGCCATCCTCTGGGGCGGGCTGATCGAGAAGCAGTTCGCCGACCGCGACGAGATCACGGTGGGCGCCGCCATCATGCAGAACGACTTCGGCAAAGCCTACGAGCTCGGTTTCACCGAGTTCATCAAGACTTCCAAGCTCAAGATCAACTTTGTGTTCGAGCGCTTCGACCCAGCAGCTGCGACCATCACGAACCAGATGACGACATTGGCGTCGAACGACCTCGATGTGTTCATGATCATGAGCGCCGGCGTGTCGTGCACCCAGGCCATCACCGAAGCGGCCAACAACGGGATGAAGGGCACGGTCAAGCTGATGTTCCAGCCGTCGGTCTGCAAGGCCAAGAGCTGGGTCGGCAAGGATGCGGTCGGGGGTGACGGGTCGGCCAGCGACGGTTGGTGGATCGTCGGTGGTGGCGTCAAGGACCATACCGATCCGGCCTACGTCGACGACCCGTGGATCTCGTTCGGTCTGAAGCTGCTGGCCGACGCCGGCCACCCGATCTCCGACTCGGCGTCACTGGGAACCGGCTTCACCTACGCCTGGCCCGTGGTGGAGGCCCTCAGGATCGCCGCTGAACTACCGGGGGGTGTCAGCCGACCCAACTTCATGATCGCCGCCCGGACCATCGACATGACCAACCCGAACCTCCTCGACGGGCTGTCCTACAAGATGTCAGGCAACGATGACGCCTACCCGACCGAGGGCTCAGAGTTCGCCGTCTACGACTCGACCAAGCAGAGCTGGGTCATCCAGACGGACCTGGGCCTCATCGAGCTCGGCGGCAAGTCCTCAAACTGTGCCTGGGATGCGGCCAGCAGCTCCTGCAAGTAGCGCTGCCAACCCGGGACCCAGTGCTCAAGGCCTTCGCCGGTCCGGCAGGAACTGCTGCCCGTCGGACAGGTGGGGCGTTGAGTATCACGGGTCTCCCACCTCGCACCGCACCGCGAGGCGGCAGACCTGGGGCAGAGCGGTGGATGGGCCTACCCCTTAGGGCCTCCACCGCTCTGCCCACCCGTCACGGGCGAAAGCCGGCCACTCACCGAGCTTCCCTGGCGATCCAGCGCTGGGTATTCCTACGTTCCAGGTCTCCACTATCTCAGTGGCTTGATTTAGCTTCGAGGTCCTAACAATCTCAGCCGCTATTCCAGTAAGACGTCTCGGGTAGCGAGCACTCATATCTATTACAGATCTTACTGTGTCATTGGTCACAACTGTAGTACGCTGGCGCAAATCTCAAAAATCGAGTTCACGGCTAGCTGCAAGAAGCGATCGGTCTGCCACCCACAGACCGAGCAGTGTGTCGTGGCGGTAGTGCACTCCCGGAATACATCATTCGCGGTGCACAACTGGGAGCAGAGCGGCGGCATTTGTCCTCCCCTTCGGACCCGCCGTTCTGCTCAGCTCGACGGATCTAGCCTTACGAACGCACTCAACAATAGAACCTAGTGGTCTGTCGCGGATTTGGTCTGGTGGGTGAGGGCGGCTCGGCCTCGTTTGACTTTGGCGATGATCTGTTTGGCGGTCTTGGTCCAGACGAAGGGTTTGGGGTCGTCGTTCCAGTGTGAGACCCAGGTGTCGATGGCGTCGGTGAGGGCGTCGAGGCTGTTGAACGACCCGGTCCGTAGGCGTTTGTTGGTGAGCTGGGCGAACCAGCCCTCGACCAGGTTCAGCCATGATGAGCTCGTGGGTGTGAAGTGCAGATGCCACCGCTTCTGGGCGGGCTTCGCTAGCCATTCGGTGACCTCAGCCGACTTGTGGGCGGAGAGGTTGTCCAACACGACGTGGATGTCCAGATCCCGGGGTGTGTGGAGATCGATCCATTTGAAGAACGCCAACACGTCACTGCTCTTGTGGCTCTTGCGGGTCTGGTGGATCACCTCGCCGGTGCCGACGTTGAGCGCCGCGAACAAGTCGGTGGTCCCGTTCCGTTTGTAGTCATGGGTCATTGTCCGGGCCCGGCCTGGTTTCAACGGCAACGACGGCTGGGTCCGGTCCAACGCTTGGACCTGGGTTTTCTCGTCGAAGCTGAACACGACCGCCCGCTCCGGGGGGTTCAGGTAGAGGCCGACGACATCGACCAGCTTCTCTTCGAAGCGGGGATCGTTCGACAGTTTGAACGTGTCCACCCGCCACGGTCGGATGTTGCGGGCCTTCCAGATCCGAGCGACGGTGTCTTTGCCGACACCGTGACGATCACCCATCGTCCGGGTCGACCAGGCCGTCGACTCGTCATCGGGCACCGTGTGCAAGGTGTCGTCAACGATGGCGTCGATCACGTCCTGGGGGATCTCGGGTTTGCGGCCCCGGCCCGGCGCGATCGAGCCGACGGCGTCGATCCCGCCCTCCTTGAACTTGGCCCGCCACCGCCGCACCGTGTCCGGCGTCGTCGAACACGCCCGCGCGATCGCCGCGTTCGGCGTCCCGTCAGCGGCCAACAACAACGCCGAGGCCTGCACCACACACCGATGCGGCAACGACGTCGAGCGAGCCATCCGCTCCAACTCGACCCGCTGCTTACGAGACACCCTCAACCGGGCAGCAGTCACAACTGGCATACCGCAACACTAACCCACATTGCTAAATCAGCGACGGACCACTAGCATCGTGCCCGATCCTCCAAATCCGTCGGGTCCCAAACAACCCGATACCCGCCAACGGGGGCACCCACGGCTCGACCGCCTAGGCGCTCGAGTTCCATAGTGGCCTTCCTTGACTCAAGGAGCGCTGGACGCCCACCCTCCCGCCACGGGGTCGCCAACCTCGACCCTCCGCCCACGAGCGAGGATGACTCCTCGCTCCGCGAGCGCGTCGCCAGCATCGCCCACAGCCCATTTGACCAGCGTCTAAACCTACCGATGGTCAATCATCTTCAATACATATGCATTTGTAGCATGTGATTTGTAATTCATATGATCCCTCATCACAGCGAGAACATCGCCCGAGAAGGGCGCCTGCCGAGGCGGAGTTGGTTCACTTTTCGAACCTTCGCTTCAGTTTTCGTAACACGTACGCCATGTGGCGAACGTCACATTTGAATTAGGTTCAGACTCGCTGACGTCTCCCGCCAATGGGCGACGGTGCGGACCCCCGATCGAGCCGATCGGTTAACCAAGGGGAGAGACTTCATATGACTTCACGGACATGGGCCCGGTGGCTCGCGCCCTTCCTCGCGTTCGGCCTGATGGCGGGCGCCTGTGGCAGCGACGGTGACGGTACCAGTGCCGGTGACGGTACTGTGCTCGACAAGGATCAAAAGGGTGCTGTCGACAGTGCGCTCGACAACACCTCAACGACGGCGAAGTCGACCGAAACGACGGCTGCTCCGAAGGAGATCACGTCGATCGAGGACTGGCAGGCGCTCTGGGATACCGAGCGTGCGGCCATTGTGAAGAACATCAAGGACAACGGCTGGGGGTGGGACAAGACCGGCAATAAGGTCACCGGCCCTGACGGTTTCACGGTTGACCTGACCACGTGCCCCGCCGGGTGGGATCCCTACGAAGGCCTGGTCGACGGGAAGATCAAGCTGGGCCAGAACATGGTGTTCTCCGGGGCGTTGGCTGACTACGGCAACATCGGCACGGCGCAGAAGATCTACTACGACTACATCAACGGCCAAGGTGGCATCAAGGACTCCGAGGGCAAGACCTACCAGATCACGACCGACCAGCGTGACGACGGCTACGACCCGGCCAAGACCGTGCCCATCGTCGATGAGCTCCTCGACTCGGAGAAGTCGTTCGCCATCCAGACCATCGGCTCGCCAGCCACGATGAAGGTCTACGACAAGCTGAACGCCCGTTGCGTGCCCGACCCGTGGGTCATGTCAGGCCACCCCGCCTGGGGTGACCCGGTGAACCACCCCTGGGTGTGGGGCCAGCAGCTGGCCTACAACACCGAAGCCATCCTGTGGGGTGGCCTGCTGGAGAAGAAGTTCGCCGACAAGCCGGAGATCACGGTCGCCGCTCTGATCATGCAGAACGACTTCGGGAAGGCCTACGAACTTGGGTTCAACGAGTTCGTGAAGACGTCCAAGGTCAAGATCAACTTCGTGTTCGAGCGGATCGAGCCCACAGCCCCGACCGTCACGAACCAGATGACCACCCTGGCTTCGAAGAACCCTGACGTGTTCATCGCCATGACCGCCGGTACGTCGTGCACCCAGGCCATCCAGGAGGCAGCCAACAACGGCATGACCCAGACAGCCAAGATGCTGTTCCAGCCATCAGTGTGCAAGGCCAAGAGCTTCGTCGGCAAAGACGCGGTCGGCGGTGACGGTGCCGCCAGCAACGGCTGGTGGATCGTCGGCGGCGGGGTGAAAGACCCCGCCGATGCCGCCAACGCCACCGACCCCTGGGTTGCCTTCCTCACGGACCTGCTGGCGAAGGGCGGTCACCCCTTGGCGGAGTCGTCCAGCCTGGGGACCGGGTTCGTGTTCGCCTGGCCCTTGGTCGAGACGATGAAGATCGCCGCCGAACTCGACGGCGGCCTCAGCCGACCGAACCTCATGGTCGCAGCCCGGGCGTTCAACATGACCAACCCCAACCTGCTCGAAGGCCTCAAATACAACATGTCCGGCAACACCGACGCCTACCCCACCGAAGGCTCAGAGTTCGCCATCTACGACTCAGCCAAGCAAGGCTGGGTCAAACAGGAAGACCTCGGCATCATCGAACTCTCAGGCAAGTCCAAGCCCTGCGCCTGGGACCAAAGCACAAGCTCCTGCAAATAGCGGAGCAGACGGCCGGATCGGCCAAATCCTCTCCCCCTTAGGAGGCGCTCGAAGGGCGGTCGCTACGGCGGCCGCCGTCGGCGCGCTTGGGTGCCTTCGAACCCCGATCCGTCAGCTTGAGTTAGGCCCGCGACCCTCCACATCCGCTGTCGTAAGGACCGGCTACGACCTGCGCAGAACCCGACCAAGCGAAGCCCAACACAAGATCGCTGGGCTCCGCCTTAGAGGCCAGAAGTAGATCCGTTCTCGGGTCGAGCATCACGACCAGACGCATCGCCACCCAGCCCGGCGAGGGGAGCAGGAGACTCAACGGGAGGGTGCCCCGCCACGCCCCTGCTCCCCGGCACGGTCCCCCTTCAACATCACCCGAGCGAGAGACACTCGACGATGAAAGGTGACACCAGTCACACTACCTTGTCTGGAGCTGGCGCGCCTCCACAAACTCGCTCCGGTTCCCGGGAGCACCGGTCTGTGGGCCCTCCAATAGGAGATGCCGAGTTGGATCGCCACGGCGGCAGACAACTCCAGCTCGTCAAGGAGGCCGTCTCCGTCCTCGGCCGGGGAGAGGAAGCGGTGTCGGAGTCTCGCTAGGTCACCGATGATGTCTTGGCGTCCGGTCATCATGGCCCAAGCATCGAACGTATGTTCTTCTACTGTCAGGGGTCGTCCGCTGGATCCAACAGGGCTTCCAACATTCTGTGGCCTACGAGCCAGGATCCGGCCGGACACCACGGACTCCCGCCACGCCGTTCAGGCAGGTCACGGCACTGTGCCGCCACACCGGCCGGACTAACGTGAACGCCTTACTAAGGGCTTCCGCCACCAGCTCGAACCCTGGAACGACCTCCACAGCGTCCAACAGCTCGACGACCACCTGCTGTCGCCCCGATCTAGTCCTTGTCTGTCGTCATCCGGTCAGATTGATAGTGCTAGTTCGACGGTTCGATTCGAGTGGCGCCTTGGGCGAAGCAGGTGCGGTGGCCAGAGCCTCGGGGGGAGGGGGGGGGCTAGCCTGCCCGGGATGCGGGAAAAGTGAGCTGCAGGAGAAGCTGGCCAACGACAGCTAACGCCGCGATTGCAGTAGGCACCACCAAGTGACCTAGCCACTGGCAGTGTGCGGACTAGATCTCGCGCAGCCAATCGTCGGCGAGTAGTCTCCGAAGAAAGAACGCGTCGGTCGGCCCCTGACTCGCGACCAGAAGCGCTTGTTGTCCCAGCATCGCAGCTACGCAGCGTCGGCCCAGCTCCGCTAACTGCTGATCGTCGGCAAGCCAGGACTGAATCTCCCACTGCACCTGTTCCTCACGCGCGGAAAATTCCATCCAGACCTCACCGGCAACGTCTCGCATCTGTCGCCAACATGACACAGCTCGATGTCCTTGCCAAGTACTACGGTCATTCTCAGACGAGATTGGAGAAGTCGAACTGGCAAGTCATAGCCACTAACTCAGCTCGAGCGCCGACTGGGCGCGGTCTGAGTTCGACGTCAGGTCAACCCGGCCGTCTACGTGTGACGGCCCGGCAGCTCCCGTTGGCGGAGCTGCCGGGCCGTCAGACCGATCGGGGTCTACTGGGGCGGTTAGTACCAGCCGTCGCTGCGCCAGGTACGGCCTGACCAGAGTTCGGTGCGCCAGCTGCGGCCTGCCCAGAGGTCGGCTCGCCAGGTGCGACCGGTCCAGGTTTCGCTGCGCCAGGTGCGGCCGGACCATGTGACGCCGTCGACGGTCAGGTCTGTGTTGAACTGGCTGCCGGTCCAGATGTTGGCGTTCCAGGTTCCGTCGGTCCAGGCCGTCCCGGAGGTGGACTTCGGTGCCCAGGTCGACCCGGTCCAGGGTTGGCCCATGATGTCGATCTCGCCGGAGAGGGTGGTGCCATCGTCGGCGGTGAGGTGAGCGGTGCCGCGGGAGGCTTCGATGGGTCCTTTCCCGGTTGACATGGTGAACTTCTGGGTGGCGCTCTTGACTGACGGGATTTTGGCGGCGAGGGCCGTCTTCAGGTCGATGATGCCTCCGCCCTGGGCGTTGGCCGCTACCCCGGGGAGGGGTCGGGCTGTCGATTTGAGCAGTGCTTTGATTTGATCTGGTGTGAGTTCGGGGTGGGCCTGGAGTAGGAGGGCGACGCTGCCGGATACGACGGCGGCGGCCTGGGATGTGCCGGAGCCCTTGGCGTAGGTGGTGCCGAGGATGTTGAACCGGGACTCTGGGTAGAGGGTGTCGATGAATCCTCCTGGGACCCGGAGGCTTGTTATCGATGTTCCGGGGGCTAGGAGGTCTACTCCCCGGTTGGTGGTGCCGACGGCTGAGTAGGGTGCTACCACGTCGTCGTCGGTCTTCATCGGGTCGTTGATGTCGGCGGCGCCGACCGTGAGGACGAACGGGTCGGTTGCCGGGTTGGTGAGGGCGGCGCCGGTGTTTCCGGCGGCGACAACTACGACGATCCCGGCCCGCCAGGCTGACTCGACGGCGTGGGTGAGTGGGCTGTCCTTGTAGGACTGGGTCGAATCGGTTCCGTAGGCGAGTGTGATGACTCGGATGTTGAACCCTGGGTCTTTGCGGTGGGTCACGATCCAGTCGATGGCGGCGATCACCTGTGACACGTCTACCGCGCCGTTGGTAGCCCCGACCTTCATATTGACGATCCTTGACCCGGGGGCGATGCCGGCGTCGCGGCCGGCGACGATACCGGCCAGGTGGGTGCCGTGTCCGAATCCGTCGACCGCTGTGGGCATCCCGGCTTGACGGTCGAGCGACAGGTCAGGGCCGTTGACCAGGGCTTCGGCCGAGTCGAGGTACCGCACGGGGGCAACCCCGGTGTCGATGAGGGCGACATCGACGCCCTTACCCGTGAAACCGCTCAGGTGGGCGCCCGAGGCCCCGACCGCGCTCTTCACCTCGGTCCGCAGGATGTTGCGGGTGGTGTTCCATTCGGTGAAGCTCGACCCGCCGGCAGCCGCCTCCCTGTAGCTCGTGGCGAAGCTGTCGGCGTCAGGGTCATAGGAAGGCGCTGCGAGGCCTGCGGAGAGTACGACCATGCCAGTCAGGGCGGTTGCGATAGCGGCGGTCCTCCGGCGCCCGGCGCCCCAGCGCCAGCCTTCTTTCAGTCCTGGAATGCTCAGGTTGCGCAAGGGCTCGATCCTTCGTGCCGTGGTTCCATCCCCTCAGTGGGGTACGACTGGATCGACAATCTTGTGCCCAACACCGAATAGGCCGATCGCCCCCTTTCTGGGGAACCGGTCTCGGCGCAGCGCACGGGGTTCAGATCGAGGCCCGATCACCCGATCAAGCGTGAGCGCCGCCGTGCGAGTCGCCGAACCCCTCCATGCCGTGGACCAGATCACATGACCACCAGTCACATCGATGAGGGAGGTCGGCAACCGCCGCCTGACCTCGGCAGCCGTCAGGTGGCCTGGCTGTGCGCTGTACTTATTGCGGCCCTGGCCGCAGTAAGTGCCCTGACTGTTCAACCGGTAAGCGGCGTGCGGTGGGGCGTGGCTGCCCTGGTGTTCGGCTTCTACGCCGCTGGCGAACTTCGCTCGGTTGAGATCGAGTTCCGCAACGATACGCACACGTTCAGCTTCACCTCCGTACCCCTCGTCATTGGGCTGCTTTTGCTGCCCATACCGGTGGTGGTAGCGGCACGCGCCCTGTCATCACTGGCGGTCCTTGGTGGGGTGCACCGCCAGGAACCACTCAAGCTCCTGGTCAACATCACGTCACACACATTCGAAGTGCTCGTCGCCGGACAGATCATCCTGTGGGTCGGTGGAACAGCCTCTCTCGGGCCGCGAACCTGGCTGGCCACCGGGCTGGCCGTGATCGCGGCCGACGTGGTCGGTGCCCTGATCGTGACTACGGCTATTAGCCTGTTCCAACGAGCGTGGGACCGTTCGTTCCTCACCGGAATCTGGATGCCCCTGATTGTCGCCCTGGTCGACTCATCGTTCGCCTTGATGGTCGCCAACCAGCTTCACCACGGAGCAGTCAACGTATGGCTCGCCGTCCCCACGGGAGTCTTCCTCGTCGGCCAGACCCACCGATTCGCTCGGGTGACCGCCCGATACAGGGGAATGACCCGTCTCGACAGCTTCGCCCGCGACCTGGGCCGTGAAGCATTGTCGGCAGATTTCGACGCCCTCCTGCTCAGTCGAATGGCAGAAGTGATGCACGCCGAGCAGGCGTGGCTGTGGCGACCCGGTGAGCCCAAACTATCCCTGGTGACCCGAGACCCTGAAGGAGCAAGGGCCTGCGAACCGACATCGTTCGATCTTGCCACCCTCACCCAGTTGGGAGGGAGCGCCCAGCTAGTCAATGGCAAGTCGCCGCTGACCTCGCAGCTGGGCTGGGAACTTGGCGAAGCGATCGTCTGCGTGGTCGACATTGCCGGCGGGGACCGAGTTGTGTTGGGGGTGGGCGATCGCAGCGGCAGCATCCGTGAGTTCGACAACGAAGACGTCGTGCTGTTCGACATCCTGTGCGCTCACGCTGCTGTCTCGCTCCGTAACGTGGCCCTTGTCAACGAACTCCGAACTGAGTCGGCCAGCCTTGAATTCCAGGCCACTCACGATCCGCTCACCGGACTGCCAAACCGCACACTATTCATGCGGCATGTTGACCGGGCGAATCAGCAGGGCGCAGCATTCGCCGTCCTACTCCTCGACCTCGACCGATTTAAAGAGGTCAACGACACACTGGGACACGCCTGCGGTGACAGTCTCCTCATCGAGGTCGGCCGCCGATTGAAGCCACTCCTGCACCCAGGCGAGCTACTAGCCCGCCTCGGTGGGGATGAGTTCGTACTCTGCATCGACTCACCCAATGAGCGAACGGCCATCGAGCGGGCCCGGATCATCCTCGTGGAGCTGCGGCGACCCTACGCGGTGACAACTATCGAGGTCGACGTCGATGCCAGCATCGGCATTGCGCTGTCGTCTCAACACTCCGTTTCCACCGATGGCGACGACCTGCTCCGTAGGGCCGACGTTGCCATGTACTCCGCGAAGAGCCATCACGCCGGCGTCGAGGTATATGCCGTCGATCGGGACCACTACAGCCCCAAACGCCTCGCCGTCGCCGGCCGGCTCCGAGCCGCGATCGAACGAGGCGACATCAAGCTTCACTACCAACCACAGATCAACCTCGCAACCGGCCAGGTCGACGCAGTCGAAGCGCTGGCCCGCTGGCACGATCCAGACCGGGGCGACGTACCACCCGTAGAGTTCATCGAAGTAGCGGAAAGGACCGACCTCATCCACCCGCTAACCCGCCATGTGCTGAGAACCGCCATCGACCAGGCCGCCCGCTGGCAACAGGCCGGCCAACCCCTGCGGGTCGCGGTCAACATCTCCGCTCGGAACCTGACCGAACCCGATCTCGTCCAGTCGATCGGTCACCTCTTGGCCGCCCAGGGGTTACCCCCGACGCTGTTGGAAATCGAACTCACCGAAACCACCATCATGGCTAATCCCACGCTCGCCACCTCGGTGATCGCACGCCTCCGGGACATGGGAATCCGCATCGCCGTTGACGACTTCGGTACCGGCCATTCGTCTCTCGCCTACCTTACCACCCTCGCCGTGGACCAACTGAAAATCGACCGCTCCTTCATCCAGAACATGACGACTGACCCAACGGCCGACACCATCGTCAGGGCGATAGTCGACCTCGGCCGCAACCTTCATCTCGACGTGGTCGCCGAAGGAGTCGAAACCATCGCCATCGAACACTCACTGCGGCAGATGGGCTGCACCTACGGGCAGGGCTACCTCTTCAGCCGTCCAGTGGCCGGCCCACTCTTCAGCTACTGGCTAGCCAACTACCTTGCGGAACGAACCGCCCGCCGAGTCGCCCCCGAGCCGGCCCAATGAACGAACGGGCCGAAGTCGATACGGGCACGATCAGCTCCGGCGGCATGTCACCAGCCTCCCTCCTTCGTAGAGCTCGTCGACACCGCTCGCTCACGTCGCATACGACGCCTCGCAGCGCTCATCGGGCTGAACCTGGCTACCTGACTACCACTGTGTGGTTCCTCAGCCTCCGCGACGGCAGAGGCCCCGACGGCCGATGCAGGCTAGGACGAGGGCAATATGCGTCACCAAGGTCGACCCGAGGCCGGGTGGCTGATGAACCTGGCCCTGGCCTACTACGCCATCGTCGTGGCTTGTAACGCCCGCGTCATCGAACGGCTGTTGCTTTCGCTGCACCGGCTCTGCCTGCGACCGTGGCCTGGCCGCCACGTTCAAGTCTGGATCTCATCCTCCATTTGGCTGATCGGAGGTGGAGCATGGGAGCCGAGAACCAGCCGGGCTGGTCGGTCGACACCGAGAGAGGCCTGGATGGCGCTGATGACGCCTTCCATGTGGTGTGCCGGGGGACGTCCCGGCTCGTGCAGCTACTCGCCGACGAGATGGTGCCGCTCGATGACGCCACTGTCTCCGAGCTCAGGGACGTCATCGAAGTCATGCGCAACGCCGTGCCCGACCTCGCTGCATGGCGAGGCGTGAGCCCGTCGAAGGCCGATTGGGTCCTCGAACCTCCACTCGCCGCCGTCAGTGTCAGCCTGGACGAAGCGACCGATCTGCTCGACTACGAGAACGTAGCGAGACTCAGGGGATCGTTCGACTTCCTTGCCCCGAACTCTCTGGCCCGAGTTTGACAAGTTTTGGTCTTGGTTGGTGGGCGGCGGTTTCGTGACCTGGGGTTTTGCTGGTTCTACGGGTGTTTCGGTCGGGATTTGTAGTCGCAACACGATGCTTGCATGACGATCGTTGGGGCTGGATACTGGTGGTGTGTTCGTCAAGTCTTCCCGGGTTCGTAGGGGCAACCGTGAGTACGAGTACTTGTCGTTGGCGGAGGCGTACCGGGACGAGTCGGGCAAGGCGCGGCACCGGACGGTCGTGCGGTTGGGGGAGGCCTCCGCGCTGCGGGCCTCGGGTGAACTGGACCGGATCGTGGCCGCCCTGCAACGTCATCTGGACCGGACCGGTGACGCTGATCTGATCGCCGCTGCAGACCTGGAAGCGGTAGCAGCGCCAGCGATCGGAGGGGTTGCCGGTGTCGAGGCGTACTGGGATCGGCTCCGCCTGCGGGAGCATTTCGGGGGCGGCCCAACCGCGGCGGCGATCTTCGCCATGATCGCCAACCGGTTGGTGTCACCGGGCTCGAAACGGCGGGTGCCGGAATGGGCAGCGTCGGAGGTGGTGATGCCGGGCTGGTTCAAACCGCCTCCCCTGCAGCGGTACTACCGGGCCGTCGATGCGGTGGCCAAGGCCAAGGAAGCGACCGAGACTCACCTGTATGGGCGGCTGTGTGATCTGACCAATCTGGATCTCCGGTTGGTGCTCTACGACCTGACGTCAACCTATTTCGAGGGCGACGTCCGCCCGTCGGACCGGTTCCCGTCCCGGGCGTTCGGCTACTCGCGGGACCACCGCTCCGATCGGCCCCAGATCGTGATCGGCCTGTTGTGCACCACTGATGGGATCCCGATCGCCCATCACGTGTTCGCCGGCAACACCTCCGATGTGTCGACCCTGCCCGGCGTCCTGGATGACCTGGCCGCAAGGTTCGGAGTGTCCCAGGTGTGCGTGGTCGCTGACCGGGGGCTGATCTCGCTGGACAACGTCGAAGTCCTCGACAGCCGAGGGTTCGCCCACGTGCTGGCCACCCGATTGCACCGGGACCAGGCCTGCGCCGAAGCCCTGGCCAAACTCGGCGACCCAACCATCACCTGGATCGAGGTGCCCCAGGCCCGGTGCCGGGCCGCTGAGGTCACCCTGGGCGACGGCCGGCGGGCGGTCGTGGTCGAAAGCGACGAACGCCAGCACCGGGACACGCTCCGCACCAGTGAGCTGGTCGCCCGGACTGAAGCCAAACTCCTCGCCCTCGAGCAGCGGGTCCGGGACAAGCGCCTGGTTGATGCCGGCAAGATCGGCCGGGCGGCGCAGCGGATCCTGGGGCCTTCCGGGGTCGGGCGCTTGTTCGAGGTCGAGATCGCCACCGGATCGTTCGTCTACCACTACAACGACGACGCGTTCGCCTACGAGACCCTGCTCGCTGGGCGCTACGTGCTGCTCACCAGCCTCAGCGCCCGCCAGGCGTCCAATGCCCAGGTCGTCACCGCCTACCGGCAACTCACCCAGGTCGAAGCCCGGTTCCGGGTCCTCAAAGACTTCCTCCACCTCCGACCCGTCTACCACTGGACCGAACAACGAGTCCGGGGCCACATCGCCATCTGCGTCTACGCCGCCGTCATCGAAGCCCTCATGGCCCAAGACCTCACCCACACCGGCATCGCCGACCCCGACATCGACGGCCAGATCCTCACCCCCACCCGGGCCCTGCGAGAGCTCAACCGGATCCGGGCCGTCACCCTCACCACCGGCACCCGCACCATCGACCTCATCACCCGCCGCAGCACCCTCCAGACCCAAATCCTGGCCACCTACGGCGCCGACACCACCACCTGGAACCAGGCCCACATCCACTAACCAGCCCCTGTAGTGACAACACCCCACCCGAACAAGCCGCTGACCAGGACAAACGCCCCAACCCTGTCAAAGTCGGGTCTGGCCCTGAGGAAGGAGACAGCGGTGGTCGTTACTGACGCCCTGCTCGAACTCCTCATCCGTATCGGCTGATCGAGTGCTGGCAGCGATACCGAGCGCCGACAGGAGTGCAGCGCTTCCATGGGCCCAGGCCATTCAGCCGACCTGGTTGTCGGGCATCCTTTACATCCCCGAGACTCGGTGTCCACGCCGCCCACGAGGGAGCCCATCGACAAAGCGGTCACCCGTGCCACCAGCCAATCGATATCCTACGCCGGGGCCTCTCCAGCCATGTCGGTGGCACTGTCCACGTGGTCGAGGCATTGAGGCCGACAGCCGACCAAGCCCCCCGTCGTCGAGCCACGCCAGCGCAGCGCCGCGGCAACGATGCAGCAGCCCATCGAACGACCAGCGACAAGAAGGACGCCGACACCGACACAGGCCGAGGAGACAACGCCCGTGCCGATAACGGCGACGACGGACCGAGGAGACGGACCGCAGGTCGAAGGGCACGCAGGCCTCCCGACTATTTGGCGAGGATGGCTCAGATCAGGCCGGCAAGAGCGCCAATTCTGAATCCCCACTTCACCGGTGCACCCATGGCCAAGATGAGACCGCTGAGGGTGACCACCGTAGTAGTCGCCCGGACACACAACATTCCAGACCTGCCCTTTACCATTTGCGCACCTCTTGTGAGTTCTAACCGAGTGGCCGCATGAATGACACTCCTTGTCGCAGCATGTGACGAACCAGAGAATCGGCTCGACAGGCGACGAGATGTATGGGCCGAATGGCCCGATCGCTCACAGGTGCAGGTGCCGCTTTCCCACGAAGGTGTGGTCGTCCGTGCGATTTGCACCACCACAGCTGGAGCTAGCTCAGCCTCGCCTCACGCGAGCCGCTCACAAGACGGATCAGGGGCGGGAGGAACTAGCCACCGCCATGGTATGAGGTCCGAGGGCCCGACCACAGGCCTGCCGCTCGGGAGCGTATGGGCAGGCGCAGGCCTGGGCCCGGGGGGACTGGCCCACCGCTGCCGGGGGGCGAGCGGCGGGCCAGCACGGGCTGTCGCCCATCGGACAACGTAAATGACTCCGCTCGGGATGTGAAGAAGGTCACATGCCTCATTGCTAGCGGCCGAAACCGGGAGTGTTCTGTTATCGCGCTGCCTCGGCCGAGGCCAGGGGGGGGCGGGGCAGCGCACCAAGCGGGGGTAGTCTCGTGGGGCCTGGGTCGTCGTGAGTCCTGCAAGCCAGGCACCCCGTGTGCCGGGGCCTGCAGCAATTGACGGATGCAGACCACACATCACTGATAGGCCGGAATCGAATCCACCCGCCAGACCGATCCCTTGCTGAACACGCTATAAACTGGTCTCGGCAAAGTGGGGCACCTCACGGCGATCAGCGGTCAACCTTTCATGGGCTCAGGCGGCCGGTTGAGCTGCGCATACGCAGGCAAGCGCACTGCGTGCCGTACCCGATGCTTACGGGCCAACGCCCGCACCGACAGTCCACCACGGACAGTAACGACCACAGTCACGGGGGTCGGGCCACTTCAAACCATCACAACTGGCCAAAGTGGCCAGATCAAGATGGCATTCCCATTGGCCCGTCGGCCTTGGGCGTCAGCCCGTGCTGGGCCGCGGTGATTGCGCCCGACGGCCGCCGTTGCGGTTGAACTCGGCGCTGATCGTGTACCCGCTGACGACCCAGGCGCTCACCGACTGCCTTGTCGGTTTGCCCTGGCGTTCTACCCCGGCCCAGATCGGATCTCCTCACGTCTGCTCGCACTCAACGGATGAGCTTGCAGGCGGATGTTGCCCCACCGACCGAGGTGTGTTGTGCGGCACCGGCAGCAAAGCCCGTCTCTACGCTTCCACCGGTGGAGGGGCCCCAGCTTCAACAAGAAGCCCTCAACTCACCCCCTTAAACCCGCCCATCACCGGTCATCACGGCCGGGACCGGTCACCTACCGTTCGAAGTCGCCGGAGGCGCCCTTCAAGTGTCAGTCGGATCCATCCGATAAGTCCGCATGGCCGTTGGTTTGGTTGATCGTCGGGAGTCGCTGAAGCTGGGCCTCGTTCGGCGGGCTCGATCGGTGCCGCGCTACGTGGTTGTGGTTTTGACGGTGACCCGGTCTCATGCCGCATTCACTGCGAGCACTTCCAATACGGCAAATTCCCTAGCCACCGGCAACGTTGTATTGACCGACGACGACAGCGGAGCGGCGATGTTCAGTGTCTCGGGGATGTCTCCGGCAAGCTCAGTGTCGAAATGCCTGGTTGTGACCTACTCGGGGTCGCTCCTCCCGGCGCCGGTTAGGCTATACGGCAGCACAACGGGAGGATTGGCCCCCGATCCGGACACCACCATCGAGGTTGGTACGGTCGGGACGTTTGCCAATTGCACGGGGTTCTCGCCATCCTTGACCATCTATAGCGGCACTCTCGCCAACTTCTCTGGTACCCGCACCGACTGGACCTCTGGCCTAGCAGTGTTCACAGCGGTTAGCACGCCGACGTCTGGGACGATCCGTGTGACACTGCAAGTCCAGGACGACTCAGCGGCTCAGGGTCTTAGCTCAACGGCTGACTTCAACTTTGAAACACAGGCTTAGTCTGATCCAACAGGGGCTCCGTCCGGCAGAGATCGGCCCGCGGCCTGCTTAAGGATCGGCCTTGGCTGCCGACGAGAGATCCATGCCCGCACCGCTCGAGATTAGATTCATCAAGCGCGTAAGCGCGGCGCTTCGAGTGTGGTCGCTCCTGTCTCGGCGACTCCAAGACAGCCGACACAGGTTCCAGAGGTCCGTTTCCGTAGTGGTGCAACGGGAGGGGGCGTATCGGTGCTCCGACTCCTGGGCTTGCCTCGGCTATCCATCAATGCGTTTGGAGCATTCACATTCACACTTATAGGGGCCTTGGTCGCGTTCGCGACCGTCCCAATGGTTGTCGGCTATCAGCCCGTTGTCGTCACCTCTGGTTCGATGGAGCCCAGTCTGCAGCGCTCAGACATCGTGGTTCTCGCCCCGAAACCTCGCGGCGACGTACCAGTCGGAACGGTCATCAACTTCACGACGCCGGCTGGCGATGTAATCCACCGCGTCGTTGAGGTGGCTGACGGGGAATATCGGACCAAGGGCGATGCGAACCTCCTTGCCGACAGCGGCACCGTCGTGTTTCGCGACGTCCGTGGCGTCGGCGCGTTCCTCATACCGTTCGTAGGTCTTCCAGCGCTGTGGGTCGACGACCGCAACTGGCTTGGACTTATCACGACAGTCGGCCTTGTGACCGTGTCCGGCCACGTGGGTCGCAAGAGTTGGCTGATGGGGTCTCGCCGCAGAGGGGCCCGATGGGGAGCCAGTTCACTCGGAGTTCCATGGCGATGACTCCTTCGACGTCATGCCAACGTCCCGACGCAGAGCAAGGAATCGACCTCGCCCGCTGGCTCCTCACCGCTATCAGCGCCGCGGTCTACTTCGGGAGCCGGCCCCTTGACCACGGCGCCGGGTCGGCCAAATCGGGTCTGATCGCAGTCACCATCCTGCTCACGCCCCTGTTGATGCTCGGGGACTCGTCGCCTCCTAAGGGCGAAGCAGGCTAAACCGACTACGGTGGCGATCGCCCTACAGATTGCCGACAACGTCGCCGTCGTAGCCATGACTGCGCTGGCCAATGAGTTGGCCCACCAAACGGCTTGGGCGCTGTTAGCGATCCCCATCGTGGTCGTGTCGACTTCGAATGGGCGCAGTCGGAGTACCGGCCACATGGGCGACAGTATGCGCGATCCAGATCGTCATCTACGATGCTGACGGTTCAGGTGGCACTGATCAAGTCGTGTGGTTTGAACGGTCCGGCACTCTGCTCGTTGTTGCGGCTGTCGTGGCGCTGCTCATAGCTGGCTCCAAGCTGGCTGGATCGCTCAAGCCAATCTCACCCATGATGCCGAGACCCGCCTGGACTATGTACAAGCGGTGGAGCAAGCAGGGAGGGCCATGCGAGGCGCAACCACCGAACAGATGTTGATCGGAGCTATGACCGCCGCGCTCGATCTCGGTTTCGCCGCCGCCACCGCTCAGCACCCGCAGCTCGAACTGCTCCGTAATGGGTGACACCGCTATTGTTCCGATCGAGACGGACCTTGACACCGTCGAGCTTGGGGTCGTCGAAGTCTCGGACTGGCAGAGTCACGCTGGTCACCAGGGCGTGCGGAGCGTGTCGGTCCTCGAGCGACACTCCGGCCGGGTCCTCAGCGGCTGGACCGCTGGCGCAGTCACCTCGGCCCAGATCGGCGCTTTCGCCGAGCTAGTCGCTCATACCGCGGAACACATCGAGCTGGGTCAGATGCTCGCCACTGCCCGCCACGACGCCGAACACGACCCCCTTACCGGGCTCTGGCACCGGCGAGTCCTTGACCAGCACCTCGCCACCGTCGCTGCTCGTGCAGACTATGTAGCTGTCCTCTTCATCGACCTGGACCGCTTCAAGTACATCAACGATCACCACGGTCACCAGGTCGGCGACCTCGGGCTCAGAGCGGTCGCCACCCGTCTAGGTAATCTCGTCGGAGACAACGGACTCGTGGCCCGCTACGGAGGCGACGAGTTCATCATCGTTCTGACGGGAGACGCAGCACGCCACGCTCACAGTCTCGCGGCCCGGGTGTCTGAGGTGGTAGCTGCGCCATTCGAGGTCAACGGGCAGCCGATCCCGCTCAGCGCTACCGTCGGGGCGGCGACAAGCTTTGGCCCGTGTCCCCCGAGCAACTTACCCGCCGAGCCGACGAGGCGGTACTTCGGGAGAAGTCGGTACGGAACACCCCGTTTCCGGCAAGGGGTCCGATCGAAGAGTTCTCTCTCCCGCGACCAGTGTAGACGACCTACTCCTTCGATGGCAATGGCGAAGTAACACTACCGGCCAACCGGCCCGACTCGAGACGCTCAAGCGCCAACGCTCGCCAGTCAAGCGTTTGGTGAGCGTCATTCACACCGCCCTGGTGATCCTGGCCCTCGTGGCGATCTCGGGCGCAGTGCCACGAGCCGGTGCTGCCTTCACCGTGATGACCGGCAGTGTCTTGAACCCACTGACGTCGGCTGCGTTTTTCGTCAACGGCGCGGCGTACGCCGGCGGCGATCCCACTCAGGGCCAAACCGGCACGATCGACCTGTCGGCGTACTGGTCGCCGACCCTCGTGACTGGTGGCGAGTCCGTGACTTGGACGACGAGCGCGGGCTTGGCCCACACGTGCGCGAGACCGCTCGGACGGCACGCTCTGGTGCTGGGGGCTACAACACCTACGGACAACTCGGCGACGGCACCACCACCCAACGCACGTCTCCCACGCAGATCGGAGCGCTGACCACCTGGGCCACCGTCGCCGCCGGCGAGTGCCACACGTGCGCCACCAGTACCGATGGCACACTGTGGTGTTGGGGCTACAACGCCAACGGCCAGCTCGGCGACGGCACCACCACCCACGGACCACGCCCACCCAGATCGGCGCGCTCACCACCTGGGCCAGCGTCACCGGCGGCGGCTCCCACACCTGCGCCACCAGGACCGACGGCACCCTGTGGTGCTGGGGCTACAACGCCAACGGCCAGCTCGGCGACGGCACCACCGACCCAACGCACCTCACCGACCCAGGTCGGCGCCGCTCACCACCTGGCCACGGTCAACACGGCGGCGACTACCACACCTGCGCCACCAAGACCGACGGCACCCTGTGGTGCTGGGGCGACAACACCAACGGCCAGCTCGGCGACGGCACCACCACCAACGCACCGACGCCCGACCCAGGTCGGCGCGCGCCACCACCTGGGCCGACCGTCGCCGCCGGGCACGAACCACACCTGCGCGACCCGCACCGACGGCACCCTGTGGTGCTGGGGCCTCAACACCAACGGCCAGCTCGGCGACGGCACCACCACGCAGCGCACCGCCCGACCCAGGTCGGCGCCGCTCACCACGCTGGGCGACGGTCGCCGCCGGCGACAGCCACACCTGCGCCACCCGACCGACGGCACCGCTGTGGTGCTGGGGCTACAACGGCAACGGCCAGCTCGGCGACGGCACCACCACCCAGCGCACCACGCCCGACCCAGGTCGGCGCCGCTCACCACTGGGCGACCGTCACCGCCGGGCACCGTCCACACCTGCGCCGACCAGCACCGACGGCACGCTGTGGTGCTGGGGCGACAACACCAACGGCCAGCTCGGCGACGGCACCACCACCCAACGCACCTCGCCGACCCAGGTCGGCCGTCGCCACCTGGCGTGGGCGACGATCGGCGCCGGCGACGCTCACGTCTGCGCGATCCGCACCGACGGCACGCTGTGGTGCTGGGGCGACAACGCATCGGGCCAGCTCGGCGACGGCGACACCACGCAGCGCACCGTCCCCACCCAGATCGGCGTGGCCACGACCTGGACCGTCGTCAGCGCAGGCGATCGACCACACGTGCGCCACCCGCACCGACGGCACGCTGTGGTGCTGGGGCTACAACGCGACGGCCAGCTCGGCGACGGCACCACCACCAACCGCACGTCCCCGACCCAGGTCGGCGCGGTCACGACACTGGACGTCGGTCGACGCGCCGGCGCGGCCACACCTGCGCGACCCGACCGACGGCACGCTCTGGTGCTGGGGCAACAACGCCAACGGCCAGCTCGGCGACGGCACCACCACCCAGCGCAACGTCGCCGACGCAGGTCGGCGCTGCTACCGACCTGGACCACGACTCAGCGCGGGCGCCAGTCACACGCTGCGCGACCCGGACCGACGGCACCCTCTGGTGCTGGGGGTACAACAGCGACGGCGCAGCTCGGTCGACGGCACCACCACCCAGCGCACGCTCGCCGACCCAGGTCGGCGCGCTCACCACCTGGACGACCGTGGCGCCGGTGACGGATCACACCTGCGCCACGCGCACCGACGGCACCCTGTGGTGCTGGGGCGACAACGCCAACGGCCAGCTCGGCGACGGCACCACCGACCCACGCACCTCAGCCCACCCAGGTCGGCGCTGCTCACCACGCTGGACCACCGTCACCGCTGGCGACTCGCACACGCTGCGCGACCAGGACCGACGGCACGCTCTGGTGCTGGGGCAACAACGTCAACGGCCAGCTCGGCGACGGCACCACCACCCAACGCATCTCCCCCGTGCAGATCGGAGCCGCGCACCACCGTGGGCGATCGTCGCCGGCGGCGACGTCCCAGCCTGCGCCACCCGCACCGACGGCACGCTGTGGTGCTGGGGTTGGACCAACGACAACGGCAGCTCGGCGACGGCACCACGACCCGGCACTCACCCGCGCCAGGTCGGCGCTCGACCACCTGGGGGACGCATCGACCCCGGCAACGTCCGAAGCCTGCGCGATCCGCACCGACGGCACGCTGTGGTGCTGGGGCAACAACACCTACGGCAGATCGCTGCGGCAGGGCGACCACCACGCACCGTTCGCTCCCGACGCAGGTCGGCGCGCTCACCACGTGGAGGACCATCGTCGTGTCGGCGACATCCACACCTGCGCGACCCGAGACCGACGGCACGCTGTGGTGCTGGGGCAACGCGGCAACGGCCAGCTCGGCGACGGCACCACCACGAGCCGCACGCACCCACCCAGGTCGGCGCGCCACCACCTGGGCCTCCGTCAGCGGCGGCGGCCTCCACACCTGCGCCACGCAGCCGACGGCACCCTCTGGTGCTGGGGCTACAACGTCGACGGCCAGCTCGGCGACGGCACCACCACCGAACGCACGACGCCCCAACCAGGTCGGCACCGCTCACCACCTGGACCGCCGTCAGCGCCGGCGGCTACCACACCTGCGCCATCCGGACCGACGGCACCCTCTGGTGCTGGGGCTAGAACGCCAACGGCCAGCTCGGCGACGGCACCACACCCAACGCACGCACCCGACCCAGGTCGGCGCCGCCACCACTGGGCGTCGATCGCCGCGGGAGGCGACCCACACCTGCGCGCACACGCACCGACGGCACCCTCTGGTGCTGGGGCAACAACGCCAACGGTCAACTCGGCGACGGCACCACCACCCAACGCCGTCGCCCCGACCCAGGTCGGCGCCCTCACCACCTGGGCGCGATCTCCGCGGGCGACGGCCACACCTGCGCCACCCGGACGGACGGCACCGCTGTGGTGCTGGGGCGACAACACCTTCGGCCACTCGGCGACGGCACGACCACCCAACGGACGTCCCCACTCAACTCGCGGGGTGTTTCGACCGCCCTCAGAGTTACCACCGGGCGGGC
>CAVTAP010000020.1:0-42543 GCA_963732695.1 uncultured Actinomycetota bacterium | reverse complement strand
GTGCGACCCGGGCCGGGCCGCCGCCATCGCTCACCGGGCGGCTCGGCAGGCACGCGGGCCCGATCGGCTCGAACGACTTGTAGGTGAGGATGAACTCCTGGTGGCCGAGCTGCTCGCTGGCGGTCTGCCGGCCGCCGGCGACGGCGGGATCAGGTCGCAGATCTCCTCGCCCACTTCGTCGAGCGTGGCGCCGCCTTCGAGGATGCGGCCGGCGTCGACGTCCATGTCGTCGGCCATGCGCCGGTAGGTCTCCGGATTGGCGCAGATCTTGATCACCGGCGAGATCGCCGAGCCGACCACCGAGCCGCGGCCGGTGGTGAACAGCTTGACGTGGCTGCCGCAGGCGATCAGCTCGGCGATCTCGGCGTTGTCGCTGATGTTGGGGAAGCCCAAGCGGACTTCGCCGTCGGGCACCACGTCGAGCAGATAGAGCCCGCCGCGCGGCGGCATGGCCCGGGTTTATGATCGCCGGAGATCGGTCCGATGCCCGACTTGGCGTAGGCGCCGAGCGACTTCTCCTCGATCGTGGTCAGCCCGCCCTCGGCGTTGCCGGGCGCGAAGCTGCCGTGGCCGAGGCGGGGTAGTACCGCGCGGCTTTGGCCACCCAGGCCTCGATCTCTCGCCCGAGCTCCGGCGTGATCGGCGCGCCCCGCCATGAAGTGCTCGCAGCCGATCAGTTCGCCGGTCTCCTCGAAGATGCGGTGGCGCCGGCGTCGACCAGCAGTCGAAGGCGCGGCCCGACCGCCGGATTGGCGGTCATGCCGCTGGTGGCGTCGGAGCCGCCGCAGATGGTGCCGACGATCAGTTCGTCGAGCGCCAGCGGTGCGGCGCGGCGTCGGCGGCGAGCGCGGCACGCCTGCTCGTCGATCCAGCGCCGGCCGTCGTCGATCTGGCCGCGTCCCGCCGGCCTCCTGGATGACGAGCGTGTGACCGGCCGGCCCGAGGCGGCGATCGCTCGGGCAGGTGCTCCCGGTCGAAGCCCTCGCAACCGAGCGAGACCAGGAGCACCGCGCCGACGTTGGGATGCGTGCAGAGCCGCCCCATCATCGGTGGGCGTAGGCGTTCGGGTAGCAGCCGGGGAAGCCGATCACGTGCACGTCGCCGGCTCCGGCGGCGATCGCGTCGGCCACGATGCGGGCGCATTCCACGAGGTAGACGACCACGGTCAGGTTGCGGATGCCCTTCCGGCCGTCGGCCCTCGGGTAGCCGTGGGCGACGGACTCGATGTCGGGCCGGCTCACCGGTTGCCTCCCCGGTGGGCGAAGGTGGCGATGTAGTCGCTGGCCAGGTTGTGCACATGGACCCAGGCGCCGGCCAGGATCGGCTCCGTGGCCGAGCCGATCGGCATACCGCAGCGCACCACGGGCTCCGCGGCGGCGATGGGCCGGGCCGCCACCTTGTGGCCAAGGGCCACGGCCCGATCAGCACGACCGTGGCTCCCGTCGAGGCCAGGTGGGGGCCGGCGTCGAGATCGGCGACAGCGATCAGCACGCTGTCGCCCTCGGCCAGCAGCAGCAACGCCGGAGAGCCGGCGACCCGGGGCCCCTCAGCCATCGTGGGCACCGCCGATCTCCACCACGGCCTTGACCACGGCCCCCGGATCGGCGGCCAGCCGCGGGAGGTCGTCGACGATGCCGGGCAGCGTGGTGCGGTGATTGATCCAGCCGGTGGCGTCGAGCGAGCCGTTGGCCACCGCCCCGAGCACCCCGTCCCAGTCGGCGGTCGTGGCGTTCCGGGAGGCCCGCACGTCGAGCTCGCGGGCATGGAGCCCCGGATTGGCGAACTCGATCGGCCCTCGGGTGTGGCCGACCAGGACCAGCGTCCCGCAGGCGGCGGTGAGCCCGAACGCGGCCTCCATCGACGCCCGGCTGCCGGTGGCGTCGAACACCACCGACGGCAGGGCGCCGCCCAGGAGGTCACGGACGTCGGATTCGAGGCCGTCGCCGGCGGGGAGCGTCTCGAACCCCGACGCCCGGGCGAAGGCGGCCCGTCCCGGCGACAGGTCGGCCAGCACGATCCGGGCCGCATGGCTCCGGGTCGAGTGGGCGACGGCAAGGCCGATGGGCCCGGCGCCGAGCACAAGGACCGTGTCGTCGGGATGGGGCTTGGCCCGGTCCATGGCGTGCCAACCGATGCCCAGGGCCTCCACCAGCACGAGCTGGTCGAGGGTGAGGCCGGGCAGGCGGAACAGATGGGCCTCGGGCAGCACCATCCGCTCGCACAGCCCGCCATCCCGGGTGACCCCGAGGACCGAGATCTGCTCGCAGGCGTTGGCCCGTCCCTGACGGCACGGGCGGCAGACCCCGCACGACAGGTACGGGAGCACGGCGCAGGCGTCGCCCGGGCCCACCCGACTCGCTCCGGGGCCGGTCTCCAGCACCTCCACCGCCAGCTCGTGGCCGAGCACCCGGGGGTAGTCGAAGAAGTTCTGGGTTCCCCCGTAGGCGTGATGGTCGGTACCGCAGATCCCGACCCGCCGCACGGCGGCGAGCACCTCACCCGGACCAGGCGCCCGCGGCTCGGGACGTTCATCGAGCACCATCCGGCCGGGATGGGCCAACACTGCCGCCTGCATCGCTCTCCTCTCGGACCGGACCGCAGCCTGCTCAGCGGAAGTTGAGGAAGTCGGCGGCGTTCTTGTCGGTCACCAGCTCGGTCCCCGTGTCGACGAACGGTTCGACCTTCTCGCCCCGGGCCGCCTTCACCGCGGCGTCGAGCCCCAGCTCGCCCATCTTCCCGGGAAACTGGGCGATGGTGGCCCGCATGTCTCCGGCCTGGATCGCCTTGGCCGCATCGGGCAACCCGTCGTAGCCCATCACCAGCACTGTCTTGCCCTTGTCTTTGGCCACCTTGGCCGCGGCGATGGCGGGATCGTCGCAGGCCGAGTAGATAGCGGCGAGGTCGGGCTCGCGGGTGAGGAGGTCCTCGGCCACGGTGGCGCCCTGGGCCGAGTCGCACTTGGTCTCGGCCCCGCCGATCACCACCTCCACGCCGGTGCCTTCGAGCGCGTCCTTGACCCCTTGGATGCGGGCGTCGAGCGCGGGCACGCCCCGTACCCCTTCCATCAGGCCGATCTTGTCGCCCGACTTGAGCACCGACTTGAGGTAGGCCCCGGCCGCCTGCCCGCCTTTCACGTTGTCGGTGGCGGCCACCGCCGTCTTGCTCGTGAAGTCGTCGAGGTTGTTGTCGGCCAGCACCACCTTCACGCCCTTGTCGCTAGCGGCGTCGAGGGCCGGGATGACCTCGGTGCCCATCGGGGTGATCACGATGGCGTCGAACTCCTTGGCCACGGCGTCCTCGATCTGGGCGATCTGGCAGGCCGTGTCCGACGGCGACTTGCAGCTGAAGTACGAGACCTCCACGCCGGCGTGGTCCTCGGCGTAGGCCTTGGCTGCGTCTTCCATGGCGGTGAAGAACGCCACCGGGAACTTGGTGATGAACGCGACCGTCACCGTCTCGGCTGCGCCGGCGGTCGACCCGTCGGTCGTCGCCGCCTCCGTCGTCGGCGCTGCGTCGGCCTTCGTGGTCGGGGCAGCGCTGGTGTCGCTGCTGCTGCTTCCGCAGCTGGTGGCGAGCAGGGCCAGAGCCGAGCCCGCGGCCAGGGCGGTAGGGCGGAATCTCACGGTTGAACGCTCCTTCGGGTTGTGGTTGATGGAGACCTCGAGTGGCGACGGCCCGCCGGCGGGCCGGTCACCCGGCGGAGGCGCCGACGATCCAGGACACGAGCAGCTCGTGGTTCTCGGCGGTCGGTACCGCCTCGCCCACGGCCCGACCCCGGCGCAGGACGAGGGCCCGGTCGGCCACCGCCTGGACCTGGTCCATGCTGTGGGAGATGAGGATGACGGCCACCCCGTCGTCCTTGAGGCGCCGCACGAGCTCGATCACCCGGCCCGACTCCCGCAGGCCAAGCGCGGCGGTGGGCTCGTCGAGGATCACGACCCGGGTGGAGAAGGCCACGGCACGGGCCACCGCCACCGCCTGGCGCTGCCCACCCGACATGAGCGCCACCGGGGCGTCGAGGTCGGGCAAGCTCACCTCGAGCCGGTCGAGCAACTCCCGGGTTCGCTGGGCCATCTGGCGATGGCGCAGGAAGCGGAGGGGCGGCGGGAGCCAGGCCGGGCCGGCCAGCTCGCGCCCGGCGTAGAAGTTGGCCGCCGGATCGAGATTGTCGAACAGGGCGAGGTCCTGGTAGACGGTCTCGATCCCGTGGGCCCGAACGGTCATGGCGTTGGCCCCGGTCAGGTCCACGCCGTCGAGCGTGACCGTTCCCGAGTCGAGGTGGTGCACACCGCTGATCGCCTTGATGAGCGTCGACTTACCGGCCCCGTTGTCGCCCAGCAGGGCGAGGACCTCGCCGCCCTCGACGACAAGCGACACCCCGTCGATGGCGGTCACCGCCCCGAACCGCTTGCGTGCGTCGCGGACCTCGAGGACCGGCGGGGAGGTGGGGGCGGTGCCGCTCACTGCGCCGCCACCGCCTGCAGGCTTCGGACCCGGCCTTCCACGTGGCCCCGGAGTACGTCGAGTTGGACCGCCAGCACGATCACGGCCCCGGTGGCCATGTACTGCCAGTTGGGGTCGATGCCCAGCAGGTTGAGGCCGTTGCGGAGCACTGCGATCACGAGCGCCCCGGTCAGAGCGTTGATGACACGGCCCCGGCCGCCGAGGAAGCTGGCCCCGCCGATGATCACCGCCGCGATGGCGTCGAGCTCGGCCAGGCTGCCGGAGGTCGGTGACGCCGCGTTTCCCTTGCCCATCGTCAGCAGGGCGGCCACCCCGGCCATCAGGCCCGACAGGGCGTAGACCGAGATGAGCACCGAGGGGACCGGGATACCGTTGCGGACCGCGGCCTCCGGGTTACCCCCGACGGCGTACACCCACCGGCCCCACACCAGTCCCCGGGTGATGAGCACCACCACTGCGGCCACGCCCACCACCACCAGTGTCGCCACCGGGAACCAGCCGATCGTGCCGGCCCCCGGGATCCAACCGAGCCGACCGGCCCCCAGGGTGTTCACCACCGGGGGCGCGCCCTGAATGGTCTGGGCGTGCGACAGGTACAGCGCGAGGCCGCTGGCTGCGGTGAGCATGGCCAGGGTGGGGATGAACGGGTGCGGCAGCCGGCCCTTCACGTAGAGCAGCCCGTTGACCATCCCGACCACGCACCCCGTGGCCAGCGTGGCCAGGATGGCGGCGGCGGCCGAGCGGTGGTCCCGCCAGACGATGGCCCCCACCACCGCGCTCAACGACAGGTTCGAGCCAACCGACAAATCGATGCCCCGGGTCAGGATGACCAGGAGCTGACCCAGAGCCAGCACGCACACGACGGCCGACTGCTTCATCACGTTGCCGGCGTTCTCGAACGAGAGGAACACGTCGGAGAGCAGGCTCAGGACCACCACCAACGTCACCAGGATCATGGCCGGTCCGAGCTGCATCACCCTCAGGCACAGCGCAAGGACGTGATGGCTGGCGACCGGCGCCTTCACTGCCGGCTCCCCGTCCTGCGTCGCCGCTCCTTCGTTCTCGACCTGCACGACCACGGCCGTCGCGCCACCCGCTTGCCTCACTGCTCTCCTCCCACCCTGTCTCCTCCCACCCTGCCCCGGCCGCGATCCCCGCGACCACCGACAGCGATCTCGAATATGACATTTCCTATAGGATCTTGGCAAGAGGAACATGCGATATGCTTGCACCGTCGAGACGAGACCAGGGAGATCCGTACCGTTGACCAACATCGACCCTGAGGCCGCCCTCCGTGCGTCCCAGGCCGGGCGAAGGCTCAGCGAGCGCCAGCCGCTGGTGGACGACGTGCACGACGTCCTCGTCGACATGGTGATGAACCACCATGTGGAGGCCGGGGCCCGTCTGAACATCGACGCCCTCTCCCGGACGCTGGGGGTCTCCCCCACCCCGGTACGGGAAGCCCTGGCCCGCATGGAGGCGGAGGGCCTCGTGGCCAAGGAGCCCCGGCGGGGCTACGCCGTCGCCCCGTTGATCGGCCTGGAGGATCTCAGGGCCATGATCGACTTCCGGCTCCTCATCGAGCCAGCAGCGGCGGCCGAAGCCGCACGCCGGGCGTCCGGGGGCGACGGGCGCGCCCTCCTCGCCTTCGCCAACAGCGGCGGGGCCGGTCTGCACGACGACACCGCCAACCGCCTCGACATGACCTACGACGCCACCTTCCACGACCGCATCGCCGAGCTGGCCGGCAACCATTGGTTACGCGAGGCGCTGGCCCGGCTTCGGGGCCATCTGCACATGTATCGCTTGTACCACCACGCCCAGGCATCGGCCGCCACCAAGCCGGAGCACGTGGCCGTCGCCGCCGCCATCGCCGCCGGCGACCCCGAGGGAGCGGCGGAGGCGATGCGGGTGCACCTGCAGACGGCCATGCACCGGCTGGACGCCGTGTTCGCCTCGGGCCGGCTCAGCAGGACGACGGGAGGAGAAGCAGCGACGTGACCGAGCTCGGCGGGGCCACCGGTCAGGCATCGGCCGGACCGGCGCCGGTGGTGGCCAGGCCACCGCCCTCGCCGTCACCCGGTTCGACCGCCTCGGCCACCGGCTCCACCGGGCCCGACAGGTTCCGGTAGAGCAGCGACAGGCCGATCCCCCACAGCACGGTTGCGGCCCCGTTACCCAGGGCGCCGAACAGTTGGCGGATGGCCAGCACGGCCGGGTTCGAGCCCAGCAGCTCCTCGAGCGGGATGCGCTCGGCCCCGGGCTGGAGGCCCGACGCCCCCTCGCCCCCGATGGCGGCGAACGGGCTGGCCACCAGGCTGGCCAGGATGCTCAGCATCAGGCCCACCAGCACCAGCAGCAGGCAACGGCCGAGCACGGCCCAGAATCGGCCCCGGGTGAGGTCCCAGCTGATCGCCAGGGCCTTGGTGCCGGGCGGGGCCAGAGCGGCCGCCACCGGGGCCAGGCTGAGGCGGACCACGGCCAGGAGGGAGCCGACCAGCCACAGGGGGAAGGTCAGCAGAACCAGCGCCGGGGCGAAGGCGATGCTCGCCACCACCAGCCCGTACAGGCCGCCCAGGATTACGAGCAGGGCGGCCCCCACGCCCAGGCTGCGCCCGAGGCGGGCGCCGGTGCCGGCCAACGACACCGACCATGGCTCGGGGCGCTCGGCCACCTCGGCCTGGGCCTGGCGGGCCGACGACACCACCAGCACCAGGCTGGCCACCGCCACCAGCAGCGACGTCAGCCCGACGAGGGCGTAGAGACCGGCGCTGCCGCCGGGGTTGTCGAAGTCGATGGTGCCGGCCTCGGTGTCGGTGGTGACCACGGCGTGGCGCAGGGCGAGCCACAGGGCGAGCCCGTTGAGCAGGCTCGTGGGCACCATGAGCAGCACCACGAGAGGAAAGAAGTGCCCCGCCCGCGCCTTGCCGATGCGGACGGCCTCCCGCAGCCACTCGCCGGGGGCGATCAGCCCGTGGCTCGGCCCACTCGGGCCCGGCCCGACGCCGGGTACGGGGGCGGGCGGCGAATCGCCGACGTGCTCGGTCCACGTGGTGCCGTCCCACCAGCGCAGGCCGGTGCCCGTGCTGGGGTCGGGATACCAGCCCGGGGGCGGGCCGCCGGTGGGCGGTGGAGGCGGATCGGACATGGGCGGATCGGTTCCTGAGGCTCGTCGGAAGGGGTGCTGGGGGCGGGGGCGGGGCCCGGTGGGATGCCGAGGCGGGGCCCCGATGGGCCGCCCCCCTTCAGCTCTCGGCCGGTGGGCGGTCGTCGAGCTCGACCAGTACACCGTAGTGATCGGAGGGCACGACGCCTCCGCTGCCGGGGCTGGTTCCGATCAACCAGGCCGACCGGGGGTTGCCGGTGGGCTTGGGCCGGGGCCAGGTCACGAGCACGTAGTCGAGCCGGCGGCGGGGCCACAGGGCCTCCGCCGCGTTGGGATTGTCCCGGGTCCAGGTGTGGCCCGGGCCGTCGCCCACCGCGGCCCAGCAATCGGTGAACACGAGACCGGGCCGGTAGGGCGCGGCCAGGCCGGTGAGGCGGCGTATCTCGTCGGACTCGGGCACGGCGTTGAGATCGCCGCCCAGGATGACGGGCGGGTGCCGGTCGGGCTCGTCGGGCAGGTGGCGGCCGATGAGGTCCACCACCTCGGCCAGCTGGCGCTGGCGGAGCTCGCTCTCGTCGTAACGCCAGGCCAGGTGGGTGACCACCACCAACCAGGGTTCAGGCGGGGCGTCCACCCAGCAGGCCAGGGCGCTGCGGTGCGAGGGGCGCCCGTCGGGGCCCACCAGGCGGATGGCCTCGGCCACCCGCAGGGGCCAGCGGCTGAGGACGGCGTTGCCGAACTGATCCACGCTGCCGTCGGGCGCATGGGTGCGTGCCAGGTGGAGCCCGGTGGCGTCGGCCAGTATCCGGGCCTGATCCCGGGCCCCACCGGGTATGGCACCGTCGGGCGAGGCCCAGACCTCCTGCAGCAGGGCGAGATCGGGGGCCACGGCCACCAGCTCCTCGGCTATGGCGGGCTGGCGCTGCTCCCACTGCCCGAACCGCCACCACAAGTTCCACGAAACGACCCGCATACCGCATCCGAGGCTAGCCATCGATCGGATGATCTGTATGCCTAACATTTGACCGATCGCTCAGCCTTGCTAGACTCGAGCACGGACGCCTACTCGGGCACCCGCCCCCGTCGGCGCTCACCAGGGAGGTGCCATGGACACCGAGTACGGCCTACACCCCGAAACCGATGTGAGTTGGGCGGAGCAGGCGATCTGCCATGGTCTCACCCATGTGTTCTTCGGTCCGGCATCCGAACGACCAGAGCGCCGGGCCGAGCGCGAAGCCATCGCCGCCAGCTACTGCATGGCCTGTCCGGTCATGTTGCCATGCCGGCGGACGGCCAGGCTCAACCGGGAGCACGGTTTCTGGGGCTGCGAGAACGACGAGCAGCGGGCCGCAGCCGGCTTCGCCCCCCGCTCCCCCAGCCGCCGGGCGGTCATCCAGGCCCGGGACAACGCCCGCCGGGAAGCCGACGGGCTGGTGCCGGCCAAGCGCTGACGGGAACCCTTCGGGTTCCTCGGGTTCGCCTCCGGCGAACACCGGGAACGCTCCTATCCTGCATTCCATCGCTGCTGACGCCATCCTCCTGCTGTCGTTCGGAGGCCCGGAAGGGCCCGACGACGTCATGCCGTTCCTTCGTACTGTGACCCGGGGCCGGGCCGTGCCCGACGAGCGCCTGGCCGTGGTGGCCCAACAATACGCCCTCTTCGGGGGCCGCTCGCCGCTGAACGACCAGTGCCGGGACCTGCTGGCGGCGCTGCGGGCCGAGCTCGACGCCCACCGGATCGACCTGCCCCTGTACTGGGGCAACCGCAACTGGGATCCGTTCCTGGCCGACACCGTGGCCGCCATGGCGGCCGACGGCGTCACCGATGCCCTGGTGCTCGCCACCTCGGCCTTCGGCACCTACTCCGGGTGCCGTCAGTACCGGGAGGACCTGGAGCAGGCGGCGGCCACGGTCGACGGCAACGAGGGCCCAAGCGCCCCCCACCTGTCGAAGCTGCGGCTGTTCTACAACCACCCGGGTTTCGTGGAGGCGGCGGCCGACCGGCTTGCTACCGCCCTCGGCGGCGACCGGCCCGGGCGCGGCGACCGGCTCGTGTTCACCGCCCATTCGATACCCGGGTCGATGGCCGCCGGCTGCTCCTACGTCGACCAGCTCCACGAGGCGGCCCGGCTCGTGGTCGACACCGCCGGCTGGGCCGGCACCCCGTACGACCTCGTGTTCCAGAGCCGGAGCGGTCCACCGCAGGTGCCGTGGCTGGAACCCGACGTCAACGACCACCTACGGGCCCTGGCGGCCGCCGGGGGCACGGGCCGGGTGGTGCTGGTGCCGATCGGGTTCCTGTCGGATCACATGGAGGTGGTGTTCGACCTGGACACCCAGGCCCGGGCCACCGCCACCGAGCTGGGGGTGGCGCTGGTGCGGGTGCCCACCGTGGGCACCCACCCCCGTTTCGTGGCCGGTATCCGGGAGCTGATCGAGGAACGCCTGCACCCCGGGGCCGCCCCCCGGCTGGCCCTCGGGTCCGACGGCCCCTGGCCCGACGAGTGCCCCGCCGGCCACTGCCCCGTCTAGCTTTTCGGGGGCTGCGCCCCCGCCGGCCGCAAGCGGCCTCCCCCACCCCCGTCGGGGGCCCCAACCCCGCCGGGTCAGAAGGCGAGGACGGCCCGGCCGGCGATGCGGCCTTCCTCCAGGTCGTGGACGGCGTCCCGGATGCCGTCGATCGGGTAGCGGGCGGTCACCAGCGAGGCCAGGTCGAGCTGGCCCCGGGCCTGCCAGTCGAGGAAGCGGGGGAAGTCCTCGGCCGGCGAGCAGCTCCCGCCCAGGCTGCAGCGGTAGCTGCGCTCGCCGATGAACATGATCCGGCTGTCGAGCTCGATCGGGGTCTGGGGCACGCCCACCAGCACCGCGGTGCCGCCCCGGGTGAGACCGAACTCGCCGGCCCGCACCACCTCGGAGATCTGGCGCATGGTCATCGGCACCCCGATGCAGTCGAAGGCGTAGTCGACGCCCTCCAGCGGGTTGCGCAGGATGTCGAACCGGCCCTCCTGGCGGGTCATGGCCCGGATGGTGGCCACGGCGTCGACCTTGCCGGCGTTGACCCCGTGGGTGGCCCCGAACCGCTTGGCGAAGTCGAGCTTCTCGTCGTCGAGGTCGACGGCGATGATCGGGTCGGCCCCGCAGGCCTTGGCCGCCGCCACCGCGCTGAGGCCCACGCCGCCCACCCCGAAGATGGCCACGCTGTCGCCCGGCTGTACCCGGGCCGTGTGGAGCACGGCCCCGGCCCCGGTGATCACGGCGCAGCCGATGATGGCGGTCGATTCCCGGTCGATGGTGTCGGGCACCTTCACCACGAACATCTCGTCGGCCAGGGTGTGGGTGGCCCAGGTGAACACGTTGAGGGTGGCGGCCCGCCGCCCGTCGGGCAGGTCGAGCTCGAGCGCGGCCCCCTGGCGGCGGGCCGTCCGCTCGTCTTTCGGCACCCAGGTGACCATCACCGTGTCGCCCGGGGCCAGGTCTTCCACCGCCGAGCCGACGGCGAGCACCTTCCCCGTCGACTCGTGGCCCAGGATGGCCGGCGCCGTGCGGGGGTTGTGGATGGTGTGGAGCTGGCTATGGCACACCCCGGAGGCGTACTGCTCCACCACCACCTGGTGGGGGCCGGGATCGGGCAGATCGACCTCCACGATCTCCAGCGGCTCACCCGGTTCCTGGGGCACGACGACGACTCGGGCTGGCGTGGGCATGGCGGCCTCTTCTCTCAGCTTCTCTCGGTGGGCGGCCCCGGGGCGGCCCACCCTGCTCCCGCCCATCATGTCCGAGCGGCCGACGGTCACGCCAAGGAGCCCACCATCGGGCGGCGCGGTCAGCCCAGGGTGAGGCGGCGGACGGAGCCGTCGCCGTCGCAACCCACCAGCACGGCGTCGCCGTCGGCTTGGAGCGGGGTGAAGGCGTGAGGGGCACGGGCGCCGTCGACGGCCAGGCCGATGGGGGCGTCGGTCAGGAGGTCGCGGCGCTGGCCCGACGCCGGGTCGAGGCCCACCACGGCCCGCCGGGACGGATCGGCCACCACCACGGTCACCCCGCCGCCACCGGCGGCGCCGACCACGGCGATCCCCTGGGGGGTGCCGAAGCCGTCGTAGCGGGCGGTCACCGCCCCGTCCCGCACGGCGCACACGGCGCCGGCGGCGCTGGTGACCCACAGGGTGCCGTCGGCCGCCTCGGCCACCGCCTGGGGCCGGTCGAGCCCGGTGACCACCGGCTCGATCCCGCCCTCGCCGTCGATCCGGCCGACCCGGCCGCCCTTCGACTTCCACCAGCCAGGCCCCGCCGCCCGGCCGCCGACACCAGGGCTGTCGCCCCCTCCAGCCGGCCGGCCACCGAGTCCAGCCGGCCGTCGGGCCGGCGCCGCAGCACCTGGCCCCGGGCCAGCAGCACCAGGGGGTCGTCGCCGATGTGGGCCACGTCCACCGCCATGGCCGGCAGGTCGGCCAGCAGGCTCATGATCACGGTCGACTCGCCGTCCGGGCCGGTGCGGTTGACGGCCAGGGCGTCGGCGCTGAGCAGGGACCCGTCGGCCATCCGGTCGAGGCCGAACGGCCCCACCAGGCCCGACGGCGACAGCACCCGCTCCACGCCGCCCGTCACCTCGGCCACCCGGCCGTCGGTGAAGTGCGACACGAACAGGCGGCCGTCGGCGGCGATGGCGAAGTTGTCGATGCCGGGATTGACCTGGATCAGGGTCTCCCGGGCCCCGGTGGCCAGGTCGATCCGGGTGAGGCGGCCGCTGCCGCCCTCGCTGGTGAGCAGCCGGCCCTGGCTGTCGAACTTCACCGCCGTGGGGGTGGCCAGGTCGGTGAAGCGGCGTTCCAGCGTGCGGCGGTCGAGGTCGTAGCGCCAGATCTCTCCCGCCAGCACCTGGGGGAACCACAGGGCGCCGTCGGGGCCCATGGCGAAGGCGTTGGGCATGGCCAGGTCGTCGGCCAGCACCACCGGATCCTTCTCCCCCGCCGGATCGAGCTCCAGCAGGCGACCGCCGGGGCGGAACTCGTCGGCGAACAGACGCCGACGGTCGTGGCTGACGGTCATGCCGTTGACCCCGGGTAGGTCGTCGCGCACGATGCGGTAGGTCCCGTCGGGCTGGCGGGCCGACACGGTGGCGTTCATGGGTTCGGTGGCGAAGAAGGTGCCGTCGACCCCGAACGCCCCGTCGTCGGGTGCGGCGATGCCCCCGCCCAGGGCGGCGAACGCCGTGTGTTGGCCGGAGTCGACGTCGATGGCGGTGACCTGGGAGCCGAAGACCTGGGTGACCATCAGGCGACCGTCGGGCGACCACACGATGCCGTTGGCCCCACCCAGGCGGGCCGGGGCCACCACGGTGTCGAGCCGGCATCCCGGCGCCACGGTCACCGGTGCGCTGACATAGGTGGTCCAGCGGTCGCTCATTGACGGTCCCCTTCGATTCGATCGGCCCCTCGACCGGAGCCTAGGTGTGGCCGGAGCGCAGGTGAAGCCCGGCACCAGATTGAGCTACCGTTGCCGGAAGGAGCAGACCCCAGGGGGTGGCGGCCACACCATGAGCGGACCCGGGACCCGACCGGACAGTGCGGGGGACGCCGCTGTGCGCTGCACCGCCCTGGACAGCCGAGACGACTGGGCCGCCCTGGTGATGACACCGCCGTGCGACTGCCCCCGGTGCCGGGGTGAGGAGGTCTACCGGCCGGCCCCGGTCGACGACGGTTGGCTGCGCATGAGCGGCACCACCCAGCGGTTCCGGGTGGAGCGCTTCGAGCTGGGCGACACCGGCCGGGCCGTTCTCGGCTGACGCCGCCGCCGGCCGGTCGGGCCGGCGGGCCGGCCCGACCGGGCGGGCGATCAGGGGAGGGCGGCCTGGGCCAGGAGCCCGACGTCGTGGGCGTCGCCGTCGAACCCGAACAGGGTGCCCGCCGCCTGCTTGTCGTGCAGGAGCCGTCCTCCGGCCTCGAAACCGGCCAGCAGCGCCGCCTTGGCCAGCACCTCGGCCCACCAGGCGGCCCCGGTGGCCACCACCACCGTGCCGACAGTGGAGGCCGACGGGGTGCCGGTGGTGGGATCGAGCAGGTGATGGCGATCCCCCTGGCCAGTCGTCCACCGCCGCTGGAGCTGGCTGCTGGTGGCCACCCCACCATCGGCGAAGCCGAAGCGGAACAGGTCGCGGCCCCGCTGGGCCGGATCGTCGATGGCCACCGCCCAGGTCGGCCCGCCGTCGGGGTGCTCGCCGATGATCCGCAGATCGCCGCCCAGCTCCACCATCACCCCCTCGGCCCCCCGCACCATCGCCTCGGTGGCCACCATGTCGGCGGCCAGGCCCTTGCCGATGCCGCCAGGATCGAAGGCCACGCCGGCCGGCAACGCCACCAGGTTCACCCCCGGCTCCAGGGCGATGTCGCCGCAGCGCGACCATCGTCGGCCGCTCCCCACCGTTCCCGTCGATGGTGCCGGGCCGAACGCCGACGGGCCGGCGACGGGGGGCGGAAGGAGGCCATGGCTCCGGTCGTACCCCTCGGCCACCAGCTCGCCCAGCATGGTGGGATCGAACCAGCCCCCGGTTGCCGACCAGGCCTCGACGGCGTGATGGATCAGGGTGAACGTGTCGGCGGAGACGATGGTGGGCACCCCGCTGGCCCGGTTGAGGGCGCAGATCTCGCTGTCGGGTAGGAACCGGCTCCAGCGGGCCTCCAGCCCCTCCAGGCGCCGTTGGGCCCAGACCACCAGCTTGTCGGCCTCCGGGCCGGTGACGACCACCCGGGCCCGGTTGCCCATCACGTGGAAGGTCACGTCGTCGTGCATCTCGTTCCTCTTCGTTCCGCTCCGGCGATCGGTCGGGGCCGCCGTCGGGGCAGGTCCGCCGACCCGCCCCGACCAGGCGCCGTGATCAGGCGGCGCCGCTGGGGGCCGACTTGGCCGGAGCGGTGGTCGACTCCGACACCGACGGGGTGATCGTGCCGCCCGACGGCGAGACGAACGAGGCCACCGGGGCGCCGTTGGTCATCGTGACGGTGAAGTCGCTCTCGCCCGAGGCGTCCTGGATGAGGACCACGACCTTCGAGCCCGTCTTCGTCTTGGCGTACCACTGGTAGCCGGGGGTGTTGATGGCCCAGTAGGTGAGCACGCCGTTCTTCAGCTCCACCGTGAAGGTGCCGGCCGGGGTGGTGTAGGTGAGGTACCTGGCCGCCGGAGCCGGCGGCAGGGTGCTCGGCGGCACCGTGGTCGGTGGCTGGGTGGGGGGCAGCGTCGGCGGCGTGGTGGGCTGGGTGCTGCCGCTACCGGGGCTGGTGGGGGGCGGGGCGGTGGTCACGGTCGGCCCCGCGGTGGTGGGGGGCGGGGCCGTGGTGGAAGTGGGGCCGGGAGCAGGCGCGGCCGGCGGGGCGGCCACGGCGCAGCGGCCCAGATCGGCCTCGACCGACAGGCGCCCCTTACGCTCACCGCTGAGGCGGAACGACACCTTTCCCTGCTTGTCGAACACCACGTCGACACCCTTCTTGCGGCTGTCGAGGTGGTTGGTGGGGCCAGTTACCTTGTTGACGGTCACCTTGCCGGCGTCGACTGCGTAGCGGATCTCGAACTTCTCCCCGTTGCAGAACTCACCGGTCCAGGCCCGCTCACCTCCCGAGGAGACGGCGGCATCGGAACGGTCGTGCTCGCCCCGCTCGCCGTCGGCCAGGGCCGGGGCCACCGTCCACGCCAGGAACAGGGAGAACAAGCCCGCGACAAGCAGGGCGAATTTCTTGATGGACATGAAGATACAACCTCGCAGTTAGTTGACGTCTGCCCCGCGTGGAGAGCGCGAAAGTCGACAACCACCGCCCGACGCACCGGGTCTCGCGCATCGAACTAGAGGTTGGATCTGCTCTCCGTCAACGACCTAGACGGCGCCGACCACCGACCGGGTTTGGAGAAACCGGGAAATTCTTCCTAGTGCTCTGACCGCCGAAAGGCGCTCAGTCGAAGGAGATCACGCAGCGGCCCCGGGTGCCGCCGGCCTCGAGCCGGCGATGGGCGTCGGCCGCCCGCTCGGCGGGGTACACCTCGGCCACCCGGAGGGTCACGGCGCCCGCCTCCACCTGCTGGCGGAGCCGATCGAGCCGGGCCTGCTCCCGGGCGTAGTCACGTACGAAGGTGGCGGTGAAGGTGATGCCCCGGACGCCGCCCTCGGGCCCCGGCCACCCCCGGACCGAGGTGAACGCTCCGCCGTCGCGCACGGCGTCGACCACCAGGTGGTTCTGCACCGAGCCGTCGGCCAGCCCGTCCACTCCGTCGGGGAAGCGGTGCCGGATCTCGGCCGCCACCCCGTCGCCCCGGGGAACCACGACGTCGGCCCCCAGGGATTCGACCAGCGCACGGTCGGCCTCGGAGGCGTCGGCGATCACGGTCAGCCCGTCGGCCTTGGCCAACTGCACCACGTACCCGCCGTAGGCCCCGGCCGCCCCCGTCACCGCCAGCACCTGGCCGGGAGCCAGGGCCAGCAGGTCGAGCGACAGGCGGGCCGTGAGACCGTTCATGGGCAGGGTGGCGGCCTCGGCGTGGGAGGCTCCGGCCGGGGCCCGGGCCACCGAGGCGGCCGGCACCACCAGGCTCTCCCGGTAGGCGCCGTGGGCCCCCCGGGGTAGCACGATGGCCATGGCCCGGTCGCCCACCCGGAGGTCGGTGTCGACGCCGGGGCCGATCTCGTCGACCACCCCGGCGGCGTCCATCCCCGGTACGTACGGTGGCGGATCCACCTTCTGCTGCTCGGCCCGGGACCCGTCACGGGCCAGGGTGTCGGTGGGGTTCACGGCGGCGGCGTACACCCGCAGCCGGATCTCGCCCTCCCCGGCGTGCCCCTCCGGCACATCCACCAGCTGCAGGGCCTCCGGGCCCCCGTACTCGATCACGCCGACTGCTCGCATGGGAGCAGGTTAGACCCCGTGCAGGTCGACGTCCTGGGAGCGGCGCCAGTCCCGGATGATCTCGCCCATGGGGGTGGAGGGCGGAGCGGCGGTGAACGGCCACAGCTCCATGGCGATGCGTTTCCAGTTGGCCGTCGCCTCCAACTGGGCGAACAGGCCGATCAGGCCGAGGGTGATCCGCTGCACCACCACGAACGACGGGGGCACGTTGAGGTACCGCATCAGCTCCTTGTAGGGGCCGTTCGTGTCGAACAGGTGGGCCACACCGCCGGCGGCGTACTCCTCGTCCAGCGTGACCGGCCCGTCGGTCATCACGTAGCGGTAGTAGTACGAGAAGTACTCGTTGACCGTGGCGTCGTCGAAGGGGGCGCCGCGGCCCAGGATGCCGGCGTCCTCCACCACCCGGCGGAAGGCAGCTTCGTCGCCGGTGATCACCATCTGCTTGATCAGATCCTCGAACAGCACGGTCTCGGCGGCATCGAACCGTTTCACGAGGCCGAAATCGAGGAAGGTGACCTTGCCCCCCGGGTTGAACAGGTAGTTGCCCGGATGGGGATCGCCGTTGAAGGCGTGGAGGCGGTAGATGGCGCCGAACGAGAACCGGAACAGGGTCTCGGCCGCCAGGTTGCGCTCCGGCTCCGACCACCCCACCACCTCGCCGAACCGGCTGCCGGTGGCCAGGTCGGTGGTGAGGATGCGGCCGGTCGACAGCTCGTCGACCACCCCCGGCACCGACACGAACGGGTGGCCGGCCACGTAGCGGTGGAACAGCCGCTGGCTGTCGGCCTCCCGGCGGTAGTCGAGCTCCTCCAGCAGGCGGGCCCGGATCTCACCCACGATCGGGTCGGGATCGACGCCGGGGAACATGGAGGCCAGCGCCCCGAAGATCCAGCCGGCGTTGCGCAGGTCCGACGCCACCGCCTCGGCCACCCCCGGGTACTGGATCTTCACCGCCACCGCCCGCCCGTCGCGGGTGATGGCCCGGTGGACCTGGCCGATCGAGGCCGAAGCGATCGGCACCTCGTCCCAGGTGTCGAACAGCTGACGGGGCCAGCGGCCCAGCTCGTCGAAGACCTGGCGGGCGGCCAGCTCGGGGGACATGGGCGGGGCGTCGTGCTGCAGCGAGGCCATCGTGGCCCGCACCGTCTCGGGCAGGCCGGTGTCGAGATACGACGCCATCTGCCCGATCTTCATCATGGCGCCCTTCATGTTGCCCAGCTCGTCGGTGACGTCCTGCGCCGTGCGGATCTGGAACGTCGTGTCGAGCTCGGTGGCCCGGGCGGCGGAGGCGAACGTGCGCCGGGCCTTGTACAGGGCGTAGCGGCCCCCGCCCCGGAGGCCGAGCCGGGCCAACCGGAGGTTGCGGGTGGCGAGGCGGTGGCTGTTCACCGGCCGAGCCCGGCGCCGCCCCCGGGCCGCGAGAGCAGCGCCCACACCGGCCCCGGCGACCGATGCCACGCCTGTGGCCAGGACCTGCTTCCTCGACACCATCGGGAAACAGAGTAGGCAGCACGACGGCCCGCTCCTCGGCACCCGGTGCCCCCACCGCGACTACGCTGGCGGCGTGGCCTCCTCTCCTGGCGGTTCCGCCCACTCCCGCCGGCGCCGACGCCGGCCGGCCGGCCCGGTGGGGCCGCGCCTGCGGCCCCTGTCGAGCGCCGAGATCGCCTCCTACGACCATCTGGCCCCCGATCTGGCCGCCCGGGTGCGGGTGGTGCGCCTGCCCATGATCCCCGGCCGCTACGTGGGGATCACGCTCGGCCGGTTCGTGTGCCTCGACCGGGACCTGCCCCCCAACGGGGCGAGCCATCTCCTGGCCCACGAGCTGACCCACGCCCGCCAGTGGGCCGAGCTGGGCGTGGTCGGGTTCCTCGCCCGCTACCTGGGCGGGTTCGGACGGGGGGTGGTGCGCCACCGCCGCTGGCACCCGGCCTACCGGGACATCGCGCTGGAGCAGGAAGCCCGGGCGCAGGCCGATGCCTGGGCCCAGCGACGGGGCGGCGCCGGCTGAGCACCTGACGCCCGTTCGACCGGTCAGGCCGGAACAGGGCGGAAGGGGGCGGCTCCCGGCCGCCGGGGACCCCGGTAGGCTCGCCCCGTGCGCCGGATGGTCCTCTCCCTCGTCGTCGCCCTGCTCCTGTGCCTGGCGGGGTCGCCCGGGCACGGGCTCATGGCCCTCACGCCGGCGGGAGCCCAATCCGCTCCTCCGGCCGCCCAGATCGCCGACCAGCTCGACTCGAGCGGCCGGTACCTGCAGTTCGACGCCACCCCGGCCGAGGACCAGGCCATCGCCTCCGCCAACGAGCGGGGGGTGGCCTTCGTCTGGCTCGATGTCGACGACGATGCCGAGCAACTGGCCAAGGACGTGGCCGACGAGCTGTTCTCCCGCCCCGCCCGCTACTCCACCGTGCTCGTGCTCACCACGGCCGGGGTGGGGGCCCGGTCCGACACGGTGGGCTCGGGCGAGATCAACGACGCCATCGACGCCAGCTTCGACAGCCTCAGCCAGGGGGCGGTGGCCGACGGCCTCGACGAGTTCGTGGCCAGCCTGGCCGGCCAGCAGACCCCGCGCACGTCGGTGGCCCCGTCGGGCTCGGGCACCGGGAGCGACAGCGGCGGGGATGGCGGGGGTGGCGGCGGCTCGATCCTGCTGCCGGTGCTGGGCGTGCTGGTGGTGGGCGGCGGCGGGTTTCTGCTGCTCCGCTCCCTGTCCCGCCGGCGCAAGGTCCGCCAGCTGGCGGCGGCCGAGATGGAGGCCGACCGGGCCGAGATCACCGAACAGCTGCGGGACAACGCCGACCGCGTGCTCCAGCTGGGAGACCGGGTGATCGCCTCCAAGGACAACGAGCTGATCACGAGTTACGAGCAGGCCAGCGCCGCCTATCAGGAGGTGAGCCTGGCCGTCGACGGGGCCACCACGGCCGAGCAGGTCGACGCCCTCGACGACAAGATCGACCACGCCGAATGGCAGCTCCAGTCGATCGAGGCCAAGCTCGACGGCCGCCCCGCCCCGCCGCCGCCCCCGACCGACGATCGATGCGGGTGCCGGCCCGCCTCCACGTTCCGGCGGGCCCACCCCACCGGCTCCCGGGGCGCCGGCACCGTCGCCCCGATCGGGCAACGACGGCCCGGCCCTGGGCCCCGACGACTCGATCTTCGGCGGCAGCCGCGGCGGCTTTCCCTCCGGCCCCACCGCCCCCACGCCGTCGCGGCGGGGAGGCGGCGGCCTGGGTGGTCTCGGCGGCGGGCGGGGCGGCGGCCTCGGCAGCATCCTGGGCAGCATCGTGCTCGGCGGGCTGGCCCGAGGGGGCGGCGGCCTGGGCGGCCTGCCCACCTCCCGCCGCAGCCAACAGCGGCGCACATCCGGTTCCGGCGGCTCGCTCGGCGGCGGTTCCCTCGGGGGCGGGCTGGGGGGCGGCGTGCTGCGCCCCGGCGGTTCGGGCGGATCCGGTCGATCGGGAGGTGGTTCCGGTGGCCGCAGCTTCGGTCGGCGCTCCTCCGGCGGCTCGGGCGGACGCCGGTTCTGACGCCTCGGGCTCGAACCGGCACGTCAGGCCCACCATCCCCGTGACTGTCACACCCTTCGGTCATGATCTCCCCAATGGCTGAGCTGCCCCCACATCTGTCTCCCTCGTCGGCCAGCCTGTTCGACCAGTGCCCCCGGCGCTGGCGGTTCAAGTACGTCGACCGGCAGCCCGAGCCGTCGGGCCAGGCCGCCCTGGTGGGATCGTTCGCCCACAGGGTGCTCGAGCTGACCTGCGGGCTGCCGGCCGCCTATCGCACCCTCGACCAGGCCAAGGCGCTGGCCAAGCAGCTGTGGCCCGAGGTCGAGGCCGACCCCGACTACCAGGCCCTGGAGCTGGGCGAGGAGGCCGCCCGCGCCTTCCGCTGGCAGGGGTGGCTGGCCATCACCGGGCTGTGGGCCCTGGAAGACCCGGCCCAGGTCGATGTGGTGTCCACCGAGCAGAAGGTGAAGGCGTCGCTGGCCGGCGTGCCCTTCGTCGGCGTGATCGACCGGGTGGACCGCCACGACGACCATCTGGTGGTCAGCGACTACAAGTCGGGCTCGCTGCCCGGCGCCCGGTACCGCCAGGGCCGGCTCCAGCAGGTGATGCTGTACGCCGCCGCCCTGGCCGCCACCGGCACCGAGCAGCCCCACCGGGCCCGGTTGCTGTACCTGGGCCAGCGCATCCTCAACGTGGCCGTCACCGACCGCCGGATGGAGGAGGCGGCCGGGAAGCTCGCCACCACGTGGAACGCCGTCACCTCGGCCTGCGTGGGCGAGACGTTCGAGGCCAAGCCCGGCGTGCTGTGCGGTTGGTGCCCGTTCGTCGACCAGTGCCCCGAGGGCCGGCGCGAGCTGGAGCGGCGGGCCGAGGCCGGCACCCTGCCGGCCCACGCCCCGGCCGCCGCCACCATCCTGGCCGCCACCGCCACGCCGCCTGAGCGGGCCGGCGCCGGCTCGGCCTTGCCCCGCCCGACCCTGGCGCGCCGGCCGGCTCGGCCTTGACCGGGCGGCATTTCGCGCTTTTGGCCGAACCTTGTCACCTTGTGCCGCCAGAGGCGGCATTGGGTGACGAAGTTCGGGCGTTGGAGGGGGCCCAGGGCGGGCGGGGCGGGGCGGGGTCTGGCGGTGCCGCCTCCTACAGGAGGGAGGCGAAGAGGGCTTCGCCGTCGATGGCGTGGCCCTTCTGGGTGAACCACTGGGCAACGTTGGTGACGTCACGGTGGAGGAAATTGAGGCCCTGGGGGTTGGCGGCCAGGTCGAGGGCCTGGGGGAAGTCGATGAACCACAGCTCCCCCTCCCACCACAGCAGGTTGTAGGCCGACAGGTCGCCGTGGACCCAGCCCTCCCCCACCATCAGGGCCAGCCCGGCCTCGAGCTGGCAGGCGGCGTCGGCCAGCTCGTCCGGGCCGAGCTGGGCCCGGGCCAGCTGAGGGGCCGCCCCGTCGGGGCCGCCCACGTACTGGAGGACGAACGTGTCCTCGGTGTAGGACACGGGATAGGGCACCCGCAGCCCGGCCTCCCACAGGGCGGTCATCACCCGGTGCTCGTGGCCGGTCCAGCGGTCCTGCATCAAACGGCGGCCGTAGGCCGACATCCGCTCCACGGCCCGCCGGTCCCGCGTCTTGCGGAACTGGCGGCCCTCGCGGTACTGGACGTCGTGGCGGAAGGCGGAGGCCCGCTCGATGCCGAGCGACTCCAACTCCCCTTTGGCCGACACGGTGCGGGGCACGTAGCGCTTCTGGACGAGCAGGCAGGTGCTGCCGTCGGCGCCGGTGCGGCGGATGAGATCGATCTGGGCCTCCTTGCCCGGGCGGAGGAGGCCGAGGGGATCGTCGAGGAACGGTTCGGGGACCAGCCAGGCCGGCTGGTTGACGGTGGACATGACGGGGTGACTCCGGTGTTCGCGACTGACAACGGGAGCGGCCCACAGGCCGCGGACCCGGTCGCTCGCCGGCTACAGGGCGGGACGCACCGCTCCAGCGACGGGGAATCCCGTGCGAGCGGCCGACCGCGAACCGGCGGTCAGGCCCCTTCGGAGGCGCGACCGGGGATGGCGTCGACGACAGCTGCAGTCATGGAACGCACACCTCCTCCTTCCCCGCCTCCGGGGCTCGATCCGCTCACCCTACGCCCCCCGCCCCGCCCCGTCATCCGAATTTCAGCCGGAGCGGAGAAGGCCGGCCACGGTGGCGACGGCGGCGGGCAGATCGTCCACCGAGCGTTCGACGGCCTCGCCGTCGGTGCGCAGGAACAGGAACCGGCAGCCGGCCACCGGGCGGCCGGTCACCTCCTGAAGGGCCAGGGCGTAGGCCGCCCCCTGCCAGCGGTGGTGGGCCATCTGCCGCTCGATCTCGGCCTCGGGCACCCGGTCGGTCTTGTAGTCGACCACCACCAGGCCGCCGTCGTCGGTCTCGTAGCACAGGTCGATGAAGCCCTCGAGCAGAGCATCGCCCACCGGCGCGGCCACGTACAGCTCGCGCCACAGCCTGCGGGCGGCCGCCGCCTCGGCGATGGCCGGCGCGGTGAGGGCCGACGCGGCCAGGGTGGCCACCTCCCGGGCCTGGTCGGGCACGCCGGCCTGGGCCGCCGCCCGGGCCGCCAGCGGCACCAGCTCGGCCGCGGTGGCGGTGAGCGCCGCCTGCTCCAGCGTGGCGTGGACGGCGGTGCCGATGGCGGTCGACGCCCGCCGGGCCGCCGGGGCGACCTCGTCGCCGCTCTCGGCCAGCTCGTCCACCACGTCGGCCCCGGCCCTGGCGAGGGTCCCCGGATCGATCTGGTGCCCGGAGGCGTCACCGGTGGCGGCCGGGGACGCCAGATGGGGGGCCAGCGTCTCGGCCACCCGGGTTGCCGACCAGGTGGCGGCCCGACGGTTGCCGTCGAGCAGGCGCTCCTGCTCCTCGGTCCACACCCGGCTGGTCTCGCTCCACGAGCCGGCCGACAGGCGGAGCTGGGTGGGCGGCTCGACCCGGTAGCGCTCGTCGCCCCGGCGCTCGAACGGCCGCCACAGCTCCTCGCACCCCTGGATGGCGGCCCAGGTGCGCTGGCCGCTGCTCTGCAGCCCCTCCCGGTGATGGGCCGACAGCACGAGCAGATCCCGGGCCCGGGTGGCGGCCACGTAGTGGAGCCGCACCCGCTCGTGGCGGTCGAGCACCTCCTCCACCGAGGCGTGCACGTCGAACCCGGCGGTGGTGCGGTCCTTGCCCACCTTCACCTCGGGTGGCCGCCCGGGGGGGAAGAGCACCTGGGGGCCGGCCCCCCGATTGGCGTCGCGGGTGGGGGCCCCGGCCACGACGACCATGGGGAACTCCAGGCCCTTGGAGCCGTGGATGGTGAGCACCCGCACGGCGTCGTCGTCGGGCTCGGCCGGGATGGGCTCGGTTACCCGGGCCAGATCGCTCGATTGGACCTCCACCCAGGCCACGAAGTCGAGGAGGTCGCCGCCCCGGGTGGCGGTGAACTCCCGGGCCTGCTCGGCCAGGAACCGGTAGCGGCGCCACCGGTCGCGGGGCCGGGGCTCGGCCAGGGCCGCCTCCCGCAGGCACCGCTCCCGCACGATCCGCTCGATCACGGCCGACGGCTCCATCCACCACCGGTCGAGGTGCCAGCGGGCCAGCTCGGTCAGGGCGGCGGCCACCGGGTGCTCGGCGGGGGCGGCCGGGGGCGGCGGCTGGAGGTAGTCGAACGAGCCGCCGGCCAGGTGCCACGACAGCAGCTCGTCGTCGCCCAGGGCGAACAGTCCGGAGCGGAGGGCGGCCACCACGTCGATGGCGCTGCCCGGATCGACCACGGCCCGCACCCCGGCCAGCACGTCGCGCACCTCCTGGGTGGCGTAGACGAGCGAGCTGGTCTCGGGCCGGAAGGGGATGTTGGCCGCGCCGAACGCCGCCTCCAGGGCCGGCAGCGAGAGGCGGGACGGGATGAGCACGGCGATGTCCTGCAGCCGCACCGGCCGCCACGAGCCCTCACGCTCGCACCGCCAGCCCTCGTCCATGGCCCGGCAGATCACGGCGGCCACGTCGGCCGCCTCCAGCTCCCGGATCTCGCCCACCGGGACGGTGCGGGGATGGGGACCCCCGATCACCAGCACCGGCACTCCGGGCGCCTCAGGATCGGGGCTGCGGACGGCCCCCAGCGGCGTGTACCGGGGCTGAGCCCCCGGCTCGCCATCGCCGATGAGCTGACCGAACAGGGCGTTGACCAGCTCCACCACACCGGGAACGGAGCGGAAGTTGGTGGTGAGCCGCAACGGCTCGCTCACCAGCGCCTCCTCGGCCTCGGCGTAGACGGCCATGTCGGCCCGGCGGAACCGGTAGATCGACTGTTTGGGGTCACCCACCACCACCAGGCGCCCCGGGCTGAGGGTGGCGGCCAGCTCGGGCCAGGCCTTCGTGCCCACCAGGCCGTCGGCCCCGATGAGCACCGCCAGCTCGATCTGGATGGGATCGGTGTCCTGGAACTCGTCGAGCAGGATGCGGCTGTACCGCTGATGGAGTTCCTCCCGCACCAGGGCGTTGCGCCGCAGGAGTTGGCGGGCCAGCACCAACAGGTCGTGGAAGGCCAGCTCGCCCCGCTGCTGGCGGCCCTCCACCCGGCCTCGCACGAACCCGGCCACCCGTACCACCAGCTCGCCGATCACCTCGTGGCGCCAGCGGGCCACGTCGGCCGCCACCGACTCCTGCACGTCGGCCACCCGCCGCCGCACCTCGTCGACGTCGAGGCGCACCCAGCTGGCCTTGCGCCCCACGTTGCGGCGGGGCCAGCGGACCTGGTCGAGCCATCGGAGCTGGGTGACGGCGTCTCGCCCGAGGGCGATGACGGCCTCGTCGGCCAGGGCGGTGAGCTCAGCCGCCAGGTGATCGGAGCCGTCGAGGCAGTGCTCCACCAGCGACCCCAGGGCCACGATCCGCTCCACCACCGGCGCCGGCTCCAGCGGCGACAGGCCGGGGGCGGGGGCCAGGGTGTCGAGCAGATCCCAGTTGTCGTCGAAGCGGCGGGCCACGTCGGCGAAGTGACGTAGCTCCACGCCCAGGGCGGCCGCCCGCTCCAGCAGGTCGAGCAGGCTGAGGTCGTCGCCCAGCTGGGCGGCGAACGTGCGCCAGGCGTCCTGGAACTCGAGCAGGGAGCCGATCTCGTCGGCCACGGCGAACCCCGGCGGCAGGCCGGCCTCCACCGGATGGTCGGCCAGGATGCGCAGGGCGAAGCCGTGCAGGGTGGTGAACGCCGCACTCTCCACCTGGCCGGCGGCGTTGAGCAGCTGGCGGTCGTTGCGGTCCGCCCCCTGGCGTTCCAGCTCGTCCCGCACCCGGGTGCGCAGCTCCCGGGCCGCCGCCTCGGTGAAGGTGATGGCGGCGATCCGGCCCACCGGGGCCCCGTTGGCCACCAGGTTGACGATCCGCTCCACCAGCGAGCTGGTCTTGCCGCTGCCCGCCCCGGCCTCCACGAACAGGGTGTCGCTGAGCGACGCCCGCACCCGGCGCCGGGCCTCGGCGTCCTCCAGGGGCAGGGCCCCCCGCTCCGAGCTGAGGGTCACTGCCGGTCGTCCTTCGGTCGCAGCAGGATCTCCACCGGGGCCAGGGCCGGATCGGGGCGCACGTTGTCCCACTCCCGCTGGCGGTCGGTGGGGCAGATCCGGTCGAAGTCGCAGTAGCGGCAGTTCTCGTAGCTGACCCGGGGCCAGCCGATGGCGTCGCCCGGGACACCGGGGAACAGCCCACCCGAGATCCCGTCGAGGGCGGCCCCCACCATCGTGAGCAGCTCGGTCTCCAGCTCGTCCTCCAGCTCGATGGGCCGCAGGTCGGCCTTGGTGGTGAGCCAGTAGAGCGCCGTGCGGGGGCCCTCGTACCCGAGCTTCTCGGCCACCACCCGGGCGTAGAGCGGGAGCTGGAGGCGGCGGCCGCCCTTCAGCGGGTCGTCCTTGATGCCGTCGAAGGCGCGGCCCGAGCCGCCCTTGTAGTCGATGACGAGCAGCCCACCGTCCTCGGTGGCGTCGACCCGGTCCACCCGGCCCCGCAGGCGCAGGGTGCGGCCGTCGGGCAGGGTGAGCACCGTGTGGTCGTCGTCGAAGCCGAAGGCCAGCTCCACGTGCGACGGGGTGGAGCGCCGGTCGGCCCGCATGGCGTTGTCGGTGGCCAGGAACTGCTCCATCTCCACCCGCAGCCGCCGCTCCAGGATGATCGTGCTCACCCGGCCGCCGGTGAGGCCCCGGCCCTGGGCCCCGGCCAGCTCCTCCACCAGCACCGCCAGCAGATGGGCCCGCCGGTCGGCCGACCACGCCTCGCCCGGCGCCGGCACCTCACCCGACAGGATCGATTCGGCGATGAACCGCTCCAGCACGGCGTGGGTGAGGTTGCCCCGGTCGAGCGGGGTGATCTCGTCGATCCGCTCGGGGCGGTCGTCGTCGGCCAGGCGCAGCACCCGCTCGAACAGGTACCGCCGGGGGCAGCCGGCGTAGGTCTCCAGGGCCGTGGCCGACAGCAGCCACTCGGTGGCGTCGATGGCGCCGGCCGGTACCCGGCCCACATGGGGATTCAGATCTCCCCGGCGCCGGTTCAGGTTCCGGGTGAGGTTGCGGGACAACACCGGATCGAGGTGGGCCAGCTCGTGGGTGTTGACCGGGTCTCCCCCGTCGACATGGCCGATCAGGTCCCGCAGGCCGGCATCGGCAGCCGACGCCGGCCGGCCGTGATCGGCCAGGCCCCGCCGGTGCGACTCCAGCACGTTGCGGGCGGCCACCAGCGGGTTCAGCACCCGGGGCCAGGACCGGGAGCGGATGCTGCGCATGTCGCCCCGGGCCGTGAGCAGCAGGGGGGCCTGGCGGGTGCCGGCCAGCACGGCGGCCACGGCTCGGACGTCGAGCTCGCCCACCGCCTCGGTGGGGGCCAGCAGGCCCCGGGCCTCGGCCCGCAACCGGTCGGGCAGGAGAGAGTCTTCCCGGGGTGTGCGGGGGAACGACCCCTCGGCCAGGCCGACCACGGCCACCCGCTCGAAGGCCAGCCCGGCGGCTGCGTTCACCGGCGCCACCAGCAATCCGGTGCCCAGCGGCCGGCCCTGCATCCGGCGCTGCTCCAGCTGGGCCGAGACCATGGAGGCGAACCCGGCCAGGCCGGGCCGGGGCTGCAGGGGTTCCAGCCGGGTGAGCTGGGTGAGCAGATCCACCACGGCGGCCCGGGCCGTGCGCTCCTCCACCGGCCAGGCTCCGGCCCGCTCCGGGGGCAGGTAGCGGTCGAGCAGCGCTCGGGCCCACGCCCCCCAGGACTCCCACGTGACCGGCTCGGGATGGGGCCACAGCCGGTCGCTCAGATCGGCCACGAACGTGGCCAGGCCCCGGACCAGGCCGGCCTCGGGCTCGGCGGTGTGGGCCGCCATCTCCTCGAGCCGGGGCAGCCAGTGGGCGTGCTCCACGATCCCGGCCCGGCGCGACAGCCGGTCCCAGGCCGGGGCCGGCACCGGCGCGCCCTCGGCGGTGGTGACCGGACCGGAGGCCAGGAAGGCGACCACGGCAGTGCGCTCCAGCCCGTCGGCGGCCAACGCCAGCAGGCGGCCCAGGAGGCGCCCGGCCAGCGACGACGACAGCGGGCGGTGCCCCGGACCGCACCACGGCAGCCCGGCCCCCTCGAGATGCTCGTGGAGGAGGCTGGCATAGGGATCGGCCGCAGTGTGGAGCACGGCCATGGCGTTGAGGGGCACGCCGAGGGCGGCATGGGCCACCAGATCCCGCACCGCGGCCCGCACCTCGTCTTCGGGGTCGGCCACCTCCAACACCACGGCCTGGTCGGCCGCGCCCGCCGCCACCCCCTCGATCTGGATGCCCCAGGCGGCCAGCCGGTCGAGGTGGCGCCGGTCGACGCCGGGCTCGCCGGTGACGCCCACCACCACCGTGCAGTCGCTGCGACGGGCCAGGGCCGCCACCAGGCGTCCCTCGAAGGGCCGGGCCGGCTCGGGCAGGTGGAGCACGATCGGGCCCCGGGCCAGCAGCGGCATCGCTTCCAGCTCGGCCAGCGCCCGGTGCAGCAGCCGCTGGCGGATCTCGGCCCGGCCGGTGCGCCCGTTGGCCCCCCGGATCACCCGTATGGCGTCGTTGGCCAGGCCGGAGCCGGCGAGCTGCATCCGTTCCAGCACGTCGTCGTCGAGGCCGTCGAGCTGGCGGTGGAGGGCGACGAGGCGCTCCTCGGTGGTGCGGTGGTCGGCCACCCGCCCGAACAGGCCGGGCTGGGCCGCCAGCTCGCCCCGGATGGCGGCCTGGATCTCCACCGGGTCTCCCACGTGGCGGCCGTCGGCGGCCAGGCCGGGGCCGGCCAGCTCCTCGGCCAGCTGGTCGAGCGTGATCACGGCGATGTTGGCCACCCCGCCGGCCCGGCGGCCGAGCGCCCGGCGCACGCCCACCGCCACCAGCGCCCCGGAGCACACCACCAGGGCCGGGGCCAGCGGGTCCGCCCCCCGGCGATCAGCCAGGATCCGGCCCAGCGTCTCGACCGCGGCCGAGCCGAACCCCGTGGTGGTGACGGTAGCCATCGCCCGTTCAGGCTACGGCCAGGGTGTGACAGTCACTTGGGCTCTTCGCCCCGAGGGCCTACTCCCACAAACGGTCGAGGACGTCGAGCCAGAGCTGGACGGTGAGGCGGAGCGACTCGATGTCGATCCGCTCGTCGTGGCCGTGGAAGCGGCGGAAGAACTCCTGGGTGTCGATGTCGGCGCTGAGCAGGCCGGCCCCGTAGGCCACCGCCCCCCGCTTGCGGAAGAAGCGGGCGTCGGTGCCACCGGTGACGATGCTGGGCACGATCCGGGCCTGGGGATAGGCGGCCTGCATGGAGCCGGCCAGGGCGTCCCACAGGCGGTTGTCGGTGGGCGAGGCGGTGGACGGGTCCTCGTGGATGACCTCCAGCTCCACCCGGTCGAACAGGTCGTCGCCCAGGGCGTTGCGCAGGTGCTGGTTCACGTCCTCGCCGGTCTCGCCGGGCAGGGTGCGGATGTCGACGTCGATGGCCACCCGGTCGGGGATCACGTTGGTCTTGACTCCGCCGTGCACCACGTTGGGGCTGAACGTGGTGTGGCTGCAGGCGTGGGCGTTGGCCGCCAGCTGGGGCGGCAGCTCGGCCAGAGCGTCGCGCAGGCGGCCCGGGTCGAGCAGCTTGGCCGTGAGATCGTCGGGCAGGCCCATGGCCGCCACCCGGGCCGCCCACAGCTCGTCGAGCTGGGGGGCGGGGGCGTAGGCGCTGATCCGGCGCACGACCTCGGCCGCTGTGACCAGGGCGTTGTCGCTGCCCCAGGGCATCGAGCCGTGGCCCGGCGTCCCCTTGACCGTGAGACGCCGCCAACCGATCCCCTTCTCCGCCGTGGTCACCAGGATGCTCGACCCTTTCGGGCTGTGGAGCGGGATGCCCCCGAACTCGGTCAGCACGTAGTCGCAGCGCAGCTCGTCCCAGTTGCTCTCCACCAGGGCCTCGGCCCCCCACCGGCCGCCGGCCTCCTCGTCGGCCACGGCGAAGTAGACGACGTCGCCCGGCAGGCGGCGCCCGGTGGCCACCAGGTGGCGGAACACCGTGGTCATGGAGGCGGTGAGGTTGAGCATGTCCACCGCCCCCCGGCCCCAGATCTCGCCGTCGATCAGCTCCCCGCCGAACGGGTCGTGGGTCCAGCCGTCGGGCGACACCGGCACCACGTCGGTGTGGCCCATCAGGCACAGGGCCGGGGCGTCGGGGTCGGTGCCGGGCCAGCGGGCGATCAGCGAGCTGCGGCCGGGCAGGATGTCGAACATCTGGAGATCGACCCCGGTGCCCTCCAGCTCGTCGCGCAGCAGACGGGCGCTGCGCTCCTCCTGGCCCGACTCGCGGGTGCCGTCGTTCACGCACTGGTTGCGGATCAGCGCCTGCAGCAGCTCCACCGTCTCGTTGGTCAGGGTGTCGGTGACGTCTCGGGCCATGGCCGCCATCCTCGCGCCGGTGGGAGGCCGTAGCCAGTGTCTGTCCGGTTGCCGTTTGGAGGTGGCGCTTCCCTGACCGCCAGCGCCAGGATCACCCCACCAGCCAGTACGGTGATGGCCGGACGGGCGGTTCGTCTCCGGGCGGGCGGACGACGAGGTCGCCCCTCATCTCCCCAAGCATGATTCCACGCGCGCATCTCTCACGTTCCGGCTCCGGCCGCCGCCGGCTGCTCACCGCCGTTGCCGCCGTGCTGATCACCATCGCCGCCGCCTGCTCCGACGGGCGGGACGACCAGGAGTCGACGCCGCCGTCGGTGACCCTGGGCAGCGCCGAGGCCGGCGATCCCGCCGTGCCGGCCGCGGCCGACGTCACCGTTCCCGAAGGGCCGATCGGGCCCCCGCTGGCCGCCGCCGCCCCGGCCACCGACATCCTGAACGCGGTGGAAGACGCCCACGGCCCCACCGAGGACGCCACGGCCCAGATCCGCCGATTCACCGACTTCCCACCGCTGGCCACGCCCGACGGAGCGGTGCTCACCGAGCTCCGGGCCGATGCCCGCAACACGGTGGACGGCCAGGCCATCACCATCACCTCCGACCTGGCCCTGTCGGCCCGGCTCGGCCTCGACGAGCTGACCGCCTTCTACCGGGACCAGTTGGTGGCCCTGGGGTGGGTCGTCACCCTCGACACAGCCGCCACCGGCCCCGGGGCCGACGCCGGCATCCATCGCCTGGCCTTCCAGGTCCCCGACAGCCCCTACCCGCTCGACGACCTCACGATCGAGGTGGCCCCCGGCGCGGCTGCCCCGGCCGGCACTGCCGGCACCGGCGATCGACCCCCCACCAGCACGGCCCGGCTGCACTACGTGGAGCAGGCGCCGACGGGTGAGACCACGGTCCTCCAGCGCTTCCAGGGGTGGGCCACCGGTCTGCCGCTACCGGTGGGGGGCACGATCACGGGCGCCGGTATCCAGACCAGCAGCGAGGGTCGGGAGAGCCTGTACTACACGCTGACCGTCACCTACGGCTCGGGCAGCGACCCGGCGGCCCTGGCCGACGCCGTGCGCCGGTCGCTGCCCACGCCCGAGTTCTCGGTCGACCCCAAACCGCCGACCGGTGACGCCCTCGACAACTGGGTCTACCTGACCAGCCCGTTCTTCGCCGACGCCCGGTTGAGTCCCCACCAGACGGCGGCCGGGCCCATCCTGGTCAACGTGAACGCCCGGGTGCCGTTCACCCCCCGGTGACGGCGGGGCAGCCGCTGGCCGCCAGATCACCGGTGAACGGGCCCCGGTCCTGGCTGACAGCCTGGCTGACGTCCCAGAACTTCTGCCCGTAGGGCGTCAGGTTGCCGCTGTTGTCGGCCGTCCAGAATCCGCTGCGGTCGTTCTTGAGGGCGTAGAGAGAGAAGTAGGCCTCGTCGCCGGTGGCATGCCACCACAACAGGCCGACCCCGTACCGGGGGCCGAGCTCGGTCATGGCGTCGAACCCCGTGATGTTCCAGGCCCACGGCCCGGCGTTGCCCCACTCCTGGGGGGTGGCCACGCCCATCTCGCCCACCAGCAGGGCCATCCCCTTGCGCTGGGCCCCCTGGATCATCGCCTCGTGGTCGGCCACCGTGCCCTGCTTGCCGGCGATGGCGCCGTAGGCGTGCCAGCCGAACACCGTGTTGCAGGCGGTGTTGATCCGATCGCCGGCGGTGCCGTTCACGACCAGGTCGATGCCCTGGGACCACACCGGCAGGTCGACCACGATCAGGTTGTCGGCCCCGGCCCTGCGGATCCGGTCGACGTAGAACTCGTGGAGCTTGGCCCAGCGGGCCGTGTTCCCCTTGGAGTCCGGCTCGTTGTAGATGTTGAACCAGACGTAGGGGTTGTCCTTGTAACGGCGCACCATCTCGTCCCAGAAGCGACGGATCCGCTTGTCCCGGGAGCTGCCCAGCGTGGGGTTCTTGCCCGTCTGGTCGTGGCATTCGAGCATCACCACGATCTTGGCCTCGGTGAGCTGGCGGATCACCGGGTCGATGCCGTTCACCAGCTCACGGAAGGTGGGCACGCCAGAGCGGTTGTCGCAGATCAGGGTGGCCCGGATGGTGTTCCAGTTCCAGGCCTTCACGCTGTCGACGTGGTCGTTGACCCCGCCGTTGTTGCCCTCGAACACGTAGCCGTAGGGGGTGAACTTGATGGCGGCGTTGGCCCCGATGGGATAGAAGATGTGGCCGTCGGGCCCGATGATGTCGGACCCCACGACGTAGAAGCGCCCGGTGGCCGTCCCGGCCGGTGAGGGGACGGCGGCGGCGGGCGTGACGGCGGTGGGCGTGACGGCAGGGGGGGCGGCGGCGGTGGGCCCGGCAGGTACCCCGGTGCCGGTGGCCGGGGTGGTGGCCACGGCCAGCGCCAGGCAGAGCAGGGTGGCGACGGCGGCCAGGACGCGGCGGACGGCGGGCGGGAGCGTCGGGGCGGGAACCATGCCCTTCCCGTCGGCCGTGGACCGGGGCCGGTGTATGGGTCGAACGACCGGGGTGAACGACCGGGCCGGCGGTCCCGGGTGGGAGCCGCCGGCCCGATCGGGGTCGTATGCAGTTCGGCGTCAGCCGGCCCGGTGGGCCGGCCGGGCCCTCAGCGCTTGGACAGCGCCTCCAGGATCTGGGGCATCACCTTGTGGACGTCGCCCACGATGCCCAGGTCGGCCACGGCGAAGATCGGGGCCTCGGGATCCTTGTTGATGGCGATGATGTTCTTGGATCCCTTCATGCCCACCAGGTGCTGGGTGGCGCCGGAGATGCCGCAGGCGATGTACACCGTGGGCTTCACCACCTTCCCGGTCTGGCCCACCTGCTGGGAGTAGGGCACCCAGCCGGCATCGACGATGGCCCGGGACGCACCGGCGGCGCCGCCGAGGGCCTTGGCCAGCTGTTCCACCATGGTGTACTTGGTGGCTTCGCCCAGGCCGCGGCCGCCGGAGACCACGATGGCGGCCTCGTCGAGCTTGGGGCCCTCCGACTCCTCCACATGGCGCTCGGTGATCACCGCACCGCCCGAGGGGCCCAGATCGGGCACGTCGAGATCTTCGACGTCGGCCGAGCCGCCGCCCGAGGGCTCGGGGGCGAACGACTTCGGGCGGACCAGGGCGATGAACGGGCCTTCGCCGGTGAACTTCGTCTTCACGTCGGTGGTGCCGCCGAACACGGGCTCGGAGGCCACCAGGGCGTCACCGTCGAGCTCGAGGTCCACGCAGTTGGTGAGCACTGTGCGGTCGAGCTTGACCGACAGGCGGGCGGCCGTATCACGGCCGTCGTAGGTGGTGGCGGCCAGGATGGCGTCGGGCCCGTCGCCCGCTTCCACCGCGGCGGCGATGGCGGCGGCCAGCGGCACGCCCACCAGGGCCCCGTCGAGGTCGCCGGTCTGGTGGACGGTCTCGCAGCCGTACTCGCCGAGGGTGTCGGCCAGCTCGTCGGCGTCGTCGCCGGCGTAGACGCACTCCACGGTGTCGGCCAGCTCACGGGCCTTGGTCAGCAGCTCCAGGGTGGTGGTGGCCACCTCGCCGTCGACGGCCTCGGCCAGGACCCAGATCTTGGACAGTGTCATGTGCCTCTCCCGCTCTCAGATGACCTTCAGGTTCTCGAGGAACTCGATCACCTTGGTGTAGGACTCTCCGTCGTCTTCGATGACCTCGCCGGCGGACCGGGCCGGGGCGGCGGCGATGTCGACGATCTCCTGGCCGGCACCGGCCCAGCCGACCTGGCCGGCGTCGAACCCGAGATCGGCGGCGGTGCGCTCGTCGACCGGCTTCGACTTGGCCGCCATGATCCCCTTGAACGACGGGTACCGGGGCTCCACCACGCCGGCCGTCACGCTCACCACGCAGGGCAGGGAGCAGGTGACGTCGTCGTAGCCGGCGTTCGTCTGGCGCTGGATCTGCACCTGGCCGCCGTCGACCGTGATGGCCTTGGCCGCCGTGATCGACGGCAGATCGAGCACGGCCGCGATCTGGGTGGGCACGGTGCCGGTGTAGCCGTCGGAGCTCTCCGAGCCGGAGATCACCAGATCGATGCCGTCGCGCTCGGCGATGGCCGCCGCCAGCAGCTTGGCCGTGGTGAGGGCGTCGGAGCCGAGCAGCGCCGGATCGGAGATCAGGGTGGCCGAGGCGGCCCCCATGGCCAGCGCCGTGGCCAGGCCCGAGCGCTCGTTGTTGGGCGCCATCGACACCAGGTGGACGGAGCCTTCGCCCGCCTTGTCGACCAGCTGCAGCGCCATCTCCACGCCGTAGGTGTCCGACTCGTCGAGGATCAGCTTGACGTCCCGCTTGAGGGTCTTGGTTCCGGGGTCAAGCGCCCCCGGATCAGCTGGATCAGGGATTTGTTTCACGCACACGACCACATTCATGGCGGGGATGGTAGGCGACTGGATCGGCCACGGCACACTTGTGCCGGTGCGACTGGCCCTGATCGTCAACCCCATCGCCTCGTCGGTCACCAGACGGGCCCTGGTGGTCATCCAGAAGGCGTTGTCGTCGGACCATTCGCTCACCGTGTCGGAGACCAACCGCAAGGGTCAGGCCATCCGCCTGGCCCACGCCGCGGCCCGGGCCGGGGCCGACGTGATCGTGGCCCTGGGGGGCGACGGCACCATCAACGAGGTGGCCAACGGGGTGCTGGGCGAGGCCTGCGCCATCGCCCCCCTACCCGGTGGTTCCACCAACGTGTTCGCCCGGGCCGTCGGCTATCCCAACGACGCCATCGAGGCCACCGGGGTGCTGCTGGAGGCGCTGGCCGCCAACCGCTCGGTGATGGCCAGCGTGGGCCTGGCCAACGACCGGGCCTTCCTGTTCCACTGCGGGGTCGGCTACGACGCTGCCGTGGTGGACCGGGTGGAGCGGCGGGGAGCGCTGAAGCGGTACCTGGGCCATCCCCTGTTCATCGGAGCCGCCGTGGCCACCTGGTTCCGCGACGCCGAGCGCCGCCGGGGCGGGTTCTCGGTGGAGACCGACGGGGGGATGAGCGCCCGAGGGATCAAGCAGCTGGTGGCCATGAACACCCGGCCCTACACCTATCTCGGCAACAAGCCGATCGACCTGGCCCCCGAAGCCGGGCTCGACGCCCCCCTCACCCTGCTGGCCCTGACCTCGCTGTCCCCCCGGGTGCTGCCGGCCCTGGCCCAGGGTCTGAGCCGCCCCGGCGGCCTGCCCAGCCGGGGGGCCGCCCGCCACTGGGCCGGCGTGCACTCGGCCGTGGTCACCTCTGTGCGCCCCGTTCCCTGGCAACTCGACGGCGAGGCCATGACCCCGGTCACCGAGCTCCGCCTGGCCCATCGGCCCGAGGCGCTGCGCCTGATCGTTCCCGAGCACCGCTGATCGCCCGCGGCCCAGCCCCGCCAGCCCGGCGATCTCTGACACCGGATCCCGCCCGGCGGTATGCCACGTCAGAGTTCCGGGGGTGGGGGTGGCCGTCAGAGCTCCCGGAGGGCGGCCAGGGCGCCGGCGGGATCGTTGGTGATGACGGCGTCCACCCCGAGCCGGGCCAGCGCCCGGATGCGCTCGGGGTCGTCGACCGTCCAGACGTTCACCGCCAGGCCGGCACCGTGGGCGGCGGTGACCAGCCCGGCGTCGACCAGGGCGTCCTGCGGGTTGAGGGCCCGCATCCCGGCGCTGGCGGCCCGGGCCACCCACGCCGCCGGATCGCCCGGGGTGCCGGTCCACACCAGCCAGGCCACGGCCAGCTCGGGCGCCACCGCCCGGGCCCGGCACACCGTGGACCAGTCGAACGACGACAGCAGCACCCGCCGCGCCGCGTCGTGGGCCGCCACCTCCCCCACCACGCCGTCGACCAGGGCCCCGGACGGGTCATGGCCCGGTTCGTCGGGATCGTTCTTGATCTCGATGTTCACGAACCACGGACCAGCGGCCAGAACCTCGCCCAGGGTGGGCACCGATGGTGGCAGCTCACCGCGTACGGTGGCGGCCACTAGCCGACCGTCTGAAAGATTGGCGTCATGATGGACGGCCGGAACGCCCCCGCCGGCCCACCGGACATCTATTTCTATGCCGTCGGCACCCTGGGCGAAAGCAAGGCGAAAGGCGGACAGCGTGTTCTCGGGTGCCGCCGTCGACGCTCCACGGTGGCCGATGACCTGCGGTTTCACCGATCCCCGAACCATCCCCGAGCGAGGGTACGCCTGCCGCTACCGTCACCCCGTCACCCGATCGAAAGATCTTGTGAACTGCGTGTGACATCCAGCGACATCATCTCTTTACGAGCTTCTAACCAATCGACTAGACTCCGTGACACGGATCACGTCGGCCAGGTCAGCAGCCTACCAGCTGCACTTCTCCTGGTTCGACGCGCCCGTGAGCAAGCGAGCTGAGTAGCCGTTGTGCAATGAAGGACAAACGTAGCTACACGACTGAAGTTGTACCCAAAGCCACACCGGGGAGGAAGAGTGGCAGTAGCTAACTGGGACGTCGTTTCACCCGAATTTGCTGAATTCGAACGAATTGCCCAACGGCTGGCCGATCGGTCAGTTGCCCCCAAGCCCGACTTGTCCTGGCGCCTCGAGGCGTCATGCCGCGACACGAGCCCCACGCTGTTCTTCCCTATCGGGACGACCGGCCAGGCCGTGGATCAGATCGCGGCGGCCAAGGAGGTGTGCATGGGCTGTCCGGCCCGTGTTCCCTGCCTGGAGTTCGCCCTGAGCACCAACCAGGACTCCGGCGTATGGGGTGCCACCTCGGAAGAGGAGCGTCGCCACCTGCGCCGGACCTACCTGAGCCGGCGCCGTTGATTCGTCGTCGTCGATAGCGAGCCGGCGGCACAACAGCGAGTGCCGCCGCCTCAACCCACTCGTCCCCGTTCCGGTGGTACCGACCCGTCGGAGCCGTATCAGCGGGGAGCGAGTGAGACCGTGAGCTGAGCCACGGTCCCCCGTTCCGGTGGTGTCGCCGGGCGGATGGTGAGTCGGCCACCGAGCTCACCTTTGACGAGGGTGTTGATGATCGTCAGCCCGAGGCCGGGTTCGGCGTCGAGGTCGAAGCCGTCGGGCAGACCCACGCCGTTGTCGTGGACGCTGACCGTCATCTCGGTGTTGGAGTAGACGAGCTCCACCGTCACCGTGCCCCCGTCGGACCCGGGCGGAAACCCGTGCTCCACCGCATTCTGGACCAGCTCGTTGAGCACCACGGCCAGCGAGCTGGCGGCGGTGGTGTTGAGCACCGGGCCATCGCCCAGCAGGCGGATCTGGATGGGTACCACCCCGTTGTGGGCCGCCATGTCGAGGATGGGCCGCACCACGTCGCCGAAGATCACGTCGTCACCGCCGCCCCGGGACAGCAGCTCGTGCACGATGGCGATGGTGGCGATGCGCCGCTCGGCCTCGTTGATGGCCTCCTTGGCCTCCGGCGCAGTGACCCGCCGGGCCTGGATCCGCAGCAGCGACGACACCGTCTGCAGGTTGTTCTTCACCCGGTGGTGGATCTCCCGGATGGTGGCGTCCATCGAGACCAGCAGCCGCTCCCGGCTGCGCAGCTCCGACACGTCGCGCATGAGCACCAGCGCCCCGTCGACCACCCCGTTGGTGATCAGGGGGACGATGCGGGCCATGATCGTGACGTCGTCGGTGCGCTCCAGCTCTTCGGTCGCCGGCACCTTGAGGGTGAACACGGTGCGGGCCGTCTCGGCCCGGAACCCCAGATCCTCCAGCTTGCGGCCGGCGATCGTGCCGTGGAACCCGAGCCGGTGGAAGGCCGACACGGCGTTGGGCGAGGAGTAGACGACGGCGGTGAGCCGGTCGAGCACGAGCGCGCCATCGCCCACCCGGGGCGACTCCTCCGACTCCTCTTCGAACGGGAACGGGAAGTTCCCGTCGGCGATCATCTGGGCCAAACGGTGGAAGACGCCGAGATAGGCCAGCTCCAGGTCGCCCAGCGGGCGATGACCGAGGTGGGGCGACTCCCGGCTGACCACGGCGATCACCCGCCCCTTGCACGTGACGGGGATGGCGGTGACCCGGGCCCGGGTACCGGCCTCGGCCAGATCGATCTCCTCCTCCACGATCTTGCCGGTGGCGAGGGCCTCGGCGATCATCGGCCGGTTGGCCATCGGCACGAACCGGCCGATCTGGTCGTCCCGGTAGATGGTCTGGGCGGTGGTGGGCCGGATCTGGCCCAGGCAGACGAGGCGGTCGCCGGCCGAGGTGGGGGCCAGTAACAGGAGGTCGGCGAAGCACAGGTCGGCCACCGGCCCCCAGGCCGCCACCAGGCGCCGCAGGTGCTCCCGTTCCTCCGACCCGAGCTCGGTGTGCCCTCGGGCGATGTCGCTCAGGCTGGCCATCGGCTCAGGCTACCGGCGGCCCTGAAGACATCTGGAACTGCGGCGCGGTCCCGCAGGGACACCTAGTGGAGCAGGGCGAGCAGCTGGGAGAGCGTGTTGACCGTGCCGGGCTGCCAGTCGACGGAGCGGACGGCAAGCCCGCCCGGACCGGTGGCCGGGCGGCGCCGGCGGAGGGCGGCCAGCGTCTGGTCGTGGCGGAGCAGATCGGTCATGGCCCGGGCCAGCTCGGGATCGCGCACCGCCCCCTCCACCACCTCGGCCGCCACCGCCCCCGGCGGCACGGCGGGCAGGGCCCGGTTGTGGAGCACCACGTCGGGGGCGTGGCCCCGGGCCGCCAGCTCGTCGAGGAGGAGGCCGCTGGCCTCCAGCGCCGCCGGCTCGGCCGTGGTCACCAGCACGTAGCCGGTGGCGGGATCGTCGAGCCGGCGCCCGACCTCGGCCGCCCGGGTCACCAGGCTCGGCTGGAGCTGGACGAAGAGCCAGAAGAACTCGGCGATCCCGGCCACGAAACCCTGGCCCAGCAGGCGCTCGGCCACGGCCAGGAACGGCTTGGCCGTGACCCGGGCCAGCCGGGTCTGGTAGGGGGCGATGAGCCACCGCAGCAGCCGGGAGTCGAAGAACTCGACCATCCGGCCGGGGGCGTCGAGGATGTCGATGGCGTGGGTGGACGGTGGGGTGTCGATCACCACCAGGTCGTAGCGGTCGTCGTCGGCCAGGTCGCACATGAGGTCGAGGGCGATGTAGTCGTGGCTCTGGACGAAGCGGGTGGTGAGCGAGCGGTACAGGGGGTTGGCCAGCAGGGCCTCGATCTCGGTGGGGCCGGGCCCGTGGCGGCGCACCAGCTCGTCCCACGATCGGCTCATGTCCACCATCAGGGCCCACAGGCGGCCGGCGGCGGGCGCCTTTCCCTTCACCTTCAGGGGAACCAGCACCGGATCGGCCGGGACCTGCTCCACCCCGAGCGCCTCGGCCAGGCGGCGGGCCGGATCGACCGTCACCACCAGCACCCGGCGCCCGTGATCCTGGGCCGCCCGGGCGGCCAGGGCGGCGGCCAGCGTCGTCTTGCCCACCCCGCCGGGGCCGACCACCAGCAGCACCGCCCGGTTGGCCAGCAGCTCGTCGATGTCGGCCGCGTGCCTGGTCACCATCGGGTGGCCCCCACCGAGCCGGGAGGACAAACCTTGTCGAGAAATGCGGCCGCTCGCCGTAGTTGTCGACAACGTTGGGGCCTCACCACCGGGCCGCCGCCAGGGCGTCGGCTACGGCCGCCACGGGGAGGGCGGGCTGGTCGGGGACCTCGATCACGGGGTGGCCGAGGGCGGCCAGGCGCTCCCGCTGGGCCCCCCAGGAGCGGTGGCGGGCCACGGCCAGGGTGGCCACCGGAGCCAGGGCGTCGCCCGCCGCCACCAGGCGGCCGGCCTCGGCCACCCCGGCCGGGCCGACCGGAGGCGGCAGCCGGTTGGCCACCACGGCCGACACCGTGACCTTCGTCTCGGCTGCCAACCGGGCCACGAGCTCGGTGGTTTCGGTCACCACCAGCTCCTCCCCCACCGACACGGCAACGGCCCGGGTGATGGCGGGATCGGCCAGCAGGGCCGACAGCCACACCGTGTCGTCCCGCAGCGGGCCCCGGCCCACCAGCGGGCGCAGGGCGTCGGGGGCCGCCAGCATCTCCACCACGTGCCCGGTGGCCGGACCGTCCACCACCACCCGGTCCCAGGCTCCGGTCCGGACCTCGTGGCCGATCTTGCCGATGGCGAGGATCTCCCGAACGGCGGGGGCGGCGGTGGCCACGAACTCGAGGATGCGGGCCAGCGGACCCACCACCCGGGCCCCGGCGGCCAGCTTGAGGTTCATCCGCAGGTACTGCTCCAACGCCGCTTCGGTGCTGAGGGCGAGCAGGCTGGGCCGACCGTCGCCGCCGGTCGTGATCACCCCCGGGGTTACCGGGCGGTTCCAGGCCAGGGCCGAGGCCAGGCCACCGGCGGCGGTGGCATCGACGGCCAACACGCGCTCCCCGGCCGCCGCTGCCCGTTGGGCCACGGCGGCGGCCACGGTGCTACGGCCGGCGCCGCCCTTGCCCACCACGATCAGCAGGCGGGCATCGAGAGGCGAATCGGACGTGGCGGGGCCCTTCAGCGGGCGGAAGGGGTCAGACCCCGAAACCGATGCGGCGCTCGGGGTCCGCCGTGCCCAGCTCGAAGAAGCTGATCCGGGCGGCGGGCACGCCGATCTCCTTGCCCTTGCGATCGGTCAGCCACAGCACGGCCCCGTCCTCGGCCAGGGTCTGGTCGACCTGCTTGCGAAGCGTGGCCCGATCCGTCTCGTCGGCGAGCTCGAGCTCGATGATCTGGCCAGTGTGGGCGATCCCGATGCGGACATCCATGACTGCAACCTATCAGACGATCTTGAGCTCGCTGCGGAAGCGTTTGCGGGGGGCGAGCTCCACGTCCACCCGTTCGGCCAGAGCGGCGAAGATGGCCCCGGCCTCGCTCGTGGTGTCGAGGGCGATGGGGTCGCCAACGTCGCCGCCGGCCCGCAGCGCCGGCACCAGCGGGATCTTGGCCAGCAGGGGCACACCAAGGTCGGTCGGCCAGCTCCTGGCCCCCGCCCTCGCCGAACAGCTCGTAGCGCTTGCCGTCGTCGCCGGTGAACCAGCTCATGTTCTCGATCACGCCCGACACCGTGATGTGGACCTTGTGGGCCATGTAGGCCGCCCGCTGGGCCACCTTCTGGGCCGCCGGCTGCGGTGTGGTGACCACCAGCAGCTCGGCCCGGGGCAGGAACTGGGCCAGCGACAGGGCGATGTCGCCGGTGCCCGGCGGCAGGTCGACGATCAGGTAGTCGGGGTCGTCCCAGAACACGTCGGTCAGGAACTGCTCCAGGGCCTTGTGCAGCATCGGACCCCGCCAGATCACCGGCTGGTTCTCCTCCACGAAGAACCCCATCGACATGCACCGCACCCCGTTGGCTTCCGGCGGCACGATCATCTGGTCGATCACCACCGGATCCCGGTCGACCCCCAGCATGCGGGGGATGGAGAAGCCCCACACGTCGGCGTCGACCACGGCCACCCGGCGGCGGGCGCCGTCGGGACCGGAGCGGGCGGCCAGGGCCACCGCCAGGTTGGTGGTGACCGAGCTCTTGCCCACACCGCCCTTGCCCGAGGCCACCAGGATCACCCGGGTGCGGTTGTCGGCGTCGGCGAAGGGGATGGCCCGGCCCTCGGCGTGACCGTGGCCCTGGTGGGTGCCGGCCGTGGCCCCCGGATCGCCGTGGAGCTTCTGGCGCAGGGTGGCCCGCTGCTCGTCGGTCATCACGCCGAACTCCACCACCACGTCGCTGACCCCGTCGAGGGCCGTGACGGCGGCGGTGACGGCCCGGTTGATCTCGGCCCGCAGGGGCAGCCGGCCACCGTCAGGTCCACCCCCACCGTGACCGTGGGCCCGGCGATCGCCACCTGGCGGACCATGTCGAGCTCGACGATGCTACGCCCCAGCTCGGGGTCGTTCACGGGGCGGAGGGCCTCGATGACAGCGGATTCGGTGAGGGCCACGAGCTGCTCCTGGAGGGGGTTCGACTATCGCCCGAATTTCTCCTACGGGCGTAGGAAGAATCTGTCAGCTAGGCTATCCATGTGGCCCAGCGAGCCCTCAACCCGACGGAATTCGCGAACCTGGTGAACGCCATCACCTCGGCCTTCGGCGACCCGACCCGGCGCGACATCTACCTGCTGATCCACGAGCACCCCGACGGGCTGACGGCCAGCGAGGTGGCCGAGGCCACCGGCCTGCACGCCAACGTGGCCCGCCACCACCTCGACAAGCTGGTGGGCGGCAGCTACGTGGAGGTGAGCCAGCGCCAGTCGTCGGGCGCCGGCCGGCCGGCCAAGGTCTACCGGGCGGCCGAGCCCGGCCTGGCCCTCGAGTTCGACGTCCGCCACGACGACATCCTGGTCACCCTGCTGGGCAAGGCCCTGTCCCGCCTGGGCGAGTCCGAGGCGGCGGCCCTGGCCGAGGAGGTGGGCCTCGAGTTCGGCAAGCAGATGGCGGCCTCGATGGGCACCTCCACCGAGGGGCAGCGGTCGTTCCGCTCCGCCCTCCACGTGGTGGCCGACGCCCTGTCGGCCCACGGCTTCGCCGCCCACGCCGAGCGCCACGGGGAGGAGCTTCGCATCGTGTCGAGCCACTGCCCGTTCGGCGACGTGGCCATCGAGCACCCCGTGATCTGCGCCGTGGACCGGGGCATGGTGAGGGGCCTGCTGGGCTCGCTCTACGGGGAGACCACGGTGGCGCTCAGCTCGTCGGTGGCCAAGGGCGACGACGAGTGCATCGCCGA
>CAVTAP010000019.1:0-36238 GCA_963732695.1 uncultured Actinomycetota bacterium | reverse complement strand
GACAATGGGGCGTGCTCGACGTCAGCTTCGCCCGTTCCCAGTTTCCGGCCCTGGCCCTGCCCGCCTACGAGCGGGGCTCGTTCTTCGAGAACGCCGGCGGCTCGCTGGCCTGCACCCAGACCATCGACGCCCTCCACCGGTACTACCTGGAGACCAAGGTGCAGCCCTACGCCGGCTACGGCCCCTCGGCCCTGGCCGGGGAGGCCATGGACGCCTCCCGCCGGCGCTGGGCCGAGGCGCTGGGTGTCACCCCCGACGAGGTGCAGTTCGGGCCGTCGACCTCGATGAACACCTACGTGCTGGCCCAGGCGTTCGCCGCCGTGCTCGGCCCGGGCGACGAGGTGGTGGTGACGAACCAGGACCACGAGGCCAACACCGGGGCGATACGCCGGGCGGCCGAACGGGCCGGGGCCACGCTGCGGGAGTGGCGGACCGACCCCGCCACCGGCCTGCTGTCGCTCGACGGGCTGGCCGATCTCGTGGGCCCCCGCACCCGGCTGGTCACCATGCCCCACGCCTCCAACATCGTGGGCCAGGAGAACGACGTGGCGGCGGCCGCCGCCCTGGCCCACGGCGTGGGGGCCCGGCTGGTGGCCGACGGGGTGTCGTTCGCCCCCCACGGCTTCCCCGACGTGGCCGCCCTCGACGCCGACGTCTACCTGTTCAGCCTGTACAAGACGTACTCGGTGCACCAGGGCCTGATGGTCACCCGCAACGGCATCCTCGACGAGCTACCGAACCAGGGCCACGGGTTCAACGCCGCCCTGCCGTCGAAGCGCCTCACCCCGGCCGGGCCCGACCACGCCCAGGAGGCGGCGGCGGGGGCCGTACTCGACTACGTCGAGCTGCTCCACCGCCACCACGGAGGAACGGCCGACGACGGGCTGCGAGCGGCGTCGGCCGCCGTATCGGACCTGTGGCAGGCCCACGAGACGGCCCTGGTGGCGCCGGTGCTGGCGTGGTTGGTGAGCTGCCCGTCGGTGCGACTGCTGGGGCCCGGATCGGCGGCTGAGGCCGGCCCGCTGCACCGGTGCCCCACCGTGGCCTTCGTGCCCCGGGACCGGGAGCCGGCCGAGGTGGCGGCCGAGTTGGTGGCCCGGGGCGTGTGGTGCTCGGCCGGCCACTTCTACGCCTACCGGGTGTTGCAGGGGCTCGACGTGGACCCGGAGAACGGCGTCGTGCGGCTGTCGTGGGTGCACTACACCTCGACCGCCGACATCGAGCGGCTCCTCACCGCCCTCGCCGACGTGCTGGGGTAGGCGGGGTGTTCGCCGTAGGCGAACCCCATGTGCCCGAAGGGCACGCTTAGCCCAGGAGGCCGGTGATGATGAACTCGGCCCGCCGGTTGAGGGCGGCCGCCTTCACGTCGTCGCTGTCCTTGGCGTCGGCCTCGCCCCGGGCGTCGATGGTGATGCGGGACGGGTCGATCCCCTTCTTGATCCAATAGTTGGCCACCGCCTGGCCCCGCTGCTGGGAGACCTCGAGGTTGGTGGCGTCGCTGCCGACGGCGTCGGTGCGGGTGACGATCGTGATCCGCACGTTCGGGTTCTGGCTGAGCAGCAACGTGCCCAGGTCGAGGATGGGGAGGAAGGGCTCCTCCACCTTCACGCTGTTGAACCCGAACAGCACCACGTCTTCCACGTAGATCGGGGCGGCCACGTCGATCGGCACCGTCGGGTCGATCTGGTACTCGTTGTGGACGTTGGCCGGGCCCACCACCATGCCGGCCTTGGTGACGATCTCGGTGGCCACGGCCTCGGCCGGCACCTTGCCCCGGAGGTAGAGCTGGCCGCCCGTGAACACGGCGTAGCGGACGGCGCCGGCCGGGTTGTCGGCGGTGATCATGGAGGTGTCGGTGTCGGCCTGGAGCGGGGCGGCGGTGGTGGACGGCGACGCATCGGCGGCGCTGGTGCCCGGTCCGGCCGGTTCGGCGGAGGGCGCGCTGGTGGCGGTGCTGGTGGAGGCGCCGGCCGCCACCTGGTCGCCCCCGGTTGAGGCCTCGGTGGCCTGGGCCGTGGTGGTGGTGCCGGGGTCGGCGGTGGTGACGGCCGAGTTGTCGTCGCGCACAACGAACCAGTAGCCGGCGAAGGCGCCGGCGCCCACGAGGAGCAGCCCGAGCAGGGCGAACAGCAGCCCTCGGCCCCGCGGCCGGTCCGGCTCCGGCGCCCGCATGGGCTGAGCCACGTTGCTGGTGGCCACCGTGCCCGCCTCGACGGTCCGGTGCGCCCAACTGGGGAGCTCTTCGACGTCGCTCATGGACCCTCCATCCGCGGCGGTGTCAGCCTGCAAGCGCGCCGCCACGCGCTCAAAGAGACAAGCTACCGCGAAACGTGGCGGAGGCCGAGGGTCAGCCTTGTTTCGCTGCCACCCGGTTGGCCTTCAGGGTCTCGATGATGTCGTCGAGAACGAAGTGGAACTTCCGCGAACCGGGCAGGCGGCTGGCCGGCAGACGACCGTCGCCTGCCATGTTCAGCACCGTTCGGCTGTTGAGATCCAGCAGTTCGGCAACCTGCGCCGTATTCAGGATCGGGGGGTACGCGGCGCGAACAGCATCGTAGCCATCATCGACCTCAGCCATGGGGTCATGATAGCGCTCAAGTACCCTTGTTTCCCAGGACCCGGACCAACAAAAGGAACCGGCTGTTCCCGACGGGCGCGAAAACCCTGGTCAGGCCTTATCCGGGCTCGGCTCCTTGGGCAGCCCGAGGCCCCGCTCACCGATCACATTCCGCTGAATCTCGTCGGTGCCGCCGTAGATCGAGGGGGCGGGGGAGAACAGGGTGAGTTCCTGCAGCATGCCCCCGGTGGCCGCCTCCTCGCCCACCAGGGTGGCGTCGGGGCCGAGGATCAGGCCGGCCACGTGGCGGGCCTGGTGGAGCAGGCGGGTGTTCCCGATCTTGGCCAGGTTGCCCTCCACCCCCCCGCCCAGTCCGGAGCGGGGACGACCGCTGCGGCGCTCGGCCGCCTGGCGTTGCAGGGTCAGCTCGGCCAGGCGGTAGAGGACGTGGAGCTGGGCCAGGGCGTCGCGCACCACGGGATCGGTCATGCGCCCCCGGCTGTGGGCCTCCTCGCTCAGCACGCTCAGCACCCGTCGCCCCACGCCACCGGCCGAGATGGGCGGCCGGCGGCCCAGGAAGTCGCCCACCGGCCGGTCGAGCTCGCCCATGATCTCGCCCGGCGACGCGGTGCCGAAGCCGCCTCCGTGACCGCCCCCGATGCCGGCCCGCTCGTGGTTGAGCGTGGTGTTGGCCACCTTCCAGCCGTTGCCCCGGCCGCCGATGATGTAGGCGTCGCTGACCCGGGCCCCGTCGATGAACACCTCGTTGAACAGGGCCCGACCCGTCATCTCGGTGAGGGGTCGGATCTCCACGCCGGGCTGGCGCATGGGGAAGCCGAAGTAGGTGATGCCCTGGTGCTTGGGCAGATCGGGGTCGGTGCGGGCGATCAGCATGCCCCAGTCGGCCTCATGGCCGTTCGACGTCCACACCTTCTGGCCGGTGATCACCCATTCGTCGCCGTCGCGCTCGGCCCGGCACTGCAGCCCGGCCAGGTCGGACCCCGCCCCGGGCTCGGAGAACAGCTGGCACCAGGCTTCGGTGCCGTCGAGGATCGGGGGCAGCCAGCGGGCGATCTGCTCGGGCGAGCCGTGGTCGGCGATGGTGGGGGCGGCCAGCAGCATCCCCAGACCCCCGGGGGGGCCCACCACCCGCCGTTTGGCCAGCACCTGGCCCGCCACCCGGGCCTGCGCCGCCGACCAGCCCCGGCCCCCGGCGCCTTCGGGGAGGCTCGGGTGCGACAGGCGGGCGTCGGCCAGCCGGGCCCACCAGTCGCGCACCGTGATGGTGGGGTCCCACTGCTCGTCGACGAAGGCGTTGGTCAGGTCTTCGACCTGCTGGGGTGTCTCGGTCGCCACCGGGGCGCTCCTTTCGTGGTAAGGCTGGGATGTTTCGCCGCAGGCGAAACTCCAGGTCCCGAAGGGACACTCAGACGAGCGGCCACGGGTACCGGTGGCCGCCGGTGTCATCGTCGGGGTACTCGCCGGCCGCCAGCAAGTTGCGGGCCCGGGTGAGCAGGGCGTCGTTCTCGAACCTGTCGAGCAGGCAGGTGAGCTCCACCGGGGGATCCTGGGCCAGGAAGCGCTCCAGGCCCTCGGCCACGTCGTCGGGCAGGGGCTCGCCCACGAAGTCCCACATCACGGTGCGCAGCTTCCACTGGGCGTGGAACGACAGGCCGTGGTCGATCCCGTACACCCGGCCGTTGCGGGCCAAAAGGCAGTGGCCCGACTTGCGGTCGGTGTTGTTGGCCACCAGGTCGAGCGCGCACAGCCGGCGCAGGTCGTCGAGCCCCAGGCCGGCCTCCTGCAGGGTGAAGTAGTGCTCGGAGAAATTGGCGTCGACGAAGGCCTGGATCGACCCCTCGCCCATGGGGCCGGAGCCGATCGTGGTGGGAGGGATCACGTCGAGGCCCAGGGCGTCGGCCAGCCGGTAGGTGGCCACCTCCCGCTTGTACAGGTCGGGCGGAAAGTCCCACAGGGGGCGCTCGCCCCGGCCCGGCTTGTAGATGGCCCGGTGGCGTCGGGTCTTCCCCGAGTCGAGCTCCTGGGTCATCGTGACCAGGTAGGTGGCGTTGGAGCTGTAGGGCATGCGGCCCTCGATCTCCATCTCACCATCGACGAACAGCTCGAGCAGCTCCGGGATGCCCAGGTCGAACGCTCCGTTCCCGGACGCCCCGCCCTTCGTCCCATCGTCGCCGCCGGCCATTGCCGCTTCCTCAGTTGAGGCGGGGGCAGGCGTGGCCCCGGGGATCCAGAGGCTGGCCGCACAGCCGGCAGGGCGGGCGCCCGGCCGACATCAGAGCCTCGGATGTGACGATGAACTGGGCGGCCTGGGCGGCGTTGATGTGGGCCCGGATGCGGGCCCGGTCGGTGGGGGCGAAGAACGAGTCCATCTCGTCGTCGTCATCATCGTCGTCGTCGTCGTCGAGCAGGTCCTCGAGGTCTTCGAGGTCCATGTCGTCCTCGTCCTCGTCATCGTCGAGCACCAGCTCGTCGACCACCACGACCACCTCGGCCTCGGCTTCGGCCACACCGACCGCGATCTGGCCCACCACCCATTCGGCCACGTTGGGCTCGCGCAGGGGAACGGGCTGGGTGTCTTCCAGGGGGACCGTCACCGGCAGATCCTCGAGCACCGAGCGGAGGAACTGGGCCAGGGCCGCCACCTGGTCTTTCTCCAGCTTCACCGACACGTGGCCGGTCGCGTCGCCCACCTGGAGGAAGAACGTGCGCTGGCCCGGCGCCCCTTCGGTGCCGGCGGTGAAATGGGTGACCTCGCGGAACTCGTACGACTCGCCCATGGTTCAGCTCGGCACCAGTTGGCGCAGGTCGTCGCCCATCGAGTTCACGGCCAGCACGACCGGGCCGGACGAGGTGTAGAGGATGGCCGAGATCGAGCACGGGCCCACCACGATCCGCTGGAACAGGTCGAGGTGGGTGCCCATGGCATCGGCCACGATGGCCTTGATCGGATCGGCGTGGGACACGGCCACCACCGCCTCGCCCGGATGGCGCCCCACCAGGGTGTGTATGGCGTCGCAGGCCCGCTCCTGCATCTGGGCGAACGACTCGCCCTCGGGGAAGCGGAACCCGCTGGGGTAGCGCTGCACCTGCTGCCATTCCGGCAGCTTGGCCAGCTCGCCCAGGTTGCGGCCCGTCCAGTTGCCGAAGTCGGCCTCGATCAGGTTGCGCAACACCTGGACCCGCAGGCCCAGGGCTTTGGCGATGGGGGCCGCCGTCTCCTTGGTGCGCTCCATGGGGGAGGCGTACACGGCCTTGACCCGCTTGGCCCCCAGGATGGCGATGCGCTCGGCCGCCCGCTGGGCCTGGGCCTGGCCTTCCTCGGCCAGGTGCAGGCCCTTGGCCCGTCCGGGCAGCACCTGCCCGGTGGTGGGGGTCCGACCGTGGCGGACCAACAGGACCAGCGTCGGTTTCGGTGCCTTGGGGCGAGCCATCGGTGTCCACGGTATCCAACCACCGGCCCCACCAGGACAAGCGGCCGTTTCCGGCCTCGCCCGGCCGGTCAGTGCGCGACCCGGATCGTGCCGTGCCGCGAACTGTGCGGTGGGCGCAACAACCGCGACGTCGCCTCGAACCGTGCCGCGGATTGAGCGGCCGTTTATGGTGTTTGCCGTGTCCATGGAGGCAGGGGCGAGGGCCGACAGGGCCAAGGCCGACAAGGCGGCGGCCCTGGCCGTCATCGGCGACGAGGTGGCGGCCTGCCGGGCCTGCCCCCGCTTGGTGGCGTGGCGGGAGCAGGTGGCGACGGAGAAGCGGGCCGCCTACCTGGAGTGGGACTACTGGGGCCGGGGGGTGCCGGCCTTCGGCGATCCCGAGGCCCGCATCGCCGTGATCGGCCTGGCCCCGGCGGCCCACGGGGCCAACCGCACCGGGCGCATGTTCACCGGTGACCGCTCGGGCGACTGGCTCTACGGCGCCCTGCACCGGGCCGGGCTGGCCCGCCTGCCCACCAGCACCCACATCGGCGATGGCCAGGAGCTGACCGGGGTGTTCATCACCGCTCCGGTGCGCTGCGCCCCACCCGACAACAAGCCCACGATCGACGAGCGCGACCGCTGCTCGGCCTTCCTCCACCGCGAACTGGCGCTGATCCGGCCGTCGGTGTTCGTGGTGCTCGGCGGGTTCGCCTACGAGGTGCTGTGCCGCCATCTCGGGATCCGGCCCCGGCCCAAGTTCGGTCACGGGGTGGAGGCGCCGGCCCCCGGGGGCGAGGTGGTGGTGTGCAGCTACCACGTGTCGCAGCAGAACACCTTCACCGGGAAGCTCACCGAGCCCATGCTCGACGCCGTGTTCACCCGGGCCAAGGAGCTGGCCGGGTTGTAGCTGTGTTGTTCGGGGGCTGCGCCCCCGGCGGCCTTCGGCCTCCCCCATCGGTCCAGGGGCCCCAACCCCTGGACGGGGCTGCGCCCCCGGCGGCCTTCGGCCTCCCCCATCGGTCCAGGGGCCCCAACCCCTGGACGGGGCTGCGCCCCCGGCGAGCGCACCCCTTGGCCCGGGGCTGGACGGGGCCGCTAGATTCGTTGCATGACCGACACGGCTGCTCCACCGTCCACCGCCAAGGCCGCCCCCCCTCGTTGGACGTTCCAGTGGAAAGAGCTGTACGACGAGGTGATCACGTCGGGCCTGTGCACCGGGTGCGCCGGCTGTGTCATCGCCTGCCCCCACGACGTGATCGGCTACAAGCACCAGCCCGGTGCCTACAAGCCGTTCCACCTCGAGGAGGAGCTGGGCCTGGGCAACTGCGTGCACGGGGAGAAGGGCTGCACCTCGTGCACCCGGGCCTGCCCCCGGTTCCGGGCCTGGGAGCCCGAGGCCGACGAGCACCTGTTCGGCCGCACCCGGGAGCCGAACGAGATGGCCGGCATCTTCAAGGACATCCTGCTGGTCCGGGCGGCCGACGACACGGTGTACGACAAGGGCCAGGACGGTGGCCTGGTGTCGGCCATCCTCATCTGGTGCCTGGAGAACAAGATCATCGACGGGGCCCTGGTGTCGATGCTGGAAGGCGGGGCGTCCGGCTGGAAGGCCATGCCCGGCGTGGCCACCAACGCCACCGAGGTCCTGGCCGGCGCCGGTAGCCGCTACACCTATTCGGCCAACACCATCGCCTACGACGAGGCCATGGAGAAGGGGCTGGAGAACCTGGCCCTGGTGGGGATGAGCTGCCAGACGTCGATCGCCCCGGTGATGTGGCACCGCAAGGTGGGCAAGGTGTCGAAGCCCATCAAGCTCAACATCGGCCTGCTGTGCTCGAAGAGCTTCGACGACTCACTGTTCGACGAGCTGTTCTGGCTGAAGTACGGGTTGGCCAAGGAAGACATCGTCAAGATGAACATCAAGGGCGTCTTCCAGGTGTGGATGCGCAACGGCGACTACCACGAGATCAACCTCAAGGAGTGCCACGCCTGGACCCGTGAGGGCTGCAACCACTGCCCCGACTTCGCCGCCGAGCACGCCGACATCTCCACCGGCGGCATCGGCGACAAGACCGACTGGACCCTCACGATCGTCCGCACCGACCTGGGCCGGGCCATCATCGACGCCATGATCAAAGACGGCGTGATCGAGACCCGCCCCGGCGACGACGATCCGGGCGCCATCGCCCTCATGAACAAGCTGGCGGCCAAGAGCCGGGAGCGGTGGCCGGGGTTCGCCAGCCCCGAGGCCGCCGTCGGCCTGCCGGAGAAGAAGAAGTAGCCGACCGGCGCAGCGTCAGCGGCGCTGGCGGTACAGCGTGTTGAGATCGTCGGCCAGGTGGCGGGCGAAGTCGTTGGCCACGCCCACCGGGGTGCCGGCGATCACGTGGCCCAGGTGGTTCGTGAGCAGGGCGCTGCCCGATCGGTCGACCTGGAGCACCGAGCCGCAGTAGTTCGGCAGCTCGTCGATCGAGTCGGTGAGGATCACCACGCCCACCCGGTGATCGACGGCGTCGGCGTGGGTGAGGCCGTAGCGGCCGAAGTTCTCGGTGCCGTCCACGACCACCACGGGGAAGCCGTGCTCGAGGTCGAGCTCGTCGTGGACGGCCAGGTCGTAGGCCCAGTCCCATACCGGGGCCCGCTCGGGGCTGGCGGCGATGTGGACCCGCAGGTCGGGCGTGGAGAGGGCGTGCAGCGACAGGATGATGTGGCGGGCGCAGGCGGCGGCGGCCGCCCGTGAGCCCACGATGCCCAGCGGGCCGACCAGGAGGTCGGCCGCGATCGGGATCGACGGGAGCGACATCAGGGGCTGGAGGTAGGGGCCGAGGGTGTCGGGGATGGCCCGGATGTCGTCGAAGTTCGGCATCCACGGCATGTCGGCCACGATCACCCCGACCTTGGCGAACAGCGGGTGGCCGGGGGGCCGGATCCCGAGGATCGGGGCCCGGGACCGGGTGCGGACGACCAGCTCGGCCGGGTCGGGATGGAGGTAGCGCTCCCGGTCGGCCAGATCGGCCCGGGCGGCCCGGATCCGGTCGATGAACTCCCACGATTCGGCGTTGAGCGTCTCCGCCGGAGGATCGGCCTCGCCGGCCCGACGGCGGCCGAAGCGGCGCCGGCGCGGGTCCTGCTCGGCCGGGAGCGCCACCTGGACGCCGAGGGTAAGCGGGACCTCGATCTCCAGCTCGGGCCGGTCGAAGGCGTCCCGTTGGGCCAGCCACTCGTCGGCGTGGGGGAAGGAACGCCGAGGGCGGACGATGAAGCGGGCGCTGCCCACGTCGAGGGCGCCCCAGCCGATGAGGGTGGGTTGGGTGACCGGCTGGGTGTCGAGCTTCACCGCCATCGTGCCGGGCACGAGGACGGCCCGGTCCTTGTCGTCCACGGTGATGGTGAAGGCCACCGACTGGTCACCTTCGGCGAACTCGTGGCCGGCCCGGTCGAGCTCGAGGTCGATGCCGGCGGTGAGCCCGGCGATCTGACGCAGCTCCATGGTGGCTGCCGTGGGGGCGAACTCGTCGTCGGCTTCGTCGTCCCACCCGCTGAGGTGTTCGTCGGCTTCGGCTTCGTCGCCGTAATCGGCCGGGTCGAGGTCGGTTTCGTCGTCGTAGCCGGCCACGTCCTGGTCGAGGTCGAGGGCCAGGTCGTCGTAGGCCTCATGGCCGAGCCGTTGGGGGTCGTCTCCGTGATCGGCATCGAGCTCGTCGTCGCCGTAGAGATCGGGCTCGGCGATCGACGCCAGCGGCGGCGACGGGTCGTACCCCGGGGGTGGCGGTGGTAGGGGGCTCGGGTCGAACGCCGCCGGTTCGTAGGCCGGTGGCGGCGCGATCGGCGCGTCGTAGGCCGGCGGCGGCGGGGCGAATGCGGTCGGGGGGGCGAATGCGGTCGGGGGTGGCGGCGGTGTGGGTGCTGCGACCTCGGCGGGTGGGACAAACGCGGCCGGGGGTGGTGGGGCCTCGGTCGGGGTTTGAGCGAAGGCTGGCGGGGGGACCGGGGGGCTGGCGGCCGGGGGGATGGCCGAGGGGGGTGCGATCGGCGGTTGGGTCGGAGCGGGTTGCACGACGGCCGTCGGGGGCGGAGCGTCTGGGGGGGCCGCCGGTGGGGGAGGGGCGTCGATGGGGGCAGCCGCCAGGCTGGCGGCGGGCAGAGTCGGTGCCGGCTCGGGGGTGATCTCGTCCTGGAGCGCGGGGGCCGCTGCCGGGGCGGACGAGGCCCCCAGGGCGAAGGCGGCTGGGGGCTGAGGCGGCGCGCTGGTGACCGTGCGGTCGACGTCGGCGGCCGGCGTGGCGATCGGCTTCGGGCCGAACGGCGACGGGTCGGGGGGCGCCGGGGAGATGGCAGCGGCCTCGACCGTCACCTCGGCCGGCGACGCATCAGCCACCGGCACCAGCCCATCGCCGGTCCACTCCACCGTCGGGGCCGGACCCGGATCGAGGCCATCGGGAGCGGCGGCGTGGTCGGGTGGTAGCTCCGGCGCCGGCTCCGGAGGGGTGGGGGCCGAGGCGTCTGCCTCCCGCTCGTCGGTGGCGGCGCCGTCGGGCTCCGGCTCCTCCTCCAGCACCACGGGGATGTGAGGGGGCAGCAGCCCGTCGTCCTCCCCGGCGACCTCGGCCCCGGGGTCGGCCGCCTCGCCGTCGTCGCTGGCCTCCGCGTCATCGTGGTACGCGATCGGCTCGTCCGCTAGCCCCTCGTAGGGAGAGGGATCGTCGTCGTCGCCCTGCACCGGGGGCAGCTTCAGCTCGGCCCAGTCGAGCGGATCCGGCCCATCGTCGCCGGTGGCAGGGTGGACGCCGTTGGCCGCGCCACTGCCGTGAGCGGCGCCATCGGCATGAGCGGCGCCATCGGCATGAGCCGACCCGTCGACGGCCGATACCAGCACCGTGCCGTTGGCTGCCGGCTCGGCGGCCCGGGCCGCCCTCGCCTCTTCGTGCCGCTGCCGGCGGGAGCCCGGCGGGCGGGCCGGCGAGATGGGCCGCAGCAGGCCGCCGGGATCGGGCGGCGTCAGCCCGTCGACTCCCCGAACCAGGTCGATGCGAGCCGCAGCGGCCCCACCGTCGGGCCCGGCCCAGGTCCCGTTGCCGGGGACGGCTGGGGTGGCATCCGCTGTTCCGCCGTTCGCCTCCCCGGGGGCTCCCCCGTCACCGCCCCCATCTCCGCTCGACGGGGTGGCCGGATCACCGGCCGGCCCGTCGGCCGAATCAGCGCCTGGGTTCTCGTTCGATGTCGCCCTTGATCTGGGGTGGGTAAATCGAAAAGAAGGCAAACCACGATCCTAATCGTCGCTCAATGCGGTTACGGCGGCACGGAGGTCGCTCCAGGTTATTCAGCGGGCGGGGCCAGGGGTAGCGCGAGCTGTTGGCGCTCCTCCTCGCAGGCGTCATGGACCCAGCAGCCCGACAGGTGGTCGTTCACCACACCCATGGCCTGCATGGCGGCATAGGCCGTGGTGGGGCCGACGAAACGGAAGCCCCGGCGCTTCAACGCCTTCGACAACGCCAACGAGGCCGGGGTCTGGGCTGGCACGTCGGCATAGCTCAGCGCCGCCCGCCGCTCCGGCTCGTGGGCCCAGACCAGCTCCGCCAGCGATTCGCCCCGTTCCCACATGTCCACCAGGGCCCGGGCGTTGTTCACGGCCGCCTCGATCTTGCCCCGGTGGCGGACGATCCCGGCATCGCCCAGCAGCCGGGCCACGTCGTCGGGGCCGAACCGGGCCATCTCGGCCGCCTCGAACCCGGCGAACGCAGCCCGGAACCCCTCCCGTTTGCGCAGGATGGTGAGCCAGGAGAGCCCCGATTGGAACCCCTCCAGGCAGAGCCGTTCCAGCAGTGTGCGGTCGTCGGCCGTGGGCCGGCCCCATTCGGTGTCGTGGTAGACGGCGTAGTCGAGGGTGCTGGCCCCCCAGCGGCACCGGGCGTTGGCGTCGGCCAGAGGGTCGGGCCCGATGAAGTCGGCGGGGCCCGGTTTGGCCTCGGCGAGGCCCAGGGTCAAGTCACTCATGGGGGCAGTCTCGCCCCTCGCCGTTTCAAACCGGCCGGCAGGGGGAAGCCGGGACCTGCTACCGCGGCACGCCGGGGCCAGTCAAGCCTGCCGCCAGCTTCGGGTGGTCGGCTGGTAGGTTGGATCATTCCACACGAGCGTCGGGTCGGGAGTTGCCGCCTTGTCAACACGGTTCGAGTCGGGCGTGCAGAGGCCCCCAATAGCGACTCGCACCAAGCCCCGTCGTACGTGGGGCCAGCGGTTCCTGATCGGTTTCGGTTTCACCGCCTCCCTGTCGCTGGTGGTGGCCGCCCTCGGCCTCACCTACACGCTCAACCGCTACCGCAGCATCACGTTCCTCGAGGTGCCCACGGTTGAATCGGCACCCCCCGGCGAGCCGGTCAACTGGCTCCTCGTCGGGTCGGACTCGCGGGAGGGGATCGACCCCAACGACCCCAATTCCGGCGCCTTCCTGGGCGAGAAGGTCAACGGCAAGCGGACCGACACGATCATGCTGGCCCGTATCGACCCGGCCAACCACATGGTCGACCTGCTGTCGATCCCGCGCGATCTGTGGGTGCCGATCGCCGGCACCGGCAACACCAACCGCATCAACTCCGCCTTCAACGGTGAGACCGGCGGAGGCGAGGAGCGGCTCGTCTCCACCGTGGAAGACGTGCTGGGTGTGCAGGTCAACAACTACGCCGAGGTCAACTTCGTCGGCTTCCAGCAGATCATCGACAGCCTGGGCGGGGTGCCGATCTACTTCTCCACCCCGGTGCGGGACACCCATTCCGGGCTCGACATCAAGGCCGCCGGCTGTCATACGCTCGACGGCTCCCAATCGTTGGCCTTCGCCCGCAGCCGGTATCTGGAGTACCAACAGAACGGCAAGTGGAAGAACGACACCACGGGCGATCTCGGCCGCTCGGCCCGCCAGCAGTACCTGATCACCCGCATCGCCGACCTGTCGAAGCAGTCGCTCGACCTCACCAGCCTGGGCACGATCAACGACATCCTCACCATCGGCGGCCGCAACCTGGTGATCGACGACGGCGCCTCGGCCAAGGAGCTGTACAACCTGGCCCGCACGTTCTCCGGCGTGGGCAGCGAGGGCATCCGCCGCCACGCCCTGCCGGTCACCGACTTCGTCACCGGCGGGGGTGCTCAGGTGCTGCGGCTGAACGACGCCGAGGCCCAGACCACGCTCGACATCTTCCGGGGCCGGGCCCCGGTCGATCCCACCCAGCCGCCGTCCACCGACACGGTGGCCAAAGACAGCTTCGCCCTCGACGTGCAGAACGGGGCCGGGATCGCCGGCCTGGCCACCACATCGGCCGCCGAGCTGACGACCGCCGGGTTCGAGGTCGGCGCGATCGACAACGCCGAGACCCCGGTGACGTTCACCACCGTCCGCTACCCGAGCCGCCTGGCCGCCGGGGCCTCGGTGGTGGGCACCAGCCTGGCTGTGCCGCCCCACTACGAGCAGGACAACACGCTGAAGAACGTGCAGCTCGTGCTGGGGCCCGACTACGACGGGCTGGGCACCGGCACGCCGGCCTCGCCCACCACCACGGCCGCCCCGGCCATCACCACGCCGCCACCGACGCCGGAGAACGAGAACATCGTCGGCATCGTGCCCGGCCCGGGCCCCGCCGGCACCCCCTGCGCCGCCGCCTGACGCCGGTGGGCTCTCGCCGCCGCCCAGGGGTGGAAAACGCGACACGGCGCCGAACCTTGTGAAGAAATGCCGGCACCGGCGGCACAACCTCCCAAAGTTCGGCGGTCGGGTGACCGCCAGGCGGGTGGGGTCAGAGCTCGGCGAGCACGCCGAGCAGACGGGTGGCCATGGCGGTGGGCGAGCCGTCGGCCGGGGTGAGCACGACCTCCGGGGCCAGCGGCGCCTCGTAGGGGTCGTCGATCCCGGTCATGCCCCGCAGCTCGCCGGCCCGGGCCTTGGCGTACAGGCCCTTGGGGTCGCGCCGCTCGCATTCGGCCAGCGGGGTGTCGACGAAGACCTCGACGAACGGCAGGTCGGCGGCGCGGTGCAGCCGGCGGGCCAGATCCCGGGCCACCCGGTACGGGCTGATCAGGGGCACGATGGCCACCACCCCGGCGTCGGCCAGGAGCCGGGCCACGTGGGCCACCCGGCGCACGTTCTCGTCGCGGTCGGCGGCGGAGAAGCCGAGGTCGCCGTTGAGGCCCTGGCGGAGGTTGTCGCCGTCGAGCAGGTAGGCGGCTCGCCCGCCGGCCACCAGCTGGCGCTCCAGCTCCACCGCCACCGTCGACTTGCCCGACCCCGACAGCCCCGTGAGCCACACCGTGGCCCCCGCACCGCCGGTGGCCCGGGCCCGGCTGGCCCGATCCACGGCACTCGGATGCCACACGGTGTTCTCGGAGACGGGCTCGGCGCTCACTCGGTGCCGACGATCATCCCGGCGGCCACGGTCACGTTGGTGCCCTCGTCGACCAGGATGAAGCTGCCGGTGGTGCGGTTGCGCTGGTAGTCGTCGGCCATCAGGGGCTGGGTGGTGCGCAGCCGAACCCGGCCGATCTCGTTGAGGGCCAGGCTGGTGGCCGACTCGTCGCGGTGCGAGGTGTTGATGTCGAGCCGGTAGCGGAGGTCCTTGACCATGGCCCGGGCCCACCGGGTGGTGTGCTTGATGGCCAGCTTGGCCCCCGGCAGCAGGGGTGTCGTCTCCGACATCCAGCACACCATGGCCTCCAGATCCTGGGTGACGGTGGGCCGGTTGTTGGGCCGGCACAGCATGTCGCCCCGGCTCACGTCGAGGTCGTCCTCCAGCAGCACCGTCACCGCCATGGGGGCCACGGCGGCGTCGACCGGGCCGTCGGCGGTGTCGATCCGGGTGATGCGGGTGCCGAACCCCGACGGCAGGGCGATCACCTCGTCGCCGGCCCGCAGCATGCCCCCGGCCACCGTGCCGGCGTAGCCCCGGTAGTCGTGGTGCTCGGTGCTCTGGGGTCGGATGACGTACTGCACCGGGAAGCGGACGTCCACCAGGTTGCGGTCGGACGCGATGTACACCTCCTCCAGGTGGTGGAGCAGGGTGGAGCCCTTGTACCAGTCCATGTTGGCCGAGCGGTCGACCACGTTGTCGCCGTGGAGGGCCGACATCGGGATGAACGTGAGATCCCGGAAGTCGAGGCGGGTGGCCAGCTCGGTGTACTCCCGCTTGATGTCGATGAACACCTGCTGGTCCCACCCGACCAGGTCCATCTTGTTGACGGCCACCACCACGTGGGGGATGCGCAGCAGGTTGGCGATGTAGGAGTGGCGCCGGCTCTGCTCCAGGATCCCTTTGCGGGCGTCGACCAGGATGATGGCCAGGTCGGCCGTGGAGGCCCCGGTGACCATGTTGCGGGTGTACTGGATGTGCCCCGGGGTGTCGGCGATGATGAACTTCCGACTGGGGGTGGCGAAGTAGCGGTGGGCCACGTCGATCGTGATCCCCTGTTCCCGCTCGGCCCGCAGGCCGTCGGTGAGCAGGGCGAGGTTGGTGTGCTCGTCGCCCCGGCTGGCGCTGGTGGCCTCGATGGCCTCCAGCTGATCCTCGAAGATCGACTTCGAGTCGTACAGCAGGCGCCCGATCAGCGTGCTCTTGCCGTCGTCGACGGAGCCGGCGGTGGCCAGGCGAAGCAGATCCATCAGAAGTACCCCTCCTTCTTGCGGTCTTCCATGGCCGCTTCGGTTGTCCTGTCGTCGGCCCGGGTGGCTCCCCGCTCGGTGATGCGGGTGGCGGCCACCTCGTCGATCACGGCGTCGATGTCGGCGGCCGAGGAGTCGACGGCGCCGGTGCAGCTGGCGTCGCCCACGGTGCGGAACCGCACCAGCCGCTCCTCCGGCGTCTCGCCCTCCATCACCGTGATGTAGGGGGTGACGGCCAGCCACATGCCGTCGCGGGAGAACACCGGGCGGCGGTGGGCGTAGTAGATCGAGGGCAGCTCGATGTCCTCGGCCTTGATGTAGTGCCAGACGTCGAGCTCGGTCCAGTTGGAGATGGGGAACACCCGGATGTGCTCGCCCTGGCGGTGGCGGCCGTTGTAGAGGTTCCACAGCTCGGGCCGCTGGGCCTTGGGGTCCCACTGGCCGAACTCGTCGCGGAAGCTGAAGATCCGCTCCTTGGCCCGGGCCTTCTCCTCGTCGCGCCGGGCGCCGCCGAACACGGCGTCGAACCGGTGCTCTTCGATGGCGTCGAGCAGGGTGGTGGTCTGGAGGCGGTTGCGGGACGCCCGGGGCCCGGTCTCCTCCTGCACCCGGCCGGCGTCGATCGAGGCCTGCACCGAGGCCACCACCAGGCGGACCCCGGCCTCGGCCACCCGCCGGTCCCGGTAGTCGATCACCTCGTCGAAGTTGTGACCGGTGTCGACGTGCATGACCGGGAACGGCACCGGGGCGGGATGGAAGGCCTTCACCGCCAGGTGGAGCATCACGATCGAGTCCTTGCCGCCGGAGAACAGCAGCACCGGCCGCTCGAACTCGGCCGCCACCTCCCGGATGATGTGGATGGCTTCGGACTCGAGCATCGACAAGTGGCTGAGCTGGGTGGTGGACATGGCTTCCTCTCAGGTCGGCAAGCCGACCGATCAACCGGTCCATCCTACGAGCGGGTGGTCGTCGGCGTCGCCGTGATCGGGCCGAGGGGGCCTCGACTCAGGGGCGCCCGATGCAGCCGAGGCCCAGCAGGCGACGCCAGCGGGTGGCCCACAGCAGGTAGAGGGGGCCGGCCACGGCGGCCGCCACCACCAGCCCGGTGAACGTGTCGGGGGTCGCCAGCCCGATGGGCACGACGGCCCCCACAGCCCCCACCGCCGCCACCAGGGCCGGCCGGCCGAACGACAACGCCCCGCTGCTGCGGCGCACCAATGCGGCCGCCGTCAGGTCCTGGGCCATCACGGCCAGGCCCCAGGCCACCGCAGCACCCATGAGGCCGAAGCGGGGGATGAGCAGCCAGGCCAGTGCCAGGTCGGCGGACAGGGCCAGGGCCACCGTCGCCAGCGAGGCCCGGCTCCGGCCCAGCATCAGCAGGGCCAGGTCGGCCGGGCCGGCGGCCGAGCAGACGAGCATGAACAGCGCCAGTACGGTCAGCGCCCCACCGTGACCGACGAACTCCGGGTTGGCCAGGCCCAGAAAGGTGTCGGGCTTGGTCGCCACCGCCAGCAGGTAGGGCCACACGATCAGCACCATCCACCCGGTGGCCTGCTGGAGCAGCCGGTGGCCGGCCGTCGGGTCACCTCCGCCCAGGGTTCGGCGCAGGCCGGGGGCGCAGGCCTGCCCGATGGAGAACACGAGGAAGTTGCCGGCCGTGATGAAGCGGGACAGGGCGGAGTAGATCCCGGCCACCGCCGGGCCGGCCAGAGCCGACACCAGCACCACGTCGAGGCGTTCCAGGGCGATCTGGAGGGCCGTGGCGATCGAGCGGGGCCGGGTGTAGCGCCAGAACTCCGAGGCCGGCACGGTCGACGGGCCGGATCCGACCAGGCCCCCCTCCCGCCACAGGATCAGGACGGCGGCCACGGCGCCGGCCAACACCGGCACGCTCCAGCCGGCGGCCACCAGCCACGGCGGCGGGTGCTCGGTGGTCAACAGCACGGTGCCCACCCCCAGGAGCTGGCCCATGGGCCGGCCCACCTGCTGCACCGCCACCGTGGGCACCATCGACCCCAGGCCCCGGGTGGCCCCCAGGGCGCTCATCGTGAGGGCCCAGGCCGGCACGGCGGGCGACAGGACCCGCAGCATCTGGGCCAGCTCGTGGCCCCGGCTGCCGGCGATGGCGTGGCCCACCAGCGGGGCCGTCGCCAGCAGGAGCCCGCCGCCCAGGAGCCCGGCCACCACCACCGGCCCCAGCGCCACCTTCACCAGGCCCCGGGGGTTGGGGCCGGATTCGGTGGCCCGGGCCACGGGCATGAAGTACACGAGGCCGGTCATCGTGCCGAGGCCGGCCGAGTTGCCGAGCACGATCACCAGGGCGGTGGCCGAGAAGAACAGCCCGGCCAGCACGGCCCCCGCGTGGGCCACCAGGAACAGCAGCCCGAAGTTGTTCACGGTGGTGACGACGGCCCCCACCAGGGCCACACCGGTGGCGGCGCCGGCCGACTGGTCGCCACGGGGTGGCGCCCCCCAGCCGCCGCCGGTCGGCGGGGCGGCCGCGGTGGTCGGGACGGTGCTGGTGGTGGCCCTGGTGGCGGTCTCTCCGGCACCGGCCCGGCCGGCGACGGCGGCGGGCACGAGCACGTCGGGGGATGGGGCCATCGTCGTCCCGTCGGCAGATCGCGCCGACGGTGGAGCGTTCGGCCTGGCCCCGGGCTCCCGGGTCCGGGCCGCCCACCGCCTGGGCAAAGGGAGCTGAGGGATCGATCCCTCAGGGGGCGCGGACACCGGTGGCGAACGGTCTGTCAGAATCCTCTTGTCAACCCCTGGGGGCAGGAGTACACCGATTGACAGGAGAGCCGGGAAGTTTGGTCGGCGGTAGTCCGAAGCCTCAGTTCGGACAGGGGGCAGGAGAGCCCCGGAGGGAAACATGTTGGTGATAGCAATTCCGATCCTCGTGGTCGTCGCGTTCGTTCTCGGGGTGGTGTTGTTGTCATTGCATGCGATCGGCCCGGCCGAGCTGGGCCTGGTCAACAAACGACTGGCCCGGCGCAAGCTCGACAACGACGACCCCATCGCCTTCAACGGCGAGGCCGGCTACCAGGCCGAGCTGCTGATGCCGGGCCTGCGGTTCAAGCTGTGGCCCATCTTCAGCGTGCAGAAGCACCCCTGGGTGCAGATTCCGGCCGGTGAGATCGGCGTGGTCATCGCCCAGGTCGGCCATCCTCTGCCCATCGGGGCCAAGAGCGCCATCTACATGCCCGGGTTCGGCAACTTCACCGACCTGCAGGCCTTCCTCGGCGGCGGCGGCCAGAAGGGCGTGCAGCGCCCGGTGCTGACCCCCGGCACCCTGGCCCCCATCCACCCGGTGGCCTTCCTCGTGCTCACGGCCCACGCCGTGTACGGCGTGCCGATCGGCTCCGAGCTGGCCAGCGCCGGGCGCGAAGGGCTCAGCCCCCAGCACTTCGGCCTCAGCCCCGAGCAGCTGCGGGTGGTGGTGATCGCCCCCCAGGGCAACTCCGATGTCATCGGCATCGTCACCGCCCTGGAGGGCGAGCCGCTCGACTCGGGCGACATCGCCAGCCGTCTCGGCGGGTTCCGCGACGTGGTGGCCATGGAGTCGGAGAACGCCGCCGACGCCGAGATCATCGAGGAGCTGCTGGGCAACAAGAACGAGCAGCACAACAACTACCAGGACTTCCAGAAGTTCGTGGAGGGCGGCGGCCGCATAGGCCTCCAGCACGACCCCCTGCTCTACGGCGCCTACCTGCTGAACCCGTTCCTGGTCCGGGTGGAGCTGGTGCCGATGCTGGTGGTCAAGCAGGGTGAAGTGGCGGTGATGAAGGCCTTCGTGGGCCTGCCCACCCTCGACACCTCGGGGGCCGAGTTCAAGTTCGGCTCGATCGTACGCCCCGGGCACCGCGGGATCTGGCAGGAGCCGCTGCGCACCGGCAAGTACCCGATCAATCCCCGGTGCTACGCGGCCGAGATCGTGCCCACGTCGATCCTCACCCTCAACTGGGCGTCGGCCGTGAGCCAGGCCCACAACCTCGACGCCCACCTGTCGCCCATCGAGGGCAAGAGCCGGGAGGGCTTCATCTTCCGCATCGACCTCCAGGTCCAGATCCACGTGCCCGATACGAGGGCGCCCAAGGTGATCTCGATGGTGGGCACGATGGCCAACCTGGTGAACGAGGTGCTGCAGTCGGCGGTGGGCAACCACTTCCGCAACACCCTCCAGGCCCTGGAGGCGGTGCAGTTCATCGAGACCCGTACCGCCGTGCAGGAGTCGGCCTACGACGCCATCAGCGGCTACCTCGACGCCTACGAGGTGGAGACGAAGGGCGTCTACATCCAGGACGTGGAGTTCCCGGCCGAGCTGGTGCAGGTGCTGACCCAGCGTGAGGTGGCCAAGCAGGAGAAGGCCACGTTCGAGGAGCAGCAGCGGGCCCAGACGGCCCGTATCGAGATGGAGAAGGCCCGGGGTACGGCCGAGATGCAGGGCCAGCTGGCGTCGGCCCAGGTGTCGGTGGAGATCAACCGCAACCAGGCCAACGCCCGGGCCGAAGCGGCCCGGGGCGAGGCGGCCTACGTGGAGACCACGGCCAAGGCCGAGGCCACCAAGGTGGAGGTGATGGGTAAGGCCGACGCCTCCCGTGTCACCGCCATGGGTGCGGCCGAAGCGTCCCGCACCCAGGCCGTTGGTGCGGCCGAGGCCACCCGGACCGAGGCCATCGGTCTGGCCGAGGCCAAGGCCACCGAGGCCCTGGGTCTGGCCCGGGCCGAGGGCTTCGAGGCCCAGAAGCGGGCCCTGGGCGAGATGGCGACGTCGCTGGTGGCCATCGCCAACGCCATCGCCGAGGGCCGCATCGACGTGATGCCCGACGTGCTCGTCACCGGGGGCGGCGGCAGCTTCGACGGCCTGGCCGCCAGCCTGATCCAGGCCGTCCGCAACGGCGGGCTCGGCCTCAACGGCAACGGGAACGGCAGCAGCAACGGCCACAGGGGCCCGGACGCCGATCAGATCAACGTCGCCGCCGACCCCACGCCGGTGGCCGAGCTCGACTGAGTTCGTCGATTCTCAGGAGTCTGAGCCGCACTCATCAGTACGGCTCGGGCTCCTGATTTCGCTCGTTCAGGTGAAGACGACGGTGCGGGAGCCGACCTGGAAGACGCGGTCTTCGGCCCAGTAGCGCACCGCCCGGGCCAGCACCACCCGCTCCACGTCCTGGCCCATGGCCACCAGCTGGTCGGCGGTGTGGGTGTGGTCCACCCGCACCACGTCCTGGTCGATGATCGGGCCCTCGTCGAGGTCGGCCGTCACGAGATGGGCGGTGGCACCGATCAGCTTCACCCCCCGCTCGTGGGCCTGGTGGTAGGGCTTGGCCCCCTTGAACCCGGGCAGGAACGAGTGGTGGATGTTGATGGCCCGGCCGGCCAGCTCCCGGCACAGGTCGTCGCTGAGGATCTGCATGTAGCGGGCCAGCACCACCAGGTCGATCTTGTGCTCGGTGACCAGGTCGAGGACGGCCGCCTCCTGGCGGGGACGGGTCTCGGCGGTCACCGGGAGGTGGATGTAGGGCACGTCGTAGCGGGCGGCCCACACCGAGCAGTCGAGATGGTTGGAGGCGATGACGGCGATCTCGATCGGGAGCTGGCCGCTGCGCCACCGGTAGAGCAGGTCGGCCAGGCAGTGGTCGAACTTCGACACCAGCACCAGCACCCGGGGCCGCACGGTGGCGTAGCGGATGTTCCACGGGCCGAAGGTGTCGAGGGCGGGACCCACGGCGGCCCGCACCTCACTGATCGAGTCACGGTCGGCCTGGAACTCGGTGCGCATGCAGAACCGGCCCGAATCGGGATCGCTGAACTGCTCCGTCTCCACGATGTTGGCCTCGATGCCGAGCAGGGCGCCCGACACGGCGTGCACGATCCCCGGCTGGTCGGGGCAGGTGAGGGTGAGGATGTAGTTCGTGGTGGGCACGGCCGATGGGCTCCGATGGCTCCGCGGGTGATGTCGCTGTCGCTGGTGATGGTGGTGAACGAGGATGCCACCGCCGGCGGCCCTTCGGTGCACCGGGTCGCCTTTGCTGCGCGCCGCGCTCAGGGGTAGTAGAACTCTGCGATGCGAGTGATTGCGGATGGACTCCGGTTCCCTGAAGGCCCCATCGCCATGGACGACGGTTCCGTGCTGCTGGTGGAGATCGAGCGGGGCACCCTCAGCCGGGTGGCCCCCGACGGCACAGTGACGGTGGCGGCGGAATGCGGGGGTGGGCCCAACGGGGCGGCCATCGGGCCCGACGGTGCCGTGTACGTGTGCAACAACGGCGGGTTCAGCTGGCGCCACGTGGAGGGCATGCTGCTGCCCGGCGTGCAGGCCGAGAACTACACCGGCGGGTCGATCCAGAAGGTCGACCTGGCCACCGGGGCCGTCTCCACCCTCTACACCGAGTGCGAGGGCTGGGCCCTGAAGGGCCCCAACGACATCGTGTTCGACCGCAACGGCGGCTTCTACTTCACCGACCTGGGCAAGGGGCGGGAGAAGGAGCTCGACCGGGGCGCCATCTACTACGCCAAGGCCGACGGCTCGTCGATCGTGTGCGTCACCCGGCCCCTGATCACCCCGAACGGAGTGGGTCTGTCGCCCGACGAGGACCGGCTGTACTACGCCGAGACGATGACGGGGAAGGTGCGGTACTGGGAGCTCGACTCGCCCGGCGTGATCAAGGTGGCCGGCCACCAGCTGGCGTCCACCGCCGGGGCGCCGTCGGTGCTGCTGGGCCAGGTGCCGGGCGACGGCCGGGTCGACTCGCTGGCGGTGGACTCGGAGGGCAACGTGTGCGTGGCCACGCTGGGCACCGGCGCCGTGACCGCCTTCTCGCCCACCGGGGCGCTGCGGGCCATCGTGCCGGTGCCGGGCGACCCGATGGTGACCAACGTGTGCTTCGGCGGGCCCGAGCTGCGCACGGCGTTCATCACGGCGTCGGCCTTCGGCACGCTGCAGGCCCACGAGTGGCACTGCCCCGGCCTCCCGCTCAACTACCTCAACACCTGATCTCCGCCAGCCGAAATTGTGCGAGTAAACAGCGCTCAGCGCTGTTTACTCGCACCGAGAATGCCGGGCATGCGGATCGATGCCCTCTTCGTCAACGGTGACATCCACACCCAGGACCCGGCCCGGCCCACGGCTCAGGTGCTGGCCGTGCTGGCCGGGCGGGTGATCGCCACCGGCGACGCCGCGCTGGCCGACCAGTTCCAGCCCCGGGCCACCTACGACCTGCAGGGCCGCCGGGTGGTGCCCGGCTTCAACGACGCCCACAACCACATGCTGTTCCACGGCCTCAACCTGGACGCCGTGAACCTGGCCTCGCCGCCCATGGCCACGGTGGCCGACGTGTGCCGGGCCATCGGCGAGCGGGCCGCCGCCACCCCCGATGGCGAGTGGGTGATCGGGGCCGGCTACGACCAGAACAAGCTGGCCGAACGGCGCCATCCCACGGCGGCCGAGCTCGACGCCGTGGCCCCCCGCCACCGGGTGTGGCTCAAGCACACGTCGGGCCACATGTGCACGGTCAACTCGCTCGTGCTGGGCGACATCGCCGGCCAGCCGGTGCCCGACGGGGGCGTGGTGGAGACGGGCGACGACGGCCGCCCCACCGGCCTCGTCCAGGAGCAGGCCCAGGCCCTCGTGCGCAACCTCACCTATCCCACGTCGCTGGCCCGGATGACGGCCGCCATCGAGCGGGCCAGTCGCCAGTACCTGGCCGAGGGGGTCACGTCGGCCACCGAGGCCGGGGTGGGGGCGGGGCTGGTGGCCCAGTCGCCCATCGAGCTGCTGGCCTGGCAGCGGGCCCGGGCCTCGGGGGCCCTCGGAGTGCGGGTGAACCTGCTGGTGGCGGTGGAGGCCCTCCACCACCTCGACCACCACGCCGACGACGGCGAGTGCTTCGGCCTCGACGGTGGCCTGGTGGGCGGCTACGGCGGGTTCGGCGACGAGTGGCTGCGCATCGGGGGCACCAAGGTGTTCTCCGACGGCTCGCTGATCGGGCGCACCGCCGCCATGTTCGACCCGTTCGAGGGCGGGGGCTGCAACTGCGGCTTCTTCCAGACCGAGCCCGAGCTGCTGCGCCAGCGGATCATGGCCGCCCACCGCAGCGGGCTGGCAGGTGGGCACCCACGCCATCGGCGACCGGGCGGTGGCCACCGTGCTCGACATCTACGCCGAGTGCCAGCGGGTCCATCCCCGGCCCGATGCCCGCCACCGCATCGAGCACTGCGGGGTGATCGCCGAGGGCCTGCTCGACCAGGTGAAGGCGCTGGGCGTGATCCCGGTGCCCCAGGGCCGGTTCATCTCCGAGATCGGCGACGGGATGAAGGAGGCACTGGGCGTCCACCGCACGCCCGACGCCTACCGCCAGCGCAGCTTCCTGGAGCGGGGCATCCCGCTGCCCGGCTCGTCGGATCGCCCGGTGGTGAACGGGGCGCCGCTGCTCGGCATGCACGACATGGTCAACCAGCGCACCGCCTCGGGCGAGCCGTTCGTGCCGGCCGAGGCGATCTCCGTCGAGGCGGCGCTGGCCGCCTACACCGCGGGGTCGGCCTACGCCGCCCACGAGGAGGGCCGCAAGGGCACCCTGGCCCCGGGCATGCTGGCCGACCTGGTGGTGCTGGGCGACGACCTGCTGGCCATCGACCGTGACGGCATCGGCCAGGTGCCGGTGCTGGCCACCGTGGTGGACGGCGCCGTGGCCCACGACCTGATGGGCCTGGCCGGCTAGCCAGCCGCAGCACCGTTCTGAGGAGCCTCAGCCGCACCCAGTACGGCTGCGGCTCCTGAGAATCGACGGGGCTCAGGGGAAGTAGCCGTTGCGTTCGGCGGTGTCGATGAGGGCCCGGGCGTAGGCCCACAGCTGGGCCGACCCGTCGGCGATGGTGGCGTTGCGGGCCCGGACCTGGTCGGGCTCGATGCCGTGCTCCTGCCAGCTCCGCCCTTCGGCCGCCACGTTGTGGAGGAGCGGCATCAGCCGGTCGAGCGACCGGGCGAAGCGGGCCTCGGCGGAGTCGCCGGTGTCGAACTCCTCCCACAGCCTTCGCAGCTCGGCCCCCTGGTCGGGCGGGAGGAGGGCGAAGATCCGGTCGGCGGCGGCCGCCTCCCGGGCGTCCTTGGTGGCGGCACCGGCCGTGTCGTAGACGAAGGTGTCGCCGGCGTCGATCTCCACCAGGTCGTGGACCACCAGCATCTTGAGCACCGTGGTCAGGTCGGCCGGGGTGTCGGCGTGCTCGGACAGCACCAGGGCCATCATGGTCAGGTGCCAACTGTGCTCGGCCGTGTTCTCCAGGCGGCTGGCGTCGAGCACGTAGCTCCGGCGGAGGATCCCCTTCAGCTTGTCGATCTCGACCAGGAATTCGATCTGGCGGGTCAGGCGCTCGGGGAACGGCTCGTCGGTCACGTCGGTCGACCCTAGGCGGGCAGGCAGCCTTCGGTCGGGAGGTCGACCGGGACGGACGACACCACCACGCCGTGGACGGGGTGGAGGTCGACCAGGTTCATCTGGTGGGAGGCGGCCACGCCGTAGGGGGCACCGGAATACCAGGCCGTCACGTTCTCGGTGCTGGCGTCGGTGCGGACGTGCCAGTGGCCGAGGGCCACGTAGTCGGCCCCTGTGGCCTCGATGTCGGCCGGGGTGACGGGCGACGAACGGCCGTACACGTCGTCCTCGGTGTGCTCCAGGTGGCCGTGGCCCAGCACCACCCACCAGGCCGCCGGGTCGGGCCGGGGCGGCAGGCCCCGCAGGGGGCGGAACGACCGGTCGTGGATGGGCATCGACCGGGCCCAGAGGTGGAGGGCCCCGTCGAACAGCTTGACCGTGTCGCCCTCGGGATCGTCGATGAAGATGACGCCGGCGTCTTCGGCCACCCCTTCCACGTAGATCGAACGGTCGTCGTGGACGTCGTGGTTGCCGGCGATCACCACGCACGGCACGCCGAGGCGACCCAGGCGCCCCAGCACCTCGTCGACCAGATCCCGGCTCACCCGCTGATGGTCGAACAGGTCGCCCACCACCAGCATGAGGTCCACGGCGTGCGCCTTGACCTGCTGTTCGATCACCACGAGGGGGCACAGGCAGTGGTCGTGGTGGTCGCCGTCGTCGGGGGTGCGGAAGCCGCCGCCGATGTGGACGTCGGAGGTGTGCAGGAGGCGGATCGGTCGGGTCGTCACCGGTGTCTCTCTCGGGGCTCGGGCCCGGATACCGGGGAGGCGCCGGGAGGGGTGGGATCCGGTACGGGGCCTGTTCTACCATGGTCCCCATGGGGGACCTGCGGTACTTCGACGCCGATGCCAACTTGGACGAGGTGGTGGCATGCGTCAAATCCGACGGCGCCTGCGTCATGACCGGCGTGCTCGATGCCGGGCAGGTCGCCGCCCTCAAGGACGAGCTCACACCATGGGTGGACGTCAGCCCCGGCGGGCGTGACGGCTTCACGGGGTTCAAGACCTCCCGCACCGGGGCCCTGGTGGCCCGGTCGCCCCTGTGCCGGGAGGTGGTCATGCACCCCCGGGTCCTGGAGGCGGCCAACACCTTCCTGTCGCCGTGGACCAACCGGATCCAGCTGCACCTGACCCAGGTGATCCGCCTCATGCCGGGGCAGGGGGCCCAGCCCCTCCACCGCGACCGGCTGGCCTGGGGCGGCTACATCCCGGCCGAGATCGAGCCCCAGTTCAACACGATCTGGGCCCTCACCGACTTCACCGAGGAGAACGGCGCCACCCGGGTGATCCCGGGTTCGGTGCGCTGGCCGGCGGATCGACGGGCCAGCCTGCCGGAGAAGACCCAGGCCGTGATGCCGGCGGGGTCGGTGCTGCTGTACTCCGGGTCCGTGATCCACGGCGGGGGCGAGAACCGGTCCGACAGCGACCGGTGGGGCCTCAACATCACCTACACGCTCGGTTGGCTGCGCACCGAGGAGAACCAGTACCTCTCGTGCCCGCCCGACATCGCCCGGGACCTCGAGCCCGACCTCCAGGAGCTGCTCGGCTACACGATGGGCAACTACGCCCTCGGCTACTACAGCGATCCTCACCAGGTGCTGGCGGCGTCCGACACCCTGCCCCCCGAGCTGGCCCTGGGCCGCAAGCCCCGCCAACGCCAGGACGGCACCCCGCTCATATCCGGCGACGCCTTCTAACCTTCCTTCATGCCGAAGCGCAAGCAGCAGTACTGGCTGATGAAGTCGGAGCCGGGGGACTTCTCGATCGAGGACCTGGAGCGGGTGGGCAGCGAGCCGTGGACCGGCGTGCGCAACTACATGGCCCGCAACTTCATGCTGTCGATGCACGAGGGGGACGGCGTGCTGTTCTACCACTCGGCGTGCAAGGTGCCCGGGGTGTACGGCCTGGCCGAGGTGGCGGGCCAGCCCTACCCCGACCCCACCCAGTTCGATTCCGCCTCGAAGTACCACGACGAGACGTCCAACCCCGACGACCCCCGGTGGTGGCTGGTGGACGTGCGCTACGTCCGCACCCTGGCCGAGCCGATCACGCTGGAGCGGATACGTACTCTGCAGGCCAAGCTGGGCGACGATTTCGCCCTCACCCGCAAGGGGAACCGCCTGTCGGTGCTCCCGGTGTCGGCCAAGCAGTGGAAGATCCTGCTCGCCCTCGAAGGCAGGAGCTGACCGTCGCCGATCGGTTCAGCCGCCGGAGCCCGAGACCCGGTTGATGAGCCCGTCGATCGAGCTGAGCGACACCACCACGTCGCCCAGCGGCGAGGCGGCCCGGGCGCCGGTCATGCCGCCCGACCCATGGCCGATCACGCCCCGGTAGTCGTAGACGTCGTCGCCGGTGGCCACGTGCCAACCCGCCGGCCAGCCGGTGGCGGTGCCGTCGACCTCGGCCGGGATCAGAACCACGGTGGCCTGGAGGGTGGCGGGGTCGAACCGAGCCAGCGTCGAGTCGGGCAGGCCGCCGTCGCCGTCGTGGCCGGCATAGATCCGTTCGGAACCCACCACCAGCCAATTGGGCGGTGCGCCCGGCATGGGCCAGGCCTTGACGATGGCGCCGTCGGTTCCGAGCAGCAGCACCTCGCCGTAGTCGGCCGCCGCCGGCCCGCCGGCGGGATCGCCCAGCCCACCCGAACTGGTGCTGCCGAAGCGGTCCACCGTGCCCCTGGGCAGCCGCGACAGCACCCAGCGGCCGCCGTTGCCGGCCGGCAACTCGGCCTCGACGCCGATCCGGGACGACGGCGGCAGCTCGGCCACGGCGGCCACCACGCCGTCGCGGGCGGCGTCGGCGGCCGACTGGCTCGGGCGATCCCCCTCGCCCTGCACCGGGGCCGGCGCTGGGGCGGCCGTGGTGGCGGGTGCCACCGAGGTCGACGGCGACGCCCCCGCGCCGGCCGCGGTGGTGGGCGGTGCCACCGCTCCGCTGGTCGCCGAGGTCGCCGGTGCGGTGCTCGACGGGCTGGTGGCCGTCACCTGTCCGCTGTCGATGCTGGCGTCGCCGCCCCCGCAGGCGGACGCGGCCGTGGCCAGCACGATGGCGAGGAGGCCCGCTGGCAGCGGACGGGTCCGTCGTCGAGCGGCGGCAGGACGCTGGGGCATGGAGGTCGTGCTCCTCGATCGATCCGGCCCCAGTCGAGGCCTTTCTAGCAGCTCGAACCGCACGGTTGGCTGCGCGCCCGACCATCCCGTGCCCGCTCCAATCGCGACGTGGTTCGAAGCGTGTACGCGAGTCGAGCGGTCAGCGCTCAGTTCGCGACACGGTTCACGTGGGATCGGCGTCGGGGTCGGGGTCCGGGGCGGGCGCGCCGCCGAGCATCGTGCGCATGATCGGTACTGCCCGCTCCAGCAGATCGTCGAGGGCGGCTTCGAGGTGACGGGCCTCGACGGTGCTGGCGGAGCGATCGTCGGCCTCCTCGATGGCGGCGAACGCCGCCCGCCGGACCAGCTCCTTCATGAACGAGGCGGTCACACCGGCCGTCCGCTCCACCACCGGCGCGAGGTCGGTCACCGAGTGCGGCGTCCGGTTCAGATACAGACGCAACAGCTGGTCCCGGGCCGGCTCGTCGGGCAGGCCGATCTCCACCGCCTGGTCGATCCGGCCCGGCCGGGCCACCAGCGCCGGCTCCAGGATGTCGACCCGGTTGGTGGTGAGCACGAAGCACACGTCGTCGGTGGGGGTGAGGCCGTCCATCTCGTTGAGCAGCTGGAACAGCAGAGGGGTCGGCTCCGAGCCGTACATCCCCCGCTCGGCTGCGATCAGGTCGACGTCCTCGATGACCAGCATGGCCGGAGTCAGGGTCCGGACGATCGCCGCCGCCTGGCCCAGGGCACCCACGCTCGGACCTTGCAGCACCACCACCGTGCGCTCCGGCATGGCCGCCATCAGGTAGCCGATCGTGTGCGACTTGCCGGTGCCGGGCGGCCCGTAGAGCAGCAGGCCCCGCTTCAGGTGCTGCCCCGCCGCCACCAGCTCGGCCGAGCGGCGGGCGACGCCGACGACGTGCTGCTCGATCGCCGCCAGGTCGGCCGGCGGGAGGATCACCTCGGCGGCGGTGGTGGTGGGGCGGCGCATGAAGCTGATGCCGAACTCTCCGTACTCGCTGTGAGAGAACGACAGCACCTTGCGCCGGTACACGCTGTGGCGGCGGCGCAGGTCGGTCAGCCGGTCGTTGACAGCGTGGGCGACGTCGGGGTCGTCGGCCATCGTCTCCAACCGGATCGGCCTCGGTCCCGGTTGGTACTGCTCACCCGGTATGAGCCCGATCACCACCGGAGCACCGTCGTGGTGGAGGAGCCACAGCCCGGCGTTGACGCAGCGCAGCGTGGCGTCGACGTCCACCGGCACCTCTTCGTACACCGGTGAGATGGGTCCGGATGGTCCCTGGAAGCGACCGGTGAGCAGGGCCGAGAACGAGAAGTTGCTGTAGTGGGCGATCTCGGGCGAAAGGCCGATCACGGCGCCGTCTGGTGAACCGGCCAGCATCTCGTCCAGCGCCAGCTGGAGATTGGGGCGCTCGACGGCGGGGAGCACCTGGCCCACCGAGGTCGCGGTGGCTGGATCGGTGCCGAGATGCTCCCGGGCCCGGTCGGCCAGGGTCGCATCGCCCGGCACCAGCCGATGGACCTCCTCGGCCAACTGGCTGAAGGCCCGAATGAACGCGGTCACCGCCTCTGGCGGCAACGTGGGCGGCGAATCGCTCATGACGACACGCTAGACGGCGGTTGTCAGGCTGCCTCGGGCCGCAGGATGATCCCATCATCGGCGGCGATGGCCGACCCGTCGGCCTGGGACACGAAGCCGCCCCAGGCGAGCACCACCTCGTCGGCCCACACCACCGCGCCGTCGGTCCGGGGGGTCAGGCCGCCGGCGTCGAACGTGCGCCACACCTGGGTGACGGGGTCGAACGCTACGCCGTGTTCGCCCCCCGACCAGGAAAGCACCTCGTGCCCGTCCCACAGCAGCTGCTGGGGCTCGATCGGGCCGAGGCCGGCCGGGACACCGCGCCGAGTGTAACGATCCGTGCCGGCGGCCGGTCGCCCGGCGGCCGCCGACGGCCTACCAGCCGGTGCGGGGAGGGAACAGGCGGGCGGCCTGCATGGCGGCGACGAGACGGCGGAACATGTCCTCGGTGTCGACACACTCGCCGAACCCGTGCTGGCGCAGCTTGATCGTCGACACCAGGGCGGGGGAGCGGAGCGCCGTCTGCCCGAACCCGCCGATCATGTCGGCGTAGAGGAACGACTGGCCCACGAACCGCTCCAGCGACGCCGGCGCCGCCAGCCCGAACCGCTCCACCAGCCTGGCCCACTCAGGTTCCGCGGCCCGGCATGGTGGCGGCCAGCGAGCAGGGCACGTCGTCGCCCACCTCCATGCCGAAGGCGTCGGCCAGCACGGGCCACACGTTGCGCAGGGTGTAGACGTCGCCGTTGGTGACGTTGAACGTCTCGTTGGCCGCCGACGGATCGATCGCCGCCCAGGCCAGCACCCGGGCCAGCAGATCGGCGTCGACCGCCTCGCTGATCGGGGCCGCGCCGCCCGGCCAGTGCAGCGGCTGCCCCTCGGCCCGCAGCAGGGCGGCATACACCCCCAGCGCCGGCAGGGCGTTCATGTTGCCGCCCTGGGCCTCGCCCCAGATCACCTGGGGCCGCAGGATCGTGAGGGCCCACGGCGCCCCGGCGCGGCCTGACGGTCCCGCAGGTGGTCCTCCTGCAGCCAGTAGAAGTTCTCGTGGTCGTCCCGGGGGTTGCGCTCCCGGCCCGGCACGGCGATCGGGTGCACGTGGGCCCCGTAGGCCTTCGTCCCCTGCAGGAGCGACACGTGGTGCAGTCCGCCCCCTCCGCCCAGGCCCCGGTCGAACAGGTTGGCCAGCATGGCCAGGTTGCGCTCCATCTGGTCCCGCTCCCGCCACCCGGCGAACAGGCCCGGCTTCTCGTACAGGGCGGCGTAGACGAGGTGGGTCACGCCGGCCAGCTGAGGAGCGGCGGCCGCTACCGCCGCCGGGTCGGCCAGGTCGACCGCCACGTGCTCCACCGCCGGCGGCAGCCGATCGGGCCGGCGCCGGGACAGGCCCACCACCGGCAAGCTCCCCGAAGGGGAGCCGCCGCCAGCGGCGAACCGGTGGGCGGCGGCGAATCCCACCACGCCCGACACCCCCGCCACCAGCACCCGGTGCCCCCGGCCCTCGACGTCGGCCATCCGTCCTCCCTCCGTCACCCCCCGATCTTCGCACCCCCACCAGCGCCGGCGACGTCCTCGGTCAAAAGTTGCCGGGAGGGATGGGGCCGGGGAGCGCCTTGGCCAGGACCCCGCGCTGGGCTCTAACGTCGGGGGCGCGAACCACCCCACGCGGAAGGACGAACGCCCATGAAGGCAGCGGTGCTGAACGAGCAGCCAGGCGCACTGGTCATCGAGGACCTGACGATCGACAAACCAGGCCCGGGCGAGGTCCTGCTCCAGGTGGTGGGGGCCGGCCTGTGCCACAGCGACCTCCACTTCATGGAGGGCCTGTTCCGCAGCCAGCTCCCCATCGTGATGGGCCACGAGTCGGCCGGCATCGTGCAGGCCGTCGGCCCCGACGTCACCTACGTCAAGCCCGGCGACCATGTGGTGGCCTGCCTGTCGATCTTCTGCGGCCAGTGCCCCCAGTGCCTGGGCGGCCACCCCAACCGGTGCTCCAACCCGGCCGCCACCTCCCGGCCCAAGGGCTCGGCCGCCCGCCTGTCCCGGGCCGACGGCACCGCGGTGGACCAGATGGCCCGCCTCGGCGGCTTCGCCGAGGAGATGCTCGTCCATCAGAACGGCCTGGTGAAGGTGACCGAGGAGATGCCGCTCGACAAGGCCTGCCTCATCGGCTGCGGCATCACCACCGGCTTCGGCGCTGCCGTGCGCACGGCCAAGGTGGAGGTGGGGTCCACCGCCTGCGTGATCGGGGCCGGCGGCATCGGCCTGGCCGCCATCCAGGGGGCCCGGGTGGCCGGCGCCAACCGGATCATCGCCGTCGACGTGTCGAAGGCCAAGCTGGAAATGGCGGGCCAGATGGGGGCCACCCACTTCGTCAACGCCTCCGAGGTGGAAGACGTGGTGGCGGCCGTCCGTGACCTGTCGGGCGGCGGGGTCGACTACTCGTTCGAGGCCATCGGCCGGGCCGCCACCGTGCGCCAGGCGTTCGACATGCTGGCCATGGGGGGCACCGCCACCGTGATCGGCATGGTCCCGTCGAAGGACGTGGTGCAGCTCCGGGGCATCGACTTCCTGCAGGAGAAGAAGCTGCAGGGCTCGATGATGGGCTCCAACCAGTTCCGCACCGACATCCCCCGCATGATCGACATGTACCTGTCGGGCCGCCTGCTGCTCGACGAGATGGTGTCGGCCACCATCGGCCTCGAAGGGGTCAACGAGGGCTACGAGATGATGAAGCGGGGCGAGGTGGCCCGCACGGTCATCACCTTCGACTGATCGGAAAAACCACGATGGGGAGGCCGGGGGCGGACATCCCCCGACCTCCCCACCGGGTGGTCCAGCCGCCAGAGGCGGCCCTCAGCGCTGGCCGAAGGTGAGGCGCAGGGGCCGCACCCGGCGGATGAGGAATCGGTCGAGGCCGAGGATGATGAGGGCGCTGGCGGCCCACTGGGGGAACAGCACGCCGAGCGTGACGCCGGCGATCTTGATCTTGCGGGACAGGTGCACGTCGGCCGGCCGCTTGGGCAGCCCCAGGGTGCCGGGGCGGCGCCGCTTGGTGAACATGACCAGGGCTGACAGCGACGACCAGATGGCCAGCACGCACAGCAGCGTCATGAAGATCCGGCTGAAGATGCCGAGCTGAGTGCCCATGTGCGTGCTGACCAGCACGTCCATGCCGTAGCTGATCGCCCCCAGGCCGTAGGCCTTCTGATCGGTCAGCGTCTGACCGGTGAACTGGTCGAAGCTCAGGTCGCGGGCTTCGCCCGTCTTGCGGGGCCAGGAGTTGGAGGCGGTGAAGCTACCGAAGGTCGGGGCGCCGCTGTCGTCGGTGGCGTTCTCGGGGAAGAACAGCGTGTAGCCCGGCAGCATCCCCTCCTCCTCGGCGGCGGTCGTGACCGTGTCGAGCGAGACCGGCAGCGGCATCGAGCCGTCGGCGGCCGGGGCGTAGCTGGCTGGGATAGGGCGGTCACCGGTGTTCCACTGGATCTTGTTGCCCAGGCGGTCGAGATCGGCCCGGGTGGCGACGGTGCTGGTGGGCGGGTCGACCGGGTTGCCGGGGGTGATCTTGTCGGCCAGGGAGGCGAAGTTCGGGCTCCAGTAGGTGCTCCAGCCCATGCCCGACACGATCGTGAGGGCCAACACCGGGATCATGATCAGGCCCGACAGGCCGTGGAGGTCGCGCCAGCGGGCCCGTCCCTTCTTCTGCAGGCGGAGGGAGAACCACCCCCGGCCGGTGCGGGCGTCGCCCCCGTTGCGGCTGCGGCGGGGCATCCACAGGTAGAGGCCGGTGCCCATCAGCACGATCGTCCACACGCCGAGGATCTCGAGCACCAGGTCGCCCACCACGTAGGGCCGCATGACGGCCTCGCCGTCCCACAGGGCCGACACGGTGGGCAGGCTGACCGTCACCTTCTCGTTGTTGAAGAACCCGTGGAGCCGGTTGGCCAGGCCCACGATGCCGCCGTCGGCGTTGATCGTGCCCAGGACCTCGCCGGTGTAGGGGTTGACGTAGGCCTCGTTCAGGCCGTCGTCGAGCCCGAAGACGGTGGCGTGATGATCGTCGGCCGGGGTGGTCATGTAGAGCACCGGCGTGTCGGGGTAGGCCGCCTCCACCGCCTGTTCCTGTTCGTCGTAGGAGACGGTCTGGGTGCCCTTGTCCACCACCCGCCGATCGCCCTCCATGACGTCGTGGATGGGCTGGGTGTAGAGGATCACCAGCCCCGTGGTCGCCATGAGCAGGATGAACGGGATGGCGAATATGCCGGCGTAGAAGTGCATGCGCCACAGGGAGCGCCACTGGCGGGAGCCCTCACCCCCACCGCTGCCGGCCGGTGCGGTGGCCGGGGTGGCCGGGGTGGTGGGGGGCGAGGGCTCCGGCTCGCTGGGGGCATCTATCGTGGTTGACACAGCGGGCGACCTCCGGCCGGTTTCGTCTGACAACGACCGGTAGACCGTCGGCCGCCCCGCGGAGTTCCCTGGGCGGAAATTCCCGTTCGCCGCCGGGCCGGGCGACCTGTGGGAACCGAAGTCCGCTCGCTACGGTCTACGGCACAAGGGCTCGCCCGGGCCCACCGGGAGGTGAGCACCCATGTCGTCGTGGATGACCGGCCGGCCGCCACGGTCGGCGGTGGCCGTCGTACTGGCCGTGTCGCTGGCGCTGGGCGCCGGGTTGGCTGCCGCCGGATGCGGCACCACCGAGGCGGCGCCCACCACCGGTGTCGAGGTGAGTGGGGCCTGGTCCCGCTCCACGGCCACGGGTGCCACCACCGGCGTGGTGTACCTGACGATCACGGGCCATCAGACCGACCGCCTCGAGTCGCTCACCGTCGACCCGGCGATCGCCTCCGCCGCCGAGCTCCACCAGATGGTGGCGGCCGACGGCACCGTGGTGGCGGGCAGCGACAGCGGGGGTGGGGGCGGCGGCCACCACGACCATGGCGGGGGTGGCGACGACACGGGGGCCGACAGCGGCACCGGTCCCGGCACCGAGCAGGCGATGATCATGAAGCCGCTGAGCGGTGGACTGGCCATCCCGTCGGGGCGGGACATCGTGCTCGGTCCCGGCGGCTACCACATCATGCTGCAGGAGTTGGCCCACCCCTTGGCCGCCGGCGACTCGTTCCCCCTGGTGCTCCACTTCCAGCGGGCGGGCGACCAGACGGTGGACGTCGAGGTCCGCGACGATGCCCCGTAGCCGCCGGATCGGGGCGGCCGCCGCCTGCCTGGCCCTCGGCCTCACCGCCGCCGCCTGTGGCAGCGACGACTCGGCCTCCGGCGTGTCGCTGCCGGCGTCGGCGGCCGAGGGGCGCCAGGTGTCGATCGACGCCGGCTGCGCCGGCTGTCACGGCAAGGACGGCCAGGGCGGCGTGGGCCCGGCGTGGACCGGCCTGGCCGGCTCCACCGTCAGCCTGGCCGATGGCACCACTGTGGTGGCCGACGACGACTACCTCCGGCGGTCGATCACCGATCCCCGGGCCCAGGTGCCGGCCGGCTACACGATCGTCATGCCCGCCAACACCCTGCTGACGCCGGAGCAGATCGACGCCCTCGTCGCCTACATCAACGCCCTGGGGTGACGCCCCCTGGGGGTGAACGGCGCCCCGGCGGCGCCGCTCACCCTCCAGCCCGGCGTCAGCGGAACTCGGGCATGATGTGGGTGGCGAAGAGCTCCATCTGGCGCTTGGCGTCGTCGAGCGTGAGCAGCCCCTGGTCGAAGAACCAGCCGAACCACTCCAGCTCCCCGTCGTCGCCGTGGATCCTGGCCAACGACTCGATGTCGCGCTTGACCTGATCGACCGTTCCCGCCAGGCCGTACTTGACCTTTGCGCATCCGGTCGAGCGTCCACTCCTCCGGCGGCAGCGCGGTGTACGGATCGAGCGGGTACTTCTGGGCGTCCTCGGGCAGGCGGAACGCCTCCCAAAAGCCGAACCCGGCGAAGTAGGCATTGAAGCCGAAGAACTGGGTCCGCTCCAGTTGGGCCACGGCGGCGGCCTCGGTGTCGCCGAAGGCGATGGCCCGGAAGGCGCCCACGCCCTCGCCCAGCTTCAGGTCGCGGCCCACGGTGGCCGCCGTGTCGCGGTACAGCTCATACAGGCGGCGGAAGTCGGGTGGGTTGGACACCAGGATCATGGGCACGATGTCGTGGGTGGCGGTGTGGACGATCGTCGACTCGCTCACCGAGAAGGGCTCGGACGCCTTGGGGTGGGGCTGCGTCGATGTACTCCTCGCGGACCTGGCGGTTGCGTTTGTCGATCTCGCCCCCGTCCATCGGGGTGGCCTCCACCGGCACCTTCTGGCCCAGCACGTTGACCCACCGCTGCTGGTAGCCCCCAGCCCGGCGTAGAGGAGCAGGGGCGCCACCAGCGTGCGGACCTCGTCGAGCATGGCCTGGAACCGCTCGTTTGTTGCGGCCGATCGGGCGCAGGCGCTCCCGGTGAACAGGGGGAATGGCCGGGTTTCAGCTCCCCCGGGCGGCGAGCGC
>CAVTAP010000018.1:0-98933 GCA_963732695.1 uncultured Actinomycetota bacterium | reverse complement strand
TGGCGGACTCGATGGCGGCGGTTGCCGCCGCCACGATGGCCGGGTCGAGCCCGGCCGCCACGAGGTCGGCCGCCTTCTCCCGGATCGTCCACGATGCCGGCCAGGCCAGGCCGAGAGCCACCCCGCAGCGGTCGTAGCGGCGCCGGGCCATCACCGCCGCCGACACCTCGCCGGCGCCTCCGGCCGCCGCCGGCCCCGAGCCCTCCCGGGCCCGCAGCCGGCGCCCGACCACCCCGACGGCCACGCCCAGCCCGACCATCGTCACCACCGTGGCCCGGCCCGGGAGCCCGGTCGCCGCCGCCAGCCACGCCGGCCGGCCGTCGGCCCGGGCCGGCTCGGGCGGGGCCCCGCCGGGGTCGAGCGGCACACTGGCGGTGGGGTCGAAGCCCTGCCAACCGACACCGGGGAAGTAGACCTCGGCCCAGGCGTGGGCGTCGGAGGCCCGGGACACCCATTCCCCGGTGGCGTCGTCGAACCCGCTGGGCACGTACCCCACCACCAGGCGGGCCGGCACCCCGAGCGACCGCAGCATCACCACCAGCGCCGTACCGATCTGCTCACAGAACCCCCGGCGGCTGGCGAACAGCAACTCGTGGACGGCGTCGCGCCCCTCGGGCAGGACCGGGATGTCGCGGGAGTACGTGATGTTGGCCGCCATCCAGGCCTCGAGGGCCCGGATCCGGTCGTAGGCGGTGGGGGCGGTGCCGGCCGTGATCGTGCGGGCCAACTCGGCCACCTCGGGGTCCACGTCGTCCTCGACGGCGTAACGGGCCAGCACGGCGGAGCTGGCCGGGAGCTGACCGGGGTCGGCCCGGCGGAGGTCGTCGGCCGACGGGGTGACCACCTCGCTGGCCACCCGCCAGGTGGCCCCGGCCTCCAGCGGGGTGTCGAGCTGGAGCGAGCCGTCGTCGCCCAGGGCGGCCGACCGGACGGCCGACTCCACCTCCACCGGCCGCCACGCCGCCAACAGCACGTCGAGCCCCCCGGAGGCGGCCGTGAACACCTGCTCCTCCCGGGACACCGGCGCCCCGGTGACTCCACTGTCGGCGGTGGCACTGTCGGCGGTGGCACTGTCGGCGGTGGCACTGTCGGCGGTGGCACTGTCGGCGGTGGCATCGAGCCGCAGCACCTCCGAGGCCCAGGTCACGGACCGCGTCGGGCCGGTGGCGGCCCACCGCCGGCCGTCCCAGTCGTCGTAGGTGACGCCCCGCCAGTACCGGGGCTGGCCGGCCCTCACCCGGAGCACGACATCGTCGCTGAGGCTCACCGGCAGGCCGGTGTCGAGCCCCCCGGTGAGGCCGGGATGGGAGGCCACCGCCCCGCCGCCGTCGGGACCGCCGCCGGCACCGCCCGGGGCCGGCACCACCGAGGCCAGGCCATGGGCCGCCACCACCGCCACCGGAAGGGCCAGCACCACCACGACCAGAGCCTGGACCGTGCGCCGGGGCCTGAACACGAGCCGGTGGTCCCGCCCGCCGGCCCGGCCCGCCGACGCCGCGCCCCCGCCGGGAGCGGTGGCCGACGGGCCGGCCGGGGGGCCCACCGGGTTCGGTTCGTCGTCGCCCAGCCACGCCCCCCACTCCACCGGGCTGGCCCGGTTGGCCAGCACCACCATGGCCACCACCGCCGCCACCCAGGCGCACAGCAGCGGCAGGGACAGGGCCGTGCCCCGGCGGAAGGCGAAGGTGAACAGCGGTAGCCCCAGAGCCGGGACCGCCCGTTCCATCCCGGCGAAGCTGAAGCAGGCGAACCCGATCAGGCACAGCGCCACCAGCGCCGCCAGGCCCCACAGGCCGGCCGGGGGGGCCAGTGCCAGCAGCAACACCGACGGTCCCACGATCCAGGCCGCCCAGTGGTCGTAGCCCGGCATCACCGAGGCCAGCGTCACCCCCAGGCTGAAGGCGGCCAGCGCCATCAGCCGCTCCGGCCCCGTCACCGGGGCCAGCGCCGCCACCAGGCACACGGCGGTGATGCCGATCAGGCGGACGCTCAGGCTGGTGAACGCCACCGCAGCCCGTCCTGGTCGACCACCAGCCGAGCCTGCCACCGGCCACCGCCTCCCGGCTCCCGCCGCCCGTCGGCCGGGCCCGGCTCTCCGGCGCCGAGGCGGGCCAGCCGCATGATGAGGTCGTCCCGCCCGTGCACGGCTCCCACGACCTGGGCTCCGGCTTCCACCGAGTCGATACGGACCGGGTAACCGGCCTGCAGCAGTTGCTCGGCCGCCCCCCGGGCCTGGGCCGCCACCCGATCGAGGTCGGCCTCGTCGGCCGCCCGCACCGCCACCGTCACCTCGGGGGTGAACGCCGGCTCGGGCGGCCGTTCCCGCACCATGAGGGTGCCGGTGCGGGCCACGGTGGGCCAGTGGACGTCGCGCCCCGGGTCGCCCGGGACGTAGGGCCGGAGCCCCAGGGGGTCGCCCGGCCCGGCCCCGGCGACCACCAGGAGCCCGGGGTCCACGGCACCGCCGTCGGGGGCCACGTGCTCGTGAGGGCGGCCGCCGCCGGCCGGCCCGTCCACCCGCCGGGGTCCCGTGACCGGTACCGTCAGCCGGGCCACCGGCTCGGCCACCGGGGCCATGTGCACCGGGGCCGGGGGCGCCACCGCCAGCTCCCGCACCACCGCCGCCAGACCGAGCGGGATCGACGACTGGAGACGCACCGTGATGCGCTCCGCCACCCCCCGGCTGCGGGGCCGCCACAGCACCACGCCCTCGCCCGGCATCTGGGCCGGCACCCAACGCCGCACCCCGCCCCGCACCCCGAGCGCCCCCTCCAGCCGGTGAGGGCCGGTCACCGCCACCGTCAGGGGCACGGCGCTCCCCACGGTCACCGCCGCCGGGGCCTGCACCGTCACGGTGAAGGACCGCAGCGCCACCAGGGCCCATACCGCGTTGGCCGCCAGCACCAGGGCCGCCCCCAGGCTGAGCGCCATCAGGGACCGCTGGCCCGACGCCGCGCTGACCAGCAGCCCGGGGAAGCACAGGGTGAGCACCCCAGCGCCCGCCGGCGTCAGCGCCAGCCGGTACCGGTTCGGGCGCCCGCCGCCCCGGCCGCCGTTCGGCCGATGACGCCACCGGCCGACGACGGTCACGAGCGGACCAGGTCCGGGACGGTGACCTCGTCCACTGCCAGGCGGACCTCGGCGTTCCTCGTGTCGACCGGCTCGCCCTCGGCCGCCAGGCGGTGGGCCAGGCACGGCCCGGCCAGGGCCTTCACGTCGTCGGGCACCACGTAGGAGCGGGCGTCGAGCACGGCCAGGGCCCGGGCCAGCGTCACCACCGAGCGGGAGGCCCGGGCGCTCAGGTGGCCGTACGGCTGGAGGGCCTGGCACAGGTCGAGCACGTAGTCGAGCACGAGGTCGGCCACGTGGACCGACGCCACGTAGTCCTGGAGCTCGGGCAACAGCGTGGCCGGCAGGACGGGCTCCACGTCATCCAGGGCGGCCGGGCCGCCGTTGCCCCGCAGCACCTGGCGCTGCACCGACCGGGTCACCGGGCCGAGCGACAGCGCCGCCCCGAACCGGTCGAGCTGGCCGGCGGTGAGGGGGAAGGTGCCCACCGACCCCGCCGGGTTCATCGTGGCCACCACCACGAACGGCCGGGGAACGGGCCGGGTGACGCCGTCCACCGTCACCTGCCCCTCGGCCATGGCCTCGAGAAGGGCCGATTGGGTACGGGGGGTGATCCGGTTGACCTCGTCCACCAGCACCACGTTGGCCTGGAGGGGCCCGGGCCGAAAGGCCCACCGCCCGGTGCCGGGCTGGTACACCGAGCAGCCGGTGAGATCGGTGGGCAGGAGGTCCGGGGTGCCCTGGATCCGGCCGAAGGTCCCGTCGATCACCCGGGCCATCGCCGTGCCCAGCGTGGTCTTGCCCATGCCCGGCAGGTCGTTGACCAGGAGATGCTGGCCGGCCAGGAGCGCAGCGGTGGCCAACCGGACCGGCGCCGGCTGGCCCAGCAGCACCGTGCCGATCCGTTCCTCGATGGCGCGGGCGGCCGACACGATGGCCGCGTCGACGTCCGTCCCGAGTCCCGCACTCACTCCGAAAGGGTCGGTCCCTGACGGGACGCTATTAGCGCTATGGGCAGCCGTTGCGTTCGGCCAGGGCGCTCGTCTGCTGGAGGAAGAACTCCGGCGGGTTCAGTGCCTTCAGCGCGGCCACGTCGGCGCAGGCCTCGGGGGAACGACCCAGACGGTCGTAGGCCACGGCCCGGAAGGCCAGGGGGTCGGGCAGGGTGGGGTCGGCTTCGATGGCCCGGGTGAGGTAGTCGAGCCCGCCGTCGATCAGGCTCTCGATGTCGGCCGTGGGCACGGTGTCGCCCGGGCCGCCCCCCTGCTGCACCGAGCCCGCCGCCAGCAGCAGGTACCAGCCCCGGTAGGCCAGGGCCTCGGCGTTCTCGGGGTCGACCGTGAGCACCTGGTCGAAGCACTTGATGGCGCCCAGCAGGTCGCCGTCGGGCCCCGCCCCCTGGGCCTGGCACTCCATCACCCGGGTGCGGGACGACGGGTCCACCGCTCCGGTGAGGCCGTCGTTCACCCCCCGCTCCCCCAACCCCTGGGCCAGAGCCAGGCCGGCCACCACGGCGAACACGGCCAGCCCGCCGAGCACCAGCAGCCGGCGCGACAGCTTCGGGCGGCCCGCCGTATCGGTGGCCGTGCCTGCGGCCCGCCGGCCACCGGGAGCCCGGGATGCCGATGCGGTGGGTTCTTCCAGCTGCCGCAACACCTCGGCCGCCCGCTGGGTGTAGCTGTCGCGCAGGGCCTCGTAGTCGTCCTGGTCGAGGTCGCCGGCGGCGTGCTCGGCGTCGAGGTCGTCGAGCGAGCGCAGCAGCAGGTCACGCTCCTCCTCCAGCGCCGTCCGGCGACTGGTGGCGGCACCGGTGACGGGCGCCACGCTTACAGCCCCTCGTCGGCCACGGCGTCGGGGCCCGACGTGCCGTCGGCGGTCACGCCCAGGGCTTCGCGGGCCCGGCGCACCAGCTCCCGGTCGGCGTCGCTCACCGTGGTGCCCGACGCCTGGCGCCGGCCCATCATCGTGGCCACCCCGGCCGCTCCACCCACCGACGCCAGCACCGGCAGCAGCCACACCAGGGTGGCGACACCGTCGGCCGGCGGGTTGCGCAGCACCTTGGCCGTGTAGCCGTCGACCAGCCGGTCGCGGATCTCGGCATCCGAGCGGCCGGCGGTGACCTCGTCGGCGATGAACTCCCGGATGGTGGCGGCGGCCGCCGAGTTCGACTCGGCCACACTCTCGCCGTTGCACACGGGGCAGGCGAAGGACTCGGTGAGGCGCTGGATGCGTTCGGCGTCGGTCTCGGCTCCGCCCCCGTCGATCGAGGCCACCACCAGCAGGGCCAGGGCGGCCACCACGATGGCCACCCAGCCGACCCGGCGGACGGCGGGGCTGAAGCGGCGGCTGCCGCCGGTCGGCGCCGCGTCGGCGGTTGCGGCGGCGGCCGTCACGACTGGCCGGCCCCGGAGGAATCGACGGTGCCGCCGGAGTCCTGGGCCGAGGCCTGGGCCACCACCGAACGGATCTCGTCGGCCCTGACGCCGCCCTCGTAATGCTGCACCACCTGCCCCGCCGGCGACACGAGGAACGTCTCGGGCACCTGTGCCACCTGGAACTCGATGGGGATCTCGGGGTTGTCGAGCACGGGCCAACCGCCGCCCTTCTCGGCGAAGAACGTCTTCACCGTGTCGACCGGATCGTTGAACACCACGGCCACCACCTCGGCCTCCCCGGTGGAACGGCCCCACTCGTCGAGCTTCACCAGCTCCGGATGCTCCTGTACACAGGGGCCGCACCAGGTGGCGAAGAAGTTCACCACCACCCACCGGCCCCGGGCGTTGTCTATGTCGTAGGTGCCGCCGTCGAGCGTGGGCCCGGCCACCCGGGGCACCCGCTTGCCGATCCACACGTTGGCCTCGTCGGTCTTGTCTCCCCCGAAGGCCAGCACGCCGATCAGGGCCACCAGCACGGCGCCCACGGCCAGGGCCGTCCACCGGGCCCGGTGGGAGCCGGGGCCGACGTCGCCCTCGATCGACCGGCCTTCGATGTCGTGCTCGACGTGCTGCTCAGTCACCGACCAGCTCCGGTTCCCGGGCCGGCGGCTCCGACGGGGGCTCGGCGTCGGGGGTGCCGGTGGCCACCCCCTCCGGCTTGGCCTTGACCGGGCGGCGGTTGGACGGCACGAGGGCCAGGGCCGTGCCGAGCGCCATCACCCCGCCGCCGACCCACAGCCAACCCACCAACGGACGGATCACCACCCGGAGCCGGATGGAATCGTCGGCCCGGCTCGGCACCTGGTCGAGCACGAGGAACACGTCTTCGGTGAGGCCGGTGCGCACCGACGGGGTGGGTACCACCTGGCCCGACTGCCGGAAGCTGGTCATGGCCGGGGCGTAGGTGCGGCCCCCGTCGATCTGGATCTGGGCGAAGGTGCGGACCCGCCGGTCGTTGAGGTCGGCCCCCGGTTCGACGTAGGTGAGCTGGTGCCCCTCGAAGTTGACGGTCTCGCCCACCTTCATGGAGAACGTGCGGTCGCTGCGGTAGCTGCTGCTGGCGGCCATGGCCACCGCCACCAGCACCACGCCGAGGTGCACGATCATGCCCCCGTTGGTGCGCCCCACCACCCCCCGCCAACCCGAGCGGCGGCAGGCCAGGACCACCTGGCGCAGGGCCGACGCCCCGGCGAAGGCGCCCAGGCCGAAGGCGGCGGTCGCCGCCGTTCCCCGGGCCCCCACCACGAGGGCCAGGGCCATCGCCCCCACCCCGGCCACCGCCGGCCAGAACAGCCGGGTGGACAGCAGCTCGGTGGAGGCCTTGCGCCACGGCAGCAGGGGGGCCGAGGCCATCAGGAACAGCAGGGCCAGGCCCAGAGGGCGGCCCATCGAGTTGAAGTAGGGCGGGCCGATCGTGAGCCGGCTCCCGTTCCAGGCCTCGGCGATCAGGGGGAACACCGTGCCCAGCAGGATGACGAAGGCCAGCGCCCCGAACAGGAGGTTGTTGACCAGGAACGACGCCTCGCGTGAGACCGGGTTGTCGATGGCCCCGGGCGAGCGCAGGGCATCGCCCCGCCAGGCGATGAGGCCGATCGACGTGGCCGCCACCAGGCCGAAGAACGCGAGCAGCCAGGGCCCGACCGAGCCGTTGGTGAAGGCGTGCACGCTCTCCACCACGCCCGAGCGGGTGAGGAAGGTGCCGAGGATGGTGAGCGAGAACGTGGCGCACAGCAGCGACAGGTTCCACACCCGCAGCATCCCCCGCCGTTCCTGCACGATGACCGAGTGGATGAAGGCGGTGCCGGTGAGCCACGGCAGCAGCGATGCGTTCTCCACCGCGTCCCAGGCCCAGTAGCCGCCCCACCCCAGCACCTCGTAGCTCCACCAGGCGCCGAGCACGATGCCGAAGGTGAGGAAGCCCCAGGCGGCCACCGTCCAACGCCGGGTCTCGACCAGCCACCCCTCCCCCACCCGGCCCGTTATCAGAGCGGCCAAGGCGAAGGCGAAGGGCACGGTGAACCCCACGTAGCCGAGGTACAGCATCGGCGGGTGGAAGGCCATCAGGATGTGGTTCTGGAGCAGGGGGTTGGGGCCGGGGCCGTCGAACCCCACCGGCACGTCGGCCGTGGTGAACGGGTTGGCCGGCCCCGTCATGAGGGCGTAGAAGAAGCCGGCCACCGCCAGCATGACGACCAGGGCCCAGCCCACCAGGGGGTCGGCGGCCCGGCGGCGGAACTTCACCAGCACGGCCGCCAGGTAGCCGGCGAGCACCAGGGCCCACAGCAGGATCGAGCCCTCCAGGCTCGACCACAGGGCGGCGAAGTTGAACAGGGCCGGTGTGTGGCTGGAGCCCACCTTCTGCACGTAGGCCAGGTTGTAGTCGCGCTGGAACAGCGCCACCTCCATCACGGCGAAGGCGCCCACGGCGGCCGCCACCACCAGCCAGGCCCACTGGCGCACGGTGCGCAACAGCCGGGGCTGGCCCGTGACCAGGGCGTAGGCGCCCCCGCCGGCCCCCAGGGCGGAAGCCGACAGGCCGAGGATGACGAAGGCGAAACCGAGCGTGGCGTTCATCGGGATGGACGGGGGCCGGTCACGGGGCGGTGCGGGTGGTGCTGGGCGTCTCGTAGTTGAGGCGGTCGGGGTTGTTCTCCACGTAGTCCTCGGAGTGCTTCAGCAGGATCTGGCGGGACTCGAAGGTGTCGCCGGTCCAGTGGCCATCCACCACCACCTTCTGGCCCACGCCGAACAGGTCCGACGGCTCGTCGCCCAGGTGGCGGACCGTGGCCGAGGTGTCGGCGAAGGCCATGGTGAACACCAGCGCGCCGGAGGCGTCGGCCCCGTCGACCTGCATCACCTCGCCCTGCATGCGGAACGTCTGGCCGCCCAGCTCGCTCTGGCGGGCCACCGCCTCGTCGACGTTGAGGTAGTAGACCCGGGCGCTGGTGAGGGCCTGGTAGAGCACGAAGCCCAGCACCACGGCCAGCACCGACAGCACGGCCACGTTGCGGTACGACCGGCGCTTGCGCCGCTCGGCCGGGGAGCGCTCGGGGACGGCCCGGGGGGTGAGGTCGATCCCGGTGAGGTCGGGGTTGGCGCCCTCGTCGTCGGCGCCGGCACCGATGTTGGTGCTGGTCTCAGTCAAGGAACCGTCTCCGCTCTGGAGGGAGCTTGCGGGACAGCCGGCGCCCCTGGCGGAGCACCCAGCTGGTGTAGAGGGCCAGACCAACGGCCACGAAGCCGTAACCGCCGGCGACGTATCCCCAATACATCAGCGCGACCTCCCGACCAGGCCGGTGGCGTCGGTCTCGGCCCGCCGTTCGGCCAGGGCCTGGGCCAGGCCGACCTGCTCCACCTCACGGGCCAGCCAGGCCACCCGGAACCGGTGGATCAGGAGCCAGGCGGCGAGGGTGAGGAAGGCCACGAGGCCCACGAAGAACGAGAACAGCATCAGGCCGTCCATCTTGGTGTCGACGCCCAGGGTCTGGCCCTGGTGCAGACCCCGCCACCACTGCACCGAGTAGTGGACGATGAACACGTTGCCGAAGCTCACGACGCCGAGCACGGCGGCCCGCCGGGACCGGACGTCGGGCGGCAGCTCCAGGCGCCGCACGGCCAGGTAGCCGAGGTACATCACGAACAGCACGGTCGTGCTCGTGAGGCGGGGGTCCCACTGCCAGTACACGCCCCACGTGGGCTTGCCCCACAGCGATCCGGTGACGAGCACGAAGCTGCAGAACAGCACGCCCAGTTCGGCCGCCGCCCCGGCCACCAGATCCCAGTAGACCGAGCCCTTGCGCAGGTACATCACGCTGCCCACGGCCGTGACGAGAAACGCCAGGTAGGTCACGGCGATGGCGGGCAGGTGGATGTAGAACAGCCGCACCGCGTCCTTCTGGGTGGCTTCGGGCGGGGAGAGCACGAGGCCGAACAGCAAGGTGAGCCCGAGCAGCACGATGGCGACGATACCCAGCCGCCGGGTGGCCATCGAGCCGGTGTGGGGCGGGTTGACCGGAGCGGCGACAGCCGGCACGACGGCCGGCTCGGCGCCCGCCGGTTCGCCCCCGGTCGGTTCTGCAGCGGTGGTGCTCACGACTCCTCCAGTAGCGGACCAAAGGCGAGCATCCCAACTCCCAGGTAAAGCAACGAGAAAACCGCCAGCAGCCCGGCCCACGACCAGCCCGGCACGCCGGGGTCGGCGAACAGGGCGTCCCGGGAGGCTTGCGTGGCTCCCAGCAGCACGGGGGCCAGCACCGGCAGCACGAGCAACGGCACCAGGGTATCCCGCACCCGTAGCCCCGCGGCCAACGCAGCGTAGAGCGTGCCGGCCAGCGTGATGCCCACGGTGGCCAGCAGCACGGTGGCGGCCAGCAGGCCGGGGCGGGCCACCGGGGCCCCGAAGACGACGAAGGCGCCGAAGCCGAGCACGGCCTCCACCGCCACCAGCTGCACGGTCACGGCCAGGGCCTTGCCCAGGAAGACACCGGCGGGGTCGAGGCCGGCCATGCGCAGGGCGTCGAGGTTGCCGTCGTCGGCCTCCAGGGCGAAGGCCCGACCCAGGGCCATGAGGGCCGACAGGAGCACGGTGAGCCAGAACAGGCCGGGGGCGATCTCCTCGATCACGGGGCGGCGGGCCTCGCCCACCACCACCAGATCGGGCGAGATGGCCAGGCCGAACAGGATGAGGATGAGCAGCCCGAAGGGCAGGATCTGGGCCATCACCACGCGCGAGGTCAGCTCGATCCGCAGGTCCTTCACCGTCATCAACCAGGTGTCTCGTAGCACCGCGGGCCTCCGTTCAGCCTGATTCCGCCGGGGCCCGGCGTCGACCCCGCCACCGGGAGCCGGGGCCGGCCCCCACGGCGGGGGGCTGGGGCGGGCCGGAGGGCCCGGCCGCGGTGCTGTCGCCCTCGCCGGTGCCACTGCCCGACGGCGTGGGCTCCGCCGGCTCGTCGGCCAGCGCCCGGCTGGGCCGGGGCGACGGGGGCGGGTCGGCCGTGACGCCGGCCCGGGTCCCGATGCGGGAGCCGGCGGCCTCGACCCGGGGCGGGCGGCCCACCAGAGGGGAGCCGGCCTGGGGATCGGGCGGGGGTGCGTCGTCGGCCTGGTGACCCCACCGGGGTGGCGGGGCCACGGCGGAGGCGGCGGAACGGCGGGCCATCCGACCCTCGGGGCTGCCCCCCAGGTCGGCCGGATCGTGCTCCTGCACCTGGCCACCGGCCACGATCACGGTGCGGGTGGCGATCTCGGCCGCCCGGTCGAAGTCGTGCGACGCCAGCAGCACCGTTCCGCCGAAGGCCACGGCGTGCTTGATCAGGCCGTCCACGAAGTCACGGCCGTTGACGTCGAGCCCGGCGTGGGGTTCGTCGAGCAGCCACATGCGGGGGCGACGGCACACCAGCACCGCGAGCGACGCCCGCCGCCGCTGGCCGGCCGACAGGTTGGCCACCCGCACGTGGCGGAGGCGGTTGGCCAGGGCCAGCCGGTCGAGCACCGGCTCCACCGACGCCTCGTCGAGCCGGTTGGCCCGGGCCCAGAACATGAGGTTCTCCTCCACCGTCAACTCGTCGTAGAGGAAGGTGGCGTGGGCCAACAGGCCCGTCTGGCGGCGCAATTCGCGCCGCTCCCGGCGGCTCGACAGGTCGTGGCCGAGCACCTCGCCCCGGCCTCCGTTGAGGGGGGCGAGGCCGGCACACAGGCGCAGCAGGGTGGACTTGCCGGCCCCGTTGGGCCCCCGGAGCAGGACAATCTCGCCTTCGCTCACGGTCAGATCGACCCCGGCCAGGGCCGGGAACCGCTCGATGAGGCTGATCGCCTGGCGGAGCTGGATGACGACGGTGCGCCCAGGCTGGCCCGCATCCAGGGGACCGGCTGGGGTCTTGTCGCCGTCGCTCACGGGCCCCACGATAGGTCGCCCATCCCCATCCTGCCCCTCCATCGGCCGCCATGTGGCAGGAGTCCCAGCTGCCCGCGGGCCGACCCGCTGGCCGGGGCCCGAACCGTTGCCCGGGAACAACTGCCCAGCGCGCCGTCGGGGCGGGCAGTGAAGTTCCGGGCGGGGCGGCCGACAGGGGCCGAGATGGCCGCCCTGACCCGCACCACCGCCGAACCCGGGCCCCGCCCGGCACTCGCCGGTCCGGGCCCCCGATCGACGGTGCCGGCCGCCTCCCCCGCCCCGCCCGTGGAGCTGGCCGTTCCCTGCTGGACCCGGGTGGCGGGCCAGATCCTGGTGGCTCTGGGCGGGCTCATGGTGGCGTTCGCCGCCTTCCAGCTGTGGGGCACCGCCCTCATCGAATGGCGGGCCCAGCGGGCGCTGTCGGCCGAGCTCGCCCCCGTCACCGCCCGGCCCCCGCTCGGTTCCGGGCTGCTCGACACCCCCCTGCCCGCCGCCTCCTCCTCAATCTCAACTCCCTCAACCTCAACCGACGACGCCCGGCCTCCCGTCGGCCCCTCGTCGCCGGGCGACGGCACCACGCCGAGCGCCGGCGCGGCGGCCAACGCCGACCCCTCCACCATCGGCCCCGACACGGCCGCCGTCCGGCTGCCGATCACCCCGTTGGGGTGGTTGGACGACGGTGACCCGGTTGGCCGGATCGACATCCCCGCCATCGGGCTGTCGAAGGCATTCGTGGAAGGGGTCGACCGCGACGTGCTGCGCCAGGGCCCGGGCCACTACCCGGGGACGGCCCTGCCCGGCCATCCCGGCAACACGGCCATCGCCGGCCACCGCACCACCCACGGGGCCCCGTTCTACCATCTCGACGAGCTCGCCCCCGGCGACGAGATCGTGCTGACCACGGCCGAGGGCGAGTTCCACTACCTGGTGGACGGCCACCCCGATGACGACGGCGCCACCGTGGGCCACCTGATCGTGACGCCCGACGACGTCGGCGTGCTGACCGACGCCGGCGACAACCGCCTCACCCTCACCGCCTGTCATCCCCGCTACTCGGCCCGCCAGCGGATCGTGGTCACCGCCCACCTGGTGGGGCCGGCCCTCACCTTCCCCGCCCCCGCCTCCACGCCGGCCAGCCCGGGGGTCACCCCTGGCTCCGGTGCGGCCCCCGGCACCGCGACCGGACCCGCCGGCGGCCCGGCGGCAGCACCGGCGGCGGACCCCGGTGCCGAACCGGTTCCCGTGGCTGCCACGGCCGAGGAGCTGGCCGGGCGCCAGGCCATGGTGGCCGTGCCGGCGGCCATGGGTGCAACCGGGTCCGTCACGCCGCTTCCGCGCACCGCCACCCCGGTCGATCCGGCCGATCTCGGCCCCGGCCTGGGGTGGCAGGACGATCAGCTCGCCCCCACCATCCTGTGGGCCACGGTGTGCGCCGTGCTGGCCCACGCCGCCTGGATCGGAGGCCGGCTGTGGCGCCGGCGCTGGGCCTACGGCACCGGTGCGGCCACCATCGTGCCCTGCCTCTTCGCCTGCTTCGTCCACCTCGACCGGGTCCTGCCCGCATTCTGAGCGTGGCCCAGCGCGTCCGACGCGGCACCGGCGCCCGGCGGCGAGGCACATTCGTTCCACAGTTCGGCGTGTGACGTGGCCGAACCGGGCTCCGATACGGCAGGCTTGCGGGGATGACCGACTCGGGTGACCCCATTCTCGAACGCCGGGCCCAGGTGGCCCGTTGGGTCGGCCTGGGCCTGCGCACCGGCTACGGCCTGTTCGGCCTGTCGATGGTCCTGTTCGTGGTGGCCCTGGCCACCGACTTCCCTGCAGTGCTGGGCGCCGCCCTCACCTTCTGCCTGATCGCGGGTTCCATCGTTCTGGCCCCGGCGATCGTGTTCAGCTACGCCGTGAAGGCGGCCGACCGGGCAGACAGGGATGGGTCGTGGTAGCACACGGGGCGGAGGTTCCGGGCGGCCGCGACCTCGCCGCCGGCCCGTCACTGGCCGGCGCCCCCCCGACCGGCCACCCCGGCCGGCCCCCCGCCCGCCGCCCGCCCGTCGCCCGTCAGCGGACGCCTGCCGGCGGCCCAGCGCCGCCGCCAGCTGCTCGACGTGGCCCGGCGGGTGCTGGCCCAGCGCGGGTTCTACGAGACGACCATGGCCGAGATCGCCGAGGAGGCCGGGGTCACCAAGCCGGTGCTGTACCAGCACTTCGCCTCCAAGCGCGACCTCTACACCGCCGTGCTGGAAGACATCGGGGCCCGGTTGCGGGCCTCGGTGCTGGAGGCGGCGGCCCAGGCCGGCACGGCCCGCCAGCAGGTCGACGCCGGGTTCCAGGCCTACGTCCGCTTCGTCGACGACGACACCGAGGGCTTCCAGATCCTGTTCAGCGGCACCTCCCGCCAGGACGGCGAGTGGGCCACGATCACCAGCGCGGTGGAGCACTCGATCGCCCAGGGCATCGCCGACCTCATCGACGTGCCCGGCATCAGCACCCAGCACCGCCAGGCCCTGGCCCACGGGATCATGGGGCTGGCCGAGGGCATGATGCGCTACTGGCAGTCGGGCAACGCCGAAGGCCTCGACCGCGACGATCTCGTCCACGATCTCATCGCCCTGGCCTGGAGCGGGCTACGGGGCCTCTCCCCATGAGCGACCCCCGGCCGTCACCGCCGGCCATGGTGCCGGCCAACGGGATGGAGCTGTGCCACCAGACCTTCGGCCACCCGGCCGACCCGCCCCTGCTGCTGGTGATGGGGCTCGGCGCCCAGATGATCCTGTGGCCCGAGGAGCTGTTCGCCGCCCTGGCCGCCCGGGGCCGGTACGTGGTCCGGTTCGACAACCGCGACGTGGGGCTGTCGACCAAGACCCCGGGCCCCCCGCCCGACGTGCTGGGCCTGATGACCCGGCGGGCGGCCGGCGGCGAGGTGGGCCCGGCCGACGTGCCCTACACCCTGTCCGACATGGCGGCCGACGCCGCCGGCCTGCTCGACGCCCTGGGCATCGAACGGGCCGACGTGGTGGGGGCCTCGATGGGCGGGATGATCGCCCAGCACCTGGCGTTCGAGCACCCGGAGCGGGTGCGGTCGGTCACCTCGATCATGTCCACCACCGGTCACCCGGCGGTGGGCCAGGCGTCGCCCGAGGCCATCGGCGTGCTGCTGCGGCCGCCGCCGGCCAGCCGGAGCGAGGCCATCGACCAGGGGATGGCGGCCAGCAAGGTGATCAGCGGCCCCCTGTGGGACGAGGACGACGCCCGCCGCCGGGCCACCGAGTCCTACGATCGGATGTTCCATCCGGTGGGCCCGGCGTTCCACCTGGCCGCCATCGTGGCCTCGGGCGACCGGACGGAGCGGCTGGGCACGGTGCGGGCCCCGTTCCTCGCGATCCACGGCCGGCTCGATCCTCTGATCGACGTGTCGGGCGGGGTGGCCACGGCCGACGCCGTGCCCGGGGCCGAGCTGCTCCTGCTGGACGACATGGGCCACAACCTGCCCCGCCCGCTGTTCCCTCAGCTCATCGAGGCCATCGACACCATCACCCGCCGGGCCTGATCCCGATCTGGTGTCCCGGGCCGTCACCCGCGACGCTCCCGGACACCAGAAGTGCGTTCAGAAGGCGGGGCGGAGGATGGCCATGGCCTTCTCGTGGAGCTCGGGAGTGGCCGACGCCAGGGCGAACCCGCCCTCCAGGGGCAGCTCGCCATCCAGCCCGGTGACCACGGCCCCGGCGGCGGCCAGGATGGGCAGCAGGGGCACGATGTCGTAGGGGGCGAGGCCGTTGTCGATCACCAGGTCCACGTGGCCGCCGGCCAGCAACCCGTAGTTCAGGCAGTCACCCGAGAACCGGGACAGCCGCACCGACGCCTCCAGGGCGTCGAACGCCGCCCGTTCGGGACCGGGGGCGAACATCGACGGGTGGGTGCACAGCAGGATGGCCCGGCTCAGCTCGGTAATGGCCGAGACCGCCAGGCTCGTGGCTGCGCCGTCCGGCCCGATCAGGCGGGCACCGGTGGCCGGGGTGGCCACGTAGGTCTCGTCGAGCACGGGGATGTGCATCCAGCCCGCCACCGGGGCCCGGTTGACCTGGAACCCCACCAGCGTGCCCCACATGGGCTGACCGCTGATGAAGGCCCGGGTGCCGTCGATCGGATCGATCACCCACCGGTAGGGGCCGGTGCCGGTCTCCCCTCGTTCCTCGCCCAGGATGGCGTGACCCGGGAACCGCTCCCCCAGCCCGGCCCGGATCGTGTCCTCCACCGCCCGGTCGGCCTCGGTGACGGGGTCGAAGCCGACGGCCAGCTTGTTCTCCACCGGCAGCGGGCGCCGGTGCCAGGCCAGGGCCTGCCGGCTGGCCGAGCGCACCAGATCGGTGACGCCGTCGGCCTGAGCTTCGATATCGAACGTGCCCGTGTCCGCTGTGTTCCCCCCGGTGGCCGGGCCGCTCATGACTCCTCGTCGGCCCCGGGCCCGCCGCCTTCGCCGTCGCTGTCGCCCGGCTCGTCGTCGCCCCCGCCAGCGATGGCCTTGAACCCGGCCTCGACGTCGTGCAGGTGGTGGACGGCATCGTGGTACAGGTAGGTGGCGAGCTGCTCCACGGTGAACGGCTTACCGTCGGAACGCCGGCCGGTGCGGCCCCACTGGTTGTCCCGCACCCGCTCCAGGGCGTCGGCCACCTTCCCCGCCGTCAGCGCCAGGTCGTAGCCCACCCGGTGGGGATCCTGCTCGCTGTAGCGCTGCTCCACCGCCGCCGCGTCGGGGTCCCAGTTCAGGAACTGGGGATCGTTCTTGGTGAGCAGGAGCTTCAGCCGGTCGGCCATGAGGTGGTAGACGTCGCGGACGTGGGCCCCGTACTCGAGGGCCGACCACACCGGCCCCCGGTCCGGGTCGTCGGGCGGCCGCATCGACACCACCGCGCCCCGGTTGAGCACGGCCCGCCAGGTGGCGGCGTTGGTGCGCACCTTGGCCGCCAGGTCGCCCCGGGCCACGGTGCCGGCGTCGAACCCACACTGGGGACAGGGGCGTTCGAGAACCCAGGTCCAATCCTTGTCTTCCGGTCGAGGCTGCTCCACAGCTTGACCCTATACCCGGTCTCCCCGGATGTTCCGCCCTCAGTCGAGTACCGGCTCCGGTTGGCGGGCGTCGTCTTCGGCGATGGCGTGGCCGGCGGCCTCGGTGCCCTCGATGTTGAGGTTGGGCAGGATCCGGTCGAGCCAGCGGGGCAGCCACCAGTTGCGTTCACCCAGCAGTTCCATCGTGGCCGGCACCAGCAGGAGCCGCACGAAGCTGGCGTCGAGCAGCACGGCCAGCGACAGGCCGAGGCCGAACAGCTTGATGATCCGGTTGTTCTCGAACATGAACGAGCCGAACACCACGATCATGATGGCCGCCGCGGCCGAGATGACCCGGGCCGTGCTGGCCAGGCCGTCGGCCACCGAGTTGCGGGCGTCGCCCGTGCGCTCGTACTCCTCCTTCACCCGGGAGAGCAGGAACACCTCGTAGTCCATGGACAGGCCGAACACGATGGCGAACAGCATCATGGGGATGAACGGCTCGATCGGGGCGCCGGCGATGTTCAGGTACTTGCCGCCCCAGCCCCACTGGAAGATCACCACCACCACGCCGTAGGAGGCGGCGATCGACAGCACGTTCATGATCACCGCCTTGAGCGGCACCACCACGGAGCGGAAGACGGCCATCAGCAGCAGGAAGCTGAGGGCCAGCACCACACCGAAGAACAGCAGGATGCGGGCCCCGAGGAAGGTGGTGAAGTCGATCCCCGAGGGGACCGCACCGGTGACGTTCACGTCGAGCCCGGCGCTGTTGGCCGGGATCACATCTTCCCGGAGGTGCTTGACCAGGTCTTCCGTCGCCTCGTCCTGGGGCGAGGTGGTGGGGATGACCTGGATGAGGAAGGCCTCGGCCGCCGCCGGATTCTCCAGGTTGTCGGGGATGGGGGGCGAGGCCGTTGGCCACGCCCTCGGTGCCGGCGACGGCGGCCTGCAGGGCCTCCAGGCTGGCGGCCCCGTCGGCCGACGTGGGCACGGCCGTGATGAGGAACGGGCCGTTGAAGCCGGGGCCGAAGCCGTCGGCGATGAGGTCGTAGGCCTTGCGGGTGGTGGTGTCTTCCGGGAAGTTGCCCTCGTCGGAGAAGCCCATGTTGAGCCTCAGCACGGGCGAGGCCAGCACCAGCAGCACGGCGGCGCCGGCCACCAGGGCGATCCACGGGTGGCCCTGGATCATGCGGCTCCACCGGTAGGGCACGGTCTCCCGCAACGGCTTCTCGGGGCGGTGGGGCACCTGGCGCTTCAGGATCGGGACGAACGTGCCCACCAGCAGGACCAGGCCGGCCAGGAGGAAGGCGATGCCCCCCACCACGGCCACCCCGATACCGACGGTGAACAGACCGACGGCCACCAGCCCGGCGGCCACCACGCCCCGCACCCGGGACAGCTCCACCCGGTGGCCCACCAGGCCCAGCAGGGCCGGGAGCAGGGTGACCGAGGCCAGCATGGTGACGGCGACGGTGGAGGCGGCACCGATGCCCAGCCCGGAGATGAACTTGAGACCGATGAGCAGCATGCCCAGGAGCGACACCACCACCGTGAGGCCGGCGAAGACCACGGCCCGGCCGGCGGTGTCCATGGCCAGGCCCACCGAGTCTTCCGGGGAGCGGCCGGCGGCCATGGCCCCGCGGTAGCGGGTGACGATGAACAGGGCGTAGTCGATGCCGACGCCGAGGCCGATCATGGCCCCCACGGTGGTGGCGAAGTCGGGCATGGGCAGGATGTTGGTGAGCAGGTTGACGATGCCGATGCCGGTGCCGACGCCAGCCACCGCCACCCCGATGGGCAGGCCCATGGCCATCACCGAGCCGAACGCCAGGATCAGCACGATCACGGCGAAACCGAGGCCGATGGCCTCGGTCTGCGGAGGCTCGAACCCGGCCAGGTAGGCGCCGCCCAGCTCCACCTGCACCTGGTCGGCCAGGTCGGCCTCGGCCAGCAGCTCGGTGGCCTTGTCGGTGATCTCGCCGCCGATCTTGCTCCCCTCCACCTGGTCGATGTCGAGGGCCAGGTTCAGGCTGGCGAAGGCGATGTTGCCGGCCTGAGGGCCGACCTGGGCCACCTGGGGCCGGGGCAGGTTCTCGTCGTAGGGGCTGGTGAGCTGGAGCCCGGGATTCAGGGTGGTGGTGTAGGCGAACAGCTCGGTCATCACCCGCTCGACATCGGGGTTGGCGACGCCCAGAGCCGGGTCGGTTCGGAACACGATCGATCCGGGGTTGCCGCTGCCCTGGCCCCCGAAGTGCTCGTTGAGCACGTCGAAGCCGTCGCGGCTCTCCGACGCCGGAATCTCGAACGTGGTGTCGAAGGCCGGCCCCACCGCCTGGGCCACGATGCTCACCCCGATCAGGGCCAGCACCCACACGCCCACCACCAACTTCCATTGGCGGAAGCACCATTGACCCAGCGAGCGGTACATGCTCGAAGCTCCTACCCCGGCGGGGATCGACAATCGGACCACGCAACCCTAGTTCGGCACACCTACCGTCCAGCCCCATTTGCGCCCGACATGAGACCGATGTCACTCATCGGCGGCAGAGATCCGGAGGCGGTTCACGAGGAGATCGAGGGCGGCCAGGGCCGGCTCCCGCTTGAGGGCCCAGGCGCCGGGCGACAGCATGGCCACCGAGCGCCGGAGCTGCTCCCATTCCTCGGCGGTGGTGGGCAGCCGTCGCCCCGTCGACGCCGGGGGCCGGGTGGTGGGCCGTGCTTCGCTCGGTGCATCGCTCGGTGCTTGGTCGGGTTCACGAGAGGGAGGGTTCATGGGGGCCGAGCCTAGCCTGTCACTCGAACATATGTTCGAGTCAGATCCCGTTTTCCGGCCGGTACCGTCCCGCTCCTGTGTACACCCGCTCTGTGACAGCCACCCCATGGCGACGGATGGCCCGGGGGGGCGCAGCCGCCGTGCTGCTGGCGCTCGTCGCCCTCTGGATCGTGCCGGCCGCCGCCTCCCCCCGCTCCCCCGCCGGCCCGGCCGTGCCCCTGGCCGACGACAACGGCGGCGGGGCCGACGGCCTGTCGGCCGTGTCGGCCGTGGTCCTCGGCCTGGTGGAAGGCCTCACCGAGTACCTCCCGGTCAGCTCCACCGGCCACCTGCTGGTGGCCAACGACGCCCTCGGCCTGGGCGGCACCGAGGAGTCCGACCAGGCGCTCGACGCCTACGCCATCTGCATCCAGGCCGGCGCCATCCTGGCCGTGCTCGTGCTCTACCAGCGCCGGGTCCGCCAGATGCTCGACGGGCTCATAGGCCGCAGCGTCGAGGGCCGGGCCGTGCTGCTCGCCGTGCTGGCCGCCTTCGTGCCCACCGCCATCATCGGTTTCGCCTTCAAGGACGTGGTGCGGGACAACCTGTTCGGCGTCGGCCCGGTGGCCGCCGCCTGGCTGGTGGGCGGGGTGGTGATCCTGGGGCTGGAGCGCCAGGGCTTCCTGCGCCGCCCCGGTATCGCCCTCCACGAGGTGACGATCCGCCAGGCCCTGCCCATCGGCCTGTTCCAGGCCGTGGCCCTGTGGCCGGGGACCAGCCGCAGCCTGGTCACGATCATCGGGGCGGTGGCCGTGGGCCTCTCGCTGGAGGCGGCGGTGGAGTTCAGCTTCCTCCTCGGCCTGGTCACCCTGGGGGCGGCCACCGTGCTCACCGGGGCGTCAGACGGCAAGCTCATGCTCGACACCTTCGGCCTGGTCACCCCCCTGATCGGCCTGGTGGTGGCGTTCGCCGCCGCCGTGGTGTCGGTGCGGTGGATGGTCACCTGGCTCCAGCAGCGCAGCTTCGACGTGTTCGGCTGGTACCGCCTGGCCATCGGCGTGCTGGCCCTCGGGCTGCTGGCGGCCGGGGTGCTCTGAGGCCCCCGGCGGTGCTCTTCGGGGGCTGCGCCCCCGGACCCCATCGGCCCAGGGGCCCCATCCCCTGGGCGCCGCCTGGCGGCGGCGGTCAGGACCGCTTGAGCGGTCTCGACATCGTCCACCCCGTGCACCAGCTGGCCAGCCCGAGCATGACGGCGCTCCAGAACACGATCATGAAGAAGTTCAGCCCCTGGGTGCCGGCCGTGCGCTCCCACCGGCCGTTGGAGCAGGTCGCGTTGACCAGGGCGTTGGTGTTGCCCGGCACGTTGCAGTTCTCGGCCGTGCGGATGTCGACCGACACGGCGGCGGCCGACGAGCCCCACTGCACCGGGTTGAGGTAGGTCAGCTCCTGCACCCCGGTGCGGCCCGAGGTGGGCACCACCAGGCCGCTCAGCAGCAGGGTGGGGATGATCACCAGCGGTAGCAGGGTGAGCGCCCTCGGGGTGTCGGTGACGAGGGCGGAGATGAGCAGGCCGATGCCCACGCTCACCACCCCGACGCCGATCAGGGCGAGGACCAGCTCGATCTGGCCGGCCCGCAAGAGAGCCCCCTGGCCGATCGGGTTCTGCTGGCGGCTGGAGGCCACCAGGTGCAACACGACGGCCTGCACGGCGGTGGCCACGCTCAGCACGATCCAGCGGCTGACCACGAAGGCGGTGGCCGATACGCCCACCGCCATCTCCCGGCGGAACACGTCGCGCTCCTGCACGATCTCCCGCACGCTGTTCGACCCGCCCAGCCACGACATGGCCAACACGGTGGCCAGCAGGTACTGGCGGGTGTCCTGCCCCGATCCCTGCACGAAGGCCTCGCGGAAGAGCACCGCGGCCAGGATGGCCCCCAGCACGGGGGCCTGGGCCAGCAGCAGGATCAGGCGGCGGCGGTCGCCGATCAGCGACCGGATGTAGCGGACGAGCATCACCCGCAGGTCGGACACGAACGACCGGGGCGGCAGCGGGGTCTCGGGGGCGGCGGCCGAGATGGGGGCCGGGGCCCCGAACTTCAGGTAGGACGTGGTCTGGGCGAACTCCAGCTCCCACTCGGCCCGCTGGCGGGTGCCGAGGAGATGGAACACGCTGGCCAGGTCGGGGCAGCCGAAGTGCATGCTGACCTTGGCCGGGGGGCCGATGAAGGCCAGCCGGCCGCCGGGGGCCAGCACCAGCACCAGGTCGCACAGCTCCACGCTCTGCACCGAGTGGGTGACCACGATCGTGGTGGTGCCCTTGTCGGCCAGCTGGCGCAGGCTGATCATGAGATCCCGCTCGAGGCCGGGGTCGAGGCCCGAGGTGGGCTCGTCGAGGATCAGGGCCTGGGGTGTGCCCACCAGCTCGTAGCCAACGCTGACCCGTTTGCGCTGGCCGCCCGACAGGGCCTTGACCCTGGTGTCGAGCCGTTCCCGCAGGCCCAGCTCGGTTGCCACCTGCTCCACCGAGGATTTGATCTCGGCCGAGCTGGTGTCGGCCGGGAGGCGGAGGCGGGCCGCCGCTTCCAGCGCCCGGCGCACGGTGAGGGTCTCGTGGACGGGGTCGTCCTGGGGGACGAAGCCGATCCGGCGGCCGAGGCCCTCGTCGGAGCCGTAGAGGTCGCGCCCGCCCAGCACCACCCGGCCCTGGTCGGCCGGACGGCGGCCGGTGAGGGCGTTGAGCAGGGTGCTCTTGCCGCTGCCGGACGGACCGATCACGGCCGTCATGGAGCCGGGGGGCAGGGAGAAGCTGACGTCACGGAGCAGGACGTGGTCGCCGTTCACCTTCACCGTGAGGTTGGCCGCCTGGAGGGGCAGGCCATGGGCCACGTGCTGTTGCAGCCGGCCCTGGGTGAGCACGAATTGGGACCGGCCCATCTCGATGAGGTCGCCCTCGGCCAGCGGGCTGTCGGTGATGCGCTGGCCGTTGACGAACGTGCCGTTGTCGCTGCCCAGGTCGATGATCCGACCGCCGGCCGGGCCGAGCAGCAGCCGGGCGTGGCGCCGGGACATGAGGGGGTCGGCGATCGAGATGTCGCACTGGGCCGAGCGGCCGACGATCAGGTCGCTGCCGGCGAGGTTGATGACCTGGCTGAGGCCGCCGAGGTTCTGCTCCACCTGGAGGCCGTTGGCGTTGAGGGCGCTGGTGTAGGCACCGGGACCGGGAGCGCCGGCAGCCCCCCGGGGTCGGAACGGCTCAGGCCCGATGCCGTTGCCCAGCGGGGCCGCCGGGGTGCCGAGAGGGGGTGGCGGCCGGTTGCCGACCGCGCCCGGGGCCGGCGGCGGTGCCGGGGCCTGAGCCGGAGCGGGGGCCAACGGGGCGCCGAGGACCCCGCCGGCGCTGATCGGTGGGCTGCCCACCCCGACGGGAGGCGGCGGCGAGAACGATCCGCCGCCCGGGGCCGACGCCGGGGCCAGGAGCCCGGGAGCCGGGGCGGGCGCCGCCGCCGGCCCGGCGAAGGACGGCGGCGCGCCCTGGGCCGCCTGGGGGCCGCCGCCATAGGGCCCGGGGCCGCCCCCGGCCTGAGCCTGGGGCCCGCCGTACGGTTGGGGACCCCCGCCGCCCGGGCCCTGAGGGCCGCCGAACGGCTGCGGGCCACCCCCGCCCGGTTGGGGCATCGGTTGGGCGCTGGGTTGGGGTGGCGGCCCTCCGGCCGGCGTCGGCACGTCGAAGTAGATCGACGGCGAGCTGGCCGGCGGCCCCAGCCACACCTGGGTGCGACCGGGCCGCAGCGGCATCGCGTCGCGCCGGCCGTTGGCGTCGTGGATGCCGTTGACGCTGCCGAGGTCGCGGATCGACCAGGCGACCCCGTCGAAGGCGAGCACGGCGTGCCGCCGGGACACCTGGGCGTGGTCGACCGTGATCGAGGCGGCGTTGTCGCGCCCGATCACGTGGCCGTCGAGGCCGTACCAGGCCTGGCCGTTCACCCAGACGATGATCTGGTTCTGCTCTCCGGTGGTGGACACGGTCCTCACGTGGGGTTGGTGCTCGGGATGGTGGGCAAGGCTAATCGCGCCGGGTCGACAACCTGCGCCGGGTTTCCGGACCGATGACGGCCGCGGGCGTCGGGCCGGCCATCAGGCGCCGCCCTCGGCCCGGTGGAGATGGGGCGGGGGCCAGGTGGCCGACACCTCGGCAGACGTCACCAGGTGGCCGGCCACCGGCTCGAGGACGGCCAGGAGATCGCCGAGGTCGGTGCCGAGACGGGCGACGGGGCCCATGGCCAGAGCGTCGGTGTGGTGCTCGATGGCCTCCCGACCGTGGCGGCCGGCATCGGTCAGCGAGCCGTCTCGCCCGGCCCAGCCCCGCTCGTGGAGGCGGGCCACGGCACCGTCCCACTCCTGGTCGTTCCAGCCCCGGATGGCCTGGATGGTGGGGCGGTTGCCGTGGCCCCGGCCGGCCATCAGCACATGAGCCATCACCCCGTCGACCTCGGCCGCGGCCAGGGCGGTGGCGTGGCAGTCGCCCCGCAGCTCCCGCAGCAGGGTGCAGCCGTGCCACACCGCCTCCAGGTCGTCGGCCGGCCATACCAGCTCGGCGTAGGCTCCGAACACGGGTCGCCCGGCCACACTGAGGCCGTCGAGCGCCCGGCGTAGGAGCCGGGCCGCCGTTGCCGCCTCGGGCGGCCGGGAGCTGGCGCCGGCGGGGCCGAAGATGCGGGCCAGGGCCCGGGCCACCCGCTCGTGGCGCAGGGCCACCGTGTCGGCCGGCGACCGGATGGCCCACACCCCGGGCACGGCCCGCTCCACCATGCGGGGGGCGAAGTTGTAGAAGGCGGCGGTGACGGTGCCGGCCGAGACCGCCCCCATGGGGGCCGGCCGGTAGGCGAAGTAGGCGTGCCACCAGCCCCGGTAGCCGACGTCGGTGAGATCGGTCAGCTCCCGGCTGTAGTAGGTGAGGGCGTGGATCGGCTCGGCCAGCTTGGTGAGCGCCCGGGGCCCGGGCGCCCGGGGGGCCGGGGCGGGCGATGGGGTGTCGGCGGTCATGGCGCGGTCTCCTGATCGCCGGCGGCCAGCGGCGGGACCCGGTAGCCGCCGGTGAGGCGTTCGATGAGGCGGGCGGCGGCCAACGTCGAGCGGTCGCCCAGGTAAGGCCCGACCACCTGCACGCCAACCGGCAACCCGCTGGGCGACCAGCCCACGGGCACCACGGTGGACGGCAGGTAGGCCATGCCGATCAGGATCGTCCACCAGATGATGTCGGCGTAGGGGCGGTCGACCCCGTCCACCCGCAGGGTCCGGGTGTAGAGCGTGCCCTCCTGCTGGTGCTCGAAGGCCGTGGTCATCAGCACCGGGCACAGCAGCACGTCGAAGCGGGTGAAGAACTGGGCCCACCGCTCCCGCACCCGTTCCCGCTCCTCGGTGAGCAGGAGCCAGTCCCGATGGTGGATGGCCGAGGCCCGGGCCCGCATCACCAGGGTGGGATCGTGGCCCTCGGGGCTGTCGGCGATGCGGCGGAAGTGCTCGAACTCGTCGTCGGTGCGGCCGGGCGACGTGGCCGCCGAGACCAGCGGCAGGCCCACCCGCCGCACCACCTCAGAGTCGATGGCGGGCCGGGCCGACCGGTCGACGGCGCCCCCCGCCCCCTCGATCAGGCCCACCAGGCCGTCGAGGGCGGCGGCGGTGTCGGCCGAGACGGGGCAGGCGGGATCGTCGAGCCAGGCCGCGATCCGCAGGTCGGCCAGGCGGGAGCCGCGGGGGCCGGGGAGGTCCAGGCGCCAACCGGGGGCCCGGTCGTCGGTGGGGCCGGCGATCACGTCGAGCAGGAGCGAGAGGTCGTCGACGGTGCGGGCCAGCGGGCCCAGCACGTTGATGTCGGGCTCGGTCAGCCCGGCGGTGACGTGGTCGATGTAGCCCAGGGCGGGCACGATGCCGAAGCTCGGCTTGTGGCCGCAGATCCCGCACAGGTGGGCCGGCCCCCGGATCGAGCCGCCGATGTCGGTGCCGATGTCGAACGCCGACAGGCCCGCCGCCACCGCCGCCGACGCCCCGCCCGACGAGCCGCCCGGCCCCCGGCTCAGGTCCCACGGGTTGTTGGTGGTGCCGAAGATCTCGTTGAAGGCCTGCATGTCGCCCGACCATCGGGGCAGGTTCGACTTGGCGAACACGTTGGCCCCGGCCGCCGCCAGCCGGGCCACCACCGGGGCGTCGGCAGTGGGGACGTTGGCGCTCAGCTCCACGGCCCCGCCGGTGGTGCGGACGCCGGCGGTGGCGATGGCGTCCTTGATCGAGCAGGGCAGGCCGTGCAGGGCCCCCAGGGGCCCGCCGGCCATGGTGGCCTGGTCGGCCGCCCGGGCCCGGGCCCGGGCCCCGTCGAGGTCGAAGGTGACCAGGGCGTTGACGGCCGGATTGAACCGGTCGACCCGGTCGAGGAAGTGGTCGAGCAGCTCCACCGCGCTCAGCTCCCGGGCCCGGATGGCCGTGGCCAGCTCGATTGCCGATCGCAGACCCGGCTCGGTCATGATGCCCTCGCTCCCGCCGCTGAACCGGGCCACCGGCCCGGCGTTCCACTCAGAGGCACGCTAGCACGGCGCCCCCGACCACCTTTTGGCCGGTGGCGCCGCCCGGGCCCGTCCGGTGGCGCTACCAGCTGTACGCGGGAAGTTGGGCGGCCCGGCACCGGTAGCTGGCCACCACGTCGCCGTTGGCGCACGGGCCGGTGAGCGCCGGGAGGGTGACGAACACGTACTCCTCGGAGTCTGAGAACCCGAGCATCAACCGGCCCCGGGTCAGCCCCCGGGCCAGCTGGCCGGCCCAGTAGGCGTGGCCGTCGGGGTCGGGCTCCCGGTTCAGCACCCGCTGGTAGACGAGGGTGACGACCTGACCGTCCGACAGCGGGCCGGCGGTGAGGGCCAGCTCCGAGCTCTGGGCGAACCACTCACTGATCTCGGCCATCGACCGGCCCTGGGCCACCACCTTCGACCAGTATTCCCAGCCGGCAGCGTCGGGCTCGCGCCCGAACCAGGCCCGGTACAGGCGGGCGATGCGGAAGCGGTGCCAGTCCTGGGGGCGGGCCGGGTCGAGCGGCGGCTCCACCAGGCGACCGCCGCAGCCGGGGAGGGTCCGGAACTCGAACCGGTCACGGTTGGCCGCCAGCCACTGGGAGAGAACCCGCAGGCCCCGGCTGCGGTCGCCGCCGCCGTCGTGCATGAGAACCACCCGACCGTTGGCGGCCCGGTCGAGCTGGGCCCGCATGTCGGATTCGGTCCAGCTGGAACGGGCCTGGCTCAGGCGCCAGTCGTTGGTATCGATGTCCCACAGGCCGGCGTGTGTGGCGCCGGCCCCCGCCGTCCACTCGGCGTTGGTGAGACCCACCGCCGCCGCCTGGGCCTGGACCCTGGCGTTGGTGGCGCCGTAAGGCGGCCGGTAGCAGCTGGGCGTCACGCCGGTGGCGGCCCGCACGGCGTCGTTGGCCGACCCCAGCTCCTGGCGGACGCCGGGGTCGGAGAGCGAGGTGAGCTGGGGGTGGCTCCACGAGTGGTTGGCGATGGCGTGGCCGTCGGCCACGACCCGGCGGGCCAGGCCGGGGTCGGCCGAGGTGTTACGGCCGGTGACGAAGAACGTGGCCCGGATGCCGTAGGACGAGAGCAGGTCGAGGAAGCGGGTGGTGTCGGGGCCGGGGCCGTCGTCGAAGGTGAGGTACAGCACGGGCTTGCCCGACGGCGACGCCATGGCCGACGCCGCCGGCGGCGCCGGGCCGGTCTGCGGTGCGGTGAGCTCGGTGCCGTCTCCGGCTGTGCTGTCGGCGGCCGCGGGGCAGCCGACAGGATCGGGACGAGCCCGAGGGTCACGGCGGCCAGGGCCCACCGGGCGCGAACCCGGCCCGGCGCCACTCGGCGTGCTCGCCGCCGCTGCCCCACCCCGATCGAAACCGACCCCGGCTCCAGCCCCGTTCCGCTTGGTCCCACCATCGGACAAAGGTGGCGGGGCGGGGTCGCACCCCGCATGGGCCGGCGGGTGGCGCGGCGATGGGTAGATTTCGAACCGACACCCCGCTCGGCCCGGGCGGGGCCGACGGGGAGGACGACCGATGCGGATCCTGATCACGGGGGCGGCCGGCATGCTGGGCCGCAAGCTCTCGGCCCGGCTGGCGGCCGAAGGCTCGCTGGCCGGCCGGCCGATCGAGGCCCTCGACCTGGCCGACGTGGTGGCGGCCGAACCGCCGGCTGGCCTGGGCGCCGGCGTTGCCGTCGACTCGCTCATGACCGACCTGGCCGAGCCGGCGGCGGCCGCCGAGCTGGCCGCCCGCCAGCCCGACGTGGTGTTCCACCTGGCCGGGGTGGTCTCGGGCGAGGCCGAGGCCAATCCGGCCAAGGGGTACCGGGTCAACCTCGACGGCACCCGCCACCTGCTCGACGCCCTGGCCGCCGCCCCCGGCCGGCCCCGGGTGGTGTTCAGCTCGTCGATCGCCGTGTTCGGGGCGCCGTTCCCCCCGGTGATCGACGACGACTTCCACCTCACCCCGCTCACGTCGTACGGGGCACAGAAGGCGATGGGCGAGCTGCTGCTGGCCGACCATTCCCGCCGGGGCCTGATCGACGGCGTCGGCATCCGCCTACCCACGATCACGGTGCGCCCGGGCCGGCCCAACGCCGCGGCGTCGGGCTTCTTCTCCGGCATCATCCGGGAGCCCCTCAACGGCGAACCGGCCCGCCTGCCCGTGCCCCCGACGGTGCGCCACCCCCACGCCAGCCCCCGGGCCGCCGTGGGATTCATGGTCCACGCCGCCCAGATCGACACCGACGCCCTGGGCCCCCGCCGCAACCTCACCATGCCCAGCATCTCGGTGTCGGTGGCCGAGCAGATCGAGGCCCTGGGCCGGGTGGCCGGCCCCGATGCCGTGGCCCTCATCCACCCCGAGCCCGACGAGGCCGTGGCCACCATCGTGGCCGGCTGGCCCGAAGCCTTCACCGCCACCCGGGCCCGCCAGCTCGGCTTCGCCTCGGAGTCCACCTACGACGAGATCATCCAGGTCTACCTCGACGACGACAAGGCGGCTTGATCACAGCGGAGCAGGCCCGCGGGGCGCCAGCTAACGCCGCCGAAGGCGGCACGGCGGGGTAGGGCCCCCGACGTCGATGGGGGAGGCCGACGAAGGAGGACGCCGGGGGCGCGGAGCCCCCGCAAGTCAGTGCTTGCGGACGACGAAGGTCTCGTCGTTGAACCAGAGGCCGCCCCGGCTGCGGAGGACCTCGGCCGTGGCGTCGAGGTACTTGCCGTCGAGCGTGGCCTCCTCCACCCGGTCGTCCTCGATCTGGGCCACGTAGATGGCGGCGTTCCACGCCGCGAACAAGGTGGAGGTGCCGATGCGGTTGCCGATCTCGGTGGGCAGGGTGTGCATGCGGTAGGTCAGGTTCGACTCGGCGTCGGACATGGCCAGGAGGTCGAACGAGCGGGCGTCGTCGCCCAGCTCCACCCGCAGGGCGTCGAGCAGCTCGTGGCGGTCGACCGGGAACGGCTCCTCCCCGGGCCAGATCTGGCGCACGATCTCGAGGCCCGGATCGTCGCCCCGGGACTGGATGCCGAGGAGGGTGCCGCGGCTGCGCAGGGCCCGGGACAGGGGGGCCAGGATGCGGCTCACCTTGAACTCGGCCGGCATGCGGGACCGCCACGGCTGGGAGGCCAGGATCAGGTCGTAGTCGGCTCGCCCCTGACCGGGCCGGGGCATCACCTGATCGAGGGCGAAGGCCTGGTCGGCCCGGTGGATCACGAGCACCGAGGGGGTGACGTACAGCGGGTTGCCCGTCTTCTCGCTCGACTGCACGTCCCAGTTGCGGGCCAGGAAGTCGTCGAGGTTCCGGAGCTGCTCGTCGAACCCGTAGGCCGAAGTGCCGTCGAGAGCAACCGTGTGGTGCACCAACCGGGCCCGCTTGGCCTCGGTGTTGGGTAGGAGGTACGGGGCCTCGGCGTAGTGGAGGTTGGTGAGCACCACCACCGTCTGGGGGTGCTCGACGAACCGGTCGGGCAGCTTGCCCAGCGTGAGGCGCACGTCTTCCAGACTGATCTCCTTGCCCACCACGTAGAGGGGCACGGTGGGGAACTCGGCGTGGACGGCGCTGAGCAGGTGCGACAACACGGTGCCGTCGCCCACCCCGGCGTCGAACAGCCGCAGAGCCGGCGGTTGGGGGGCGAGCGTGCGCAGCTCGCGGGCCGCCCGCTCGGCCACCGTCCACTTCTCGTCGCAGGTGGTGACGAACGTGAGGTACTTCTGGCGATTGTCGTAGAAGCGGAACGGTCGGGTGTCGCCGGCCCGGGAAAACTGAGCGTCGTCATCCACGAAGCCAACGGTAGCGCGGCGGTGCCGACGGTGCCCGGGTGCGGGCGGCCGCCGGGTTCCCGCTAGAAACCAGGGGTGAGCGATCGACCCGATGTGGTGGTGGTCGGCTCCGGCATCGCCGGCGCCGCCGTCGCCTGCCGTCTGGCCCCCGACCTGGCCGTGACCCTGGTGGAGCGGGAGCCGACCCCCGGCCTCCACGCCACCGGCCGCTCGGCCGCCATGCTGAACGAGACCTCGGGCGACCCGGTGGTGTGCGCCCTGGCCACAGCGAGCCGGCCCTTCCTGGCCGACCCGCCCCCGGAGCTGGGCCTGACGGCGCCCCTGCTCGGCCCCCGGGGTCTGCTGTGGGTGGGCGGCGACGGCACGGCCGGCCCGCTCGACGCCCTGGTGGCCAAGGCCCCGTGGGCCGCCCGCCGGGTGGACCGGGCCGGGGCCCGGGCCCTGGTGCCGACACTGGCCGAGGTGGCCTCGGCGGCGGGCGGGGTCCATGAGCCGGGGGCGATGACGATCGACGTGGCCGCCCTGCTCGACGGCTACCTGCGGGCCTTCCGGGCCGCCGGCGGCGACCTGCGGCTCAGCGCCGAGGTGGCCCGCTGCGCCCGCTCGGCCAGAGGCGGCGGCTGGCAGGTGGAGGCCGGCGCCCACCGCATCGAGGCGCCGCTGGTGGTGAACGCGGCGGGCGCCTGGGCCGACGCCGTGGCCGTCGGCGCCGGGCTCGCCCCGCTCGGCCTGCAGCCCATGCGGCGCACGGCGGCGCTTGTGATCGCCCCCGACGAGGTGGCGGCGTGGCCGATGGTGATGGACGTGGGGGGCCGCTGGTACGCCGAGCCCGAGACCGGCGGGCTGCTGATCTCGCCGGCCGACGAGACCCCGATGGCCCCGGGCGACCCCCGGCCCGAGGAGCTCGACGTCGCCCTCGCCATCGATCTGGTCAACGAGGCGCTGGGCTTGGAGCTGCGGCGCGTACGGCGGGCCTGGGCCGGGCTGCGCACGTTCACCCCCGACCGGGTGCCGGTGGCCGGCCCCCACCCCGACGACCCGTCGTTCGTGTGGTTGGTGGGTCAGGGTGGCAGCGGGATCAAGACGTCGCCCGCCCTGGCCGCCGTGGTGCGCGATCTCGTGGTCGGCGGGCAGGCCGTTCCCTTCGACCTCTCGCCCGCCCGCTTTTCCTGATCCCGGGTCCCGGGCGCACCTTCACCCACCACCAGCGGCGGAACCCACACCCTAAGCTTGACGGATGACCCGCCCCGTTCCCGCCCGCCAGCCGTGAGCGACACCCCCTGGACGTCCAGCTCCACCGGCAGCCCGGTGGGTTCGGTGGACCATCTGACCCTGGTCGACGGGGGCAGCTTCCTGGTGGGATCGCGCTCGGGCGAGCTGGGCAGCGGCGGGGTGGAAGGCCTGTTCGTGTTCGACACGAGGGTGCTGTCGCGCTGGCGCCTGGAGATCGACGGTGCCCCTCTCACGACCCTGCAATCGGTTCCCCAGGGTCCGTTCGGGGTGATGATGGTGGCCCAGCCCCGCACGGCCACCACTCACGACTCGCCCCTGCTCGTGCTGCGGAGCTACCACGTGGGCCGGGGCCTCCACGACGACATCGTGATCCGCAGCCACGCCGCCACCCCGATGCACCTGACGGTGCGCCTGGCGTTCGACGCCGACTTCGCCTCCCTGTTCGACGTGAAGGGCGGGGTGGCCAACGAGCCGGCCGGCAACACCCGCCAGATCCACCCCGACCGGGTGGAGATGGCCCTGCACGACGGGGCCGCCGGGCCCCAGCTCTGCACCGTGGTGCGGTTCGTGCCGGCACCGTCGCACGTGGGCGACGATCACATCTCGTGGGAGGTGGATCTGGCCCCCCGATCCGAAGTGAAGCTGTGCGCCGAGGTGGGGGTGGAGGTGGACGGGGTCCGCCTGGAGCCGGCGGTGCGGTGCGGCGACCCGTCGCTCCTCAGCGCCCAGCTCGACCGCTACGCCCAATGGAGCGAGTCCACCGCCCGGTTCCAGTCGCCCGACACCAGGCTGGCCGGGGCGGCCGGCCAGGCCATCGACGACCTGGGCACCCTGCGCATCTTCGACCCCCTCCACGCCGATCGGGTGGTGGTGGCCGCCGGCGCCCCCTGGTTCATGACCCTGTTCGGCCGCGACTCGATCCTCACCGCCTGGATGGCGCTGGTGGCCGACCACGATCTGGCCGCCGGGGTGCTGCGGTCGTTGGCCGATCTGCAGGGTCGCAAGGAGGTGCTGGCCACCGAGGAGCAGCCGGGCCGCATCCTCCACGAGGTCCGCTACGACCACCGCAGCCTGGGCCTGCTCGGCGGCTCCAACGTCTACTACGGCACGATCGACGCCACCCCCCTGTTCGTGATGCTGGCCGCCGAGTATCTGCGCTGGAGCGACGACCGGGAGCTCGTGGCCGAGATCCTGCCGGCGGTCGACCGGGCGCTGGACTGGATGACCACCTACGGCGACCGGGACGGCGACGGCTTCATCGAGTACCGGCGGGCCCACGACGGCGGTCTGGCCAACCAGGGCTGGAAGGATTCCTGGGACGGCATCCGGTACGGCGACGGCCAGGTGGCCGAGGCCCCGATCGCCCTGTGCGAGGTCCAGGCCTACGCCTACGGGGCCTACCAGGCCCGGGCCTACCTGGCCCAGGTGCTGGAGGAACCGGCCGAGGTGGCCGACGAGTGGCACCAACGGGCGGCCGACCTGGCCACCGCGTTCGACGCCGCCTTCTGGAGCGAGCGGCTCGGCACCTACTGCGTCGGCCTCGACGGCGACAAGCGCCCGATCGACTCCAGCACCTCGAACGCCGGGCACTGCCTGTGGACCGGGATCGCCTTCCCCGGCCGGGCGGCCAAGGTGGCCCGCACGCTGGCCGACGACCGGCTGAGCTCGGGCTGGGGGCTGCGCACCCTGGCCGAGGACAACCCCGGGTACAACCCGCTGAGCTACCACTGCGGCTCGGTGTGGCCCCACGACACGGCTCTGGCCGTGGCCGGCCTGCGCCGCTACGGCCACCACCGGGAGGCCGACAGCCTGCAGGACGGTCTGCTGGCGGCGGCGTCGGCGTTCGACGGGCGGCTGCCGGAGCTGTTCGCCGGGCTGGCCCGGGCCGAGATGCCCCGGCCGGTGGTCTATCCGGCGTCGTGCTCGCCCCAGGCCTGGGCCGCCGCGGCTCCCCTGCTGATGATCCGGGCCATGCTGGGCCTCGAGCCCGACCTGCCCAACGGCACCGTGACCGTGGCCCCGGCCGTGCCGGCCGACACCGGATCGCTGGCGGCTCTGGGCGTGCCGCTGGGCGGGAGTCGCATCGACGTCCGCGTCGACGGCGCCGCCCTCAGCGTCACCGGCCTACCCGACGACGTCGCGCTCCACCAGCGCTGACCCGTCCTCCAGATCTCGGTGCACGGCGCACCACGGGCGGCGCCCTACGCACCGAGAACCACCGCCCCCCGATCTCGGTGCAGCGCGCACCACGGGCGGTGCCCTAGGCACCGAGATCGGACGGGACGACGGGGTCGGCTCAGGCCGGACGGCGGGGGGCCAGCACCATGGCGCCCGACCCCACCGAGGCGGCGGCAGCGGGCGCGGCGACCATCGGGGCCGGAGCGGCGACGGGCCGCCGCAGGGGCCGGGACGGCGGGGCGATGGTGGCGGCGGCCGGCGTGAGGGCCGGCGGCAGGGCGGAGCTGGGGGCGGCGCTTGGCACCGGCACCAGGCGGCCCCGGGTGGCGGCCACCGTCTGGAAGAAGGCCACATGGTCGGCCACCATCCGCTCGGCCGAGAACCGGGTCTCGGCCCGAAACCGGCAGGCGGCCCGGCTCAACCCGCCGGCCGCCCGCACGGCGTCGACCAGTTCGTCCTCGTGGTCGCTCAGGAAGCCGGTCTCGCCGTGGGTCACGATCTCGGGGGCCGCGCCATGGTTGGTGGTCACCACCGGGGTGCCGCTGGCCAGGGCCTCGATCATCACCAGCCCGAACGGCTCGGGCCACCGGATCGGGTTGAGCAGGGCCCGGGCCCCCTGGAGCAGGCCGATCTTGTCGGCGTGGCCCACCTCGCCGATGTAGCGGATCTGGTCGTCGAGCAGGGGCTCGATCACCTCGGCGAAGTAGCGCTGCTCGGCCGGCTCCCGCATCTTGGCCGCGATCAGCAGCGGCAGGCCGGCCCGGCGGGCGATGTCGATGGCCCGGTCGATGCCCTTGTCGTGGTTCATCCGCCCCAACGCCAGCAGGTACTCGCCGCCGTCGGCACTGTAGGGGTAGCGGTCGAGGTCGAGCCCGTGATGGATCACGGTTGCAACCGGGACCTCGGGTGGCGCCGTGCTGGCCTGATGGTGGGAGATCCCGATGACCGGGATGCGCTCGGCCACCTGGCGGTAGATGTCCACCAGGTCCTCGTTGAAGGGGCCATGGTTCGTGGTGACCACCGGGGTCTCGGGGTACAGCTCGCTCACGAACAGCCCGGCCAGGGTGTGGTCGTGGACGAGATCGCACTGGTGCAGCGCCTCGTAGGCTGCGGCCACGTGCCGCAGCTCGAGCACGCTGGCGCCCATACGGTCGGGATCGCAGTGCTCGAACAACCACTGCCGGGGGACGTCACAGGTGGCGTCTCCGGTGGTGAAGAGCACAACGTCGTGGCCCGCCCGCACCAACCCCCGGGCCAGCACATCCAGCACCAGCTCAGTGCCGCCGTAGCTGGGTGGAGGAACGGGCACCCACGGGGGCGCGATGATTCCGACACGTAATCGTGCTGGAGACATGCAGGCACATCCTTGTGGCTCGTCCGCCGCTCCGAAACCTCCGCCAACGCCGCACGAGGCGCTCCCTTGGCTCGGGGCCGACGCCATCGTACCCAGGGCCGGGGGGAGCAAAACCTCCCAACGGCCCTGGACACAACAATTTGCTACAAAACCCCTGCTCCAGCGGCTCGTAATTCTTCGACTGCTGCCGCCCCGTCGCCCGGTTCGAGCTCCACCGGGCGACTGCCGGCCTCCAACACGCTGACGCCGTAGCCCAGGCGGAGCCCGTCGAGGGCGGTGGCCTTCACGCAGACGTCGAGGGCGAGGCCCACCACCACCAGTGCCGTCACCCCCGCCCGGCGGAGGAGCGCGTCGAGCTCGGTGGGGATGTCGACGCCGGTTTCCGGGTTACGCATCGTGAACCCGGAATAGCCGTCTTCCCCGCCGGTGCCCTTGCGCACCACGGGAGCGCCGGCCACGTCGAGGCCCGTCACCAGCTCGGCCCCCCAGGTGTCGCGCACGCAGTGGACGGGCCACACCCCGCCCTGAGCCTGGAAGTGGGGCGTCACCGGCGGGTGCCAGTCCTGGGTGAACACCACCGGGGCGCCGGCGGCCCGGGCCGCCGCGATCTCGGCGTTGAGCGGCCCGAGCAGGGCGTCGCCCCCGGTCACGAACAAGGACCCGGCGGGATCGGCGAAATCGTTCTGCATGTCGACGACGACGAGGGCGGTGGCCGGGCCGTATCGGACAGTCATCGGGGCACCTCCGGCCGCGGTGGCCGCCCACCGGTTGTGGCCGGCGCCGTTGGGCGTGAGGCTACTGCCATGGACAACGGTGCACCGACCCCAGCCTCCGGCCCGCCGACGACCACCCGGGCCGGCGGCGCCACTCCGCCGACGATCACCCGGGCCGGCGGCGCCACTCCGCCGACGATGACCCGGGCCATGACCGAGGGGATCCTGTTCACCGACCAGTACCAGCTCACGATGGCCCAGCTCTACTTCCGGGAGGGCCTGGCCGACCGGCCGGCCCTGTTCGAGCACTACTTCCGGGCCAATCCCGACTACGGCTCCCACCAGGCCGGGTTCTGCGTCAACGCCGGCATGGCGTGGCTGCTCGACTGGATGGAGGCGGCCCGGGTGACCAGGGCCGACGTCGACGTGCTGCGCAGCCACCGCTCCCCCTCGGGCCAGCAGGTGTTCGGCGACGACTTCCTGGCCTGGCTGGTCGAGCACGGCTCGTTCGATCAGGTGTCGATCCGGGCCGTTCCCGAGGGCCGGGTGGTCCACCCCAACGTGCCGTTGGCCGTGGTGGAGGGCCCACTGGGCATGGTCCAGATCCTGGAGACGTCGCTGCTGGCCCACTGCAACCACCAGACCCTGATCGCCACCAAGGCGGGCCGGGTGGCCGAGGCGGCCCGGGGCCGCCCGGTGCTGGAGTTCGGCATGCGCCGGGGGCCCGAGCGGGGGGCCAACGCCGCCACCCGGGCCGCCCTCATCGGCGGGGCCGCCGCCACGTCCAACGTGGGGGTGGGCCATTTCGTGGGGGTGCCGCCGGCCGGCACCCACGCCCACGCCATGGTCCAGGCGTTCATGGCCCTGGGCCTGGGTGAGCTGGGGGCGTTCCGGGCCTACGCCGCCACCTACCCCGACGCCTGCCTGCTGCTGGTCGACACGATCGACACCCTGGGCAGCGGGGTGCCCAACGCCATCCGGGTCTTCGAGGAGCTCCGGGCCCAGGGCCACCGGCCGGTGGGCATCCGGCTCGACTCGGGCGATCTGGCCTACCTGGCCGTCCAGGCGTCGCTCCTGCTCGACCAGGCCGGCTTCGACGACGCCGGCATCGTGCTGTCGAGCTCGCTCGACGAGATCACGATCTTCCAGATCCTGGCCCAGATCGACACCGAGGCCGGCCGCTACGGGATCGACCCGGCCCGCCTGGTGGCCCGCCTCAGCTTCGGGGTCGGTTCGAAGATGAGCACGTCGGACGGCAAGCCCTACCTCGACGGGGTGTACAAGCTGGTGTCGATCCACGACGGGGAGGGCTGGGTGCCGGCCATCAAGATCTCCGATAACCCGTTCAAGCTCCAGACCCCGGGCGACAAGGATGTGCACCGCCTGTACGACCGGCGGGGCCTGGCCACGGCCGACGTGGTGTCGATCGCCGGCCATCCGCTCCCCACCGACCCCCTGGTGCTGCGCCACCCGTTCGATCCGGCGTTGCGGCGTTCGCTCCGTCCGGGCGACGTGAGCGAGGTGGAAGCCCTGCTCACCGACGTGCTGGTGAACGGCGAGCGGGCGGCCGAGCCGGCCTCCATCGTCGAGCTGCGGGAGCGTCGCACGCAGGACCTGGCCCGCCTCGACCCCGGGGTCCGGCGCCTGGTCAACCCCCACACGTACCATGTGTCGATCACCGACGAGCTGCTCAGCCTGCGCCAGGATCTGGTCGACGCCACCCGCACCGACATCAGCGGCACCGGGGCGGCTCGATCGTGAACGCCGTCAACCTCGACCTCCCCAGTGACCCCCGGCCCGAGCGGGGCGTGTTCGTCAACCGCACCCTCAACCTCCGTGCCGTCGGCGCCATCGGCTACGACATGGACTACACGCTGATCCACTACCGGGTCGACGAGTGGGAGGGGGCCGCCTTCCGCACCGCCCGCAACCTGCTGGCGGCCCAGGGGTGGCCGGTGGACGACCTCGAGTTCGACCCCGACCAGTTCACCCTGGGCCTCGTGTTCGACCTGATGCTGGGCAACATCGTGAAGGCCACCCGCTTCGGCTACGTGGTGCGGGCCCAGCACGGCACCCGTCCCCTGAGCTTCGACGAGCAGCGCGAGCACTACCGGGAGACGGTGGTGGAGCTGTCGGAGCCCCGGTTCCAGTTCATGAACACCCTGTTCGAGCTGTCCCGGGCGAACCTCATGGCCCAGCTGGTGGAGCTGCACGACACCCAGGCCCTGCCCGGAGTGTCGGGCTACGCCGACCTGTACACCAAGGTCGACGCCGCCCTGTCGGAGACCCATATGACCGGCGTGCTGAAGGCCGACATCGTGGCCGACCCCGACCGCTACGTGGAGCCCGACCCCGAGCTGGTGCCCACCCTGTTGGACCAGCGCGACGCCGGTAAGCAGCTACTGCTGATCACGAACTCCGACTGGTCCTACACCCGCCACATGATGGCCTGGGCCATCGACCCCCACTGCCCGCCCGGCACCACCTGGCGTGACCTGTTCGACCTGGTCATCGTGTCGGCCGACAAGCCCCGGTTCTTCTCCGAGCGGAGCCCGATCTACCGGGTGGTGGACGAGGAGCGGTCGCTGCTGTCGCCCCACCACGGGTCGCTGATGGCCGGCCACGTGTACTTCGGGGGCAACGCCCGGCTGGTGGAGCAGAGCCTGGGCCTGGTGGGCCAGCCCCTCTACGTCGGCGACCACCTGTTCGGCGACGTCCACGTGTCGAAGGACCTGCTGCGGTGGCGGACGGCCCTGATCGCCCGGGAGCTGGAGTCGGAGATCAGCGACGCCTCGGCCTTCGCCCCCCGCCAGCGCCAGCTGGAGGAGCTGATGGGCCAGAAGGTCGAGATCGAGCGGCGCCAGGCCCGGCTCCGCCTCGAGCGGCGGCGGGAGCGGGCGGGAGCGGTGCAGGCCGAGCTGGCCCGGGTGGCGGCCCGGCTGGCCGAGATCGACGACCAGGTGGCGCCCCTGGCGCAAGCCGCCGGTGAGCTGGGCAATCCCCACTGGGGCCCGCTGATGCGGGCCGGCAACGACAAGAGCCTGTTCGCCCGCCAGGTGGAGCGCTACGCCGACGTGTACACGTCGCGGGTGTCGAACCTGCGCTACGAGACCCCCTACGCCTACCTCCGGGCGGCTCGGGGCTCGCTCCCCCACGATGCCGCCGTGGGCGAGGTCACGATGACCGTGCCGGACTAAGTGTCCCCTTCGGGGACGGCAACCCTGCGGGTTGCTTGGAGTTTCGCCTGCGGCGAAACATCCGACAGATGATCGGCCAGGCGGTGGGCCAGGGCGATCACGGTGAGGGTGGGGTTGGCGTAGCCGGAGGTGGGGAACACCGAGCTGCCGGTGACGTAGAGGTTGGGCACGCCGTGCACCCGCCCATCGGCGTTCACCACCCCGTGGCGGGGGTCGGGGTGCATCCGGGTGGTCCCCATGTGGTGGGCGGTGCCACCGACCACGCCCACCCCGGGCAGGTCGCCGTCGTCGGGCAGGATGACCGTGCCGATCCCTGCCCGGGCCAGCTCGTCGGCCATGAGGCGGCGGCCGGCGGCGGCCCGGCGAGCGTCGGACTCGCTCCAGCGCCAGGAGACGGTGAGGGTGGGCATGCCCACCGCGTCCCGCTCCCGGCCCAGCGTCACCCGGTTGGCCGCCTCGCCGCTCTGCTCGGCCTGGTGCACCACTTCCCACCGGGCGAAACGGGCCGGCAGGTTGGGCATGGCCGACCAGCCGCCCCGCCCGAACCCGACCCAGGTCGTCTGCTGCCAGCGGGCCTTGCGGTAGAAGGCGATGGCGGCGTAGTCGAGCCCGGCCGCCAGGTGGGGCAGGCGGCGGAGGTGGTCGAGCCCGAGCGATCGTTGCCGGGTGGCGTCGTAGTACTCCCGCAGCATCTCCATCGTGCGGGACCGTCGCACGCTGGGCCGCGGGAACAGCACGGCGCTGAGGCCGCCCAGGCCGTGGCGCTCGATCGCCGTGGGCGACAGGGCCAGGTAGCCGAGCCCGGAATGCCCGCCCACGGCCCGCATGTCGTAGAACGTCGAGCGGTTCCACTGCTGACGGTCACCGAAGGCGAGGTGGCCACCGGCGATCAGAGGGTGGTCCTGGAGGTAGCGGCCCACCAGGTCGTGCGCATTGCCGATGCCGGCCGGGCGGGCGGCGGTGGAGGCCAGGAGCAGGTGGGGGGTGCCGAGCCCGCCGGCGGTCACCACGAAGCGGTCGGCCTCGACGGTGATGTCGTTGCCGGCCAGGGTGCGACAGCGCATGGCCGTGATCGGGCCGTCGGACCGCTCGGCCAGCAGCTCCACGGCGGTGGCGTCGTGGAGGACGGTGGCCCGGGGGGAGGCGCCCACCTCCTCGGCCAGGGTGTCATGGAAGGCGGCCTTGGGCCCGAAGCGGAAGGCCTTCGACTCCACGACGGCGGGGTCGAGGTCCCAGGGGCCGGTGGTGGCCTCGGACCAGAAGCCGGGGCTGTAGTCGAACGGACCGGCCTGGGCCGTCACCTGGGCCCGCTCGTACCACGGCCGCAGTTCCTCGGCGGTGAACGGCCAGCCCGGCCCCTCCCGGTGGGGCGGTGGGGTGAAGTCGATCGGGTCGAGGGGGGCGTAGCGCACGCCCATCACGAGGTCGGCCATCTTCACCACCCAGGCGTTGGAGTTGCCCCCCACCTGGCGCCGGCGGTTGTTCCGGATGTCGACCAGGGCCAGGTCGGTGAAGGTGACGTCCGACAGGGGCTGGGCCTCCGGGACCAGCCCCCGGCCGCCGGTCTCCACCAGCACCACGTCGGTACCGGCCCGGGCCAGGTCGGCTGCCACCGTCAGACCGGCGGGGCCCGTCCCCACCACGCACACGGCGGTACGCAGGGTCGCCCCGGCCACCAGTTCCGTTCCCGACTGGAACATCGTCGCTCCCTTGCTGCACCCGAGACCGACCGGCGGCCGAACTGTACTGACGCGTCATGGCTGGTGGGAGCGTGACTTCCCCGGCTTAACGCGTTCTCAACGGAGCGGGGACCCGACACGAGTCCGTGCGCCGTCGCATCCAATTGCCCCCGGTGCTTCGACAGTCGTAGTTTTGTAGGTGCTCCTGCCCGTGCGGTGCGACGGGCCGGGCTCGCCACCGGTGAACGCACCAAGGGGGTCCACAACATGGCCAGCTACGACATCCATATCAAGGGTGGGACGATCGTCGACGGCACCGGGGTGCCGCGCTACCGGGGAGACGTCTGGATCAAGGACGGCAAGGTGGCCCAGATCGGAGGCCGGGCCTCCGGCTCAGCCGACCGGGTCATCGACGCCGACGGCCTGATCGTGGCCCCTGGCTTCGTCGATCTCCACACCCACTACGACGCCCAGATCCGCTGGGATCCGTGGTGCACGATCTCCGGTTGGCACGGCGTCACGTCGGTGGTGCTGGGCAACTGCGGGTTCGGCTTCGCCCCGGTGAAGCCCGACTTCCGGGAGCGGTCGATGCTCACCATGGTGCGCACCGAAGCCATCCCGTACGAGTCGATGGTGGAGGGCATGCTCCCCCACTGGGACTGGGAGACGATCCCTGAGTACCTCGACTCGCTGGAGCGGGCGCCGCTCGGCGTGAACTGCATCCAGTACATGCCCACGGCGTCTCTTATGACCTACGTGATGGGACTGGAGGCGGCCAAGACCCGGCCCGCCACCGAGTCCGAGCGCAAGGAGATGCAGCGCATCCTGAACGAGGGCATGGATGCCGGCCTGTGCGGCTTTTCCATCCAGCGGCTGGGCCGTAACTCCACCCAGGCCGACTACGACGGCTCCCCCATGGTCACCGACACCATGGTCGACGAGGACATTCTGTGCCTGGCCGAGGTGCTGGCGGAGCGGGACGAGGGCTTCATCCAGATCACCCAGGCCACGGGCAAGATCAAGCAGGACCTGGCCTTCGTGGAGAAGCTGGCGGCGGTGTCGGGCCGGCCGGTGATCCACAACGCCATCGCCCCCACCCGGCGCAACCCCGATCCCCACCGCAAGTCGCTGAACTGGCTGCAGAAGTGCTGGGACCAGGGGCTGCAGGTGTACGGCCAGTGCGCCACGGTGCGGTCGGGCTTCGTGTTCTCCCTGGAGGACTGGAACCTCTACGACTTCGCCAAGACGTGGCGCACGCTGACCACCGGCACCCACGAAGAGAAGCTGACGAAGATGGCCGATCCCGAGCTGCGCCAGGCCATGGTCGACGCCGAGACCCGCAACAAGGCGATCTACCGCAAGCTCCGTCCCGGTGTGGGCGGCCCCCTCGAGGATCTGGTGGTGCAGGGCGTGGCCCGCAAGGCCGAGCTGCAGAAGTACGTGGGTCGGTCGCTACAGGACATCGGGATCGACGAGGGCAAGCACCCGGGCGAGGTCATGCTCGATCTGGCGCTGGCCACCGATCTGAAGGCCGAGTTCCTCGGCCCCGACAAGGGCTCCAACGCCGACTTCATGGCCGAGCTGTTCGACGCTCCCTACACCCTGCCCGGCGTGTCCGACGGCGGGGCCCACACCAAGTTCCTGTCGGCCGGCGTGTGGCCCACCGACATGCTGAAGTGGCTGGTGCGGGACGAGGGCAAGCTCACGCTGGAGGAGGCCCACTACCGGCTGTCGGCGCTGCCGGCCCACGCCGCCGGGTTCCGTGACCGGGGCGTGCTCCGGGAAGGGGCGGCGGCCGACGTGGTCGTGTACGACATGGAAGAGCTCGACATGGACCCCCAGTGGACGGGCGAGGTGGCCCACGACCTGCCGGCCGGCGAGTGGCGCCGGGTCCAGCGGGCCAAGGGCTACAAGGACATCATGGTCAACGGGCAGGTCACGTTCGAGGACGGCACCTGCACCGGCGAGACCCCGGGCAAGCTGCTGCGCCACGGCCGGGGCTGACAACCCTACGAAATTAGGAGCCTGAGCCACATCTGGTGTGGCTCAGGCTCCTATGAACCGGCGGGGGCGAGCTCGATCGAGCGCCCGCCTCCGCTGAGCACGATGTGGTCGGGCCGCAGGTGGGCGCCGGCGTATTCGGCGGTGACGATCGATTCGGCCCAGGCGTCGATCGGGGCCGCGGTATCGTCGAACCCGCAGGTCGACGGCGGCAGGTCTTGGTCGGACGCCGTCAGGCGCCCGGCATCCAGTGCCAGGTCGAGCGGGATCTGGCGGCAGCCGGTATCGAGGGTGCCCTGTCCTGCATCGTCCACGGTGAGGCGCACCGTACTCCCGTCGGACCCGCTGAAGCTGAACGGCGACCAGCCGATCCCGGCGCCCGCCCACCGGCCGGCCGGGATCGGGGCCTCGGGGTCGACCGGTGGCCCCGGGGTGAGCGCGATCGTCAGCGGGCCCTCGGTCAGCGTCCACCGGCCGTCGGTCTGTTCCAAACGGAAGCCATGCTCGAGCCCGATGTCGGCGGTGGCGGCCAGATCGGGGCAGCCGACGGCGGTGGAGGAGCCGGGGGTGGCGACGAGCCGAGTGCCCTCCCAGTGGCCGCCGGCTGACACCTCGTTGCAGTCGCGGTACCAGACGGCGCCGTCGTCGCTGAGCACGATCCGGAATGGGCCGGCGTCGCCCATCTCCCGGGTTTCGCCGTCAACCTCGTAGGTGAAGGCGTGGAACTCGCCGGTGATCGGTGCCGGGTCGCGGTGGACGGTGCGGTCGAGCCCGTCGGCTACAGCCAACGCCCCACCGTCAGCCGGCTGGAGCTGGACGAACTGGCCCGGGCCGGCCACGAGAGCCAGCTCGTCGCCCACGGCGAGAGCGGCCATGGTCCGGTTGGCCAGCAGGTCGAGCAGGGTTTGGTCGTCGGGGCAATCACCGCTGTGGTGCAGGTCGCCGGTGGCCAGCAGGGACCCCCGGTGCTCCAGCGGCGCCTCGAAGGCCTGGCAAGGGGTTATGCCCCGCAGACGGTCGCCGTCGAACTGGAGGCGGACGTCGCCTTCCTGCAGCCCGACCGCAAGTGAGTCGGCCACGGCCAGCGGGCCGGCGGTGAACGCTGGATCGAGGGGGATCGCACTGGGCCGGGAGAAGGCCAACTGGTCGTCGCCCAGTGTGACCGTCACCCCGTCGGACCGGTCGATGGGGAACGGGCTGGTGATCGGGTGGACGTCGCCGGCCGCCCCGCACACGCCGGGGCCGTGGATCGACACCGGGTAGTAGACGTCGCCGCGCTCCACCCCCACCATGTCGGCGTCGGAGCACCGGGTGGAGCGGAGCCACACGTTGTCGCCCAGATCGAGCCACAGCGTCATCTCGCCGTTCTCGGACCGGATGAACACGCCCAGCCGGTCGGCTGCAGCGTCGCTCACCCCACCCAAAGACTCATCGGCGCCGCCCCCGCACGCGCCGACGACCAGAACGCAACTGGCGACGAGAACCGATCGCAACGACACGAACGAACCGTACTGCACCGGCAAAGCGACCTGTGGATGCTGAGAAATGCCAGATGACTCGTCAAAAGAACCAGACGACTCGACATTCTTGTGTCGCCGCAGCCAGCTTGGCGGCTCCGCCGGCCATCCACCCTTTCACAGGGTACGAAAGCGGAGGCCGTCAGTCGCCGGGCGTACCAGTGGCGAGGGCGGCGTTCTCGTCGAAGCGGCGCTTCTCGTCCTGCACCGAAGCGAGGGTGCTGACCAGGTCGACGTGGGTCGTCCGGCACTCCTCGATCAGGAACGGGTTCCCGCCCGAGGGCGTGGTGACCGAGGGGGGCGGCGGCGTCACCGCCGGTTGGCCCGGCCCCGGCCACAGCAGGACGTTGTAGCCGAACACGGCGCCCGGATCCGTGTTCGGCTCGAGTGAGAAGATGGCCCAGTCCCGGAACAGGGGGGCCGGCGCCACGTACCCGCTCAAGCCGCGGGCCACGGAGCAGTTGACAAACGACGCCATGGCGGCGTCGAACTCCTCCTCGGTGACCACGCCGTCGGCCACCGCCGGCCCCTGGTCGAACGGTTCTCCCGCCGCCTGGCGCCGGGCCGCCTCGGCCTGGACCTCAGCCACCTTGGCGGGGATGCACGCCGGGTCGGCGGCACACGGCGCCCCGCCGCCCAGACCAGCCGGGGTGAGGAACTCCAGCCGGCTGGAACGCTCGGTCCCATCGGCCAGGGTCCAGGTCATCACCACGTCCTCGTCGGGCGTGAGGTTGGCCGGCCCATCCGGAGGCCACGACAGGTCGATCACGAACCAGCCGCCGACGACCAGCCCCTCGAACGTCGTGCCGTCGGCGAAACGGGCCCGCACACCGGTGACATCGGCGCCGGCCTTGCCGTGGATCACCCAGTCCTTCGCCTCGCCGCCGTAGCCTCTCGGCTCGATGGCGTCGGGCTCAACCGGCAACTCGAAATCCTCGCGCCAGGTGCCGATCACGCTGCCGATCGAGACGCCGCCATCAGACGCCACGACACACGAGGAGAACCGGTTGTCGAAGGCGAACGCCACCCGCCGAGCTGTCCCGCCCAGGACCAGCTGGCTGGCCGCCACTGGGACGCCGTCGGGCACCGCCACCGACTGGGTCACCACGTTGGGCTCGTCCGGGCCGGCGAACATCTGATCCTGCTCCAGGAGTGCCTGCCGGCAACGGGCGGCCGCCTCCGGCACCCCCGGGGGCTGGCCGTCTGAACCATCGGGGCCGGGGCGGTCGGCAGCGGCCGTGGTCGACGTCTGCCCGGCGTCGATCGAGGACCCGGCCCGGCGCACCGCCGCCAGCACCGCGCCGGCCACGGCCACCGCCACCACCACGGCGGCCGCTGCCGTGAGCAGGCGCCGAGCCGACCAGCGCTCACCGCTGGCTCGGGTCCCGACGTAGGGGTGGGGCCCGACCGTCTCCCCCCACGAGGGCCCGGGCGGCGTCGCCCTAGCCGCCGGGATCGAGCCATCGGCCCCAAGCCCGTGCCCGCTGTCGGCCTGCCACCGGGCCTCCACCGCGTCGGCGTAGCGGCGCAGCTGATCCTCCAGATCCACCGGTGCCGAATCAGCCATCGCTGCGCTCCTTCTGCTCTCCCACCGTCGTTACCCGCTCCGCCGCCCGGATCGAGCTCGGCCCGCAGGGCAGCCAGGGCCCGGCTCACGTGGGTGCCGACCGTCGAGCGCCCGATGCCCAGGGCCTCGGCCACGTCGCCGTAGGACCAGCCACAGGCGTGGACCAGCCACACCGCCGCCCGCTGTTGCTCGCTCAGCGCCAGCAGGGCCGGCACCAGCCCGGGCTCGACGTCGGGCAGCTCCACCGCTGTCCGGGGCCGGGAGCCGGGGCTGCTTGCGGGGCGTGGTGCGGGTGAGCCCCACCCGGTACAGGTAGCCGACCGGGTTGGCCAGCTCGGCCACCCGCTCCGGGTGCTCCCAGGCCCAGGCGATGGCCTCGGCCGTGGCCTCGTCGGCCCCGTCGACCCCCCGCACGGCCACGTCGGCGCGCCACAGCCGGCGCCGGGCCTCGGCGATCAGCTCCTCGATGGTGCGGCTGGCTATCGGCACACCCTAGAGACGTCCGAGCGATCCGTTCGCGCCACACCTCACCCTGGAACTCTTCACCGGAGCCATCGCCGGCGACCGACCCGGTGAAAGGTTGGCCCCACCCTCGAACTTCTCATCGACGGCACCGCCGGCGACGGCTGGGGTGAAAAGTTGGGGGGCCACGGAGCGGGCCACCAACTGGGACCGCCGGCACCGGCTGAGGCAGTATGTCCCCCATGGTCGACCACCTCGATGCCCACCTCCACGCCACGCCCATGGCCGATCGGCCCACCGGCCCCCTCCAGGGCCTGCGGATCCTCGACGTCACCCACGCCCTGGCCGGCCCCTTCGCCGGCATGTTCCTGGCCGACATGGGCGCCGACGTCATCAAGGTGGAGGCCCCCAGCGGCGACATGACCCGCTACGGCGGCCCCTGGGTGCTGGGCGACGAGGACCGCAGCTACTCCGGCGGCTACGCCATCCGCAACCGCAACAAGCGCTCCCTCATGCTCGACCTGACCAAGGACGAGGACCGCCAGACCTTCCTCGAGCTGGTCGACACGGCCGACGGCCTCATCGAGAACATGCGGGCCGGTGTGATGGACAGCCTGGGCGTGGGCTGGGAGGCCCTCCACGAGCGCAACCCCAAGCTCGTCTACGCCTGCATCCGGGGCTTCGGCGACCCCCGCACCGCTCCCTCCCCCTACGCCAGCTGGCCCGCCTACGACCTCATCGCCCAGGCCATGGGGGGCGTGATCGCCGCCACCGGCGAGGAGGACAACGTGGTCAAGGTCGGCCCGTCCATCGGCGACACGGTGCCCGGCCTCAACTGCGCCCTCGGCATGCTCGCCGCCCTGTGGCGGGCCCGGGAGACGGGCGAGGGCCAGTTCGTCGACATCGCCATGGTCGACGTGATGATGACGATCGCCGAGACCAGCCAGATGATGTACACCTACATGGGCCGCACCCAGAAGCCCATGGGCACGGCGGTGGACGGCATCAGCCCGTACAACATCTACCCCACGGCCGACGGCCACTGCGTGATCGCCACCCCCACCAACTCGCACTGGAAGCTCCTGTGCGATCTGATCGACCGGCCCGACCTGATCACCGACGAGCGCACCGCCACCAACCGCGACCGGGTGCGCAACCGGCCGGTGGTCGACGGGGCCCTGATCGAATGGGCCGGCGCCCACACCACGGCCCAGGTGGTGGAGAAGCTGGGCAACGTGGTGCCGGTGGCCCCCGTCTACGAACCCAAGGACTGGGTGACCGACGAGCACGTGCAGGCCCGGGAGATGCTGGTGCGGGTGGACCACGAGCACCACCGACCCACCGTGTTCCTGAACTGCCCGATCAAGTTCAGCGACACCCCGGCCGGGATCTATCAGGGCGTACCCAAGCTGGGCCAGCACAACGACGAGATCAAGGCCGAGCTCGCCGCCCGCAAGAACCAGAGCTGACCCCGCACCCGACCCGGACCAGCGGCCGACGAGGCCGCTCAGGTCACGTCAGATCGCGGTCGATGGTGCGCAGCTCGACCAGGCGGTCGTGGTCGAGGTCGGCCACGATCACCTGCACGCTGTACCCGGCCCGCAGCTCACAGGTCCCGTCGGGGCCCCAGATGCCGCTGCCGCCGCAGGAGTCGCGCCGGGGGGCCCGGGCGTGGTTGACCCCCAGGGCGTACATCCGGTGGTCCATGGCCCGCGACGCCAGGTGGATGTTCATCCGGTCATACTCGGGGGCGTCGTACCACGACGACACCAGGTACAGCTCGGCCCCGGCGTCGGCCGCGGCCTGGGCGTGGGCCGGCACGGCGGCGTCGTAGCAGACGGCCAGCGCGGCCGGCCATCCGGCCACGTCGACCAGGGGCTGGAGCTCCCCCGGCGCCTCGAACACCTCCCGCTCCACGCCGTGGAGGTTCGTCTTGCCGTGCACGGTCACGCCACCGGTGGCATCGACGTACAACGACGCCAGCAGCCGCCGCCCGTCGCCGGTGCGGACGCCCGCCCCCACAACGGCACAGCAGCCGCTGGTGCGACAACCGTCCCGCAGCGGGTCGAGCCGGGGGTCGTCGTCGGTGACCCAGACGGCCGGGTCGGCGAACTGCTCGAGCTCGTAGTCGACCAGCGACAGCTCAGGGAACACGATCAGACGCACCCCCCGCTCCACGTAACGCTCGATGAGCAGGGCGGCCCGGCGGGCGTTCTCCTCCACCGCACCGGGAACCGAAATCGACTGGGCCACGGCCACGGTGAGCGGGGAGGTGGTCATCGCCCCAGTGTGGTCGCTGAACACAGCCTTTCAACCACCGTGGTCACGTCGTGGCCGTCCGGGGGGTGATCGAGATCCGTCAGTTCAGCGCGATCACCCTGTCCACGCCTACCTCGTCGAGGAAGCGTTGGTCGTGGGAGACCACGACCAACGCGCCCCGATAGTCGGCCAACGCCGAGAGCAGGGACTCCCGGGCCGCGAAGTCGAGATTGTTCGACGGCTCGTCGAGCAGCAGGAGCTGGGGCGCCGGATCAGCCAGCAACACCGTCGCCAGGGTCGCCCGCAGCCGTTCCCCGCCTGACAGCGTGCCGGCTGTCTGTTCAGCGGCGGACCCCCGGAAGCCGAACCGGGCCAGTTGGGCTCGCACCGCATTGGCCGCCGCCGGCGTGCCGGCGGCGACGTTGGCGAACACGCTGAGCGTGTCGTCGAGCACGTCGAGCCGTTGTGGAAGCACCCCGATCGGCACTCCCACCTCGACGGCGCCCGCCGCCGGGTCCAGGTCACCAGCCAGGGTCCGCAGGAGCGTGGTCTTGCCGGCCCCGTTCGGCCCGACCAGGGCCACCCGCTCCGGCCCTCGTAGCTCCAGCGCGACCTCGCGCCCCGTACGGAGGACCAGATCCTTGGTGCGCACGACGATCCGCCCCGATGGCACCACCGTTCCCGGCAGCTCGACCCGGATCGTGGGGTCGTGACGGAGCCGGGACGCGGCTTCGGCGAGGTGCTGGCGAGCCTCGGCGAGACGCTGCTCGTGGGTGCGGGTGTAGGCCGCCGCCGACTCCTGGGCCGCCCGCTTCCGGAGCTTCATCACGGCCCGGGGCTCCCGCTTGATGGCGTACATCTTCGAGCCGTACCGGCGCCTTTTGGCCAGCACCCGCTCGGCCCCGACGAGGTCGTCGCGCTGGCGGCGGACGTCGGCCGCGGCCGTGGTGACCGCCTGCTCGGCGGCGGCCTGCTCGACATGCACCTGATCGAGGTACGACGTGTAGCCGCCTCCGTACCACCGAACCCCGCCGGGGCCGAGTTCCCCGATCCGGTCCAGGGGCTCGAGCAGGTCGGCATCGTGGGACACCACGAGCAGCGTCCCCCGCCAACCCGCCATCACCTCGGCCAGCCGCTCCCGGCCGGCTGCGTCGAGATTGTTCGACGGCTCGTCGAGCAGCAGCACTGCGGGCTCGTCGAGCAGCAGCCGGGTCAGCGCCAGTTGCACGACCTCACCGCCGGAGAGCTCACCGAGGCGACGGTCGAGCGTGCCGGCCGGCAGGCCGACCTGGGCCAGGGTGGCGGTGACCCGTTCCTCCACGTCCCACCGCCCCTCCACCGTGTCGTAGTCGACGGGATCGGTGGAGCCCGCCTCGATCCGGCGCAGCGCGGCTCGGGCCGCGGCGACACCGAGGAACACCTCGGCCGACTGGGCCACGTCGAGGGTGAGGTCCTGCGGCAGATACCCGACCGGCGTCGGGGCGGTGACCCGTCCGGAATCGGGGGCGAACTCGCCGGCGAACAGCCGCAGCACGGTGGACTTGCCGGAGCCGTTGGCCCCGACCAGACCCGACCGTCCGGCGGGAACGACGAGATCGAGATCGGCGAGGCAGGGGGTGCCATCGGGCCAGGTCACATTGACGTGACGGAGAGCGAGAGGGGTGGCTGACATGAGATGCTCCTTGACGTGAGAGGCGCCGGGAGCCCGCCCAGGGGGCGGCTCCACCGGCAGCAGAGATGCGGTCACGTCTCACAGGAGCACGGGTTCGAGCGTAGGGGATCCCACAGGGCGGGGGCAACGCAATTGCGCCCCTGCCCGGGGCCGGCGTCAGCCGGTGAGGGCGCTGCCCGCCTCCCACGGGGCGATCTGGCCGTGGTACACCCCGGCCCCCCGCAGGAAGTGCGACGCCTCGTCGAGGGTCTCGACGAAGGGCATGTCGACCGGGTAGAGCGTCTGGCCCCGGGGCCGGGGCCCGCCCTTGGACACGTGTCCCCACAGCGGGTGGCCCACCACCTCCTCGGCGATCCAGGCCGCCTGGATCAGCTTGTCGAGGTCGTAGCCGGTCTCGATGCCCATCTCGTGGCACAGGTCGACGAAGTCCTCGGTGGGCAGGTGGCCGGCGGCCCGGCCGTTGCCGCAGTAGGGGCAGCCGCCCATGCCCCCGATGGAGGTGTCGAAGCTGTCCACCCCGAGCTGGAGGGCCTCGTAGTAGCTGGCGATCGTGGCCCCCCGGGTGTTGTGGAGGTGCATGTGGAACTTGGTGATCTCGGGGAACATCTCGGAGATCGCCGTGATCGTCTCCCGGGTGGTGTGGGGGGCGTTCCAGCCCATGGCGTCGGAGATGGACAGCGTGCCCACGTCGATCCCCCGGGCATGCCACTTCTCCACCATCAGGCCCACCATGTCGAGCCGCTGCTCCAGGGTGAAGGGACCCTCGAAGTTCGAGCCGAACGGGTTGCCCAGGGTCACCGAGCCGGACGTGACCCCGGCGTCGGCCGCCGCCTGCACGATGCCGTCCATCCCGGCGATCTGCTGGGCCTGGCTGCGGTTGTAGTTGCGGCGGGCGAAGGAGTCGCACAGCTCGACGTGGAGGCCGAAGCGCCGGGTGCGGACGTCGATCTTGGGGTAGAAGCGGTCGGCCCGCTCGAAGCCCTTCTGGTTGAAGATGGCGGCGGTGTAGGTGACGCCCGGCTTGGGCACGAACCGCTCGGCGATCTCCTCGATGCAGGCCATGGCCGGCGTCCACTTGGGGTGGGCGAACGAGCCGATCGAAATGACCTTGGCCCCCGTTTCGCCCAGGGCGTCGAGCAGGCGGAGCTTCTCGTCCACCGGGATGTCGGGGCTCTCGATCTGCAGCCCCTCCCGCATGGTGTCGTCGGTGATCGTGACTGCTTTCGGGACCATGCTGCTCACGGCGCCTCCCCTTCGATCCGTCGCCCAGGCCCGGGCGTGCTGTGCGTCCAGCGTAGGCAGCAGGCACCGACCGGTCCGAATCACCCCGCCCCATGTGCGGCCCCAGCCGGTGGTCAGTCGGTATGCAGCGCCCGACGCCGAACCGGCGGCAGCCGTAGCTCCGTCGGCTGCTGGGCCGGCAGGTCGGCCCGACGGACGGCCTCCCGGGCCAACCACCGGCCCAATGACACGTAGGCGTCGACGTCCCGGGAGGACAGGAACTGGTTGAGCGTCGAGTGCTGGGGAAACCGGGAGCTGGTCCTCGACAGGGCAACCAGGTCGGCCGGCATCTCGGGCGACATGAACGTCCGCATGACCAGCAGCGACCGGCCGTACACGTCGTCGGGGTCGTCGGGGTAGCGGAAGTTGAGGCGAACCACGGGCGAAGTGTCGCTCAGGAGGCGCTCGGTGCTGTCGAACTCCACGCCCAACTCGCTGCGGGCCAGGGAGATGAGGCGCAGCAGGTTCCCGAGCCGTCCGGCGTCGCCCGCCGCGTCGCAGAAGAATACGGTCGAGGACCGACGGCGGAGCAGCTCCAGCACCCCGGAGTTGTCCCAGTGCCCGCCATCGCTGACGAACAGGTAGTGGTGATGGATCGACAGGTTGCCGAGCGCCTCCCGGAACGAGCCGAGCGGACCGGGCTCGTGCCAGCCCTGGGCCAGCGTGCCGTTGGCCGCCCGGCCGTGGCCGTTCACCGGGTTGCGGATCCAGTAGCCGAGGCGCAGGTTGAGGATGACCATGATCAGCCGGGTCCCCAGGCTGGAGTACCGCCCCATGTTGGGGGCGATGGCGCCGCCGCTGGCGGCGATGAGGGTGGCCAGCGACTTGCGGGCCTGGGCCGTGGCCTCGCCGAACAACTCGTCGGACGCCACGTAGCCGTCGTGGTCCTCGTCGGCCAGCAACGACGAGCCGACCATCGAGTGGCAGAACACGAAGGGCCCGCAGCTCTCGCCCAGCGCCGACTCCCGGGCCCGGAGGTTGACGGCCGAGCAGACCACCAGCTCCGGTGTCCCGGGGGCGGGAGGCAGGTCGTGGAGGGTGAGCTCCGACAGGTGTACCGCTCTCCGGGTGTCGGATCGGGCCCGTACCACATAGGCCCGGTCGAGGCGGGTGGCGTACAGGTAGTGCAGCGACGTGTTGTTGGCGTGGACGAACAGTCCGGCGACAACCAGCACCAGGCCCGAGAGGGCGAGCGTGGCTGCTGCCGGCCACCACCCGAGGTCGGCGCCGATTGCGCAGCAGTAGAGGAACGGCAGGCTGACCGCCGCCACCACCGCCAAAGCCAGGATCAACCGGGCCACTGAGCGGACCAGCCGGTCGAAACGTCGGACGGCGGCCGACCACTGGGTGGCCAGCATCACCCGGGCCAGCACCAGGGCCAGCCCCAGGAGCAGCGCCGACTGCACGATCCCACGCTGCCAGTCGACCCCCGACGGCCGCTTGGCCACCAGTGCGGCCACCGGGTGTGGTACGAGGAGGAGCGCCGACGCCGACACGACGAGGTACGCCGATCGGTTGACCCGACCCCGGTCCGGCGTGGACCGGATGTACTCGTAGCCAGCGCCGGCGAGGATGAGCGTCCCGATGACCACCAACCGGAGGCCGGGCCGGCCGGGCTGCACGCCGTCCGCCGTCACCTCGAGGAAGCCCGACGAACGGTAGGTCCATCCCAACCCGATGCCGGCGGCGATCATGGCGGCGGCGAACGGAACGAGGTTGAGGATCAGGCCGAGCAGGTAGACGGCGGCGCCGAGCAGGAGGTCGTTGAGATTGTCGGCCAGGTAGTGGAGGTTCCGTTTCAGATGGAGCTCTTCGGGCGAGCACCGGCTCCACGGCCGTTCCTCCACCGGCCGGCGGGCCTCGCTCCCGCCCTCGATGCTCCGGGCGGCCATGAAGGCGGCGGCGATGTAGCTGCCGCCCGAGACGGCGGCGACGTGGCGGGTGCGGCCGAGCACGTCGTGTTCCTCCAGCACCTGCAGGGCGCCGAGGCCCAGGCAGGCGGCCCGCACGCCGCCGCCCGACAGGGCGACGCCGACCGGATCGGCGTCTATCGGCATCGGCCCGAACAGATACCGCTGCTCGATGGTCATCGCGGCGACCGCCCGAGCCAGTCGTCGAGCGACGCCTCGGTTGGCAGCACCGGCATGGGTCGGCTGCCGCCGGCGAGGTCCCGGGACTTGAACTGCCGGACGAACAGGGGATGGATGCAGTACGGCCGATCGGGCGACACCTGGAACTGGCCTTCCACGGTGTAGGAGAACTCGGCGTGCCGATAGATCGGGCCGACGCTCAACAGCTGGCCCAGGACCCCGATCTCGGTCAGCATCGACCGGATCTCGTGGTAGCGGGGGGCGAGGGCCAGCTCCCGGCAGGCGACATGGAGATCACCGTCGTCGAACTGGAAGGGCAGCTTGGGGATGAGCTCCCGAGCCACCTGCTCGGCGTCGGGGAACCGGAAGCGGTGGGCGGAGAAGATCTCGGGGCAGATGTTGGCCTCGCACTCCATCACCGCCTCGCGGACCTGCTCCTCCGACACGAAGGGCCGGCCGGTAGCCGCCAGGGCCCGGGCGATGGCCTGGTTGAGGATGTAGATGAACTGGCGGGGCAGCATCTGGGTGTGGCGGGTCATGTACCGCAGCACCGGCTCCTCCAGGCCTGACATGTTGGTGACGGTGGCGGGCAGGACGGTGTCGAGGACGGTGCGCCCGGCGGAACGGGCCTGGGCGACCACGGCGGGATGGGCCTGCCCCATGAACGCCTCCAGGCGGGAGTTGGCGATCGACTGCAGATCCTTGTAGCGCCACTTGAGCACGAGCTTGGACGACAGGTCCTTGAGCGGAGCCGCCGTCAGCCGCTCCAGCTCGGCCCACATCTCGCTGGGAAAGCAGCACCGGACGGCGAACGAACGGCGACGGCCGGGCAGCGCCATCCTCCCGATCAGGTTGAACAGGCCCCTGATGGACGGGCTCACCCGATCGAGGAGGGGGCCGAGGTTCTCCAGGGAGTCGATCATCACCACCACGTCCACTTTGCGGGCGGCCACGATGGCCTCGGCCGCCCCGATGAGGGCGGAGAAGGGGAGCTCACCGACCCAGAGGACCGTCGGAAGCTCGTCGGTCCCGAGGATCGGGGGTCCGTCCGACAGCTGCTGGAGCACGAGCTTCAGCCACTCGACGAGCACGGCGTCGTCGGGAGGCATGCTGTCTTCCGGGTTCTGCCGGTACGCCTCCACCGCGCGGTGGTAGACCGGGCGAAGGGACGCCGTGGCCGCCCACAGGGTGGCGTACTGCTCACGGGGGTCACGCCGGTCGCGGGGCAGGACGGCCAGCCGGGTGGCGACCGGAGCCCACAGGACCATCCGCCAGATGTCGGCCACGCCCTCCTCCGTGAGCGGCAGCTGCCGGTCGATTGCGTCGACGAGCACCTGCACCCGTTGGAAGGTGTTGTGGCGGCTGAGCATCACGTCAACCGTCCCCTCGTCGAGCCGCGTCGACAGCAGCAGAGCGGTCTTGCCCGCTCCACGTCGCCCGATGATGAACGCCGGTGGATTCTGGCGGGCCTGCACGTGCAGGTGGACGCTGGTGTCGTAGACCTGCAGGAGCTGCGAACGTCCGGCGTTCTCGCCCATGACGGCAGGACCCAACGGTTCGTCGTCGGAGAACAGACTCATCTCGTGCCCCATTGCTGCCCCAGTCGCAAACGCATCGACGCTCGCGCCCTTGTCGGAATCTAAACAAGCAGGAGGCGCCGGATCATCTTCGGATGCCCCACCGGGGGGCTTGTGTCGAGAATTGGACGCGACACGGGTAGCCGACCCGACGCACCTCGCCCGGTGAGCGTCCGGCCGGTCGCTTGCCCCGGCCCGCCCACCGGGCCAGGATCGGGCCATGCAGACGTTGGAGGGCCGCACGGCGGTGGTGACCGGTGGAGCTTCGGGCATGGGGCGGGCCTTTGCCGACCGCTTCGCCCGGGCCGGTATGAGGGTGGTGGTGGCCGACATCGAGGACGGCCCCCGGGACGCGGCGGTGGCCGACATCCGGGCCACCGGGGCCGAGGCCATCGGCGTGCGGTGCGACGTCTCCCGGGCCGAAGACCACGAGGCGGTGCTGGCGGCCGCCGTCGACGCCTTCGGCGCCGTCAACGTGGTGTGTCTCAACGCCGGGGTGGGCGGGGCCAACGGCCCGTCGTGGAAGCTGTCGGTGGAGGACTGGAGCTGGACCCTGGGCGTGAACCTGTGGGGCGTGATCCACGGGATCCGCACCTTCGTGCCCCACCTGCTCACCCACGGCGACGGCCACGTGGTGACCACGGCCTCGATCGCCGGCCACACCTCGTCGCCCTGGGGCGCCCCCTACAACGTGTCCAAGCACGGGGTGGTGACGCTGAGCGAGACCCTGTTCCACGAGCTGAAGCGGTCGGGCACAGCCGGGATCGGGGTGACGTGCCTGTGCCCCGGGTTCGTGGCCACCAACATCCTCAGCTCCGACCGCAATCGCCCCGGCGGCCGCCCGGCCCGGCCCGCCGCCCCTCCGACGCGACGCCGCCCCCTCCGGGTCCCGCGATGCCGGCACCAACCGGTTCATCGACGTGGTGAAGCGCATGATCGAGAACGGCAAACCGCCCCCCGAGGTGGCCGACCTGGTGCACGACGCCGTGCTCACCGACCAGTTCTGGCTGTTCACCGACGAGGTGTGGGACGAGCCGATCGCCCGCCGTCACGCCGAGATCGCCCAGCGCCTCCCGCCCACCGTGCCCGCCCCCCGCCGGCCCTGATCGCCGCTTCTGAGGAGCCTGAGGTGCGCTGAGCGCCGCTCAGGCTCCTAGTTTCGGCGGTGGCGGCGACCATGACCCAGACCGGGGCAGGTGCTCAGCGCCATTCGCCGAGGGCGGCCCGGAAGGGCTCCTCCCCGACGTTGGTGATCGTGAGGCGCACCGGGTCGGGCCGCCACACGACGTCGCCCGGGGCGTGGATCGTGGTCACCGTGCCCTCAGCGGTGCGGACCGACACGGTGGCGATGGTGAGGAACACGGTGAGCCCGGCGAAGCCGTAGTGGATCTCCCCCGTCGACTCCCCCGGATCGAGGGCCAGCTCGTAGGCCCGCAACCGGTCCCGCTCCAGCGACAGGGTGTGTCCGGGTGCGTCGAGGGCCGAGCCGGCCGTGGTCGGCGGGTCGGCCTTTATCTCGGCCCCGACGAGGCGCATGGCCCCCGGGCCCAGGTTGTGGACCTCGTGGATCAGGGGCCGGCTGCGGTGGGGACGGCACAGCAGGGAGCCGGCGGGGGCGGTGCCGGTGCGCTCCCCCTCCTCGCCCCACGTCCGGTCCCGCACCGTCGCCTCGTTGACGGCCACGTAGAACGTGTCCTCGGTGTGGCGGTGGTAGAGCGTGGTGTCCCCCGGCGGGATCTCCACGTCGTACACCCGCACCAGATCGGTCTCGAACCGCCGCCGGTGCCGGGGTTCGTCCCGCACCTCGACCCACGTCGCAGTGTCAGCCATGCGCCACCCTACGCGGCCTGCAATGCTGGGTGGAAGCCAACCGATGGAGGGTGTCGCCGATGTCAACCGCCAAACCGTCGCCCAGGATGACCCCCGAGGAATGCTGGGCCTTCGTGGGCGAGGCCCATACCGGCATCTTCACCACCCTGCGGCGCGACGGCACCCCGATCGCCCTGCCCATGTGGTTCGCCTGCGTCGATCGCACCGTCTACCTGCAGAGTCGGGGCCGGAAGTTGGAGCGGATCCGCCACGACCCCCGGGCCTCGTTCCTGGTGGAGTCGGGCGAGCACTGGGCCGATCTCAAGGCCGTGCACCTCACCGGCACGGCCGAACTGGTCGACCTCGACGAGGACACCACCCGCCGCTTCCGCCAGGAGATGGACCGCAAATACTCCCCGTTCAGCTCGTCGAGCCGCATGCGGTCCGATACGGCCGAGTACTACGCCGCCGCCCTCACCGGCATGGTCCGCTTCACCCCCGACGACCGCATCCTCAACTGGGACAACGCCAAGATCTCGGTGTGATTCGGGGGCTCGCACCCTGGCCCGCGTCTACGGCACCGGCTCGACCGCCGGTATGTCGACCGTGAACGACACGACGGTGCCGATCTGGGTGGGTGAGACGTCGACCGAGCCGGCGATGGCGTTGACGATGGCGAACCCCCGGCCCCGGCCCCGGCGCTGGCTGGCGTTGGAATCGGCCATCCAGTTGCCGGCGTCGGTCACGCTCACCTCGATCCGGTTGTGGACCCGGGCCGCCTCCACCCCCACGATCTTGCGGTTGTCGTTGCGGTTGCCGTGCTCCACGGCGTTGGCGATGACCTCGCCGAACGCCAGCACGAGATCGTCGACCCAGCCCGGCGGGGTGCCGTCGTCCTCCAGCCAGCGGCGGAACCGGGCCCGGGCCGGGGCCAGCTCGGCGGTGTCGGAGTGGAAGGCGTCCACCAGCAGCTCGGGCCGGGAGCCGACCGTGCGCAGGGCGATGACGGCCACGTCGTCCCGCAACCCATCCTCCGGGGTGATGGCGGCGATGAGCGCGTCGACCAGGCGGGCCAGACCCAGGTGGCGCTGGGCCACGGCCTCGGTGGCCAACCGCTGCAGGCCGTCGTCGAGCAGCTCGCCCCGCCGCTCCACCATCCCGTCGGTGTAGAGCAGCAGCGTCGACGCCGGGGGCAGCACCAGATCGGCCGACCGGGTGGCCACGTCGTCGAGCACGAACGGCTCCCGGCCGCCGAAGCCCAGCAGGGGTCGCCGCCCGCCGTCCAGGAAGCGGGCCTCGGCTCCCACCACCAGCAGGGGCGGCGGATGGCCGGCCGAGCTCCACCGCAGCAGCCCGTCGGGTTGGAGCCGGGCGTAGAGGGCGCTGGCGCAGTAGGCGGCGGGGGCCCGGGCGGCGAAGGCATCGAGCATCGTCAACACCTCCGGCGGGTCGGGGTGGGCCATGGCCGCCAGCCGGGCCGCCGAACGCAACTGGCTCATCGAGGTGGCGGCGGGCAGGCCACTGCCCACCACGTCGCCGATCGTGATCCCCACCGACCCGTCGGCCAGCGTGATCACGTCGTACCAGTCGCCCCCCACCAGCGAGTTGCGGGCCGGCTGGTAGAGCACGGTCACCACCGCCTCGGTTGACCGGTGGTCGATCTCCAGCAGCCGCTCCTGGAACTCGATCAGGAACCGGTGCTCCTGGTCGTTGACGGCGATGCGGTCGACGGCCTCGGCCACCACCCCGGCGGCGTCGGTCAGCAGGCCCGTCTCGTGCTCGGTGAGCACCCGGGGCGCCGACCAGTAGGCGGCCAGGCTGCCCCGCACCACATCGGTGGCCGTGCGCAGGGGGAGCACCGCCGCGGCCTGGATCCCGGCCGCCGCCATGTCGGCCCGGACGTCGGGGAACCGTTCGGTCATCGTCTTCCGGTCGGCCACCAGCACCGCCGCGCCGGTCCGAATGGCGTCGAAGGCGGGGGCGGGCGTGGCGATCGTTCCCGACCGGTACCGCTCCCCCACCCCGGCCCGCAGCCCGGGCCGGTGCCACAGACGCACGGTGCCCGTGCGCTCCTCGACCAGGGCCAAGCCGGTGATGTCGGCGCCCAGCTGGCCCTGCAGGAACGAGTCGGCCGCCGCCAGCACCTCAGCGGCCGTGGTGGCCGAACCCAGCGCCCCCCGCAGGTCGCCCAACGCCATCCGGCGCCGGCGGTCATGGCCGGCGGTGATCCGGGCCGTCACCCGCAGGAGGAGGTTCTCGGCCGTGAACGGCTTCACCAGGTAGTCGTCGGCCCCCACGTCGAACCCCTCGGCTGCCGCCTCGGTGCTGGCCGCCGCCGTGAGCAGGATCACGGGGAGATCGGCCAGCTCCGGCTCGTCGCGGATGCGGCGCACGAGCTCCACCCCGTCGACGTTGGGCATCATCACGTCGGAGACCACCAGGTCCGGGCGGCGGGCCTGGATCTGGTCGAAGGCGTCGCCCCCGTCCACCGCGGTGTGCACGGCGAAACGGGGGGCCAGAAGGCGGCCCAGGTAGGCCCGCATGTCGGCGTTGTCGTCGACCACCAGGATCGTGCCCTCGACTCCGGCCACCTCCGGGGTCTCCGGCCCGGCCGGCGCCAGAGCCACCAGCTCGGGGTCGGGCCCCACCCCGTCACTCGCCGTCCACCGGGCCGCCTCGGCCAGGAAGGCGGCGGGGGTGATCCCCGAGCCCGTCCGCGCCGGCGCCGGGATGGCCGCGATCGCCAGAGACGGGACCGCCACCACCGGCAGGGTGACGGTGAAGGTCGTGCCGATGCCGAGCTGGCTGTCGGCCTCCACCCGGCCGTCGTGCAGGCCCACCAGCTCGGACACCAGGGCCAGCCCGATCCCGCTGCCTTCGCTGGAGCGGGCCCGACTCCGTTCCACCCGGTGGAACCGTTCGAACAGGCGGGGGAGCTCGTGGGCGGGGATACCGGCCCCCGTGTCCTGCACGGCCAGCCGTACCGTGGTGCCGTCGCCCGTCAGATGCACGCAGATCTCGCCCTCGAACGTGAACTTCAAGGCGTTCGACAACAGGTTGAGCACGATCCGCTCCCACATGGAGGCGTCCAGCGTCACCAGCCCCACGTCGTCGCAGGACACGACGTAGCGCAGGCCGGCGTGCTCGATGGCCGAGCGGAACATCTCGGCCAGCTCCCGGGTGACGACGGCGAGATCCACCGGCTCCCGGGCCGGCAGCAGGCGGCCGGCCTGGAGGCGGGAGAAGTCGAGCACGTCGGTGACCAGCTTGCTCAGCCGCAGGGCGTTGCCGTGCATCGTCTCCACGTCGGGGGCCAACGCCGGCAACGCGGCGGTGACCGTGCCCTGTATCCGTTCCAGCGGCCCCAGGATGAGGGTGAGCGGGGTCCGCAGCTCGTGGCTGACGTTGGCGAAGAACTGGCTCTTCACCCGGTCCAGCTCGGCCAGCGCCTCCACCCGCTGACGGGCCGACTCGAGGGTCCGCACGGTGGTGACGGCGGCGTCGACCTGGTCGGTGAGGAGGCCGACGAACGACAGGATGTCGTCGTCGAGCGGCCGGAACGGCGTGAGCCCGGCCACCAGGAGCCCGATGGGCCGGACCTCGGGTCGGGCCCGCAACGGCACCACCACGGCCCGCCCCGGCACCGCCTCCCCCAGCTCGGGCAGCAGGTGGCGCAGCACCGGGGGGAACCGGTCGACCGCCACCGCCAGGGGCCCGCCGCCCGGCGTGGGCACCGGCCACCCCGGTCCCCTACCGGCCGCCTCGGCCGCCAGCTCCCCCATTTGCCGGGCCGACAACCCGGTGCTGGCCACCAGCCTCGCCCCCGGCCCGCCGCCGTCGTCGCCGTCGAACAGGTAGGTGAGGGTGAAGGGCAGGTCGGCCCGGTCGCGGTCGAGGGTGGCGGCCAGGCGCTGGTAGACGTCGTCCTCGGTGGCGGCCTCGGCCAGGTCGGCGGCCACATCCCGCAGGGTGCGCAGGCGCCGCTCGGCGATCACCCGGTCGGTCTCCTCGGCCACCACGCACAGCAGCCCCACCGTGGCGCTGCTCTCGTCGGCCAGCGGGCTGTAGGAGAACGTGTGGTACGTCTCCTCCCGGTAGCCGCTGCGTTCCAGGAACAGCCGGAGCGACTCGTCCCAGGTGGCCACCCCGGTGCTCAGAACCGAGGCGATCCGGGGGCCGACATCGTCCCAGATCTCACCCCAGACCTCCGACGCCGGCCGCCCCAGGGCCCACGGGTACTTGGTGCCGAGCGTGTCGCGCCGGTAGGCGTCGTTGCAGAAGAAGGTGAGCTCGGGTCCCCAGGCCATCCACATGGCGAAGCGGGACGACACCACCACCCGCAGCACGTTGAGCAGGCTGTCGGGCCAGGTCTCGGGCGGGCCGAGCGGCGTGGCCGACCAGTCGACCCGGTCCAGATCGCGACCCAGCTCTCCCCCCGCCTCGACCACCGCCGGCCAGGTCATCGGGTTCCCGGGAGCAGCATCAGGCGTGGCCGGGTCACCGGGATCCCGACGCCGACGGCCCGGGCGCCAGCAGCCGGTCGACCCCGGTCAGAGCCAGGACCCGTCGCACGATGTCGGACGCCCCCACCACCTGTACCGGCACCCCGGCCGGGTTGTCCGCCGCCTGAGCCAGGGCCCGCACCCCGGCCGAACCCAGGTAGCCGACCGCCGACAGGTCGAGCTCCACCCGCTCGAGCGGTGGCTGGCACAGCCCGTCGAGGGCGTCGATCAGCCGATCGACGGTTGCGTCGTCGATCTCGCCGACCACGCCGACCCGGGCCACCGGTCCCCGTAGCGCCGTCAGCACCCTCACCGGCTCCCCGTTCATCGCCACATCCGAAAGCTCGACCTTCCAGAATTCCCGACGCCCTGTACCCGGCACGGGAGCACCTCAAACCTGGAGTGCCGGACCGATCGATTTCGTGGCATCGTCTTGGCCGTGCCCACCATCCACGATCCCGTGCTCACCGTCGTTCCCGTGCCCGGCAGCCCCGGCCTGCGCCTCCTGCGGGTGGAGTTCGTGGTGGCCTGCGCCCCCTTCGACCCTGCGATCGGCCAGCGGGTGGCGGAGCACGTCGTGGTGCGGGCGATCGACGAGCACGACGCCCACGTGACGCCCCGGTCCGCCCCGGTGGTGGAGGTGGAGGGCTCGTTCGTGACGGCCGAGGGCCGTCAGCACCGGCGGGCCGAGCGGGCCGTGCACCGCACCGACCTCGACGTGGCCCAGGACTGGTGGGACACCGACCAGGGTGGCTCCACGGTGCCGATCGCCGAGTGGGTCGACCACATCGCCGCCGAGGTGCGCCTCACCTACGCCGGCCACGTGGTGGCCGAGGCCACCACCCCGGTGGTCACCGGCTCCTGGGGCGCCCTGGGCCGGGACTGAGTGCGCCCTTCAGGTTCGTCCCCGGCGGACACCGCCTCGGGTTCGCCTTCGGCGAACTCCGCCTCGGGTTCGCCTTCGGCGAACGCTGGGGTGAGCAGAAACCGTCCCCTGGCCGTCATTCCCGAGCTCCACGTCGGCTGCCCGATGTGGGCCCACAAGCCCTGGTGGGGCCGTCACCTGCCCGACGGTCTGGGCCGGAACGACCAACTGGCGGCCTACGCCACCTGGTGCAACGCAGTGGAGGGCAACACCACCTTCTACGGGGCGCCGGCGGCGGCCACCGTGGCCTCGTGGGCCGAGCAGGCCCCGCCCGGGTTCCGTTTCGCCTTCAAGCTGCCCCGCACCGTCACCCATGACCGGCGGCTCCGGGAGGCCACCGACGAAACGGCGGCCTTCTGCCGGTTGCTGGCCCCCCTGGGCGAGCGGGCCGACCCGGTCACCGTGCAGCTGCCGGCGTCCTTCGGCCCGCCCCAGCTCGGCGATCTGTCCCGCTTCCTGGCCGAGGCCCCGGCCAGCCACCGGTGGGCGGTGGAGGTCCGCCACCCCGACTTCTTCCACCGGCCGGCCGTGGCCCGGGCCCTGGAGCGGGTGCTGGCCCGCCACGACGCCGAGTGGGTGGGGTTCGACACGGTCACCCTGTTCGCCACCCCGCCCACCGACCAGGCCGAGCGGGAAGCGTGGACGTCCAAGCCCCGGGTCCCCCGGCGCACCGAAGCACTCACCGACCGCCCGGTCGTCCGCTACATCGGCCGCGACGATCCCGAGGCCACCGCCCGCGGGTGGCGGCCCTGGCTGGCCGTGGTGGCGGGATGGCTGGCCGAAGGCCGGCGGCCCCTCTTCTTCGTCCACACCCCCGACAACACCGACGCCCTGCCGCTGGCCCGTCGTTTCCACCAGGAGGTGGCGGGCCTGGTGCCGGGCCTCGCTCCCCTCCCCGAACCCCGCCGACCCGCCCCGGCCACCCTGTTCTGAGCGTCGCCGGTTCCGGAATCTGGTCGCAGGCGTTGCCGGGCGTCGCTGCCCGGACAAGACTGTCACCATGACCGACAAGCCGACGTACCTTGGCCTTATGAATGCCATCGCCAACGCCGAGGGTGACGCCGAGTGCTATCTCGGCGCCTGGGCCTCCACCACCTCGCGCGACGACGTCCGCCAGGTGATCGCCACCGTCGCCCTCCGGGAGGGCGAGCACGCCAAGGCCTTCGCCAAGCGGATGTGCGAGCTGGGGTTCGAGCTCCAGCCCCGTTCCGACCCCAAGCTCGACGAGAAGATGTCGATCGCGTCGTCCACCGAGCTGAGCGACCGGGAGAAGTTCGAGCGCCTCCAGGTGGGCCGGGGGGTGGAGCAGGGCGACATCTTCTCCACCATGTTCAACGACGTATCGATCGACATCCAGACCGGTGCCCTCCTCGGCCGCTACATCGCCGAGGAGCGCGACTCGGGCCGGTTGCTGAACGGCTGCTACTCGGCTCTGTGCGCCGAGGGCGACGGCACGGCCTCCACCAATGGCAGCGGCGCAGCCGACGGGGCGGCGGTGGCTGCCCTGGGCGACCGGCTCGATCACATCGAGACCCTCCTCACCCAGCTGGTATCGGCCAAGGGCTCGAAGAAGTAGCGGGACCGGCGGCGGCCGCCCCCGCGGCGGCCGCCCGGGCCCGGTCCCGACGGTCCCACCACACCCCCAGCGCCACCGCCGCCAGGGCGGCGGCTGCGTGCTGCACGTCGAACAGGCGATGGTGCAGCACCAACTCGGTGCCCAGCCACAGCGCCAGCCCACCCCCGGCGGCCAGCCGGGCCCGGCCGGCGGGCAGCGATGTCGCCGTGGCCGCCGCCGCGGCGTAGAGGGCCGACGACGTTCCCGCATCGCGGGCCGCGATCAGATGGGCGGCCCCGGCGTCGCCCAGGGCAGCGGCCAGGCGCAGCCCGACCAGCACCGCCAGGGTGGAGGCCCAGTCGGCCAGCGCCAGCACCGCCGCCGTGCGGGCGCTGCGCAGGCGCCACTCGGCCAGAGGGAGGAAGGCGGCCAGCAGCAGGAGGTTGCCGGTGACCCACCCGGCCCGGGTCTGGAGCAGCTGGGACGTCGGCAGCCGCCACAGCTGCAGGCGCAGCAGGTCGCCCCAGCTGATCCCGTACTGGCGGATGAGCTGGCCGTGGAGCCGAGGGTCGACGGCGGTGGCCGCCATCAGCCACACCACGAAGGCGGTGACGGCGGCGGTGACGGGGAACCGGCGGGCCACCACCGCCGCCCGCACCAGCGGGGAACGGGGGTCGGGCAGCTCACCGGCCCGGGTGATGGCCGCCGCCACCGCCAGCAGATCGGTCTCGGTCCGGTACAGCACGTAGCGGGGCTCCCAGCGGGGCTCCCACTTCTCCTTGTAGCGCCGCAGCCCCTCGTAGTTGAAGGCGGCGCCGCCCCGCTCGTAGAGGAGGCGGAGGGCCCGGTCGGCCAGACCGGTGCCGTCGAGCCCCGACAACGGGGCCAGGCCGAGGTTCATGCCGGTCAGGCCCTCGGCCCGGAAGCGGTCGATGAGCGCCACGAACAGGACGTCCATCGCCCCGTTGGGGGCGTCGGGCCGGCGCCGCATGAGGTCGAAGTTGCCGTCGGTGCCCCGGTACGACCGCAGCACGTTCACGAAAGCCAGGATGCGGTGGGGAGCGGCGGTCTCCCGCAGGGCCAGCACCGGGGTGTTGCGCAGGGCCTCCGGGTCGAAGCGGCCGACGGTGAAGGTCCGTTCGCGGTGGCCGGCGCTGTGCAGCCAGGCGTCGGACACGGCCCGCAGCTCGGCCACGGTCGCGTCGTCGAGCGGGGTGGGAAGCTCCACCACCTCGGCCCCGGCCCGCTCCACCCGGCGCAGCGCCTGCCGCAGATGCCTGTGCCGGCGGTCGGCCAGGTCCCAGGCGGTCAGCTCGATCACCGCCTCCTCCCCGATCTTGAGGGCCCGCAGGCCGGCCCCGGCGGCCAGATCCCTGTCGTGCGCCGTGACCTGGTGGAGCGCCGGCGTCCAGCCGTTGCCCTGGCAGAACGCCACCCAGTCGGCCAGGGCCCGGGGGCGGGACGCCGGGCTCCCGATCGGGCCGCCCAGGGCCACGGCCGTGGTCCCCACCACCTTGTAGCCGACGAACGCATCACCGTCGGTGGCCAGGAACCAGCTCTTGTCGTCGAGCAGCTGGAACCCGGCCAGCGACGTGGTGGCCCACCGCTCCAGCAGCGCCGTCACCTGGGCCCGGTCCTCCGGTCGGTGACCGGGCCGGCGGACGACGGTGGCCACGAGCTGGGCCGCGCCCACCATGGCCACGCCCAGGGCAGCGAAGCGGACCGACTCGAGGAACCAGCGGCCGTGGCGGGTGACGGGCTCCACCGTGGCCAGCGGCAGCAGGAAGAGCAGGCGAAGGGCCTCCTCGGCCGACTCGACGAACGTGGTGGCGGCCCGGAACTGGCTGTCGAGCAGGTAGAGACCGATCGTGCCGTAGGCGAAGGTGGCGGCCCCTCCGGCCAGCAGGGTCTGCAGGCCCCGGCGGGCGAGGGCGGGGTCGCTGCGGGCGGTGAAGGCCGACCGGCCGGCCACCAGCACGGCCGTGGCCGCCGCCGAGACCACCAACCCCACCGCATCGGCCTCGTTCAGGTGGTGGCCCGGCACCGAGGCCACGGTGGCCGCCAGGGCCAGCCACCAGGCGTTGCGTTTGCCCCGCCGCATCGCCGGGCCCACCAGGAGAGCGGCCAGGCCGCTCACCACCAGCAGGTAGCGGGCGCCCACCACCAGGCTGAGGCCGGCGTCGAGGCCGAGGAAGCCGAGCCGGGCGGGGCGGGCCACGGCCGCCGCCAGCGTGAGGTCGGTGACACCCACCGTCGCCACCGCGACCGCCCCCGCCCACCGCCACCGGCGATCCGACCGGGGCCGCCGGTGCCCGGCCCGGCCGGAGCCGGTTCGTCGGCCGGTGCGGTGGACCACCGCCGCCCCCAGCCCCACCGGCAGCCACAGCTCGAACAGCCGGTACAGGGCCACGGCGGCGGCCGCCGTGGGGGCTCCGATCCCGGTCGACACCAGCACCGCCCCCAGCGACACCTCCACGAACCCGATCCCGCCGGGCAGGAAGCCGACGATCGAGAACAGGACCGAGATGGCGTAGCCCACCACGGCGGTGGCCAGGGAGTGGGGGGCGCCGACCGCCGCCAGCGACGTCCACAGCAGGGCCACACCGGCCGCTTCAACTGCCCCGGCGGCCACCGCCGCCGGGGCGGCGGCCCCCGGGCTCCGGCGCAGGAGGAGCACAGCGTCGTGCAGCTCGTCGGCCCGGGCCTCGGCCGCCGCCGCTCCCGCCTGATTCCGTCGGAGGAGCCGGGCCCACCACCGGTAGGGGGTGGCCACCAGGCGCCGGACCCGGTCCCGGCTGCCCACGGCGCCAGCCAGCACCGCCAGGCGGAGGGCGAGGTAGGCGGTGAAGACCGCGCCGGCCACCGCCTCGGCCCCGGTGAGCCGCCCGTCGATCCCCACCAGGGCCAGCCCGACGGCCAGCACGGCCACGAAGGCCACCTCACCCAGCAGGCCGGCCAGCAGGTACGCCGCCACCACCCCGCCGCGGGCCTGGCCCCGGCGCCGGCCCAGCCGGTCGAACAGCACCAACCCGGCCATGGCCCCCGACTTCGTGACCAGGTTGAGGAAGTGGGCGGCCACCGTCACCGGCACCAGCTCGGCGGCCGGGGCCGGGGTCAACCCGGCGGCCCGCTGCGCCCCCCGGTGGACCAGGGCGTAGGCGACGTACCACAGCGTGGCGCAGGCGGCGGCCGCTGCCACCCAGGCCGGGTCGGCCGAGCGCAGCACCCGCCAGGCGGCCGGCAGCTCCTGCCGGTCGGCCACCACCAGCGCGACGGCGGCTGCGGCCACAGCCGCCGCTCCGGCCCGCCGGGCCCACCGCCCGGGCGCCAGGTCGCCCGTGTTCCCGTCGCGCTCCGCCTCGATCATCCCCACGGCCATGGTCCGAGCCTGCGCTCGACGCGCTTGGCCCGACCTGAAGCTGCCTGAGGAGATCTTCAGCCGGCGGGAAGCAACCCGCCCCGATCGGCCGGATCAACCGGCAGGATCAGCCCAGGAGGCTGTCGGGGGCGATTCCACAGGTCGACACGGCACCCATCAGGTCGTCGAGGACCTCAGGGGGCAGGGCCGACGGGTCGGGGGTGGCCCCGGTGGCGTCCAACTCGGACAGCGACAGCATCGTGTCGGGATCGACGTTCTCCAGGAAGCAGACGGCCTGGTCCTCGGTGATGCCGGTCTCCTGGGCCATCATCTCGGCCACCATGGCCCGACCTTCCTCGGTGCTGAGCAGGGAGGTGACGAGGGCGGCGCTCACCTCGTCGCTGCCGGCGGCGGGGTCGAGCCCGGCCGGATCAGCGCCACCGGCCGGGGCCGTGCCCGTCGGGTCGGAGCCCGGAACCGGGGCGGCGGTGGTCGACGGGGTGGTGATGGGGGCAGCCGAGGTGCTGGTGGAAGCGAACGGTACCGATTCCGGTGCGCCGGCCGCATCGGTGGCCGAGCCGGAACCGCAGGCCCCGAGGGTGAGCAGCGAGAGGGCGGCCAGAGAGCGAAGGGGGTGACGCATACCTGAGTTGTCGAACAGCCTCGCCGTCGCCTTTAGAAATCGTCGGCCGGCGGCGGCTCAACCCCGAACCCGATCGTTCCGATGCCGGTGGTGCACGCCTGCCAGGAACCCACCTATGACGACCTCTCCTACCACAACGAGCGACCGCCGGCCGTCTGGGCGCCGACTGCACCGGCCGGTGTTCCGGTACCACATCAGCGCCGTGCTGTTGGCGCTGGCCATCTTCCCCCTGTCGGGGGTCGCCTGGTTCGCCGTGGCCGACGTGAGCGAGGCCCGGGCCGCCCGGGCCCAGGCCGAGTCGGTCGACGCCGCCGTGGGCCGTCTGGCCCTGCTCACCGAGCTCAAGTCACGCCTTCAGGACGAGCGGAACTGGTCGGCGGCAGGGGCGGCGATCAAGCTCATCGGCGTTCCGCCCACGCTCTCCTACCAGATGTCCGGCGTCGACATCCCGGCCGAGCTGGCCCGGGCCATGGCCGATGTCGACCGCCTGGTGGCGGCCCTCGGCCTCGACGACGTGGCCCAGCAGCTGATCGTGGCCCGCTCCACGCCGGCCCCCGAAGGCACCCTCTTCGCCATCGGTCGCGACTACGACGTGATCTCGTCCGACGTGGCGGCCCGGGGCCAACTCGTGATCGACGAGCTCACCGAGACGGCGGGCCGGATGCGCGGCGGTGAAAACCTGATCCGCACGCTCCGGGTGCTGGAGGCGGCCACAACGTCCCAGGAGTCGATCGCCGCCGAGTTCACCTCGTACTTCGGCGCCCAGTTCTCGTCCAGCGACCTCAACTCCGACCTGAGGATCCTGCTGGGCGAGAAGCGCTTGCGGACCATCGCCGAGGCGAACATCCGCCGGATCGCCGGCCCCGGATCGGCGTCCCGCGCCGCCATGGACCACATCGACGACTCGCCCGATGTGAAGACGTTCGACACCTCGGTCGACACCCTGATCCGGCAGGCCCAGACCACCGGCTCCGACGTGAAAGACGACCGCATGACCGGGCTGGCCGCCCGCGGGCTCGACGGCACGGTCACCATGTTCCGGGCCAGCCAACAGAGCACCGCCCTCTACTTCGACCTCGTGAACGCGGCCGGGGGCGACGCCCTGGGCGCCAGCTCGGCCGTCAGCACCGCCGCCCAGCGCCAGGTCGACCGGGCCCTGGCCTCGGCCGCCGCCCTGGCCGCGCTGTCCCTGCTCCTGTCGGCGTGGGCCACCCGGGCCATCGTGGGCCCGGTCCGGCGCCTGGCCGAGGTGGCCGAACGGATCAGCGCCGGCGATTCCCGGGCCCGCTTCGGCGACGCCCCGGGCTCGGTGGAGATCCGGGCCGCCGGGCGGGCCATGGACGCCGCCGCTGCCCACCTCGAGCTGGCCGAACAGCAGGCCGAAGCCCTGGCCGAGGGCGACCTCGACCACCCGGTGCTCAAGCGCACGACCACCGGCCAGCTCGGCGCGTCGCTGCAGGAAGCGGTGGAGGCCCTGGCCTCGTCGCTCCAGGAGCGGGAGGAGTTCCGCCGCCGGATGACGCATGAGGCCACCCACGACGGCCTCACCCAGATCGCCAACCGCAACGCCTCGCTGGCCCAGCTCCGTCGGGGCATGTCCCGGGTACGGCGGTCGGGCAGTCAACTGGCGGTGCTGTTCATCGACCTCGACGGGTTCAAGGACATCAACGACACCCACGGCCACCACGCCGGCGACCTGGTGCTGCGGGCCACCGCCCAGCGGCTGGTCAACACCGTGCGGGACGGCGACCACGTTGGCCGGCTGGGGGGCGACGAGTTCCTGGTGATAGCCGAGCCGGTGGGCGGGATCGACGAGGCGGTGGCGTTGGCCGAGCGGTTGCTGGCGGCTCTGGGCGAGCCGATGGCGATCGACCACGGCACCGTGGCGGTGAAGGCCAGCATCGGCATCGCCCTCAGCGACAGCATCCCCCTCAGCGACGGCACCGCCTCGGACGGGGGCACTACCGAGAGTGCCGACCTGCTGCGCGACGCCGACCTGGCGGTCTACAAGGCCAAGGCCGAGGGGCGGGCCCGGGTGGAGATCTGTGACGACGAGCTGCGCTCGGCCGTGGTGGAGCGGGCCGACCTGGAACGGGCCCTGCGTCAGGCGATCGACGAGCTCGAGTTCGTCCTCTTCTACCAGCCGATCATCGACGCCGACTCGGAGACCGTACGGGGCTTCGAGGCTCTGATCCGGTGGAACCGGCCGGGTCACGGGATGATGCCACCCGACCTGTTCATCCCCGTGGCCGAGCGCAGCGACCTGATCCTCGCCCTCGACCAGTGGGTGGTGGGGGCGGCGGCCCGCCAGCTGGCGGCGTGGCAGGCCCAGGGGCTGTTCCCCGGGCTGCCGGTCAGCGTCAACATCTCGGGTCGGCACCTGGGCTCCCCCGACCTGGTCGACGACATCCTCGCGCCCCTGCAGGACAACGGGGTCGATCCGGCCCTCCTCATCGTGGAGATCACCGAGAGCGCGCTGCTCGACGATCTGGGATCGGCTGCGGTCAAGCTCCAGGTGCTCCGGGACCACGGCATCCGGGTGGCCATCGACGACTTCGGCACCGGTTACACCTCCCTGGCCCACCTGAAGAGCCTCCCCATCGACATCCTGAAGATCGACCGGAGCTACACCAACGACACGTCGGCCGCATCGTTGGTGAAGCTCATCATCGACACCGGGCACCTGCTGGGGGCCACGATCACGGCCGAGGGGATCGAGACGCCCGATCAGGCCGTGGCGCTGGCCAGGATGGGCACCGACGAGCTCCAGGGCTACCTCTACGGCCGTCCGCAGCCTCCGGGTGACCTCGACGGCCGTGCGATGGGACAGGACGTGCCCGACGCCGCGACTGGGCCGTCCGGCCCAACGCGTGGTGTCTGACTAAACAAGGCCGGCACCGGAGCCGACGGGATGCATCGTTCGCAACTCGATGGAGGCACCGTGGACCGTTTGAGCCCCCGGAACTGGACTGTCGCCCGCAAGCTGGCCGCCCTCGGGGTCATCGCCGTGGCCGCCCTCGTGGTGTTCGCCGCCGTCGCCCTCACCACCCTGTCTTCGGTGCGGATCGGCAGCGATCGCTATCAGGAGATCTACGACAACAACGTGCTCCTGGCCGACGTGCTGCCCCCGCCGGCCTACCTGGTGGAGGCGAACCTGGTGGCCCACCAGATCGTGGAGGCCGGCCGCCGGGGCGACACGGACACCGTGGACCAGCTGGCGGGCTACGCCGGCGACCTCCGTTCCCAGTTCGAGGACCGGGTGGCGTTCTGGGCCGAGAACCGGGTGGTCGACGGCGATACCCGGGCGCTGCTCACCGAGACGGGGGCCGAGCCGGCCCGCACCTTCCTCGACCTGCTCGACAACGATCTGGTGCCCAAGGTGCGCGCCGGCGACACCGACGGGGCCGCCAGCACCCTGGACGGCGCGATGGCCGAGGCCTACCGCCAGCATCGAGCCGTCGTCGACCAGATCGTGGAGTCGACCCTGACCAACGCCGCCGCCGTGGAGGCCGACGGCCGGGCCGCCTCGACCAGTGGGCAGCGGCTCCTCATGATCCTCCTGGCCGTGAACCTGGTGTTCCTGCTGGGCGGGGTGGTGGCGATCGCCCGGGCCATCAGCCGGCCCCTGCGTACCCTCGATGACTGCCTGGCCGGGATCGCCCGGGGCGGTGGCGACCTGACCACCCGCCTGGCCGAGGACCGGGGCGACGAGATGGGCCGGGTGGCCCGTTCGTTCAACCAGTTCGTGGAGCAGCTGGCCGGGACCGTTTCCGACATTCGGACCAACGCCGAGCGGCTGCTGAGCGAAGCCAGCTCGCTCACCGCGGTGAGCATGCAGGTGACGATGTCGGTCGACGAGACCGAAGCCCAGACGAACTCCCTGGCCAACGCGGCCGGCAGCGTGGCGGCGTCGATCGACGAGGTGGTGACGGCCACCGACGAGATGCAGGCCGCCATCGGCGAGATCGCCCGATCCGCCACCGACGCCGTCGGGGTGGCCATCAACGCCATGAGCGCGGCCGACCGGGCGGGCCACATCATGGGCTCGCTCGACGCCAGCTCGGCCGAGATCACCGACGTGGTGCAGGCCATCACGATGATCGCCGAGAAGACCAACCTGCTGGCCCTCAACGCCACGATCGAGGCGGCGCGGGCCGGTGAGGCCGGCAAGGGGTTCGCGGTGGTGGCCAACGAGGTGAAGGACCTGGCCCGGGCCACGGCCGAGGCCACCGGGTCGATCGTGCAGCGGGTGGAGGCGATGCAGACAGCCTCCAGCGGGGCCACCCAGGCCCTGGCCGACATCCGGGAGATCATCACCCGGATCAACGACGCCCAGCACATCATCGCCGCCGCGGTGGAGGAGCAGACCGCCACCACCCGCCAGATCCAGGGCTACATCCGGTCGGCCGCCAGCTCGTCCCAGGAGATCACCGACGGCATCCACCACACGGCCAGCCGCACCCGGGAGATCGCCCGGGGGGCGTCGTCGACCAGCCAGAGCGCCACCGTGGTGGCCGACTCGGCCGGCCATCTCCGTCAACTGGTGAGCAAGTTCCGAACGTAGGGCCCAACCGTGTCGAGCGCCACTGCGGCGCGGCGGGGTTGGGGTCCCCGCCGCTATCGCGATGAGGCCTTGGCCGAAGAGCCGAAATGAGGCATGACCTCCTCGGCCAGCAGGCGCACGTTGTCGTTCATGTAGCCGGTGGGGCAGCCCTGGGCGAAGACGATGGTGCGGGCACCGGCATCGATGTACTCCTGGATGCGGGCCCGGCACACCTCGGGCGAGCCGGCGATGGCGTACTTGCCCACGAGATCGCTGAAGTCCTGGGCGTAGGTGGTCGACAGCACCTTGTTGCACATGTTGAGCGCGGTGTCGCGGTCTTCGTGGACGCAGGTGAAGGCGAAGGCCGCCCCCTGCACCGAGCCGGCGGGCCGGCCCGCCTCCTCGGTGAACTCGGCGATCTTTCCCATCGAGTCGGCCAGCATCTCGGGGGTGTACATGTAGGGCAGCCAGGCGTCGCCGTAGCGGGCCGCCCGGCGCATCGCTCCCTCCTTGCGGCCCGAGACCCAGAACGGAGGCCGCTCCTTCGACTTGGGGGCGATCGTGATGTTGTCGAGGGTGGTGAAGCGGCCCTCGAAGCTCACCTTGTCCTCGGTGAGGAGGCGGTCGATCACCTCCAGCGCCTCGTTGGTGCGGGCCCCCCGCTCCTTCACCGGCACGCCCACGGCCTCGAACTCGCGGGGGTTCTCGCCCCCGATGCCGATCCCGAAGCAGTAGCGGCCCAGGCTCACCGTGTCGAGGGTGGCGATCAGCTTGGCCAGCAGGGCCGGCGGATAGAGGGGCACGAGCACGATGCCGCTCAGGAGCTTGATGCGGTCGGTCACGGCGGCCGCCGCCGCCAGCGAGATGAGGGTGTTGGGGGTGGGGCCGTGGAAGCTGATGTGCTCCCCCGTGAGCAGATAGTCGTAGCCGAGCGACTCGGCCAGCTGGGCCTCGGCCTTCACCTCTTTCAACAGCCGCATCGAGATGCCGAACTCGATGCCTTCGCTCTGGTTGCGCATGGTTCCCCCTGAAGCCCTGATGGCGGTCGTGTCGTCGTCAGCTGGCGCCCAGCTTCGCGCCGGTGACCACCAGCCCGAAACTCGACACCGGTCGGCTGTCACCCGGCGACCCCCCACCCCACCCGCCCACCGCCGGGATTGTGTTCGCCAGGGCGGGACGGTTTCGTCGACAGCACCCGTGTCGGCAAGCGAGAGTGCGGCCATGACCTTCCTGCGGAACACCTGGTACGTGGCGATGTGGGGCGAAGATCTGGGCCCGGCCCAGGTGGAGCAGCGGGTGATCTGCGGGGAGCCGATCGCCGTGTTCCGCCAGGCCGACGGCACCGTGGCCGCCGTGGCCGACCGGTGCTCGCACCGCTTCGCTCCCCTGTCGGCCGGCCGGGTGTGCGGTGACCGGGTGGAGTGCCCCTACCACGGCCTGCGGTTCGCCGCCGACGGCCGTTGCGTGGTCAACCCCCACGGCGCCGGACGCATCACGCCCCAGCTCCACCTGCGCTCGTACCCCGTGGTGGAGCGGCACACCCTGTTGTGGATCTGGATGGGCCAGCCGGAGGCGGCCGACCCGGCCCTCATCCCCGACTTCTCCCACCTCGACGACGGCGCCCCCGGCATCTTCTCGAAGCGGGACTGGATGGTGATCGACGTCGACTACCGGCTCATGGCCGACAACCTCCTCGACCTGAGCCACGTGAACTTCCTCCACGACGGCTTGCTGGGCCACCCGGGAATGAACGACGCCGAGGTGGAGATCCGGGAGGACATCGAGGCGTCGGGGGCCACCACGCTCTACGTCACCCGCACCTCCCGCCACGTCGAGCCGCCCCACCTGTTCGACCTGATGTACCGCAACGACCAGGCACCGGTGGACGTGTGGGCCGAGATGCGGTGGAACGCCCCCGGCTACCTGCGCAACCACGCCGGCACCACTCAGCCCGGCGGCGCCCGGGAGGAGGGTCTGATCGTGGTCGGCTCCCACCTGCTGACCCCGATCGACGACCGGCGGATGATGTACCACATCTGCGCCGTGCAGCTGGGGGCCGTACCCCCGGTGGCCGACGACGAGGTGGCGGCCACGCTCAGCCGGTTGCGGCGATTCGCCTTCGAGGAACAGGACCGGCCGATGGTGGAGGCCCAGCAGCGGGCCTACGACCAGGCCGGCGGCCCCGACGCCCTCAAGCCGGTGATGCTGTCGATCGACGCCGGCCCCCTCCGGGCCCGCCGGATGCTGAGCGACCTGATCGAGGCCGAACAGGTGGGAGCGGACGCCTCGGCCACCCCGGTCACGATCACCCTCAGCTGACCGACGGCCCGGCCCGGCCGCCGTGACCGTCAGCGGCGCCGGGGCAGGCGGTAGTCGCCGTGCTGGATGGCAGCGGTGAGCTCGGCTGCCGCCGCCTGCATGCGGGTGACGTTGGCCCTTTCCCGGCTGCCCCGGACCACCCGGGCCGCGGGCCCGATCATGGAGATGGCGGCCACCACCGGACCGTCGGGCGCCGACCGGACGGGGACGGCCAGGGAGGCCACGCCGAGCTCGGTCTCCTCCACGCTGCGGGCGTATCCCCGCTGGCGGATCCGCTCCAGCTCGGCCCGCAGCACGTCGGGGACCACGATGGTGTACCCGGTGCTGGGGGTGAGCCCGGCCCGGAGCCTGGCCTCGAGCACTCCGGGAACCCAGGCCGCCAGCACCTTGCCCCCGCTGGAGCGGTGGACGGGGGCCCGGCGGGAGTTCTCCGACGAATAGCGCAGGGCCCGCTGGCCCTCCACCCGTTCCACGTACACCACGTCGGCCCCGGCCGGGACGCCCACCTGCACCGTCTCCCCCAATGCGTTGCGGAGGTCCACCAGCAGGGGCAGGGCGTGCTCCCCCACGGCCGAGCGCACGGTGGCCAGGTGGCCGTAGTCGACGAGGCGGAGACCGAGCCGGTAGCGGCCCTCGTCGGTCCGGGCCAGGAGGCCGGCCTCGGCCAGCACGGCGCAGGTGCGGTGGGCCGTGCTCTTGGCCACCCCCACCCGCTGAGCCAGGCGGCTGAGGCTCAGCTCCGGCGTGGCGGCCAGCTCCTCCAGCACCCGCAGGGCGATCCGCACCGAGTGGAGCGTCTGCTTCTGTTGGTTCACGGGCGTCCCGACCACAGTGTCACACCTCCCGTCTATGGTCGATCTACAGGTAATTACTGTAGACGAGATGAGGTTGACGAACATGACACGGAGAGCATCGCACAGGAGGTCGCGCCCCAGCCGAGGAGGAAGCTCGTGTACGGCGAGCCGGCCCACCCCATCCTGCGGGCCCTCGAGAGCCTCGAGCTGAGCCCGGCAGACGACGAGGGGTTCTGCGAGTTTCAGATAAGGCTCATGCCGAACGAGGTCGGCCCCTTCGCCCGGGCCGTCATGCGGGCCCAGGCCGCGCTGCTGCTGGATGAGGCCGATCAGTTCGAGCCCGGCGCACCCATGATCATCCCTGATGACCTACTGGGGGCAGCCGTACTGGCTGTGGCCTGCGCCGCACTGAAGGCCAGCGAGGGTACGCCCCCAGGGGCTTGACAGCCGACGGCCGAAGAGCGCCCAGCCCACACCACGGCCTAGTGTCGGCCCGGTCGGACGGATCGACCGGAGGGACAGCCACATGAGCGACGGGACGACGGCGGGCACGGTGCTGCCGAAGCGGACGCTGGGGTCGAGCGGCATCGAGGTGTCGGCGGTGGGGCTGGGCTGCATGAGCATGTCGCAGTCCTACGGGATCCCCGATCCGGCCGAGGCCGAGGCCACCCTGCACCGGGCCCTGGACGTCGGGATCACGTTCCTCGACACGGCCAACGCCTACGGCGACGGCCACAACGAGGAGCTGATCGGCCGGGTGCTGGGGGCCGACCGTCACCGGTTCGTGCTGGCCACCAAGTTCGGGATCATCCGGGACAAGCCGGGCCTCGACGGCAACCCGGCCCATGTGGCCGGCCACTGCGAGGCCAGCCTGGCCCGGCTCGGCACCGACGTGATCGACCTCTACTACCTGCACCGGGTCGATCCGAGCTTCCCCATCGAGGAGACCGTGGGGGCCATGGGCGAGCTGGTGACGGCGGGCAAGGTGCGGGCCATCGGCCTGTCGGAGGTGTCGAGCGACACCCTGCGCCGGGCCCAGGCCGTGCACCCGATCGCCGCCGTGCAGTCGGAGTGGTCGCTGTGGACCCGGGACGTCGAACGCAAGCTCGTGGGCACGTGCACCGAGCTGAACGTGGCCGTGGTGCCGTTCAGCCCGCTGGGGCGGGGGTTCTTCACCGGCACCGTCACCGAGAACACGTTCGGCAAGGGCGACATGCGCAAGAACTTCCCCCGCTTCCAGGAGGGGAACTTCGAGCGCAACAACGAGTTGCTCGACGGGGTGAAGGCGGTGGCGGCCGAGGCCGGCGCCACGCCGGGGCAGGTGGCCCTGGCCTGGCTGCTGGCCAAGGCGCCGCAGGTGGTGCCGATCCCGGGCACCAAGCGGGCCGAACGGGTGGAGGAGAACGCCGGCGCGGCGCTGGTGACCCTCACGCCCGAGCAGGTGAGCCGGCTCGACCAGCTGTTCTCAGAGGAGAACATCGCCGGCGACCGCTACCCCGAGGCCATGCTCCGCACCATCCAACGCGACTAACGCCGTCGAACTGTGGCACCCGGCGCTGGCTTTTCGCGCGCTCGCGCCACAGTTCGACAGACTCCGGACCATGAGCGATGACAAACCGTTGATGGAACACTCCGAATCGATCCGCATCGAAGCCCCGCCGGCCGAGGTGTGGACCCTGGTCACGGCCATGGACCGCTACGGCGAGTGGAGCTCGGAGAACACGGGCGGCTACTGGCGCAAGGGGGCCGACGGCGAGCCGGGGACCGGCCAGGTGGGCGACATGTTCGTCGGTGTGAACCGCCGGGGCGACCAGGAGTGGAAGGCGCCGGTGGAGATCATCGAGCGCGACGAGGAGCGGGCGTACGCCTTCGTGACCGGGGGCCTGGCCGCCAACTACGCCCTGTGGCGCTACGAGCTCCAGCCCGATGGCGACGGCACGATCCTCACCGAGACCTGGCACCTGCGGACGAAGACCCCGAACATGGAGACCCAGGCCGACATGGACGCCCGCCTGGCGTCGAACCAGGAGAGCATCGCCGCCACCCTCCGGGGCATGAAGGCCACCGCCGAAGCCTCGTAGTGGGCCCGACGGACTGACGCGAGGGTGTGTCCTAGCCGCGCTCGGCGTCGCGGTGCACGTGGGCCCGATGGCCGTCACGGTCGAAGATCATGATGAGCTCGGCCGGGCCGTCGACGGCGTGGCAGGCATGGGGGGTCATGGTGGCGAACTCGGCGGCCTGACCGGTTTCCACCATGATCTCCCGCTCGCCCAGCAGGAGCCGGACCCGGCCCTCGACCACGAAGAACCAGTCGTGACCGGGGTGGACCTTCTGGCGGGGCGCCTCGTCTGTCGGCTCCAGCCGCATCTTGACCGCCAGCGTGTTGCCGGTGGGGCGGCTCAGCATCCAGGTGGTGCGGCCCCCGCTGCAGCTCGGCTCGGGGCGGATCACCACATCGTCGTCGTCCCGCACGTCGAGGAGGGCGTCGAGCCCCACCCCGAGGGCGCCGGCCAGGGGAACCAGGACATCCAGGCTGATCGTGCGCTTGCCCGTCTCCATACGGCTGATGGTGGAGGGGCTGAGGTTGGCCCGCTCCGCCACCTCGTCGAGCGACAACCCCTGCGCGGTGCGTAGGCTCCGCAGCCGGGTGCGCACCACGTCTTCGATGTCGGCCGGTTCGCCCATGCCGGCCACGGTAGCGGTCTTCTTGCGAATCCTGCAAGAGGTCTTGCACTATCCGCCAGACGGCGTACGGTCGAAGCCATGAGCGGTCACCATCACCAGGATCACCACCAGCCCGACCAGCACCAGCACGACCAGCACCGGGCCCGCACGATCGAACGCCACTGCGACGTCGCCGTCATCGGCGGCTCGGCCGCCGGGCTGGCCGCCGCCCTCCAGCTGGGGCGCCAGCGCCGGGGTGTGATCGTGATCGACGCCGGCGAGCCCCGCAACGCCCCGGCCGCCCACATGCACAGCTACCTGGGCCACGAGGGCGTCCCGCCCTCCGAGCTGGCCGCCATCGGGCGGGACGAGGTCCGCCGCTACGGGGCCGAGGTGGTGGCCGGCCTGGCCACCGCCGTGCAACGGCGGGGCGAGCGCTTCGTGGTGGAGCTGGCCGGCGGCAACACGGTGGTGGCCCGCCGGGTGCTGGCCGCCACCGGGATCGTCGACGAGTTGCCCGCCATCGAGGGCCTGGCCCAGCACTGGGGCCGGGACGTGATCCACTGCCCGTTCTGCCACGGCTACGAGGTCCGAGACCAGCGGATCGTGGCGCTGGTCACCCACCCCATGGGCCTGCACCCGGCCCGGCTGTTCCGGCAGCTGACCGACCGGTTCACGATCGTGGTGCACGACGGCGCGGTGGATCCCGACCATCACGAGCTCACCGCCATGCGGGCGGCCGGGGTGGAGGTGATCGACGGGACGGTCGCCCGGATCGTCAGTGGCGACGACGGCCGCCTGGCCGCCGTGGAGCTCGCCGGCGGCCGGCGCATCGAGGCCGACGCCGTGGCCGTGGGGGCCCGGTGGCGGGCCCGGGCCGAGGCCCTGGCCCCTCTCGGCCTGGAGCCGGTGCGCCATATGACCGGCCTGGGTGACCACATCGAGACCACGTCGACCGGTGAGACGTCGGTGCCCGGGGTGTACGCCGCCGGCAACGTGACCGACCCCAGCCAGCAGGTGTTGTCGGCGGCGGCCAACGGGAGCTGGGTGGGGGCCATGATCGCCTTCAGCCTGGCCGACGAGGATCTGGCGGCGGCGGCCCGGCCGTCGGCCAACGAGACCGACTGGGATCACCGCTACGGCGGAGACCGGATGTGGAGCGGCAACCCCAACGGCACCCTGGTGGCCGAGGTGACGGGCATGGCCCCCGGTCGGGCCCTCGACGTGGGCGCGGGCGAGGGCGGCGACGCCCTGTGGCTGGCCGAGCAGGGCTGGCTGGTGACGGCGTCGGACATCTCCCAGCGGGCCCTCGACCACGTGGCCGGGGCGGCGGCCGAGCGCGGCCTGGCCATCGGATACCTCCACGCCGACGCCAACGGGCTGGCCCCGTTCCAGCCGGCGGCGTTCGACCTGGTGTCGGCCCAGTACGCCTCGATCCCCCGCACCCCCGACGGCCGGGCGGTGCACAACCTGCTGGCCGCCGTCGCGGCCGGCGGCACGCTGCTGGTGGTGAGCCACGACCTGGCACCGATGCGGGCCCCGGTCGACGTCAGCACCCAGAGCCGCCCGTTCGACCCCGACGCCTACGTCCGGGTGGAAGACGTCGCCGCCGTGCTGGCCGCCTCGGCCGAGTGGACCGTGGAGCGCAACGAGAAGCGCCCCCGCCCACCGGGTGCGGCGTCGAACCACCACGTGGACGACATCGTGCTCCGGGCCCGCCGAACCACGGGCTGAGCGGTCCGGGCCGGAGGATCAACCCCCGCCGGCACGGTCGAAACGGCCGGGCGGACGGAACTCGTCACCGTCGGATGACGCCGTCCCCCACCGGTGCACCGAGCCTGAGCACACAGCGGCGGAGCCCGCCGCCGCTGGTGCGCAACTCGGTCACCGGGAGGGGAACCGGGCGGAACCCCCGGCCGCGCAGCCAGGCGGCGGTGGTGCGGGCCTCGTGGGGCACCAGCACCGAGCAGCCGTCGGAGATGGCGTTGGCGGCCAGGCGTTTGGCCTCGTTGTGGGGCACGGGGAACGAGTCGGGGAAGACGCTGGTGATGAGGGCCACGCCGGCCGCGGTGAAGGCGTCGGGCACGTAGAGGGCGGCCCGCTCGTCGAGCGGGCTCAGCGCAGTGTCGAGGTGGTGGAACCGCTCGTGGGTCAGCTCGACCGACAGGACGTCGAGCCCCAGGCTGTGGGCCAGCTCGGTGTGGGCCCGCCGGTCGGTCCGTGGGCCGTAGCCGGCGATGGCCAGGTCCCGCCCCGGCACCACCGCCACGTCGCCGGCACCCTCGAAGCTGTGCTCGCACCGGTGCACGGTGAACCCGGCCCCGGCCAACCAGGCCTCGTGGTGGGCGGCCTCGGGGGCCCGTTCGGGATGGCGGAAGCGGGCGGCCACGGCCCGATCGCCGTGGATTGCGGCCCCGTTGGCGACGAAGACCATGGCGGGCAGGCCGGCCACGGCGTCGATCAGGTCCACCTGGTGGCCCAGCTCCTCCAACGTGGTCCGCAGGGCGGTCCACTGCCGGAGAGCAACCTCCCGGCGGGTCGGTAGCTCGGGCCCCATCCAGGCCCGGCCGGGGTCGCCCACCTCCACGTGCTCGGGCCGACACATCAGGAAACGGGCCGGGACCGCGGTTCGGTGGGGGCGTCGGGCGGGCAGGGACACAACCCCGCGATCGGTCATCCCCACCGACTACCCACGCTCCGCCGACCCAACCGCCGGGCCGGCACGTAGATGATTTTGGGCCGGGCCGATGCCCGGAGTCTACGGGTCCCCTACTGTTGGTTCGGGCGCCGCCGCGTCGCTTGCGGCGGGCCGGCCACACTCCCGGGGGGGACCGTGTACGAGAAGGACGGCGAGTCGTATTTCGTGGTCGACGGCCACATCCACTTCTGGGACGCCAGCGAGGCGAACTGGGTGCCGGGGGCCGAGCGGTACGCCAAAGGGTGGATCGAGTGCTTCAAGGCCTACAACGGGCTGGGGCCACCCGAGACCCAGTGGGACTTCGAGCATTTCCAGAAGTATTCGGTGGACGATGCGCTGGGCGACCTGTTCGAGCGGGGTCACATCGACGTCGCCATCCTCCAGCCGACGTATCTCACCGAGTGGTACAAGGAGGGGTTCAACACCACCGAGCGCAACGCCCAACTGGTGGCGGCGGCCCCCGACCGGTTCGTGCTCAACACCCGCTTCGATCCCCGGGAGGGCGACGAGGGAATGCGGGCCTTCGAGGAGAAGGTGGCCCGGTTCGGGTGCAAAGGGGTGAAGCTGTACACGGCGGAGTGGCGCCAGGGGTCCCGGGGGTGGTCGCTGCGTGATCCCGAGGCGTTCCGCTTCCTGGAGCGGTGTCTGGAGCTGGGCATCAAGAACGTCCATCTCCACAAGGGGCCGACGATCTGGCCGCTCGACAAGGACGCGTTCGACGTGTCCGATGTGGACCAGGCGGCCACCGAGTTCGGCGATCTGAACTTCATCGTCGACCATGTGGGGCTGCCCCGGCTGGAGGACTTCTGCTTCATCGCCGTGCAGGAACCCAACGTGTACGCCGGGCTGTCGGTGGTGACCGGCGGGCTGATGCACGCCCGCCCCAACTACTTCGCCAAGGTGATGGGCGAGCTGCTGTTCTTCGTGGGCGAAGACCGGATGCTCTTCGGCAGCGACTACGCCATCTGGGAGCCCCAATGGCAGGTGGAGCGCTTCGTCGACTGGAACTTTCCGACCAGCGCCGAGTTCGGCGACTACGCCCCGCTCACCGTCGAGGGGAAGAAGAAGATCCTGGGGTTGAACGCCGCCCGGCTCTACGGGCTCGACGTCCCGGCCCAGTGCCAGCTGGAGCCGGCCCAGCCCACCGCCGGTTCCTGATCCGGTGGCCGGCGATCCGACAGGTGGCGGCGACGGGGGCCGGCCCGACCTCACCGGTGCCGTCCGGGCGGCCCTGGGCCGGGTGCTCGATCCCGAGCTCGACGAGCCCATCACCGAGCTCGGGTTCGTGGCCTCGTGCACGGTGGATGCTGCGGGCCGGGCCGTGGTCCGCCTCCGGCTGCCCACGTTCTTCTGCGCCCCCAACTTCGCCTGGCTGATGGTGGCCGACGCTCGGGAGGCGGTGGCCGCGGTGCCGGGGGTTCGGGAGGTCGACGTGGCGCTCGACGGTCACTTCGCCGGCGACGAGATCAACGGCGGGGTGGCCGACGGCCGGGGCTTCGTCGATTCGTTCCCCGGGCTGGCGGCGGGCGAGCTCGACGAGCTGCGGGCCCAGTTCCGACGCAAAGCGGTGTTGGCCGCCACCGACCGGGTGTGCCGGCCACTGCTGCGCTCCGGGTGGACCCCGGCCGGGCTCGCCCTGCTCACGCTGGGCGACGTGGCGCCATCGCCCGAGAGGGCCCGGCTGGTGGCCCGCCGGTACGAACTGGGGCTCGACGCCGGGCCCGACGCGGCCCTCGTGGTCGACCCCGCCACCGGCGCCGCGGTCGAGCGTTCGGCGGTGGCCCGCCACCTCCAGCAGGCCCGCCTCAGCCGGGTCAGCACCGAGACCAACGGCGAGCTGTGCCGCAGCCTCCTGGCCGAGCGCTACCCCGTGCTCCACATCAACCGCCGGGTTGGCTGATCCCGTCGCTATGACTGCTGGGCCGGAGCCGTACCGGGCCCGCCGGCGGCCGGGCCTGGACGGTCCGCCGCGACCGTCCCAGGCCCGGTCTCTCGCTCCGCACACGGAGTGATCGCCGTCTCCGGAAGGAATCCTATACTCCCAAAGCACGAATGTAAACTCTTGCTTTTTGATTCTTCCGATTCACGGCGGAGCGCAAGCTGGTCCGCTCCCCGGCGGTTGGAGGTTGCGACCGCACGACGGTCGGGTAGTTGGGAGGATCCCGACGAAGGGAGTACCGCCATGCCAGCCGTGAACCTTCCCGAAGAGTTGACCCCATCATCTGAGTTCGCCGAGGTCGGTAACCAGCCGTATCCGAACGACAGCGATGCGTACCGCCGTGCCCGCGTCGACCTCCTGTCGGCTGAGATCGAGCTGCGGAGACAGATCCAACGGGTTGCCGCCCAACGGCGCAGCTTGCCCCCCGGAGGCGAGGCGGGCCGCGACTATCGGTTCCGGACAGCGGAGGGAGCCGAAGTCGGCCTGGCTGATCTCTTCGATGTTCATGACACCCTGTTCACCTACTTCTGGATGTTCGGCCCGGAGCGGGATCGGCCGTGCCCGATGTGCACCTCCTTCCTCGGCTCACTCGACGTGCCCTCCGTCGATCTGTCGCAGCTGCTGTCGGTTGCCGTGATCGGCCGTTCGCCGGTTGCCCGTCAGCTGGCCTTCGCTCGGGAGCGGGGGTGGCGCAATCTACGGTTCTTCGAGACCATCGGCGACGACTTCGCGCGGGATTACCATGCGCTCTCGCCCGACGGGGACGAAGGCGCTGCACTCGATGTCTGGCAGCGTGACGGCCAGGCGGTCCGGCACATGTGGGGAGCTGAAGGGGGCTTCGAGACCGCCGATCCCGGGTTCGATCCCCATTTGGCGCCGGATGTGATGTTGTGGAACGTCCTCGATCTCACACCCGGCGGACGGCGGCCCGACTGGTATCCGTCGCTCGAGTATCCGGATCGTCGGTCGTAGAGTTCATCTCTCTTCGCCCGGTCAGACCGGAGCGGTGGCCGTCCCGGCGGGTAGGAAGACATCATGCAGAACTTCCGCAACTCGACGTTCATCGAGGCCGACTTCAGCGGCTCGCAGTTTCGTGGTGTCGATTTCTCGAACGTGACCATTTCCGACGCCTGGTTGTTCGATGTCGAGATCTCCGGTGAGGTCGCCGGGGTGACGATCAACGGAGTCGACGTCACCCACTTCGTCGAACAGCAGCTCGACGAACGCCACCCCATCCGTACGCTCCTGCGGGCCGACGACCCCGAAGGTATGCGTCGAGCCTGGTCCGCCCTCGAACAGGCGACGGCCGAAACCGTGGATCGGGCCCGACGGCTGCCCGCCGATCTGCTCGAGGTGTCCGTCGACGGGGAGTGGTCGTACCTCCAGACGCTGCGGCATCTCGTGTTCGCCACCGACCGGTGGATCAGCGGACCCGTGCTGAGCGACCCGGAGCCGTTCCACCCCCTCGGCCTGCCCAACACTCCCCACGATGATCTGACCCCCGGCCGATTCGACGTCGAGGCCCAACCGGCGCTCGACGAGGTGCTGACGGCGCGTCACGACCGAAGGGACCGGGTACGGCACCACCTGGCCACGATCACCGCAGAGCAACTCGACCGCCAGGTCCTGTCACCGAATGGCGGGACCACGTCGGTGCGACGGTGCTTCCATGTCGTGTTCAAGGAGGAGTGGTGGCACGACCAGTACGCGCGCCGCGACCTTGCCATTCTCGAGGACGGATCCGGAGGGGCGTCTGACCGTTGACCTGCCCTGGAGCTGACGCTCGTCGCTCAGCGGCGACGGGCGGTGATGACCCTTCGGCCCAGCTGCCGGGTGCGGCGAGCTGAGACGTTCACATATGGAACTGAGCGCTTGGACCATGGAACGTATCGGAGCTGGCTGCTTTCGTGGGCTCATGACAGAACCAGAGACCAGTCACCCCCGCCGATCATCGGTGGGACGGCCATGAGCAGCCCCAACCTCTCGACGCTCACGCTGGTGACGGCCACGATCACCATGGGCCTCTCGGCCGGCGTGTTCGACCTCTACGCCCATACGGTCATGCCTGGCCTCCGGCAGACCGACGACCGCACCTTCGTCGCCTCGTTCCAGGGGATCGACCGGGCGATCATCAATCCCTGGTTCATCGGTTTCACGTTCCTCGGTGCCCTCGTGGCGACCTCGGCCGCCGCCCTCGCCGGCCGCAACAATCCGACGTTCCCCTGGGTGGCCGCCGCCTTGGCCGGCTATGTCGTCGCCGTGGTCATCACGTTCGCCGTACACGTGCCGCTCAACGACGCGATCAAGGGCGCCGGTGATCCCGCTGCCATCGACGTTGCCGCCGTCCGCGCCCGGTTCGATGAAACGCGCTGGGCGGCCTGGAACATTGTGCGGGCCGTTACGTCGACGGGAGCGTTCGTCTGTCTCGTCTGGGCGCTCGCCATAGGCGGCGAAGCCTGATCGTTGATCGCTCACGACGTCGCCAGCAAACCATGGCCTGCTCCCTCGATGCCGGCCGGCCGGTCGTACGCTGGTGGTCCGGGAACGTGAGTCGCTCCCTGTCCGCGTTGCTCTGGACCCCGGTCGCGCCTGCTGAACCTGGAGGTTCGACGTGTCTGCTGGTCTCGGGTCTGGTTCAAGGTGGCCCTGGTGAGTGGGGCGGGGCGGCCACCCTGGCGTGGCGTGATCGGTCAGGTCGGCGGGGTCGTGGCCGACCTGCCGGTGTTCATCACTTCCCCGCTGTACCGGCGGTGGCACCTTCGTTGGGGCTCGACCGACGACGAGGTCGCATCGGCCATGCCGGGTGACGCGATGTTTCCTGATGCGCCGTTCGTGTCGACGCGGTCGATCACGATCGCGGCCTCTCCGGCCGCCGTCTGGCCCTGGCTGGTGCAGGTCGGCTGTGGCCGCGCTGGGTTCTACAGCCACGATCTGCTCGACAATCTGGCCCGACCGAGCGCCACCACGATCGTGCCCGAGTTGCAGGATCTCGCCGTCGGCCAGTGGATCCCGATGTCGCCCTCAGCGACACCGACCGACCGGACGGCACTCCGCGTGGAGTCGTACGAGATCGAATCGTGGATGCTGTGGACCAAGCCCGACAGCACGTGGTCGTGGCGGTTGACGCCGACCGCCTCGGGCGGCACCCGGCTCGTCACCCGCATCCACGCCCTCTACGACTGGTCCCACCCGCTGATGGCGATCCTGGGCGTCGCTCTCATGGAGTTCGGCGACTTCGCCATGATGCGGCAGATGCTGCGCGGGATGAAGCGCCGAGCGGAGGCGCTCGATGACGGCTCCACGCCCACGACCACCAACGCCGACCGGAAGTGAATCAGGCCGGCATCGGTGAGGCGGAGCCCCGGGTGGCGGTAAGGCCGACCACGAACGCCACGGTCGTGAGCAGCGGAGGGACGATCGCCCACCAGGTGAGGATGGCGAACGGAAGGGTCGCCGCCACGAGACTGCCCACTATCAGCAGCCGGCCGGGTCTGGCCGACGCTGCAGCCGCGATCAGCGCTCCGCTGGCCACGATCCCGGCGGCCACGGTGATCGCCGGTGCGGCGCTGACCGCCATCAGCAGCTCGAAGCCACCGAGGATGCCGAGCATCCCTTGGTCCCAGTTGCCGGCGACCCCTGACCGGATGCGATGCCAGCGATGGGGGATCATCGCGTCACCTCGCTTACCGGGCGGCGGGGACTGAGCCGGCCGGCTCGCACCGGATGACCGATGCGGAACGTCGACAAGACGTGGCTCCCGGGCTGGGCGAGTTGGGCGCTCATCCCGGCGGCGAACGTCGACGGTCGCCCGAGCTGTGTGTCACGGTCGATGCGTTCGGTGATCTGGTTGAGGTGCTGCAGGGCGAGGCCGGCAACAGTGGCGCCGAGATGGATGCGTTGCAGCAGCCGCCCACCGGTCAGCTGCAGGGAGCGGTCGCCGGGGTCGGTCACGGTGATCACGCCGTAGGCGGCGGCGGTAGCGGTGTGGACGGCGCGGGTCTGGTCGAGCCAGAACCTGTCGCCCGCGGTACGGGACGTGGCGGGGAGCACCTTGGCGACGGCGAGCAGCACCGGGCTTAGGCCCTGGGCGTCGAGGGTGAGGCCATCCCTGTGTCTGTCGATGTCGTGGCGGTCGTTGCGGAACCAGGCGAACGACTCGATCGACTGCTCCTCGTCGTCGATGATCGCCCGGGTGGCATCGATCACCAGCTCGCCCAGCGCCGCGCGCTCCGCCGACGTGGTGAACCAGCGAACGCCGACGCCATCGAGCCCGTCGGTGAGCGAGCCGAGCCCGGACAGCACGTCGCTCGCCACCCCCTCGGCGGTGTAGGGCCCCCGGTTGCTGTGCCGGCGGCCGATCGCGTCGTGGATGTCCGACTCCCCGCTCGGTGCTTCCGCCATCGAGACCGTGGCCACGTGCGTGGCGTCGGACGGGTCCGGTAGCAAGGAGACCGTCGCCCGATAGCCACGGGCATTTGCGGCCAGGACGAGGTTCTCCAAGGCGCAGCCGAGGCCTATGTGATGCTCGCGATCGAGCGCGTCGAGCACACCCGTACGCCGGGCCGGATCGGCGAACAGCTCGACGGCGTCGGCGGTCACGCTGAACACCCAGGGCTGGGTGTTGTGCGGATTGGCGGCGAGAACCGCGGCGGCCACGGCTCCGAGCAGGGTCGGGTCGTCGCGCCACGTGGCCCACGCGTCGTACGGCCGGCCGTCGCCGGCGTCGAGGACACCATTGTCGAACACCCGATAGCTCCCGACCCCGATCCCGGCGACAACCACGGTGGCCGCACCCACCCCCACCCGGTGAAGCAACGAACGACGCGACAGCAGCTCGGGCCCCCGCCGATCACGCGGGGCGATCACACCGGGCTCGTCGCAGCGACGGCGGCCGCGGGCGTGACGGGTGCGATCGGTGCGTGGGGTGCGACGGGTTCGGTCGGCCCCTGGTCGAGGTGGAACGGCGGGTACGGGTCACCGAGATCGACCTTGGCCGACGTGAGCGCATAGCTGCTGGTCTCGAACCGCTCGGTCGAGGTCGTGAAGAACCCGTCGCCGTCGCGTTGCGTGGCCTGCGCCCACCCGAGGACGCCCCCACCGGCGAGCAGCTCGAAACCGACGAGCGCGAGCAGCGACCCGATCACGAGGCTGATGATTCGAAGTGGCTTCATCGACGGACTCCCTGGCGTAGCTGCGATCGGTGATCGCGCTACCGGGGTCCGGAGTAACGCCGACGGTCTCCGTCCGAGATTCGACTGAGGTCTCGGCGGAGCCGGCACTGCCCGGCCAAGCCGAACAACTCGAGGTCACGGTACCAGCGGTCGCCACCGATCAACGATCTGCTCGCAGCACGTCCGACCTCCTCGGACCGCTGAACTCCAGACCTTTCCTCCCGCTTCGGGTCACTCGGCGCCGATCCCCGCTGTCCGGTCGAGTTCCTGCAGCAACTCGTAGGCCGCTGCCTCCACCGCCTTGTGCCGCCACTCGGCGGCGCGGTACACGCAGGCGATGAGACCCGACCGGTGCACTCGACGGAAGTCGCCGAACACGAAGGCGAACCGCTTCTTGGTCTCGTCGGCGGCGCCGACCGTGAGGCCCAGATGCCACTGGGCGTACTCCGACCAGGAGTGTCGCTCGAGGTAGACATTCCGCCGAGCGGTAGACGGCTGCACGTCGCCCCAGTCGCTCCGGAGCGTGTACCGCCTCGATTCGATCAGCTGATGGGCGTACTCGACTGCGGCCTGATTCACCTCGTATTTCGCCATGCGCACCTGCTGTGTCCGACGGGGTCCTGTCGGAACGACCCATTCCCCCACTCCCCGCTGGCGACTCCCCCGATCTCGCCCGGACGTGACCGGCGCGGTGTCCGGCGCGGGTGGGAATTCACGGTGCAGGACGTCCGCAACGCGACGTTCATCGAGGCCGGGGGGCCAGGTGCCGGGTGCGGCGGGCCTGATAGTGACATCCCAGCCGGGCCAGGGCCGATCCACTCCGCCGGAGGCCCTCGTCGTCGCTCCGGGCCAAGGCTTTCGCCCGGTCCACCAGCCGGGCGGCCACCGGGTTCTGGGCCACGGCCGCCGAGGCCCGATCGAGGCGGTCCTGGTGGTGGCGGTGCCCGGCCAGGACAGCCGCCTCGGCCCAGGCGGCGGCGTACCACGGCCGCCACAGGGCGGCGCCGAACCGGGCCCAGACGACGGGGTCGTCGATGTCGGCCGAGAGACGCTCCACCGCCTCCCCCGGCCGGCCTCGTTCCAGCGCCACCAGGGCGTCGAAGGTCGGAGCCCAACCGGTGGTGCAGTCGGCCAGATTGGCCGGGTCGGGAATGAGGCTGGCGGTGATGTCTCGCCACTGGGACCGGCGATCGTCGTGACCGAGCAGGCCATGGGTCATGGCCAGGGCGTAGGTCGTGACGTTCAGGTTCATGGCCACCGGTCGGCCGGCCCGCTCCCAGGACGCCAGGAACCGATCACCCTCGACCGCGGCCGTTTCGAGGTCGCCGGCGATGGCGGCCACCTTGATCCGGCGGGCCAGGGCGAGATGGTCCTGGTCCCGGTAGCAGGCCAGGCTGGCCAACCGGTCGGCGTAGCGGCTGGCCGCGGCCAGGTTGCCGGCGGCGAGATGGATCTCTGATGCCATCAGCAGGTGGTCGTTGTACTCGTAGCCGCTCGTGGCATCGAGGGGGACCGCGGCCAGCAGGGCGTCCCGGCGGTTCACCACGTCGCGGGCCAGGTCCAGGTCGTTGGCCATCACGTGGATCGTGGACAGGGTGTCGAGGGCAACACAGGCCAGGAGCGGCACGTCGGCTTTGACGGCCAGGTCCGCAGCCCGGGTGGCCTCGGCGGCGGTGGCCGACCGCGTCGTGACGGCCGCCTCGATGGCGGCGTCGGCCCGCAGAGACCCGGGGGCCAGGGTCCGGGCCCGGTCGAGGGCGCGATCGTCGGTACCGGGCTCGGGTTGGATGGCGATGATGCCCGGCGAGCGACGGATATGGATGGCGGTCCAGGCCAGGTCGGTGGCGGCTCCCGCCCGATCGCCGGCGGCCACCGCGTGAGCTGCGGCCTCGCCCAGTAGTCGGAGCGCGTCGTTGCCCACCATCCGGCTGGCGGCGGCCCCTGCGGCCAACCGCCGAAGACGGGCCCGCTCCGCTTCGGCGGTGGTGTGCCCGGCCGCCTGCTCATAGCGTCGCTGGGCCTCGGCCGGTCGGCCCCGGAGGAACAGCAGGTCGGCCAGCGGTTCGGCCAGGGCAACGACCACTTCGCCCCGGCCCTGGTCGACCGCCCCCTGTATGGCCCCGCCGACCTCGATCGCCACCCGGTCGAGACGGTCGCACCAGATCTCGTCCTCGGGGCCTGCCGTCAGTTCACCGAGTTGAGCGGCGCACCACTGCTGGTGCCTGAGGAGCACCTCGGTCTGTCCGCCTCGGTCGGCCAGTCGCTCGGCTCCGTATTGACGGATCGTCTCCAGCGCCCGGTAGCGGGTGGGTCGGCCCGGGAGCGGCACCAGTAGGTGATGCTCAGCCAGGCGGGACAGACCATGGGTCATCTCGGCCAGCGACAACGCCGGCCCGGCCACCGCCATGGCGGCGGCGACATCGAACCACGACGAGAACACCGACACGGCGGCCAGCAGCTCCTGCCCGTCGTCGGGCAGGAGCTCGTAGCTCCACCCGATGGCGGCACGCAACGAGCGATGACGGTCATCCGACGATCCGCCGACGGCGAGGAAGCGGAGTCGTTGGCCGAGACCGGCGACGAGCCCGTCCAGGCCGAGGGAGGGGTACCGGGCGGCGGCCAGCTCGATGGCCAGGGCCATTCCGTCCAGCGCCCGGCACAGGGCCGCCACCTGTCGGTGGTCGAGGCACTCGGGCCCGCCGGCGGCGCGGGTCCGCTCGAGGAAGAGAGTCACGGCGTCGCCGCCGTCGTCGGTCACCGTGAGCCCGGCCACCGGATACACCCACTCGTGGGGACGGCCCAGCCGGAGGCGGCTGGTGGCCACGATCCGCAGCGACGGGCAGGCGGCCAGTAGGCGGTCGACACAGGGAAGCACGCCGTGCAGCACATGCTCGCAGTTGTCGAGCACCAGGATCGCCTGGCGCGACAGGAGGGCGGCGATCACAGCCTCGTTCAGGGTGGCCCCCTGGGGTTCGGCAACACCCACCGCCGCCGCCACCTCGGCCATGACCCGATCCGGATCGGAGACGGAGGTCAGGTCGACGAACCAGCCGCCGTCGGAATGGCCCGAGGCCAGGTTGCGTACCACCTCCAGAGTCAGGCGGGTCTTGCCCGCTCCACCGGGGCCGATCACCGTCACCAGCCGGTTGGCCAGGATCATCTCCGCCAGTTCCTGCCGTTCGGTGTCCCGCCCGACGAATCCGGTGAGGGGGTCGGGCCAGTGCCCGGTGAACCCGTCAGGGGATGGGGCCAATACCGAACCGGCACGGCGGGCCAGGCTGCGGCGGTCGCCGACCTCGAGCTTGCGCATCAGCGACGAGACGTGGGCCTCCACGGTCCGGACCGACAGGTACAGCTCATCGCCGATCTGCCGGTTGGTGAGGTGGGCCGCCACCAGGGCCAGTACCTCTCGTTCCCGCTTCGTCACCGGAACAGAGCCGGAGCTTCGACGCATCACCACCAGCCAGTATCGTGCCTCCTCCCCCCGCTGTCTCCCTGTTTCGGTGCCGGCCACGGAGACCAGAACGCGTAGTGGCCACGGATGTCGGAACGAACGGACGCGATCAGTCTGACCGGAACGACGCGACGACGAACGGGAGCGACCGATGACCTTCGATCCGATCCAGTACAAGGCCTCCACCCGCCAGCAGTGGGAGGACGCCGCTGAAGCCTGGCACCGCTGGGGCCCCACCCTGGAGGTGTGGCTCGGCCAGGCCACCGAGCGCATGCTCGACGCCGCCGGCGTTGGCCGGTCCAGCCGCGTGCTCGACGTGGCCGCCGGGGCAGGCGGCCAGAGCATGGCTGCCGCCCGCCGGGTCGGGCCCGGGGGCCAGGTGGTGGCCACCGATATCTCACCCAAGATCCTGTCCTACGCCGCCCGGGCCGCCGCTGAGGCGGGGCTGACCAACGTGGAAACCCTGGAGGCTGACGGCGAGGCGCTCAATGGCCTGCGGGCGGAGTCGTTCGACGCCGTCGTGTCCCGGGTCGGGCTCATCTACTTCCCGGACCGACAGCAGGCTCTGGCCGGCATGTACCGGGCGCTCCGCCCCGGCGGCCGACTGGCGGCCGTCGTCTACTCCACGCCCGATCGCAACGAGTTCTTTTCCCTGCCGGTCTCGATCATCCGCGACCGGGCCCAGCTTCCCCCGCCGCAGCCGGGCCAGCCCGGACCGTTCAGCCTGGGCGGCCCCGGTGTGTTGGCGGCGGAGCTCGAGGCGGCCGGCTTCCGGGACGTGACGGTGGATGCCATCGAGGCCCCGCTACGCCTCGCCTCCGCCGCCGAGTGCGTGACCTTCGAACGGGAGTCGTTCGGCGCCCTGCACCAGATGCTGGCTTCGGTACCCACCGACCAAAGGGAGGTGGTGTGGGAGGACATTCGACGGGCCCTGGCCCGCTTCGAGACCGCCCAGGGGTTCGTCGGGCCGTGCGAGCTCCTCGTCGGCTCCGGTACCCGCTGAGCGGCGCCCTTCGGGGGCGACCGACGCCGTAGCGCCCCGACAGGTCGCCGATCACCGGGGAGGTCCCTGGTACCGTCGAGAGCTCACGAGGCCGAGTTTGACTGGCGCAGCGATGGAAACCGGCTGAGGCATGGGTCGACGGAGTGCACGGTCCCTGGGAACCGGGCTGATGGCGGCGCTGGTGGTGGCGACCGCCTGCGGCGGTCCGGGTTCCACCGGCGAGCCGACCGCCACGACCGCGGGGTCACGGCCCTCCGCCCCCGTCGACGCCACCGACCCGAGCCCGATGGACCCGACCACGGCCGGGCCGGTCGGGGCCGACGGTGCCGCGCCAACGGCGCCGGAGGGCGACGCCTTCTGGACCCCGCCCGAGCCGTTGCCGCCGGGGGAGCCGGGTGATCTGATCTGGGCCCGGACGCTGCCCGGTGTCGTGCCCGGGGGAACGGTCTGGCTGGTGCTGTACCGCTCGCTCACCGAGGACGGCGAACCGGTGGCCGTGTCGGGGGTCGTCGTGGCGCCGGCCGAACCGCCCGACGGCGGGGCCCGGCCGGTCGTGGCCATGGCCCACTCCACGGTCGGTCTGGCCGACCGGTGCGCCCCGTCCCGGGTGCTGGCGGCCGGCGGCGGGGGTGAGGTGGGCGGGTTCGCCGCCGTCGCCATGGCCCAGGGCTGGGTGCTGGCGGCGACCGACTACCGGGGCCTGGGGACGCCCGGCCCTCATCCCTACCTCGTCGGCCAGCTCGCCGGGCGCGACGTGCTCGACATCGTGCGGGCGGCGGCCCACCTGCCCGAGACGGGGATGGACGCCTCGTCCCCGGTGATTCTGGTCGGCCACTCGCAGGGAGGGGGCGCCTCGGTGTCCGCCGCCGAGCTGGCGCCCAGCTACGCAACCGAGCTCGACGTGGTCGGAGCGGTGGCCGGTGCTCCCACCACCGAGATCGCCCGCCGTATCTCGTCCTGGCCGCCCAGCCGGGGCCAGGACACCGGCTTCGCCATGATGGTCATCGCCGGGTTCCACGGCGCCTACAGCCGGCTCGACGAGGCTTCGGTGCTGACGGAAGAGGGGCAGGCGGCGCTGCCGGCGGTGGAGGAGGGTTGTGTCGGCGACGTGCTGGCGTCCTTCGCCGACGAGGATCCGGCCTCGCTGTTCACGGCTACCGGGCCGGACAGCGGCTGGCGGACCGCGCTGGAGGCCAACGTGGCCGGCCAGCGTCCCACCGACGTGCCGATCTACGTGTTCCACGGGGATGCCGACACCGTGATCCCGGTCGATTGGAGCGCCGACTACCAGGCCCGGGCCTGCGCCGCCGGTAGCAACGTCACCCGGGTGGTCTACCCCGACCTCGACCACGGCACGGTCCTACCCTCGGCTCTCGGTCCAGCGTTCGCCTGGCTGGCCGGGCGCCTCGCCGGCGGGCCGACGCCGCCCGGCTGCCCTGGCGGATAGGGGTTCGGGGCGAACATCCGGCGGCACCGCTCCCCTCAGTTTTGGACCCGCTGCCGATCTCATGCTAACTAACTACTTTCCATAAGGTCTACCTAACACAGACCGGACGGACAGGGAGGCGTGAGTGGCTGGGACGGGACCGACGGCGGAGCGGGAAGCGACGGCATGCAACGCCCACCCCGTTCCAGACCAGTGCCGAACGCTGGTCGACTGGCTGTACCACCATGCTCGCTGTCGGCCGGACAGCGTTGTGCTGGCGGAGACCGGCCGCTCGTGGACGTATCGTGACCTGGCCGAGGCGGTACACCGGCGGGCAACCGAGCTCCGGTCACCTCAGGCCCGCCTGATCTCGCTCGAAGCTCGGCCGACCGGAACGTTCGTGGTCGACTATCTGGCCACGTTCGCCGCCGGCCATGCGGCGCTCGTCGGTCAGTCCTTGGAGCCCGACGTGCGGCGTCGTTTCGAGCCCGTCCTGGTGCTCGGTTCGCCGGACAGCGGTTCTCCTCCCGCGGTTGGCGAGGCGCCGCCACTCCACCCCGACCTGGCCCTGCTTCTCAGCACCTCCGGCTCGACAGGTTCCCCCAAGCTCGTTCGCCTCTCGCACCAGAACCTGTCGGCCAACGCGTCGTCGATCGCCTCGTACCTCGATCTCACCCCCGACGACGCCACGATCACGTCGCTCCCTCTCAGCTACTGCTACGGCCTGTCGCTGCTGCACTCCCACCTCGTGGCGGGGGCCACCCTCGTGCTCACCGACGCGTCGGTCGTCGATGCCGCCTTCTGGGATCTGGTCCGCCACCACGACGTGTCCACCCTGGCCGGAGTGCCCCACAGCTTCGAGTTGTTCGAGCGGATCGGGCTCGGCCACCTGGACCTCCCGGCGCTTCGACGGGTCACCTGCGCCGGCGGCCGCCTCGCCCCCGACCGGGTGGTCCACTGGCACGCTGTCGGGGCCGCTCGAGGCTGGGACCTGATCGTCATGTACGGGCAGACCGAAGCGACGGCCCGGATCGCTTACCTGCCACCCCACCTCGCCCGCCTCCATCCCACCGCCGTCGGCCGACCCGTTCCCGGCGGCCGGCTCACGATCCGTCCCGTCGAAGGCAGCGACGACCCCGACGCCGGTGAGGTCGTCTACCACGGCCCGAACGTCATGATGGGCTACGCCGAGACCCGGGACGATCTCAGCCGCCCGGCCGAGCTGACCGAGTTGGCCACGGGCGACCTGGGCCGCTTCATCCCCGGTACGGACCTGCTCGAGATCGTGGGCCGGGCCCGCCGATTCGTGAAACCGATGGGCGTACGGGTCGACCTCGATCAGCTGGAAGCTCGACTGGCGCAGGCGGGCTTCACTGTGGCCTGCACCGGTGACGACACCGTGATCACGATCGCCGTGGAAGCCGATCGGTCGGCACCGGGCCGGCCCGAGCAGCGATGCCACGACGAGTTCGCCAGGGCGACCGGGCTGCCCCGGGGCTGCGTCCGGGTGGTGAGTTGCCCGGTGATACCCCGGACCGTCAGCGGAAAGATCGACCATGGCGCCATCGCCGCCCTCGGCCCCGGCCAAGCCCGGGAGGCCGCCCCGGACGGAGGCGGCGACGCCACCACACCGTTGGATCTGCGGACCATGATCGGAGCGATCCTGGGGGTCGACGACGTCGCCCCCGGAGCGACGTTCGTCGATCTCGGCGGCGACTCCTTGACCTATGTCGAGGTGTCGGCCCATCTGGAGGCCGTGTTGCTCGACGTGCCCCGCGAGTGGCACCTGACGCCACTGTGCGAGCTCGAGTCCCTCCCCCGCTCCCCCCGCTCGCACCGGCCACGGCCGGCCCGATCGGTCAAGTCGGTGCCTATCGACACGACCGCGGCGCTGCGGGCGATCGGCATCTGCGCTGTGGTCGGTACGCACATGGGCGTCCTCCAGGCCCAGGGGGGCGCGCACCTGATGCTGGCCGTCGCCGGCTACAACTTCGCCCGATTCCAGTTGGCCGCCACCGGCCGGTGGGGACCGTTTCGCAGTGGGCTGCGAACCGCGGCCCGCGTCGGCCTGCCGGCCTCGCTGTGGATCGGGGCCAACCTGGCGGTCACCGGTCGCTACAGCCTCGGCGCCGTCCTGCTCGTGAACGACTACACCGGGGCGGCCAACCGCACCGACGGCCGCTGGGAGTACTGGTATTTCGAGGCCTTCGTCAAGATCGTGGTGGCGGCGTCACTGCTCGTATCGGTGCCGGCGTTGCGCCGGTGGGAGCAGCGACAGCCCTACGGTTTCGCTCTCACGGTCGTGGCTGCGCTGCTGCTCCTCCGCTACAACGTGATCGATCTCGGCGGTCACCACAACTACCTGTTCCGAGCCCACACCGTGGCCTGGTTCTTCGCCCTGGGATGGCTCGTCTTCCGGAGCCGGACCCGATGGCAACGGCTCATGACCGCAGCCGTGACGGCCGCCGTCGTGCCCGGCTTCTTCCACAGCCCCCAACGGGAGTGGTTCATCGTCACCGGCCTGGTCCTTCTGGTTGCGATCGGGAGGCTGCGGCTCACTCGCCTCGCCGTCATCCCCCTCAACCTGATCGCTGCGTCCAGCATGTGGATCTTCCTCGTGCACTGGCAGGTTTGGCCCGTCGTGGAACGCCTGACCTCGACCGCTGCGGCGTATCCCCTCGTCATCGCCTCCGGTTGCCTCGTGGGCGTCGCCCTGACCCGCATCCGGAGACTGGCGAGACGGCCACTCGATCGGGTGTCCACCCGGGTGGATCGGGCACCAGGAGTTCCCTCCATGGTGACGTCATGACCTCGCCGACCGACCGGTCACTCCGCTGGCTCTCCGGCATGAACACCGGAGCGGTTCGGGCCGGGATCGCCACGTCGCTCGTCATCCTGTCGATACTCGCGCTTGCCGGCGACAGCGTCCTGCTGACGTTCGACGCACCGCTGTCGGAGCGGATCCGCGGCACCTCACTGATCGGCCTCTGGGGGAAGATCACAATCATCGGCGGCACCGAGGTCGCTCTGGCGATCGCCACGCTGATGGCGGCCGTGTCGTGGCGACGATGCCGACGCTTCGCCTTCGTCTACCCCGGCACACTGCTCGTCGGAGCGCTCGTCAGCAACGTGCTGAAACAGGTCAAGCGGCGAAGGGGAGCAGCCCGAACAGGACCGATGTCATGGGCGGAATGCTGGTGGGTCGGGATGGTGGCGGTCGGCTACAGCCCAGCGGCCACACCCTGCAAGCCACGCTCGGCTTCTGACACGGCCAGGCGCCCACGCCCAGTGCGCCTGTGCGCTGGCCCCGGTGGAGCGGCCCGCATCATCGTGACCCGAACAGCGTCAATCGCCGCTCGGACCACGGATCGAACGACGGCTTGCTCGCCGATGTTCCAGTCAGGTCGGAACGATGGCCCAGACGGACTTGCCGGTGCCGGTCGCCGATGCCCCCCACTGTTGGGAGAGCTCGTCGACTATGCGCAGGCCGAGGCCGCCAGGACCATCACGACCTTCCCGAATCCGGGGCAACGCTGCTGCCCGGTCGTGCACCTCGATCAGGATGTGCCGATCGTCGTCGGAACAACTGACGACGATCAGGGCGGCGCGTCCGGCGTGCATGATCGCGTTGGCGACCAGTTCGGACACCACGAGGGCAACGTTGTCGACGACCGAGCCACATCCCCATTGCACCACCCGAATCGCTATGACGTTCCGGGCGATCGCGGCCTCGGCGTGATCGGCAGCGGATGTCTCGAAGCGGCGGCCCCCGGTCGGCCCTGAGCCGTTGTGAGCTGCGGCCGGTTGCGGCATGATTTCCCGCTACCCAGCCTCGACGATCACAACCTCGTTCACGGTACGGATTCGTCGGGTTGGCCGGCCGGAGCCCCTCATGGCTGCGACCGGCTCGTCACCGGGCAGCGGGAACCTGTTGCGTCGTGGTGGGTCGTGACTACGATCGAGTTGTGCGTGGGCGGTTCGAGGGGCGCCTGGGTGGCGTGACGCTGTTCGTCGTGATCGCCCTTGCCTACTACGCCGGGTCCCGCGTCGCCTTCGAGCTGCTCCAGGCGGCCGATCTCGGAGCGGTGTTCTTCGCTCCGTCGGGCGTGATGGTGGGGGCGTTGCTGCGCTGCCCGGGGCGGCGGTGGTGGATCGTGATCACCGCAGGTGCTCTGGCCGAGACGGTCGCCGATGTTCACCCGTCTGGATACCGCTGGCCAGAGATTGTCGGGTTCGTCGCCGCCAACATGATCGAAACCATCCTGATCGCTGCGATCGTGCTGTGGTGGCTGGATCGACGGCCGGACCTGTCGCGACGGGTGGACCTCACCGCGTTCATCACGGCGACCGCCATCGGTACCGCAGTGGGTGCCTCCATCGGGTCCTGGACCATCCAGGCGTCGGGTTCGACATCCTGGTGGCCCAGCTTCTACCAGTGGTGGCTGGGTGACGGGCTGGGCGTTTTGACCATCGGGACGATGATCGTGGCCACGGCCGGGACACCGGATCGGCGGACGTTGTGGTCCCCCGAAGGGGCAGTGGTGATCACGGGCATCACGGTTTTGTCGGTCGCGGTCTACGCCGGCAGCGACCTTCCCCTCGGGTTTCTCGTCCTCGTCGCCGTGATCCCGGCCGCCGCCCGGTTCGGCACCCAGGCCGTCACCGTGCTGTTCACCCTGGTCACCGCGATCGTCATCGCCCTCGTCACCAGCGGTGACCTGCTGACCGGCGGTCTCAGCGCGGCCACGGCGCTGGTCGTGTTCAAGCTCCAGTTCGTGGCGTTCATCAGCGCTGGGCTCTACGTCGCCGCCGAAAGCTCCGAACGAGAGCAAGCGCAGCAGGACGCCGCCCGGGAGCACCAGACGGTCGAGGAACTCCAGCGGGCCCTCCTGCCGGCCTCGACGATCACCGGCGGATGGTTTCACGCCGACGGGGTGTACCAGGCGGCGAGCGATCACCGTGGGGTCGGCGGTGATTGGTACGACGTCATCCGGCTTCCCGACGGCCGCCTGTTGATCTGCGTCGGCGACGTGGTCGGCAACGGAACCACCGCCGTGGTGGTGATGGGCCGGCTGCGGTTCCTCACCGCCGGCCTGGCCTCGCTGTATCCGACGCCGGGCGAGCTCCTCGACGAGCTCGACCGCCAGGCCCGCCATATCGATGGGGCCGCAGGAACCACGCTGTGGGTCGCCGTCGTGGACCCGGGGCGTGAGCTACTCCATTACTCCTCGGCCGGGCATCTACCGGCCCTCCTCGTCGGCCACATGTACAGCCGATGGCTGGACGGAGCCCGTTCGGTGCCGCTCGCCCTACCGCTCGCGCACCTGACCAACCGCCCGACGGCCACCGTGCGACTCAGCGATCCCACCCAGCTGGTCCTCTACACCGACGGAACCGTGGAGCGGCCAGGTGAGATCATCGACCTCGGCCTGGAACGGCTACGCCGCCACCTCCACACGACCGACACGCTCACCGAGCTGCTCAACGCGGTGAAGGACCCTACCGCCCGGGATGACGCCGTTGTCCTCAGAGTGACCCTCACCCCGGGAGCCATCAGCGAGCAACCCCGCCAGGAGCACGACACCGGCCAGACGTCGGAGCTTTCCGAGGATCGAGGCGCTCGGTAGCCCAAACGGAGAGCATGAGGCGGCCGGCGTGGGTGGCGTTGGCGATTCAGTAGTCAGCGCCTTGGCCTGTGGCACTCCGGCCGAGGCCGAGCAAACTAACGTTTGAGCAGTTCAGATCACTCGATCCGTAGACCCGAAATCGCTCGTGAGATCACCAGCTGCTGGATCTGCTCCGTGCCTTCGAAGATG
>CAVTAP010000017.1:0-460094 GCA_963732695.1 uncultured Actinomycetota bacterium | reverse complement strand
GTTCTCGTGCCCTTCGCCCCTGGCCCCAGCCGGCGGGAGGGTGGACCATGAGGGCATGAGCGGCCCGGTCATTCCCTGGTGGCGGGATGCCGTCGGCTACTCGATCTACCTGCGTTCCTTCGCCGACACCGACGCCGACGGGGTGGGCGACCTGCACGGCGTCCGGGACCACCTGGACCACCTGCAGGACCTGGGCGTCGACCTGGTGTGGATCACACCGTTCTACCCGTCGCCGCTGATCGACGGCGGCTACGACATCACCGACCACACGGCGGTGGACCCGCTCTACGGGGATCTCGGCGCCTTCGACGAGCTGGTCGACCAGATCCACCGGCGCCGGATGCGCCTCCTGATCGACCTGGTGCCCAACCACACCAGCATCGAGCATCCCTGGTTCCAGCAGGGCCGGCGCGATCCGGCGGGGGAGTACGGCGGCTACCACGTCTGGGCCGACCCGGCACCCGGTGGCGGACCGCCCAACAACTGGGTCAGCTACTTCGGCGGCCCGGCCTGGACCTTCGATCCCACCCGGGGCCAGTACTACCTCCATCTCTTCCTCCCCGAGCAGCCGGATCTGAACTGGCGCAATCCGGCCGTGCACCGGGAGTTCCAGCGGATCCTGCGGTTCTGGCTCGACCGGGGGGTCGACGGGTTCCGGGTCGACGTCGCCCAGGGCCTGGTCAAGGACCGACGCCTGCGGTCCAACCCCGAAGGCCGGCCGCCCGGCCCGGACGACGACCGGGTGCAGCAGTGGAACGCCTTCGACCACCGCCACGACATCGCCCAACCCGAAACCCACGACGTGTTCGCCGCCTGGCGCTCCCTGTGCGCCCCCTACGACGCCGTCCTCATCGGTGAGACGTCGGTGGCCACGCCCGACGGGCTGGCCCAGCTCCTGGCCGGCACCGGACTGCACGCCGGGTTCTGGCTGCCGCCGGCCCGCCTCGGTTGGGATCCCCCCGCCCTCCGCCGGGCCCTCACGGCGCCGCTCACGGCCGTGACCGACCCCAACACGATCGCCTGGGCCGCCTCGACGCTCGACGAACATCGCCCGGCCACGAGATTCGGCGGCGGAGACCTCGGCCGGCGCCGGGCGCTGGCCCTGTCCGCCCTGCTGTTCTTCCTCCCCGGCATCCCGTTCCTCTACCAGGGGGAGGAACTGGGGCTGGTGGACGGGATGGTGCCACCGGACCGCCGGGTCGATCCGGTGGCCCACGACCGGAACGGAGGCCGCGACGGTGTCCGCACCCCGATGCCGTGGGGGCCGGGCCCGGCCCTCGGGTTCTCCGGGACGTCCAACACCTGGCTCCCCCTCGGCGGGCGCCACGAGTCCGACACGGTGCTCCACCAGCAGGGCCGGCCGACCAGCTCACTGGAGCGGTACCGGGCCCTGATCCGGCTGCGGGCCGAGCTCCGCCCCCGGCGGGTGGGGCCGGTGGAGGTCGTCGAAGTCGGCCACGACGACGCCATCGCCTTCCGCCGCAACGGCCTGGTGGCGGCGGCCAATATGGGCCCGCAACCGATCGAGCTGCCGTTGCGGGGCCGGGTGCTCTACGACACCGATGACGGCCGCGACAACCGGGAGACGACAGGCCGCGGGCTGCGGCTCCGCCCCGCCCAGGCCGTGGTGGTGAGCGAAACCGACGATCCGCCGCGGGGCGAGACCTGAGCCGCCTCAGGCCGAACGCAGGGCGGGCACGACCTCGGTGAGGTAGGCGTCGAGGGCGTCGGAGTCGAACGGGGCCCGCAGGGCGATGTTGACCATCCCGGCCCCGGCGTCGATGTAGGCCTGGATCTGCTCGGCCGCCTGGGCCGGGGTGCCGGTGAGGGCGCCGTTGCGGACCCGGGGCACCATCGCACCCCACTGCTCCTCGAACCGGGCGGCGGCGGCCGCCGCCGAGGCCTCGTCACTGGCCATGGCGAAGATCAGGTTGACCGAGCGCTCGACCCCCGCCGGATCCCGGCCCTCGGTCTCACACCACCGGTCGAGCACCCCGTTGAGCCGGCCCAGCTCGGCGGCCGAGATGTAGGCGGCGTTCCAGCCGTCGGCGTAGCGGGCGGCGGTGCGCAGGGTGCGCTTCTCGCCCACACCCCCGATCCACAACGGCAGCTTCGGCCCCACCGGCGGGGGCAGGCAGCTGGCGTTCTCGGCCCGGAAGTGGGTGCCGTGGAACGTGGTGCGGCCGATGCTGCCGTCGGCCGGCACGGTGAGCATCGACGAGATCAGCTCCACCGCCTCGTCGAGCATGTCGAGCCGGGTGCCGACGCCGGGGAAGTCGTAGCCGTAGGCCGCCGCCTCCCACTCGTGCCACCCGGCTCCCAGGCCGAGCTCGAACCGGCCGCCCGACAGGTGGTCGAGAGTGATCGCCGCCTTGGCCAGCAGGCCCGGGTTGCGGTAGCCGACGTAGAACACGAGGCACCCCAGCCGGGCCCGCGTGGTCTCCACCGCCATGGCGCCCAGGGTGGCGATGGCCTCGAAGTGGGGCACCGTGCCCCCGGCCGGCGGGGCCTCGTAGAGGTGGTCCCAGGCCGAGATCCAGTCCATCCCGGCCCCGTCGAGCCGCCGCCACAGCGCCCGCAGCTCGTCCATCGTCATGTTCTGCTGGCCCACATGGGCACCCAACGCCACCGACATGGCGGCGATGTTAGTGTCCCTTTGGGGGACGGCAGAGTTTCGCCTGCGGCGAAACATCCGGACGGTCGCCGCCGGCTCTACGGATTGGTGAGCAGATCGATGAGGCTGGAGGTGTCCCAGCGGTTGCCGCCTCGGGCCTGGACGTGGGCGTAGAACTGGTCGACCAGGGCCGCCACCGGCAGCCGGGCCCCCAGCCGGTGGGCCTCGGCCAGGGCGATCCCCAGGTCTTTGCGCATCCAGTCCACGGCGAAGCCGAACTCGAACTCACCCCGGGCCATGGTGGGTCCCCGATTGGCCATCTGCCACGAGCCGGCCGCCCCCTTGGAGATCACGTCGACCACCTGGTCGATGTCGAGCCCGGCCTTCAGGCCCAGGTGGAGGCCCTCGGCCAGGCCCTGCACCACCCCGGCGATGCAGAGCTGGTTCACCATCTTGGTGAGCTGTCCGCAACCCGGCCCGCCGAGCAGGGTCACGGCCAGGGCGTAGGCGTCGGCCACCGCCGCCATCGGCTCGAAGTGCTGGGCCAGCCCGCCGCACATGACGGTGAGGGCTCCGTTCTGGGCCCCGGCCTGCCCGCCCGACACCGGGGCGTCGACGAACCCCACGCCGGCGTCGGCGCACACCCCGTGCAGCTCCCGGGCCAGGTCGGCCGAGGCGGTGGTGTGGTCGACCAGGATCGTGCCGGGGGCCATTGCCCCCAGGGCCCCGTCGGGGCCCAGCACCACCGAGCGCACGTCGTCGTCGTTGCCCACCATGGTGAACACCAGCTCGGCCCCCCGGGCCGCCTGGGCCGGGCTGGGGGCGGTGGCCCCGCCGTGCTCGGCCGCCCAGGCCGTAGCCTTGGCCGCCGTGCGGTTGTATACGGTCACCTGGTGGCCGGCCCGAACCAGATGCCCGGCCATCGGATACCCCATGACGCCCAACCCGATGAATGCCACTGTTGCCACGACTCGTACCTCCGAGGGCAGGATAGGCCCATGACGAGCGACGAGCCCGAGATCGTCGGTCGCACCCCGTCGTGGGGGAAGCTGCTGGGCCGGGGCGCCCTGCTGCGCTGCCCGGCCTGCGGGAGCGGCCACCTGTTCCGCCGCTGGATCACGATGGCCGAGACCTGCCCCGGCTGCGGCCTCCGCTTCGCCCGCATCGAGGGCCACTGGATCGGGGCCATCGGCATCAACACCATCGTCAGCTTCGGGGCGTTCCTCCTCACCACCGTGGTGGGCCTGATCGCCACCTTCCCCGACTTCCCGGTGCTGCCGCTGATCCTGCTCAACGTGGCGGTGGCCGTTATCGTGCCCCTCGTCTTCTATCCCTTCAGCCGCACCCTGTGGACCGGTCTGGACATCGCCATGCGTCCCCTGGAACCGCACGAGGTCGACTGGACCCGGGTGAAGGCCTGAGCACCACAGACCGACCTGGCTCCTCCGGGGCCAACCAGCGGAGAGCGCACCCGTGGACACCTTCGATCTCATCATCATCGGCAGCGGATCGGGCAACTCGATCCCACCCCACCTCGCCGGCTGGAAGATCGCCCTGGTGGAGCGGGGCATCTTCGGCGGCACCTGCCTCAACGTGGGATGCATCCCGTCGAAGATGTTCGTGCTCCCCGCCGACCTGGCCGAGACGGCCCGCCATGGCAGCCACATCGGTGTGGCCAGCCACGTGGACGGGGTCGACTTCGCCGGCATCCGGGACCGGGTCTTCGGCCGGATCGACCCCATCGCCGCCGGGGGCAAGGAGTACCGGGCCAGCGGCACCGCCGGCCTGGAGCTGATCACGGGCACGGCCCGGTTCACCGGCAACCGCACCTTCGACGTCGACGGCCGGGCCATCACCGCCCCCAAGGTGCTGCTGGCGGCCGGGGCCCGCCCCGTGATCCCCGACATCCCCGGCCTGGCCGACGCCCCGTTCCATACGTCGGACACCGTCATGCGCCTCGACCAGCTGCCGGCCCGCCTGGGGGTGATCGGGGGCGGCTACATCGCGGTGGAGCTGGGCCACGTGTTCTCCGCCTACGGCTCGCAGGTCACGATGTGGACCCGCTCGCCCCGGTTCCTGGGCTTCGAGGACGAAGAGGTGTCGCAGCGGTTCACCGAGGTGTTCGCCCGCCGGGTCGACCACCGGGCCGGCGTGCTGCCCACCCGGGTGGAGGCTCGGCCCGACGGCACGATCGCCCTGCACGGCGCCGGCGGCGACGTCACGGTGGTCGACCAGTTGCTGGTGGCCACCGGCCGCCGGCCCAACACCGACCTGCTCGACGCCGCCGCCGGCGGCATCCCCACCACCGACGACGGCCGGGTGGTGGTGGACGACACGATGGCCACCCCGGTCGAGGGGGTGTGGGCCCTGGGCGACATCGCCAACGGGTACCAGCTCAAGCACCTGGCCAACGCCGAGGCCAAGGTGGCGTTCTGGAACCTGGCCCATCCCGACGACCAGCGCCGGGTCGACTACCGGGCCGTGCCCCACGCCATCTTCAGTCACCCCCAGATCGCCGGGGTCGGCCTCACCGAGCAGGCGGCCCGGGCCGCCGGCCTCGACTTCGTGGTGGGCCGCCGGGACTACGGCGGCACGGCCTACGGCTGGGCCCTGGAGGACAGCGAGTCGTTCGCCAAGGTCCTGATCGCCCGGGCCGACCAGCGGATCCTGGGCGCCCACGTGATCGGCCCCCAGGCCGCCACCCTGGTCCAGCCGCTGATCCAGGCCATGCAGTTCGACCAGCCGGCCGACCGGGTGGCCCACGAGGTGTTCTACATCCACCCCGCCCTCACCGAGGTGGTGGAGAACGCCCTCCTCGACGGGCTCGATCAGTTGGCGTAGCCCTTCCCCGAGCCGTTCCTCAACCAGGCCCGCGAACCGTCCGATGACGACGGGGTGATGAGGCGCACGAGCGACGAGCACGGAGGCCGGGGTCGGTGACGGCCGAGGCCGAACGGTTCGCCGACCTGGTGCGCCTGAGCCCCGGAGCGTGCCTGCTGGTGGCGGGCGGCGTGGTGGAGGCCGTCAACGCCGAGACCGTGGAGGTCACCGGAATCCCCGAGGAACGGCTGGTGGGGGTGCCCCTCACCGAGTTGCTGCTGCCCGAGCTGGAGCCGGCCTGGCACGACGGGGTGCTCCGGGCCCAGAGCGGTGGCCTCACCCCGGCCGTGGCCCGCGTCCGGACCCGACTGGGAGCCACCCTCGAGCCGGTCGAGCTGAGCCTGCGCCACCTGGGCGAGGACCGGCTGATCGTGGGGCTGAGGGGCACCGCCGCCGAGCACCACTACTCGGCCCTGGCCGGGGCCGAGCTGACCCACGACCCCGTCACCGGGCTGGCCAACCGCCACCACCTGCTGGCCCTGCTCCACCACCGGATCACCTCGGCCGACCGCAACCCCCTGGCCCTGGTCGGGCTGTGGGTCGACGAGCTGCCCAAGATGGCCGGCGTCCGGGGTGACCGGGCGGCCGAGCGGGTGGTGCGGGAGGTGGGCCAGCGGCTGCAGAGCCGTCTCCGCAGCCCCGACGTGCTCGGCCGGTTCGACGACTCCGGCTTCCTGGCCCTGCTCACCTCGGAAGCGCCGCCGTCGCAGCTGACCGAGATCGCCGAGCGGCTCCGGGGTGAGGTGGCGTTCCCGGTGGAGGTCGACAACGGTCTGGCCTCGTTCACCGCCAGCGTGGCCGTGGCCTCCATCACCAGCCGCCGGGCGTCGATCCAGAAGGCCCTGAGCCAGCTGGAGGCGGCCGCCGCCCGGGCCACCCAGGGTGGCAACCGCACCGAGATACTCGACATTTGACGCTGTGCCTTTCGGGGGCTGCGCGCTCCCGTCGGGCCCTGCGGGCCTTCCCCATCGCCGCCGGGGCCCCATCCCCGTCGTGCGGGCTTCACCCGCCCTTGCGATAGCTCCCGCGGGCGGCGGGAGCTAAGGTCTTTCCCCACCGAGATGTTCCGCCGCGACGGGAGAGGTCTTGAAGTACGAGAAGGGGCTGCGCGAGGTGGCCGACGGCGTGTTCGCCTACCTCCAGCCGGACGGCGGATGGGGTTGGAGCAATGCCGGCCTCGTGGTGGGCGACGAGGACAGCCTCCTGGTCGACACGCTGTTCGACCTGAAGCTCACGGCCGAGATGCTGGAGGCGATGGCTCCCCACACCGCGCCCCGTCCCATCCGCACGCTGGTCAACACCCACGCCAACGGCGACCACTGCTTCGGCAACCAGCTCGTGACCGGCGCCGAGATCATCGCCTCGGCCGCCACCGCGGCCGAGATGAGCGAGCTGCCCCCGAGCCGCCTGGCCCGGATGATGGAGGCCGACCTGGGGGAGACGACCAACGCCTACATCCAGGAGGCGTTCGGGGCCTTCACCTTCACCGGGATCGAGCCGCCCCGCACCACCCGCACCTTCTCCGGCCATCTGACGGTGGACGCCCCGGGTCGGGCCGGTGAGCTGATCGAGGTGGGGCCGGCCCACACCGCGGGCGACGTGCTGGTTCACCTGCCGGCAGCGGGCGTGATCTTCACCGGCGACATCCTGTTCATCGGGGGAACCCCGATCGTCTGGGCCGGCCCGGTGCGAAACTGGATCGACGCCTGCCGGCGAATCACCGAGCTCGGCTGCCCGGTCATCGTGCCGGGCCACGGACCCCTCACCGACGCCGCCGGGGTGCAGGGCGTGGCCGACTACCTCATCTACGTCACGGCCGAAGCCACCGCACGGTTCCAGGCCGGGATGCGGGCCGAGGAAGCGGCCCGGGACATCGAGCTCGGCCAGTACGAGAACTGGCTCGACTGGGAGCGGATCGTAATCAACGTCGACTCCATCTACCGGGAGCTCGATCCGAAGCACCCCCGGCCCGACGTGATGGACCTGTTCCGCCAGATGGCGGAGCTGAAGCAGCACAAGTAATGGCCGGCAACCTGCGGGTGGGTTTCGTCGGCTGCGGGCTCATCGGGCGGAGCCACGCCCGGGGGGTCCTGGCCGCCGGCGGGGCCGACATCGTGGCCGTCCACGACCTCGACCCGGCCCGGGCCGCCGCCTTCGCCGCCGAGCACGGCACCGGCCCCGGCGCCGTGGCCCCGTCGGCCGAGGCCGTGATCGAGGCGGCCGATGTGGTCTACGTCTGCACCTGGACGGCCGAGCACCCGGCCCTGGTGGCCGCCGTGGCCGCCGCCGGCAAGCCCGTGTTCTGCGAGAAGCCCCTGGCCACGAGCCTGGAGGAAGCCACCGCCATGACCGGGGCGGTGAGCCGGGCCGGCGTCACCAACCAGGTGGGGCTGGTGCTGCGGAACTCGCCGTCGTTCCGCTGGCTGCAAGGCCAGGCGACCGACCTGGCGGCGGGGCCGCTCATGAACGTGGTGTTCCGGGACGACCAGTACCTGCCGGTGCAGGGCCTGTACGGCTCCAGCTGGCGGGCCGACCGGGCCAAGGCCGGGGCAGGCACGCTGCTGGAGCACTCGATCCACGACCTCGACCTGCTGCGGTGGATGATGGGGCCGATCCGCTCGGTGTCGGCCCGGATGCGCTGCCTCCACGGCCTCGACGGCATCGACGACCAGGCCTCGGTGCTGCTGGAGGCGGTGTCGGGGGCCCACGCCACGCTCACCTCGGTGTGGCACGACGTGCTGTCCCGCCCGTCGCAACGACGGGTGGAGGTGTTCTGCCAGCGGGCGGTGTTCGCCCTGGAGGGCGACTGGTCGGGCCCGGTGAGCGCCGAGCGGCAGCCGGCGGAAGGCCCGGCTGGCGGTGTCGAGTCGCTGCAGGGCCCGGCGCTGGGCGAGATGGCCGAGCGCCTCGACGGCTTGGGTCAGAACCCCGACGCCGCCTTCCTCGACGCCGTGCGCCGGGGCCAGCCGGCCTACCCCGACTTCTCCGTCGCCCTCGAAGCCCACCGCCTGGCCGACGCCGCCTACCGTTCGGCCGCCGCCGACGGCACCCCCGTCTCGGTGTGACGGTCAGCGTTCGAGGAGGGCCCGGGCGGCCCGGGGATTGCCGCCCAGGGCGTTGGTGAGCTGCACCGGCAGCTCGTGGGCCAGAATGTCCCACATCCGGTCGAGCAGTTCGGCCGACATCACCGCTTCCAGCGTCACCCCCAGCGACGCCTCCCGCCGCAGCCGATCGGCCAGGGTCCGGATGCCAACGAGAGTGGCGGTCACGCCCAGGTCGAGGGGGGCGGCGCCGGCGGCCCGGGCCGCCCGCACCCGGCTCTCGGTGTCCTCGATCAGGCCCTTCACCAGCACTTCCACCAGCACCTCGTAGTCGGCTCGGGAGCCCCGGGGCTGGCGGATCAACAGGGCCTGGGTGGCGGAGCGCCCGGCCAGGCGGGCGATGCGGGCGATCTGGCCCTGCACCCCGATGGCCCACGCCCGCCGGCGGGACAGGCGGGTCTGGGGGGAGGGCTGGGGCGTCACCACCGGCTCCCGGGCCACGTGCAACGGGCCGGGACCCACCACCTGCTCGTCGTAGGTGGCCCGCAACCCGGCGTCCGACAGCACCCGCCACGCCTCGTTGATGCGGGCCATGCTGGCCTGGGCCATGGCCAGCTCGGCCGGCCCCAGACCGCCCTGGGCCACCACGTCGGGGTGGTAGCGGAGGGCGAGGCGGCGGTAGGCGGAGCGGAGCTCGTGCAGGCTGCAGCCCGGCTCCACCCCGAACAGCTCGTAGTGGGTGGGGTTCGGCCCCCGAGTCCTCAACAGCCCCCACCTCCGCCGTCGTAGCGGTAGACACGCACCCAGTCGACCTCCATGGACACGGGATCACCCATGCGGTCGGCCCAGGCGTCGAGCTGGACGGTCAGGTGGTGGGGGACGTGGGGGATGGCGTCGGGGTTGGTGATCCGCCCCGCCCGCTGCCCGTCGCGGAAGATGACGATGGCGTCGGGAGTCCACTCCATGGCCATCTCATGCCACTGGGTGGCGTCGGCCGCGTGCGCCAGGTGCTCCTGGTCGTTGTCCGCCCCGAAGTGGATGAAGGTGGAGAACGGGAACCGGGTGGGCGACGTCTCGGTCTCGTAGATGTCGTTCTCGCCGTCGATCGGCCAGTTGCCCGACGCCGGCCACGTGAGCACCACCCCGCTGGTGGCGGCGCTGGGGTCGGCGTCGGTGCGGACCCGGAACTCCCAGCGGCCGTAGGTCTGGGCCAGGTTGTGGGCCATCCCCCCCGAGACCAGCGTGTCGCCCTCCATCCGGGCCGTTATCACCAGCGAGCTGTTGGCGGTGGTGATGGCCGCCGGCCGGCGCAGCCCGTAGCCGGCGTTGCCCTCGCTGTCGTAGAGGTACCAGGCGTCGGTGTCGACCGCTGCGCCGTCGAAGTCGTCGAGCGACACCAGGCGGAACACGGCGCCGCCGTCGCCGGCGACGCAGTCCCGGGGCAGGAACCCCGGGTTCGTGGCCCGGGCCCCTCCCAGGGGAATCGAGCCGACGGCCGGGCGGCCGGTCCCTCCGGGCGCCGACGCCGACGACGCCGCGGCCGTGGCGGCCGGGCTCTCGGCCGGCAGATCGGGATGGCCGGCGCCGGGGACAGGGCCGTTGGGATCGTCGGCGCCTCCGTTCAGCGCCCCCGCTGCCGCCGCAGCCACGATCCCAGCCATCACCACCCCTCCAGTCAACCAGGCCGCAGCACGTCGGGACAGCACCTCGGTCAGCGTAGGGACGGAGGGCCGGTCGGCCCACCGTGCTGTCGGGACCACTGGTTGGGCGGGGCACGGCGGCCGAGGTCCGCCCCGGGTCCCACCCCGGCTACCGTGACCGGCGCATGGTGCCATCGTTCCGCTCCCGTCCCGGACCCCGGGCCGCGGTCCGCCTCCTCCTCGTGCTGGTGGTGGCGGCAACGGGGGGCGCCTGCGCTTCGGGGGGCGGCGCCAGCCCGTCCACCACCCCTCCGTCCTCGGCCCCCCCGCCATCCGGACCCGTACCCTCGGCGGTTGCCGGCGGATCGGGATCGACCGGCGGCCTGACCGTCGACGGCGCCGGCCCGGGCGGAACGGCCGGCCCGGCCCCGTCGTCGAACGCCGAGGTGGCCTCGATCGAGTTCGTCTCCACCGCCCTCGCCGGCAACGACGCGTCGGGCTACCTGGCTTCGACGCCGGTTGACGACCCCACCCTCGGCGCTCCGTACACCCCGGCCGCCCTCACCGCCCGCCTGGCCGACCTGTCGGGCCTGGTGGAGGAGGGCAAGCCCGACGTGCGGGCCTCCACCACCGCCCACCCCGGCGCCGCCGGTGGGCCGGCCTGCGACGACGGAGTCGACGGGGCGGCCCCCGTGTGCGACATCGAGGTGTTCGACGGCGCGGGCCACCTCCGGGCCACCGTGGTGGTCCACTGGGCCGGCGGCGGGGTGACCGACTTCGTGATCGTGGCTCCCTCCGACACCGGCGCCCCCGGCGGGGTGGGACGGGCCGTCTGCAGCCCCGGGTTCACTCTGCTGGCGGGGGGCCATGGCGTGGACAAGTTCGACGTGGCCATCTGCGCCGACGCCAGCGGTGCCGTCGAGTACCAGGGCGCCTCCCGGGAGAGCGGCGACGGCATCACGATCGTTGCCTGCGCCGCCGGTTCCGACGTCTACCGGGCATCCAACAACGGCTTCGCCTACACGGTGACGGCGGCGCTCGGCCCCCGGCGGGGCCTGCTGTCGGTGCTGAACCCGTCGGGCAAGACCGTGGTCGACACCACCTTCACCTCCTACCGGACCACCCCGGCCCGCCCCCTCACCCCGTGTTGAGCGGCGGGAGCCCGAACCGCCTGGTGGTGCTGGTGGGTGGGGCCCGCAGCGGCAAGAGCGCGCTGGCCCAACGGCTGGCCGACGAGGTGGCCGGCCGCACCAGGGCCGCCGTGACGTTCGTGGCCACCGCCACCGCCGGCGACGCCGATATGGAGGCCCGGATCGCCCGCCACCAGGCCGACCGGCCGGCCGGGTGGGGCCTGGTGGAGGCCCCGACCGAGCTGGCCCCCGCTCTGGCCGGGATCGACCCGTCCCACACGGTGATCGTCGACTGCCTCACCCTGTGGGTGGCCAACCTGGTGTTCGCCGACCGGACCGACGCCGAGGTGGAGACATCGGCCCGGGCCGTGGCCGCCGCCCTGGCCGAACGGCCGGGCTTCTCGCTGGTGGTCACGAACGAGGTGGGCCTCGGCGTCCACCCGCCCACCGAGCTGGGGCGCCGGTACCAGGATCTGCTGGGTCGGGTGAACCAGGTTGCGGTGGCAGCCTCCGGCCGGGCCCTGCTGGTGGTGGCGGGCCGGGCCCTGCCCCTGGCCGATCCGGCCGCCCTGCTCGGCCCCGACCTGCTCGGGTCCTCCTCGCTCAGCCCCGACCTGCTCCGCCCGGAGGAGGGGCGGCGCTGAGCGGCCTGCGCCACCTGGCCGGGGCGATCGGGTTCCTCACCCGGCTCCCGGTGGGGGAGCGGGCCCACGGGGTGACCCTGCCCAGCACCCTGCCCTGGTTCCCGGCCGTCGGCCTGCTGGTGGGCGCCGTGGTGGGGGCGCTGGCGGCCATCGGCGCCGCCGCCGTCGACCCGCTCACCGGAGCCGCCGTGGCCGTGGCCGTGGGTGCCCTGCTCACCGGCGGGCTCCACGAGGACGGGCTGGCCGACACGGCCGACGGGTTCGGGGGTGGCTGGTCGCCCGAGCAGCGGCTGGTGATCATGGACGACCCTCGGCAGGGCACCTTCGGGGTCCTGGCCATCGTGGCCAGCGTGACCGTCCGGGTCGCCGCCCTGGCCCACCTGGCCGGGGACCGGGTACACCCGGCCACGGCCTGGACGGTGGTGCTCGTCGCCCCCGCGGTCCATCTCCTGGCCCGAGGGTGGGCCGTGGCCGCCCTCGTCACCACCCCACCGGCCCGGGGCGACGGCCTCGGCCGTACGGCGGCGGCCCTGGGCCGGAGGTCCGGCCTGGCCGTGGCCCTGGCGGCCTGGGCTGCGGTGGCCCTCCTGGTGGCCGGCCCGGGCCCCGTCGGGGCCGCCCTGGCGGCCGGGGCCGCCACCACAGTGGCCATGGTGGCCTTGGCCCGGCGTAAGATCGGGGGCCTGACCGGCGACGTCGCCGGGGCCGTGGAACAGCTGGCGGAGATGGCGGCGCTGGTGGCGGTGGCCGGCGTGGGCGGGCCGGGCCGGCCCTGGCTGGCCGGGCTGTGGTAGGTGTTGTGCCATGACCCCAGGCCTGGCGCCATGACCGAGCCCCGTCCCGGCCGCGGGCGGGAGCCCGACCCCGACTGGGCGCCCGACGTGTCGGGCTGGTCCGACGCCGACTTCTGGGCCATGGCCCGCCGGGTGCGCCAGACGGCCGAGGAGGAGCTGGCCGAGGTCGAATGGGAGACCGAGCGGGCCGAGCTGAAGCGCGAGGATCTGGCCGCCCGGTCGCTCCGGGCCATGATGGAAGGCGAGCGGTGGCAGCTGTCGGCCGGCGCCCGGGTGGTGGAGGGCCAGGTGGTGCACGTCGGGCTCGACTTCACCGCCCTGGCCGACCGGGCCGGGAACCGTCACGACATCGCCCACCGGGCGGTGGAGCTGATCAGGGTGGTGGCGGTGGAACCGGGGACCGGGCGGGCCCCGGCCACGTTACGGCCCGCCACCCTCCGGGCCCGTCTGCTCGACCTGGAGCAGGTGGAGATGGTTGAGCTGGCCTCGGAACGCGGCACCTGGGCCCTGCGGGGCACGATCGATTCGGTGAACGTGGACCACCTGGTGCTGGTCGACACCACGGGTCAGCCCTCGGTGGTGCCGCTCGACGCCATCGGCACCGTCACCCGGATCACCGCTGAGCATCGCCGCCGGGCTCCGGGCGGCGAACCGGGCCTGCGGCCCCGCTGATCAGACCTCTACCGAGGTCGCCACCTCACGCTGGACCGCCTGGTAGCCGGCCGCCAGGTAGTCCTCGAACGCCTGGCGGGGGATGCGGTAGCCGCGCATGCCGGGGGGCTTGGTGGCCACCAGCTCACCCCGCTTGATGAACGAGATAACGGTCTGCGGTGTGAGGTTGAGATAGTTGGCCACGTCGGCCACCGTGATCAGCTCGGGAAGGTCGCCGGTCGCAGATGTGTAGGTCACGGTCTGTTCAATCCTGGTCGTCGAAACGGATGATGAAACGGCCAAGAACGTGCCCGGCCGCCGGCGGATTGAAGCCCGACGATACTACGCCAGAGCTGGACTGTGCCCAGTAATGCCCGGTGGGCATTCTTACTAGCGGTGTACTTGCGACTGGAGTGAATACTCGTTATCTTTCGCTCCTGGTCTCCTTGGTGGCGCGCGGGCAGGCGAGGTTATCCATGGGGAAGAATGGTGGCGTCCTATGACGAGTTCTCTGACAGCCGAACAGGAGACCTCGTCAGATTCGTCGCGGCCCCGTCCGAGGCCGGTGGCGCCCCGCCGCCGCAAGGCCCGGGAGCGGATCTCGCTCGGCCACCTCTTCATGATCGCCGCTGCGCTGCTGGCGTTCGTCCTGGTCGTATCGGTGCTCCAGGACCGGTCGAAGACCACCCAGGTGCTGGTGGCCCGTACCGACATCCTGCCCGGGGCGGCCATCACCCCCGACCTGGTGCGCCAGGTGCCGATGCCGGCCGGCAGCGACCTCGCCACCGCCATGGCCGGCCTGGGTGACCTGGCCGGGGGTGGAGCCATCGCCGGCCAGCGGATCGAGGCCGGCGATCCGGTCACACTCACCGCCATCGCCCCCCGCACCGACAACGACGGCCTGCGGGCCATGAGCATCCCGATCGAGCGGGCGCGGGCCGTGGGCGGCGAGCTCGCCCCCGGAGACCGGGTCGACGTGATCTCGGTCACCGGGTCGTCCGCCACCTACGTTGCGGTCGACCTCGAGGTGCTGAAGACCCAGAACCAGCAGGGCACGGGCGCTCTCGGATCGTCGGCCCTCACCGACTACTACGTCACGGTGGCGGTGGACGGCGAGAGGGCGCTCTCGATCGCCCTGGCCCAGCAGACCGGCGAGGTGTCGATCCTCCGCTCCACCGGCGCCGAGCCGGTGCCGCTCGACCAGCGGGTGGTGGCCCCCGGCCCGGCCGCCGCCACGGGCGGTTCCACCTCCTCGCCGGCCGATGCGGGCCCCACCCCATCCTCGGTGCCCTCTTCGGACCGTTCGACGACCCCAGGTACGGATCCGTCGAGCAATGGTTGATCCCACCCAGCTCCACCAGCCCTCGTCCGAGGTGCGCACGGTTGGGCTGGTGGCCAGCCACCGGGCCTGGCGCACCGAGTTCGCCCGCTACGTGCAGGACCACATCACCGGGCTCCGGGTGCGGGTGTTGCGCGACCCCCGGGCCATCGACGACTCGATCGACGTGGTGATCATCGACGACTCCTCCACCTTCCTCAACCGGGAGAGCCTCCGCCAGCTGCGGGAGGCCGGCGTCCAGATCATCGGGATCTACGACCCGAGCGAGCATCAGGGGCAGGGCCAGGCCCACCTGAACCGCCTCGGCATCGCCGACGTGGCCTCGGCCGAGCTCATGGCCAGCCAGCTGGTGCAGCTCATCCAGGAGGTCACCAAGGATCTCGAGGAGGACGTCGAGGTCGATCTGACCGCCACCCTGGCCCCGTCGCCGGCGGTGTCGGCCATGGCCCGGGTCAACGGGGCCGAGATTCCCACCGAGCGGGGGGCCATCATCACCGTGGGCGGCCCGGCCTCGCTCAGCGCGGTGGAGGTGGCGGTGGGCCTGGCGGCCGAGCTGGCCACCGAGCGGGGCACCACCCTGCTGATCGACGTCGACGAGACCACGCCGATCCTCTCGGCCCGGCTGGGCTATCGGCTGGAGCCCACCGTGCTCGACGCCATGGAGCGCCTCTACTACGGCGACGGAGATCTGAGCGCGGCGATCACCGAACCGGCCCAGGGGGCCAGCGGCTTCGCTCCGATGCACGTGATGGCCGGCATCGCCAACCCCGACGACTGGTCGCTCCTGGGGCGGGACCGCTGCACCGACCTGATCCGCCGGGCGGCCGAGCAGTGGAACCACGTGGTGGCCGTGTCGGGTCCCCGGCTGGGCTCGATGCCCCAGGGCATCGACCGCTACGGGGCGTCCCAGGGGGCGGTGGCCATCGGCGACCGGGTGATCGGGGTGTGCGACCCCACGCCCACCGGCGTGCTGCTGGCGCTCGACTGGCTGATCGAGGCCCGCCGGCTGCGCAACGGCGCGCCGGTGTGGATCGTGTTCGCCGGCCGGCCCCGCAGCGCCACCCAGCGGGCCGATCTGGTGGAGACGATCTCCCGGGAGGCCGGCAGCGAGCTGGTCTCGGGTGTGATGTTCGCCCCTCTCGGGCCCGAGGTGGAACGGGCCTGTTGGGAGGCCCGGGTGCCGTCCCGGGGCCGGTTCACCAAAGCGATGAAGGAGCTGGCGGCCGAACTGCTGCCCGCTCCGGCGCCCGGGCGGCGCCGACGAGCACGAGCACGCCGGGAGCAACCGGTCTGATGAGCCGTGAGCCCGCCACCGCCCGCCGCCGGACGACGAGCCGCCCCCTGTCGCCCTACGAGGTCCTCCGCAACGAGGTCACCGACGGCATCAAGACCGCCCGCCTCGATCCCGAGGTCGACCCCGAGGGTGTCGACCACTTCGTGCGGGGCGCCATCGAGTCGTGGCAGACCGTGGCCCGCCAGGGGCTCGACGGCAAGGAGCTGCTGGCCCGGCCCGACGAGATGGCCGAGCGCATCCTGCGCTACGTGCTCGAGTACGGCCCCCTCACCAGCCCGCTGAACGATCCCGGGGTGGAGGAGATCTTCATCGAGGGCGACGACATCTTCTTCATCGACGGCGGCGGCTACATGCGGGGTGTGAGCGAGGTCACCACCGCCGAGGAGAACCTGGCCGTGGTCCGCCGCCTGCTGCAGGATGCGGGCCGGGAGGTCACCGAGCGCGAGCCCATGGTGCAGGCCCGGGTGCTGGGGGGCACGGTGCGCATGGGCGTCGTGATCCCCCCGATCGCCGACAAGCTGTCGGTCACCATCCGTAAGTACACGATGCGCAACGAGACGCTGTCGCTGCTGGTGGGTCGGGACTCGATGGACCAGCGGGTGGCCGAGCTGCTGTGGGCGGCCGTCCGTTCCGGGCTCGGCATCCTCGTGTGCGGCCGCCCCGGCGCCGGCAAGACGACCATGCTCAACGCCCTGCTGCGGGCGGTGCCCCCCACCATGGTGGTGCGCTGCGTGGAGGAGATCCGCGAGCTGTCGGCCCCGGTGATGGCCGGCTCGTACTACCAGACCCGACCCGCCGGGGCCGACGGCGACGTGGCGGCCGAGGTGAGCCTGCGGGATCTGGTCAAGACGTGCCTCGGCATGCGGCCCGACCTGCTGGTGGTGGGCGAGGTGCGGGGGGCCGAGGCCTTCGAGCTGGTGCGGGCGGGCAACGCCGGGTGCGGGGTGATCGCCACCGTGCACGCCAACAACCCCTACGACGCCCTGTCGGCCCTGCGCGACACCGCCATCATGGCCGGCGAGAACGTGGCCCCGGCCCAGGTCCAGTCCACCTTCCAGCGCATGTTCCATCTGGTGGTCTTCGTCGACCGGGAGGAGCTGGCCTTCGACGACCAGGGCGGCGCCCCCATCCGGCGCCAGGTGATGGAGGTTGCGGCGCTCATGCCCAACGCCGCCGGCGAAGACTTCCTGCTCCAACCGCTGTTCGTGCGGGACCGCATCGGCGAGCCGCTGCGGTGGTCCGAGGCCTACCCGTCGGACGCCGCCATGGCCCGCCTCGACGCCACGCTCAAGCGGCACGAGTCGAGCACCGCCGACCTGCTCCGGGGCAACCCGGCCAATGTGGTGGCCCTGGCCGACATGCCGCCCGAGACGGGCCTCTCCCCCCGGCCCGGCCGTCGGGCGTTCCGCCGCAACCCCTACCCGGCGCCGGTGGTGCCGGTGAGCCTCAGCACCGAGCCCGGGCCCTCCAGCCGATGACCCTTCTGGCCGGCCTCTTCTGCGGGATCGCCGTCTATTTCGCCGTGGGCCTGGCCGTGGGCTACATGCCCCAACGGCTGCGGTTCGCCCCGCTGGCCGAGCAGCCGGCCCGCCCCAGCCGGGCCCGGCGCCAGGAGTGGTTGAACCAGGCCGGCCTGCCCGTCACCCCCACCCAGTTCTGGAGCTCCTCGATCCTGGCCGGCGCGGCCACGTTCGGCCTGGTGTGGGTGATCACCTCGATCCCCATGGTGGCCCTGCCCCCGGCGGTGGCGGTGGCCCTCACCCCCCGGTGGTGGTTCGCCCAGCAGCGGCGCAAGCTGGCCCGGGCCCGGCTGGAGGCCTGGCCCGAGGCCCTGCGGTCGATCGTGGCCTCGGTGTCGTCGTCGATGTCGCTCCACCAGGCCCTGCTGGTGCTGGCCACCTCAGGGCCCAACGAGCTGCGCCCGGTGTTCGTCCGCTACTCCAGCCTCAGCTTCACGCTCGACTCGGCCACCGCTCTGGAGGTGATCCGGGAGGAGCTGGCCGACCCGGTGTCGGACCGGATCATCGAGGACCTGCTGCTGGCCCTGGAACAGGGGCCGGCGGTGGTGGTGGAGATCATGGCGGAGCTGGCCCGCTCCACCATCGAGGACCTGCAGGTGCTCGACCGGGTGGAGACGGCCCAGCTGGAGCAGCGGCTGAACGCCCGGGCCGTGTTCGTGCTGCCGTTCCTGTTCCTCATCCTGCTCACCTTCCGCCCCGGGCCGGGCCGCGAGTTCTACGCCTCCCGGGGCGGGGTGGCCGTGATCATGCTCGGCACCAGCCTGAGCGTGATGGGCATGATCCTGGTGCGCCGGCTGGGTCGCCTCCCCGAGGAACCCCGGGTGTTCGCCGTCGACGTGGGGCGAACCCGCTGATGGACACCCGAGCCATTCTCGTCGCCCTGCTCGCCGCCTACCTGGCGGCCAGCCTGACCAGCCTGGTGGTCCGACCCCGCCCGGCGCTCGAGTCGCGCCTGCGGCCCTATGTCCAGCTGCGCCGCACCCGGCTCGGCCAACGGGCCGACGTGAGCGCCGCCCTGGCCATCAACGCCAACCTCTCCTACGGGCCGTTCCGCCGGATCTTCGGCCCCATCATCGACGGGTTCGCCGGCTTCGTGTCCCGCCTGGTCGACTCGGGCGACGAGGACGAGATCACCCGCCGCCTGCACCACGCCGGCCTGGTCGACGTGTCGCCCCGGGAGTACCGCATCTCCCAGGCCGGGCGGGCCCTGCTGGGCGTCGTGGGCGGCGTGCTGGTGGGGTTGTGGGTGGGTGCGGTGTTCGGAGCCCAGAGCTTCTGGGCCGTGGTGGGCGTCGCCCTCGGCGTGGGCTGGGGCCTCACCTCGGCCCGGGGCAAGCTCAACGCCGCCATCGAGGCCCGGGCCCAGACCATGCGCCTCGAGCTGTACACCGTGGCCCACCTGCTCACGATGTTGGCCAAGGCCAACCACACCCCGGCCATGGCCATCCGCCAGGTGATCACCCGGGGCCGGGGCCCGGTGGTGGAGGAGTTGCGGGAGGCCCAGTCGTGGGTGGCCGGTGGCCTCACCCTGGCCCAGGCCATGGAGCGCCTGTCGCAGGAGACGGTGGAGCCGGCGGCGGCCCGCATCTACCGCATCCTGGGTGAGGCCTCCCAGCAGGGGTCCGACGTGGCCGAGTCGCTGATGACGGTGGCCAACACCCTGCGGGCCGAACGCCGGGAGGAGCTGGAACGGCTCGGCACCCGGCGCAAGGGCGCCATGATCCTCCCCACCCTGCTCGTCATGGCCCCTGTGGTGTTCCTCTACGTGGTCGCTCCCATTCCCCGCTTCATCTTCGGCTCCTGACCAAAGGACCGCCCCCGTCGTTCCCCGCACCGCCCCTCGCCCGTCCCGTCCGCCCGCACAGCAAGGAACCCGCACCCGTGATCACCGAAACGATGGCCAAGCTCACCGCCGCCTACCTGGTCTGGTCCAGCAGCCTCGAGGCAAACCGGGCCCGCCCGGCCGAGGAGGACGGCTTCGAGATCGCCCAGTCGATGGGCATCGCCCTGCTGGGCCTGGTGGTGGCGGCCGCCTTCGCCACCGCCCTGCAGGCGCTCGGCGTCGACATCATCAACCGCATCCGCAGCGAGCTCGGCCTCTAGGGCCGCCCCCCTCTATCCATTCGGGAGCGGATCCGATGTCAGGCGGGCCGGAGACAACCGAGGCGGCGGGTGGTGAGACCGAGCAGGGTTTCACGATCGCCTCGGCCATGTGGGTCATGGCTGTCACCCTGGTGCTGGTGACGGGCTTCGCCGACCTGTTCGTGCAGCGCTACGCCCAGGCCGTGATCCGCCAGGCCACCGACGAGGGCGCCCGGGCCTGGGCCGTGCAGGGGGGCACGGTCGACGACTGCCTGGCGGCGGCCAACGACGCGGTCGACGACCTGCTGGGCGGGCCCATGGCCAGCGGTATCACCTTCAGCTGCAGCGCCAACGGGACCACCGTGCAGGTCACGGCGAACGCCACCCTGCGGTCGTTGCCGCCCCTGCCCGACGCCCAGTTCGACACCACCTCGGTGGTGGCCCGCGAGCTCGACGAGGACGGTCTCGTTGCGCCCTGATCGCCTCCGCCTCTCCGTACGGTCACACCGCCCGTCCCCCCGGCCGCCCGGCGCCTACGAGGCCGGCTTCGTGGCCGTGGAGTGGGTGGCGGCCATGGTGTTCCTGCTGCTGCCCGTGGTGCTGATCGGGGCCGGGGTCTCCCGCTGGCCCGAGCGCCAGGAGGTGGCGCGGGCGGCGGCGGCCGAGGCGGCCCGGGCCGCCGTCCTCTCGGGCACCGAGGCCGAGGCCCTGGCCCACGCCCAGGCCGTGGCCGACGAGGTGGCGGCGAACTACGGGGTGCCGGGCGGGGAGTACCAGGTCCAGGTGTCGGCCCCGTCGTGGGACCGGGGCCAGGACGTGACGGTGACGGTGACCATGGACATGCCGTCGATCGACGTGCCCGGTGTCGGCTCCTGGAGCGTCACCAGCTGGTCGGCGTCGGCCACCCAGCACATCGAGGACTACCGGGGCCTGGAATGATCAGGCGACAGTCGGCGAACCAGCCGGATCCGGAGTCCCCGGCCGTCACCGGCGACAGGCCGGCGCATCAGATCGGCGATGACGGTCAGCGGGGGTCGGTGACCCTGTGGGTGTTGTACTGGTCGCTGTCGGTGTTGTTCATCTCCGGCTTCGGGCTCGACCTGTGGCGGGGGGTGTCGGTGCGGCGCAGCCTCGTGGAGCAGGCCGAGGCGGCGGCGTCGGCCGGGGCCAACGCGGTGGACGTCGAGACGTTCCGACGCACCGGAGAGGTGGTGATCGATCCCGGCCTGGCCGACGAGATGGCCCGGGCCAACCTGCGGGCCCAGGGCGACGCCGACCTGGTGGACCGCGCCCAGATCACGGTGGACCCGGGCACCCAGGAGGTGACGGTCACGCTGGAGGCCGCGGTGGACTTCACCCTGGTGAAGGTGTTCCTGAGCGGCGAGGCGCCCCTGCAGGTCGGCGTGACGGCCCGGGCCGCCCCCCGCATCGGGGAGGGTGGACCGTGACGGCCGGCCGGCGCGCCCACGCCCCGACCGCCACCCTGGCCCTGGTGGCGATGGTGGCGCTGGTCGCCTGCTCCGGCCCCGCCACCGCCGGCGGGACGGAAGTGGCTGAGCCCGCCGCCAGCCGCACCCACCGTGCCCCCGGGGGAGCCGGCGACGGGGCGGCCCCCGCCGCGCCGGCCTCGCTCCGCGACGGCGACATCACCGACGTGGACCAGCTGGCCGCCACCCTGGCCGCCACGGCCACCGGCGACCAGGATTGGGTGGAGGTGTTCAGCGAGCTGCGGGCCCGAAGCTGGCTGGCCACCCGCTATCCCGGGCGCTACGACCTCGACGAGATCTACGGCGACGACGCCGCCGAGGTGGCCCGGGCCAACGAGGAGCAGAACCTGTCGCTGGGCGTCTACCTCGACGAGCCCCTGCCCCAGCTGGTGTCGGTGACGAGGACGCGGGACCTGGGCGAGCTGGTGGAGGTGGAGGTCGTGCTCGACGCCGGCCCGGCGACGGTGCGGGGAGACGACGACGACCTGCCCCGGGGCGTGCTCTCCGGCGGCACCCACCGGGGCCTGTTCACGCTCGGCCGGGACGGCCCCGACGGCGGCTGGCGCATACACTCGGTCACGGAGCTTCTCGTGGGCAGCCGCACCACGGGTCAGGAGCCGCAATGAGCAGCCGCCGCATCCCTTCCCGATCCCGGCCGATCCAGGCCGCCCTGGCTGCGTTCGTGCTGTCGACCGCCATCGCCCTGGCCGGAGTCGGCCCCGCGGCTCCGGCGGCGGCCCAGGACTGCTCGGCCCTCGACCGCAACGGCACCACCTGCAATCTGTCCGACCAGCTCGACCCACCCAAGCCGAACCCGGGCAACGTGGTGGTCCGCAGCTCGGCCCCGCCCGGGCCCAAGTTCGTGTGGCTCAACCTCCTCCTGACCTGCGACGCCGGCGGCAACGGCGGCTGGACGCCCATGACCGACCTGTCGGCCGCCATCCTCGACCTGTCGTTCCTGGCCGGCGGCCCCGCTCCGGGCGAGCCGGGCGTGCTGTGGGTGGGCGAGCTGGTGGACCCGGCCACCGGTGGCACCAACAGCGGCTACATCTCGTGCGTGGGGGCCGGCCAGCCCCGCCCTCCGCTGCCCCCGCCGCTGCCCAACGCCGACCAGATCTGGGGCGCCGCCCTCACCTTCACCCCCCAGGTCAACCTCGATCCCTACGTCCGGGGGCTGACCGGGCTCGAGACCTACATGTGGTACGAGGGCCCCACCGCCGACACGGTCACGATCACCCTCAACGGGTACGGGGTCACGGCCAGCATCCAGGCCGTGGAGTTCAGCTGGGACATGGGCAGCGACACCCGGACGGGGGAGCGGGTCCACCGAACGGGGCGGGCCGGGTCGCCCGAGGATCCGGCGGCCACCCACACCTACGCCCTGCCGGGCCCGGTGGTGATCACCCACGAGATCACCTGGACCGGTACCTCCGTGCTCACCGGCCCCGGGCTCCCGGCCGGCGGGATCGCCGTGGACCTCGGACAGGCCGTGCTAGCTACTGCCCGGGACTACGACGTGATAGAAGTACGTACACCACTCGTCCGTGGCGATGACAGCGTAGGGAGCGCGAACGGATAGCTGAGTTGAGCAGGTAGCGAGACAAATCGAGCATGCGGGCAGACTGTCGGCTGATCACCAGCTGGCACTCGACCTGGAACTTTTGGCTGGGGTTCGGGCGAGCGTCGACGGCGACTCTTCGAGAGGCAGTGCACCCATGACAGATCTGGATATTCAGATCGACGTCCCAGACGACGACGGTCTGAACTCGCCCGTCCGGGTACTGGGCGGGAACAACTGGCTACCACCTTGGTTCAAGGCGGTCCTGGTGATCCTCGTGGGCACCCTGGCCACGCTGATGCTCGGCGCCTACCTGCTGGGGCGGTCCCGGGCGGCCGGCAACGGCGACGAGGGGGCCTCCTCCGAGCCGTCGGTGTCGACCACGATCGGGTCGGCCGCCTCCAGCCCCACCATCGACGCCTCGCTGGCGGCGGTGTCGGCCTGGGAGGGATTCACCCGTTCGGCCGACGTCGAGGCGGTCCGCCCCTGGTTCGACGATGCCGGCCCCCAGTTCGCCCTGTTCTCCCAGTCGGCGGCGGCCGGGGCGCCGGCCGGCTCCGAGGCCGTGACGTTCGAGGCCCGCAACCCGGTGGAGACCAAGGCCGACGGCCTCACCACGGTGTCGATGGAGCTGGTGGTGACCGGACCCCAGGGGCAGGACGTCTACCCCTACGACCTCGTCTACCGGGGGGAGAGCCTGAAGGTGTGGACGGTGGTGGACCGCCGGGCGCCGGGCGCGGTGGCGCTGCCCCCGCCCCAGGCCGTGATCGACTCCGCCGCCCAGAACTGGGGCCGGTTCACCTCGGCCCTGGCCATCGGCGACGCCAAGGGTGCTTCGGCGGTGGTGAGCGAGCCGACCCGGGTGCTGGTCGACCAGGTCACCTCGGCCGCCCGAACCGGCGGCGGTATGCCGGCCGACGGGCCGGTCACCGACCCCGCCCTGTTCGACCAGCTCGTGGCCCGGGTCAAGGCGGCCGACGCCGCCTCGCCCGACAACGCGCTGCTGGCTCTCCTGAACGCCGACCAGCGCCGGGCGCTGGTGACGGGGCAGCTCGCGTCATGGACGCAGGTCGACGCCGACCGGGTGGTGGCGTCGCTCATCGTGGACGGCAAGCCGACAGCCATCGTGCCCTTCCGGGCCACCGCCGAAGGATGGATGTTCGACCTCGTCGGAGCACTGGAAACGAGCAACGGAGGCAACTCGTGACCCTCGAGAACGGGCACAGTAACGACGGCGATGGCACCGGGGCACCTGCCGGACGGTGGCTGTCGGTGCAGGCGGCGGCATCCGAGCTCGAGGTGACGACGCGGACGATCTACCGCTTCATCAACGACGGCAAGCTCGCCGCCTACCGCATCGGACGGGTCTACCGGATCATGCGGACGGACCTCCAGGCGTTCCTCGACAGCGCCGCCCTCCAGCCGGGCGACCTGGCCCACCTGGTGGAGGACCGGCCCCACGGCACCGACGAGCCCCCCGGGCTCCAGGCCACGGCCTGATCACCGTTCCGGCCTACAGCCGGAACAGGGCCCACACCAGGGCCACCACGTGCCCTCCGGCGAGGAAGGGCACGAACGGCAACCGGCGGCGACGCAGGGCGGTCGACGCCGCCAGGCCGCCCACCAGGGCGAGGGCGAAGCCGATCACGGTGAAACCCACCCCGAACCAGCCGAGCGATGCTCCGAACGGCACGCCGAGGCGGACGTCGGCCCGCCCGATGGCGGCCCGCCCCGTCCGGGCCTGGAGCCCGTAGGGCACGAGCTGGATGCCCGTCACCAACGCCGCGCCCGCCAGGGCACCGGCCAGCGCCCCCCAGTCCCGTCCGGCCACACCGACCACGGCCAGCCCGCCGACGGCCACCGCCGTCACCCCCTGGCTCCACCGCACCGGCACCCGGCCCGACCGCGCATCCCGGACCGCCAGCACGATCAGCCCGGCCGCCGTCGCCACCCCGATCGCCGCCCCGGCCCAGTCCGCCACCCCCATAAGGCTAGGCAGATCCTCAACCCGGGGAACTGTGGCGCCAGCGCGCGAAATGCAGCACCACGCGCCACAGTTCGCAGGGAGAACAGAGTCGGGGGTGGATCTCCTGCTGGAGACCCACCCCCGGCCCACCTTTGGCTGGGGTGGACGATCTCTCAGGCGCCGGCCACGGTGCCGGTCACTTCGATGTGGAGGTGATCCTCGTGGTCGCCGTCGTTGAAGCTTCCCGGCGCCGCTCCGGCCAAATCCCCAAAGGGATGGCCGAGAGACCAGGGCCGGAGGAAGTCGGTCTCCCGGTTCATCAGCAGCCACCGCTCCACCTGGGCCCGGGCCGCCCGGTTGGAGTCGCTCACGGCCTGGCCGTCGAACAGGGCGATGTCGGCCGCCCGGCCCGACGTGTGGCGGGAGATCCGGCAGTTGGGATAGGTGCCGGTGTTGTGGATGCAGATCGAGTGCCCGGTGATGAACGACGAGATGTAGATCTGGTGCTCCTGGGCCAGCGACAGCAGGATCGCCACCACCTGGGGGTCGATCTGGCCGCTTTCCAGGTCGGTGCGCTGGGCCGGCCCCATCGACACGTTGGGGTTGTCGAGCAGGGCCTGGGGGTCGGCCCCGGCGTAGATCGGGGCCACGCCGTAACGGGAGGCGTAGTCGAGCACCTGGTTCACGTACACGTCGGACCGGTTGTAGCGGTAGATGGCGTCGCGGATGCTCGTCACCTCACCCTCCCCCCCGCACAGGTAGGCCGCCGCGGTGTAGATGGCGTCGATGGCGTTGTGGGGCGAGGTGATGCCGTCGCCGTTGCCATCCACCCCGTAGGCCCGGAACGTGTCGGTGAGGAACTGCATGGGCCCCAGCGCCCGGTCGTAGCTGGGGTTGGCGTGCCAGGGCGAACCGCCGGGCAACGGGATGGCTACGGTGCCGGCCAGCGAGCCGTCGAGCACAGGCCCCAGGATGGGGGGCGTGATATCGCCGTTGGCGGCCATCGTCGCTCCGCCGAAACGGCCGTGGTCCGACTCGACCTTGCCGATGCCGGCCAGCACCGTCCAGGGCAGCCCGGGACAGCTGAGGCCGGCCCGCCGGTAGTGGTCGAGCAGGAGGGGCGGGATGTCCTCCTTGGCGAACTCGGAGGGCTCCGGGTTGAGCGGGTTCGACACGGCCTGCACGATCCCGCCCAGCGAGAGCATGACCAACCCGAGCGCCAGCATCGGCCCGCCCACCACCACCGCGGTGAAGGCCGCCATCAGCCGACCGATCATCGGGCCCCCTCATCGGACATCGCTCACCAGATGGGCGGCGTCGACCGTCACCGTCAGGGTGCGGGTCTGGTTCGGGCCGGCGTCGACGGTGCGCCCACCGGAGGCCACCGTGGTGTGGACGTCGTAGCGGAGCCGGTACACGCCGGCGTCGAGGGCGGCGATGTCCACGAAGGCGGCCTCGGTCACCCGCTGCTCGGCCTCCAGCGAGGCCACCAGGGCGGCTGGCATGGGCGACGAGAGCTGGGTGAACAGCTCGGGGGTGACGTAGGGCCGGAGCGCATCGGCCCGGGCCGCGGCGTCGGAGCGGTAGTCGTACCCGAGGTAGAGACGGCCGAACTCCCGCAGCGAATCTTCCAGCCCGGCGTCGGCCGGGGCGGCAGGGGCCGACGTGACGTCGGAGTCGGTGCCCACGATGCGGGCCCCCACGCCGTCGGCGGCGGCCACCGAGCTGACCGGCCCGGTGCCCAGCGTGGAGGGCGAGCCGACGACGGTGCCCTGCGTGGCGGCCCCGTTGCCGTTGCCGCCGGGCAGCAGGGTGGACGCCGGCCCGGTGGACACTCCCGGCACCCGGCCAACGACCTGGGTCGATGGCGAGGCAGATGACGACGGAGCCGATACGGTGCCGCTCGGCGCGCAGGCGGAGAGGGCGCCGGCCGACACGGCGGTGGCGAGGCACGCGCCAGCGAGGGCGGCCGGCAGCGCCCGGGGGACGGGCGCTGAACCGTGGTCTGGGGCCCGTCGGCTCATCGCTCGACAGCCTAGACCACCATTAGAGCTGGTTAGCAATGATTAGACGTCATCTCATTGTCTCTCACTAGTTGGAGTGGCTAATGTCCTGGTGCGAACATCAGCCGTTGGGAGGCAGCGTGTACGGAGTCATCGCACAATCGCTTCCGGGAACGAACCTTCTCCAGGAGCTGGCCACCGGCCTGCAGGGTTGGGCGATCGTTGTCGGGACGATCTCGCTCGTGCTGTCCGGACTGCTCTGGGCCCTCGGCGTCGGAACCGACAACGCCGGCCAGGCCACCCGGGGCAAGCGAGGTGTGATGTACTCGCTGGTCGCCGTGGCGTTCATCGGTGCCGGACCCACCCTGGTGAACTGGGCCTTCGCCTTCGGTAACCGCGTCCAGGCCGGTGGCTGACCAGACCGCTCGCCTCTGGCGCATCGGCTTCACCGTCATTGCGCTCGCTCTGGGGATGTTGATCGGCGCGTTCCTGTCGGGCGGGTTCAACCGATCGGGTGACAGCACGGCGGCCGACGCCGTCGGCCCCGACGTGGGCGAGATCCGGGTGGGGGCCAGCTCGGCCGGCCCCACGGCCACCCTGGACGGCGTGGGTGTCGGCTTCGCCCACGACCAGGAGGGCGCGGTGGCGGCGGCCACCAACCTGGTGCTCACCCTGGAGCAGGCCGGCAACACCGACCGGGCCAGCGCCGTGCGCAATTACCAGGTGCTGAGCGCCGAGGAGTCGAAGCAGTCGCTGGCCGACGAGATGGGGGCCAGCTGGGACGCCCTGCACCAGGGCATCACGGCCAACGGACCCAACGCCAGCGCGCTGTTCCTGCGCACGATCCCGGTGGGTCACGAGGTGATCCGCTACGGCGACGAGCGGGCCACGGTCGAGGTGTGGACGCTCACCCTGGTGGCGGCGGCCGGCATGACCCAACCGCTGGCCAGCTGGGAGACGGCCAGCATCGAGGTGGTGTGGCAGAACGACGATTGGAAGGTGTGGTCGGCCGACTCCACGCCGGGCCCCAGCCCGGCGTGGTCCCAGGCCCCGCCAACGGCCACCGACGCCTTCCTCACCGCAGTCGACAAGCTCGAGGGGTACCGCTATGTCACACGCTGAGCAGCCGCGAGCCGACCAGCCCCGGGCCGGCCGGGCCCGGGCCACCCGCCGCCGGTGGGCGGCGCGCGTCGTCATCCGGGCGTTGATCGTCGGCTTCCTCGTCTACGCCGTCTCCCAACCGGTGCCCGGGGCGTCGGCCCAGACCGCGCCCACGGTGCCCCAGCAACAGGAGCAGGCGTCGACCAACCCCGGCTGCGGCAACCTGCCGGTCATCTCCGAGGCCTGCAACCAGCTGCTCGACGGGGCGGCCTGGGCCATCAACTGCGGCGTCAACGGCGTGGGCGACTGCACCGCCGACGTCACCGAGAACGTGGTGGCCGGCGCCTTCGACTACTTCGCCCGATGGGTGGCGGTGGGAGCCATCGGCGCCACGGACCTCGTGTGGGTGGGGATCAACGGCACCACCACACCCGACGTGAACTCGTCGTCCGCCGTGTTCCAGACGTCGATGCAGGCGGCCAAGGCGCTGGCGTTGCCGTTGCTGATCCTGGCCGGCCTGTACTCGCTGATAAAACGCGACGCCGAAATCGTGGTGAAATCGGCCCTGTTCTACTTACCGGGCTCCGTGATCGGCATGGTGTTGGCCGGCTACATCATCACGGCGCTGCTGGCCGCCACCGACGAGCTCGGAGCGGCCTACATCAACGACGGCCAGAACGGGCTGGCCACCTGGCTCGACCAGCTGGGTGGGAACATCGCCGGCGGCATCGGGGTGACGGCCCCCATCCTCCTCGTGATCTTCTCGTTCATCCTGATGGCCGGATCGCTGCTGCTGTGGTTCGTGATGCTGGTGCGGGCGGCCGCCATCCTCGTCACCTACGCCTTCATGCCGCTGGCCTTCGCCGCCCTCATCTTCCCCGCCACCCGCTCCTGGATCCGGCGCCTGTTCGAGGTGCAGCTGTCGTTCATCCTGTCCAAGCCGGTGATCCTGGCCTTCCTCTCGCTGGGGGCGGCCACCCTCAACGACGACAACAACGCGCTGGTCTCGATGATGCAGGCCACGGCCCTGTTCTTCATGGCCGCGTTCTCCCCGTTCGCCCTCATGAAGCTGCTGCCGTTCGTGCACAACGAGGCCCTCACCGCCATGGAGGCCCAGGCCCGGCGACCCCACGGTCGGGTGGTGGCCACCGCCAGTGGGCTGTTCGCCGCCCAACGGCTGGGCACGTTCCTGGCCGGCTCCCAGCAGTCGCCCCCCTCGACCGGTGGCGGCAGCGGCAGCGTGGTGCCCTTCAGCGCCAGCACCGACGCCTACGGCGGCGGAGGTGAGTCGGCCGCGGGGTCGGACATGGGCGGTGCCAACCCGTCGGGCCCGGCCGGCCCCGACGAGCCGTGGGGCGGCGGCTACGACGGGCCGCCACCCAGCACCATCCCCGCCCAACCTCGCGGCAACGGCGGCGGAGCCGCCCCGGCGGCCGACTTCCCCGGGGGATCATCCTCGGGCGGTGAGCTGGCCTCCGGCGCAGCCAGCCCGCCCACGGCCGGCGAGGCGGGCTGATGAACGACGGCACCGACGTCAGGTTCCAGTTCGGCCCCCCGGTCAGGGCCGTCTTCCTCGGCGGGCTGCGCCACGCCCAGGTGGGGTTCCTGGTCACCGCCATGGGCACCGGTGTGGCCTTTCTGCGGTACGTGCCGGGTCAGATCGGAGTGGGCGTGGCCATCATGTTGGCCATGGCCGGGGTGGCCGCCGCCTTCGGCACGATCGAGGGGCGACCATTCGATGACTGGCTCCCGGCGTTCTCCCACTACGCTCTGCTCGTGATGAGAGGCCGGCGCCGCTGGTTCTCGCCCGCCCCCGGCCAAGGAGAGCGGGCCCCGGTGCCCCCCGTGGCCACCGCCCCCTCACCGCGGCCGGGCCAGCCGCCGATGCCCGACGGCTCAGCCCTGCTGCCCGAAGACAGCGACATCCCGCCGTGGCCCGACGGCATCGCCCCGGAGACCTCCCGCACCATCCTGGCCCCCCGGAAGGCACCGCCCGCCGAGGGCACCCCGTCGACCAACGGCACCGCCCCGGTGGGCGGGGAAGGGGGGCGGTCCGTCCGCCGGGCCGGTAAGCCGTCGCCCCCGCCGCCGGTGGCGGACTGGCAGCTGATCTACACCTCGGTCTCGGGCCAGCCCATGGGCGTGCTCCGCGACCGCAAGCACAAGAGCTGGGTGGCCGTGATCGGCGTCCAGGGCCAGTCGTTCATGCTGCTCGACGAGGGCGAGCAGGTGCGGCGGCTGTCGTCGTGGGCCACGGTGCAGGCCTCGATGGCCCGCCAGGGCAGCCCGATCTCCCGCCTGCAGTGGCTGGAGCGCACGCTCACCGAGGTGGGCGACGAGATGCGGGCGTTCTTCGCCGAACGGGCCCGCACCACCGAGGGCACGCCGGCCCACGGCTCCTACACCGAGTTGCTGCAGTCGGCCCAGCCCGTCACCCAGCAGCACGAGACCTACCTCGTGCTGCAGATCTCGCAGTCCAAAGCGGGGCGGGCCATCCGCCAGGCCGGCGGGGGCGACAAGGGGGCGGTGGCAGTCCTCTACCGCGAGCTCGATCACCTCCAGCGCCAGCTCCGGGAGTCCGACCTCAACGTGAGCGGGTTCCTGTCGGGCGACGAGCTGGCTCTGCTGCTGCGCACCCAGTTCGACCCGGAGGACGCCCTGGCCCTGGCCACCCGGCGGACCCGGGGGTCCGAACCCCTGATCTCGGCCCGCAGCGCCTGGCCCATGGCCACCGAGGCATCGTGGGGCCACTACCGGACCGACAAGATGTTCCACGTCACCTACTGGATCGCCGAGTGGCCCAAGCTCGGGGTGCGGCCCAGCTTCCTCGCCCCTCTGCTGCTCATGAACAGCGGGGCCACCCGCACCGTGTCGGTGGTGTCGGAGCCGATCCCCACGTCGCGGGCGGTGCGCCAGGTGGAGCACGCCCAGACGGCCCGCCTGTCCGACGACGAGCTGCGCAGCCGGGCCGGCTACCGGCTCGGGGCCCGCCGCCGCCGGGAGGGCGAGGCCCTCGACCGGCGGGAGAACGAGCTGGCCGACGGCCACGCCGAGGCCCGCTACTCGGGCTACGTGACCGTGTCAGGATCGAACCTGGAGGAGGTGGAGCAGGCGGCGGCCCAGATCGAGCAGATGGCCTACCAGTGCCCGGTGGAGCTGCGCCGCCTGTGGGGGGAGCAGGACAGCGCCTTCTACTGCACGATGCCGCTGGCCAAGGGACTGCATTGATCCCGGCGCTGGTGGTCCTGGGAGTGGCGCTGCTGCTCTACGGCGCGGTGATCCTGCTGGTCGGGCTGCTGTCGAAGTCGCCCGCCACCCCGCCCCACCATTCCACCACCGCCCATCTCCAGGCCATCTACCCGTTCCAGTCGCCAACCGGGCTCGGCGGGCGGGGCGTCTACATCGGCCAGGAGGTACTGGGCGGCTCGTTCTGCTTCGACCCGTGGGAGCTGTACCGGCTCCACAAGGTCACCAACCCCAACATGGTGGTGGCCGGCCAGATCGGGCGGGGAAAGTCGTCCCTGGTCAAGACGTACATCTGGCGCCAGTCGGCGTTCGGTCGGCGGGCCGTGGTGATCGACCCCAAGGGCGAATTCCGACCCCTGGCCGAGCAGATGGGGGGCACGGTCATTCGGCTCGACCCCGGCACCGACGTGCGGCTCAACCCGCTCGACCGGGGCCTGGTGACGGCCGGGGCGGCCAGCGCCGACGAGGTCGACCGCCGCCAGGACCAGATCCTGATGTCGCTGGCCGAGTCGGCCCTGCGGCGCGACCTGCTGCCCGAGGAGCGGACGGCCATCAGCCTGGCCCGGGAGGAGGCGGTACGCCGCCACGGCGACCCCACGATCATCGACGTGGTCGACGTGCTGCTCGATCCCCCGCAGAAGGTGGCGTCGGTGGTCAACACCACGGCGGAACGGCTGGCCGAGCGGTCGCGCGACGCCGCCCTGGAGCTGCGCCGCCTGTGCGAGGGCGACCTCAAGGGCATGTTCGACGGACGGACGACGGTCGACATCGACTGGGACGGCCCGATCGTGGTACTCGACCTGTCGGCCCTGGGCAGCACGGGCGACGCCCTCGGCCTGGTGATGGCCTGCACCATGGCCTGGCTCCACAACGCCATCGCCCGCAGCGACGGGGTGCAGCGCATCCTGCTGCTCGACGAGGCGTGGTATCTGCTGTCGAACGTGGCCCTGGCCCGCTGGCTGCGCTCGATGTTCAAGATGTCCCGGCAGTACGGCCTGTCCAACATCATCGTGGTCCACCGCATGTCGGACCTGGAGGCGGCCGGGGGTGAGGGGTCGGAAGCCACCCGGATCGCCCAGGGCCTGCTGTCCGACACCGAGACCCGGGTGGTGTACGCCCAGGCCGAGGGTGAGGTGGCCGACACCAAGCGGCTGCTCGGCCTCACCAGCGCCGAGGCCGACGTGCTGCCCCGGCTGGGCCGGGGCGTGGCCCTGTGGAAGGTGCGCCAGCAGACGTTCATCGTCGACCACCGGGTGGGCGACCGGGAGTGGGAGATCATCGACACCGACCACTCGATGCGGGCCAACCTCGACCACCTGGTCCGGGCGCCGGTGACCACCGTGCACGCCCCGCCGGAACGGGCCAGGACATGAGGCCGGCACCGTGAGGACGGCACAGTGAGGAAGGCACCGTGAGGCAGCGCGAAGGCTGGGTGCAGGAGGGGGGACGGGCCCGGCCCGTCGTCTACCTCGACGGGTTGCCCGGGGTCCACACCGAGGTGGCGATCTGGACGCTGATGTTGATCGTGCTGGGCCTGCTGGTGATGGTGTGGGGGGCGGCCGAGCTGTCGTCGTGGCTCGGCAACGGCGCCCGGGCCCACGTGGGGATGGGTGAGGCGGCCATCGCCATGGCCCGCCTCGGCGCCTACAAGTTCAACTGGGACCGGGCCTGGGCCCCCGAGACCAGGGAGGCCCTGGCGGGCCCCCGCTGGTTCTGGGGCGCCTTCATCGCCGAAGCGGCGGTGTTCAGCCTCCTGTTCTGGCCGGCGTGGCGCATCATCGGCCCCCGCCCGCCCGAGCCCATGCCGGTGGCCGTCTACCCCACACCCCAGAACAACCCCCGCACGGTGCGCACCCGGTCCCGGCGGGAGTACCGCCACAACCAGCGGGTGCTCCGGCAGAACCCCCCGGAGGACGAGCGGCCCCCGACGCCCCCCGGGGGCGGCGGCGGCCCCTCGCCTGCTGGCGCCCCGATCCTGCCGGTGGCCCCGGCCGCCTCTCGGCTCATGGTCGACACGCCGCCCGGCCGCCAGCTGGTGCTGGGCCGGGTGGGCAGCTATCTCGTGGCGGCCGACCAGGGCCAGGCCGTCATCGCCTTCGGGCCCACCGGGTCGGGCAAGACGGCGTCGCTGGGCGTACCCGCCCTCCTCGAGTGGGACGGGCCGGCCCTGGTGTGCACGTCCAAGCCCGACCTGGTGCATCTGAGCTGGGACGGCCGGTGCGACCGGGGCGGTCAGACCTGGCTGTTCGACCCGTCGGCCACGATGAAACGGCCCGGCTCCGGGCCCGGCAGCCGCCATCCGATGCGCCGCTACGGTTGGTCTCCCCTCCAGGCACTCACCGCTCTGCCCCGTGAGGGGGGCGAGCTCGACCTGTCCTGGCGCACCCGTCAGTGGGCCCTGGCCCGGCGCACCGCCGACATGATGGTGCAGGCCAGCGGCCAGGCGAACGGCTCGGCCGGAGTGAACGAGTCGGGGGCCCGGGCGGCGGCCCAGCTGCTGGCCCCGATGCTCCTGGCGGCGGTGGCCACCGAGCAACCGATGGGCCAGGTGGCCGACTGGCTCGACCGGCGCGACGAGCGGGCCGTCACCGCCGCCCTCCAGCGGGTGGGGGTGGCCGACGCCGTCGCCGCCTGGGAGAACGGTCGCTCGTTCGACCCGTCCACCGCGGCCGCCGCCTCCCAGGTGCTGGCCCTCACCATGGCCCCCTATCTCGACCCCGGCCTGGCCGGCCTGCCCCGGGACGACCAGGCCCAGATCAACGTGCGGCACCTGCTCGACGGGCGCCCCAACACGCTCTACCTCTATGCCGCCCCCGACCAGGGGGAGCGGTTCCAGCCCCTGCTGGCCACCCTGCTGTCGCAGGCGGCCGACGCCGCCCTGGCCCGGGCCGCCTCGTCGGGCGGCGGCACGCTCAGCCCGCCCCTGCTGGTGGTCATAGACGGCACCGTCCACTGCACGCCGCCCACCGTGCTCGACCAGCTGGCCAACGCCGGCTCGTCGGGCGCCGGTATCCAGGTGTTGAGCCTGTTCACCGGGCTGATGCAGCTGGAGCGGGCGTTCGGCCGGGAGCAGGCGTTGCGCACGGCCGACAACCATCGGGCCCGGCTGGCCCTGCCCTCGCTCGACGACACCCCCACGCTCAGCTACCTCAGCTCGATCAGCCGGGACGGCGGCTCGTGGATCCCGGCCCTGCAGGGTGGGGAGGCGGTGCTGCTCCACGGCGAGTTGCCCCCGCTCAGCCTCACCCTGCGGCCGTGGCAGAGCGACGAGACCCTGCGGCGCCGGGTCCAGGCCGGAGGTGGGGGAGGAGGCGGTGGCCCGGCCACCGATCCGGGCCGGCGACGGTGGCGGGGCCCGCGGCCGTGGGAGCGGTCCGCTCGGCGACCCCAGCAGGTCGACGCCGACGACCCGTTGCTGCCCCCGGGCACCCCCGACCCGCTCAACTCCGAGGCCAACGACCGGGAGTCGGCCCGCTACTGGGAGGCCGTCGAACGGGGCGGGGCGCTGCCCGACGATCGCTCCAAGCCCCGCGACGACACCTGGGGACGCGCCAACTGACCCCGAACCGGAATCTCCTCATGGAGGGTCTCACCGGTGGCACGCTCCATGAGGAGATTCGGGGTCTACTCGACGGCGGGGAGGGTGACCTGCTCGCCGGGGAAGATCAGGTCGGGGTCGCCGGAGCGGATCGACGAGCGGTTGGCGTCGACCACCTCGACCCAGTACTGGGCCACCTGGCGCTCGGTGACACCGCCACCTTTCACCGACCGGATCCGGCTCTCGGCGATCGTCCAGAAGTTGTCGCCTTTGACCACGATGTAGCGTTCGGCTCCGGCCTGGGCCCCCACTGCCGCCGGGGTGAGGCCGGCGTTGGGCAGCCAGAAGCTCCCGTCCTCCCCGCTCGACGGCCAACCGGCCGCCCCCGGGGTGAACGTGCCGTCGCTCCCGACCGTGGTGGTGGAGGTGGTGTCGCCCTGGGTCACCGCCATGTGCTGGGCCATGGCCGGCAGGGCCGAGATGGCCGATGGGCCGAGGATGGTGGCTCCGGTCAGCGACAGGGCCGTCACGCCCTGCACCACATGACGGACCACCGGCAGGGTCACCCAGTGCAGGAGCCGGGTGAGCGCATCGAGCCCGAGATGGTACGACAGGGCGTACAGCACGGTGGTGGTGAGCAGCCAGTAGCCGATGGCCAGACCGACCAGGCGGGCCAGCGCCACCAGGGCGACGGTCGGCTCGGTTGTCTGGAACCAGGGCCCGAGCGCCCGCACGGGTACGTCGTAGAGGTCGGAGCCCACCCAGTGGAGCGCGGCCACCAACGCCGCCTCCAGCAGGAGCACGACGAACAGATCCCGCCAGGCGGCCTTGTCGGCCCTGTTCACGCTAACCACGGGCCACAGGCTAGTCGGCGTTTCGGGCCGTTGGCCAGGGCGGATGCGCTTCCCTAGCGGGAAATCGGCGGCTGACGGTCGCTTCAAGCTTGATCACGTCACCCATTCGTCATATTTGGCCAACGATGGGCTAGAGTACCCAGTCGGGGCAGCCGAGCACCTCTCTGGAGGAACGGTCATGTCGGTGCGGAACACGAAGCGGCTCGGCTGTCGATCAGCCGCGGCCCTGGCCATCACGCTGCTGCTGTCGGCCCTCACGGGGGTGTCGGCGAGCCCGGCCGGCGCCGCCATCGTCGGGATCCAGGGGACGGTCACCAACGCCAGCGGCGCCGGTGTGAGCGGGGTGCAGGTGGATCTGTTCCGGGCCAACGCCGACGGATCACGGGGGGCCTTCCTGGGTGAGATCCGAACCGACGCCGCCGGCAACTACCAGTTCCGCCCGGGCGACGGCTGCTATGTCGTCACCGTGGTGGCGCCGTCGGGCGTCACCTTCACCGCCACCGGCACGCCCTGGTACCAGCGCTCGATGTGCCTCACCGCCGGTGCCGCCCCCGACTGGATCAGCCCCCGGCTCAACAGCACCGGGGGCTCCCCGGCGCCGGCACCCGGCCCGGCTCCCGCTCCGCCGCCCGCCTGCACCTCGGGGCAGCCCATCTGGAACCTGGCCTTCGACGACCAGTTCACCGGCGACGGCGCCGCCCTCGGCTCCTCGTGGAGCGCCTACAACTCCACCGGCAACGCCGGCAACGGGCTCCGCCGCCCCAGCGCCCTGTCGCTGTGGGGCGGCACCCTCAACATCCGGGCCTCGATGGAGGGTGGCACGATCGTCAGCGGTGGCCTGTCGCACAAGCTGAGCCAGAAGTACGGCCGCTACGAGTTCCGGGTCCGCACCGACAAGGACCTGTCGCTGGGCACCAGCGGCGTCGTGCTCACGTGGCCCACCTCCGGCGTCCACCCCCGGGACGGCGAGAACAACATCTACGAGACGCTGTCGACCCCGGGCGACCGCCACGAGTTCTACTCGTTCATCCACAAGCCCTTCGGCACCGTCCACGACCAGGACTACACGGTGCACGCCGCCGACGCCTCCCAGTGGCACACGATGGTGATGGAGTGGGCCCCGGACAAGCTGGTGCTGTACCGAGACGGGGTGGCGGTGAAGACGATCAACGAGACCAATGCCGATCTGATCCCCGACAACCCCCACTTCCTGGCCGTCCAGCTCGACGCCTGGAAGGGCTCGGTGCCCTCGGCGGTGTGGATGCAGCTCGACTACGTGAAGATCTGGAGCTACGGCGGCAAGACCGCCTGCTGACAGAGGCCGGTGTAGGGTTCGCGCCGGACCGACCACCGAGGAAGGATCGAGCATGGCAGACCGGATGAGCTTCTGGGCCTGGGGCCTCGAGTCGGAGGAACCGACCGACTCCGCCCGCCAGGCCCTGGCCCGAGACCTGAGCGGGCGCTACGGCACGGAGGTCACGGCCCGGCCGGTGCCGAACCTGGCCGACGCCGAGATGCGGGCCCCCCGGATCTCGGCCCCCGACGCCCTGGCCGGCTTCTGCTTCGACGACATCTACGAGCGGGCCCGGCACGCCTACGGGGCCCACTTCACCGACCGCACCCGGGCCTTCAACCTCGACTTCCCCAACCCACCCGATCTGGTGGCCCACCCCCGCACCGAGGCCGAGTTGGAGGCCGTGCTCGGCTGGTGCCACGAGGAGGGCCACGCCGTGGTGCCCTACGGCGGCGGCTCATCGGTGGTGTGGGGGGTCGACCCGCCCGAGGGGGTCGACGCCTGCGTCACCATCGCCCTCGACCGCCTCGACGAGGTGCTGGAGGTCGACGCCACGTCCCGGGCGGCCCGGATCCAGGCCGGGGTGTTCGGACCGGCGCTGGAGAGCCAGCTCAAGGCGTCGGGTCACACACTGCGCCACTTCCCCCAGTCGTTCCGGTTCTCCACCCTGGGTGGCTGGATCGCCACCCGCTCGGGCGGCCACTACGCCACCAACCACACCCACATCGACGACTTCGTGGAGTCGGTGCGGATGCTCACCCCCCAGGGGTGGTGGGAGTCGCGCCGGCTGCCGGGCAGCGGGGCCGGCCCCAGCCCCGACCGGATGGTCATCGGCAGCGAGGGGATCTTCGGCATCATCACCGAGGCCTGGATGCGGATCCAGGCCCGCCCCACCTTCCGGGCCACCGCCGGCGTGGTGTTCGACTCCTGGGCTGCCGGCACCGAAGCCGTGCGCCACATCGCCCAGGCCAAGCTGTGGCCGGCCAACCTGCGGATCCTCGATCCGTCCGAGGCCAAGCGGGCCGCCGGGCTCGACGGGGACCAGGCCCTGGTGATCATCGCCTTCGAGTCGGCCGAGCTGCCCCAGGACGCCAACATCTGGGCCGCCGTGGGCCTGGCCCGAGACTGCGGCGGCCACATCCCCGACGAGAACGTGGTGGTCGACAACGGCAGCGGAGCGCCCACCGGCCATGAGGGCCCGGTGGGGGAGTGGCGGCGGAACTTCATCGGGGTCGATCCCGGCACCGCCACCAGCCTGGGCCTCCTGGCCGACACCTTCGAGACCGCCATCACCTGGGACCGCTGGCCCGAGTTCGACGCCACCGTGCGGGCCGAGATGGGCAAGGTGCTGGGCGAGGTGTGCCAGCAGGGCGAGCTGAGCTGCCGCTTCACCCACGTCTACCCCGATGGGCCGGCGCCGTACTACACGTGGTCCGGTATGGGCCGCCAGGGTTCGGAGATCGCCATGTGGCAGGAGGTGAAGAGCGCGGCCAACGAGGTGGTGGTGAAGGCCGGCGGCACCGTCACCCACCACCACGCGGTGGGCCGCATGCACCGCCCCGGCGCCTATGACCTGCAGCGGCCGGAGCTGTTCGCCGAGTCGCTCCGGGCGGTCAAGCGCACGCTCGATCCCAAGGGCATTCTCAACGCCGGCGTGTTGATCGATCCCTGATCCACCGGGCCGAGCGGCCGGCGTTACGATGCGGGCCCATGGTGGGCAGGGCGAGGGTTGCTCTGGCCATCGGCGCCGCCCTGGCGCTGGTGGCCGGCGGGCTGGTGGCGGCCCGATCGCTGTTCCACCGCTACCTGGGCGATGACGGGGCGACCATCTACCTGGCGGCCGACGGCTCGGACCGGGCCGACGGCCACAGCGAGGGCCAGGCGTGGGAAACGCTGGCCCGCCTCCAACAGGCCGTGGACGACGGCCAGGTGCCTCCGGGCGGCCGCATTCTGTTCCGCCGGGGCGACGTGTTCGGCGGCACCCTCCGCGTCGACACCCGGGCCCTCGACGGGGCCGGCGATCCCGAGAGCGGGACGCTGAGCCTGGCCGCCTACGGCGACGGCCCGGCCCCCGTGCTCGACGGCGCGGAAGATCTCACCGGGTGGCAGCCCACCGGGCCCAACCGGTGGACGGCCCGGTGCACCACCTGCGACGAGGTACAGCCACTGGTCCTGATGGAGGGTCGGCTGGCCCCTCTGGCCCGGTGGCCCAACGCCGACGAGGGCGACGGCTACCGCTACTTCACCGGCCAGCAGGGCCAGGGGGTGGTGATCGACGACGGGCTGGCGGCGGCATCGCCCACGCCGAGTTGGGTGGGGGCCGAGCTCGTGATCCGCTCCGTGCCCTGGGTGCTCGACCGGCTCCCGGTGGCGACCCAGGAAGGCAACCGGCTCACGCTGGCCCAGCCGGCGTCGTACCCGCTCTACGTCGGCTTCGGCTACTTCTTCCAAAACCACCCGGCCGCCCTGGACCGGCCGGAGGAATGGGTGTGGGACGCCACCAGCCGCTCGGTCACCGTCCAGGCCGGGAACGCACCCGCTCCCGGCTCAGTGGAGGCGGTGGCCTCCCCGGCTGTGCTCGACCTGACCGGCGGTCACCGGCTGGAGGTGGCCGATCTGGCCCTGCGGGGAGGCCGGACGGCGCTGGCCGCCCCGGCCTGCACCTCGGTGTCGGTCCACGACCTGACGGTGGCCGACGCCGCCACCGGGCTGGATCTGGCCGGCTGCGTGGAGGCCACGGTCACGGCCGTGTCGGTCCACGCGGTGGCCGACATCGGGATCGACGCCCATCCGTGCGTCGACTGCTCCATCACCGGGTCGTCGATCACCGCCGTCGCCCTCCTACCCGGGCTGGGCGGTGGGGGCGACGGACACTACCTGGGGGCCCGGATCGGCGGCGCCGACCTCGTGTTCGAGGGCAACACGATCGCCGACGTCGGCTACCTGGGGATCGATATCCGCGACCGGGCCACGGTGCGGGGCAACACCATCCGGCGGTTCAACCAGGTCAAGTCGGACGGCGGCGGCATCTACGCCTTCCAGGCCAGCGACGTGGTGATCGCCGACAACCTGGTGGCCGACGCCCCCGGCACCGCCGCCGGCACGCCGCTGCGTACCCCCGGCACCCATGGCATCTACATCGACGATCAGTCGCAGCGGGTGGTGATCACGGGCAACACGGTGCTGAACGTGGGCTCGTCGGGCATCTACCTCCACAACGCGGCCGACGTGACCGTCACCGGCAACACCGTCGTGGGAGCGGAGGAAGAGGGGATCCTGCTGGGCGACGACGACCTGGGCGACGTGGTGGTGTCGGGTCTGGACGTACAGGACAACACGGTGGTGGTGGACGGCCGCCGGGCCATGGCCCTCTCCGCCACCACCACCGCCAACCCGCCCAACCCGGCGTTCCTGGCCGGGCTGGGCACGATCGACAGGAACCGCTACTGCGGGGTGCTGGCCGAGCCCCAGTTCGGGATCCGCCAACCCGGTACCGACGCCGTCGGGTTGCTGGGCGACTGGCAGCGCCTCTCGGGCCACGACGCAGGATCGGGGTGCGCCGTGTCGGCCCGGGCGCCGTTCACGGTGACCGGTGAGGCCGGGCCCGACCGGGTGGGCAACGGCCGGCTCGACAGCGGCATCGACGGCTGGTTCGGCTGGCCCGACGGCGAGCTGCAGGCGTCATGGGATCAGGGCGGCGGCGCCGGGGGATCGCCCGGGCTCCGGGTGGCCCACAGCGTGGGTGGTGGCCCCATGGTGCACGTCGACACCGGCATCGGCCCGGTGGCGGCCGGGGACACCTACCGGGTCCGGTTCTCGGCCCGGGGTGAGACCGGGGGATCGATACGGGTCTTCCTCCGCCAGGCCGTCGAGCCCTACACCGAGTTGGCCCCGGCGAGGCGGGTGCTGCTGGCACCCGAGGCGGCGGGCCACGAGCTGTTCTACACCGTCGACGACGGCGACGGATCGAGCCTTCTGATCTTCGAGCTGACGGCACCCGGGACCGTGGCCTGGCTCGACGACGTCTCGGTGGTACCGGTGGACGGTTCGCCCCTGACCCTGGCCGACGCCGTGACGGTGGAGGCCAACCCGTCGGCCGCCTCCCGGACGGTGACCCTGGCCGGCGACGGGATCGACGCCGCCGGCACCGCCTACCGGGCCGGCCAGCAGGTGGAGTTGGCGCCCTACGCCAGCCTCGTGCTGTTCGCCCGACCCCTCGCCTGACCTCGACATTTGTTCATTCAACAGAATTTTGCGCGCGCCAATTAAACTATTGGCTAAGAATTTCCCGCGGATATTCGCGGCCAGGCGATGGCACTGGGCAAAGTTCCACGTCTAGGGTTGTCGGTGGGGGACAGACAACTGAATACATCCCATCCCCGAGGAGGATCTCATGATCGAAATCGGTGTGTTTCACAACGGTGCGTCCGACCTTCCCACGATGGTCACCAAGGACGGCATAGCGATCAATAAGGGCAATCTCCGGGCCACCCAGGAGTCGGCCGCCCGGGTGCAGATCGGCCAGGTCAGACAGGGTGTGCTGGCCGAGAAGCTCGGGTTCGACGCCTTCTTCATGACCGAGCACCACTTCCAGCCCGAGGGGGCCGAGTACAGCCCCAACCCGCTGATGACCGAGATGGCGATCGCCGCCCTCACCAAGCGCATCCGCCTGGGGCAGGCGGCCAACATCCTCACCTGGCACCACCCCGTGCGCATCGCCGAGCAGGCGGCCATGCTCGACGTGATCTCGGGCGGCCGGCTCGACTTCGGTATGGGCCGGGGCTATCAGCCCCGGGAGACCGAGGTGCTGGGCGGCCAGATGGGCGCCACCATCCAGGACCAGGAGCGGAACCGGGCCTACTTCGAGGAGGCCTACGAGATCATCCTCAAGTGCTGGACGCAGGACTCGTTCAGCCACCACGGCGAGTTCTTCACCATCCCGCCGTCGTACACCCGGTGGAACCACCAGCAGACGATCGCCTACTTCTCCGAGCCCGACGTCGGACGGTCCCTGGAAGACGTCATCAAGCTCGGGGCGCCCGACATGTACTCGATGGGCTCGCCGGTGCTGGCCACCACGACCAAGCTGCGGGAGCTGCAGGTGTACCCCCAGCCGGTGCAGAAGCCCTACCCCCAGATGTGGGAGCCGGTCACCAGCCCCCGCTCGGTGGAGTTCGCCGCCAAGAACGGGGTCAACGCCTACTTCATCGTCGAGCCCAACCTGCGCCTGCGGGACAACATCCGCATGTACTACGACGCCGCCGAGAAGGCGGGCTGGCCCGACCGGTTGAACCGGGGCGAGTTCAAATACGGCTGGGACGCCACCAAGCGCCGGGGCATCATCACCGGCCGCTACCTCCACATCGCCGACAAGGGCATCGGCGACATGGACCGGGCGGCCCGCGGTCTCGAGGTGCAATGGGACTACTACGGACCGTTCGGATTCGCTGGAGTGCTGGCCGATCCGGGCGAGGATGTCGACATGGGCCGGAAGGTCTCCTTCCAGGAGCTTCGTGACCGGAAGGTGGCCATCCACGGCTCGGTGGACTATGTGACCGAAGAGATCCTGAAGATCAGGGAGATCGCCGGGTACGACGACTTCATGTTCAATGCCTGGTTCGAAATGGGTGGTTTCAGCACAACCGAGATCGAGGAGCAGATGATGTGCTTCGCCGAGGAGATCATGCCGGTGCTGCGCCGGGAGTGCGGCGGCGGCCCCGAGCATCCGGAGAGCACCGTCGATCTCGATCCCGAGGTCCGCCAGCTGACCGCTTCCACGGACTGAGGGACCACCCCACACACCCACCAAACGACAAGAGGAGGACGACGATGGCAAGTGCACAGGCCGAGATGTTGAAAGACCTGTACAAGAGTTGGGTGGCGCGCATGGCGGCCGACCCGGAGATGGGCCTCGACGAGATGCGGGACCTGTTCGAAGAGTGGCACCTGCCCACGGCCGAGCCCGAGGGCGTGACCTACGCCGAGGTCGACGCCGGCGGCGTGCCGGCCATCTGGTGCACCCCGGTGGGCTGCGACGAGAGCCGGGTCATCTTCTACACCCACGGCGGCGGCTACGTGGTCGGCTCGATGCACACCCACCGCAAGCTCGGGGGCCACCTGGCCAAAGCGGCCGGCTGCCGGGCCCTGGTGATCGACTACCGGCGGGCCCCCGAGCACCCCCACCCCCAACCGGTGGAGGACGCCGTTCGGGCCTACCGATGGCTGCTCGACCAGGGAATCGAGGCCGGCCACGTGGTCACCTGCGGCGACTCGGCCGGCGGCGGCATGTGCACCTCCATGGTGCTCCAGGCCCGCGACGAGGACCTGCCGGTGCCGGCCGGCATCATGCCGCTGTCCCCGTGGTACGACATGGAGGGCAAGGGCGACTCCATCGACGGCAACGCGTCGGTCGACGTACTGGTGCAGCGGGAGATCCTGATGGGGATGGCCACCGCCTTCCTGGGTGAGGCGTCGCCGGCCGACCCCCTGGCCAACCCCCTCTACGCCGATCTGGCCGGCCTGCCGCCCGTGCTCATCCAGGTGGGAGGGGACGAGGCGTTGCTCGACGACTCCCACCGCTTCGCCGCCCGGGCCACCGAGGCCGGGGTGGAGGTGAGCGTGGAGGTGTATCCCGAGATGCAGCACGTCTTCCAGTTCCTGGCCGGGCGGGCCCCCGAGGCCGACGACGCCGTGGCCAAGCTCGGTGCCTGGGCCCGGGCCCGCATGGCCTGACTGTCCGCGGGGCCGGTTCGGGGGAACCGGCCCCGCGGGAATACGGCCGACAGCCCGAAGGGTTCCCGCTAGCGTCGGACGGTGACCCCGTCGTCCCCGAACCGGCTTCTGGCGTCCCTGCTGCGGCCGCACCGCCGATCGGTCGCGGCCTACGCCGGAGCGCTGGCCGTCGCCACGGCGCTGCCCCTGGCCGGGGCGGTGCTGCTGGCCCGGTTCGCCCGGTTGGCGGCCGAGGGGTCGACGCTGGGGCCCCTGGCCGTCACCGGTGCCGCCTTCGCCCTCACCGGGTTGGGGTCGACAGCCACCATGGTGCTCGTCACCTGGCGGGGCACGGTGCTGGCGTGGCAGATCACCAACGGCCTGCGCCACGACCTGGCCGACTACGTGCTGCGGGCCGACCTGGCCTTCCACCGCGACCGCACCCCGGGCGAGCTCGTGACCCGGGTGGACGGCGACATCAACCTCATGACCCAGTTCCTGGCCACCGTGGTGGCCCAGGTGCTGGCCATCGTCGTGCTGGCCGCCGGCACGGTGGTGGTGGCCGGTGTGGCCGAGCCGGCACTGCTGCCGGGGGTGGCGGCCGGGATCGCGCTGCTGGGCACGGTCACCTGGCTGGTACGCAACGTGTCGGTGACCGAGACCGTGATCGAGCGGGCGGCCGAGGCCGCCGCCATGAGCGAGGCCGAGCAGTACCTGGCCGGGGCCGACGACGTGGCCACGCTGGGAGCGGGGGCGTTCGGATCGGCCCGGATGGCCGACCGGGTGGCCGACATGGTGATCGCCACCCGGGAGCGGACCCGGGCCCAGATGCGGATGCAGGGCGACATCCGCATCGCCGTGGCCGGGGCGCTGGTGGGGGTGGTGGCCTACGGGGCTTTCGCCTTCACCCGAGGCTGGGTCGACGTGGCCGCCGTGCTGTTCGGGTTTCGCCTGGTGCAGCTGGTGGCCGACAAGATCGACCACCTGAGCTGGCGGCTCACCGAGGTCCAGGGGGCGTCGGGGGCGGCCCAACGGGTGGCCGAGCTGGTGGGGGAGCAGCGCCAGGTCACCTCCGGCACCGGCACCCTGCCCCCGGGCCCGCTCGCCGTCCGCTTCGACGGCGTGGGCCTCGTCTACGACGACGACGAGGGCAACAACGCCGCCCTCCACCCGCTCGATCTCACGCTGGAGCCGGGCCGGCTGGTCGGTGTGATCGGCCGCACCGGGTCGGGCAAGACCTCGCTGGCCCGCCTCCTTCTGCGGCTGGTGAGCCCCACCGGCGGCCGGGTGTTGGTGGGTGGGGTGGATCTGGCCGGGGTGAGCGACGACGACCTGCGCCGCCGGATCACCGCCGTACCCCAGGACGTCCAGCTGTTCCCGGGCACGGTGCGGGACAACGTCTCGCTGTTCCGCCCGGCCAGCGACGACGAGCTGATGGCCGCCCTCGACGATGTGGGCCTGGGGCCCTGGCTCCAGGGCCTCCCCGACGGGCTCGACACCCGCCTGGCCGCCGACGACCGGGACGACGACGGGGCCCGGGTGGGCCTGTCGGCCGGCCAGGCCCAGCTCCTGGCCCTGGCCCGGGCCCTGCTGCGCCAACCCGATGTGGTGGTGCTCGACGAGGCCACGTCCCGGATCGATCCCGCCACCCAGGCCGCCATCGGCGCCGCCGTGGGCCGGCTGGTGGCGGGGCGCACCGCCATCGTCATCGCCCACCGCCTGGCCACCCTCGACGCCTGCGACGACATCGTGGTGCTGGCCGACGGTCGCATCGTCGAACAGGGGCCCCGCTCGGTCCTGGCCGCCGACCCCGCCAGCCGCTACCGGCGGCTGCGGGCGATGGGGGAGGGCGCCGCCGGGCGGACGGCCGAGGAGAGCGGGTTGCTGGCATGAACGCCACCCCGCGGTCCCGCATGTTCCACGGCGAGCGCCGGATGATCCACCTGGTGGGCTACCGGGGTCGCTGGTACTGGCTGGGCTCGGCCGGCTGGACGGTGTGGTTCGTCACGCCCCTGGCCACCGGCTGGCTGGTGGGCCGGGTGTTCGGACGCCTCCAGTCCTCCGGGACCGGCGGCCGATTCTGGTTCCTGCTCGGCTGCCTGCTGGCCGCCTACATCGCCACGGCGATGCTCATCCGCATCGCCCATGTGACCTACATGCAGGGGGTGGAGTCGGCCAAGGGCCTCATGCGGGTGAACACCCTGAACGCCCAGCTGGCCAGTGGGGGAGCGGAGGCCGGACCCCGGTCGGTGCCGGTGGGCGACATCCTGGTCCGCCTGCGGGACGACCCGTTCGACATGGTGTTCCTCCTCGACAACTGGATCGACCTCATCGGGCTGCTGTTCTACTCGGCGGGCACGGTGGCCGTCCTGTGCCGCATCGACCCGTGGGCCACCCTGGCCGGCGTCGGGCCCATGGTGGTGGTGGGCGTGGCCAACCGGTTCGTGGGCTCCCTGGCCCGCCGGTACCGGGCCCGGGCCCGGGAGTCGGCCAGCGCCGTGAGCGACTTCCTCACCGCCGCCATCACCGCTTCGCTCACGGTGAAGGTGGCCGGGGCCCAGCGCGACGTGCTCCGCCGGCTCGACACGCTCAACGACCGCCGGGCCGGCACCGCCGTGCTCGACCAGACCTGGAACGAGATGCTGTGGTCGGCCAACACCGCCATGGCCGACCTGTTCGTGGGCCTGGCCCTGGTGGTAGCGGCCCGCCGCGGCCTCGACACCGGCCAGATCGCCCTGTTCGCCACACTGCTCACCGGCATGGTGTGGGTCCCGATGCGGATCAGCGCGCTGGTGGTGGGCCGACGGCGCTACCAGGTGTCGGCCGACCGCATGGACGTGCTGCTACCCGAGGCCGACGCCGGCCGGCCCGACCCCATGATCGTGCACCGCCAGCTTCCGATCCTGGGCGGAGGGCCGGCGGCCGGCCCCGTCCGCCCCGGCCGGATCCCCCTGGAGCGCCTCGAGCTGCGCGACCTCACCGTGGCGGGCCGGGGCGTGGAGGGCGTTGACCTGACGATCGAGCGGGGCCAGCTGGTGGTGATGGCCGGCCCGGTGGGGGCGGGCAAGACGTCCCTGCTGCGGGCGGTGGTGGGCCTCCTGCCCCTCGAGCGGGGCGAGGTGCGGTGGAACGGCCGGCCGATCGCCGACCGGGCCGCCTTCTTCGTGCCGCCCCAGTGCGCCTTCGTGGCCCAGGTGCCCCGCCTGTTCGCCGAGAGCCTGGCCGACAACCTGCGCCTGGGGCACCCGATCGGCGACGACGAGCTGGCCGACGCCATCGCCCTGGCCGCCTTCGACGACGACGTTGCCGGGTTCCCCGAGAGGCTCGGCACCCGCATCGGGGCCCGGGGGGTTCGCCTGTCGGGAGGCCAGGCCCAGCGGGCGGCGGCGGCCCGGGCGCTGGCCCAGCGGCCCGAGCTGCTCGTGCTCGACGACCTGACGTCGGCCCTCGACGCCGAGACCGAGCAGGCCCTGTGGGACAGGCTGGCCGCCGCCGGCTTCACCGTGCTGGCGGCGTCGAACCGGCCGGTCGCCCTGGCCCGGGCCGACACCGTGCTCCGGCTCGGGTGAGCCGGGCGCCGGTAGCATTGCCCCCCATGGTGACCATGCAGGAGGCCGTCCGAGCCCTCACGAGCTTCTGGGCCGACCACGACTGCCTGATCGTTCAGCCGTTCAACACCGAGGTGGGCGCGGGAACGATGAACCCGGCGACGGTGCTCCGGGTGCTGGGGCCCGAGCCGTGGCGGGCCGCCTACGTTGAGCCCTCGGTCCGCCCCGACGACAGCCGGTACGGCGAGAACCCCAACCGCCTCCAGACCCACACCCAGTACCAGGTCATCCTCAAGCCCGAACCCGGCAACCCGCAGGACCTCCTGCTGGCCAGCCTGGAGGCCATCGGCATAGACCTGCAGGCCCACGACATCCGCTTCATCGAGGACAACTGGGCCCAGCCCGCCATCGGCGCCTGGGGCCTGGGCTGGGAGGTGTGGCTCGACGGCCTGGAGATCACCCAGTTCACCTACTTCCAGCAGGTGGGCGGCCTCACGCTGGACCCCGTGGCGGTGGAGATCACCTACGGCCTGGAGCGCATCCTCATGGCCTCCCAGGGGGTCACCCACTTCAAGGACATCGAGTACGCCCCCGGCATCAGCTACGGCGAGGTGTTCGGGCAGTCCGAGTACGAGATGTCCCGCTACTACCTCGACGACGCCGACATCGAGGCCAACCGGATGCTGTTCGAGGCCTATACCACCGAAGCCCAGTCGATGATCGACCGGTCGCTCCCGATACCGGCCCACAGCTACGTGCTGAAGGCGTCGCACGCCTTCAACGTGCTCGACGCCAGGGGGGCGGTGGGAACCACCGAGCGGGCCACCGCCTTCGCCCTGATGCGCCGGCTGGCCCGCGAGGTGTCGAAGCTGTGGGTGGAACGGCGAGCCGAGCTGGGCCACCCCCTGCTGCGCCCGGCTCCGGAGCGCTCCGCGGCGAGCCGGCCGGCCGCCGTGCCCGACCATGGCGCCGAGCCGCAGACGCTGCTGATCGAGATCGGCTTCGAGGAGCTGCCCCCCGACGTGGTGCCGGCCACGGTGGACGCCGTCGAGGACGCCGTCACCAGGGGTCTGGCCGGATCGCTCGACCACGGCGCCGTGCAGGTGTTCGGCACCCCCCGCCGGGTGGCGGTGGTGGTGGACCGGGTGGCCGCCTGGGGGACCGACGAGACCAAGGTGGTGCGGGGTCCCCGGTGGACCGCCGCCTTCGACGCCGACGGCAACCCGACGAAGGCCCTGGAAGGTTTCCTGCGGTCGAAGGGCTCCTCGGCCGACAGCGTGATCAAGGTCGACGCCGGCAACGCCGAGCACGCCGCGGTGGAGATCACCGAGCCCGGCCGCAACGTGGTGGACCTGGTGAGCGCCCTGGTGGCCGAAACCGTGAACGGCCTCCGATCAGACCGCAACATGCGCTGGAACGATCCCGAGCTGGCCTTCAGCCGCCCCATCCGGTGGCTGGTCGCCCTGTGGGGCGCCACGGAGATCCCGGTGACGGTGTCGGAGCTCGACAGCGGCCGGACCACCCGGCTGCACCGCACGTCCACCCCGTCGCACATCGAGATCGCCGACGCCGACGCCTACCTCCCGGCCCTGGCCGAAGCCGGCATCGTGCTGGCCGCCGCCGAGCGGCGCCAGCGGATCGTCGACGGGGCGGCGGCGCTGGCCGCCGAGCGGGGCGGCATGGTCGACGTGGAAGGTGAGACCACCCTGGTCGACGAGATCAGCCAGCTCCTGGAGGAGCCGGTGGCCATCCTGGGCAGCTTCGACGAGCGCTACCTGGCTCTACCCGAGCAGGTGCTGACCGTGGTGATGAAGAAGCACCAGCGGTACCTCCCGGTGCGGCGGGCCGACGGCTCCCTGCTGCCCCACTTCGTGACGTTCGCCAACGGCCCCTGCGACCACGACGTGGTGCGGGCCGGCAACGAGTCGGTGCTGCGGGCCCGCTACGAGGACGCGCTGTTCTTCTACCAGGCCGACCTGGCCACCAGCCTCGACGAGTTCCGATCCCGGCTCGACCGCCTCACGTTCGAGGAGCGGGTGGGCTCGGTGCGGCTGCGGGCCGAGCGGATCCGCGACGTTGCGGCCCGCCTGGCCAAGGACGTGCCGATGTCGGCCGACGACGACGCCGCCCTGGCCCGGGCCGGCGAGCTGGCCAAGTTCGACCTGGCCACCCAGATGGTGGTGGAGCTGTCGGCCCTGGCCGGCCACATGGCCCGGGAGTACACCCGCCGGGCCGGCGAGCCCGAGGCGGTGGCCCAGGCCCTGGCCGAGATGGAGCAGCCCCGCACCTCGGCCGACGCCCTGCCGGCGTCCACCCCCGGTGCCCTCCTGGCCCTGGCCGACCGGGGCGACCTGTTGGCCGCCATGTTCGCCGTGGGGGCCAAGGCGTCGGGGTCGTCCGACCCGTTCGGCCTGCGCCGGGCCGCCCTCGGCCTGGTACGGATCCTGCGGGACTGCCCCGGGTTCGAGTCGTTCAGCGTGGAGCAGGTGCTCCGCACCGCCATCGACCAGCTGGTGGCCCAGGGGCTCGACGTGCCCGACAGCACGGTGGCCGACGCCGCCGAGCTGTGCGCCGGCCGGTTCGCCCAGCTCCTGCGGGAGGAGGGCACGGCGCCCACGATCATCGCCGCCGTGCTGCCGGCGGCCAACGTCCCGGGCCGGGCCGCCCGCAACCTGGAGGCCCTGCAGACGCTGGTGCCGGTCGAGTCGTTCCGCACGCTGGTGGCGGCGGTGGAGCGGATCGTGCGCATCGTGCCCGAGGGGACGGAGCCGGTCTACGACGAGGCCCGGCTGGTGCTGCCGGAGGAGACGGCGCTGCTCGGGCTGATCCGGTCGATGCCGGCCGGCGACACCACGTCGCTCACCGACTTCGCCGCCCAGGCCGGCGAGCTGGCCGACGCCGTGGAGGCGTTCTTCGACAAGGTGCTGGTGAACGACCCCGACGAGGACGTCCGCCGGTCCCGCCTGGGGCTGCTGGCCGCCATCCGGGCCGCCGCCCCCGCCGATATCGACTGGAGCGCCCTCTACGTGGCCGAGCGCCAACGGGTCGGCACCGGCAGCTGACGCCTGCTGGCCCCGTCGCTGGGCCCGGCTCCGGCTCCGACTCGACGCGGGGAGAGCGGCGGGGGAGTGGTGGCGTTCGCCCCTGGTCACGCCACCGGTTCCGGAGTAGGAGTGACGTATGAGGCAACGACGCCGCCGCCCCCGTCCGTCCGTTCTGGCCATCGGGCTCCTGTTGGCCGCCACCTCCGCCTGCAGCGACAACGAGGAGGGGACGGCCGACGGTTCGGCCGTCAGCGTCACCTCGTCGCCGGGCACCGAGGTCACGTCTCCCGGGACCGGTGACACCGGGGGGAGCCCGACCAGCGGCGGCGCCGACACCGGCTCCACCGGCCCGACCCCCTCGGGCCGGCCGGCGCTGGCGAACGCGCAGTGGAACGTGGTGCTGGTGGCCGACAACGACACCCTGGCCGTGCGCCAGCAGGCCGACCCGGCGGCATCGAAGATCGGCGACCTGGCCTGGAACGCCACCGGCGTGACGACCACCGGCGGGGCCGCCAGCCACGACGGCCAGCCGTGGTACGAGGTCAGGAAGGGGAACACCGCCGGCTGGGTCAACGCCGCCTACCTGACGCCGCAGATGACGGCGGCCGAGTTCGCCGCCGACCCCGCGCCGGAGCAGGTGGTGGCCGATCTGTCCCGGGTCCTGGCGGCGCGAGGGGATCTACGGCCGCTGGTCTCGGCCCACGGCCTGTACTACGACGACCGGCCCCGGATGCTGCGGTTCACGGCCGACGACCTGGCCGGGATCCTGACCGATACAACAGTTCGTTCGTGGACCGGCCCGGCGTGCGGCGATCCGTGCGTCTCGGCCACCTTCGCCGACCAGGTGGCCGAGCCGTTCGTAGGCACCCACGACGACACCGACGCTGTGGTGACCGTCGACGATCTGGCCAGCGGGCCCAGCAGTCGGATACCGGGGTCGGTCATCCGGCCCGAGCTGGCCGGATTCCACCATGTGACCGTGTTCGACCCGGGCGACGATCCGGCGGCCGACGGGCTCGACTGGTCGGCCTGGTACGTCTACCTGGACCGTGAACCCGACGGCTGGAAGGTCGTCGGCCTGTCCAACGACGTCTGGGCCCCCTGATCGGATCAATCCCCGGTTTCAGACATAACCGACATTATGCAGCACTTGGGTCTTGCCACTGGACGCCCCCTACCGGCCGCGGGATGAGCCCGGGACCGTCGTTCAGCTCGCCGGCACCGACGCTGAACCCATCCGCTGGCGGGCGGTGTCGGTCCGCTCCCCGATCTTCACGCTGCGGCCGGCGGCGGCCAGCCCGTAGCGCGGCATGTTGCCGTACAGGCACTCGTAGCCGCCGGCCTGCACCTGGAACGTCTCGTGGAAGATGCCCACGTCGCCGCTCGACCCGACCGCCTGGTTGAACCGTCTCCAGGCCTCGAGGTGCGGGTCTTCGGAATCACGGGCGAACCGCTCCAGATCCTGAAAGCTCCGCCAGTACTGCACCATCGCCACCGTGCGCCCGCTCAACGTGGCCCTCGACCCCAGGAGCCCCTTGGCCGGGTTCTGCGACAGCGTCACCATCATCGGCCGCATGGCCCGGAACACCGGCACCCACTTGTGGACCTTCCACGGCCGGTTGATCCGCATCCCGATCGTGAAAACCACGAAATCGCCGTCGATCTCCGCCGTGTAACGGCCCGCCTGCACCGGGAGACTCACCGGTCGCCGTTTCCTCGCCATACCTGCACTCCTCTGGTCCGCCGTGTTGGATAGCTTCACTATCCATTTTGGATAGTGCTACTATCCAACTGGGATGTCAAGGATCACCGATGCGGATCAGTGAGCTGAGCCAGCGGGCCGGTGTGCCGGTGCCGACGATCAAGTACTACCTGCGCGAGGGTCTCCTGCCGCCCGGCACCAGCCGGGGCCGCACCCAGGCCGACTACGGCGACGACCACGTACGGCGCCTCCGGCTCGTCCGGACCCTGATCGAGGTGGGCGGTTTGGCCATCGCCGACGTCCATGCCGTGGTGACGGCGGTCGACGACGAGTCCCTGTCGCTGCACGGCGCCTTCGGCGTGGCCCACGACGCCATCACCCCCCGCCACGGGCTGGGCGACGACGACGAGCGGGCCGCCGCCCACGAGGTGATCGACGACCTGATGGACGCCGTGGGATGGCAGGTGCGGGACGAGAGCCAGTCCCGCGAGATGCTGGCCGACGCCCTGGTCATGATGTCGCGCAACGACCTCGCCCGCTCGGCCCACGACCTGCGCCCGGTGGCCGAAGCGGCCCAGGCCCGGGCCCGGGCCGACCTGGCGGCCGTACCCACCGACATCGCCCGTTCCGAGGCGGTCGAGTACATCGTGATCGGCACCCTGGCCGGCGAGGTGATCGCCAGCGCCCTGCGGCGCCTGGCTCAGGAGCACGAGAGCAGCGTCCGCTTCGGTCCCGCGCCCGATGCCGGCCGTGACGCCGACGCCGGGAGGCCCTGATCCGGCGACCGGTCACGTGGTCGGCGTCGCCACCGGATCCCCACCGCCGTCGGCCACGCACCGGTCGAACCGGTCGGCGGCCCGGGCCCCCAGCTCCTGGTCGGCCTCCAGCTGATCGAGTGATACCACACCGAGCTCCGCCAACGCATCGACGTAACAGGTGACCACCGGCTCGGCCACCCCGAGCTTGCGGTAGTACTCGGCGAAGGCCGCCGGCGAGCGCACCGTCGCGGTGTCGCCACCGGCCGCCGATGGGGCCTCCTCCCCACCGGCCGGCGCCGACACCGGGGACCCGTCCGATCCGTCGCCTGCCGCACCACCACCACTTGAACAGGCTACTGCCACCAACATACTGGATAAACAACCACCCGCCAGCTTGGCCATAATCTTTGATTGAGACATATCGCCCCCCATATCTGAAGAATATCTCCCAGACTGATCGACATTGCGATCCCTCTAGCAGCGAAAACGCGCCGATTACCGATCTTTCATTGCCGATGATCCTTCATTTGTAGCGTCTTAAGTGCGACATACATATGTGGTCAATCGACTCAATGCCAGCCGCCGGAACGAAGCGTACCGTGTGCGTCCCATGAGGCGGCTCGCATTTCTTCTCGCATCCTTGGCGGTTCTCAGCGCATCCGTGCTGGTGGGCACGACGCTGCTCGATCCCGCCCCCACGGCGGCGGCCCCGGCCCTCGACCCGGCGGACATCGTCGACGAGTTCGTGGCCGGTGGGAACTGGACGGGTTCGGTGAGCGCCGACTTCCTGCCCGACGGGCGCCTGCTCACCATCACCACCGCCGGCAACGTCTACCTCGTGAACCCGGCAACCTCCGCGTCGACCCAGCTCTTCACCGTGCCCGGCGTGCTGTCGAGCGGGGAATCGGGCCTCCTCGACATAGCCGTCGACCCCGACTTCGCCACCAACAGCCGCTTCTACACCTACTCGAGTGAGCTCTCCTCCCGTCGGCTCCGGGTCGACCGCTTCACCCTGGCCGCCACCGGCACCGCCACCCTGGCCAGCCGCACCCTGATCTGGCTCAACCCCGGCCCGTCGATGGGCGTCGACAACTACCACATCGGTGGCTCACTGAATTTCGGTCCCGACGGCATGCTCTACCTGTCGACCGGCGACAACCTGGTGGGCGGGAATTCGCAGCTGCTCACGACGGTGTTCGGCAAGGTTCTCCGCTTCGCCCCCGACGGTTCGGTCCCCAGCGACAACCCGTTCTACGACGGGTCGGGCCCCAACATCGACGAGATCTACGCCATCGGAATCCGCAACGGTTTCCGCTCGTCGTTCGACCGGGCCACGGGCGACTACTGGATGGGTGATGTGGGCGGTAACAACGCCCCCACCGCCTACGAGGAGGTCGACCTCATACAGCCCGGGGCGAACTACGGGTGGCCCGTGTGCGAAGGGCCGCTGGGGCCACCCAAGAACGGGTCCAACTGCCCGACGGGGATCACCGGTCCGCTCTTCAGCTACAGCCACGACGCCGGCGGCGGCTGCTGCCAGAACCGCTCGATCACGGGGGGCGAGATCTACCGCGGGTCGGCCTACCCGACGTCGTTCGTGGGCACCTACGTGTACGCCGACTACGCCACCCGCACCTTCTTCTGGCTGGAGCGCAACGGCAACACCGCCTCATCGGGCGAGCTGATGCAGCCGTCGCTGGCCGGCGGCACACCGGTGTGGATCGGGGTGAGCCCGGTCGACGGGGCCATCTACTGGATGCACTACGGCTTCGGGAGCGGCCAACTCCGCCGCCTCCGCTACACCGGCACCGTCACCCACCCCCCCACCATCACCCAGGCCACCGCCGCCCCCACATCCGGCCCGGCGCCCCTGAGCGTCGCCTTCGCCGCCTCGGCCACCGACCTCGACGGCGACGCCGTCACCTACCGGTGGGACTTCGGCGACGGCACGTCGGCCGCCACCGCCAACCCGACGAAGACCTACGCCGACGCCGGCGCCTACACCGCGCAGCTCACGGTCACGGCGAACGGCGACAGCACCACCGGCGCCCCCATCTCCATCCAGGTGGGCCAACCGCCGGCGGCCGCCATCACGGGCCCGACGATCACCACCTTCCGCGCCGGCGACACGATCGTGATCGAGGGGTCGGCCACCGACCCCGACGACGGTCCCCTACCCGCCGGCGCGCTGGCCTGGAACATCGTGTTCCGCCACGACGAGCACACCCACCCCGTGTCCTCCGGCACCGGATCGACCATCACCCTGCCGGTTCCGAGCTCCAGCGGTCACAGCTGGGAGGGGGCCACCGGCTACCGGGTCACGCTGACCGCCACCGACTCCGACGGCCTCACCGACACCGAGGTGCTCGACCTGGACCCGGTCAAGACCGCCGTGGACATCACCGCCGACGCCCCGGTGAACATCACCATCGACGGCATCACCGAGCCCGTCCCGTCGGTGCTCGACACCGCCGTCGGGGCCCAGCACGTGATCTCGGCGCCGGCCGAAGCCTGCGTTGGCGGCGTGCTGCGCACCTTCGCCGGGTGGAGCAGCGGGGCGCCCCGCACCCACACCCTCACCGCCGTCGAGAACCACCCGGCGCTCAGCGCCACCTACACCTCGGGCGGCACCTGCGGGCCGACGCTGTACCGGGCCGTCAACATCAACGGCCCGGCCCTCGTGATCGACAGCGTGGCCTTCGAGGACGGCCTGACCGCCCCCGACTTCAGCTCCGGCCCCACCGGCTTCTGCGATCAGTCCGTTCCGCTGGTGCCGCCCCCCAGCGCGGCGGAGACCGAGATGATCCGGTGCTCCACCTACGGCTTCGGCAACGCCGTCACCACCATGACCAACGTACCCAACGGCAGCTACACCGTGGAGTACTGGGTCTGGGAGGACAACGACTCCGAGACGTTCACCCCGTCGATCAACGGTGTCGTCCAGCCCACCATCGTCTCCGGCGGGGCGGGAACGTGGCAGAAGGTGGGCCCCGTCCCGGTGGTGGTGACGGCCAACCAGATCCAGCTGAGCGCCGTCGGCGGCGCCTCCAACTTCAGCGGCATCCGGGTGTGGCAGTCCACCCCGCAGGCCGACACCACGCCCCCGTCGGTCGTCTCGGTGACCCCGGCCGGCGGCGCCAGCGGCGTGGCGACCGGAGCCACGGTGACCGTCAACTTCACCGAGCCGGTGACCGCCAACGGCGGGGTGACGCTGGCCGTCGTCGGCGGTGCCGCCGTCCCGACCACGACCTCCACCAGCGGCAGCACCATCACCCTCGCCCCTGCCGGGCCCCTGAGCCCCGGCACCACCTACCGGGTGAGCGTGTCCACCGCCGTGCGAGACCTGGCCGCCAACCCGCTGGCCAGCGCCACCACCAGCACATTCACCATCGCCAGTGCGCCCCCCACCGACACCACCGCTCCCACCGTGGCCTCGGTGCTGCCGGCCAACGGGGCATCGGGCCTGCCCACCTCGTCCACCGTCTCGGTCACGTTCTCCGAACCGGTAGCACCCAACGGCGGCATCTCGCTGGCCGTGGACGGTGGGGCGGTCGTCCCCACCGCGGCCACCGTGAGCGGCAACACGGTGACCCTCACCCCGTCCGGCCCGCTCGGGGCCGGGACGGCCTACCGCCTCAGCGTCACCACGGCCGTGCGCGACCTGGCCGGCAACCCACTGGCCAGCGGCTCGTTCACCACCTTCATCACCGGCGCCGCCCCCGCCAACACCGAGCTCGAGGTGTCGAGGGCCTCCACCCGCAACCCGGCCCAGCCTCTGGCCGGGAGCACCTGGACGCCGGGCGAACAGGTCTACGTCTTCCTCGACGTGGCCACGCCGGCGGTGGGAGTCCGCTTCCATCTCGACACGCCGGTCACCGGCACCCCGGTCCACCTCGAGAGCCTCTCACCCTGGGACTTCAACGGCGGCTCGGCCATCGAGGCCTTCCCCTACGTCAACGGGCTGAGCAACGGTTCCCACACGATCACGGCCGTCCTCACCCGGACCGACGGCGGGACCGACATCTACTCGGCCACGTTCACGGTGGGCACCGCTCCCCCGCCGCCCGACACCACACCGCCCCTCGTCAACGGCGTCGCCCCGGCCAACGGCGCGACGGGCGTGGCCACCACGGCCACCCCGGCCGTCACCTTCTCCGAGCCGGTGAACGCCAACGACGGGGTCACCCTCGCCGTCGACGGGGGCGCCGCTGTGACCGCCACGGCCACCGCCAGCGGTAACACCGTCACCCTCACACCGTCGGCCCCGCTGGCCACCGGCACCACCTACCGGGTCAGCGTGTCCTCTGCGGTACAGGACCTGGCCGGCAACCCGCTGGCCGACGCCTCGTCCGCCACGTTCACCACGGCCGCCGCCCCACCCCCGCCCGACACCACACCGCCCACGGTCCAGTCGGTGACCCCGGCCCCGGACGCCACGGCCGTGGCCACCGGTACCAGCGTCACCGTCCGGTTCTCCGAAGCCGTCGCCGCCAACGGCGGGGTGACCCTGGCGGTGGATGGCGGGGCCCCTGTGGCCACCACGGTCTCGGGCTCCGGCGACACCGTGATCCTCACGCCGTCGGCCCCGCTGGCCACTGGGACCACCTATCGGGTGGGCGTGTCGACTGCGGTACGGGACCTGGCCGGCAACCCCGTGGGCGCCGCCTCGTCCACCACCTTCGCCACCGCCGCCACCCCTCCCCCGCCAACGGGAGGCACCGAGCTCAAGGTGTCGAGGGCCCCGTCCCGGGCCCCGGCGGCGCCTCTCTCCGGTAACACGTGGACCCCCGGCGAGCAGGTGTACGTCTTCCTCGACGTGACCGATCCGGCGATCGGTGTCCGCTTCTTCCTCGATGGCCCGGTCACCGGCTCGCCGGTCCGGATCGAAGGGGCGGCACCGTGGGACTTCGCCGGCGGCGCCGTGGCCACGGCCTTCCCCCACACCAACACCCTGCCCAACGGCAGCCACACGATCAGTGCCGTGTTGACGCGGCCCAACGGCACGACGGCCACCTACTCGGCCACGTTCACCGTGGGCACCACGCCTCCGCCGCCCGACACCACGGCCCCGACGGTGCAGTCGGTGAACCCGCTGGGCGGTGCCACCGGTGTGTCCACCGGCGCCACGGTGATCGTCACGTTCTCCGAGCCCGTGCTGCCCAACGGCGGCGTGACCCTCGCCCTCGACGGCGGCGCCACCGTACCGGCCACCGTCGCCACCTCGGGCAACACGGTGACCCTCACGCCCAGCCAGGCGTTGGGAGCCGCCGCCACCTACCGGGTGAGCGTGTCGACCGCGGTGCGCGACGCGGCCGGCAACCCACTGGGTGCCGTATCGTCCACCACCTTCACCACCACGGTCGGTCCGCCGGTCGATACCTCGCTCAAGGTGTCCCGGGCCGCCTCCCGATCGCCGGCGGTACCGCTGGCCGGGAACGTCTCGACGGTGGGCGAGCCGTTGTACGTCTTCCTCGACGTGACCACCCCGGGGGTCAACGTGCGCTTCTTCCTCGATACCCCGACCACCGGCACCCCGTTCCGGATCGAGAACCTGGCCCCGTGGGACTTCGGTGGCGGTGCCGTCGCCACCGCCAACCCCTACATCGCCACCCTCAGCCGGGGTAGCCACACGATCTCGGCTGTGCTCACCCGAACCGACGGCACGACGATCACCTACAGCGCCACCTTCACCGTGGCCTGAGGCGAACCGGTCGGCTCGTCGTCGGGCTCACCGTCGCTGCGTGGCCTCCCCGTAGCGACGGTGCAGCTCGGACCGGAGCTCGTCGGCGTCGTAGTGCCGCCAGCGGCGCTTGCGCACCACCAGCGCCGTGCCGGTGGCCGCGATGCCCACCGCCGCCGCCAGACCCAACCACTTCCACAGGCGCATCGGCCTTACACTACCCCCGTGGCCGACACCATCTCGCTCACCAGCGCCATGGACGCCGCCACCACCGGCGACATCTGGCTGTTCCGGGGGCGCAAGGTCAACGACCGGATGGTCCAGGTCACCACGAACAGCCCGGTCAACCACGTGGCCATGGCGGTGGCCATCGGCGATCTGCCACCGCTGCTGTGGCACACCGAGTCGAGCCCGTCGGCAACCGACGTGTGGACCGGCACCCGCCATGCCGGGGTGCAGCTCCAGCGGCTCGACGAGTCGGTCCGGGTGTGGAGCGAACGGTGGGACCAGCAGCCCTACGTGCGCCAGCTCTCCCCCACCGTCGGCCCCGACGCCGAAGACGAGCTGCTACGGGTGATCAACGAGTACAGCGGGCGGCGCTTCCCGTCGGCCCAGGGCCTGGCCAAGCGGTGGCTCCTCGGGCGGGTGCGGCGCTCCGCCTTCCCCGACGAGATCTTCTGCGCCGAGCTGATCGCCACCACCTACCAGCGGATGGGCCTGCTCGATCAGACCAAGCCTCCCAACTGGTACGACCCCGGCCGGTTCTGGAGTGGCGACCGCATCCTTCTCGGCGACGGCTTCTCTCTGTCCCAGGAAACTGCGGTGGACGTCCGGGTCTCCTAGGATCGGCTCGTCACCACTCAACAGGGGGAACCGCCATGGGAGCTACCGAGAACCAGTCGCTGGTGGAGCGCTGGGCCGCCACCTACAACGACGACATCGAGGCGCTGGTGGCGCTGTACGCCTCCGACGCCAAGCTCATGGGCGCCGTGCTGGGCCCGGAGAAGCTGATGCGGCTGGAGCAGCGGGTGCTGGCCGCAGCGCCGAAGCGGCGGATGGAGGTGCTACGGACGCATCCCTCGGGCGACGACGTGATCGTGGTGGAGGGCGTGCTCAGTGACCCCGACCAGGGCGCCGAGTGGAAGCTGCCGTTCTGCGTGGTGCTGACGGTGGCCGACGGCAAGGTGGTGCGGGACGACACCTACACCGACTTCTCCCGGTGGCCCGGCTTCAGCTGACCCACCGGTTGCGGCCGGCGGGTAGGGCCCTACCGCAACGTCTCGTTCCAGGGGCCGGCATCGGAGCGGGGTTCCTTGGGCAGGCCGAGGAGCCGCTCCCCCACGATGTTGCGCTGGATCTCATTGGAGCCGGAGTAGATCGAGGCCGGTCGGGCGCCGAGGAAGTGCTCGACCAGGGCCTGTGACGTCCACGGGTCGCCCGAGGCCTCGGAGAACACGGCCGACAGGGGCGACTCACCACTGGGGGCCATGGCGTTGGCCCCCCACCAGTTGACGCCCAGCTCGGTGCCCCGCTGGTACAGCTCGGTCCACAGCAGCTTGTTGATCGAGCTCTCCGAACCCAGCACCTGGCCGGCCAGCAGCTGGGTGAGCGTGCGATAGCCGAGGAAGCGAAGGATCTCGACCTTGGAGTGGATCCAGGCCAGCTCCTGGCGCACCACCGGATCGTCGAGCAGCCCCTGGGCCCGGGCGATCTCGACCAGGCGGTTCTCCATGCCCCGCATCCGCATCGACACCACGGTGGCGTCGTCGCCCCGTTCGAAGGCCAGCAGCTGGTTGGCCACCCGCCATCCCTCGTTCACGTCGCCCACCACGTTCTCCTTCGCCGTGCGCACGTCGGTGAAGAAGACCTCGTTGAACTCGTGCGTGCGGGCGATGTTGACGATGGGGCGGATGTCGATCCCTGGCTGGTCCATGGGGGCCAGCAGGAACGTGATCCCCTTGTGCTTGATCTGGTCGGGGGCGGTGCGGCACAGGATGAAGATCCAGTTGGCGGTGTGGGCCTCGGAGGTCCAGATCTTCTGGCCGTTGATCACCCACTCGTCGCCGTCGAGCACGGCCTTGGTGCTGAGCGATGCCAGGTCGGAGCCGGAGTTGGGCTCGGAGTAGCCCTGGCACCAGCGGTGCTCGCCCGACAGGATCTTCGGCAGGAAGTGCTTCTTCTGGGCCTCGGTGCCCAGCACCATCAGGGTGGGCCCGATCATGGAGATGCCCATGCCGTCGTTCGGCCCGCCGGTGGGCACCCCGGCCCGGGCGAACTCCTCGTGCAGCACCACCCGCTCGATCGGGGTGAGCCCGCCGCCGCCGTACTCCGTGGGCCAGGCCGGAGCCACCAGCCCCTCGGCCGCCAGCAGATGGCGCCACTCGGCCACGAACCCGGCCCGCTTGTCCTCGGCCAGGCCGCTCAGCCCGCTCCACCCGGCCGGCAGGTGCTCGGCCAGGAAGGCCTGGATCTTCTCCCGGTACTGCTCGGCTTCGGTTGAGTACGCGATGTCCATCGTTGCCACCTCGGGTGACGACGATAGGCCGGATCGGGGCCGCGACCCAAGACGCGGCGGGGCCCCGGAGACTGTGTCCCCGGGGCCCCGCCAGAAGCCTCGCAGTGCAGCCGTCGCAGCGACGGCCGGATCGGCTTGTTGACTGTGATTCCGTGCTGGTTGAAGCGGGGTCGCCGCTCCTACAGGTAGTGGATCCCGTTCGTGACCGTGACCTTCTTGGTGTTGTCGGACGGGTTGACAACCTCGAGGTCGCAGTCTTCAGGGCCGTCGTCGTCGGCTCCGGCGGTCACGATCATCTGGGTGTCACTGACCACCACCACCGAGTCGGGCACGATGTCGGCCGTGCACTTGACGGTCACCTTCGAGGTTCCGACGCCGCCGAAGCCGGTGCCGACCACCAGGAACGAGCCGCCGGTTCCCGTGTCGAGCACCGCCGGCGTGATGGCGCTGACGGTGGGCGCCACGGTGGCGATGTAGCTGAACTTGGTGTTCAGGTTGGCCGTGGTGGTGCCCATCGCCGTCTCCAACGTGATGTCCACCGGGCCCGAGGCCCGGCTCGGGGGCTTCACCGTCACCGTGGTGCCGCCGACGTTCACCGTGATGCCCGTGGTCACGGCGGTGGCGCCGAAGTTGACCTTGCGCACACCGAACATGTCGGTGCCGGTGATCACCAGATCGGCCAGGCTGGTGGAGTTGGCGGCCCCGGTGGTGGCACCGAGCGAGGTGATCTCGGGCATGGCGTCGCTGAACAGGAAGTCGGATCCGGTGCCGGCGGTGCTGCTGGCCACGCTGTTGCGGGTGACCGTCACCTCCACCAGACCCGGGTCGATGTTGGTGTCGGGGGTGGTGGCCACGATCTGGGTGTCGGAGACCACGAAGATCGCCGTGGCGGCATCCGCTCCGAAGGCCACGTCGGCTTCGTCGGTGAGCCCGAGGAATCCCGTACCCGTGATCGTCACGACCTTCTCCGTAGCCGGATCGGCGTAGGCCGGCGACACGCTACTGACGGTGGGGGCACCATAGGTGTAGGCCGAGCCGGTCGAGTTCGTGCCGTCGGCGTTGGTCACCTTGATGACCTTGGCCGCGGCGGCTGCCGCGTTGGGCACCTGGGCCACGATCCGGGTGGCCGACACGATGGCGTAGGCAGTGGCGTCGACCAGGTCGAACTTCACGGCGGTGGCCCCGGTGAACCCGGTTCCCGTGATGGCCACGATCTGGCCGCCCTCCAGCGGACCCCCGGCCGGGGCCACCGCGGTGACGGTGGGAACGGCGAAGGCCACGATCGTGCCCGGTGCGTCGGGCTGCAGGTCGGCCTCGGTGATCAGACCCTGTTGCAGGGCCTGGGCGATGAGGGCGTCCTTGTCCTTGCTCGACGTCGTGGACGTCTTCGACATGGGGGCTCCCGCGTCGGTACTGGCGCTCGCGCTCGACGTCGAACCGAGCAGCAAGAGCCCGCAGGCCAACAGGGAACCTGCCAGCACTCTTGCTACCCGGGTCCGGTCTCGTCGGCCCGAGAGCGCCACATCCTCCTTGCGACTCGGCATCGTTCGTTACCTCCTCAAGGCACCTCGACCCTGCGGGTCGATCTGAAGTGCTGGGCGAAATGATACGAGGTGCCTAGGGAAAAGAACCCAGATTCTTGAAGAATTGGAGTCTAATCATGTAACGACCAGGCCGCTCAATGAGCGACGTTCTCGCAGCTCAGAGCGGTTCTACAGCCAAGAGATTTGCTGCATGTCCACTGATGGTCTCATTTCTATTCAGATATATCTGAGGGATCACATCAAGGAGATCGCACTAATTTAGCGGCAAAGAAGGCTTCGAAGGTGCCATCGGGCACCACCCGGACGGCCCGGGAGAGCCGCCGATCGAAGCGCACCTCGCGCCACGTCGTGCGCCCGGGCACGATGGCCGGCTCGCTGACGGCGATCGGCGCCAGGTCGAGGTCGGCGTGGCGTGACAGCACCTTGTCCACCGGGAACTCGTTCTCCTCGGGGGCCACCGTGCAGGTGGAGTAGACCATCACCCCGCCCGGGCGCAGCAGCTTGTAGGCGGTGTCCAGCATCTTGGTCTGGAGGAACTTGTACTTCTCGATCCGGGCCTCGCTCCAGAACCGGAGGGCGTCGCCGTGGCGCAGGTCGACCCGCCCCTCCCCCGAGCACTGGACGTCGAGCAGGATCCGGTCGAAGGTCTCGCCGGCCCCCAGGTACTTGTCGAGGTACTGGGCCGGATGTGAGGTCAACCGGGTGACCCGGACCCCGTAGACCTGGGCCAGCTCCCCGAGGTGGGCCGCCCGCTGGGGGTTGCCATCGTTCAGCCACAGCTCGCCCTCGTTGCCGGTCCGGGCGGCGATGTGGAAGGCCTTGCCGCCGGGGGCGGCGGCCACGTCGAGCACCCTGTGGCCGGGCTGGGGGTCGAGGGCGGCCACCGGTAGCAGGCTGGACGCGTTCTGGAGGTAGACCCGGCCGTCCTCGAGGAGGGCGGGGGCCGCCGGCGAGAAGCCGTCGGGCCCGTCGGTGCGCCAGGTGTAGGGGCACCAGGGCACCGGTTGGAGCGAGGGGACCACGGCCCGCAGGTCGGCCTCGATCTCGGCCGGGCGGCGGGAGGGGTGGAGCGCGTTGACCCGGGCGGTGGTGGCCCGGGCCCCCTGGAACAGTGCCTCGACGTCGGCCCGGCCCAGGTTCAACGCCTCAGCCGTACGGTCGATGAACCGGTTGCGTTTGCGGGTGTCGGCCACGGTGCCTCAACTCTAGGCAACACCCGAACTCTGACGTGGGGTGTCGCAGGACGGCACGGGGGGTCAGAATTCCCCGATGGTCGCCACCCGGTCCGGGAACTCTGACGTGGGGTGGCCGATGGCGGGCCCTGCGGTCAGAGTTCCGGTGGGGCGGCGGCGGGCCGCAGCTCGGTCGCCCGCTCGGCCAGGAGGCGCACCAGGGTGTCGGCGGCCGGGTCGGGGGCGGCCCCGAACCGGCGGGCCACCACCAGTTGGCGGCTCATCAGCGGCTCGGGCTGGGCCCGGCGCAGGGGGTTGGGGGCGGCCTCGGCCTGGGCCACCGGCAGCACCGTCCACCCCAGGCCCAGCGCCACCATCGAGCGCAGCACCTCGGGCTGGTGGCTCTCGGCCACCACCTCGAAGTCGGCGCCGGCCTCGGCCAGGCGCCGACCGATCAGCTGCCGGGTGTGGGACGTGGCCGGGAACGTGACCCACGGGCCCCAGGTGGACGGGGGCCCCGCCGGCTGGCCCTCGGGGGCGTAGAGACCGAGATCGTCGCGCCACAGCGGGAGCAGGTCGAGGTCGCCCCGGTTGGGGTTGGGCTCCACCATCACCGCCAGCGCCAGGTCGCCGGCCAGCAGCTGCTCGCCCAGAACGGCGGAGGGGGCGACCGCCAGGTGGAGCTCCACCTCCGGGCGATCCCGGCGGAAGCGCTGCACCGTGGGGCCGAAGGGACCCACGGCGGCCAGGTCGATCATGCCCACCCGCAGCTGGCCCGCCTCCCCCGCCCCCACCGCCCGGGCCCAGCGGGCCAGGTCCTGGGTCTCGCCCAGCACCCGGCGGGCGTAGCGGAGCACCGGCCCGGCCCCCGTGTGCAGTACCCGGCGCCGCCCGGTCCGGTCGAACAACGGCACCCCCACCCGGCGCTCCAGCTGGCTCAGCCCCTGGCTGAGGGCCGATTGGGTGACGCCGAGCGAGGCGGCGGCCTCGGCCCAGGTGGGGGCGTCGCTCACCGCCACCAGGTATTCGAGCTGCTGGGTGTTCAGGTGGAGGGCCGCTGGAGCCATATTGTTCAGTTTATCTGAACTGTCAGCGTCGCTTCTACATCAGCGCTTATCTTGTGGTGATGACCTCCACCGCCCCCATTCCCCAGTCGATCGCCCCGGCCACCGGTCGCCTCGGGGTACTGACGCCGGGCCTCGGCGCCGTGGCCTCCACCTTCATCGCCGGCGTGCTGGCCGCCCGCTCGGGCCAGGCCGCCCCCATCGGCTCGATCACCCAGATGGCCCACATCCGCCTCGGCCATCGCGAGGAGGGCCGCAATCCGCTGATCCGGGAGTTCGTGCCGCTGGCCTCGCTCGACGACCTCGTGTTCGGCGGCTGGGATCCGATCTCGGCCAACGCCCTGGAGGCGGCCCGGGTGGCCGGCGTGCTCGAGCAGGGCGACCTGTCGTCGATCGCCGCCGAGCTGGAGGGTGTGGTGGCCATGGACGCCGTGTTCGACCAGCGCTGGGTCAGCCGGCTGGAGGGCACCCGGGTGAAGAACCTGCCCTCCAAGTGGGACATGGCCCTGGCCCTGATCGACGACATCGAGCGGTTCCGCACCGAGAACGAGTGTGACCGGCTGGTGATGGTGTGGTGCGGATCCACCGAGGCCTACCAGGAGGCCAGCGCCGTCCACGAGTCGGTGGAGGCGTTCGAGGCCGGGCTGAAGGCCAGCGACGCCAACATCGCCCCCAGCCAGATCTACGCCTACGCCGCACTCCAGTCGGGCGTGCCCTTCGCCAACGGCGCCCCCAACCTGGCCGTCGACATCCCCTGCATGCGGGAGCTGTCGCGCCGGCGGGGCGTGCCGATCGCCGGCAAGGACTTCAAGACCGGCCAGACCCTGATGAAGACCCTCATCGCCCCCGGGCTCAAGGCCCGCATGCTCGGGCTCCGGGGCTGGTACTCCACCAACATCCTGGGCAACCGGGACGGCGAGGTGCTCGACGACCCCGAGAACTTCAAGACCAAGGAGTCGTCGAAGCTCGGTGTGCTCGACACGATCCTCCAGCCCGAGGACTACCCCGACCTCTACGGCAACATCGACCACGTGGTGCGGATCAACTACTACCCGCCCCGGGGCGACAACAAGGAGGGTTGGGACGCCATCGACATCTTCGGCTGGCTGGGCTACCCGATGCAGATCAAGATCGACTTCCTGTGCCGCGACTCGATCCTGGCCGCCCCCATCGTGCTCGACCTGGCCCTGTTCATGGACCTGGCGGCCCGGGCCGGCCAGAGCGACGTGCAGGAGTGGCTGAGCTTCTACTTCAAGGCCCCCCAGCCCGCCACCGAGCTGGAGTCCGAGCACGACCTGTTCATCCAGCAGACCAAGCTGAAGAACACGCTGCGCCAGTGGATGGGCGAGCAGCCCGTCACCCACTCCGAAGCCGGCTGAGGCGCCGTCACAGGAGGCGCCAGGCGTCGTCGAGGGCGACGTGGGCGGTGTCGAGGTCGGCCCCGAGCTGGCGGGCGGCCACCACGAAGGCCTCGGCCGCCTCCCGCAACCCGTCGGCCGCCTGACCGGCGTCGGCGGCAGCGCCGCCGGTGCCGATGTCGCGCACGAACGTGCCCTTGTGCCCCTTCGACTCCACCACGGCCGACAGCTCCAGCAGCTCGTAGGCCTTGGCCACCGTTCCTTTGGCCAGACCCAGGTCGGCCGCCAGCTGGCGGATCGTGGGCAGCCGGGCGCCGGGAGCCAGGGTGCCGGTGACGGCCATCCGGGTCACCTGCTGGCGGATCTGCTCGTAGACGGGCAACGCCTGGCTGGGATCGACCCGCAGGATCATGAGGGGGCCGGCTCGGCGGTGGGAGCCGTGGTCGGGGAGGGGCCCGGACCGGCGATCGGGGGCTCGTCGAGCAGCCCGTCGAGCCCGAGTCGGCGACTGAACAGCCACAGGCCGACGGCGGCCACCCAGGCGATGGCCCCGAACCCACCCAGGCCCACCCGATTCAGGGCTTCGCCCACCAATGCCAGAGCCAGCACCAGGCCGGGCCGGGTCACCCCCCGGGACACGGCCAGGCGGCGGGCGAGGTCGTCAGCCCGGCGCAGCTCGGCCGGCAGGGCGGGGCGGCGCCGGGTGACGATCCGCCACTGCATCGCCACCACCACCGCCAGCACCGCCAGGATCGCCGCCGACCAGGGCCAGACCCCGCCCGGCTCACCCTCGCCCTCGCCGGCCACACGCCCGACGGTCAGATCGGCCACCAGTGCCGCCACCGCCATCGCGGCCACCGCAGCCAGTGCCTGCTGTTCGAGCCGCACCGCGTAGTCGGCCAAGCGGCGCCGGCCCAACTCGGCGGCCCGGGGGCCATCCCCGCCCGCCGGGCGCCAGTGGTGGAGCTCGGCCGACAGCGAGCCGGCCATGATGCCGGCGAAGCCGAGGATCAGCAGATCGGGGCCAACGCCATTGGTCGACAGCAGCAGGCCGAGCAGCACGCCCAGGAAGCCGCCCAGCCAGCGCCGCCACCGCACCCGCTGGAGCCAGCGGGTCAGCAGGAGCCGGGAGGGCTCGTCGGCGCTCAACCGGGCGGCGATGCGGCCGGCGTCGGGATCGTGACCGGCCAGGTTCCGCCCCAGGACGAACAGGGCGAAGCCGCCCAGCACGGCGGTGGCCAGGACCACCGCCACCGCGGTCGGGGTCATGGCCGACGACTCGTCTCCCGCCTCGACCATGGAGGCAGGCACGATGAAGAGCACCCCGAGTCCGAGGGTGACGAGCACCAGCGGATAGCTCCGCAGCACGAGCCGCCGCCCCCAGCGGCCGGTGCCTCCGGCCCGCTCGCTGCGATCGGCCGACCACACGCCAGCCAGCAGGCTCGCTCCTGCGGCCGCTGCCATCAGCGCCCCGATCGCCCAACCCATCGCCGATCACCTCCGTACCGGAAGGCTCCGAGCCGGACCATTCCGACCCGGAGCCTCTTGACTTGACCCTCTTGACTTGACCCATTGTCACAGTACAGTGTGACAAGCATATGTCAACCGCGATCTCTCCCCCCAGTGATCCGAACGAACGGATCGACGCGTTGGTCGACCAGCTCGTCCCCCGGCCCGGGCCCCCGTGGCGCCGCTTCGCTGCCGGTCTCTGCCTCACCGCGCTGGTCGTGGCCGGAGGTCTCTCCTGGCGACAGGGCCTGATCACCCCCAACCCGACCAGCGGCATCAGCTACAGCGGCGGACGCCAACCGACGTACGTGGCCGATCGCAACGCCATCGCCGTCAGCGTCTACGTGCCCAACCACTCGAATCGGAGCGTACGGCTGACGGCGCTGGCTCTCCGCGACGCTCGGGGCGCACGGTTGGTGGACGTCGGCGCCCGGCTGCAACACCAGCCCGATCCGAGCGAGGAGAACTGCACCACCACCGGAGGGGTGACCACCTGTACCGCCGCCGCCGTCGCTGCCTCCCCGGACGAGTTCGGGCCCTGGCCGTCCGACGTCCAGCCGTTGCCGATCACCGTGCCGGCCGGGCGGTCCGTCGATCTGTACCTCTTGCTCGACCCGACCTCGTGCCAGGGCCCCGACCTCGACGAGCTCCCGTGGGGCGAGATCGACGCCACGTTCGACTTCGGCGACGGCGGCCTTTCCCGGCTGGTCGCACACCATCCGGGTGGAGGACGCGCTGCTGGAGACCGAGCAGGATGCGCGGCTGAGCGACGGCACCGGCACTCAGGTGTACCCGCCGATCGACGGGCGGGCCGACGACGGCGCCGGCTGGCTGGCCGCCGCCTGCCGCCTGGTGCAGGACAGCTGAGGGGGGGACGGCCCGTGGAAGGCCGGGCTCAGACCTCGGTGACGACCACCCGGCGGATCGAGCGGCGGAGGTCGGCGAAGGAGGCGACGTCGGCCTGGATGGCGGCCTTGGCCTCGTCGTCGTTGAAGAACTTCGTGCTGAGGTCTTCCCGGGAGGAGAAGGCGCACAGGGCGATCCCGTCGAGCGGCAGGCCCGACAGCACCGCCACCACCGAGAGCTGGGTGTAGTCGCACATGGCGGCGTGCATGCGCAGAGCCAGCGGGCCGTGCACGTCACGCCAGTGGTCGTCTGACTCCCGGTGGGTGAGGTCGGGGTGGCCGACCATCCCGAAGGCGGCGATCACCCGGTCGGCCGGGGCCGGACCGGCGAGGACCTTCACCGGCCTCGCGTAGACGACGTAGAGGCCAACGTCGGCCACCGAGGCCACGGCCTCGATCTCGTCGGTGGGCACCCGCACCACGGCCGAAAACGGCCGGGCCTCGCTCTCGGCGGGATGGTTGACATACACGGTCCCGCCGAGACGGGCCCCCACGGCGGTGGCGGTGGCGGTATCGGTTCCCAGTGCGACGAGCTCCAGCATGGGGCTCATCCTGGCACGCCGAGCCGGCTCCGCCCAGCCCGACGGCCGGCCCGGTGATGAGCCGGCGTGAGGTGATGAGCCGGCCGGTCACCCCCAGCCCAGCTGCTCCAGGCGATCGTCGTCGATGCCGAAGTGGTGGGCCACCTCGTGCACCACGGTGACCAACACCTCGTCGGCCAGCTCGTCGAGGTCCGCCGCTTCGGCGCACAGCGCCAGCCGGTAGAGGATGATCCGGTCGGGCAGCACCATCCCGCCGTAGTCGTCGCGCTCGGTGTGGGGCACGCCGTCGTACAGGCCGAGCAGGTCTTCGGTGGGGTGGGCGTCCTCCACCAGGATCACCACGTTGTCGAGCAGCGCCAGGATCTCGTCCGGCAGCTCGTCGATGGCATCGGCCACCAGCGCCTCGAACTCGGCCTCGGGGATCGGATGCACCGATCCGAGGCTACCGGTGCCGGGCGGCGGCGGATCGACCGCCACCGGCCCGGCACCCGACGCTCAGGGCTGCGGAGGCGGCGCCGCCTCCAGGATCCGGTCGGTCGACGGCGGCGAGACCGGAGAGTTGGCTTCGATGTAGCTCACGAACGCGGCCAGATCGTCGCCGCCGCCCAGGCGGTTGGTCCCCTGGCGGAGAACGGTGAAGGCGTCACCCCCGTCGGCCAGGAAGTTGTTGACCGTGACCCGGTAGGTGGCGGCGGGGTTGATCGGCGTGCCGTTCAGCGTGATCGTCTCGATCGGCACTCGGTCGCCGAAGGCGTTGCCGGCAAGGTACTGGAACTGCAGCCCGTTCGAGATCCCCAGGATCAGGATGTCACGCCCGCCGGCCCGGCCCGAGACGGCCTGCTGCTCCAGGACGTCGTGGAGCTGCTGGCCGGTCAGGTCCATGGTGACGAGCAGGTTGCCGAAGGGCTGGACGTTGAACAGCTCCCGGAAGGTGATGGGGCCGGCGACGATGTCGGCCCGCACCCCGCCCGGGTTCATGAGGGCGATCTGGGCCCCGCCGTCGGCCGCCGCACTGGTGGCGGCCAGTTGGGCGTCGGCGATGAGGTTGGCCAGCGACGATTCCGTGTCGCGGTTGGCCGAGCGGGTGATGGCCGCCGTGGCCTGCCCCTTCACCACCTCACCCTTCGGACCGGCAAGGGCCTGCCACTTGGCCAGGATGGCCTGCTGGGTGGGGTCGGGAGCCACTGTGCGCAGCACCAGATGGTTGGTGGAGGTGACCCGGTCACGCACCACGTCGCCGGTGCGGCGGTCGACCACCAGGTTGGTTTCGGTCACCGCCCGGCCGAACGACGAGGCCGAGGTGACCCACCGGGCCCGGCCCTTGGGGTCGGGGATGTTGCAGACGTAGGGCTGGTGGGTGTGTCCGGTCACCACCAGATCGATCTCGGGGTCGAGGTTCTTGGCGATGTCGACGATCGGGCCCGAGATGCCGTTGCACTGGTCGTAGGGGCCGGTCTGGAGCCCGCCTTCGTGCAGCAGCACGACCACGGTCTTCACGTCCTCTTCCTTCAGCCGTTTGACGGCCCGGTTGGCACTGGCCACCTCGTCACGGAACTCGAGGCCCTGGATCCCCTTCTGGGCCACCAGCACCGGGGTGTCCTCCAGCGTCATACCGATGAAGCCGACCTTCACCCCGTCGATCTTCTTGACCCAGGTGGGCGGCAGCACGGTGCGCTTCGACGAGCCGTAGAACACGTTGGCGGCCAGCCACGGGAACTTGGCCCCGTCGTAGGGGGCGTCGGGGAAGTAGCAGCCGTCCACCGGGTGGCAACCGCCCTTCTGCATGCGCAACAGCTCGGTGAGGCCCTCGTCGAACTCGTGGTTGCCCACGCTGGACACGTCGAGGCGCATGGCCTCCAGCGACTCGACCGACGGCTCGTCGTGGAACAGGCCCGACACGAACGGGGTGCCCCCGATGAGGTCTCCGGCGGTGACGGTGAGGGAGTGGGGCTTGCCGGCCCGGAGGTTGTTCAGGGTGGTGGCCAGGTAGGCGCCGCCGCCTACCACGTTGTTGCCTGGATCGAGCGCCGGCCCGAGGGTGGCGTCGGTGCCGCCGGGGGTCTCGAGCCAGCCGTGGTAGTCGTTGAACGACAGGATCTGCACGTCGACCGTGCGGGGCCGGCGGCCACTGCCGTCGTCGGCGTCCGCCGGGCCCGGGCCGAGCAGGCTGAGGACCAGCCCCCCGATCAGCAGGACGGCACCCAGCCGGGCACGGCGGGGTCGCTTGGGATGCAGCACGGGATACCTCCGTGGGCGGGTCGGGCACGTGTTCCCTGGGCGGCTGGAGCCGCACGGAAGGCCAAGCATTGCCGGACGTCACCCTGCTTGGCAAGCATCTCCAGGGTGGTTGCTCAGCCGTCGAGCGCGACGCTGACGGCCGGGGTGAGCGTCGTGCTGCTGGCGGTGACGCGGGTGGCCGAGGCCAGGGCGGACGTCGTGGCCGGGCGGCTGGTGGTGACTGCGTCGGTCGTGGTTGTCGTGGCCCGGGTGGTGGGGGTGGTGGTGGCCCGGGTGGTGGTAACGCTGGCGGTCGTGGTCGTCGAGCCGCCCCGGGTTGTGGTGGTGACCCCGGAGGTGGTCGTGGGGCCGCGACCTGTCGTGGTGGTGGAGCCGCCGCCGGTCGTGGTCGTGGCCCCGGAGGTGGACGTCGAGCCACCCCTTGCCGTGGTGGTGGTACGAGCGGTCGTCGATGTGCTGGTCGACCCGGCCGTGGTGGTGGTGCGGGCCGTGCTGGCGGTGGTGGTCGACGACGACGGCGCCACCGTGGTGGTGGTCGACGGCGGGCGATCGGTCTGGGGCGTGCCGGGCACGGTGGTGATCGGGGCCGCGGTGATCGGCACCGCGGTGGTGCCGCGCCGGCTGGGCGTGGTGGCGACGGCGCGGGGCAGAACGGTGGCGACCTTCACCTTCCTGCTTTCGGCCGGCGCCACCGCGTCGGTGGGGGCCGGCGAGGCCGGATCGGGCGCCACGCTTCCCGGCGGGGTCGCCTCAGGTGCGGCTGCGCCGCCGTTTCCGGCCCGGGCGGCGGCGCCGTCGATCGTGGTGGGCGAGGCCGGGGAGAACAGGGGTGCCGGCCGGCCCCCGTCGATCTCCGAGGTGTCGTCCCGGCTGACGAGCCAGATGACGCTGCCCAGCAGCACGATGGCCAGGGCCACGACGGTGCCGGGCGAGAGCCGGAAGGTCCGGATGCGGTCGGCCACGCCGGGCGCCGGATCGGTGACCGCCCAGTGGTACCGGTGGAGGCGGTCGAACGCCATCTCGGGCACCTCGGCCATCGGATCGATTTCCGGCCCGGCCATCGGCTCCGGATCGGCTGGTCCTGCGGCCGCACCGACCTGGACCTTCTCGCCGAGCGCCGGGACCTGGCGGCGGCACAGAACCTTGGCCACGGCCCGGCGCAGCTCGTCCTCGTTGTCGAACAGCGGCCCTGAGGGGGCGACGGCCGACGGATCCCGCTCGGCCTGACGCTGCCGGGCGAACGTGCGGCTGGTCAGCAGCACCCAGGCGCCGAACCCGTTGGGATCGGCCAGCTCGTCGAGATGCAGCCATACCGACTGGAAGGTGTCGGTGGCCACCCGGGCCGCCTCGGCCCGCTCCCCCACGATGTCCTGTGCCGCTCCCAGCACGGAACTGAACCAGCGGTCGTACAGCGCCGCAAAGCTCTCCGCGTTTCCAGCGCGGACGTCGACGACGAGGTCCGCATCTTTCCGGTCCGCCCCATCCGCCATGACGTTCTCCTGCGCCCTGAGCGCCCGGCCCGGCGCCTGCGGCTCAGCATAGTGCGGGACCCCCGCCGCCCGCCCCTGCGAATCGTGCAACCGATGTCACATCGCAGGCGCTCAGCGGCCCCAGGCAGATCAGGTGTTCTTGGTCTGCGAGTCCTTGCCCCCCGGGCCGCTCACCGCCACCTGGACCGCAGTGCCCTTCACCGCACAGAAGGTCGAGCTGCCCTTACCGGCGGCCACTCGGATCGGCGCCTTGGTGCCGACAGTGAGAGCGCTGGACGTGGCGTTGCTGGCCGACCAGGTAGCGGTGTAACCCCGCTCCGCCGTCCCGACGGCACAGACCCTGTCGGCGTTGACCACAATTGTGAAGCTGTCGATCACCGGCTGGGGGACGGTCGACGACGAGGAGGAGCTGCTCGACGACGAGCTGGTACTGCTGCTGGTGGGCGTGGTCCGGGTGACCGACGAGCTGGTCGTGGTGGCCCCCGTGGTGGGCGTGGTGGGGCTGGTTGCGGTCGTGGTGGCCGTGGTCGATCCGGTGGTACTGGCGCTGGTGGCCGTGGTGGTCGCCCGGGTGGTGGCCGTGCTGGACGTGGTGGCCCGGGTGGTCGAGGTGGTGCCCCGGGTGCTGGATGTGGTGGGACCCTCGCTGATGGAGGTGGTGGCCGGATCCGACGTGGCGCTGGACGTGGGGGCTTCGGTGCTGGCGGAGGCCGACGTGGGCTCGGAGATCGACGGCGCGGCCGGGGGCAGCGTGGTGGGCTCGCTGGCGGCGGTGGCGGTGTCGTCGCCCCGGGTCAACAGCAGGAGCGCCCCCACCACGACCAGGATCACGGCCGCCGAGATCCCGGCCAGCACCTGCGGCGACCGGAGCAGGCCGCTGCGAGGAGGTGGCTCGTAGCGGTGGACCCGCGGCACCGCCCCCTCGTCCATGGCGTCGAACGCGCCCAACGAGGGCATGGCCTGGGTGGCCATGTCGGCCGCCTGGCCCACCGGCCCGCCCAGGATCGACCCCGAACCGGGTGTGCCGGCGAAGCCGGGAGCACCGCCGGCGAAACCGGCCGGCGGGGCCGGCAGCGTGGCTCCGGCGAAACCGGCGGGCGGGGGCGTCGAGGGTACGGCCCCGGCGAAGCCGGCCGGAGCCGGCGCCGAGCTGGCGGCTCCGGCTGCGGCCGGGCCGAAGGGCGAGGCGATGGCGCCGGTGGCGCCCTGGAGGGCCTGCCCCAGACCGGCCGCCGACGGCAGGCCCCGGGCCACGAGGGCCACGGCCACCGCAGCGGCCGCATCGGGGGCGGTGGCGAGTGTGGGGACCGGCGTGGTCTGGTCCCGGTCCACCGGCGAGGCCAGGCGCTGGTAGGCGAAGGTGCGGCTCGTCTCCACCGCCCAGGCCCCGAAGCCCTCGGGATCGTCGAGCCGGTCGAGGTGGTACCACAGGGCGTGGAAGGTGTCGGTGGCCACCTCCGCCGCCGCCTGGGGATCGCCCAGGATGTCCTGGGCGACACCGAGCACACGGCCGAACCAACGCTCGAAGAGGCGCCCGAAGGCGAAATCCTCACCTCGGCGGACGCCGTCGACCAGCTCCGCGTCCGAGCGCCAGCCCAAGACCTCCATGGTGCAATCTTCCCACGGACGGACCGTGGAGCGTAGTCAGCCTGGGATCATTGACCTAGCAGGTGCTGGGCCCGCTCCCGGAACTGGGCGATGTTGGCCTCCTTGATGCCTTCGTAGCCCCGGACGATGTCGGGCAGCTCGGCCACCTCCACCGCCCGGTCGTAGGTCTCGGCCGACAGGTCCCGGAGCACCTTGTCGACCATGCCCTCGTACTCGCCGATCAGGGCCCGCTCCAGCTGGCGGTGCTGCGTCCGGCCGAACGGGTCGGCGGCGGTTCCCCGCAGCCGTTTCATCCGGGCCAGGGCGGCGAACGCCGCCTCGCCGCTGCGGCCCAGGCCGATCTTGTGGTCCACCCCGAGGCGCCGCAGGATCGGCGGGTGCAGTTTGTAGGTGATCTGAGCCCCGGAGCCGAACTGCTCGACCAGGGCGTCCTTGAACGCCGCCGACCGGTGGAGCCGGGCCACCTCGTACTCGTCCTTGTAGGCCATCAGCTTGTAGAGGTAGCGGGCCACGGCCTCCGACAGCCGGGTGTCGGCCCCCACCGCCTGCTCCCGGCGCCGCACCTCGGCCACTTTGTCGACGTAGCGCCGGGCGTAGTCTGCGTCCTGGTAGTCGATCAGGTCGGCCACCCGGATCTCCAGCAGGCGGCGCAGCTCGGCCGACGGGCTGGGCACGGCGGCCACGAGGGCGTCGGCCTTCTTCGAGCGCTTGGCCCGGGCCTGGCGCGCTGCCCCGGGGCGCTCCAGGTGGAGCTGGTCGAGCCAGGCGGGGTCGTGGGCGATCTTGCGCCCGATACGGAAGGCCTGGGTGTTGGTGTCGATCGAGACCCCGTTGAGCTCGATGGCCTGCTCGATGGCGGCGGCCGAGATCGGGATGACGCCCTGTTGGTAGGCGGCGCCGAGCACGATCACGTTGGCCGGCATGTGGGACCGGAACAGGTTGTCGGACACGTTGCCGGCGTCGAAGTACACGTTGCGGCCAGCCACGGTGACGGCGTCGATCGTGCCCTGGATGGCGGCCCAGTCGGGGAAGTGGGCCGAGGTGTCCCGCACCATGGCCCCCGTGGGCACCTTGGACGACGACACCACGGCCACCGTCCGCTCCGGTGAGGCCTTGTCCAGGTTGACCGGCGACACCCCGCTCAGCACGTCGAACACGAGGTAGGCGTCGGCCTCTCCCGAAGCCACCTTGTTGGCCATGCCCTCGGCGATCCCCTCGTTCAGTGGATCGGCGGCCCCTTCACCGTCACCCACCCGGCGGATCTTGAGGTTGGAGATCACCGACCCACCCTTCTGGGACAGGCCGGTCTGGTCGAGGCCGTGGGCCTGCTTGCCGTCGAGCAGGGCGGCCGTCGCCAGCAGCTGGTTGACGGTCACCACGCCGGTGCCCCCGATGCCCATCATCAGCACGTCGCCCACGTCGATCCGGTTGGCCGGCTCGGGCACGTCGTCCACCCCGATGGGGGTGAAGGGCACGGTGGGCTTGCGGGTGGCGTTGGGGTCGGGGATGACCTCCACGAAGGCCGGGCAGTCTCCGGCCAGGCAGGAGTAGTCCTTGTTGCAGCTCGACTGGTGGATCTGGGTCTTGCGCCCCAGCTCGGTGTCCACCGGCTGGACCGACATGCAGCTCGACTTGACCCCGCAGTCGCCGCAGCCCTCGCACACCGCCTCGTTGATGAAGATCCGCAGGGCGGGATCCACCACCTTGCCCCGCTTGCGGTCCCGCCGGAGCTCGGCGGCGCAGGCCTGGTCGTAGATCAGCACGGTGCAGCCCGGGGTGTCGCGCAGCAGGCGCTGGGCCTCGTCGAGGCGGTCCCGGTGCCAGATCTCGGTGTCGGGGGCGAACATGGCCGACTCCGGGTACTTGTCGGGGTCGTCGGTGACCACCATCACCTTGGCCACGCCCTCGGCGTGGATCGAGCGCGTGAGCTCGGGCACGGCCATCTGGCCGTCGATGTCCTGGCCGCCGGTCATGGCCACGGCGCCGTTGTAGAGGATCTTGTAGGTGATGTTGGTGCCGGCGGCCACGGCCTGGCGCAGGGCCAGGCTGCCCGAGTGGTGGTACGTGCCGTCGCCGATGTTCTGGAAGCGGTGCTCGAGGGTGACGAAGGGAGCCGCACCCACCCACTGCATGCCCTCGCCCCCCATCTGGGTGGTGCCCCGGGTGCTGCGCAGATCGGACAGGCCGGCCATGCCGTGGCAGCCGATGCCGCCGCCGGCCTCGGAGCCCTCGGGTACCCAGGTGGAGGTGTTGTGGGGGCAGCCGGAGCAGAAGCCGGCGGCCCGGATGGCGCCGGGCTCGGTCAGCGCCGTCACCGGGATGCGGGGCCGCTCGCTGACGGCCGGGGCCAGGGTGTCGTCGCCCAGGCGGTCCACCAGGTAGGGCCGGATGCCCTTGGCGATCAGGTCGACGTCCATCTCCCCGTGGCCCGGGAACCACAGGGCTCCGGCGGTGTCCCGCTTGCCCAGCACCCGGGGGGCGTCGGGGAGCCCGTAGAGGGCCTCCCGCACGAACATCTCGACGAAGGCCCGCTTCTCCTCGACCACCACGATCGTGTCGAGTCCCCGGGCGAAGTGGCGCACCGAGCCCGGGTCCATGGGCCACAGCACCGCCGGCTTGAAGATCCGGATGCCCCGGCGCTCCAGTTCGGCCTCGGTGAGGCCGAGGCGGTCGAGCGCCGCCCGCAGGTCGTAGTAGGTCTTGCCCGCCGCCACCAGGCCGAGGCGGGCGTCGGCGGTGTCCACCGTGGCGTGGTTGAGCGTGTTGTGGGCCACGAAGGCCTCGGCCGCGGCCAGGCGGCCCTCGTACACCTCGCGCTCCATGGCCACCGCCACCGGGCCCACCAGGCGGTCCTCCTGGGTGGGGTGCCAGGGCTTGCCGTCCCACTCCAGCTCGGGGGTGGACGGCTGCACCCGGTCGGGGCCCACCTTGATGGTGGAGTAGCCGTCGGCCACGTTGGTGACGATCTTCATCGCCGCCCACAGGCCGCTGAAGCGGGACAGAGCGTAGGCCCACCGCCCGAAGTCGGCCATCTCCTGCACGCTGCCGGGGTACAGGATCGGGGTCTCGAAGTGGAGCAGGGCGAACTCCGAACCCGACGTGAGGGTGGACGACTTCGACGACGGGTCGTCGCCCACCGCCATCAGCACGCCGCCCCGGGGATCCACGCCGCACACGTTGGCGTGGCGGATGGCGTCACCCGAGCGGTCGACGCCGGGGGCCTTGCCGTACCACAGGCCGAGCACCCCGTCGTAGCGACCGGACCAGTTGTGGTTCGACAGCTGCGAGCCCCACACCGCGGTGGCGGCCAGATCTTCGTTGAGGCCGGGGACGAAGGTGACGTGGTTCTCCTCCAGCTCCCGCTTGGCCCCGTTCATCATGGCGTCGATGCCACCCAGGGGCGAGCCTCGGTAGCCGCTGACGAAGGCGGCGTTGTTCAGCCCGGCCCGGCGGTCCGCCGCCAGCTGGTCGAGCAGGACCCGGAGCAGGGTCTGCACGCCCGACATCGCCACCTCCCCTTCGGGGCGGCTGTAGCGGTCTTCCAGCTTGAACTCGACGAGTGCCACGATCGGTACCTCTCAGATCCGGGGATGGGTCGGGTGGCCGGGGCGCTCGGAGTTGGCCGGCTCCAGCGCGAAGTCGAACGTGACCTGCTCGCCGCTCATGTCGACGATCAACGACTCCCGCACGCCGAACACGGCATCGGAGTCGAGGTAGTCGCTGGCGGCGTCGAACACGTGGGTGATCACCGACTTGTAGCCGGGGGCCTCCACCACCACGTGGGTGTGGCCGGGCCGCCAGTTGTGGCGGTTCATGGCCCGCAACATGGCGCCGGCCGGCCCGTCGCCCGGGATCTGGTAGGCCGGCGGACGGGTGGTGACGAAGGCGTAGGTGCCGTCCTCGGCCGAGCGGAACACACCCCGGTAGTTCATGGGCGGCATGTCGGGGTCCTGGACGTCGTAACAGAGGTTGGGGGCGGCCTGCCACACGTCGAGCCGGGCCCCGGCGATGGGGGTGCCGTCGGTGGAGCGGATGGTGCCAGTGAACAGGAGGGGCGGCGCCCCGTAGTCCTCGTCGGCGATCGAGGCCCCTCGCTCCCGCTCGGGGGCGCCGTCGAGGTGGAAGGGGCCGAACACGGTGGGCTCGGTGCCCCCGGCCGCCTGGTGGTTGGTCATCTCCACCAGCATCGACACGCCGAGGGTGTCGGAGGCGAGGATGAACTCGTTTCGCTTGTCGTCGCTCTTCTGGCCGGTGGCCACGAGCCAGGAGATGCCGGCGAACCACTCCTCCCGGGTGAGCCCGGTCTCTTCCACGAAGGCGTGGAGGTGCCGGATGGCCGCCTGGGCCAGCTCGTTGTACCGGGGGTTGTCGCTCTTGGAGTAGGCGTCCAGGACCTGGGCCAGGTGATCTGCGGTGGTGAAGGAGTCAGCCATGGTGGCGCCTAGTTTCGGGTACGGCCCGGGGGTTGTAAAGGCCCCGGTCAGGTCGTTCGTGTGCGAACGGTCACAGCCTGGCGCCAGCCCCGAAGGCGAAGCGCCGAAGGCGCCCCTGAGGCTGATCAGGTATGGTGCCGACCGACCCCCAGCCCGAACCTCTCCTGGAGCGATGATGACCGATACCCCGTCCGAACCGTTCAACCCCCACCCGGTCGAGCTGAGCCAGGAGATCCGGGACATGCTCAACTCCTGCGCCACCGCCACCCTGGTGGGCCACCTTCAGGGTCGGGGCATCCGCAACTGCTTCCTGTCGGGCCTGAAGCCCACCCGGCCCGATCTCCGCCTGCTGGGCTACGCCCTCACCCTGCGCTACCTGCCGCTGCGGGAGGACAAGCTGAAGGAGCTGGCCGCCGGCATCAACCCGCAGCGCCAGGCCTCGGAGTACTGCGGCCCCGACGACATCATCATCATGGAGGCCCGCAACGTGCCCGACGCCGGCACCATCGGCGACATCTTCGCCCTGCGGGCCCAGCGCCGGGGGGCGGCCGGCGTGATCACCGACGGCGCCCTGCGGGACACCCCGGCCATCGCCAAGATGGACTTCCCGGCCTACCACCAGGCCTCCCACGCCGCCACGTGGGGCCGCCACCACATGCCGCTGGCCTGCAACGTGCCGATCGCCTGCGCCGGGGTGAGCGTGTTCCCCGGCGACGTCCTGGTGGGCGACGGTGAGGGCGTGGTGGTGATCCCGCCCGCCATCGCCGAGGAGGTGGCCCGGGCCTGCTACGCCCAGGAGCAGGAGGAGACCTTCGCCCTGGAGCGGGTGGACGCCGGCGAAAGCACGATCGGCCTGTTCCCGTTGTCGGCCGAGCGCCGCCCCGAGTTCGAGGCGTGGCTGGCCGCCCGGGGCTGACCCACCCAGTTCGACCAGAGACCGTAGAGAAGGAGCATTCCATGGCCCAGCGCAAGTCGATCGAGACCAGCTCGTTCGCCCACGAGAACCCGATCCCGGTGGCCAGCCGGATGGGGCCGCTGCTGATGTCGGGTGTGATCCCCGCCTTCGACGCCGGCACCCGGAACCTGCCCGAGAAGCTCGAGGATCAGGTGGCGAACCTGTTCGTCCACATCGGCAACGCCCTGGAGGCGGCCGGTGGGGGCTGGGAGCACGTGGTGAAGATCACGTTCTTCGCCAACGATCCCGAGGCCCGGGGCAAGATCAACCCGTCCTGGGTGGAGAAGTTCCCCGACGCCGACTCCCGGCCGGCCCGCCACACCCAGATCACCAAAGACGGCGGCCGTCCCATGATCACCTGCGACTTCACCGCCTGGATCGAGGACTAAGGCACCTGCTTCTGGCACGCCTAACTCGCGCTGAGCGCGAGTTAGGCGTGCAATTTCGGCCGTCAGGGGATGAGGAGGACCTTGCCGGTGGTGCCGCGGCCTTCGAGCAGGCGGTGGGCGTCGGCCGCCTCGGCCAAGGGGATACGGGCGCCGACGCGGACGTCGAGCTGGCCTTCGGCGATCCACCCGAACACGTCGTTGGCCCGGGCCTCCAGCTCGGGGCGGGTGAGCGTGTAGTCGCCCAGGGTGGGGCGGGTCAGGAACAGCGATCCACCCTGCATGAGGCGCAGCGGGGCCATCGGCTCCACCGGGCCCGAGGCGTTGCCGAAGGTCACCATCGTGCCCCGTGGCCGCAGCACCTGGAGGCCCCGCTCGAAGGTCTGCTGGCCCACCCCGTCGTAGATCACGTGGAGGGGGCGGGGGCCGGCGATCTGCTCGACGGCGGCGCCGAAGTCCTCGTCCCGGTACAGGATCACGTGGTCGGCGCCGGCCCCCTTGGCCAGGTCGACCTTGTCGGCCGAGCCGACGGTGGTGAACACCTCGGCGCCGCGCATCTTGGCCATCTGGATGGCCAGTAGGCCCACCCCACCGGCACCGGCCTGGATCAGGCACTTGTGGCCGGGCTGGAGGGGGAAGCAGTCGGTCACCAGGAAGTGCGCCGTCATGCCCTGGAGGGTGGCGGCGCAGGCCAGGTCGAGCTCGACACCGTCGGGCACCGGCAGGGCCTGGGCCGCCGGCACCAGCACCTTGGTGGCATAGGAGCCGATCACGCCGGTCCAGGCCACCCGGTCACCGGGGGCGAAGCCGGTGACGTCGGGGCCGACGGCGGTCACCGTGCCCGCCCCCTCGTTGCCCAGCACGAAGGGCAGGGGCCGGGGGTAGAGGCCGCTGCGCATGTAGGTGTCGATGAAGTTGAGGCCGGCGGCGGCCAGGTCGACCAGGAGCTGGCCGGGGCCGGGCTCGGGGTCGGGCAGCTCCACCCACCGGAGCACCTCCGGGCCTCCGTGCTCCCCCACCTGAATCGCGTGCATGCTCTACCTCCTGCTCAGACCGGCTGACAATCTAGAGTTTCGCCGCAGGCGAAACTCCAGGTCCCGAAGGGACACCTATGCCCGGCCGGCGGCGGTCTCGTCGGCCCGGTTGCGGCCACTGAGGCGGATCAGCTCCTCGTGGAGCTCGAACCACACCGTGTGGTAGCTCTCCTTGAGGGGGTGGGCCACCATCTCCAGGTTGCCGGCGGCGATGGCGGCCACCGCCTCGCCCAACCGGTGGCGGTAGCGCCCGATCCGGGCCAGGCCCTGGGCCACGCCGTCGATCACCTCGCAGATCCCGCTGTGCACCTCGGTGGACAGGGCGGCCAGCACCCCGGCGTCGTAGTTGGCGTCGGTGTGGTCGTTGAGCACCGGCTGCCCGTCGACCGTGCGCATCTGCCAGTCCGTCACCACCTGCTTGAACCGGTGGTTGAGGTGGTGGAACCGGTCGAGGTGGGGCTCGATGTACGGGCCGGCCACCGCCGCCTCGGCGGCGTAGGCGGCCTCGGCCGCCGCCGTGCCGTCGGGAGTGAGCAGCACCCGGCCACCGGGGCCGGGCATGGCGTGGCCCTCGGCCACCAGGGCGTCCACCACGGCGGCCATGGCCTCCGCCTCCACCCGGGCCAAAGCGGCCAGGGCTTCGGCCGTGGCCATGCCCTTGAGCACGAGCAGCCGCCGGCACAGGTCGGCCGTCAGCTCCTCGCCCGGGTCACCGTCGGGCCCGTCGGCCGGCTCCGGGCCGGCGCCCGCCGGGGCCGGCTGGTCGTCGTCGGCCGGGCCGTCGCCGGCCAGCTCGGCCTGCCACCGGCGGAGCAGCCGGACCTCGGGCATCTCGGCTCCCACGCCGGGGTGGGAGCCCAGCAGCACCAACCCCCGGTCGCCGTCGACCGTGATCGCCTCGCCGGCGGCCACCCGCTGCCCACCGGCCACCACTGCGTCGGGCCCGATCTCCAAATCGGCCACACCCACCACCGCCGGCAGGCCCCACGAGCGGGCCACCACGGCGGCGTGCGACATGAGGCCGCCGTAGCGGGTCACCAGGCCCCGGGCCTCGGCCATGCCGTGGACGTCGGCCGGGGAGGTCTCGGGGCGGACCAGGATCACGTCCTGGCCGGCGGCGGCCCGGGTGACGGCGTCGTCGGCATCGAGGCTGACCACCCCCACGGCCCGGCCGGGCGAGGCACCGAGCCCCCGGGCCAGCACCAGGGCGTCGGGCTCCGGGCCGTCGCCGGCCTCGGTGGGCGGTGCGTCGAGCAGATCGGCCACCCGGCGCACGGCCTCGGCCCGCTCGACCGGGAACGACGGATCCTCGGCCATGGCCACCGCCACCCGGAGGGCGGCCCGGGGCGAGCGCTTGCCCACCCGGCTCTGGAGCAGCCACAGGCGCCGGTTCTCCACCGTGAACTCGATGTCGACCATGTCGGCCAGCTCGTGCTCGAGCACGCCGGCCACCCGCTCCAGTTCGGCCGCCACATCGGGCCACAACCGCTCCATCGCGGCGATGGGGGTGGTCTGGTGGGTGCCGGCCACCACGTCCTCACCCTGGGCCCGGGCCAGGAAGTCGCCCACGAGGCCGGCCTGGCCGGTGGACGGATCGCGGGTGAACACCACGCCGGTGCCCGACTCGTCGCCCAGGTTGCCGAACACCATCGCCTGCACCGTGGCCGCCGTGTTCAGCTCGGCGCTGATGCCCTCGCGCCGGCGGTACACCTCGGCCCGGTCCGAGTGCCACGAGGCGAACACGGCGCGGACGGCCGCCGCCACCTGGTCCTGCGGCTCGTCGGGGATGGGATGGCCGGCAGAGGCCAGGGCCTGGCGCCAGGCCGGCACGGCGGCGGCCAGCTCGGCCGGGCCGAGATCGGCCCACGCCCGCCCGCCGGTGGCCACCCGGGCCAACTCCTGCAGGGCGGGGGCCGGAGCCCCGGCCACGATCGAGGCGTACCCCTCCACGAAACGGCGGTAGGTGTCCCAACCGAAGCGCTCGTCGCCCGTGCGGCGGCCCAGCCCTTCGGCGGCGGCGGCCGACATGCCCACGTTGAGCACGGTGTCCATCATCCCCGGCATCGACACCGGCGCCCCCGAGCGGACGCTCACCAGCAGGGGGTTCTCCGGGTCGCCGAGCCGGCGGCCCAACTCGGCCTCCAGCGCGGCCAGGCCGTCGGCGATGGCGGTGTCGAGCCCGGGAAACCAACCCGACGCCAGCACCCGGCGACAGACCGTGGTGGGGATGGTGAACCCGGGGGGAACGGGCAGGCCGATGGCCCGCATCCGGCTGAGGCCGGCCCCCTTGCCCCCCAGCACCAGGGCCAGGTCGGCGCGCTCGACCGCCGGCGGGACGTCGAAGGGGTGAATCAGGTCGTCCGAGTCGGTGGGGGACATCCGGTCGGTGCTCCGAGGGTCGAATCGAGGGCCAGGGATCGGTACGGACGCGCCGGCAACGTTTGTCGCGCGCCCACTCCGGGGGCAGTATGACACCATCGTGCCCTGCAGCCGTCAACCACCTACCGCCGGGGTGATCAGCCATGCCCACCAGTGAGTTCGTCTACCCCTCCCCCGCCGGCCCGTCGTCGGGGCGCCGCTTCCCGGTCTACATCGCCGCCTACGTCCGCCTCTCGTTCAGCGAGGAGGTGGAGCTGAACGGGTGGATCGGCGAGGAGACGATGGTGGGCGAGAGCAAGAAGAACTTCCGCCAGATGACCGTGTCGGCCTCGGTGGGCGGTGAGTCGTGCAAGCTCAGCTTCGGGCTCCGCCGCGTACGGGCGCTCCCGGTGTCGGGCCACGTGATGGGCCAGCCGGTATCGGGGCAGGCCACGGTGGCCGGCGGGGCGATCGATTTCGAGGGCACGGCCGGCCAGGAGAAGCTGAAGTACCGGGTCGACGTGGGAGGTGGGTGCTCCACTTTCGGGCGCGACCTGGGCATCCACGTGGTGTACCAGTCGTTCTACTCCGAGATCATGGGCTCGATCGACAGGATCCCCGACGCCGTGATGGTGGGCCTCCTGCTGCCCATGGCCCTACGCCGAGCGCGACACCGCCTACATGTGACGGCGACCCGCCCGCCGGCCCAAATTGCGCGTCCAACTCGCGCTGAGCGCGAGTTGGACGCGCAAGAATCGGGGGGGCACCGCCGTCAGACCAGGGTGGTCTTGAAAAACTCGATGATCTCGGGCCACAGGCGCTGGGTCAGCGCCTCGTCGTAGGCCCCCATCGGGTTCTCCTCGTTCATGAAGCCGTGGCCGGCCTCGTGGAGCTCGATCGACACGTCCTTCCCCATCCCCGTGAGCTGGGCCTCCAGCGCCTTGGCCGTCTCGGCCGGGAAGAAGTCGTCGTGGGCCGACATGTGGCCCCGGACGACGGCCGTGAGCCCCGAGTAATCGGGAGAGCCGTCGCCCTGGGGGAAGCCGTAGAAGGGTACGGCGGCCTTGATCCTGTCGCCCCGGTTGGCGGCCAGGAGGAAGGTGAGCATGCCGCCCATGCAGAAGCCGATGACGCCGATCCCGCTGCCGGTGACGGCGGGATGGGAGGCCAGGAAGTCCACCGCCCCCGACATGTCCCGGGCCGCCCGGTCGGCCGGGAGGCTCGACATCAGGTGGCCGGCCTTGTCCATCTCGTCGTGCTCGGCCAGCTCGCCGTGGTAAAGGTCGGGGGCCAGGGCCACCAGGCCGTGGGTGGCCAGCATGTCGGTGGTCCGCTTGATCTGGGGGTTCAGGCCCCACCACTCCTGGATCACGATCACCCCCGGGCCCTGGCCCGAGGCGGGGACGGCCAGGTGGCCCGAGGCGGAATGCCCGTTGCTGGGGAAGGAGACATTTTCAGACATGGCCGCATGGTAACGCTCCCCCAGCGCCCCATCCCGAGGTGGGGGATGTCCCCGATTCGCCGGCCCTAACGCCGCTTTAGGTTCAGGGACAGCAACCGACGACAACACGATGACCCCGCTGGAGGAACCCCCGATGTCCCTGACCTACTCCCTCGACGACACCTTCGCTCCCCTGAGCGTCGCCGACGCCTTCTGGGCCGTGGCCACCGACGACGATCTGTGCGACGAGCCGGCCTCGATCTCGCTCGGGCGCTGCGTGCAGTGGCTGCGCTCCCTGCAGCGCACCACCGTCGACCCCCAGCTGATCGCCCTGGTCGACGACACCCTGGAAGACCTGGCCCGCCTCGGCCGCTTCGGCCGGGACATGGAGGATGCGGTCCTGGGCGCCCTGGCCTCGGTGGAGGTGGCCTTCGAGCTGGCCGCCGCCTGATCTCAGCGCCAGGTGTCGGCCAGTACCCGCTCCACGGTGCGCCCCACACCGAACAGGGCGGCGTCGCCCATGGGCGGCCCCATGATCATGAGCCCCACCGGCGCCTCGCCGGGGGCGGACGCCGGCACGCTGAGGGCGCAGGCGTCGAGGAAGTTCCCCACCGCCGTGTTGCGCAGGCACGCCAGGTTGGTTGTCGAGTAGTAGGCGGGGTCGCCCGAGTCGAACGACGCCACCGGAGGTGGGATCCGGGCCACGGTGGGCAGCACGAAGGCGTCGAAGCCGGCCAGCCGGGCCGCCGCCGCCCCGATGAGGCGACCCCGGGCGGCAAGGAGGTCGAGGTAGTCGGCCGCCGTCTGGAGGGCGCCCGGCTCGATACGCACCCGCACCCGCTGGTCGTAGCGGTCACCGGCGGAGGCCAGCAGCTCCCGGTGCCAGTGGTAGGCCTCGGCCGTGGCCAGACCGCCGCCCGAGTTGATCGTCGGCAACTCGGTGAGCTCGGGGAACGGGATCTCCTCCACCGTCACCCCCGCCGCCCGCAGGGTGGCCAGCGCCGCCTCGTGGGCCGCCGCCACCTCGGGGTCGAGCCCGTCGAGCACGAAGTCGGTGATGGCGGCCAGCCGGATGCCGGTGGCCGGTCTCGTATCGGTGGCCACCCGCCCGTCGCCGCCGGCGAACACGTCGTCGACGATGGCGCAGCAGTCGGTCGAGCGGCCCAGCGGGCCCACCGAGTCGAGCGACGGGGCCAGCGGCACGATCCCGTCGAGTGGGACCCGGCGGGCGGTGGGCTTCCAGCCCACGATGTGGCAGAAGGCGGCCGGTATACGGCACGAGCCGCCGGTATCGGTGCCCAGGCCCACGGCGGCCATACCGTCGGCCACCGCCACCGCCGTCCCCGACGACGAACCGCCCGGAATCCGCCCGGTGGCCCGGTCCCACGGGCTGCGGGGGGTGTCGTGGTGGGGATTGAGACCCAGCCCGGAGTAGGCGAACTCGGTCATGTTGGTGCGCCCGATCACCACGAACCCGGCCGCCACCAGGCGGGCCACGGCCGGGGCGCTCACGGCGGCCGGGGGCCGGTCGGCCAGCACCACCGACCCGGCGGTGGTCACCTCGCCCTCGATGTCACACAGGTCCTTGACCGCCACCGGGATCCCGGCCCACGGCGGGAGCAGGACACCGGCCCGGCGGGCGGCGTCGACGGCGGCTGCGGCGGCCCGGGCCCGGTCGGCCGCCACCAGCACGAAGGCCCGGCCGCCCTCACCGGTGGGGTCGGTGATGGCCTCCAGGCACTCCCCCACCAGCTGGCTGGCGGTCACGGCCCCGTTGGCCAGGTCGACGGCCAGTTCCCTCAGCGTCTTCATGGACCCGAAGCTAGTGGGCACTGCCGGTAGTTCGTCGGTGTCGGGTCACCCGACACAGCACGACGTAGAGCCCGACCTCGTCCGCCCACCTGCTCCCCGAGCCCGACGGCGAGGAGCCCCTGCTCCACCAGCGGGACTACGTGGTGCGGTCGTACCGGGCCGGCCCGGGCCGGATGCGGATCCGGGGCATGGTGCACGACCAGAAGCCGGCCGGCATGATCATCGACGGCGACCCCGATCCCCTGTCGGTCCACCGGATGGTGGTGGACCTGCTGGTGGCCATGGCCCCGGTTGCCATCCAGTCCCGCTGGTCGATGCGGGCTCTGGAAGGGGTGCCGGTGGAGATGGGCAAGACGGTCACCGAGCAACGGCTGGAGGCCATGACGTTCAACGTCAACACGTGCCACGTGTGGGACGCCGAGGGCGATCTGGCCCGGCGGGTGCAGGACGGCGACGAGCCCGACCCGCCCCGGTGGGCGGTCGAGCGCCTGGCCACGCTGGGGCGTACCGTGGCGTGGTGGCGCGAGCAACGACGCTGAATCATCGGGCGACCCGGTCCGGTCGGTGAGCACCTCACGGACCGCGACGGCGGCGCTGGGCGTGGCCCTGGGGGCCCGGGTGCCGGCCCTGCTGTGGGGCGCGCCGGGCACCGGCAAGAGCTCGGTGGTCCGGGCCCTGGCCGACGCTCTGGGCTGGCCCTGCCAGGTGGTGATCGCGTCCATCCGCGAACCGTCGGACTTCGCCGGCCTGCCGGTGGTGGCGGGCGACGGGGTCCGCTTCGCCCCGCCGTCGTGGGCCCGGGAGCTGGCCGAGGCCGGGCGGGGCGTGCTGTTCCTCGACGAGATCTCCACCGCGCCCCCGGCCGTGCAGGCGGCCCTGTTGCGGGTGGTGCTGGAGCGGACGGTGGGCGACCTCGTGCTCCCGGCCGACGTGGTGGTGGTGGCCGCCGCCAACCCGCCCGAGCTGGCGGCCGACGGCTGGGACCTGTCGGCCCCGCTGGCCAACCGGTTCTGCCACCTCGACTGGTCGGTCGACGCCACCGACATCGCCACCGGGCTCGCCGCCGGCTTTCCCCGCCCCGACGCTCCCCGACCCGGTCCGGCCTGGGCGGCGGCCCGGACCCGGGCCCGGGCCGATGTGGCCGCCTTCCTGCTCCTGCGGCCCAGCCTGGTGTCGGCCCCGCCCATCGAGCGCTCGCTGGCCGGCCGGGCCTGGCCCAGCCCCCGCACCTGGGAGATGGCCGCCACCCTGCTGGCCGCCGCCCGGGGGGCCGGGGCCGACCCCGAGGTGCTGGCCGCCCTGGTGATCGGCTGCGTGGGCCCGGGCGCCGGGTTGGAGCTGGTGACGTGGCTGAGCGATCTCGACCTACCCGACCCCGAGGCCCTCCTGGCCGACCCGGCCTCGTTCGTGCTGCCCGAACGGGGCGACCAGGTGTACGCCGCCCTCACCGCGGTGGCCGCCGCCGTGGCCGCCCGGGCCACGGCCGAACGGTGGGCCGCCGGCTGGCAGGTGCTGGGGGTGGCGGCCCGCACCGTCCCCGACGTCGCCGCCCTGGCCGCCCGGATCCTGGTGCGGTGCCGGCCCGACGGGGCCGCCGCCCCGCCCGAGGCCGGCCTCCTGCTGCCTCTCCTGATCCAGGCCGGGATCGCCGGCGACGAGCCGGGAGCCGGCTGACGGTGCCGGCCACCCCACCGGACCCCAGTCCCGACGGCCCGGCCACCCCGCCGGGCCCCGGTCCTGCCGGGCCGGTGGCGCTGGACGCCACCAAGCTGGCGGCGGCCCGGCTGTGGGCCGCCCACCGGTTCCCCTACCTGGCCGCCGCCGTGTTCGCCTCGCCGGTGCTGCCCGCCCCCGGCTCGGGCCGGGTCGTGATCGACCGCTGGTGGCGGGTCCACGCCGATCCGGCCGTGGTCGCCGGCGCCGACGTGGCCGCCCTGGGCGGCGAGCTGCTCCACCTGTGCGCCCATGTGCTGCGGGACCACGCCGACCGGGCCGATCGGGCCGGCCTGGGCCAGCCGGCCGAGCTCCACCACTGGGTGGAGGCGGCCGATGCCGAGATCGACGACGACTTCCCGCCCGAGCTGGGCCGGGTGGGGCCCCGGGTGGGCCCGGCCGACCTCGACAGCCCGACCGGCCGCCTGGCCGAGGAGTACTACCGCTCGGGCTCGGTGCGCCCCGGGTCCGACGCCGACTGCGGCAGCGGGTCCCACGGCCAGCCGGCCCTCGACGAGCCCCCGCCCGACGACCGGACCCGCCCCGGGGTGAGCCGCGACCAGCAGGAGGTGCTCCGGCGCCGGGTGGCCGACGAGGTGGCCCGGGCCGAGGGGGCGGTGCCTCCTGGCCTGCGGAGCTGGGCCCGGGACCGGCTCCACCAGCCGGCCGACTGGCGCCGGGAACTGGCCGCCGTGATCCGGCGGTCGCTGGCCTCGGCGGGCGGGGCGGTCGACTACAGCTACCGGCGCCCGTCGCGCCGGGCCGCCAGCGTGGCTGGCGTGGTCCTGCCCTCGCTGCGCCAGCCGACGGTGGAGGTGGCCGTGGTCTGCGACACCAGTGCGTCGGTGACCGACGCCCAGCTGGGCACGGCGCTGGCCGAGGTCGACGCCGTGCTGCGGGCCACCGGGACCCGCTCGGTGCGGCTGCTGGCCTGCGACGACGCGGTGCGGTCGGTCAGCCGGGTGTCGCCGGGGCGGGAGGTCCACCTGCTGGGCGGGGGCGGCACCGACCTCACGGTGGCGATCGACGAGGCCATGACCCTTCGGCCGCCGGTGCAGGCCGTGGTCGTGCTCACCGACGGCCACACACCGTGGCCGGACCGACCGCCCCGGGCCCAGGTGGTGGTCGGTCTACTGGAGGGCGACCGGTCGCTCCCCCGCCCGGCCGACCCACCGGCCTGGGCCTGGACCGTCGCCATCCCCCGATGACGGAAGCCCCACCGACGGGACCGGCCGCGGCCTGGACCGCCACCGCGGCCGAGGTGGAGCTCGCCGTGGCCTGCGGCCCGGACCGCCATCGCCTGGTGTGGCGGCGGGGCGAGGTGATCCTGGCCGACCATCCCGACCTGGCGGCCGAACGGGCCCTGGTGGCCCTGGGCGGCCCCGAGCCGGCGTGCCTGGCCCGGTTGCGCCTGTGGCACGACGCGGTGGCCGACGGCGGCTTCCTGGCCGAGTGGGTGGACGAGGCCCACCTGGGCGACGCCCGCCTGTCGTGGCTGGGCATGGCGCTGGAACGGCTGCGGATGGAGGGGTTCCACGAGTTCCTCCGGCACCTGCCGCCGGCCCGGGCCGAACGCATGGGCCAGTTCCTCCACCGCTTTCCCCGGCCTTGGCTCGATCGGGCGGCCTGTGCCGTGTCGTCCGCCCTGATCGACGGCGGTGGCGTTGAAGGTGGCGGAGTGCGGTGCGTCCTGGCCCCCGAGCTGGTGACCCAGGCCGTTGCCCACCGGCTGCGCCGCTCGTTCGTGGACAGCATCGGTGGCCGGCTCACCGCCTGGGGGGCGGCGGCGCTGGTGCCGCTGACGATCACCGTCTCACCCGACGGGACGACCGCCGTGGCGGGCACGGTGACCGGGCCGGGACGGGCCGTCGCCCTCTCGGTGGGGCCGGGCTGGCTCCACCGGGTGTGGGGCGCAGGGGCGGCGGTGATCGACGGTCACCTGGTGTTGGCGCTGGAGCCGGGCCCCGGCCGCGGCTCCCGGGCCCGGGTGGTGGTGTGGCACGAAACGGGGCCCGACGGCGACGGCTCACCGCCCCGGGCCGCCATCGAGGTCGCCGAAGCCCACCACGACGGCCGGTCGTGGCGGCTCGGCGGGTTGTGAGCCGGGCCCCCGGTCCGAGGGCCCGCATCCAGGGGGATCAGACCCCTTGGGACGCCCGCTCGACCTTGGTGTCGAGGCCCATGATGCAGGCCAGGCGGTCCCACAGCGTCGCCTCGTCGAGCGAGTCGGCGCCGACGAAGCCGTCGAGCTGGGCCTGGACCAGGCCGTGCAGGGATGCCAGCGCCTGGCGGGCCCCCGAGTCGTTCATACCCCGGGGCATGATCCCGGCGGCCAACTGGGCCTGCTCGATGATGTCGACCAGCTGGGCCTGGAGACGCAGCGCCTCGTCGGGCTCCGTGCCCTCCGGGCCCTTGCCCTCGGCCAACATCTTGTAGTGGGCGGGGTTCTCCAGGCAGTAGGCCCGGTAGGCCAGGGCGGTGGAGACCAGCCGGGCCCGGGGATCCTCGCCGCCAGCGGCCGAGCGGAGATTCTCCCCCAGCTGGTCCAGCAGGCGCTGGGCACCGGCCATGGAGCGGTCGTACATGGCGACGATCACCGCATCGCGGCTGCCGAAGTACGTGTAGATGGTCTGGCTCGTGGTGTCACCCTCAGCAGCCAGGCGACGGACGGTGAGGCCGAGATTGCCGTGGCTGCAGTAGACACGCTCTGCTGCATCGAGAAGCTGCCGTTTCTTGTCCACCGTGCGTTCTACTCCTAGGAGCTGGGCTTGAGACTTCCATACTGCCTGCGTTATGTCGCCCCCCTAACACACCGCTGCCCTACGATATCGCCACTACCCTCCGTGAGCAGCATGCGAACAACAACCACTTGGGCGATTTCTCGGGACGGCCTGTCGCGTTGGCCCCTCCCGGGAACATCTGCCCGGATGTGAGCGGAACCAATCGGTATCCGCCAGGCCCGGTCCCGGGCCCTCTACCATCCTATCGCATACCGTCATGAGGGATCCCGCTGCCCGCCTCACGATCCAGACCGTCGTCGACCAGACCCGCCGCGCCACCGGCGCCACCACGGCGTGGCTGCTGGCCGGCACGGTCGACGGGCTGACGGTGGTGGCCGGCTCGGGGCCGGTGGGCCCGCCGGACGGGACGATGGTGGAGATCACCGGGTCACGGGCCTACGCCCTGTCGTCGGGCCAGGCCGTGGCCCTGGTGCCCCAGCCGGGCGACCCGGCCAGCGCCGGGCTGGGTGGCTCCGACGGGGTGCCGGTATCGGTGCTGCTGGTTCCGGTGCTGCTCGCCCCGATGAGCCCGGCGACCGACGCCACCGCCGGCGCCGTGGCCCTGCTGGAGGCGGCGGGTAAGGAAGGGGCCCGGCCCTTCACCCTCGACGACATCAGCCGGGTCGGCCTGCTGGCCCCGATCGCAGCGGCGGCCCTGGCCGAGGAGCTCGATCCCCGCCATCGAGCACCGGCCCCCGCCGACCCGCCCCGTGTCCCGTCGCCGGCCTCCCTGACGACGGCGTTGGAGCGGGTGGCCGGGCATGACCCGGCGGCCTACGCCGCCCTGGCCGTCCTGATCCGGGCGGTGCTGGGCCCGCCGTGACCCCGGCTCCCGACGCGGCCCCGGCCTGGTCCCGGCGCTCCGCCGTGCTGGCCCTCGACGACCCGGCCGCCGCCGGGACCGCCATCTTCCCGCCCCGGTGGCCCTTCGGGTCCGCCACCGGGCGGGGGATGCGGGTGGCCGTGATCGACTCCGGCATCGAGGCCGGTCACCCGCTGCTGGGCGGAACGGTGGACGAGATGGGCGGTGTGGCTTTCAGCGTCGACGACGACGGCATCGTGGCCCGGAGCGACGGCCCCCACGACGACGTCTACGGCCACGGCACGGCGTGCGCCGGCATCATCCACGCCCTGGCCCCGGAGGCGTCGATCACCAGCGTGCGGGTGCTCGACCGGTCGCTGCGGGGCCTCGCCGCCGCCTTCCTGGCCGGGCTGGCCTGGGCCGTGGAGCATCGGTTCGACGTGATCAACCTCTCCCTGGGAGCGACCCGGCCCGAGTGGGCCCTCGCCTTCCACGACCTGTGCGACCAGGCCTACTTCGCCAACAGCTTCCTGGTGACGGCGGCCAACAACGTGCACCAGGAGTCGTTCCCGTCGCTCTTCTCGTCGGTCACCAGCGTGGCCGCCAACCATGCCACCGACCCCTGGCGGTTCCATGTGAACCCCGACCCGCCCACCGAGTTCCTGGCCCGGGGGATGAACGTGGAGGTGGCGTGGCGGGGCGGGGGCACGATCGTGACCACCGGCAATTCCTTCGCCGCCCCCCACGTGGCCGCCTTCGCCGCTCTGATCAAGTCCGAGCACCCCGGTCTCCGGCCGTTCCAGGTCAAGACCGCCCTGTGGGCGGCGGCGGCCAACGTCCGGGAACCGGCCGCCCGGCCAGCGACAGCCCGCACCGGCGCCCTGCCGGCGGCCGGCGGTGGGGGCCGCGTTCCCGACGGCGGGCCCGAGGACGGGGGGGAGTTGGCCGCCCTGCTCCCCCACCTGGCTGTGGGGCCGCTGATCCGGCGCGACCCGTGGGGGCCGGTGCACGGGGCCACCACCGGCGACGGGCGGCCGGTGGTGGTGCGGGGCGTCGACACCGCGCTCGGCCTCCGGCCAGGGGGTCCGGACCCGTCTGCTGGCCACGGTCGAGCTGCTGGCCGGGATCCACCACCCCAACCTGCTGCCGGTTCTGGACGTGGCCGTCTCCGACACCCTGGTGGCCCTGGTGGTGCCCCGCGTCGGGCCCAGCCTGGCCGCCATGGAGGCCGAGGGCGGCCCCATCACCCCGCCGGCGGCGGTGGCCGTCGCCCTGTCGGCGCTGGCCGGCCTGGGGGCGGCCCATGCCGTGGGCGTGCTCCACGGCGACCTGCAGCCGGGCAACGTGCTGCTCGACGGGGCCGGGCGCCTGGTGGTGGCCGACGTCGGCCTGGCCGCCGCCCTGTCCAGCGACGTACGCACCAGCCGGGCCCCCACCGATCCCGCCTCCTGGCGGTGGCTCGCCCCCGAGCAGCTGGAGGGGGCACCCCTCGGGCCCTACACCGACGTCCACGCCGTCGGCCTGCTCCTGTTCCAGCTGCTGGCCGGCCAGCTCCCGTTCCCCACCGTGACCAGCCTGGGGGCGCTGGCCCGGCAACGGGCCCGGGAGCGGCCCCGGACCCTGGCCCAGCTCGTCCCGGGGGTGGCCCCGGCGCTGGCGGCGGCGGCCGATGCGGCAACCGACCCCGACCCGGCCCGCCGCCCCGCCACCCCCGCCCACCTGGCCCGGGTCCTGTCCGACGCCGCCGCCGCCACCTTCGGCCCGGGCTGGGCCCGCCGCCAACCGTTTCCCCTGGTCCCCGAGCCACTCACCGGCGCCGGGACGGACCCCGACACCTAGTGACAGATGACACATCAGCCCATACGATGCGGGTCATTCCTCCAACGCGGGAGCACAACCCCATGGTCGACAAGTGGCTGGTCGAGACGACACCTCACGAGCGGTTCTCCTTCTACACCCGGGCCAACATCGGCGAGGTGTTCCCCGACCCGGTGGCGCCGCTGTCGTTCAACTGGTTCGAGAACCCCGACGACGGGGTGGGCGGAGCCGAGCAGGGTTTTCGTGACGCCTACTACCGCATCGGGGTGATGACGCCCGACGAGCTGCCCGACGACCGGGCCGTGTTCCTCGGGGTCACCGGCGGCTACGGCTACCTCAACGCCTCGGCCCTCCGCCTCCTCGGCCACCGGGCCCCGGGCATGACGTACTCCGACATCGACGACTCGTTCTTCGGCGACGCCCCCGGCGTGCCCGAGTTCGTGCCCGGACCCGACGACGACCGGCCGGAGCTGACCGAGAAGATCGGGGCCACCTTCGGCTGGGTCCTCACCACCCCCGACCTGCCCGAGGTGGCGGCCGACGAGCGGATGGTCAACGAGCTGCGGGCCAACCGGCCCGATCTGGGCACCCTGTCCGACCGGGAGCTGATCGACTACTCCTGGGGCATCCTCGACGCCAACTTCCGGCACCTGTTCGGCCAGCACATCTACATCAGTTTCCTGGCCACCCTTCCGGTGGGGATCATCACCAAGGTGGCCGCCGCCGTGGGCCAGCCCACCGCCGCCCTGAAGCTGATCGCCGGCGTGGGCGACGTGGAATCGGCCGCACCGTCGATGTCGATGTGGGCCCTCGGGCGCCGGGCCGCCGGCTCGGCCGCTCTCACCGCCCTGTTCGAGGCGGGCGTGGCCGGCCTCGACTCGAGGCTCCGGGCCAGCACCGAGCCGGACGCCGTTGCCTTCGTGGCCGCCTTCGACGACTTCCTCTACGCCTACGGCTGCCGCGGCCCCAACGAATGGGAGTCGCGCTCGCCCACCTGGGAGACCGAGCCCGACCTGGCGCTGGCCGCCATCGACCGCATGCGCCTGACCGGCGCCTCGGCCGACCCGTCGGGCAACAACGCGGCCCGGGCCGCCGAGCGGGAGGCGCTGGGGGCCGAGATCGGCGCCATGCTGGCCGCCGACCCCGAGACCCAGGGGCAGTTCCTGGCCGCCCTCCACTCCGCCACCGTGTTCCTCCCCGGCCGGGAGCGCACCAAGACGAACTGCATCAAGCTCATCCACGAGGCCCGCATGGCGCTCCAGGAGTGGGGCCGGCGTTGTGTGGCGGCCGGGACCTTCCCCGAGGTCGTCTCGTTCGGCCTGCTGACCAAGGAAGAGATGTTCGCTTTCATCGACGACCCCACCGGCTACCACGGCACGCTGGTGGAGCGGGAGGCCCTCATGCGGGAGGTGTCGGGCCTGCAGGAGCCGTTCCTGTTCGTGGGCCGTACCGGGCCGATGTCGGCCTATCCCCGGCGGGATGCCGTGACCGTGGTGCCCGTCACCGAGGGCGAGGTCGTCCAGGGCGTGCCCGGCTGCCCCGGCGTGGTGCGGGGTGTGGCCCGGGTGGTCACCAGCAGCCACCGCCCCGGCGCCCTCAACCCGGGCGACATCCTGGTGGCACCGATCACCGACCCGTCGTGGACTCCCCTGTTCGTGCCGGCCGCCGGGGTGGTGGTGGACGTGGGCGCGCCCCTCAGCCACGCCATCATCGTCAGCCGGGAGCTGGGCATCCCCTGCGTCGTGTCGGCCACCGACGCCACCCGGCGTATCCCCGACGGCGCCACCGTCGAGGTCAACGGCGACACCGGCCAGGTGACGATCCTGGCGATGCCGTGACCCAGCACCCGCGCCGTAGGCGCCCGGCGGGGCGCGGAGCCCCCTAGCGGACAGTCTGGTAGACCGGGCTGTAGCGACGGGAGCGGGTGAAGACGATCTGCCAGAGCTGCAGCTCGCGTACCCGGAAGGCGGCGGCCGAGGCGAGCAGGTAATAGCGCCACGTGCGACGGAAGCGCTCGTCGTAGGCCGGCACCTCGTCCCACGCCGCCTCGATGTTGGCGTGCCACGCCATCAGCGTGCGGTCGTAGTCGGGACCGAAGTTGTGTACGTCCTCGACGGCCCAGCGGCCCTTGGTGGCGCGGGCCAGTTGGTCGAGCGACGGCACCACCCCTCCTGGGAAGATGTAGCGGTCGAACCAGGGATCGGTGTTCCGGCGGGGGGTGTTCGACCCGATCAGGTGGTGCAGGGCGATCCCGTCGTCCACCAGCAGGCGGGCGTTCACGTCGAAGAAGGCCTCGAAGTTCTTCGGCCCGACGTGCTCCAGCATCCCCACCGACACGATCCGGTCGAACCGGCCGGTGACCTCCCGGAAGTCGCACTGGCGGATCTCGACCTCGAGGCCGGCACAGCGGCGGGTGGCCACCTTCACCTGCTCGGCGGCGGGCGAGATGCCGGTCACCTTGACCCCGTGGCGCTCGGCGGCGTACTGGGCCAGGCCGCCCCAGCCGCACCCGATGTCGAGCAGTCGCATGCCCGGCTCGAGACCCAGCTTGGCGCAGATCAGCTCGAGCTTGGCCTCCTGGGCGGTATCGAGGTCCTCGACCTCACGCCAGTAGCCGCAGCTGTAGATCATCCGCTTGTCGAGCATCCGCTCGTAGAGGTCGTTGCCGATGTCGTAGTGGGCCGAGGCGTTGCGGGCCGCCCGCCGCACCGTCTGGTGGTTGATCAGCTTGGCCCGCAGGGCGATCGCCAGCAGCTCCCGGCCCGGCTTCACCGCCGCCCGCAGATCAGCGGCCATGAGCTTGGCCAGCATCTCGTCGACCCGTTCGGCGTCCCACCAGCCCTCCTGATAGCTCTCGCCCATGCCGAGCTCGCGGTCTCGGATCACCCGGTCGTAGAACCGCTCGTCGTGCACGTGGATGTCGCTCGGCGCCGGACCGTCCAGCGTCACGCCGGCCAGGTCGAGCAGACCGAGCACGAAGGCCTTCGCCCGACTATCCGATCCCCCGGAGGTTGCGCCTCCCCGCCACGCCCTGCGCCTGGCCGCCATCGTCCCTCTCCCAGCTCAGAAAACAGCTCCGCCTGGGTATCCATGCAACTGCTTGTCCAAACAGAAAGCAAGGGTGAACGACGCCACACCGGACCGACGTACGGGCTGGTCAGAGGGCGAGCTCTGCTGAGGCTGCCTGCGAGCGGAGCTCAACCCAGGCTGAAGGTGAGGGTGGCGGCCTGCCCGCCCCGACCCGGGGCCTGCCGCAGCACCACCTGTTGACCGTCGGCCCCGAAGATCAGCTCGATCCGGTCCACCCGGGGGCGCCCGCCCCGGTCCGAGGTCAGCGCCTGCTCCCGCCCGGGGGCGAGCTGCACCGCCCCCGCCGCCTCGCTCGCCGCCTCCAACCGGGCCGTGCCCACCACCCCCGACCCGAGGCCGACCGAGGCGATCTCGTCCCGCCAGGGCCCGAGGTAGCCCTCCACCCGCAGCTGCCCCCGGCTCTCGCAGGGCACGACCACCGGGAGGCTGGCCCCGTCGGGGATGTCGACCACGCAGGTGACGGGCAGGAGGTCGATCGCCATCCCGGCGGGCACGGTGGCGTCCGGGGCCACCGTGCCGGGCACGCCGGGGGCCGACGAGGAGGCGTCGGCCCCGGGGCCGGCGGGGGCCAGGGCGGGCGGCGCCTCCGGCTCGGCCGAGGCCCGCCAGTTGAGGAGGCCGAGGCCCAGGACGGCCAGCACCGAGCCGAGCACGAGCAACGGCCCGAGCACCAGCCACAGCTCGGGGGCGAGCGAGGTGAGGGCCCGGCCGAGACGGGAGTTGGCGAACGGCAGGGGCCCGCTGTCGTGACGGGCGGCGTCGGTCAGCAGGGCCTCCACCCGGAGCTGGTGGGCATCGACCGCCCCCCGGCGGTAGACCGAGGCCGTGATGCCGGCCCCGACCACCTGGTCGGCCACGTCGGCCTCGGCCAACACCAGCGTGCGCGACGGCCCCAGCCGGCCCTGCAACAGGCCCACCAGCACCCCGAGATGGCCCAGCCGGCCCGGGCTGCCCACGTCGGACCGGCCCCGGACCCGGGACAGCACCACGATGGCGGCATCGACCCCGTCGAGCGGCGGGAGCAGCGCGCCCAGGTCGAGCTCGTCGTCGGCCACCGACAACTCCACCGGGTCGATCCGCCACCCGTGGGAGGACACGAGGTCCCGCACGACGGTCCAGTCGTCGTCGTCGCCGGCCACGGCCAACAGCACCCGACCCGCCCCGCGCCTCATCTGCTCGTCAACCATGCGGCGAGGGTTCGAGATGGGACGATGGGCTGGCTATGGTGCCGACGTTACATCCATCGACACCGGTCAGCGGTGGAGGATCGGGCGGGCAGTCCTGTGGCACGGGTGTTGAGCATGGTGATAGCCATCGTGGCCGCGGCGCTCATGTTCGCCGCCTCCGTGTTGGCGGTGGCTGCCCTGCTGTTCTTCCGCCCGGGCGGTGACGACTCAGCCGCCGGGGCCCCCATCGGGGCGACGCCGGGCGCGGCCGGCGGCGGCCCGCCGGCCTCCGCCGCCGATGTGAGCCTGAGCACGGGCCCCGGCGCCGTCTGCCGGCCGGGCCCCGACGGGGGGTTCGAGGTGGCGGCGTCGGGCGCCGGCCCCGGCGATCAGGTGACGGTGGCGGTGGAGCTGGTCGACGAGGCCGGGGCGCGCCACGCCCAGCTCGTGTCGGCGGGAGTGGCCGACGCCCAGGGCCGGGTCGCCGCATCGCTGCCGGCCCTCCTCGACGGCCGGGAAATGCGGGCCTGCACGGTCACTGCGGTCCAGCTCGGCGACCGGGTGGTGTACGCCGGCCGCTGAGCGGCCCCGCTCGGGGCCGGCGACCCCCTACGCTGTGGCGCCATGGAATGGTTCTCCGAGAACTGGCCGGTGCTCCTGGTGGTGCTGGGCCTTCTCCTCGTCTTCATGGGTCTGCTCCGCAAGCTGGTCAAGCTGGCCTTCTTCGGCGTCGTCATCGGCGTCGTCGCCCTCGTGATCTGGCCCATGGTCTCCGGCTGAGCCAGGCGTCGCCCGCCTGAGGGCCGCCTGTTCGAGCAGGCCAGCCTGACCCCCGCCGGCTTCAGGCCTGAACCTCCGTTGCCGACAGGGAGGTGATGACCGAACGCCGGGCCCGGCGCCTGCTCTCCACCAGCCTCCGGCCCCTCCTCCCTCTGGCCGCCGTGTGGGCCGTCGCCTCGGTCTTTCTCGGCGCCCTGGCCGCCCAGGACGTGATCCCCTACGAGCAGCTGGTGCTCGACCCGACCTTCTACGGCGACATCGCCTGGTACACAGGCCTCGTCTCGAACCTCGGCATCCTGGGCTGGACGGTGGCCACGGTGGTGGCCGCCACCGGGGGCTGGCTCGCCGGCCGGGCCGGGCGTCCCGGTGCCCGGGCGCTCCTGGGGGGCGGGGCCCTGTACTCCGCCCTGTTGCTGCTCGACGACCTGTTCCAGCTCCATGTGGTGGTCACCGACGCCCTCGGGGCACCCAAGGCCGTGTTCTACGCCTGCTATCTCGTGCTCGGCTGCTGGTGGGCCTGGGCCAACGCCGGTGAGCTGGGCCGCACCCGCTGGCCGCTGGCGGCGGCGGCGGTGGCCGCCCTGTCGATGTCGGTGACGGTGGACCAGGTGGTGCCGGGCGGATCGGTGGCCCTGGTGGCCGAGGACTCCTGCAAGTTCCTCGGGATCGTGGCCTGGAGTCTCTATTTCGTGCTCACCGGACGGGACATCACCCTGTCCGTGTTGGTGCTCCGACCTGCGGAAATGGGCCGTCCGGCCCTGGTCGGAGCCGGGGTCGACCGGTACGGTCAGCCCTGATGAACCGCTCGGCGCGCGGGAAGGCGGGAACGGTGACCACCCATCTCGATGACAGGAGCAATCCGGGCGACGGAGCCGAGGCTGAGCGCCTGGGCACCGGGGCCGCCGCCCAGGACGGACCGTCGGACCGGACACAAGACGAGGCGGTCCAGCCTGCGCCGCAGGCGACGCTGGCGGCGATCGACGCCCACGGCTGGGACGAGCCCCCGGCCGCCCCCCTCCGCACACCGATGCCGACCCAGAGCGCGGTCTCCCGGCTGGGCGACGTGCTGGTCTCACCCCTCGGCCGCCATCGGCGGGAGACCATGGTCGTGCTGTCGCTGGTGGTCCTGGCCCTGCTCGTCTGGGTGGCGGTGACCGAGCTGCTGGTGGCGCCGGGCGCCAGCCAGAGCATCCTGAGCTGAGCGGCCCAGGGCCGGCCACGGAGTGATCCCGGCCCCGGGGGCGGGCGCCGTCCCGCCGATAGCAGGTTGTCTACCGCCGGGCCGGTTGGCCACAATGACGCCGTGGTGACCGTGGGCTCGGCGTGAGCGGCTATCCCCTCCAACCCGCGGTGGCGGCCCAACCTGGCTGGTACCCGGACCCGTGGCGGGTGGCCGCCTGGCGATGGTGGGACGGGCGTACCTGGACGGCCCATGTGGCCCAGGCCACCCCCGAGCGCAAGCCGCGCCTGCCGGCGTGGCTGAGCGTGCCGGTGGTGCTCGGTTCGATCATCACCATCCCCTTCGTGGCCTTCCTCGCCGTCACCCAGCCCCTCGCCATCCTCGCCGGCCTGGTGCCCCTGGTCATCGTCCTGCCCACGCTGGCCTGGCTCGACCGGGTGGAGCCGGAACCCAGGGCCAGCCGCCTCCACGCCGTCCTGTGGGGCGGCACGGTGGCGGGGCTGGTGGCCGCCATCGTCAACTCCATCGTGGCCGCCGCCAGCAGCGAGACGGTGGCGGCGGTGGTGTCGGCCCCCCTGATCGAGGAGGGCATGAAGGCGTTGGGCATCGTGTGGGCCCTGCGGCGCCGCGAGATCGACGGGGTGATGGACGGGATCGTCTACGCCGGCTGGGTGGCCCTGGGCTTCGCCGTGGTGGAGGACTTCACGTACTTCGCCAACGCCGCCACCGGCGGGATGCTGCTCCCGGTGTTCATCCTGCGGGCCCTGGTCACGCCGTTCGCCCATCCCCTGTTCACCTCGTGGACGGGCCTGGCCATCGGTCTGGCGGTGGCCCGACGCAAGCCGGTGGCGGCCTACGTGGCCTGGGGCTACCCGTTGGCCGTGGCCTCCCATGCCGCCTGGAACGGCTCGCTGACGGCCACCGAGGGGTCCGACAGCGCCACCAACGTGCTGATCGCCTTCGGATGCTTCGTGCTCCTGTTCTTCGCCGCCGCCGCCACCGTGCTCACCATCCGGCGCAACCAGCGCCGCCAGTTCGAGCAGTCGGTGCCCATGCTGGCCGCCCGCTACGGCATCCCCCATCACGAGGCCCAGCTGTACGCCCAGTGGCGGGCGATGCTGCGGTCCCGGCGGCGCCTGCCCCGGGCCCACCGCCATCATTTCGACGCCGTCCACGCCAGCCTGGCCCGCCTGGCCCTGCTCCATGCCCGGCCCGGCCCGATAGACCCGGCCGACGAGCAGCGCCTGGCCGAACAGCTCAATCGGGCCCGGGTCGGAGGCTGACGGCAGCGGCCACCACCCGGGGGCCCGGTTGGAGCAGGTGGAATCGGGCCCCGCGGCAGCCCGGACCGGCGGTAAAGGGGGCCGGAGAGCGGCCCGATAGGTAGCCATGGCCATCAGCCCCGTCGACAGCGTGCGTGCCCCCAGCCGACTCGAGGACCTCGGGGTTCCCCTCGGCCTGGCCGAGGACCTGTTCATGCGGCGGGTGCTGGCCGACCGCGTGACCACCGTGAGCGAGGCCGCCCGGGCCCTGTGCATCACCCACGCCGTGGCCGACGAGCTGGCCCTCTCCCTGCGGGACAAGGCACTGGTGGAGTTCCTGGGGGCCAATGGACGGGACTATCGCATCCAGCTGACCGAACGGGGCACCCGTTCCACCCATCAGCGGATGACCACCGGCCGCCACGTGGGCCCGATCCCGGTGCCTCTGGCCCGGTATCAGGAGGTGGTGGTGGCCCAGCGGGCCGATCAGGCCGTCGACCGTCTCCGGGTCCACAATGCCTTCGAGGACCTGTACGTGGACCAGGCGCTCCTCGATCAGCTGGGCCCGGCCTTCGTCAGCGGGGGCGCCATCTTCCTCTACGGCCCGGCCGGTACGGGCAAGACCAGCCTGGCTGAGCGGATGAACCGGATGTTCGACGACCCGGTGCTGATCCCCCGCTACGTCGAGGTCGACAGCCAGATCATCGCCGTCTACGACCCGGCCATGCACGAGGCGGTGGACAGCCAGCCGGCCACGCTCGATCCCCGGTGGGTCCTCTGCCACCGGCCCCTCATCCTGGTGGGGGGCGAGATGGACATGACCATGCTCGACCTGCGCTACGACCGGGCGTCGGGGGTGAGCGTGGCCCCCATCGGCATGCTGGCCAACAACGGGATCCTGGTCATCGACGACTTCGGCCGTCAGGGGTTCCGGCCGGAAGAGATCCTCAACCGCTGGATCGTGCCGCTCGGCCGCGGGGTCGACTACCTGAAGGCCAACACCGGGACGAAGTTCACGGTGCCCTTCGAGCTCAAGCTCGTGATCTCCACCAACCTGGAGCCCACCTCGTTGGGCGACGACGCCTTCCTGCGCCGGCTGCGCAACAAGGTCTTCGTGGGCCCGATCAACGACGAGGGGTTCCGCTGGGTCCTGGCCGACGCCGCCTACCGCTACGACATCGAGCTGGGGGCCGGGGCGGCCGACCACCTGGTGAGGGTGGCGATGACCCACCTGGGTGAGCTGCGGCCCTACCTGGCCGTCGACTTCTGCCAGCTCACGCTGGCGGTCTGCCGCTACGAGGGCTGGGAGACGGTGCTCGACGTCGAGATGATCGACCGGGTGGCCGAGGTGTACTTCGTGCAGGACGAGGCCCGGGCCATGAACGACCGCCCGGCCGACCCACCCCGTCCCCCCGAGCCCCGGGGCCTCCGCCGCGACATCTACACCCGGTGGAACGACCCCGATCTGGCCCACGTGTTCGCCGACCCGCTCGAGGGGCTGGACGAGTTGGCCGCCACCCTCACCGTGGACGGGGCCCGGCCGCCGGCCACCCCGCCGCCGGAACCGTCCCACAACTGAGGGGCCGGGCCCCCTTCGGGGGCCCTCGCATCCGGCGCCGGCGCACACCTGGGCGCTGGCGGTAGGGGTGTGCCAAGCTTCCGGACGAACGCACCCCACCGACCACCCGGGTAGGTCCACGATGTCCGACGCCTCCTCCACCCCAGCCGCCGCCCACCCCGTGGAGTACGGCATCTCGATGCGGCTGCTCCGCAACGCCAAGGGGGAGGCCCGCCGGGCCGAGGAGCTGGGCTTCGATTTCCTGCTCACCGGCGAGCACATCATGTTCCACACCGGCACGGCCAACAACATGGTGTCGCTGGCGGCCGCAGCCGGGGCCACGGAGCGGATCAAGCTGATGAGCGGCATCGTGCTCGTGCCCCTCTATCCCGTGGCTCTGCTGGCCAAGCAGGCGTCGGTGCTCGACGTCGTGTCCGACGGGCGCTTCCACCTCGGGGTGGGCGTGGGGGGCGAGTTCCCCAAGGAGTTCGAGGCCGTAGGGGTGCCGGTGAAGGAGCGGGGGGCCCGCACCAACGAGGCGCTGGAGGTGCTGGACAAGCTGTTGTCGGGCCCCGACGTCACCTTCGACGGGCGCTTCACCCAGCTCGACAACTTCACCATCTCACCCCGCGGCGTCCAGAAGCCCCGCATCCCGTTCTGGGTTGCCGGGCGCAAGGAGGCGGCGATGAAGCGGGTGGCCCGCTACGCCGAGGGTTGGCTGCCCTACATGTACACCCCGGAGATGCTGGCCGACTCGATCACCAAGATCGAGGAGTTCACGGCCGAGGCCGGGCGCCCGGCCAATACCGTGCGGCCCGGGCTGTTCATCTTCACCTGCGTCCACGAAGACCGCGACACCGCCCTGGAGCTGGCCAACACCCAGCTCAGCCGGCAGTACAACCAGGACTTCTCCAAGCTGGTGGAGAAGTACACGATCGCCGGCAACCCGGAAGACTGCGCCGAGCGCCTGGCCCAGTACGTGGAGGCCGGGGCCAGCGCCGTCATGTTCTCCCACGGTTGCCCGCCGGAGTACACCGAGGCCAACACGACCCTGATCGGCGAGGCCCTGCTCCCCCTGTGCCGGGCCCGGTTCTCCACCCCCAGCACGAGCTAACGTGCGCTCATGCGCACCAAGATCTGTGAGCTGTTCGGGATCGAGTTCCCGATCCTGGCCTTCACCCACTGCCGCGACGTGGTGGCCGCCGTCACCCGGGCCGGCGGCTACGGGGTGCTGGGCGCCGCCGGCCATTCCCCCGAGGAGCTCGACATCGACCTTCGCTGGATCGCCGAGCAGGTCGGCGATCGGCCGTTCGGGGTCGACATCATCGTGCCGGCCAAGTACGAGGGCAAGGACCAGGGCGAGCTGGCCGTCCGCACGCTGAAGGACATGATCCCGGCCGGCCACCGGGCCTTCGTGGACGACCTGCTCGACCGGTACGGCGTGCCGCCGATCCCGGCCGATGCCCGCCCCGCCGGTCGGGGCGGGGAGGCGGCCGCCCCCATGAGCTACGCCCAGGCGGTGCCGCTGATGGACGTGGCCTTCTCCCACCCGATCTCCCTGATCGTCAACGCCCTGGGGCCGCCCCCGCCCGACATGATCGAGCGGGCCCACGCCCAGGGGGTGAAGGTGGGGGCGCTGGCCGGCAAGAAGTCGCACGCCGTGCGCCATGTGGCCGCCGGGGTCGACGTGATCATCGCCCAGGGCCACGAAGCCGGCGGGCACACCGGCGAGATCGGGACCATGGTGCTGGTCCCGGAGATCGTCGACGCCGTGGCCCCGGTGCCGGTGCTGGCCGCCGGCGGCATCGGCGGGGGGCGCCAGATGGCCGCCGCCCTGGCCCTGGGGGCCGACGGTGTGTGGTGCGGGTCGGTGTGGCTCACCACCCAGGAGGCCGAGACCCACCCGGCGGTGAAGGAGAAGTTCCTGGCCGCCACGTCGTCCGACACCCTGCGGTCGCGGTCCCGCACCGGCAAGCCGGCCCGCCAGCTCCGCTCGGCCTGGACCGACGAATGGGAGGGACCCGACTCGCCGGGCACGCTGGGCATGCCGCTGCAGCCCATGCTGATCACCGAGGCGTCACGCCGGATCGACCGGGCGGCCATGAACCCGGCCAACGAGGGGGCGGTCAAGCTGGCGAACTACTTCGTGGGCCAGATCGTGGGCTCGATGAACGAATCCAAGCACGCCGACCGGGTGGTGCTGGAGATGGTGGAGGAGCTGATCGACGCCGTCACCCGGGTCAACGACATGATGCAGTGACGGCGAGCCCTGCGGCTCCCGTGAGCTGGGACAGGGCACAGCGGCTGCGTGGAACCAGGTGGTGGCGGCGGACGTCCAACCGTTGACGGCGGCGGCGCTCCGGCCTCGGCCCGTCGGGGAGGTACCACCATGCACGATGATGACGCACCGCTCGTCGCCGCGGCGACGCCGCAGCCGCCCCGCCGCCGGGGTGTGTGGTTGGCCATGGTGGGGTTGCTGGCCGTGGCCGGTGTCGGGCTGGCCACCCGGCTCGACGGGCCGGACTCCCGCATCCAGGTCGTGACAGACCCGGCCGCCGACGGCCCCGGTGGCGCCACCACCGCCCTCCTCCCCGACGACACGGGCGGCACCAGCCACGACGACCTCGGCACGGCGTCGCAGGATGGCGCCCAGGCTTCGCCCCCGCCCACCGTGGCCGAGATCCGATCGATCACCACCGGGACGCCGCTGCCGGTCCCGGATCCGTCGGTGCGGGGCACCATCGTCGACCCGGCGGCCTACGGCCCGCTGGGCACCGCCCGCGTCACACTGGCCTGCGGCGACACGGCCGAGACCCGCGAGGTCACCGGGTTCGAGGCCGACACCACCGCCACCGGAGCGCCGGTCCTGTACTGGTCCGAGCCGGCCGGGCGCCTCCACCCGCTCCGTCCGGGCGACCAGTTCCCCGCCGGCTCCCGACTGTCCTGGGCCGTCACCGGCATCCACCTCGGGCCCTGGGCCGTGGACGACGAGACCGATCCGTGCGGTACCCCCGTCCCCGCTCCCACCACCCCGAGCCACTACACCGTGCCGCCCACCAGCATCACGTCACCGGTGCCGGGCTACGACCAGGCCTGGACGGCCCGGGCCACCCTGGCCTGCGGCGACACGCCCGGCACCCGGCGGGTCACCTCGTTCGACGCCACCACCAACGGCGCCGGGACGGCGAACGTGATGGAATGGGACCCCGCCAACGGCCGCATACGGCAGCTGGCGGTGGGCGACGTGTTCCCGGTGACCCACGTGCTGAGCTGGGCCATCCAGGGCGTGCTGCTCGGGCCGTGGCCCGTCCCCCAGGTCACCGACGGCTGCTGATCCGCCCGGCCCGTGGTCCGGCCCGTCACCGATGACGGCCGAAGCTCCGGCTCGGGCCGGCGTCAGTCCGCCTCGGCCTGGGCGGCGTCGGCCCGAGCGGCAGCGGCCGCGTCGGCCCGATCAGTGTCGTGCTGATGACCGACCGGGGCCGGGGTGGCACCGCGGGGGTAGAACTTGGCGATCACGGCCGCCAGCACCAGGCCCACGGCGGCGGCCAGCAGGAACGCCGGCCCGATGGCGTCGACGAAGGCGGCCCGGGCTTCGGCCAGAAGCTGGCTGGCCGCCGCCTGGTCGGGGAGCTGGCTGGCAGCAAGCACCGCACCCCCGATGGAGTCGCGCGCCATCTCCTGCAGCTGGGGCGGCAGGCCGGCCCCGAGCTGATCGACCTGATTGTGGTAGCCGATGGTGGCGATCGTGCCGAGCAGGGCGATGCCGACGGCCCCGCCCACCTCGCGGGTGGTGTCGTTGACGGCCGAGGCCACCCCGGCCTTGTCCTGCGGGAGCGAGGTGACGATGGCGTTGGTGGTGGGCGGCATGATCAGCGCCATCCCGAACGCCATGGGCGCCACCGACGCCAGCACCATCCAGTAGCTGGACCCGACGTCGAGGGTGCTGGCCAGCACGAACCCGATGGCCTGGATCAGGAAACCGATCGACACGACGTTGGCCGCCCCAAAGCGGGCGGTGAACTTCGGGCTCCGGGGAGCGACCACCACCATGATGGCCGAGAACGGCAGCAGCCGGACGCTGGCCCCGAGCGGGCTGTAGTTCAACACGAACTGGAGATACAGGGTGAACAGGAAGAACATGCCGAACATGGCCAGGAACGAGGCGGTGACGGTGAGCGCCCCCAAGCCGAAGCGGGGGATGAGGAAGAAGCGGGGATCGAGCAGGGGGTGCTTCACCCGCTGCTCCCACAGCACGTAGACCACGGCCGTGATCACCCCCAGGGCGAACGCCCCCAGCGTGATCGGCGCCGTCCAGCCCTGCTCGGGGGCCTCGATGATGGCGAACACGATGCTCACGAGGGCCACCACGCTGAGGGCGGCACCGCCGAAGTCGAGCCGGTGGCGGGCCTGGTCGGCCGAGTTGGGCACCACGGCGATGATCCCGATCAGGGCCAGGGCGGCGATCGGCACCACAACGAAGAAGATCGAACCCCACCAGAACCGCTCCAACAGCAGGCCGCTGGCCAGTGGGCCGATGGCCCCGCCGGCCCCGGCGAACCCGGCCCAGGTGGCGATGGCCTTGGCCCGGTCCTGGGGGGCGTAGACCACGGTGAGGGTGGACAGGGTGGCCGGCATGATCAGGGCCGCCCCGATGCCCATCACGGCCCGGAAGGCGATCAGCTGCACCGGGTCGTTGGCGTAGGCGGCCACCATGGCGGCGGCGGCGAAGATCACGAGCCCGATCATGAGGGCGTAGCGGCGGCCGAAGCGGTCGCCCAGGGCGCCGCACAGGAGCAGCAGGCCGGCGAACACCAGGGCGTAGGCGTCGATGATCCACAGCTGCTCGGTGCTGCTGGGGTCGAGCTCCCGCACGATCGTGGGGATGGCCACGTTCAACGACGACACCGCCGCCACCACCAGCACCAGGCAGAGGCACATGATCGCCAGGATCAGGCCCTGGCGGGGATGGCCCTGGCCCGGCACCCAGTCCCCGTGCTTGGTGGTGCCGGTACCGGCCGCCGGCGGCGGCGGCGGCGGGGCGATGCTGTCGTCGATCGTCATGGAACGCGGCCTTTCAGGGACGAAGAGGTAACTGTAGGCCTGCGTTCCACCGTCGATCGACACCCGGCGGCGGCCGACGGCGGAAAGTGCCCCGACGATTCGAACCGGGCGGCCCCCGGTAGGATCTCCCGCCATTGCGGATCTGGAACCTCTTCTCTGTCGGAGCCCGACCCGGTGGGTGCTGGCGATCGGCCTGCTCGCCGTGCTGGCCGCCTGCTCGACGTCGCCCGATTTCCGCGACCGGTTGGAGACCGACTTCACCCGCACCGTGGGCACCGGCTCCAGCGACAGCGCCGCCTACTACTCCACTCGCACCGTGGCCGAGGCCACGGAGGCCGTGAACGGCTACGTTCGGGCGAACGAGACGATCGCCGATGCCACCAGCAACGGCAGCTTCATGCAGTACCGCGACGCCATCGTCGGGGTGTACGACTGCTCCCAGGGGGCCGACGCCCCCGTCGCCGCCATGCGCTCCGACGTGGAAGCCGGTTGTGCCGGGAATGCCACCGGCTCGGTGGTGTACGTCGACGACTACTCCCGCGGCCGTGTCCGCTGGGGCCCCTACGTGGGCAGCCGATGGGGGGCCAACGGGGGCCTGGGCCCGTCGTTCAGGGGCGGCGGCTCGGGAGACGGCAAATGAAGGCACCCACCATGCACGTACCGACCCCCGGGCAACCAGCTGGTCCCGGCAAGGAGAGGCCATGCCAGACGTCCTGAACGATGCGTTCGAGATCGCCGGCTACGGCGCCATCGGGCTCGTGCTGATGGCGGCCGGCTACGCCGTGGTCGACGCCTTGACGCCCGGTCGGTTGTTCACCCTCATCGTCGAGCAGCGCAACGGCAACGCCGCCCTCATCACCTCGGCCAGCGTCGGGGCGATGGCCATCGTGGCGGCCATGGCGGTGCACTCGGCCGAAGGCGACGCCTCCACCGGCCTCACCGCCGCCGCCGTCTACGGCGTCGTCGGGCTCGTGCTGATGGCCATCTCGTTCGTGGTCATCGATCTGCTGACCCCCGGCCGGTTGGGCGACATCGTCACCGATCCCCAACCCCAGCCGGCCACGTGGGTGACAGCCACCGCCCACCTCGGCGTCGGGCTCGTCATCGCCGCCGCCATCTCCTGACGTGAGGCCGCGGGCGGCCCGGACCGCGCTGCTGGCGGTGGTCTTCGTCGTCGCCGGCTGCGGCCTGGTGTACGAGCTGGCGCTGATCTCCCTGGGTTCGTTCCTGCTCGGCTCGTCGATCCAGCAGACGTCGATCGTGATCGGCGTGATGGTGTGTGCCATGGGGGCCGGCTCTCTGGTGGCCAAGCGGATACGGGGCGACGCCGTGGTGGCGTTCGCCCTGGTGGAGCTGGCCCTCGGCCTGGCCGGCGGGTTGTCGGTGCTCGGCTTGTACGCCGCCTTCGCCTGGCTGGCGCTCTACACCGCGCCGCTGGTGGCCGCCAGCGCCCTGCTCGGCCTGCTCATCGGCGTGGAGCTGCCGCTGCTGATGCGCCTGTTGCAGCGCATCCGGCCTCAGGAGGCAGGCGACGCCACCTCCGATCTGTTCGCCGCCGACTACCTGGGGGCGCTGGTGGGCGGCCTGGCCTTCCCCTTCCTGCTGCTCCCCCGCCTGGGCCAGATCCAGGGGGCGCTGGCCGCCGGGGCGCTGAACGTGGTCTGCGCCGCCGTGATCGTGGCCGTCGTCTTCGGTCGGTCCGTCTCCCGCAAGGCGGGCGCGGGGCTGGGCCTGGGTCTGGTGGTGGCGCTCGGCTTGCTGGGGTCGGCCTCGGCGACCGCCGGGCGCTTCGAGGTCAGCGCCCGCCAAGCGCTGTTCGACGATCCGATCACCACCCATGTCCGCAGCCGCTACCAGGACATCGTGATCACCGAAGCGGTCCGCTTCAACGGGCGCACCGACCTCCGCCTGTTCCTCAACGGCGACCTGCAGTTCGCCTCGCTCGACGAGTACCGCTACCACGAGTCGCTGGTGCATCCGGCGTTGGCCCGGCACCGGGCCGACGTGCTCGTCCTGGGCGGGGGCGACGGCCTGGCGCTCCGGGAGGTGCTGCGCTATCCCGACGTGGAACAGGTGACGCTGGTCGACCTCGATCCTGAGGTCCTGCGCCTGGCCCGGGACGACGACCGGTTGCGGGCCCTCAACGACAGCGCCTTCGCCGATCCCCGGGTCACGGTGGTGGCCGGCGACGCGTTCAGCTGGCTGCGCGAGCTGCCCCGGCGGTTCGACGCGGTGGTGGTCGACATGCCCGACGCCGACGACGTGGCCACGGCCAAGCTCTACTCGGTCGAGTTCTACGCCCTGGTGGCCAACGCCCTGGCACCGGAGGGACAGGTGGTGGTCCAGGGCGGCTCGCCCTTCTTCGCCCCGGAGGCCTTCTGGTGCATCGAGGCCTCGATGCGGGAAGCGGGCCTGCTCACCGTGCCCTACCACGTGGACGTACCGTCGTTCGGCGACTGGGGCTTCGTGGCTGGCGCCGCCGACGGCGCCCCTCGGGTGGATGTCGATGCGGCGATGGTGCCCCGCCTGCAGTTCCTCGACCGGTCGGTGCTGTCGGCCGCCACCGTGTTCCCCGCCGATCGGCGGGCCGGGGCCTACGACGTGGCGCCGTCCACCCTGGTCGAGCCGCGCATACTGGACTACGCCTACCGAGGGTGGCAGGGAGAGTGACGGTGTGAGCATCCTGATCGTTCTGGCGGTCATCGGGCTGGCGGCAGTGGTGGCCGTGGCCGTGGTGGTGGGCCTGGCCCTGTCCCGGCGCGGCCCGGCAACGGGCCCGGCGCCCCGGATCGACCCGTTCCTGGCCGACGACTCCCCCGCCGGCGATCCCCGCCGCATCGGGGTGGGCGACGTGATCTCCTACGAGGGCCACGACTGGGTGGTTCGGGGCTCGGTGGCCTACGACCAGCGCGGCTACCGCTGGGCCGAGCACCTGCTCGACCGGGTGGGCGAGCAGGTCTGGCTCTCGGTTGAGCAGGACGAGCAGCTGATGCTGGTGCGCTGGCAGGCGGTGCGGGCGCCGCTGCTCGAACCCGGCCCCACCGTGGCGTGGGACGGCGCGTCGTTCGAGTTGGAGGAGCGGGGCCGGGCCCGGTTCCGGGCCGAGGGGACCACCGGCATGCCCCCGGAGGGCGAGGTGGAGTACCACGACTACGAGGCGCCCGACGGCCGCCTGCTGAGCTTCGAACGGACGGGCGACACCACCTTCGAGGTGTCGGTGGGGGTGCCGGTTCCGTCCGGGGCGATGACGATCTATCCCGGCACCGCCCCCTAGCGCCGGCACCGCCCCGAGCGCGGGGTGCGCCGCCGCCGGCCGGAGGGCCGAGGGCCCAGGGCCGAGGGGCCCGACCACGGGCGATACGGTGCCCCCATGGCATCACCCACGCCCGCCATCGGACAGGCCCTCGTGCGCAAGGACGATCCGCCCCTGCTGCGGGGGGAGGCCCGGTTCATCGCCGAGGTCGACGACGACCGGCTGGCCGGCACGGCCCACGTCGGCTTCGTGCGCTCGCCCTACGCCCACGCCCGCCTTCTGGGCGTCGACACCGCTGCTGCCACCGACGTGCCGGGCGTGGTAGCCGCGTTCAGCGCCGCCGACCTCGACGTGTTCCCCGCCGGCCGGTTCGCCGCCGCCATCCACTCGCTGTTCGCCCAGCCCCTGCTGGCCGAGCAACGGGTGCGGTTCGTGGGCGAGCCGGTGGCGGTGGTGGTGGCCGATACCCGGGCCGCCGCCGAGGACGGGATCGAGGCGGTGGAGGCCACCTACGAGCCCCTTCCGGCGGTGCTCGACCTCGACGACGCCCTGGCCGGCGGCACCGTGCTGTTCGACCCGTCCACCGCCGCCCGCCTCCAGGCCACCGCCCCGGCCGAGGAGCTGTTCACCGGTGCCAACGTGGTGATCGACACCGGTTGGCGGGGCCGGCCGGACGCCGGGGAACCCGACCCGTTCGCCACCGCGCCGGTGGTGGTGAGCCAACAGGTGATGAACCCCCGCCAGTCGCCAGCCCCCATCGAGTGCCGGGGCGTGGCCTGCGCCTGGCTCGACGGCCCCGACGGCGCCGGCACCCGGTTGCTGGTCTACACCGCCACCCAGCGCCCCCACGGCTTCCGGGACGAGCTGGCCGCCCTCTACCGGGTCGATCCGGCCCAGGTCACCGTGATCGCTCCCGCCGTGGGCGGTGGGTTCGGGGGCAAGACCAGCCGCACCCCGGAGGAGCGGATCATGCCCTTCCTGGCCCGTCGCCTGGGCCGGCCCGTCACCTGGATCGAGACCCGGTCGGAGTACATGGCGGCGTCGAACCAGGGGCGGGGTGAGCGGATCGACCTGGAGCTGGCGGGCACGGCCGACGGCCGGATACTTGCCCTCCGGGGCGATCTGGTGAAGGACGCCGGCGCCTACCCCATCACCGGCGCGGTGCTGCCCGGGGCGTGGACCGCCCCCGGCACCGCCGGGTGCTACGACATCGCCCACATCGAGTTCCGGGCCCGATCGGTGGCCACCAACCGGGCCGCCACCAGCGCCTTCCGGGGCGCCGGGCGGGCCCCGTGGCTGGCGGCCCTGGAGCGGGTGGTCGACCTCTACGCCGCCCGGGTGGGCCTCGACCCGGCCGAGGTCCGCCGGCGCAACCTGGTCCGCCCCGACCAGATGCCGTATCGCAGCGTGGCCGGGGCCACCTACGACCAGGCCGACTACCCGGGCGACCTCGGCCAGGCGCTCCAGCGGGCCGACTACGACGGCTGGCGGGCCGAGCAGGCGGCGCGGCGGGCGGTCGGCGACACCCGGGAGATCGGGGTGGGGATCGCCTGCTACAACCACCTCACGGTGGGGGGCGGCGGCGAGGAGGCGGCGGTGACGCTGCTGGCCGGCGGCGGGGCCCGGGTGGTCACCGGCTCCACGTCGCAGGGCCACGGCCACGCCACCACCTGGGCCCAGATCGCCTCCGACGTCCTCGGCATCCCGGTGGACCGCATCGAGGTGCTGGAGGGCTCCACCGAGCTCACCGCCACCGGGGTGGGGGCCGTCGGCTCCCGCTCCCTGCAGACGGCCGGGGTGGCCGTGCACCGGGCCGCCACCGAGGTGGTGGCCGAGGCCCGCCGGCTGGCGGCCGATCTGCTGGAGGCGGCGGTCGACGACATCGTGCTCGACCGGGGCGCCGGCGCCTTCCACGTGGTCGGTACCCCGGCCCGCTCGGTGGCCTGGGCCGACGTGGCGGCCGAGGCCCAGGCCCGGGACCAGGAGGTGTCGTGCGGCGACGTGTACGACAACGAGGGCCGCAACACGTTCCCGTCGGGCTCCCATGTGGCCGTGGTCGAGGTCGACACCGAGACCGGCCGGGTGCGGATCGTCCGCTTCGTCGGCGTGGACGATGCCGGGGTGCGGGTCAACCCGGCGATCGTGGAGGGCCAGCTCCACGGGGGCATCGCCGCCGGGATCGGCCAGGCCCTGGGCGAGGAGGTGGTCTACGACGGGGAGGGGAACCTGCTGACCTCCACCTTCATGGACTACCAGATCGTCACCGCCGACCTGCTCCCCTCCTTCGATCTGGCACCCTCGGCCGTGCCCTCGTCGTTCAACGAGCTGGGGTTCAAGGCGGTGGGCGAGTCGGGCACGATCGGGGCCACCCCGGCGGTCCACAACGCCGTGCTCGACGCCCTCCGGGCCCGGGGTGTCGAGCACCTCGACATCCCCCTCACCCCGGAGAAGATCTGGGCCGCGCTGACCGCAGTGGGAGACCCCGACGGAGCGGCCTGAATTCTCAACTACAGGTCATCGGTCCCGACGAAGTAACTTCGTACCCCAACGACGTGGAAGGGGCCGGCGCTCGCCGGTTCGCGGTCAACAAAGGAGATTGTTCGTGGCAACCAAGGCAGGCGAGAAGATGAAGTTCGAAGACCTTGGTGTCGAGATCATCGTCACCAAGGGAGGCGACGGCGACGTCTCGGCCAGCGCTGGCGGCGACGGCCTCAAGGTGGGCAAGCGCTACGAGTGCGAGGCCACCGGCATCCAGGTGCTCGTCACCAAGCCGGGTGCGGCCACGCTGCAGTGCAACGGTCAGCCGATGGCACTCCAGGAGCCGAAGAAGACCAAGTCGGCCGACTGAGTGCGCACTACAGGTTCGCCTGCGGCGAACACAGCCTCGGGTTCGCCTGCGGCGAACAGCGGGATCACCGCCGCCGAGGATCGACCGCATCCGCCAGACGGCGACGTACCGTCGTCCCGATGCAGCTGAACCGGATCGAGCACCGTCGGGATGATGGTGGCTCGGTTCACCACGTCACGGTCCCAGGCGGTGCCTGGGACCGTCGTACTGCCCAGGAGCTGGTGGCGCTGGCCGCCGAGCTGCGGGAGGACCGCTCGGTCCGGGTCGTCACCCTGGCCTCCCGGGAGGTGCCCTTCTGCGCCGGCCCGGCGCCCGACCTCGACCCTTCGGGGTTCGACCCCGACCCGGCCGCGGCCTGGGCCTCCCTCCGGCCCCCGGTGGTGGCCGTCGTGGCCGGGGGCTGCGCCTCGGTGGGTTTCGAGGTGGTGCTGGCGGCCGACATCCGGGTCTGCGGGCCCGACGCCGTCTTCGCCCTGCCCGATCTGGCGGCGGGGCGGCTCCCGTGCTGGGGCGGCACCCAGCGTCTGGCCCGGGCCGTGCGGCCGGCCGAGGCATCGGCCATGGTGCTGCTGGGCCGGCCGATGACGGCCGATCGGGCGGCGTCGTTGGGGCTGGTCCATGCCGTCGCCACCGATGCCGGCGCCCTCACCGCTCTGGCCGACGAGATGGTGGCCACGCTGTTGCAGCGGGGGCCGTTGGCCCTGGAGCTGGCCAAGGAGGCGGTGCACCGGGGGGCGGAGCTGCCCCTGCGGGACGGGCTGCGGCTGGAGGGCGACCTGAACCACCAGCTGGCGGCCACGGCCGACCGGGCCGAGGGACTGGCCGCCTTCTTCGACAAACGGCCGCCCGACTTCGCCGGGCGATGACCGCCCTGCCCCGCCATCTCGGTGCACCACACACCACCGGCGGCGCCCTCGGCACCGAGAACACCGTGCACCGCCATCTCGGTGCGCCACACACCACCGGCGGCGCCCTCGGCACCGAGAACGCAGTCGGTGGGGGGAGACGAGGTGGCCGATGACCGCTGACGTCGCCTGCTGGCCGGCCCAGGCCCGGGAGATCCTGGCCGCCCTGCCCGACGGGGCGGCCGAGGCCGCCACCGAGTCGCTGCGGCGGGGGCTGGTGGCCGCCGGCCGGCTCGACGATCTCGGAGCCTGGCTGGCGCCCGACGCCGTGGCCGCCCAGCTGGTGCGGCCCCTGCTGGCCACCGACGCCTGGCCCGGCCCCAGCCAGCCGCTGGTGGTGGCCGACGGCGCCGTACACGCCGATCTGATCGACGAGGACCACGACCGTCTGGCCATCCTGCGCTCGATCCTGGCCGACGTGGGCCCGGTCGACGCCGAGAATCTGGCCGCCGAGGCCCAGGACTGGCGCCTCCCCGTCACGCCCTACCGGGACCTGCCCGACTGGCCTCCCCCGGCGCCCGCTGGGCCATCGGTGCGTGCCGTCGCCCCCGGTGGATGGCACGGGGCGCCGCTGGTGATCGACCTCACCAGCCTGTGGGCCGGACCGCTGGCCACCTCCCTGCTGGCCGACCTGGGGGTCCGGGTGGTGAAGGTCGACCCCGACGTCCGGCCCGACGGGTTCCGGGAGCACCCGGCGCTCTACTCCCAGCTCAACGGGGCCAAGGAGATCGTCGACCTCGACCTGCGGCTCGACGGCCACCGCCGACGGTTCGAGGCCCTGGTCGACGAGGCCGCCCTGGTTGTCGATTCGTTCTCCCGCCGGGTGATGCCCAACTTCGGCTACGGGCCCGACGACCTTCGGCGCCGCAACCCGGGCGTGGCCACCCTGTCGATCGTGGCCTTCCCCGCCGGCACCCGGGAGGCCGCCTGGGTGTCCTACGGCCCCGGCGTCCACGCCTTCTGCGGGCTCGGGACGCTCACCGACGGCGACGGCGGGCGCCGGTTCCAGCCGGCCCCGGTCGCCTACCCCGACGCCCTGGCCGGGCTGGAGGCCTTCGCCGTGGCCGCCGAGCTGCTCACCGCCGGGGCCCGTACCGATTCCGGACCGACCGCCCTCCCCCACCGCGAGGTGAGCCTGGCCGGTGCCCTGTCGCCGTTGGTGGCCCGGGCCGTTGCCCTCCGGGCCGCCGCCCGGCTCGAGACGAGGGCCGATCATGGCTGACGACGTGGTGGACCTCAGCCTCGACGGCCCGCTGGCCGTGGTCACCCTCCGCAACGGCCCCCTCAACATCTTCAACCTGGCTATGCGGGACGGGTTGATCGAGGCCCTGCAGGCGGTGAACGACATCGACGACGTGCGGGCCATGGTGCTGCGGGCCGACGGCCGGCACTTCAGCGCCGGGGCCGACCTCGGCGAGTTCGGCACGGCGGACTCGATCATGGAGGCCCGCCGCATCCGGTGGGACCGCGACCCCTGGGGTCTGCTGTGGGACCTCCGGGTGCCCACCGTGGTGGCCCTCCACGGCACCGCCGTGGGGTCGGGGATGGAGATGGCCATGCTGTGCGACCTGCGGCTGGCCGCCCCCGACACGGTGCTCGGCCTGCCCGAGACGAAGCTCGGCATGCTGCCGGCGGCCGGCGGCACCCAGAGCCTCACCCGGGCCCTCGGCCCCCACCAGGCGCTGCCGGTGGTGGCGCTGGGCACCACGGTCGGCGCCGACGAGGCGCTGGAGCGGGGCATCGTGAGCGAGCTGGCCGACGACGTCGACGCTGCGGCCCGGGCCCGGGCCGAGGAGCTGGCCCAGCTCGACGCCGGCCTCGTCCGGGCCGCCCGGCGCCTGCTGCGGGCGGCCGGCGATCTTCCCCTCGACGCCGGTCTTGCCTACGAGCGCCGGCTGGCCCGGGCCCTGCGCCGCCCCCGCCGCTGAACCGTTCACATACGGTCGGCCCCGTTTCCGGCCGGTGCCGGTTGGGTTACGAACCCGCCGGCCGGAACCCAGCCATAGCAGCGCGTCGTCTAACCCTGGTCCCTACACCCAGGGGAGGGAGACGCAATGACCCGTACCGAACCCACACCACCACCCGACGCCCCCCGAGCGCCCGGCGGGCGACGCCCGGCGACCCGCCTCGTGGCCGGCCTGGCCACGGCGGCGCTCCTGTTCACTGCCTGCGGCGCCAGCAGCGACAGCGCCACCAGTGGGGATGAGACCGCCGCCACGGGCTTCGATCAGCAGGGGCAGCCCGCCAGCGAAGGGGCGGTGGAAGCGGCCGGCGACGACGCCCTCGGCTCCCCGTCGACCACGGCGGCGGCCTCGGACGCCACCCAGTCCACAGCCGGCAGCGGCGCCGCCCCGGCGGGGGCCGACACGCCGGCCACCGGCGGGCTGGGGGCCGGCGGCGGGGCACCCGCCCTGCCCAACCCGGCCGACCTCGGCCGCCAGCTGATCTTCACCGCCGACGTCGAGGTGGAGGTGGACGACGTGGCCGCCGCCACCGACGCCGCCACCGCGGCGGTGGCCCAGGTGGGCGGCTTCCTGTTCGGCCAGAGCACCACCGGCGGGGCCGATGCCAGCTCGCAGCTCACGTTCAAGGTGAAGCCAGAGGTCTTCGACCAGGCCCTCGACGCCCTCGGTGCGGTGGGCAAGCTGCGCAACCAGACGGTCAGCACCGACGACGTCACCGAGCGGGTGGTCGACCTCGACAGCCGCATCCAGGTGGCCCAGCTCGGCGTCGACCGGCTCCGCACCGCGCTGGCCGAGACCACCAACCTCAAGGACTACGCCGAGATCGAGGCCCTCCTGCTCCAGCGGGAGAGCGACCTCGAGGTGATGAAGGGCCAGCAACGCACGCTGGCCGACCAGGTGGCCCTGGCCACCATCAACCTGACCCTCACCCAGGACCGGCTGGCCAACAACATCTCGGTGGCCGTCAGCGCCTACGAGGGCCACGACCAGGGGGTCGGCTGCCCCGGCCAGGGCGAGGCCCGCATCGCCGCCGGCGACGCCGCCACCGTCTGCTTCGACATCACCAACGAGGGTGACCAGACCCTCACCGAGATCAAGGTCACCGACACCGTGCTCGGCATCGACGCCGAGACCGAGCTGATCGAGGTGTTCGGCTCGCTCGACAGCCTGGCTCCCGGCCAGTCGGCCCTGGTGGCCTACGAGGCGGAGCCGGAGCGCGACCTCCGGCTGCGCACCCGGGTGACCGCCGTGCCCACCAACGGGGTCGACCCCGAGGCCACCGGCGCCCCGGTGGACGCCCAGGCCACGTTCGACCTGCTCACGTTCGAGCCCGACCGTGATCCCGGCTTCGGCGACGGCTGGTCGGCCGGCGGGAGCGTGCTGGCCGCCCTGTGGACCGCCGTCACCGTGACGCTCGGCTTCCTGCTGCCGCTGCTGGTGATCCTGGCCCCGCTGGCCGCCGCCGTGTGGTGGGCTCTGCGCCGCCAGCGGCGGGCCGCCGGCCCCGCCACCCCGGCGCAGCCCGCCGCCCCCGCTGGCCCGTCGGGCCCCACCGGCCCGTCTGGCGGCAACAACCCGCCTCCGCCACCGGCGCCCCCCGCCCCCGAACCCGTCGGGGCCGGCACCAGCGGCCCCTGACCGCTCCCGGAACTCTGACACCGGGTCCCGCCGTCGACATCCGGGCGTCAGAGTTCAGCTCCGGCGCCTCCCCCACCGGCGAACTCTGACACCGGATACCGCATCGCCGGTCCTCCTGTCAGAGTTCGCCGACGGGCCTTCACCACCCGGCGGAGCGCTCGGGCGACCTCGGCCGGGCGCTGGGCCGCATACCAGCCCAGATACAGCAGCTCCCAGCCGCACGCCGCCACCCGAAGATCACGGTCTTCGTCGAGCGGTTCAGCGAGGGGGCCGAAGTGGAACTGACGGCTGTGCCCTTCCAGGCCGAGCCGAACCGACGGCATGCCCAGGTCCGTCCGGGCGACGACAACGCCCCGATCGTCGACGATCTGGTACTGGGGAATAGCCGCCGGGAGATCCGGATCCGCGGCACAGACCGCCAGCAGTTCTTCGAGCCACGAGTCCGGCACCCGCCCCTCGAAGGGGATCCGGTCGAGCAGGCGGCGGAGGACCCCGGTACCGCTCGGCCCGGGCCGGTGAAGCCGGTCGACCACGGCCCGGAGCTCGATCAGCTCGATCCGGCGGCGGCGGGCAGCCGTCAACGCCCGCTGTACGAGATCGTCGGACACGACGGCGCCGAGGTCGGCCAACGTGCGGGGCACGGTGGTGCACGGAATGCCGTCGATCACGGTGAGGTCCACGGGATCGAAGGGGCCGACATGATGGGCCACCACCCCCGGCACCCGGTGGCGGCGCGAGCTCCGGGTCGATACCTCCACCACACCGATCCGTTCGAAGCCGTCGAGCCGGGCCAGCCGGGCCGATGCCCGGTGAGATGCGGCGCTGCCCGGGCACGCCAGCACGGCGACGGAGAGCCGCTGATGCCACGTGGGGACCGATCCGCCGACCCGCAGGACGCGGGGCACCGGCTCGTCCAGCAAACCCTGGTGCACCAGGCGCGACACCCGGTTGGCGCTCAGCCCGCACTCGGATGCTTGGCGACGGGTGGCGGCTCCGTGCTGGCCGGCAGCAAGCTGGAGGAAGCGGCGGAGTTCAGGATCAGCCATGAGCTGAAACTAGAGAAAGCGTGTGACAGCGAAGGTCGAGAGCCGATATCAGGGGAACTCTGACGCAGGAGGCCGCCGGGCGGTACGAGGTGTCAGAGTTCCGAAGGCTGGGGGGCGGCGGGCGCCGGCGGGAACAGGGAGCGGGCGATGACCACGTCGAGGATCTCGGTGGCGCCGTCGAGGTAGTGGGTGAGCCGGGCCCCGGTGAGATGCCGAGGCAGGCAATGGTGACGGCGGGCGCCGGCCGCCCCCATCACCTGCATGCAGGCGGCCAGGCCCCGCTCCGCCGCCCGGGTGGCGAACTTCTTGGCGTGGGCCGACGCCACCGCCCCCGACCCGTCGCCGGCGGCCATCAGCTGAGCCGCCCGGTACGTCAGCAGGCGCGACGCTTCCAGATCGGTGGCCACATCGGCCAGGGAGAACTGCACCGCCTGGAACCCCGACAGGGCCTGACCGAAGGCGTGCCGCCCGCTCACGTAGTGGCGGGCCACCTCCAGCCCGGCGTCGAGCATCCCGCAGCACATGGCCCCCACCAGCACCCGGGCCAGGTCGATGCCCTCCATGGCCGCCCGGAATCCCTGGCCGGCCGGCACGAACAGGGCCTCCGGCCCCACCCGGCAGTTCTCGAACAGGAACTCCGCCGTGCCCAGCGAATGCGCCCCGATCAGGGGGTACGGGCTCACCCGCTCGACCCCCGGGGTGTCGGCGTCGATCAGGAAGGCGGCCACCGCCCGGTGTCCGGCCCCCGCCTCGGTGGTGGCGTAGACGGACAGCACGCTGGCCTCGGCCCCGTTCGACACCCAGGCCTTGGCCCCGTCGAGCACCCAGCCACCGCTGCCGTCGGCCGCTGGGCGGGCGATGGTGGTGATGGCGGCGGCGTCGCTGCCCACCCCCGGCTCGGTGAGGAGGAACGCCCCCAGCCGGCGCCCGGCCACCAGGTCCTCGAGGTACCTCGCCCGCAGGTCGTAACCGGCCCGGCGGGCCACCGCCCCCACCAGGTTGTTGTGGACGGCCAGGGAGAACGCCACCCCCAGGTCGACCGCTGCGATCTCTTCCATGACCCGGGTGAGGGCCACCGGGCCCAGCGCCCGCCCGCCGTCGGCCCCGGGAGCGGTCAGGCCGGTGAGGCCGGCCTCGGCCGCCGAGTCGAATGCCTCCCGGGCGAAACGGCGCTCGGCCTCCCACACCTCGGCCTGGGGGGCCACCGCCACCCGGGCCCACTCCCGGGCCAGCGCCACGGCGGCCCGTTCGGCCTCGCCCAGCGAGGCGTCCAGCTCGGCCTGGAGGCCGCCGGTCACCGCCCGCTCACTCCTGGTCGAGGGCCTGGCTGACCAGGGCGGCGATGGCGCTGCGCTCGCTGCGGCTGAGCGTCACGTGGGCGAACAGCTCATGGCCCCGGAGCGAGGCGATCACCGAGGCGATGCCGTCGCGCCGACCCACCCGCAGGTTGTCGCGCTGGGCGATGTCGTGGGTGAGCACCACCCGGCTCCCGGACCCCAGCCGGCTGAGGGCGGTGAGCAGCACCGCCCGCTCCAGGTTCTGGGCCTCGTCGATGATGACGAACACGTCGGTGAGCGTCCGGCCCCGGATGTAGGTGAGGGGCAGCACCTCGATGAGGCCCTGGCGGTGGATCTCGTCCCGGGCGATCGGGTTGGCGATGGCCTCCAGGGCGTCGCCCACGGCATCGGTCCAGGGCCGCATCTTCTCGTCCTCGTTGCCGGGGAGGAAGCCCAGCTCCTGGCCCCCCACGGCGTAGAGGGGACGGAAGATCATGATCTTGCGGTGGGTCTTGTGCTCCAGCACCGACTCCAGCCCCGCCGCCAGCGCCAGGACCGATTTCCCGGTACCGGCCGGCCCGCCGATGGACACGATGCCCACCGAGTCGTCGGAGAGGAGGTCGATGGCGATGCGCTGCTCGGCGTTGCGGCCCCGCACCCCGAAGACGTGACGGTCCGACACGAGCCGCACCTTGCCGTCGGCCTGCACCCGACCCAGGGCGGAGTGGCCCGCCCCCTCCAGGATCAACCCGGCGTTCACCGACAACTCGGCGGCCTCGTCGATCAGCGCCACCTGCTGCTTGTAGAGCCGGTCTATGGCCTCGGGGGCCACCGACAGCTCCACCAGGCCCCGCCACTCCAGATCGGCCTCCATCTGGTGGTGGTACTCCTCGGCCGCCAGGCCGAGCACACCGGCCCGGAGGCGCAGCGGCAGATCCTGGGTCACGAGCACCACGTCGTGGTTCTCGGCCTGGAGGTTCAGGGCCACCAGCAGGATCCGGTGGTCGTTGCCGGAAGCACCCCGCATGGCCTCGGGGATGACCTCCTCCGAGCGGTGGTTCAGCTCCACCCGCACCGTGCCCCCGGCCGAGTTGACCGGGAACGGCTCGGTGAGACCACCGTGCTTCTCCCTGATCGCCTCCAGCTTGCGCAGGGCGGTCCGGGCGGCCCATCCCAGCTCGGGATGGTGGCGCTTCTCTTCCAACTCGGTGAGCACGATGATCGGAAGCACGACGTCGTGGGCCCCGAAGGCCTCCAGCGACGTCGGTGCGTTGAGCAGCACCGAGGTGTCGAGGACGAACACCTTACGTTTCGAGCCGACCTCACGGGCGGGACGTTTCATGCCAACCTCACGGGTGAAGCAGTCGCGTCGGCTGTGCCGACGGGGACCCTGGGGGTGGGTCCGGGAACCACGTGACGGGTGTTGTCTGTCACCAGATCGAGAGTCGGCAGGAGACCAGGGGATTTCAGTTGATCCCCTTCCCAACGCCTCGATGGTCAGACACCGACATCACGCGACCCTCAGTATGGTCCAGATCGCGGGGCGGCCATAGTCGTGGGGGCCAAATGGCCCATGGGTGTTGGCCGAAGGCCAACCCAAGGAACCCGAAGGGTTCCCATCAGGCCTGGTCGGCGCCGGGTGAGGCCACGACCCCGGTGTCCACCAGGGCGTCGATCTCAGCCGGCTGGTAGCCGGCGGCGGCCAGCACCTCCCGGGTGTCGGCCCCCAGCGCCGGGGCCGGATTGCGGGGCCCCACCGGGGCGGTGTGGAACCGGATGGGGCTGGCCACCGTGCGGTAGGTGCCGATGGCGGGGTGGCTGGTCTCGGGGAACAACCCGGCCGCCTCGGCCTGGGGGTCGGCCACCACCTCGTGGAGCCCGAGCACCGGCCCCCAGATCACGCCGGCAGCGTCGAAGATCTCGCCCCACTCGTCCCGGGAGTGCAGCGACAGGGCCTCGTCGATCCCGTTCACCAGCTCCGCCATGTTCTGGAAGCGGTTGCGCACGGTGGCGAAACGCTCCTCGGCCAGCCAGTCCTCCCGGCCGATGGTGCTGGCGAACAGCGGCCAGGCCTTCTCCTCCGGCATGTTGACCACCACCCACTTGCCGTCGCCGCACCGGAACCGGTTCGCCGTGGCCAGGATCTGCTGGCCCCGGGCCCGGGGCCGCAGGGGGGCCTGATCGATCACCGACACCGAGTAGTCGCAGGCCTGGGTCCACACCGCGGTGTGGTACAGCGAGGTCTCCACCACCTGGCCCTCACCGGTGCGCTCGGCCAGGCGCAGGGCCGACAGGATGGTCGACACCAGCGCCAGCCCGGTGGTGTAGTCGCCCTGGGCCGGGCGGGCCATGGGCACGTCGCCGTCAGGGCCCTCCCGCATGGCGTCGTAGAGACCGGAGCGGCCGAAGAAGGCGGTGACGTCGAACCCGGGCCGGCCGGCGTCGGGGCCGTCGGTGCCGAAGCCGGTGAGGGTGGCGTGGACCAGCTTGGGGTTGACGCCGAGCAGGGTGGCCGGGTCCATGCCGAAGCGCTGCTGGCGGTGGGGTAGCAGGTTGCACACGAACACCTGGGCCGAGGCGCACAGGCGACGCACCACCTCCTGGCCGGCGGCGGTGTCGAGGTCGACGGCGATCGACCGCTTCCCCCGGTTGGTCACGTCGAACTGGTAGTCGAACGAGGACCGGGCCGGATCGGAGCCGTCGGGCAGGCGGACCGAACGGGTCTTGTCCCGCATCGGATCGCCGGTCAGCGGCTCCACCTTCACCACCGTGGCCCCCAGGTCGGCCAGGATGGCCGCCGCGCTGGGCGCCGCCATCCAGGAGTCGATCTCCACCACGGTCACATCGTCGAGGGGAAGTGGGTCGAGGGGAAGGGGCAGGGCCACGGGTGTGTCCTTTCGGGGTTCCGTCCGGGGGAGCCGGAGCCAGGATGGAGCGGCCGCCCGGTTAGCGTCCAGTCCCACCGGCCCAGTCGGGCTGGGGGCCACCCCGGAAGGTCTGGCGATAGCCCGGGGCGTGGTGCCGGTCTGGGCCAGGAACTGTCGGCGAAGCGCCTCGGTGGAACCGAACCCCACGGCGTGCGCGATCCCGCTCACCGTCAGCCCGTTCGTGTCCGGCAGCGAGGACCACATCATGCCCCCGGTGATCCAGCGGTCGAACCACAAGCACTACAAGTCCGCCGCCATCACCGAGATCCGCGAGTACGAGAGCTTCGCCCACCTGCTGCCGGCGCAGCCCGGATGGGAACGGATCGCCGCCGAGGTGCTCACCTGGGCCGTGGATCACGCCCGCTGAGCGGGGCCGGGTCGGCGGTCGACGACGGCCGCGTAGGCAGGCCCAGTCACCCCCGGTCCGGCCGGGCTGGGCTCTCAACCTGCGCTGGTCGCCCTTGTCGGTCTACCTTGTCCGTTCAGCCTCATCGCCGCGCTGCAAGAGCGCTTTCAACCTTGGTAGTCCACTCCTGAACTGGGGGATTCGTGAATCTGGCCAGCCTGCTCGACCTGCCGTCCATGATCGTTCCCGACTCGCTGGTCCTGATCGACACGACCGCTCCTGGCGGCCCCCGCGAGGTGACCTACGGGGAGCTGCGGGAAGCGGTGTCGCTGACCGCCGGCCTGCTCACCGAGCTCGGGGTCACCCAGGGCGACCGGGTGGGGGTGTTCGCCACCAACTCCTGCGCCGCCCTCGAGGCCCTGTTCGCCATCTCGGCCGTCGGCGCCACCATGGTGCCGATGAACTACCGGGCCGCCGACGAGGAGGTCACCCACCTCCTGGCCGACTCCGGGGCCAAGGTGCTGTTCACCGAGACCCGCTACAAGGACCTGGTGGACCGCTGCCGGCCCGACAGCCTGGAGGAGGTGATCTACCTCGATGTGGCCGACGACTACGCCGCCCGGCGCGACGCCGCCGAGGAGTTCCCCCTCGTGGTGGAGGTGGAGGACGACGAGCTGGCCGCCCTGCTGTACACGTCGGGCACCACCTCGCTACCCAAGGGCGTGAAGCTCACCCACGGCGCCCTCTCGGGCTACATCATGGGGGCCAACGACGCCGCCGACGGCAGCGACATGGGCCGCATGATCCTGGCCGCCCCGCTCTACCACATCGCCGGCATCACCTCGCTGCTCAACGCCCTGTACTCCGGCCGGGTGACGATCATGATGAGCCAGTTCGAGCCCGACCAGTGGCTGGACCTGGTGGCGAGCCAGGGTGCCACCCACGCCTTCCTCGTGCCCACCATGCTGGCCAAGGTGCTGGAGTCGCCCAACGTGGGCAGCACCGACCTGTCGAGCCTGGAGGCCCTCACCTACGGGGCCGCCCCCATGCCCCCGGCCGTGATCCGCCGGGCCATCGATATGTTCCCCGACACCGTCGGCTTCTCCGGTGCCTACGGCCAGACCGAGACCACCTCCACCGTGGCCGTGCTCGGCCCCGACGACCACAAGCTGGATTCCGAGGTGAAGCTGGCCCGGCTCCGCTCGGTGGGCCAGGTGCTCGACGACGTGGAGGTCCGCATCGTCGACCCCGAGGGCAACGTGCTCGGCCCGGGCGAGCCGGGCGAGGTCCAGCTCCGGACCTACCGGGCCATGGACGGCTACTGGGGGGCCGAGGAGAAGACCCGGGTCACGATCGACACCGAGGGCTGGGTCCACACCGGCGACCTCGGCTACCTCGACGACGACAACTACCTGTTCCTCAGCGGGCGCACCGGCGACATGATCATCCGGGGCGGGGAGAACATCGCCCCCGAGGAGGTCGAGGCCGTGCTCTACGAGCACGAGGACGTGCTCGACGCCTGCGTGGTCGGCCTCAACGACGAAACGTGGGGCGAGCGGGTGGTGGCCGCCGTGGTGCTGCGCGACGGGGCCACGATCGACGGGCTGCAGAAGCACGTGCAGGCCCACCTGGCGTCGTTCAAGCGGCCCGAGGCGTTCCACGTGACCGAGGAGCTGCCCCGCACCTCCACCGGCAAGCTGCTGCGGCGCCACCTCATCCCCATCCTGGAGGAACAGGGCATCTGACCGCGGTGTCGGTGATGCCCGACGGGCAACGCCCCGGCTGCTACGCCGGGGTCAAGGTACTGGAGCTGGCCACCGGGGTGGCCGGCCCCTACGCCGCCATGTTCCTGGCCGACAACGGCGCCGACGTGGTGAAGCTGGAGCCGCCCGAGGGCGACCCCTACCGGGCCGACCCCGGCTTCCAGACCGTCAACCGCAACAAGCGGTCGATCGTGCTCCCCGCCGGGACCCACGGAGCCCACGCACGCGGTGGGGAGAACCAGCGCCGGGCGCTGGCGGCAGCGGCCGACGTGATCGTGGTGGACCGGCCGGGCCAGGCGGCCGGGATGCGGACGCTCAACCCGGGCGCCGTGATCGTGGCCTGCCCCCCGTGGGGTGAGCGGGGCCCCAAGCGGGACGACCCGTGGAGCCCGGCCCTGCTGCACGCCGCCACCGGCATCGCCTGGAACCAGCAGAGCTACGCCGAGGTGCCGGTGGACCTGGTCGTCCCGATCGTCGGCTACGGCACGGGGGTGCTGGGCGCCCTGGCCGCCGCCGCCGGGCTGCTGGTGCGGGCCCAGCGGGGCGCCGCTCCCACCTACGAGGTGTCGCAGGTGGCGGGGGCGGCCGCCCTCCAGCTGGGCGAGAGCCGCCCCGCCGGGCCACCGGCCGAGCGCCCGGGCGATTCCGGCCTCGGCTCCAAGGGCCGGGTGGCGTGCTACCGGCTGGTGGAGGCGGGCGACGGCAAGTGGTTCTTCCTGGCCTGCGGCACGGCCCGCTTCTACCACCGGATGCTGGAGGTGATCGGACGGCCCGACCTGGCCGACGACCCGGTGCTGGCCAACCCGCCGTGGGGCCTGATGTTCGACGAGCCCATCGCCCGGCTCACCCCCATCCTCGACGAGGTGTTCGCCACCCGGCCCCGGGACCACTGGCTGGCGGCTCTGGCCGAGGCCGATGTGCCGGCCCAGCCGGTGCTGACCCGGGCCGAGTTCCTGCGCCACTCGATCGTGGCCGCCAACGCCATGGACGTGACCGTCGAGCATCCCGAGCTGGGCCCGGTGGGGATGATGGGCCTGCCGGTGACGCTGGAGTCGGCCCCCGGCTCGATCCGCCGCCCCGCTCCCCTGCTCGACCAGCACCACGCCGAGATCCTGGCCGACTGGCTCCCCAACCCCGATCTGGGGACGGAGAGAGGCAGAAACGACGCATCTGATCCCCAGAATCCGGTGGAGGTGGCCGATCCGACCGCCGACCCGACCCGACCGCTGGCCGGGGTGCGGGTGATCGACCTGGCGTCGTTCATCGCCGGGCCCGTCATCAGCCGCCACCTGGCCATGCTGGGGGCCGAGGTGATCAAGATCGAGGCCCCCGCCGGCGACCCGTTCCGGGGCATCGGCCCGCCGTTCGAGTCGTGGAACCAGGGCAAGCGCAGCATCATCTGCGACCTCACCACCCCCGAGGGCCAGGCCGTCCTCCACCAGCTGGCGGCCGGCGCCGACATCGTGATCGAGAACTTCCGGCCCGGCGTGGCCGCCCGGCTGGGGGCCGACCGGGAGGTGCTGCGGGCCCTCAACCCCCGCCTCATCTTCCTCAGCTCTCCCGGCTACGGCCTCGACCCCGACATGGCCGAGCGCCCGGCGTTCGACCCCCTGGTCCAGGCCCTGGGCGGATTCATGGCGGCCCAGGGCGGGATCGAGGGGCCCGACGGGGAGGCCGTCCCCGGACGGGAGCCCGTGTTCCTGTCGGTGGCCGTGCACGACGTCGTCACCCCCATGATCGGGGCCTTCGGCCTGGCCATGGCGCTGTGGGAGCGGCACCGTACGGGCGAGGCCCAGATGGTGCGCACCTCCCTGGCCCAGAGCACGATGGCGATGCAGGCCGCCGAGTACACCCGCTACGCCGGCCGGCCCCCCACCCGCGGGGGCGGGTTCGACTTCCCGGGGCCGGACGACGACCACACGTGGTACGAAGCCGACGACGGCACCTACGTGTGGCGCGACGGCGAGCTGGAGACCCCGGTGTGCACGGTGGGCCTGAGCGGCACCGAGCTGGCCGACGCCAACGACCTGTGCGTCACCTACGACCATCCGCGGCTCGGCCCGGTGGTGATGTTCGGTCAGCTCATCGGGGGCGCCGGCCCCGCCCTCGAACGGGCCCCGCTGCTGGGCGAGCACAGCGACGAGATCCGGGCCGAGATCGACGCCGGCCGGTGGTCCTCACCTTCCACCGGCGAACTCTGACGCCAGCGCGCAAAATCCAGCACCGGGCGCCACAGATCGCCCAACCCCCTCGAACTGTGACCCCAGCGCGCAAAATGCTGCGCCGGGCGCCACAGTTCCCGGACGGACCGGGTTCCCCGGCGTAGGATCGACGCCCATGACCCAACCCCTGGCTGGTCTGACCGTGGTGGAGCTGGCCGAGGGCATCGCCGGCCCCTACGCCGGCAAGCTCCTCGCCGACTTCGGGGCCGACGTGATCAAGGTGGAGCCGCCCGGCGGCGACCGGGCCCGGGCCGCCGGCCCGTTCCCGGCCGGGGCCGAGGGCGACCCCGAGCAGAGCGCCCTCTTCCTCCACCTCAACACGTCAAAACGCTCGGTGGTGGCCGCCCCCGACGATCCCCTGATCGACCAGCTCGTGGCCGGGGCCGACCTCGTGCTCCGGTCCGACGACGCCGTCGCCCTCAACCGGCTGCGGGCCGCACGGCCCCAGGCCCCCGTCGTCACCGTCACCTCCTTCGGGCTCACCGGGCCCTACGCCGGCTACGCCGGGGAGGAGATCGTCCACATCGCCCTGGGCGGGCCGATGTCGGCCTCGGGGATGCCCGACCGGGAGCCGGTGAAGATGGGCGCCGCCGTGGGCCAGTACCAGTGCGGCACGGTGGCCGCCGTCGCCGCCCTGGCCGCCCTGGCCGTGGCCGGCCAGACGGGGGCCGGTCCCCACGTGGACCTGTCGAACGTCGACACCCAGGTCACCTCGATCGACCGCCGCATGACCTACCTGCTCTACGCCACCTACCGGGGCCAGGACGTGCCCCGCTTCGGCGGCTACTCGGTGTCGCCGTTCCCCGGCGGATGCCGCCCGGCGGCCGACGGCCACGTGCAGGTGTCGACCCTCATGAACTGGATCCCGCGGATGCTGGCCGTGATGGACGACCCCGACATGGCCGAGCTGTACGCCGATCCGACCTGGTTCTTCAATGCCGAGCTGCCGGCCCTGGCCGACGCCCAGCTCCTCACCTGGACCGTGAGCCGCAGCCGCCAGGAGGCCATGGAGGAGGCCCAGGCCGGAGGGTGGCCCATCACCGCGGTGAACCGGCCCATCGACCTGTTGACCGACCCCCACTTCACCGGGCGCGGCTACTTCGTGGACGTGGAGCACCCGGTGGCCGGCACCGTCCGCCAGCCCGGCGCCCCCATTCGCATGGCCGACGGCTGGCGCCTGGCCCGCCCCGCCCCCACCCTCGACCAGCACGGCGCCGAGTTGCGGGCCGACACCGCGGCACCGGCGGCCACCGAACGGGCCCCGGAGCCGGGGGCGGCCAGCTCGGCCGGCTGGAGCCCGAGCGCCCCCACCGTGGCCCCGGCCGACGCTCCCCTGCCCCTGGCCGGGCTCCGGGTGCTCGACCTCACCGTGGTGTGGGCCGGCCCCTACGCCACCTGCATCCTGGGCGATCTCGGGGCCGACATCGTGCGGGTCGACAACCCCTACATCTTCCCCTCCGCCACCCGGGGTGTGCTCCCCCGCCCGCCCAAGGAGCTGGTGGCCGGGGTGGGCGGCATCTTCGGCGGGTACCCCGACGCCGATCCCGGCCAGCGCCCCTGGAACCGGATGGCGCTGTTCAACGCCCACGCCCGCAACAAGCGCAGCGTCACCCTCGACGCCCGCAAGCCGCTCGGCCGCGAGACGTTCCTGCGGCTGGTGGAGCACTGCGACCTGATGATCGAGAACAACTCCATCGAGCTGCTCGACAAGCTGGGCCTGGGGTGGGACGAGCTGCACGAACGCAACCCCCGCCTCATCCTGTTGCGCCTGCCATCGGTCGGGCTCACCGGGCCCTACCGGAACTACCTCGGGTTCGGCGTCAACTTCGAGGCCCTGTGCGGGCTGGGCGCCATCCGGGGCTACACCGACGCCGACCTCAGCGACAACGAGGCCGTGTTCCACATGGACGCCGCCACCGGCTCGGCCGCCGCCTTCGCCGCCCTCATGGCGCTGCGCCGCCGGGAGCAGACCGGCGAGGGCGAGCTGGTGGAGGTGTCGCAGAGCGAGAACATGCTGGCCCACATCGGCGAGCTGCTGATCGACGCCGCCCGCTCGGGCACCGTGCACGACCGGCTCGGCAACCGGCACGCCACCCGGGCCCCGCAGGGCTGCTACCCGTGCCGGGGCGACGACGCCTGGGCCGTGGTCTCGGTGGGCCCCGACGACTGGCCCCGCTTCCGGGCCGCCCTGGGCGATCCGGCGTGGGCCGCCGACGAGCGGTTCGCCACCGAGGCCGGCCGCCGGGAGCACCACGACGAGCTCGACGAGCTGATCGCGGCCTGGACCGGCGAGCTCACCCCCTACGAGGTGTTCGAGCGGTGCCAGGCCCAGGGGGTGCCGGCGGCGCCCGTGCTCCACGAGCTGGAGGCCCTGGCCGATCCCCACCTCCAGGCCCGCGGGCTGTTCGCCCCCAACGGCAGCCCCGAGACGGGCCAGCACCTCCACCCCACCCACCTCTGGCGATGGGACGGGCCGGCCATGCGGTGGGACCCGCTGCCGGTGCTGGGGGGCGACAACCAGGCTGTGTTCCAGGGCGTGGTGGGCCTCACCGACAGCGAGTACGCCGCCCTGGCCGCCGACGGCCACCTGTCGGCCGACTACCTCGGCCCCAACGGTCAGGCCCTGTAGCTGTGAACCTGGGGGCTGCGCCCGGCTCCCCTCCGGGGAGCTTGCGGCTACGCCGCCTCCCCATCACCGTCGGGGACCCCAACCCCGCCGGGGGTCACTCGAACAGCGGGACCTTGGCCTTGGCGTAGGTGAGCTTCCGCACGAGCTTGTCGCCCTCCCAATGCAGGAGATCGAGGCCCCGCCAGCTGGCGGGCTGGCCCTTGACCGTGAGGGTGCAGCGCCACGATGCCATCACCTTGCCCGTCACCTCGTCGATGAACAGATCCTCGTCGAGGAATTTCATCTCGCCGAAGGCGCCGTCGAACTGGGGGGTGAAGGCGGCCCGGACGGCGTCGATCCCCTCGTTGCTGCGGGCGTTGAACTCGTCGTACACCCCATGGGGGGCGAAGAACGACAGCATCGCCTCGAGATCGTTGGTGTTGAACGCCTCCATGAAGGCGGTGGTCAGGCTGAGCAGCTCGTCTCGTCGCGACATGCCCAAAGCCTACCTCCGCCTCCGGGAGGGGGCCTAGGTGTCCCTTCGGGACCTGGAGTTTCGCTTCGCGGAAACCCTAGCGCCCCTTGAACACGGGCTCCCGCTTGTCGACGAAGGCCCGTGACGCCTCCTTGTGGTCCTCGGTGGTGCCGGTGTGGCGGTGGTGGGTGGACTCGAGGTCGAGGAGCGTGAACAGGTCGGCCGTGACCGCCCGGTTGATGTTCTCCTTCATGTACCGCAGGGCGATCGGCGGCCCGGAGGCCAGCCGGGTGGCCAGGTCGGTGGCCGCCGCGTCGAGCTCGGCCGCCGGCACCACCCGGTTCACGATGCCCAGGCCGAGGGCGGTGGCCATGTCCATCCGCTCGGGCAGGAAGTACAGCTCCTTGGCCTTCGACGGCCCCACCAGCCGGGTCAGGAACCAGGTGCCGCCGTAGTCGCCGGCCAGGCCCACCCGGGCGAAGGCGGTGGTGATGACGGCGGTATCGGCGGCCAGACGCAGATCGCAGGCCAGGGCCAGCGACAGGCCGGCTCCGGCGGCCGGGCCGGGCAGCACGGCCACGGTGGGCTTGGGCATGTTGAACAGCACGCCGGACGTGGCCCGGTGGCTGAGGCGCTGCTCGTGGACCCCCACGTCCCAGCTCTCGGCCCCGCCCCCGGCCCCGTCGCCCTCGGCGAAACCCTTCACGTCACCGCCGGCGCAGAAGGCGCCGCCGGCCCCGGTGAGCACCACGCAGCGCACATCGGACGCCGTCTCGAAGTCGCGCAGGGCGCCGGCCAACCCGGCCAGCATGGGCCCGGTCATGGCGTTGCGCCGTTCCGGGCGGTTCATGGTGATGGTGCCGACGCCGTCGTCTCCGACGACGGCCGTCAACTCAGGGGTACCGGTGTCGAGCGTGCGAGCCATGCATGCAGTGATAGCCCAGGCCGCCGGTCTTTGCCCAGCCTGGCCCGGGTCGCTACCGTCGATCGCCATGGAGCTCGTGCGGGTCTACACCGGAGATGACGGACAGTCGCATTTCGAGGACGTGACGGTCGACTTGAACGACCACGGGGCCGGGGGGCGCCTGTCGAAGCTGTGGCGGGGCCCCGGCGTGATCTTTCGGGAGGTGGACGGCAGCTACGACCTCGACTTCCACACCGCCCCCCGGCGCCAGCTGGTGGTGAACCTCACCGGCTCGGTGGAGATCGAGGTGGGCGACGGCACCAAGCGGATACTGGGCCCGGGCGAGATCCTGCTGGCCGAGGACACCACCGGCCAGGGGCACATCAGCCGCAACGTGAACGGCGAGCCCCGCAAGTGCCTGTTCGTCCCGCTGGACGAATCGCCGGCCGGCGCATGAGCGCCACCGAGACGGGCGCCGACGCCGGCGACGACGGCGGCCTGGCCGGCGACGAGCTCGACCTCCCGCCCATCCCGGCGGCCGAGCGGGAGGCGGCCCAGGCCATCCGCCGGCTGGGCATGGCGCTGCTGGGCCGCACGGTCAGCCCCGATCTCCTGGCCCGGGTGGCCGAGCAGGCGGCGGCGCTGGCGGCCGAGGTGGAGGCGGCCAGCCCCGAGCGGACCAAGGTCGACGCCTTCCTCGGCTACACCGGCGTGGCCCGGGCCCGCCACTTCCTGACCACCGGTCACTGGCCGGCCCCGTCGGCCGACTACGGGGAGATCCGCTTCGACGCCATGTCGTACATCGGCGGGCCGGTGCACCCGTTCTCGGCCGGGGCCCGCTACTACCGCCACGGCGAGGAGGCGGTGGCCCGGGTGACGGTGGACATGGGCTTCGAGGGGCCGCCGGGCCGGGTCCACGGCGGCACCATCGCCAGCATCTTCGACGAGGTCATGGGCACCGTGTTTCGGATCCTGGCCCTGCCCTCGGCCTTCACCGGCTCGCTCAACGTCCGTTTCGAGGCCCCGGCGCCCCTCGGGGTGGAGCTCGAGTTCCGGGCCCGGCTCACCGGGGTGGAGGGCCGCAAGCACTTCGTGGAGGCCGAGGCCACCGGCCCCGACGGCCGCTTCGCCTCCGCCACCGCCGTGTTCATCCAGATGGCCGGTGACCACATGGCAGCCACCTACGGCCCCCTCCTGGCGGGCGAAGGCCACCCGGCCTAGCCGGGTGGCGGGGCTGGGGCGTCAGCCCCCGAACAAACCAGCTACGTGAACCGGAGCGCCCGGACCCGGAGCCGTTGGGAGCGGGTGTCGATCACGGCCTCGTTGCCGGTGACGAACCGGACCCGGTGGTCGTGGCCGAACAGCCCGGCCAAGGTCTCGTCGGCCAGCGGGTCACCCACCTCGACGTCGAGCTCGACCCGGGGCAGGGCCCACGCCGTCTCGGGCTCCCGCTCGGCCCGGTCGGCCTTGGCTGTTCGCACCCGCTTCACCGGGAACGGGACGTCAGCCGGATCCACCAGGGCCGAGAGCACGTTGGCGTCGGTGGAGTAGATCTCCAGGCGCCACCGCAGGCGGGGGTTCTCCGGGGCCAGGACGCGGGACTGACGGCGGGCCCGGGGTCCGCCCGACAGGTTCCACTTGATGGCCACCAACGGCAACAGCACCACGGCCAGGGCGAGCAGCTCGAGCAGGACGGTACGGACGTCCACCGCGATCAGGGCTTCACCTGGAACACCCAGGCCCCGGCGTTCTGGTAGAGGACCGTCACCCCCGGCTGCTGCGCCATCCACGCCCCCACCACGTCGAGCTTGCGCGCCGACTCACCCTCCACGTGCTCCAGCCAGGCCGACTGGCTCGGCGTGAACACCACCATCACCTTGTTCGACAGGTACGGCTCCTGCGACGTCTCGACCTCGGTGAACCCGTCGTGTCCGCCGTCGCTGAGCTCCAGCGGGGCCTGGCCCCGCAGGCCCTGCAGCCACCGGGCCGACGTCTGGGCCACGCTGTAGCGGGGCTCCAGGCTCTGGTCCTCCCGCCCCCGGTCGCCCCAGGGCAGGAACGAGTTGTCGGCGATGATCAGCGTGCCCGGCTCGGCGTTGGCGTAGAGCACCTCCACCGCCTGCCAGTCGGCCTCGGTGGTCATCTCGAAGGCCTCGTTGCCGAACCGGGCCAGCAGGAAGATGGGGGTGACCCCGGCCACCATCGCGGCCAGGCTGATGGGCAGGGCCCGGCGGGGAACCGTCAGGAGCACCCGGGCGAACAGGATCGACGCCATCGGCAGGGTGAACAGGAACACCCGGATGATCATCTCGCCGCCGTAGCTCTGGATCCCGGCCGCCACCACGGGAATACCGGCCAGGGGAGCCAGGGGCAGGGTGGGCCGCAGGTGGCTGAACCGCTTGGTTGCCATCACCATGCCCATCACGAACGTGCCCACGAACACCACGAGGCCGAAGAAGGTTCGGACCCGCAGGACGAAGGCATGGGCCACCGAGGGCACCGCACCCCGCTCCACCGACGCGGTGGCCACGTTGGAGATGCTGCCGAACTGCTGCTTGAGATCCTCGAGCTGGGTCGACCACCAGGGCTCGGCCGCCACCAGCACCCAGATGGCGTAACCCACGACCACCAGAAGCATCAGCCGCCACGCCACCCGCCGGCCGTACAGGCCGAGCATGGCCAGGCCGGCACAGATGAAGAACGGAGCCAGCGGATGCGAGACCACGGCGGCGAAGCACAGCACGATGAGGGCCACGTAGCTCGGCACCCCCCGGGCCTCGGTACGGTCGCCGCCGGCGGTGGCGAAGCGGCTGAGGAAGGGGGCCACCGAGCTCCACGCCCCCCGGGCCCGCAGCGGCCCCGCCTCCACCACCACGATGATCGACAGGTAGAAGAAGAAGCCGACGCTCTGGGGCGAGAAGTAGTCCTGTCCCGTCCAGGAGGCGAGGATGAATACCAGTGCCGACATCGGGCCGATCAAGGACTGGGTGGGATACGAGCGCCGGGCCAGGGCCGCCACCAGGCTGGCCGAGGCCCCGGTGATCGCCGCCGGCCACAGCCGCATCACGACCTCCAGCACGCCCTGGCTCATCGGGGCCAGCGACGACAGGAAGGCGCCGAAGAATCCGGGCCAGGCGAACCGGGCGTCGACCAGCACGTCGCCGGTGTGCTGGGTGTCGATGAGGCGGATGAAGCCCATGTGGATGTAGACGATCGAGAACCGGGCATGGGCGTGGGCCAGCTGGGGGGCCAGGTGGAACAGCACCAACCACACGGCCGGGATCAGCCAGCCGAGCTGGCGCTGCCCGGCCACCACGGCCAGAGCCACCAGCGAAGTGGCCACCGCCCCCACCACGATCCCCGTCCAGTACAGCGGGGGGAGGGCCCGGATGATGCCGTAGCCGTCCACGTCGGCCGACTGCGTGAGCCGGGCGCCGACGCAGGCCGCCAGCACCGCCACCGCCGACAGGCCGACACCCAGCCAGCCCGATGCCGACTCCGGGAGCGGCCAGCGGCCGGCCGGCGCCTCCGGGCCGCGGCGGGGGCGGGTGGCCGTCATCGGTCGAGGAGCGTCGGATCGTCGGGCTCGGGTTCTCCCGCCAGCAGACTGGCCAGGCCGAGCCCGTAGGCGGTGGCCGTCACCACCAGGAGCACCCGGTAGGCCACCGAGAACCAGATCAGCACCTGGACGGCCAGGGCCGACAGCGCCATCGACAGGGCGATCGACAACGCCACGACCACGCTGACCGAGCGGACGTGCCGGTTGAGGATCATGGCCAGCGGTGCCCCCACCAGGCCGCACAGCTGGACCAGGGCCAGTATCCCGCCGAGGTTGGAGAGCCCGACGACCTGGGCGATCACCGTGACCATGCCGAAGCCGGCCACGAAGCGCATCATGCCCCGCACCGTGCCCAGCGAGCGCATCAGCTCGCCCGCCGTCACGGGGGCGCGGCGGCCGGCGACGGGACCGCGGCGGTTGGTGACAGGGCCGGACCCCGTCGTCACGGGGCGGCCACCGCCAGGTGACGACGGTGATGGTCGAGCACCTGGTCGACGTTGCGGATCATCCAGTACCGGCCCCAGCCATGCTCGGGGGCCGAGCGGAGCAGAGGCACGACCGTATGGAGCCACGTGAACAGCACCAGTACCCGGCTGTCTATCTCCGGCAGCGCCTGGCGGGCCAGCCCGGGGTGGGTTCGGAACACCTCAGGGTCCTCCAGCATCTCGCGGGCGGCCCCGCCGATGTCCTGGTCAGAGTGTACCGCAACGGCGCTGAGGGCCAGGGAACACCAGTCGAGGAAGACCGGACCCTGCGCGCTCCACTCCCAGTCGACGAGACCGGTGAGCCGGCCCGAGGGATCGAACAGGGCCCGGCTCAGGCCCAGGTTCCCGTGGATCCGGGCCGATGGCACCCGTTGGCCGGCCAGCCCGACGCACAGCACGCGACCCAGGCTCACCACGTCCTGCGGCGGCAGGCCGGCGATCTCGCCCAGGTGCCGCAGCGGCTGGGAGACCCACACGTCCAACTCGTCGGGACCGAAGGTGAGCCACCCGGCCGTGGCCTGGTGGACGGCGGTGAGCGGATCGTGGATCGCCTGCACGAGGTCGTCGGCCGTGCGTCCGGCCGCTGCGGCCCGGACCACCTCGGTGCCCGGGGTGCCCGAGAGGCCCGACTCGATGAGGAAGTGGGGGTCGCTGCCGGTGTGGTACTCGATGGGGAACGGCACCAGGGCCCGGAACGACGGCAGGCCCGTCATGTCGCCCAGGGCGGTGATGGCGGCCACCCGGCGCCCCAGCGCATCGGCCCCCCAGGGGGTGATCGCCAGCTCCATCCGGAGGGGGGGCCGTCCCTCGTGGCCCGACACCTGCACCGTCTGGCTGTGAGGACCGAGATCGAGCCGGCGCCAGCTGGGACGGGTGGCGTAGCGGGCGGCCAGAGTGGCGTGCACCGCCTGGTCGAGCGCGGGGCGGGGGCGGCGCCGGTCGATCCGCTCCACCAGGCGCAGCAGGGTCCGCATCCGGCCGGCGCCCCGGGGCCCGAGTCGGGGGCCCCACCATCCGACCAGCTCCACGGCGAGGACGTAGGCGGCGGCCAGGGTCAGCACCAGCAGCCAGGCCAGCGCCACACCGGCGATGCCCATGGCGTAGAGCAGGCCCCACCCCAGCACCAGCACCCCGGCCGAGATGATGGCCTCGTAGACGAGGACGGCCGCCATGCGCCCCTCGGCCCGGAGCCGGCCCACGTAGGTGCGGGTCACCACGTTGGGGATCGAGCCGAGCAGCAGGAGGCGCAGCGTGGTGGCGCCCCCGTCGGCGTACTCCCGGCCGAACGCCTGCAACACCCACGGGGCGGCGGCGATGGCCACCACCACCACGGGGGCCGAGATCGCCATGCTGAGCAGGCCGCTGTGCAGGGTGTGGCGGTCTACGTTGTCCTGGTCGTAGGAGGCCTCGGCCAGCAGGGCGTCGCCCACGTTGGCGCTGAGCATGTAGACACTGAAGGCGATGGTCCAGGCGATCGACCAGTAGGCGGCCACGCTCCCGCCCCGGGTGGCCAGCACCAGCATGGGGAGCACCCCGATCACGGCACTGCGGCTCATCGTGGCCGCCCAGTCGACCAGCGAGTACGACAGGACCTGCCGCATCGAGAGCTGCATCGCCAACAGCCCTCGCAGCCCGGCCGGCCGGGCCACGCCGTCGGCGGCCTGGGCGGCGGCCTCGGTCCGGTTGAGGGCCGAGGCGACGGCGAAGGTCACGACCGCCACCACGACGAACACCGGCAGCGACCAGGCCAGGTACACCCCGAGCTGGGCCGACCGACCGGCCAGGCCGGCCAGCGGGAACAGCAGGACGATCTTCAACGCCCCGAAGACGCCGTTCTCCACCGGTACCCAGTGGGCCAGGCGGAGGGACAGCAGCACGCTGTCCTCCAGCTGGAACACCACCCAGCACATGGTGGCGGTGACGAAGAGCAGGCCGAATCCCCACGACCGCAGCACCGCCAGCTCCGGCATCCAGAATCCGAGCCCGGCCACGAACACGAGGGCGCCCAGCCCGGCCGTCCCCATGGACAGACCGTAGGAGCGGGCGATCAGCGCCCGGGTGTCACGCCCGGCCGTGGGCACGAACCGCACCAACCCGGTGCGCAACCCGAGATGGCTCACGTCGGCCAGCAGGATCATGGCCGTGATGACGGCCGCCCCGACGCCGAGATCGGCCGAGTCGTACTGGCGGGCGGCGAGGAGCCAGAACAGGAACCCCAGCGCCGATGCCACCACCGAGCTCATCACCAGGGACAGGCCGCTCTGGATCAACGGCAACGCCGCTAGGCCCCGCAGGGCGGCACCGGTCCGGCTCCATACGGGTGATGGCTCGGTTGAGGCTGTCACGTGGGTTCCGGTGGGCTAGTTCCGGTGCTTGAGGGTGTGCTCGAGATAGCCGCCGGTGGTGGCGGCGAGCCCGGCCACGACGGCCAGGATACGCTGCGAGCTGACCTTCGGCTCCCGCGGCAGTCGAGCCAGCGATCGCAGCACGGCCAGGGGCAGCACCCGCGCCACATAGGCCCGTTCGCTGCCGAGGCCGTCCCCCGATCCCACGAGCGAGCTCACATGGGCCTTGGAGTTGCCTTCGGCCCGGCAGCGGCTCACGAAATACCGCCACCGCGTCCGCCCCTCGGGCACCCGGTGGGTGATCGTGGCCCGGGGTTCGAGCAGGATCACGGCCCGGGGATCGAGCTGGTGCATACGGATGCAGAGCTCGGTCTCCTCACAGCCCAGCGGACGGTCGGCCGTGCGGCCGAGACCGGTGTCGAAGCCGCCGGCGTCGATCACGGCCCGGCGCCGGTAGGCCATGTTGCAGCCGATCACGTTGCGCACCGGGGCCCGGCTGGTGGGCAGGCCCCGGTGGCTGCAGCCGATCACCCAGTAGAACTCGGGGGGAAACCAGGCCGGGGCGGCCGTGTCCCACGCCGGGTGGGCCCAGCCGCCGACCGCCACCACATGGGGGTCCTCCTCGAAGGGGGCAACCAGGTGGGTCAGCCAGTCGGGGCCGGCCACGGCGTCGTCGTCGAGGTAGGCCACAACGTCGCCCGATGCCAGGTCGGTACCGGTGTTCCGGCCCCCCGACAGGCCCTTGGGCCCGGTGTTCGGCACCACCTTGGCGTCGATGTCGGCCAGGGCGTCGAGCAGCTCGTCGTTGTGGTCGATTACCAGCAGCACCTCGTCGGCCGGACGGGCCTGGGCCCGCACCGAGCCGACCGCGGCCCGGATGTCGTCGTAGCGATCGAAGGTGTGGGCGCAGATGACGACAGAAACCGTGACCGTCACGACGTTCAACCTGCGAGCGACTGGATCTCGGCGCTCTCCGGGGCGACGGAGATCATCTGGTCCCGGAGGTCGATCGTGACCGGCACCGGATCGAAGCGGGTGACGAACCGCTCCTGCACGATGGTGCGCAGCACCCGGAAGCCGTCCTTCACCGTGTTCAGGTTGCTCGTGCCGTGGATGCGCCGGGCCTCGTAGCTCGGCACCTCGGTGACGTTGAGCCCGGCCCGCAGCGCCCGGATGTTCATCAGGGTCTCGATCTCGAAGCCGTCGGCCTGGAGGTCGAGCGAGTGGATCGTCTGGCGCCAGAAGGCGTTGTAGCCGTAGCACAGGTCCGAGTAGCGCCCGCCGAAGGCGGCCCGCACCATCCGGGTGAGTGTGGCGTTGCCGAGCTTGCGGTACCACTCCATGTCGGCCGTGCCGCCGCCGTGGCAGAAGCGCGAGCCCTTGGCGAAGTCGGCCCCGCCCATCAGGGCACCCACGAAGGCCCGGATCTCGCCCGGGTTCATCGACCCGTCGGCGTCGATCATCACGATGATGTCGCCGCTGGCAACCTCGAAGCCCCGCCGCAGGGCGGCTCCCTTACCGGGGGTGAGATCCTGCACGACCACCGCATCGGGCCACAGTTCTTTGGCCACCTCGGCCGTGCCGTCGGTGGAGCCGCCATCGATCAGCACCACCTCGTGGACCCAGCTCGGGATCCTCGGCAGCACGTGGGGCAGGTTCTTCGCCTCGTTGAGGGTGGGGATCACCACCGACACGCGCACGCTCGACTCTGCTTGAAGGGGAACGATTTCCCCGCTGCCCGCCCCGATATCCCGCACGTTGTGGCACCTTTCCATCTGGGTCGCCCGGAACCACACGCGGTTGTTCCGTCTTCAACAACGTTGATGTTACCGATGTCCAGGTGGCCGTCGATGACCTACGCGCTAGGCATAATCCCTGCTCAGCTGGGCTATAGGTATGTTGTCTCATGGGATAAATGGGCGCGTCCAGGCAGCCTGAGCGGTTCGCCGTGCCAGCGGTCACATTTGCCGCTGTCGGGAAGGGTCAGGAGCTGCAGGACAACATCGAGCAACCGGGTCGGCTCCGGGCCCAATCGGGCCGTTTGGCTTCGAAACGCTCCCGCCCCGGCTGCACGTCATAGGGCCGGCGGAGCACCTCGGCGAGGGCGTCGATGAGGCTGGTGTCGCCCTGCTCGGCGGCGTCGATCGCTTCCTGGGCCAGATAGTTGCGCAGGACGTAATAGGGGTTGACCCGCTCCATGGCCGCCCGCCGCTCGCCGTCGGGCCGGCCCTCGTCGACCAGGCGTCGGGCGTAGTCGGCGAGCCAGGAGGCGACGGCGACCCGGGCCTCGGCGCTGACGGCGCCGGGGCTGTACCACGCGTCGCCCAGGGCGTCGGGGGCGCCCAGGGCGCCGGGGTCGGCCCCCAGTCGGGCCACCTCGGCCGTCGGCAGCTCGCCCAGGCGGCGATGGAAGATGGTCATGTCGGTCTCGGTGGCCCGCAGCACCTCGAGCAGGCCGTGGAGCAGCGGATCGTCGTCGTCGCCCCGATCGGTGGCCAGGCCGAGCTTGGCCCGCAGCATCGCCCGGTAGCGGCCGGTGTAGTCCTGGCCGAAGCCGTTGAGGGCCTCCTCCAACGGAGCGGCCTCGCCCACCAGGGGGTACACCGCGTTGGCCAGCTGCAGGAGGTTCCACTGCACCACCGCCGGCTGGTGGCCGAACCGGTACCGGCGGCCGGCGGCATCGGTGGTGTTGGGCGTCCACTCGGGGTCGTAGTCGTCGAGCCAGCCGTAGGGCCCGTAGTCGATCGTGAGCCCGTGGATCGACATGTTGTCGGTGTTCATCACGCCGTGGACGAAGCCCACCCGCATCCACTCCACCACCATGGCCGCGCTCAGCTGGCACACCTCGGCGAACCAGGCGGCGTAGACGTCGGGGGTGAGCGCCGCTTCCCCGCCGGCGGCCGGGCCGTCAGCCGGCACGAGGTGGGCGAAGTGGTGACGGATGGTGAAGTCGGCCAGGAGCCGCAGCTCCTCGATCTCGTCGCGGGCGGCGAAGAGCTGGAAGTTGCCGAACCGGATGAACGACGGCGCCACCCGGCACACCACGGCCCCCGGCTCGAGGCGGGGATTGCCGTCGTACAGCATGTCCCGCATGACCTGGTTGCCGGTGAGGGCCAGGCTGAGGGCCCGGGTGGTGGGGACCCCGAGGTGGTGCATGGCCTCGCTGCACAGGAACTCCCGGATCGACGAGCGCAGCACGGCCAGGCCGTCGGCCCGGCGGGAATAGGGCGTGGGACCGGCGCCCTTCAGCTGGAGGGTCTGGTGGTTGCCGTCCCGGTCGATCACCTCGCCCAGGGCGATGGCCCGACCGTCGCCCAGCTGACCGGCCCACTGGCCGAACTGGTGCCCCCCGTAGTTGGCGGCGTGGGGGTCGCTGCCGGGGAGCAGGCGGTTGCCGCTGAACACCTCGGCCGCTTCGGCCGAGGCCCAGACCTCGTCGTCCAGGCCGAGCCGGGCCGAGACCTCGGGCGACCAGGCGATGATCCGGGGCGCCGGCACCGCCAACGGCTGCACCCGGGAGTAGGCGGCGCGGTTCACCGGCCGGGTGGTTCCGCCTTCGAGCGGGTCGGCCGGGAGCTCACGGGTGAAGCGGTTGTCGAACCGGAGCCGGGCCAGCGAGGTTGTGAGCGTTTCCACTGTTCAACGGTAGCCAACGCCGCCTTCCAGTCACGGATCGAAAGGGGGACGTGCGCTAGTGTCCTCTCCGGATACCCGGAGTTTCGCCTGGGGCGAAACCTCCCAGGTTCTGGACACCGATGCTGCTCGACGAGGCGATCGAGGAGTTCTTCCTGGCCCGAATGCCGAAGAAGCACTCCCCCCACACCCTGGCCGCCTACCGGCGCGACCTCGACACGATCGGGGCCGAGCTGGCCGCCGTGCTCGGCCGACCCCGGGCCGAGGTGACGGTGGCCGACCTCGACGTCCGGGTCCTGCGCCGGGCCTTCGCCTCCATCGCCCATCAGTCGGAAGCCACCATCGCCCGCACCTGGTCCACCTGGAACCAGCTGTTCTCGTTCCTGGTGGCCGAGCAGGTGGTGCCGGGGAGCCCGATGGCGGCGGTGGAGAAGCCCCGCCTGCCCCGCAGCCGCCCCAAGGCCATCTCCGGCGGCGACAGCGTGGAGCGGCTCCTGCGTTCGGCGGCCCGGGGCCGCCAGGGAGCGCGGGACCCGTGGCCCGAGCGCGACTTCGCCGTGATCGTCACCCTCCTCACCTGCGGTCTCCGGCTGTCGGAGCTGCTCGGCCTCAGCATCCGCTCGATCGACGGACCGGCGGGAGACCGGGTGGTCGGCGTCCGGGGCAAGGGGAACAAGGAGCGCACGGTGCCGCTCGAACCCGAGGTGGAGTCGATCCTGGTGGAGTACCTGGAGAGTCGACTCCGGCGGTTCCCCGGGCGGTTGGCGGCCAACGCCGTCCTGTTCGTGGACAACAGGAACCAGCCCCTCCAGCGGGGCGGGCTGCAATACCTGGTGGAGCAGCTGTACCGGGAGGCCGGGATCCGCACCAGCGTGCCCCGGGGGGCGTTGGTCCATGCCCTCCGCCACACCTTCGCCACCAGCCTGGCCCGCAACGGGGCCAGCGGGATCGAGCTGCAACGGCTGCTGGGGCACGAGTCCCTCGCCACCACCCAGCGCTACATCGACGCCAGCGCCCGCGAGGTCCGGGCCGCCGCCCGGGCCAACGAGGCCTACGTCACCCTGCGGGCGATGGAGTCCGAACAGGGCTGAAAAGCCGGGGCTCGAGCGGCCCAGCTTGCGTTTCGCGGCCCTCGCGGGGGCAGACTACATATCCAGCCGCTTCGCTGACCGCGGGCCGGGCCACCGGCTCACGTTTCGGTTTCATGGCATTCCGGGCACGCTCCGGGGAGCCTCTTGACGCAGATAGGGTTCTTGGTCGTATGGGTCGCAGGATCGATGTAGAGCTGACCAGCTCCCGTGAGGACGGGCTGTGGACCTGGCGCGCGGCGGGCGCCCGCCAGCCCAGGGGTGAGCTGGTCGGGTCGTTGTTGTACGCCGGTGCCAAGGTCGGCGATGTGGTGCGGGTCGAGGCCGAGTTCCACGTCGACGGCATCGAGGTCGTGGAGGTGTTCGCCCCCAAGGGGCGTAAGGAGCGCACCGACCTCCTGGAGATGAAATCCCGGCCGATGCGGGACGACGAGCTCGTCACCACCCAGCGCGTCCGGCGAGACGATCGCGCCCGCCGCGGACCTGGGGGCGGCGAGCGCCGCGGACGCGACGGCGACCGTCCCCGGGGCGATCGCCGCCCCCGCCGCGAAGACGACCACCGCCGCGAACGGTCGGGCCCGTCCGAGGCCGATCTGCGGCCGAAGCCCAAGCGGCTCCGGCCCCGGCGCACCCATCGTGACGCCCTGCTGGCCGAGGTGGCCGACGAGCACAAGCCCATCGTCGAGCAGCTGATCCGCGACGGTATGCCCGGGGTCCGGGCCGCCATCGAGAAGCAGAACGTCGAGGCCAAGGAAGCGGGCAAGCCCGAGATCGAGGCCGCCCCCATCCTGGCCATCGCCGAACGCAACCTGTCCAAGGCCCGCCTGGCCGAATGGCGGGACCGGGCCGACGCCGCCCTGGCCATGAAGGCCGACCTCGACCTGCGGGATCTCCGCTCGGTCGTGGTGGCCGGCAACGACCTGGCGCGCGACGAGGAGAGCCGGCAGCTCGCCGAGCAGCTCCGGGCCGCCCTCGACGAGCGGGTCGAGGCCGACCATGCTGCCTGGCTCGACGATCTCGAGTCGGCCGTCACCGACGGCCGGGTGGTGCGGGCCCTGCGGCTCAGCTCCCGTCCGGTCAAGGCGGGCGCTCCCCTGCCGTCCGAGCTGGCCACCACGCTGGCCGGCCAGGCCTCGGCCGCCCTCGCCCCCGACACCGCCCACGAGCGGTGGGCCACCGTCATCGATGCCCTGGCCTACTCGCCGGTCCGAGGCGCGGTCACACCGGTCGGTGTGCCGTCCGAACCCTCGGCCGACCTGCTCACGGCGTTGCGGCGCCTGGCCGACCGGATCCCCGCCATCGCCACGCTGTTCGGCATCGATCCGGCCGAGGCGGCCAAGGCCGCCCGCAAGCGCGGCCCCCGCCGCGAGGGCGGCGGCGCCCGGCGCGGCGGCAGTGCCGGGGGCGGCGGCGCCCAGCCCGGTGGCGGTCCCCGCTCCACCCCCAAGCCCGACGCCTCGCCGGCCGACGGCCCCAGCGACGAAGCGGCCGCCCCGGCCGAGGCCGAGGCCCCGCCTGCCGATGTCGACGCCCCCGATGTCGACGCCCCTGCGGCGGAAGCCACTGTAGCCGACGCCCCTGCGGCGGAAGCCCCTGCGGCCGAGGTCGAGACGCCCGAGGCCCCCGTGGCCGAGGATGCCCCTGCGGCTGACGAGACGCCGGCTGAGGTCGAGGCGCCTGAGGCCCCCGTGGCCGACGAGGCCCCCGCCACTGAAGCCCCTGCGGCTGACGAGACGCCGGCCGAGGTCGAGGCGCCTGAGGCCCCCGTGGCCGACGAGGCCCCCGCCACTGAAGCCCCTGCGGCTGACGAGGCGCCGGCCGAGGTTCCGGCGCCGGCCGAGAGCCCGGAGGCGGAGGCCCCCGTGGTCGACGAGGCCCCGGCTGAGGTCGAGACGGCTGAGGCTTCGGCCGACGCCTGATCGATCTGGAGTCCCCCGCCGTCACCCCTGACGGCCCGGGACACCAAATCGGGACTGCGACCGCGCTTCCCCCGAGGCGGTCGAGGACGACGCCCTAGGGCTCCGCCGCACCACGCCCGCTCCCGGCACCGGGTGGCGATCGAACTGCAGACCAAGCGCTGGCCCTGGGCTGGTCAGAGGATGTGGTGGGTGCGGAGGAAGTCGAGCATGCCGGCGACGAGGTCGACGGCGGGGACCTCGCCGAGGGGGATCCAGGCCGCCTCGGCCGCGTCGTCGCCGGCCCGGAGGGCCACGGTGACGTCGCCGACGACGTCGGCCCGGAAGTCCATGATCACGTAGTGGTGGCCGGCGCCCATCCGCTCCACCCAGCCGACGAACGGTCCGCACCGCACCGTCAGCCCCGTCTCCTCGGCCACCTCCCGCTCCACGGCCCGGGCCAGGGTCTCGCCCCATTCCACCCGGCCTCCGGGCACCGACCACTGGCCCACCGCCGGCCCCCGGCCCCGCCGTATCAGCAACAGGCGGCCATCGTGGACCACCACCGCCCCCACCGCCACCTCCGGCCGGGCTGGCGGCACCGGCACTGACGCCGCCCGCTCAGGCGGAGGCGGCGCCGTCATCGGGCCCGTCCGGGGCCGGGTCGGCGCCGAAGCTCCGGTGAACCGTCAGCAGGCGGGCCTTGAGGCCGAACGACTCGAAGAAGTTCTTCGTCTCCCGGTCTCCCGGCAACGCCCGGGCGTCGGCCCCGACGCAACCGGCCCGCTCCAACTCGGCCAGCACCAGATCCATCATCGCCTCGCCGATACCGGCCGCCCGGGCCTCGGGGTCGACGGCAAGGCCTTCGATCACGCCGAGGCGTCGGCCGTCGGCCAGCAGCTCCACCCCAGCCAGGGCCCAACCCAGCACCACACCGTCGTAGCAGCCGACGATGGCCCAGGCGTCGGGGGCGCCGATGGCCCGGGCCATCCGGTCCCGCAGGGACCCCCGGCCCCGTTCGCCGGCCAGCAGCAGGTCGCCACCCCGCATGGTGGCCATCCCGGCCTCCACCCTTCGGGCCACCTGTTCCACCGCGTCGAGGTCGGCAGGCACAGCGGCGCGGGCCTCCTCCATCAGCCGGCAGCGTCGAGTTGGTCGAGCTTGGCCAGGATCGTCTTCCGCCCCCGGTTCGCCGTCTCATGGGCCCGGATCTGCTGAAGCTGCCGGGGCGACAGATCGTCGAGGAGGCCGATGACCTCGCGGGCGGTGAGAGCGTCGTACCCGGCGATCGGCAGGGGGCCGCTCCCCGGAGCCGGGCCTCGACCCCGGAGCCCACCGGAGCCGCAACCGGATCGGGCGTCGCAGCCGGATCGGGCGTCGCAACCGGATCGTGAGCCTGAGCCGCTGTGGCCGTCGGACCCGACGGCTCGGCCGGAGCCGCCGGCTCACCGGCCGGCGGATGCTGGGGGGCGAGCCCCACCGAGGCTCCGAGATCGGTGACGAGCCGGGCCAGCGCGTTGCAGGCCGCGCCGGCCGCCTCGCCCAGCCCGGGCGCCAGCACGGCGGCCAGCGTGTCGAGTGGAGGCAGGCCGCCCGCCCGCCCGGAGCCGCCGCCGGAGCGGGCCTGGTTGGCCGCCATCTGGGCCAGCAGCCGGGCCAGCTGCACCTGGCTCCGGCCCCGCTTCACCAGCTTCGGGATGACCTCCGGGTACTCGTAGAGCAGGCCGACCGGTGCGTAGACGAAGAGCTCGACGAGCTGATCGAGCGGGTTCGACGGCGACGGCTCGGCCGGCATCAGCCGCCGAAGATCCGGGTGATCGACGGGCACTCCGGCTCGCCCATCGGGCAGCGGGGATCCTTGGCGCTACCGAACTGGCTCCGGTTCACCAACAGGAAACAGCTGGTGCACACGAACTCGTCGCCCCGGGGGCCGGGGGGCACGTCGAGGCTGTCGCCGCCCCCCTCCTCGCTGTCCTCTTCGTCCTCGTCGTCGGTCGTCGCCATCCGGTCCCGCAGGATGGCCTCCAGGTCCGCCTCGACATCGTCGGGGTCCTGTTCCTCTTCCTCGTCGTCGTCATCGGTGACCTTGCGGGCCCGGGGAGCGGGAGCCGCCGCCTCCTCTTCCTCCTCGACGTCCACGTCGTCGGTGACCACGTATTCGTCGATCTCGCCCTCGAGATCGAGCTCGGGGTCGAGGTCTTCCTCACCGGGATCCTCGGGGCCCTCGAAATCTTCGGGCTCGTCGGCGAACTCGTCGGGTTCCTCGGCCTCGAACTCCTCTTCGGTGAAGTCGTCGTCGAGCACTTCCTCGACGTCGTCGTCTTTGTCGTCAGTCATCCAGCAAGCCTCGTCGTCACACCCTTAGAGAACGGCCGGACTCTAGCCATTCATGGAGCCAGTTGGCTGCACCCTGTCAACAAACAAGCCGGTTGGTCAACTCGATTGGAACCGCCACCGCCCGGCCTGCACCGCCTCGACGTAGGCCTCGGTCTCAGGGAACACGCCACGGGTCGTCACCGAGGTCGGCCCCTGGTAGTACCCGGCGATCGCCAGGTTCTCGTCACCGTGGTACCCCAACAGCCAGCGCAGGAACCTGGCGCTGACCCGGATGTTGTCGTCGGGTTTGTTCAGGTCGAGCCCGGGCTGGCCGATGAGGTCCCGCGCCACCCACGACGCCGTGGGGGGCAGCAGCTGGCCCACGCCCACTGCGCCCTTGTTCGACACGATCCTGGCCTGCCATCCCGACTCCTGATAGCACACGGCCATCAGCAGGTCGGTCGGCACCCCGTACTTGGCCGACCACTTCTCGAACGAGCCGACCAGCCCCAGCCGATCCGGGTTGTTCACGATCCGGGCCGGGAGCGACGGGTAGCGGCGGGTGGACGGTGCGGCCGGAGCCACGGCGGCCTTGCCCGACGGCACCTGCAGCTTCTGGCCGACGCGGATGCGGTGGGGGTCGCTGAGGTTGTTGAGGGCCATCAGATCGGCTGAGCGCACCCCCGTCTTCTTGGCGATGCCACTCAGCGTGTCTCCCGAACGCACCGTGTACTGGGAGGTGCTGGACGGCACCGTGAGCTTCTGGCCCACCCTGATCAGCTGGTAGTCGGTGATCGAGTTGGCGGCGGCGAGGTCCCGGGTGGACACGCCGTTCCGTTTGGCGATCACCGAAAGGGTGTCGCCCGGCTGCACCACGTAGTCGCCATCAGCGGCGGCCGGAGCAGCGGAACCGACGATTGCCGTCATCGCCAGCGACAAGGAGAACGCAGCAGCACCGAGGATCCGGGAAGCGGTAGGGATGTAGGCCATAGGGCCCCTCCTTCGGCAGTAGGGGAGGCCCGCGTGAGGTCAGGCCAGGAAACAATGGCCCCGAAAGGCCTAGGCAGTGCTACCTGCCCGTTTTGCTTCTGCCCTACGTTCTGCTTCCAACCGCTCCAGATCCGCCTCTGAAGAGTGGTTGACGAACAGCATCATAGCTGCGACAGCCTTGTGTCCAGCCTTCTCGGCGATCAGTCGATGCATCTGCTGCGCCACGCGTCGATAGGCGGGGTGGCCCTGGGGCGTGGTGCGGAGCTCGAGGGTGTGCATGGCCGATCGGGCGTTGAGGTTCAGGTTGAACCGGACCCGGTAGGCCAGGGCCACGGCGTACGGGGCCTGGGTGGGGAACTCGGCCCGGATCGCCTCGTACAGCTCGGCCGAGCGGTACATGGCCTGGTCGAACGGCTCGGCGAGGCCCGCCTCGTCGACCAGGGGCGGCCGGGTGAAGCCGTGGTGGGGGTTGAGGGTCTGCCACTCCACGGTGAGCATCCGGTGGCGCTGCAGGTCCCGGAAGGCGCCGTAATCGGCCAGCACGTCGAACCGGTAGAACGGCCGCTCCAGGGCCCGGCCGGGCCGGTGGCGACGATTGTCGCGGTGGCCGGCGTAAGCCCGGATCACCCGCAGCCGGTCTTCCACCGTCATGGCCCGGACCCGGTGCTCGATGTCCCGCTCCGACAGGTGCGAGAAGGGGTAGAGCATGGCGGTGACCATCTTGACCTCGGCGTCGGGGTCGAAGTCGACCAGCTCCACCCGGGCCTCGTCGTCGTAGATGTCCGACACGCCGAGCAGATCGCTGGCCACCGTCTCCATGTTCGAGCGGTTCTCGGCCAGGTAGCGGCTGACGGCGCCGCCCCGGTCTTCCAGGTCCACCCGACGCACGAACGACGGGATCACCTTGCGCAGCTCGGCCAGCATCAGGCGGGCGTAGTACCGGGCCTCGGGCAGCGGGTCGGCCCGCATCCGCAACAGGAGCTGTTCGTAGCTCTGCCCCGAGCCGTAGATACCCACGTTCGACTGGGCCGCCGCCGGCAGGATGCCCCGCACGGCGTCGAGGGCCTTGGCCCGCACCGCGTTGCGGTACACAAAATCGCTGTCGCCGGCCGACTTGGGCGACACCCGCCGGATGTGCTCCCCGATGAGCGGCGTGAGTGCGGCGTAGGTGTCGAACAGGCGGTCCAGGTCGCCCACGTAGCGGGTGCCGAGCGACGACGACAGCACCGACGGGTCACGGAAGTACCGGTACCGGCCACCGAACCGGGTGTCGTAGGGGATGTAGCGGGTCGACTGCTCCAGGTAGGCCGCCAACCGGCCCCACTCCAGCACCTTGGTGAGCAGGTTCGAGGCCTGCTCGCAGGCCAGGTGCACCCCGCCGAGCTGGGCCACCGAGTCGTCGCCGTACTCGACGAAGACCTTTTCGTAGAGGTCCTCGGCCCGGCGCATGCCGATCGTGGCGTCCACCGAGGCGTCGCCCTCGATGTCGAGCTCGCCAACGAACTCGTCGAGGAACAGCCGGCGTAGGCTCTTCGAGGACCGCGAATAGCGGGCGAACAGAGCGCCTTTCACCACTTCGGGCAGGTTCACGAGAGCGAACACGGGCTGGTCGAGGTTGGTGAAGTAGCGACGCAGCACGTCTTGTTCGGACGGTGTGAACTCTTCGACCAGGTACGGCGTCACGACCCACCAGCGTAGGCCCTGATGGCGGCCAGTGGGGGGACCGCGCTGCGAAGCCTGTCGCTGCTCAGGCAAACAGCCAGAAGGAGTCGGGCGACGTCCAGACCTCGATCTCCTGGTGGGAGCCGTACCCCTGGCCATCGAGGGACACGGGTACCGGTCGGCTGAAGCGGTGGTGCCAGCGGGCCGCCCGTTCTACCCGCAGATCGGGGTGGGGCAGGTGGGTGCCGGTGGCCAGCCGGCGCCGGGCCAGGAGCCGCTGGCGGGCGGCCAGGCCGGCGCTCCAGGTGACGTCGAGAAGGCCGTCGTTGGGGTGGGCCCGGGGGCCCAGGTACCACGAGCCCCGCCAGGGGCAGTTCATGGCCACGGCGAACGGGCCCCGCCACAGGGCCCGGTGGGCGCACAGGTGGGCCACGAAGGGCAGAGGCGGGCCACCGCCGAGCGAGGCCCAGCCCAGATCGACGCTGAGCCGGAGGCGCTCGGCCGGAGGCCGGGTGGCCGGGAGGCCCAGCGTTCGCAACAGGTCGCCCGGGCCCACCTCGGCCGCCAGCCGCCGGCCCTCGGCCTCGGCCCGGCCGGCCAACTGGGCCAGCTCGGCGTCGCTGGCGGCCCGGACCAGCTCGGCCGGGGCCGCCACCCCCTCCTCCCCCCAGGGCTTCCCCCGGGAGATGGTCACAGGCCCGTCTCTCCCCCACCGTCGGCGCCGACGCCGACGCCGGTGTCAGCGCCGGCCTCGGTGTCAGCGTCGGGCTCGACATCCACGAGGGTGGAGGCGGCCACCAGGCCCCGGAACACGGCCTCGGCCGCCTGGCGGGCGGCGGTGGCCGTGGCCGGCACGGGGGCCAGCAGGCCGAGCTGGCGGAGCAGGTCGATCAGCTGCTTGGCCGTGCGCACGAAGTCGCCCGCCGTGATCTGCTCGTCGGCCAGCACGTCGCTCAGATCGCCGCCGGCGGCCCAGGCGTGGGCGATGCTCATGAACCCGGCGTCGGGGGCCCGGGTGACGGCCAGGCGGGCATCAGCTTCGTCGGCCACCAGAGACAGGTGGAGGCCCTGCAGGCGCAGGAAGCGGCGGCGCAGCCGGTCCGACGGGTAGCGGACCGTGAGACCGCCGGGCCCGCTGCGGCGCTCCTCGTAGGTGAACGCCGAGGCCAGGGCGGCCACCTCGGCCGGCTCCAGCCCGTCGAACAGGCCGTCCTCCAGCGCTTCCACCACCAGCAGGTCGCACTCGTGGTAGAGCCGGGCCAGCCGCTGGCCCGATGTCGTGAGCGACCACGCCGGTTCCCCGGCGCCGCCATCGGCGTCGCCGTTGCGCCCGCCCCCGCTCCCCCGCCGTCCCCGGGGCTCGTCCACCACGAGGTGGCCCCGGTCTTCCAGCAGGGAGATCACCCGGTCGAACTGGCCGGCCAGGGAGTCGGCCCGCCGGGCCGCCACCCCGGTCATCGTCTCCAGGTCGGACTCGATGCGCTCCAGACGGCGTAGGGCCTTGCGGGCCTGGGGTGGGACGTCCTCGCCGCTGCGGACCCCGCCGGTTGGCCCCAGGGCCCGGCGCCGGGCCGGGGCCAGGAGCCGGGTGCGGGCCAGGAGCTGCGACACCTCGTAGGCGAAGGTCACGCTGTTGGGCAGGTAGGGATCGGGCAGCTCCACCTGGCCCACCACCACCGGCACGGCGTCGAGGTCGGCCGGGCCGATCTCGTGGGTGTCGCCCTCACGGTCCACCACCCGGGCCTTGACCCGCCCCCCGGACCGGAACGACACGGCCAGCACCGCCACCACCGGAGGTGTGACCGGCCCGGCCACCTCGACCACCTGGCCCGGAGCCAGCTGGCTGAGGGCGAAGGCCACGTCGTGACGGTCGGGGTCGTCGTCGTCGAGCCGCCCGGTGCGCAGGGCCGCCTGCAACTCGTCGAGGGGCCCGAACTCCTTCTCGATCCGGCGGCGGATCTGGTCGCGCCGTTCCATCAGGCGTTCGGCCCGATGCTCGGTGCGGACCACCCCGGCATCCGCCCGGAACTGGGCGAACGACAGGTTGAGGAGCTGGCGGGCCCGCTCCTGGTCGTACCGGCGCACCAGGTTGGCCGCCATGTTGTACGTGGGCCGGAACGACGACGAGAGCACGAACTGGCGGCTGAGGGCCAGATCGGCCAGTTGCTCGAAGCGCACGTAGGGCGACCACAGGACCACCGCCTTGCCGTGGACGTCGATCCCCCGCCGGCCGGCCCGCCCGGTGAGCTGGGTGTACTGGGCCGGCGACAGGACCTCGTGGTGGTCGCCGGTGAACTTGGTGAGCTTCTCGATCACCACGGTTCGGGCCGGCATGTTCACGCCGAGGGCCAGCGTCTCGGTGGCGAACACCGCCTTGGTCAGCCCCCGCACGAAGCAGGCCTCCACCGCCTCCTTGAACGGGGGCACCATCCCGGCGTGGTGGGCGGCCACCCCGGCCTCCAGGGCGGCCAGGAACCGGGGGTAGCCCAGGATCTCGAGATCGTCGGGGCTGAGCCCGTCCACCCGATCGGCAACCAGGTCTCGGATCTGGCGCCGTTCGTCGCCGGTGGTGAGCACCAGCCCCGAACCGGCCACGGAGGAGGCGGCCTCGTCGCAGGCGGCCCGGCTGAAGATGAAGTAGATCACCGGCAGCAGGTCCCGCTGTGACAGCAGATCCACCACTTCGCCCCGATTGGGGGTGCGCCACTTGGGGCGGGGCCGGCCAGCCCGCTTGTAGCCCCGGCCCCGGGCCCCGGCCATGGCCCGGAGGTCGGCGTCGTAGCGGAAGCCGTTGGGGTTGGGGCGCGAGCCCCGGGCGATCGGGATCAGGTGCAGGTGGCTGGAGCTCCGCTCCCCGATCAGGTACAGGTTCTCCAGGTCGACCGGGCGCTTGCGTTCCACCACCAGGCCGGTGGGCCCCCGCACGGTCTCGATCCACTCCTTCAGCTCGTCGGCGTTGGACACGGTGGCCGACAGGCACAGGAGCTGGATGGGGCGGGGCAGGTGGATGATGACCTCCTCCCACACCGGGCCCCGGTAGGCGTCCTGCAGGTAGTGGACCTCGTCCAGCACCACCACCGCCAGGCGGGTGAGGGCGTTGCCGGCGTACAGCATGTTGCGCAGCACCTCGGTGGTCATCACCACCACCGGGGCCTCGGGGTTGATGGCGTTGTCGCCGGTGAGCAGGCCCACCTGGGCCGTGCCGTGGGCGGCCACGAGGTCGTGGTACTTCTGGTTCGACAGTGCCTTGATCGGCGTGGTGTAGAAGATGCGCAGCCCGGCGGCCAGCGTGAGGGCCACGGCGTAGTCGGCCACCAGGGTCTTGCCGGCACCGGTGGGGGCGGCCACGATCACGTGGTGGCCCGCCTCGACCAGGTCGAACGCCTCCACCTGGAACTCGTCGGGCCGGAACCCGAGGTGGGCCAGGAACGCCTGGCGGACCGGTGAGGGGCCGGCCGCCGTGCCGGCAGCCTCCATCAGGCCTCGATCCGCACGTGTCGGCCCTTCACCAGGCGCCAACCGATCAGGATCGAGATCTCGAAGAAGATGTACATGGGGATGGCCACCACCAGCAGGGTGAACGGATCGCCGGTGGGTGTGATGACGGCGGCCAGGAAGACCACCACCACCCCGGCGATACGCCGGTTGCTGCGCAGGGTCTGGGGCTTGAGGACGCCGATCAGCTGGAGGAACACCAGCACCAGCGGCGTCTCGGCGGCCAGACCGAACGCCAGCAGCATCTTGATGAAGAAGCTGAAGTACTCGCCCGGCTCGAACAGCGGGGTGAACGAGTCGGGGCCGAAGCTGGCCAGCACCGACAGCGTCTTGGGCATGAGGAAGTAGCCGCCCGTGATCCCACCGACCAGGAGCAGGAACGAGGCCGCCACGAAGGGGATCAGCATCCGCTTCTCCTGGGGGTACAACCCCGGGAGAACGAAGCGGGCCAACTGGTACAGGACCACCGGCATGGCCAGCATGAGGCCGCCGTAGCCGGAGATCGACAGCACGACGGAGAAGCTGTCCAGCGGGCGCCGGATCTGGAACACGCAGTCGGTGCGGCCGTCGGATTCCAGCAGATCGCAGTAGGGGGCCTGGAGCACGTGGATGATCCGCTCGTTCAGCAGGTAGACCACGATGGCGCCGATCACGATGGCCAGCACGGCCCGGATCAGGCGGGTCCGCAGCTCGCTCAGATGACCGACCAGGGTCATCTCCGAGCCGACGACCTCCTTGGCGCGGCCGCGCCGCAGCCGGAGCTTCATGCCTGCTCGCCCTCGTCGGCGGTCGGGGCCGGCCGGTTCCACTGGGCGGCCCCCGATCGGGGCTGGAACGGAGCCGGTTCCGGCGACAGGCTGTCAGCCGGTGCCTCCACCGCCACCTCGGCCGGGGCCGGCTCGAGCGGCGCCACCAGCTCGGCGGCCACCCCGGTGCCCTGGTTCAGGCCACCGTCGGGCCTGGGGTCGGGGGTGGTGCGCTCGGCCGGGCGCTCGATTGCCGGGCTGGCCGCTTCGGCCGCTGCCGCCTCCCGCTGGCGTTCACGCTCGGCGAAACCCCGGGGCACGACCGGATCGTCGTCGGTACCCGTGCCCAGCCAGGCATCGGTCTTGCCCGTCCAATTGTCGAGGTTCGTGAGCTCCTTGAGCTCCGGCATCTCGTCGAGGCCCGACATGAACTCCTCCCGGAGCCCCTGGGCCATCGAGCGCATCTGCGCCGCGTAGCGCCCGACCTTGCGCATCACCGTGGGCAACTGGTCGGGCCCGATGAAGATGAGGGCCAGGACGGCGATCACCAGGATCTCGTAGCCGCCGACGTTGAAGAACATACGCAGACCAGAGTAGCCGGTCTCCCCCGGCCGGGGATGTCCGCCCGGCGCAGCCGGGCCGACCGGGGCGCAGCCCCCGGAGAGGACTACTTACCGGAACTCGGCCATGATCTCGCTCAGGCGAAGATCGTCCTGCAGCAGATCGTGGAAGTCGAGGAGATCGTCGTGGTTGATCGGCTCGCCGGCGTGATGCTCGCTCAGCTCGGCCGGCAGACGCCAGGTCGAGAAGGCGACACCGGAGGCGATCAGGAGGTCGATCGTGCGGGTCTCGGCGGGCTTGACGACGGTCATGCGACAGAACGGGCACCGGAACGAATAGGTCCCGGCGTTGTTGTCGTCACAGATCCGCACGTGGACGTCGGCTGTGGTGAGCTCGACGTCACCGCAGTCTGAACAGCTGGCACGGATTGTGGCCATGACTCGGAACCTCCTACCCGGATGGGCCGCGGGGAATTGCGTCCTCCCTAGGTTCGGCACGGGGTCACGGGGTCTTGAGACTTCGGCCGAGGTTTGGCCCGGGTGGCCTGCGGCGCCATCATGGGCGGGTGCCACCCCGCTACCGCCCGCTGAACGGGTCGGCCGAGGCCTTTGCCCACGTCGCAGGGGCCTCCACCGACCCCGAACACCCCCTGGAAGGGCTCGACGTAGCCCGGGCCCTCGGGGCCAGCGGGTTCGACGGCCCAGTGCGGCTCACGGCCGACGGGGTGGCCGTGGTCCACCCGACCGACTCCATCGGGTCCAGGCTCCGGCGCAAGCCGCTGGCCACCCTCGACCACTCCCAGCTCCCGCCCACGGTCGCCCTCCTGGCCGACCTCTGCCGCCGTCAGGAGACCTCGGGGTCGCTCCTGCTCGACATCGACGACGACCGGGTGCTGGCCGCCACCCTCGACGTCGCCCGGGCCACCAGCGCCACCCTGGAGGAACGGCTGTGGCTCTGCTCCTCCCGCGTCGACAACCTCATGCGGTGGCGGGAACGCACCTCGGCCCGCCTGGTCCATTCGGTCCGGTTGACCTCGCTACCGGCCAGCGCCGAGCAATGGGTGGCCCATCTGACCGAGCGCTCGATCGACGGCCTGTGCGCCGTCCACGGCGACTGGACGGGCGGTCTGATCGCCCTGGCCCACCGGTTCGGGCGTCTCGCCCTGGCCCGGGGCCCCGAGCACGAGCGGGAGGTGGCCGCCGTGTACGACATCGGGATCGACGGGGTGTCCAGCCCCCAGGTCGAACGCCTGATGGCCGTGGCCGCCCTGTACTACCCCGAGCGCTACAGCTGAGAGCGGTCTACAGCCAGCCGACGCGGTTGACCGGCCAGAACAACACGAAGGCCCGGCCCACGATGCGGTCTTCCTCGATCGTGCCGAAGTTGCGCGAGTCGTAGGAGTCGTTGCGGTTGTCGCCCATGACGAAGATCTGGTCTTCGGGGACCACCACGGGACCGAAGTCGCTGGTGGTGATGCCGGGATCGAGGTAGGGCTCCACCATCGTGGCCCCATTGACGGAGACCACGTTGTCCCGGGCCTGCACCGTGTCACCCGGCAACCCGATGACCCGCTTGATCAGGTCCCGGTACTGGCCGGGCTCGTCTTCCCGCCGGACGAACACCACCACGTCGCCCCGGTGGACGTCGTGCAGCTTGTAGCTGAGCTTGTTGACCAGCACCCGGTCGTTGATGAGCAAGGTGGTCTCCATGGATTCCGACGGGATCCAGAAGGCCTGGAACAGAGCGGCCCGCAGGACCAGGGCCACCAGCACCGCCCCCACCAGCACGACCGCCCATTCGAGGGCGTTGCGGGTGGCGTTGGACCCCAGCTCCAGCTCGTCGTCGTCGTCGCCCTCGTCGTCACCGTCGGAGCCGTCGAACCCGCCGGGCGGTGCACCCCCGCCCATGGCCGCCTCGAACAGGGCGTCGTCGCTGTCGTCGGCCCCGAACGGGTCGAGCTCACCGGTGCCACCAGGTGGCGGGTGCTCGCTGGTGGTGGGCTCGTCCATCCCTTCCTCATCGGCCAACTTCTGGCCGAAGTACACCGACGACCGGGTGGTGGTGGGAAAGGGGATGCGGTCGTTCGACTGAGACCCGTTGGCCTGCGATCCGGAGGCCGGCTCCCGAACCGGGAGCGACTGGCGGGGCGGATCGGACGGCATCTCGATTCAGCCTAGCCGATAGCGCTGGAGGATGCGGTTCGCCGCCCGGGCCGCCAGCTCGCCCGCTTCGGGAAGCCCCTGATGGCCCACCACCTCGGCCTCCGGCCCCAGGCGCAGCAACAGCCGCTCCAGCCAGGGGATGGCCGTCACCACCAGCTCGGCCACGAGGTGGCCGTCGTCGCTCCGCTCGAGCACCTCGGCCGGATAGGCGTCGACCACCCAGGCGGCGTCGGACGACAGCCGGAGCCGGACCCGGGGATCGTCGTGGCGGGGCTGGAACACCGCCACCCCGGCCGCCGCTCCGCCATCGCCCTCCTGCCCGTCGGCGCCGGGGGCGGGGTGGGCCGACGGTGTGCCCCGGGGCTCCAGGTGCTCTATGCGATCAACCCGGAACACCCGCTCGTCGCCCGCCTGGGAACACCAGGCGTGGAGGTACCAGGCCCCGGCCTCGGCGAATACCCGCCACGGCGTGACGGTGCGGGCGCCCCGCTCGTCGCGGCCGTAGGAGTAGTAGGTGATGTCGACCTCGGTGCCCTCGGCCGCCGCCTGCCGCAGCTGGTCGAGCACCCGGGCCTCGGCGTCGCCCAGATGCACGTCGAGGGCATCGTCGGGGCCCACGCCCAGCGAGGCCCCCAGCTTCTGCAGGGCCCGGGCCAGGGCCCCGTCGGGCTCCGTGCCCGGCACCGACAGCAGGCCGTCGGACGATGCCAGCAGGGCCAGGCCCTGGGCCGGGGTGAGCCTCAGGGGGCGGGAGAAGAAGTCGGCCAGCCGGATCGTCACCTTTCCCTCGTCGTCGATGTCCACGTCGATCAGGGCGTCGGGTGAATAGGGCGGCAGGCCCACCAGGTACACGACGTTGAGGTCGTCCAGCAGCTCGCGTTCGGTGACGCCGAACCGGGCCGCCACCGTGCGCACCGGCTGCCCCGGATTGGCCACGATCCAGGGGATGACGGCCAGCACCCGGCGCATCCGGTCGGGGGCGGTGGGGCGGCTAGCCATGGGCCGGCGCTCCGCCCGCCACCGCCTCCAGCCAGGCCACCAGATCCCGCCGCCACGCCTCCGGCTCCAGCAGCTCGGCCCGGTGCAGGAAACCGAGCAGGAACGTTCTGAAGGCCTCCACGTTGACCACCGGCACGGTGAACACGACCGACCCGTCGGGCCGGGGCTCCTCGGTGGCCGTGGCGCCGAGTTGGCGACGGGCGCCGGCCACGGCCTCGGGGTCCACCAGCAGACGGGCCGCCACCGGCTCGTCGTCACCCAGCTCCCATGCCGGCTGGGGCCCGCCGCCGGCCGGGGCCGCCCCCGGGCGGCGGTGGGTGACGGGCTCCCCGGTGGGCGCCACCGGGCCGTCGATCCGGTCCAGGCGGTAGTTGCGCTCGTCGCCCCGGAGATGGTCGAAACCGATGAGGTACCACCGGCCCCGCTGAAACCGGAGACGCCACGGGTCGACGGTGCGGGCTTCGCCCCGGTAGTCGAACGTGACCTGGCGATGGTCGACGATCGCCTGGAACAGGGGCACCAGCGCGGGGTCGATGGGGATGCTGGTGACGGCCTGCTCCACCACGGCGCCGCCGGTGTCCACCACCCCGCCCAGCTTCCACAGGGCCTCCTGGTCGGCCAGCCCGTCCACCCGCACCGCCATCGAGGCCAGGTGGAGGGCGGCCAGCTCGTCGGCTTCCAGGCCGGGGTCGGGCAGGTAGTAGTCGGACGGGTCGATCCGGTAGCCGTCGACCGGAGGGTCGGTGGCCGGCACCCGCTCCACCCGGAGCGGGATGCCCATCACCCGCAGGTCGTCCTTGTCGCGCTCGAAGGCGCGATGGAACGCCGCCCCCGGAGGCGGGTACCCCTCCACCCGGTCGCGCAGATCATCGGCCGACAACGGCCGCCGCGTGGCCAGGAGCACGGCCGTGAGGTTCAGCAGGCGCTCCAGCTTGTTCACCATGGCCCGTCCCAGACTACCGGGCAGGTCGAAGCGCCAGGGTCCGGGTCAGAGGCTCTCGATGAGCTTGGTGACCCGGTCGTCCTGGCTCTTGAACGGGTCCTTGCACAGCACCGTGCGCTGGGCCTGATCGTTGAGCTTGAGGTGCACCCAATCCACCGTGTAGTCGCGCTTGCGCTCCTTGGCCCGGCGGATGAAGTCACCCCGGAGCTTGGCCCGGGTGGTCTGGGGCGGGAGGTTGATGGCCTCCATCATGTCGTCGTCGGTGAGGGTCCGCTCGGCCAGCCCCCGGGCCTGGAGCTTGTAGAACAGCCCCTCGGAACGGCGGATGTCGTGGTACTGGAGATCGAGCAGCGAGATCCGGGCGTTGCCCAGGGTCAGGTCGTGCTTGCGCCGGTACGCCTCGATCAGGTTGTACTTGATCACCCAGTCGATCTCGCGGTCGAGCTTCATCGGGTCGCTCTCGAGCTGGGTCATCACGTGTTCCCACATCCGGAGGGCCTGCATCTCGTCGTCGGGGAAGCCCTTGGTGTCGGCGTAGCGCAACGCCCGGTTCAGGTACTCGGCCTGGATCTCCCGGGCCGAGATCTCGCGGCCGCTGGCCAGGCGGATCTTGCGCTCCAGGGCCAGGTCGTGGCTGATCTCGCGGATGGCCCGGATGGGGTTCTCCAGCGTCATGTCCCGCAGCACGCAGCTCGGGTCTTCCACCATGCGCAGCAGGATGGCCATCGCCCCCACCTTGAGGAAGGTGGTGTACTCGCTCATGTTGGAGTCGCCAACGATCACGTGGAGCCGGCGGTAGTGCTCGGCGTCGGCGTGGGGCTCGTCCCGGGTGTTGATGATCGGCCGGGACCGGGTGGTGGCCGACGACACCCCTTCCCAGATGTGCTCCGCCCGCTGGCTGAGGGCGTACATGGCCCCCCGGGCCGTCTGCAGCACCTTGCCCGCCCCGGCGTAGATCTGGCGGCTCACCAGGAACGGAATGAGCACCTCGGCGTAATGGCTCAGGTCGTCGTTGCGGGTGGTGAGGTAGTTCTCGTGGCAGCCGTAGGAGTTACCGGCCGAGTCGGTGTTGTTCTTGAACAGGTGGATGGTGCCCCGGATGCCCTCGTCCTGGAGGCGTTCCTCGGCCGAGTCGAGCAGCTGCTCGAGGATCCGCTCCCCGGCCTTGTCGTGCACCACCACCTCGCCGATCGTGTCGCACTCGGCAGTGGCGTACTCGGGGTGGGAGCCAACGTCGAGGTACAGACGCGCCCCGTTGACGAGGAACACGTTCGACGAGCGGCCCCACGAGACCACCCGCCGGAACAGGTAGCGTGCGACTTCATCGGGACTCAGCCGGCGCTGACCCCGTAGGGTGCAGGTGACGCCGTACTCGGTCTCGATGCCATAGATCCGACGGGAGTACACGTACCCAACCTAGCGGTACCCGCCGGCCCGACGAATATCGGTCGTGGTATTAAGCCTCGGGATCGATGAGAGCCGACACCTCGGGGGCGGCGGCCGCCGATGCCGGCGCCGAGCCGAGCAGGCCCGCCACCTCGTCGTCGTCGAGGCGGCGGAAGCACCGACCCTCGGGCATCCGGTCGAGCGAGGCCACCTCGAGGTCGGCTGCGGCCAGCGTGCGCTCGGGGCCGGCCAGGGCGGCCACCGCCCCCTGGAGGGCGGCACCCAGCTCGAGACCGGCGGCATAGCTCGTCTTCAACCGTTCCCGGATCGACTCGGCCTCGCCCCCGAGCACGGCGAAGCCGTCCTCGTCGGTCACCGAGCCGTCGAAGCGGATGTGGAACAGGCGGTTGCCTTCGGGTCGGAAGCCCACGGCCGCCACCAGGATCTCCACCTCCAGCGGCTTGGTCTCGTGGGTGAAGATCTGGCCCATGATCTGGGCGTACAGGTTCGCCAGGGCCTGGGAGTCGACGTCGTCGCGGCTGTAGGTGAAGCCCTTGAGGTCGGCGTGGCGGATACCGGCGATGCGTAGCTGGTCGTACTCGTTGTAGCGACCGACCCCGCCGAAGCCGATCCGGTCGTAGATCTCGGAGATCTTGTGCAGGTTGCGTGACGGGTTCTCGGCGCACAGCAGCACGCCGTCCCCGTACTCCACGGCCACCAGGCTGCGGCCGCGGGCGATGCCCTTCTGGGCGAAGTCCGCCCGGTCCTTCATCTGCTGGTCTACGGCGACATAGAACGGCATGCTCATGATGCGCTGCTCCCTTCGGCCACGCCGCCGCCGTTGCTGCGCGAGGTGTGCTCGGCCAGGACGACCTCGAACCGGGCGGCCACCTCGTCGTCGGTGAGTTCCTCGTACCCGCGCTCGGTGATGACGGCGACAATGGGGTAGATCCGGCGCACGGCGTCGGGGCCGCCGGTGGCCGAGTCGTCGTCGGCCGCCACGAACAGCGCCCGGATGAGGAGGTCGACCGCCTGGTCCCGGGAGTTGGCCTCGGAGTAGCCGAGCTTGATGGCGGTACGGGCGAACAGGCTGCCCGAGCCGGTGGCCACGAAGTCCTCCTCCTCGTAGCGCCCGCCGGTCACGTCGTAGGCGAACAGCCGCCCGTAGCCCCGATGGCGGTCGAAGCCGGCGAAGATCGGCACCACCACCATGCCCTGCATGGCGGCCGGCAGGTTGCCCTTCAGCATCTGGGACAGCTGGTTGGCCTTGCCCTCCAGCGAGAGGGCGTGGCCCTCCACCTTCTCGTAGTGCTGCAATTGGAGCTGGAACAGCTTCACCATGTCCATCGCCGGCCCGGCGGCCCCGGCGATGGCCACCCCCGACCAGCGGTCGGCGGCGAACACCTTGCGCATGGTGCGATGGGCGATCAGGTTGCCCGAGGTGGCCCGGCGGTCGCCGGCCATGATCACGCCGTCGGCGAACTTGGAGGCCACGACGGTGGTGCCGTGGGGCACATCGAGCCCGTGGCCAGGCCCGGAGTGGGCTATGCCGGACGCGCCAACCGGCACGGTGGGGATCCCCCTCGGGACCTCCAGACGTGCCAGCAGGCCGGTGAAGCTGGGGCCGGGATCATCCCCCGGCGAGAAGCTGGGTAGCGTCATACCGGGCCGACTCTATCGGCTCGGTACGGGCCAAGACCTATTGCCCACCCTTCTGGATGTAGCTCTTCACGAAGTCCTCGGCGTTCGTCTCGAGCACCTCGTCGATCTCGTCCAGCAGGTCGTCGAGCTCGGCCTTGAGGGCCTCACCCTGCTCGGACACACCTGGGGTCTCTTCGGTCACCTCGTCCTTGCGGGGCGTGGTGGTCCTACGAACTTGCTCCCTATCGGCCATTGGAATGCCTCCTCGGTGGCCTGTTCCGTCTCCGGGCGTTCGACCGTCGATCCGGCGTGGCCGCCGGATCGTGGTCTCAGGCCCCGAGCCGATCCAGAAGTTGGGTCACGGTCTCGGATTCCTCCAAGATCAAACCTACATGCTCGAACGTACCGCGTGAGGGCTCGAGCATGGGAACCCGCCGCAGCGGATCGTCGCCCACGTCGAACACGATCGAGTCCCAGTTCGCCGCCACCACGTGGTCGGCGAACTTCTGCAGGCACTTGCCCCGGAAGTAGGCCCGGGTATCGCCCGGGGGCTCGCTGATGGCCACCGTGGCGTCCTCGTCGGACACCAGGCGCTCCAGCCCGGCCCGGGCGGCCAGCGACTTGGAGGGGCGGAGATCGTGGTACTGGAGGTCCAGGGCACTGAGGCGGGAATCGTCCCAACCACAGTTGTGACGCTCCATGAAGCCTTCCAGGATCCGCTTCTTGGCGATCCAGTCGACCTGGGCGGCCAGCGACATCGGATCGGTCTCGAGCCCGGTGAGCAGCTCCTCCCACCGCTCCAGCACCATCTTCCCGCAGGCCTCCCCCACCGACTCCAGACCGAAGCGGTCGGCCCAGTCCTTGGCCTGGCGCAGCAGCTCCCACTGGACCTCGAGGGCGGTCATCGTGCGACCGCTGGCCATCTCCAACGGTGAGGCCAGCGTGAGGTCGTGGCTCACGTGGTGCATGGCCCGCACCGGATCCGAGATCGGCATCAGCTCCAGGGCCCCGTCTTCCAGCATGGCGAAGATGATGGCGCTGGTGCCCACCTTCATCAGGGTGGCCACCTGCGACAGGTTGGCGTCGCCCACGATCACGTGGAGCCGCCGGTACTTCTGGCTGTCGGCGTGGGGCTCGTCTCGGGTGTTGACGATGGGCCGCTTGAGCGTAGTCTCGAGGCCCACCTCCTCCTCGAAGTGCTCGGCCCGCTGGGTGAGCTGGTACGGCACCTGGCGGCGGCTCACCCCGGGCAGCTCCGAGCCCACCTTGCCCGACCCGGTGTAGATCTGCCGGGTCACGAAATGGGTGGTGGCCGCCGTGATGATCTGGCCGAACGGGAGGGCCCGGTCGAGCAGGAAATTCTCGTGGCAGCCGTAGGCGTTGCCCTTGCGGTCGGAGTTGTCCTTGTAGATGACGATCTCCTGGCCCGGCGCCATGTTCTCGGCCGCCGCCCGCATCGACTCGATGAGGATCAGCTCGGCCGCCCGGTCGTAGAGGACCACGGAGAGCGCGTCACGGCATTCCGGAGTGGACAGCTCCGGATGGGCGTGGTCGACGTAGTACCGGGCCCCGTTGGTGAGCACGGCGTTGACCAGGTGCGTCTCCACCTCGGGCGGCATGGCGTAGTCGGGCATGATGTCGCGGGCATCGGCCCCCGGCATCTCGTCGATGAAGTCCCAGGCGATCGGGGTGGCCCGATCGTCGAGGCTGCCCACGTCGGTGCCGACATAGGCATTGATGAGGAGCGACGAGGCCGAGACGGGATTCCAGTCCAGGGTGCCCCGAACCATGATCCCGAACTCGGTCTCGATGCCAACGATCTTCGCTATCGCCACGATGTGGGTCCCCGCTCCGGTCGGTCTTACAGGTACTGGCCGGTGGCGACCTGCTCGATCGCCCGCCCGCCGTGCTTTTCGCCGGCCGGACCCACCAGGGTGCGCACGTAGACGATGCGCTCGCCCTTCTTACCCGAGATCTTGGCCCAGTCATCGGGGTTGGTGGTGTTGGGGAGGTCTTCGTGCTCCTTGTACTCCTGGGTGACCGACTCGAGCAGGTCGGGCAGGCAGATGCCCTTCACTTCGTCGGACAGGAAGCGCTTGATGGCGAGCTTCTTGGCCCGCCGCACGATGTTCTCGATCATGGCGCCCGACGAGAAGTCCTTGAAGTACAGGATCTCCTTGTCGCCGTTCTGGTACGTGACCTCGAGGAAACGGGTCTCGTCCTCGGTGCGGTACATGAAGGCGGCGGTGGCGTCGATCATGGCCTCGATGGCGGTGGCCACCGAGCCGTGCTTGGCCACCTCGTCGGGGTGGATGGGCAGGCCCGACGTGAGGTAGTTGCGGAAGATCGACCGGGCGGCGACGTCGTCGGGGCGCTCGATCTTGATCTTCACGTCGAGGCGCCCCGGGCGCAGGATGGCCGGATCGATCAGGTCCTCACGATTGGAGGCCCCGATCACGATCACGTTCTTCAGCGTCTCCACGCCGTCGATCTCGGCCAGCAGCTGGGGCACGATGGTCGACTCGATGTCGGAGGAGATACCGCTGCCCCGGGTACGGAACAGCGACTCCATCTCGTCGAAGAAGATGATGACGGGGTAGCCCTCTTCGGAGCGCTCCCGGGCCCGCTGGAAGATGAGGCGGATCTGGCGCTCCGTCTCACCCACGTACTTGTTCAGCAGCTCGGGGCCCTTGATGTTGAGGAAGAAGCTGCGGGCCTTGGCGTCACCCGAGATCTCGCTGACCTTCTTGGCCAGCGAATTGGCCACGGCCTTGGCGATGAGGGTCTTGCCACAGCCGGGAGGGCCGTAGAGCAGGATGCCCTTGGGCGCCGGCAGCTCGTGCTCGGCGAAGAGGTCGGCGTGGAGGAACGGCAGTTCCACCGCATCCATGATCGTCTCGATCTGGGAGTCGAGGCCACCGATGTCTTCGTACGACACGTCGGGCACCTCCTCCAGCACGAGATCCTCCACCTCGGCCTTGGGCAGCTTCTCGACCAGGATCGAGGAGCGGGTGTCGAGCAGCATGGAGTCTCCGGCCCGGACGCCGGTGCCGATCAGGTGCTCGGCCAACTCCACCACGCGCTCCTCGTCGGCACGGCCGACGATGAAGGCGCGTTCGCCGCCCTCGAGCATCTCCTTGACGATCACGACCTCGCCCGAGCGTTCGGGCGAGCGGACCTTCACGATGTTGAGCGACTCGTTGAGGACCACCTCGGCCCCCCGCACGAGCACCTCGGCGTCGATGGCGGGATGGATCTCCACCCGCATCTTGCGACCGCTGGAGTACACGTCGGCCGAGCCGTCCTCGTTGATGCCGAGGAGGGTGCCGTAGGCGCTGGGTGGTTGGGTGAGCTTGTCGACCTCTTCCCGCAGCGCGGCGATGTGCTCGCGCGCCTCACGCAGGGTGTAGGTCAGCTTCTCGTTCTGGGAGATGGCCTGGGCCAGCTGTCCCTTGGTGTCGAGCAGTCGCTCTTCCAGGGTGCGGACCCGCTTGGGGGCGTCTTGAAGTCGGCGACGGAGGGTGACAACTTCTTCCTCCATCACTTTCAGCTGCTCTTGCAGCTCGGCCATACCGGTCTCATAGGCGGTCAGCCGACGTTCGTACTCGGGGGTGTTGACGGCTCTACCTCCTGGTGAGCTGCTTCGCAGTGGACCCTACACCTACCGTCGGCCCGATGCCGCACGGATCAAGCGAGGTGCGACGGGCATCACAGCCCTTGCGACTGCGACAGGGATGGACGGGGAAAGTGACTCGAGTCGTGCTGGTCATGGGCGGGGTCATGGACTACAGGGGAGTCGGCGTGCGGGGTGCTCGGCCGGCTGGCCGGGTGCTGGCGACTGCGTCGGCTCCAGCGCCGACCCTGTATCGACCTGCCGCACATCTGTGGGCGGGGACGGCCTCCAGGGTCAACCATACAGTAGGTGGATACTCAGACTAGGTGGTTAAACCCAGCACCCACAGGATGTATGCCAAAACTCTGGCTTCTTCTCGCAGAGCGTCGTAGCGGCCCGACGGTCCGCCGTGGCCGGCGCCGAGGTCGGTCCACAGCAGAACCGGTCGGTCGCCGGTGGTGGCCCGGCGCAGCTCCTGCACCCATTTGGCCGGTTCCCAGTAGCCGACCCGGGTGTCGTTCAGACCGGCTGTGGCCAGCACCGACGGGTACGGGCGGGCCGCCAGGTTCTCGTAGGGGGCGTAGGCCCGCATGGCCCGGTAGATGGGCTCGGTGGCCGGGTTGCCCCACTCGTCCCACTCGGTGACGGTGAGCGGGAGGGTGGCGTCGAGCATCGAGTTGAGGGCATCCACGAACGGCACCTCGGCCACGGCGGCGGCGAACAGCTCGGGGGCCTGGTTGAGCACCGCCCCCACCGTGAGCCCACCGGCCGACCCGCCCCGGATCACCAGGCGATCGGGGCTGGTGACCCCGGCGTCGATGAGGTGGCGGGCGCAGGCCACGGTGTCGCTGAAGGTGTTGGCCTTGGCCTCCAGCTTGCCCCCCAGGTACCAGCGGCGACCCATCTCACCCCCGCCCCGCACGTGGGCGATGGCGAAGGCGAAGCCCCGGTCGAGCAGCGACAGGCGCCCGGACGAGAACGTGGGATCCATCGACGCCTCGTAGGCCCCGTACACGTAGAGCAGGCAGGGGCCGGGCTCGTCGGCCGGGCGGTCCCGGCGGGCCACGATGCTGATCGGCACCCGGGCCCCGTCGTCGGCCGTGGCCCACAACCGCTCGGTGCGGTAGCCGGCGGGGTCGAAGTCGCCCAGCACCTCCTGCTGCTTGAGCAGGGTCCGCTCCCCCGTGGCCAGGTCGACCGAGAACACCGAGGCCGGGGTGACCATCGAGGAGTACCCGTAGCGCAGGGTGGCGGTGCGGTAGTCGGGGTTGGCCCCCGGCCACACCGTCGACACCTCCTCCGGCTGCTCGATCGGTACCACCGATCCGTCGGCCCAGCGCAGCACCCGGATGCGGGTGGTGCCGTTGGCCCGCTCGAACAGCACCAGATGGTCCTCGGCCACGTCGAAGTCGCTGATGATGACGGAGTCGGGGTCGTCGCCGGGGGCGGGCGGGATGTCGAGCGGTTGCCAGGCCGGGGCCGACGTGTCGTCGTCGGGGGTGACCATCATGCGGAACCGGTCGGGGTCGCGCTCGTTGGTGAGGATCACGAACTGGCTGCCGTGGTGGGCGGCCGAGTACTCGACCCCCTCCCGCCGGGAGGCCAGCGGCCGGGGCTTGGCCGTGGGGTTGTCGGCCGGGATGATCCACACCTCGTCGGTGACCTTGGATGAGGCGGAGATGTGGATGTACGAGTGGTCCTTGTCGAGACCCACGCCCACGAAGTAGCGCTCGTCGGGCTCGGTGAACACCAGCGCGTCGTCGGCCGGGTCGGTGCCGACCACGTGACGCCACACCTGATAGGGGCGGTTGGTGGCGTCGGGGCGGAGGTAGAACAGGGTCCGGTTGTCGAGGGCCCAGGCCGAGCCGGGCGAGATGCCGGCGAGCCGCTCGGTGCCGTCGCGGCCGGTGCCGAGGTCGCGCACCATGGCGGTGTAGCGCTCGTCGCCGGTGCGGTCCCAGCCCCAGAACAGCCACCGGTGGTCGGGCGAGATGTCGTAGGGGCCGATGTCGAAGAACTCGTCGTCGCCGGCCTCGGTGTTCTCGTCGAGCAAGACGACCTCGTCGGCCCGGTCTTCGGGGTCGAGGGCGGCGATCTCGGCCGGGGAGGCGTCGGCGCTCACCGGCCGACGGCAGTGGATGCCGTAGTCGAGACCCTCCACGGTGCGGCTGTAGTAGGCCCAGCCGTCCTTGCGCACCGGGACCGACAGGTCGGTCTCCTTGATCCGGCTCTTCAGCTCGTCGTACAGCGAGCGCCGCAACTCGGCCACGCTGTCCAGCACGGCCTCGGTGTAGCCGTTCTCCGCCTCGAGATGGGCCAGCACCGCCGGGTCGTCCCGGTCCCGCAGCCAACCCAGGGCGTCGACCACCGTGTCGCCGAACAGCGTGCGCTCCACCGGCCGGCGCTCGGCCACGGGCGGCGAGGGCGGCTCCGCCGCCGGGGCCGGAGCGTCGGGTTCGGTCAGCTGGTGGGTCGGGTCGGTCATCGCGGAGCAGCCTATTGGCGTCGCCGCCCCCGACGACGGGCCGGACGGACGGGACGGGTGGATGCGCCTGACGGCGCATCCGCTCTGTCACGGTGTCGCCGACGGCGCCCCCGTCACGGGTGGATGCGCCTGACGGCGCACCACTAGTTCGACCGCCATGACCGACCCCGCGGCCGCCACCACCCGATCGTTTCCCCAGCTGCTGTTCCAGCCCGATCCCGGTGCCTGCCAGGTACTGCTGGTTCGCCACGGCCAGTCGATGGCCTTCGTGCCCGGTCAGCCGTTCCCTCTGGTGGACGGCCACGGTGATCCACCGCTGACCGACCTCGGGCAGATCCAGGCCGAGCTGGTGGGACGGCGCCTGGCCGCCGAGCCGATCAGCGCCATCTACGTCAGCAGCCTCACCCGCACCCACCAGACGGCGGCCCCACTGGCCGCCCGGCTCGGCCTGACCCCTACCGTGGAGCGCGACCTGCGAGAGATCTACCTCGGCGTGGGCGAAGGCGGCACCTTCCGCCAGATGTCAGCCGACAACCATCCGGCGGTCCTGGCCATGCGGGCCCGGCGGGAATGGGGTGAGATCCCCGAGGCCGAGACGAACGCCCAGCTCCAGGCCCGCACCGTGGCCGCGGTGGAGCGCATCGCGGCGTCGCACCCCGACCAGATGGTGGCGGCGTTCGTCCACGGGGGCGTGATCGGGGCGCTGGTGGCCCACGCCGTGGGAGCCAACCCCTTCACCTTCCACGGGGCCCGCCACACCAGCATCTCCCACCTCGTGATCAACCAGCCCGAGCTGGCCGGATCGGGCGCCGGAGCGGGGTCGACCGAGGCCGAGGGCCGCACCGACGACCACTGGGTGCTCCGTTCGTTCAACGACGCCGGCCACGCCGGCACCCTCACCGCCGACCACCAGACGCTGGCCGAGGACGGCCCCGCGGCCTGAACAAGCTGGGCCACACGGACCAGGATTTCACCCTGAGGGGGAGCCGACTTGCCAGCGATACCCTTGGACCGACTACCACGTAGGGTACTGTTACAGGCACCCACCGTGTTCGAAACTCACTGTCTTGAACCCACTGTCTTTGAAACTCACTGTGGTGCAAGTGCATTCGACTATCCGCCCCTGCTACTGAGGATGGTGTCGTAAGTTGCTGTGGCGAGAGCGCTATCGCGTGGCGGCGTGCGGAATCCTGGTGAGCACCGCGCTGCTGGCGGTGCTCGACTTCGTGGCCAGGACCGACGAGAACCCGCCGGGCACCAGCGTGCTCTACCTGGCGCTGGCGCTCACGCTCAGCGGGGCCTACGCCGGCTTCACCGACTGGAACCGGCTGGCCGCCCTGTGGCGCCTGATCCCGGCCCTGGTGGCGCTGCTCGGCGTGCTGGGCGCGATCTTCTGGGCCGGCACGGCCAGCACGTCCTACGCCGGCACCGGCCTGGCCGCCGCCGCCGTGCTGATCCTGACCTACGTGGGCTTCGCCCTACCGCCCGGCTCGGCCCTGTTCTTCAGCCCGTTGGTGGTGCTGGTGCTGCTCGGCGCCTACTTCTCCGACGAGTTCCGGGTGCCCCTGGCCGTGCCTCTGGTGGCCGTGCCGGTGGCGGCGCTGCTGGCCGAGCTGGTGTCGGCCCTGGTCGACCGCAGCCTGCGCACCGCCCAGCGGTTCTCGTCCCGCAAGGAGCGGCTCACCCGGCTGGAAGACGTGCTGCGCCGCTTCTCCCGCCCCGGCTCGCTGCGGGAGGCGGCCAACGAGGTGGCCGAGGCCGCCATCGAGATCTTCGACGTCGACCGGGCCACGGTGGTGCTCCGCGACACCCGGGGCAACCTGATCCCGGTGACGCTGGGCCCGTCGTCGGACGAGGAGCCCGACGAGGAGACGGCCCGGCTGGTGGCCGAGACCATCGGGGGCGAGGAGCCCCGCCTGGTGCCGTCCGGGGGCAAGCAGCACATGCTCGTGCTACCCCTGCCGGCGGCCGACGTGCCGGCCGGGGCGGTCGTGGTGCATCCGCTGGAGTCCGACGATCCGGAGTTCAGCCTCGACCTGGCCCGCCTGTTCGGCACCCAGGTCGGCATCGCCATCGAGCACCTGTTCGTGATCGACGAGCTGGAACGGGCCACCACCCGTGACGAGCTCACCGGCATCGGCAACCGCAAGCACGCCGACGCCCTCATCCAGTCACTGGAGGAGGGCGACGCCCTCATCCTGCTCGACCTCGACGGGTTCAAGGAGGTCAACGACACCCTGGGCCACGCCGCCGGCGACCAGGTGCTGCAGGATCTGAGCGCCCACCTGCGCCACTGCCTGCGCGACTCCGACACCTCGGCCCGCCTGGGGGGCGACGAGTTCCTCATCGTGGCCCGCCGGGCCTTCGCCGATCCCCTGGCGGTGGCCGACCGCATCCTGATCGGCTGGTCCAACAGCGGCCGGTCCACCACGATCAGCGCCGGGGTGGCGCTCCACGATCCCCAGGTGGAGCCGTCGATGACCTTCGACCGGGCCGATCAGGCGCTGTACCAGGCCAAGGGCGCAGGCAAGAACCGGGCCCACATGTGGTACGCCGGCCTGGGCGGCCGGCCCTCCCCCAACGGCCGCACCCCTCGAACCGTCTGATCTGATTCCCCGTCACCGTTCTCGGTGCGTGAGGGGCCGCCGACGGTCCTGTGTGCACCAGATCGTGGCGCCCAGTGCACCCGGTGCGTAGCGCATCATCCGCTGGCGAGCCACCTGGTAGCGCGACGCTGGTGCGTGGGGCACCAGGCCCCTGTCGCACGACGGACTGAGTGGTGAGCCCGCCGACGGAGCCGGTGCACCGAGAAACGGCGCGAAGGGCTGGGTGGCAGGGCAGGCCGGGCCAGGAGAGGGTATGGGTCAGGCCTGGCGACGGGCCGCGGGGGCGGCGTCTTCGCTGGCCAGGGGCATGGCGACGATGCGGGCGTCGACCTCGTCCTTGATCCCGGCCAGGGGCAGCACGTTGAGCACGCCTTGGCCCTTCTGCACCAGGTCGATCAGCTCCTCGCCGCTGCGGGCCAGCACCGACCGGTTGCCCGACACCACCAGGTTGGCCGAGGTGATGTCTTCACCCAGCTGGTCCTGCATGTAGGCGAACACCTCACGCACCGATTCGAGCCGGATGCCGGCGTCGAGCAGCGTCTTGATGACCTTGAGCCGCAGGAGATCCTGGTAGGAGTAGCGGCGGCGGGAGCCGGAACCGGCGGCGTCGGTCACCGAGGGGCGGACCAGGTCGGTGCGGGCCCAGTAGTCGAGTTGCCGATAGGTGATCCCGACGATCTCGGCCGCACGGCGGCCCGAAAAGCTCTGTTCCACTGCCATGTCCGATTTCTCCCTGCGGCGTCACGGGGCTCCTGCCTGGTTGCGACAGGACTCGACACCGCGACGTAATTACGCCGCCGTGATTCGCCAGCGATCGTATCACTCTCCGCGCTCCCGTCAACGCTTTGCGAGTTGACCACCTGCGCTACCGTCGGCCCGTGACCGAGCGCGACCAGCCCGACCACCGGATCCGGCGCCTCGTCGGCCTGGCCTTCGGCCCGGGCTGCGACGTGGTGGGCGGCTCCACCACCGACCTCAACGGGGGGCGGGGCGTGTTCAGCCGGGTGACCCGGGCCGAGCTGGCCTGGACCGGGCCCGTTCCCCGGGGCGACGCCGGGCCGCGATCGGTGGCGGTGAAGATGCCGGCCCCGGGCCCCAACGGAGAGGCGGCGGCCGCCACCGGCGCCTGCCGCCGGGAGGCCCTGGCCTACACCCGGCTCATCCCCCACAGCCCGATCACCGCCCCCCACGCCTGGCTGGTGCACCACGGGCCGGGGGCCGCCGCCTCGTTCGTGCTGGAGGACCTCTCGGGCCTCCGCTCCGTCGACCAGCTCGACGGCCTCCCCGCCGGCGACGCGCTGGCCGTCGCCGCAGCCCTGGCCCGCTTCCACCGCCACTGGTCCCGCCCCGACCGCCACCGGAACCTGCCCCTGCGCCGGACCGTGCCGGCCACCATCCCACCCGCGGCGTTGGACCGGGGCCTCGCCGCCCTCGACGAGCGCTGGAGCGACGTGGTGGACACCGCGCAGCGGGCCGTGTTCGCCCGGCTGGTGGCCCGCCGGGCCGAGCTGGTGGCCGCCTTCGCCGCCGCCGGGCCGGTCACCGTGTGCCACGGCGACCCCCGGGCCGACAACGTGGCCTTCTCCCCCACCGGGCCGGTCCTGTTCGACTGGCAGCAGCCGGCCCTCCAACTCGGCGCGGCCGACGTGGCCTGGCTCGCCGCCACCAGCCTCACCCCCGACACCCGCCGGGCCCTCGACGCCGACCTGGCCGCCGCCGGAGGGTGCACGCTCGACGCCTACCGCACCGGCCTGCTGTTACCCGGCCTGGCCGTGCTGCTGCTGGCCCAGCGCGTGGCCGACTCCGAGCGCACGGCGCGGTTCATCACGACCAGCCTGCGCCGCATCGCCACCGCCGTCGCCGACCTCGAGCTGGCCTGATCCCTGGATCTACGGCTGGAAGTCTTCGGGCTTGACCTGGTCGAGGAACTTGCGCAGCTCCTCCACCATCTGTTCCTCGTTGCCCTCGGACGCCGTCTCGGTCTCCTCGATGCCGGCCTCGTCGATCAACGACTCCTCGGCGAAGATGGGGCTGCCGGTGCGGACGGCCAGGGCCACGGCGTCGGACGGGCGGGACGACAGCGTCTGCACCCCGCCACTCCCGTCGCGCAGGAACAGCTCGGCGTAGAACGTGCCCTCCCGCAGCTCGGTGACCACGATCCGCTCCAGGGCCGCCCCCAGGCTCTCGATCACCTGGGCCAGCAGGTCGTGCGTCATCGGACGGCTGGTGGGCACACCGGACAGGGCGAGATCGATGGCGTGGGCCTCGGGGCCACCGATGTAGATCGGTACCACCCTGCGCTTACCGGTGAGCTCCCTCAGGAGCAGGATCGGGGTGTTGGTCGGCATCTTCACCCGGATGCCCACCAGCTCCATCTCGACTGTCATCAGCTGCTCCCACCCAGCGCGATGTAGACCAGTTTGAACTTGCCCACCTGGAGCTCGTCGCCGTTGTTGAGTCGGCCCCGCTCCACTCTCGCCTGGTTGACGTATGTTCCGTTGAGACTACCGGCGTCGGCCACCTCGAACCCGCCGTCGGAGCGACGGACCTCGGCGTGGCGCCGCGACACCGTGACGTCGTCGAGGAAGATGTCGCTGTCGGGGTGGCGCCCGATGGTGGTGGTCTCGCGGTCGAGGTGGATGCGGGTGCCCCGCATCGGCCCCTGGCGTACCACCAGCATGGCCGGTGTACCGGCCGGTACCCCGTCGAGCGAGATCGGCTCGCTGTACTCCGCCGGGTCGATGTCGATCGAGATCGTCTCGTGGAGAGCCGTGGGATGGTCGCTGGACGCCCCGGCCGTCAGAGGCTTGCCGCACGAGCTGCAGAAACGTGCCCCTCGTGGGTTCTCGTAGCCGCAGGACGTGCAGATTGGATCCAACGTCAGGCCTCCGTCATCTGGTTGTAGGACGACGCATCCATGAGATCGCTCGGGTTGTAGTCCGAGCTTAGCTCTATCACACAGATCCAACCTTCACCGTATGGATCGGCGTTCACCCGCTCCGGCGCGTCGACCAGATCGGGGTTCACCTCCACGATCTCCCCGCCCACGGGGGCGTAGATCTCCGAGACCGTCTTGGTCGACTCGACCTCGCCGATCTTCTCGCCGGCCGTGACCGCCGTACCCACGGCCGGGAGGTCGAGGTACACCACGTCGCCCAGAGCGTCCTGGGCGAAATCGGTGATCCCGATCCGGGCCCGGTTGCCGTCGACCCGGACCCACTCATGGTCCTGCGAGTAGCGGAGTTCGGTTGGGGTGAGCATCGGCCCACGCTACCGGGGGAACCCTTCGGGTTCCTTGGGTACGCCTGCGGCGTACACGCTCGCCTCCGGCGAGCTCCTAGCGACGCCGGGCCGCCGTCGGCAGGTACTGGAACAGGGCCGAATACCAGCTGTAGGCGATGCCGGGCACGGCGAAGAGCCAGGCCAGATAGATCAGGGCCGGGGCGTAGGACAGCGTCGAGTGGTACCCCAGGAACAGAGGGAAGGCGAACATCAGGAGGAAGGTGCCGGTCTTGCCCTCCCAGGTGACGACGAGCCGGGGCGCCCCCGACGCCTTGAGGGCCACGGCCACCAATGCCACCACCGCCTCCCGCACCAGCAGGGCGATGGCCACCGCCAACGGCACCGAGCCGTCGATCATCAGGCTGGGCACGGCCACGAAGAACAGGAGGCGGTCGACGATCGGGTCGAACATGGCCCCCAGCTCGGTGGTCTGATCCAGCTTGCGGGCCAGCCACCCGTCGACCCAGTCGGTGGAGCCGAGGGCGCCCAGCAGCCAGGCCGCCGCCGCCCGGTTGTGCCGGCCGAACAGGAGCCACACGAACACCGGGATGGCCACCAGCCGGAGCAGGGTGAACAGGTTGGGCCAGGTGGCGAGCTGGGCCCGCCACGGCACCGGTGCCGCCGACGGAGACGGCGACGACGACGACGACGGCTCGGGTGACGTCGAGGAACCGGTCACGGGGCCGCTCCACCGTCGGCGGCGGCCCCGGTGCCACCCCGGGAGTAGAGGGCCACGCCCCCGACCTGATCGTTGAGCACGAGGCTGAACCCCTGGGTGGACATGGCCTCGTCGAACTCCTGGCGGTCCTCGGCCGTGCGCGGTGGCTGGTCCCGATCCACCACCAGGACGGCCCGGGTGAAGTCGGGGAAGCTGGCCTGGGCCGCCGACGGCTCCTGGGCCGGGATCGAGAGCGAACAGCCAGGGCCGTTCCGACAGCGCGGCCAGGGCCGACGGGCGAGGCCCGCACCGGGGTGTCGGGACCGAGCTGGTCCACCGCGGCCAGCACCGCGGTGTCGGTGGCGTCGCGGCGGGACCACTGCCACGGCTTCTCGTAGGGCGAGATGGGTGAGCTGGCCACGAACGACAGGGCCGCCGCCGCCAGGACCGTGGTGAGGATGCGCCCGTCGAGGAACACCCGGTCCACGCCCATCGTGCCCAGGCGGTTGAGGGCGTAGGCGGCGGCGATCATCACCACCGCCAGCAGCATCGAGCCCCGGCCCGGCGAAGGCGCCGCTCCCCGAGCAGGTCGGCCTGGAGGTACAGCACGGCCAGGGGCACGGCGGGGGCCAGGTACCGCAGCGACAGCAGGGGCAGGAAGATCACCGGCGTCAGCAGACCGACGACCAGCAGCACGTTGTCGCGGGAGGACAGGTCGCCGGCCGAGCTCACCGGATGGGCCAGGAACGTGATCACCACCTCGCCCAGCGAGGCGCTGTCGTAGGTGTACAGGCCCGAGGGGACGCTGGCCTCGCCCACGATCGGCTGGACCACCAGCAGCAGGCCGAGCGTCCACACCAGACCCACCCCGAGGGTCCACACCCCCACCGTGCGCTCCCGGTGCCCGATCACCACGAACCCCCACAGGGCCACCACCAGGCCCAGGTCGGCCCGGCAGGCGAGCGCCACGGCGATGCACAGCCAGTACGGCACCCACCGCTTGAGAGCGCCGAAGTAGGCCATGCCGATCAGGGCCGGCACGGCCAGCGACTCGGGGTGGAAGTCCTCCACGGCCAGGGTGTGGGTGGCCGGGTGGAGGGCGTAGGCCACGACGAGGCAGGTGGCGGCCCCCACCCGGAGGTTGGCCACGTTGCGGGCCAGGCGCCACAGGGGAACCACGGCCGAGGCCAGGGCCAGGGCCTGGGTGACCACCAGCACCCGGGCCGGGGCGAAGAACCGGGCCAGCAGGGCGAGCGGGTACATGATGAAGGCCCAGTGCAGCTCGAGCAGGTGCACGTCGGACCCGAACAGGCTGGCCTTGGGCATCTTGCCCTGGCTGATCAGCCACAGGGCCTGGCTGTAGCCGGCCAGGTCGATGCCGGCGCCCAGCGAGCGCAGGCGGGCCAGGCTCGTCTCCACCAGGGCCGCCGCCAGGGCGATGGTCACCAGCGTGGGGATCCAGCGGTCGCCGGCGCCCGCCTCGAGGCGGGCCTGGGTGCGTACGGTCAGGCGGTTGACGCGCCGCCGGATCGGCAGCTCGCTCATTTGGGGGCCAGCGGCTGAGGCTCGGGTTCCAGCAGCTCGGGGCCGTTGTTGGCCACCCGGTTCACGGCGGTGGTGACCGGCCGGAGGGCGAGCAGGCTGTCGGGGGCCGGCACCAGCAGGCGGCCCAGGCCTTCGAGGCCGGCCGGGTCGTCACCGGCCGACGGGTCGAGCCAGCGGTCCCAGTCGGCCGGGGCCAGCAGCACCGGCATCCGGTCGTGCACGGCCGACATGGTGGCGTTGGCCCCGCAGGTGACGATGGCGCACGTCTCCAGCTCCTGCTCGGCCCCGTCTGGCCCCGGACCCCGCCACCGCTCCCACAGGCCGGCGAACACCAGAGGCTCGCCGTCGGGCCGGTAGATGAAGTACGGCTGCTTCGTCTTGTGGCCGGCCACCTTGGCCCATTCGTAGAACCCGTCGGCCGGTACCAGGCACCGGTGACGGCGCACGGCGTTGCGGAAGGCCGGCTTGTCCATGAGCGACTCGGCCCGGGCGTTGATCATCTTCGCCCCGACCTTGGCCTCCTTGGCCCAGAACGGCACGAGCCCCCACCGCAGGGTGGCGAGCTGGCGGTGCCCTTCCGCCGCCCGCACCACGTACACCTCGGCCGTGGGGGCCACGTTGTAGTTGGCCTCCAGATCGTGGTCGGGCTGTTCAGCCTGGAAGTAGCGCGCCAGCTCGTCGGGGGGCGACGCCGACACGAACCGTCCACACATGCCCCGCACGGTACTGGGTGGATGCGGCCGCGACCGACCCTCAGCTCGACGCCGCGGCCGGCCCGGCGTCCTCGGACGGCGAAGCGTCGGGTGGGGCGGCGAGCAGCGCCGGCGGCCGGGGCACGACGGAGGCCCGCCGTTCCGTGATCCGGGCCAGCCTCGTCTCCACGTCGTGGGCGGCCCGCCGGATGCGGCGGCGGAGCTCGAACTCCTCCTCCCGCAGCACGCTGGCCTCGAACCGCAGCCGGGGCAGCTCCTGGTGGGCCCGGCGGGCCGACCGGTAATGCCGGTGCGGCCACCAGGTCGTGGTGAACAGCCACCCCGCCCCGGCCAGCAGCCCGACCAGCACGATGCGGCCCACGGTGGAGATGGTGGTGCCGGCGGAGGGTGCGGCCCGCATGGCCAGGCGACCCCCCAGCGCCACCACGAGCCCGGTGACGGCCAGCACCATGCAGGCGGCGAACACGGGCGCCACGGTGCGGTGCCGGAGGTCGGCCCGGGCCTCGTCGGCCTCGCGCTGCCAGGTCGCCTCGCGGATCTGCCGCTCGGCCGACCGCTGCTCCAGGATCGAACGGGCGCCGTCCACCGCGGCCCGGCACGACGCCACCTTGGCTGCCAGGGCCAGCTCGCCCTGGGCCACCAGCAGATGGTCGACGTCGCGTCCGAAGCTCCGGGACGGGGCGGCGTCGGGCCAGCCCGATCCCCCGTCGAGCCGGCGCACCTCGGTGATCGCCCGTTCCAGCTGGTTGATCTCCCATTCGATGCGGAAGCGGTGCTCGGTGCTCACCTCCCGGTCGGGCTGGAGGCCGAGGGCCAGCAGGTCGGCCTCCAGCATGGGGTCGACGTTGAGCGCCGCCTCGCCCCACGACCGCCGATCGGGCTCCAGGCGGGCCAGGTGGAGCGTGATGGCGGGGCAGGGCCCGTCGAGGCGGGCCGCCGCCGCGGTGAGCCCCTGACGGGCCTCGTCGACATCGCCCAACCGCTCCTGCACGGCGGCGGCCAGGATCGCCACGTAGGCCGCGCCGGCCTGATCGGTGGGCGCCAGGTACCGGCTGGCCAGGTTGAAATGGTCGGCGGCCCGCACCGAGCTCTGGCGCCAGGCGGCGAGCCCGGCCCCGATTCGCAGGCCGGGATCGGTGGGATCCAGCCGGGCGCCGGCCGCGAACAGCTGCTCGGCCTCCGCCAACCAGCCCCGGGCCAGGGCCCGGCAACCCTGCCCGGCCTTCTCCCGGGCCGCCATGGTGGCCGGGGTGGCCAGCAGCGCGGCCAGGTTGGATCCGGTGGCCGGCGCGTCGGCCGGTAGCGGGTCGAGCTGGAGATCGATTCCGTCGGTCATGGCCGCGATCGGTGAGATCCAGCTCCTGGGCCAGGGCGCTGGGGGCAACCGTCTCCGGTCCGTGCTCGGGGTCCCAGGCGAAACGGAAGGCGCTCGACGACGGGTAGAGCGGCGGGTTGGGGCCGGCCAGGAACCGCATCTCCCCGACCAGCTCCCCGTAGCGCTCCGACAGGGCGGCGATCACCGCCCCGGCGCCGTCCGCGGTCCCGCCCGCCGCCACCCGTCGTCCGCTTCCCGCCAGCCGCCGCCTACATCCGCCGTGCCGCTCCTAGCGGATCGGGTTCTTGTAGGTGTCGAGGTACGTGATCTCCTCCACCGGCGACCGCTCCGCCGGCTTGAAGTCGGTGCCCTTGGTGTAGGCCACGGGCAGCAGGCCGGCCTGGGTCATGTGGGCCGGGATGCCGAGCAGCTCGGCCGCTTCGGCCTCGTGGGCCAGGTGGAGGGTGGTGTAGCACGAGCCCAGACCCCGGCTGCGCAGGGCCAACTGGAAGCTCCACATGGCGGGGATGATCGACCCGAACAGGCCGGCGGCGCTGGTGCCGGGCTCCACCCGGCCGACGATCATGGGGATCACCATCACCGGCACCCGGGCCAGGTTCTCGGCCAGGAACAGGGCCGAACCCATCACCCGGCCGGTCTGGCTCCCCTGATCGGCCGTCTTCGCCGCTTCGCTCAGATAGCCGAGCGCCGTGCGGTTGTAGAGCTCGGTCAGCTTGTCCTTTTTGTCCTGGTCCCGGATCACCATCCACCGCCAGCCCTGCCGGTTGGAACCGGTGGGGGCCTGCACGGCGAGCTGGAGACATTCGAGCAGCACGTCGTCGGGCACCTCGCGCTCGAAGTCGAGGCGCTTGCGCACCGCCCGGGTGGTGCTCAGCAGGTGGTCCACTTGTGCCAGGTCGAAGTCCATGGCCCATGAGTCTGGCCGGCCCGGCCTACCCCGGCAACCGGTGGGATGTGCGCCCCGGCGGTGGCGGGCCCAGACGGTCAGGCGTAGCCGAGCACGGCGTCGGCCTGCTGCACGTCTTTGTGGAACCGCTTGTGGACGTACATCTTCTCGCCCAGGCTCTCGCACTTCCACCACAGCCCCGACGGGGGGCCGATGCGGGTCTGGCGGGGATGGGCGGCCCGCACGTCCTTCACCTTGGCCATCGCCAGCTTGCCCGTGTTGCACACCAGGATCCGACGGTCGGTCACCACCACCACCCGGTACTTGTTGAAGAACAGCACGATGTAGGTGAGCACCGCCCAGTAGGGGCTCATCGTCTGGGCCGGGAAGACGGCCTGGACGGTCTCCCCCGGCTCGAGGTGGGGTTGGACCCCGGCCGCAATCTTGTCCCTGATCGCCATATGTCGCTCACTCCCTCGGTTGACGTGCCCTTGGTCTGGCGTCCCGCCCCGCCGGCCGAACAAACGTAGCCCCGGGAGCCGGCCCGCCGATGGCACCTCGGGCGGGATCCATCCCCGCGACACCGGTCCGCCGTCCGGATCGTCGCCCGGCGTGGCAGACTCCGTCCCCATGCAACGCTCCTCCGCCCCGCCCGGCCGGGGCCGGTCGTGGGCCGGGGCCCTGGCGCTGGCCTTCGCCCTGGCCGCCTGCAGCTCGGGCACCGCCACCCCCGGCGCCTCGACCCCGTCGTCGGCCGCCCCCCAGGCCGGCAACGGCGCCATCCCGTCGACGGCCACCGCGCCCACCCTTCCCGGTGGCACGGCGACGTCGGCCGCCGCCGGAGGGGCCGCCGTCACCAAGGCCCCGGCCGACCCGAACGCCCCCCGCCTCGACGCCGACGCGCTCCAGGGCCAGGCCACCACGATCGAGGGCACCTCGTTCGACCTGGGCTCGCTGGCCGGGAAGGACTTCGTCGTCTGGTTCTGGGCGCCGTGGTGAGGGGCGTGCCGAGCCGAAGGCCCTGCGGTCGCAGCGGTCGCTGAATCCAACGCCGGTTCCGACGTCCAGTTCGTGGGCATCGCCGGCCTCGCCCCCGGCGCCGACTTCGGCGAGTTCGTCGACTACACCGGCACCGGCGCCATCACCCATCTCAACGACGAGACCGGCGAGCTGTGGCCCCGCTTCGGCGCCACCGGCCGTTCCACGTTCCTGTTCGTGAACGACGACGGCACGATCGTCGATCGCACCGAGTACGGCGACATGGACGAGAAGCGGCTGACCGAAGAGGTGGAGCGGCTCGAGAACTCGTAGCCGACCCGATCTGGTCCCGGAGCGTCAGGGGTGACGGCGTGGGACACCAGATCGGAGGTCAGCGGCCGATCAGCTCGGGTGGGTCGAACGCCTGCACCGGGGGCGCCTCGCCGTCGAAGCGGGTCACCTCCACCAGACAGGTCTGGGCGCTCGGGCCCTGGGCCAGTTGTGAGGTTCCCTTGTCGCGGGTGAGCACGTTGGGGTTGCCGTGGCGGCAGGTCCCGTCGGGCCCCGGGTCGTACCAGGCGCCGGTGGCCAGCTCCACCACGCCGGGGGCCACCGCCCCGCTCACCACCGCCCCGGCCAGGCAGGCCCCGCGGTCGTTGTGGAGGCGCACCACGTCACCGAAGGCGATCCCCCGGGCGGCGGCATCCACCGGGTTGATCCGCACCGGCTCCCGCCCCGCCACCTTGGCCGCCTGGCTGGGCGGGCCGTGGTCGTACTGGCTGTGGAGCCGCCACCGGGGCTGGTTCGACACCAGGTGCAGGGGCCACCGGTCGGCCCCCGCCCCGCCCAGACGCTCGAACGGCTCGTACCACCGGGGGTGGCCGGCGCAGTCGGGGTAGCCGTAGCCGTCGATGGTGGCCGACCACAGCTCGATCCGGCCCGACGGGGTACGCAACGGGTGGGCCTCCGGGTCGGCCCGGAACCGGTGCAGGAACACCTGGTCGGTCGCACCCATCGGGGCCACCGGATGGGCCACCGACCCCGCCGCCCAGAACTCGTCGAACGCCGGGGCCGCCGGGTTGGTCCGTCGGTACCGGTCGTACAGGTGGCGGATCCACTCCCCCGCCGTGCGCCCCTCGGTGAAGGCGGGCCCGAAGCCGAGGCGGTGGGCCAGGGCGGCGAACACGTCGTGGTCGTGGCGGGCCTCGCCCACCGGCTCGATGGCCCTGACCATGGCCACCAGCATCGTCTCGGCCCCGCCCAGGTCGTCGCGCTCCAGCGGTGTGGTGACGGGCAGCACGATGTCGGCCCGGCGGGCGGTGGCGGTCCAGAACGGCTCGTGGACCACGATCGTCTCCGGTCGCTGCCACACCCGGGCCAACCGGTTGAGGTCCTGGTGGTGATGGAACACGTTGCCACCGGTCCAGTACACGAGCCGCACGTCGGGATACAGGTCGTAGCCCCCGTCGGCGTGGAAGCCCTGCCCGGGGTGCTCCAGCATGTCGGCCACCCGGGCCACGGGGATGACCGGGCCCGGCGGCAGCAGGGGCACGGGTAGCCCCGGCACCGGCTCCCGGGCCTGGCCCGCCCCCACGTTGCCGGCGGCCCCGAACGGAAAGGCGACGCCACCACCGGGAAGGCCGATCTGGCCCAGCGCGGCGGCCAGGGCGATACCCATCCACCACGTCTGCTCGCCGTGGTCGGCCCGCTGGATCGACAGCGTGAGGTTCACCAGCGTGCGGTGCCCGGCCATGTCCCGGGCCAGGGCCCGTATCTCGTCGGCCCCAACCCCGGTCACGGCGGCGGCCCAATCGGCCGAGCGGGGTGGCTCACCGTCGGCGCCGGCCAGGTAGGCCCACAGGCGCTCCCAGCCAACGCACCACCGCCGGAGGAAGCGGAGATCGGCCCGGCCCTCGGTCACCAGGGTATGGATGAGGCCGCACATGAGGGCCACATCGGTGCCGGGGCGGACCGGAAACCACCGCCGGGCCAGGCCGGCCGGCAGGTCGTCGTCAACCGGGGCCACCCCCACCACCCGCAGCCCCCGCTCCGCCGCCCGCCCCAGCCAGGTCCGGGTGAGATGGGGTCCCTGGCCTCCGTAGGTGACGTCGGTGTTGCTCAGCCGCAACCCGCCGAAGCTGACCAGCAGCTCGGTGTGGGCGGCGATGCAGGACCACGACGTCTGAGCCGCCACCGCCTCGTGGTAGGTGAGGCCGAGCACGTGGGGCACCACGGCTTCGGCCGCCGCCCCCGAGTAGGTGCCCCGGCTGACGGTGCATCCCCCGAACAGGCGCAGGAAACGGGCGGTCTGGGTGGTGGGGTCGTGGAACCGGCCCGAGGACCCCCACCCGTAGGATCCGCCGTAGATGGCGTCATGCCCCTTGCCGTCCCGGACGCGGGCCAGTTCGGCCGCCACCCGGTCGAGCGCCTCGTCCCAGCCGACCTCAACGAACGGCTCGGCCCCCCGCCGGTCGGTGGCGGTGCCGGGTCCGCCCTCCAACCACGATCGGCGGATGGCGGGCCGGGCCACCCGGCACCGGGTCACGGCGGTGAGGCCCCCGCTGATCGGCGACGGGTCGGGGTCGGCCGGATGGGGATGGACGCCCCGTACCGACCGCCCGTCGCTGTCGACCAGGAAGGGACCCCAGTGGGAGGCCATCGGGCTCAGGGGCACGGCGCAACGCTACCCACGGCGATGGTCCGGACGCCGACCCGGCCCACCGCTACCATGGTGTGATGGACCGGGCGAACTCAACGAGCGGCGTCGCGGCCGGCCGCGCCCACCCTGAAGCAGGGATCGACGTCATCGGGTCGATCGCCGCCCTCGAGGCCCTGTACGGCGATCCGGTGCCGGCCGCCGTGGTGAAGGAGATCGACCACATCTCCCCCCTCCACCAGGCCTACATCGAAGCGTCGCCGTTCATGGTGCTGGCCACCGCCGGCCCGGGCGGGCTCGACTGCTCACCCCGGGGCGATCCCGCCGGCTTCGTGCGGGTGGCCGATCGCCACACACTTCTGCTGCCCGACCGGCGAGGCAACAACCGGCTCGACTCGCTGCGCAACATCGTGGCCGATCCCCGGGTGGCCCTGTTGTTCCTCGTTCCCGGCATCGGCGTGACGTTGCGGGTGAACGGCCGGGCCCGGCTGCGCACCGACGAGGCCCTGCGGGCCGCCTTCGCCATCGACGGCAAGCTCCCCACCCTCGTGATGGAGATCACGGCCGAGCGGGTCTACACCCAGTGCCCCAAGGCCCTGATCCGCTCGAACCTGTGGGATCCGGCGGGGCACCGCACGGCCGACGAGCTGCCCACGGTGGGCCAGATCATGGCCGCCATCACCGAGGGCGAGTTCGACGGCGCGGCCTACGACGCCGCCTACCCGGAGCGCCTGAGGGAGACGATCTACTGATCCTGTCGTCCTCCCGGTCGGGCTCGGCCTTCCACGACGAGCTGCCGACCTCGCGCCTCGTGCTGCGGTACGCCACCACCGGCCTGGTCACCCTCATGATCGTGGCCCTCGCCACCGCCTGGGTCAGCCGCCGCGTCGGCACCCAGGACGCCATCGCCGACGCCGACCGCGTCACCACCATCGCCGCCGAGTCGGCGGTGGAACCGCTGCTGACCGACGGGATCCTCACCCGGGACCCCGACGAGCTGGCCCGCATCGACCAGGTGGTGCGTAACCAGGTGCGCCGCGGCTCGCTGGTGCGGGTGAAGATCTGGGCCGCCGACGGCACGGTCCTCTACTCCGACGAGCCCCGCCTGATCGGCGAGACGTTCGACATGGACGAGGACAAGCTCGAGGCGCTGGCCGGCGAGGACGTCCACGCCCACGTGAGCGACCTCAAGGATCCGGAGAACCGCTACGAGAACCAGGTCGACAGGCTGCTCGAGGTCTACCAGCTGCTCGAGGTCGACGAGAGCGACACACCGGTGCTGTTCGAGGCGTACTTCCAGTACTCCCAGGTGGAGGAGGCCGGGCGCCGGGCCTGGCTCCGCTTCGCCCCGGTCACCCTCGGTTCGCTGGTGCTGCTGGAGCTGTTGCAGGTCCCCCTGGCCACCTCGCTGGCCCGCCGCCTGCGCCGCACCCAGGATCAGCGGGAGCATCTGCTGCGGTCGGCCATCGAGGCCACCGACGCCGAGCGACGCCGGATCGCCAGCGACCTTCACGACGGCGTGGTGCAGGACCTGGCCGGCGTGGCCTTCTCCCTCAGCGCCGCCGCCCGGGCCAACCACCCCCCGAGCCGCGACGAGATCCGGGAGGCCGGCGACCAGGTACGGGACTCGGTGCGGGCCCTGCGCTCGCTGCTGGTGGAGATCTACCCGCCCAACCTCTACGAGGAGGGCCTGGAGGCGGCGCTGGGCGATCTGACAGCCAAGCTGGAAGCCCGCGGTATCGTGTCGTCCCTGGTGGTCGACGCTCCGGTGGAGCTGCTGGCCACGGACCAGACCCAGCTCGTGTACCGGGCGGCCCAGGAGGGGCTCCGGAACGTGGCCGCCCATGCCGGAGCCTCACAGGTGGCGGTGCGGGTCGACGGAGACTCAGAGACGGTGGTGCTGCAGGTGATCGACAATGGACGGGGCATGCCGGAATCCGAGATCGGCGAGCGTGACGGCCACATGGGGCTGAAGGCCCTGAGCGGCCTGGCCGCCGGCATGGGAGCCACGGTGAGCCTGTCGTCGGCCCCCGGCCGGGGCACGGTGCTCATGCTCGAGGTGCCGATCCGATGAGCGAGAACCGGTTCAGCGACAACCCCGTGCGGGCGGCCCGGATCCGGGTGGCGGTGGCCGACGACCACGCCATCGTGCGCCAGGGTCTGGAGCGGCTGTTCTCCACCACCGACGACATGGAGCTGGTGGGCACCGCGGCCAGCGGCAACGAAGCCGTGGATCTGGTGGAGACGGTTCGGCCCGACGTGATCCTCATGGACCTGTCGATGCCCGACGGCGACGGGGTCGACGCCACCCGCCGCATCGTGGCCGCCGGCGCCTCCACCCGGGTGGTGATCCTCACCTCGTTCGGCGAGGAGTCCCGGATCGTCGACGCCCTCAACGCCGGGGCCCAGGGCTACCTGCTCAAGCACATCGATCCGGAGAAGCTGCTCGATGCCGTCCGCTCGGCGGCCCAGGGCGACGCCCCCCTCGATCCCCGGGCCGGGCGGGTGCTCCTGGAGCAACGGCGGGCGCCGGCCGACGCCGGCTCGGGCCTAACCGATCGTGAGCTGGAGGTGCTGTCGCTGGTGGGCCAGGGGCTGGCCAACAAGCAGATCGCCCGCCGCCTGGGCATCAGCGAGCGAACCGTGAAGGCCCATCTCACGAGCGTGTTCCAGCGCATTGGGGTGACGGACCGGGTGCAGGCCGCCCTTTGGCTCCGGGAGCACCAGGGGCGGTAGTCTCGCCCCCCGTAGGCGATAGGTGCTGTGGGCGCAGGCGCGTGCGCCGACCACGGCACACCACAGAGGGGAGGCGCTCACATGGCCGAGCAGGTACCACCGGTGCGGATCGACCCGGCGACCGGGCACAAGCTGTTCAACACCCGGGCGGCCAAGGCGTCGGACCGGATCGAGGGCAAGGGCTACGACGTCGTGACCGACGCCGAGCTGATCACGCTCCCGGCCTTCAAGGTCGATGCCACCTTCAACGAGGAGGCCCAGGCCCGCTACCGGCAGTTCAACGAGGTGCGCCGGGGCACCGACGACTACATGGCCATGGAGGGCACGTTCGCCCGGTACCTGGAAGACCACTACTCGGCGCCGCCCGTGCCCCGGGAGGCACTGAACGACGAGTGCGAGATCCTGGTGGTGGGGGGCGGCTTCTCCGGGTTGCTGTTGTGGTACAAGCTGAGCCAAGCCGGCTTCACCGACGTCCGCTTCTGCGAGAAGGGGGGCGACGTGGGCGGCACCTGGTACTGGAACCGGTATCCCGGCATCGCCTGTGACGTCGAGTCGTACTCCTACCTGCCGCTGCTCGACGAGACGGGCTACGTGCCCACCATGAAGTTCGCCTCCGGGTTCGAGATCTTCGAGTACTGCCAGCAGATCGCCCAGACCTACGGCTTCTACGACCACTGCCTGTTCCACACCGCCGTCACCGGCACCGAGTGGAGCGAGGCGGCCCAGCGCTGGACGGTCCGCACCGATCGGGGCGACGAGATGAAGGCCCGGTTCGTGATCCTGGCCAACGGCGTGCTCACCACCCCCCGCCTGGCCCGCATCGACGGGATGGAGCGGTTCCAGGGAGCGTCGTTCCACACCTCCCGGTGGGACTACGACGTCGCGCTGGAAGGCAAGCGGGTGGGCATCATCGGCACCGGCGCCACCGCGGTGCAGGCCATCCCCGAGCTGGCCAAGATCGTGGGTGAGCTGTTCGTGTTCCAGCGCACCCCGTCCACCATCGACGTGCGCGACCAGCGCCGCACCAGCCAGGCCGAGGCCGACGAATGGCGGGCCCAGCCGGGGTGGGCCCGGGCCCGCCGGGCCCGCTTCGCCAAGCTGATCGGCCGCCGGGCCCTGCAGGCCAACGACGACTACCTGGCCGGCAGGGCCGAGCCCCCGGCCCGGCGGGAGCGTCGGCCCGACGCCCCCCGCCCCAGCCGGGAGGAGCAGACGCAGCGGGAGCTGCAGTCGAGCTACCGGATCATGGAGCAGATCCGGGACCGGGTGGACGCCATCATCGAAGACCCGGCAACGGCCGAGGCCCTCAAGCCGTACTACCCCTACGGCTGCAAGCGGCCCACCTTCCACGACGAGTACCTGCCGTCGTTCAACCTGCCCCACGTCCACCTGGTCGACACCGCCCCCCTCGGGGTACGCCAGATCAACGAGACGGGCGTGGAGCACGACGGCGTGCAGTACGACCTCGACGTGCTGATCTACGCCACCGGGTTCGACTTCATGGCCCCCGCCACCTTCAACGTGGTGACCGGGCGGAACGACCGGACTCTGGGCGGCAAGTGGGAGGAGGAGGGCACCCGCACCTTCCTCGGGCTGCACTCCAACGGCTTCCCCAACCTGTTCGTGATCACCGGCCCCCAGGGCGGCGGCGGCAGCTTCAACTTCATGGACGGCATCGAAGACCACAGCGACTACGTGGTGTGGCTGCTCAACCTGATGCGAGACGCCGGCCACCATGTGGTGGACGTGCGCAAAGCCGACGAGGAGCAGTGGGCCGTCCACTGCGCCGAGGCCGACCAGGCCACCGCCCCCCTGCGGGACTGCCTGTCCAACTTCAACGGCTACGGCCGGGCGGAGCCGGGCAGCCTCGGCTACTACGGCGGCGGCAACTGGCACAAGTGGCGGATCCGGGCCCAGGAGACGCTGGAGCCCTACACCTTCGCCTGACCGGCCCGGTACCGTCGGTCCGGTGACCGGCAACCGATGGCTGCGCCAGATCGAGGAGAACCCCGGGCACTCGGCGTGGTACATCGAGCGGTTCCGCACGATGGCGGCCGAGGGCCGGGATCTGCACGGTGAGGCCCGCCTGATCGACGCCCTGGTGCAGCGGGAGGCCGCGATCCTCGACGCCGGGTGCGGGCCGGGCCGGGTGGGCGGTCGCCTGGCCGAGCTGGGCCACCACGTGGTGGGCGTCGACATCGACCCCGCTCTGATCGCCGCGGCCGAGCAGGACCACCCCGGCCCCCGGTGGCTGGTGGGCGACCTGGCGCAGCTCGACCTCGGGCCCGAAACCCGATTCGACGCCATCGTGTGCGCCGGCAACGTGGTCACGTTCCTCGACCCGGTCACCCGGCGCACCGTGCTGGAGCGCCTCGGCGCCCATCTGGCCGACGGCGGCCGACTCGTGGTGGGGTTCGGAGCCGGCCGGGAGTACCCGTTCGACGCCTTCCACGCCGACGTTGCGGCGGCCGGCCTGACCGCCGAGGTGCAGCTGGCGAGCTGGGATCTGCGCCCGTTCACCCTGGCATCGGAGTTCCTGGTGGGGATCCTGGGGCGGCGCGGCGGTCCGGCCTGATGGCGGCCGACGGCCCGGCGTCCGGTCCGGCGGCGCTACCCCCGGGCCTGGAGCACGTGCGCACCACCGACGTGTTCGACGAGCACACCGCTCCGGCCGGCCTGCGCCGGGCCCACCGGGTGGCCGACGGGGTGTGGGGCCGCCTGGTCGTGCACACCGGGGCCCTGTCCTTCCGGTTCGACGACGAGCCCGACCAGGTGCTGGTCCTGGAGACCGGCGCCGCCGTGGTGATTCCCCCGGCCCGCTTCCACCACGTGACCTTCGACCAGGGCCCGGTCACCTTCGCCGTCGAGTTCCACCGGGCATCGGCCGGCGGCAGGATCAGCTGACGTCGGCCAGGCGTTCGTGGCCGACCTGGAAGCCGACCATACGACGGTAGAGACCCTCCGGTAGGGCCACCAGCTGGTCGTGGCTACCCGACTCCACCAGCCGCCCCTGGTTCAGCACCATGATCCGGTGGGCGTCGCGGACGGTGGAGAGCCGGTGGGCGATGATGATCCGGGTGCGGCCGGCCGGGAGGTTGTCGAGCGCCGCCACCAGGAGCTGCTCGGAGTTGGCGTCGAGGGCCGAGGTGGGCTCGTCGAGGATGATGATCGGGGCGTCGCGCAGGATGGCGCGGGCGATGGCCACCCGCTGACGCTGGCCGCCCGACAGGTTGGCCCCCCGCTCCCCGATCCGGGTGTCGAGGCCGTCGGGCAGGCGGCAGGCGAACTCACTGACCAGGGCCAGATCGACCGCCCGCTGCACCTGGCGCCGGGTGGCCTGCTGACCGCAGACGATGTTGTCCCACAGGGTGCCCTCCAGCAACACCGTGTCCTGCAGCACCATCGAGACCTGGCGGCGCAGCGACGCCAGCTCGTGCTGGCGCACGTCGAGGCCGTCCACCAGCACGGCGCCGCGGTCGACGTCGAGAAGCCGGGGGATCAGCGAGGCCACGGTGCTCTTGCCGGCGCCGGTGGGGCCCACCAGCGCCACCGTCTCCCCCGGCGACACCGTGAACGAGATGTCCTCCAGCACCGGCTCCCGCCCGTAGGAGAAGCTCACCTGGCGCAGCTCGATCCCGCCCCCGAGGCGACGGGCCACGGCCCCGGGCCCGTCGGTGATCTCGGCCTCGGTATCGAGCACGTCGCCGATCCGTTCGGCGGCGGCCGCCCCCTTCGTCACCACCTGGGCCAGCTTCGACAGCGCCTTGATCGGCTTGTAGAGCGACCCCAGATAGCTGAGGAACACGAGCAGCACGCCCAGGCTGAGGTGGCCCGACAGCACCCGCTGGGCCCCGAACCACAAGACGATGCCCACCGAGCACGCCCCGGCCAGATCCACCATGGGCGAGAACCGGGCCTGGAGCCGGACCGAGCGGAGGCCGGCGGCCAGGCTGTCCTGGGTGAGCCACACGAACCGCGTCATGCGGTCGGTCTCCAGGGTGAAGGCCTGCACCAGGTGGACCGCCGAGAGGTCCTCGGCGGCAGCCGAGGCGATGGCCCCGTCGCTCTTGCGCACCTGGCGGGCGGCCATTCGCAGCTCCGTGCGGGACCGGTGGGTCATGAGCGCCAACAGCGGCGTCACCAGCAGGGCCAGCCCGGTGAACAGCGGATCGATGGCCAGCATCACCACGAACATCCCCGCCACCAGCGCGGTGGACGGCAGGAGCACCGACAGCACCTGCACGATCATGTCCTGGGTCGACGCCACGTCGCTCGTGACCCGGGCCGTCAGATCGCCCACCCGTTGGCGGCCGTGGTACGACAGCGAGAGCTTCTGGAGGTGCGACAGCACCCGTAGCCGGAGGTCGGCGGCGATGTGGAGCCCGGCCGAGCTGAGGAGGCGGGTGGCCCAGTAGTTCACCACCGAACCAACGCCGACCAGGCCCACCAACGCCAGCACGGACAGCCCGACCCGCAGGTTCGTGTCGGCCGGTCGGGGGTCGGCCGTCAACACGCCGTCCACCACCCAGCGGAGCGGCCACGGTTGGGCCAGATCGAAGCCGACCTGCAGCACCGTCAGCACCGCGCCCAACACCAGGGCCCGGCGGCAGGGACGGATCGAGCTGCGGAACCGGCCCACCGCCCGGATCATCGGACGGCGCCCATCAGGACGCGCCCGGTCATCGGACCGGCCCGATCATTCGGGGGCCCGCCCCCACCTGCGCCATCAGATGGGAGGCGGCGGTGACGGCGCCGTCGAGCCGAAGCCCGTGGGCCTCGACCTGACCGGCGGCCAGGAGGCGGGGCCGACCGAGCAGCCAGGCCACCTCGTCGGCCGGGGCCCCTTCGTCGACCACGTCGGCCAGACCCATCGCCGCCAGCCGGGTGGCCCGGATGGCCTGCTCACGGCGGGGGCTGCGGCGGGGCACCAGGATCGGGCGCACGCCGGCCGCCAGTGACTCGACCGTCGAGTTGTAGCCCGCCATCTGCACCACGGCCCCGGCCCGGGCGAACAGGCCGGCGCAGCCCGGCACGTCACGGGCCACGGTCACCCGGCCCCCAGCGGCCAGGGGCAGGCTGCGGCTGGCGTAGGGCCCGGCCGCCACCACCACCCGCCGGTCGGGCAGGAGGCCGGCCAACTCACCGGCCAGGGTGTACACCGCGTCGCCGTCGCCCCCGCCGCCGGCGGCCACGGCCACCACGGCCGGATCGCGCCGTGCAGGGCTCACGGCCTCCACCACCCAACCGCAGTAGGTGGGCGGCACCGGGAGGCCGTACTCGGCCTCGTGGTCGCACAGGGCCGCCTCGCCGTACACCAGCACCGAGTCGAACAGGTCGGCCACGCCGGCCCAACCGTCGCCGGCCAGCTCCTGGCGTACCCGTACCGGCTCGTCGAGGATGTCACGCAGACCCAACACGAGCCGGGCCCCACCGGCCACGGCCGCCTCCAGGCCGGGGCGGAGCTCGCCCGCCGTGCCGTAGGGGTGGCGGTCGACCACGATCACGTCGGGCCGGACCTCGGCCACGGTCCGTTCGAAGATGACGGCCCGCTGGCGCAGGGCCTCCTCGAAGCTCAGCTCGCCGTTGCGGTACGCCCCCGACGAGTCCTTGATCAGCGGCGGGACGGCCACCAGGCCGAGGCGGGCATCGTCGCCCAACCAGCTCGGCTTGCGGGCCGCACCGGTCACCAGCGTCACCTCGGCCTCCGGTTCGGCCGCCAACAGCGCCCGGGCGATCGTGGCGTTGCGCTTGACGTGCCCAAGGCCGAAGCCGTCGTGCGACGAGAAGAGGTAACGGGGCATGGCCCCATCGTGCCCCGAGCCACGGCCCGGCCCGCTAGTGCACGATGGTCGTAGAACCCGCCGGCCCGGCCGACGGATCAGCCCTTTCCCGAACCGCCCGAGCCCGAGCCGGAACCGCCGCCGGATCCCGATCCGGAGCCGCCGCCCTGGTCGTCGACCGTGGACGACGTCGACGTCGACGGGCTCGAGGTCGGCCGGGTGGTGCTCCCGGTGGTCCGGGCCGTGGTGCTCGACGACGATTCCGGCGAGCCGCCGCCCTGGCCCCGGTTTCGTCCGCCGCCGTCGTCGACGGTGGTCGCTCCTCCGGAGGCTGATGGCACGGTGGTCGCTGACGCCGGGCCCGCAGGACCCGGGTTGGGCCCCGAGCGTCCGCCGTCGCCGTCGCCTTCGGCACCGCCGTTCACGGTGACGGTGGTGCTCCTGGCCCCCACGCTGCCCGCCGTGGTGGCGACCGACAGCGGCTCGGGTCGCACCACCTTCAACACTTCGGCCACCTCGGTGCGGCGATCGTCGGGCGGGGGCGCCGTGGTGGACGTGGCCCGGGGCCGAGGTAGGCCGAGGAACGGATCGGCGTCGCTGGCGTGGCGGTACATCATGGCCCACAGCAGATAGCCGGCCGACACCACCACGGCGGCCGATGTGAGCCAACCGGTGAGCGACCACAGGAGATTGCGGTGCTGGCTCCACCAGTTGTCGTCGACGGGGGGTGCGCCCAGTATGCGGCGCAGGCTCAGCGGCGCGATCTCAGAATCGGGCGTCGCCGGTTCGGGTTCGCGCCATGCCTTCACACGACGAGTGTGTCATCGGGGCCGCCTCCCCGGTACTGCCCGATGGTCGTAGGACCGCTGCCGTGGAATTGCTCCCACCAGCGGGTTCCACGGAAACGGGCCTAGGTACTAGGACCCATGGCCAATTGCCCCCGTCCCCACCGTCACCCGAGAGTTGAACGTCACGGGAACGGACCATGAACCCCGAACACCCCTCCCCTCCGTTCCCCGGGAGACAGATCACGATGCGAGTGGTGCTCACCGGCTGTGCCGGCTTCATCGGTTCCCACCTCGCCGAGCGGCTCATCGCCGACGGCTGGCAGGTCACCGGCGTCGACGCCTTCACCGACTACTACGACCCCGCCCTCAAGTGGGCCAACCTGATGGCTCTGGCCGGGGAGCCGCGGTTCGACCTGGTGGAGGGCAACCTGGTCGACCTCGATCTCCCGGGCCTGCTGGCCGACCGGCCGGCGATCATCCACCTGGCGGCCCAGGCCGGGGTGCGGGCCAGCTTCGGTGAGGGGTTCGACCGTTACGTGCGGGACAACGTGCTGGCCAGTCAGCGGGTCCTGGAGGCGGCGCAGGCCACGGGCTGCCGCCGGGTGGTCTACGCCAGCTCGTCGTCGGTCTACGGCGACGCCGCCGCCTACCCCTGCTCCGAGGCCGCCACGCCCCGCTCGCCCCGCTCGCCCTACGGCGTGACCAAGAGCATGGGCGAGGATCTGGCCGCCGTGTACCGGGCCGGTGGCCTGGAGACGGTCGGTCTGCGCTACTTCACGGTGTACGGCCCCCGGCAGCGCCCGGACATGGCCATGACCCGCCTGTGCCGGGCCACCCTGGGCGGGCCCGCCTTCCCGGTGATGGGCGACGGGAGCCAGTCCCGGGACTTCACCTACGTTGCCGACGCCGTCGACGCCACCGTCCGGGCGATGGGCAGCGATCGCGAGCTGCCGCCGGTGTTCAACGTCGGCGGCGGGCAGGAGGCGACCCTGCGCCAGGTCATCGATCTGGTCGGCTCGATCGCCGGCCGTCCCGTCCCGCTCGAGTGGGGCCCGGCCCAGCGGGGTGACGTCCGCCGTACCGGGGCCGACACCTCGCTCGCCCGCACCGTGCTCGACTGGTCCCCCACCACCACGCTGGCCGAGGGGCTGGCCGCCCACTACGCCTGGGCCGCCGGCGTGGCCACCCGGTCGCCGCTGCCGATCCGGTCCTCGGCATGACGGCCGTCGCCGTCGTCGTCTCGGGGTGGCCCCGGCTGTCGGAGACGTTCGCCGTGAACGAGGTGACGGCCCTGGCCAGCCGCGGCCTCCTGGCCGGCGTGTTCGCCACCAAGCCCGGTGACGCGTCCCTGGTCCAGCCCGACGTCGCCCGGCTGGCCCCGATGGTGACCCTGCTCGACGCCGGCACGCCCGAGACCCAGGGGGCCGAGGTGGCGGCCCGGCTGCAGGCCGCCGGCCAACCGGTGGCCGCCGTGCACGGCTACTTCGCCCATCAGCCGGCCGAGGTGGCCGAACAGGCCGCCACCGCTCTGGGCGTGCCCTTCAGCTTCAGCGTCCACGCCCTCGATGCCCGCAAGGTCGACCCGGCCGAGCTGCAGCGCCGGTGCCGGGCGGCGGCCCTGGTGACCACGTGCAACGCCGACACCACCGACGCCATCGTGCGGGTGGGCGGCCGGCCGGTGGAGCTGCCCCACGGCGTCGACCTCAGCCGCTTCCGGCCGGCCCCGCCACCCCCCGATCGTCGCCCGGTGGAGCTCCTGGCCGTCGGCCGCCTGGTGGAGAAGAAGGGGTTCGTCCACCTGATCGAGGCCATGGCCGGCCTCGGCGCCGACGGCCCGGCTCCGCATCGTGGGCGACGGGCCGCTCGGGCCGGAGCTGCAGGCCCGCATCGAGCAGCTCGGCCTGACCCGGACCGTCGAGCTGATCGGGCGCCGCACCCACCACGAGCTGCCGGCCCTCTACGCCGCAGCCGACGCCGTGGTGGTCCCCTCCGTGGTGGACCGGGCCGGCGATCGCGACGGGCTCCCCAACGTGGTGCTCGAGGCCATGGCCGCCGGTCGCCCGGTGGTGGCCACCACCGTGGCCGCCATCCCCTGCGCCGTGATGGCCGACGGAGGCCAAGGCGACACCGGACTGCTGGTCCCTCCGGCCGATCCCGCCGCCCTTCGCCTGGCGCTGCGGACGCTGTGCCTCGATCCCACCCGCCGGCACCAGCTCGGCGGCAACGGCCGCCGCCGGGCCGAGGTCCAGTTCGATCTCGGACGCTGCTCGGCCGCCTGGGTCGATCTGCTGGCCCGGGCCCATCGACTCGACGAGGTGGCCGCATGACCGATGCCCCGCCGGCGCCCCGCGTGGCCTACGTCCTCAAGGGCTACCCCCGCCTGTCCGAGCTCTTCATCGCCAGCGAGATCTGGCGCCTGGAGCAGCTGGGGCTCGACCTCCAGCTCTACGTGTGCCGCCCCCCCGACGAAGACACACGCCATCCCATCGTCGACCGGATCAAGGCCGAGCCCACCTGGCTCCCCGCCACCACCTCGCTATCGGCCACCACCGCGCCCCGCTGGCTGGCCAGCAACCTACCGGTCTTCACCCCCGCCCTACGCCGTGTGGCCCGACGCCACGCCCGGGGTCTGGCCGGCGCCGCCGGCGCCGCCCTCGGCCAGGCCTTCCGGGCCCGGCTGGGCTGGCGGCCCCGCCGCGTCTACCTCAAAGAGCTGCTGTGGGCGGTGGCGCTGGCCGACGAGATCGACCGGGGCCCGGGGTCGGACCATCTGCACGCCCACTTCGCCCACGGGACCACCACCGTGGCCTGGCTGGCGTCGCGCATCCTCGGCCTGCCGTTCTCGTTCACCGGCCACGCCAAGGACATCTACCGGGAGTCGCTCAATCCGGCCGGGCTCCTCCGCCGGAAGCTCGACGAGGCCGCCTTCGCCGTCACCTGCACCGGGGCCAACCTCGACCATCTGCGGGCCATCGCCCCCGACGCCGACATCCACCTCGTGTACCACGGGCTCAACGCCGAGCTGACCGCGCTGCTCGACGCCGCCCCGGCGGCCGAGCGGCCGCAACACCTCCGGATCGTGAGCGTGGGGCGCCTGGTACCCAAGAAGGGGTTCGACGTGCTGATCCGGGCCGTCGGCCAGCTCCATCGCCGCGGCGTGGCCGTCGAGCTGGTGGTGGCGGGCGAGACCGGCAGCGAGGCCGTGGCCCTGGCCGACCTCGTGGGCCACCTCGGCCTCGACGGCGTGGTGCAGTTCCGGGGCACGATCAGCCAGGCCCAGCTCCTGACGGAGCTGCGCCGGTCGTCGGTGTTCGCCCTGGCCTGCCGGGTGGACGACGACGGCGACCGCGACGGCATTCCCAACGTCCTGGTGGAGGCCATGGCCGCCGGTCTGCCCGCCGTGTCGACCACCGTGTCGGGCATCCCCGAGCTCATCACCGACGGGGTGAACGGGCTGCTGGTGCCACCCGACGATCCGGACGCTCTGGCCGACGCCCTGCGGCGTCTGGCCCGCGACCCCGAGCTGGCCCAGCAGTTGGCCCGGGCCGGCACCGCCGCCGTCCACGAGCACTTCGACGGCGAGCGCCTGGCCCACCGTCTCGTCGAGCTCTTCTCCGGCGGGCCGCCCCGGTCGGCGCTCACTCCCACGCCGGCGGCCCCGGCTGGGCGACGGCACCCCTGATGTCTCCGGCCACACTCGCCGCCGCGCCCCTGCCGGTGCTGTGCGTCATCGACCACCTGCACCGCTCGCCGGCCGTGGCCGACGCCGCGGTGGCCGGTCGCTTCACCCACGCCGGACGGGAGCTGGCGCCGGGTCGCCGCCCCGACTGGCTGCTGGCGGCCGACGGCATCGACGAGGAGTGGGGCATCGAATGGGTCAAGCTCTACGAGGGCCTCGACCTCGGCGCCGCCTTCGCCGCCAGCGGCGACCGCCGCTATCTCGACACCTGGGAAGACCTGGTGGAGTCGTTCTGCTGGCAGGTCCCCGTGGGCCACCACACCTCCGACGTGTCGGCCCGCCGGATCCAGAACTGGCTCTACGCCTGGCAGCGGTTCGCCGCCGCCCCCGCCTACCAGGGGCTGCGGGCCGGGCTGGCCGAGCGGTTGATGGCCCGCATCGAGGCCGACGTGCAGCACCTGGCGGCCCACCTCACACCGGAGCGCAACCACCGGACGCTGGAGATCTACACCCTGGTGCTGGCCGCCCTGGCCTTCGACCGCCCGGGCGAGGCATCGGCCGCGCTCCACCTGCTGGCCGGCAACGCCGCCGCCGACATCGGCGACGACGGGGTGCACCGAGAGCGTTCGAGCGACTACCACTGCCTGGTGCTGCGCTCATTGCTGGGGGCGATGGCCTGCGCCACCGGCGCCGGCCTGGCCGTGCCCCCGGTCCTCGCCGACCGGGCCGACCGGGCGGCCACCGTGGCTCTCCACCTCCAGCGGCCCGACGGCACCACGCCGGCGCTGTCCGACGGTGACCAGGGCGACTTCCGGGCCCTGCTGGCCCTGGCCGCCGACGTGCTCGACCGGCCCGACCTGCGGTGGGCGGCCACGCTGGGTGCCGCCGGCCGGGCCCCGGCCGATCTCGGCGCCACCTTCGCCGCAGGCGGCTACGTCGTGCAGCGCTCCGGGTGGGGCGACGGACCGGTGGCCTACGGCGACGAGGCCTGGGCCGTGCTCGACTGCGGTCCGCTGGGCGACGGCGGCCATGGGCACTACGACCAGCTCAGCGTGGAGCTCCACGCCGGGGGCCGCACGGTGGTGGTCGATCCCGGCCGCTACACCTACGACCGCGACGACGGACCATGGCGCCACTGGTTCAAGGGCACAGCCGCCCACAACACGGTGACGGTGGACGGGCTCGACCAGGTGACCTACCGACCGGGCAAGCCCCGGGGGCCTCTCCCCCAGGCCCACCTGGTCCAGCGTCACGACGACGGCCGGTACGACAGCGTGGTGGCCGAGGCCACCAGCCCCAACCACGACGCCACCCACCGCCGCACCCTGCGGATGTGCCGGGTGACGCGCTCCTGGCTCGTCGTCGACGAGATCATGGCTCCCGCCGGGGCGGCGCACCGCTACGACCTGCGCTGGCACCTGGCCCCCGACGCGTGGGGCGCCGTCGTGCGGCGGGATCTGCCCGACCGCGTGGAGCTCACGGTGCCCGGGGCCCGGTTCACGTTCATCGACCCGCCGGGCCCGGTGCGCATCGCCCCCGGCTGGGTGTCACCCGCCTACGGGGTCCGTCATCCGGCACCGGTGGTCGTCGTCACCGCTCTTGATGCGGCCTCCACCCGCTTCACCACTGAGGTTGTACCGTGCTGACCGGAAACCCATCCACCCACCTCGGGTCCGATCCCGCCGCCACTCCGGTCCCACTGCTGGCGCCCGACGATCTGCTCCCCTGGCGCGACGATCTCCTCGACGCCGGCACCGTCGTCGGCCGGGCCCGGCACCTCGGGCTGGTTCACGGCCCGGTGTCGGGAGCGTCTCTCGTGCGGGCCAAGTACCGGATCGGCGAGAGCCTGAGAGTGGCATGGCGCCTCGACCGGGCGCCCGGACCACCGCTCCTGCTCAGCGTCCGGTCCTACGCCCGGGGCACGGGCCCGACCATCCTCGGCCCGGCCGCCGGTCCCGACGGGCGGCGCCGGGGGGCGGGTGATCCCGACTGGCGGGCGGGATGGTGGATCTTCCCCCACGACCGTCGGCTGCGGTTCGCCAACCGCCTCATGGCGCCCGACGCCGAGCTGGCCGACCGCCTCGGCGTGAGCGGCTGGCTACACAGCGAGGTGGCGGAGTACGCCCCGGAGCGGTCGTTGACCGTGCGGGCTCTGGGGGCCGACGGTGCCCCGGTGGCCTACGTCAAGTGCTACGCCCCAGGAACGTTCGACACCGACCGCCTGGCCGGCCGCTACGAGCTGGTGAACCGGTGGTTCGCCCGCCGCCCCGGGCTCACCACGCCCGAGGTGCTGGGCTCGGCGCCCGACCTGCTGGCGTTGGAAGCGCTGGCCGGCACCCCGTGGGCCACCGACAGCGCCAGCGCCGCCGACCACCACCTCCACCAGATGGGCCAGGCCGTGGCCCACCTCCATGGCCTGCCGGTGGCCGCCACCACCGGCCTGTGCCGGCCGTTCACCCGGCTCCGGGCCGACCGCATCGCCGGGAGCGCCCAGTTGGTGGCCCGGGCCCGACCCGACGTGGCCTACGCAGTCGGCGGCCTGGCCCGCCGGCTGACCATCCGCCCCACGGCGGCGGAGGTCGTCCTCCTCCACGGCGACTGCCATCCCGGCAACACCCTGCTCGGGCCGGGCTCCGCCATCAGCCTGATCGATCTCGACCAGTCGGGCATCGGGGAGCCGGCGTGCGACATCGCCAGCATGCTGGCCCGGATCCAGCTCGGCACCCTGGTGGGCGAGCACGACCGGCGCCGGGCCACGGCCCTGTCCGAGGCGTTCCTCGAGGGCTACCGCCAGCGCCGCCACCTACCCGCCCCCTCGCAGATCCGCTGGTACCTGGCGGCCACCTTGCTGGTGGAACGGGCCATCCGGGCCGTCAACCGCCTGCACGCCGGCGGTCTGGCCCAGCTCCCGGCGATCGTGGATCTCGCCGCTGCCGTGCTCGACGGCGGGATGTTCACCGACCAGCAGTTGGAGCGCCGCCCGTGATGCGCCTGCTGTTCCACTGCCAGCACGCCCTCGGCCTCGGCCACCTGGCCCGCTCCCTGGCGCTGACCGAGGGGTTGCGGGAGCGCTTCGACGTCACCCTGTTGAACGGGGGGCGGTTCCCCACCGGCACCGCCGTGCCCGACGGGGTGCGGGTGGTCAACCTCGACCCCCTCGGCCACGATACCGAGTACCAGCTGGTGAGCCACGACCCGGCGGTGACGCTGGAGGACGCCATGGCCCGCCGCCGGGCCACCGTGCTGGCCGAGCTCGACCGGGTGGATCCCGACGTGGTGGTGGTGGAGCTGTTCCCGTTCGGCCGCAAGAAGTTCCGGTTCGAGCTGGAGCCCCTGCTGGAAGCGGTCCACGCCGCCGGCCCCCGCCGCCCCCGGGTGGTGTGCAGCCTGCGCGACATCCTGGTCAACCAGCGTCGCGATCAGGCCGGCCACGACGAGCGGGCGGCCACCCGGGCCAACCAGTGGTTCGACCTCGTGCTGGTGCACGCCGACCCCGGCTTCGCCACCCTGGAGGAGTCGTTCCGGCCCGCCACCCCGCTGCGGGTGCCGGTCCGATATACCGGGTTCGTGGCCGCCCAGGACGGCCCGCCGGTGACCGCCGGGCCGGCTCTCGATCGCCTGCTGGTGTCGGCCGGTGGGGGCATGGCGGGAGGCCCGCTCGTGCTGCGGGCGGCCGAGGCGGCCGGTGCCGTGTACCGGGCGGCCGGGCTGACCACCACGATCGTGGCCGGACCCTTCCTACCCGACACCGCTCGGGCCCACCTGCGGGCCATGGCCGCCAGCGAGCCCACCCTCACCGTGGTCGACCAGGTGAGCGACCTGGCGGCCGAGATCGCGAGGTCGGCCGTGTCGCTCAGCCAGTGCGGCTACAACACCACGATGGACCTGCTCCGGGCCGGCCGCCCGGCGCTGGTGGTCCCCTACGCCGAAGGCCGCGAAGACGAGCAGGGGCGGCGGGCCGAACGCCTGGCCCACCTCGGCGCGGTGCGGGTGGTGGCCCAGCACGATCTCACGGTCCGACGTCTGGCGGCGGAGGTGGCGGACCTGGCCGGCGCCGCCCCGCCGCCCCTACCCCTCGACCTCGACGGTCGCCGCACCTCGGCCCGGCTGGTGGCCGAGCTGTGCACCGCCGGCGCCCCTTCCGCCACTGCGGCCACGGCCGGACCGGCCCCGACAGGAGCAGCATGAACGACAGCGTTCCCTCGACCAACCCCACCCCGGTGGGCATCGTCGGCACCGGCTACGTGGGCCTGGTGACCGGGCTGGCCCTGGCCGAGCTGGGCCACCGGGTGATCTGCCTCGACGTCGACCGGGCCAAGGTGGCGACCCTGCGGGCCGGACGGGCCCCGTTCCATGAGCCGGGGGTGGACGAGCTGCTGACCCGCCACGCCGCCGGCATCACCTTCACCACCGACCCGTCCGAGGTCTTCGGGCCGTGCCCGCTGGTCTTCGTCGCCGTCGACACCCCGCCCGGCCCCAGCGGCGACGCCGACCTGTCGCGGGTGGAGGCGGTGGTGGCCGCCATCCCGGCCGGCACCGAGTTGGTCATGGTCATGAAGTCCACCGTGCCGGCCGGCACCGGGCGGCGGATCACCCGCCACCTGCGGGCCACCGGCCGCCACGGCGTGCGCTACGTGTCCAACCCCGAGTTCCTGCGGGAGGGCTCGGCCGTGCACGACGTGCTCCACCCCGAGCGGGTGGTGCTGGGCTCCGACGACGCGGGCGAGCCCGGATCGGCGGCCGAGGCGGTGGCCGCCCTGTGGGCTCCGCTGGGAGCGCCGGTGGTGCAGTGCGACGTGGCCTCGGCCGAGATGGTGAAGCTGGCGGCCAACGCCTTCCTCGCCACCAAGATCTCCTTCGTCAACGAGATCGCCAACGTGTGCGACGCCGTGGGGGCCGACGTGGCCACCGTGGCCCGTGGCATGGGCCTCGACAGCCGCATCGGGGCCGCCTTCCTGAACCCCGGCATCGGCTACGGGGGATCGTGCTTCCCCAAGGACGTGGCTGCGCTCAAGCAGCTGGCCGGCAACTCGGGCTACCACTTCCAGCTGCTGTCGGCCGTGATCGAGGTCAACGAGCTGCAGAAGCGGCGGATCGTGGTGCACCTGGCCAACCGGCTGGGTCAGCTCCAAGGAACCCGGATCGCCCTGCTCGGGCTGGCCTTCAAGCCCGGCACCGACGATCTGCGGGAGGCCTCCAGCCTGGTGTTGGCGGCCCGGCTGGCGGCCGAGGGCGCCACGCTGGTGGTGCACGACCCGGTGGTGGGCGACCACGTGCTGGATCTCCTGCCGGCCGGAACCGGGAAGGTGGCCCGCGCTGCCGATGCCCTGGTGGGGGCGGATGCCGCCATCGTGGTCACCGAGTGGCCCGAGTACCTCGACCTGGTCCGCCCCGAGCTGGCCGCCGCCATGGCCCGCCCGCTCCTGGTCGACGGTCGCAATCTGATCGACCCCGAGGCGGCGGCCACCGCCGGCTTCGAGTGGGTGGGCGTGGGCCGGCCCGACTGCCTGCCCGACGCGGTGGACCGTCAGCTCGACGTCGACGTCGACGTCGACGTCGACCTCGACCTCGACGGCAACCTCGACGGCACGGCCGCCCCGACCCCGGTGGCCGGCAGTTGAGGGTGGCCGGCACGCCGTGGCTCGACCCGGTCCGGGCCGCGCTCGACACAAGCGCCACGCCGGCCAGTGTGTTCGTGCGCGACGACGACGCCGGTTGGGGCCAGGACCGCCTGGCCGCCCTGGTGGCGGTGGCCGAGCGCCACGGGGTGGTGGTCGATCTGGCCGTCATCCCCGACACCCTCGACGATGCCATCGCCGCCGAGCTCGTGGGTTGGGCCGAGCGCGGCCATGTCCGCCTGCATCAGCACGGCCGGAGCCATACCAACCATGAGCGGGTGGGTCGGAAGTGCGAGTTCGGGCCGGCCCGATCCCGCCACGACCAGCAGCTCGACCTTATCCACGGCGCCCACCACCTGGCCCGCCATCTCGGGCCCCATGTCGACCCGGTGTTCACCCCACCCTGGAACCGCTGCACGGCGGTGACGGCGGCGCTGTTGGCCGAGCTCGGCTGGCGGGTGCTGTCGCGCGATCACACGGCGGAGCCGTTCGGCCGGCCCGACCTGGCCGAGATCCCGGTGACGTTCGACTGGTTCGGCCGGTCCGGGGGCGAGCCCTGGGGTCCGGCCGAGCGGGCCGAGCGCCTCGCCTCGTCCCTCACCGGAGGCAACGGGCCCACCGGGATCATGCTCCACCACGCCGTGACCGACGACGAGAACCTGGCCGCCGTCGACCAGCTCTTCACCCTCCTGGCCACCCACCCGATGGCCCGGCTCACCCCCCTGGCCGACCTCACCACCGCCGCCTCCCAAGCCAGCCGAAAGTAGGAGCCGGAACCGCACCCAGTGCGGCTGAGGCTCCTAGTTTCGCCGGGGTTCTAGGGCAGGAAGCTGAGGAGGGCGTCGTTCCAGGCGGCGGGCTGCTCGAAGTACGGGCTGTGGCCGGCGTCGGCGATCTCGGCGAAGCGGGCCCCCGGGATGAGGGCGGCCGACTTCTCGAGCAACCGGGCGGGGAAGATCTGGTCGTGGGTGCCGGCGATGAACAGCACCGGCACGGCCAGCGCCGCGATCTGATCGTGGGTCACCGTCCACCCGATCGTCTCGCCCAGGCGGTGCATGGGGGGCGAGAAGAACGACCCGAGCTGCTGGTAGAGGAAGGCGTGGGCCAGGTCCCGGTCGGCCGAGCCCGGCCACAGGGCCCGGTGGCCGCCCACCGTGGTGGTCTCCCCCGGTGTGCCCAGGCCGCCGGCGGCCTGGAACGCCGTCATGGCCTCCCGCAGCTCGGAGGTCCACAGGCCGCCCACCGTGTCGCCGTAGGTGAGCGACTGCACCCGCCCCGGATGCTCGAGGGCGAAGGCCGAGATGTGCCAGCCCCCCATCGACTGGCTCACCAGGTGGGCCTGCTGGATGTCGAGGTGGTCGAGGACGGCGGCCAGGTCGGCCCCGGCTGCTGGGGCGCTGGGGGCGTCGGCCCGGTTGGTGGAGTTGCCGAAGCCCCGGCTGTCCCAGGTGACGACCCGGTAGCGGCCGGCCAGCGCCGGGATCTGCTGGTACCAGGCGGCGTGGCTGCCGCCGGCGCCGTGCGACAGCACCACCACCGGCCGATCGTCGCCGCGGCCGGTGCTGATCAGCTCCCAGTAGATGCTCTCGCCGTCACGCTCGACGGTTCCCCGCCGCCACTCCCACCCGGACGATCCGGCGGGCCCGCTCACGGATGCACCCCGCCGTCCACCACGAAGGCCTGGCCGGAACAGTAGCTGGAGTCGTCGCTGGCCAGGAACAGCACCATGTTGGCGATGTCGGCCGACTGGCCCATCCGGCCCAGCGGGATGTTGCGCTCGGCCTTGGCCCGCACGGTGGCGTCGGTGAAGGCCCGCATGCCGGCCGTCATCGGCGTCTCGATCAGGCCGGGGTGCACCGAGTTGACCCGGATCCCGTGGCGCCCCCACTCCAGCGCCGCGGTGCGGGTGAGGCCGGTGACGGCGAACTTGGTGCTGGAGTAGGCCCCGTGGTTGGCCACGGCCTGGAGTCCGGCCACCGACGAGATGTTCACGATCGAACCGCCGCTGCCGGCCTTGGTCATGGCCCGGGCCGCGGTGCGCATGCCGAGGAAGGTGCCGGTGAGGTTGATCGACACCACCCGCTCGAACTCCTCCAGCGTGGTGGCGTCGAGCTTGCGCACCAGGTCGATCCCGGCGTTGTTGACCAGCACGTCGAGGCGACCGTGCTCGGCCACCACGGCGTCGACCACGGCCTCCCACTCCGACTCGGAGCGCACGTCGAGGTGGTGGTAGCTCGCTCCGTCGATCCCGGCGGCGGTGGCCGTGCCCTCGTCGTCGAGCACGTCGGTGAGCACCACCGTGGCCCCCTCGGCGGCGAACAGCCGCCCCTCCTCGGCCCCCTGGCCCCGGGCTCCGCCCGTGATCAGGGCGATCTTGCCGTCCAACCGTCCTGCCATCAGTGCACGTCTCCTTCGCTCATGCCGGCCACGTGGAGGGCCTTGCGCTTGGCGCCGTCCAGGTCGTAGTGGCGGCGGGTCACGATCCGCTGGGCGTACAGACCGCCGCCGGCCTGGAGGTTGGTCACCAGCTTCCAGCCGCCGTAGGCGTCGGCCGTCAGGTCGCGGATGGCGTGCATCAGCGACGCCCGGTACTCACCGTCGACGTCGCGCCCGGTGGCCATGTACTTGCGGGCCAGGTCGCCCACCTCGGGGTTCTCGAAGTCGGCCGGCACCGGGGCGGTGAGCACGGCCCCACCTGCGATGTCGTGCAGGTGGCGGACCATCAGGTTGTAGTTGGCGGCGGCGTGAAACTTGCCGGCGTTGACGTACAGCTCGGAGGGGAACACCGCGCCCTCGGGCCCGGTCTGGCAGTGGGTGATGGCCGCCTCCAGCGCCGCCCGGATCAGGGTGGCGTGGATGATCATCTCCGAGATCTTCTCCTGCACGTGCGAGATGCCGGCGGTGCCGTTGGCCTCGGCCACCAGCTGGGCGAAGCCCACGAGCTGGTCGGCCTCGTCGGCGAAGGCCGACAGGCCGCCCAGGCGCTCCCACAGGCCGAGCGAGTGGGCGAACACGGCGGCGTAGGCCGTCTCCCCGTCGAGGAAGATGCGCTCGTTGGGCACGAACACGTCGTCGAAGATCACGAACCCCTCGGGGTAGTGGTAGCGGCTCGACACGGGGAAGGCCCGTGTGTCCTCGTGGCGGGGGGCGTAGCTGGTGTTGATGATCTTCACGCCCTCGGTGTTCACCGGCACGATGCAGCCGATCGACCACTCCTCCTCGCCGGCCCGCATGGCCTTGGTGGGGATGGTGAGCAGGTCGTGGCCGAAGGAGGCACCGGTGATGTGGAGCTTGGCCCCCCGGATCACCACGCCGTCACGCTGGCGGTCCACCACCCGCACATAGGCGTCGAGGTCGTCCTGCTTGGCCGGGTGGCGACTGCGGTCTCCCTTGGCGTCGGTGATGCACTGGGTGATGCGGACGTCGCTGCGCTGGGCGTGGTCGATGTAGGAGGTGATCCGGTCGATGTACTCGGGCTTGACGTCGGTCATCCGGCCGGCCGCCGTCTTGAGCGTCTGGATCGAGGTGGACGTGACGTGGGCCATCATGCCGGCGTCGTGCAGCATGGGGATCAGGGCGTGCAGGTCGTCGGCCGACTTCGGCACCCCGAGCAGGGGACTCACGGCGTTGGGCTCAGGGTTGTAGTACTTGTCGTAGGCCTTGGCGGTGAACTCGGCCGTCTGCCCCAGGATCGGGTGGGCCGGCAGGTCGTCGATGCGCTCGCCCTCGAAATAGGTCTTGCGCCCGTCGTTGAGCGAGTCCTTGTACTGCTGGCCAGTGAGCATTGTGCAACCCCCGGGGTTCGTCTCGGCGGCCCCTAGCTCAGCACGGCCGGCCGATCGCCGCCATTCTCCCGGCGGACGTGGGCGCCGGGGTGGGTGGAGGGCAGGCGGGGCTGGCCGAACAGGCGGTCCCGCAGCGTGCCGGGCTCGTTCTCGCTGCGCATCAGACCCCGCCGCTGCAGCTCGGGGGCCACCCCCTCGATGAAATCGACGAAGGTGCCGGGGGTGGTGGTGTAGACGAGGTTGAATCCGTCGGCCCCGGCCTCGGCGAAGCTGGCCAACCGGTCGGCGATCTGCTCCGGGCTGCCCACCAGGAACTGGCCCGTCATCTGCCGCTTGGCCAGGTCGCCGAACGTCCAGCTGCGGTCGGGGGCCGTTTCGGCCAGACCTTTGAGCAGGCCGGTCATGGCGTTGAAGTCGTACGAGCCGATCGGGCGGTGGGGGTCGAGCTCGCCCAGGTCGGCCCCGATGGACCCGCTCATGTGGGCCAGCCCGCCCTCGATCGACAGCTGCTCCCGCAGCTCGGCTTCCTTGGCCCGGGCCTCGGCCTCGGTGCCGCCCACGATGGGGGTGATGCCGGGGAAGAACTTGATGTCCTCCGGGCGCCGGCCGTAGCGGGCGGCCCGGGCCCGCACGTCGGCCACGATCTTGGCCAGGCCGGCCCGGTTCGACACGACGAACATGGCCTCGGCGTGGCGGGCGGCGAACTCCCGGCCCCGGTCGGAGCTGCCGGCCTGGAACAACACCGGGGTCCGTTGGGGCGACGGCTCGCTCAGGTGAGGGCCGGGCACCTGGTAGTAGGGGCCCACATGGTCGATGGTGTGGACCCGGCTGGGCTCGGCGTACACGCCCCGGGCGGTGTCGCGCACCACGGCGTCGTCGTCCCAGCTCGCCTCCAGCAGCTTGTACAGCACCTCCAGGTAGTCGTCGGCCCGCTCGTAGCGGTCGTCGTGGCGGGGCAGCTCCTCCAGGCCCAGGTTGCGGGCCGCGCCCGGCAGGTAGGAGGTGACGATGTTCCACCCCACCCGGCCCCGGGTCAGATGGTCGAGGGTGGAGAGGCGGCGGGCGAAGATGTACGGGTGCTCCGACAGCACCGAGGAGGTGAAGGCGAACCCCAGGTGCTCGGTGACGGCGGCCATGGCCGGGATCAGCAGCATCGGGTCGTTCACCGGGACCTGCATACCCTCCCGGATCGAGGTCTCGGGGCCGCCCCGGTAGTTGTCGTACAGGCCCACCACGTCGGCCAGGAACAGGGCGTCGATGCAGCCCTTGTCGAGGATCCGGGCCAGGTCGAGCCACGGGTCGAGGGTGTTGTACGCCATCTGGCGGGTGTCGGGCCGGCCCCACAGGCCATGGTGGATGTGGGACACGCAGTTCATGGAAAACGCGTTGAAGGCCAGACGCTTGGGGGGTGCTGCGCTCATGATCGGGCTCCTCTCGGCGGCGGGCTCAGCGGGCGGCCACGGCGGGCCGGCCGTCGGCGTGCCGGGCGTGACGGCCCCGGTGGGCACCGGCGTTCAGCTGGTCGACGGTCCAGCCCAGGGCCCCGTGGCGGACGATGCCGTAGCGGACAACGGCCTCGTCGGCCATGGGCCGGGCCTCGCCGTCGAAGTCGAGCCAGATCCGCATCAGCACCCGCTTACGGGCCTCCTCGGGGATCTCGTCGTGGGCGGCCCGGCCGTGCAGCACGGTGTAGTTGTTGACGAACTGCACGTCGCCGGGCTGGAAATCCACCTCCAGGCGGACCTCGTCGGCCGTGGCGTCGAACAGGTCGAACAGGGCCTGGGCCGCCGCCGGCACCTCACCGTGGCGGCGCTTGAGGGCGCTGGCCATCCAGTAGCGGTTGTAGCGGCACGACACCTGCCCTGCGGCCTGGCTGAACACCGGCACCCGGTAACCCGTGGTGGCGGTCTCACCCTCGCCGTGCTCCTCCAAACGGTCCCACTCGAACCCCTCGTAGAAGGCGTCGAGCGCCTCGGGGTGGCGGGCCAGGATCCGGTTGTGGATCTCGGTGGAGCTGGCCACCCAGCTCGGAGGGTTGTCGGGCGCCTGGCGCACGCACAGGAGCGACACCACATCGGTCAGGTCGACGTGGAGTGACGACCGCAGCGGGCTGCCCACGCCCCGCTTGCCCTGGTTGGGCCGCAGGGCGCCGTCGGTCACATAGTGGATGAGGCTGGCGTCGCTGTTCTGCGTCATCCCCGTGCCCAGGTGGGAGCAGAGGCCCCAGTACAGCTTCTCGACGGCCTCGAGGCTGTGGCCGTCCACCGGGAATCCCCGCAGGAGCACGAAGCCCCGCCCGGTGCGCAGCTCGTCCCGGATGAGGGCCAGCCGGGAGGCCAGGCCGGGCAGAGCGAAGGCGTGACGATCGATGCGGCTCAGCGGCAGACCGGCCGCCTCCACCCGGGCCAGGGCGTCGGTCAGTTCGGCCCGGCCGGCGTCGTCCAGGATGACCTCCCAGGAACGGGCGCCGGCCGGTTCCGGGGCCGACACGGCCAGCAGATCGGCGCCGGTCCAGGCGCTGCGATCGGTGATCGGTGATCGGTGCACATCCACGGTCGACACGACCGCGAACCTACTCTCCCCTATCCGACCGGCACCACCAGGGCGCCGGACTTGATGTCGGCGATGAGCTGCTCGGCCCGCTGCTTGACCGGATCGGCCAGGGGGTAGGCCGGGTTGTACTCCACCACCAGGCCGCCGTCGGCCAGCGTGGCCACCATGGCCCGGCCGTTGGGGGTACCGGCGTCGATGTCGGTGAGGATCTGCCGCAGCAGGACCTCCCAGTGGTACACCTGCGACGCCACCACGATGTCGGGCGCCAAGGTGGTCTGGTTGGCCTGGGTGCCGAACCACAGGGCGTGGGAATCGCGGGCCACCTGCACGGCGCCCACCACCATCTCGGCCGTGCCGGTCAGCACGTCGGCCCCCTTGGCCACGTGGCCCTTGGCCGCCTCCGAGGCCAGCACGATGTCGCCGAACGAGCCGGTGTAGGTCGTCGGCAACTGGATGTCGGGCTTCTGGGCGGCGGCGCCCGACTTGAAGCCGTTGACGTAGCGCTTGGCGTCGGCCACCTCGATGGGGCCGACCACCCCCACCACACCCTTGGCCGTGAGCATGGCCGACATGGCGCCCATCACGTAGGCGCCCTGCTCGGCGGCGGCGTCGTAGGCGTAGAGGTTGGGCAGACCGAAGGTGTCGGTGGCGGTGCCCCAGGCGAACACCGTGCCGGGATGGGCCTGGACGATCTCCACCAGCTCGGGGCCGAACTCCACACCGTGGGCGATGATGAGGTCGTAGTCGCCTTCGGCGTAGGTCCTGATGGCGGCGGCCGCTTCGGCCGGTACGAAGGTGGAGTCGGTGATGTCCACCTGCACGTTGCCCCGCTCTGCCGCCACCACGTTGATGGCGTCCACCATCGACTGGGTGAAGGCCAGGTCGTTGCGGGCGCTGGGGGCCACGATGGCCACCCGGAGTGCTCCCTTGGCCGGGGCGGCAACCGGCACGGCCACGACCTCGAACTCCACCCGCCGCTCCAGGCCGGCCAGATCGGCCGATCCGGTGGAGGTGGACGAGCCCCGGGCCTCGGTGATCAGGCCGCCCTCGGGCACTCCCTGGGACACCAGATAGGTCTTGACGTTGGCCGCCCGGGTCTGGCTGAGCGCGGTGTTGGCGTCGGCCGAGCCGACGTGGTCGGTGTAGCCGATCACCCGCACCGGCAGGTCCGGATAAGCCCTCAGGATCGAGGCCACGTTGTTGAGGATCCGGGCGTGGAGCTCGCTGATGTCGGTCTTGCCCGTCTCGAAGATGAGCGGTGTGGCCGCCACCACCCGGTTGATCTCGTTCTGCAGGGCGGTGACCCGGGCGGTGGCGGCGTCGTTGGGCGTGGTCGGCTGGCTGACGGCGGTCACCGCCGCCACCGTCAGCTCCGACACCACGGGTGTCTCGCCGGCGATGGCCTTGGACACGGCGATGGCCGAGGCCACCTGATCCTGGGAGGCGACGGCCCCGACCAGGTGGATGCCATCGGCCTCGGCGGTCACCGAAACCGACGTGAGGCCCAGGCCCTGGACGGCCGCCTGGATGTGGCGCACCACCTCCTCGGCGCTCTCGTTCGCCTCCAACCCGGCCGGGCCGTCGGCCGTGGCCGCCGTCTCCCCCGAGCGGTCGAACGGGTTCGACAACACCAGCCAGCCGATGCCGATCACGCTGAGCAGTGCCCCCACCAGCACCAGCACCCGCTGGCCGGTCTGGGGCCCGTTCAACGGGCCGAGGCTGGCCAGCCGGTTGGCGACGCTCCGGTCGTCAGCGACACCCTGCCCGTTGCCGGCCAGGGACCGGTGGCCGACGGCGTGGCGCGCCCCGTCGCCCAGCCCGGGGGGCGGGGGCGGGGCGGCCACCGAGGCGGTGGCCCCGGCGAAGACCGACGGCAGGTCGGGCAATCCGTCGGGCCCATCGGGCGAGGGACCGATCTGGTACATAGGCCGGGGCCGGGCCGATTCGTAGGGGGCCGATTCGTAGGGGGCCGGTTCCGCCCCGGCCCGGGCGCCGGCTCCGGCCGCGACACCGCCGGTGGAGCGGGCCGGGCCGTCGTCGAAACGCAGGTCGGCCAGCAGGCCGTCGTCGGCGAAGACGTCCCCCCGGAAGCCGTCGTCGATGGACGAGCCCTCCCGGAACGGATCGTCGAGCAGGCCGTCGTCGCCCGACTCGGCGAGACCCAGCGGATCCTCGCCGGGCTCGGTGCCCAGGTGGTGGCGGCCCACCCGCCAGCGGGGCGGGAACGGTTCCCGCGGCGACTCCGGCCGGGGCCAGGCGTCGCTTCCCGCCGGGCCGGCTCCGGGGGCCAGCGGGGGCACCGGCTGGTCCAGGCCACCGGCCATCGGGGTGCCGGCGGGGCGGGACGGGCCGGCGTCGATGGCCAGCAGGGCCGACCGCGCCTCGCTCAGCTGCGAGAGCAGCACCATGCGCACATCGGGATCGTCCTCCTGGCGCAGCGCGGCCCACAGCTCACTCTGCAGCCGTTGCAACTCGGCTGCGCTCCGGGGTGCGGCACCGCTCGCCGTCGGATCGGTCGTCCCGTCCGCCGAGCCTGCACCGGTCCATGCACCCCAATCACCTTGATCGGGACCGTGCCAGTTCTCGTTCATTCAGGCCGCCCCTCAGGCTTGATGTCTCGAGTGTGCATCCGCACCGCCTTCACTTGTCCTCCGTGCCGGATGGAGACCGGTCGGACCCGCACCGTGCTAACCATTGTCCACGCCATGCTAACCATGGCCCAAGCCAAATGGCCGACTTTGGTACCCGCTCAATTGACTACAAGTGGGAACATAGTACTAGATCTTCTAGTGTTCAATCACTGAGCGAGCAGTGGCTTAATTCTTGTAAATAGATCGCCATGCATGGCGATGCTTGGACAGACAGGTGGCCGGCGGACCTCCGGCTGGTGACCTAGGCCACTGTCGGAATCGACGGCGACCGTGGTGGAATCGGCGTATGGCCAGCCCGGCACCCGCTCCTGCAATCTCGGAGACCCACATCTCCACCGTCGCCTTCGTCGGCGAGCGGGCCTACAAGCTGCTCAAACCGCTGCGAAACGACTTCCTCGACTACTCGACGCCGGCGGCCCGGATGGCGGCGGTGGAGGCCGAGCTGAACCTGAACCGGCGCCTCAGCCCCGACGTCTATCTCGGCACCGCCGATGTGGTGGAACAGGGCGAGGTGGTGGACCGGATGCTGGTGATGCGCCGTCTACCCCCCGACCGCAAGCTCGCCAACCTGGTGGCCACGGCCGGCCGGGACGAGTTGATCCGCCAGGTGGCCCGGGAGGTGGCCCGCTTCCACAGCACGCTCCCCCCGCTCACCGACCCCGAGGCGGTCGACATCGCCGGGCCCGGCGGGCTGGCCAGCAACTGGGAGGACAACCTGGCCACGATGGCGCCGTTCGTGGGGCCGGTGCTGCCGGCGGCCGACGTGGAGGAGGTGACGGCGCTCTTCCGCCGCTACCTGAGCGGCCGGCGCCACCTGCTCGACCGGCGCCTCGCCGCCGGCCTGGTGCGCGACGGCCACGGCGATCTCACCGCCGAGGACATCTTCTGCCTCGACGACGGCCCCCGCATCCTCGATTGCCTGGCCTTCGACCGGCGGCTGCGGATCGGCGACGTGCTGCTCGACATCGCCTTCCTGGCCATGGACCTCGAGCGGCTGGGCGGGCCCGGCGGCCTCGCAGAAGTTGATGGCCTGGTACGGCGAGTACTCGGGCGAACACCATCCGCCGTCCCTGGCCCATCACTACGTGGCCTACCGGGCCCACGTGCGGGCCAAGGTGGCGTGCCTCGGCCACCAGCAGGGTCAACCGGGGGCGGCCCAGCTGGCCCGCGCCTACCACGACCTGTGCCGGCGCCACCTCCGGTTGTCCTCCCTCCGGCTCGTGCTGGTGGGCGGCGGCCCGGGCACGGGCAAGACCACGCTCGCCGCTCGCCTGTCCGAGGAGCTTCGGTGGCCGGTGCTGGGCTCCGACGAGCTGCGCAAGGACCTCACCGGCCACGCCCACTCCGAGCGGCTCTCCACCGGGCTCGACCAGGGCATCTACCGCCCGGAGATCACCGAGCAGACCTACGGTGCCCTGCTGGCGCAGGCCGAGGTGCTGCTCGACGGGGGCGAGTCGGTGGTGCTCGACGCCAGCTGGAGCCGACGGGAGCATCGGGAGGCGGCCGCCGCCGTGGCCGAGCGGACGGGTGCGTCGCTGGTGGAGGTGGAGTGCACGGTCTCCCCCGACATCGCCCGCCAGCGGATCCGATCCCGGTTGGCCGGCGCCACCGATGCCTCGGACGCCACACCGGAGCTGGTGGAACCGGCACTCGGGCGGCGCGACCCGTGGCCCGGGGCGTTCGTGGTCGACACCGGCACCGATCCCCCGGCCTCGCTGGCGGCGGCCATGGAGCCCATCCTCGACGCCTCGACCCACGGCTGAGATCGGGCCGTGTCAGATTTCGTTCACCACACCCTCACGTAAGGGTGGTGAAAGGTGTCACAACAGTGATGTAACCTCCGCTGGCGCGGGCTGCCGTCGGGGCAGCCAGTTCGGAACCAGGGAGAGGCTCCAACACACATGGCTGGCGACAACCAACATCTGTATCTACCCCTGTCCGCCATCAGCCGGCGGAACTTCATCATCAGCGGAACCATGGCTGCCGTCCTCGCCGCCTGCGGCTCCAGCTCCGACGGCTCCGACGGCACCACCGGTGCGTCGACCGGCGGTTCGGAGGGCACCCAGACCGGCACCTCCGAGGCGGCCAGCGGTACGGGGAAGAAGGGCGGCATCCTGCGGATGGGCACCCTGGGTGGGGCCAACGACCTGATCGACGGCCAGCACATCGTGGCCAAGGCCGACATCGCCCGGATCAACACCGGCTGGGAGCCGTTGATGTCGTTCGACCCCGACTTCAAGGTGGTCACCGACAACGGCGTCGCCTCCAAGCTGGAGACCAAGGCGGCCGACCTCTACGTGGTCACCCTGAAGGAGGGTCTCAAGTTCGCCGACGGCGCCCCGGTGACCCCGGAGGACGTGATCTACTCGTTCCAGCGGATGCTCGATCCCGACAAGGCCGTGTTCGGCGGCTCCGCCCTACGGCCGGTGCTCGACCCCACGGGCATCACCAAGGTCGACGAGCAGACCATCCAGTTCCAGCTCAAGCAGCCCTTCGCCATCTTCAACGAGGCGATCGCCGCCTACACGTGTTGCCTGGTGCCCAAGGGCTACGAGCGCTTCGCCGGCGACGCCAGCAACCAGATCGGCACCGGCCCGTACAAGCTCAAGGAGTTCGAGGTCGGCGTCCAGTCGATCCACCTGCGCAACGAGTTCTACTGGGACGAGGGCAAGCCCTACTTCGACGAGGTCCACATCATCGACTTCGCCGACAACGACGCCATGGTCAACGCGCTGTTGTCGGACCAGATCGACTGCGCCGCCGACATCCCGGCCACCGCGGTGGACCAGCTGTCGGGGGCCGGGTTCGGCGTGCTCAACTCGGCCGGCGGCGGCTGGCTGTCCACCGTGATGGCGGTGGACCAGGAACCGTTCACCGACAAGCGGGTGCGCCAGGCGTTCCGCCTCATCGTCGACCGCCAGGCCATGGTGGACGAGGTGCTCGGCGGCTACGGCAAGGTGGCCAACGACCTCTTCTCCCCCCTCGACCCGGCCTACCTGGGCGAGGAGGTTCCCCAACGCGAGCAGAACATCGAAGAGGCCAAGAGGCTGCTGGCCGAGGCGGGCAAGTCGGATCTGACGATCGACTTCTTCGCCCCCAACGACACCGCCGGCCTGCCCGAGCTGGTGCAGTCCTTCTCGGTGATGGCCAAGGAGGCGGGGATCACGGTGAACCCCGTGGTCCTCGACGGCGGCACCTACTGGGGCGACGAGTACCTGAAGCGCACCTTCGCCACCGACTTCTGGGGCACCCGGAACTTCCTGCCCCAGGTGGCGGCGTCGAGCCTGAAGGACACCGCCCCCTATCCGGGCGACCACTGGCCCCCGGCCGGCTCGACCTTCGCCGAAGACTTCAACGCCGCCGTGGCCGAGGTGGACCTGGAGAAGCGCAAGGTCATCACCGACAAGATGCAACAGGAGCTCTACGAGGAGGGCGGGCTCATCATCCCGTTCTTCCAGAACCTCCTCGACGGCTTCAACCAGCGGGTCAAGGGCCTGAACGAGCGGCCCAACACGCTCAACCTCGACCACTACGGACGGGGCTACAAGAACCTCTACTTCGAGGAGTGAACCCGGTCGGGCTGGGCGACGCCCAGCCCGACCGGGCTGGCCGGGTGGCGGAAGGAGACGGAGACCGATGGCGAACAACTGGGGCGTAGCCCGCTTCATCATCCGACGGGTGCTGCTGGGGCTGGTCACGCTGCTCGTCGTGTCGGTCATCGTGTTCGCCGCCACCCAGGCCCTGCCCAGCGATCCGGCCACCGCCATCCTGGGCAAGGAGGCCACGCCGGCCAGCGTGGCCGCCCTGTCGGCCAAGCTGGGGCTGGACCGGCCGGTCACCACCCAGTACGCCAGCTGGCTGGGCGGCATCCTCACCGGCGATCCCGGTGAGTCGTTCGGGGCCCGGATCCCGATCCTCGACTACATCGGCAGCCGGGTGGTCAACTCCCTGTTCCTCCTGGTGCTGGCGAGCGTGGTATCGATCCCGCTGTCGCTGCTCCTGGGGGCCATGCAGGCCCGGCGGCGGGACAAGCTGGCCGACGAGGTCTCGTCGTTCGCCATGCTCGGCATGGCCTCGATGCCGGAGTTCGTGGTGGGCGTGATCCTGGTGATCGTGTTCGCCACCCGGCTGGTCAAATGGCTGCCCGCCGTCACCCAGATCGGGGCCGACCGACCGTGGCAGCACCTCGACCAGATGGTGCTGCCCACCGCCACCCTCGTCCTGGGCGCCGTGCCCTACATCTCGCGGGTCACCCGGGCCGCCCTCATCGAGGTGCTGGAGAGCGATTACGTGGAGATGGCCCGGCTCAAAGGGGCGCCGGAGCGCACCGTGCTGTGGCGCCATGCCATGCCCAACGCCCTGGGCCCCGTGTTCCAGGTCATCGCCCTCAACGTGGCCTACTTCGCCGGCGGCGTGATCGTGGTGGAGTATCTGTTCAACTATCCCGGGATCGGCGGGGCGCTGCAGAACGCGGTGCGGGTGCGGGACATCCCCGTGATCCAGTTCCTGGTGATGGTCCTGGCCACGATCTACGTGGTGACGAACCTGATCGCCGACGTGGCCACCATCCTGGTCACGCCCCGACTCCGTACGAGGGTGTCATGACCGACTCGGCCACCGCCGCTCCGGCCCCCGAGGCCGGGCCCGACGCGCTCACCGCCGCCCAGTCGCTGGCCGCCGACCCGTTGGAGCCGGTGGTGCCGCCGGTGGCGTCGCCCTCCGGCATCATCCGGGTGGCCCTGCGCATGTGGCGCACCCGTGTCGGCCTCGGCATCACGCTGGCTCTGCTCATCGTGGCCTTCTTCGGGCGGTACATCGCCCCCTACGGGGAGGACGAGGGCATCGGGGTGGCCATGAAGCCGGCCAGCGCCCTGTCCGAGCCGTCGCTCCTCGGCTCGGGCAAGCTCGGTCGCGACGTCTGGACCCGCTTCCTCTACGGGGGCCGCCCCATCCTCATCACCGCCTTCCTGGCCACCGTGCTGGCCCTCGTGCTGGGCACGGTGGTGGGTCTGGTGGCGGCCTACGACCGGGGCCGGCTCGACGACGTGCTGATGCGGCTCATGGACGTCATCCTGGCCTTCCCCCAGATCATCCTGGCCCTGCTGGTGATCGCCATGTTCGGCGCATCCAACCCTCTGATCATCGGCACGGTCGCCGTGTCCACCACACCCCGGGTGGCCCGGGTGGTGCGGGGCGCGGCGGTGTCGGTGGTGGAGCGGGACTTCGTGGCCGCGGCCGAGGCCCTGGGCGAGTCGCGCTGGCGCATCCTGCGCTCCGAGCTGTTGCCCAACGTGGCCGCTCCCCTGCTGGTGGAGGCGAACCTGCGGCTCACCTACTCCATCGGCGTGATCGCCGGCATCGCCTTCCTCGGCTTCACCGCCGATCCGGTGGCCGCCAACTGGGGCCTGATGATCAACGAGCACCGCAGCGGCCTGGTGGGCGGCCAACCGTGGGGCACCACGCTCCCCGCCATAGCCGTGGCCCTGCTCACGATCGGCACCGGCCTGATCGGCGATGGCCTGTCCCGGGCCGCCGCCGGCCTCGACCGGGGCCGGGAGGACTGAGACCGATGGCGGCCGAAGACCGGCGAGACACGCCGACCCCGTCGTTGCGGATCAGCGGCCTGCGGATCGAGGTGGCGGCCTCGGGCGACGACATCGTCGACGAGATCACGCTCGAGATCGCGCCCGGCGAGGTGCTGGGCCTGGTGGGCGAGTCGGGGTCGGGCAAGACCACGGTGGGCCTCAGCGTGCTCGGCCATGCCCGGCGCGGGGTACGCCTGGCCGGCGGCTCGGTGCGCATCGGCAGCACCGAGATGCTCGACCTCAACGAGGTCCACCTGCGGGAGGCCCGGGGCAAGCTCGTGAGCTACGTGCCCCAGGACCCGTCGACCGCCCTCAACCCGGCGCTCCGGATCGAGACCCAGCTCCTCGAGGTCATGGAGTTCCACGGCTTCGGCGGCAGCTCCGAGGCCCGCCAGGAACGGGCGGTGGAGGTGATGGGCGAGGTGCTCCTGCCCGGCACCCGCGAGTTCCTGCGCCGCTACCCCCATCAGCTGTCGGGAGGCCAGCAGCAGCGGGTGGGCCTGGCCATGGCCTTCGCCTGCCGGCCGTCGGTCATCGTGCTCGACGAGCCCACCACCGGCCTCGACGTGAGCACCCAGGCCCATGTGCTGGAGACGGTGCGCTCGCTCACCCGCCAGCACGGCGTGGTGGCCCTCTACGTCACCCACGACCTGGCCGTGGTGGCCAACCTGGCCGACCGGGTGGCCGTCATGTACGCCGGGCGCATCGTGGAGCAGGGCCCGACGACCGCCATCTTCGCCGACCCGGCCCACCCCTACACCCGGTACCTCACCGCCGCCGCCCCCGACATCAAAGGCGATCAGCCCATGGTGGGGCTCAGTGGGCGGGCCCCCTCCCCCGGCCGGCGCCCCACGGGCTGTGCGTTCGCCCTGCGCTGCGAGCTGGCCACCGACGAGTGCCGGGCCGAGTTCCCGGCGGTCACGCCGGTGGCCGACGGCCACGAGGTGCGGTGCGTCCATCCCCGGGCCGTGCCCGACCGCACCCGGGCCACCGGCATCGGGTTCGATGCCCGGTCGGGAGGGGAGGTGGCGCTGGCCCTGAAGGGGGTCGACGCCAGCTACACCGGCCATCAGGTCGTCCACGACGTGAGCTTCGAGGTGGGCAAGGGCGAATGCGTGGCCCTGGTGGGCGAGTCGGGCTCGGGCAAGAGCACCCTGTCCCGCGCCATCGGCGGCCTGCACCGGGAGTGGCGGGGCGAGATCCTGCTCGACGGGCAGCCCGCTGGCCCCGTCGGCCCGCAACCGGCCCACGGCCCAGCGCCTGTCGATCCAGTACGTGTTCCAGAACCCGTACAGCTCGCTCCATCCCCGGCGCACGATCGGGGAGTCGGTGGCCCGGCCGCTGCGGGTGGCCGGGCGCTCCAAGGACGAGGCCCGGGCCCGGACCTTCGAGATGCTGGAGCGGGTGTCGCTCAACGCCGGCTACGCCAACCGCTACCCCGACCAGCTGTCGGGGGGCGAGCGCCAGCGGGTGGCCATCGCCCGGGCGCTGGTGAGCGAGCCCTCGGTCCTGATCTGCGACGAGGTCACGTCGGCCCTCGACGTGCTGGTCCAGGCGGCGGTGGTGGAGCTGCTGGTGGAGCTGCAGCGCGAGCTCGGGTTGTCGATGCTGTTCGTCACCCACAACCTGCCCCTGGTCCGGTCGCTGGCCCAGCGGGTGGTGGTGCTGGCCGAGGGCCGGGTGGTGGAGCAGGGCCCGACGGCCGAGGTGCTCACCGAGCCCGACGACGACTACACCCGGCGCCTGCTGGCCGACACCCCTTCGATCGCCGCCGTGACGGCCGGCCCGGTGTAGGGACGGGGTCGAGAGTGGCGGGCGTGGGTCTCAGGGGGCGACTCCAGAGACCCACACCCGCGCACTTACACCGTAACGGGCGGATGAAGGGGCATCAAATTACCGTTCGGTTCCAATCGATCCAGGAGGGAAGGCCTTGACCGAAGACCTGCGCGCCCGGCGCGACCGGGCTCTGGGGGCCGGGGCCCCGCTGTTCTACAACGAGCCAATCCAGCTGGTACGGGGCGAGGGCGTGCACCTCTACGATCCCGACGGCCGACGCTACGTGGATCTCTACAACAACGTGCCGTGCGTTGGCCACGCCAACCCCCGGGTGGTGGAGGCGATGACCCGCCAGCAGGCCACGCTCAACGTCCACAGCCGGTACCTGCACGAGGGGATCGTGGAGTTGGCCGAGCGTCTGGCCGGCCTTCACCCGGCCGGCCCCAACCCCGACGGCCCCATCCCCACGGCCCCAACCCCGACGGCACTGGCCCACCGATCGAGAGCGTGATCTTCAGCTGCAGCGGCACCGAGGCGGTGGAGGTGGCGCTCACCATGGCCCGGGTGGCCACCGGCCGGCGGGGCATCGTGGCCACCGACGCCACCTACCACGGCAACAGCGAGGCGGTCCACGCCCTCACCCGGGCCGCCACCGATCCCGCCGCCCACCCCGAGATCCGCACGATCCCCTTCCCCCGCCAGTTCCGCCCGATCGAGCCCGGCGCCAGCCCGACGGCTCTGGCCGCCGCCCACCTCCGCCACCTGGAGGAGGCGATCGCCAGCCTGCGCGACAGCGGGCCCGGGCTGGCCGGGGTGATCTTCTGCTCGATCCTGGCCAACGAGGGGCTGCCCGACATCCCGCCCGGTTTCATGCCGGCCGCCGCCGCCATGGTGCGGGAGGCCGGGGGCCTGGTGATCGCCGACGAGGTGCAGGCCGGCTACGGACGCACCGGCCGGTGGTGGGGGTACCAGGTGAGCGGGTTCGAGCCCGACATCGTGGTGACGGGCAAGCCCATGGGCAACGGGCTGCCGCTGTCGGCCACGGCCGCCCGGCGGGAGCTCGTGGAGCGCTTCCGGGGGACCTACCGGCACTTCAACACCTTCGCCGCCAGCCCCCTGCAGGCGGCGGTGGGGCTGGCCGTGATCGACGAGATCGAGCAGCGCGACCTGTTGAGCCAGGTGGCCAGCGTGGGGACGGGCCTGAAGCAGGCGCTGACCGAGCGGATGGCGGGTCGGCCCTGGATGGGCGACGTGCGGGGCCACGGTCTGTTCCTCGGCATCGAGGCTGTGGTCCCCGGGCCGGAGCAGGCGCCCGACCGGGACCGGGCGGTGGACGTGGCCAACCGGCTGAAGGACAAGGGCTTCCTCGTGTCCAACGCCGGGGCCGAAGGCAACGTGGTCAAGATCCGCCCGCCCCTGGTGTTCGGCCACGACGATGCCCGGGAGTTCCTGGCCGCCTTCGACGAGGTGCTGGCCGAGACCGATGCCGGCTGACGGCCCCCCATCGGCCGCGGACCGGCTCCGGCCGGCGGCCACCCCCGACCCGTTCCGGCCGGCGGCCGAGGCCGCGCTGGCCCGCTTCCCGGTGCCCCCTCGGGCTCTGACCCTGGTGAACCGCACCGAGAACGTCACCTACCGGGTGGACGACGAGACCGGGGAGGCCTGGGTGCTGCGGCTCCACCGGCCGGGGTACCACACCCGGGCCGAGTTGGAGGCGGAGCGGGTGTGGCTGGCCGCCCTGACCCGGGCCGGGGTGGCGGTGCCGGAGCCCCTGGCGGCAAGCGACGGGTCGGCCTACGTGACCGTGGAGGTGCCCGACGACGGGGCCGGCATGGCCCGTCACACCCGTCATGCCGGCCTCACCCGGTGGATTCCGGGCCAGGTGTTGGCCAACCTGATCGACGCCAGCGGCGACCCGGCACAGATCGCCGGCTGGTACCGCCAGCTGGGCGCCATGCTGGGCCGGCTCCACCGCCAGGCTTCGGCCTGGACGCCGCCCCCCGGCTTCACCCGCCACCGCTTCGACGCCGACGGGTTGCTGGGCGAGCGGCCGTTCTGGGGCCGGTTCTGGGAGAACCCGGCGCTCAGCCCGGCCCAGCGCCAACTCCTGGACCAGGCCCGCCACCGGCTGCGGGACCAGCTCGACACCCGGGGCCGTGACCCGTGGCGCTTCAGCATGATCCACGCCGACCTGCACCCGGGCAACGTGGTGGTCGACGGAGACCGCATCGCCGTCATCGACTTCGACGACGCCGGCTTCGGCCACCATCTCTACGATCTGGCCGTGGCCCTGGGTCGCCCTGGATCCGAGCCGCTGCCGGCCGCGGTGTGGGAGGCGACGCTGGCCGGCTACCGGACCGAGCATCTCCTCAGCGACGAGGAGGCGGCCGAGATCCCCCGCTTCGAGCTGCTGCGAAGCCTGGCCCTCATCGGCTGGAAGGCCGACCGGCCGGAGGTGGCCTGGCCCGACGGGATGTTCGACCGGCTGCTGGCCGGGGTGCTCGACACCTGCGGCCGATTACTGTCGGGGCCATGAGCGGTTCGGGGAGGGCTGGCCGGTGACGGCGGAGGACGGGCGCTGGCGCCAGAACTGGTCGGGCCATACCCCGTTCCGGCGGGGCCGGGTGCACGAGCCGGCCACCGTGGACGAGGTGCAGCGGATCGTGGCCGGGGCCCGCCAGGTGCGGGTGGTGGGGGCCGGTCACTCGTTCAACGACCTGGCCGACACCGACGGCGACCTGCTGTGGTTGGGCCGGCTACCCCCAGCCATCGAGATCGCCCCCGACCGGCGCACGGTGAGGATCAGCGCCGGCCTGACCTACGACCAGCTGGGCCCCGTCCTCCACGCCCAGGGCCTGGCCCTGGCCAACACCGCATCGCTGCGGCACATCACGGTGGCGGGGGCGGTGGCCACCGCAACCCACGGGTCGGGCGACCGGCTGGGCAACCTGGCCACCGCCGTCACCGGTCTGGAGCTGGTGACGGCGAGCGGCGACCGGCTGGCGTTGAGCCGGGACGCCGACGGCAGCCGGTTCCCGGGGGCCGTGGTGACGCTCGGCGCGCTCGGGGTGGTGACCCGGCTCACCCTGGCGGTGGAGCCCACGTTCGACATGGTCCAGCACGTCTACGCCGATCTGCCGTGGGAGGCCCTGTACGGGCACTTCGACGAGATCACGGGCGCCGGCTACAGCGTGAGCCTGTTCCCCACCTGGCAGCAGCCGGTGGTGGAGTCGGTGTGGGTGAAGCACCGCCTGGCTCCAGGGGCACCGGCGTCGGAGCCGCCGGCCGAGCTGCTCGGGGCCCGTCTGCAGGCCGAGCACCTGCCGACACTGCAGAACGACCGGGTCCGCACCGCCATCAACGAGCCCGGGCCGTGGCACCACCGGCTCCCCCACTTCGCCCTCAACGCCCCGGGGGCGGTGGGCAACGAGCTACAGAGCGAGTACTTCGTGCCCCGGCGCCACGCCGTCGACGCCATCCGGGCCGTGGCCGCCATCGGGCCGGTCCTGGCCGGGGTGATCGGCGTGACCGAGCTCCGTACCGTGGCGGCCGACGATCTGTGGCTGAGCCCGGCCTACGCCAACGACGTGGTGGCCATTCACTTCAACTGGTGGAAGGACTGGGCCGGGGTGTCGGCCGTTCTGGCCCGGCTGGAGGCCGCCCTCGCTCCCTTCTCCCCCGTTCCCCACTGGGGCAAGTTGCACACGCTCACCCCGGCCCAGGTGGCGGCTGGGTTCCCCCGCCTGGCCGACTTCCGGCGGCTGGCCGCTGAGCTCGACCCGGCCGGTGCGTTCGCCAACCGCTGGGTCCACACCTGGCTCCTCGACGCCTGAGCCTCTCCCCCTGGTGGGAACCTGACCCGGCCCGGTCGGCGCGCTACGTTCGCGGCCATGACGTTCAAGGTCGTTGCCCAGCTCCCCGCCTTCGCCCAGACCGGCCCGGTCGAGCAGCGCTACGCCTGGGAGCTGGAGGCGCTCGGCCCCCTGGGGGCCGAGATCGTGGAGGTGGCGGCGGCCACGGCCGAGGAGTTCCTGGCCGTGGCGGCCGACGCCGACGCCCTGATCACCTCGTGGGGCTTCCCGATCACGGCCGAGATCATCGCCGGCCTGGAGCGGTGCGTGGTGATCGGGGTCGGTTCGGTGGGCACCGACATGGTCGACGTCGACGCCGCCACCCGGGCCGGGATCGTCGTCACCAACACCCCCGACATCTTCATCGAGGAGGTGGCCGACCACGCCATGGCCCTCATCCTGGCCTGCGCCCGCCACGTGGTGGAACAGCACCAGATGGTGGTGGAGGGTCGGTGGGCCGAGGGCCGGCCCACCCTGTCCCGCTTCCCCCGTCTGTTCGGCACCACGCTGGGCCTCGTCAGCTACGGCAACGTGGCCCGGGCCACGGCCCGGCGGGCCAAGGCGTTCGGCTTCCACCTGATGGCCTACGATCCCTACGTGTCCGAGTTGGCCATGACCGCCGACGGCATCGAGCCCATGACGTCGCTGGGCGAGATGCTCGAGCGCTGCGACTACGTGTCGATCCACGCCCCGCTCAACCCCGAGACCTATCACCTGATCGGCGAGGCCGGGCTGGCCCGGATGAAGCCGACGGCCATCGTCGTCAACACGGGGCGGGGCGGGATCATCGACGAGGAGGCGCTGGCCAAGGCGATCCTCGACGGCCGCCTGGCCGGGGCCGGGCTCGACGTGCTGGAGCAGGAGCCCCCGCCCGCCGACCATCCCCTGTTCGGCCTGCCCAATGTGATCCTGAGCCCCCACGTCGCCTCGGCCACCTCCCGCATGCGACCCGAGACCCGGCGCCGGGTGGGCCGCGAGGTGTCGCTCGTGCTCCAGGGCCTGTGGCCCCGTAGCACCGTCAACCCCACCGTGCTCCCCCGCACGGAGCTCACCCGCTGGCAGCCCTATCCCATGGATCGCGGCCCCAACCGTTGATCTTGACGGTTACCCGTCAACTCCCACTAGGTTGATGCAACTGTGCTGCGATCCGGGGGGACCGCAGCCAAGGGGAGGACACATCATGCGGGTTTCACGATGGCGTTGGCTCGTCGCCGTGCTGGCGGCGGCCTCGCTGCTGGCCGCGGCGTGCGGCAGCAGCGACGACACCACCACGGCCGAGACCGGAAGCGACGGGACCGGAGGCAGCAGCACGGCCGGTTCGTCGGCCACCACCGAGGTGGAGGTGACCGTGCCCCAGAGCGCCGAGTACACGGGCGAGGCGGTGGCCGACGCCACCAAGCTGCCCAAGGACGTCGACGGCTGGGAGGCCCTGTGGAAGGCCCAGCGGGAGGCGGTGGTCCAGCGGATCAAGGACAACAAGTGGGGGGTGTCGGCCGACGGCAAGACGCTCACCGGCCCCGAGGGGTTCACCGTTGACCTGTCGGCCTGCCCCGACGGCTGGAACTCGGCCGAGGGCCTGACCGACACCGATATCAAGATCGGCCAGACCATCGCCCAGTCGGGCACGTTCGCCGTGGCCGCCAACTACGGCAAGGGCCAGGACGCCATCTTCCAGTACTACAACGGCAAGGGCGGCTTCCCCGACTCCACCGGCAAGACCCGGAAGGTCACCTACATCCAGAAGGACGACGGGTACGACCCGGCCAAGACCGTGCCCCTGGTCGACGAGCTGCTCAACGCCGAGAAGGTGTTCTCGCTGGTGACGCTGGGCTCTCCCAACATCATGAAGACCTACGACAAGGTCAACCAGCGCTGCGTGCCCCAGATCCACAGCCAGAGCGGCCACCCGGCCTGGGGCGACCCGGCCAACCACCCGTGGACCTCGGGCGGCCTGCTCAACTACGCCACCGAGGCCGGCCTGTGGGGCAAGTTCATCGAGGACCGGGCCGCCGAGTTTCCCGAGAAGTTCACGATCGCGGCGCTCGTCGTCAACAACGAGTTCGGCAAGATCTACGACGCCAGCTTCCGGGCCTGGCTGGAGCAGAGCCCGATCAAGGACCGCATCAACTACGTGACCGAGACCGTCGACCCTCAGGCGCCCACGATCACCAACCAGATGACCACACTGGCGGCGGAGAACCCCTCGGTGTTCATCGCCGAAGCGGCGGCCACGTTCTGCCCCCAATCGGCCCAGGAGGCCTACCAGAACGGGATGCACGACACGGTCAAGTACCTGTTCCAGCCGAACACGTGCGCCGGCTCGAGCCAGCTCAGCAAGGAGAAGGTGGGCGGCGACGGCTCGGCATCGGAGGGCTGGTGGATCGTCAACGGCGGCACGAAGGACATCCGTGACGCCGGCCTGCAGGACGACCCGATGGTCATCTGGGGCCGCCAGATGGTCACCGATCACGGCGAGGATCCCGACTCGTCGACCGAGCTGGGCCTGGGCCTGATGCACGGCTGGGCCTACGTCCAGTCGCTGCTGATCGCCGGCCAGCTGGAGGGCGGCCTCAACCGGGCCAACCTGATCCTGGCCGCCCGCACGCTCGACACCAACAACCCGTTCCAGCTGGGCGGCATGGTGTGGCACGTCAACGGCAACGCCGACTCGTACTACACCGAGGGCGGCCTGTTCCAGCAGTACGACGTGGCCAAGCAGAGCTACGTCAGCCGCACCGAACTGTTCAACCTCGACGGTGAGTCGAAGAACTGCAACTTCGACACCGCCACCAGCACCTGCAAGCTGTACTAGAACCCGAAATCAGGAGCCTGAGCCGCGCTGAGTGCGGCTCAGGCTCCTCAGAATCCGGGTCAGTGGATCTCGGCCGCCGCGCCCTGGGCCTCACGGAGCTTGTGGATGTCGAAGCCGGGCTGGCGGGCGGCGTCGATGATCACCCGCTCCCGGCGGATCACCTGATCGGCGGCGGCCCGCAGCTCGCCCGCCACCTCGTGGGGGATGACCACGGCACCGTGCTGGTCGGCGTGGATGAGATCGCCGTCGACCACCCGCATCCCGGCCACCGTCACCGGCCGCCCGAAGTCGACCACGTGGACGAAGGCGTGCGACGGGATCACCCGGTCGGCCAGCATCTGGAAGCCCTCGGCGATATCGGGCAGGTCCCGGATGCCGCCGTCGGTCACCAGCCCCAACGCCCCCAGACCCTTGTGGATCGCCGAGTTGACCTCGCCCCAGAACGAGCCGTAGCCGCGCTGGCGGTCGATGTCGGACATCACGATCACGCTGGGTTTGGGCCCACTGTCGATGTAGGCGTAGTAGGCGTCGGACAGGGCCCGGGCCTCGGCCGAGGCCAGGTCGCTGGGGTGGCAGCTGCGGATGGTGGCGGTGCGGGCCAGGCCCACCATCGGCGGCAGACCGGGCCGGAGGCACACCAGCGGATCGCTGGTGTACCCGTAGCCCCGCCGCTTGGGGGCCACCAGCTCCAGGGCGTTGCACACCGTTGGGGTGTCCATGCCGGCCAGCTCGGCCGCCAGCTCCGGGGTCAGCTCGAAGTCGCTCATGTCGGCCTCCCGCTCACGGTCCGGTGAACAGCGAGCCCCGGGCACCGTGCTCGTTGAGCCCGGCCAGCCGCTCCGACTCCCGGTTCTTCACCTCGGACCGGGCCACCACGTGGTAGTGGACCTCGTCGGGGCCGTCGGCCAGGCGCAGGGTGCGCTGGGCGTGCCACATGTCGGCCAGCGGGAACCACTGGGAGATGCCGGCGGCGCCGTGCATCTGGATGGCCTCGTTGATGATGTCGCAGCACTTGTCGGGCACCATGGCCTTCACCGCGCTCACCCACACCCGGGCCTCGGCGTTGCCCAGGGTGTCCATGGCCTTGGCCGCCCGCAGCACCATGAGCCGCATCGACTCGACCTCGATGCGGGCCCGGGCCACCACCTCCATGTTCTTGCCCAGGTTGATGAGCTTCTTGCCGAAGCCCTCCCGGGTCAGGCCCCGGTCGACCATCATCTCGATGGCCCGTTCGGCCGACCCGATGGAGCGCATGCAGTGGTGGATGCGGCCCGGGCCCAGGCGGAGCTGGGAGATCTCGAAGCCCCGGCCCTCCCCCAGCAGGATGTTCTCCCTCGGCACCCGCACGTCGTTGAACTTCACGTGCATGTGGCCGTGGGGGGCGTCGTCGGCCCCGAACACGTACATCGGGCCCACGATCTCCACCCCCGGCGTGCCCACCGGTACCAGGATCTGCGACTGCTGCTTGTAGGTGTCGGCGTCGGGGTTGGAGCGGACCATGACGATCATGATCTTGCACCGGGGATCGCCCAGGCCCGAGATGTAGAACTTCTCGCCGTTGATCACCCACTCGTCGCCGTCGAGCACGGCCGAGGTGCGGATCTGCTTGGCGTCCGAGCTCATGATCCCGGGCTCGGTCATCACGTAGGCCGAGCGGATCTTGCCCTCCAGCAGCGGCTCCAACCACGCCTCCTTCTGTTCGGAGGTGCCCACCCGCTCCAGCACCTCCATGTTGCCGGTGTCGGGGGCCGAGCAGTTGAGGCACTCGGAGGCCAGCCGGTTCTTGCCCAGCTCGTTGGCGATGTAGGCGTAGTCGAGGTTCGACAGGCCGATCCCGGTCTCGGCGTTGGGCAGGAAGAAGTTCCACAGCCCCTGGGCCCGCGCCTTGTCCTTGGCCCCTTCGAGCAGCTCGAGCTGCCCCGGGGCCCAGCTCCAGCGCTCGGCCCGGTTCTCGCCCAACCGGTAGAACTCCTCGGTGATGGGATCAACCTCATCGCGGATGAAGGCCTTGACCGCCTCGTACAGCGGGCGCACGCCCTCGGACATCCTCAGATCGAGGTCGTCCATGTTGGCCATCCTCAGAGCGCCACCGGTCATGGGGTCTGCCTTTCGTCGGGTTCAGAACCTCCCATTCATAGCGGGTGGCGCTCACCCCCGGGAACTCTGAGGCCGATGGGGTTGGGGCCCCGGCGGCGATGGGGAGGCGGCGCAGCCGCCGGGGGCGGCAGCCCCCCGGCTAATGGCAGCACGAGTCTTCGCCGTTGACCACCGACAGCGGGGGCACGTCGAGGGCGGGATTGGCGTCGAAGAAGCCGTGGGCCCGCAGCATGAACCCGGTGCGCTCCACCGGCATCACCGGGTAGTCCTCCGGCCGGGCCACGTGGGTGACGCCGCACGTCACCCACACCACCACGTCGGTGTCGACCAGGTTGCGGTCGGCCGCCTGGTAGGCCGGGAGGCCGGCACCGCCCGGGTGCTGGGTGGGGTACTCCCCCGACGCCCGTGTCTCGGACGGGTCGTAGGCGGTGACGTGAACGTGGTTGTAGGCGAACTCGGCCCGCCGGCCCACGGCCGAGTCGGGCTGGGCGAACAGCACCGGGGCCGGCCCCGTGATCAGCTGGTACGCCACCGGCCGGCCCATGGCGTTGAGCACCTCGGGGTTCACGATCCGCCAGCACCGGCTGGCCGTCGGGTCGGCCCGGCGTTTGGCCTCCGACTCCTTCTCCAGCACCGTGACCCGGGGCCGGAAGGCGTTGCCCCACGGGTTGGCGGGTCCCGGCGGCTCGGGCGAGGCGTCCACCTCTTCGATCCGGTTCACCGGGCCGTCGATGTCGAGGTCGAGGCGGATGTTGAAGAAGTGCTGGTGGTGGGGGGCCTCCATGTTGTCGGTGACCTTGGTGCCGTAGGGGCTGGCGGGAGCGCCGGGCTCGGTGGCCCCGGTGAGCACGATGCCCGACAGCTTCACCTCCAGCTCGATGTTGCCGTCCTGATGGAAGTACCAGAAGAAGCCGTAGTCGTAGTTGCCGAGGGTGGCCCAGAACGACACCACGAGGCGCCGGTCCCGCCGGGATTCCGTGACGTTACGGAGGGTGTCACGGTGGCGCCAGAGAACGTTGTTGTCCTCTTCGTGGATGCAGACGGCATGTTCCAGTATCCCGGGCTGGCCGTCCATGCCGATGATGGGAGCGTCGAGGTACACGATCTCGCCCAGGCAGTCGCACCCCAGCTTGAGCGGGTTGGCCGCCCGGCCCATGCCCACCTCGCCCTGGTCGAACACGTGACGCCAGAAGTGCTGGCCCTGGGGGTCGCCGTAGGGCACCACCATCTCGGCCATGGCCGCCCGGTACAGGATCGGACGGACCCGCCCCGCCACCGGATCGTCGTAGCTGATCTGGTGGAAGACGAGCCCTTCCATCGGGTGCATCGAGATCCGCATGCTCCACCGCTGCCATCGCAGCTCGTTGCCTTCCAGGGTGAAGCTGGGCCCCTCCCGCTGGATGATCTCCAGCGGCTTCACGTCGGTCCGCAGGGGGCCCACGCTGTCGGGGTCGATCCGGGTCGACACCGGCGGCACCGGCACCGGGGTGTCGTCGATCAGCTCCACCACCTCGCCGGTGGACCGGTCGACCACCGCCACCAGCCCGTGCACCGGCCGTGACCAGGGCTGATCCCCCTTCTCCTCGAAGACGTAGAACACGGCCCGGGCCAGCCGGCGATGGCTCTGGTCGTAGGGCAGGCCCTCGAACCAGGCCGCCGGCCACGGCTCGACGTACACGGTGTCGAGGTCGGTGACGCCCCGGCGGGCCAGAGCGGCGGCCACCGCCGGGTCCTTGGGCAGGTTCTGGCAGTCGTTGAACTCGTCGAGCAGCACCGGGGCGTGGATACCGGTGAGTGATTCGCAGCTCTCGATGGTGTCGTCGTCGAGGTTGACGACCGACTCGTAGGTGAGGGAGGACACCCGGTCGACGGTCACCACCTTGAGCCGGCGGGGCAGCGCCGGCTCCCCCGGCCCCCAGGCCAGCACCGTCTCCTTGGGCGGCTCCTCCAGGGAGGCGAGGCAGACGTGGGGGCGCTCGCCGATGCGGCCGGAGGTCCCCACCACCTTCACCGCGCGCTGCAGCTCGTCGAGGGTCGGTGGATCGAGAGGGTGCGTCATGGATCCATGATCCGTGACCGCCGAATGGATCCGCAAGAGCCATTCCGTGCCTGTTTCCACTGGTTGTCGCGCTCGTGGCCGGACGCTTTCGCCGGGATGACGGAGCCGGGCGACGGGGCGCGTGGGACGCCCGGGCCGGGGTTGGACTAGCGTCCGGTTGATGGCAGCAGATTCCATCCCGGTCGAGCACCTGTTCACGTTGACCATCACGGCCGACCTCGGCGCCAGCTACCAGATCCGCACCGGCCCGGCCGGACGCCGCATCGTGGCCGGCATCACCGGGGGCACGTTCTCGGGCCCCCGGGTGAAGGGCACCGTGGCCTCCAGCACCGGGGCCGATTGGGTGACGGTGCGGCCCGACAAGACGCTGCGGATCGACGTGCGCCTGGTCCTGGTGACCGACGACGACGTCCCCATCTACATGTACTACGGCGGGCTGCTGGTGGACGGCCAGGCCCGCACCGCCCCCTACTTCGAGGTGGCCGACGAGCGCTACAACTGGCTCAACAACATCCAGGCGGTGGGCATCGGCACCGTCGGCCCCGACGGGCCCACCTACGAGATCTACGCCCTCCAGTAGGCGGGAACCGGAACCACCATGCGCATCGGCCTGCTCTCCGACACCCACATCCCCGAGGCCCGCGAGGTGTGGCCCCAGGTGTGGGACGCCTTCACGGGATGCGACGCCATCCTCCATGCCGGCGACATCTACGACCTGGGCGTGCTCGACACCCTGGCCGAGATCGCCCCCACCTACGCCTGCCGGGGCAACGGCGACGACGGCTCCGGCGGCCGGCCCCGCCAGCCCGACCACCCGACCCTGCAGGACAACTGGGTGGTCAGCCTGGGCGGGCTCACCATCGGCCTCACCCACTGGGTGCCGGTGCCCGAGTCGCCCGGGATCGTGAACCTGGCCGGGGCGTGCGAACGCTTCTTCGGCGGGGTCGCCCCCGACGTGATCGTCCATGGCGACACCCACGTGGAGGACATCCGGGAGGTCAACGGGATCCTGTGCGTCAACCCCGGCTCCCCCACGTTCCCCCACAACCTCAACTACCAGTTCGGCACGATCGGGTTCCTCGACATCGACGTCGACACCCTGGCCCCGTCGGCCTCGATCTGGCAGGTCTCGGACCACGGCATCGAGACGTTCGACTGGCTCCGCTGGGGCCCCCGCCCCTGGTGATCGGACACCGACCCACCACAGAAAGAAGGCATCGACATGACCGAACCCAAGCTTCCCGGCCGACTCGGCACCCCCGAGATGCAGCTGAAGGACGACCCCCGGGCCGATCCCCGGATGCTGGCCGCCATGGCCCCCCTGGCCATGGGTGAGCACCCGCCGCCCGCCGGGGTCGACAAGAACTCCTCGGTCGACGAGCTGCTGGAGTACCTGAACGTGGCCGAGGAGGGCTTCGGTAGCCTTTTCGACGCCCTGGGCAACAAGCTGGAACCGATCCCCGGCGTGGCGAAGCGCACCGAGGTGATCAAGGGCGTCGACGGCAACGACATCACGCTCTACATCCACCAGCCGGCCAACCCGGCCGGCCTGGTGCCGTGCATCCTCCACATCCACGGCGGCGGCATGGCCATGCTCACCGCCGGCGACCCCAACTACGACCGCTGGCGTGACGAGCTGGCCCAGACCGGCCTGGTGGTGGTAGGCGTCGAGTTCCGCAACGCCGGCGGCAAGCTCGGGCCCTACCCGTTCCCCGCCGGCCTCAACGACTGCTCGTCGGCCCTGCAGTGGACGGCCGACAACCTCCAGCGACTCGGCGCCTCCAAGATCGTGGTGTCGGGCGAGTCGGGTGGCGGCAACCTGACGCTGGCCACCACGCTCAAGGCCAAGCGTGACGGCAAGCTGGGGCTGATCAGCGGCGTCTACGCCCAGTGCCCCTACATCTACGGGGCCTACGGCGACAAGAACCCCGACCTGCCGTCGCAGTACGAGAACGACGAGTACTTCCTGGCCTGCTCGATGATGGGCGGCATCGCCAAGTCCTACGATCCGGCGGGCGAGAACGCCACCAACCCGCTGGCCTGGCCGTTCCACGCCTCGGTCGACGATCTGGCCGGCCTGCCGCCCCACGTGATCTCCGTCAACGAGCTCGACCCGCTGCGGGACGAGGGCCTGGCCCACCACCGCAAGCTGTTGAAGGCAGGGGTGTCGTCGGTGGGCCGGGTGGTGGCTGGCACCTGCCACGCCGGCGACTGCCTGTTCCGTCAGGCCATGCCCGACATCTACCTGTCCACGATCCGCGACATCAAGGGTTTCGCCGAGCTGGTCTGAACTGAATCCGGATCTGTGGCGCCAGCGCGCAACATACAGCTGCTGGCGCCACAGTTCGCTCAGGTGGTGGGTCGGAACAGGGGGAGGGCCACGCCGTCGACCTCGGGAGCGAAGCAGACCTCGACCGGCAGGCCGATACGGACGTCGTCGGGGTCGCACTCCACGATGTTCGTGGTGACGTGCGGGCCCTCCTCCAGCTCCACGATGGCGATCACGTAGGGCCCGGCCTCGGCCCACGCCCGGTGGGTGGGGCGGCGGGCCACCGTGTAGGTGTACACCGTGCCCCGGCCCGAGGCGTCCTCGTCGACCAGCTCGGTGGAACCACACTCGGTGCAGTTGACCCGGGGGTAGAAGATGGCGGCGTTGCACCGGGTGCAGCGCTGGATGAGGAACCGGCCCTCGGTGGTGGCGGCCCAGAACGCCGCCGTGAGGTCGGTGGGGTGCGGCGCCGGCCGCTGGGTGGGGTCACTCGTGGTCTTCGCCGCCATCACCGCTCCGTTCCGAAGATCAGGCTGACCTGTTCCGACAGGATCCCGCCGTTGCCGTTGACGAACGCCAGCTCCAGGTCGGGGATCTGGCGGGCCCCGGCCCGGCCCTGGATCTGACGAACCGCCTCGGTCACGTGGCTCATGCCGCCGGCGATGCCGGGCTGGCCGAAGCTGAGCTGGCCGCCGTGGGTGTTCACCGGGAAGTCCCCGTTCCACCGCATGTCGTGCTCCTCGATGAAGCGGCCCCCGGTGCCCTTGGGGGTGAAGCCGGAGTCTTCCAGCGTGAGGAGCACCGTGATCGTGTAGCAGTCGTACACCGAGGCCAGGCCGATCTGCGACGGGTTCACCCCGGCCTGGTCGAAGGCCCGGCGGGCCGAGGCCTGGATGGCGGTGTCGGTGAGCGACGGGGCGTAGGTGATGGTCTTGTGCGTGACCTGCTCCCCCGCTCCCAGCAGCCACGCCGGGCGCTGGGGCAGCCGGGCCGCCAGTTCCGGGCCCACCACCACCAGGGCGGCGGCCCCGCCGGCCGGCATCACGATCTCCAGCATGTGGAGGGGGTCGGCGATCAGGGGCGAATCCAGCACGTCGTCGACCGTGATGGGCTGGCCGTAGAAGATGGCATCGGGGTTCTGGTTGGCGTTGTCGCGCTGGTGGACGGCCACCTTGGCCAGCTGCTCGGGGGTGGCCCCGTACTCGTGGATGTAGCGGTTGGCGATCATGGCGTAGCCGACATTGGCCCCCACGTTGCCGTACGGCACCTCGAACTCGGAGAAGGCCGACCGGTCGGGCATCGACCAACCACCGGCCGTCTTGGCCCCGCCGGCTCGGGGGGCCCGGGGCCGGCGGGACGAGCCGGTGATGCACACCACGGCCTGGCACATGCCGGCCTCGATGGCCGCCACCGCCCGCCAGATCATGCCGGCGCCGGTGGCACCGCCCAGGTCCACCACCTCGGCGAAGTTGAGCTTGAGGCCCATCAGCTCGCTCACGGTCGACGGGGTGAGCATCGACACGCCGCCGATGGGGTGGCACACCATCCCGTCGATGTCGGCGAAGGCCAGGCCGGCGTCCTCTATGGCGGCCAGTCCGGCCTTGGCCATGAGGCTCAGCGTCGTCTCCCCCGGCGTCTCCCGGGTGGGCTTCAGCTCGCCCACCCCCACCACCGCTCCCCTACCTCGTATGGCCATGGGCGGCACCCCCTTCGTCGCGTCGCGCCCGGCGTCCGGGCCCTGTAGGGCCGACACTAGTGGGAGGGCCGACCGAGCGCGAAAGCCCGGTCGGGACCGCGGTGCAGGTTTCAGCCGGCGGCCGGAGCCAGGCCGGCCCGAGGCCGGTCCCGGTCGGTGGCCCGGGTGGCGATCACGGCCAGCACCAGCAGCACGCCCAGGGTGGCGGCCGCCATGGCCAGGTCGTGATAGCTGCGGGCGGCCACGATGGCGCCGGCGGCCACGCCGCTCGCGGCGCCGAAGCCGGCCATGCACAGATCGCCCGCCCCCTGGACGCTGGCCCGCTGGGAGATGGGGAACGTCTCGGTGAGCAGCCCGCTGGCCGCCACGATGCCGAAGCTCCAGGCCACACCGAGGGCGAACAGGCCCAGCGTGATGCCGATCAGATGGTCTTCCGGGGAGTAGGCGGCGAGGACGGCCCCGGCGGCGCACAGGACCCCGGCCGTCACGATCATGGGGTAACGCCCGAGGCGGTCGGTCATGCGGCCCACGATCGGGCTGAAGGCGTACATGCCGAGGATGTGGACGAACAGCATGATCGAGATGGCCTGCTTGTTCTGGCCCCCGTCCCGCATGTGGAGCGGGGTGAGCGTCATCACCCCCACCATCGTCCCCTGGCTGATCATCATGCCCAGCACGGCCAGTCGGGCCTTGGGGCTGGCCAGGATGAGGCGCAGGGCCACCATGAACGGCAGCCGGCCCTCGTCGACCGTTCGGCCGATACCACCCGCCACCACCAGGGGATCGGGCCGCAGCCGCCACTCCACCAGAGCCGCCGCCCCCAGGAACAGCAGCGCTCCGGTGAGGAAGGACCCGCCGAAGTCGGGCAGGCCCAGGCGCTGGCCCATCGGATCGAACACATTGAGCGAGATCAGCGACCCCGAGGCCGAACCCAGCGTGGTGGCCCACACGATGGTGCCGATGGCCTGAGCCCGCCGCTCCGGACGGGCCAGGTCGGATGCGGCGTAGCGGGCGGCCAGGTTGGCGGCGCTACCGGCTCCGATCCCCATCACGCCCAGGGGCAGGAGGGGAAAGAAGCGGGTGATGGAGGCCAGCACCGCCAGGAAGGCCCCCACCGCTCCGACCAGGTAGCCGACCCGCAGGCCGGGCCGGCGGCCGCTACGGGCCATGAGCTTGGCCAAGGGGAACGAGGCCAGGGCGGCGCCGATCGACAGGCAGGCGGCCGACAGGCCGGCCAGTGTCTCGTTGCCGGTGATGTCGTCAGCCAGGAGGGCCACCACCGAGTAGCCCGAAACGAGGGCCATGCCCCCCGCCACCTGGCTCACCAGGAGTGAGCGGACGGTGCGGGACTGGATGGCGTCCCGCTCGGCGTCGTCCATCGGGGCCCCGTGGCCCACACCGATGTCGTCGAGCTGGGTCATGTCGCCCGTCCTCCGTATTGTCCGCGCATTCGGGCATGGTACTCAGGATCGGTGGTGAGTTAGAATTCCGGTGTGCTGACCTCCAAGGTCCGGGTCACCCTGGCTCTCTTCGGCTTCCTGGCCGTGCTGTTCGTCGGCTCCGCTGTGCTCCTCAGCAACATGATCGCCCAACCCGAAGGCGTCGACCGCCTGGTCGTCATCCAGCCCGGCACGGCGGCCCGGCTCGATGCCGGCGAGAAGGTGGTGATCATCCCACCCGACCTGCACTTCCAGCTGCGGGACCGTCTGGTGGTGGTGAACAACGACAGCACGGCCCACGTGGTGGGTCCGTTCACCATCGGGGCCGGCGAGCGCCTGGAGGAGCAGATCTCCCGGGTGGCGTCGTTCGACGGGTTCTGCACGCTCCACCCCAACGGGTCGGTCACGATCAACATCTCGCGCTAGCCGGGACAGGGGTCGGGCGGAGCCCGCCGGGCGGTACCGGTTTCGGGGTCAGGTTCGGCACCCCATCTGCCGATACGGCCGGGGTGAGCGATGTCCCCACGCGCGGCGCCATCGAGCCGGTGCGGAGCTGGAGCCGGGCCCCGGCCGCGGCCCGGGTCCTGCGGGTGGCCACCCACCTGCTGCCCGTGATCACCGCCTGGCTGGCCGTCCGTGGCACCGCCCACTGGTACCTCCGGCCCGACGGGCCGTTGGGCGTCGTGGCCTGGCTGGTGCAGGCCATCGCCGTGTCGGTGGTGGTGTCGACCGCCGTCGACCACCTGGCCCGTCGCCTCCTCCCCCTGGCGGCGCTGCTCAACCTGTCGCTCGCCTTCCCCCACGAGGCCCCGTCCCGGTTCGGGATCGCCCTGCGGGCCGGGTCGGCCCGGCGGCTGCAGGAACGGCTCGACCAGGTGGCGGCCGAAGGCCTGGGCGACAACCCGGACGAGGCGGCCCGGCGGGCCCTCGACCTGGTGGCCTCGCTCAGCGCCCACGATCGCCTCACCCGGGGCCACACCGAGCGGGTGCGGGCCCACGCCGAGGTGATCGCCCGCGAGCTCGGCCTCGACGAGACCGAGCGCCTCCACCTGGCGTGGGGCGTGCTGCTGCACGACATCGGCAAGCTCGCCGTGCCGGCCGGGATCCTCAACAAGGAGAGCGAGCTGACGCCCGAGGAATGGGCCGTGCTCCGCGACCATCCGGCCGCCGGCCAGGCCATCCTCGCTCCCCTCGCCGGCTGGCTCGACGACTGGGTGCGGGCCGCCGGCGAGCACCACGAACGATGGGACGGCCAGGGCTACCCGGCCGGCCTGGCCGGCACCGGGATCTCGCTCGCCGGCCGGATCACGGCCGTGGCCGACGCCTACGACGTCATCACCTCGGTGCGCTCCTACAAGAAGCCGATGTCGCCCGCCGCCGCCCGCCAGGAGCTGGTGCGGTGCTCCGGCTCCCAGTTCGACCCGGCCGTGGTCCGGGCCTTCCTGTCGGCCTCGGTGCGACGCCGCTGGCACGGCGGCCCCTTGGCCTGGGTGGCCGAGCTGCCCTCCCTGGGCCGCCTCACCACGGCCCTGTCCAACTCGGCCGGGGCGGCCACCGCCACGGCGGCCGCCATCGTGGCCGGCGTGACCGGCATCGGCACCCTGACGCCGCAGCCGCCCGACCAGCTGGCCCTGATGGGCCCGGTGCCGGCGGTGACCGCCGCCGCCCCGCCGGCCCCGGTCCCGGCCCCGACGCCGGCACCAGCGGCGGACGTCAGCGTGCCACCGTCGCCGACGGCTCCGGCACCCCCTGCCCCCGAGACGACCCCCGACACCACGGCGGCGGCGGTGACAACCACCGCCGCCCCCACCACCGCCGTGGCGACAGCCCCGCCCTCGTCGGCTGCGGCCGCCGCCCCGCCGTCCACCACCGCCGCCCCCACCACGACCACCACCGTCGCCCCCACCACGACCACCGCCAAGCCGAGCACGACCCGCACGGGATGGAGCTGGGGATGGGGTTGGGGTGGCTCCGGCAACAACTCGGGCGGCAACTCCGGTTCGGGGTCGGGCCGGGGCAGAGGGTCGAACGGTGGCTGAGGGCCCGGGCCGATCCCCGGGCCCGCCGCGGTTGCACTAACCTCGCCGACCATGGACACCGGGCGCGGGACCACCTCCCGGCGGACGACGGCAGCCATCCTGTCCCTGCTGACCTTGGCCCTCGCGGCCTCGATGATGGCCACGGTCGCCCTGCCGGCGGAGCCGGCGGCGGCCCAGAGCACCGGCCGCACGGTGCAGATCTCGGGCCGGGGCTGGGGCCACGGCCGGGGCATGGGCCAATGGGGGGCCTACGGCTACGCCAACGACCAGGGGTGGTCGTCGGGCCAGATCCTCGACCGCTTCTACGGCGGCACCACGGCCGGCCCCGCCCCCAGCCCGGGGGTCGTGTCGCCCTCGGCGGTGCGGGTGGAGCTGCGGTTCATGCTGGGCCAGATCGCCACCGTCGCCCTGGGCCAGGGCACGATGGTGCTCCGGGCGGCCGACGGTACCGAGCTGGGCCGGTTCGGCCCCGGCGCCCTGCGCCTCGTCTGGTCGAACGACCACTACGAGGTGCAGACCGCCCCCGGGTGCTCCGGCCCCTGGTCGGCCGGTGCCGCTTCCCTCGCCCCCCGCACCACCGTGCGGATCACGGCCGAGTCCACCGCCACCGGCAGCCAGCGCCTCCTCCAGGCCTGCGGGCCGTCGCAGACCACGTGGTACGAGGGCGAGCTGTGGGCGGTGGTGGAGGCCAACGCCACCCGCACCCTCAACGTGGTACCGGTGGAGCAGTACCTGCGGGGCGTGGTGCCCAACGAGATGCCGTCGTCGTGGCCCAGCGCCGCCCTGGAGGCCCAGGCGGTGGCGGCCCGGTCCTACGTGCTGGCCGGCGACAACCGCCAGCAGCCCTACGCCGACACCTGCGACTCCACCCTGTGTCAGGTGTACGACGGGGTGTTCACCACCCGGGGCGGCACCCTGCGGGCGGCCACCGCGGCCCGCACCGACGCCGCCATCGCCGCCACCGCCGGCACGGTGCGCCTGGCCGGCAACGGATCGGTGGCCCGCACCGAGTTCTCCTCCAGCACCGGCGGGTGGACCGCCGGCGGGGCCTTCCCCGCCGTGCAGGACGCGGGCGACGCCACCGCCGCCAACCCCCACAAGTCGTGGACGGTCACGGTGGACCTCACGGCGGTGGAAGCGGCCTACAACCGGGGGAAGATCACCGGCATCACGGTCACCGCCCGCAACGGGCTGGGGGCCGACGGGGGCCGGGCCACCCAGGTGCAGCTCCAGTTCGAGCGGGGCACCGTGACCGACACCGGGGCCAACGTCCGCAACCTGCTGGGTCTGAAGTCCGACTGGTTCACCGTGGGCGCCGTGGTCGACAACTCGAAGCGGGCCACGGCCGAGGGGGCCTACATCGACCGCTCCTACCAGCGCCTCGTGGGTCGACCGGCCAGCGACGTGGAGATCGACCGCTGGTTCGCCGCCATCCAACGGGGCGACCGGCTCGCCCTCACCAGCGTGCTGGTGCGCAGCGACTACTTCGTCGGGCTGCTGGTCGACGACCTCTACCAGCGGGCGCTGGGCCGGGCCCCCGACGCCGACGGCAAGGCGTACTGGGTGCAGCAGGTGATGAAGGGCCTGAAGGTGCAGCATCTGGGCGTGCTGTTCTTCGGCTCCCGGGAGTACTACCTGCGCTCGGGCGGCACCGACACCAGCTTCGTGACGGCGCTGTACCAGGGCATCCTGGGTCGGGCCCCCGACCAGGGTGGGCTGGGGTACTGGGTGGGCCTGCTGGGCAACGGCCGGGCCCGCCTCGACGACGTGGCCGCCGGCTTCTACCAGTCGCTCGAGTCCCGCCGGGCCCGGGCCGTGGTGCTCCATCAGCTCACCCGGGGCGTGGCGCCGTCGGATGCGGGCCGGGAGGCACTGGCCGCCCGCCTCCTCCAGGTCGACGATCTGGTGGTGGCGGCCGAGATCGCCGCCTCCCCCGAGGCCTGACCGCCGCCGCCGTCATGGGACAGACTGGTCGGGTGACGATCATCGACGACCAGACCGACCGCCAGATCCGCCGCCGGGAGTTCGACCTCACCGCCAACGGCCGCACCGTGCCCGGCGTGCTGTGGTCGCCGGCCGAGTCCCGGGACGGGGCCCCGCTGGTGTGCCTGGGCCACGGGGCCTCGGGCGACCGCCACCAGCAGCCGCTCCCCTGGCTCGCCACCCGGCTGGTGACCGAGCACGGCTGGTTCGCCCTGTCGATCGACGGTCCCGTCCACGGCCGGCGCATGGTGCCGCCCGGGGGCCGGGAGTCGTTCTGGCCGGAGTGGAAGCGGCCCGGCACGGTGGAGGACATGATCGCCGACTGGGGCACGGCCCTCGACTGGGCCCAGTCCCAGCCCGACGTGGGCACCGGGCCGGTGGGCTACTGGGGCCTGTCGATGGGCACCATCTACGGGGCGCCGCTGGTGGGGGCCGAGCGCCGGATCGATGCCGCCGTGCTCGGCCTGATGGGGATCGTGGGGCCCGATCACTACCTCCCCACCGTCGAGGCGGCCGCCGCCGCCATCTCCTGCCCCGTGCTGTTCCTGGTGCAGCTGGAGGACGAGCTGTTCACCCGGGAGCAGTGCCTGGCCCTGTTCGACGCCCTGGCCTCCGACGACAAGCGCCTCCACGCCAACCCCGGCCTCCATCCCGAGGTGCCGGTGGAGGAGCTGCACCACTCGATCGCCTTCCTCGTCGATCACCTGGAAGGGGTCGGCACCGATCGGGCCGCCACCTTCCAGGTCTCCGAGTAGAAGCCGGGTGCAGCCGGCGGGCCGGGGCCGATGGCAGCCCGGTAACCGGCCGGTTCGTGTCGCCGGGCCGACAGGCCGACTGAAGATCGCGTATCGGCCGACCGTCGCCGGTGATCAGGTGGGGCGTGGAACCCTTGATCGCCGCCGCCGGACTGGCAGCCTCCGTGCTCGGCGTGGTCGGGGCCCTGCCCCAGCTCCTGCGCACGGCCCGCACCCGGGACGTAGCCGGGATGTCGCTGACGGCCGTGGCCTGCAGCGCCGGCTCCGACCTGGCCTGGATCGCCTACAGCCTGGCCATGGACCTGGCCATCTCGGCCGGCGCCGCCGCCTCACTGGCCCTGGTCGAACTGAGTCTGGGGGCCGTGCTGGCCACCCGGCTGGGTTGGCCCATCCGCCCGCTCCTGATCGCCGCCGGTTGGGCGGTGGCGCTCACCACCGTGGCCGGGGCCGGGGGTTGGCCCGCCCTCGGGCTGGTACTGCCCCTGTCCTACGGGGGCCGGATGGCGCCGGCCGTGTGGGCCGCCTGGCGGACCCATCTGCCCACCGGCATCTCGCTCAGCTGCTGGCTGGCGGTGCTGGCCGAGTCCGTGTTGTGGGCGGTGTACGGCCTGGCCCACCACGACCGGGCCATCACCCTCTACGCCGGGTTCGGTCTGCTGGCCGGCCTGGCCGTGTCGTCCCGCCTGCTGGTGGCGGCGGAGCGCATCCGCCTCGCCCGGGACGTGTTCGCCGGCGGGATCGTCCCCGACGGGGCGGCGCCGGAACTGCTGGTGGCGGACGGCTGACGCCGGGCCGGGGTCAGGAGCCCTGGCCTTCCAGCTCGGTGCTCAGCTCCAGCCACTGCTCCTCCAGGGTGTCGAGCGCGGCCTGAGCCGTCGCCAGCTCGTTGCCGATCCGGGCCAGGGCCTCGTGGTCGGAGCCGGCGACAGCCAGCTGGCCCTGCAACCGGTCCCGGGCCGCCTCGGCCTTGGCCATGTCCTTCTCCACCGTCTTGAGCTGGTGACGCAGGGTGGACACCGACCGGCCCCGGGGCCGCTCGGCCCGGCCCGGAGCGACGGTCCCCGACGCCTTCGACGCTGCGGCCCCCGCCGTCGCCTTGGCCGGCGACGCCGCCCTTGCCGCCGGGGTTGCTCCGGCCGAGGTCGCCGTCGCCGCCCGCCGGCCGGCTCGCAGGTGCTGGTCGGCTTCCCAGGCGGCGAACCCGCCCCGGTAGCGGCTGGCCGTGCCGTGGCCGTCGAGCACCAGCACATCGGCCACGGTGCGCTCCAGGAAGGCCCGGTCGTGGCTGACGACCACCAACGCCCCCGGCCACTCGTCGAGGAAGTCTTCCAGGGCCCGCAGGGTGTCGAGGTCGAGGTCGTTGGTGGGCTCGTCGAGCAGGATCACGTTGGGCTGGGCCGCCAGCATGGCCACCAGCTGGAGCCGGCGCCGCTCTCCGCCCGACAGCAGGCCGATGGGCGACCGCTGCACGTCGGCGTCGAACCAGAAGGACTCGAGCAGGGCCTTGACCTGCCACGACAGGTCCTTGGAGCCGTCGGAGAACAGCTCGAACACCCGCTGGGCCGGGTCGAGCTCCTTTCCCGTCTGGTCGTAGTAGCCGAGGCGGACGGTGGGGCCGGTCACCACCCGGCCCTCGTCGGGTGTGCGCCGGCCGGCGATCAGGTCGAGCAGGGTGGACTTGCCGGCCCCGTTGAGGCCCACGATCCCCAGCCGCTCCCGCCGGTCGAGCAGGTACTCGACGTTGCGGAACAGCACCCGCCCCTCGTCACCCACCCGCTGGCCCACTCCGTGCAGCTCGATGACCTTGTCGCCCAGCCGGGGGGTGCCCTGATGCAGGGCCAGCGCCCCGTTGCGCACGGTCGGGGCCTCGGTGGGGGCGTTGACCACGGCCAGGGCCCGCTCGATGTGGGCCTTGGGCTTCGACGTCCGGGCCGGAGCGCCCCGCCGCAGCCAGGCCAGCTCCTGGCGGGCCAGGATCAGGCGGCTGGCCTCATCGGTCGCCGCCTGCTCGGCCCGGTCGGCCCGGCCCTGGAGGTAGGCGTCGTAGCCGCCCTCGTGCACGTAGGCCCGGCCCCGGTCGAGCTCCAGCACCCGGGTGGTCACCCGGTCGAGCACGTGGCGGTCGTGGGTGACCATCAGCAGCCCGCCCCGGAAGGCGGCCAGCTCGTCCTCCAGCCAGCGGATGGCGCCCATGTCGAGGTGGTTGGTGGGCTCGTCGAGCACCAGGAGGTCGGTGTCGGCCATGAGCGTGCGGGCCAGTGCCACCCGCTTGGCCTCGCCTCCCGACAGGCCGGTCACGTCGGCGTCGAGCAGCTGGCCCAGGCCCAGGCGGTCGAGCGCCGCCTCACCCCTCCAGCCCTCGCCCACGGCCTGGCGGACCGTGCCCGGCGGCAGGTGGGGGGCCTGCTCGAGCACCGCCACCCGCACTCCCCGGCCGGGGCGCACGGTGCCCGACTCGGGCGGCTCGGTGCCGGTGATCACCCGCAGCAGAGTCGACTTGCCGGTGCCGTTGACGCCGACCACCCCGATGCGGTCGCCACTCGACACGGTGAGCGACACATCGCGGAACAAGTCGCGCTCGGGGCGGGTCATCGTGACCCGCTCGACATCAACCAGGATCATGGCTGCCATTGTGGAGCGAACTCTGACCCCCCGGACGCTGTTGCGGGCCAGGATGTCAGAGATCGCTCAGTAGACGCTCGTGTGACATCTGGCGCACCAGGGGCCGGTTCGCGAGACTGTACGGCCTATGGGAGCCCTCGATGGCATTCGCGTGGTGGAACTGGCGGGCGGGGTGGGCGCGGCCTACGCCGCCAAGCTCCTGGCCGACCTGGGGGCCGACGTGCTCCGGGTGGAGACCGGACGGGACGTGGTGCGGAGCCGCCCGCACGAGGTCCACCGGTGGCTGAACACGTCCAAGCGGTCGGTCAGCGAGCTGGGCGACCTGCTCGACGGGGCCGACCTCCTCATCCACGATCTGGGCCCGGCGGCGGCCGCCGCCGCCGGCATGACCTACCGGGAGCTGGCGGCCCGCCACCCCCGCCTGGTGGTGGGCTCGGTCACCCCGTTCGGCATGACCGGACCCTGGGCCGACTACGCCGGCGGCGAGCTGGCCGTGATGCACGCCAGCAGCTGGGGCAACGTGTCGCCCGGGTCGGCCACCGACCCCGACAAACCGCCGCTCAAGGCCCCCGGCCACCACGCCACCATCCTCGGCGCCACCGTGGCCGCCACCGCTTTCCTGGCCGCGGTGGACTCCGCCCAGCGCACGGGCCAGGGCGACCATGTGGACCTGTCGCTGCTGGCCTCGGGGGCCAAGCTCACCGAAACCGCCCCGGCCAACGCCTCGTTCCAGGGCTCCGACGCCACCCGCCTGGGGGTGAAGACGGTGGTGCCCTGGGCCATCTACCGCTGCCGGGACGGCCTGGTGCAGCTGGTGTGCGTGGAACAGGTGCAGTGGGAGTCGCTGATCACGCTGATGGGCGACCCCGACTGGGCCCAGATGGAGATCTTCGCCACCAACGCCGACCGGCAGGAGAACGCCGACCTCGTCCACCTCTACCTGAGCGAGTGGATGGCCGAGCAGTCGCTCCAGGACGTGTACCACCGGGGCCAGGAGCTGCGGATCTGCATCACCCCCGTGTACACCATGGACCAGCTGGCCGACGACGCCCAGTTCCAGGCCCGGGGCTTCCTCCGCACCGGCCCCGACGGGCTGCAGCTGCCCGGCCCCGGCTTCCAGTTCGACTGGCCGGCCTGGGAGCTGCGCCGGCCCGCCCCCGCCCCCGCCGAGCACGACGGCCAGGGCTGGGACGACACCGCCCCCGAGCCGCTGGCCCCCGCCGCGCCCCCGGTGCCGGCCGGGGCGGAGCCGCTGCCGGCCCGACCCCTGGAGGGGATCCGGGTGTGCGACTTCACCTGGGTGTGGGCCGGGCCGTACTGCAACCAGATGCTGGCCCACCTGGGGGCCGAGGTGGTGCGGCTCGAGTCGCCCGACCACCTGTGCCTGTTCCGTCGGCTTCCGTTCAACCCGCCGGAACTGCCCCTCACCCCCGACACCAACGGCCTGTTCCAGCTCTACAACTCAGACAAGCGGTCGCTGGGGATCAACCTCCGCCACCCCGACGCCAAGGCCGTGGTCCGTCGGCTGGTGGCCCAGTCCGACGTGGTGATCGAGAACTTCGCCGCCGGCGCCCTGGCCGACCTGGGCTTCAGCGTCGAGGAGCTGAGGGCCATCAACCCCGACGTGATCGTGGTGTCCTGCACCGGCTACGGCCAGAACGGGCCATCGGCCGCCTACATGGCCTACGGCCCGGCCGGAGGGGCGGCGGCCGGTCTCTACGCCGCCAACGGCTACGCCGACGAAGACAAGGCCTACGAGACCGGGGTGGCGGTGGGCGACCCCGGCACCGGGCTCACCGCCGCCTTCGCCACCGTGGCCGCCATCGTGGCCCGGCGCCGCACCGGCCAGGTGAGCCGGCTCGACATCGCCATGGTGGAGGCCATCGGGGCCACCGTGGGCGAACTCTGGATGCAGTACCTGAGCGAGGGTGCGCCCCCGGGCCCCACCGGCAACCAGGATCCGCAGTGGGCGCCCCACGGGGTGTACGCCACCGGTGGCGGCGGCGAGAGCGGCGCGAGCAACGACGAGTGGGTGACGATCGCCTGCACCACCGACGCCCAGTGGCAGGCCCTGGTGGAGGTGGCGGGCAAGCGCCCCGACGGCAGCCTCGACGACCGCTTCGCCGATCCCCGTTTCGCCACCGTCGAGGGTCGCAAGGAGGCCGAAGCCGACATCGACGGGCTGCTGTCGGAGTGGGTGCGGGGTCGTGACCGGTGGGAGCTGACGGGGCTGCTGCAGGCGGCGGGGGTGGCGGCGGTGCCGTCGATCTCGCCGCTGGAGCTGTGGCTGTCGAACGAGCAGCTGGCCGCCGTCGGGATGCTGGAGCAGCCCGACCACCCGGTGACCGGGCGCCGCACCGTGCCCGGCATCCCCTGGCGGCTCACCAACGGGGCCAACGGGCTACGGCGCCCGGCCCCCACGCTGGGCCAGCACACCGACGAGGTGATGGCCGAGCTGGGCTACTCGGCCGACGAGGTGGCCGCCCTCAAGGCGTCGGGCGCCCTCCGCACCACCTGACCCGTGATCCGGGCCAATTATGGAGAACGCCTTGGATCTGACCCCCGGTCGGGGCTCGACCTAGGCTCCGGGCATGAGGGGACACGACGCGATCGCACAAGCTCTTGTCGACCAGGGGACCGACACCGTCTTCGGTGTGCTGGGGGACGCCAACCTGTTCATCGGCGACTGCCTGATGCGGGTGCACCACGTGAACTACGTGGCCGCCACCCACGAGGCCTCGGCGGTGATGATGGCCCAGGGTTGGGCCAAGGCCACCGGCCGGCTGGGGGTGGCCACCGTCACCCACGGGCCCGGCCTCACCAACACGCTCACCGCCCTGGTGGAAGGGGCCAAGGGCAGCGTGCCGATGATCCTGGTGGCGGGCGACACCCCCACCACCGATCTGCAGCATCTGCAGAACGTGCACCAACAGGCGTTCATCGAGGCCACCGGCTGCGGTTTCCACCCCGTGCGCGCCGCCGAGACGATGGCCGAGGACGTGGCCATCGCCATGCGCCGGGCCTGGACCGAGCGCCGCCCGGTGGTGCTGAACCTCCCGCTGGAGCTGGAGTGGGAAGAGGTCGACTACGTGGCGGCACCGGTGGTGCAGCCCGATGGGCGGGCCCTCGACGCCGACCCCGACGCCCTCGACAAGGCCCTCGGCATCCTGGCCACGGCCCAGCGCCCGCTGATCCTGGCTGGCCGGGGCGCCGTGCTGGCCGGAGCCCACGACGCCCTGCTGGAGCTGGCCGAGGTGCTGGGGGCCCCGGTGGCCACCTCCCTGCTGGGCACCGGCTACTTCCGGGACGACGACGCCGCCGTCGGCATCTTCGGCACCCTGGCCACCCCGGCGGGCTCCGAGGTGATCCACCACGCCGACTGCGTGATCGCCTTCGGGGCGTCGCTCAACAAGTTCACCACCCACGAGGGCACACTGCTCACCGGCAAGGCCGTGATCCAGTGCGACATCGACCCCCGTCGGCTCGGGGCCTCGGTGCCCATCGAGGCCGGCGTGGTGGGCGACGCCACCCGCATCGCCACCACCATGGCCGGGATGCTGCGAGCCGCCGGCCACCAGCCGTCGTCGTTCCGCTCGGGCGACCTGGCCGCCGCCCTGGCCGGCTACGACCCGGCGGCGTCGTTCAGCGATCAGAGCACGAGCACCCACGTCGACCCCCGGTCGGCCGTGCTCCGCCTCGACGCCCTGCTGCCGGCCGACCGCACGGTGGTGGTCGACGCCGGCCGGTTCATGCTCGACGCCCTCAGCCTGTCCGTGCCCGACCCGGGTTCGCTGATCACCACCCACGCCTTCGGCTCGATCGGCCTGGGCACGGCGGCCGCCATCGGGGCCGGGGTGGGCCGCCCCGGCCGCCCGCTGGTGCTGCTGGTGGGCGACGGCGGGTTCATGATGGGCGGCATCCAGGAGCTCCACACCGGCGTGCATCTGGGACTCGACCTGATCGTGGTGCTGTTCAACGACGGCAGCTACGGGGCCGAGCACGTGCAGCTGGTCAACAAGGGCATGGACACGTCGTCGTCGCTGCACCACTGGCCCGACCTGCCGGCGGTGGCCGCCGCCCTGGGCTGTGAGTCGGTGGCCGTGCGCAACCTCGACGACTTCGCCGGGGCGGCCAAGCTGGTGGAGGAGCGCCGACCGGGCCGGCCGGTGTTCATCGAGATCTCGGTGGACCCCGAGGTCGCGTCCCGGATCGCCCGCTGATGGCAACCGTCACCCTCACCTGGTTCCACGCCACCCCCGACGGGGGCTCGATCTTCGAGGACCTGGAGGTGGCCCTCCCCCGGGAGCGGACCGACCCCGAGGGCCACGTCATCGCCGCCTCCAACTTCTACGCCTCGCCCAGCCTCCAGCTGGCCGAGCTGCCGGCCGGGCTCGACCAGACGTGGCACACCGCGCCCCGGCGCCAGATCGTGACCATCCTGTCGGGGGCGGTGGAGGTGACCACCACCGACGGCGCCACCCGCCGCTTCGGCCCGGGGCAGATGTTCCTGGCCGACGACATGGGGGGCAAGGGCCACCTCACCCGCACCGTCGACGGGCCGGCCCAGGTGCTGTTCGCCCCCATGCCACCCGAGGTCGACCTTCCGCGCTGGGCCGGCAGCGGAGCCTGACACCGCCCATGCTGTCGCCCTACCGGGTGCTCGACCTGACCGACGAGCGGGGTCACCTGTGCGGCTACATGCTGGCCGCCCTGGGGGCCGAGGTGATCGCCGTGGAGCCGCCGGGCGGGTCCCGGGCCCGACGGCTCGGGCCATTCGTCGACGACGTCGTCGACCCCGAACGGTCGCTCACCCACTTCGCCTACAACCGGGGCAAGCGCTCGGTGGTGCTCGACCTCACCACCGACGAGGGCCGGCACCGGCTCCGGCAGCTGGCGGCCACGGCCGACGTGCTGATCGAATCGGACCGGCCGGGGCGGATGGCCGAGTTGGGCCTGGGCTACGAGCAGCTGGCGGCGGAACACCCCCACCTCGTCTACGTGTCGATCTCGCCCTACGGCCAGACCGGGCCCAAGGCGCAGTGGGCGGCGGCCGACCTCAACGTGATGGCCAGCTCCGCCACCCTGTCGGTCACGGGCGACGAGGACCGGCCCCCGGTGCGGGTGGCCGTGCCCCAGGGGTACCACTTCGGGGCCGTGTCGGCCGCCTCCGGCGCGGTGGTGGCCCTGATCGAGCGGGCCCGCTCGGGGCGGGGCCAGCACGTCGACGCCGCCGCCCAGTGGACGGCCACCCTCGGCACCCAGGCCGGGCTGCTGTCCACCGGGGTGGGCGTGGTCGACCCCACCCGCACCGCCGGCGGGGCCGTCACCGGCGACATCCGGCTCCGCCTCGTCTACCCGGCGGCCGACGGCCACGTGTCGATCACCCACGTGTTCGGCATGCCGATCGGGCAGAACACGGCCCGGCTGATGGCCTGGGTGTGCGAGGAGGGGTTCTGCGACGAGGCGACGCGGGACAAGGACTGGGTGGGCTACCTCGACCTGCTGGAATCAGGCAAGGAGCCGATCAGCGAGTGGGAGCGGTCCAAGGCGGCGGTGGAGGCGTTCACCTCGTCCAAGACCAAGCGGGAGCTGCTGGAGGGGGCGATGGCCCGGGGGCTGCTGATGGCCCCCATCTCGTCGCCCGACGACGTGGTGACCAGCGCCCAGTACGCCGAGCGGGGGTTCTTCGAGACGGTGGAGCACCGCCCCGCCGACCGGTCGTTCGCCGTGCCCGGGGCGTTCGCCCAGTGCCGGCCCACCCCCTTGCGGGAGCTGGGCACCGCTCCGCTGGTGGGCGAGCACACGGCCGAGGTGCTGGGCGAGCTCGACGGTCCCGACAGCCGGCGGCGCCACCCGGCGGTGGGGGCCACCGCCCCACCCGAGGCCCGACCGCTCGGCGCCGACCCGGGCTCCGCCGGTGAACCGCTGCCCCTGAGCCGGACTGCCCCTGACCGGACTGAAGGTGCTCGACTTCACCTGGTCGATCGCCGGGCCCCATTCGGTGCGGCTGCTGGCCGACTTCGGGGCCGAGGTGGTGAAGGTCGAGTCGTCACACAAGCAGGACGCGGCCCGGGGCTACCGGCCGGTGCACGACCACATCGCCGGCCTGGAGAACTCGGCGCTGTTCGACACGATGGCGGCCGGCAAGCGCAGCCTGGCCCTGAACATGACGCGGCCGGCGGCGCTGGACGTGGTGCGGGAGCTGGTGGCCTGGGCCGACGTGGTGGTGGAGAGCTACTCTCCCCGGGCCATGCCCAAGTGGGGCCTCGACTACGAGAACCTGAAGGCGATCAAGCCCGACGTGATCATGGTGTCGACCTGCCTGGCCGGCCAGACCGGCCCGCTGGCCCATTTCGCCGGGTATGGCAACCTGGGCGCCGCCTTCGCCGGGTTCTACGGTTTGGCCGGCTGGCCCGACCGGCCCCCGGCCGGGCCGTTCGGGGCCTACACCGACTACACGTCAACCCACTTCCTGGCGGCCACCGTGCTGGCCGCCGTCGACCACCGGCGCCGCACCGGCGAGGGCCAGCGCATCGATCTGGCCCAGAGCGAGGCGGCCCAGCACTTCCTGTCGCCGGCTCTGCTCGACTACGCCGCCAACGGGCGGGTGATGACCCGGGCCGGCAACCGTGACCCCCACCTGTGCCCCCACGGGGTGTACCCGGCGGCCGGCGACGACCGGTGGCTCTCGATCGTGTGCCAGGACGACGCCCAGTGGTGCGCCCTGGCCACGGCCATGGGCCGGGCCGATCTGGCCGGCGATCCATCCCTGGTCACGGCCGAGGGCCGCCTGGCCCGGGCCGACGAGCTCGACGAGGCGGTGGCGGCCTGGACCGCCGGCCACGACGGGCTGGTTCTGGCCGACGAGCTGCAGGCGGCGGGGGTGGCGGCCCACCTGGTGTCGACCGGGGCCGACTGCCTGGCCGATCCCCAGCTGGCGGCGTCGGATCACTTCATCCGGCCCGAGCATCCGGATCGCGCCTGCCTGATCGAGAACACCCGGTTCCGGCTGTCACGCACCCCGAGCCGGGTGGTGCGGGCCCCGTTCCTGGGCGAGCACACCTGGGACGTCCTGAGCGGGATCCTCGGCTACGACGCCGACCGCATCGCCGACCTGGCCGCCGACGAGATCCTGGAGTAGCGCCCCCCCTCGCAGGAGAGGCGATCGGTGGCGCCAGCGCGCAGAATCCAGCACCACGCGCCACAGTTCGCAGCAGCAACCGGGGTCCGTCAGCGGCGACGGGGACGGCGGGGATCGGCGTCGGGGCTGATGTCCCACGCCCGCTCCAGGGCCACGATGGACTCGCCGATCCAGCGGCGGCGGTCACGGCCGGGGGCGGGCTCCACCGCCACCCGTCCGCCGGGTGCCCGGCGGCCGAGCTGGGCCAGGAGCGGGCGGAGCTGGCGCTCGGCGGTGGCCTCGCTGGTGATCGAGTCGGCCACCAGGCGCTCCATCACCTCCAGCTCCGGGGGGCGCACCACGGCCGCCCGCTGATCGAGCCGGTCGACGAGGGCGCCAGGGCGGCGGGCGTCGACCTGGAGCTGGCGGATCAGACCCGACAGGGCGAGCCCGGCCAGCGCCAGCGCCACCTGGCCCAGCACCACCGCCAGCAGCAGGGTGGAGCTCATCGGGCCGGCTCCAGGCGGGCCCGCAGCTGCTCCAGGGCGGCCAACGCCCCGGCCCGGAGCGCCTCGGGCACGGGCTCGTCGGAGAACCGGGCCCGCTCGAACAGGGCGGTCAGGTCGGCCAGGGCCCCGCCCTCGTCGCCCAGCACGCCGAGGGCCCGGCCGAGCAGCTCGGGCTCGCTCTCGGCCGGGCGCCGCTCGATGCCGAGGGCGGCCAGGCGCCGCTCCACCCGGGCGTAGGCATAGCGGACGGCCCGCCCCGGGTCGGGCTCGGACCGGAGATCCACCGTGATGTCGGCCACCAGGGCGGCGGCCACGTCGTCGGCCAGCACCACGGCCTCGTCGTCGAGGTCGGCCTCGGAGGCGCCGACGATGGCCAAGCCCGGCTCGTCGGGCCCCACGTCCACCAGGTCCTGCACCAGCGGGATCCGGTTGCGCCGCAGGCCCGACAACAACAGCACGATCACCCCCGCCACCAGGGTGAGGATGGCGATGCCGACGATCGATCCCCGGGCCGGCGGTTCGGCCCCGGTCCCGGTGGTGGCCGGATCGGCCCCGATCGGGGCTTCGGGAATCGGGTCGGTGGTGGCGGTGTGGGACGCCGTGGCCCCCGGGCCGGTGGTGGTGGGCAGCTCGTCTCGGGCCGCCGCCCCGAGCAGGGCGGTGACGATCACGGCCGTCGCCACCAGGCCGGCCAGCGTCAGCCGGGCGCCGGGGGCGAGCGGGCCCAGGGCCCGGGCGGCGGCCGCCACGAGACGGGAGGGCCGCCCGCCGTCGGCGCCGCCCCGGGGGGCGCCGTGAGGCCGCGACCCGGCCGCCGCTCCCCCGCCGGCCAGGGCCGGGGCCGCCACCGGCACGGCGGCCAGCACCAGCGCCACCGGCACGAGCACGCCAGGCAGGTTCCGACCGGGCAGGGCGGCGCCGGCCAGTGCCGCCACCGGCGCCACGGCCGCCACGCCCGCTCCCACACCAACCAGGCGGCCCAGCACCTTGGGCCCGAGACGGGACGGACGGCGCAGGTCGATCGACAGCCGCCCGGCCTCGTGCCCGACGGCCACCGCCGCCCCCAGCACGGCGGCCGCCGTCCAGGGAACGGAGTCCGAGGGCAGGGTGATACCGGCCACCAGCCCCAGACCGAGGCTGACGGCCAGCGCCGGCCGCCACCCGACGACCAGACCAAGCCCCAGGAAGGCGGCCGCCGCCACCGCCACGACCACCACCAGGCCCCGCCCGGCCACGGCTCCCGCCGCCGAGCCGCCCACCACGAGGGCGCCGACGGCCACCAGCGCCGCCAGCCCCGTCAGCAGCGACATCCGCCTCACACGAGCCCCCTCACCGGCCTCGCCGGTCCCCCGAACTGCGTCACGGAAAACGCGCCCACCAGCCGTTCTGCGTCACGAAACCCACGGATTTCGGGGGTTTCGTGACGCAGAACGCAGGCGTGACGCGGATTTCGTGACGCAGTTCGACCGACGGGCGGGGGGCGGAAAGCGGTCATCGGGAGGGCGGTCATCGGGGGGTGGCTCCGACGGCGGTCCGGCGGCCACCGGTAGCCCGGCGGGCCAGCGCCGCCACCACCTGCTCGATGGCCTGGTCGGGTTCCCACCGCACCACGGTGACGCCGCCCCGGCGGAGCTGCTCGGCCAGCTCCGCCCGCCGCAACCGCCACAGCCGGCGGCCCAGCACCTGGGTGCGGTCGGGGCGTTCCGGCAGGTGCCCCTCGGCCGCCACCTCGATCACGGCCACTTCGTGGCCCCGGGCCCGCAGCTCCAGCGGCAGCTGGGCCGCCCCGGGATCGAGCAGCCCGGTGAGGGCCACGATCAGGATCCCCTCCCGCAGCTCGTGCAGCGGCAGTTGCTCCACCCGGGGGGCCCGCAGGCCCGGCTCCACCTGGGTGTCGAGCAGGGCGTCGACCAGGCGGGAGGTGTGGAGCCGCCCCAGGCCGGGACGGTGCCACCGGATGTGGCGCCCCACCTGCAGCACCCCCACCCGGTCGTGCACGGCCAGGTTGCTCTCGGCCAGGGCCAGCGCCGCCCGTACCGCCCGGGCCACCAGCCGGTCGCCCAGGGGGCCGAGGTCGCGGAAGGAGTCGACGAGCAGCACCAGGTCTCCCGAGCGGTCGGGGTGGCGCACCGTCACCCATCGCTCACCCCGCCGGGCCGACGCCCGCCAGTTGACCGAGCGGGCCGTGTCGCCGGGCCGCCAGGGCCGCAGCTCGGCGAAGTCCGACCCGTCGCCGTGGGCCCGGGAGCCGTGGGTGCCCACCCGGCGGTGGAGCTGGTTGGGGGCCACCACGGCCCGGCGGCTGCCGTCGGGCGGGTGGACCCGGACCCGCAGATCGGGCCGGATCACCTGGGACGACACGAACAACCCGAACCGGTCGCGGGCGATCACCGTGAGCAGCCCCGGGCTCGACACCCCCCACCGGGTGGCCTTGACCGGGATCGTCACCACCGTGCGGCGCCGGGGGCCGATGGCCAACAGGGCCTGGGCGGCGCCGGGGGCCGCCTCCAGCTCGGGCGGCAGGTCGAGGCTCAGGTGCAGCCAGGGGATCCCGGTGGCGGTGACGATCGTGACCGTGAGGTCGATGTCGTCGCCTTCCACGCACCGGGTCGGGCCGCCCACCTCCACCGCCAGGTCGGGCCACCGGTGGAGAGCGGCGCCCACCACCACCAGGACCACCAGCGGCGCCACGACCACCACCAGCTCGGGCCGCCCGGCCAGCACCGCCAGCCACAGGCCCACGGTGGCCACCGCCACCAGCACCAGGAGCCGGGGGGTGGCCTGCTCGCTCGAGAAACGGCGGGGTCGGGCCGCGATCGGGACCGGGCCGGCGCCACCCGCCACCGCGGTGGCCGGCCGCCGGGCGCCCCGCCCCGCTCCGGCCCCCGTGGCTGGCGCCGTCACGACCCGGCGGGAGCGGCGTCGAGAGCCGAGCGGTCTCCGACGGTGAGGCTGGACGGGGTCGGCACCGAGTCGAGGCACTCCTGGATCACGGTTTCCTCCCGCACGCCCCGCACCCAGGCCTCGGTCCGCAACACGACCCGGTGGGCCAGGACCGGCACGGCGATCCGCTTCACGTCGTCGGGGGTGGTGAAGGCCCGGCCGCTCAGGCCGGCCCGGGCCCGGGCCAGCTTGACCAGGGCCAGACCGCCCCGGGGGCTGGACCCGATCTCCAGCGCATCGTGGGCCCGGGTGGCCTCCACCAGGCGCACGGCGTAGTCGACCACGTCGTCACCGGCCTCGATCCGTTCCACCGCGGCCTGGAGCCGGCGGATCCCTTCGGCGTCGGTCACCGGTTGGAGCCGGGCCCGGTCGGTGCCCCGGTCGAGCCGGCGCCGGAGGAGCTCCCGCTCGTCGGCCGGGGCCGGGTAGCCCACGTGGATGCGCACCAGGAACCGGTCGAGCTGGGCCTCGGGCAGGGGGTAGGTGCCCTCGGTCTCCACCGGGTTCTGGGTGGCGATCAACAGGAACGGCCGGGGAAGCGGATGAGAGTGGCCGTCCACCGTGACCTGGCGTTCCTCCATGGCCTCCAGGGCGGCGGCCTGGGTCTTGGACGGGCTGCGGTTGATCTCGTCGCCCAGCACGGCGTTGGCGAACAGGGGCCCGGGGGCGAAGGCCGGAGGCGACCCGTCGAGCCCGGGCAGCACGGCCCCGGTCAGGTCGGACGGGATCAGGTCGGGCGTGAACTGGATACGGCTGAAGCTGAGGCCGGTGACCTCGGCCAGCGACCGGGCGATCAGGGTCTTGGCCACGCCGGGCACGTCCTCCACCAGCACGTGACCATCGGCCAGGAGGCCGGCCAGCACCAGCTCCAGCACCGGGCGCTTCCCCACCACCGCCTTCTCGATCTCGTCGATGATGGCACCGCAGGTAGCAGCCAGCTCCTCGATCGTCACCCCGTGGTCCACCCAGCCTCCTCTCGGGAACAGAGAAGTATGGTCGGCCGGCTCCGAAACGGAAAGTCGCGCCGGCCGGGCCGCTCCCCGGGCGTGCCCTTGTCCGGGGGTGGCCCGGGCTCCTACCTTGGGGCGGCAAGGGGGAACAGATGCTGCTGCACGACGTACGGGTGCTGGACCTGACCGACCACCGGGGCGAGATCGGGCCCTGGCTGCTCGGCTGGCTGGGGGCCGAGGTGATCCGGGTGGAGCCTCCCGAAGGGTCGGCCGCCCGCCGGGCCGAGCCCCGACTGGCCCCCGGCGTGGACGGCAGCCCCAGCTTCCAGTTCGACGCCTACAACAGTGGCAAGCGCTCGGTGGTGGTCGACCTGGCCACACGTTCCGGGCGGGCCGAGGCCCTGGAGCTGGTGGCCGGGGCCGACATCGTGGTGGAGTCGGGTCCGCCCGGCCTCCTGGCCGCCGCCGGCCTCGGTCGGGCCGAGCTGGAGGCGGCCAACGACCGCCTGGTCCACGTGCTCGTCACCCCCTTCGGGGCCGACGGCCCCCGGGCCGACCAGCCGTTCTCGGAGCTGACCCTGGCCGCCCTGGGTGGGCCGATGCGCCTCCAGGGGGTGCGGGAGCGGGCGCCGGTGAAGATCTCCATTCCCCAGGTGTGGCGCCACACCGGCAACGAGGCGGCGGTGGCGGCCCTGGTGGCCCTGCGGCGGATGGAGGTGACGGGCCGGCCCCAGTGGGTGGACGTGTCGGCCCAGGCCGCCATGACCTGGACCCTGCTCAACTCGATGGAGGCCCACGCCATCCAGGGGTTCGACTTCGAGCGCACCGGGATGGCCCTGCCGCTGGCCGTGCCCATCGAGCTCCGGCACCGGGCCAAGGACGGCTACTCGGCCCAGTCGCCGATCGGGCTGATCATCGGCCCGGTGGTACCGTGGCTGATCGAGGAGGGCATCGCCGGGCCCCACTGGGCCGATCAGGATTGGCCCACCTACGACCACCGGGCCCTGTCGGGCGAGTCGGTGGATCCCTCCTACGACGAGCTGACCGCCGCAGTGGACGAGCTGTGCTCCCGCTACACCCGCCAGGAGCTGCTGGAACGAGGGCTGCGCTACGGGGCCACGTTCGCCCCGGTCAACACGGTGGCCGACCTGCTGGCCATCGACCATCTCGACCGCCGTGGCTACTGGCTCCACGACCCGGTGGAAGGCAACGACTCGGGTACGAGCGCCGTTGGAGCCCAGCCGGTACGCCGGCCCGGTTCACCGGTCACGATCGACGGCGCCCGCCTCCCGCCGCCCCCAGCGCCGGCGCCCGACCTGGGCGAGGCCGGCCCGCCGGCCGCCCTGCGCCGCCCGGGTGGGCGTCGTGCCCCCACCGCCCGGGCCGCCACCGAGTTCCCGCTGGCCGGCATCCGGGTGGCCGACTTCAGCTGGATCGGGGTGGGCCCCATCACCGGCCGCATGCTGGCCGACCACGGGGCCACCGTGGTGCGGATCGAGACCGAGCGCCGGCTCGACACCACCCGGGCCCAGCCCCCGTTCAAGGACGCCGAGTTCGGGATCAACCGGTCGAACTTCTACGGCAGCTTCAACACCTCCAAGTGGTCGATGGCGGCCGACATGACCACCGCCGCCGGGCTCGACATCGCCCGCCGCATGACCGAGTGGGCCGACGTGGTGATCGACAGCTTCCGCCCCGGCACCATGGACCGCCTCGGCCTCGGACCCGACGCCATCCACACGACCAACCCCCGGGCCATCACCGTCACCACTTCGCTGCTGGGCGGGGGCGGTCCCCTGTCGCCGCTGGCCGGCTACGGCTTCCACGCCGCCGCCATCGCCGGCTTCACCGATCTGACCGGCTGGCCCGACCTCGGCCCCGACGGCCCGTGGATGGCCTACACCGACACGATCGGGCCCCGGGTGCTGCTGCCCGTGATCCTGGCCGCGCTCGACCGCCGGGACCGCACCGGCGAGGGCTGCCACATCGAGGGGGCCCAGCTGGAGATGGCCCTCCACTACCTCACGCCCGAGCTGCTGGCCTATCAGCGCACCGGCTGCCGGCCCGAGCGGATGGCCAACCGGGACCCGTTGATGGCACCCCAGGGGGCCTACCCCTGCGCCGGCCCGGACGGGCAGCCCAGCCAGGACGCCGACGAGTGGGTGGCGATCACGATCCCCGACGACGAGGCGTGGACCGCCTTCGGCGCAGCGCTGGGTTCGCCGCCGTGGACCGTCGACCCGGCCCACGCCACCGCCGCTGGGCGCCGGGCGGCCCACGCCACGCTCGACGCCATCATCGGCGCCTGGACCGCCACCCGCACCCCCGAGGAGGTGGAGCGGCTGCTGGTGGCGGCCGGCGTGCCGGCGGGCAAGGTGCAGCGGACCCGGGACCTGTTCGTCGATCCCCAGTACCAGCACCGGAGCTTCTACCGGTACCTGGAGCACGCCGAGGTGGGGGTGGTCCCCTACGCCGGGCACCAGTTCAGCATCGACGGCTACGGCAACGGGCCCCGCTTCGCCGCCCCCATGCTGGGCCAGCACACGTTCGAGGTGCTGACCGACCTGCTGGGCATGACCGACGAGGAGGTGGCCGCCGCCGCCGCCGAGGGGGCCCTGGAATAGGGCGGCGGTGTGGCCGGCCCGGCCTGCCGGGTAGAGAGCGGGCATGAATGAGACGACGGTGCTCGATCTGGTGGCCTCGCCGAGCGACGGCGATTGGCGGTTGGCCCTTTACCAGCAGACCGCCGTGGCCAGCTAGCATCCAGACGATCGACCCGGGGGGGAACTGACCATGGCCACGCGCACGCTGGTGATCGGGGGAACGGGGCCCACCGGGCCCTTCATCGTGAACGGGCTCCGGGAGCGGGGCCACGAGGTGACGATCTTCCACCGGGGCACCCACGAGATCCCCGAGATCCCCGACGACGTCACCCACATCCACGGGGATCCCCACTTCACCGAGACCATCGAGGAGGCCCTGGCCGGCCTCACCTTCGACGTGGTGATCGCCAGCTACGGCCGCATCCGCCTCATCGCCGAGGCGCTGGCCGGGCGGGTGGGCCGGTTCATCTCGGTGGGCGGGTTCGCCCTCTACCGGGGCTTCTCCAACCCGCGCCTGCTCCACCCGGCCGGCCTGCCGGCCCTCGTGCGGGAAGACCAGCCGCTGGCCGACGACGAGACCGAGGAACGGTTCTCGATGCTGATCGCCCAGACCGAGCAGGCCGTGTTCCGGCACCACCCGGCGGCCACGATCTTCCGCTATCCGTACGTCTACGGGCCATACCAGCTCGTTCCCCGGGAGTGGAGCATCGTGCGCCGCATCCTCGACGGCCGCACCCGCATCCTGGTGCCCGACGCCGGCCACCAGCTGGCCACCCACGGTTGGGCCGGCAACCTGGGCCATGCCGTGCTGCTGGCCGTCGACCACCCCGACGCCAGCGCCGGCCGGTCCTACAACTGCGGCGACCTCGACCAGTACTCGATCAACCAGATCGTGGAGATCGTGGCGTCCGAGCTGGGGGCACCCCTCGAGCCGGTGGCGGTGCCGTGGGCCGTGGCCGGCTCGGCCAAGAGCCTGGTGCTGGGCAGCCGCCAGCACCAGCTGATGGACCTGTTCCAGCTCCGCACCGATCTCGGCTACACCGACGCCCTGCCGGCGGCCGAGGCCATCGCCCGCACCGCCCGGTGGTACGCCGACAACCGCCCCGACGCCTCGGTGGAGGAGCGGATGGCCGACAACTTCGACTACGTCTGGGAAGACCGGATGCTCGACCAGGCCGGCACCTCACTGGCCCAGTGGGGCAACGTGGCCCGCCAGAACGCCGACGGCACGCCCTACGAGCCCGAGCGGCAGCTCAGCCGCACGGCGTCGGGCAAGGCCTTCCTGCCCCACCCCTACGCCCACCCGAAGGACGTGGGCCAGGCCACCGACCACCGCGGCCGCTGAAGGACGGACTGGAAGGGCTCACCCGATGATGTGCTCGGCCAGGGGCGGGAAGCCGTTGAAGCCGACCGAGGAGTAGGTGGTGGTGTAGGCCCCGGCCGACAGGATGTCGACCATGTCGCCCTCGTCCAGGGCCAGCGGCAGCTCGTAGCCGCTCTTCTCGTACAGCACGTCCACCGAGTCGCACGTGGGGCCGGCCACCACGGCCCGCCCGGCGGGCCCGCCGTCGTGCGCCGTCCGCAGCCGGTAGCGGATGGCCTCGTCCATCGTCTCGGCCAGCCCGTGGAACTTGCCAACATCGAGGTAGACCCAGCGGGCCATCTCGTCGACCGACCGGTGCGACACCAGCACCACCTCCGAGCGGAGCACCCCGGCATCGGCCACCAGGTACCGACCGGGCTCCACCATCAGCTCGTCGAGCCCGCTCTCCCCCGGCGGGAACCAGGCGGCCAGCGCGGCGTTGATGGCCCGGCCGTAGTCGGCGATGGCGGGGGCTGCGTCGCGGTAGGAGCCGGGGAAGCCGCCCCCCAGGTTCAACAGGGTGGGGTGGGCACCCCGGTCACGGGCCCGGCGGAACACGTCGGCCACCACACCCAGGGTCTCGTGCCAGGTGGCCAGGTCCCGCTGCTGGGAACCGACGTGGAACGACACCCCGCAGGCCAGGCCCCCCTCGGTTGAGCTGACCAGGAGCTGCTCGGCTTCGGCGGTGGAGCAGCCGAACTTGCGGGACAGGGGCCAGTCGGCCCCGCCGCACTCGTGGAGCAGGCGCACGCTCACGGCGGCGCCGGGGGCGGCCTCGGCCACCTTGTCGAGCTCCTCGGGGCAGTCGACGGCGAAGCGGGTGACGCCCACCGAGGCGGCGTAGGCCACGTCGCGCCGCTTCTTGATCGTGTGGCCGTAGGAGATCCGTTCGGGGGGCACGCCGACGGCCAGGCAGTCGTCGATCTCGGCCGGGCTGGCCACGTCGAACGACGAGCCCAGCCGGTGGAGCCGTTCCAGGATGGGGCGGGCCGGGTTGGCCTTGACGGCGTAGAACACCTGGGCCCGGGGAACGGCGAGGCGAAGGGCGGCGAACCGCTGGGCCACGACGTTCAGGTCGAGGACGAGGAAGGGGGTGGGCGCATCGGTGGTGGCCAGGAAGGCCTCGATGGCGGGGCTGGCACCGGGCCGGGTGGCGGGAGCGGTATGGGCGATGGTCACGAAATCCTCCAAGGGTCGTGCGGGGCGACGGGATACCCCAGCGGTAGAGGTCTCGGAAGGGCGAGAGCTGCCAAACGCTATCGGCTGCCACCCCGGTGAGGACCCGGGATTTCTACCCCTGACGCCCGCCGATCAGTGCCCAGGGGGCCCAGTGGTAGGGGTGGGGGGCGTCGGCGGCCACGTCGGCCAGCGCGTCCCGCAGGGCGGCGGCCGGGCCCCGCGCCAGGCGGGTGCGGTACCAGGCGTCCATGACCCGGGTGGTGGTGTCGTCGTCGGCCAACCACAGGCTGGCCATCACGCTCGACGCCCCCGCCCCCAGCACGGCCCGCACGAATCCGTGTACCTCGGCCGCCGGCGACGCCGCCGGGTGACCGCTGTCGCCGGCGGTCGTGCAGGCGCTGAGCACCACGGTGCGGCCCGTGAGGTCGAGGCGGAGCAGGTCGGCGGCGTTCACCCAGCGGTCGCCCAGGCGGAGCGCGCTGTACATCGGGTTGTCGGGCCGGTAGACGGCGTGGCCGCACAGGTGGACATGGGACGCACCGGCCAGCTCGGCCGTCACCCGCTCCCAGGTGGCGTCGGCTCCGAGGAGCAGGGTGGCGTCACCCAGGGCGGCGGCCACGAGCCGGGCCTCGTCCTCCACCCGGGGGGCCAGCTCGTCGGCCACCCCGACGACCAGGGCCGGCCGCCCGGCGAGCGGCGGCGGGGCGGCCCGCAGGACGGCGAGGCTGGGGGCGTAGGAGACGACGTAACTCCCCATCAGCCGGGACCCGCCCTGGCGCAGGGCGTGGAACGGCACGGCGTGCAGGGGCCCATCGGGGACGACGACCAGCGGCGTGCCCCCGTCGCCGGGGGGAAGGACGTGGGCCACCGGCTCGATCAGGAGCCGATGGAGCTGCTCCAGGACCCCCTCGGTGGCCGCCACCAGCTGGCCCAGCTGGCGCGGCAGGCGGGCACCGGCCGCCGCCACCCGGGCCATCTGCAACCGCAACCGGTTCACCAGCTCGGTCACCTCGGCCTGGGAGGCGATGCCGGGCACGGCCACGGTGGGTCCCACTCCGGTGACGAAGGCGTGGATCGCTCCGTTGGCGCAGCTGTAGGCCAGCACCGGCCCGGCGGCGGGGGCAGGGATCGGTGGTGGCGCCGTCGGGGCACCGGCCGGGCGGGCGGCACCGTGGGGGGAACCGCCCTCCGATCGGCCGGCGGGGGATCCGCCGTCGGCTCCGGGCCGGCGGACGGCCCGCTCCGAGCGCTGCACCCGGCGCAGGCTGTCCTGGTGCTCGAGCCCCACCAGCCGCTGGTGGAGCAGGTTGCGACGCTCCGGAGTGAGCCCCTGGGCGAACAGCTCCCGCTGCACGGCCCGCAGCTCGATCAGCTCGGCCTCCTCGTCGGGCCCGGCCGACGACCGGGCCGTGATCCCGGCCACCAGCTCTCCCAGGGCTCTCGACTTGGCCCGTTCGGCCACGTCCAAGGCCTGCTCGACCACACCAACCCGCTCGGCCGCCACGGCCCGTGCGGCGTCGGGTTCGGCCGACGGCGTCGGCCGGAGGAGCAGGTCGAGCAGATCCTCGTAGGGAGACCGGCGGTCGTCGAGATAGCGGCTGAGGAGGGCGTCGTCGCTCAGCGTGCCCCGGGTGGACTCCAGCGCCTCGATGGCGGCCAGCAGGTGGCTCCGGGCTTCGGCCGCCGCTCCGTGGGCCGCCAGCCGGCGCCCGAGCGTGTGCTCCACCTCGGCCATCAGCGGCCGCAGGGGCAAGAGCCCGGCCACCGCCCGGGCCGCCCGGAGGTTCTCGAGCCCGTCGACCTCCGGGCCGTCCAGGTCGGCTCCGGCCAGCCGGGCCCGCACCTCGGCCACCAGCAGCTGATGACGGCCGGCCAGATCGAGGGCCTCGGCGGCGTCGGCCGCCGCTCCCTCCACCGCACCCCGGGCCTGGCCCAGGCGGGCCCGGTCCACCAGCGTGCCGGCCAGCCAACCGTGATGGCCCGACTGACGGAACTGGGCCACGGCGGCATCCATGGCGGCCGCCGCCTCGGATCGGCGGGCCAGGCCGGCCAGGGCCAGCCCCCTCCCCCACTGGACCCGCGCCCGCTCGATCACCAGGTCGGACCCCTCGAGGAATCGGGCCGCCTCGTCGAACGTGGCCAGGGCCTCCGGTAGCAGCCGCAGCTCCAGATAGGCGCGACCCGCCACCAGGGCCCGCTCGTGGACGCCGGTGGGGGCCTCGATCGAGGCCAGGGCGTCGCTGGCCTCGCTCAGCGCCACCAGGCAACGATCGAGCTCGCCCCGCTGGAGGTGGGCCTCGGCGGTGTGGGTGAGCGCACCGGCCAGGAGGGCCCGGAACCCGCCCTCACGGAAGACATCGGCCACGTCGTGGAGGGCGGCCAGGGCTTCCCGGTGCCGACCCAGGTTCAGTAGGAGGAGGGCCCGGTCGTAGCGGACCTCGGCCCCCGCCCGGGCCTCGCCGGCCCGTCGGTAGCCGGCCTCGGCCCGGTCGTAGGCGGCCAGGGCCAGCTCGAAGCTGCCCATCAGCTCGTGGCACAGGGCCGAGTTCTGCTCGGCCGCAGCCAGGAGCTCGGTTCGTTCCTCCTCGGTTCGTTCCTGCTCGGTCCGGTCGACCGCCGGCGCCGATGCGGGCCCCAGCGCCTCGATGATGGCCCGGCTGGCGGCCAGGGCGTCGTCGTGGCGGCCCATCTCGTTGAGGATGTTGGTCCGGCCCAGGTTGGTGCGCAGCGCCGACCAGGTGTCGCCCGCCGCCGCGAACCCGGTGCGGGCCCGGTCCAGCAGAGCCAACGCCTGTTGGAGCTCCCCGGCGGCGACCGACGCCTGGGCCAGGGCGTAGTCGGCCGCCGGGCCCACCTCGGGCTCCAGCCCGGCGGCGACGGCTCCGGCCCGGGCCAGGCGGGCCAGCCGGGCACCGGCGCCCGGGTCGTCCCGCATCTCCCGGCGGGCCAGGTCGATCACGGCGTGGAGCCCGGCGGCGTCGGCCAGCCCGAGTGCCGCCAGCACCGCCACGTCGGGTGGGGCGGCCGAGGCGGCAGTGGCGAGCCGATCCAGGTGCTGTCCGACCGTCATGTCCGGTCGAGGTCGGTGAGAATGACTCGCAGCTTGTCGAGGCACCGACCCCGGGTGGGCCCGATGCTGCCGACCGGGAGCCCGAGCTCGGCCGCCACCTCGGTGTAGGGGCGGGGCTCCGGTGTGAAGTAGAGGGCCAGGAGCAGGCGGGCGCAACGGTCGTCGAGGCGGCCCAGACCCTGATGGAGCCACTCCATGTCCTCGGTGCGCCGGGTGGCTGTGGTCTCGTCGACGGGGGGTGCCGCCTCCGGGTCGTCGACCGGTGCCTCGCGGCGCATGCGTTCGACGTGACGCCAGGTCTGACGGCGGGCCACGGTGGCCAGCCAGGCCCCGAGCCGGTCTTCGCTCTCGATGGCGGCCAGGCTGCCCATGAGAATGGCGAAGGTGGACTGGGTGACGTCGTCGGCGTCCACCGGCCCCAGACCGAAGTTGAGGGGGATGGAGTAGACGAGCCTGACGTACCGGTCGACCAGGAGACGCCAGGCGCGGTCATCCCCGGCCCGACACAACTCCAGCAACGGCTTGTCGCCCATCACGATGCGCTTCGGCTCCTCGCTCACCACCCCCAGACCCAGCCCGGTCCAGGGTAACCGCGATGGGTGGGCCGACCGGCGCAATCGGGCCGGCAGCGGGGGTTCCCGTCAGGCGTTCGCGACCGCCGCCGCAGCGTTGATCCGGCCCGAGCCGAGCTCGCCCCGGAGCCTGGGGTTGGCGGCATCCACCGGCACTGCGGTGGACGTGATCACCCTGGTCACCTCGGCCGGGGTGGCGGCGGGGCGCCGGGCCAGCACGAGCGCCGCCTCACCGGTGACGAAGGGGGTGGCCATCGACGTGCCGCTGTTGGCCGCCCACGAGCCGGCGGGGAAGGCGAAGGCGGAGTGGATGGTCTCGCCCGGAGCCGACACGTCGATCCATCGGCCCCGGTTGGTGAAGGTGGAGGCGACGTCGCCCGGGCCCACGGAGGCCACGGCCAGCGCCCCGTCGGCGGCCGCCGGGTACATCGTGCGGTCCTTGCCGTCGTTCCCGGCGGCGCCCACCACGAGCACCCCGCCCGCCGTGACCTGGGCCACGGCGTCCTTCAGCACACCGGCCGAGCCATGGGTGCCGAAGCTGGTGTTGATCACCTGCGCCCCGTGGGACGCGGCCCACAGGATGCCCTCGGCCGCCTGCCACAAGCTGCCCGATCCCTCGTCGTCGAGCACCCGCACCGGCATGATCCGGGCCCCGGGGGCCACCTGGTGCACGATCCCGGCCACATGGGTGCCGTGGCCGGCGCCTTCGTCGATCGTGCCGTCGCCGTCGTCGTCCAGGCCGTTGCTGGTGTCGGCCGGTAGGCCGTCGCCCTGCACCACGTCCCGGCCCGGGACGAGCCAGGAGCTCAGCGCCGGGTGATCGAGCTGCACGCCGGTGTCGAGCACGGCCACCACCACACCGTCGCCGGTGCTGAGGCGGTGGGCCGCCGGCAGGCCGATGGCGTCGAGGGCGTAGGCCGACACGATGGGAACCGGGGTGCCTTCGCTCCAGGCGTACACCCGCCAGGCGTACACCCGGTCCTGGTCGACCTCGGGCGGCGTGAGGTGGCCGTTGGCGTCGGCGTCGATCACACCGGGAGCCGCGGCCACGGCGTCGGCCAGGGCCTCGGCGTCGGCCCCGGCCGGCACGGCCAACAGGTAGGTATCGGCCAGACCGCTGGAGGGGGCGACCAGCGTGGTGCCGAACGACCGGTTGACGGCGGCCAGCGTGGTGGCCGCCGGGTCGATGGTCACGATGATCTCGGTGACGGGCGGCTCCGCCCCGTCGACGGCGGCCGAGGCGGCCGGCCTCGGGTCCAGGGCGGTCGCGCCGGCCATGAGGGCCACGGCGCCCAGGACGGCGACCAGCCGGTTCCGGCGCCGGGACGGGGCGGCGAGGGGGGAACGGGCGGCGCTGGCCATCACAAGAGCTCCTGGGGTAGGTACGAGCTGGCGGGCGGCGTCAGGTCGAGGTGGATCAGACCACCGGTGGTCTCGATGGTGAGGCCGAGCTCCACCGATCCCGGCGGCAGGTCGACCACCGGGAAGCTGAACTCGCCGGCGGAGTCGGCGGTGACGGCGATCCGCAGATCGCCGACCACGAGCTCGACGGGACGGGCCGGGTCGTCGGCGAAGAGCTGGCCGTCGATCCGGGTACGGCCGTCCACCGGGGGCACCACGCTCACGGCCACCTCGACATCTCCCGCCTCGAACAGCAGCTGGCGGGGCTCGGCCACCGGCACGCCCCGGGCTCCGGCCAACAGCGGCCCTCCCAGGCTGGTGTCGCCCACCAGCTGGGCCACCACGCCGCCGGCGGCGGCGACCAACCGCTGCACCAGCGAGGGCCGGGCCGGCATCAGACCGTGCAACCGGGCCACCAGTTCGGCCGGCGCTTCGGCGAAGTGCACCGGGCCAGCGGCCTGGTGGAACCAGGCGATCCAGTCCCGCGCCGCCACGACGGTGGCGTCACCGGCCTCCAGCCGCCCGGTCAGGGCCCGGGCCGCGTCGGGATCGAGACGACCCTCGGCCAGGTCGACCAGCGTGGTGAGCTCGGGATTCTCGGTCATGGGGGGTGCTCCGTCGGATCGTCGTGCGTACAAACAGTGCTCGGCACCCGACCGCCAGATACGCGACAGGAAAGATCTTGGAGGTCCCGTGGTACAGGTACCCATGAGACCTTGGTACTACGACCACAAGCTTCGGATTCCGTGTATCTGGGCTCCACGCCGCTCGCACTGTTGCCCCGTCACCTACGGACGGCTCCACCCCGTTCTGTGACGGACCGGACCCCGGGGGGCTCCCTCCGTTCCGGGGTCCCGGTCCGATTGTCTCGCCCCATCTACCCGCCACCTGCGAAACCCGAGGTCCACCACGGTGCTCAGCCAGCCGCCCACCCTCCGATCCGAGGCCCTCACCCCGGTCCGGCGGGAGCGCGCGGCCGGCGCCCGGGTCCGGGCCGGCTCGCGTCGCCGCACCCGATCCCGTCGCCGCACCCGATCCCGTCGCCACCTCCGGCCTCCCTCCCGGCGGGGTGCCCTCGCCCTGGCGCTGGCCCTGGCTCTCGCCCTGGCCACGGGAGGCTCGGCCGCCACCGGCCGCCTGCCGTGGATCGGCGGAGAGCGGCCGGCCCCGGCCGGCCCGGCCCCCGACACCGAGGCGTTGCTGGAGATCCTCGAGGCCCACCACTACCGGGCCTTCGACGCCGCCCCGCTGAGCGACGCCCCGGTGGCGGCCTGGTCGTCCCTCCTCGACGACCCGTTCACCCGTCTCGTGCCGGCGGCCGACGTGGCCCGGGCCGACAAGGCCGAGTCGGCAGGGTACGTGGGCATCGGCGTGCGCCTCCGGGCCGCCAAGGACGGCGCGGCGGAGATCGCCACCGTCGCCGACGGCTCCCCCGCCTTCCAGGGCGGCCTCCGCCCCGGCGACGAGGTGCTGGCCGTGGACGGCGCCGAGGTCGACGGCCTCGACGTCGACGCGGTGGCCGACATGATCGACGGCCCCGAGGGCTCGGTGCTCACGGTGTCGGTTGGCCGGCCCGGCGCCGAGGTGTCGGCCACGATGCAGCGCGGCACCCTGAAGCAGGGAACGGTGGTGGCCCGGCTCCGCCGGTGGGAGAACGTCCTGGTCGGCGTGATCGCGGTGCCCGAGCTCATCCCGAGCGCCGGCGCCGAGATGCGGGCCGCGGTCGACCATTTGACCGACGAGGGGGCCACGGCGTTCGTCCTCGATCTGCGCCACAACCCGGGCGGGCCGATGTCCGAGGCGGTCGACGTGGCCTCCGCCTTCCTCCCCGCCGGCTCCACGGTGGCCACCGAAGTCGGCCGAACCCGGAGCACCGCGACGTTCGCCACCGGGCCGGGTCCGATCGAGCCCACCGCCCCGCTGGTCGTCCTGGTCGACGACCTCACCTCGGGCACGGCCGAGGTGGTGGCCGGTGCCCTGAGCGACCACGGCCGGGCACTGGTGGCCGGAGCGATCACCGCCGGTGAAGGCGGGCTCCAGGAGCGCTACCCCCTTCCCGGAGGTGATGCCTTCCAGACCACGTACGCCTCCTACGTGACCCCGCTGGGCCGGGTGATCGAGCGCAACGGCATCCCGCCCGACGTCGCCGCTCCCACCACCCCCGGCGGCGCCACCCAGCGCCCGTCGCCCGACGGCACGGGCGATGTGGCTCTGGATGCTGCGCTCCGGGCCGCCGTGAGCCAAGTGCCCGCCGGCGCCGGAGCCGACGCCGCTTCCGACCCCGAGCCGACCGGGAGCTAAGCTGGCAGGAGGCCGGCTCCACCACCCACGGACCGGCCGTCAGGGGGGGATTGCCATGGGGAACCGCTCAGCGGCCACGACGTACTGCCCGATCGATCCGGTGGTGCAGGAGAACCCGTACCCCTTCTACGACGAGCTCCGTCGAGGGCCGTCGGTCACCTACCTGCCCGACGACGACCTGTGGGTGGTGCCCCACTACCGACCGGTATGGGAGATCGTCCGCAACCCCGAGTCGTTCTCGTCCAAGGCGCTGCGGGCCCTGCCGGTGAACGCCACCAGCGTGCGCCCCGGGCCCCGTCCCGACCTGCGGGAGCTCGACTCGAAGCTGGCCCGGAGCCTGATCGTCACCGACCCGCCCGACCACACCGCCATACGGCGCCTCGTGTCCCGGCCGTTCACCCCCCGTTCCATCGCAAGACTGGAGCCCCGGGTGCGGGCCATCTGCGAGGAGTTGGTGGACGAGCTGGTGGCGGCGGGTGAGCGGGGCCAGGCCGACCTCGTGACCCACCTGGCCGTGCCCCTGCCGGTGATCGTGATCGCCGAGCTGCTGGGCATCCCGCCCGAGCGCCGCGCCGACTTCAAACGGTGGTCGAACGCCCTGGTCGGGCTGCTCGACGGGGCCGGCGACCCGCAGGCCAATCAGGCCGAGCTGAAGGAGATGGCGACCTACTTCTACCAGATCACCGAGGAGCGGGCCCGGGCCCCCCAGGACGACCTGATCAGCTGGATCATCACCGGGGCGAAGGAGGCGGGCGAAGACCTGCACCCCCGCGACCTGGTGGCCCTGTGCACCCTGTTGCTGGTGGCCGGCAACGAGACAACCACCAATCTGATCGGCAACCTGTACCAGGCTCTGTTCGACCATCCCGACCAGCACGACATCGTGAACGGCCTCCACGATCTGTCGCCGGTGGTGGAGGAGATCCTGCGCTACGACACCTCGATCCAGGGCATCGTGCGGCTCACCAACCACGAGGTGACGATCGGCGACACCACGCTGCCGCCCGACGCCCTGGTGATGGTGCTGTTCGGATCGGCCAACCGGGACGGCTCCCGGTGGGACCGGGCCGACCGTTTCGACGTGACCCGCCCGCCTCAGGATCATCTGGGCTTCGGGTCCGGCATCCACCTGTGCCTCGGCTCCCACCTGGCGCGGCTGGAAGTGCGGGTGGCGGCCGACGTGTTGCGGCACCGGCTGGCCCGGCTCGAACCCCGGGGCGCCGGCAGCCGCACCCGTTCGGTGATCCTGCGGGGCTTCACGTCGCTACCGGTCGCCCTCGATCCGGCGTAGCTCCTACCGCGTCCGCCCCGGCGTGCCCCTTACCCGGGGCCCCGACGCGCCGGTGCCCGGCCGTCGGTGGGGCCGGGCACCGGATGTGGGTGCGGTCGGTGGTTTGACGGTGGTCTGACGCCTCCCGGGCGAACGTCGGTGGTGGCCCGGGAGGCGGCGACCTCGATCCGTCAGGAAGTCGACGCCGGCGTGCTCGACGTGGTGGTCACCTGCGAGGTGGTGCTGCTCGGTGCGGTGGTGGTGGTCGAGCCGCCGGTGGCCGCCGTGGAGGCGGTGGTGGAGGCCGCCGTGGTCGGCGTGGACTCCACCACCGTGGTCACCACGGTGGTGGGGGCCATCGTGGTGGTGGTTTCCATCGGCTTGGTGAAGTCGATCGGCGGCGTCACCCCGTAGAGGATGTTGCGGGCCGAGATGTCGAGGTACAGCCGGTCGTTGTTGTTGTCGTTCGACACCATCTCGTTACCGATGTTCTTCGCCTGCTTGGCCGTGGTGCCCGCAGGCATCTGCACCAGGAACGAGCCCAGGCTGTGGCCGGTGTGCGAGCCGTCGTTGTTGTTCGACACCATGGTGATCTTGTAGAGCCCGTTGCCCTTGTCTTCGGCCTGGGTCCACTCCTTGTCCAGGGTGTGGGTGTAGCCGAGATCGATGATCGTGTCGGGGCTCACCGGCGTGGTGATGTCGCCGAAGGGCTGCACCGAGTGGAGGTAGTGGTTGAGCTTCTGCTCCCGTTCCTTGCCTCCCATGGCCTCGAAGTCGACGCCGGCCAGCAGCGACAGCTTGGCCTGGGTCTGGGGCGTGAGGTTGTCCCAGTCGTTGAGCTCGGTGAGCCGCTTGGCCACACGGCGCTCCAGCTCCTCGCCCTTGACCTTGGGGTCGTTCTTCTTCACGTCGCTCACGGCCTGCTCGATCACGGCGCGGAGGCCCGTGATGGTGGACCGGGCCTGGATCTGGCCCGGGGCCACTTCCTGGTACGTGCCGTAGGCGCCCTGATCGGGGGCCAGCAGCTTCGTGCCCAGCGTGGCGGTCACGTGGTCGAGGTAGGTGTGGTAGTCGACCTGGTGGATGTGGTCGCCGTCGTTGTTGCCGGTGTTGTTGTCACCACCGCCACCGCCACCGCCGTTGTTGCCACCGCCGTTGTCCTGCGGCTGCGGGGCGGCGGTGGTGCCGGGCGCCGCTTCCGTGGTGCCGGGCTGCACGGCGGCGAAGTAGTCCAGATCGGCGGCCGGTAGGGCCAACGGGCTGAATTGGGCGAAGCGGGCGAGTTGCCCACCGGCGCCGGTGGCTTGGATAGCCGTCTCGACGTCTTCGGGATCTTTCTCCGAGACCTTCAAGGCTACGAGGCTGACTGCACCGACTAGAAGCCCGACGACCAACACGATGATCTGACGAGCAGCGGGATACCGACTCACGACTGGGACCGTCCCCAAAAACCAATTCCGGAGATGTCCGCTCTCCGGAGGCCGGCTGCCCCGGGAGGAAGCTAGCAGCGCTCCGGACGAATGTGAAGGTTATGCGACAGGATCCGGGCGCACTGGGTGAATATGCCCATAACCGCAGGTGGGGTCGGCGACGTCAACTCTCCCCGACCAGGAACTCGTCGCTCAGGCGGAGCAGCGCCTCCTGGGTGGCCGATGCGACCAGCTCGCCTCCCTCGTTCCACACGGTGGCCGTGGCCAGACCCCGCCCGTGGCCCACGGTCACCGCCCGCTGATCGAGGAAGTGCCACTGGTTCAGGTCGAAGGGGCGATGGAACCACATGGCATGGTCGAGGCTGACGAAGACCACGCCCTCGCTCCCCCAGGTGGCCCCCCAGGGAGCGGCCACGTTGTCGGCCAGCGACTCGTCGCTCTGGTAGGCCAGGATGGCGGTCTGGAGGTGATGGTCGACCGGCAGCGGCCCGGCCGAGCGGAGCCAGAGCCGGATTCCCCGGGTGCCGGCGGCGGACCCGCTGGCCGGCCGCCACGGCGCCTCCACCGTCCTCAGGTCGAGCCCGTAGTCCCGAAGGGCCCAGTCGGCCGGCAGCGGCAGGGGGTCGAGCCCGCCCATCAGCTCGGCGTGGGTGGGCAGCGAGTCGGGCGGGGGCAGGCGGCCGAAGTCGGGCGGCGGCTCGGCGGCCAACGACGGGCCGCCCTCCCCGGTGGCGAAGGACGCCGTGAGCTCGAACTGGGTGGCCCCGCCCTCGTCCTGGGTGGTGCGGACCCGGCGGGTACAGAAGCTGCGGCCGTCGCGCACCCGCTCCACCTGGTGGGTGTAGGGCTGGCCGGGCCGCCCGCCCCGCAGGAAGTAGGCGTGGAGGGAGTGCAGGCGGCGCTCGGGGTCCACGGTGGCCTGGGCGGCCGAGACGGCCTGACCCAGGAAGTGGCCGCCGAAGGTGGCGTCGACCCCGTCGTTGCGGGAACCGCGGCCCACGAACCGGTCGGGGCCGTCGGGCTCCACGGACACGGTGGCGATCAGATCGGCGACGGCGTCAACGGTGCTCATGGCCTCGACGCTAGTGCCCGGAGGCGAATCGGTGCCCGGGCGCCGGCGGGACGAGCCGCCGGGATCTACCGGTGCCGGGTGGTGCTGGCGGCGGCGGCCAGCTCGGGGGGAAGCGGAGCCGGCCGGTGGGTGTCGGGGTCCAGGTTCACGTGGGTCATACGGGCGCTGACGCAGCGGGTGCCGGCCCGGGTGATCTCGAAGGCGATGGTGAGGCTGGTGGTGCCGGCTTCGTCGATCCAGGTCCGAAGCTCGTAGGGATCGGCCAGGCCGAGCTGGGCGTGGTAGCTGATGTTGGCGTTCACCACGGGGGTGATGGGCCAGGGGCCGAGGCCCCGGGGGTGGAGCCCCAGGGCCAGGTACAGCTCGGCCTGGGCCCGGGTGAGCCAGGTGGTGACGGCGCCGTAGTAGATGAGACCGGACGAGTCGGTGTCGGACAGCCGCACCCGCTCCTGCACCACGATGGCCGGTACGCCGCCCGGCCCCCCGGCCGGCTCGAACCGCACCGAGCACCACTCCGGCCCCGGCACGGGATCTGGCTCAGACATGGATCAGCTCCGGGACGTCAGCGGGTGGGGCGGGCCACCCGGCCGGGGCGGGCGCCGGTGTCGGCGTCGTGCTCCCGCACGGCCACCCCGTTGACCAGTGTGGCCAGGTAGCCGGAGGCGAGCTGGAGGAACCGCTGGCCGCCGGCCGGCAGATCGTTGCGCAGCTCCGGGCGGTGGATGTGGAGGCGGTCGAGGTCGACGATGTTCACGTCGGCCCGCTTGCCCACCTCCAGCGTGCCCCGATCGGTGAACCCGTAGACCCGGGCCGGCACCCCGGTGGCCTTCGCCACCACCAGCTCGATCGGGAGCCGTTCGCCCCGGGTCCGGTCCCGCACCCAGTGGGTCAGGTGGAACGTGGGGTTCGTCATGTCGCAGATGAAGTTCACGTGGGCCCCGGCGTCGGACAGGCCCGACACGGTGTTGGGGTCGGCCAGCATCTCCCGGCACACGTCGAGGTTGCCCTCGACGTAGTTCGCCCCGAACAGCACGTACACGGCGGTGCCGCCGTCGTCGAGCAGCCGGTCGTACAGGAACTCGACCGGGTCCCGGCCCGCCACCCGGGCCTGGGCCGCCAGCGCCTGGTCGAGCGTGGGCTCGTAGTCGATCGGGTCGCCCATGGGGAACGTCCGGTCGAGCGCCATGCCGAACAGCGGAGGCAGGGCGTTCTCCATCGAGCCCGGCCGCTCGTCCCGCACATCGCTCTCGGCGAGTATCGCCGCCTTGACCTCGGGCCGGCCCAGCTCGGCCACCAGCGCCGCCAGCGGCAGGCCCTTCAGCTTCAGGTAGGTGGGCCGCTGCATGAACAGGTGGTAGCCCCGCAGGGTGGTGAGCACGGTGCCGCCCCGGGGCGCCACCATCGGGTGGAGTCGGGCCCCGGCTGCGTTCTCCTCGCCCGAGATCGACAGGGCGTGACGCCAGGCGTCTTCCGGCTGGTTGGTCTGGAAGGTCGAGAACACCACCGGCAGCCCGCTGGCCCGCGACAGGCGACCCAGCATCCGCACCTCCTCGGCCACCGTGGCCTGCTCCTTCTTGGGCCCCATGTACTCGCCCACGGCGCTGGCCGGGATGGCCTGGAACACGGCGCCCCCACCCCGGCGGATGCCGTCGGCGATGCCGGCCAGCTCCTCCTCGGGGGCGAACGTACCGGGCACGGCGTAGCCCGACATGGCCCGGTGACCCCGGATCCGGGAGGTGGAGAACCCGGCGGCACCGGCGGCCACGGCCTCCTCCACCAGCTTGGCCATCAGGGCCAGGTCTTCGGCGGTGCAATCCTTCGACCGGACCGCCCGCTCCCCCATCACGTAGAACCGCAGGGCCCCGTGGGCGATCTGGGCCGAGACGTCGAGGGCCCACTGCCGCCGGTCGAGGAACTGGAGGTACTCGGGGAACGACTCCCACTCGCCCCACGGCATGCCCTCGTAGAGGGCGGTGCCGGGGATGTCCTCCACCCCTTCCATCAGGTCGATCAGGTCGGGGATGGCGCCGGGCGGCGCCGGGGCGAAGCCGACCCCGCAGTTGCCCATCACCACCGTGGTCACCCCGTTGGCGCTCGACCCCTCGAGCTGATCGTCCCAGGTGACCTGGCCGTCGTAGTGGGTGTGGGCGTCGACCCAACCCGGAGCGACCACCGCCCCGTCGGCCTCGAAGGTGCGTCGGGCCGGGCCGTCCACCTGGCCGATCGCCACGATCCGGCCGTCGGCGATGGCGATGTCACCGGTGAAGGGCTCGTCGCCGGTGCCGTCGACGATGGTCCCGGCCTTGATGACTGCGTCGAACATGTTCCCACTCCTGGTCGACGGGCGTGCGTTGTCTGCGACGCTACCGGCGCCGAGGTTCCCGGGTCAGATCCCCGGCCGCCCGACCCCACCGACGGGGCGGTCCGGGGGCGCCTGTCGACCCGTCCCGAGCGGGGAAGGCGCGGGTCGTATACACTCGGTGGTCGCTCGTTCGCCACGCCGGTGCCCGCCTGCCGGTCGGAGGTGGTAAGCCCGATCGTGGATGTCTGGACCTCACACGGCGACCTGCTCCGCTGGTGGCGCTCGGACATCGCCGGGCTCACCCAACAGCAGGCCGCCGAACGGCTCAACGTGCAGCCCAGCGCGCTGTCGAACTGGGAGCGGGGCACCCGGGCGATCTCGCTCGACCTGGAAGACGTCGACACCGCCCTCAAGGGCGACCGGGCCCTGCACGGCCTGCTCTGGGGCTTCGGGACCCCGGGGGGCCTGGAGCCGGGACGGGTGTGGACCAAGGTTTTCGCCGGACCGTCGGCCCCGGTGTGGATGTGGTTGCGATCGGCCACCCCCACGATCGAGCTGGCGGCCGAATGGGGCGTCGCCCGCCTGGAGACCACGCTGGAGATGGGGCCCAACGGCGCCTTCATCACCAACAGCGTCTCGGTGCCCGACTCCCCGGTGGTCATCCAGACCGACCAGCCGGTGTGGATCGACTTCGGCTGGGGCGAGCTGCCGCCCGACGTGCCCGGCGCGCCCGTTGTCCCGGCCGTCACCCTGCTGATCCCCAGCTCGGCCGACGGTGCGTTCATGCACATGTTCCGCACCAAGCTGTCGGCCCGCCTCCAGGCCGACGCCGACGATCCCGGCGGCCTGGCCGGCCAGCTTCCGGCCTCGGCGCTGGGCTTCGCCCGCCCCGCCGGCCAGCGGGGTGGGCCCCCGCTGCTGTGGCCGCCGGCCCCCGAGGGGATCGACGCCGTGGAGCGGGCCCGATACACCCGGCTGCGCTCGGCCCGGGGCCTCTCGCTGCCCGGGCTGTCCGACCGGTTGGGCCACACGACGGACGTGGAGGCCAGCCGCGACACGCTGCGACGGTTCGAGACCGACGTGGGCCAGCCCCACCATCCGATGCTGCCGGTGGCCCTCGACCATGCCCTGGGGGCCGAGGGCCGGTTGGCCGTGCTCCAGATCCGGTCCAGCCGGGGCTCGGGAGCCGTGTACTTCCCGCCCTACTGGCGGGGCCCGGTATGGCTGGCGCTGAGCACGACCGGAGACGCCGGCCGGAGCGACCGCCAGATCGTGCTCCAGCGGGGCAAGTGGCAGCGCAGCGTCACCCTCGACGGGCCCGAGTCGCTGGTGTCGTTCCACTGGTTCGATCCGTCGGTGCCGCTGAGGGTCGAGGCCGACGCCGACGTGTCGTGGGCCGCCGGCGTGGGACGACGGGCCGGGGCGGTACCGATCGACCAGAACTGGGCCCCGAGCAGCTACGAGGTGGCCCAGGATGCGGTGAAGACCGTGGAGCAGGCGATCCTGGCCGCCGCCGACCGGGTCCACCCGCCCGACGTCTGCTGACCCTCGCCGGTCACCGGCCGACGCTGCGCTGACCAGGGCATGTGACGATCCTGCGCATCACGCTGGACGGACCGTCGCTCCTGACGTTGAGTGTGTCCCAGGAGACGGCCTCTCGGGGTCGACCACCGACCGACTTGGGGCGACCCAGGGCGACACACGGTCGGGCTCTCTGGACAAGAGTGGAGCGACGCGCCCGATATGGGAGTGCCAGCACGCGGTTATTTGCTGACACCTACCCGCCGCAAGTGGGCGCATCGCTCCACCCCAGAGCGACGCTACTCCGGCCGGCTTACGGCGTCGAGAGGCTTGCGCCGTCCTGTGAGGGTGATTTCAGTTAGTTCTGACGCATCGACGCAGGATCGGTCTCAGCGATCGGCCTGCGTCAGGTACGAGGCGATCGCCGCCGCCGCCCATGTGCCATCGGCGGCGGCGGCCCCCGCCCGCAGAGCCGCCCCCCGGCGGACGTCACCGGCGGCGAACAGCCCCGGTGGGCCGCTGGGCACGCTGAAAGCATCGTCGGTGGGTATCCGCCCGTCGGGATCGAGGGGCACGAGTCGGGCCAGCGGCTCGCTGTTGGGCACCGGATCCAGAGCGCCGAACACACCGGCGGCGGCGATGGCCGCCCCGCCCGCGGTCTCCACCCCGGTCACCCGGCCGCCGTCGCCACCCACCGTCACAGCGGTGACCGTGTGCCCGGCCAACACCTCCACCGGGCCGGCGGCCCGGGCCGCCTCGACCCAGGAGGCATTGGCCTCGGGCGCCTCCCCGGACACCACCACCGTGACCGATGCCGCCAGCTCGGCCAGCGTGCGGGCCTCGGCGAAGGCCACCGGGCCGTCGCCCACCACCACCACCCGCTGGCCGGCGAACAGCCCACCGTCGCACACCGCGCAGTAGGAGACGCCTCTCCCCTCCAGCCCGCCGTCGCCGTCTCCCGGCAGCGGGCGGGGTCGGGACCCGGTGGCCACCAGCACGGCCCGGGCCCGGACCGTCTCCCGTCCGCCGTCCAGCGGCACCGTCCACACGCCGTCCTCCCAGGTGGGGGTGTCGGCCCGGCCCATCGTCACCGCCACCCCGGCGGACAGCGCGTCGTCTCCCAGGATGGCGGCCAGGTCCCAACCGGCGATGCCCTCCGGGTGATCGGGATGGTCGGGCAGATGGTCGACGTTGATCAGGGCACCGCCGAGGCCCAGCGGGTCCACCAGAACCACAGCGAACCCCCCGGCGGCGAGACGGGCCGCGGCCGTGGCCCCGGCCGGCCCCCCGCCCAGCACCACAACGTCGATCGCGTCCACCCCGCCGCTCATCGAGCCCTCGTCCTCCCGTACCGGTGCCATGCGATGGGCAACCGGGCCCACAAGCGCCTGAACTGTGGCGCCCGGTGCTGGATTCTGCGCGCTGGCGCCACAGTTCGCCGAACCGGCCCGCCGATCATCCGATTGGCCGGGTCACCGGCTCCGAGCCGCCACCCCACCCCGGCACGACCGTGGCCTTCACCCCGGTGCCGCCGGTGACCACGACCAGCGGCTCCCGACCGGTGCCGGCCGCCGCCACCTCGGCCCGCAGCCGGGCTTCGTCCCAGCCGTGGCGGTGGAGGAAGCCGGCCGACTCGGGCGGCAGCAGCACCACGTCGGCCGGGGCGGACAGGCCGGCCGTCACCTGGCCCAGGCGCCGGGCCACGGCCTCCGGGGTCGACGACGGCAGCACGACCTCGGCGTTGCCCACGCCGGCGAACACCGTGACGCGCCCCGGGCCCGGCCCGCCGGGGGGCGCCCAGGGATCGTCGGCCCGGTTCGCCGCCACCAGCCACGTGTACTTGCCGGGGTGGCCCTGGGTGGCCATGTCGCCCTCGCCCGGCGCGCACTGGCCGACCCCCTGGAGCACGAGCCGGATGGCCCGCCCGATCGTGGCGTTGGCCCGGTGGCCGGGACCCAGCGCGTTGGGCCCGGCGTTGAGGCCGAAGCGGGCCACGGCGTCGCCGGTCACGATCACCAGAGGGGCGGCGGCCCCCGTGGTGGCCTGCACCCCGAGGAGGTTGAAGGCTGGATCGACCAGGGCGTCGACGGCCGCCGCCACCAGCGGCAGGGATCCCACCGGCGCCCCGGCCAGCACGGCGCAGGCCGCCAGATCCCACCAGGTGGGCACGGCGAAGGCGATCGGCACCGGCCCACCCACCGCCTCGGCATCAGGGTCGTGATGAGGGACGGCGCCGGGGTCGGCATCGCCGGCCACGGCAGCCAGGTGGGCCCCGATCGCCTCGCTGTCGGGGCGGATCAGGGGCAGGCCGTCACCCAGACCGGTGCCGTCGAGGAACACCACCCCCGCCGGCGATCGGGAACCGGCCTCCGCCTCGGCGGCCAGGGCCGCTTCCAGCCGCTCCCGGAACGTCTCCACCGCGCCCGCCCGCCGATCGATCAGATCTCGAGGAGCCGGTGGACGGGGCGGGTGTCGCCCCCGAAGGTGGGCATCCAGCACGAGTGCTTGCCCGGCCCGCCGGCCACGATCACCTGGATGTTCTCCGGCTTGGTGGTGATGGGGGCCTCGCCCGTCTCCGAGTCGATCAGCTTGGCCACCCGCCGCTGGTAGGCGCCGTCGGCCATCCACTCGGGCGACAGCTTGGCGATCGGGAACCGGGCGCGCTCCCACACGAAGCGCTGCACGTCGGCCTTGGAGTAGCCCGACACCGCCACCTGGTGGGCGTGCTCGGGCCCGAAGGCCAGGATCGGGTAGCCCGAGTTGGACAGGATGTTGTTGCTGCCGGCCTGGGCCATGGCCCCGGCGATCGTGGTCAGCACGCCGAGACCGCTGATCGAGTAGTGGTCCTGGATGTTGTGGGGGCCCTCACAGGCGATGGCGGTGAGCACGCTGTCGGTGGCCTTGAACCCATGGTCGGTGTGGTAGGGCGCCCACGGCGACTCCTCGACGTTCTCGGCGATGCAGTAGCCGATCTTGGCCGGGCTGCCCTGGGTGGCCCGGTCTCCGTCGCCCGGGGACCCGCCCCCGATGTTGAGCAGGGCCAGGCGCAGGGCCCGCCCGATGGCCAGGTTGCCCCGCAGGCCGGGGCCGGGCCCGAAGCATCCGGGCCCCGACTGGATCCCCGCCTTCTGGGCCACCGGACCGCTGAGGAGCAGCAGGATGGCGGTGGGGTGGGTGGTGGACTGGATGGCGTTGAGGTTCAGGGCCGGGTCGGCCACCGCCTCCACCGCCGCCAGCACGATCGGGAAGTCCTCGGCCCGGCAGCCCGCCATCACGGCGTTGGCTGCGATCCGCTCCACCGTGGCCTCCCCGTTGCGGGGGGCGAGGGTGGCCACCACCTCGTCGGCGGCCCGGCCGGCGGCGCCGACGAAGCGCTCCACCCGGTCCGTGGTGGGCGGGATGATGGGGAGCCCGTCGCTCCAGCCCCGCATCTCGTAGTAGGCCTGGATGGTCTCCAGGTCGTCGTCGAGCTCGACGGTGGGAACGTGGTCGGTGTCGGTCACAGCGCCTGGTGCTTCTCCTGCAGACGGTCGACGACGGCCTTGGCCGCCACCCGGGCCTTCTCCCGGACCTCCTCGGTCTCGATCCCGCCCAGCGGGTGCTCCACCAGCACCACGGCGAGATCGGGGTGCCCCATGGCCCGGGACTGGAGGGCGGCGAGGCGGCTGAAGGCGTCGGTGCCCACGGTGACGGTGGGGATGCCGCGCTTCTCGAGCTCAACGGAGGCGTGGATACACCACGCCGTGCAGCTCCCTCAATCGGCCGAGCCGACGAGCACCCAGTCCGCCGTGGCCACCAGCTCGTCGATCACGGCCGGGTCGGCGGCGGCGGCCACGCTCTTGTGGGCCACCGTCACCAGTTCCACCCCGTGGCTGGCCCCGAGGAGCTCGGCGATCGAGGTGAGGATGAGCTCGGCGTGCTGCTTGCCGTTCTCCAGGACGCCCACGCGGGACTTGGCCAGGTGGGCCAGGCCGGCGGTGGCTTCGGCCGCCGCCGGCTCGGGGGCCGAGGGATTCACGAGCTGTACCTTCATGGCCGGAGCCTACTACCGGCCTGTGACAGCCGCCGAAGTGCCGCCCCCGGCCCGCACCGAGAACCGGAGGATCACGATCGTGGGCTGAGCCGACGGCCCCACGGCCGCCGACTCAGTCCCGGGCGTCGATCACTGGTGGAGGTCGAACCGGTCGAGGTTCATCACCTTGTCCCAGGCGGCCACGAAATCCTGCACCAGCTTCTCCTGGCCGTCGTCGGCGCCGTACACCTCGGACAGACCCCGGAGCTCGCTGTGGGATCCGAACACGAGGTCGACGGCCGTGGCCGTCCAGCGGACCTGGCCGCTGGCCCGGTCCCGCCCCTCGTAGACGTGCTCCTCCGTGGCCGAGGCCGACCACTCGGTGCCGGCATCGAGCAGGTTGACGAAGAAGTCGTTGGTCAGCGTTCCCGGCTGCGCGGTCAGCACCCCGTGGGCGGTACCGCCCACGTTGGCCCCCAGCGCCCGCATCCCGCCGATCAGCACCGTCATCTCCGGTGCGGTGAGCGTGAGGAGGTTGGCCCGGTCGAGCAGCAGGGTCTCGGGCGACAGCTTCTCCCCGGCCCGCAGGTACTGGCGGAACCCGTCGGCCGTCGGCTCCAGCACGGCGAACGACGCGGCGTCGGTCATCTCCTGGCTGGCGTCGGTGCGCCCGGGAGAGAAGGGGACGGTGATCTCGTGCCCGGCGTCCCGGGCCGCCCGCTCCACGGCGGCGCAGCCGGCCAGCACGATCACGTCGGCCACCGAAACCCGGATCCCGTCGGACCGGGAACTGTTGAAGGCCTGCTGGATCTGCTCCAGCGTGGCCAGCGCCACGGCCAGCTCGCCCGGCTCGTTGGCCTCCCAGTTGTTCTGGGGGGCGAGGCGGATGCGGGCCCCGTTGGCCCCGCCCCGCATGTCGGTGCCCCGGAAGCAGGCGGCGGCGGCCCACGCCGTGGCCACCAGCCGGGACATCGGCAGGCTGGCGTCGAGGATCCGCCGCTTGAGCTCGGCGATCTCGCTCTCCCCGATCAGGTCGTGGTCGACGGCCGGCACCGGGTCCTGCCACAGCTGGGCCTCGGGCACCCAGGGCCCGAGGTAGCGGGTGACGGGCCCCATGTCGCGGTGCAGCAGCTTGTACCAGGCCCGGCCGAAGGCGTCGGCCAGCTCGTCGGGGTACTGGTGGAACCGCTCCACGATCGGCCGGTAGACCGGGTCGACCTTGAAGGCGATATCGGCCGTGGTCATCATCGGCGCGTGGCGCTTCGACGGATCGTGGGCGTCGGGCACCGTGCCCTCGGCCTCGGGGTTCACCGGCCGCCACTGCTTGGCCCCGGCCGGGCTGGTGGTCAGCTCCCAGTCGTAGCCCAGCAGGTTGTCGAGGTACCCGTTGTCCCACTGGATGGGGTTGTTGGTCCACGCCCCCTCCAGGCCGCTGGTGAGGGAGTCGACGCCGAATCCGGAGCCGTGCCGGTTGTGCCAGCCGATGCCCAGGGCCTCCACCGGGCAGCCCTCGGGCTCGGGCCCGATGTGCTCGGGGTCCACGGCGCCGTGGCACTTGCCGAACGTGTGGCCGCCCACCACCAGGGCCGCCGTCTCGACGTCGTCCATGGCCATGCGGGCGAAGGTCTCCCGGATGTCATGGGCCGAAGCCAGGGGGTCGGGGTTGCCGTTGGGGCCCTCGGGGTTGACGTAGATCAGGCCCATCTGCACCGCGCCGAGCGGGCCCGACAGCTCCCGTTCACCGCTGTAGCGCTCGTCGCCCAGCCAGGTGTCCTCCGGGCCCCAGAAGATCTCCTCCGGTTGTGACACGTCGGGCCGGCCGAAGGCGAACCCGAACGTCTCGAAGCCCATCGACTCCAGCGCCACGTTGCCGGTGAGCACCAGCAGGTCGGCCCACGACAGCTTCCGGCCGTACTTCTTCTTGATCGGCCACAGCAGGCGCCGGGCCTTGTCGAGGTTGGCGTTGTCGGGCCAGCTGTTGAGCGGGGCGAAGCGCTGGGCCCCGTCGCCGCCGCCGCCCCGCCCGTCGGCGATGCGGTAGGTGCCGGCGGCGTGCCAGGTCATGCGGATGAACAGCGGGCCGTAGTGCCCATAGTCGGCCGGCCACCAGGGCTGGGAGTCGGTCATCACCGCCGTGATGTCGCGCTTCAGGGCGTCGAAATCGAGCGTGGCCACCTCGGCGGCGTAGTCGTCGTCGCCGTACATCGTGTCGGACCGGCGCCCGTGCTGGTTCAACACCTGCAGGTTCAGCTGGTTCGGCCACCAGTCGCGGTTCGAATGCGGTCGCCCGCTGCGCTTGACCGTAGGCGCCGGGATCGCCGGGTTCTCGCTCTCGCTCTCGCCGTCGTTCACGCTCTCGGTGTCGCTCACGTGGGTGCTCCTCCTGTTTCGTAGTCTGATGGGGTGCCGGGCCGGACAACGGTGCTCGGCGGCGGCCGATCGGCGGTGCCGGCGGCGGTCCCGCCGAGCCGGCAACCGGGGCATCGGCCCCAGTAGACGATCTCGGCCTCGTCGACCTCGTAGCCGGCCTCGTCGGCGGCGGTGAGGCACGGGGTGTCGCCCACGGCGCAGTCGACGTCCACCATCCGGCCGCACACCCGGCAGATGAGGTGATGGTGGTTGTCGCCCACCCGGGTCTCGAACCGGGCGGGGGAGCCGGCCGGTTGGACCCGGCGCACGATGCCGTGGTCGACCAGAGCGGCCAGCACGTCATAGACCGTCTGGCGGGACACCGTGCCGAGATCGGCCCGTACCACGCCGTGGATCTCGTCTGCGGTGCTGTGGGGCGAGACGGCCAGGGCACGCAAAACGGCCAGTCGTTGGGCGGTGAGCCTCAGGCCGTGCCGGCGTAGCAGCGCATCGTCATCCATGGCACCATGGCGTTCTCGGTCGGGTCGTATGCCCGGCTATGCCCGGTCCTGGAAGCGTTCAATCCTGATCTCGGACCGGGTCTGATAACACGCCGGGTGCCGGTGTGTACCCCCGTTGTGTTGTTTACTCTCTACGAAGAGCTCGACGGCAGGGGAAGCAGACCATGAGTGGAGGCCTCGTCGGCCTGTTGGACGACATCGCAGCGCTGGCCAAGCTGGCCGCTGCCTCGGTGGACGACGTGGGAGCGGCCGCCGGCCGGGCCAGCGTCAAGGCCACCGGTGTTGTGGTGGACGACACGGCGGTGACGCCCACCTACGTCCATGGCCTCGCCGCCGAGCGGGAACTGCCGATCATCAAGCGGATCGCCAGGGGCTCGCTGCGCAACAAGCTGCTCGTGATCCTGCCGGTGGCCCTGCTGCTGAGCGAGTTCGTGCCGGTGCTGGTGGAGATCGTCCTCATGGCCGGTGGCACCTATCTCTGCTTCGAGGGGGCGGAGAAGATCCATCACAAGTTCTTCTCTCACCACGACGACAGCCACGATCTGCCGGCGGCCGCCCTGGGGGCCGACCACGAGGAGCGCACGATCTCCGGCGCCATCAGGACGGACTTCATCCTGTCGGCCGAGATCATGGTCATCGCCCTCAAAGAGGTGATCGACGAGCACTTCGCCGCCCGGGCCGTGATCCTGGCCGTGGTGGCCATCCTGATCACGGCCGCCGTGTACGGCCTGGTGGCCCTGATCGTGAAGATGGACGACATCGGGCTGCGGATGGTGGAGTCGGGCCGGGCCGTTGGCCTCGGTCGGGCGCTGGTGAACGGGATGCCCAAGCTGCTGGCCGTGCTGTCGACGGTGGGCACGGTGGCCATGCTGTGGGTCGGCGGGCACATCCTGCTGGCCGGGGCCGACGAGCTGGGCTGGCACGCCCCCTACGAGTTCGTCCACCACCTGGAGGAGCCGGTGCACGACGTGGCGGCCGTGGGTGGCGTGCTGGCCTGGTTCGTGAACACGCTGGCCTCGGCCGTGCTCGGCACGGTGGTCGGCTTCCTGGTGGTGGCCGTGGTCAGCCGCATCCCCCGGCGGTCCAAGGCCGACGCCGCCGCCCCCGCCGGCCACTGATCGCCACCCACCGCGCCCAACCCCACCCCGTCGCACCGCCGACGCCCGGTGCCCCACGCACCCGGTGCACACCGCACCACCGCTGGCGTCCCACTCACCCGGTGCGCACGGCACCACCGGTGGCGTCCCACGCACCCGGTGCGCACGGCACCACCGGTGACAGTCCACGCACCCGGTGCACCAGACGCCAGCGTTCGGGGGCGCAGCGCACCGCCGGTGGTGTCTGGTGCACCACGTCGGAAAACGAGGCCGTAGGCGCCCGTCAGGAGGCGGCGGGGATGAGGCGGGTGGTGGGCTCGTAGTCGGCCGCCGACAACTCCACGAAGCCGTCGTAGCGCAGAGGCCGACCCACCGCCGGGTCGGCCACGGCCGACCGGAGCGCATCGGCCAACGCCTGGCGACGGTCGGGCGGGGTGCCGCGCCGCACCACGATGGCCGGGTTCGGGATCCACGGTCCCCGGCCGACGACGTGGAGACCGGCGTCGACGGCCGGGTCGGCGGCCCGCAGGTGGGCCAACGTCAGACCGTCGATGCAGGCCAGGTGGGCCTCACCGGCCCGCAGGGCGGCCAGGCTGCGCACGTGGGCCCCGGTCCAGCGCACCGGGCCGGGCCACGACGGGCGGCCCAGCGCGGCCAGGAGGCTGATCCAGCCGGATAGGGAGTCGGCGCTGTTGGCCGTCAGCATCAGGTCGGGATCCGGCTCGGGAGCGGCGGCCCGGTCCAGGGCGCCGGGATCGGTGGCCAGGAGGACGCTGCGGTAGCGGTGCCCCTCGGCATCATCCAGCGTGAGGGTGAAGGCCCCCACCACGTCCACCAGGTCGGCCAGCTCGGCCGCCACCGGCCAGCCGCAGGCGTGGGCCACGGTGCAGGACGGGTCGCGCCAGTGCTCCTGTACCTCGCCGTCCCATCGCAGTGGCGTCGGCACCCACGGCAGCTCCCGCCGCACCGCGGCCCACAATCGCTCCCACGCCGGCACGAGGGGGGCGAATGGATACATGCCGAGCGAGGCGTAGGGCCCCGCTCCCCCATCGGGCCCGGTCACCAACCGGCCTTGCGGGCCCGGGCCTCGTAGAGCAGCACCGACGCTGCGATCGACACGTTCAGCGAGTCGGCCACGCCCAGCATCGGGATGGCGATGTGGCGGAACGAGCCCGACTCCCAGGCCGGGCTGAGGCCTTTGCGCTCGCCGCCCACCACGATGGCGGTGCGCCGCCCCTGGTAGGGCACGGCCCGGTAGCCCACGGCGTCCTCCGTGCCGGCCAGGAAGACGTCGAACCCCTCGGACGTGAGCCAGGCCACGGCGTCGCGGTCGTCGTCGAAGTCGACGATGGGGACGGTGAGCAGCATCCCCTGGCTGGCCCGGAACACCATGGGGTGGGTGAGGCGGGTGCGGCGGTTCGTGAGCACCAGGGCATCGGCCCCGCAGGCGTCGATCGTGCGGATCAGCGTGCCGAGATTCCCCGGGATGTTCATCCCGTCGGCCACCGCCACCAGTGCGTCGGGGCCCAGCCTCAGGTCTCCGGGGCGCCACTGGGGCAGGCGGGCCATGATCAGCAGACCATCGGGCCGGTCCCGCTCCGACAGCTTCTCGATCACCTTGGGGCCGATCTGGTAGGCCCGTTCGGCCCGACGGGCCAACTCCACCGCCAACTTCGGGGCCTCCGTGCTCAACACCGCCTCGGGGCACCAGAAGAAGCTGTCGATGTGGATCTGGTGGCGGAGCAGGAGCTTGGCCGCCCACAGGCCCTCGGCCACGAACAGCCGATGGGGGTTGGGGGCCGAGTTGCGCTCGACCGACCGGAGCTGGCGGACCTTGGGATGGTTCAGCCCAACCTGTTGCAGGTCGGGCTGAATCCCGGTCGGGTCGGCCGCCGGCCGGTCGATGCTCACCGCATCATCGTATTGGGATCATCGTATTGGGATCATCGTATTGGGATCATCGTATTGGGGTGCCGGCGATGGTCTGCTCGTGCTCGCCGGGATCGCTGCGGGCAGCGATCAGGTAGGCCGGCGTGGTGTCGCTCAGGTTCCGGGGCGCGTGCACCAACCCGGCCGGGGTGAACACGAAGTCGCCGGCCTGCACCACGTGATGCTGCTCCAGGTTCGGGCCGGAGCGGACCTCCACCCGGCCCGACAGCACGTAGATCGACGTTTCGTGCAGCGGGTGCCGGTGGGGTTGGGCCTCGGCTCCCGGCGGCACGACCACCAGCTGCATCGACAGGGCCTCGGCGGCGCAGGTGCGGTCCGACAGGCCGACGAACCCGTCGAGGCGATGGCGGCCCAGCACGTCGCTCTCGGGCCGCACCACCACGAGCTCCGGCCCGCCGTCGTCGGCTGCGGTTCCGGCGCTGGCTACCGCTGCGGCCAGGTCGGCCCCGCCCCCCTCGCCGGGCAGGGGATGGCGGGCCCGCACCGACACCAGCGGCGGAGAGGCGATGTCGAGCTGGTCGAGGGCGGCCAGGTGGGCGTCGATCTCCGCCGGGGTGGCGTGCCCGCCGGCCACCAGGCCGGCCGCCGTCTGGGTCACGTTGGCCCGCTCCAGGTCCCGCATGGCCGGGTCGGCCAGGGGGAAGCCGGCCACGGCGTGCACGTCGATCAGGCCGAGCCGACGGAGCCGGTCGGGCAGCGAACGGCCCAGCTGGAGGTCGACCCCCCGCTCGGCCAGGAGGGCCACGAACCCGGCCCGGATCCGGTTGGCCCGCCGCTCGTCGTCGGTGCGGGGGGAGGGGCAGGCGGCGGGACCCAGCGCCACGTCGAAGTCCTCGATCACCAGCCAGCCCCCGGGGGCCAGGGCGGCGGCCATGGCGGCCAGGGCCCGGTCCCGCTGGGGCACGTGGGTGAGCACCAGCCGGCAGTGCACGAGGTCGAAGTCCTGGCCCGGCGGGTCGTCGGCGGCCACGTCGTGCTGATGCACCTCCACCCCCGGCGGGGCGGCGCTGAGCCAGGTGGTGTCGATGTCGGTGGCGACCACCCGGCCCCCAGGGCCCACCCGGGAGGCCAGCCAGGTGGCCACCGACGGTCCGCCGGCGCCTACCTCCCAACACCGCCACCCGGCATCCACGCCCACGGCGGCCAGGTTCGTGAAGGTGGTGCGGTCGAAGCAGGCCGACAGGGCGCCGAACCGGTCGCCGGTCTGGGCCGCGTGGTTGGCCAGCAGATAGGGGGCGGCGCTGCCGTCGAGTTCGTGGTCGGTTTTGGTCATACCAGACACCGTGCCGACGGGGTTGCGCTCGGCGCTTGGCGAACTGGTGGCGGACTCGTGACGGAAGGATCGTGAGGGCGACACACCAGGGACACGACACAGCAGGGATCCGACGGAATCGACGGAAGAAGGTGTCGTCGGTATGGCACAGTGGCGGATGGGGCGGGCCGGCCGGCTCGCCGGGTAACGCCGCCGCCAGGCGCCGGGATGCAGGCAGTGCGTGTCGATGTACGTCTTCGGGGACCACCAGCTCGACGAACATCGCTTCGAGCTGCGCCGACGTGGCCAGTTGGTGCACGTGGAGCCCCGGGTGTTCGACGTGCTGGTCTACCTCATCCGCAACCGGGCCCGGGTGGTACCGAGGGAGGAGCTGCTCGACGAGGTGTGGGGCGACCGGTTCGTCACCGATTCGGCCCTCACCACCCGGGTGAAGGCAGCCCGCCGGGCGGTGGGCGACGACGGGTCGAGCCAGAGCGCCATCCGTACCGTGCACGGTCGGGGTTACCAGTTCGTGGCCCCGGTGGTGGCGGCCGGGCAGGCAGACCCCGGTGCTCTCCCCGCCGGGGAGGAGCGACAGGAGATCCGGTACTGCCGGGCCGGCGACGGCACCCGCATCGCCTACGCCACGTCGGGCGCCGGGGCCGCGCTCGTACGGGCGGCCAACTGGCTCACCCACCTGGACCTCGAGTGGGGGAACCCGGTGTGGGCGCACTGGCTGCAGGCGCTGTCGGAGCGGCACCGCCTGGTCCGCTACGACGAGCGGGGCAGCGGGCTGTCGGACTGGGACGTTGAGGGGTTGTCGTTCGAGGACTGGGTGGAGGATCTGGCGGTGGTGGTCGATCGCTGCGGGCTGGAGCGGTTCCCCCTGCTGGGCCTGTCCCAGGGCGGGGCGGTGGCCATCGCCTACGCCGCCGCCCACCCCGAGCGGGTGGAGCGGCTGGTGCTGGTGGGGGCGTACGCCGAGGGCCGGATGGTGCGGGCCGCCACCCCGGAGGCCAAGGCCGAGGCGTCGGTGGACATCGACCTGGCCCGGGTGGCCTGGCGCCGCCACGACGACTCCTTCCTCCAGGTGTTCGCCTCCCAGTTCCTGCCCGATGCCAGCACCACCCATCGCGACGCCTTCACCGGGCTCCTCCGGGAGACGACGTCGGCCGACAACGGGGGCCGCTTCCTGGAGCAGTTCGCCCACATCGACGTGCGCCCCCTGCTGGGCGCCGTCCGCTGCCCCACGTTGGTGGTGCACTGCCGGGGCGACCTGCGGGTGCCGGTGGACCAGGCCCGGGAGCTGGCGGCTGCCATCCCCGACAGCCGCCTCGTGCTGCTCGACAGCCGCAACCACCTGCTCACGGCCGACGAACCGGCCTGGGCCCGCCTGCTGGCCGAGCTCGACCGGTTCCTGCCCACCGCCGGCTGATCCGCTCCGGCGCGCTATCAGGCGCCGGTGGTGGTGGTCGCCGGCGCGGCGGCGAGGACCAGGCCCACCTGGTCGGCCAGGGCCACCGCCGCCCGGCCCCGCTCAGGGTCGAGCCCCTCCCCCGGCTCGGGGACGAGGACGAAGCGGCCCACCGGCCGGCCGCCGCCCAGCACCGTGATCTCCAGACCGTCGGCCGGGATCTCCTCACCGTCCCGGCCGAGGCGGATCACCGAGATCGGTGCCGGGGGCCGTTCCAGCGTCCCGTCGCGCCCGAGGCGGGCCAGGGCCGTGGCGGGCACCGGCGACAGATGCTCGAAGCGGCACTCCCTCAGGTCGATCAGCGCCACCAGCTCCCGGCGGCCGGCCTCGATCACCGTGTCGGCATCGGCCCCCGACACGGCCAGCTCGGCCAGGCGGTGGATGCCGGCCAGCCCGTCCCGCCCCCGGTCCCCGGCCCGGCGGACGGCCCGGAAGTGGGCGGCGAACTGCCCCACCGCCATACCGGCCACGAGAAGGATCACCGCCGTCTCGATGTCGTCCCGGGACGCCATACGCAGCGTGAGATAGGGCCGGGTGAGGAAGAAATCCAACGAGAGGGTGGCGGTGAGGGCGGCCACGGCCCCGGCGGCCCGGCCACCGGCCAGAGCGCCCAGCACCACGACGGCCATGAGCACGAGGGCGAGGTCGGCCACGCCGACGGCACTCCGCACCGGCACCAGGAGTGCCGCCACGAGGATGGGAGCCAGGCCGGCAAGGGCGATCGAGGCCTGCTCGTCGCCGTCGGACCGGGACCGCCGGTGAGCGGAGGACTGCGTGGTCATTTCGGGACCCTCCCTTACGTATCGGGCCTACCGATCAACGTAAATCAGCACCGGTTGTCAACGCATCGGGCCTGTCGACAAGATCGCATCAAGATCGTGGCGGGGAGCGTAAAGCTACCCATAAGGCCCTTCCGGATGCCACCGTGCCGGAGCAGCCTGGAGGTGGCGGGGCACGATGCCACCGCCGATCTATCTGGAGAAGGGCACACGGCATGGCCGACATCGCCTTCATCGCACTCGGGCTGGGATTCCTGGCCCTGTGCGTCCTCTACGTCCGGGGGCTGGACCACATCGTCCGTTCGGCCCACCAGGCCGAGGCCCCGCCCGATCTGACGGCCGCCACCACCGGTGAGCGGGTCGCCCCGTCGGCCCAGGCCCCCGCCCGGGCCTGACGGACAGCATCGCCATGCTCGCCATGCTCGCCATCGCCCTCGCCGACAACCTCGTCGCCCTCGCCATCAGCGTCGCGCTGATCGTGTACCTCGTCGTCGCTCTCCTCGTTCCCGAGAGGTTCTGATGTCCACCGCCAACCTCGCGCAGCTCGTGGCCTTCGTGGTCGTGCTCGTGGCCACGGCCATACCACTGGGCCGCTACATGGCCCGGGTCTACGGCGACGAGGGCACCGCACCCGGTGATCGCTTCTTCCGCCCGATCGAGCAGCGCATCTACCGCCTGTGCCGGGTCGACCCCGACAACGAACAGCAGTGGACGAGCTACGCCTACTCCCTGCTCGCCTTCAGTGGCGTGTCGTTCCTCGTGGTCTACCTCGTCCAGCGCCTGCAGGGCTCACTGCCGTTCAACCCCACCGACGTGGTTGGGGTGGTGCCCCACCTGTCGTTCAACACGGCGGTCAGCTTCATGACCAACACGAACTGGCAGTCCTACGGCGGCGAGGCCACGATGAGCCACTTCACCCAGATGACGGCGCTCACCGTGCAGAACTTCGTGTCGGCCGCCGCCGGTATGGCCACCGTGGCCGCCCTCATCCGGGGTCTGGCCCGACAGCGCTCGGCCACCATCGGCAACTTCTGGGTGGACCTGACCCGGTCGGTGACGCGGATCCTGCTGCCCTTGAGCATCGTCGTGGCTGTCGTGCTGATCAGCCAGGGCGTGATCCAGAACCTCCACGGGTTCACCACGGCCCAGACAGTGGAGGGAGCCGAGCAACTCATTCCCGGTGGCCCGGCGGCCAGCCAGGTGGCGATCAAGCAGCTCGGCACGAACGGGGGCGGGTTCTTCAACGTCAACTCGGCCCATCCCTTCGAGAACACGGGTGGGTTCAACAACTTCGTGGAGATGTGGTCGATCGTGGTCCTCCCCTTCGCCTTCGCCTTCGCCTTCGGCCACATGGTCAAGGACCGTCGCCAGGGGCGGGCCGTGTTCGCCATCATGGTCATCGTCTGGGGCGCCATCTCGCTGGGGACGATCGCCCTCGAGGCCAGCGGCAACCCCCGCCTCGCTGATCTGGGGGCCGACCAGGCGGTCAGCTCCTCCCAGTCGGGCGGCAACATGGAAGGCAAGGAGGTCCGCTACGGCACCTCGGCCTCGGCCCTCTGGGCGGCCAGCACCACCGGTACCTCCAACGGCTCGGTCAACTCCATGCACGACAGCTTCACCCCCATGGGTGGGGGTCTGGCGCTCACCCACATGATGCTGGGCGAGGTCAGCCCGGGCGGCGTGGGCGTGGGCCTGAGCGGCCTGTTGATCATGGCCATCCTGTCGGTCTTCATCGCCGGGCTCATGGTGGGCCGCACGCCGGAGTACCTCGGCAAGAAGATCCAGGCCGGGGAGATGAAGATGGTCGCCCTCTACGTGCTGGCCATGCCGGCCGTCGTGCTCGGTTTCACCGCCGCCTCGATGTTCGTCGGATCGGTGACCGACACCACGATGTGGAACGACGGAGCCCACGGGTTCACCGAGATCCTCTACGCCTTCACCTCGGCGGGGAACAACAACGGCTCCGCCTTCGCCGGCATCACGGCGGCCACGCCGTGGATGGACACCGCTCTGGGCCTGGCCATGCTGGTCGGCCGTTTCCTGCTGATCCTGCCCGTGCTCGGCCTGGCCGGGTCGCTGGCCCAACGCCAGGTCATGCCGGCCACCGCCGGCACCTTCCCCACCCACACGCCGCTCTTCGTCGGGCTGGTGATCGGCGTGGTGGTGATCGTCGGCGGCCTCACGTTCTTCCCCGCCCTGGCCCTCGGGCCGATCGTCGAACAGCTCTCGCTCTAGGAGTTCCGCCATGTCATCCACCGATATCGCAGACTCGCCGACCCCGAGCGTGCCGGCTTCGCCGGCTCCGGAGAAGCGGGACCGGGCCACCAAGCGCCCCTTGTTCGAACCGGCGATCGTGCGGGAGGCCGTGGTCGACAGCTTCCGCAAGCTCGACCCCCGGGTCCAGGCCCGCAACCCGGTCATGCTCGTGGTGCTCGTGGGCAGCATCCTCACCACCATCCTGTTCCTGCGTGACATCGGACGGTCCACGGCGGCCGAAAACGTGTTCGCCGGCCTGGTGGCGGGCTGGCTGTGGCTGACCGTGCTGTTCGCCAACTTCGCCGAGGCCATGGCCGAGGGCCGGGGCAAAGCCCAGGCGGCGACGCTGCGCAAGACCCGGGCCGAGACCATGGCCAACCGGGAGGTGGCCGACGGTGGTACCGAGCAGGTGCCGTCGTCGCAGCTCCAGGTGGACGACCGGGTGGTCGTGCTGGCCGGGGAGGTGATCCCGTCCGACGGCGACATCGTGGAGGGCATCGCCTCGGTTGACGAGTCGGCCATCACCGGCGAATCGGCCCCCGTGATCCGGGAGGCCGGCGGCGACCGCTCGGCCGTCACCGGCGGCACCCGGGTGCTGTCGGACCGGATCGTGGTGCGGATCACGGCCCGGCCCGGCGAGACCTTCCTCGACCGCATGATCGCCCTGGTGGAGGGGGCGAGCCGGCAGAAGACGCCCAACGAGATCGCCCTCAACACCCTGCTGGCCGTCCTCACCGTGATCTTCCTCCTGGCCACCGTGACCCTCCAGCCCTTCGCCGTCTACGCCGACGCCGAGCAGAAGGTGGTGGTGCTGGTGGCGCTGCTGGTGTGCCTGATCCCCACCACCATCGGCGCCCTCCTCTCGGCCATCGGCATCGCCGGTATGGACCGGCTGGTGCAGCACAACGTGCTGGCCATGTCGGGCCGGGCGGTGGAGGCGGCCGGCGACTGCTCCACCCTCCTGCTCGACAAGACGGGCACGATCACCCTCGGCAACCGTCAGGCCGCCGAGTTCCTCCCTGTGGGCGGGGCCACCGAGCTGCGGCTGGCCACAGCCGCCCAGTTGGCCAGCCTGGCCGACGAGACACCGGAGGGCCGCTCGATCGTGGCCCTGGCCGCCGAGCGGTTCGGCCTCGAGCCCCGCGACATCGGCCACGCCACCCTGGTGCCATTCACGGCCCAGACCCGGATGAGCGGGGTCGATCTCCCCGACGCCGAGGGCACGGTGCACAGCGTCCGCAAGGGTGCGGTGGACGCCATGAAGCGGTGGACGGCCGAGCTCGGCGCCACCGCCCCGGCCGACCTGGACGCCGCGGTCCACGGCGTCGCCTCCACCGGCGGCACCCCGCTGGTGGTGGCCGAAGGGTCCGAGGTGCTCGGCGTGGTGCACCTGAAGGACATCGTGAAAGACGGGATCCGGGAGCGGTTCGCCCAGCTCCGGGCCATGGGGATCCGCACGGTGATGATCACCGGCGACAACCCCGTCACGGCGGCCGCCATCGCAGCCGAAGCCGGCGTCGACGACTTCCTGGCCGAAGCCACGCCGGAAGACAAGATGGACCTCATCCGCCGGGAGCAGGCCGGCGGACGCCTGGTGGCCATGACCGGCGACGGTACCAACGACGCACCGGCGCTGGCCCAGGCCGACGTGGGGGTGGCGATGAACACCGGCACCCAGGCGGCCAAGGAGGCCGGCAACATGGTCGACCTCGATTCCAACCCCACCAAGCTCATCGAGGTGGTGGAGATCGGCAAGCAGCTCCTCATCACCCGGGGCGCCCTCACCACGTTCTCCATCGCCAACGACGTGGCCAAGTACTTCGCCATCATCCCGGCCATGTTCTCCGCCGTGCTGACGCCGCTCGACCGGCTCAACGTCATGCAGCTGGACACACCCCGATCGGCCATCCTGTCGGCCGTCATCTTCAACGCTCTGGTCATCGTGGCCCTCGTTCCCCTCGCCCTGCGGGGCGTGAAGTTCCGGGCCCAGAGCGCCTCGGCCATGCTGCGGCGCAACCTCCTCATCTACGGGGCGGGCGGCATCGTCGCCCCCTTCGTAGGGATCAAGATCATCGACCTCATCATCACCACCCTGGGAGTCTCGTGATGCGACGCCAACTGTTCCCCGCTCTCGTGATGCTGGCACTGTTCACGGTGCTCACCGGCGTCGTCTACCCGCTGGTGATGACCGGCATCGCCCAGGTCGCCTTCCACGACAAGGCCAACGGCTCGCTGGTCGAGCGCGACGGCGTGGTGGTGGGCTCGCGACTCATCGGTCAGGACTTCACCGACGCCAGCTATTTCCACCCCCGGCCCGCCACCGACGGCTACGCCTCGGGGCCCGGCTACTCGTACGGCTCGAACGAGGGCCCGACGAGCGAACGGTTCCTGCTCGGAGAAGACGATCCCGAGACGGCCGATGTCGACGAGTCGCAGACCACCGGCGTCGACGACCGGATCCGGGCCTACCGGGAAGAGAACGGCCTGGCCGCCGACGCCGAGGTGCCGGTGGATGCCGTCACCGGCTCGGGCAGCGGCCTCGACCCCCACATCTCGGTGGCGAACGCCCGGATCCAGGCCGCTCGGGTGGGCCAGGCCCGGGGCCTCGACGAAGCCGCTGTCGAGGACCTGATCGACCGGTACACCGACGGCCGTGACCTCGGTTTCCTGGGCGAGCCCGGCGTCAACGTGCTCGAGCTGAACCTCGCGCTCGACGACCGGTGAGCCGGATGAAGGACGGGTTGAGCCGTGGGCCGGGGTGAGCTGCGAATCTACATGGGCGCCGCCCCCGGCGTCGGCAAGACGTACGCCATGCTCAACGAGGGGTGCCGGCGGCGGGACCGGGGCGCCGACGTGGTGGTGGGGCTGGTGGAGACGCACGGCCGCCCGAATACGGCCGAGCAGCTCCGGGATCTGGAGGTGGTCGCCAGGCGACGCCTGATCTATCGTGACCAGCCGTTCGAGGAGATGGACATCGACGCTCTTCTGGCCCGCCGCCCCCAGGTGGCACTGGTCGACGAGCTGGCCCACACCAACGTGCCCGGGTCCCGCAACGCCAAACGGTGGCAGGACATCGAGGAGCTGCTGGCCGCCGGGATCAGCGTGATCTCCACCGTGAACGTCCAGCATCTGGAATCGCTGAACGACGTGGTGGAGCACATCACGGGGATCACCCAGCGCGAGACCGTGCCCGACGCCTTCGTCCGCACCGCCGACCAGATCGAGCTGGTCGACATGGCGCCGCAGGCACTGCGCCGACGGCTGGCCCATGGCAACGTGTACGGCCCGGAGAAGGTCGACGCCGCCCTGGCCAACTACTTCCGGGAAGGCAACCTGGCGGCGCTACGGGAGCTCGCCTTGTTGTGGGTGGCCGATCGGGTGGACGAAGGCCTCGAGGAGTACCGGGAGCGGCGCGGGATCAGCGACCAGTGGGAGACCCGGGAACGGGTGCTGGTGGCGCTCACCGGCGCCCCGGGTGGCGACCGGCTCGTCCGGCGAGGGGCGAGACTCGCAGCCAAGGGTCGGGCCGAGCTCATCGGCCTCCACGTTCGCGGCACCGATGGCCTGACGGTGCCCGGCAACGAGCTGGAGCGGGACCGGCGCCTCCTGGAAGAGCTGGGTGGTCGTTTCGCCGACGTGGTGGGCGACGACGTGGCCGAGGCGCTGACGGACTTCGCCCGGGCCGAGAATGTCACCCAGATCGTGCTGGGCGCCACGCGCCGCTCCCGGTGGAAGGAGCTGATCGGGGGCTCGGTGATCAACCGGGTCATCGCACTGGCCGGTCATACCGACGTCCATGTGATCTCGGCCGACCCCACTCCCGGTGGCGGTGTCGGCCTCCGCCGGACGCCGGCCGGCGCCCGCACCTCCCACCCCACCACTCGGCGGCAGCTTCAAAGCTGGATCGGGGCGCTGGTGGGGGTCCCTGCGCTGGCCGTCATGCTCGTGCCGTTCGACGAGCAGCTGGGCCCAGCCGGTTCGCTGATGATCCTGCTGCTCGGCCCGGTGGCCGTGGCCCTCGTCGGGGGGCTGAGGCCGGCGCTGGCGGCGTCCTTCGCGGCATTCGTGGCGGCCGACTGGTACTACATCCCACCTACCGGCACCCTGCGCATCGAACGGGCGGGAGACGCTGCGGCGCTCGTGGTCTTCGTCGCCGTGGCCTCCCTGGTCAGCGGCCTCGTCGACCGCCTGTCCAGCCGCACGGGCCAGCTGGCTCGAAGCCGGGCCGAGAGCGAGGCGTTGGCCCGGCTGGCCCAGGGAACGGCCCTGCTCGACGACGGGGCGCAGGAGCGGCTGGTCAGCGAGTTGCGCACCGCCCTCGCCCTCGACGCGGTAGCCGTGCTCCAGCCGAACGCCGACGGGTGGCAGGTGTCGGCCGCCAGCGGCACGCCGGTCCCGACCAGTCCCGACGGCGCCGCCTACTCCGCCGACCTGGCCGACGGCACCGTGCTCGTGGCTGCCGGTGCGACCCTCCTCGCCAGCGAGCAACTGCTGCTTTCGTCGTTCGTGGCCCATCTCCGACTGGCCCGCGAGACCATGATGCTGCGGGCCCAGGCCGCCACGGTCGACGTCCTGACCGAGGCCAGCGGACTGCACGATGCGCTGATGACCGCTCTGGTCCGGCGCCTTCGGTCTCCGGTGGCCGCCATCGCCGCCTCGGCCGCCTCCCTTCGGAGCCCGGGCCCCGACCTCGACGTCGAGCGTTCGGCGGTGGCCATCGAGCGCTCGGCCCGCGGCTTGGAGACGGTGCTGAACGAGATGGTGGACCTCCGACGTCTCCAGGCCCGCGCCCTCAGAGCCCAGATCGGTCCGGTGTCCCTGGGCGATGCCATCACAAGGGCCCTCGCCGATCTGGGCGACGGCCGGACGGCGGTGGAGGTGGCGGTCTCGCCCGGGTTGCCGCCGGCCCAGGCCGACCCCGTGCTGTTGGATGTGCTCCTGGTCAGTGTGCTCCGCAACGCGATCGGCTGGTGCCCGCCCGGCACGTCGGTGCGGATCGAGGGGGCGGCGGTGGCCGGCCACCTGGAGGTGAGGGTGGTCGATCGGGGCCCGGGCATGTCCGAGCACCAGAAAGCGATCGTGCTGCACCCACCGGAGGTCCACGACGATCCTCCGGACGGGCCCCTCGACGGTGGTAGCGGATTGGGCCTCGCGCTGGCCCACTGCTTTGCCGAGGCGATGGGGGCCGAGATCGTGCTCGGTGACACGCCGGGTGGGGGAACGACCGTGACGATCAGCCTGGGCGTCAGCCCTGGCGGGCCGGTCGGGGCCATCGCCCGAGGCACCGGGACGGCCGACGACGGGACGCGACGATGACCAGCGCGGTGACCCTCGTTCCGTGGCCCGACAACGCCAGCGAGGGACGGCGGACGGCGGAGAACGGTGGCCCCGTGCTCTATCTGGTCGGTGCCGAGACCATGGCGCCGGTGCCCACGACCTGCCTGGAGGACTGGATCCGGCTGCCGGCCGACGAGCGCGACCTGTACGCCCGGATGAGTGCGCTCCAGACGCGGGCCCGGATCCACCACACCCCGCCGCGACTCGACGAGAACCGCCGGTTGTCGTTCGAGGGCCGGATCCTGCTCCTGGCGTCGCCCGAGTTGGAGTTGGCGGCCCTCCTGGCCGAGCGGTTCGGGCTGGTGGTACCGGACCGGGACCTCGTGCTGGCCGCCGCCCTCGACAGCCCGTCGCTGCTCCGGGCCCCGGTACACCGGCTGCGGACGAGCCTCCGGCCGCTGGGCCTGGAGGTGGAACGGTGCCGAGCCGAGGGGTACCGGCTCCGCCGTCGCTGAGGGGTGGGGAGGAGGCGGGGCCTGCTGGCCGGCCCCCTCGTCAGCCGACCAGCTGGCGACGGATCGCTTCTTCCCCCTCGTCGGTGACGAGGAGCACCACCTCGTCCAGCTCGGCCAGCACGGTCTCCCCCCGCGGCACCACCAGGTGGTGGTCGCGCACCACGGCCACCACGGTGGCGTCGTTGCGGAGGCGGAGGTCGGCCAACGACCGGCCAACCGCCGGGGAGCCGGCGGCCAGCGTCACCTCGGAGAGGCGGATACGGCCCCGGTCGAACTGGAGGAGCCGCACCAGGGAGCCGACCGACACCGCCTCCTCCACCAGCGCCGTGAGCAGGTGGGGCGTGCTCACCGACACGTCCACCCCCCACGTCTCGTTGAAAAGCCACTCGTTGTCGGGATGGTTGACCCGGGCGATCACCCGGGGCACGGCGAACTCCTGCTTGGCCAGCAGGCTGCACACCAGGTTGTCCTCGTCGTCGCCGGTGGCGGCCACGAACACCTCGGCTTCGGGCACCCCGGCCGCCTCGAGCAGGACGTGACGTCGCTGTCGTTGGCCCAGCTGGGGCCGGCCGGATCGGGGGTGACGGTGGACATCCCGGCCGAGGTCCCCCTGGTCCTGGCCGACCCGACCCTGCTGGAGCGGGTCCTCGTCAACCTGCTGTCGAACGCGGTGACCTGGTCGGCGCCCGACCAGCCGGTGGCTGTCGTGACGGCCACCGACGGCGAGGAGGTGGAGCTGATGGTGATCGACCACGGACCTGGTGTACCCCTCGCCGACCGGGAGCGGGTCTTCGAACCGTTCCAGCGGCAGGGCGACCGATCGATCCAGGCGGGCGTGGGCCTGGGTTTGGCCGTCGCCCGGTCGTTCACCACCGTGATGGGTGGCCGGATCGACCTCACCGAGACACCGGGCGGAGGATTGACCGTCCGGGTGGTCCTACCAGCGGCACTGCCATGACCCGGATCCTGGTGGTCGACGACGAGCCGCACATCCTGGCCACCCTGGCCGCCAACCTCCGGGCCCGAGGTTACGAGGTCGACACCGCCAGCGACGGCACCGAGGCGCTCGCCCTGGCCCGCAGCGGGCCGCCCGATGCCGCCATCGTCGACCTCGGCCTGCCCGGGATCGACGGCAACGAGGTGATCCGCCGCCTGCGGGACTGGTCGTCGGTGCCCGTGATCGTGTTGTCGGTGCGGGAACGGGAGGCAGACAAGGTGTTGGCGCTCGATCTGGGCGCCGACGACTACGTGACCAAGCCGTTCGGGATGGACGAGCTGCTGGCCCGGCTCCGGGCCGCCCTGCGGCGCCGGACCGTCGCCGATGATCCCGAGGGGGTGGTCGACGCCGGCCGGCTGCAGATCGACCTGAAGGCGACCCGGGCCACCGTGAACGGTGAGCCCGTGCACCTCACCCCGCTCCAGTGGCGGATCCTGGCCGTGCTGGCCCGCAACCTGGGCCGCTTGGTGAGCCAGCGCGCGCTGCTCCAGGCCGTGTGGGGCCCGCAGTATGAATCCGAGACCTACTACCTGCGGGTCTACATGACGCAGCTACGGCGCAAGCTGGAGATCGACCCGGCCCGCCCCCGGCATCTGATCACCGAATCGGGCATGGGCTACCGGCTGGTGGCGGCCGTCTGACCGGCCACAGCCCCGAGGCGTTCGAGGTCGCGCTCGAGGGCGGCCGAGCGCTGGCGGTGGGCCGGTACCGCTGTGGCGTAGATCGGCTCGAGCCAGCTGCTCTTCACCACCTCGAAGGTCTGCTCGATCCTCGTGCCTCCCGCTCCCCCGCCGTCGGCCGGTGTGAGGCGCAGGGCCCATTCCGTCGAGTCGGGATAGAGCCGGGTGGGAACGGTGCGCCACACCAGCTCGTAGGGCTCGATCCGCATCACCTCGCACAGCCGGCCCCAGCGGAACGGGCCCTGCTTGTTGCGGCCCCGGAACCGGGCGCCGGGCCGGGCTTCGGTGGCACCGCCAACCCAGTCGCCGTCGACACATTCATGGCTCCACTGGCCCACCCGGGTGGGGTCCCGCACCACCTCCCACACGGCGTCGATCCCGGCCGGCACCACCACCGCTACCGAGCCGTGATGCTGGACCCGGCGACGGGGGCGGTACCAGGCCCGCTGGTACCGGCGGTAGGCGGGGCCGAAGCCGTAGAGGAGCAGGAGGCGGGGCACCGGGGGCACGAGCCCCAGCACCCGGGCCCGGTCGTCGGCGGTGGCCTCGTCGATGAGCCAGTGGCCTTCCCGGCCCAGTTGGGCCATCGACTTCCCGTCGAGGTTGTGGCGCTGCTCGATGTCACCCCATTCGGCGTTGGTCATGACGGTCGACACCACCGGCATCGCTTCGTCCTCCTCCCGCTGGAGGTGGGGCAGCAGCACCGACGTCAGCTCGTCGAGGGCGCCCACCACCGCCCGGGCCTCGCCGCCCGAACCGTAGGCGTCGGCCGCTCCATCGAGCCGGGCCACGGCGGCAGCCACGACCTCGTGGTCCCGTGCCATGTCGTCGAGCAGCTCGACGGCCTGCGGGGCCCGCTGCCGGACGACGGGGTACAGGCCCTCGTCTTCCGATCGGTGGTGGGCGTCCAGGAACGCTGTCATCCACCGCAGGTGACGGGCCAGGGCCACCCGCTGACGGTCGTCGGGCGCCGGCTCCGCCTCCAGGGCGATGCGGGCCCGGTGCAGATCCCGGCGCAACGCGCCGTGGACAATGCGCATCATGGTCGTGTCGGCGGGCGCCGTCGGGTCAGCAGGCATTCGTCCCCCTCAGCTGTCGTGGGTCTCGTCGTGTGTCGTCAGGTGCGGGGCAGGATCCGCCCCAGTGTCTCGGCCGTCCAGCGCCGGTACCGGTCGGGCGACCAGCCCGACTGCTCCACCAACAGGAGCCAGACCTCGGGGCTGGTGATGGCCCAGGTGCCGTCGAGCTCGTCATCGGTGGGCGGCCGCCCCAGGATCAGGGACAGCCCGGCCCCGACGTCGGCCCGCTGGCGTTCCCGCGTGGCCCGCAGCACCTCAGCCACCTCGGCGTCGGCCGCCGCCGCCTGGCGGATCAGCTTGGCGAACGGCGCCGTACGCTCGTGAATGGCGGCCAGAACGGCGGCGGCGGCGTTGATGCGATCGACCCGCCGGCCCCGACCCATGGCCTGGAACTCGGGGCGCTGGGCCACCGCCACCGGCTGGTCGTCGCCCATCACCGACCGGTCGACCACGGCGTCGAACAGTTTCCGCTTGGACGGGTAGTGCGAGTACAGGGTCTCCACCGCCACCCCCGCCTCCCGGGCGACGTCCCGCATGCCGGTGCCGGCCCAGCCCCGGGCCACGAACAGCCCGGTGGCGGCATCGATGAGAGCCGACCTCGTCTCCTCCGCCCGCTGGGCCCGCAGGGGCGACCGGTACCTCCGACGGGGGTTGGCGGAATCCGTGTGAGCCGGGCTCATGCCATCGACCATAGAACAGCCACGTATTGACTACAAGTCCGTTCTTCTCAATTGAAGCGCTAACGCCGCGGCAAAGCCATCGAGGGGCCGGGCGATTTACCGGCCGGCACTCGGGGTATCGGCGGGCCGATGGATGATGAAGATCCCCCGGCCCCGCGTCGTCCTAGCCCGGTGGGACGTCCCGGGCCGTGCGGTAGGCGGCGTAGGCGGCCAGGGCGACGCCGATCACCGGTCCGGCGAGGAAGATCCAGTTGACATCGAGGAGGGCGAAGACGGCCATGCTGGCCGAGATCCCGACCACCAGGGTGCCGACGCCCATCAGCACGGCTCGTGCGGTCTCGTTGCCGGTGGGCGACATGGAGGCCAGCTACCCGAAGCCATCTGGTCCCAACCGGCTCGCACCGCCCGCCGAGCCGTTACTCTCGAATCCCGAAACCCTGATCTCGTTGCCGGACCCGTCGCCCCCGACGGCTGGGGGCACCGGATCGCCCTGCTCGAAAGGCGGTCGCCATGGCTGTGTACGTCGTCGATGCTCCGGCCGCCATCGAGCTGGCCCGCCGCCGGTTCGCCCCCGACGACGAGCGGGAGCTGATCGCCCCGACGCTGCTGCGATCGCAGGTGTTGGCACTCCTCCACGGCGAGGCCGTGGCCGGCCGCATCCCGCCCGACGAGGCGCTCGACCTGGCCGAGGCAGCCTGCCGGTTGCCCCGCCGCCTCCTCGGCGACTCCGTGCTGCGGCGAACGGCGTGGAAGATCGCCACCACCCAGGGACGGCCCGACACCTACGGCGCCGAGTACCTGGCCCTCACCCGCCTCCAGGGGGTGGCGCTGGTGGCGGGGGACGCCGAGTTGCGCCGGGCGGCCGACGGCATCGTGCCCGCCATGACGATCGACGCCTTCCTGGCCGGCCCCTGAGCCGGGCCGGGCCGAGACGACCCCGAGCCGATGGCGGCCGACCCGGACGAGCGCTCCTGGATCCTGCACGTGGACCTCGACCAGTTCCTGGCCGCGGTCGAGGTCCGGCGCCGTCCCGAGCTGGCCGGGCGGCCGGTTGTGGTGGGCGGCGACGGCGATCCCACCCGCCCCCGCCAGGTGGTGGCCACCGCCTCCTACGAAGCGCGGGCCTTCGGGGTGCGCTCGGGCATGCCGCTGGGCACCGCCGCCCGACGCTGCCCCGACGCCGTGTTCCTGGCGGCCGACAACCCGGCCTACGAGGCGGCGTCGGCCGAGGTGATGGCGGCGCTCCGCTCGCTCGACGACGTGGTGGTGGAGGTGTGGGGCTGGGACGAAGCCTGCGTGGGCGTGACGACGACCGACCCCGAGGCCTTCGCCCGTCACCTGCAGGACACCGTCCATCGGGCCACCAGGCTGTGGTGCGCCGTGGGGATCGGCGAGACCAAGCTCCAGGCCAAGACGGCCACCGGCTTCGCCAAACCAGGCGGCGTCGCCCGGCTCACCCGCCGCACCTGGCTGCCCACGATGGGCGATCGGCCGGTGACGGCGATTCCGGGGATCGGCGCCCGCACGGCCCAGCGGTTGGGCGCCCTCGGCATCGTGACCGTGGCCGATCTGGCCCGGTCCGATCACGAGGAGCTGGCCCGCCACGTCGGCCCGGTGATCGGCCCCAACCTGCGGGTGCTGGGTCTGGGCGGCCACGACACCCCGGTCTCAGCCGAGCCTCGCGTCCCCCGGGGCCGCAGCCGCGAGATCACGTTCGAGCGCGATCTCACCGACCCGGCAGAGGTGGCAGACCAGGTGGCGGCCCTGGCCCGGGATGTGACGGCGTCGGTGGCTCCGCTCGGCCGCCCGGTCACCCACGTGGCGGTGAAGGTCCGGACCGCCACCTTCTTCACCCGCACCCGGAGCGGCAAGCTCCCGTCGCCCACCTCCGACGCCGAGGCAGTGGTGACCAAGGCGCTGGAGGTTCTGGCCCGATTCGAGACCGGCCGCCCGATCCGCCTGCTCGGTGTGCGGGTGGTGCTCGACGAGCGGAGCTAGATCCCCGGCGTCAACCGTCGGGCGTCGCCGGGATGAGGGCGGGTAGGGGCGGCTCCCGTCACGGCCCTCGACCGTCGGGCGCCGGAGGTGGCGTCCACGTGAGGCTCATCAGCTCCTCGCCCTTGTAGTTCATGGCCCGGAGGTCGACGCTGATCGTGGTGCCGTCGTCGTGGACGTCGATGAGGCCGAAATGCCCGGCGCCGGGGATTGCCCCCTCGCTGTACGGGCCGCCCTTGTAGTTGCCCCGCCGGTCCAGCGCGGCCACGTGGAGCAGCGGAAACCCCGCTCCCCCGCCGGCCGAGTAGTTGGTGTTGGTGCCGTCGTCGATGGCCACCATGTGGGCGTCGCCGCTGACCATGACCAGGTTGTCGATCCGGTTGTCGGCGATGAAGTTCGCTATCTCGGCCCGCTCGTCGGCGTAGCCGCCCCAGGTGTCGGCTCCCGGTTCGGCGGCGGCGATCCACGGATCGGGGTTGGCCCACACGACGAGAGCGGCCGAATCCCGGGCCGCCAGCAGCTCCTGCAGTAGCCAGGCCTTCTGCTCGGCTCCCAGCATGGTGTCGTGCGGTGCCGGGTCCCCGTTGTCGAGGTCCCGGGCCGAGCGGCCGTCGGTGACGATGAACCGCACCCGGCCGATGGTGAAGGCCTGATAGATGGCGCTCTCGTCGCCGGCCAGGCCGTAGTCGGGCGAATACTCCCGGTAGGCCGCCATCGCCGCCCGGCGGCCGACGTAGGACGAGTCGACGTCGTTGCCGCCGTAGTCGTGGTCGTCCCACATGTAGGCAACGGGGGCCGACTGGTAGAGGGCGGCCTGAGCCGGCCGGCTCAGCGTGAGGTCCATCACCTGGCGGTAGCGGGTGACGTCGTTGCGCCCGTTGTCGCCGTAGTGGAGGTCGCCCAGGATCAGGTAGAGCAGCGGGTTCGCTTCCCGGATGGCCTCGAACACCTGACCGTTGGACCCCACCCGGGCGCACCCGCCCACGGCCACGGTGAAGCTGGCCGGCCCGGCGGGGAACGTCCGCAGCTTCCCTTCACGCACCCGGTCGAGCCGGCCGTCGATCTCCACCGCGTAGTGGTACTCGGTGTCGGGGGCGAGGCCCGTGAGCTGGAAGCCCACCACGGGGCCGGCACCGTCGGCGGCGTCGATCCAGCGGGGCTCGGTCAGGTCGGCGTCGGTGGCCACCGCCAAGCGGGCCCGGGTCCAGCCCGCCGACGGTTTGGCCCGCACCTCGGCGTGGTCGGTGGTCACCCCGCCCGACCACACCCAGTCGATCTCGGAGTCGGGCAGCGGGGCCCGTGTCGACTCGGGGTGCTTGGGCCCGTAGCCGTAGTCGTAGAGCCACATGCCGGCCCCGTAGCCGGCCAGGCCGGCCACGGCGATGGCGCCCAGGGTCAGCAGGGTCCGGCCCCGCACCGCCTCCACCTCGGCCGCGATCCACAGCACCGCCGGCACCAGGAACAGGGCCACCACCACCGCGGCCTGGGTGGCCACCAGCTGGCGGCCGGCGAACACCGCCAGGGCGGCGGCGGCGAACACGGCCAGCCCTCCGCCCAGGTGCTCCTTGAACACGGCGATCACCAGGGCCACCACGAACACGCCGGTCACCGCCGGGCGCACCTGGGTGTCGAACACAGCGCCGCCCGGCTTGTAGTCGAGCAGGATCCAGGTCGACCCCACGTAGCTGATCCCCACCGCCACCAGCGCCAGCGCGGCCGCCCCCCGCCGCATCCAGCGGGAGCGGCGGTTCCGGACGCGTGCCGGTACCGGAGCGTCGGTCACCAGGCGCCGGCCGTCAGTTGGGGGCCCGGAGCAGGAGCTCGAGGCGGTCGAGGTCGAGGTCGATCCGGGGGTAATCCAGGTTCATGTCGGTCAGCGTGGCCCGCAGCACCCGGGCCACCAGCCAGTTGCGGTACCACTTGTTGTCGGCCGGGATGACCAGCCAGGGGGCGTGGTCGGGGCTGGTGCGGGCCAGCACCGAGCCGTATGCGGCCTGGAACTCGTTCCACCGGCGACGGGTCTCGAGGTCGGACTCGCTGAACTTCCACCGCTTGTCGTCCCGCCGCAAGCGGCGCAGGAACCGCCGACGCTGCTCGTCGTAGGACAGGTGGAGGAAGCACTTCACCACCACCGTACCGCTGTCGTGGAGCTCGGTCTCGAGCTCGTTGATCCGCTCGATCCGGTCGTCCACCACCTCGGCCGTCTCGGTGGCGCAGGCCAGGGGGACGATGGCGTCCTCGTAGTACGACCGGTTGAACACGCCGAGATGGCCGGGAGGCGGCAGGCACTGGCGGTATCGCCACAGGAACTCGTGGTCCTGCTCCTCCTTGGTGGGCTCCACGAACGAGGCCACCTTCACCCCGGCCGGGTTGCAGCCGATCACCACGTGCTTGATCGTGCCGTCCTTGCCCGAGCAGTCGAGCCCCTGGAGCACGAGCAGCACCGAGCGGGAGCATTCGGCGATCAGACGGCCGTGGAGGTCGAACAGGTCGGTCCGGAGCCGGGCCAGCTCGGCTTCGGCCGCCCGGCGCGATGGCTGGGCCGAGGTATCGGTCGGGTCGTAGCCGGCCAGGTTCACGGCGCCGGCGGCGGGCCGGGCGCGGAGCAGGTTGTGCAGGTCGTCGAGCTCGCTCATGCCGGGGGGTCACCTTCCTGATCGTCGCCCTTCTGATTGCTGTTCTTCTGGTTGAGGAGGAGCGCACCCGGGGACACCTCGATCTCGAGGCGGCGGCTGGCGGGCCGAACTTCGCCGTCGAGCTCGTAGGGGCGGGCCCGGTGCTGGGTCACCACGATGTGGCGGCCCCGGGTGCGCTGCACCAGGTGGTGTGGCTCGGGCCGGTGGCGCAGGAGCCGCCAGGTCCAGGCCAGCCACTGGCGGGGGGTGGAGGCGGCGGAGACGGCCACATCGAGCAGGCCGTCGTCGGGCTCGGCGTCGGGGAACACGGCCAGCCCGCCGCTCACGGTGCCGAAGTTGCCCACCAGCACCATGGAGGTCCGGGAGTTGAGCCACGGCCGGCCGTCGACCTCCACCGTGGTGGTGACCAGGCGGCAGTGGAGGTTGCGCAGGCACGACACCACGTAGGCCAGGGTGCCGATGCGGGCTTTGAGCCCGGCTGGGGCGCCGTCGATCATGGCGGCGTCGAACCCGGTGCCGGCCATCACGGCGAAGGCCTCTCCGTTGATCCGGCCGATGTCGATCCGGTGGGGCGTGCCCCGGCCGGCGTCGTCGGCGGCGTCGAGGCCGGTGGCGATGCCGAGGTTGGACGCCAGCAGGTTGCCGGTGCCGAGGGGCACGATGGCCAGCGCCGTGTCGGTGTCGGCCAGGGCGGCGAGGCAGGCCCGCACCGTGCCGTCACCGCCGCACGCCACCACCAGGTCGGCCCCCTCGGCCACGGCCTGCTCGGTCTGGCCGCCGCCCGGGTCGTCCTCGGTGGTCTCCCGCAGGTCGATCCCGTCTCCCAGTGCGGCCCGGAGGTCGGCCTCGTCGGCCGCTCCTCCGCTGGCCGGGTTCCAGATGGCGACGGTTCCGGTCATCGTGCCGCCTCCCGCCCGGTGGCGTCGACGATGCGGTCGTCGGGTGGAAACCGGTCGTCGGGTCGACGCCGACCGTACTGGCCGAGCCGTTCCCGGCCCAGCCGGTACGGGTGGGCGTCGTGGGGAGGGCCGAGGATGGAATAGCAGATGACGATCGACACGATGCCCAGCACGATGCCGGCCACCACGTCGCTCAGGTGGTGCATCCCCTGGTAGACCCGGGCGGCGGCCACGATGAGGGGCAGGGCCACGGCCACGGCGGCGGCCAGTAGCCGGATCACCGTGGCGCGGTAGTGCCAGAAGATCACCATGGCCACCACGGCGTACACCGTGGCCGCCGCCACGTGACCGGAGGGGAAGCTGGAGCCGATGGACGACCCTTCGAGTTGCTCCACCGGCGGGCGGGACCGCTCGACGATGTGGGTGATCGCCACGAAGGCCCCCGCCTCGAACAGCAGGGTGCCGATCACGAACACCGGCTCGTGCCACCGGCGCCACACCAGGCCCATGATGGCGGCGATGATCAGGGTGACGACGATCTTCACCACCGTGCTCGACAGCAGCGAGCCGACCATGGCCGCGTCGTTGAGTTGGCTGGTGCGGTCGGCCACCAGATCCTGGGCCAGGCGGAGGTCGTAGTCGGTGACGGCGTTGGGGGCGGCCCAGTCGACCAGGGCCTTGCCGGCCAGGGAGCCGGCGGCGATCACGGCGATCAGGTAGAGGATCGCCACGCCCAGGTCCCGCCAGCTCAGCGGGAAGCCCGAGGCATGGCCGCCGGTGCGGTCGCGCCGGTCGGCGCTGCCGCGTCGTGACGACAGGCGGGATGCGGCGGGGGTGAGGCCGAGGTCAGCCATGGTTCCGGGGTCCTTCCAGTCGCTGGTAGCGGGCCGAGAGGGCGGCGAACAGGCCGTAGGCGATGAACCCGAGGCCCATGAGGCCGGCGGCCACGGCCCCGGCGGGATGGGTGGCGATCTCCCGAACCGAGTCGTCGAAGCCGGCCGCCTCGTCGGGGTTGTAGGTCCAGGCCGCCCGGATCAGGAAGAAGCCGACGGGGAAGAAGGCGATCCCCCGGGCCACCCAACCGATCATCCCCAGACGGTCGATCGCCATGCCCTCGATGCCGTGGTCGCCGGCGCTCATCGAGTCCCGGTAGCCGCCGGTGACGCCGGTGTGGATGAAGGCGGCGCCCACACCCATGAACGCCAGCCCGGCGACGATGATCAGCACCCGCCCCACCGGGAGGTCGAGCACGTCGGTCACCAGGCGTTCCAGCCGGCGGTCCTCGGACGCCCCCGGATCCTGGTTGCGGTTGGCCAGGACATCTACCGTGCTGGCCAGCAACGACAGGTAGACGAGGGCCGACACGGCGTAGCCGATCCGCTTGAGCAGGGCCTTGCCCGTCCAGTCACCGGGGAGCACCACGGTGAACGCCCGCCAGGCCACGTACAGCACGATGCCGGCGGCCAGCACGGCGAGCAGCACGGCACCGTACTGGGTGGCGGCCACGGTCTCCACCGCTCCCGCCTGGTTGGCTTCCGCCTCCCCGCCGGAGCCGTGTTCCAGCGCGACCTGGATGAACAGCACGCCCACGAGGGCGTACACCAGGCCCTTGGCCATCCAGCCGATGTGTCCGAAACGGCGGAAACGGCTCGCCGCCTGCCTGGCGGCAGGCTTCGCCCCGCGACCGATTCCACTGGCGGTGGTTACGCCCATGTGATCCCTCCTCGTGCGACGTGTCGCACCCGTAACCGTCGGCCTGTCGTTATGACGGAACGGCCGGCGAGCGTGTTCCCGCACTTCCCCGCCCCGCCGACCACGAAACCTGGTGATGCTTCCCTGCGCCGCACGGCGCATGCACCGGGCGAGACAACTTATGCTCGGTCGATGGATGGGACCGCGCCGGTGCTGCTGCTGGGGCCGATGCTGCGCTACGCCGACGACACGTCGGCCACGATCTGGATGGAGACCGACCGACCGGCCACGGTGGAGGTGCTCGGTCGCCGGACAACCACGTTCAGCGTCGGCGGCCGCCACTACGCCCTGGTGCTGGTGGAGGGACTCACACCGGGCGACTGTGTCGAGTACTCGGTGGCCCTCGACGGGAGGGTCGTGTGGCCCGACCCGACGCTGGGCCAGCCCCCCAGCGTCATCCGTACGCCGGTGCCGGGCCAGCGGGTGATGGTGCTGGCCGGATCGTGCCGGGCGGCGGCGCCCCACGAGCCGCCGTTCAGCCTGGAGCGGCTGTTCGACCACGAGGGCCGCGGCATCGACTCGCTGTGGGCCGAGGCGCTGCTGATCCAGACCCGGCCGGTGGAGGACTGGCCCGATCTGCTGCTGTTCGTGGGCGACCAGATCTACGCCGACGACAGCTCGCCCGGCACCCGGGACCGGATCGCCGCCGTGCGGGGCGACGGGTCGGATCTGCCGCCCGCCATCGTGGCCGGCTTCGAGGAATACTGCTGGCTGTACCACGAGTCGTGGTCCCAGCCGGTTGAGCGGTGGCTGCTGTCGACCGTGCCGAGCATGATGCTGTTCGACGACCACGACATGATCGACGACTGGAACATCTCGGCGGCGTGGGTGGACGACGTGCGGCAGGAGCCGTGGTGGACCGAGCACGTGATCGGCGGGCTCGTCTCGTACTGGATCTACCAGCACCTGGGGAACCTGTCGCCGGCCCAGGTCCGGGCCGAGGGCCTGCTCGAAGCGCTGCTGGCCGAGCGTGACGGCACCGAGCTGCTCCGACGTTGGGCCTTCGAGTCGGAGAGCAGCACCCCGCTGCCCGGTGGCTACCGGTTCAGCACGGTGCGGAAGGTGGGCGACGTGACCGTGGTGATGGTCGACTGCCGGAACTCCCGGGTGCTGGAGCCGAAGCGGCGGTTGATGGTGGACGACGACGAGTGGGCCTGGCTGGCCGGACGGGCCCGGGAGACGTCGGGCCATCTGGTGCTGGCCACTCCCCTGCCGGTGTTCGTGGCCGACGGCGTGCACGACCTGCAGGTGTGGAGCGAGGCCGTGTGCGACGGAGTGTGGGGCCGGCGGGCGGCCCGGGTCGGGGAACGGGTGCGGCGGTCCCTCGACCTGGAGGACTGGTCGGCGTTCGGGGCGTCGTACACCGCGTTCGCCCAGTTGGTGGCCGACCTCCAAGCCGACGAGGACGGGCCGCGATCGGTGGTGGTGGTGTCGGGCGACATCCACTTCAGCTACGCCGCCCGGGTGCTGCCGGCGGCCGGAGATGCGCCCCCGGTGTGGCAGGTCGTGAGCTCACCCATCCGCAACGCGCTCGATCCCCACGAGCGCAAGGTGATGCAGCTGGCTCTGTCCCGGCCAGGGCGGGCCATCGGAGCGCTGTTGCGGCGGGCCGCCCGTCGGCGTGACAACCGGCCCGCGATCGACACGGTGGCCGGGCCGTTCTTCGCCAACAACATCAGCGAGCTCCGCTACGACGGCGACCACATCGAACTGGTGGTGGCGAACTTCACGCCCGACGGCGAGGGGCGGCCCGAGCTGCGGGAGCTGTCCCGGCTCGATCTGGGCTCCCGCCACCGCCGGCCCGAGCCCCACAGCGAGACCGATCTCGGCCTCGTGCAGTGACCGGGAGATGCCCGCCACTTCCGCCGGCGTGACCGCCGGTCGGGGATGACAGTCGTTTCGTCAACGGTGCGTCGGGGCAGCGGACCCCAATGACCCAGAGCAACACCGAGGCCACGACGGCCGGCAACACCACCGACACCGGGCAACTGGTCGAGGACCTGAATGGCGACCTGGAGCTCGAGTTCAAGTCGATAGTGCAGTACGTGCAGCACGTCGCCACGATCACCGGCCCGGAGTACACCAGCACCGTGGACGAACTCAAGGTGCACCTCAGCCAGGAGCTGCACCACGCCGTGGTGCTGGCCGAGCAGGTGGGGTTCCTCGGCGGCGTGCCGACCACCACCGTCGCCCCGTGCGATGTCACCGCCACCTCCCGCGAGGCGCTCCAGGCCGACCTCGACCTGGAGACCGACCAGCTGGAGCGCTACCGCGAGCGGGTGCAGCAGGTGACCGATATGGGCCTACCCGATGTGGCCGAGGCGCTCCGGCCGCTCCTCACCGAGACCCAGGAGCACGTCCGCGATCTGCAGTCGGCCCTGGGACAGTGAGAATCGGCCGGCGGCTCAGGATTGGGCGACGCCGATGACCTCCAGCCGACAGTCCTGGCATTTCCTCCAGTCCTGCTTCGGGTGGTCAGCGTTGGGACGGCAACCCTGCGGGTGGCGGCAACCCGCAGGGTTGCGTGAGTTCGCCTGCGGCGACCCGGCTCGGGATCAGTCCAGGTCGAACCGGTCGTTGTTCATGACCTTCACCCAGCCGGCCACGAAGGCGTCGAGGAACAGCTGGTCGCCACCGGCGGCGCTGTATTCCTCGGCGATGGCCCGCAGCTGGCTGTTGGAGCCGAACACGAGATCGACCCGGGTTCCGGTCCAGCGGACCTCGCCGGTGGCCCGGTCGCGGCCCTCGAAGGTGTCCTCGGCCTCACCCACCGCGCTCCAGGCCACGCCCATGTCGAGCAGGTTGGTGAAGAAGTCGGTGGTCAGCTGGCCGGGCCGGCTGGTGAGCACCCCGTGGCCCTCGGAGCCGACGTTGGCCCCCAGCACCCGCAGGCCGCCCACCAGGGCGGTCATCTCGGGGGCCGACAGGTTGAGCAGGAACGCCTTGTCGATCAGCAGGTGCTCGGTGGGCACCGAACCCTGCTTGGCCACGTAGTTACGGAACCCGTCGGCCAGCGGCTCCAGGTAGCCCATGGCCTCCACGTCGGTCGAGTCCTGGCTGGCGTCGGTGCGACCGGGAGTGAACGGCACGTTGACGCTGTAGCCGGCGGCCTGCGCCGCCGCCTCCACCGCCGCCGTGCCACCCAGCACGATCAGGTCGGCCAGGGACACGGCGGCGCCGCCCTTGGCGTTGAACGTGCTCTGGATCTCACCCAGCTCGGCGATCACCGATCCCACGCCGGACTGGACGTTGACGTCCCAACTGGCCTGGGGCTCCAGACGGATCCGGGCCCCGTTGGCCCCGCCCCGGAAGTCGGTGGAGCGGAAGGTGGAGGCCGAGGCCCACGCCGTCTTGACCAGCTGATCGGTGGTGAGGCCGGAGGTGAGGATGGCGCCCTTCAGCTCGGCGATGTCCGTGGCGCTGATCACCGCGCCCTGCGGTGCCGGCACGTTGTCCTGCCACACCAGCTCTTCGGCCGGGGCCTGGGGGCCGACGTAGCGGATGGCGGGCCCCATGTCGCGGTGCAGGAGTTTGAACCAGGCCCGGGCGAAGGCGTCGGCCAGCTGGTCGGGGTTCTCCCGGAAGCGCTTGGCGATCTCCAGGTAGAGCGGGTCGATCAGCATGGCCATGTCGGCGGTGGACATGGTGGGCGGGGCCTGCTTGCCCTCGATGTGGGCGTCGGGCACCCAGAAGCCGTCCTTGACCTCCCGGGGCTGCCACTGGTTGGCCCCCGCCGGCGACTTGACCAGCTCCCATTCGTGCGAGAACAGGGTCTCGAGGTACAGGTTGTCCCACTGGGTGGGGGTGGGGGTCCACGCCCCTTCGAGGCCGGAGGTGACCGTGTCGGCCCCCTTGCCCGAGGCGTTGGCGTTGAGCCAGCCGAAGCCCTGGTCGGCCAGGCCGCCGCCCTCGGGCTCGGCCCCCACGGCCTCGGCCGGGCCGTTGCCGTGCATCTTGCCGAAGGTGTGGCCGCCCACCACCAGGGCCACCGTCTCCTCGTCGTTCATGGCCATCCGGCTGAACGTCTCGCGGATGTCACGGCCCGAGGCCAGGGCGTCGGGCACCCCGTTGGGACCCTCCGGGTTGACGTAGATCAGGCCCATCTGGACCGCGGCCAGGGGGTTGGCCAGCTCCCGGTCGCCCGAGTAGCGCTGGTCGCCCAGCCACTCGTTCTCCGGCCCCCAGTAGACGTCGTCCTCGGCGGCCCAGATGTCGGGCCGGCCGAAGGCGAAGCCGAAGGTCGTGAAGCCCATCGTTTCCAGCGCCCGGTTGCCGGCGAACACGAGCAGATCGGCCCAGGAGATGGCCTTGCCGTACTTCTGCTTGATCGGGAGCAGCAGACGGCGGGCCTTGTCGAGGTTGCCGTTGTCGGGCCAGGAGTTGAGGGGGGCGAACCGCTGGGCGCCGGTGCCGGCCCCGCCCCGGCCGTCGTGCACCCGGTAGGTGCCGGCGGCGTGCCAGCTCAGGCGGATGAAGAGCCCGCCGTAATGGCCCCAGTCGGCCGGCCACCACTCCTTCGAGTCGGTCATGAGGGCATCGACGTCGCGGGTCAGCCCATCGAAGTCGATGGCCGAGACGGCCTCGGCGTAGTCGAAGTCACCCAGGGGGTTGGAGGCGGGATGCCGCTGGTGGAGGATCCTCAGGTTGAGCTGGTTGGGCCACCACTTCTCGTTGGACTGGGCCTCACTGGAGGTGAGGGCACCCCATTCGGGAGTCTGGGTTGGGCGAGCGGTCATCGGATCTCCTGAAACAATGCTTGACGGTCTCGTGTTTGGCACTCAGGGCAAAGCCCCCAATAGATGACCTCGGCCTCGTCCACCTGGAATCCCGAGGCTTCGGAGGGCGTGAGGCAGGGCGTGTAGTCGACGGCGCAGTCGACGTCGACCATCCGGTCACAGCTCCGGCACACCAGATGATGGTGGTTGTCGCCGACGCGGTCCTCGTACCGCGTAGGCGACCCGGCGGGCTGTATCCGGCGGATGACGCCGTGCTCGGCCAGCGCGGTGAGCGTGTCGTACACCGACTGCCGGGAGATCGCCCCGATCTCGCCCCGCACGATCTCGATCACGTCGTTGGGCGCGCTGTGGGGATGCGACGCGACGGCGCGGAGAACGGCGAGACGTTGGGCGGTCACCTGGAACCCGTGACTACGGAGCACCTGTGCTGGGTCGACTGACACGAATGGCAGTCTGCATCGATTTTTGGACTCGGTCAAGAAACGATGGGCACAGACCGGAGGATGTCACATGGCGATGGCCTGCGAGGCCACCAGGAGGGACGACAGCAACCGCTCGTCACCCTCCCTGGTGGCGGCCAGCGTCTCGGGGTCTAGCCGGCGCGACACCACCCGGCAGTAGTCGACCACGTCCGCCACCAGGAGGTTGGCCTGCGGGCCGGGCCCGCCCAGCTCGAACGTGCCGCCCCCGGGGCCGGTCAGCACCACCCGGGTGGGGGTCAGCACCACCGGGGGGCGTGCGTCAGGGGGCGGCGGCTGCAGAGCGAGCAGCAGGGGCAGACCCTGCACCGACGTGGACGACATCGTGCGCAGTTCCCCCGCCGGCACCTCCTCCAGGGGCCGGCCGGTGGCCCGCCGAACGTCGTCGCCGTGGGTCCACAGCTCGAACGAGCGGGCCACCAGCGCCGTGGCGGCGTCGAACGGCCACTGGTGGAGCGGCACCGGGGCCGACGGGTCGAAGCCGGCCGACCCCACGTGAGCGGCGATCCGGGTGGCGGCCGCCCACCATCGTTCCACCGAGCTCGCCGGCGGAGAGGCCACCAGCTCGTCGGCCTGGCCCGCCCCCAGGCCCAGGTGGTCGCCGGTGGAGGCCTCACCCGGCGGCAGCGGTGCCTCGCCGGTGAGGCCGAGCTGGCGGGCCGTGTACTCCTCGATCATCACGAGGTGGGCCACCAGCCGGTGGACCGTCCACCCGTACGGGGCCACCACGGCCGACCAGTCGTCGTCGGCCAGCTCGCCCAGGAGCCGGTGCAGCACCGCCACCCGGGACCGGTAGAGATCGGGGGCCGACGCCGGCTCGACCCCCACCCGAGGCCGCCGGGCGACCTCGGCCACCAGCCGGTGGCGCAACGCCGGGGGCGGGGTCACCGCCACCGTCTCGGCCAATGCGGCCAACACCTCGGCCCCGCCCGGCTCGCCGGCCAGGTCGTCGATCCGTTCGTCTTCGCCGTGCCCGCCTGCGGTACTCACTGGCCCACCTCCTCGTGACGGCGGAGCTCTTCGGCCAGGCGCCGCAACCCCAGCCGGATCCTCGACTTGGCCGTCCCCTCGCTGGCCCCGGTGGCCGTCGCCACCTCCCGGTACGTCAGACCCCCGAAGTAGGCGAGCTCGATGGCCCGCCGCTGCTCGGCCGGCAGCGTCTCCAGCGCCCGGCGCACCCGCTCGCCGGCGATCATGGCCAGGGCCGACTCCCCCACCTCGGGCGCCACCACCGGCCGTGCGTGCTGGGCCCGTTCCTCCCGGGCCACCCGCCGGCCCTGGCGGCGGAGCACGTCGAAACAGCGCCGGCGGGCCATGGTCACGAGGAAGGCCCGTAGCGACCCGCGCGCCGGGTTGAACCGCTCGGGATGGTCCCACAGGGCGACGAACACCTCCTGGCACACGTCGCCCGCCTGGTCGATACCCACCAGCCGTACGGCGATCCCGTGGACGACGGGGCTCAGCTGGTCGTACACCGCGGTCAGGGCCGAGCTGTCGCCGGCCATGATCCGCTCGACCATCCCCTGTTCCCATGCCCCGACCCCATCGGACACAATCCGCGACGATAGCCGATGGCGCCCGCCAACGACGGGAGCAACGGGAGCAACAGGAGCGGCGGCCACCATCATCGGCCCAGGTCCTTCCGGCACGGCCACGAACGGATCAGGTGAACAGGGGCGATGAGAGGCCGTGGCGGCGGGCGACCTCCACGATGGCGGGCAGCGTCTCCGGGGTGGGGGCACCATGGTCGGCGTTGGCGTCGAGGTCGGCGAAGAACAGCGAGGCCCGGGCCCCCGAGGTGACCACGTGGAACGAGGTCCCGCCGTCGAGGATCCGGTAGGTGTGGAGGGCACCGGCCGGGGCGACCGCCGTCTGGCCCGGGCCGACCACGGTGGCGACGCCGTCCACCGTGACCTCCACCGCGCCGGTCCGGCCGATGTAGGCCTCGTCCCAGGGATGGGCGTGCGGCGGCGGGCCGGAGCCCTCGGGCCCGCTCAGCTCGAACAGCTCGAAGGCACCACCGGAGCGGCGGACCTCGATCGTGTCGCCCACGGCGTGGAGGGTGGCGCCGGTGAGCCCGGCGGCCCGGGCCGCCATGGCCCGCTCGTGGACGGCGAAGTCGAACACGTGCTGGAAGCCGGCGACCTTCCCGTCGGGGCCGAAGCGCCACACGTGGACCTCGTCGGTCATCGGGATGTCGCCGCCGCCCACGATCCGCCCGGCGTGGGCCACCGGCACGGCCACCGTGTCGCCCCCGTCGCAGAAGGCCAGGGGCTCGAAATGGGTGAGCTCGAGGTTGGCCATCAGGTCGGCGAAGAAGGCGGCCGCCTCGTCCCGACCCCGCCGTGGCTTCAGGTAGGGCAGGCCGGTGTCGCGGGCCGCCGGGCGCTCCCATTCCACGTCGTCGGCCAGTTGCTCGAGGATGGCCGGGACGTCGCCCCGGCCGAACGCCTCGTAGATCACCACTGCCGTCTTCACGTTGTCAGCCATGTCACCGCACTCCTCGGTCTCGTCCCCACCCCCCTCGGGCGGGATCCCGACCGTGGTTCGCCGCCGCCCGCCCCACCGGATCACTGACGGCAGCCAGGGAACGGGATCAGGCCCAGGCATCCACCGGTTCGCCCCGGTGCCAGCGGTCGAGCGCGGCGTCGATGACGGTGTGGACCCGGGCCGCGCCCTGCTCGTAGCGGGCGAACAGCACCTCGGTGAGGGCGCCGCTGCCCAGGCCCTGCTGGACACCGGCCGACGTGGCGAAGTCCTCGGCCAGGGTCTGGTCGAAGAGGTCGAGGTTGGTCTGCAGGTGGCGCCGGAGCTCGTCGGTGTCGGGCTGCCAGTCGGCCACGATGTGCTGGGTGCAGACGGTGCGGTCGACCGCCACCGGCCACACCGACAGCCAGGAGAAGTAGTCCTGGGTCCAGAACGTCTGCACGTTGGGGAAGAGGTGGTAGGTGACGAGGGCGTGGTCCCGCAGTCGCCACTGCTCCCGGGGCTGGCCGGCCAGGCGCCGGATCGACCGGCGGGGGTCGATCCGCCGGCCGTTCGGCCCGAACTCGTCGTACACGCTGCGGTTGGGCTCGAACATCGGGCCGATGTTGCCGCTGTGCAGCACGGGCACGTGGTACATCTCGAGGAAGTTGTCGAGCAGCACCTTCCAGTTGCAGGAAACCTCCCACTGCCGGAGCGCCAGCAGGTGCCCTTCCGGGCGCTGCACCCCGAGGTCGGCGTCCAACCCCACCAGCACGGTGTCGAGGTCGATCGGCGCCCCGCCGACGCGGGGCCGCACGAAGATGAACCCGTGCCGCTCGGCCACCGGCACCGGCACCAGGCCGTGGGTGGCGCGATCCAGCCCCTCGAACCCTTCGGCGTGGAGCAGCCCCACCAGGTTCCCACCCAGGTCGTAGCTCCAGCCGTGGAACGGGCAGGTGAGGCGCCGGCTCAGGCCGTCGCTCCCGTGGCACAGCCGGGCCCCCCGGTGCCGGCAGACGTTGGCGAAGGCCCGGACCTGTCCCTCGGGATCCCGGGTGACCAGCAGCGGGACCGGCGTGAGGTCGTGGGTGAACCAGCGGCCCGGCTCCGGTAGCTGGGCCACGTGGCCCACCGCCACCGGATGGTCGCCGAACAGGGCCGCCCGCTCGGCGGCGAACCGGCCGGGATCGAGGTAGTCGGACACCGGGCGCCGGGTCATGGTGTCGGCCAGCTCCCGGGTGTCGGCCGCCGTGTGGGCCAGCACCCGCTCGACGAGGTCCAGCTCGACGCTGCGTTCCACCGCTCCGCCCCCTCGCTCAGGCCGGCTTGCGGCCCGACACCCGGACCAGCACGTCGGGCACGAAGTCGTCGTCACTCACGTCTGTGAAGCCGGCGTTGGTGAAGTAGCCCCGCACCTGGTCCCGGCGATGGGCCTTGCCCCCCGAGTGGTAGAGGATCTCCTGCATGCCCCACAGGGCGGCGTCGAGAGGGCCGACGCCGTCGTCGTCGAGCATCTCGCCCACCAGGTGCATCTCGCCTCCCGGCTCCAGGGCGGCGAAGGCCTTGGCCACCACCCCGCCGATGACGGCCTCGTCGTAGATCGGGAGGTTGGAGGCCATCACGATGGCGTCGCAGGGTGGGAACTCGTCGGCGGTGAAGTCGCCCCCGATCGTGCCCACCCGGTCGCTCACGCCGTGGTGGTCCAGGTATTCGGCCGTCACCACCACCACCGGCGGCAGGTCGAACACCGTGGCCCGCAGGCCGGGGAAGGCCTTGACCGCCTGGATCGAGTACGCCCCCGACCCTCCGCCCAGGTCGAGGAGGTGGGTGCGTCGGCTGAGGTCGACCGTGCGGGAGAACCGTCGGCCCGCTCCCATCCCGATCGACGACGTGGCCCGGTGGTAGGTCCGGGCCTTCTCCACCGTGAGGTCGGCGTACATGCCGAGCGGCTTGGGCGGCTCGTGGGATCGGAGCAGCTCGGTGAGGTTCATCCAGCCCGGCACGTCGGGGCGGGTGAACTGCATCCACGGCCCGGCGTACCGGTCGGCCCCCCGCACCAGGAACCGGTCGGCGTCGGGGGCGTTGACCAGGTGCCCGTCCTGTGTGCGCAGCAGGTCGACGGCCAGCAGGCAGCTCACCAGCCGATCGGCGTTGAGCTCGGTGATGTCGCAGGCGGCGGCCAGGGCGGCGACGTCGGAGGCGCCGGCGTTGACCTCGGTGAACACCCGCAGATCCAGGGCCGCCCACAGCAGGGCCGAGTCGCAGTAGGCCCGGGCCATCCGCTGGAGCCGGGTGCTGTCCACCTGGTCGCGGCCGGTGTTGGAGGGGGAGGCGTCGGGCATGGGGCGATGCTCGCCCCACCACCCGGGCCGGGTCAAGCCGCTGGCGGCCACGGCGGTGGGCCGTTCAAGTAGCGCCGGGCGGCGGGGCGGTGGTCAGTAGCTGAATGTGGTGGCCGCCTCGTCACCGATCCATTCCCACAGCGGGACGGTGCCGCCCACGGTGGCCCCGCCCACCAGGGCCGCTTCCTGGAGCTGCTTGGCGTTCAGGCAGAGCGGGCAGACCAGGAGCCGGCCTCCGGCCGTGGCGTAGCGGGCCAGCAGGTCGGGCAGGGGCGGGCAGCCGTCGCAGGCGGTGCCCACCGCCACTCCCTCCACGGCCAGCCGGACCGCCTCCTTGGCCAGGAACATCATCGTCGGCCGGCCCGACTCGGCCGCCGCCACGGCCACGAGGAGGGCGACGGTGACCCGCTCGGGGTCCTCCAGCCCGGTGGTCAGGCTCACGACTGCTTTGTTCGACATGATCAGCTCCGTTCAGATGGATCGGTTCGATCGATCGTGCGCCGGACCACGGGCGCGGGGCATCGGGCAAACGGTGGAACCGGGACGCGGCCGCCCGTGCGTCATTCGACCCACGGTCTCCCCGCCGGGGCGCCCCGGTGGCGAACGCCCGGCCGGACGGGCGCCGGCGCACTAGGCTCGTCTGCCATCGCTATGGCACCCCCGGCCCTGGTCGAGCAGGTGACGGCACTGGTCGCCCGCCGAGAGTGGGCGCAGGTCCGCGCCGTGCTCCACGCCGCCCGGCCCGGGCTCGATGCCCCGCTGCTGGAGCTGGCGGCCGAGGCGTCGTGGTGGCTGGGGCGGGTGACCGAGTCGGTGGCGATCCGGCGGGAGGCGTTGGCCGCCCACGAGGCGGCGGACGACAGGATCGGGGCGGCCCGGATGGCCCTCCTGCTCTCGGAGGACCACCGCCGCCAGGGCCGGAGCACGGTGGCCGAGAGCTGGCGGCGGCGGGCGGCCCGGCTGCTGCACGATCAACCGGAGTGCCCCGAGCACGGCTACCTCCTGCTCCACCGGGCCGAAGTCGCCCGCCGCCGGGGCGTGCTCGACGAGGCCCGGGCCATGCTCGAGGAGGCGGCCGGCATCGCCCGGCGGGCCGGTGACGCCGACCTGGCCGCCGACGTCACCCAGGAGCTGGGGCGGGTCCTGATCAGCGCCGGCCACCCCTTGGAGGGGTTGGCCCTGATGGACGAGGCCATGCTGGCCGCATCCGACGGTGGCCTCAGCCCCTACACCACCGGCAAGGTCTACTGCTGCATGATCAGCGCCTGCGACGACCTGGGTGACGTGAAGCGGGTGGCGGAGTGGGAACAGTCCTCGGCCGCCTGGGCCCGGCTGGAGGGGGTGAACGTGTTCCCCGGCATGTGCCGGGTCCACCACGCCGAGCTGCTGGCCCACTTCGGCCGCTGGGCCGAAGCCGAGCAGGTGGCGGAGCAGGCCTGCGAGGAGCTCCGGGAGGTGGGCTGGATCGTCGCCTACGCCTGGACCGCCCTGGGCCAGCTGCGATCCCGGCGGGGTGACTTCGACGGCGCGGCCGAGGCGTTCGCCACCGCCGACCGATCAGGAGCCGGCGGACCCGGCCCCGAGGCCGGCTTCGCGCTCCTGCTCCTGGCCCGGGGCGATCCGGGAGGCGGGCTGCGCCGCATCACCCGGGCCCTGGGCGCCGACAGCACCCCCCTGTCCCGGGCCCGCCTACTACCGGCCGCCGTGGAGGTCGCGGCGGCCGCCGGCGACCTGGAGTCGGCCGAACGATGGACGGCCGAGCTGGAGCAGACGGCGGCCCGCTACGACACCTCGAAGCTCCTGGCGTCGGCCAGCACGGCCCGAGGGCGTCTGGAGCTGGCCCGGGGCGAGGCCGAGGCGGCCTGCACCGCCCTCACCCGGGCCCTGCGCCAGTGGCACGACCTGGCTGCCCCCTACGAGGTCGCCGCCAACCGCGTGCTGCTGGCCCAGGCCTCCCTGGCCCTGGGCGACGACGACAGCTGGAACCGGTCGCTCGACCTGGCGATCGAGCTCTTCACTTCGCTGGGGGCGGCAGCCGACCTGGCCCGGGTGGACGAGCTCCGCCGCCCGGCCGATGCCACCCGACCGTCGGGCTCCGCCCGGCTCACCGCCCGCGAGGCCGAGGTGCTCAGGTTGCTGGCCACGGGAGCGACGAACAAGGAGATGGCGGCCCGGCTGGTGGTGAGCCAGAAGACCGTCGCCCGTCACCTCAGCAACATCTTCACCAAGATCGGCGTGTCCACCCGGGCCGCGGCCACCGCCTACGCTTTCCGCCACGGCCTGGCCGACCACTGAGCCGCCGTCAGGGCACTGAGCCGGTCGGCGTTCTTGGTGGCGACGGGCCCGGCCACGGCGGTGACCAGCACGTAGGCGGCCGCCGTGCTGCCCAGCTCAGGGCCGTCGACCAGCCCGGCCCCCAGGGAGGCGATCACGACCGAGAACTCGCCCCGGGCCACCAGGGCGGTGCCGGCCCGCACCCGGCCCCGGGCGGCGATCCCGGCCCGGGCGGCGGCGAGCCAGCCCGTGCCGACCTTGGTTGCCCCCGTCACCACCGCCAAACCCAGCGCCGGCACGATGGCGCCGGTCAGATCGCCGGGGTCGATCTGGAACGAGAAGAACAGGAAGAAGATGGCGGCGAACAGGTCGCGGAGCGGTTCGATCAGCGTGCTGGCCCGCTCCTGGGCCGGGCCCGACAGGGCGAGGCCCACCAGGAAGGCCCCGATGGCGGCCGAGATCTGGAGCTGCTGGGCCACGCCCCCGGCCACCAGGGTGAAGCCGAACACGGCGAGCACCAGGGCCTCGTTGCTCCCCCGGGACAGACGGGTGCTGACGGCCGACCCGAACCGGCTGGCCGCCCACAGCACGGCCCCCACCGTCACCAGTGCCACTCCCACGGTGGTCGCCGTGGCCAGGGTGTCGGCCCCCACCACGACGGCCGCCACCACCGGCAGGTACACGGCCATGGCCAGATCCTCGATCACCAGCAGGTTCAGGATCACCGGGGTCTCCCGGTAGCCGAGGCGGTCGAGGTCGGCCAGCACCTTGGAGATCACGCCCGAGGAGCTGACCCACGTGACGCCCCCCAGCAGCACCGCCGCCGGCACCGACCAACCGAGCAGCAGCCCGGCCGCCACCCCGGGCAGGGCGTTGGCCAACCCGTCGACCATGCCGGGCACGAACGACGTGCGCAGGCCCTGGCGCAGCTCGGCCCCGGTGTACTCGAGGCCCAGGGTCAGCAGCAGGAGGAGCACGCCGATCTCGGCGCCGAGGGCCACGAAGTCCTCCGAGACGCTGAGATCGACCAGCCCGCCTTCGCCCAGCGCCAGGCCCGCCACCAGGTAGAACGGCACGGCTGTGATGCCGAGGGCCGAGGCCAGGCGGGCCAGCGCCGACAGCACGAGGGCCAGCAGGCCGATCTCGATGAAGGCGGTGGCCGTCTCGGACCCGACCGCCGCCAGCAGCGGGGTCACGAACCGAGCATGGCCCGAACGGCATCCAACCCGGCCGGTGTACCCACCGCCACCGCCACGTCACCGGCGGCGAAGGCGAACGTGGGATCCGGTGCCGGCGTGGTGTCGGTGCCCCGGACCACGGCCACGATCGACACACCGGTCCGGGTACGGATCTCGCCGTCGGCGATGGTGCGCCCCACGAAACCGGAACCGGCCCGCACCGTGATCCAGTCGATCGCCAGACCTTCGATGCGCTGCTGGACGGCGGCCACCGTTTCGCTGACACGGGACGCCCCGAGCACCTCGGCCAGGGTGCGGGCGTCGTCGACGTCGAGCTGCATCACCGTGCGGCAGGCGTCGGGGTCGTCGGTGTCGTACACCAGCAGCTCCCGGCGCCCGCCCCGATGGGCGATCACCCCGAGCCGCTGACCGTCGGCGGTGACGAAATCGTGGCGCACCCCGACGCCCGGCAGCTGGGTCTCGGTGACCTCCGGCATACGGCCTCAGTCGAGGCTGTCGGCCAGCTGGGGCGGTTCCCGCAGCGAGCGCTTGAGCTCGGCCAGGCCGGGGAAGGTGGCGATCTCCCACACCGCGTCCCACAGCCGCAACGCCTCGTCGCCCCGGGGCACCCGGCTGATGACGGGGCCGAAGAAGGAGTACGACGTACCCCCCTGGTTGAAGCTGATGATCGGGGTGCCCACGTCCTTGCCGGTCCGGCTGAGGGCGTCGTCGGTCTCGGCCTGGAGCACGGCATCCCACCGCTCGTCGTTGGCCGCCGCGGCGTAGTCGGCCAGGCCCACCGAGGCGAGGTAGTCGGGGAAGCCGGCCTCCCAGTGGTCGGTCATCTCCTTGCGCCGGCGGTGCACGTGGATGTCGCCGCCGAACGTGGTGTACAGCTCGCCCATCCGGCCCCGGCCCTCGGCCTCCCGCACCGCCGCCGCCACCCGCAACAGCTTGAGGCCGCTGCCGTGCCCGGCGATGTAGCCCTCACCGAAGTCGGTTTCGTAGTTCTTGTCCTTGTTCAGCAGGCGGAGGCTGATGAAGCGCCAGTCCACGTCGAGCGAGCGGAGCTTCGCCACCTCGGCCACCCAACGGGAGGTGATCCAGGCCCAGGGGCAGACCGGATCCCAGAAGAACTCGACGTCGGCTTGCTCGGTCATGGGGTACCTCGATTTCGGATGGACGGGCGGTCGCCCGACGGGCCGGGACCGGTCCAGTATCGGTCAAGCCGGCGCCCGCTGCTCACCCGTGAGATCGGCCGGTGCCTGTAGGCGGTGGCCAGGCGTGCCACACTGGCGCCGTGGTAGCGGGAGCTGGGGGCCTCGTGGGGCGGGGCCGGGAGCTGGCACGGTTGGAGCACACCCTGGCCGACGCCGCCTCCGGCCGTCCGGCCCTGGTGCTGTGCGGGGGCGAGGCCGGGATCGGCAAGTCGCGTCTGTTGGACGAGTTGGGCCGGCGGGCCGGCGACGGCGGCTTCGACGTGCGCTGGGCCCGGGCCCACGACGACATCGGCTCGCCGCCGTTCTGGCTGTGGCGCCAGCTGCTGCCGGAGCGGCCCCCGGTCGACGATCCCGGGGCGGCGCCCGACCGGCTGACCCTGTTCGACGGCGTCGTGGCCCACGTCGCCGGCGCCGCCGCCACCAGACCCCTGCTGCTGGTGGTGGAGGACGCCCACTGGGCCGACGAGCCGTCGCTGCTCCTGCTGCGCTACCTCGTCCGCCAGCCCCGTCTGGGTTCGGTGCTGGTGGCGGCCACCTATCGCCCCACCGGGCTCGACCCCACGAGTCCGTGGCCGCGGGTGCTGGCCGACCTGGTGGCCGAACCGGTCACCGAGTCGATCGACCTCCAGGGGCTGGCCCCCGACGAGACGGCCCGACTGTTCGCCCTGATCGCCGAGAGCCCGACCGCCGAGGGGCCGACCGCCGGCGGTGGGACGGCCGAACGAGGGGTCAGGTCCGAGCTGGGGGCCGAGGTGCAACGGGTGACCGCCGGGAACCCGTTCTTCGTCCGGGAGCTGGCCCGGGCCTACCGGGACACCGGCCGGCTGGGGACGCCGGCCTCGGTGGTGGAGGTGGTGCGGTCCCGCCTGGGCCGGTTGGCGGAACCGACGGCCCGCCTGTTGGGGGCGGCGGCGGTGCTGGGCGAGGGGTTCGATCCGGCCACGGTGGCGGCGGTGCTCGGTGACCCGCTGGTGGCCCTGTACCCGGCCCTGGACGATGGCCGGCGGGCCGGGCTGCTCGTGGGGCCGGAGGGCGGCGGGGCCTGGCGCTTCAGCCACGCCCTGGTGCGCGACGCGGTGGAGGCCCAGCTGGCGACCGGTGAGCGGGCCGCCCTGCACCGGCGGGCGGCCGACGCCCTCTCGGTCGGAGCCGACGACAGCCGGGCGGCCGTCGTCGACGGCGGGCGGGCGGCCGACGTGGCCCGTCACCTACTGGAGGCGGGGCCGGCCGGCGATCCCGAGGCGGCCACCACCTGGGCCCTCCGGGCCGCCCGTCAGGCCCAGGCGGCCCTGGCCTATGAGGAGAGCGCAGCCTGGTTCCGCCGGGCCCTCGATCCGGGTACCGGTCTGGACGCCGAGACCCGGTGCGGCATCTCGGCCGAGGAGGCGTCGGCCTGGCAGCGCTCGAACAAGCTCGATGCCTGCGCCGCCGCGGTGGAGCGGGCGCTGGACCTGGCCAGCCGAACCGGCCGGCCGGACCTCGGGGCCCGGGCCGTGTTGGAAGCCGAGCCGGTGGGTTCCCGCCGCTGGGACCTGCGGCTCATCCGGTGGTGCAACGAGGCCCTGGCCCGCCTCGACGGCGAGCCGGGGCCCCTGGCGGCCCGCCTCCAGGCCCGGCGGGCCGAAGCCGAGCTCTACAGCGGCCAGGAGGAAGCGGCCGAACGGTCGAGCCGGGAGGCCCTCCGCCAGGCGTACGCCGCAGCCGACGCCGAAGCCGTGGTGGCCGGGCTCCGGGCCCGCCAGCTCGCCCTCAGTGGCCCCGAGCACGGCCCGGAACGGGCCGGACTGGCCGACCAGATGATGGCGGCCGGCCAGCTGCTGCGCCGGCCCGACGTGGAACGGTGGGGTCGGTGCTGGCGCCTCGACACCCGCTGGGAGGCCGGTGACCTGGCGGCCGTGGGGGTGGAGCTGAGCGAGCTGGCCGACTGCGTCGACCGGGTGGGCGGGCCGCTCCCGCGCTGGCACCTCACCGCCTCCCGGGCCGCCTTGGCCGCCGCCCACGGGCGCTACGACGAAGGTCTGGCCCTGGCCCGCCAGGCCTTCGAAGGCGTTCGGGCGGCCGACAACCCGGCCGCCATCGGCAGCTACCTGTCGTTCCTGTGCGCTGTCGTGCGCCATGTGGGGGCGGCCGCCGTCGACGGCGCCGCGGCCCCCGGCCTGCAGGGCGAGATGCCCCGGGACCAGGGCGAGGTCCGGGAGGCGATCTTCGGCCACCTGGGAGCGGCCGTGATGCTGGTCGCCCACGGCCAGCCCGACGCCGCCCGGGCCGCCTTCGCCGGTGCCGGGCCACCGGAGACCTGGCGGCCGCCACCCTATTTCCGGGTGCTGGCGTGGGTGACGGGCGCCCAGCTGGCGGTGGCCCTCGGCCTCACCGGAACGGCCGAGGCGCTGCGCCTGCGATTGGAGGCCGAGCGGGGCCGCTTCGCCGTGGCCGGCGCCGGCACCGCCAGCTACGGGGGCCCGGTGGAGCTGGCTCTGGGTTCCGTCTCGGCCTTCCTGGGCCGCCTCGACGAAGCGGTGACCGATCTCGATACGGCCTACACCTACTGCGGGCAGGCCCGGGCCGCCGGATTCGGGGTGGAGGCGGCGTGCGAGCTGGCGGCGGTGCTGGCCCGGCGGGACGGCCCGGGTGACCGGGATCGGGCGGCGGGCCTGGCCGGCCAGGCCCGGAACGAGGCCGAGCGACTGGGCATGGCCCCGTGGGTGACTCGGGCCGATCAGCTGGCGGTGTCGGCCCGGCCGGGGGCGAGTGCGGTCGTCCCCACTGAGGAGGTGTCGCCCCTCAGCCGCCGGGAGCAGGAGGTGGCGGCCCTGGTCGGCCAGGGGCTCACCAACCGCCAGATCGCCGACGCGCTGTTCCTGTCGGAGCGGACGGCCCAGACCCATGTGCAGCACATCCTCACCAAGCTCGGGTTCTCCCGCCGCAGCCAGATCGCCGCCTGGGTGGCCGGGCGACCACCCGCCGGCGACGCGCCGACGGATACGTGGATCGACCCGCCGTTCGGCGGATGTGCCCGACGGCCGTGGTGTCGCAAGGTGCTCCTCATCGAACCCGCCCCGAGGGAGGGCGGGGCGACCCGAACAGGAGGAGTGAGAACTGATGCCCTACGTCATCGTCACCCGGACCCCCGGTGGCAACCTGGACCAGTACCGGGCCGTCGCGGCCGAGATCGGCAGCGAGCCGGTCCCCGGGCGCCTGGCCTTCGCCGTCGGTGAGGCCGACGGCGCCCTGCACACCGTGGAGGTGTGGGACAGCCGGGCCCAGAGCGACCGCTTCGCCAGCGACCGCCTGTTCCCGGCCTTCACCCGCTCGGGGGTGCAGCCCGGCCCCGACAGCACCTACCTGTCGTTCGAGACCGACGACGTCGCCTTCGACGGCTCCCCCCAGGGGGCGGGCCGATGACCGGGCCGTCGTCCACCTGGGACCGGGTGGCCGCCTGCGGCGGCATCGCTTTCACCGTGCTGGCCCTGGCCTCGTCGGGCGCCACCGGTTCGTTCCCCGACATCGACGCCGACGCCGCCACCGTGCGGGCCTACGTCGACGGGCGCCGTACCGGCCTGGGCTGGGGCGCCGTGCTCATGGTCCTGGCCTCGCTGGCTCTGGTGCCGCTGTTCGGCTACCTCGATCGCCGGCTGCGGGCCGCCGAGGCCGAGCGGGCCGACGGCACTTCGCTGCCGGCGGTGACCCTGCTGGCCGGTGCGATCATCGTCGTGCTCGCCCTGGTGGGCGCCGTGCTCCAGGGGATGCTGGCCCGCCAGACCGGCGGCCTCGACGACTCGTCGGTCCTGCTCGCCTATCGCCTGTGGAACCTCACGGCGTTCAGCGGCCCGGCGGTCGGGGTGGCGCTCTACGCCCCCCTCGTCGGAGTCCGGGCACTGCGCACCGGGGTGCTCCCCCGCTGGCTCGGGATCGTGGGCCTGGTCAGCACGTTGGGCGGCCTGTCGTCGATCGCCTACATCGGGACATCCGAGTCGATCTCACCGGTGCTCGACTTCGGCGGCTTCCTGCTCACCTGCGTGTTCTTCTCCGGCGTGGGTGTGGTGGCCCTGGTGGGCGGGCGCAGCCCCGCCTCCTCCCCCGCCCCGGCGGTGGCCCGCTAGGTCGCCGCCGACGACCGGCCGCGGGGCCGACCGGCCGACGGGGTTGGAGCCCCGATGGCGATGGGGAGGCAACGCAGCTGCCGGGGGCGCGAGCCCCCAGACCGGCGGCTCAGCCCTGGGCGGCGCCGCTGGCGATGAGGGCGTCGAGCTCGGCCTCGGTGAGGCCGAGCTCGCCGGCCAGGACCTCCCTCGTGTGCTGGCCCAGGAGGGGGGCCGGCTCCAGGGGGACATCGTTGGCCGACATCCGGAACGGGGCCTGCATCATCACCATGTCTCCCCGTTCCGGATGGGCCACGGTGGTGAAGAAGCCCCGGGCCTGCAGGTGGGGGTCGGCGAACACCTCGGCCGTGTCGAGCACGGCGGCCACCGGCACCCCGGCCTCGCCGAGCTCGGTCATGGCCTCCCGCTTGGTCCGCGCCAGGAACCACGGCTGGGCCGCCGCCCGCAGCTCGGCGGCGTTGCGCAGCCGATGGCCGGGCTTGGCGAAGCGGGGGTCGGTGGCCAGCTCGGGCTGGCCGATGGCGGCGCAGAACCCCGCCCACATGCCCTCGTTGGCGGCGGTGACGAGCACGCAGTCGTTGGGCCCCTCGCCCTTGCACCGCCACCGGCCGCTGGGCAGCACCCCCTCGGAGCGCTGCGCCACCGGCGGGGCGTCGGGACCCCAGGTCCAGGCGGCCATGGTGCGGATGAACATCGTCATCACCTCGTGCATCGACATCTCGATGACCTGACCCTCCCCGGTGCGCTGCTGCTGCACGTAGGCCGACACGATGGCGAAGGCGGTGTGGACGCCGGTGCCGGTGTCGGCGAACGTGCCGCCGGGGCTGATAGGGCCGCTGTCGGCCGTTCCCGTCATCGACGTGATGCCGGCCGCCGCCATGGCCAGCGGGTCGAAGCTCTTGTAGTCGGCGTAGGGGCCGGACAGCCCGAAGCCTTTGATGCGGGCGATGACGAGGCGGGGGTTGATCTCGTGCAGCACCTCGGGGCTGAGACCGAGCCGCTCCAGCACGCCCGGGCCCTGGTTCTCCACCAGCACGTCGAAGCGGGGCAGGAGCCGGCGCAGCAGGTCGAGGCCCTGGGGGCTCTTGAGGTTGAGGACGATGCCCCGCTTGTTGCCGTTGTGGTTGCAGAAGTACTGGGAGTCGGTGCCGTCGGTGCTCATGATGGTGCGGCCGGGATCGCCCGACGGCGACTCCAGCTTCACCACGTCGGCCCCCATCCAGGCCAGGTACTGGCCGCAGGTGGGCCCCGCCTCCCACTGGGTGAAGTCGAGCACCCGCATGGTCTCCAGCGCCGGCATGGTCGTCCCCCTTGGTTGTCCCCGACCCCGAGGCTACGCCAGCCCTATCATCCGGTGCGAGGCGACACCTGGCTCATGGGGCTCTACCTGGCCACCGCCTCCGGGATCCGATCTCGGTGCGCAGAGCACCGCCGGTGGTGCGTGACGCACCGAGATACCGCGATCGGATCCGGTGCCAGAGGCGGGTGGCGCAATCGACGAGGTGGGTGAGCTTGGCCCACTGCTGGTCGGCGGTGAGGTTGTTGCCCTCGACGGTGGAGGCGAAGCCGCACTGGGGGCTGAGGCACAGCTGGCCCATCGGCACGTAGGCCGCGGCCTCGGCCACCCGGGCGGCCAGCTCGTCGTAGGGCTCCAGCTCCGGCCGCTTCGACGTCATCAGGCCCAGCACCACGGTCTTGCCCGCCGGCACGAACCGCAGCGGGGCGAAGTCGCCCGAGCGCTCGTCGTCGTACTCGAGGAAGTAGGCGTCGACGTTCAACTCGTTGAACAGCACCTCGGCCACCGGCTCGTAGCCCCCCGAGGCGAACCAGGTGGACCGGAAGTTGCCCCGGCACAGGTGGATGCCCACCGTCAGGTCGTCGGGCCGGCCGGCCAGGGCGGCGTTGATCAGCTCGGCGTAGGAGCGGGGCAGCTCGTCGGGGTCGTCGCCCCGCTCCACCGCCCCCTGGCGCATCACCGGGTCGCACAGGTAGGCCAGGTTGGTGTCGTCGAGCTGGAGGTACCGGCACCCGGCGGCGTAGAGGGCGGCGATCTCGGCCTGGTAACAGGCGGCCAGGTCGGCGAAGAACTGCTCCATGTCGGGATAGGCGTGGATGTCGACGGCGGCCCGCCCGCCCCGGAAGTGCACGGTGGCCGGCGACGGGATGCACACCTTGGGCATCACCCCCGGCCGGCCCAGGCCGTCGACCACCGAGGACAGGTAGCGGAAGTCGTCGACCTGGATGTCGTGGGTGTGGCGGATCGGGCCCACCACGGCCAGGCGGGGCGGGCTCATGTGCACCGTCTCCTCCGAGTTGGAGCTGGCGGCGATCCGGCCGGTGACGGCCACGCCCTCCAGCTGCTCCAGGAAATCGAGGTGAAAGAAGGCCCGGCGGAACTCACCGTCGGTCAGCGACCGGATCCCGGTGTCGGCCAGGCGGGCTACGGCGGCGGTGATGGCGGTGTCTTCCACCGAGCGCAGCTCGGCCGCCGTGATCTCCCGAGCGGCGGCCCGGGCCCGGGCCTCGTGCACGGCCGAGGGCCGGAGCAGGCTCCCCACGTGGTCGGCCCGGAACGGGGGATCGATTCGGTTGGTCATCGTGGGTGTCCTTCCCGACCGCCATCGAGGTCACGCCCGGTCCAGAAGCCGGGCTGGGGTAGGTCACGGTAACCGCCCGTGGCATAGCGGCACAGCCGGTCCCGCCCGCCGTGGTCGAGCAGGCCGACCACGTCGGACACCAGAGCCGTCCCGGCGGCCCGGACGGCGGCGTCGCCCTCGCTGCGGGGCCGGGGCGGTTGGGGGGTCACGAGCAGTAACGGCACGGGGCCCCGGCTGCGGCGCAGGGCGGCGGCCCGCCCCAACGCCTTCCAGGTCACCTCGGGCCGGGCCATCCCCGGCCGGTGGGCCGTATGGGCCCCGCACACCAGCACCCACCACGGCTCACCGGCGGTGTCGTGCACCACCAGGTCCACCACGGCCCCGGTGCCCCGGATCCGCCGGTCCCGCTCGGCAACGGTGAACCCGGCGCCCGTCAGCACGGCCTCGGCCAGCCGGGCGGCGGTCGGTCCGTCGGCGCCCGGCGCGGCGGCGGCCCCATCGGCAGCATCGACGGCCGGGCCGACCTCGGGCCCTGCAGGAGCGGGCCCGGCGGTGGAGGCCGGGGCATCGCCCTCGTCGGCCACCCGGCGGCGGGCCAATTCCACGTACTCCGGGTCGAGGTCGTATCCGACATAGCGCCGGCCCAGGCGGGACGCCGCCACCAGGGTGGACCCGCTGCCCATGAACGGGTCGAGCACCAGGTCGTCGGCGTAGGTGTAGAGCCGGATCAGCTGCTCGGGCAGCTCGACGGGGAACGGGGCGGGGTGGCCCACCCGGCGGGCGCTCTCGGCCGGCATCGACCACACGTCGAGCGTGAGGGCCAGGAAGTCGTCGGTGTGCACGGTGCTCCGGTGGGGCAGACCCTCGGCCTGACGCTGGCGGGCGGTGCGGGCCCGATCGAAACGCCCCTTGGAGGCCACGATCACCCGTTCGCTCACGTCACGCAGCACCGGGTTGGCGGCCGATCGGAACGACCCCCAGGCGCACGAGCCGGTGGCCCCCTCCGCCTTCTGCCAGATCAGCTCGCCCCGCAGGAGCAGCCCCAGGTCGTGCTCCAGAATGCGGATCACGTCGGCCGACAGGCTGCGGTACGGCTTGCGCCCCAGGTTGGCCACGTTCACCGCCAGCCGCCCCCCGGGTTCCAGGGTGCGGACGCACTCGGCGAACACGTCGGTGAGCATCGCCAGATAGTCGAGGTAGGTGGCGGGGATACCCTCGCGCTGCAGCTCCAGCTCGTACTGCTTGCCGGCGAAGTACGGGGGTGAGGTGACCACCAGCGCCACCGAGTTGTCGGCCACCGCCGTCATGTCCCGGGCGTCGGCGCACACGAAGGGCTCGGCCACCGGCCGGGGCGGCGCCACCGTGTCGTCGTCGGACAGCTCGGGGGGCCGGAACCGATCGTAGAACGGGGTGGCGTCGTGGCCCTCCCGGGCCCCGGTGCCGAAGGCCGAGGTGGTGGTGGGCGTGGCTGATCTGCGCCTGGTGGCCATTGGCGTCCTCCCACCTCCGGGCCGACAGCGTAGCTGTGTCGACGCGGATCGGCGGCGCCCCAACGGAAGGCAAAGGGCGCCGCCGATACCTAGTGTGGCACCGGAACCGGCGCCGGCGGGCGCGGTTCCGGCGTCAAACGGCTTAGTTGCAGCTGCTGGTGTTCACGTCCCAGGCGCAGGGCTTGGACTTGCCTGACAGCTCGATGATCCCCAGCGACTCATCGGTCTTCCAGGTCTGGGCCGCCGCGTCGAACTGGGCGAACTCCGAGCCCTCGGTGGGGTACGCATCCTCACCGGCCCGCATGTTGTACTTGATCCCCTCCAGCAGGTTGGGGTTCGTCATGTCCAGCATGCGGGAGGCGATCATCAGGTTGGGCCGGCTCACGCCGCCCGGCAGCTCAGCCGCTATTTTCAGCGACTCCACGATCGGCCAGCCGAAGCCGAAGCCGTTGCCGAGCTGGCTCGAGCCCTCAGACGGCTTGCCCGCCTTCTCCAGCAGGTCACGGGCCCAGCCCACCCACGGATCATCGGCCCACTTGGGGTCGTTGAAGTCCTTCACGCCGCCGCCCACGACCCACCAGCTGTCGGCCGCCGCTCCGTCGCCGCCCACCGAGGCCTTGCTCACGAAGTTCAGGCCCTTGCACACCGAGGGCATGAACAGCATCTTGGCCGAGGTCTTGAGGCCGTTGTTGGCCGCCTCGATGATGGCCTGGGTGCACTGCGTGCCGCCGATCATGGCGATGAACACATCGGGGTTCTTGGCCGCCAGCGTGGTCATCTGATTGGTGACGGTGGCCGCCGTGGGATCGACGCGCTCGAAGCTGAAGTTGATCTTCGTCTTCGCCGTGGCGATGTAGTTCTGGAAGCCGACCTCATAGGCCTTGCCGAAGTCGTTCTGGATGATCAGCGCCGCCACGTTGATCTCTTCGGCGTCGGGGAAGTTCTTCTCGATGAGGTTGCCCCACAGGATGGCCTCGGTGTTGTAGGCCATCTGGTGGCCCCAGGTCCACGGGTGGTTGACCGGATCGCCCCACCCGGGGTGCCCGCTCATCACGTAGGGATCGGGAACGCACCGGGCGTTCATCTTGTCGTAGACCTTGATCGTGTTGGGCGAGCCCAGCGTCTGGAGGGCGAACACGCCCTCGGAGTCGAGCAACTCGTCCACCAGGGGCACGGTCTTGGCCGGGTCGTAGCCGTCGTCGCGCTGGTCGGTGGTGATCGTGTAGGTCTTGCCCTCGGAATCGGTGATCCCGCCCTGGGAGTTCACGTATTCGTAGAGGACGTTCTGGCCGACGCCGATGTTGCCGTAGTCCGCCGCGATACCGGACTGGGCGATCGTCTGGCCGATCGTGATCTCGCCCTCGCCCAGGCCCCCGTAGGGGTCCCAACCGGCGGCGCACTTCGACAGGTCGACCTCGAACCCGCCGGGCCCGGTCACCTTGTTCGTGGCCTTGTCCCAACCCCAGCCGTTGTCGGTGATCTCCTTCACGATGGCCGCCCGCTGAGTGTCCCACAGCGTTTCCCAGTCCTCGATCGTGGCGATGTCGGCCTGGCTGGCGGCCGAGGCGTCGGCCGTGGTGCTCGAGGCGTTCTGCACCTGATCCTGAGCCGCCTGCTGGGCGTTCTCGTCGATGATGTCGCCCTTGGCGTCGGTGTCTCCACCGCTGCTTCCGCTGCTACCGCAGGCTCCGGCCGCGATGGCCAGAGCGACGAGCGGCGCCAGCCACCGCCGGGACATGATGATTCTCACGGGTTCCTCTCCCCCTGTTACGTCGGCTTCCGACGATTGGCCAAGTTAGCCCAAGGGGTGACAGCGATCACAGTTCAGGATGATCCAGCCTGATCGGCCAGCCAGCGGCGGGCGCCGGCAACGGCCACGGCGATGGCGTCGGCCTCGGCGGTGCCCTTGGCGTCGAGACGGACCTGCTCGCCCTCGGTGCGCTGGGCCACCACGGCCAGCACGCACCCGGCGGCCAGGCCGTACACCGAGCACTGCTTGAACAGCGTCCCCGACTCCATCTCGTAGTTCAGGATCCCCAGGTTGCGGTATTCCTCGGTGATCCCCTGGAGGGCCCGCAGCAGGTGGGGGTTGGCCGACGAGGTCTGCCGCTCCTGACCCTCGTAGAACGTGTCGACCGAGGCGGTGACCCCCACGTGGGCGGCGATGCCGGCATCGGCTGCGGCCCGGGCCAGGGCAACGGTGAGGAACGGGTCGGCCGCCGCCGGATACTCCACCGGAGCGATGTCGGCCGCTGCCCCCTGGCGGCACAGGGCGGCCCGGGTGATCACCACGGCCCCGGCCGGCACATGGGGTTGGATGGAGCCGGTGGTGCCGATCCGCACGATGGCCTCCACCCCCACCTGGGCCAACTCGTTGACCACGATCGTGAGCGACGGGCCGCCCATGCCCGAGGTGGACGACAGCACGGGGTGACCGTCGAGGAAGCCGACCCAGCTCACCAGCCCCCGGTGGTCGGAGAGGAGCCGGGGCTGGTCGAGATGGCCGGTGGCCACCCGCTCGGCCCGCTCCGGATCTCCCGACAGAAAGGCGAACACGGGCGCCGGGGAGGGCAGGTCGGACGGGCCGAAGCCGATGTGGTACAGCCGGTCGTCGCTCATGGGCCCAACTTAACGCCCATCCGACGCCGGACGCGGGTGCTCCCCCGGCCAGGAGGGCGACTTCCCGACCGGGGGAGCGATCATTGCTGGGCCGCCGTGGAGCGGCGCCGGCGATCAGGTGCTGCGGAAGGGATCGACGTAGACGTCGTCGATCTGCCAGGTGGCCGCCGCGCCCCGGGTGCTGAACACGAACGTGAGCTCCTCGGTGCCGGTGGAGCTCCACTGCTGGGCGATGCCGAACCGCATGGTGGGGGCCCAGCCGAGGGGGGCGGCGTCGCCGTTCACGTCGAAGGCGGTCTGGGCCACGGCACCGTTGTCGGGGTTGCGCACGATCACCTCCACGTGGAGGATCGAGCCCCGGACGCCGGGGTTCCTGGCGAACAGCCGGATCACGTCCTCCCCTTTGGACACGCAGATCGTGCGGCTCTCGGCGGTGGCGCCGTAGGGGATGCGCAGGCTGTGGTAGTCGGTACCGCTGCGGACCTTCCAGGTCTCGTTGCCGGTGACCACCGACGCTCCGCCCGCCAGCTTCCAGTCGGTGACACCGGCCTCGAACCCGCCGTTCGGCATCAGGAAGTACGGGGCGCTGTCGCTCCAGCGGGAGAAGACGCTCGACTCGGACCGGGTGGTGCAGGGCACGCTCGTACCGTGGGCCGAGGCCGGGGCTGCGGTGAGGCCGGTGACGGCGACGACCGCCACTGCGGCCACGGCGGCCAGCCGGCGGCCCATCCGGTGAGCGGGACGGCGGGCGGGGCGAGCAGTGGGCGTTGGGGCGTCGCAGGGGGCATGCATCTCGAAGACCTCTGGGGTGGAGCAGGGTGTCGAGGACGCCGGGTTCGCCACTGGCTCGCCCCGCCCAAGGCGACCAACTGCAGGCCGGGGGTCATAGCTTCGTCCGTTTGCGCCGGTTGTCCTTCCGGTCGCCCCCAGGTCATCGACACAACCAGCGTCGACCTTGAGCCCTTTTCTCGTCGACCCGTCGAGATCGATCGACCGGCAGCGTCAAACGATCTTCAGCACCTGGGGCCGCCACGCCAGGAACAACCACAGGCAGGCGACGCCGGCCAGGTTCGCCGTCACCAGGGCGGCCGAGGCGCCGATGGCCTGGGCCAGCTCGCCCAGCAGGTACATGCCCACCGGCAGCCAGCCGATGGCCATCGACAGCATGCCCAGCGCCCGGCCCCGCATGTGGGGCTCCACCGCCGTCATCACCAGCACGCTCTGGGTGGCGCCGAACACCCCCACGAACGAGCTGGCCAACAGCAGCGACAGATAGACCGGCACGTAGTGCTGGAAGAGGGCGAACCCGTTGAGCAGGAGGAAGGCCCCGGTCGCCCCGGTCACGTAGGCCCGGCCCCGGGCCGGCCCCCGGGTGATCACGAAAGTGGAGCCCACGGCCATGCCGAACCCGGTGGCGGCGGCCAGGAAGCCGGCGAAGAAGGCCGACGCCCCCACCCGCTCGGCCACCAGCGGGACGATGGGGAAGTAGGCGAAGTGGAAGAAGTTGGTGATGGCGGTGACGCCGAGGATCGACAGCAGGACGGGGGCCCGGCGGAGGAACCGCAGGCCGTCGGCCACCTCGGTGAAGAACGACTGGCTCCCGGCCGGAGCAGGAACCGGTGCCGGTGCCGGTGAGCCGGCAGGGGGCGAGCCGGTGGAGGGGGAGCTGGCGGGGGTCGACGCCGCCGTGGCGGCGGGCGACGGGGCCACCGGCACCGGTCGGTGCAGCGAGGCCGCGCTCGGGGTGCGCAGCACGAGCAGGGCGGCCACCAGCATGGCGCCGGCCACCACCAGGTAGGCGGTGCCGGCTCCCAGGCTGGCCAGGGCGCCGCCGGCCATGGCCCCGGCGGCCAGGCCCAGCGACGACGACAGCCCCTCGAAGGCCATGGCCCGGTTGAGGTAGGCGTCGCCCACGATGTCGTAGACCATGGCCCGGCGCACGGTCATGTCGATCACCCAACCGAACCCGGCGACCGCCATGTAGGCGTAGAGGACGGCGATCGGAAGCCGATCGGCGGCGGCCAGGGCGGCCACGCCCAGGGTCAGGGGGCACAGCACCACGAACTGGCCGAACAGCACCTTGCGGCGGGAGAAACGGTCGCTCACCGCCCCGCCCACCATCCCCGCCAGCAGCAGGGGCGCCCACAGCATGGCCCCGGTCAGCTGCACCAGGCGGGGCGAGCCGGTCTTGTGGGTGACCACGTAGGCGCCGAGGAACCCGAGCCCCCACCGGCACATGCTCCACACCACGCCCACGGCGTAGGTGGCGGCGAAGCCCGGCACGCTGAACACGGCGAACCGGGACTCGTTCGCCTCGGCGGCGATCGTGGAGCCGGTCGCCGTCGGGTCGGTCCGCACCTCGGTCATCTTCCCCCTGTCGTCTGTCTGACCAAAAGCTAACGCCGGGGCGGTGGACCGTACAGCCGAGGTCGGCAAGGATGAGGCCCATGAAGATCGGCTTGTTCTCGTTCGTGGAGACCATCGACAGTCTCACCGCCCTGGCCACCACGGCCCGGGAGCAGGGGTTCGACAGCCTCTGGATCCCTCAGACCTTCGGGCTCGACACGCTCACCGCAATCGCCGTGGCCGGCCAGACCGTGCCCGACATCACCTTCGCCACCGCTGTGGTGCCCACCTATCCCCGGCACCCGATGATGCTGGCCCAGCAGGCCCTCACGGTGAACGCCGCCATCGGCGACCGCCTCGTGCTCGGCATCGGGCCGTCGCACAAGCCGGTGGTGGAAGGCTCCTGGAACATCTCGTTCGACAAGCCCATCCGTCACCTTCGGGAGTACCTGGAGATCCTCATGCCCCTGCTGCACGAGAAGTCCGTGCGCTTCCAGGGCGAGACCCTCACCACCAAGGCCGACATCCAGATCGACGCCCCCGCTCCCAAGGTGATGCTGTCGGCCCTCGGCCCCCAGCTCCTGAAGGTCACCGGCCGGCTGGCCGACGGCACGATCCTGTGGATGACCGGGCCCAAGACGATCGCCGATCACTCCACCCCGGTGATCAAGGAGGCGGCGGCCGCCGCCGGCCGACCCGAGCCCGAGATCGTGGCCGGGTTCCCGATCTGCGTGACCGACGGGTCGGCCGAGGCCAACACCGACACCCGGGAGCGGGCGGCCCGGTCGTTCGCCATGTACGGCACCCTGCCGTCGTACAAGGCCATGCTCGACCGTGAGGGCTACGAGGGCCCGGGCGACATCGCCATCATCGGCGGGGCCGGTGAGGTGGAGGACCGGGTGCGGACCCTGGCCGACGCCGGCGTCACCACCTTCGCCGCCTCCGAGTTCGGCAGCCGCGACCAGCGGGCCGCCACCCGGGAGCTGCTCGTCTCGATGCTCTGAGGCGAAAGCCCGGCTGAACTTTGTCGAGAAGTACGGCGCCTGGCCGCATTTGTCGACGAAGTTCGCCGGGCCTGGGTCAGGCCCGGACGATCTCGACTTCCGGAACGCCCAACGCTGTCACGAGCAGGCTCAGATCGTCCGGGTCGCTGGTGAGCACCAGGTCCCCGGCCCGACACAACAGCGCCAAGGCGCCGTCGAGCACATCCGCTGTGCCGCTGGCGGCGAGCAGCTCGCCAGCCTGACGGGCCAACTCCGGTGTGAGCGAGTGCACCTCGATCGACGGCAGTGTCCGGGCCAAAACGACCTGGCGCTCGGGCTTCCGCCAGACCTGGCCCAGGATGCCGGCGTGCGTGACCATATCGGTCCCTCCCCCCAACGCCCGGTTGAACCGCAACCACATCGGCCGCTCACCACGCTCGAGGGCGATGAGGGCACCCGCGTCCAGCACCAGCCGACTCATGCCGCCGGCCGGGGCCGCGAGCGCCGAACCTTCTTCACCGGTGTGGTAATCGCATTGGCCTTGTCGGCCGCAGCCTGCGCCTCCATCTCGGCCTCGGTAATCACACCGAACTCGGCCTCGTAGGCGGCGATAGCCTCGGCCAGCGCCTTCCTACGTCGCAGGTACGCCAGATGGTCGGCCAAGGCTTCCTGCAGGATGGCCGACACGTTGATCCGGTCGCCCTCCTCTTTCACCAGCCGGTAGAGATCGTCCGGTAGATAGACCTGCATCTTCGGCATACCCCCAACTATACCCCCACGTGAACTCCACGCGGAAGGGCGGGACCACCATGGCCGCCGCAGCCATGATGACCCCGCCCTGTGACAGTCAGCGGCGAGAGGACGCTCAGTCGCCGTCCTGGCCGAAGACTGTGGTGTCGTCGCCGAAGGGGACGGCGTTGGCCGGGGCCTCGACGTCGAGGTTGGCGCCGAGGTCGCTGAACACGGTGGTGAGGGTGAAGGTGGCACCGTCGGTGCTGTCGGGGTCCTGGGCGTTGCCGGTCACGTCGAGGTGGCGGAGCAGGCCGTCGCTGCCGACGTACAGGTCGACAGTGGCCTCACCCTCAGCCTTCACCTTCTCGGCCGACGGGTCCATGCTGGCCACCCAGTTGGCCACCGACTCGCCACCCAGGTCCACCACGCCCCGGTAGTGCGTGGTCTCCACCCCGTCGATGGTGGCCGGACCCAGGTCGGCGATGTCGGTCAGGTCCTTCACCGTGTCGAGCACGGCCCGGGGATCGAGGAACTTCTTGGCCGTGCTGCTGGCCAGCGAGCCGCCGGGGGCCGAGCGCCAGGTGTCGCCGTCCTTCACGAACACCGAGTCGTCCACGATCCGACCCTCCAGCTGGCCGGCTCGTTCGGCCATCCCGGGATCGCTCGATGACGACACGTCGGACACGGTCACGGCCACGTTCGACCCCTCGAACACGGCCTCCAGGGTGGCGCTCCCGCTCTCGGTTTCGGTACCGGAGCCCGCCACGCTGAGGGTGGTGGTGACCCGCCCGCTCGACACCGAGGCGGTGTCGGCCACGGCGGCCAGGGCCGGGCTGGTGCCACCGGGCCACAGGGCCACGGCCCCAGCGGCGATCACGGCCATGGCGGCGGCCGAGGCCGCCAGCAACCGCCCCCGGGGCGAGGGCACGGCCCGGGGGCGGCGCCGGTTGACCACCGGCGGGGTGACGAAGCGGATGGGCTGGTCGGCGCCCACCGCGATCTCCTCGTCGATCTCCGTGTCCACGGTCTCACCGGTGAGACCGTCCATGAGGAGATCCTGGTCGAAGGCGGCGGCCAGCATCTGGCGGGCCTGGGGGCTGTCGGCGGCGGGCAGGGCCCCGGGGTCGGCCGGGTCGGCCGCCCGAAGGGCGTCGAGCAGGGCGTCGGGGGGAGCGGAGCGGGGGGTGTGGTCGTCGGTCATCGCTGGTCTTCCTCAGGAGCTGGGTGGGAGATGGTGGGCTGGTCGGCCGTCGATTCGTCGGCCTTCAACTGGTCGGCCCTCAGTTGGTCGGCGAGGCGCTGGCGGGCCCGGTGGGCCCGGATGGCCACGGCATTGGCCGTGCAGCCGAGCACCTGGCCGACCTCGGCGTGGGTCAGTCCCTCCCAGGCGATCAGCCGCAGGAGCTCCTGGTCGTCGAACGACAGCCCGGCCAGGGCCGAGCGAAGGTCGGCCCCCGGCCGCTCGGCCGGGTCGGCCCCCAGGGGGCCGGTGCCGGCGGTTGGCGTCGGCTCGGCGGCCAGCTTGTCGACCAGGCGCAGCCGGCGGCCCTCGGCCCGGCGGGCGTTGCGCACCAGGTTGCCAGCCACGGCATACAGCCAGGGGAGGGGCGACAGGTCGGCTCGGAGCTCATGGCGGCGCCGCCAGGCGGTGGCGTAGACCTCGGCCACCAGGTCGTCGGCGTCGGCCGGGCTCGGCGTACGGCGCCGTGCGTAGGCCACCAGAGGGCGGTAGGTGGCCTCGAAGAGCTGAGCGAACCCGTCCCGGTCGGTCACGCCATCGGGGGCGGGCCCATCACCTGATGGGGCTGCGCCGACGGCGGCGAGGGTGGGAGAGGGAGTCACACCCGGTTCTTGTCCGGTCATGTCTCCACCCTTTCACGATGGCGGCCGGATTCAAGCCAGGGTGGGCAGCTCGACGACCGACGGATGGTGGACGGTGTTCGTGGCCACGTGGAGATCCTCAGGACCGTCGGCCGCCAACAGCGGGTTACCGCTGTTGGTGTTGCGGGCCCGGCGGGGGAAGTTGCTCGATGTCACGTCGACCTCGATGCGGCTGCCGGGGGCGAACGTGTGGTGGATGTGGCCCAGGTCGACCCGGATCTCGTGCACCTCGCCCGCCACCAGGGGGCGGGGATCGGGCCCACCGTGGCGGAACAGGGCCCGGGTGACACCGTCCATCAGGAGCATGGCCCGCCCGTCGGCCTGGTGCTCGACGAGCTTCACCACCACATCGGTGTCGGGGCGGTCCGACGCCAGCAGCACGGTGGCGCGTGACCGGCCCGGCGATCGTCAGCTCGGCCTCCAACGGGGTGCTCGAGTAGACGAGCCCGTAGTCGGGCAGCGCCCGCACCGGTCGCTGGTCCCGGCTGCCGGCGGTGATCAGCATGTTGCGCCCGCCCAGCGACGGGACGGGATGGGCCGGGTCGTAGCGGTAGCTGCGGGTCCCGTCGGCCGCCTCGGGGGCGGGGCGCCCGTCCGGGGCCAGGCTGCCGTCGGCGTGCAGCCACCACCGTTGCGCCGTCACCCCGGGCGGGGGCCAGGTGTCGGCGTGGCGCCAGTCGTCGGGCACGTAGGCGGCGGGGTCGGCCACCCAGCACCGGGGCGAGTAGTGGACGGCGGGCTCGGTGGCGATGGGGGCCGGCTCGTCCTTCAGCCACAGGCCGAACCACTCGAACCACGGGTCCCGGGTCCAGTACTGCGTCTCGTAGACGAAGTAGTGGTCGTTCGGCCCGATCCACAGCCGCTGGTTGCCCACCCGGGCCTGGATCTCGCTGAAGGCGGCCAGCACGCTGGTGAGGAAGATGTCGAACCAGGTGGTGGCGTGGAAGCCGGGGACGTCGATCGTGGCCCGGAAGCTGTGGGCGGCCCGGAAGGCGTCGGGGGCGGGGTGGCTGATCAGCTCGTCGAGGTAGGGCTGCCACACCGAGAACTCGGGGTAGCCGAGCAGGGGCAGGTGCATCCACTCGGGGCAGTCGAGGTAGGGCGGGCGCTGGTGGCGGGCCCCGTCGAGGGCGGTGTAGCGGGCCCGGGCCCGGGAGGCGGCGGCGTCGAGCTCGGCGTCACTCAGATCGCTGCGGGCCTTCACCACCTCCCGGTGCGACGCCGACAGCCCCGGGATGTTGTTGGCCACCCACAGCCAGAGCCGCTCCAGCTCGATCGAGTTGCCCTCGTACACCACGTCGTCGTAGATGCTGGAGCCACCCACCTGGGTGAAGAAGGCCCGGACGCTGGGGTGGCGGGTGGACGCGGCGGCCAGGGCGGTGGTGGCCCCGGCCGACGAGCCCGACAGGCCCACCCGGCCGTTCGTCCACGGCTCGGAGGCGATCCACTCCAGGGTGTCGAACCCGTCGGCGGCATCGTCGCCGTACACGTGGTCCTCACCCTCGGAGCCGTTGCGGCCTCGGCAGTCCTGGTAGACGGCGGCGTAGCCGCCGGCGGTGATCGCCCGCCAGCCCCGCAGGAGCGAGCCCCGGAGGGGCTGGGCCGGATCGGGCAGCCAGCCCCGGGTGGGATCGGTGAGGGCGCCGGCCTCGCCGCCGCCGGGGGCGAGGGGGTCGGTTATGCCGTACGGCGTGCGCTGGAGGATGACCGGGAACCGGTCGCCGGGGCCGGCGGTGGGCGGCAGGAACACGAAGGTGTTCATCCGGGCGCCGTCCCGCATCGGCACCATGGCCTGGAAGCACCGGGCGCCGTCGACGTCGAGCAGGTTCATGCGGGCGACAGTAGCGCCCGCCCCGGCGGCGGCCCCAAGAGCCCGAGCCTCAGGCGTCGGGCACCGACGACCAGACGGCGGCGAGGACCGGCGGCGGCCCGAGCGTGCCCGTCACGGCGTCGAGGGCAGCCAGTAGCCGGTCGACGTCCTCGTCGGTGTTGACGGCGGTGAAGCTGATCCGGAACCCGCCCCGGTCGAGTGGGGCAGCCGGGAACACCGACGGGGTGAACAGGATCCCGTGGTCCCACATCACCCGGGAGGCGGCCAGGGTGCGTTCCATCCCGCCGGTCACCAGATTGACCACGGGGAACGCCAACGGATTGTCGACGGCCCAGCCCCGCTCCCGGGCCCCGTCGATGGCCCTGGTGGTGAGCCGGTGAAGGTGCCGGCGCAGGCCGTCGCCCCGCTCGGCGTTGACGGCCAGGCCGGCCAGGGCCGTGGCCAGGCTGGCCACCGGCACCGGGCCGGAGAACACGGCGGTGGATGCCTGCTCGAAGCGGGCCCGCTCGTCGGGATCCCGGCAGGTGACGAAGGCCGCCATGGAGGAGAACGCCTTGGACAGGCCGCCCACGTAGACGATGTGGTCGTATCCCAGGCCCAGATGGGCCACCACGCCCCCGCCCCCGGTGCCGTAGGGCTCACCGCCCAGGGGGTCCCGACCCAGGATGCCGATGCCGTGGGCGTCGTCGACGTAGACCAGGCCGCCGGCAGCGGCCACGGTGGCGGTGATGGCGGCCAGATCGGGCACGGTGCCCGTCATCGAGTAAACGCCGTTGAGGGCCACCACCGGCCGCCCCCGGGCCCCGTCGAGGGCCCGGACCAGGCTGGCCGGATCACGGTGCTCGAACCGGCGCAGGGTGGCGCCCCGGGCGGCGGCCAGCTCGGCCGCCTCCTGCACCGAGCGGTGGGCTGCCCGGTCCACCACCAGGGTGTCGGACCGGGTGGCCAACAGGGGCAGGAGCCCGAGGTGGGTGAGAGTGATCGTGGGGAACACCAGGGTGTCGGCGGCCCCGGTGAGGCGGGCCAGTGCCACTTCCAGGTCGTGGTACGGGGCGGGCGAGGCCACGATCCGGGTCCAGCTGGGGTGGCTCCCCCAGCGCTCGACCATCGGACCAACGGAAGCCAGCACGTCGGGTTCGAGGTCGAGGCCGAGGTAGTTGACGCTGGCCAGGTCGGTGACCCAGCGCCCGTCGATCAGGAGCTGGCGACCCTGTTGGGCGTCGACCCGCCGGAGAAGTTGGGGCAGCTCGGTTCCGAGCCGGGCCATGAGCTCGGCCGGTTCCTCCGTCCCCCGGCCATCGGCTCCCCCTCCGGCCGGGCGGACCAGGCGCATCAGATCGCCCACGGTAACGACGGCGGCCACAGCCTCCTCCGGCACCGCCAGGCCCACAGGAACGAGATCGGCCACCAACTCGACCAGGGCCAGCGAGTCGATCCCGAGATCGTCCGCCAGCGTGGTCTGCGGTCCCACCTCGGCACCGGCCCATCCGAGCCGGCGAGCATGCGCCACCACCACTGCTGCCACCCGCTCGGGCACACCACCCGACGGCTCCGTCGCTGACCCGTCCACCGGCGACGGCCCATCGGGTGTTCGTAGATCGATCTCGACGGCCGACGCCGGCCGCAGCATCTCCTGGCCCAGCACCTCGATGCGAGCGGCGGCCAGCGCAGCCCGCAGGGCCAGGTGCTGCTTCTTACCGCTCGTGGTGCGGGGTATGGCCCCACGCCGCACGAGCAGGATCTCGTCGATCCCGGGCTCCAGTCCAGACGCCGCGGCCCGCACCGCGGCCAGCAACCGGGGGTCGTCACCGGCTCGGCCTCCCCGCTCGACCACCGCCGACACCCGGTCGGACCCCAGGACCGCCTGCACCACGGCGCAGCGGTCCACGGGGATGCCGGCACCGGCAGCCAACCGGGCTTCCACCGCCGCTCCCGACCAGTTGCCACCATGGCGGATGATGACGTTCTTCAACCGCTCCACCAGGTACAGCTCGCCGCCGTGGAGGAAGCCGAGGTCGCCGGTGGCACAGCTACCACCAAGTGGGTCCACCGTGCCGTCGGGCCGAAGGTACCCGGGGGAGACCGACGGGCCGGTCACCACCACCTCACCTATTTCGTCGGGCCCGAGCTGCCGGCCGGTGTCCGGCTCGAAGATCTCCACACCGACCCCGGGAACCGGTGGCCCGAGACAGGCCACGACGCCCGGAGCCAGCGGTGACCTACCGCCCTCGCCGCCCAGGGTCACGGTGGTCGCCTCCGGCACCGGGCCGGCCACGGGTACGGCTGCGCCGGCACCGAGCGATCGGCCCCGGGGGGCGCCGCTCGACACCGACACCGACAGTGTCGCCTCGGCCAGGCCGTAGCCCGGCCGTATGGTGGCGGGCCGCAGACCTACCGGCGCCAACTGATCGAGGAAGCGGGCCACCGTCGGCAGATCGACGGGCTCGGCGCCCACGATGCAGGTGTGCCAGCTCGACAGATCCAAGCCTGGATGGCGCCGCGGGTCGAACCGGCGGACCACCTGCTCCAAAGCGAAGGTGGGGGCGGCCGAGACAGCCCCCGGGCTGGCAGCCACGGCCTTGAGCCAGTTACCCGGGTCGGCCAGGAAGTCGAACGGGCTCAGCAGGCGCAGGGGGCGACCGGCGAGCAGGGCGACGAGACACGAGCCGACGAGGGCCAGGTCGTGGTAGAGCGGGAGCCAGCACACCAGGGGGCTACCCGGCGGCACTCCCACACCGGCCACGAACGACTCGACGTTGGCCGTGGCGTTGGCCCGGGTGACCACGATCGGGCGGGGCTCACCGGTGGACCCGCTGGTGAGCTGGAGGTGCAGCGGTGTCGACGGATCGGCCTCCCGGCGCTCCAAGCGGTCGACGAGGGTGGCGGCCTCATCGACGCCCTCGTCGGGGCGTACCGGATCGACGAGCAGCGGTACCCACGGGCCGGGGCCTGGTCGCACCACGGGGATGCCTGCCGGGGCGGCTACCGCCAGCAGGCCGTCGGGTACCTGGCGGCGTACCGAGGCCAAACGATGCGCCACATCGTCGGCCCGGTCCAACGAGGGGCGAACCGGTACCAGCAGCGGCACGGCCCCAGCCAGGACGGCAGCCAGGTAGCCGAGCCACAGGTGCTCGGGTTTGGCTCCGACCACCAGCACCGGTCGCCCCGGCGCCGGGCGGGCGTCGGACAGCGCTCGGGCTGCCAGCGCGGCCCGACCCAGGAGATGGCCGGCTGAGGTCAGGTCGAAACCGGCGGTTCGACGGTCGAAGAAACCGACCGTGAGGGCGGGGTCGACAAGAGCGCGCCGCAGAGCGGCAGGCAGAGGGGCGGCGGATCGATCTGTCATTAGTGGGAGAACGATGCGCTCCAGCGCAGTCGTCTGAATCGAGATTAGCTGACGCGACGGCACGCAGTGATGACGGCCGAGCCCACGCCGTGATGCGAACTTCCGACCCTCGACCCCGCCGGGTCAGGCCAGCGCGGAGCCGCCGGTCGCCGCCCGGCGCTGCATCTCGGCCTCGGCCTCGGCCGGCGGTACCGGTCGGGCGAAGTAGAAGCCCTGGGCGTGATCGCAGCGCAGGTTCCGCAGGGCCGCCGCCTGGGCGCCGGATTCGATCCCCTCGGCCACCACTTTCAGACCGGTGGTGGCGGCCATCGAGATGATCGAGCGGATCTGCGCCTCCGCCCGGTCGGCCGACGCGCCGTCGAGCCCGCTCACAAGCGACCGGTCGATCTTCACCCCGGTGAACGGGAGGCTCTGAAGGGCGGCGTAGGAGGCGAAACCGGTGCCGAAGTCGTCGGCGTGCAGCCCTACCCCGAGGGCTCGGATCTCCTCCAGACGCCGCACCAGCACGGCCGAGTCGTCGACCATGATGCCCTCGGTCAACTCCACCACCACGGCCGACGCCGGCACATCGGCCCGATCCAGAGCGGCCCGAAGGTCGCCGACGATCGCCTCGTCCTCCAGCTGCCGGCCGGACAGGTTGATGCTCATGGTCAGCGGGCCCGCCCCGGGGAACCGGTCGAGCCACTGTCGGAGCTGGCCCAGCGCCTCGTCCATCAGCCACCGACCGATCGGCACGATCAGCCCGGTCTCCTCGGCCAGTGGGATGAAGGTGCCCGGACCCACCATCCCCCGAGCGTGGTGCTCCCACCGCATGAGCGCCTCGAAGCCGGCGATCGTGCCCTGGGCCAGGTCGATGACGGCCTGGTAGTGCAGGCGCAGCTCGTTGCGCTCGAGGGCCCGGGCCAGATCGGCCTTCAGCTCGAGCCGCTCGAACGCCCCCTCGTGCATGGACTCGTCGAACACCGCCACCCGGCCCTTGCCCCGGTTCTTGGCTCCGTACATCGCCAGATCAGCGCTGCGCAGCATGGTTTCGGCGCCGACAGTGCCGGAATTGGCTCCGGCAGAGACGGTGTCGGCGGCGAACGCCACCCCGATCGAGGCGTGAAGCGCGATCTCCCGGCCCGACACCATCATCGGCTCCTCGACGGTGCGCAGGAGTCTCTGGGCCGTCGCCATCACGGCAACCCGTTCGGCCCCTTCGATCAGCACGGCGAACTCGTCGCCCCCGAGGCGGGCGGCCACATCGTCGGTCCGGAGGGTGGCGGTGAGCCGCGACGACAGCTGTCGCAGCAGCTCGTCGCCGATCGAATGCCCCAGACCGTCGTTGATCGTCTTGAAGTCGTCGAGGTCGATCACGAGCATGGCCAGGTCGGTTCCCGAACGGCGCGCTGCCTCCTCGGTCCGCTGGCGGAGCAACACCCGGTTGGGCAGGCCCGTGAGATCGTCGTGGAGGGCCCGGTGGCGCAGGCTCTGCTCGAGATCCCGGCGGTCGGTGACGTCGTGGGCGTTGAGCACGATGCCCTCGACACTGGCCTCACCCAGCAGGTTGGTGACGGTCACCTCCAGCGTCCGCCAGCCCTGGCCGGCCCGTTCCAGCCGAAGGTCCACCGAGTCGGCGCCGGAGACGCCCCGCTCTACGATCCGGCACAACAGGTCGGCCAGCGCCACCCGATCACCCGGATGGGCCAGGTCCACGACGGAGCGGTCCACCACCTCGGCCTGACTCCGCCCCAGCACGCGGGCCACCGACGGCGACACCCACGACACGATGCCGCTGGCGTCGAGCACCGCCACCAGATCGCTGGCGTGCTGAACCAACGACCGGAAGCGGGCCTCGCTCCGCTCCAGGTCGAGCTGGGCCTGCTTGCGGCCCGAGATCTCGCTCGCCGTTATCACGATGCCGCGGATCTCGGACTCGTCCCGCCAGTCGGCGGCCGAGATCTCGAACCACCGGCTGCGCCCATCGCCGGCGACGAGCTGCAGTTCCGCCGTGTCGTGGCCCGGGCGTTCGACCAGACCCCAGAACCGCTCCAGGTGATCGGGGGCCACCAGTTCGGCGTAGGAGTGACCCACGATCTCGTGCTCCCGCCGCCGCAGCAACCGGGGCCCGGCCGGACTGACGAAGCGGACGACGTGCTCGCCGTCGACCACCATCACGATGTCGGCCGACCGCTCCACCAGGGCCCGGAACCGCCGTTCCGACCGTTCCCGCACCAGGTCCTCCCGCAGGGCGGCGGATTCGAGTGCCCGGGCCAGGTCGTCGACCAGCCGGGCCAACCGGCCCAGCTCGAGCGGGTCGGGCGGAGCGGCACAGGCGATCGTGACCACGCCTGCCCTGATCTCGCCGGCGCTCAGGTGCAGGTCGAGGACAGCGTCGCCCTGGCGCCACAACCAGTCGTCACCTGGGCCGATGGGAGGAGCGGTGGCGGCCGGGCCACCAGCGGCGGGTCCCCGGTGGGCCATGGCCCGCCAGCCGTCGTCCCAGGTGTGAACGGCCGCCCATCGCAGTGGTCCGATGATGGCGACCGCACCGTCCAGGACGGCGTCGGCCATCCCGGCAACGTCGGTGGCGCCGGCGAGCGACGCCTCGGCATCGGCCAGCGCCTGGTCGAGATCGGCCAGCTGCTCCCGCACCCGGGCCAGGGAATAGATGCGGAGCATCACCATGGCCGACAACACGGCCCACACGGCGATGATGGCCAACGACTCAAGGTTGCGGCGCCGGGTGGGCTCAGCCACCAGCAGGACCGGCGGGATGAGCACAGCGATGGTCATGGCCACCAGGCGACGGCGGGTGACCCGGGGCGTGACGTCGATCGGGGGCTCGGTGAGCGACGCCATCGTGGGGTGCAGCGCGGCCGCCGCCGCCAGCAGCACGGCCGCCGCGCTGATCAGCGTGCTGAACAGCTCCGAGCCCGGGATCCGGGCCTGCCCGGCCAGATCGATCTCCAGCGCCACCTCGGCGGCGAAGGCACCGCCAGCGGCCATCGACAGGAGTCGGTAGGCCGTCGGCCGGGCGCCGGGGCCGATCGCCACCCGCACGGTGGCGAATCCCAGGGCCAGCGACACGAGGGTGAAGGCCATCCCCGTGGCCTTGCCCAGAGCGGTCAGCTCCTCGCTGTGGAGGTACGCCGACATGACCGTGGCCCAGGCCAGGGCGCCCACCCCTCCCATGCTGATGGCGGCGTCAAGCGTGATAGTCCTGTCTCGACTGGCCTGGCGGGCCCGGGCCATGCTGGCCACGGCCACCACACAGCCCATGTAGCCGAGTAGATCGAACGGTTCCTGCCAGCCCGGATAGGGCGTAGCGCCGCCCCGGGCGGGGAGGACCTCGGCGGCCACCCCACCCCCCAGGAAGAGGGCCACGGAGGCGGCCAGCAGATACCAGGCGATGGCCTGGTGGGGACGGTGGTGCCGGACGCCGGCCACGAGGGCGGCGATCGAAGCCAATCCGACAACGAAGAAGACGACGCCGACCCCGTCGAGCCCGAACGGCGCCGAGAGCGCGATCAAGCCGAGGCCGAGCGCAAGAAACCGCTTCCAGCCCAATCGGATCATCAGATCCGGGTCGGCACGGCGGGGCCAGGATCGAGGCGTGCTCCTCGAGGTGAGCCGTCCGGCCCAGGCGGCATGGGCCCGACGGCCCACCCGAGCCGCCCCGCTCGCCGGGGCTCCTGTCCAGAAAGGCTAGGGTTGGCCACCGTGGAGCACCTGGTGATCGACGGCCGCCGGGTCGGGTTGGCCGACGGCGACGACGTGCTCACCGCCGCGCTGCGGGCCGGCATCACGCCCCCCGGCACCCTGTGCGGGGCCGGTGACTGCCCGAACTGCCTGGCCGAGATCGACGGCGTGGCCTACACCCGCCTGTGCCGCACCCCGGCCCGGCCGGGGCTGGTGGTGCGGCTGCAACCGGTGCACCCCGCTCCCCCGCCCGAGCTGCCGGCGGAGCCGGGGCCCAACCGGGTGGTGGCGGCCGAGCTGGTGGAGGTCGACGTGGCCATCGTCGGCGCCGGCCCGTCCGGGCGGGCCGAAGCCGCCCGCCTGGAGGCAGAAGGCGGGCGGGTACTGGTACTCGACGACGGTGCCGGGTATCAGGTGGCTGGTCTCTACGAAGGCCCGGAGCTCCTGGTCCGCGCTCCCGGCGGCACGATGTTGCGGGTCGAGGCCCACGAGGTGGTTGTGGCCACCGGAGCCGCCGAGATCCACCCGGTGTGCCCCGGCAACCAGCTGGCTGGCATCGTCACCGCCCGGGCCGCCACCCGCCTGGCAGCCGCCGGGGTCGACCTGGGCCGGGTGGTGGCCGTCGGCAGCCCGCCCGAAGCGCCCGGTCTCCCCGTCACCGTGGCCGGGGGCAGCCTGGTGCGCTTCGAGCCGGCGGCTGGCGACCCGGGGCGGATCGGCGCCGTGGTGGTGCGCCGGCCCGACGGCAGCGAGGCCCGACTCCCCTGCGACACCGCGGCGGTCGGGCTCGGTCTCCTGCCCCGGGCCGTGCTGGCGGGGATGGGCCAGGGCCTGGCCGTGCGGGTGATCGGTGAAGCGGCCGAGCCCGGCGTGCTACCGGCCCCGCCCACCGAGGGTGTGGTGTGCCCCTGCTCGGGCACCACGGTGGCCGATCTGGAGGCCGTGTGGGCCCGGGGCTTCCGGGAGGTCGAGCTGGTCAAGCGGGCCTCGCTGGCCGGCACCGGTACGTGTCAGGGATCGGTGTGCATGCCTCACGTGCGATCGTTCCTGGCCGCCCGGGGTGTGGCCGACCAGGGCACGTTCACCCCTCGCCCCCTCGCCCGCCAGATCACGATGGGCGAGGCGGCGGCCGGATGGGCCCCGCCCCCCGTACGCCGCACCGGGCTCGACGCCGAGCACCGGGCCCTGGGCGCCCGCATGGACCGCTTCGGGGGCTGGTGGCGGCCCTGGCGCTACGGCGACCCGCGGCAGGAGTACTGGGCGGTCAGGGAGGGCGTCTCGCTGGGCGACGTCGGCACCCTGGGCACGTTCCTGGTGTCCGGGCCCGACGTGGTCGAGCTGCTCGAACACGTCTATCCCACCCCGATCGCCGACCTGGCCGTCGGCCGCTGCCGCTACGTGGTCAACCTGGCCGAGTCGGGGGCCGTGCTCGACGACGGGATGGTGTGCCGGCTGGCCGAGCACCGCTTCCTGCTCACGTTCACCACCGGCGGGGCCGGGCTGGCCGAGGCGTGGCTGCGCGACTGGGCCGCCACGGTGGCTCCCCGGGTCCACATCCTCGACCGCACCCAGAGCTGGGGCGCCATCAACGTCACCGGCCCCCTGGCCGGCGAGCTGCTGGGCCGCCTGGGCCCCTCCGACCCGCTGCCTCCGTTCCTGGGCCACGTCGAGACCTCGGTCTTCGGCGTGCCCTGCCACGTGCTGCGGCTCAGCTTCACCGGCGAGGTGTCGTACGAGGTGCACCACGCCGCCGACCGCTCGGTGGAGCTTTGGCGGGCCCTGCTGGCCGCCGGGCGCGACCTCGGGGTGCGGCCCCACGGGCTCGACACCCTGTTCACCCTGCGGCTGGAGAAGGGCCACGTGATCGTGGGCATGGACACCGAGGCCGACTCCACCCCCCGCCGCCTGGGGATGGACTGGACGGTACGGCCGGAGGCCAAGGGCGATTTCATCGGCCGGGCCGCCCTGGAGCGCACCGCCGCCCTCCCCCTCGACCGTCGCCTCGTCGGTCTGTCACCCGAGGGCGACCAGTGGCCGGCCGGTGCCACCCCCGACGAGGGCGCTGCGATCCGCTCCGGCTCGGCCAGTGGACCGGGCGAGGGCTACGCCGGCTACGTCACCTCGTCGCGCTGGTCGCCGCTGCTCGGCCACCCCGTGATGTTGGGCTGGGTGGCCGTCGACGAGGGCGACGGCCAGCCGGTCGGCGACCTCACGATCGACGGCCTCCCGGTGCGGGTGACCGCCACCCCGTTCCTCGACCCGGAGGGCCGCCGTGCCCGGGTCTGAGCCGGTGCCCGTGCTCCCCGCCCTGCGGGCCGTGGCCGACCCGGTCATGATCGACGGAGCCCTGGCCTGGTCCCTCGGGGCCCGGCTGGCCGATCTCGGCGCCCGGGTCCTGAGGCTGGCCCCCGACGACCTGCTCGTGCTCGTCGCCGCCGCCCGAGGCCCGGTGCTGAGCGCGCTGCACGAGGAGATCGTGGGCCGCGACCCCTACGCCATCGTGGAGCAGGAGGCCGGGTTCGCCGGAGCCTGGTTCGCCGCCGACCGGGTTCGGCGCTGGGTGGCGGGCCACGCCGACTGGCTCCTCCCGACGGGCGACGGGTTGTCGCAGGGGCAGGTGGCCGGGCTGCCGGTGAAGATCCTGATGGAGGGCGACCGGGCCCTGGTGGCCGTGCCCACCCCGATCGCCCACGAGCTGGCCGAGCGGCTCGATCCCGATCGGCTGGCGCCGGCCCCGGCGTGGCTGGCCGACGAAGGCCGGTGGGCATGAACGAGCAGGTGGAGCAGGAGATCACCCTGCGCTGGGCTGGCGAGCCGAGCCCGGCCTACGACGTGGTGATCATCGGCGGCGGCGGCCACGGGCTGGCCACCGCCTACTACCTGGCCACCCGGCACGGGATCACGAACGTGGCCGTGGTCGAACGCAACTGGATCGGGTCGGGCAACTCGGGCCGCAACACCACGATCATCCGCTCCAACTACGGCATCCCGGCCTCGGTCCGCTTCTACCAGCGGTCGGTGGAGCTGTACGCCGGCCTGGAGGCCGAGACGGGCCGCTCGGTGATGCACCGGCGCAAGGGCCTGCTGTGGATCCACCACAGCGAGACCGGCATCCGGGCCGAACGGGCCCGGGCCCACCTCAACCAGGCCATGGGGGTGGAGACCGAGTTCGTGGGCCCGGAGGAGATCAAGGCCATCGTGCCCGAGATCGACCTCAGCGGCGGGGGCCGGTTCCCGGTGATGGGCGCCTCCCACCACCTGCCGGCGGCCACCGCCCGCCACGACCGGGTGGTGTGGGCCTTCGCCGAGGGAGCGGCGGCCCGGGGCGTCGACATCCTCCAGCACACCACGGTCACCGGCATCCGCACCGTCGGCGGCTCCGGCCCCGGCGCCGGTTCGGGATGTGGCCGGGTGACCGGGGTGGAGACCGACCGGGGGTTCATCGCCGCCGGCACCGTGCTGTCGGCCACCGCCGGCCACACCACCACGATCACCGACATGGTCGGCCTACGGATACCGATCCGCACCCACCAGCTCCAGGCCCTCGTCACCAATCAATACCGGCAGACCTTCCACCCCATCGTGGCCTCGGCCGAGCTGGCGTTCTACGTATCGCAGACGGCCCGGGGCCAGATGCTGATGGGAGCCGAGTGGGAGCGCCAGCCCTCGTACTCCTACCGGTCGGGCTCGGAGTTCCTGCGCTCGTGCACGGCCAAGGCCATCACCCTCCTGCCGTTCCTCCGGGACCTGCGGGTGCTGCGCCAGTGGACCGGGGTGTGCGACATCTCACCCGACTCCTCCCCCATCATGGGCATCACCCCGGTCGACGGCTTCCTCGTCACCACCGGCTGGGGCACCTGGGGGTTCAAGGGCATCCCGGCCGGGGGCGAGGCCCTGGCCGAGCTCGTCGCCACCGGCCGCACCCCCGCCCTCATCGCCCCCTTCGGCCTCGACCGTTTCGCCCGGGACCGCATCCTGGCCGACGCCGGCTCGGCCGGCACCCAGTAGAGGATGCAGCAACCGTGAAGCTCCCCTGCCCCAACTGCGGGCCCCGACCGGTGGACGAGTTCCGCCACGGCGAGATCCCCCAGGTGCCGGAGCACCTGACCGACCCGGCCCAGCGCGACCTCGACCGGGTGTGGAACCGGTCCAACCCCCAGGGCCCCACCATCGAGGCGTGGTTCCACGAACAGGGCTGCCGTCGCTGGTTCCGCCACGAGCGCGACACGAGCTGACGGTCGCGCCGTGGGGCGCCGGCGGCGCGTCCACTAGCCTCGGACCGTGGTCAGGTGCCGCCGGGCATCGCCAAGGGCGGCGAGCCACACGATCCGACGACTGGGTGGGAGGGTGCAGGCCGTGGCCGCACTCGTCCTGCTCCTGATCCCGGGCTGCGGGTCCGGCGCCGACCCCGTTGCAGAGCCGGCCCCCACCGTCGTGTCCACCGTGCCGGCGACCACCACGTCCGGTGCCATCACCACGGCCGCCGCCACGCCCTCGTCCCCCACCGTGGCCGCAGCAGACGAGGAGGTGGCCGGCCACACCGTGGTGGCCACCGCCACCGTGTCGAGCGTGGTCGCCCACCAGGCCCCCGATCCGGCCAGCCCCGAGGTCGGGCGGTTCGCCAACCCCATCCCCAGCGGGGCACCGCTGGTGTTCGAGGTGCGCAGCCAACAAGGCGGCTGGGTGGAGGTGTCGCTGCCGGTACGACCCAACGGCACCACCGCCTGGATCGCCGCCGGCACCGTGGCCCTCAGCCGCAACCGGTTCCGGATCGACGTGGACGTCTCGGACCACCATCTCGTGGTTCACGACGCCGACCAGGTGGTGGTCGACACCCCGGTGGGGATCGGCACCGGTGCCACCCCCACCCCCATCGGCTCGTTCTACCTGATCGAGCTGCTGGCCCCGGCCGACCCCCAGGGCCTCTACGGGCCCTACGCCTTCGGGCTGTCGGGCTACAGCGAGACGCTGGCCTCGTTCAACGGGGGCGAGGGGGTGATCGGCATCCACGGCACGAACGACCCCACCTCGATCGGGCGCGACTCCAGCCACGGTTGCATCCGGGTGCCGAACGACACCATCACCTACATGGCCTCGATTCTCCCTCTCGGCACGCCGGTGATGATCACCCCGTGACCGAACGCCAGTGGTTCGGACCCCGCGGGGTGACGTTTCGCGACCTGCGGCGTCGCTCCGACGTCTGTGGCAGTAGCCTGCCGCCAACGCGCACTCCGCGGGCGACCACAACCAACACATCCATCCTCTTTCCTGGTGAGGCGGAACTGCTATGAGCGAGTCCCTGGGCTACCCCGACCCCCTGTATCCCTACGGGCCCGGCTCGCGAGCGCCGCTGGCCGATGCCCGGGAGATGCCCGACTGCCACCCGATCAAGGGCAACCTCCGCGACGACGGGATCCGCTACTACCACCGCCCCGATTCCCGCAGCTACCGGGCCACCACGGCCGAGGTCTGGTTCGACTCCCCCTCGGCGGCCGAAGCGGCCGGCTTCACCCTCGCCCCCACCCACGGCGACGTCGACGGCGTCAGCTATGAGCCCGGCGGCTCCAACCATCCCTGCACGGCAGCCACCGTGGAGGCCAACCGGGCCGCGGTCCGGGCCCTGGTGGCAGGCGCCGCGCCGGCGATCGCCCCCCTTCTGAGCGACGCTTCAGCCGCCGCCACCGCAGCCGGTGGCGACCCCCGGGGCGAGGACGGCATGGACATCGAGGCCGGCCGCCCCGCACACGACGGCGAGCGCCATCCCTACGGAGTGGGGAGCCACGCCGTGGGCGACGACCACCGCACGGCGCCGGTCGGCTACCCGATCAAGGGCAACGTGCGGCGCGATGGCTCGCGCCGCTACCACCGGCCCGACTCCACCGCCTACGGCACAACCAACGCCGAGATCTGGTTCGACTCCCCCTCGGCGGCCGAGGCCGCCGGTTTCAGCCTGGCCGCCTCCCACCCCCAGGGTGCGGACCCGACCCGGTTCGAGCCGGGTGGCGACGGCCACTCGTGGTCCCGGGCCGAGGTGGGCGAGGCCCGCATCCGGGCCCTCCACGGCCCCGACGGTGCACCGGCCGGCGCCGGCTCCGCTCCGGGCGACAACGGCGACGGCGTCTCAGCGGCCGGGTTGGCCGCGTCCGGCCTGGCCGGCGCCGGGTTGCTGGCCGCCGGTGCGGCGGCGCTGGGTCGCCTCGGGTTCGACGCCGACCTCCACCCGTTCGGGATCGGCAGCCACCGGCTGCTGGCCAAGGCCACCGACGTGCCCCGGTTCCACCCGATCAAGGGCAACGTCCGCAACGACGGGGGACGTATCTACCACCGGCCCGACTCCACCAGCTACCCGGTGACCAAGCCCGAGGTGTGGTTCGACTCGCCGTCTGCGGCCGAGGCCGCCGGCTTCACCTTGTCGCCCAGCCATCCGGCCGGAGCGGCCGCGGCCGACTTCGAGCCCGGTGGGGCACGCCACCCGTGGTCGGCCGACGAGGTCAACACCGCCCGGCTCCGCTTCCTCCACGGGCCCGACTGGTCGGGCCAGCTCGACGACCTCCCCGCCGACTCCAGTGCCGGCATCGGTGATGTCACCGGTGACTCCGGCCGGGCCGGGCTGGCCGCCGGGGCCGTGGCCCTGGCCGGGACGGCCGCCGTGGCCGCCGCCGCTCTGGCCGGAGCGGCCGGCGACGACGCCGACGACGGCCATTCCGCCGCCGAGAAGCTGGGGGCCACCACGTTCGAGCTGCCGGGGCCGGTGGCGGCCGCCGCTGCCGCTGCGCCGCTTGATCCCGAGCTCACCGCCCCGGCCGCCAGGGCCGGCGACCAGGTCACCACCCGGCTCAGCCGGCCGGCCGGCCGGGATCGCACCGACGACGGCACCCCCGACAACAGCGCCCTCGATCCCAGCACCCTCGACGATGCCGTCATCAGCGCCGGCTACCGCTCCGGCGACGACGATGACGCCACCGCGATCGGCAGCGACGACGACGACGAGCCGGACAACCGGGGAGCGGCCGCGGTGGCCGCCGGAGCCGCCGGTCTCGGCCTGGCCGGCGGAGCCGCCTACCTGGCCAACCGAGGCGACAACGACGGCGACGGCGACGGCGACGGCGGCAGTGGAAGCGACGGCGGCGACGGCCCCGACACCGACGAAGCAGCGGCGGCCCCCGGGGCCGCGGCGGCGGGAGGGGTCGCCGCCGGGCGGCGACTGACCGCCCTCAGCGGAGGCAAGGACGGCACCGGGGGTGACGGGCGACGCCGGGGCGGGCTGTGGGCCTGGCTGGCCGCCGCGGCGGCCGCCGTCGTGATCCTCGGCCTCCTGCTGTCGATGTGCGGCGGGTCCAGCAACACCAACGAGGCCACCGGCGGTGGGGCCAAGGGCAGCGACCTGGCCAGCGCGGCCTCCGCCGCCAACGGCACCACCGACACCAGTTCGGCCCCCGCCGGGCCCGGCACCGGCGCCGCCGGCGGATCGACCACCGCTCAGCAATCCACCACCCAGGCGTCGGCGGCCCCCACCACAGCGGCCGCCCCGTCCATCACCCCGGCTCCTGCCGGGCCCTCGACCTCGGTGAACACCGACGACGACCTGAAAGTGCAGGCCCTGGCCGCCCTCGGGGCCGCCGGGTTCAAGAACGTGCAGCTGGAGGTGTCCTCGGGGCAGGTCCGCATCACCGGCAACGTCGCCTCGGCGGCCGACGCCCGAAAGGCCGAGGACGCCCTCCACGGCGTGTCAGGCATGTCGGGCGTCGACAACGCCCTGGTGGTGGCGGAGACGCCCACCGCCAACGCGGTGTCGGGCGATCCCCGCTACACGGGCTGACCGCTGACGGGCTGGAAGCCTGATCCTCGGCTCAGCCGGTGTAGGCCAGCATGCCGCCTTCCAGGTTCACCACGTCGCCGAAGCCGGCCTCGGTGAGCAGGATCGACGCGTTGGTGCTGCGGCCGCCGCTGCGGCACAGCACCACCACGCGGCGCGACTTGTCGAGCTCGTCGAGCCGGGTCGGCAGCTCGCCGAGCGGGATGTTGACCGCCCCCGGCAGGGTTCCCTCGGCCACCTCGTCGGGCTCGCGCACGTCGACCAGCTGGCCGTCGGCTCCGACAGCGGTCTGAAAGTCGTTGACTGGATGATCTCGGTGGGCCATGGCGACCACCCTACTCAGCGTCCGACGCTCACCGGCCCGGGGGACGATGATGCCGGATCGGGCGCTCCATACGGGCGAACCGGGGCCAGCGCGACCACGGCGGGCCGGCCTCGAACCCACCGTCCACCACGAACTCCCGGCCGGTGATCCACTCCGATTCGTCGCTGGCCAGGAACAGGGCCATGTTGGCGATGTCCCGGGGCTCCCCCACCCGGCCCATCACCTGGCTGGCGGCGCCGGCCTCCCGCAGCTGCTGAATCTGGCTCTCGTCGGCGTCGGGCCGCCCGGCGGCCAACGGGGTGGCGATGAAGCCGGGGCAGATGGCGTTGACCCGGATGTTGTGCTCCCCCAGCTCCAGAGCCACGGTCTTGGTCAGGTGGATCACGGCGCACTTGGCCACGCTGTAGAGATGGGGGGCGAAGCCCACCCGGATGCCGGCCACGCTGGCGGTGGAGATGATCGAGCCCGACCCCTGCGCCGTCATCACCGGCGCGGCGTGCTTCATGCCGAGGAACACGCTCTTGAGCAGGACGTCCATTGTCAGGTCGTAGTCGTCCAGGGTGGTGGCCGAGATCGGACCCAGCGCCCCGCCGAAGCCGGCGTTGTTGTAGAGGCAGTCGAGGCGGCCCCAGCGGTCGGTGGCCTCGGCGATCATCGCCGCCACCTGGTCCTCCTGGCTCACGTCGGTCTGGAGGAAGGCGGCGGCGTCGCCCAACTCGGCCGCCAGGGCCTCGCCCTTGTCGCGGTCGAGGTCGGTGATGAGCACCTTCGCCCCCTCCTCCACGAAGCGCCGCACCGTGCCGGCCCCGATCCCGCTGGCGCCGCCGGTGATGATCGCCACCTTGCCGTCCAGACGTCCCATTCATGCCTCCTGTTTCCCCTGACCACCTGCCCTCCGGCGGCGGTTCGCATCGGACCCCCGACTCTAGGAGGCCTGGCCGTCGGGGCCCAGTCGACCGCCCGGATGGGGGCCTCCCCCACGTCGCCGGGAGCGGACCGGAGGCGGCAAACGGCACATCTGCCCGACCGGCCCGGGGCCTCACCAGTCGTTAGGCTGACCCCGCATGCTCGACGACCTCCGAGACCGCTACGGATCCTGGCGACTACTCGGCGGGCCCCTGGCCGTGCTGGTGCTTGTCGCTCTCATTGCCTTCGTGTTCATGCGGGGCACGAGTGCCTCCCTGGACACCGACCCCAGCAGCCCGACCACGGCGCCGCTCACGGTCAACACCCTGGGATCGTCGGGCGACCCCGAGCCGCCGGCCGTCACCGGCACCCCCGCCGTTCCCCCCGGCGCCTACGCCAATGACCAGGGCAGCTACTTCTCCACCTTCTCGGCTCCGGCCGAGACCATGGCCTGGACCCGATCCACCGGCCTGCTGTTCAACCAGCCCCTCCCGGCCGACACACCCAGCGCTCCTGACTCGACCGACATCGCCGCCCGGATCGACCAGGTGGTGCGGGGCCAACGGCTGTACGACTACGCCAGCGGGATCGAGGACGACATCAACTCGCCCGTGATCGTCCTCGTCGACTCCGACGCCGAGAACTTCACGCCCGTCCGCTTCCGCCCCGACGACTGCGGCGCCACCGACAAACGCTGGTGGAACTGGACGGCCGAGGAGTTCGAGCCCTACATCAACGGCGCCTACGCCTCGCTCGACAAGGTGGGGGTGCCGCTGCCCGCCGGGTTCCAGATGCGGGAGGACGACAGCGACTTCCACCTCGTCATCTACGACTGGCGGCGCGACACGATGATCGAGCTGTGGCGGGCCAAGACGGAGAACGTCACCGGCCGGGCCGGGCTCGAGGTGTGCTGGGGCGGGATCGTCAAGCACTACGCCGCCGCCGGCACCGGGGTCTTCCCCTTCCCCATGGGGGTGTCCGCCGCCGGCACGTCGGCCGTGGGCCTCACGATCACCATGAACGACGTCCAGCAGGGCGAGATCCGCCACGCCGTCGCCGTGTCGGCCCAGTTCGGGCTGAACGACCGCAACGGCACCACCCACTCCTACCCCGCCAACCGCAACGACGGCGGCTGTTCCGACGTGGTGGCCGCCACCGATCCGGTGGTCAAGAAGGTCACCGACGCCATGGACGGCGCCCGGTACTGCATCCGGGAGGGTCAGCGCCTGCGCCTGCCCCCCGACTACCCGGTCGACTCCCTCCCCACCCCGTTCGCCCGGATGGTGGCCAAGGCGGTGCGGGACTACGGCCTGGTGTTGGTGGACGACGCCGGTTGCTTCTGCCTCCAGGCCGAGAGCGGGGTCTCGGTGACCCAGAACGGGTTCGGTACCACCAGCCCGTGGGACCAGCTGTTCAACGGCACCAACGACACCGAGGTGATGCTGGCCATCGACTGGACGAAGCTCCAGGTGCTCCCGGCCGACTGGGGCCGCCCCGACGGCTACCAGATCGTGTGCGCCGGCCCCGTCGGCACCGGCTTGGCCAACCCGGTAGCCGGCGACGCCCGCTGCCAGGCCCAGGCCCCGGCCTACTCGACCGGCTGACGCTCACCCCTCCGGCTGGGGCTGCCCCTCCACGTGGGCCAGGACCTTGCGCAGGAGGCGGGTGAGTTCCTGGCGCTCCCGACCGGTGAGGGCCTCGGCCACCGCCGACTCCTGCCGGTTGAACACGGGGAAGACCCGGCGGATCACCCGACGGCCGCCGGCCGTCAGCGACACCACCACCAGGCGGCCGTCGTCGGCGTGGGGCCGGCGCGCCACCCACTCCCGCTTCTCCAGCGTGGTCAGCACGCCGGTGAGCGTGCCCTTGGTGACGCCGCACTCCTCGGCCAGATGCCGGGTCTCCTGCGGCCCCCACACCCACAACACGAACAGGGCGGTGAAACCGGTCCACGACAGGCCGTCGGATCCCAGCACCTCCCGCTCCACCCGGGCCCGCACGGCATTGGCCACCCGGTAGACGTTCGACACCATGGCCATGGCCGGGAAGTCGATGTCGTGCAGCTCACCCACCCGGGCCGCCACCTCGGCCTCCCGGTCGGTCGGCTCCGACCACTTGGCCGCCCGTCGGGTCGGCCGGGCGACCTCGTCGCTGCTCATCGCCAGCCGACCCTACCGCGGCACCGGGGACGAACGGGCCGAAAGCCGATACTGTTTGGGCCCGAACGAACTTGGTGCTGTCCGTCGATCCTGGTGGCCGACGTCTGGTACCTTGTGCGTCCGTCCTGTACCAGTGGCCACTAGGGGCCACACAACTTGGGGAGAGAGCTCGATGCGCTTGACGCGCTCCAAGGTTGCCGCCTGCCTGTTCACGGGTGCATTGGTGGTCGCCGGCTGCGGCAGCAGCGACGACGACACCGCCACGACCGACGCCACGACGGGCGCCACCACCGGCGGTTCCGGCGCCGCCCCCGGCACGAACCCGGCCGCGGCCGGCGACTGCAAGCTCGACGAGCCGCTGAAGATCGGCTTCATGATGGACACCGGCCTGGGGGCCATCGGCGACGTACCGGCCAATGCCGGCGCCGAGTTCAAGGTGAAGCAGATCAACGACGCCGGTGGCGTGGGCGGCCAGAAGATCGAGTACGAGTCGAAGCAGGTGGCCGACGACGACCCGGCCGCCGGTCAGCGGGCCACGGCCGAGCTGATCGAGGGCGGAGCCGACGTGATACTCGGCCCGCCGTTCGCCACCATGGGCCTTCCCATGCTGGAGGAGACCAAGGGCGAGATCCCGGTCATCTTCGTGACCTCCACCGAGGTGTCCCTCACCGACTCGGCCAACGGGTCGTTCCTGGCCTCGTTCAACGACAAGGTGCAGGCCTCGGCCGCCGCCGAGCTGGCCAAGAAGCAGGGGGCCAAGAACGCGGTGACGATCTCGTCCAACGACATCCCCTACCTCAACGTCACCACCAAGGCCTTCACCGAGGTGTTCGAGGCCCAGGGCGGCACGGTGCAGACCGACCTCTCGTACAGCCTCGGCGCCACCGACTTCAGCGCCCAGGTCAACGAGATCAAGGGCCTGAGCCCGGTGCCCGACGTGATCTACTCGGCCTTCTTCCTGCCCGAGGCCGGCGTGTTCCTGGAGCAGCTCCGGGCCGCCGGCGTCGACAGCACGGTGATCAGCGCCGACGGTTTCGACGCCTCCGAGGTGTGGAGCATCGGCGACGCCGCCGAGGGCGTGTACTACACGGCCCACACCTTCCCGTCCGACACCAACGATGTCCAGGCCTTCCTCGACGCCTACAACGCCAGCGGGGGCAAGGACATCCCCACCCCGTCGTTCGGCTCGCTGGGGGCCGAGGCGGTGGAGACGGCGGTGGCCGCCGCCGGGTCGGCCTGCACCACCGACGGCAAGGCCCTCATCGAGGCCATCAGCACCATCAAGGACCTCGACACCGTCACCGGTGCCATCAGCTACGACGGCACCACGGGCACCCCCAAGCGCGACGTGGTGATCATGACGGTGAAGGACGGCGAGCCGACGCTCTCCGACCAGTTCTTCCCCACCCAGGTCGCCAAGTAGGCACCGTGCTGGCGGTCGAGCAGCTGACGACCCGGTACGGCTCGCTCACCGCGCTGCACCAGGCAACGCTCCGGGTCGACGAGGGTGAGTTGATCACGCTCGTCGGCCCGAACGGGGCCGGCAAGACCACTCTGCTCACCACGATCGCAGGGCTGCTGCGACCGGCGGAAGGCAGGGTCACGTTCGAGGGTCGGGACGTCACCGGCTGGGACCCGGCCCGCCTGGTGCGGGCCGGTCTGGCCCTCGTGCCCGAGAGGCGCCGGATCTTCAAGGATCTGACGGTGGCCGAGAACCTGAAGCTGGCCGGGGTGACGGCGACGGCCGCCGACCGCCGGGACCGCCTGGCCCGCCTGCCCGAGGTGTTCCCGGTGCTGCGGGCCCGGTGGGACACCGCCGCCGGCTTCCTGTCGGGGGGCGAAGCCCAGCAACTGGCCGTGGCCCGGGCCCTGATGAGCGACCCCAAGCTGCTCCTGCTCGACGAGCCCTGCCTGGGGCTGGCTCCGGCCCTGGTCGACGTCGTGTTCGACCTGTTGGCCGACCTCCGCCGCCAGGGCCGCACGATCCTGGTGGTGGAGCAGCAGGCCCGGCGGGCCCTGTCGATCGCCGACCGGGCTTACGTGCTGCGCACCGGCCGCATCGTGGCCGAGGGCCCGGCGGCCGAGCTGGCCCAGCGGGCCGACCTGTTCGAAGCGTACGTCGGTGGCGAGCCGGCGCCAGGGAAGACCGTGGGAGGCGCAGCGTGACCAGCTTCGTGCAGAACCTGATCGACGGGCTGGGCAACGGTTCCACCTACGCCCTGATGGCGGTGGGGGTGTCGCTCATCTTCGGGGTGATGCACCTCGTGAACTTCGCGCACGGCGAGCTGCTGACGGTGGCCGCCTACATGACCTACTTCCTCCAGAGCCGGGGTATCAGCTGGTGGATCATCGTGCCGGTGGCCATCGCCACCGCCATGGTGACCTCGATGGGGGTGGAGGCCATCGCCTTCCGCCGCATCCGGGGGGCCAACCCGTTCACCCTGCTGCTCACCTCGTTCGCCCTGGAGATCCTGAGCCACGCCTGCTGGAAGCTGTTCGTGGGCTCCGAGCGCAAGCAGTTCGACAAGCCGGGCTGGGCCTTCAACACCTTCCAGCTGGGGCCGTTCCTGTTCGAGGTGTGGGACGTGGCCGCCATCGTCACCACCGTGGTGTGTCTGGCCGCCACGGCCTGGATCCTGCGCAACACGCTGTTCGGCCTGGCCATCCGGGCCTCGGCCGAGGATTTCGACGCCGCCCGTCTGATGGGGGTGAAGGCCAACCGGGTCATCTCCGGCGCCTTCGCCCTGGCCGGGGTGCTGGCCGGCATCTTCGCCGCCCTCAGCCTGATGCGCACCGGCCTGGCCGAACCCCGTATGGGGGCCAACCCTCTGCTCAAGGCGGTGCTGGCCGCCATCATCGGCGGTCTCGGCAGCCTGCAGGGCGCCGTGGTGGGCGGGCTGGCCCTCGGGGTGGCCGAGGTGTTCGTGCGGGGCTACGTGGGCGACTGGTTCGGTTCCCAGGCCGCCGGCCTCACTGACGGCCTGGTGTTCGCTCTCATCGCCCTGCTGTTCGTGGTGCGGCCCCAGGGGCTGTTCAACGTGGCCACGGCCGAGCGGGTCTGATCGTGGCCGACACCTCCTCCCCCGGGGCCTCCCGCAACTTCCTGCGCCGGACCACGGCCACCGCCGCCGGCAACCTGGCCCTCGTCGCCCTGGTGCAGGTGGCCGGTCTGTTCTACGGCATCGGTGGTTCGTCGGCCCGCGACGACCTCGTGACCGACGCCCTCATCAACCTGGTGATCGTCATCGGGCTCCAGATCTTCATCGGCAACACCGGGGTGCTCTCGTTCGGCCACCTGGCCTTCGGGTCGATCGCCGCCTACACCTGCGCCCTGTTGGCCGTGCCCGCCTCCCGCAAGGCGGTCCTGCTGCCCAACGCCCCCTGGGGCATCCAGGACGTGGAGATCAACGTGTTGGTGGCCACCCTGCTGGGCGTGGCCGCCGCCGTCGTGATCGGGGCCCTGCTGGGCCTGGTGATGGCCCGCACCAGCGGGCTGGCGGCCACCATGATCACCCTGGCCTTCCTGTTCGTGACCGAGGCGGTGGCCGAGAACTGGATCGACCTCACCAACGGCGCCGGCAGCATCTCCAGCGTGCCCCGGCTGGAGAGCCGGACGTGGATCCTGCTGGCCGTGGCGGTGGCTGTGGTGGTGGCGGCCGCCTTCCGCCACACCCCCATCGGGCGCTTCGCTCAGGCCGGCCGGGAGGACGAGCTGGCGGCGGGGGCCATGGGGATCGACCTGCGGGTCACCCGGTTCGCCGCCCTGGTGGTGAGCGCCGGGCTGGTGGGCCTGGGCGGGGCCATGCGCAGCCAGTCGCTGGGCACGGTGAACCCCACCCAGTTCAGCTTCGAGCTGTCGGTGATCGTGCTGGCCATGCTGGTGGTGGGCGGGATGCGGACGATCTCGGGCGCCATCGTCGGCACGGTGCTGGTGACCGTGGGCAAGGATCTGTTCCGCTGGCTGGGCGACGGCCCCGGCGGCCTGCCCTCGGTGGAGGGCATGCCCGACTTCTTCCTGGCCGCGCTGCTCCTGGCCGTGTTGCTGACCCGGCCCAGCGGCCTGCTGGGCGACTGGGACGCCGGCCAGCTCGTGTCCCGCCTCGTCCTCCGCAAACCCCCCGAAAGCAGGAGCCCGAGCGGCGCTCAGCACACCTCGGACTCCTCAGAATCCGGGAGTGGCGGTGCCCGGGGCTCCGCCCTCGTGGCCGACGGGTTGGGGGTCACCTTCGGCGGGTTCACCGCCGTCGACGCCGTGTCGCTGCGGGTGGAGCCGGGCGAGGTCCGGGGCCTGATCGGACCCAACGGCGCCGGCAAGACCACGTTCGTGAACCTGCTCACCGGCATGGTGCCGCCCACCCGGGGTTCGGCCAGCCTCGGTGGTCGGCCGTTGTCGGGCGTCCCCCATGCCATCGCCCGCCAGGGCCTGGCCCGTACCTTCCAGAATCTGCGGGTCTTCGCCAACCTGTCGGTACGGGAGAACGTGGCGGTGGCGGCGCTGTCGGCGGCCCGGCACCGGGCCGGTAGGCCGCCGGTGGACGTCGACGAGCTGCTGGCCATCAGCGGTCTGACCGACATGGCCGACCGGCCGGCGGCGACGCTCGACTACGGCAACCAGCGACGGCTGGAGATCGCCCGGGCCGCCGCCCTGCGGCCCGACTTCCTGCTGCTCGACGAGCCGACCTCGGGCATGAGCGACAGCGAGTCCGAAGCCATGATCGGCCACGTGCGCACGGTGGCCGGGCTGGTGGGGGCCGGGGTGCTGGTGATCGACCACGACCTCGGTTTCATCACCAGCATCTGCGACCGCATCACGGTGCTCGACCAGGGCGAGGTCATCGCCGAGGGCACCCCGGCCGAGGTTCGGGCCGACCCCGCCGTGATCGTCGCCTATCTCGGCTCCCAGGCCGAGGCCGGCGCGGTGCAGGCCGATGAGGTTCGGCCGTGAAGGCGGTGGAGCTGCGGGCGGTGGGCGCCGGCCTCGTGGTCACCGACCGGCCCCGACCCACCCCCTCCGAGGGCGGGACGGTGATCGAGGTGACCGCCTGCGGGGTGTGCCACTCCGACGTCCACGTGGTCGACGGCGTCTACCCCAGCCCGCTGCCCCTGGTGCTGGGCCACGAGGTCACCGGTGTCCATCCCGAGCTGGGTCCGGTGATCGTGTACGCCCCCTGGGGCTGCGGCTCGTGCCGGTTCTGCCGGGCCGGCGAGGAGATGCTGTGCCCCGACGGGCGGGAGGCCGGCATCTTCGCCGACGGGGGCTACGCCGAGGCCATGGCCGTGCCCGATCCCCGCTACCTCCACCCCCTCGACGGGCTCGACCCCGTCACCTCCGCTCCCCTGGCCTGCGGGGGCCTCACCGCCTTCCGGGCGGTCAAGCACGCGCTGCCAACCCTGCGGGCGGCCGGTACCGACGCCCGTGCGGTTGTCCTCGGGGCCGGGGGCCTGGGCCAGTTCGCCATCCAGTACCTGCGGCTCCTCACCGATGCCGAGGTGGTGGTGGGCGACCCGTCGCCGGCCAAGCAGGCCCGGGCCGTCGAGCTGGGGGCCCGGGTGGCCGCCGGCCCGGACGAGTTGGATGGCCCCGCCACCGTGGTGATCGACTTCGCCGGGGCCGACCAGTCGCTGGCCGCCGCCGTCCGCCTGGTGGCCCGCCAGGGCCTGGTGGTGGTGGTCGGCCTCTACGGCGGGCGGATCCCGTTCGGCCTGGGGGCGGTGCCTCACGAGGCCCGGTTCATGTCCAGCATCTGGGGCAGCCCGGCCGAGCTCGACGAGTTGCTGGCCCTGGCCCGCCGCGAGCCCATCGAGCACACCGTCGAGGTGATGGCGCTGGCCGACGCCGAGCAGGCCCACCAGCGCCTGCGCCGGGGCGAGGTGGCCGGTCGGGTGGTCCTCGTCCCCCAACCGCAAGGAGCCACCCCATGAACACCGGCAACCGCGATGACGTCGCCCGCCTCGTGTCGGAGCACGGCATCCACACGGTGGAGGTGGCGGTGGCCGACACCTACGGCCACCTGCGGGGCAAACGGGTGCCGGCCGACCGGTTCCTCCGGTCGGTGGCGGCCGGCGGCGTCCACATCGCCGACGCCATCTTCGTGTTCGACCTCCACTGCGACATCGTGGACAGCCCGTTCATCAACATGGGAACCGGCTTCCTCGACTGCCACCTCCACCCCGACCTGTCCACGTTCCGGGTGCTCCCCCACCGCCCCGGCTACGGGCTGGTGTTCGCCGACGCCTTCGACTCGACGGGCACCCCTCACCCGCTCGCCCCCCGCACCGTGCTCGCCCGCCAGGTGGAGCGGTTGGCGGCGCTCGGCCACGACGCCGTGGTGGCCACCGAGTTGGAGTGCTACATCTGCACCGACGATTGGCAGCCGATCCAGCGCCACGTCCAGTACAGCTCGCTCACCGACGCTCCCGCCCTGGAAGACCTGGTGGTGGAGATGCGCCACGGGCTGCTGGGGGCCGGGATCCCGCTGGAGTCGTCGAACCCGGAGTACGGGCCCGGCCAGCTGGAGATCAACTTCGGCCCGGCCGACCCGCTCCGCACGGCCGACAACACGGTTCTGTTCAAGTCGATCATCAAGGAGATCGCCAACCGCCACGGGCTGCGGGCCACGTTCATGCCCAAGCCCTGGGCCGACCAGTCGGGCTCGGGTATGCACATCCACACGAGTCTCAGCCATCCCGGCGCCGGCGGGAACTCGTTCAGCGAGGCCGAGGGCCATCCCAGCGAGCTGATGGCGGCCTGGGTGGGCGGCCTGCTGGCCAACGCCCCGGCCATGAGCCTGGTGATGATCCCCACCCCCAACGGCTACAAGCGGGTGCGGCCCTACACCTTCGCCCCCACCCACGTGCACTGGGGAGACGACAACCGCACCGTGCTGGCCCGCCTCACGCTGGGGGCCGGTTCGGCCAACCGGGTGGAGTTCCGCTCGGCCGGGGCCGACGCCAACCCCTACCTGGCCATCGCCGCCGTCCTGGCCGCCGGCTGTGACGGCCTGGAGCAGGCCCATCCACTGCCGCCCAAGGCCGAAGGCGACCAGTACACCGACCCCGGCGATCACCCTCCCCTGCCCCTCACGATCGAGGCCGCCCTCGATGCCTACCGGGGCAGCCCGCTGGCCGACGCCCTGGGCGCCGAGTTCAGCGAGAACTTCGTGGGGATGGCCGAGGCCGAGGCCGCGCGCTACGCCGATGCCGTGAGCGACTGGGAGCGCCAGCGGTATCTGGAGTTCTCATGAGCGGGGCCGGCTCCGCCCTCGATCCGATCGTCGACCCCGCCGTGTACGAGGCGGGCGGCATCCCCCACGATGCCTTCGCCCGCCTCCGGGCCGAGGAGCCGGTGCACTGGACGCCGTGGAGCAACAGCCGGGGCGGTTTCTGGTCGATCACCCGCCACCCCGACGTCTACGCCGTGAGCCGAGACGCCGCCACCTTCTGCAACGGCGAGTTCACCAACCTGTTCGAGCTGTCCGACGAGGCCAAGGTGGCCCGCCGGTCGATCATCGACTCCGACGCCCCCCTCCACACCCGGCTGCGCCGGCTGGTGCTGCCCCCGTTCACCACCCGCAAGGTGCCCGACTACGACACGGCCACCCGGGCCATCGCCGGCCGCCTGCTCGACGCCGCGGTGGCCGCCGGCCCCACCGATCTGGTGGCGGCCCTCACCGAGCCCCTGCCCATCCAGGTGTTCGTGAACATCCTCGGCGTGCCCCCGGAAGACGCCGACTACATGGTGGAGCTGTCGAACCAACTGGTGGAGGGCACCGCCCACCGGGAGCCGGTGGACGCCGGGGCCTACGGCAACACGACCCCCCTGGAGCTGCTGCCCTTCAACAGCCCGGCCAGCTGGGCCCTGTTCGAGTACGGTCGCCAGCAGGGCGAGCGCCGCCGGGACGAGCCGGCCGACGACCTGGTGACCACGCTGGTGCAGGCCGAGGTCGGCGGCGACCGCCTGAGCGACGCCGAGTTCTGCAACTTCTTCCAGCTGCTCGTGTTCGCCGGCAACGAGACCACCCGCACCGCCCTGTCCCACGGGCTGCTGGCCTTCATGCACCATCCCGACCAGCTGGAACGACTTCACGCCGACCCGTCGCTGATTCCCACCGCCGTGGAGGAGATCATCCGCTGGGCCACCCCGGTGCTCCACATGCGCCGCACCGCCACCGTCGACACCGCCCTGCACGGCACCCCCATCGCCGCTGGCGACTGGGTGGTGCTGTGGTACGCCTCGTCCAACTTCGACGGCACGGTGCTGGCCGACCCGATGCGGTTCGACGTCGGCCGCCCGGTGAACCCCAACCACCAGGCCTTCGGCGGCTACGGCCCCCACCACTGCCTGGGCGCCCACCTGGCCCGACTGGAGATCACGGTGGTGCTGGAGGAGATCGTGGCCCGGGGCCTGCGGGTGGAGCCGACCGGCGACCCCGTGGTGCGGGTGCCGTCGAACTTCGTCCACGGCATCCTGACCCTCCCCGGTCAGCTGGTGGTCGGCAACCGGTAGGCCGCCGGCGTCGGCTTGAGCGGCCGGGCGTACCACAGGGGCCGGCGCAGGCCGCCGGTGGGTGGACGGGTCCTGGCCAGCCAGTCCCGGTAGGCCTCCTTCGACTTGGCCGTGTCCACCACCACGTCGCCGTACGCGTCGCCCGCCTGGGCCGGGCCCACCCGCACCCGCTGGTGCCAGCACTGCATGCCCGAGATCGGATCGGGCTGGACGCAGAAGGTGGCGTTCTGGTGCACGCCGGTGTCGTTCCACCAGATCCGACCGGTGTCGGGGTCGGACGAGGGGTACGGTTCGTTGCCGTGGTCCCGCCGCAGCTTCCACGTGGTGCCCTCGTGGGAGATCGACGCCTTGCCCGCCCCCCACGAGCGGGCCTGGTCCTCCTCCAGGCGCCACCGGCCCATGTGGTGGGAGGCGGCCACCACCCCGGGTCGGATGCCCTCCGTGCGCCAGGCCATGATCACGAAGTGCCCGATGCGGGTGCTCACCCGAACCAGGCCGCCCTCCTCGATGCCGAGCTGCTCGGCGTCGGCCGGGTGGATCCACAGCGGGTGGCGGTGGCTGATCTCGTTCAGCCATTTGGAGTTGGCCGATCGGGTGTGGATCAGGGTCGGGATGCGGAAGGTGGGCAGCAGGATCCGCTCGTCGCCGGCCAGGTCCATGTCCTCCCAGTGCACGTGGGACGGGATCCAGCCCGGGGTGGCGTGCTCGGGCCAGCCCCAGTCGGCCAGGGTGGTGGAGTACAGCTCCAGCTTGCGGGACGGGGTGGGGAACCCCTCGCGGGCCACGCCATCGACGTCGACCGCCGGTGAGCCGTCGCCCAGTGGGGCCAGCGTGAGGCCGTCGAGCTCGCTGTCCTCCCCCGACCACGCCCCCGGCGTGCCCGGTTTGCGCCACACGCCGTGGCGGTCCCGCTCGCAGCCCTCCAGTGCCGCCGCGGCCACCTCCCGCTCGTGGGGCTCATAGGGGTCGCCGGGCAGGGCGAAGGCCGACCGGTCCCGCATGTACTCGAGCGGGCTCTGCCCGGCGGCGGCCGCCGCCTCGGCCAGGCCGGGCACGCCCTCGGCGAACATCCGGCCGTAGTACTCGTCGACGCCGATGGGGCTGCCGGGCTCGTCGATCGACTCGAACCAGCGGCGGATGCCGAGCGTGCCGTCGGGGTCGATCCGCCACGACAGGTCGATCCACAGCTCGTTCTCCTCCCACACCTCGCCCGGATTGTGGGCCCGGCTATCGCCCCAGCCGGGGGCGCCCGGCTCCCGCTCGCCCCGCAGCTCGGCGTAGCGGCGCAGGGTGGGCTGGCGGAAGCCGATCCACCGGCCGGCGTGGGTCTCGTAGCTGTGGACGTCGTGGCGTTCGGTGGCCACCCCCATGGGCAGCACGTAGTCGGCGAACCAGGCCGTCTCCGACCAGGTGGGGGTGAGGGCGACGTGACAGCCGACCTTGGCCTCGCTGGTCAGAGCCTCCAGCCACGAGAAGCCGTCGGGGTTGGTCCACACCGGGTTGTAGACCCGGGAGAAGTAGACGTCGAGCCGGCCCCGGCCCTCGTTGAGGAAGTGGGGCAGCAGGATCGACATCTCGTGGTAGGCCAGCGGGTACTCCCGGGGCCAGTTGAGCTCGTTCCAGCTCGTCACCGCCGGGGCACCGAGGGGGGCGGCGGGGGCGAACTTGTTCATCCCGTTGCCGGCGGTACCTCCTTTGGTGGCCACCGAGCCGGTGAGCACGTTGAGGAAGAACAGGCAGCGGGCCACCTGCCAACCGCCGAGGTGGCCGGCGCCGGCGGCCCGCCAGTTGTGGCTGGCGAAGCGGGTGGGATGGGCGCCGATGAGGTCGGCCAGCTCCCGGATCACGGTGGCCGACACCCCGGTCTTCTGCTCGGCCGCTTCGGGAGTGTAGGCGGCGTACTCCGCCAGCAGGGCCGGGCGTACCTCGCTCCATTCCACGGGGCGCTCGGGGTGCTGGCGCTCCAGGTAGGTCTCCCAGTTGGTCCACCGGCGCACGAAGTCCTCGTGCCAGGTGCCGGCCTCGATCAGGAGCCGGGCGATGGCCAGGATCAGGAAGGGTTCGGTGCCGGGCCAGGCCGGAAGCCAGTAGTCGGCCTTGGCCCCGGTGTTGGACAGGCGGGGGTCGATGCAGATCACCTTGGCCCCGGCCGCCTGGGCCTCCATGATCCGCTGGGCGTGGGGGTTGAAGTAGTGGCCCGACTCCAGGTGGGCCGAGATCAGGAAGATCACCCGGGCGTTGGCGAAGTCCGACGACGGGCGATCGTGGCCCATCCAGCTCTGGTAGCCGATGCGGGCGTTGGACGAGCAGATGTTGGTGTGGGAGTTGTGCCCGTCGACCCCCCAGGCCTTCAGCACCCGCTCGGTGTAGCCGTCCTCCCCCGGCCGGCCGACGTGATACATGACCTCGTTGCCCCGACCGTCGGTGATGGCGGTGCGGATGCGGCCGGCGATGTCGTCGAGGGCCTCGTCCCAGCTCACCCGTTCCCACTGGCCGCCGCCCCGGGGGCCGGAGCGGCGCAGGGGATGGAGAATGCGTTCGGGATCGTGGATCTGGTTGAGGGTGGCGGGGCCCTTGGCGCAGTTGCGGCCCCGGCTGGCCGGGTGCTCGGGGTTGCCCTCGATCTTGGCGATCTGGCCCGTGGCCTGGTCGACGTAGGCCACCAGCCCGCAGCCGGCCTCGCAGTTGAAGCAGGTGGTGGGCACGAGGGTGTAGGCCCGCTCCTTGCGCTCGGGCCAGGCCTTGGCGTCGAGCTCCCGCCAGTCGTGCCAGCGCTCGAACGGCGGGTAGGCGTCGAGCTCGCTCATGGCTGGCCTCCGGTCACGGTCACGACAGTGGCACCGACTGCCCGGCGGCCAGGAAGGCGGACTCGTAGGCGAACAGGCCGGCCAGCGCCGCCACCCCGGCCAGCGCCAGCAGCACCGGGTTGGTCGACCCCGCCACCAGCAGCACCGCGGCGATTCCGCCCGGTACCACCAACCCGGCGACGATGCCGCCGGCCCAGAACCATCGGGCCTGCCGCGCCCCGGGTGAGCTCGTGGGTGGCCATCGCCACGTGGCGGCTCCCGGCCGACGTCAGCTCCATCGCCACCAGGGCCGCGGTGGCCAGCACTCCACCCAGCAGCGACCAGATCACGGCGTCGGGCTGGGGCACGTCCACCACCAGATGGGCGATCCCCAGGGCCGACGCCCCGGCCGTGGCGGCCTGGGCCAGCAGCACCGGCAGCAGAAGCGGCGTCTGCCACAGGTCCCGGCCCTCGCACTGGCCGAACAGGAACGCCGTGTAGCCCGCCGTGCCAGCGGCTCCGATCACGGCCGGCCCGGCCAGCCACGGCAGCACCCCGCCGGCCGAGGTCGCCCCGGCCATGAACCAGGCGGCGCACACGGCGGCGAACCCCATCAGGATCCACGCCCCCCTGACCAGCCACGACGTCGAGTTCGACATGGTCAGCAGGTAGTGGAACCGCCGGGGCTGGCGGAGGTCGGCGATCAGCAGGGCGCCGGTGGCAGCCAGGAACACTCCGGACAGCACGGGGGCCAGCACGCCCACCACGGCGCTGTCGCCGTGGCCCAGCAGCACCAGCAGGGCGGCCAGCAGCATCACGCCGGCCGCCACCCCCTTGGTGACGAGGTACCCGGCCACCTTGCCTTTCCACGTGGCGTGGTGGGCCGTGGTGTAGGTGGTGCGGGCCACCACGCCGGTGGTGCCGGCGGGCACGGTGGGGTGATCGGGGGTGACGTCGGCCCAGATAAGGCCGTCGCCGGCGATGGCGGTGCGGGTGGGATCGAGCGAGGCCTGGTCGGCGCCCCGGTAGTAGACCTTGGGCCGGGTGTTCTGCTCGGGGGCCCGGACCGCCACCGGGTCACGGGCGATGACCCGGCTGATGGCCGAGGCCGGGTCGTCGAGGTCGCCGATCACGATGGCGCCGGTGGGGCACACGATCTGGCAGCTCGGCAGCAGGCCCACCTCCAGGCGGTGGTTGCACATGTTGCACTTGTGGGCCGTGCTGGTTTCGGGGTTGATGTAGATGGCGTCGTAGGGGCAGGCGTTCATGCACGACTTGCAGCCGATGCAGCGCCGGTCGTCGAAGTCGACCACGCCGTTGGACGCCCGGAACAGGGCGGAGGTGGGGCAGATGGCCATGCACGGGGCGTCGTCGCACTGGTTGCACCGCATCACGGTGAACTTGCGGGCTACGTCGGGGAAGGAGCCGGTCTCGATGTACTTCACCCAGGTGCGGTTGACCCCGAGGGGCACGTCGTGCTCGCTCTTGCAGGCCACGGTGCAGGCGTGGCAGCCGATACAGCTCGTGCTGTCGAGCAGGAAACCGAGGCGTGCCACCCCCGAAATGTACGGCCATACGAAAGTCAGCCGCAAGCAGCCGTGACCTATGGCCCTCATCGGACCTCGCTTCCGTCGGGGCGGTAGGTGCGCCACCTGCCCGTGACGGGATCGCGTGTTGTCGCGAACCCTTTCTGCTTCCACCGATTGTGGAATCCGCACAACGGCGCCCCGTTGTCGGGGTTGGTGGGGCCGCCCCTGGCATGGTCGTGGAGGTGGTCGACCTCGCAGCGCGTGGTCGGATGATCGCAGCCAGGCCAGATGCAGTGTGGGTGCTGCAGTTGGGCCGCCAGGCGGGCCGAGCCGGTGAACAGCCGAGCTTTGCGGCCGAGGTCGATCACGACGCCCTTGCTGTTGACGACCACCCGGCGGACGTGATTCGCCAAGCTGGACATGAATTGCTCGACCGGCTCCAACGGCACCCCATCCAGCGTCGAGCACCGGTACCGGTCGGGATCACACCATTGGTCCCGCTGGGCCTTGGCGTCGGTTAGTGAGGCCGACCAGTGCGAGTCGAGCGCTGCCGCATCGGCGCCCAACAGGCCGGCCAGGCCGACGTACGCCTCGGCCGACCAGACGATGTTGTGCACGATGGCCGGGGCCGATGTGTCGGCCGGCGCACCGGCCGCGTCGTTGAAGATCCGGGCCAGAGCGTCGGCCCGACGCTGGGCGTCGGTGCGCTTCAGATCGGAGATCGTGGCCGCGTCGCCGAGGCGGCCCCGGGCCTCGGCCCAGTCTGCCTTCCACAACAGATCGACGTAGTGGTCGAGGATCTCCCGCATCCGGGCACCCTGATCGGAGGCGAAGTGGCCGGACAGATCCCAGATCTTCTCGATGTCATTGTGAATGAGACGGACACGACGGTTCTCATGATTGCGCTCGTTGTCTTTGAACCCACCGTCGAGGTCTGTGTGGCGCTCCCATTCGAGCACCTTGAGCTTGAAATCATCGAACGATTTCGTGGCCGCCCAACGAAGAAACTTCTTCTGTTGCCCCGGCACCTGGCCCTTGATACGGGGGTTGGCCTGCACCCGGATGAGGACATGGACATGGTCCAACCCGATCCGACCGGAGCGCAGCGCCGCCGCCACCTCGGGCAACTCGCGTAGACCTCGAGCGGCCTTAGCCCGACGACCGGCCTCCTCCGGGGCGAGTTTCAGCACGTGGCCGGCATGGGCCTTGACCGACCGGTGCCCGTCGATCCGGTGCAGCCGACCGGCCTCGATCCGAGCCAAGTTGTCGATCTGGGCGGCGCCGACCATGGCGGTGGGCCAGCTCCAGACCCTGCTCGATGGCCAACACGTCGCCATCCTGCTGGGGCTCGTCCAACTCGCAAGCCAGGTCCCGGATGGCACCGATCAAGGCGACATAGCGGACCCTCAATTGCTCGTTCGCAAAGCTCGGTTCCGCCACCGAATCCATGCCTCAAACCTACGCAGGGGGTGTGACAGTGAACGTCATTCATACCCTCAATGTTCGATATATCGTGGAAGATTTCTTGGGTCAACCGGCCTTCGAACTAGGCCACGAGCCCCGGTCGATCGCCCCACGTCCGACACGAACATGGGGTGCATACCCCGCAGGATGACGCCGATCCGATTTTCGTAGGTGGCAGTCACACCCCGCACCTCGCCCTCGGCGAGCGGGAGCAGGCCCCAGGGATCGTCGGCATCACCGAGCAACTTGGCCACCACGAAGTCGAGCCCGGGGAAGAACAGCCAGGGCCAAAGCGACGACCGCCACGCCTGCACCGGAACCAGCTTCGTGGCCGGGCGGCCTGATCCACCCACCCAGTCGCGCCGAGTTACCGTGGCCAACGTGCGTCGCGCCAGGCCGATCCTGTGCCTCATGGTCGCCGGGGTGGGCGTGCTGACCGCCTGCTTCCCTGCCATCTCCGTCTGGCGAACCGGTGGACAGGCCCTCGCCCAACTGCCGGCCCTCCCGGTGCCCACCGACGACGTCCGTCATCCGCTGGCGGTGTGGGATCCAAACCTCGTCGTGGCCACCCGCACGTTGTCCGAGATCTCAACCGCCGAGGTGGAGTCGGCGCTCCTCCGTGACGGCTACCAACCCACCCAGGCCCGGGGAGGCCAGTGGTGGTCCAAAGCCTGCTGCGGCGAGGATGACGCCGTCTGGATACAACTCGAGGCTGGTCCCGGCAATACCACCGTCGCCAGGGTGACCGTGGCCGACGCCGACGCCGGGTCGTCGTGGCCGTTCATCGTCGCCGTCGGGGCCGGTCTGGCGGTGGGCGGCGCCTTCACCGCCGCGCCCCGCCGACGACCACCGGCTGGGGAGCCAGCCGATCCCGTCATCAGCCCGCCCGACCCGGATCTCGCCGCCATTCGATGATCCGCCTTCGTCGCCGACGCCGAAGCCGAAGCCTGAGCCGCCGGCTGCGGTTCGCCCCGCTGGTCGTCACCGCCGGGATCGTGTGGGCCACCCTGCCGGCATTCGCCGCCGCCGGGCTGGCCCTCGACCATCCAGCCTGGTCAGCGCCCGACACCGACCCGCCGGCCGGCCCCTTGACCGCCGACCAGCCATCGTGGTGGCCACCCGGCCATCGCTACCGCTGGACCGGGCAGAGCACCGGCGCATCGATCGAACGGGTGGATCCGTGGGGATCGCCCACCGCCGGCCACGTGTGGACGGCGGGCGTGATCGCGGCCACCGGCGGGCTCGCCTGGTGGCTGTGGCGGGGCGCTCCTCCCTTGCTCCCCCACCGGCCCGACGTCCGCCGGTGGGAAGGGATCAACTGACGGCGACCACCATGGGGGCCGGCCGGTTGGCGTACAGGATGTACCCGTCGCCGTCGGGCGTGAGGTAGATCACGCCCTCCACCTGGGGTTCGGGCGAGCTGCGGCGCTCGGCGCAGCGCGGCCGCCGACGGCGCTGCCATAGAAGATCCCGAACGTTGCGCCTGCCCCACATCGTCCCAACCACCTTTCGCATCCTCAGTCCGTGTCCGTGTTCGACACAGGTTCGACGTTGACCAACCGCCCTCCGGTTCCCTCGCCGCGACCCCTCCAACCAGATCGCAACCGAACCGTCACCTGACGGCCCGGAAGGGCTCACCCAACCAGAGCTACTGCGATCGCAGTAGATACATGACCTGCGCCGGGACGATGCGGGCGCAGACGCCCGGGGCGCACGATCGTCCCATGATCGAAGTCACCCACCTCACCAAGGAGTACGGCGCCACCACCGCCGTCGACAACCTGAGCTTCAGCATCCGCCCCGGCGTGGTCACCGGCTTCCTCGGCCCCAACGGAGCCGGCAAGTCCACCACCATGCGGATGATCCTGGGGCTCGACACCCCAACCTCCGGCACGGCCACCGTGGCCGGTCGGCCCCTGCGGGACCACCCCGCTCCCCTCAGCGAGCTGGGCGCCCTGCTGGAGGCGAAAGCCGTCCACCCCAAGCGTTCGGCCCGCAATCACCTGCGGGCCCTGGCCACCACCACTGGCATCCCCGATCGCCGGGTCGACGAGGTCCTCGGCCTGGTGGGCCTCACCGACGTGGCCAATCGCCCCGCCGGCCAGTTCTCCCTGGGCATGAGCCAGCGGCTGGGCATCGCCTCGGCCCTCCTGGGCGACCCGGCCACCGTGATGCTCGACGAGCCGGTCAACGGCCTCGACCCGGAGGGCATCCTGTGGATCCGTGGCCTCCTGCGCAGCCTGGCCGACGAGGGCCGCACGGTGTTCGTGTCCTCCCACCTGATGAGCGAGATGGCGCTGACCGCCGAGCACTTCGTGATCGTGGGCCGGGGCCGCCTCATCGCCGACGTGTCGGCCCGGCAGCTGGAGGCCATGGCCCCGGCCGCCGACGTGCTGGTGCGAACCCCCGACGGCAACCGCCTCCGGGCCGCTCTGGCCCTTGACGGGGTCACCGTGGGCGACGAGCCGGCCCCTGCCCCGGACGTCGCCCCCGGCTACCGGGTGCTGGGCCTACCGGCCGAGGAGATCGGCCGCCGGGCCGCCGGCGCCGGCATCGTGCTCCACGAGCTCGTCACCCGCCGCAACTCGCTGGAGCAGACGTTCATGGAGCTGACCCACGGCGCCGTCGAGTACGGCGGCCACGAACCCGCCACCGTCACCCCCCTCCCCACCCACCGTCCCTCGAATGACCGGAAGGCCGCCTGATGTCCGTGCTCACCCCCACCCCCACCCCGGCCCCCCCCCCACTCCCACCCTGGCCGCCGACCCGGGAACCCGCCCCTCGACCGCCGGCCCCTCCAGCTTCCGGGTCACGCCCCGCCGGGCTCTCGCCGCCGAGTGGCTCAAGTTCAGCTCGGTCCGCTCCAACCTCACGACGCTGGCCGCGGCAGCCGCCGCCACCGTCGGGTTCGGAATGCTGTTCTCCGCCTTCGCCGGCTCCGGCGACCAGGTCGGGCCGAACCGCGCCGGCGCAAACGCCCTCGCGATGAGCCTGGGCGGCGTCAACCTGGCCCAGATCTTCGTCGCCGTGCTCGGCGTGATGTTCGTTACCTCGGAATACGGCTCCGGCCTGATCCGCACCATGTTCGCCGCCGTTCCCACCCGGCTCCCGGTGCTGGGGGCCAAGGCGGCGGTGGTGGCGGCGGCCACCACGGCGGTGATGACGGTGGCCTCGTTCGCCGCCTTCCTCGGCGGCCAGGCCGTCTACGGCGTGCCGGAGGCGACCATGTCCCTGGGCGACGACGGCGTGATCCGCGCCCTGCTCGGTACCGGCCTCTACCTCGGAGGGATCGCGGCCATGGGCGTGGCCCTGGGGTTCCTGCTCCGGAGCGCCGGCGCCGCCATCGGCGTGGTGATCGGCACCCTGATGGTGGCACCGCTCCTGGTGAACCTGCTCCCCTCCGGCTTCAGCGATCCGGTCAGCCGCATCCTGCCCTCCAACGCCGGTGAGGCCTTCCGCTCGGTCACCACCACGTCGGACCTGCTTTCGCCCGGCGCCGGCGTCGCCGTCTTCGCCCTCTGGGTGGTGGGGCTGGTGGGCGCCGCCGCCGTCATGGTCCGGCGGCGGGACGCATGATCGTCATCCGGCGCCGCACTACCGTGGCCGCCGTGCCCGATCCCGCCCCCACGGCCCCGACCCCGACCCGGTCGGGGCCGTCGCCCACTGACGGCCTGGTTCACCTGGGGCCGGGTGGGGGTGGCCGTGGTGCTGGCGGTGCTGGCGGCCAACGCCCTGGCCGCCAGGCCGGAGGGCGCCGACGGGCACCTGGGCGCGATCGACCTGGCGGCCGGGGTGGTCGGCTTCGCCCTGGTGGCGGCGGCCTGGCGGGGGCGCCCTCGGGAGGCGCTGGGCCTGGCGCTGGCGGCCACCGTGATCTCGGTGGCGGTGGCCCAGCGGCCCACCGGCATCCTGGCCGCCGTGGTGCTGCTCCTGTTCCGGGTGGCGGTGGTGTCGGAACGGCGGCAGGCCCTCGTCGCCGGCGGGGCCACGGTGGCGGTGATCCTCGCCTCGCTGCTGGTGTTCGCCGACGTCGGCCCGGTGGAACCGGCCGTGTTCGCCTCCCTGGCCTGGCCGGCGGCGGCGGTGGCGGTGGGCGACGGGGTGCGGACCCGCCGGGCCTACGTGGTGGCGGTGGAGGAACGGGCCCGGCGGGCCGAGGAGACCCGGGAGGAGGAGGCCCGGCGGCGGGTGGCCGAGGAACGGCTCCGGATCGCCCGGGACCTCCACGATCTGGTGGCACACCGCATCGCCGTGGTCAACGTGCAGGCCGGCCTGGCCGCCCACCTGCTCCGGTCGAGCCCCGACCAGGCCGAGGAGGCCCTGCGGGTGGTCCGCTCGTCGGCCGGTTCGGTCCTCGACGAGCTGGGCCAGATGCTCAGCGTGCTGCGCCAGGACGGCGACAGCGACGCCCCCACCGGGCCCACCCCCGGGCTGGCCGAGCTGGGGCCCCTGGTCGCCTCGTTCGCCGACGCCGGGCTCGACGTCACCTGGACCACCGGCGGGAGCCCCCGGCCGATGAGCGACGTGACCGCCCTCGCCGTCTACCGCACCGTCCAGGAGGGGCTGACCAACGCCCACAAGCACGGCGCCGGCACGGCCCGGGCGTCGCTCACGTTCGCGCCCGACGGGGTGGAGGTGACGGTGGACAACCCCGTCCGCCCAGCCGACCCGGTACGGGCCGAACGGGAAGGGGGTGGCTTCGGGCTGACGGGCATGCGGGAGAGGGTCTCGGCCGCCGGCGGGTTCCTCGTGGCCGAACCATCCGGCGACCGGTTCGAGGTGCGGGCCTGGCTCCCCATCCCGGCCGACGCCACTCACGACGAAGGAGCCCGCCCATGATCCGCCCCGCGGGCGACGAAGGAGCCCGCCCATGATCCGCCCCGCGGGCGACGAAGGAGCCCGCCCATGATCAGAGTCGTGCTGGCCGACGACCAGGCCCTCATCCGGGCCGGTTTCCGGGTCCTGATCGACTCCGCCCCCGACCTCGAGGTGGTGGGCGAGGCGGCCGACGGCGACGAGGCGGTGGCGCTCGTCCGCTCCACCCGGGCCGATGTCGTGCTGATGGACATCCGTATGCCCGGTGTCGACGGCCTGGCCGCCACCCGGGCCATCACCGGCGACGACGACCTGGCTGGCGTCCGGGTGATCGTGCTCACCACATTCGAGGTCGACGACTACGTCATCTCCGCCGTGCAGGCGGGGGCGAGCGGATTCCTGGGCAAGGGGGTGGAGCCGGCCGAGTTGCTCGACGCCATACGGGTGGTCGCAGCGGGCGACGCCCTACTCTCTCCCCGGGCCACCCAGGCCCTCCTGTCCCGCTTCGCCCTGAGCGGCGGCGCCGTCGCTCCGCCGGGAGCGGGGGCCGGGCTCGACGTGCTGACCGAACGGGAGCGGGAGATCATGGCCCTCGTCGCCCATGGGCTGTCGAACGACGAGATCGCCGAGCGGCTGTACCTGTCGCCCCTCACGGTCAAGACCCATGCCAACCGGGCCATGATGAAGCTGGGCGCCCGCGACCGGGCCCAACTCGTGGTCATGGCCTACCAGCGGGGCCTGGTCCGCCCCGGCGACACGCTCTAGCTCAACCCGCCGGGGACAGACCCGCCCAGACCGGGGGCCGACGGTCGGCCCAGGGGCGAGCCACCTCCAGCTGGGCCGCCACCCGGAACAGCACGTCCTCCCGCCAGGGGCCGGCCACCAGCTGGACCCCCACCGGCAGCCCGGCGTCGTTCCACCCCAGCGGCACCGACATGGCCGGTTGGCCCGACGCGTTGAACGGCGAGGTGAACACGATCGACGGTCCGGCCTTGGCCATTCCGGCCATCGGGTCCTCGGCCGTGTGGACGAGCTCGCCCAGGCGCACCGGCGGGTTGGCCATCGTGGGGGTGAGCAGGAGATCGGCCCCGGCCCACCACGAGCACAACCGGCGCCGCCACTGGTCGACCCAGGTGACCGACTCCAGATACCGGCCGGTGGGACGGGCCTTGGCCCGCTGCACCATGGCCCAGTCGACCGGCTCGATGTCGGCTTCGGTGAGAGGCCGACCCACCACCCGCTCCCAGTGGTCGAAGTCGGCGGCGGCGTGAGCCGACACGATCACGCCGAAGTGGCGGCGGAATTCGGCGCCCTCGTCGAGGGCGGCGGGGTGGCCCACCTCCACCTCGTGGCCCAGCTCGGCCAGGAGCTGGGCGGCATCGGACACGGCCACCACGCAGTCGGGGTGGACCTCGTGGAGCTGGCCCGGGGCCTGGGTGAGCACACCGATCCGGAGCCGGCCCACCGGGGCGCCGACCTCCCGGCGGTAGGGCCGGGCCGACGGCGGGGCCACGTTGGCGTCGCCCGCCTGGGCCCCGGTGACGGCATCGAGGGCGGCGGCGGAGTCGCGCACCGAGCGGGTGATCACACCTTCCACCGCGAACCCGCCCCACACCTCGCCGTGATCGGGCCCCGACGGCACCCGACCCCGGGACGGCTTGAGCCCGAACAGGCCACAGGCGGAGGCCGGCACCCGGATGGAACCGCCCCCGTCGCCCCCCGATGCCATCGGCACCATGCCCGAGGCCACGGCGGCGGCCGACCCGCCGCTCGACCCGCTGGGCGAGTGGTCGAGATGCCACGGGTTGCGGGTGGCCCCGAAGGCCAGAGGCTCGGTGGTGGGCAGGGACCCCCACTCCGGGGTGTTCGTCTTGCCCAGCACCACGAGCCCCGCCCGGCGGAAACGGACAGCCAGCTCGGTGTCGTGGTCGGGCCGATTGTCGATGGCCTTCAACACCGGCATCCCGGCGCAGTACCGGTCACCGGCGGTGTGGACCATGAGGTCCTTGATCAGGAACGGCACGCCGACGAAGGGCGCCGCAGCGTGATCGCCGCCGGCGCCAGCGCCCGCCGGCCGGGCCCGGTCAATGGCCACAGCCGCCGCCCGGGCCCCGTCGTAGAGCGGGGTGATGACGGCGTTGAGCTGGGGGTTGACGGCTTCGATCCGGGTGATGGCGGCTTCCACCGCCTCAACCGCGCTGAGCTCGCCCCGACGGATCAGATCGGCCTGGGCCGTGGCGTCGAGCGAAGCCAGATCCTCGCCGCCGCCGCCCGGTTCGGTCGCCATCAGACGGTCAGAGCGCCAGGCCGGCCGGCTGGGAGGCCATCTGGCGCCGCACGATCAGGTAGGTCACGAAGGTGCCCACGATCAGGGCCGCCCCGAACAGGGCGTTGCCCGAGTTCACCCCGCCGTAGCCCAGCACGGTGAACAGCGCGCCCGACGACACCCCGGCCACTGCCCCGGATCCGATCATGGCCAGGTCGCCGACCCCCTGGACCCCCACCCGCTGCTCGATGGGGAACGTGGACACGAGCAGGCTGGAGGCGGCGATCACGCCGAAGCACCAACCGAGCCCGATGAGGAAGTTGCCCATGAACACCCCGAGCTGCCCCTCGGGCGGGGTGACGGCGGCCCAGGCGGCCCCAGCCGTGCACAGGGCACCGGCGATGTACAGCATCGGATACTGGCCGATCCGGTCGGTCATGCGGCCGATGATCGGGGAGAACAGGTACATGCCCCAGATGTGGAAGGCCATCATCCAGCCGATGATGCCCTGGCCCTGGCCGCCCTCGTCCATGTGGAGGGGGGTGAGCGACATCACACCCACCATCGTCACCTGGCTCACGATCATGGCCCCCACGGCCAGGCGGGCCGCCGGATTCGCCATGATCAGGGCGATCGACTCCTTGGCGCTCTGGCGGGGGCCTGAGTCGACGTCCTTCTTGCGGCCCACGCCGCCGGCCAGCACCAGCGGGTCGGGGCGGAGGCGTATCTGCACGATCGCCGCCGCCACCAGGAACATGAGGCCCGACAGCAGATACGAACCGCCCTTGATGGGCAGGCCGATCGACTCCCCGATGTCGCTGGCCGTGCCCGACACCACCGACCCGGTGGTGGACCCGATCGTGGTGGCCCAGACGATCGTGCTGATCGTCCGGGCCCGGCGCTCGGGGGCGGCCAGGTCGGACGCGGCGTAGCGGGTGGCCAGGTTGGCGGCGTTGCCGGCACCGGCCCCGAGCACGCCCAGGCACAGCAGCGGGTAGCTGCGGGTGATGGCGGCCAGCAGGGCGATGGCGGCGCCGGTGGAGCCGACCAGGTAGCCGGCCAGCAGCGACACACGGCGCCCGTAGGCCGTGGCCAGCTTCGACATGGGGAACGACACGGCGGCCGCCCCGATCGACAGGCAGGCGGCGGCCACCGTCGACAGCGCCTTGTTACCGCCGGTGATGTCCTTGGCCAGCAGGGCGGTCACGATGTAGGTGGCGACGAGCCCCACCCCACCGGACGCCTGGCTCAGCAGGAGCGTGCGCATGGTGCGCTTCTGGACGGCCTCGAGATCCACCGGTGCGTAGCCGCCCGATGCTGCGTCTGGAGCTGTCTCCGGCTCCCCCGTGGTAGTCATGACCGAAAGTCTGCACTAAGTCGCAGGCCGAGCCAAAACTTTCGGGCTCGACCGATCTACACGGTCTCCCACTGGAGCAGCGTGTGGGGCGGGTCGTCGTCGGGGTGGTGCTCGAACACGGCCCGGACGGCCGAACCGATCTCCAGGGGTTGCATCGGGTCGCCCACCAGGTTGCCGATGATACGGACGTTGTCAGCCGCCGGCAGCTCCACCAGGGCCACCACGTAGGGTCCCTGCTCGGCCAGCGCCGGGTGCACGGGGTGCCAGATCCGCTGGTGGCTGTAGAGGATGCCCTCGGCCGCCGTCTCGGCCCAGCCCAGGTCCAGACTGTGGCAGCGGTGGCACACCCATTCGGGACCCCACTGGAACTTCCCGCAGCCGTTGCACCGCTGGAGGATCAGCTTGCCTTCCTTCAGGCCGTCCCAGTACGGGGCGTCGAGCCCGTCTCCGGCCGCCACCGGCTTGGCCAGCCCGGGCTTGAGATACGGGGTGGTTGCGCTCACAGCGTGGCCTCACTTCCGAAGATGCAGCAGCTGACCGGGGTGACCATGGGGCCCGAGGTGACCATCGAGATCTCGGCCCCCGGCACCTGGGAGGTGCTCTGGCCCCAGATCTGGCGGACGGCCTCGATGTTGAGGCCCAGACCGTGCATGTAGCACTCGGCCAGGTTGCCGCCGCTGGTGTTGAGGGGCAGCTTGCCCGTGGGGGCGATGAGGTTGTCGTAGGTGAGGAAGTCGTTGACCTCCTCGGCGGTGCAGAACCCGTGTTCCACGATGCTCATCATCACGCCGCCGGTGAAGTTCTCGTAGCTCTGGAGCACATCGACGTCGTCCGGGCCCACCTGGGCCATGTCGTAGAGGCGGGGGGCGACGGTGGGGAAGCTCGACGAGGCGTACTCGGGTGTGTTGTGCACGGTGGCGCCAGCCCGGTGCTGGGAGCCGGAGACGGCGCCCAACAGGTAGCACGGCGGGTGGGGGAAGTCCTTGGCCCGCTCGGCCGACACCAGCACCATGGCGGCGGCCCCGTCGTTCTCCAGGCAGCAGTCGAACAGGTGGAACGGCTCGACGATCCAGCGGCTCTCGTCGTACTTGGCCTCGTCGAGCGGGCGACCGTGCATCACGGCCCGGGGGTTGGCCTGGGCGTGGTGGTAGGCGGCCAGCGAAATGGCCCGCAGGGCCTCCTGGCCCACCCCATGGTCGTGCATGTAGCGGTTCACCTTCATGGCGAACTGGTGGGCGGCCGACATGAGGCCGTAGGGCAGGGTGTGGGCCGCCGGGCCCGACACCACCTTGGACCGGGGGCCCTGGCCGAACCGGCCGAACTGGCCCTGGGCCAGCGCCCGGAACACCACCACGCATTCGGCCTGGCCGGTGGCGATGGCGGCCGCCGCGTTGGCCACGGCGCCCGAGCCACCTCCTCCCCCACCGCCCCACTGCATGGAGGCGAAGCTGAGCTGCTTGCAGCCGAGGGCGGCCGACATGCGGGAGGCGTCGCTGCGGTCGTTGGAGTACGACGAGAAGCCGTCGATGTCGCGGGGATCGACGCCGGCGTTCTCGCAGGCCTTGAGAATGGCCTGGATGGCCAGCTTGAACTCGGGGTCGGGCGAACGGCCCCACTTGTAGTACTCGGTCTCGGCCACACCGGCCACCGCGACCTTGCCCCGCAGCGTTCGATCACTCATCAGCGCTCACCTGGTCCGATCCTCCCCCTCTGGGCTGGAACGCCGACGTTAGGGGCCCCTTCCGCCCCCGGCAAAAGGGGAGGGTCACAGCGGCCCCACGTAGTGGGCGGCGGGGCGGACGATCTTGCTGTCGGTGGCCTGCTCCAGGGCGTGGGCGCACCAGCCGATCATGCGGGCGGCGGCGAACGTGGCGCCGAACCAGCCCCGGGGGACGCCGCACCCTTCGAGCACCACGGCGGCATGGAGGTCGACATTGGGCACGAGGCGTCGCCCGGCCAACAGGCGGATCCCGGCCTCCTCGGCGGCCAGGGCGACGGCGTGGCGCTCCGGCGCCAACGGGGCCGACACGGCCCGCATCACCTCGCCCCGGGGGTCGGGGGCCCGGTAGACGCTGTGGCCGAAGCCCTGGAGGCGGCGCCGACTGGCGATCTCGTTGCGCATCCAATCTTCGGCGTTCGCCGGCTCGCCGATCCCGTCGAGCATGTCGAGGATGCGCTCCAGGGCGGCGCCGTGGCGGGGCCCGGTGAGGGCGGTGAACCCGGCCACCACGCAGGCCCCGAGATCGGCCCCGGTGGAGGCCACCACGCGGGTGGTGAAGGTGGAGTTGTTGAAGCCGTGGTCGATGGTGAGCACGAAGTAGGCCTGGAGGGCGGCCACCGCCTCGGGCCGGGGCTCGGCCCCGCCCAGCAGCATGCGGAGGTAGTCGGCCACGTGGCCCAGCGACGGGTCCGGCTCGACAGGGCGTCCGTGGAGGATCGAGGCCACGAGGGTGGGGAAGGCGCTGGTGAGGCGCACGGCGTCGGCCCGGCGCTCGGCCGGTGTGAGGTCGACCAGGGGGCGGCAGCCCAGGGTGGCGCCGAGCAGGCTGAGACCGGTGCGCAGATCGAGCGCGCCGGGCCCGGCCCGCTCCAGCACGGCGACCAGGGCCGGGGGCAGCGTACGATCGCCCACCAGCGGCTCCGGCGACTCGTCGAGCACCAGCGCCGCCACCTCCTCCCAGGTGGCCGTGCGGGCCAGCAGGGCGGCGTTGCGGCCCCGGTAGTGGTAATACCCCTCGTCGCCCACGACGTCGCCGATGGTGGTGGCGGTGACCGCCACATCAGCCAGACCCCGGGGCACCTCGATCAGCTCCCGCATGATCAGCACGCTATTCCACCGGTGTGACAGCGACGGAACTTCGAGCCGGGACGTGGCCCGAGGGAGCTGATCCGGGACGCGAATGGGTGAGGCGGATGGGGCAGGTGCCCGCTGTGGGTGAGGGGTCCCCCGGTGGACGATGAGCACACCGATCGGCACGGAGCCGACGGCCCACCACAGAGGAGACACTCCCATGAAGCGCTTCCTGATCGAGCGTGAGATCCCCGGCGCCAGCGACCTGACACCGGCCCAGCTGGCCGACATCGCCAAGTCCTCGAACGAGGTCGTGGCCGGCCTCGGTGTGCCCTACACCTGGGTCAACAGCTACGTGGCGGGTGACAAGATCTACTGCGTCCACGAGACCGACAACGTCGAGACCATCCTGGAGCACGCCCGCCGGGGCGGGTTCCCGGCCAACACGGTGTCGGTGGTGGCCAACGAGTTCGGCCCCGGCAGCGCCGCCTGACCGGCAGCGCGGCCCGAACGACGGCCCCACCTGACCGATGCTGTGATCCGCACCGCCCCCGCCGAGCGCTCCCCCGCCGGCGGGGGCCGTGGCACACTCCTGACATGAGGGCCGATCCGGAGGAGCACGGGGCGGGCGGAGCCGCCCCGCTGGCGCTGGCACCCCGGCCGGTGCCGCTGACCCCGTTCATCGGCCGGGCGGCCGAACGGCAGGCCCTGGCCCACGCCGTCGGGTCCCACCGCCTGGTCACCGCCACCGGGCCGGGCGGGGTGGGCAAGACACGGTTGTGTCTGGCCGTGGCCGACGACCTGGGCACCGCCGTGGCCGACGAGGGGCGGCACATTGCCGACGGGATCGCCTTCGTCGATCTCGTGGCCGTCACCGACGACACAAGGGTGGTGGGCGCCATCGCCGACGCCGTGGGCGCACCGGAGCAGGCCGGGCTCACCCGTCGCCAGTCGCTGGCGGCGACGCTGCAGCACCGCCACTGCCTGCTGATCGTCGACAACTGCGAGCATTTGCTGATCGGGGCCCGGGGCGCCATCGACGATCTCCTGGCCGACTGCCCGACGGTGCGCATCCTGGCCACCAGCCGCACCCGCCTGCTCCTGGCGGGCGAGACCGTGTTCCCGCTGCCGGGGCTGTCGATCGAGCAGGGCGACGCCGTGGCCCTGTTCGCCGCCCGGCTGGCGGCCAGCGGGGTCACCGAACCGCTGTCGGAGGCCGACACCGAGACGGTGCGCACCATCTGCCGCCGGCTCGACGGCATGGCCCTGGCCATCGAACTGGCCGCCGCCCGGGTGCCGAGCTTCGGCCTCGACGGGCTGCGGCTGGCCCTCGACCAGAGCCACGACCTTCTGGCCTACGGCCACCGCACCGGCGACCGTCACGGGTCGCTGCGGGCCGCCATCGACTGGAGCTACCACCTGCTGAGAGCCGAGGAGCAGGACGTGCTGCGGCTGGCCACCGTGTTCGCCGCCCCCTTCGACCTCGACGCCGCCACCGACGTCACCGGCCGGCAACCAGGGCCGTTGCTCGACACCCTCAGCCGCCTCGTCGACTGGAGCCTGGTGACGCTGCGACCCGGCCGACCGTCGCGCTACCGGGTGCTGGAGACGATCCGACAGTACGCCGCCGAGCGGTCGGCCGAAGTGGGCGAGCTCGACGAGATCCACGACCGGCACCGGCGATGGTGCCGGAACGAGCTGCGTCACCTGCTGGCTCGGGCCCCGGGCGACGACGCGTGGTGCGACGAGGTCGACCACCAGCTCGACGAGGCCCGGGCCGCCCTGCGCCGGGCATCGGCCCGGGCCGAGGGCGAGACCCGGGCGGGCACCGAGACCCGGGCCGAGGCGGGGATCCGGGCCGAGGCGGGAGCGCTGGCTGATCTGATCGCCGACGTGGCCTTCCTCCGGGGCCGCCCCGGCGAGGCCCAGCTGCGGTACGGGCAGGCGGCCGACCTGGCCGCCACCCCGGCCGAACGTCACCGCGGGCTGTACCGGGCGGCCCGGGCCGCCCTCATCCGCTACATCGGCGACGAGGCCGTGGATCTGGCCGAGCAGGCGGCGGAAGTGGCGCTGGCGGCGGGCGATCGTGAGTCGGCCGGCCGCTACGTGGCCGAACTGGCCGCCTGGCGCCATCGTCACGTGGGCACGATGACGACCCCGCTCGCAGGCGAGGAGACCGAAGCGCTGTTGGCCCGGGCCCTCGAGCTGGGCCAGGATTCGCCCGCGGTGGGCGCCGCCGTGCTGGTCGCCGTCGTGTGCCGCAACGACGTGGTCCGGGACGATGGCGAGGCCGACCGGGCCGTGGCCGCCGCCCGCGCCACCGGCGACGTGCTCCTCGTCGATGCCGCCCTCGACCAGTTGTGCGGCGCCCAGCTGGAGCAGGCCGACCTGGCCGGCGCCGCCGACACGGTGCAGCAACGTCTGGCCGCTCTGGCCGCCATCCCGGTCGACGTCACCAGCGCCATGGACCATGCCGACGCCCGGCTGATGGCGGCCCACGTCGACCTCGCCGCTGGCCGGCTGCGCACGGCCCGCCGCCACGCCGACGCCCTGGCCGCCCTGCCCTTCCTGCGGGAGGAACCGCACGTGGGGCTGGCCCGACGCCTCGAGGTCGACGCCCTGGCCGGCACCTTCGACGATGTGATCGAGGTGTCCGAGCGGTTCCACACCGGCTGGGTGCGGGCCGGCCGGCCCCGGGTGAACAACCTGGGGCCGGCGGTCTACGCCGTGGCCATGGTGCACGGCATGCGGCGCGACGCCACGGCTCGCCGCCGCTGGGTGGAGCTGGCCGGTGAGGTGCTGCGCACACCGGAGACGATCGAGGGGGCGACCGCCGTCTGGCCTGTCGCTCTCGACGCCCTACTCGACCTCGACCTCGGCGCCCCCGACCGGGCGATCGCCCGCTTCGCCCATGACCCCGACGCCGTACCGCCCGAAAGCCCCTGGCACCAGCAGCTGTGGCTGCCCTGGTACGCCGGGGCGTGGGCCGAGGCCTCGGCCCTCACCGGGGCGCCGGCGCTCGACGACCGGCTGGCGCGGGCAGCGGCCGTGGCCCGGGGCAACGAGGTTGTCCAGCTCATCATCGAGCGGGCCCGGTTGGCGGCCGGCGGCCGGTCATCGGAAGCCGGCGGCGAGCAGGCGCCGATGGCAGCACTGGCCGACCGGTTCGCCGCCCTCGGCTGCCCGTACCAGGCGGCCCGCACCCTCGTGCTGGCCGGGGAGGCGCCGGCCGGGCCGCCCGTGCCCCCGGTGCCCGACGCCCTGGCGGCGCTGAGCGCCCGGGAGCGGGAGGTGCTGGCCCTGGTGGTCGCCGGGCGGTCCAACCCCCAGATCGCCGAGGCCCTGTACATCAGCCGCAAGACGGCCGAGCACCACGTGTCGAACATCCTGACCAAACTGGGGGCGTCGACCCGGGCCGAAGCGGCGGCCCTGGCCGGACGACTGGGATTCGGCCCCGCCCCGTCGTGATCCCCGGATCGTCCGCCGGCTCAGTCTGCGGCTCAGTCGCCGGCGCTGCACGCCCGGAGCAGGGCGGTGACCAGGTCGTTGGTGGGGGTCGGTATGCCGTGGTGCCGGCCCAGGCGGGAGACGACAGCGTTGCGGGCGTCCCACTCCAGTGGCCGACCGTCGCGCCGGTCGGCGGCGATCGAGCTGAGGTGGCCGGGCGCCCGGCCGGCGATCTTCTCCAGCATCGCCACCGCCGCGTCGGGGGCGAAGTCGGCCCCCTCGGCCCGGGCCACGGCCGCCACTTCCTCGGCCAGCGCCAGGGCGGCGGCCCGAACGTCGTCCCGGGCCATCACCGAGATGTCGCGGATGGTGAGGGCGCCGATGGCCCCCACCACCGCATTGATCAGCAGCTTGTTCCAGGCGGCGGTGGCGAAGTCGACGCTCGGCTTGAACCGGAGCGACGAGCCTTCGGCCAGGGCGGCCAGGGCTCGGCCGGCGTCATTGTCGGGCACGACGAAGTTGGCCGGGCTGGCCTGGTGGATCTGGTCGGGGGTCACCCGGTCGGCGGCCAGTAGCACCACCACCGGGATCACGGTGGCCTTCGGGGCCAGGGGCGACACCCGCTCCACCTGGTCGATCCCGTTCTGGCAGACGGCCACCACCGTGCCGGGCCGGCACAGGCGGTCGAGCCAGGGGCGGGCCGCCTCGCTCTGGTAGGCCTTGGTGGCCAGTAGCACCACGTCGGCCCGGGCCAGGCCGATCGAGCCCAGGTCGTCGGGGTGCGACACGAAGCGGGGGTGGGCCACCAGCTCCGAGCCGTCGGTGCGGCGGACGATGAGCCGGTTGATCGGCGTACCGCCGGCCGACGGGGGCCGGAGGCATACGGTCACCTCGTGGCGGGTCTCGGCCGCCAGGAGGGCCGCCGCCACGCCACCGATGGCGCCGGCTCCGATCACGGCCACGTGCTGACTGGGGGGTGCGGTCACTGGATGCGGTATGCCCGTTTGGCTGCGCCCCGGAACAGGTCGGCCCTCTCGGCCGGGCTGTAGCCGGCCGCCGTCTTCTTGAACGTGTTCCACAGCACCACGTAGGAGCAGCCCCGGCGGTCGACCGGGAAGTTCGACTCGAACATGCACCGCGACGGCCCGAAGGCGTCGATGCAGAACCGCATCTCGTCGCCCCAGGCCTCCACCAGGTCGTCGGAGGTGGGGGCAGTCTCGTTCTTGTGCCAGGCCAACCCGTAGAGGGCCATGCCGATGCCGCCCACCTTGAGGAAGACGTTGGGGCAGGTGGCGATGTCGGCCATGACGGGGCGCCACCAGGCCAGGATCTCGTCGCGCTTCCCGGCGTAGGGGCCGATGCCGATGGGCCCGCCGAGGTGGTCGAGCACGATGGTGGACTCGGGGTAGGCCCGGGCCAGGTCGGCCAACTCGGGCAGCTGGGGGTGGTACATCCAGGCGTCGTAGGTGAGGCCGAGGTCCCGGGTGAGGATCTCGAAGCCGCGGCGGAACGCCGTTGTACCCATATCGCCCTGCTGGGGATGCATGTGGGAGTTGCCGACGTCGGGTGAGGCGTCCCACGAGGTGGCATGGCGGATGCCGGCGAACAGGCCGCCCCCGGCCTCCACCTCGGCTTCCAGCACGGGCCGCACGCCGTCGCCCAACTTGAGGTCGGCGCAGCCCACGATGGCGGCGATGCGGGCGCCGGGGGTGGCGGCCGACTGGGCCGCCTGGTCGGCGGCGAAGCGGACCTCGCCCACCGGGGCCATCTCCTTCGGGCCGTCGGTGTCGTAGCCCGACATGCAGTCGACGTAGACGGTCTCCACCACGTTGTGGCCGGCGCCGGTCTCGACCTTCAGCTCTTCGACCAGGAATCGCTCCTTGGGGTGATCCCAAAGGTGGTGGTGGGGATCGCAGATCTCCAGCTCCGGTTCCAGAACTTCTTCGACGGTCGTGGCCAGCCAGGCGGCGCGCTTGGGATCCATGGCCCCGCAAGCTACCCCACCCCGCTCCCCCGCCGCCCCTTCAGCACCTCCGACACCTCCGACACGAAGGCGGCCGGGCGGTGCACCACCTCGGCCCAGCCGAAGCGGAGCGTGACCCAGCCGTAGGCGGTGGCGGCCCGGTCCCGCCGGCGGTCGTCGGCCTGGGCCTGGGCCGTGGCGTGCCAGCGGCGCCCGTCGAGCTCCACCACCGCCCGCTCGGCCGGCCAGGCCAGGTCAACCACCCCTCGCACCCCGTCGTACCAGGGCGGGCGGTACTGAGCGATCCAACCCCCGACCCCCGCCTCCCGCAGCAGCCGTGTTGCCCGCCGCTCCAGCTCCGAGCTGGGCAGCGGCTCGGTGTCGAGCAACTCGTGGTCGAGGGCCCGGATCACCTCCGAACCGCTGCGCCCCCGCCGGCACCACGCCGCAGCGCACGCCTGCAGCTCCCCCGCCGTCACCCGCTCCTCGGTTATCGCCACCTCCACCGCGTGCCGCAGCCGGCTCCGGGCCACCACCGCCGCCAGGTCACAGATGGTCCGGGCCACCGTCGTCACCCGCTCCCCATCCACCACCGTCACGTCCTCCCCCGGCAGCCAGGTGGTCGATCGGATCCGCACCCCTGGCAACCGTCGCTGGCTGCGGCGATGGCGGGCGACGATCAGCTCGTGATGGTTGGTCGGGGCGAGCACACGGAGCCGGTGTCGCACCCCCGCCGAACGGTGCGACACGGCGGCCGAGGGCACGGCGGCCAAGGCGGCGTGGAGACAGGCTGTGGGCGTGAGCTCTCCCACCACGTAGACCCCGGCGGACACCGGGGTCAGCAAGCCGCCGTGGCGAGACCGGACCTCGTGCCGGGCGACCCCGGCTTCGGTCAGCTGACGGAGGGTTACGACCATGCCCTGGCGGGACGCCAGGGACACGACGAGTAGGTCGATGGAACGACGGCTCATTCGCGTCTCACAAGGACTCGGAAGCAAGAGGCACGCTGGTCGTGCGAGGCGACGCCCGACGATCCAGGGCCCGCAGCCGCCGACGCTAACCAGAGTCTGCGCCCGATCCCCCACCACCGGTTGACCAAAAGTCCGCCCGGACCGAACCTGGCGACGTTTTGGTCAGCATTCAGCCAAAACGTCGCCAGGTTCGGCCGGCTGGGCGGCGGGGCCGGTGCGTGACAGACTCGGCGGCATGAAAGCACGAGCAGCGGTGTTCCGGGAGATCGGTGGTCCCATCACGATCGAGACGATCGACGTCGACGATCCGGCCCCCAACGAGGTGCGCCTGCGCACCTCGGCCTGTGGGGTGTGCCACAGCGACCTCCACTTCATGAAGGGGTCGATCGCCGGCCCCCTGCCCACCGTGCCCGGCCACGAGCCGGCCGGGATCGTGGAGGCCGTAGGGTCCAACGTCACCTCGGTCCAGCCCGGCGACCACGTGATCGCCTGCACCTCGATGTACTGCGGCACCTGCAAACAGTGCCAGCTGGGCCGACCCCACCTGTGCACCGACCGCCGGTTCTGCATGCGGGCCAAGGGCGAGCCGCCCCGCCTCAGCCTCGACGGCATGCCCCTCAAGCAGTTCGCCGACCTCTCCGGCTTCGCCGAGGTCATGCTGGTCCACGAGCGGGCGGTGGTGAAGATCGCCGACGACCTCCCCCTCGACGTGGCCTCGCTCGTGGGCTGCGGCGTCACCACCGGGGTGGGCGCCGCCCTCAACACGGCCAAGGTCACCCCCGGGTCGTCGGTGGCCGTGTTCGGCTGCGGCGGCGTGGGCGCCTCGGTGATCCAGGGCGCCCGCCTGGCCGGGGCCCGCCAGATCATCGCCATCGACATCGTGCCGTCCAAGCTCGACACGGCCCGCCACTTCGGCGCCACCGACACCATCCAGCCCGGCGACGACGTCGACGTGGTCCGCGCCATCAAGAAGCTGAGCGGGGGCGGGGTCGACTTCGCCTTCGACGCCGTGGGCAACGTGAACCTCACGGCCCAGTGCTTCTACGCCCTCGCCCCCCGGGGCCTGGCCGTGGTGGTGGGCGCCATCCCCCAGGGCCAGAAGTTGGAGCTTGAGCCGGGCCACTTCTACGTGGAGAAGATGATCACCGGGTCGATCATGGGCTCGAACCACTTCCATCTGGAGGCCCCCCAGTATCTGGAGCTCTACCGTCAGGGCCGGCTCGACCTCGACTCCATGATCAGCGCCCGGGTGACCCTCAACGAGGTCGACGACGCCCTGGCCGCCATGGAGGCCGGCGAGGTGACCCGCTCGGTCATCATGTTCGACTGAGCATCCGGTAGGTAGCGTCGAGAAGCACAGCACTTGGACCCTGGGCCCCAAGGGGCCTGGGGTGCACCATGTCCGTGAGGGTGGGCCTACCCCAGAGGAGGCTCGCGTTGCGGACCAACCTGTTCATCGGCGGCGAGTGGGTGGCGGCCGAAGCCGGCGCCACCGCACTGTCGTTCAACCCGGCCACCGGCGAGCAGATCGCCGAGGTGGCCTCGGCATCGGTGGCCGACACCAGGCGGGCGGTCGACGCCGCCCGGGAGGCGTTCGACGAGGGCCCTTGGCCCCGGATGAGCGGCCGGTGCTGTGCGTGATTCGGGTGGAGAGCGACGAGCACGCCATCGCCGTGGCCAACGACTCCGACTACGGCCTGGGCGGCGGCGTGTGGAGCGCCGATCCCGAGCGGGCGGCCCGGGTGGCGGCCGGCCTCCGTACCGGCACCGTCTACATCAACGACTATCACGGCATCACGCCCACCCAGCCGTTCGGCGGTTACAAGCAGTCGGGCTTCGGGCGGGAGATGTCGGAGCTCGGTTACAACGAGTACCGCCAGGTCAAGCACCTGTGGACCTCGACGGCCACCGACCGCGCCGGCTACGCCCACCTGGCGCTGCTGTCGCCGGCCATCTGAGCGTCCCTTCGGGACCCTCAGCCCGGCGCCGCCCCTCCCCTACCCGTGGGTGGAGAGGCCGCCGTCGACCGGGATCAGGGCCCCGGTGAGGAAGGCCCCGGCCCGGCTGGCCAGGAAGATGGTGGCCCCGGCCACGTCCTCCGGGGTGCCGATCCGCTTGCGGGGCACCCGCTTGGCGATCCGGGCCCGGGAGTCGGGGTCGTCGAGCAGATAGCCCATCATCTTGGAGCGGAACGGCCCGGGGGCGATCGTGTTCACCGTGATGTTGTCGTCGGCCACGTTGTGGGCCAGGTGGCGGGTCATCATGTGCACCGCTGCCTTCGACCCCGAGTAGGAGAAGTTGTCGCCGATCGGCACCACCAGGCCGTCGATCGAGCCGATCATGATCACCCGGGCCGGGTCGTCCTCGGTGGCCACGGCCTTCAGCTGGGGCAGCAGGGCCTGGGTGAGCATGAACGGGGCCTTCACGTTGATGGCCAGCACCTTGTCGAACCCGGACCCCGGGAACTCGCCCAGCGGCGCCCCCCAGGCCGCACCGGCGTTGTTGACCAGGATGTGGAGCCCGCCAGGCTCGGCGGCGGTGAAGTCGTCGACGAAGCCGGCCAGGCCGTCGTCGGTGGACAGGTCGGCCGGGATGGCGATGCAGGTGCCCAGCTTCGACAGCTCGGCCGCCGCCGGCTCCAGCTCCTGGGTCTTTCGGGAGGTGATGTAGGTCTTCACCCCGTTGCGCACCAGCCCCTCGGCGATCATGTAGCCGATGCCCCGGCTCCCGCCGGTCACGATCGCCGTCTTGCCCTCGACGCTGAACAACTCGCTGATCAACATGGCTGGAAAGCTACCGGCCGTGACCGCCGCCCGCCTGTTCGAGCACAATGGGGCCCAGGACGAGCACACGAGGAGGCCACGCCATGGGGGCGCGGGACGGCAAGGGCTATCGGGAGTCGCTGGCGGCCAACCAGCCCACGGTGTATCTCAACGGGCGACTGGTCGACGACATGATGACCGAGCCCATCTTCACCGGGCCCATCAACTCGATCGCCGAGCAGTACGACCTGCAGCTCGACCCCCGCTACCGGGACGTCATGACCTGGGTCGATCCCGACGACGGCCAGCGCTACTCGTCGTCGTTCCTGATCCCCTGGGAGCGAGACCAGCTCGTCCAACGCCGCCAGCACTTCAAGCTCCGGGCCGACCACAACTTCGGCTTCATGGGCCGGGCACCCGACTTCATGAACGCCATCGTCACCGACTTCTTCCTTCTGCGAGACCTCTTCGCCAAGGCCGACCAGCGCTACGCCGACAACATGGCCGCCTACTACCGCAAGGTGCGCAACGAGGACCTCTTCCTCACCCACATGCTGGTGAACCCCCAGGTCGACCGGTCCAAGCAGTCGGCCAACCAGGAAGACCCCTTCACCCACCTGGGACGGGTGCGGGCCACCGACGAGGGCATCATCGTGCGGGGGGCCAAGATGCTGGGCACGATGGCCCCCCTCACCGAGGAGGTGCTGGTCTTCCCCTACGGCGGCATCGCCCCCGGCGACGAGGCCTACGCCCTGGCCTTCAGCCTGCCCACCAACGCTCCCGGTCTCGTGTTCATCTGCCGGGAGACGGTGGCCCCCGGGGTCCGCAGCCGGTTCGACCATCCGCTGTCGAGCCGGTTCGAGGAGATGGACTGCATTGCCGTGTTCGACGACGTGCTGGTGCCGTGGGACCGGGTGCTGGTTGACGGGGCCGACGACACCGCCCGGGAGATATGCAACCAGCTCCGCCCCCGGGACGGCACGGTGGCCGTGCAGACGGCGAGCCGGATGCTGGCCAACCTCGAGTTCCTCACCGGCCTGGCCATGCGGGTGGCCGACACCACCGCCGTCGACAGCTTCCTCCACGTACAGGAGAAGCTGGGCGAGATGGTGATCGAGCTGGAGCTGTTCCGGGCCGCCTACTACGGGGGTGAGGCCATGGCCCGCCAGAACCCGAACGGGGTGTGGTCGGTCCACCAACCGGCGGTAGCGGCGGCCAACCTCAAGGCGGCCCGCCTGTTCCCCCGCCTGATCGAGATCATCGAGACGCTGGCCGGTGGGGGCTTCTTCTACGCCCCGACCGAGGCCGACCTGGCCAACCCGGCGATCCGCCCCTACCTCGACACCTACGTGAAGGGCCGCCCCGGGATCTCGGCCGAGGAGCGAATCGCCGTGTTCAAGCTGGCCTGGGACGCCTGCGGCGACAGCTTCGGGTCACGCATGAACCAGTACGCCAAGTTCTACTCGGGCGACCCGATCCGCAACTGGGCCGGCTTCTTCCTCGGGTACCCCTACCGCCAGCCCCTGCTCGACTCGGTGGATCGGGCGCTGGGCCGCAACGGCGACGATCTCGACATCCCGATCTCACCAGCCGACCCCACCGACCGCACGCCCGTCCGCCAAGACCCGGCCCGCCTCACCGGCACCTACCCCGCCCGCCAACCCGACCCGCGATAACGAGCCGCGGAGGCGGGGAGCTCACCCGGCGTGGACCACCCGACCACCGAGCCAGGTCCGCAGTACCTGGGTGTCGGCCAGGGCGTCGAGGTCGCAGGTGAGGGGGTTGCGGTCGACGGCGATCACGTCGGCCCAGTTCCCGGGGGCCAGCGTGCCGATCCCGTCCCAGGCCAGCACCTTGGCCGCTTCCCGGGTCCACAGCGCCACGGCGGTGGCCCGATCGACGGCGTGGTCGGGGCCGTCGTTGCGCCGTCCCGATCCCCAGAACTCGTGGGTCTGGGCCAGCACCATGTTCTCCCACGGGTTCTTCGGGCCCCAGTCGGTGCCGCAACCCACGGTCAGCCCCACCCGCAGGAGGCGGGCCAATGGCACCTGGTCCCGCCACACCCAGGGCCCGATCCGCTCGCCGTAGAGATCGCCCTTGGCCGCCGAGAACCCCATGCAGGTGGTGAGCTTGAACCCGAGATCGCGGTAGGCGACGGCCTGGGCCTCGGTGATCAGGATGGCGTGCTGGACCAGCCAGTTCGTGTCCTGGGCGATCCGCTGGACGGCCCCCGGCCCGCCGACGCGGGCCAGCTCGCCCAGGATGTCGTCGTGGTCCCGGTAGCCCGAGGTGACGAAGTTGGCCTGGACCCGTTCGCCCAGGCAGAAGGCGACGAACGCCTCCAGCTTCTCGTCGGACAGGAAGGTCATGCCCCGGGTGGGCTCGCCGAACGGGCCCTGGTACGGGTCGTGCATCCGGATGCCGCCGGGCCAGCACGGGCCGGCCTGGCCCCACGTCACGCCCGACACCCGCAGCAGGTCGTCGTCGAGGTCGACCAGCGAACCGCCCAGCTCCAGGTTGGCCCGGTACTGGGCCAGGGTGAGCGGCTGCCACGGCGGGTAGGCGAAGCCCTCACCCTCCACCGCGCACAGCATCCGCATCGTCATGCGTCCCGCCGCCCGCAGGTCCCGGTAGGCGGTCACGTGGGCCGGGCTCATGTTGTGGCCGTCGAAGCCGGTGGTGACGCCCCGAGCGTTGTAGGCCGCCATCTCGGCCACGGTGGCGTCGTGCAGCTCCCAGGTGGCGGGACCGGGGAGGTGGCCCCGCACCTGGACCCAGAACGGGTCGAAGCAGTAGTAGTTGTTGACCGCACCTCGCACGATGCCCGACAGCGAACCGTCCTCCAAGCGGTCGAAGATGACGTCGCACACCCGGTCGGGCAGGGTGTCGGTGAGGCGGCACCGGCGGAGGCCGGCGGTGTTGAAGGCGGCCACGTTGGGCGTGCGTGGCGCCCAGGCCTCGATGTGGACCGGATGGTCGGTGGTGGCGGCATCGAGCACCCGGCGATCGGGCAGGGTCCGCTCGGCCAGGTCGAGATACGACCGGCGGACGAAGTAATGGGGCTCGCCCACCGGCGTGGTGACGATCCACTCACCGGGCGGGGTCACGGCGGCGCGGGCCCGGATCCGTTCCACGATCTCGGCGTGGGTGGCGCAATCGGTGATGTCGAGCACGGCCCGTTCCCTGGCCCCGAAGTGGAGCACATGGGGGTGGGTGTCGATCAGCCCGGGCAGCACCACGGCGCCTTCGAGGTCGAACCGGTCGGCCCCGGCCGCCGCCGGGTGGGAGTCGAGGTCGGCGCGACGGCCGACGGCGGCGATCCGCCCGTCGTCGCCCAGTAGCAGGGCCTCGGCCGGCGGGGTGACGCCGTCGAGTACGTGGACGGTCGCGTTGTGCAGGAGCTGAGCCATCGCCGGCCGACGCTACCCGCCGGCCCCGACCCCGCACGAAAATCGCGACACGGCGGCGAACTTCGTCGAGAAATGCCGCCAGGAGCGGCAGTTCTCGACAAGGTTCGGTCGGGGGCCGGCGCGGCTACCGCAGGGGGCGGAAGAACTCCCGCATCTCGGTGATGATGGCGTCGGGGCGCTCGGCCGGAGCGAAGTGGCCACCCCGGTCGAACACGCTCCACCGGCGCAGGTCGGTGGCCCGTTCGGCCACCGAGCGGGGCACGAACATGAGCTCCTTGGCGAAGACCCCGAACCCGGTGGGGGCGTCGATCACGCGCTCGCGGTCGTGGACGGTGCCGGCCGGCTTGGTGAACTGCTCGGCGTAGAGCCGGATCGACGAGGCGAACGACGTGTTGAACCAGTACAGCGACGACAGCGTGCACAGGTCGTCGCGGCCGAAGACCTCCAGTGGGTCGCCGTCGCACCACAGGTCGCGCCGGTGCCACAGCCAGGCCCCGAGCCCGGCCGGCGAGTCGGCCATGGCGTAGGAGAACGTCTGCGGATCCCGACGGTGGACGGCCACGTGGGCCTCGGTTACCCGGCGGGCCTCGTCGGCCCGGGTCAGCATCCACTGCTCGTCCTCGGCGAAATCGGACGGCTTGGGGGCCCGCTTGCCGAACATGCCGGGGATCACGGGGAGGGTGAGGTAGACCCCCAGGAGCGACTCGGGATGGGCGTGGCCCAGCCAGCCGGTGATGATGGCGCCCCAGTCGCCCCCCTCGGCCCCGAACCGCTCGAACCCCAGCACCTCGGTCATCAGCTTCACCCAAAGCTGGGCGATGCGGGCCACGTCCACCCCGGTGGTGGTGAGGGGCACCGACAGCCCGTAGCCGGGCAGCGACGGCACGATCACCTCGAAGGCATCGGCCGGGTCGCCGCCGTGGGCGCCGGGGTCGGCCAGGGCGTCGACCACCTGGTGCAGGTCCCAGAACGTCCACGGCCAGCCGTGGGTGAGCACCAGCGGCATGGGGTTCGGTCCCTTGCCCGGCACCCGCTGGAAGTGGATGGGGATCCCGTCGATCGACACCTTGTAGTGGTCGTAGGCGTTCATCTTCGCCTCGACGGCCCGCCAGTCGTAGGTGTCGGCCCAGTAGCTCACCAGGTCGCCCATCCACTCCCGGGTGGCGCCGTAGCGGCCGCCCGGGTTGCCGGGGTCGGCCGGCCACCGGGTGCGATGGAGACGGTCCCGCAGGTCGTCGATCTCCTGCTGGGGGATGGCAATCTCGAACGGTTCCGGCGTCGGCGCAGTCATGGCGCCATTCTTAAGGCACTCAGAGATACGGGGCCAGCGCGACGGCCGACGGCATGCCGGTGCGGGCCCCGGCGGCGGTGACCGACAGCGACGCCGCCGCCACCGCCGTGGCCGCCGCCGCCCGCAGGCTGGCCCCGGCGGCCAGGCGGGCCGCCAGCACACCGGTGAACGTGTCGCCGGCGCCGGTGGTGTCGACCACCTCGACCGGATGGGCGGGCAGGGCTTCGGTGGTGCCGTCGGGCCAGGCCACCAGGCAGCCGCGGCCGCCCAGCGTCACCACCACCGGGGCCGCAGTGCGCCGGGCCAGGGCCACCGCCTGCTCCTCCGCCGCCACCGGGTCGGCGCCGTCGCTCAGCTGGGCCAGCTCGGTCGAGTTGGGGGTCAGGATCACACCGTCCAGCCCGCCGGCGGCCAGGGCCGCCACCAGGTCGGGGATCACGGGGGCGGGGTTGAGGATGCAGGGCACCCCGGCCGCCACCGCCGCGGCCACCGCAGCCAACGCCACCGGGCCGGAAATCTCGGTGCTGACCACCACACACCCGGCGCCGGCCAGCCGCTCCGCCAGCGCCGACACCACGTGATCGGCGGCCAGCGCGCCGTTGGCCCCCGGGCCCAGGGCGATCAGATTCTCGCCCCGCTCGTCCACCAGGATCAACGCCACCCCGGTGGGATGGTCGCTCAGCACAGCCACCCCGGAGCAGTCGACGCCGTCGGCCGCCAGCTCCCCGACTGCCGTCTGACCATGGGCGTCGGCTCCCACCGCCGCCACCAGGAACACCGATGCGCCGGCCCGGGCCGCGGCCACGGCCGCGTTGGCCCCCTTGCCGCCGCCGAAGAGGCGCAACCCGCCGCCGGCCACCGTCTCCCCCGGCATCGGCAGGCGGGGCAGCCCACCCACCACCAGGTCGACGTTCACCGCCCCGACCACGATCACGTCCATCGGCTGTCCATCAGATGAGTTCGATCAGGCCCGGGCGGGGCGCAGTGAGCTGCGGGCGCCGGTGGACCAGTCGGTGACGAAGCGGTAGCGGTCGCCGCGGATGATCGTGGTCCGCCACTCCACCGGGCGCCCCTGGCGGCAGCCCAGACGTTCGAGGAAGAAGGCGGCGTCGCCCTTGCGCAGGCCGAGACGGGCCCGGTCGGCCGGGGTGGGGATGATCGGGGTCAGTCGCTCCCAGCCCTGGTTGGGCACGGGCGAGCCGATCTTGCCCAGCTCGGCGTAGAGGGCGGTGCGGCTCCAGTCGACCGTGAGCAACGGCGCCGCGATCTCGTAGGGGAGCCAGGCCCGGTCGAGGGCCAGCGGTTCGCCGCCGGCCAGCCGGACCCGGGCCAGCAGCACCAGCTCCGCCGTCTCCGGCAGCTCGAGGTGCAGGGCGGCCACCGGGTCGGTGACGATGCCGAGCTCGATCACCTCGCTCGTCTGCACCACCCCGGCCGACTCCACCGACTCGAACAGGCTGTACAGCGTGCCCAGCGACTGCTCGAACTCGGCCTTGTTGACCACCGTGCCCCGCCCCCGCTCCCGCTTGAGCAGGCCGGTCTTGTTGAGATGGCGGACGGCCTCGCGCACCGTGTGGCGGGACACCTGGTAGCCCTCGGTCAACTCCAGGTCGGTGGGGAACTGGCCGTCGTCGAACTCGCCGGAGTCGAGCCGGCGGCGCAGGTCGGCTTCCAGCTGTGCCCACAGAGGCAGGGGACTGGTTCGATCGAGCGGCTGTATGGTCATCAAGGAGTTCCTGTCCCGGGTTGCAGATCCGTACAACCCACCATATCAGTCGTATTGTCTGGCCTACCCCATCGGTGGCCGCCATCGTTCCCGCAGGAGGTTGCCGGTGGAGCAGTCAGCCCAGGCCACGCCGAAGATCGAGGTCGTGGTCGAGATCCCCAAGGGGTCGCGCAACAAGTACGAGATCGACCACGACACCGGAGCCCTGTGGCTCGACCGTCACCTCTTCACCGCCACCACCTACCCGGCCGACTACGGCTTCGTGCCCCACACGCTGGCCGAGGACGGCGACCCACTCGACGTGCTGGTACTGCTCGACGAACCCACCGTGCCCGGCTGCCACATGTGGGCCCGTCCCATCGGCGTGTTCTGGATGTCCGACGAGAAGGGCCCCGACGCCAAGCTGCTGGCCGTACCGGCCGGAGATCCACGGTGGGCCCACATCGCCGACCTGGCCGACGTCGGGCCCCACCTGCTGGAGGAGATCCGGCACTTCTTCGAGGTCTACAAGGCCCTGGAGCCGGCCAAGGGCACCGAGATCAGCCACTGGGACAACGCCGAGGTCGCCTGGAAGGAGATCCAGGCCGCCACGGAGCGCTACAGCTCCACGTAGGTGCCGATGTCCATCGTCCGGTCGTTGGGCAGATGGAAGTGCGAGGCCGGGTCGGCGGCGTTGCGGTGGAGGTAGGCGAACACATGCTCCCGCCACAGCGCCATGCCGGGCCGGTGGGTGACGTCGAGCCGCTCCCGACCCAGGAAGTAGGTGGTGCGTGACGGGTCGAACGACACCGGGGTGCCCACCAGCTTCTTGAGGTCGGCATCGAGCTCTGGCGTCTCGGTGAAGCCGTAGCGCATCTCCAGCTCGTGGATGCCGTAGTCGTGGGCGGTGAACGTGGCCCGCTGGTCCTCCGGCACCACCGCGTCGTCGGTGATGACCACCGACAGCAGCACCACCTGCTCGTGGAGGCTGTTGTTGAGCCGCAGGTTGGCGGTGAGCGCCGGGGGCTCGAAGCCCTGCATCCGGTGCAGGTACACCCCCGTGCCGGCCTGGCGGGTGGGGCGTTCGATCGCCACCTGTGACACCAGGTCCTCCACCGTGCGGCCGGTCCGCTCCAGCCGCTCGGCCACCAGCACCCGACCCGAATGCCAGGTGGTGAAGCCGACGAAGCCGGCGATGCCGACGATGAGGGGGAACCAGCCGCCGTCGGGGATCTTGAACAGGTTGGCCACGGCGAAGGCGGTGTCGATGGCCAGCAGGGGCGACAGGGTGAGGATCACCCGGAACCACGACCAGTTCCAGAGCTGGCGGGCCACCTGGGCCACGATGGCGGTGGTGATGACCATGGTGAGGGTCACGGCCACGCCGTAGGCGGCGGCCAGGCTGGTCGACGAGCCGAAGGCGAACACCAGGGCCACGCAGGCGATGCACAGCAGCCAGTTGATGGCGGGTACGTAGACCTGCCCCTTGGAATGGTGCGAGGTCTGCACCACCCGGAGGCGGGGGAGGTAGTCGAGGTTGATGGCCTGCACGGTGAGGGAGAACGCCCCGGTGATCAGGGCCTGGGAGGCGATCACGGTGGCCATGGTGGCCAGGATGGTGAGGGGCCACTGGGCCCAGTCCGGGCCGAGCAGGTAGAACGGGGCCCGCACCGCCTCCGGCTCCTGGAGGAGCAGCGCCCCCTGGCCCAGGTAGTTGAGCACCAGGGACGGCAGCACCACCCAGTACCAGCTGAGGGCGATCGGCTTCCGCCCGAAGTGGCCCATGTCGGCGTACAGGGCCTCGCCCCCGGTGACCACCAGGAACACCGAGCCGAGCACCAGAAAGCCCTTGAACCCGTTGTTGAACAGGAACTCGAGGCCGTAGCCGGGGTTGACGGCCCGGAAGATGCTGGGCTCGGTGACGATCTTGGCCACCCCGAGCACGGAAAGGACGGCGAACCACACCGTCATCACCGGCCCGAACAGCACGCCGATGGCGGCCGTGCCCCGGCTCTGGATCGAGAACAGACCGAGCAGGATGACCGCCGCGATCACCAGCACCCAGCTCTCCAGGGCCGGCGCCGCCGTGTTGAGGCCCTCCACCGCCGACAGCACCGAGATGGCGGGGGTGATCATGCCGTCGCCGTAGAGCATGGCCGTACCGAACAGGCCGGCCAGGATCAGGACCGTCACCGCCTTGCGCTGGCCCTGGTTGACCAGGGCGGTGAGGGCCAGGATGCCGCCCTCACCGTGGTTGTCGGCCCGCATCACGATGATGAGGTACTTGACCGTGACCACCAGGATCATGGCCCACAGCATCAGCGACAGCACACCCAGCACGTGGGGCTCGGTGACGGCCAGCCGGTGGTGCTCGGAATCGAGCGACTCCCGGAAGGCGTAGAGAGGGCTGGTGCCGATGTCTCCGTAGACCACGCCCAGCGCGCCGAACGCTGCCGCGAAAGGCCCTACCCGTGCCGTCGAGTTGCTCACCCCGAAAAGCTACGCGCAAATTTAACGCTCCGGTCGCACCCTCTGCCCGTCGCCTACGTCCCGGCACGACGAGCTACCGTTCGGCCCCATGCAGTTCTCCCTCCTGAACGCCGTGCGAAACCACCCCGACCAGGCCTACGCCCTGCCCGATGTGTACGCCGACTACATCAGCGACGCCGTGCTGGCCGAGGAGCTGGGCTTCACCCGCTCGTGGTACGGGGAACACCACTTCCGGCCCTGCCAGTGGACAGGTTCGCCCCTGCTGGTGGCCACGGCGGTGGCGGCCCGCACCACGGCCCTGCGGGTGGGCACGGCGGTGGCCCTGCTCCCCTTCCACGACCCCCGACGCCTGGCCGAGGACGCCGCCATCCTCGACGTGATCTCGGGCGGCCGGCTCGACCTGGGGGTGGGGCCGGGCTCGCAGTACGAGGAGTTCCGGACGTTCGGGGTGGATCCGTCGGAAATGATCGGCCGGTCGTGGGAGTCGATCGACTGGATCCGCCGGGCCTTCACCGAGCCGGGCCAGTTCAGCCACGCCGGCAGGTTCTACGACATCCCCGACATGACGTTCACCACCAAGCCGGTGCAGGACCCGGTGCCGGTGTGGTGGGGTGGGATGGGGCCGGCCAACCTGCGCCGGTCGGCCGAGCGGGGCTTCGACCTGATCGCCCCGTTCAACGCCGGCTACGACCACGCCCTGGAGGCGGCGGGCCGTAACCCGGCCGATCACCAGGTGGCCCTGATGATCCCGGTCTTCGTCGACGCCGATGCCGACCGGGCGTGGGAGATCGCCGGCCCCGGCCTCGAGTACTTCGTGAACTTCTACCAGCTCCGGCGCAACCTGCAGGGCGAGCCGGCCCCGGCCGAGGCCCGGGTGACGGTGGACATGCTGCGCAGCGGCAACGCCGGGTTCTGGTTCGCCGCCGTCGGCACCCCCGACGACGTGATCGCCCAGCTCCGTCCGGTCGTCGCCGGCCAGCGCCTCGGCCGGTGCACCGAGCTGGCCCTCCAGCTCCGCCAGGCCGGTATGTCCACCGCCGACACCCATCGGGGCATGCACCTGTTCGCCGACGAGGTGATGCCCGCCCTCCTGGAGAGCTGACCAATCCGCAGCCGACCCGTCACCCCGGCCGCAGGCCGGGGCCGATGGGGTGGGGGCCCCAGCGGCGATGGGGAGCCCGCCGCAGGCGGGCGGGGGCGGCGAGCCCCCCGACTTACTGCGCCGTCCAGCCGCCGTCGACCATGAGGGTGGTGCCGGTGATCAGGGAGGCGGCGGGCGAGGCCAGGAACACCACGGCCCCCACGACGTCGCTCACCTGGCCGAAGCGACCGAGGGGGATGCGGGCCAACAGATCACCGCCGACGGCCGGATCCATGAGCCGGTCGTGGGTCATCGGGGTGTCGATGGCGGTGGGGCCCACGGCCACCACCCGCACCCCCTTGGGTGCCAGTTCCACCGCGGTGGACTTGGTGAAGCCTTCCACGAAGTGCTTGGTGGCGGAGTAGACCGAGTTGAGGGGCCGCCCGTTCTTGCCGAACGTCGACGACAGGTTCACGATCACGCCCCGCCCCTGCTCCACCATCACCCGGGCCGCGGCCTGGGCCACCAGCACCATGGCCTTGCAGTTGACGTCGAGCATGGCCTGGATGTCGTCGGAGCTGTAGCTGAGAAGGCTGCCGGGGCGGCCGATGCCGGCGTTGTTGACGCAGATGTCGAGCCGGCCCAGGCCGGCCACCGCGGCCTGCATGGCCTCGGTGTCGGTCACGTCGCACACGAGGGCCCGGGCCGTGCCCCCGTCGGCCTCGATGCGGGCCACCACGGCGTCGAGCTCGGCCTCCGTGCGGCTCATGGCGATCACGTCGGCGCCGGCGGCGGCCAGGGCCCGGGCACAGCCGGCCCCGATCCCCCGCCCGGCCCCGGTGACCAGCGCCACCTGCCCGTCGACCCGCATCGAAGGCAGCGCCACCCCTGCCTCGTCCGTCGCCTGACCGTCTGTGCCCAGCTCGTTCGTCACAGCGCAGAGTCTGGCCCGGGAACGCCCCATTCGCGGTCACAATGTCCCGATGTCGTCTCCGAACATCCATCTCGTACGGCACGGTGAGACCGATTGGAGCCGCACCCGGCGGCACACCGGGCGCACCGACCTCCCGCTCACCGAGCAGGGCCGACAGCAGGCGGCCGGGCTCCGGCCGATCCTGGATCGGCTGGCTCCGGCGACGGTGCTGTCGAGCCCGCTGCAACGGGCCCGCCAGACGGCGGCGCTCACCGGCCACGATGCCCGGGTCGGCATCGACGATCGGCTGCGGGAGTGGGACTACGGCACGGCCGAGGGGCGGACCACCGAGGAGATCCAGCAGACCGATCCCGGGTGGTCGGTGTGGACCCATCCGATCGATGAGGGCGAGCAACTGGCCGACGTGGCGAGGCGGGCGGATTCGCTGATCGCCGACCTGGAGGCCGGCCCGGGCGATGTCCTGCTGTTCGGCCACGCCCATCTGTTCCGCATCCTGGTCGCCCGCTGGTGCGGCCTCCCACCGGAGGACGGCGCCCGGTTCGTGCTCGACCCGGCGAGCGTGAGCACGCTCGGCCATGAGCGGTCGACCCGGTGCGTGATCCGCTGGAACCTCGGCGCCTGATCGCACCCGCCGCCGCTCACGGCCGGTGGAGATCGTGGTGGAGCTGGCGCCGCACGGCGGTGCGGGCGCTCGCCGTCCGGCTGAGGCCGAGCGCCAGGCGGGCGGCCCGGGTGGTGGCTCCGGGCGGGGCCCCGTCGACCAGGTCGTTCCATAGCAGGGCCCACGGCGCGGCGATCGCGGGACCGATAACGGGGGCGGTGAGGGCCCGGGTGAGGAGGGCCAGCCGGCGGGATGGCCCGCCGATGGCGGCGGCATGGAGGGCGGCGGTGGCCTCGGCGAAGCGGCCGGGCCCGGCGGCCAACGTCTGCCGGTAGACGGCGGCGGCGGTACCGGGGTCGGCCAGGATGGCCCCGGCGGCTGCGGCGGCGCTGGCCATGGCCGGAGCGATGCCCTCGCCCTGGAGGGGGTTGACCACACCGGCGGCGTCGCCCACGAGAAAGACCCGGCCCCGGGCGGCGACCGTACCGACCATGCCGATCTTCAGCCAGCCGCCGAGCGGTCGCTCCTCCACCGGGCCGCACAGGAGCTGGTTCTGCTCGAGGTGGCGGCAGAAGGCAGGGAACTGGTGCACGGCCCGGTGGGCGGCGCCCCGATCGGCCCGGAGGCCCACGCCGAGACCGACGTTGGCCACGTCGCTCTCACCGGGGAAGATCCAGCCGTAGCCGGGGAACCCGTGGCCCGGTGCGTGATCCCACAGGGCGATCACCGGCCGCTCCAACGCCTGGTGCACGTAGGCCCGGTAGGCGAATCCCCACAGCACGGCGGAACGGTCGACCAGCCCGGCGGCCGAAGCGACGGCGCTGGTGGCACCGTCGGCGCCGATCACCATCTGGGTGACGAATCGCCGGCCGTCGTCGAGCTCCACGGTGTCGCCTCCGACCGACGAGACCCGCCCTTCGATCGGTTCGGCCCCGGCCGCCACGGCTTCGTCCCGCAGCCAGCGGTCGAAGCGGCGGCGGGAGACAGCGAGGCCGTGGCCGGGGTAGGTGAGCCCGGTCCGGGCCGGGAGCACCACCCGTCGCCCGGTGGGCCCCAGCACCACCATCGACCCCACCGACCGACCGGCGGGCGGTTCCAGGCCCAGCGCCGAGAGCAGGGCCAGGGCCCGGGGACCGACGAGGTCGCCGCAGGCCTTGTCCCGGGGGAAACGGGCCTTGTCCACCAGCACCACCCGGGCGCCACCCCGGGCCAGCAGCAACGCCGCCGTGCTGCCGGCGGGGCCGGCTCCCACCACCACGGCGTCGACAGGTTGTTTGGCTTTCGACCAGCCGGGGGATGACACGGTCGGGTTGTACCCCTCGGAGAGGAGACCCATGCACGGAGGCGATGTCCGTACACCGCCCACGGGGATGGCGAGGAAGCTCTTCGAACGGCTGCCGCCGCGCTACGACCGCCTGGCCGCCGTTCTGTCGCTCGGCCAGGACCGGCGGTGGCGGGCCGCCGTGGTGGACCGGATAGCGGCCGCCCAACCATCGCTCGTGCTCGACGTGGCCACCGGACCGGGTGGGGTCGCCCTGGCGCTGGCCGCCCGGAGCAACTCCCGGATCGTGGGGATCGACCTGAGCCCCGAGATGCTGGGCGAGGGACGGCGCAACGTGGCCGACGCCGGCCGCCGTGACCAGATCGCGCTGGTGCTGGGCCAGGGCGAGCGCCTCCCGTTCCCCGATGGGACGTTCGACGGTGTGATGTTCAGCTACCTGCTGCGTTACGTGGCCGACCCGGCAGCCACGATCGCCGAGTTGGTCCGGGTGGTGCGGCCGGGCGGCACCGTGGCCAGCCTCGAGTTCGCCGTGCCGGGCCATCCCGTGTGGTTGTGGAGCTGGCGGCTGTACACGCGGGCCGTGCTTCCGCTGGCCGGGGCGCTGCTCGGGGGTCGGCCCTGGTTCGCCGTCGGCCGGTTCCTCGGGCCCGACATCGAGGATCACTACCGTCGGTTCCCGCTGGCGGCCACGGTCGATGCGTGGGAGGCGGCGGGATTGACCGACGTCACCGTGCGTCCCATGAGCCTGGGGGGCGGCGTGGTCATGAGCGGGCGGCGGACGGGACCACCATGACCGATGCCGGGCAACCCCTGGCCCCCGCGTTCTACGTCGGGCCGGCCGGGCGGCGAGCGGGGGGCGACTGGTGGGCCCTGCTCCATCCGCCGTACACCCTGTGGCACCTGAGCTACGTAGCCATCGGCGCCGCCATCGCACCGGACTTCGACGGCGTGCGCCTCGTCGCCACCCTGGCTGCCTTCTTCCTGGCCGTCGGCGTGTGCGCCCATGCCCTCGATGAGCTCCATGGTCGCCCCCTGCGCACGGCGATACCCGGCCCGGTGCTGGTGGCGGCGGCGGCGACGAGCCTCGCCGGCGCCGTGGCGCTCGGCCTCGCCGGGGTGGGCCGGGTGGGGCCCGGGCTGCTGGTGTTCATCGCGGTGGGGGCGGCGCTGACCTGCGGCTACAACCTCGAGCTGCTGGGCGGGCGGCTCCACAACGACACCACCTTCGCCGCGGCGTGGGGCGCCTTTCCCGTCCTCACGGCGTACTACGCCCAGGCCGAGACCCTGGGGGTTCCGGCGGTGATCGCCGCCGTGGCGGCCTATTCGCTGTCCAACGCCCAGCGGTGCCTCAGCACGCCGGCCCGCGACCTCCGCCGACGGGTGGCGTCGGTCGAAGGGACCGTGATCGGCCGCGACGGCCGGCGGAGCGAGGTCACCATCCCGATGCTCCTGGCCCCGCTGGAGGCGGCCTTGAAGGCCACCACGTGGGGGGTCGTCAGTCTCGCCGCCGCGCTCGTGATCTACCGGTCAGCCGCCGGGTGATCCCGACGCCGGTGACCTGCTCCCAGCGCCAGAACCAGCGAGCCGGCACTGGCGGCGACGAGGGAGGCCACCAGAATGGCGATCTTGGCCTCGGCCCGGACCTCCCCCGTGAAGCTCAACTCGGCGACGAAGAGCGCCACCGTGAACCCGATCCCGGCCAGCATGGCGCCCCCGAGCACATGCCGCGGCGTCAGGTCGGCCGGGAGGCGGCCCAGACCGAGCCGTTGGGCGGCCAGGGCGGCCCCGGCCACCCCGATGGTCTTGCCCACCACCAGGCCGAGGCCGATACCCCACGCCACCCGGCTTCCGGTAAGCCCGGCCAGGGAATCGCCGCTGATGACGACACCGGCGTTGGCCAGGGCGAACAGGGGCACCACGATCAGGGCCGAGAATGGGTGCAGCCGGTGCTGGAGCTCGTCGATGACGTTGCGGCCGGCCACCGGCCCGGCCGGTGTCAGCAGCCCCATCGCCACCCCCGCCACCGTGGCGTGCACCCCGGACCGGTGGATGACGAACCACAGCACGATCGCCGGTAGCACGTAGGCCGCGGGGCGGGCCACACCGATCGACCGGAACAGCACGACGAGGCCGACAACGGCCACCGCCGCCGCCAGGTAGCCAGGCGACACGCCGCTCGAATAGGCCACGGCGATCACCGCGATCGCTCCCAGGTCGTCGACGATCGCCACCGCCAGCAGGAACAGGCGGAGGCCGGCTGGGGCCCTCGGCCCGAGAAGAGCCAACGCCCCGAGCACGAAGGCGATATCGGTGGCCATGGGGATGCCCCAGCCCCGGGCCGTCTCCCCTCCCCCGTTGATGAGCAGGAACAGCAGCGCCGGCAGGGCCATGCCTCCCAGCGCGGCGATCACGGGCATCGCCGCGTCCCGGGGGCTCGACAGTTCACCGACCACGAGCTCCCGCTTGATCTCCAGGCCCACGACGAAGAAGAACAGGGCCATCAGGCCGTCGTTGATCCAGCCGTGCAGGTCGAGATGCAGCAGGTCGAAGGGCGGGTGCCAGGCCCACAGGCTCTCGTACGCCCCCGGCCACCCGTTCGCCCATCGCCAGGGCGAGCGCGGTGGCCACCAGGAGGACAATGCCGCCGACCAGCTCGTCGTGGATGAAATCGGCGAGCGGCGGCCGTCGGGCGAACACGCTGCTGGCGACACGCCGGATGGCGGACGGTGCTGGGGAGTGATCTACGGGCACGGCGCTGGTCCTGGTGCGAGTCCTGGAAGGGACAGTTTGCGCCGACCAGACTTCCCGGCTCACCGTGGGTGGGCCAGCATAGCCGCCCCGACTCCGCCGGGCCGGATCGCCTAGTCTGGGTTTCGTGAGCCGGTTCGGACACGTGCTCCTCGGTGTCGCCACGCTCGCCTTCGTGGTGACCGGCTGCGGTCGGTCTCCCCAGTCGACCGGAGGCCCCGAGATCGGGGGTGCGGCCTACATCGCCGCCGTCGAACCGTTCCTCCCGCCGCCTCCGCACCGGCCGCCGGCCGACGAGCGGGACGTGGTGTTCGTCGTCCCGCTCGACGGCCGGGCCCTGCCACTGCGGGTGCAGATCGAGGTCGTCGGAGCTTTCGCCGACGACTACGACATCCGCTTCGTCGACGACATCGACGCCGCCATCGACGAGCGCGCCGCCCACCGTCCGCCGCAGGAGGGTGGGCTGCTGATCGGCATCGGCCCGGTGACAACCGGGCCACCGCACACCGCCCGGATCGAGCTCTACTGGAGCGACGATGTGGTGGAGGGCCATCTGGTCACCCTCGCCCCGACCGACGACGGGTGGCAGGTCACCGACGACGAGCCGGTGACCCCCGAGACGCTGACCAGTCATGGCTGATCACCGGGGCCGGCGCCGGATGGCCAGGGTGGCCGTTCGTGTTGGCCGCTGGTTCTGCGGGCCGGGTGGCCAGGCCCGCCTCACGATCACCCACTGCCTGCAGAACGCGGCCTCGACGTTCTTCACCCTGTCCCTGGCCGGATCGATCTTCTTCTCCGTCTCCCCCGACGCCGCACGGTGGCGGGTGCTGCTCTTCCTGGCCCTGAGCCTCGCTCCGTTCCTGGTGATGGCCCCCCTGGTCGGCCCGATCGTGGACCGGGTGCGGGGCGGACTGCCCATGGCGATGGTCCTGGCTTTCGTCGCCCAGGCCGTGCTCGCCGCCGCGCTGGCCCCCCGGCTCCGCTCCCCTCTGCTGTTCCCGCTCGCCTTCGGTGTGCTGGTGGCGGCGAAGACGGTGGGGGTGGCGGGCAATGCCGTCGTGCCCAACGTCGTCGACGACGAGCAGGACCTGGTGGCGGCGAACGCCCGCATCTCGCGGAGCGCCACGTTGTCGGGAGCGGTGGCCGCCGCGGCCGGCGTTGGTCTCTACCGGTGGGCCGGGGCGGACGCCACCCTGTGGGCCGCCACCGCGCTGTACTCACTGGGGGCGGTGGCGGCCTGGCGGGTGCAGGCCGTGGCCGGTCGACTCCAACCGATCGACCGGGCCGCCGTGATCGAGCTCGTCCGCCCCGATCTCTCCACCGCCGTGCTCGACATGATGGCGCTGCGGGCCGCCGTGGGGTTCGCCGTGTTCCATCTCGCCTTCTCTCTCCGGGCCGAGGGAACGCCGGCCTGGGTGCTGGGCGGAGTGCTGGCGGCCCACGCCGCCGGCGGGTTCGCCGGCACGGTGGTGAGCCCGTGGCTCCGCCGGCACCGCAGCGAACGGACGATGGTGACCCTGGCCCTGGCCGCCTCGGCCGCCGGGTTCGCCCTCTGTGCCGTGGTGATCGGACCACCCACGGTTCTGGTGGCGATGCTGGTGCTGGGGCTCGCCGCCAGCGTCGGGAGGCGGGCGCTCGATGCCACCATCCAGGGGCGGGCCCGCCACGCCCGGCGGGGTCAGGCCTACGCCACCCTGGAGACCCGCCTGGTACTGGCGTGGGTGGTGGCCGCCTGCCTGGCTGTCGCCGCCCGGGCCCCGACCCTGGTCGGGATGGTCGCTCTGACCGTGTTCCTCTCCCTGGCCACGCTGGCGCACCTGCGGCGGAACAAGCTCTTCGGCTCCTTTCTGGCGCCCGGGGCGGAGCAGGAGCTCCCGATGGCCCGCCGTCTTCTGCTGCGGGCCGAGGCGCTCGCCGCCGAGGGCCTGTTCGACGAGGCGATCGTGGTGGCCCGGGCGGCGGTGGAGCAGACCGTGGTGCCCGATGGCTGTGCCGCCCCGGCCGACGAAGCATCGGCCCGCCAGGCCATCATCCGGGCCCGGCGGCTGCTCGACGGTCGCCCCGAGGCCGGGGGCGCCGCCAGCCCGGCCGCGTGACCTGCGCACGTTCCCAGTGAGGCGTCGCACTGCGCCCGATCGGGTACCACCCAGGCATCACATTCATCACTACGGAAACGAGCACACGATGAGCGGCAACATGGACGATCTCAAGGGCCGGGCCAAAGAAGCGGCCGGGGACCTCACCGACAACGACGATCTGAAGCGGGAAGGAAAGATCGATCGGGCATCGGGTGCGATGAAAGACAAGATCGACGACGCCAAGGACATGGTCAAGGACGCCGTCGACGGCGACCGGAAGTGATCTGACCGGCCGCCCCCCGGGCTGATCGCGCCGGTGTTCCTCACCCGACACCAAAGCCTGTATGGAGCTGGGAGCGGTCCCTGCTTGAAAGCCATGGTCCTCGGGACTGAGCGCTTGGCTCGTTTTCCGGGACCACTGCCCGCCGCACAAGAAGGGACCGCTCCGAAATTGTTGCTTTCGGGGTCCCAGGGTCCGGGGGGCCAAGCAGTTCTGTGTGCCGCACCCTATCCCCTGAATCCGGGGCTTCCGAGGGCTCGGCCGCTCGGGTCGGATCGAGCGGACCCCGGGTCGTCCCCATCGGCACCACGTCGACCCGCCGCACAGTCGACCCGCCGCACAGAGGCCTATCGGGCCCGTAGCGCCCGGCCCAGCCCCCGGACCAGCGACTCCACCTCGTGGCCGCCGAGGGAGTCATCGACACCGACCCGGCACAGCACCCACACCTGCCGGGGGCCCATGAACGTGACCAGGAGCTCGTCGACCTGCGGCGGCGGCCGCCGGTGCGACGTGGCGGGCGAAGCGGGCCGCCCGCCGCCGGACCCGATGTTCGTGACGCTCGGCCGCGGTCCGCTGGCGCCGGCTGGGTTGGTGGCCGGCCCGGTAGAAGCGGGCCTTGGCCACCTCGATCAGCACCAGGTAGAGCCCGATCATGGCCAGCAGGATGGCGAAGTAGGCGATCGGGAGGCGGGAGAAGCCCAGCAGGTGGGCCGTGGGGCTGACGGCGAGGGCGATGCCGACGGCGGCCGCCGCCACCGGAGTGACGATCATGGCCCGGCTGGGACGGCTGCGGAAGAACGGAACCCGTCGGGTGCGGATCAGGAACACCACCAGGGTCTGGGTGACGATCGACTCCACGAACCAGCCGGTGCGGAACTCGCTGCGCCCGGCGTGCAGGACGTGGATCATCACCAGGAAGGTGGCGATGTCGAACAGGGAGCTGATCGGGCACCACTCCCCCTCTATTTTCAGTCTTTTTTCTTCGCGTCTTCATCGATCTTGTCTTTCTTCTTTCTGTGCCCTATGTCTACAGCAGACCTTCGAGCAGGCTCTGCTACCTTGCATCGATCTCTTCGTAACGAACACGAGCATGAAGCGCCGCACGAAGGCGATGTCCCAGCCGGCGGGCGGGCCAGCACGTCGGCGTCGACCTGGTCGGTGGGAATGGCGAGCTGCCCGATGTCGTACAGCAGACCGTTGAGCAGGATCTGCGACGGGAGCATCGGCAGGTAGGAGAGGAACAGCGACGCGCCGGCGGCGCTGAACATGTTGCCGAAGTTCGACGAGGTGGCCATCAGCACGTATTTGAGGGTGTTGGTGAAGATGCGGCGGCCTTCGGTCACGCCGGTGGCCAGGACGCCGAGGTCCTTGTCGAGCAGCACGATGTCGGCCGCGTCCTTGGCCACGTCGGTGGCCGACTCCACCGAGATCCCGACGTCGGCCACGTGGAGGGCCACGGCGTCGTTCACTCCGTCGCCCATGAAGGCCACGTCGGCCCCGTCACGGCGGGCCACCTTCACGACGCGGGCCTTCTGGTCGTCGCTGTCGGCCAGGGCCAACGCCTGACGGTAGGGGCAGCCGGCGGCGTGGCATCGTCGGCCCACTGCATGTCGTCCAGAACCACGACGCGGGGGCCGTCGTGCCCCCGCAAGAGCTGGAGGAACGCCTCGTGGATCAGGCCAGACCTTCCACCTGGTCGCCGAGCCCAATCGGTATGGCATCCCGGCGTACTACGAGCTGCATGCCTGGGCGTGGAAGACCAATCCCACCGGCGCCCACGCCGACTGGAACCCCACCGTCCTGTGCCCCCAGTCGGAGGGCCACACGAACTGACGGGGGGCCTTGGGTCCGGTCGCGACGGATCGAGCGGGCGGTCCCCGCTTGACGAGCAGCAATGCTCAGGGCTTGAGCGAGGCGGACGTGAGCTGGGCGTCGAGAAAGGCCTGGGCCACATCGACGAGGCGGAGGTTATGGCTGCGGGCGTAGGCGCGGAACCAGTCGAACGCCTCGTTCACATCGGTACCAGCTCGTTCCGCCAGTCTCCCTTTGGCCTGTTCGATGAGAATTCGACTGTTGAGTGCATGGTTGAGCTGTTCGTTCACGGCTTGCGCGTCGAACGCGGCACGGTGTTGGAGAATGGCGATCGTGGCCACATCGGCGAACGCCTGGGCGCCTGCCTGGTCGGAGGCGCTGAATCGGGTGGTGCTGGTCCGAAAAAGGTTGAGGGCGCCGATGGTGGTCTTGCGCAACCGCATGGGAATCGCGGAGACGGATCGAAAACCGGCATCCTTCGCCGCTGGGGTGAAAAGCGGCCAGCGCTGCGCAGTCGCATCGAGGTTCTGGTCGGCCACGGCGAGGCCGGTCCGGTAGCACTCGATACAGGGGCCTTCGCTCGCCTGGATCTCGTAGAGCTCCAGGTCGCGCATCGTGCGGGTCGACGAGGCCATCACCTGCAGCTTGCCGCCAACCGGCGCCGCCAGCATCAGGCCGGCGGCTTCGACGTCGAATGCTTCGACACAGCGATCAGTGAGCAAGGTCAGCAGGTCGACCACGTCGAAATCGTCGACCAGAGTGTCGGCCAGCTCGACCATGGTACGGCTCAATACGTCTCGGGTGGCCACCTGGGCTCGTTTCCGTCTGGTAGTGCGGGTTTCGCTGTCAGCGGGTGGATCGGCCCTTCCAGGGCGACTCTAGTGCGGCCGGAGGGCGAGATTCGAGTGGGGTGTGTCACACCGGATCCCGCCCGTCACCGAAGCGCAGGCGCCGATCGACAACATCGAGGGCGACGTCAGCGAGCGGGCGCCCTTGGCCGAAGGCATGCCCCCGCAGTCGGACGAGCGCCTGGGCGACACTCACATCAAGCTGAGCTGAGACCATACCGGCCGCCTGGTGGACGGCGTACTGGAAGTTCGAGCTCGCCTCCAGTTCGGTCGCCAGGACCCCCAGGGGTGCGCGCGCTTGCATGATGAGGAGAGCCTGGGCGACTATCTCGGCTGCGACCAATGCGTTGGCGTGTTGGTCGTCGGTGAGATCCATGGGCCGATCGCAATACAGATTCAGGGCGCCCAGACGTACCGACCCCACCTGTAGGGGGAACCCGAACACCGAGCGGGCTCCGGCTTCGACCGCAGGTGGGGTGAAGGCCACCCACCGCACGATGGCTGGATTGGCCAGGTCTGGTTCGAGTACCGGTTGATCGAGGCGGTACGCGTCGATGCAAGGTCCCTCGCCCAAGGAGAACTGCAGATCCTCGATCAACGTGCTCGTGGCATCGGTCGCCGCTACCGATCCTCGCGGAAATTCGCCCGACATCAGCATCAAGCCTGCGCCGGTCACACGGGTAGCCGTCACGCACACCTGCCCGAGATGGGCCGCGTCGAGCTCGCCGCCGCCGACCGGATACAACAGGTTCAGGATGCGATCTCTTCGATCGATTGTCACGGAACCCCGGGCGCACGTGATCGAGGCGTCACCGGTATCTCCACCCAGGATTCCAGGGCGCTCGCCCGTCGGCTCTGCCCCGGAGGCGCTTCGATCAAATAGGCCAACTGGCAGATCTCCAACAGCTTTCGTTGGATGGCAGATGGGCACCGAACAGACAAGGACCGGTCGCACTTCTGGAGCAGGTCCTCGCCCCGGGCCAGGCACCCGATGGTCGAGGCGTCCATGAAGGACACGCCACCCAGGTCGATCATCACATCACCTTCGGTGGCGTCGATCGCCAGCGCCAAACCCCTGGACACCACGCCGACGGTTGACGAGTCGTGTTCGCCCCGCATCCGCAGAAGGATCGGGTCGCCATCGAATTCGATATCGACGGTGCCTCTGCTCGGAGCCACCACCTCATCGTCGCAACTCGGGCCAGTCATCAGTACCACCCATTCAGTAGCAGTCGTCGGTGAACACCAGACGCTCTACCGGGGGCACGGGCACAGCTATCCCGAGTCTCGCTGGCAAAGACCAGCAAGCCGGCACCAGCCCGGGATGCGGTTTGGTACCGGAGCCCAACCTACCACTCGATCGGCTCCGCCACCAGAGACAGTGGAGCCGACCGATCCCTCCGGTGGGACCTCGTGGTAGGGTCGTGATGAGTTCAACTGCGTTGCCCCGGACCTCGGTGGCGTTCGTCGATTTGTCGACTACCCCCCCCAAACCCGGAGGTCCGAGATGGCCGCAGTGCTCACTCCCCACGACAGTGCCCGTCCGGTGGCGCCTGGTTCGCCCCGGCCGGCCGCCTCCCGCATGGTGCAGGGGGTGAAAACCTATGGCGCCGCCGACGCCGAAGTCCGGGCGCTCGACGACGTCACGGTGTCGTTCGAGTCGGGCGCCTTCTCGGCCATCATGGGCCCGTCCGGCTCCGGGAAGTCGACGCTGATGCACTGTCTGGCCGGTCTCGACGATCTCACCTCGGGCACCGTGTACGTGGGCGACGAGAACGTGACCGCCATGAAGGAGCGGGCCCGGACACGGCTGCGGCGGGAACGGATCGGGTTCATCTTCCAGGCCTACAACCTGATCCCCACGCTCACCGCCATCGAGAACATCGTGTTGCCCAAGCGTCTGGCCCACAGCAAGGTCGACCAGGAGTGGCTCGACACGGTGGTGGCCCAGGTCCACCTCGAGGATCGCCTGAGCCACACCCCGAACGAGCTGTCGGGCGGGCAGCAGCAACGGGTGGCGGTGGCCCGAGCGTTGCTGAGTCGGCCCGAGCTGGTGTTCGCCGACGAGCCGACCGGCAACCTCGACTCGAAGGCGGGAGCGGAGATCCTGCGGTTCCTGCGTCGCGCTGTCGATGAGTTCGGCCAGACGATCGTGATGGTCTCGCACGACCCGATCGCCGCCTCGTACGCCGACCGGATCGTGTTCCTGGCCGACGGGCGGGTGGTCGACGAGATGAGCCACCCGACGGCCGACGCCATCCTCGACCATCTGAAGGCGCTGAGCTCGGTGAGCGGCGACGGAAGCTGATGACGCTGATCGCCTGGCGCAACATCATGCGTCACAAGACCCGCACCGGCTTCCTGGCTCTGTGCGTGGTGATCGGGGTGTCGTTCGTGGCCGGCACGTTCGTGCTCACCGACACCATGACCAACGTGTTCACCCAGATCTTCGACCAGGCCTACGCCGGCGTCGCCGTGTCGGTCCGGTCCCAGTCCGACCTCGGCGTCGACGCCGCCCGGCCCCCGATGCCCGACACGGTGCTCGACACCGTCCGGGCCGTGCCCGGCGTCCGGGTCGCCGAAGGCGGTGTGTTCACCACCGGCGGCCGCATCATCGACGCCGACGGGAACCAGGTCGGCAACCAGTTCGCCCCCACCTTCCTGGCCAGCTGGCCGGCTGAGCCCGTGTTCAGCGCCTTCACCCTGGTGGACGGCACTCCCCCGGCAGGGGCCGGCGAGGTCGTGGTCGACCTGGGTGCTGCCACCGAGGCCGGGTTCGTCGTCGGCGACGACATACGGGTCCAGACGACGAGAGGGCTGCAGACCTTCCGTCTGGTCGGCATCGCCCGCTACGGCACGGCCAGCAACATGGGCGGCGCCTCGGCTGCCCTGTTCGATCTGGCCACGGCCCAGACCGAAGCCGACCGGGTCGGGTCGTTCGACGACATCTCCGTCGCCGCCTCCGACGGCACGGACGCGCTGGCCCTCAAGGCCAGCGTCCAGGCCGCCGTCGGCCCTGAGTTCGAGGCCGTCACCGGCACCGATCTGAGCATCGAGAGCGCCGACGCGATCAACCGCGGCCTGTCGTTCTTCTCCACCTTCCTCCTGGTGTTCGCGGCGGTGTCGCTCTTCGTCGGGGCGTTCATCGTCTACAACACCTTTGCCATCGTGGTCGCCCAGCGCACGAGGGAGATGGCACTGCTGCGGGCGCTGGGAGCCGACGGCCGGCAGGTGATCGGATCGATCCTGGTCGAATCCCTCATCATCGGCCTGCTCGCATCGGCCGCCGGCCTCGTGGGAGGCATCGGCATGGCCCTGGGACTGAAACGGCTGCTGGCGGCCATCGGCTTCGATGTGCCCACCGGCTCGGTCGTGGTGCTGCCCCGAACGGTCCTGGTCAGCATCGCCGGGGGCGTGCTCGTCACCATGGTGGCCGCCGTCGCTCCGGCCCTACGAGCGGCCCGTGTGCCGCCGCTCGCCGCCGTGCGGGCCCTGGGGCGGCCGACTCAGGCCCGCCGCCGGGGCACCGTGGCCATCGGCCTCGGCCTGCTGGTGGCGGGAATGTCCCTCGTCGTCGTGGGAGCGGCCGGCACCACCATGGTGTGGTTGGGGCTGGGCGCCGTGCTCACCGTGGTGTCGGTGTCGCTTCTCGCTCCCTCGATCGTTCCCCCGTTCGTGGCGGTGCTGGTGGCGCCCCTGCTCCGGCTGCGCGGCGTGTCGGGCCAGTTGGCCGAGGAGAACGCTTCCCGCAGCGCCCGCCGCACCGCCACCACGGCCTCGGCGTTGATGATCGGCACCGCCCTCATCGCCGCCTCGATGGTGCTGGCCGGTTCGATCAACCGGTCGACCGAGCAGGTCCTCGACAGCGGCCTACGGGCCGACCTCGTGGTCAGCGCCGACGGGACCGCAGGCATCGGCTCCGCGGCAACCGAGAGCCTGCGCGGCATCGACGGTGTGGCCAGCGTGGCCGCCTACCGGTTCGGGACGTTCCGGGTCGGAGCCGACACCCTGAACGTGGCGGCCATGGATGGCGCGTCGCTCGACCCGGCCAGCCCGACCGTGATGCTCGACCTCGACGTGGTGGCCGGCTCGATCCTCGCCATCGACGGGGGCGGTCTGGCCGTGTCGAAACGGGTCGCCGACAGCCACGGCTGGCAGCTGGGCGACTCCGTCGACGCCGTGTTCGCCTCCGGCACCCATCCCCTGGCCATCAAGGCCATCTACTCGACCACCGCCTTCGGCGACTACGTGGTCTCGCTGGCCACCCACGCCTCGTTGTTCGCCGACTCCACCGACGCCGTCGCCTTCGTGCGAACGGCCGCTGGCACGTCGGTGACCACGGTGCAGGCCCGCATCACCGAGAGCCTGGCCACCACCGCACCGGCGGCCAAGGTGCAGGATCGCGCCGAGTACGCCGGGGCGCTGCGAGCCCAGGTCAATCAGCTACTGACCCTCGTGACCGCCCTCGTGCTGCTGGCGGTGGTGATCGCGCTCCTCGGCGTGCTCATCACCATGCTGCTGGCGGTGCTGGAACGCACCCACGAGCTGGGCCTGCTGCGAGCGATCGGCATGGACCGTTCCGGTATCCGGTCGATGGTGCGGTGGGAGGCGGCCGTCATCTCGACCTTCGGTGCCCTGCTCGGCCTGGTGCTCGGCGTCGGGCTGGGCTACGCGCTCATGCGCACCCTGCGGGACCAGGGCGTGAGCACGCTGGCCCTGCCGTTCCGGTCGTTGGCCGTGATGGTCGTGCTCGTCGCCATCGCCGGGGTTGTGGCGTCGGTCTACCCCGCCCGTCGGGCCGCCCGATTGAACGTGCTGCAGGCGATCGCCAGCGACTGAACGATGACCGACGAGACAAGCGGGCCGATCCCGGGCTGCCCGGCGTTCCTTCCGGCGACGGCGCAGCAGGCCTGGGCCGGATTGCACCGACCGTCCGGCCCGGCCGGTGAGGGGTTCGACCCGGACCGCACCGCCGGGCTTCCACCTCCGGCGGCCCGGTGGCTGCGCCATGCCATCCCTCCCGGTGCGCCGCTGCTGGGCGGGGTGCAGCTGTCGATGCACGGAACCATCCGGATCGGCCGGTGGCTGCCGTTCACCGCCCACCAGATCGTCGCTCCCACCGGGTACATCTGGGCGGCCGAGGCCGGGCGGTTCCCGATCACCATCCGGGGCTTCGACCGCTACAGCGGAGCCACCGGGCAGATGTCGTGGCGGCTGTTCGGGCGCATCCCGGTGGTCTCCGCCTCCGGTACCGACATCACCCGCAGCGCGGCAGGACGCCTGGCCAGCGAGATCATCGGCCTCACCCCCGGCGGGGCGGTGGGGCCCCACGTGGCCTGGGACGGGATCGACGATGACCGGGCGATGGCCCACATCGCCATCGATGGCTCGACGCACGACGTGACCATCGACGTCGACGCCGACGGCGCCATTCGATCACTGTCGCTCCCCCGCTGGGCCCAGCCCGACAAGAAGGCTCCGTTCCAGCTCCACACCTTCGGCGTGTTCTGCGATGGCCAGCTCGAGACCGGCGGCTACACCATCCCCCGGACGGTACGGGCCGGCTGGTGGCCCGACACCCCTCGATGGGAACAGGGCGAGTTCTTCCGTGCCACCATCGACGGGGCCCGCTTCTTCTGACCCGAACCTGGTGGAGACGGTGAAGGGGTACGCGGCGCACGAGCGGGCGTTTGTTCGAGTCGGTGACCCAGGCCCGGGCCAACGCCATGGGCTTGACCGGGCAGGGATCACCCCGGCGTCGGGCGGGGGCCGAGAACGCTCTCACCGCCGCCCTTTCGTCGCTGTTCGCCGTGTCCGAGGCCTACCCCGACCTGAAGGCGAACCAGAATTTCCTGGCCCTTCAGGTGGAGCTCACCGCCACTGAGGACCGATGTCTGAGCGCCGCCACCTCGTCACCCAGATCGGCGCCAACAAGCGCCGCACCGTCTACTCATGGCCGGGTTCCTCCTGTTCGTCGTGGTGGTCACGGCGGTGTTCGACCTGGCCTTCGCCGGTGGCCCGTACTTCGCCGGCGGCGCCGTGGTGGTGGCCTGGCCCTGGCCCTGGTGTTCATCGTCGACGATCCGGCCCCCAAACGCCTTCGCCACCGGCCGCAACCCCGATCACGCAGCGGTGGCCGTCACCACCGGGCTGTTCAACCGCCTGTTCGAGACCCACCCGCCCATCGAGCGCCGCATCGCTGCGCTCCGAGAAGCGGCGGGAGGGTTCCCCGTCGCCAGCTGACGGGCTGTCACGACCCGTCGGTGCCAGGCTCCTCCCCGGAACCCGCGCCGTACTCGGGGTCGAAGCGATGGCTCCACCGGGCGGGATCGATCGACTTGAGCACCGGTATGTTCGGGATCTCCAGCACGGTGAGGAACAGGGCGGCGATCAGCGACGCCAGGACGAACCGACCGGCACCGGCGATCACCCCGACCGCGGCGATGGACCAGATGGCGGCGGCCGTCGTCAGGCCCCGGACATGCCCGGCCGGGTCGCGGAGCACCACGCCGGCGCCGATGAAGCCGATGCCGGTCACGATCCCGGCGATGAGCTTCTCGGCGGTGGAGGGAAAGGCATCGACGGCGATGGCGGTGAAGCCGGCCGCGCCGGCCGCCACGAGGGCGAAGGTGCGGGAGCCGGCCGGATGGCCGCGAACCTCGCGTTCCCACCCGATGGCGTACCCCAGGCCGGCCGCCACGGCGATGCGTCCGAACAGGGCCAGATCATGGGTCATCATCGGCCCTCTTCCCTCTCCCCTCTCGCTGCCCGTCACCGCTGGGGTGGGCCGCCCCCGGACTTGAGATCCCGGCGCCGAGTCCACTCGGCCGGCCGGTCGGCAGCCATGGTGGTGGCAGTGTAGGCCGCCCGCACTCGGCCATGGGGTTCGGCGCCGTCGCCGGCCGTCGACCAGCCCGAACGCGATCAGCAGCCGTTCGGGCGCCACTTCGACGCCCAGCGCGGTGAGGAAGAGCCACGGCGAGGCGGCGTCGGCCAATTCTATGTGACGGGGCCACGACGGAAGCCGCAACCACACGCTGGAGGGAACGAGCTAGACGAGAACGTTGACGAAGATCTGCCAGGCCAGGAGCGTCTTGGCCACGAAGCTGAGCACGATGTAGACCCGCTCGCCGTGGAGATAGTCGTGCCAGGCGCCGCGGGCCCGGTACTGCAGCCACTGGTTCACGGCGAAGCAGTTGAACAGCACGAAGATGCTGACGAAGATCCCGTACACGAAGGTCGGCACGCTGCTACCGGCGCCCACGAGATAGATGAAGATGGCGATCCAGGGCACGGCGCCGGCGATGGATCCGAAGATGAACGGCGTCCAGACGGCACCCGGTCCCGGCCGCGAGGTGGTCTCCATCAACCAGCCGAACAGGATCATCGAGGCGTTCACCCCGAACAGCGCCACCAGGGCGGCAACGTCGCTGATCCCGGTGATTCCCGCCACCAGCACGATCATCAGCGACGCCGACAGGCTGTACTCGACCCACCGGAACCGGTTGCGCTGGGCCGCCAGCTCCCGCTGGTAGGGCCCGAACCCCCATGGTGACGCCACCAGGGCGTGGAACACGGCCGAGAGGAGCGAGAAGGCGGCCACCGCTGGTCCGAGTCGATAGCTGAACAAGGTCGAGAGTCGGGCCGGGTCGACCGGCTGGCCGGGCTGGTCCGAGGCGAAGGTGGCGCTCACGGGGAGCGTCACCCCCTTCGACAGGGCCAGCATCGCCCCGCCCTGGACGGCGTGGAACGCGGCGGCCACGATGTTCCACCGGCGTAGCTGGTGAGCGCGGTCACGGGCCACCGGTCGAGCCGGCACCCCGGCGGTGAGGTCGGGATCCTGGATGTCTGTCATCTACCTGTCCTTTCTGGGTGGATCGTCTTGGGGCCGCGGACCGGTCCGGCTCCGGCGGGATCCTGCCCACCTCGCCGGAGTCCGACGCCCGACCGCTCAGCCTTCGGCCGGCGTGGTGGCGTCGGTGGCGGACCGACGGAGGGCACGGGGGGAGGGGCCTGGTCGACTCACCCGGTAGCGGCTCCGAAGAGCTGGCCGACTCCGGCGTTCACGGCGATGGCGGCGCTGCCACCGAGCCCCAGCTGCGTGCCCGGACCCTGCCCAGATCAGCCCGGGGCGACGGCGGTGGCCCGCAGCAGAGCGCCGAGGCCGCCTTCCAGCAGGCTCCCCGGAACCACGCGGACGTCAGACCCCTGCAGGAGCGCGGCGCGGACGCAGACGTCGATGAGTCGACCCGCTGTCGACTCCTGCAGGCCCATGTCAGTCAGCTCCCGCTCCTCGAGCGCCACCTGGGAGCCGTCGGCAGCGATCCACGCCCGGCGATCGTCGGCCGGATCGTCGTGAACGAGGAGGGTGTCGACCATGGCCATCTGGAGCGCGCCGACCACGGCCCGGGCACCGGAGGCGGCGTGGCGGGCTCCGCCGAGCTCGGCCCGGAACGCCTGGATCTGCGCCACCGTGTCTTCGGCCTGGACGCTGCGGACCAGCCGCTCGACCTCGGCCGCCGCCGCGTCGGGGTCGTGGCGGGTCCCGGCGTCGAGCTTCCGGACGAGGGGCACCAGGGTCGCCGGGGCGGCCGCCAGGAAGGCGTGCACGGCATGGTCCTCGCCGGCTACGAGCACCCGTTCGGCGTGGAGCCGGGCGGCCAGATCGGCCACGGTCTGAGCCACCTCGGCAGCGTTGGCCTCCCAGGTGTTGATCACCCGTTGCTGGAGGCGACGCTGCGACCAGCCCCCCTGCTGGGTGCGGTGGATGGGGAAGTCGGCGCCCTCCACCTGTTCGTCGACAAGGTCACCGTCGCCGGCGACGCCCCAGATGTCGGCCCCCTCACGGTCGAGCAGCGCGACGAGGTAGGGGGTGGCGGCCTGGGCGGCCGCCAACAGCGGGGTGAGCCAGGCCGTTGCGTCCCACCGGGCCCCGTCACCGCCGGAGGCGGCCGGCAGGGCCCGGCGCAGGAGCACTTCGCCGTTGGCGGCGATCACCGCCAGCACGTCGCCTTCACCATGATCGGCCTCGTCGTCGGCTGGCGCGGACGCCGGGTGGTTCTCCGGAGCGCCGGTGATGGCGGTGGCCACGCTGACGGTGTCGACGCCTATCGCCTGGTCCATGGCCGCCAGGGTGCCCTCATCGGCTCCGGCCTCGACCAGCTCGCGGCGCAGATTCTTCCAGCGGAGCGTGGCGTGCCGGGCTGCCTGGGGGTCCTTGCTCGGCGTGGGCAGGTACAGCGAAGCGACGGGCCCCGGGGCGTGAAGGCAGGAGGCGAGTTCCAGGTCGAGCATGTACCGCGGTTGCCCGTTCGACCAGGTGGCGAAACGGGACCAGAGACCCGAATCTCATCGTCGTCACCAGGGTCCGCACGGTGGCTCGACGGTGGGTTGGCCAGATGGGCCGTTTTCGCGCCGCTACGCTCGGCGCATGGGACTCCTGGCCTTCTCCATCAACGTCACCCTGGACGGCTGCGTCGACCACATGGAGGGAATCGCCGACGATGAGACCCACGCCTTCTTTCACGCGGCTCATGGACGAGGCCGGGGCCATGCTGTGGGGCCGCGTCACCTACGAGATGATGGAGAGTTACTGGCCGGCCGTCGCCCGCGGCGACGAGGACACCGCCCCGGCGATGCGCGACTGGGCGGTCAAGTTGGAGGCCAAGCCGAAGTACGTCGTGTCGTCGACGCGAACGGACTTCCCGTGGACCAACAGCCACCACATCTCCGGCGACGTACGCACGGGCGTCCTGGAGCTCAAGGATGCAACCGTGGGCCGCGTCCTGCTCGGTAGCGGCAAGCTCGCGACCGAGTTGGATCGGCTGGACCTGATCGATGAGTACGACTTCCTTGTCCACCCCAGGATCGCAGGTCACGGCCCGACCCTCTACCAGGGCGGGTTGCCCAGCACCCGGCGGCTCGAGCTTGTCTCGGCGAAGCCGCTCCGCAACGGTGCAGTCGCGATGCACTACCGAGTCGGTGGTCCACGCAGCTAGTCCGCGCAGCAAGCGAACCACCAGTCGGCCTTTCCCCCGACCGGTGTCTTGGTGACCATGCCGTCGGGTCCGGCCGTCGTCGTCTGCTCCGGGTCGTAGTCCAGCGACCATGTCGCTGCAAACGGCGCTCCCTCACGTGAAAGGAACCAGATACCGCGGGGTCGTCCGTCACTGGAGTACCTCCCGCCTACCCGCTCAACGGAAGTCCCCGATGCCTCGAGCGCTGCCGTGATCCGCCCATGATCAGCGCGGGCGACATCGTCGAACGGCGACGGATTGATGGTGGAGCCGCCACAGTGCTCCGGGTCGCCATCGACGAAGTCGCCACGAGCAGGGCCACGAGCCCCATCGCTCGCCACGACCTCCGCTGCCGCTGTAGAACCGGCGTCTGAATCACTGGAGCCCCCCCGTCGTCCAGACCAGCACCAGATTACATGCCCGCACCATCTCTCTACCCGGCCCGCCAGTGGGGTGCTGCGGCTCGCCGCCGCCTACTGTGGACAGCATTGAAGAAGACAGTTGAACGGGGATCGTCAGCTGTAGGGGGAAGGACAAAATCATGATCACATACGACCTGCACATTCAGGGGGGAACCGTCGTCGACGGCACCCGGGTGCCGCGCTACACCGGTGACGTCTGGATCAAAGACGGCCGCATCGCCAAGGTCGGGGGAAAGACCGACGGCGTGTCCGAGCGCGTCATCGACGCCACGGGCCTCATCGTCGCCCCCGGCTTCATCGACCTGCACACCCACTACGACGCGCAGATCCGGTGGGATCCGTGGTGTACGACGTCGTCGTGGCACGGCGTCACCTCGGTGGTGCTGGGCAACTGCGGGTTCGGCTTCGCCCCGGTGAAGCCCGACTTCCGGGAACGCTCGATGCTCACCATGGTGCGCACCGAGGCCATCCCCATGGCGTCGATGGTGGAGGGCATGCTCCCCAAGTGGGACTGGGAGACGATCCCGGAGTACCTCGACTCACTCGAGCGGGCCCCGCTCGGCATCAACTGCATCCAGTACATGCCCACCGCCTCACTCATGACCTACGTGATGGGCCTGGAGGCGGCCAAGACCCGGCCTGCCACCGATGCCGAGCGCAAGGAGATGCAGCGCCTGCTGGCCGAGGGCATGGATGCCGGCCTGTGCGGCTTCTCCATCCAGCGCCTGGGCCCCAACTCCACCCAGGCCGACTTCGACGGCTCGCCCATGGTCACCGACACCATGTGCGACGAAGACATCCTGGCCCTGGGCGAGGTGTTGGCCGAACGGGACGAGGGCTTCATCCAGATCACCCAGGCCACCGACGATGTGAAGGCCGACCTGGCGTTCGTGGAGAAGCTGGCCGAGGTGGCCAAGCGCCCGATCCTCTACAACGCCATCGCCCCCGCCATCAAGAACCCGGAGATCCACCGCCGTTCACTGCGGTGGGTGGAGCGCTGCCGCGAGAAGGGCCTGCCCATCTTCGGCCAGACGGCCACGTTGCGGGTGGGCTTCGCCTTCACCTTGGAGCACTGGAACCTCTACGACGCCTCGCCGGCGTGGCGTGAGATCACCACCGGCACCAAGGAAGAGAAGATGGAGAAGATGACCGACCCGGAGCTGCGCCAGGCGGTGCTGGCCGAGGCCGAAGAGGCCGACCGGCGGCTGCAGGCCATCCAGGCCGGGGTGGGCGGCAAGCCGGAGCGGCTGATCGTGCAGGGTGTCAACCGCCAGGCCGACCTCCAGCAGTACGTGGGTCGCTCGTTGGGCGAGATCGCCGAGGCCGAGGGCAAGCATCCGATCGAGGTGATGCTCGACCTCTCGCTGCAGGGCGACCTCAACGTCGAGTTCCTCGGCCCCGACCGCGGCATGAATGCCGACTTCATGGCCGAGATGACCAACGACTCCCCCTACACGGTCCCCGGGGTTTCCGACGGCGGGGCTCACACCAAATTCTTCAACGGTGGCTCGTGGTCGACCGATTACCTGCGGTGGCTGGTGCGCGACGAGGCGAAGGTCACCCTGGAGGAAGCCCACTACCGGATGTCGTCGCTGGCCGCCCATGCCGCCGGCTTCAAGGATCGGGGCACGATCCGCGAGGGCGCGGCGGCCGACGTCGTGGTCTACAAGATGGAGGAGCTCGACGTCGAGCCCAACTGGGTTGGCGACGTGGTGCACGACCTGCCCGGGGGCGAGTGGCGCCGGGTGCAGCGGGCCAAGGGCTACCACCACATCCTGGTCAACGGGGTCGAGACGTTCAGCGATGGTGAATGCACCGGGGAGACCCCCGGCCGCCTCCTTCGCCACGGGCATGCCTGAGCGAGCGCTGATTCGACGCTGGCCATGACCGGTCCGCCGTTGCGCCCCTGCCCCAGCTGTGGGCGCACGGCGCCGGGCCTGGCCAACCTGTACGACCACACCGAGGTGATCGAAGGCGCGGATGGTGCCATCACCACCCGGGCCGAGACCCGCTTGGAACGCCGCTGCCGCTGGTGCGGAACCCGGCTGGCACCCGGCCGCACCGTGACCCTCGAAGACGCCCCACCGTTGTAGGACGGTGAGCATCGCCAAGGCTACTCCGCAGCCCTCTCGATGATCCCGACGGTGTTCCCGCCGAACACGGCGACGATGATCAGCACGACGATGACGATGCCGGCGATCCCGAACCCACGTGGCGCTCCCTGCGTCGGGGAGCCGCCTCGGGCGAAGCCCGCCCGCACGGCCGCCATCGCCCCGAGGCTGGCCGGCGCCCCGGAGAAGAACACCGGGAGCGACAAGATCGCCATCACGCCGAGCACGACGGCACCGCGTGGGGCCCGGTCACCGTTCAGCCATCGGCCGACGCCGAGGGCCGCCAGCAGGCCGACGGTGCCGATCACGATAACCACGGGGAGTTGCTCCTCGGGCGGCCGGCCGCCCGCTCCGAAGTCGTCGCGGATGTCCCAGATCGAGAACGCGAGGTGGAACAAGGTATTGGCGACCGTGGTGAGTGCGAACGCACCACCGACGAGAACGGCGGGTGCCAAGCCACGAGCGGTCCGGGCGGTGTTGGAGATGGCAGGAGCGGTCATGGGGCCAACCTTGACGGCTTGGCGGTCCCGGTCGCAAGGCTCTGGCTTCCCGTCGTGTCCCGATGGTTCCCGGGTGGGTCCCGAAGGTAGCCCGTCGGCAACCACGGGCGAGCCTTGGCGCGAGATACTGGGGGGCATGACTTCCGAGCAGGTCGACAGCGCGGGCATCCCCGTCGGCGTGATCGGCGCTGCGATCGCTGCCGGAGTCGGTTTCCTCCCGGGCATCGGAGCCTTCGATGAACCGGTCGGACCGGGCGAGTTGCTGTCGCTGGGTTGGCCTGGGCTGGGGGCGGTGGCGGCGTTGTCGCTCGATCGTGAACCCGGATCGCGGTTCGGCCGGGTTCTCGCCGTCTTGGCGGTTTTGCCCGCGATCGTCGCGCTGGTGGCCGAGGTCGCGCCGCTCGAGGGTGACTTCGACTCACGCCTCGATGCGGTGTGGGAGGCGCTCGGGTTCGTTCTTCTGCTGGGCACGATCGCCGTGATCGGGTGGGCACTCGGGCTGACTCCCGACCGGCTGGCGCGGCGGCGTCTCACCTGGTTCGCCATCTGGGCCGGGCTCGTCGTCGCCGCGGTGGTGGTGGCCGGTCGCCTCGCAGGCCCCAGGGCGTCTGCCACCGCGTCGATGATCGGGCTGTGGGCGCTGATCTGCGCGTTGACTCTGTTGACCAGTGCCCGGGAACTGCGCCCGGTCGACGAGCCCCTCGTCGACGCGGCGGCGTTCGCCGGCGTGTTGGCGATCGGGGCCGCGGCGGGAGGGCTGATGCGCTGGGTGGGTCAACGCGGCCACATTCCTGCGCCGGATCTCACGGGTGGTTTCGTGGCCGTCATAGCGTGCGCGTTCGTCGCCCCGGGCGCATGGTGGGCACGCGGGCGATACCTCGAACGCCGATACGGAACGGGAGTGATCGCCCCCGGCGATCTCGCCAACATCACCGCCGGGCTCGCCACCACCGATGATCCGCACGACCTCCTCAGCCAGGCCGCGGCACTGGTCGTGGCCGCCAGCGGGCACCGCGGAGCCACCATCACCGTGGATCACGACGATCCGAACGTGGCGGCCCACTGGGTACGGCACCCTCTGGCGGTGGGGCACGATCGGGTCGGCACGCTGGCGCTGGATCCGCTGCACTGCGAGGGGCCCGAACCTCGGCAGCGCCGTATCGTCGCACAACTGCTACCCACCGTGTCGCTCGTGACCCGCGCCGTAGCCCTGGCGGTGGAGGCCGAACACGCCCGACAGGAACTCGCCCACCAGCGGGAGGCCGAGCGGGCGCGGATCCTGGGCGACCTGCACGATGGGCTCGGTCCCGCATTGGCCGGCTTGCGGATGCGAGTACAGGCCCGCTCCCGTACCGAGCCGAGCGAGTGGCTCGACGACATCGTGAGTGAGCTCGCCGCAATCCGCGACGACCTGCGACGCCTCGTTCAGGGTCTGACCCCGGCTGTGCTCGACGACGGCGACCTCGCCGCCGCGCTCGACGGGCCTGGTCGGATCGTTCCGCCAGGGTGGTGCCGACGTGACACTCGATCTCGCGCTCGACACCCCACCACTCCCCGATGCCTCAGTCGCCCTGTACCGGTTCGTGGCCGAGGGCGTCACCAACGCCATCCGGCATGCATCAGCCTCGTGTATCGCCGTGTCCGTGCGCGCCGGCCCGCATTCGCTGGAAGCGGCAGTGGTCGACGACGGCCAAGGCGGCGCCATCACACCCGGTACGGGCCTGACGTCGTTGCGCAAACGGGCAGCCGACCTTGGGGGCTCACTGTCGATCGAGACGGCCCGGCCGAGCGGGACATCGTTGAGGATGGTGATCCCGACGTGACACGGGTACTCGTGGTCGACGACCACCCGGTGGTTCTGAGGGGGCTCGCGGCGCTGATCGAGTCAGAGCCCGGGCTCACACTGGTCGCGGCGGCAGGCACCGCCCGGCAGGCCATGGAGTGCGGAGCCGAGCCCGACGTGGCCGTCGTCGACCTCCAGCTACCCGACGGCGACGGGATCCAGCTCGGAACCGACCTGAAGCGCCGCTGGCCCGACCTCAGGGTGCTCGTGCTCACGATGAGCGCCGACAGCCACGCCGTGGTCCGGAGCGTAGGCGCCGGGCTCGACGGCTACCTGCTCAAGGACGCCGACCCGGACGAAGTGATCGCCGCGATCCACGCAGCCGCACGAGGAGCGTTGGTGCTCGGCCGAGGGGCGAGCGATGCCGTGGTGGCCGCGGTCGGCGCCGCCCCACGAACCGACCACCTCGCCGCGCTCGACGCGCGGGAACTGGAGATCCTCCGTTTGCTCGTCGAAGGACTGGTGACATCCCAGGTGGCAGCCCAGCTGTTCCTCTCACCGAAGACGATCCTGAACCGAGTCTCGGTCATCATCGCCAAGCTCGGTGTCGCCACGAAGGCCGAAGCCATCGCAATCGGCAGAGCCGCCGGGCTGGGCACCACCTGACGACCGCTCGACCCGGATGACGTCGGCCCTCGCATGAGGCGGCCCCCATTTCAACCAGGATTCGAGAACTGGTCCCAGTGGGTGAGCTCGGCGGCCGGGATGCGGGGGGCGGGCTTGAAGTCGTGGCCTTTGGTGTAGGCGACGGGGAACAAGCCGGCCTGGGTGTAGCGCTCGAAGGGGATACCGAGCAGGTCGGCCACTTCCCGCTCGTCGGGCAGGTGGAGGGTGGTCCAGGCCGAGCCCAGCCCCCGCTCCCGTAGTGCCAGCATGAAGCTCCACACCGCCGGCAGGATCGAGCCCCACTGGCTGGCCTGGGCGAAGGTGCCGAGCCCTTCACCCAGGCGGCCTTCGATCAGCGGGATCACGAGGAAGGGGGCTCGGTGGAACTGCTCGGCCAGGTATTCGGCGGACGAGCGAACGAGCGGCTGCCGCTCCGCCCGGGTGTCGCCCTCGGCATAGGTCCGGCCTGGCTGGGAGGTATACCGGTTGAAGTGTCGGGCGTAGACGTCGGCCACTGCCTTCTTCTTGGCAGCGTCGCCGACGACCATCCACTGCCAGCCCTGGGAGTTGGAACCGGTGGGGGCCTGGAGGGCGATGTCGATGCACTCCAGTACGACCGAGCGTTCCACCGGTCGGTCGAAGTCGAGGCGCTTGCGAACCGACCGGGTGGTGGTCAGCAGCTCGTCGGCGGACAGGCCAAGGTGCATCGGGTCGGCTCCTCTCGGGGCGGTCGGCCCACCCTAGCCGGGGACCGGACGCCGTGGCCGGCTCAGCTCGGCGCTGACCCGACCCGGACAAGGGTGGTACCGACGGTTCGGCCGGCCAGCAGTTCCACGAAGGCCTGGCCGGCCGATTCGAGCCCCTCGAACTCGGTGACCAGCGGCCGGAGCTGGCCCGCGGCCAGCCAATCGGCCATCCGGGCCCGGCCTTCGGCGTAGCGGTCGGCGTAGTCGAACAGCAAGAAGCCCTCCATTCGAATCCGGTTGTTGACCAGCAGGCCAGGGATGCCCCTCGGGCTCGGGTCCGGGGTCGTCGTGTCGTACTGGCTCACGGCGCCACAGCACACGATTCGGCCGTGGGTCGCCATCCGGAAGAGGGCCGACCCGAGGATGTCGCCGCCGGTGTTGTCGAAGTAGACGTGGATCCGGTCCGGAGTGGCATCTCTGAACCGGTCCCGGAACTCGGGGTCGCGGTGGTTGACCGCGGCGTCGAATCCGAGGTCGTCCACAAGCAGCCGGCACTTGTCGTCGGTGCCGGCCACGCCCACCACCCGGGCACCGAGGTTCTTCCCCATCTGGCCGACGAGGTGGCCGACCGAGCCAGCAGCCGCCGACACCACCAGCGTCTGGCCCGGCTCGGGTCGGCCCAGGTCGTGGAGGCCGAAGTACGCGGTGAGACCGTTGGTGCCCAGCGGACCGAGCGCGTCGGCCGGGTCCGTGCCGGCAGCCAGCGGCTCGACCTGCGCAGCCTTCAGGGTCGGATGCGACTGCCAGCCGAGCTGACCCCGAACCAGGGTTCCCTCAACCATCCCTTCGACCCCCGAGACCACCACCCGCCCCACGCCGGTGCCGTCCATCACCCGACCCGCCACCGGTGCGCCGGCATAGCTGGCCGACCCCTGGAGGCCGGCCCGCTGGCCGGCGCCGATGGTGAAGGCGAGCGTCTCGACCACGACCTCGCCCCCATCGGGCGACTGAACCGGGACCTCGTCGAGGGCGAAATCATCGGGCGAAAGGGCGCCAGCGGGCAGGTTCGCGATCAGTATGCGGCGATTCACCTTCATGGCCCCGAAGCCTTCCACACACCCGCTCGCATCACCACCACACTTCGCGCAGCGCCTCACCACCGTGCACAGACGTTCCGACTGCGCGAGCGCTGTCGGTTCAGGCCACCGGAGGGTGCGGCCTGCAAGGCGGCCCGACAGTGCTTCCGCTCACACGACGCAGCCCGCCCTGCTCCAACCGATCGGCTAGCGTGATGCTGGAACCAGCTGCTCCGGCCGGGAAGGCGCACCGCACGATGAACCTCGGAGACCCCGATCTCGACGCCTACCCCGATCGCCGGACCCACACCGACGATGAACGCCGGAACATCGCTCGACTCGAACGTTGGCGTGACCTGTTCAACGGGGACGACATGGAGAGGTTCGTGCGGGAGGCCTACGCAAGCCGCTTCCGGGTCGTGAACTTCGACGGCGCAGCCTGGACCGGCAACTCGACCCATCGTGAGAACATCATCGCGGAGCCGGACCTCTTCGTGCGCGCCGAGCGGTTCATCAAGGCATTCGCTCCGGGCCGGCGGATCCGGTTCAACCGAGTCACTCCAGCCGGAAACGTCATCACCTTGGAGGCCTCACTGCTCGATGACGACCGCCCTGGATGGGAGCTGTCATGGTGCGGCGTGTACACCTTCGATGCCGACGGACGAATCGTGTCGGATCACACCTACCTCAATCGCAACGACTGGCCCGGCATCCAGGAGCTGCTCGGTCGCCGGTAGCTTCTCCTGCTAGGCGGTGTGCGCCGCGGGTCAGGCGGTGAGGCCGGTGCGGCGGGGGAAGCGGATCGGAAGATTGCGAGGACCCCGTACCTGACCGCCGGCCCAGGTCACTGCGTTCGGGTCGGCCAGCTCGAACTCGGGGATCATGGCCAGGAACTCCTCGACGGCGATCTGCATCTCCAATCGCGCCAGGTTCGATCCGAGGCAGCGGTGGATGCCGGCTCCGAACGCCACGTGCCGGTTCACCTCGCGGTCGATGAGAACCTCATCGGCCCGCTCGAAGGCGGCCGGATCGCGGTTGGCGGCCGGGAACGACAGCAGTACCCGCTCGCCCTCCTTGACCGGCCGGCCGGCGATCTCGGTGTCGTAACGGGCGATGCGGGCCATCGTCACCGGCGAATAGACCCGGAGGAACTCCTCGACCGCAGTGGGGATCAGAGCCGGTTCCTCCACCAGGCGGCGACGATCGTCGGGGTGGTGGGCCAGGTGCCACAGGGCCGAGCCGATCGAGCTCCAGGTGGTGTCGACCCCGGCGATGAGCATGAGCTGCACGTTGCCCCGCACGATGTGGAGGGGAACCGGTTCGCCATCGAGCTCCGATCGCAGCAGGTGCGAGATGAGGTCGTCACCGGGCTCGGCCCGGCGCCGATCGATCTCGTCAAGGAAGAAGCGTTCGATGATGGCCCGGTACTTGTCGCGGGTCTCGGGGTTTGTGAGGCCCAGCTCCAGCACCCCGCGGACCCACTCGGCGAAGTCGTTGGCCATCGACGGGTCGATCCCCAGGATCTCGGCGATGACCCGCGGTGGGATCTGCTTGGCATACTCCTCGGCTACGTCGACCTCACCCCGCTCCACAAATCCCCGGAGCAGTTGCCGGCACAACGCCCGGGTCGGTTCCCGGAACCGCTCCACCGCCTTGGGGGCGAAGAACGGGAGCAGGAGCCGCCGTATCCCGGTGTGGTCGGGCGGGTCGGAGGCGATGACGGAGATCAACCGGTTTCCGCTCTCGTCGTAGCTGGCCGGAATAGGGGCCACGGTGATCTCCCGCGACGAGAACCGGTCGACATCGTGGGCCACTTCGTTGACGGTGTCGTAGGTGGTCGGCAGATGGGAGCCGCCCCACCGGCCGGTATGGGCGACCGGACAGCGGCCCCGGAGCTCCTCCCACACCGGGTAGGGCTGGCGGACATAGCCGGGATCGAAGATGTCGTAATCCTCGCTCCAGTCCTCGACGGGCTCGATCGACGCCATGTGGGCCACCTCCGTTGTGATGTCGGTCACATGGTAGGAACGGCCGGGCCGAAGGAGCAACAGCCAGTCCGTCGGGATGGATGCCGGCCCGGCCAGGTGACCGTGGCGGACCACTGCGCGGCCGTCGAGGGCGAGGTGATGCGCTCGGCTTGCACGCTAGGAGGACTTTCGGAGGACTGGGCCGGCGACGGGCCGGCTGAGGCCACGGGCTAGCCGACGAGGATCCGAAGGGCAGCGATGGCATTCGCTGCTGCGTCCCCATCGAAGGAACGCCAGACGCGATGGGACGGATCCGTCATCGCCGAACGGCGTCGAAGTCGCTGGCGGTCCTTGCCAGTGAGCATCGACTCGACCAGCACCATGCGGTTGCCCTCCGCCTCCGCACCGTCGAGAAGGATCTCCGTGACCAACTCCTCAGTTGTCTGACCACGCCGCGCTGCCATGCGGGCCAGCCGCTCAAACAACGGCTCCGGGATCTCAAACGTCGCGGCCATCAACGCAGAGTACGACAAGTCGCGCGCTTGGCGTCTGTCAAGCGGTCCCCCCGCCTGATGAGTGACTAACGATCCGTACCGGAAAAGCAAGATGCCCTGGCCACCAGGCTTGTGACCAGGACTTTCTTGTCGGGCTGGGGAGATTTGAACTCCCGGCCTCTTGACCCCCAGGAAGGCTCGGCCGGTGTCGGATCGTGCCGCCCGGTCCGGGAGCTGCGGAAACGTTCCGACGCTGGTCCGGATCGTGCCAGACCGTCCGGCCGGTCGTGCGCGCTAGGAGGACTTTCGGAGGACTTCAGTAGCCGACGCGCCGGGGTGACGGGGGCCTGCTGGTGCCCCGCTGGCGCCTCGACCCGCTGGTAGTCTCCTCCTCATGGACGCACATCCCCGTGATGGCCTCTATCCGGTCCGACTTGACCAGCTCGAGCTGTCCGATGAGGAGTTGGCGGCCGAAGCGGTGGCGACCGCCCGCGACGGTGTCGCCGGCCTACGGGCTGTCAACGTGGAGCCCGGCCCAGCGCTGCTGGCCCGGGCTGCTGGTGACCGCGAACAGGTTGCCGCCTACGTGGCCCGCCATCGATACCGGAACACCAACGCCGACGTCGCGTGAGCCTGGCTCGGCTCCACTGCATCGGCCGAGATCACGAAGCCCGCTTTTCGGAGGACTTCGATCAGGCGCTGGCCATAGCGATCAGGGCCACACCCAACCCGGCCCGAGCGGCCGCCGAGCTCGACGACGTGGCGCTGCTCACCGTTCTGGCCAACTTCGCCGGCGCCGGGCCCTACGACCCGTCCGAGCCGAATGGGGGCCACCCACTCTCCCTGCTCGAGATCGACGAGGCGCAGCCCGTGCTCCGCGTGTTTCGTTGGCACTGGTGGTGGGCCGCAGCCCCGATGGGCCGGTTCGCCTTCGCCGGGCGCACCCTGACTACCTCCCAGACCGTGGTCTTCCAGGCGCGGTTCGAGCCAGCCCGCCCGGCGGGCCCGGCTCGATAGAGCGACAGTCACCGGAGAGCACGGCCGTCCCACCGAGACATCGGCAGATCGGCTGTCACCTCGTGCCAGGATGCGCCGTGTGGGATCGATCGACAGTGATGTCCATGCCGAGTTGGCGGCGGTTCACGCTGAGCTGACGGCAGCACTGGCGGAGATCGACCGGCTACGAGGACTTTTGGGCCTCGATCGCCCAGAGCCGCAGCCGGTCCCTGACGGTCGGCTCTTCTCCCTTGACACCCCGGCAGACCAAGGCAGTGGCGATGCTGCGGTGACCCGGGCGTCGGCGGCGGAGCAGAAGCTGGCCCTGTTCCGTCAGCGGTTCGCCGTGCGGACCGACATGTTCGCCTTGCGGTGGGAGAACCCCTCGACCGGCAAAACGGGGTGGATGCCAGCCCGGCGGGGCGGGCGTGACGGACCACTGCGCCCGTTGACCGACGAGGTGCTCCGTACCCATCTCGAGACCGGGAACCACGTCGGCGTCTACCCACTGCGGCCGGGCGACACCACCACGGTCCTGGTCTGCGACTTCGACGGTTCCACCTGGTCGCGCGCTCGCTGAGCGGGCCATCGTCGCGGTCGCCCCCACCTATGCCTCGACACTTCACCACGATCCTCCACCAACTCGTGTCGATGGCCAGCCGATGATGGTCCTAGGTCTATTCGATGACTCATTGCCGGGCGTAGACCAAGAGATCGAGTCGCTCCGGAACCTGGTCCGATCCGGGTACGTCGACGGCAAGGCGTTCAGCTGGTCGTCGGTGAGCATCGAGCAAGCCTTGACCGAGGCTCGGTTCGACCTGCTCACCGTCAGCGCGCACGGTGCGTTGACCGCCGGCATCCCGACGCTTGAGTTGCCGCGAGGATCGATCGGCGTGCCGCAGATCCTTCGCTGGCCCGTCCCACGCCAGGTCTGCTTCGCAGCATGCCGATCTGCGCAAGGCGGACCGTCCAATACGCCGACCGACCTGGTAACCGCGTGTATCCGGCAAGGTGCACGATCGGTGCTCGCCGCGCGGTGGCCGATACCAGACGAGTCCATCGGGCGCATGCTCAGCTCCATCTACACCGCGATGGCGACCCGCAATCTCCCCCTCAGCCTCGCAGCGCGGTCCGCCGCCCTAGACGAGCGAGATCGCAACTCGAACCCATGGTTCTGGGCCGGGCTTGGACTGTTCGGCACAGCCTAACAAAGGGCGGAACGCGCTACCCCAAGGCGGTGCGGCGGCCGGTCAGGTCGGCCCGTCGGTGGGTCAGGCAGATCGAGGGCCCGACCCGCCGGTGCGGCAGGCGCTGGCGCAGCGGGTGAGCCGGGATGCCGCCAGTTTGCATGCTCGTTGACGCCGGTGAAGCTATAGCCGGTCCGGTAGGAAAGCCGACGGCGACGATGATCGCTTCTCGCCTCTTGACCGGAGGTTGCTAGCCCGAGGCCCTGATGATCGTCGCTGTTGAGAAGGGGGCACGAGATGCGGTCGACCGTCCCCTGAGCCACACAGCGCTCGATGTCCGATCGAGTCCAGCTGTTCCCGACGGCCATCTCGGGATCTTCGTATCGCCCCAACACGTAGCCGACCGTAGCGGGTCAGATCCACGCATCACCGGCGAAGTGGCCCGGCCCGACCGCTCGGTGTCGACGTCGCCGGTCACAGCCGACTGGTTCGATGCTACGACCGTCAAATCCACCCTCCAGTACAGTGGCGGCCTGATGTACGATCCCCGTCGCGGGACCCAGTCGATACGGTGGTTGCCGGTCGTCGTGCCCGCCGCCCTCTTGCTGCCCGTCTACTTCGCTGCGTTCGCCGCCAAGCAGGGATGCGCGACGAAGTACAACTGCACCACGACGCAGTGCCCATCGTCCTGCTCATTCATCGACTCGGCGGTACTCATATCCATCGGGGTGCTGATTCTGGCAGCGATCGCCGGGTATTGGCTGACGGCCCGCTGGCCATTCCCGAGGACAGTTACCGCGGGTCAAGTCGCAATCGCAGTGGCACTTGCGGCCTGGCTGAGCGTCCTTGGGTCGTAGGGCACGAACCGCCCGGTAGCCGGCGATCCCGGACGGATCCAGTGCGTGGAAATCGCGGGGTGGCCGGGGGAGCGCTCGATGGCGCCGGGCATCGACAATCGGCCGCCCTACTCTGGGGTCCGTGGAGTCTGGACGACATCGCCATCCCCCATCCGCCATGGCCAAGACCAGCAGGGCTGGGGTGGCGCCTGGGTGGTGGTCCCACCACGACAGCCGCCGCATCGCGTGCCGCAGCCCGCCGGTCAGGCCGAGATGATCAGCGACGACGGCGAACCACCACTGACCAGCCGGGACGTCAGTCCGGAGCCCCCGATCCGTCACCGACCATGGCCAGACCAGCCTGCTACTACCGCCCATGACTAGACCCTCTCTCTGGGCGAAACTGGTTCATTCGACAGAACCGACTCTCCCAGCTCAAAGGGTTCTTCAACGCCACCCCCAACCACGCCGGACGAAACGTGGTGTTAGCTCTTGCTCAGTTGCAGGTGCGGATCGACCTTTAGGAGCTCCGCTTCGACCGATCGCATGTAGTGGCGGAGAAGGCTCGCCTCGTTCTTGAATCCGAGCTGCGTGCTGGTGAGCTTCAGCCACATGCTGCATTCGGTACTGTCAGCCGACTCATTAGTCGCGAAAGCGATCGTCGAGCCGAGTGCAGCTCGAGATTGCTCAGAGCCTCGCTTGCTTAGGGAATTCACAAAGCCGCCCAGTCCGGTCCGGCCTTGGAAGATAGCCATATGATGGTGTCCGTTGACCGCATCGTCCCCCGATTGAAAGGACCACTCGGCGGACCGTAGGAGACCACCGTTCCCGAACGCACTACGGAAAGCGGCGATGCAGGCCTTCTCCGGCGCCCGCACGGTGAACTTCCACTGCTTGTTCTGGTCGAAGATGCCCATAACGTATCTCCCCTGGGGTTGTCACAACTATAGAACGATATTAGACAATGGTAGCAGGCCTTCCACCCCGCTGAGGGCTCCACCCACCGCGAGAATATCAGAGGCGAATCGACATTGGCGGGGCCGTGACCAGGTACTTTCCGAGACCCCGCACCTTTTCGGCCACGACTTGTCCGCGACACCGCCAGCTTGGCGATGACTCAAACCTGTTCACAACCCAATCCACCACTGGGACGACGGGGCAAATTGCCTAGCTAGAAGTCTGTCCGAATGTTGGATCTACCGCCGTATCCGGTTCCCTAGTCAAGGGATGGTGAAAATTCATCGGGTCACGTCGGCAAGTTTCATCATGTGACCACCGACACTATCGATCGTCGAAACGCTCGTTCCCGCGCTCCAGCGAAGCCCTGAGGCTCCTGCCTCCGAGCTGTTGGGCCTCCCATAGAGGCCCCGAAGCGCCCAAATAGTGGCATCGAGTATGGGACTGCGATTCGCATCGTCAGCTCCTCTGCGAAGCCGTCCATGGGGGCCTCCGCGGCGACCCATTCGTCGCCGTGCATGTCGTACAACCAAGTCCGGAGCCAAGACACTGCGTCTGAACGTGACCTGCGCAGACGGCCTGGTACAGGCTATCTGACTGTTCTCAGAGTCGAGAGCTTCATACAGGGAATGAATAGCCTGGGCGATTGAGCAGACACCATTCGAGAAGACTGCAGGCCATGTCGTCGTCTCACTCATTGTTCGCTCGTCTCCTTCAAAAGGGGATCTTGTCGAATCTCGATCAGACTATGTCGAGCTCCACCATCTCCGATGGCCGCAACGAGTTCGCAACGCCGGACCGCTGCCAACATAGAGGAGCACGAAGCTCGTGGTCAGAGTTGCCGGTGAACGCGATAACGGATGCCGGCGGGGACACTCCAACGCCCGTGCGGCAGCAGTCGGCGTCACTCGGTCGCCAACCATCCTCACGGTTGATAGTCAGATGACTCTGGTGGCCACGCCGATCATGAGCATCAGGAACCCAGTCGCCGAGAGCGCACCGAAGAGAACCAAGCCACCGACCCCCGACATGTAGGACGCCACGCTGATTGACCGGATTTGCCCGAGACTCTGCCTGCCGTCGCGTGCGCTTCCGACTGCCGATCGCAACTTGGACAACGTCAACCGACCGGTGCCCAGCGAACTCAGCAGTCGTCGGAGTTCGTCGGGAACTTGCTGCAGGCCGATGCCAGCGTTCCGCATTTCCGTGATCTGATTTTCCGCTGCTCTAAGTCCGGTCGCCATCGCCGTGAGCGACGAGAGCATATTCGTGACAGCCAACCAGGCCACAAACCACAGAACGGCTATGAACGCCAAGGCTAAGATGGCGAAGATGGACGTCAGCCAGCCGATGGCGGCGAACGCGACCAACCAGATCGCGACTGCCACCGGGCTGACCTTGCGGGCCAGGGAGATGAGTTGACTGGTCCTTTCGGCCAGCCGACCGGCACGGCCGAGCCCGGACAGCCCGCGACTGAGTGGATCGTCGTTGGCTGCAGTGGCGTTCATTTCGTTAGGCCCCATTTCGTTTGTCTTTCGATGTATAGAATGGGCATGGCTTTGCATACCACGACTGCACGTCGGACAGGCAAAGAGGGTGCCAATAGCCAGGAAGGCAGGGCGCTGCAATCAGCACGTAGCCGGATTGTCCGATAGCGGTCGACGGACGTCGTCATCGCGGAGTCCTCCAATATCCCGAGTGCTTCACCCGTCCATTGAATTGACTTCCGACGCTCGCCGACCTCATCCGAGCTTTGGATTACCATCTGCTCGACTGTCCCGGCGAGAGGTCCTAGGCGGGGGTACCGGTCTCGTCCCCGAGCAGCAGGTGGTTCGGCGGCGAGATCCGGAGAGGCAGGGCACCGGGGTGGGCCAATTTGATGTACGCGTCCGAAGGTACTGAGGCGATGAGCCAGAGCTGCGCTCGCACAGCCCGAACTTGGCCTGCACGGAGGATTTCCAGTCGGAGGCCAATACCCGCATATGCCGGCTCATTCGCTATCGCCAGCATTTGCTGGGTGGCTAGCGTTGGCGACGACCCAGTACCAGGGCCGGCGGAGAATCTCTTGGTAGTCGCATCTGCTGGGGTAGAACTTCATTAATTGGAGAGGCGCATGCGGTGTCCCGCTGGCCCTCCCAATGCTGAAGATCAGAGGTTCCATGCGCTCGGACGCCCCACCGGCTGCGCAGTGCCAATCCTCGATCAGGATGCGCACCGCCTGCCGGGTCTTGTCGAGATCAATTGTCGGCGCCCAGTTCTCGGCGGTCGGAGCACCGGGCGGCAAGTCTCTCGGCGTCGTCGTCGGTCGTTTGAACAGTCCCATCAGTATCGGTCCTCCTCCTGTAACTGGTAGCGGATGGGTAGGTGCTGGCCCGTTCGTGATGAGGAGTCAGCTTGGTTCGGCTCGCTCGGGCGACGTGTCCCACCCTTCTTAGTTCAAGTCATGAGCCTAGTGGTCCGTCGCTGATTTAGCAATGTTGGTTAGTGTTGGGTATGCCAGTTGTGACTGCTGCCCGGTTGAGGGTGTCTCGTAAGCAGCGGGTCGAGTTGGAGCGGATGGCTCGCTCGACGTCGTTGCCGCATCGGTGTGTGGTGCAGGCCTCGGCGTTGTTGTTGGCCGCTGATGGGACGCCGAACGCTGCGATTGCCCGGGCGTGTTCGACGACGCCGGACACGGTGCGGCGGTGGCGGGCCAAGTTCGAGGAGGGCGGGGTCGAGGCGGTGGGGTCGATCGCGCCGGGCCGGGGCCGCAAGCCCGAGATTCCTCAGGCGGTGATCGACGCCATCGTTGACGACACGCTGCACACGGTGCCTGATGACGAGTCGACGGCGTGGTCGACCCGGACGATGGGTGATCGTCACGGTGTCGGCAAAGACACCGTCGCTCGGATCTGGCGGGCCCGCAACATTCGACCGTGGCGGGTGGACACGTTCAAACTGTCGAACGATCCCCGGTTCGAGGAGAAGCTGGTCGATGTCGTCGGCCTTTACCTGAACCCGCCGGAGCGGGCGGTGGTGTTCAGCTTCGATGAGAAAACCCAGGTCCAGGCGTTGGACCGGACCCAGGCGTCGTTGCCGTTGAAACCGGGGCGGGGTCGGACGATGACCCATGACTACAAACGGAACGGGACCACTGATCTGTTCGCGGCGCTGAACGTCGGTACCGGTGAGGTGATCCACCAGACCCGCAAGAGCCACAAGAGCAGTGACGTGTTGGCGTTCTTCAAATGGATTGATCTCCACACGCCACGGGATCTGGAGATCCACGTCGTGTTGGACAACCTGTCCGCTCACAAGTCGGCCGAGGTCACCGAATGGCTAGCGAAGCCCGCCCAGCAGCGGTGGCATCTGCACTTCACCCCGACCAGCTCATCGTGGCTCAACCTGGTCGAGGGCTGGTTCGCTCAACTCACCAACAAACGCCTACGGACCGGATCGTTCAACAGTGTCGACGCTCTCACTGAAGCCATCGACACCTGGGTCTCACACTGGAACGACGACCCCAAACCCTTCGTCTGGGCCAAGACCGCCAAACAGATCATCGCCAAAGTCAAACGAGGCCGAGCCGCCCTCACCCACCAGACCAAATCCGCGACGGACCACTAGTTTGCGAGCCGCAACCAAACTGCAACTAACTGCCAGGGAAGAATCTGACGGCCGTAAGGCCCATGCAAGCCGGCGAAGTCGGTGACGTGACGCAGTACAGCTGCCGGCCCACGGCCGGGGCGAGCTGTGTCACGGCAACACCGCCTCGAATCCATCGCGTTCGGCGCAAAGGTCGCGCAGGATGATCGGGACCTACGGGTCCGTCACTCTGTCGACGACCTCGCCTTTCCCGTCGAGGTCTGCCGGGTCATATTCTCCACCAACACCGTCGAGTCGTTTGAACGCCCGGCTCCGGCGGGCCACCCGAGCCCGAGGCCACTCCTCCACCGAGCAGGCAGCCACTCGTTGGCGATGTTGAACGGGGTGAACCGTCCGACTGCACCGCACTCGATTGCGCAGCGGGCCCGGATCGTGTTGTTGGCGGCGGATGGCCTGTCGAACAACGACGTCGCCGACAAGGTCGGCTGTAACCAGGCGACGGTGGTGAAGTGGCGTAAGCGGTTCATCGAGCGGGGTCTGGATGGTCTGCCCGATGATCCGCGGCCGGGGGCGCCACGCAAGATCACCGACGACGATGTCGAAGCGGTGATCGTGCGCACGCTTGAGGACAAGCCCACGGATGCGACGCATTGGTCGACGCGTGATCTCGCCGCCAAGGCCGGGATCTCGCCGTCGTCGGTCGGGCGGATCTGGTGTGCGTTCGGGTTGAAGCCGTGGCTGACCGACACGTTCAAACTGTCAGAGGATCCGCAGTTCGTCGACAAGGTCCGTGACGTCGTCGGGCTCTACATGAACCCGCCGGAGCATGCGGTGGTGATGTGCGTCGACGAAAAGACGTCGATCCAGGCTCTCGACCGGACCCAGCCGTCGTTACCGATGCGACCCGGTCAGATCGAACGTCGCACCCATGACTACAAGCGTCACGGTGTGACCGATCTGTTCGCTGCACTGAACCTGGCGACCGGACAGGTCGTACACCAGACTCGCCCACAGCATCGGGCGCTTGAGTTCCGCAAGTTCCTCGATCTCATCGATGAGTCGGTGCCAGCCGACCTCGCGGTGCATGTCGTGCTCGACAACTCGAGCACGCACAAGACCCCGGCGATCCGCGACTGGCTGCTCAAACACCCGCGATTCACGTTCCACTTCACCCCGACCTCGTCATCATGGATGAATCTTGTCGAACGGTGGTTCGCTGAGCTAACGAACAAGATGCTCAAACGGTCAGCCCACAAGTCGATCGCAGCCCTCACCGCAGACCTGAACGCTTGGATCGCCACCTGGAACGACGACCGGAAACCGTTCGTCTGGCACAAGACCGCCGACCAGATCCTCACCAGCCTCAAGAAATACTTGACGAACCTCTGACGCAGGACACTAGTGGACCGGCTTCGTGAACGTGAGGCCATTCGGAAACGTACTCTTGAACATGGACCTAGCTAGAGCCGAGCTTCCGTCAAAGACCGACTGAGCCGGAAAGACTCCGTGTTCATGTGCGGCATGAATTTCCATCCCGTATCTTGGGCCCGCTTGTTTCTCTTTCGGCCAGGAATGGTTCGCTACCCCTTCAACGCATACAAACGTCCAACGGCCTGGTGAAGACTCATATACATGCTGCTGATAGTGCTGACTAGACTCCACCAGAGTAGCACAAAGAGGGCACGGCGGTGCGGCCTTTTTTCGCTTAAAGATTCCCATGCACTTATGATACATGGATCAACACACAGAGTGCCATTGATCCGGCTAAGCCAATTGACTCAAGGCAGAAGGAGTACCAGAGCCGTCCATTCTCCTTACGGCGATTGGAGCCGCCTGTCGTTGCACATCCGATTTGAGGGGCAGCAGAGCAGAGCAACAACTGCGTTGGTCCTGACGACCGTATTGGCACTGTCCAGACCGGCTCTTCTCAATCGCAGCGGACTGGCCAGACTGAGGACAGCAATTGGGGTTTAGAGGGAGGGAGAGGAGCAGCACCGAGAACTACTCGCCCAGCACCGCCAAATCATGTGGGCACTCTTATCTAGATGAGCGAGCGACTTACCCATACCGATCTAGCAGATCGGGCACGTTATCTCGGATCCTTTCTGAATACCACGCAGCCCCGCCTTGTCCTCATTGACATCGACAAATTCTTACCGATCAAGCCCGAAGCGCCTCGCACAGAGCTACATCGCTTACTCACCGCTCTACGACTACTATTCAGCCTTGCCCGTCGACTTGTCGTGGGGTTCTTCTCAGGCCGCCCAATTGATGGGCAAGGTCATCAATCGCCTCGACAGCAGGAGCGGGGAAATCGTTCAATAGCTCAAGCATCCCCTTCGCTACGTTGGCCAGCTCTTGAACGTGCGTAACGACTGTGGCCGTGGCTACGGAGCTTGCTCGGGCCGACCACCGCAAGCCAACGGCACCAAGTCCATCTTTTGGCTGACGGCCGTAGGCGCCGAACCTTCCGTACATCGGGATTGATGACATCACGGAGAGTCTAGAAGCGAACTCGTCCGAGTAGTTCGCTAGCGGAGCTTCGGCGACAACCCACTCATCCTTGAACATGTCCAGTTCAGCGAACAACCAGACCGGCAGGGTGCCCCCCTGAGCAGTCTGCACGTCAAGCAGGAAGGCCTGTGAGCCCGACTCATCGGATCGGACTGCAAAGAAGGACTGCTCATGCGCTTCAAGAATGGGTACTAGTACCTTGAGATTCGACCAAAAAGCAGGCTGATCTAGCATCAGACTCACCTCTCCGATTCTAATGAGTAGAGCTTCTTATAGGACATTGGCGAGACCTGCAGCGGAAGAGGGCGCAGAGTGTGGCCTGTGGTTACTCCCCTTTCCCGCACACGACCATCAGTTCGACCTGCTCGTGGGCAAGATCAACGCCAAGATTGCCGTGTTACTTCCTCAACCAGGGCATGCCGCCACCACCCGGATCGTGGTCGGAGACCCGCCCGACGTCCCGCCCCTTGATCACCCGACGGGCCGAAGGCGGTTCGCCACCCGCCCCCGGACCCGTCGCGATGATCTGTATGGCGTTCAATCCGTACGATGGACCCGTGCCTGGACGCGGGACGTCAGGGTTGACGCCCAAATCTCGACCTCGACGTCCCGGCCGTCCCAGGTGGCGACATAGATCCTGGACGACTGCGACGGGTTGAACGACAGCGTGTACTCCCCGGGGCCGAGCTCGGCCGTGTAGGTCTGGCCCGACCGGAGCCCTGCGACCTCATGCCCATCGAGGTTGACCCCCGCGGGAATGAGCGCATTCTGGATCTGCCGACGGCGCCGGACCGTCAGCGTCACCGGCCCCGGCTCCCGGGGTGGACCAGAGGCCGCTTGGGCCTGAGCCGGCGGCGGGGTCGCTCCCGGCGGTCGTGGCGGCGGTGGGGGTGGTGGTGGTGGCGGTCCCGGCGGCGGGGGCTGCACCATCGGCGGAGGTGGCGGCGGGGGAATGGCGTCCGCCGGCGGCGTGTAGTTGGTCACCGTGTTCGGCACCGTCCAGCAGCGGCGTCGTCAGGAACAGGTCCCGATGCTGGAGCAGTTGTGGCGCGGCGGAGGCCAGCCGTTTCGAACGGCTTCCTTGCAGTGGGCGCAGAGATTGCCCTTGCCACGGTCCTTCTCGCAGGCACAAGCCATTGGTTTCCTCTCAACGTGTCGAGTCGGGATGGTTCCCGCATGTTGCTGGTCGTTTCGCAACCAAAACGCAACCGTGTGCGTCCCGCCAGCACGCTTGGTCGGGTGAAGTTCCCGACCCTGCCCTCGTGTCTTTGCGACGATACTGGCTCGTGGGCCCAGCTCGGCCGCCAGGTCGCCGTCGCCTGCGAGCAGATGGCGGCCCATTTACTGATCGAGCCGTCGGCCACCATGGCGGTGCAGATCTTCGAGGCCGACCGCAGGGCCGGCAGGCCGGCAGCCAGCTTCAGGCTGTCCAGGGCGGCCGATGTTGAGCGCAGTGACGAGGATTGCTGCGCCTTTACAGCCATTTACTGCACGCCTACGTGATCGGTCTACCCAAGGCGGCCAATCGCGAGCTGGACGGGCTCGACGATCTCACGCGGGCCCGGCCAAACCTGGCCGGATTCTCGCCGCTCGCCAGGCCCGCCTGCGCCGGTTCGGCGGTGGCGAGCCGCCTCTGGCCGACGGGGCATCGTCGCTGTTGTCGCCGGTGGACCGCGACGCAGCGCCGACGCGAGTAGGCCGCCCGCCTCCTCATGGTGGGCGAAGCCCGGCGAGCCAGGGACCATGCGCTCAGGGCCGGGGCCCGCCATGTCGCCGTCGGTGACCACTACCTGGAGGCGCCGGTGCTGGTGCTGCTGAGTAGGGCCGACAACGAGCTGCAGAGCGGCCCGGGGCCGACCAGCTGTTCCGATCGGCGGAAGCCCGCGGCACGGAGCTCGACGCCAATTGGATCAGCAACCTGGGCAGCCTCTACGTCTGTCGGGCTCTCACCCTGCAACGGCCTGCCGAGCGTCGAACGGGCGGACGAATCCCTCGAACGTCTGGGCCGACTGATCGGCGAACGGTCGGGCTTCGACCTGCTCGGCACGGCCGAGTGCCTCATTCTGCGTTCATGGCTCCGGTCACTGCGGCTGGAGTCCGAGACGGCCCAGGAGGACCTCGTCAAGTACGAGTCCATCATGGACTACTACGGCAACAAGGTCGGCTTGGCCGATGCGCTGAAGGAACGCCGGATCGAGATCGGCGTGGCTCGCAACCTGTTGGCGGCCCCTCAACTGGTCCGCCGGCTGCGGTCGGCCACCAAGCTGTTGAGGAGCGCCCGCCCGACGACCCCACAGCGCCGCGCTCTACGCCCAGGGCAGGCTGCTCCCCGCCTCGGTCCAAGGCGATGGCCGACGAGGCGATGGTGTGCGCCCTGCTCGGCGACGCCGAGACTGCGCAGGCGCTCCTACCGGCGATCACGGGTGCCGGCGGCGTCAGGATTTCGGGAGCCGGGCGCTCATCCACCCGCTCCGATTCCGCGGACGTGGCCGGCGACGTCGATCCCGCCCGTGCCTTGACGATCGCAGCGGTACGGATGGCCGCTGGGGACTTGGAGAAATGCAGCCTCGGCCCTGACTGCAGTCCGTCTCACCAGCGAGGCGAGCAAGGCCCGCGACTCGGTGGCGGTCCACATGGCCCGATGCGAGATCGCCGAGCGTCGGGCGGAGCGGCTCAAAACCGAAGGCGCGGGAGCGGACGACGTGCGGGACGGCCATCGTCGGGAGACGGCCCAGGAGGCCATACGGGCGCTCCGGTCGCTGTCGCCGGTGCAGGCGACGCTGCCGGCCGGCGTCTCCCGGCCCGGATGGCGGAGCTGATCGCTCCGGCTGTGGCCGACGCCCTCGAACGGGCGGGGCGGGCCGACGAGCACGACCTGGCGCTGGAGGCCAACGACTTCGCCGCGGCCACCGCTTGGGCCCGCCTGGTCCGATCGGATGGCGCCTGGTCGCTGCCGCCCGAGGTGCTCGAGGTGATGGAGCAGCTCGACCGGCTGCAACTAGGGCGAGCGAGGCCGTCCGCAGTCAACCCTCCCGCTCCCGATCCTGGCCTTCGACGCCGGACGGTCCCTGGTCTCCCGGGCCCGCGGCCTGACCGAACGCCAGAAGGCCCTCCAACGCCAATTGGCGGCGGTTGCCTTGACCGAGTTCGCCGCCCTGGTACGAACGGATGCGACCCGAGTTCGGGACCGTGCTCGATGCGCTCGGTGTCTGCTTCACCCCTGGCCCTCCAGATCACCGAGCGGTCGGCCGGCGTTGTGACCCGGATCTGGCGCATCCCTACCGGCGACGGCGTCGGTCTCCACCCTCTCTCCCCGCGAGAGCGCGAGGCGATCCGAGCGACTTCCACCCGGAACTGGCTCGGCACCGCGGAGGCCGACCTCGCTCTCCTGGCCGATCTGGTCCCAGCGGCGCTGATGGCCGAGCTGGTCGTCCAAACGGAGCCACCGCCGCTGCTAATCCGCCATCCGGATCGTTGTGGGATCTTCCCTACTATCCGCTCCCGTACCGAGAGGGCCCTCTCGTGGAGCGGGCCGACCTCCCCCGCTGGCGCCATCCATGGCCCTCCAGCCCGCCTCAAACGGTCGCCCGCCGGTGGTGCGACGCCGAGAGGCGTGGGTCGACCCGACCCTCAATTCGACGACGATCGCGCCGTACTGGCCGCTCTCGCTGCGAGGATCTGAGCGACCGACCGACGTGCAATCGAGGCTGGCCTGGCCTGGCCTCGCCTTGGTGCTGGTCGGCCACGGCAAATAGGCGCCCGGCCTGGCCCGCGGCCGGAACCGGCCCGAAGGCATGACGGACTACCTACGGGCCCGCGATCTCATCTTGGCCCGGTCTCCCCGACCTGCTCGTGCTGGCGGCCTGTAGCGATGCGGTCGTGCCCGGAGCCCGCTGGGAGGAGCCTCTGGGCCTGGTCACCCTGGCCCTTGCCATGGGACCCGGGCTGGTGTGCCGTCGCTCGGACGCCTCGCCTCAATCCCGGCGCTTCGGCTGTCCTGGGGAGCCTTTACCGGAGACTCCTCGACACGGCCAACCCCGGCTGGGCCGACGTGTCGACGGGGCAGCGGGAGTGGCTGGACGAACGGGGGCGGCCCGCCTCGGTGCTCGACCGGTTGCGGTGTGTGCGCTGGGATCGATGGCCGAGCCGCTGGCCCCTGCCGGGAAAGAGGCTTCGGCACCGGAATGGACCGGTCCGTCGGGTTAGCCGCCGGTCGCGGGACTCGGGCGGGGGCCGGCGAGCGGGACAGGCCGCCGGTGCCGCGGTTGCGGTGTGGTTGCGCCCGCCGGCTTAGCGTGGTGGCGAGGCGACACGCAGATGACGTTACATGGCGTCGGGCACGGGAGCACGCAACGTATGGCCAACAAGCACGTCAACGCCGACAAGCAGGCACAGAGCCAGCGGGCGCAGCAGGCGGCGGCCCGCAAGCAGGCCCAACAGCAACGGGGGTCGGCGAACTTCGAGGGCGGGAGTAACGTCCACAACGGCGGTTCCCGGGGTCAGAGCGGCCAGCCGAAGCGATGACCGGTGCCGGCCCGGCCGATCGGGCGCCTCCGAAGACAGCTGAGGTCGGCGGCTGGGCGAGCCGGTTCATCTGTCCAGGGCGGCCCGCCATCGCTCGGCGATTGCGCCGACCTGAAAATCGGTGGCCCTGGCCAGATCGTCGGCCCAGGCCAGATCGGCGCTGTTGTCGAGCATCACGCCACGGAGGACCAGATTGAGAACCTGCCAGGCCGCCGATCCGAGGCTCTCCGAGGCTGCGACGGTGTGATCTAGCCAGGTCCGGCGCTCTGCCTCGTCGACCGCCAAGGGCACGAGATAGCGACCTACCGGACCGGTTGAGGCGACCCCGAAGCCGACCACCAACGACGAGTCGAGATAGGGCAGCAGCAGCCGGCGCGCAGCCAGAATCATGGACCGGTCACGCCCGGCGCCGACGATCTCGCTCATGAGAGCAACGACCACCGGCGACAGACTCCGGGGCCGGTCGAGAGCGTCGCCGACGAGGGACGCCGCCATGTCGGCCGCCTTCGCCCGGTCGCCGGCGGCCCACAGGCTGAGCGCCAGCGCCGCCTGCGACAGTTTCGATCGGGCGACATTCGCCTGGACCTGCCCGAACTGGGTCAGCAGTTGATCGTGGACACGCAGGGCGAACGCATGGCTGAACAACTGGCCCAGCCACACCGTGGTGGCGGCCTGGAAGTCATGCAGGAGGCCGTGCCGGTAGGCTTGGTCGGCCAGTTGCCGGCTCCTCCCGACCCGACCGTCCTCGAACGCCAGCAGCGACTCGAAGCTCAGGGCGTGCCACACCCGCAGGGGGTCACCGGAGCGTCGGGCGTCGCAGGTGAAGTTGAGGTGCAACTCCCTCGAGTCGGCCAGCCGGTTGCGCTCCAGAGCCGTGATCGCCCGGAGCTGATTGATCCGGAGGGCGATCGTCACGTCGGCAGAGGCGCCGAGCTCGTCCGGGAGGTCGTAGCCGCCGGGAGCGATGTGATGATGAGCGGTCCAGCGGGCCAGCTGGGCCAGGCAGCGTGCCTGGGCGTCGTCACCCGCCAGATCGAGGGCGGTCCCGGCCCAGGCCAGCCCAGCTTGGGGCGATCCGTTCAACGACAGCAGGCGCGACAGGGTGACGGCGTGGCGGAACCGGTCGCGAGGCTCGAGCTCATCGGGGGGAATGCGTTCCAGCATCCCGGCCCGCTCCGGATCGCCGTCGGGCCGTTCGGCCGCTGGCAGGCCGGCGAGCGCGGCATCCAGTACCTGCGCCCACGCACCCACCTGTGTGGCACCTCTGACTGCCGCTCGACGGGGCTCGGAGCCGTCCTGCCCGCTCAGGTCCAGCGCTTCGGCGTAGAGGGTGAGATCCGCCACCGACAGCCCCTGGCCGTCGACCGCCTCGGCGTGGCGCAACTGATTGGCCGCTCTCCGCCACTCCCGCCGGTCGGCGTGCAGTCGGGCCGAACGGGTGAGGGCAGCCACGGCGTCGGCCCCGGGAACACTGGGCAGTGCGGTCGCCAGGTGACGGGCCACCGCATGGGGGTCGTCCGACACGGCGGCCGCCGCTCGGCTGAGTTGGCGCCGACGGAACGGGGGAACGGTGTCCACGAAGGCGTCTCGCAGCAGGACGTGCTGGAAGCGGAGGCGGTCGGGGTCGTCGGTCTCCACCACCAGGCCCTCGACCAGAAGCCGATCGAGGGCGGCCTCGACCACATCGGTCGGCCGGTCGTAGAGAGCGACCAGCTCCCCCACTGAGAACACGTGGCCCAGCAGAGCGGCCGCCATGGCGACATCGCGGAGGTCGTCGGGCAGCTCGGCGGTACGCCAGTGCAGGTTGGCGGACGTGGACACGCGGGTCGGGAGGCTGAGCGTGCGGGGATCAGCGGCGGCGATGAGCGGGACGGCAACCACCGGCAGGCCCCCGCTCAGGCGCAGCACCTCGACGGCCAGGGCACGCTGCGCCTCAAAGGTGGCGTCGGGGAAGTGCTCAAGGACGATCGCGTGCAGGCCGTCAAGCGACAGCCCGACGAGCTCGACCGCTGTCATACCCAGGCGGATCGACTCGGCGCACCATCGCCGCCAGCGGGGATCCTGAACGTCGGTCCGCCCGGCTACGCAGAACCGCAGCCGGGCCTCGCTCTCGGCATGGGTCAGCAGCCGCAGCAGCGCCAACGACGGACCGTCGAGGTGGTGGGCGTCGTCGACCAGCACAAGCAGGGCCGTGCCGGCGGCTCGGCGCTCCAGCAGAGCCAGGACCGCAAGGAAACGCGCCTCCAGGTCGATCCGGTGCGCTGCGTCGTCGTCGCCCCGGGCCACTGCCGCCAGCCGCGTCGGGGCGTTCCAGGCTGGATGTCCCCGGATCTCGGTCAAACCGGTGAGGAACGGCCCGAACGGGAGCTGGACGTCCTCGCTTCCCTGGAGGTGGACGACCTGGTGGCCCAGGCGTATAGCGTCGTCGGCCAGCTCACTCAACAGCTGGGACTTACCGGCGCCCCTCGGGCCAAGCATCAGGGAGCGACCGGCCGAGGCCAGGTCGGCCAGCTCGCGGTCGCGGCCGATCACCACCCGACCCCGGAGCTCTGCCAGTGGGTCGGGGAAGGAAGGAGCAGGACCGGGCGACGACGGTCGGCCGACGGCCGAGCTGTCTTCGGAGCCGGCCAGCCGCTCCTGGAGCCGACTCAGCAGCTCCTCAACCCTTCGTGGCCGGCGTCCCATCTCCTGGTCGAACCGCTCGACGAAGCGTTGCAGAAGCCGGTAGCCATCGGCTGGCCGGCCAGTGTCGACCAGGAGGCGGCCGACGGCGATCGCCAGGTCGTCGTCGACCACCTCGCGCTCCACGAACTTCTCAAGCCGGTCGCACAACGGATCGGAGATCGTCGCCGGATGGGTGGCGCAGAACCGCTCCACGAGGCGCTGCTGATCGCGCCGGGCGGCTGAGGCGGCCCCGGCGATCGCCAGCGACAGCTCGACCTCGGGGTAGGGCTCGCCGGCCAGGGCCCACAGGAGGTCGGACTCGTCGGGCACCGACCCGCTGGCGGCCAGCTCTGCGAGGTGCCAGAGATCGACCTGGTCGAGCCGGAGCTGGAGCAGGTAGGACCGCATCGAGAGGGCGTCAGGGGGCAGTACGGTCCGTAGGCGGGACATGGCCATCCGCAGCGATGCCCCGTATTCCTTGGGCAGTTCGCCGGGCCAGATGGCCTCGACAAGGCCGTCGCTCGTGCCGCCGCCCGGACCGAAGGCCAGCAGTGCGGCCAGGGTCTGTCGCCGCCCGGACGGCAGCGTCACCGCCGATCGCCCCGGCGCGGACCGGACGCTGACGATACCGATCCCTCGAACGACGTGGGTCGTCCCCCCTGCTGCCGCCCGCTCGACCTGTACTACCGGTGAATCGTCCCGCACCCTTCACCCCTTCCCTGGCGACCAACGGGGCATGGATCGATCCACCGGCCCGCACTGGCTCCTGCGCGCGCCACTGTAGAGCGGCGGGCAGAATGACATGGTTGCGGCAAGCGTCGGTCGCCACCATGGGTAGATCGACGTACGGCCCGAGGCCACCGCCTCAGGCGATCGGCCGGGAGCTCGTGGAACCGCTCCTGAGGACGCAGCTGCCGCCACTGGAGGGCTACGTGACCAGCACCCAGATTCAGCTCGGCCTGCGCTGGGCGTCGGCATTCAGCCACGATCCCGACCGTCGGAGCTGAGCCTCACGGTTCCTCCGAGGTGCCGACGCTGTACTGCCGACTCTACGACGCCGCCGGCCGGATGCTGCGGATCGTTGCGCTCGATCAAGCGGCGGGGGACGGCGCCTTCGTCGGGACAGTCGCCGGCGACGAGCTTCACCGGATTGAGGTGGTCGACCGTCTCGACGCAACCACGCTCACCCGCACCTACCACCACCGGGCGCTTGCCCGGAGGTCGATGGATGTGCTGCGGGAGGTTCGGAGCGGGGATCACCCCCGGATCTGGTTTCACATCGTCGGCCATGTCACCACTGCCGGTGACGACCGGCGGGCCCGGCGGGCTCTGCGCCCGGCCAGCCAACCTCCACCGTTCGATCACGCCCGACCCCTCCTCGACCTCTGAGCCCTGCGTCGCGGGGCGACCGCGGGCTGAGCGACGGGCACCGGACGACGGCCTCTTGAGGGCGGTGGCGGCGTCGTAGTCGTTCGACGTGACGGAGTCTCAGCCCCGGTCAGCGGCCCGGGCCGGAACACCCACTGGTCGCACACGGCGAAGCGGGCGACGGTGGTGAAGGCGAACGACCCGACGTTGCCGGCCAGCAGGCCGGCTGGGCCGGCTCCGAGCCGGGCCAGGAGCCAGGCGACCACGGTCGACAGCAGCAGCCCGGCCCCGGTCAGCAGCAGATGAGATCGCACCTCCGACCAGAGCCGCTGGTGGCCCGGTCGTCGCCAGACCCACCACTTGTTGAGGACGAACCGGGGGACGGCGATGGCGAGGGCGGCCACCAGGTTCGCGACGGGCTCGTACCATCCGGCCACCACCAGGAGCTGCCAATAGAGAACGAGGTTGGCCGGCGTCGCCACCACCGTCCCCAAGGCGTACCGCATGACCCGCGACGGGAGCGACGGCCGGGGGGCCGGATCGGCTCCGGGGGGCGGCGTGACGTTGGCGGGTGCCGGGTGTGGCATCGACGGGACCTCTTGGGCTCGGCCTTCATCCCGCAGACGGCCGTGGCCCGAGATCGCTGACAGAACGCGGCCAGACGGTCGACGTCCGTCAGCCGTGGGCGCCACCCCCGATCGCCGGGGGCATGGACCACCTTCATCCCATCACCCTGGCCGACATCTGCTCCGGCGACCTCTTCCTGTTCGCCCGTCCCAGCCCGATCCAGTACCTGTCAGACCTCATCGACGATCCCTTCCGGGGGATCGGCGTCGCCATCCGAACCGCCGACGGCGTATCGGTCGTCTACGTCGGCCGCGCTGGCGTAGTCACCGCCGACCTGGCAGCCATCTCGGCCCGGTTCGACGCCATCGCAGTGGGCCGACGACCCGACTGCGTTTGTATGGGTGAGGTGCTGGAGGCGGTCGGGCGACTCGCGGCCGAGGCCAACCACTACCCGCTGTCCAGCCTCGTCGGGGCGTTCGTACTGTCGGCAGCCCGGACCCCCGGCGTCCGGTCTCCCTGGTCGGCTCCGCTGCGCCGCACTGCCGGTCTCCTGGCCAGAGCCCAGGCACGCGGCCTCGACGTCCGGGTGCGGGCCGGCCACCGCTTCATCTGCTCCACCTTCGTGGCCGCAGCCTACGAACACGCCTGCCCCCGCCATCACCTGGACGTTCCGATCGCTTGCTCCAAGGGCTGTCGACCGGGCGAAGCGCCGAACCCCGCTGATCTCCGGCTCACCCGCTATTTCGTCACACCGTCCGACCTGTGGCGGGCCACGCCGACCGATCGCCGGGCAAGGCTGGTCGGAGTGCCCCTGCGGGGTGGCCCACGTCCCGAGTGACCACCATGCTGCGGCTGGGCGATCAGGCGCATGATCTCGGCCGCGCCGGGGACGACCGGCAGGCAGTGACTGCCGTCTCGTCGGGAGGTGACGGGTCGATGGGCGGGGGCGCAATCATCGCCGTGTCGCCTTACTGCAGCGGGAGCGGTCCACCTCTCGCACTAGACGATTGGTTCCAAGGGGTTAGTGGTCGTAGGGGGTGAGGTGGCGGGCGGGGCCGGGGTGGTTGGTGGTTTCGTTGTGCCAGATGACGGTGGTGAGGGCGAGGAGGCGTTGGAGGATTCGGGCGCAGACGCCGGGGGGTGTCCGGCCGCCGTGTCGTTCGAGGCTGAGCTGGGCTTTGAGGGTCTGGTTGACCGATTCGATGATCTGGCGGATGGGTCGGAGGAGTCGTTGGCCGGGGCGGGGTGTCTCGGAGCCGTGGGTGGGGCGGAGCATCGTGATGCCGGCGGTGTTTAGTTCGGCTTCGAAGCTGGCCCGCCGGTAGCCCTTGTCTCCGATGAGGGTCTGGCCGCGGCGGGCCAGGCCGGCTTCGTCGAGCATGTCCAGCGCGGTGTTGCGTTCGTCGGTCTTGGCGCTGGTCAGGGCGAAGGCGACGGGGAGACCGGAGGGAGTGATGATGAGGTGGAGGCGTAGGCCCCAGAAGTATCGGGAGTGGGAGGCGCAGTATCCGTAGGTGGCCCAGCCGGCCAAGGCTGAGCGTTTGACGGTCTGGCGGCTACGGCCGCACTCGACCGGGGTGGAGTCCACCAGCCAGGTGTCGTCACACCACGACGGGCAGGCCCGGGCCAGGTGGCCGATCACGTGAAGCATCAACTGGCCGCTGTGACGTAGGCGCTTGTTGTAGCCCGGCCGGTCAGGCAGGTACGGGAACCAGGGCCGCAGGTGGGTGTGGGCGTAGCGGATGAACCGGGCCTCGGAGCTGAACCCGAGCAGGGCACTGATCACCGCCAGGGTCAACAACTCAGCGTCAGACAGCTTCGGGGCGATTCCCACCGCTGGCCGTTCCGGCGCCCACGCCGGATGCTCGATCAGAAGGTCATCGATCGTGACGTAGAGTCGAGTAGCGAGAGTGTCCAGGTCAGGGTTCATCCCAGGTCCCTTCAGGATCAGGTTTGTTCAACACCCCTGATCCTGGACCCTCTCGCACCCTAAGTGGTGGACAATCGCGCGGAGCGCGCGAGACCCCTTGGAACTACTCGTCTAGGTCAGTGGCGAGCTCGGCGAGGTAGCGGGCGGCGAGATCTTGGGTTTCCGGCGTTGTAGAGGAACCGCACCGGTCGGCTTCGTCGAGCCGGCCGGGTCGAGACGTTCCTCGACCTTGAGGAGCAGCTTCCGCCACCGGTAGGAGAGGGTCGGTCTTGTGGCCCCGGTGGCCGAGGTTTCGTTCTGGACCCGACGTCGGCACTCGTCGAGCTTCGAGTTGGCGCGCTTCACGACGTGGAGCGGGTCGATGACCTGTTCCGCGTCGGGGAGCATCGTGTCGAACACGGCTTTGCAGGGAGCCGGACATGTCCATGACCGCCCAGCGGATCCCGGCCAGCCCCTGCGGGTCCCGGACGTCGAGCCCACCGCTGGGGCGGTGGCGTCACGGCCTCGACGATGTCCAGCAACTGCGCGGAGCGGGCGTCGACCAGCTGGGTCGAGCAGCACTGGGTCCGCCACGGACCCTTGCGTCGGAACAGCGTGTCATCCAACGACAGCGCGCGGACGGTGCCGATCCGGTCGACGTCTGTGTCGATGAGTGCCTCGCCGTAGGCGGTGACGGCGTCGCTGATGGTGTGCCAGTCGGTGCCCAATGCGTCGGCCACCTCGGCGACGGAGCGGGCGGCGCGGCCGACCTTCGGTCGCCCACCGCCCAGCCCGGGTGGTCAGCTTCTGAGCGGCGGGGGGCGATCTCGGGGGGCTCGATCGTCCAGGACCCGACTCCGCAGCGGGCACGCCGGGCAACACCACCGGGTCCAGGCCACCCGCAGGACGACCGCCGGTCGAAGGCTGGGAGATCGACCAGGTCCACCTCCCGGTAGTCCTTCACCCACGCCGGCCTCCCGCACCGGGCACAGCACCGGGCGCTGCTCCCGGGCGGCCACACCACGATCAGCCACCCCGGGGCGGGCGCTGAGGCTCCGATCACCTCGACGCCGGCCAGCCGACCAGCAACTCACTCACGCGCGTAGACATCCCAGGGCTGGAAGGTGTCAAGTAGGGGCGAGGTGGTATCTCTGCCAGGCGATGGTCTCGTCATAGGTGGATCGGTGCTCGAGGCATCCGTGGAGGACGCCGACGAGGCGGTTGGACAGAGTGCGCAGCGCTTGGCCGTGGGTCTTGCCGGCCGCCCGGTGTTCGTCGTAGTAGCGGCGTGCGCCGGGCGAGGCGCTCAACGCTGCGAAGGCCCAACGATCGCAGGCGTCGGCAAGTCGGCGGTTGCGGACGAACCGGGCCAGGACCGCTTTGGACTTGCCCGAGGCTCGGGTGAGGGGCGAGGTCCCGGCGTAGTTGCGTCGGGCCCGTGCCGAGCTATAGCGGCTCTTCTCATTTGCGTGGGGAGCGGCGGGTTCGGATGGGGGCGGGTTGGGTGGTGAGTTTGGTCCAGTCGCAGCCGCCGGTGTGGAGTAGAACTCGTAGCCGGTAGTGGGCGAAGCAGCGGTAGCCGTGCCCGGCGCGTTTGACCTTCTTGATGCACAGGTTCAGGCCTTCGGTCGGCCCGTTGGAGGCGCCGGTGCGGTGGTGGTTCAAGATCTCGGTCCACCACTTGCGTAGGGTCAGCCCGAGGGTGTGGAGTTCGGGCACGTCGTCGTCCAGGCAGGCCCGGATGGTCCGGCCCAACAGGATGGTGGCCAGGTTGATGGAGTCGGTGAGGTAGATGTCTCGGACCATCTCCCGGGCCAGCCACCCGCCGAGGACCTCATCGTTGGGGTCGCCGAGACGGAGGCCCTCGAGGAGCCGGGTACGGCCCCGCTCGGTCAGGCGTTCGTCTCCGGTGAGGAGGATCTTGCGGATCTTGTAGAGCGGGTCGCGCTTGCGGCCACGATGGCCGAGGGTGTCGTTCTGGACCCGGCGGCGGATGGCGTCCAGGCACCGCTGAGCCACTCGCACGACGTGGAACGGGTCGGCCACTTTGCGGGCGTGGTCCAACAACCCGGCCATCCCCGATCGGTAGGCGTCGGTGAGGTCGGTGGCCACCACCTTCACCGCCCGTAACCACCCGCTGGGCTGGCGGAGGAGCCATCGCCGCAGGTCAGACCCACTACGGCCTTCGATCAGGTCGATCACGATCCGACGGTCCAAGTCGATCATCCCCGTGGCATACACGGTGGCGGCCTCCGGGGTGGCCGCCTTGTAGGAGGTCTCATCGACACCGAGCTGGCGGACGGTCCCGACCCGGGCCGGGTCATCAACCAAGGGTCGGCCGAACTCCTCCACCGCGTCGTGGATGGTGTCCCACGCCACCCCGAACCGTCGGGCCTGCTCAGCCACCGGGCGGGCGTCACGACCAACCATCACCGTCACCTCGACTGCCGCCCGGCGGGTCAACAACACCCGAGCCGCCATCGCCTCGTCGGTCTCGGTCCACGTCCTGGCCTCGCAGTCCTCCTGCCGGCACCGCCACCGCCGCTTGCGCCACACCAGGCGCACCGGCCGCCCGAAACACTCCAGATCCCGGTAGGTCACCGGCCGCCGGTCCTGGGCCTCAGCCCTGGACCCGCACGCCGTACAGCCAGTCGCTGTCGCCGTGGACTCGACCGTGATCGTCAGCTCACCCGACCCAGACTCGACCACCGCCAGGACCCTGAATCCGTCCAAGCCGAGCAGCGCCTCAGCCAGCCCACTACCGTCATCCACGCGGGGATCTCCACACTCGTCGCAGCCTTCGAACAGCCGCAACGATGACGAGATCCCCGCACCTCATGGTGGACCCTCAGCTACCCCTCACTCCCCACTCCGCTGAGAAGAGCCTTTAACCTCGATCGTTCTGCGGTTGGACTGTGATGCTTGTGGGTGCGGGTCTGGCTGGTGACGGTGAGTGATCTGGGTGCGGGAGTGGGTGTCGGAGCGCGGCGGTTCTCGGGGGCCCGGTCTGGTTGGTTGTCTCGCCTCTGGTGGTGTCTGGCCTGGCGAGGGCCCGGGCCTGGGTCAGGGGAGCCCGGCGCGTAGGCGGGTGTAGGCGGTGGCGAGGTCGTGGCGCCAGGGCCAGGTCCGGTCGATCCGTAGGATCGTTTGTCGTCCTCGGGTGACGAGGCGGGCGGCGACGTGGAGGAGCCGGTAGCGCAGGGTCTTGGGTTCGGCTTTGGCCAGGTGGCCGTCGAGGCAGAGGTGTTGAGTCCAGGCCAGCAGGCAGCCGGCCAGCAGAGTGATGGCGCACCAGGCTTGGTTGCGGGTGAAGTCCTCGAAGGGGAGGTTGGCGAGCCCGCAGTTCTTCCAGTTCCGGACCCGGTCTTCGACTCGGGCGTGGCCTCGGTGGCGGAGTTCCAGGGCAGCGAGATCGGGGCCGGGGGTGTTGGTGATGAAACAGGTGTGCCGCCACCCGTTCACGGTGTCGAACAGGGTGAGCTGGGCGCCGGGGTGGGGCCGTTCCCGCCGGCAGATCAGCCGGGTCCCGGGTGGCCAGGTGTCGAGGTTGACCAGTTTGGTCAGCTCGATCACGTAGCCGTTGGGTCGCTGGTGGCCGTCACGGTTGACCGCTGGGATCCAGTCCTCTTCCTGGCAGCACACGATGGCTTCCCGGACCCGGGCGTCGATGGCGAACCCGACCGAGAACTCGGCGTTGCGGGCCACGACCGCATCCAGGAAGTCGTGGGTGGCACCGGCTGAGTCGGCCCTCACCAACAACGGGAAGCGGATGGTGGCCGGATCATCGCCTGGCCGGTGCCCCTCCTGGTAGTGCTCGGGGAGCGCGTCGATGGCCTCTCCCAGCAGTCGCACGTGGTCAGCTGCGTTGTTCGCTCCTGCGTTGCCCGGGCGCAGCAGGGCAGCCAGCGGCTCAGCGGTCTCGTCCAACCACACCGCCAACGGGTGGAACCCGAACCCCCGCTTGTAGGTCGCCGCCGCGTCCTGTTTGTCGGAATGGGCGGTGACGAGTGTGGCGTCGAAGTCGAACGTGACCGTGGCCGGTCCCCCGCCGGCGGCCCAGACCCGGTCCCGGGCGACGGTGGCGGCCCGGGCGATACCCCGCAACTCCGGTGCCGTGACCGCTTCGATCGCCCGCCATGCCGTGGCCTGTGACGCCACCAGCCCGAACAGCTCCGGTTGCTCACGCAGAGTCGCCAGATCCGACAGGCAGTCGGCGCCATCAGCGACCGCGACTGCCAGATGGGACACCACGACCCCCGGGTCGTGGGCCCGCCACGAGATCCCACACCCGCTCATCGCCTCCGACAGGGCGTCGGTCAGGCCCGACCGGTCCGCCATCTCGGCCAGCAGGCCAGCCCCGGCATGAGAGACCAGTCCTTCACCGTCGGTGGTCACCCGGGGACGCTTCGAACAGCGACTACGCTTCACCCTCACGGAGAGCCCTCCTACTGGCCAGATTCACTTGTCGCAAAGCGAATCCTCCCAGCTCAGGAGGGCTCTTTCACGGACCGCCAAGTCCTACAACAACCAGCCGCAGAACGAACGAGGTTAAACGAGACTTGCGTGACAGCCGGTTTCCGCTAGCTCAAGCCGTAGTGCCTGAGGAAGTCGTACCAGCGCTTCACGATCACCAGCTCATCTCGCCAGTGGTCTGGAGAGAAGCAGAAGTACGAGTGACCTGTCGGGATGCCAGCCTGAGCCTGGACTAGATCTTGCTGGTCGGCAGGCATGGCCTCGCCTTGGGCGAAGGCCTGAACGGCAGTCTCGGGGTAGCCGAAGAGGCGGCCGGCGCTCAGGTATACATCCTCGGCGCTCATGTCGCCGAAGTGCTGCTCGACCAGGCGGTAGCTGTCAACGTCGGCTTGGTCAAGGCCGACAATAATCATGACCGCATGTTCTTCGACGGTGATGTCGTACGCCAAGCCGATGCTCGACAGGAATCTTGCGACTGCCTTGGCGTCGTCGGCACGAGACTCCGAGCAGCCAGCCCTGCCTGGCACCTCGACGCTGTGGTAGCTGGCAGTTTCGCTTACTGGCTTCTCGCCGCACAAGGCCACGAAGATGTTCTGCTTCTTGAGTGGCGGACAGTCTTGTGGATCAGCGAAGAACTGGCAGGTGAGAAGCAGCTCCGCTCGCTCGTGCAGTTGTTCTGATCTGAACTTGTTGATCTTGGGTATTTCCGCTTACAGAACACATTGTCTCATGCGGCTACAAACGTGGTCAACGATGCTGTCGATCGAGGAGTGACACGATGGCCATGCCACCGACATGTCCGGACTGCAGGCAGGGCATGCACAAGGAGATCTCTCGCAAGCGAGAGGTCAAGGGCGACACGGTCGTGTACGAGTGTGGCAATAGCGGGTGCCCTACCTACGTCAAGTCCGATCGGAAGCACCGAACTCGTTCCAAGGTTTTTGAAGATAAGTAGTCCCGCTCGACGGGCAACAAAGAGGACGTTCTAAAACATCATGAAACTGAGTGTCACTCGTAGCCAAGCAGACCGGAAGGGAATGCTCGGAAAGCACAAGGGCGTAGAGTTCACGCTCCAGACCAGAGTTATCTTCTCCCCAGAGGAACAACAGCTCATTGAGCACTACAAGATGTGGGACTACTCAGTCTACGAAAAAGGCGGTCTTCCGATCAGCTTGAGAAACCTCGCTCAAGGGCAAACGGAGACACTCGAAAACGTAAAGATTTTGCTCAATAACGAGGCCGTCACCAAGGACGCTCTCGATTCCATTCCGCCACTGCTTCAGGTTCTACGCTCGTTTGGTGGCGAGGAAGTCATTTCCTATCCTCGGGAGAGTGAGGGTTGAAGTTGAGGGTTGGCGGGATTCTGTGGTGGACAACCTGACCTATGGGCCTATTCAGCCGGACGAAGAAGTCACCAAACTGCCCGATCTGCGATGAGGATCTCAGCGGTCAGGTCGGCGATAACAAGCTGCAGCACTTCTTCCTCAACCACATCGACGACGTCGTGAGAGGCGATCCCGGTTCGGGACTGGAGCTGCACTGCGGCTGCTCTGAAATGCGCTGGCCGAACAAGGACTTCCGGACGTGGGAGATATTGCCGCACCTGGAACGCGTCCGCGGCTAAAGGGGCGCTTCGGATCTGAGCGGGGTTCGGTGGGGGCTGGGGGTCCGCGTGCGCGTGACAGGGGCTCAGCAGAATCGGTGGTTCTGACGCCATTCGAGTTCTGGGGAGCCCCTGTGGAGATGATCCTAGGCGCATGTGCGAGTTGCTGGTCGGCTTGTCCGACTTGAACGTGCTCGGGGTCGAGGACAGCGCCGGGGGCCCGATCGTGGTTCATGTCGAGTCCCGCTTGCATCAGGGCTGGTGCCGGGACTGTGGTGCCCGGGCGGCGATCAAGGACTGGCCGAGGGTGACCCATGTGGATCTGCCGTGCTTCGGGCGTCCGACCCGGTTGGTGTGGCACAAGCAGCGCTGGTGGTGCCGGGAACCGCTCTGCGCCGGCGGGTCGTGGACGATCACCGATGAACGGATCGCCTGGCCCCGGGCTGTTCTGACTGATCGGGCCGCGCGGTGGGTGACGCTTCAGGTCGGCCGTCTTGGCCGCCCGGTCGATGAGGTCGCCAACGAGTTCGGCTGCGACTGGCACACCGTGAACGACGCCGTGATCGTCTACGGCGAAGCCCTCCTCGACGCCGACACCGACCGGGTCGGCTCGGTCGACGCTCTCGGTCTGGACGAGACCCTGTTCTTCCGGTAGGGCCCCCGGCATCTCAAGCAGTGGTGCACCTCGGTCGTCGACGTCGGCCGCCCGGGCCAGCCCGGCCGCCTGATCGAGGTCATCGAGGGCCGCACCGCGACCAAGGTCAGCGACTGGCTCGACGACCAACTCGAGGCGTGGCGGGCCGGGATCCGCTGGGGGGTGTTGGACATGTCGGGCCCCTACCGCAAGGTGTTCAACGACAGCCTCGGCCACGTCACCCAGGTCGCCGATCCGTTCCATGTGGTCAAGCACGCCAACACCAAGCTCGACGAGTGCCGGCGTCGGGTGCAGAACGAGACCCTCGGCCACCGGGGCCGCAAGGACGACCCCCTCTACCGGGGCCGTCGCCTGTTGACCAAGGGCCACGACCGCCTCGACGACGCCGGCCGAGACAAGCTCCTCGGCCTCCTCGAGGCGGGCGACCCCCACGGCGATGTCCGCATGACCTGGCACGCCAAAGAGACCGTCCGTGACTTATACGCCATCACCGACCCCACGGTGGCCGCTGTGTTCCTCGACGAGCTCATCGCTGACATGGCCGACGACACCATGCCCCCCGAGGTCCGCTCCCTGGCCGGGACCCTCCAGCGGTGGCGGGAGCAGATCCTGGCCTGGCACACCGCTAAGGTGTCCAACGGCCCGACCGAAGCGATCAACAACTTGATCAAACGCATCAAACGAATCGGGTTCGGACTCCGCCGCTTCCGCAACTACCGCATCCGAGTCCTCCTCTACGCCGGCCACCCCAACTGGGACCTACTCCCCACCCTCACACCCCGCTGAAATCCGAAGAGCCGCTATCGCCCGGAAGGTCTCCGGTGTGGGCTGTTCGAAGCCAACCTGTCCGGCTACATTCATGTCGAATGTGACCTGATTCTGGATCGCCCAAGCAA
>CAVTAP010000016.1:0-231819 GCA_963732695.1 uncultured Actinomycetota bacterium | reverse complement strand
CGACTGTGAGCGATCAGTGAATCCCGCGTTCTGCGATCACTGAAAGTCGCGGTGCCGGGGGTGGGTGTTCCTTCTGACATCCCACTGAGGAGTGGTGGCCCCTCCAGCCTGTCGAGCGACCAAGCATCGACAGATTGGCTGGAGGGACCACTGCTCATGATGACGCAGGAGGAATACATGGACGTGTTGGCGATGAAACGCCAGGGCATGTCGTACGTGGAGATCGGCGACGAGTTGGGGTATCACCCGGCGACGATCTCGAAGTGGGTGAAGAATGGTGGCCCGCCGCCGGCTCGAACGGTTCGACGAGGCATCGGGTGATCGATGAGGTGTGGGCTGACCGGTTGACAGCGTTGTTGGTCGGCAACCCGAAGTTGTTGGCGACGTCGTTGTTCGAGATCGTCTCGGCCGAGGGGTTCGCCGGGTCGTATCCGTCGGTGGTGCGCTGGGTGCGCGATCAGCGCGGCCCCCGGTTCCGGGCTGCGGACGCGGCGTCGGTGCCGATCGAGACGCCACCGGGTGAGGAAGCCCAGTTCGATTTCTCGGACTGCTCGACGTGGGCGCGCGGGGTCGGGCTGGCGCCGACGTTGTGGTGCTTCGGGATGATCTTGTGCTGGTCGCGTTGGCGCCTGTGGTGGTTCACGACGTCGGTGGATCGGGAGCACACCTTCGAGGGGATCGCCCGGTTCTTCGACGCCGCGGGCGGTGTGCCCAAGATCGCCCGGACCGATCGGATGGGCGCGCTCGGCCAGTCGCAAGGCCGGCGGTTCGTGCTGCACCCACCGACCCTCGAGTTCGCCCGTCATCACGGCGTGGAGATCAAGGCGTGCCAGGCCGGCGACGCGAAACGCAAAGGCAAGGTCGAGCGGCCGTTCCGCGATCTGAAGGAGTCGTTCCTCCAAGAACTCGTCGTCACCGGTGTGCCCGACAGCATCGAGGAGCTGAACGACCGTGCCGGCCGCTGGGTCACCGAACGGGTCCATGACCGGACTCATCGCAGCACCGGCGTGAAACCAGCTGTGCGGTTCGAGGCCGAGCGGGGGTTCCTCGGGTCGTTGCCGGCCCGCCGGTTCGACACCGACTACGTCGAGCCCCGCCGTGTGCATCGGGCGTTGCCGTTCATCACCTGGGACGGTGTGCGCTACTCGGTCCCACCGGACTGTCTCGGCCAGACCGTGCAGCCCGCCTCGCTGGTCGACGCGACCGAGCTCGCGGTCCGTGGGCCGGCAGCGTCGTCGCCCGGCACCGTCTCGCGCCGGCGGGCACGAGGTGTGGGACCCAGCCCATCGCAGCGCGGCGGAGACCGCCGCGTTGGCCTCCAACCGGCGCCGCCACCTCCACGTCGTGACACCACCAGCGGAGCTGGCGGTTCCGCGGGCGGGTCGTCTCGAGTTCGGCGCCGGCGACTTCGACATCGCCGCCCCTGACCTCACCCTCTATGAAGGCGGCCGGTCATGACGAGCGTCTACGAACAGATCAAAGACGACCTCGGCTACCTCCAGTTGGACCGGGCCGCGGAATGCTTCGCGACGCTCGCCGAGGACGCCCGCACCGACGACTGGACCCACGTCGAGTTCCTCGGACGCCTCGTCGCCGAGCAAGCCGACGCCACCCGCAACCGGCGCCTTGCCGCCCGGCTGCGCTACGCGAGGTTCCCGTTCCGCAAAACGATCTCGGACTTCGATTTCGAGTTCCAACCCACCGTCGACCGGGCCCTCGTCGATGACCTCGCGACCCTGCGGTTCATGGAGACCGGCCGGCCGATCCTGTTCCTGGGTCAGCCCGGCTGCGGCAAAACCCACCTCGCCGTCGCGCTCGCCACATTGGCGGTCGAGGCCGGCTTCCGCGGCTACTTCACCAACGCCGAGGAGATGGTCGCGAACATCGCCCAGGCCACCCGCGAGGGCAACCTCGCGTCGAAGCTCAAGACGTACACCGCGCCGTCGGTCCTCGTCATCGACGACGTCGGCCTGTTGCCAATGGACCGCGCCTGCCGCATCCGCGTTCTACCAAGTCGTCAACCTGCGCTACGAGAAACAGCACTCCACGATCGTGACCACGAACCGGGGGCTGCCCGACTGGGGTGAAATCTTCGGCGACACCGTCGTCGCCGCAGCGATCCTGGACCGGCTCATGCACGACGCGATCGTGTTCAACATCAAGGGCCCATCATGGCGGCTACGCGAGCACCAAGCCCTCACGACCGCTACCACCGAACCCGGCGAACGGAGGCGCCGCTAGCCTCACCCACCGGAGGAACACCCAGCCCGGGAACCCGGTTTTCGCTGATCCTGAAACCCGATTTTCGTTGATCGCCAACACCGACGTCGACCCGACGTCGACCCGAGGGACCGCGGTACGCGCACTCGTCAGATGAGGAGGTGTGCAGTCTCCTCGCCTGACTGGTGTCCTGTCGGCGTGGTGGTCGCCGATGTGAGTAGCGGTGCCAAGTGACTCGTGCGGGGCGAGGTGCGCCCGCTGGGTGACCATCGGGGGTAACCCCCGGGGCGCAGGAACTGGAAGCTTCTGGCCGGGTCGGGACCCTGCGACGCCCGGAACGCCGGAGCGGGACGACCGCACAATGCAGGAGGTGGTTTAGGTGGTGAGGGCCGAGGCCAGGATCCATACGAAGACTACGACGGCTGACATCATGAAGGCCACGATGACCAGGCCTCCTAGCATGGCAAGACCGTAGATGACAAGATCCCGGGCCCTCAGCTGGGGGGTGGTTGAAGGTGTCTCGTTACTGGGGTCGATCCTGAAGGGGGGCGCGTCGAGACTCTCCCCCGGCTGGTCACCGAGATCGAGTCGGTTCGGCTGTCGGCCCCATTTGACCACGGGTCCTCCTGATTTGAATTTGTGAACGGGGTCGTCCTGTTCGCGAGCGTAGCGCACGCCATGTCGACCTTGGGTTCGGTGACGACCTGGGTGTCCGTTACATAGAACTGGCTTAACGCCGGTTGGGATCGTGGCGGTTAGTGAGGTCCCGGATGGCGGTGGGGCCGGGTTTACGTAGCGCTCCAGGGAGCGGAGGGACCGGTGGCGGGACTTGGCCTTGATCATGGTGACGTCTTCGCCGGCTTCGGCCAGGTGGGTGAGGCGGGAGTGGCGGAGCTGGTGCAGGGTCTGCCCACCGGAGGCCTGCTTCCAGATCTCCTCGGCCCTCCGGTACGACAACCGAGCCTTGCCCGAGATCGGGTCGAGGTCGGCGGTGGCCGGGGCTAGGTGGGAGCGGGGCTTCCGGTTCCCAACGAAGAGCGGTCCGGTGGTGCGTCCGTTGACCCAGAGCATCAACGCTGCGGTCAGATGGCGAGCCGGTATCGAAGCCCGGGTATCAACCCTGAACGGGATCACGGCTGGGACCGCACCCGCATGCCGAACCTGACCGGCGCCAAGAACTGGCTCGGACTCGGTGTATTCGCCCATAACCCCCGCAAACTCGCCCGACTCACATAACCCTTAAACACCCGGCTACAGGACGCCGCTATACCCGACACCGGCCATCACCCACCCCATCAACCCGCCGCAAACGACACCAAACTCAGTCAACACCGTCCGACCACGATCAACAGCCACTAACCACCGAGGGAACCACCAGAATCTAGCTAAGAACAGCACAAGCCATGCTCCATCAATTCGCTGACCCGGTAGACGTCGTCGATGCCGAGCACAGCGACGCCGTCCTCGCTGAGATCAACTACGGGCTGGCCTTAACCGGTGCGTCCGCCACGCCGCCAACCTCGACGAGGTTCACCGAAGGCTCTCGCCGGGCCGCCGATGGGCCCCGGCTTGGAACGCCGGTCTCGTCGGTTGCCTGCTGGCCTTATCGTGCTCCCCGGGTAATGGCGTCGCGTCCGTCGAGACGAGACCATTCGCTGAGCATCATCGGTGTCGACAACACTGCCCCACCTGAGCGACATCAAGCCCATTGAATGGCACGACTGCGCAGATCCTGAACTCGAGGTCGGGCGCTGTGCCGCGTCTGACCGCTCCCGCTGACTACGGAGACGAGCATGGAGCGAACCATCGAGCCCTCCGCAGCCTCCGACCACAGGAACCCTTCTGGTGCCCGGGTCTCGCCCGGCGCAAGGTGGCTGCAATCGGCTCGTTACGTCGGGCGGACTCGGTCGATCACAAACGGTCGCCAGTTCGCAACGTCGACCGCCCGCTCTCTTGAATCCTCCTTGATCCGGCTGTAGAAGTAGCAGGGGGCTTCCAACGAAAAGGGGGGTGGGGCCGTGGGGAAATTCAGCGTTGCCTGCGTGCTGTCGGTGCTTGCCGCCTCGGTGGTGATCGGCTCACCTGCGACCGCGGGTCCGGGCAGTGTCGGAGCCGACCTCAAGGTCAGTGGAGGATCCGGCCTCACATCGTGCACGGCGGGCGCGTCGGCCGGCTTCTCCCAGCCGTACGACAACAGTGAGGTCGAGCCGAACGTCGCGGTCAACCCCACCAACCCGAACGAGATCATTGGCGTCTCGCAGCAGGATCGCTGGCCAGACGGCGGCGCCCGCGGGCCTTCGTCGTGGATGTCCAATAACGGCGGCACGAGCTGGTCGAAGCTGCCCGACGTGCCGTGGAGCGCCTGTCAGGGTGGCCCATCCCGGTTCGGCCGTGTTACCGACCCGTGGGTGTCCTACGACAAGGCCGGCAACCTGTACTTCATCGGCCAGCCGATCGACACCGGCGGCGCTCGAGCTCGGCGATCGCGGTGACGACCTTCGACCGGTGCACCGGGACCTGGCGGCCGCCCACATCCTCATCGAGGACGCGGTACTGCGAGGGTCCAACGACAAGGTCTCGATTACCGGCGATCCGACACGCCGGGTTACGCCTACGCGACGTGGATTCGCGGGGACTACCCGAACGGCGGAAGCAGAGCGGTCTGGCCGATTTTCACTCGTTCGCCTACCGGGGTTACGCCGACGATCTCGCGCACGACCAGACGGCGGCCGACCTGGTCGACGCCGTCGCCGATGCGCCAGTCGAATATCTACATGCAGGGCAATCAGATCGCTGTCGCTCCCGACGGGACCCTCTACAACGTCGGCCGCCGTCCTCTTCACCGGTGCGGGTGAGCCAACGACAACGGGTCTACATGGGGGTCATGCGCTCCCACGATGCCGGAAAGACTGGTCGGCGCCGGCGAAGATCGCCCCGCATCGCACGACGCAGCTGTTCGTTCCGGACGACGGCTTCCCGATCCGCGCCGGCGACTACATCCCCGACATCGCCATCGACCCGGACGAGCGGCGCAATCTACGTCGTGTGGGCCGACGGGCTGGCGAACGCCTGAACAAGGTCGTGATGGCTCAGTCCACCGACGGCGGACGGCACTGGACCGGGCCGACCGTGGTCTCCACCGGTGGCCCCGGCGTGCCAGGCATACAACCACGCGGTCGAGGTCACCGCCAACGGCACCGTGGTACTCGACCTACTACGACGACCGCAACAACGTCTCGGCGACGGTATCGCCACCACCGATGTCTGGCTGCGGCACTCGCACGACGGCGGTGCCACTGGGCGGCGGAGCAGCACCTGCACGGCCCGTTCGACCACTACCCGGCACCGATCTCCTACTTCGCGCCCGGCAGACCCGCGGGGTCTGTTCCTCGGCGACTACATGGGCCTGGAGACTACGTCGGCGACCACGTCATCGGCTTCTTCGCCTCCACCAACGACGACGGGGCCGACATCCGGGCGATACGCGTCTCGCTTAAATCGGCGGGCGTCACGACCAACCATTGCGGTGGTGACATCGATTGCCGCCCGGCAGGTCAACAACACCGGACACAGCTCTCCTGGAACGAGGATTGGGCTGGGCGGCCACGTCGAAGTACAGCGTCGAGTAACTGGAGGACAGCGGATGAGCAGCGGTGCGGAGGAGTCGGCCGGGACTGCCTCGAGTTCCATGGGTGCCGAGCCGACCAACGAGGAGCGGACTGCTGGGCCCCCTATGGCGTCATCGAGGGGCTCATTGCACGATAGCTCCCGAACTCTATGTCCATCGTGACGGTCCGATGGGCTGTTCAGGAAGTGATCAACCGTGAGCTTTGCGCCGACAAAGACGGGTGATATAGGTCAGCGGACTTGCTGACGGCTCCGGTCGTCGACGACGACGGTTTGGCGGACAATCAACCGGGTCGGCCCGGCCGAACTGCGGGACTGGTGGCCGCTAATACTCAGGCTCGGGCCACAGCGTGGGCGCTGCAGCCGGTGCGGTCCCGGATCGTGATCGACATTGACGCAACGATCGTCACCTGCCGCTCGGACAAACAAGACGCCGCCGGCACCTGGAAGCGGTCCTTCGGGTTCCATCCGCTCCTGGCCATCGACGCGGAGCGTCGTGAGGTATTGGCCCAACTGGTTCGTCCGGGGAACGCCGGGTCGAACACTGCGGCTGATCACGCCGAGGTCCTCGCGGTCGGCGATCGACGCTCTGCCCGAGCAGGACCGGGCCGGGCATCACTGGGACGACGACCCAGCTCAGGTGGTGACCGAGATCGTGAGCCTCGACTTGGCAGCCTGCTATGAACACCAGCGGTCGGCGGGTGAACGGCTCGGAGCGTCACTGACCGTGACTGTCGGCTATGACGTCGCCGTTGAGGCAACCGGGACTCAGGCAGGCCTCGACCAGGCGGTCGCGATCACACGGTCTGGAGGTCGGGTTTGCTCGCTGGAGGGTTGGTACCGGCCTTCAAGTTCCAGGCGAGCTGTTTGAGCAGCAGCTCGACCTCGTGCCGGCCATCGGGTATTCGAGGGTTGGGCAGTCCCGGGACGCTGACGTCGCCCCAAGCCTCTTGGCGGCGAACTCGGAAGTAGCCGGTGCCCTGATCACCCACCGGTTCCCGCTCGATGCTGCCGCCGGAGCCTTCGCGACGGCACGCAACCGATCGAGCGGAACGATCAAGGTGGTGTTGGAGCCGTAGTCCAAGGCCTCATGGCCCAGGTCCCGACCGACGCTCGTGGATCCGCTCGACGAGGGAGGTCCACGGCTTCGTTCCCCCGGCGGCCGACCAGGCAAGACGGAGCGTTCGCAGAGGAGCCGAGCCCTTCGGCCTCCTGATGTCGACCGACGCCGCGGTCTCCGTACCAGGGCCGTCGATGCCGCACCGTGCGACGACAGGGGATCCTGCTTGTCGTTGCTGGCGTTTCCACCTATTTCGAGCGCGTCCGGTGCTCGCGATCTCCCCCCCCTCCCCCCCCCCCGCCCCGTCCGGGCCGGCGACGTCGATCAGCTCCCTCCAGCGCCCACTGGGCCAACTGACGAACAGATCGGCGCCCTCCCCAAAGCGAGCGCGACGAGCAGAGCGGGAACGGCAGACTCATCAAGAGCCATCGGAGTGTTCTCCTTGGTGTGCACTTTGGTCGGTACACACCGAGCATCACGCCGGTGGCTCACCCCACGGTCATCCGATTCGCACCACGCCAGGGGACTCATACATCCGGTGTCCTCGGTGGTGAAGCTAATCGATGCCCGTATAGCAGGCGACCACAACAAGCGCGTCGTCAGCCAGGCGGCCGCGAAAATGTTGGATTGCCAGATCGACGCACGTGTCGGCGATGATCTGAGGAGAGGCGTGACGGCGGCCAAGATCGCGGCCGTGAGCCGCTGCTCGCCGAGCTGATCACCACCTGGGGCACTAGCCTCCTCTACCCCATCAGTCCACAGGACGAGCAGGTCACCACGTTCAACGGTAAACAACGAAACGTCGTAGCTCGCTTTCGGCAGACCGACAAGGGGCCGGTGCGATGCGACCGCTCTGCCTGCCCATTATGTCGTATCAACATCGGCGGTTGGTGGCCGGCATTCACCATCTCGATGGTTGACACTGGGTGCCCGAAAACTGCAGCAGAGCTCCCGTGGCGATGGTTTGACGTCGGAACAACTTAGCTCCGGCTCTAGCAGCTACTACCTTTAGTTCAGTCCCTTCCTCCCAGGGAGCGGCAATGTGAACTCGCAATCCATAGGCCAGAACTGAAGAATGGGCGTCAGTGACCCCTGCAATGTCAGACATGACCAATAGGATCGCATTGTCTGTTTCTCTGTCGGAGCGTCTGCACTGAATCACCGGCGAGGTGGCCGCGAACACGCTGGACCCCTTCGCCATGTGACCGGCTTTCCCGGCCTCGGACTACTACGGGTCCTCCGCCCCACCCTGGCGGCATCAGCCGACGACGGGCCTTCCCGCCGGCCAGCATGCCGCTGGCCGGGGAGGGGACCGCCAGGGTGGTTCCCACGTTCACTCTCGAACCCTTCGACGGGGTCGGTGCCCAGCTATGCCCCTGCAGCCTCGCCACGGCTACGCCGCAAGCATTCACCGTGGCCTCCCGGTCGGCGACATCACCCAACCAAGGAGTTCCCCCCTCCGAAGCGGGGGTGCGCGCTCCTGCCCAGCCCTGATCTACCAGGTTCGAGCTGGTGGTCTCGTCTTGAGAGGCGTTCAGCCGCTGGTTCCTCACGTATACCTTTCCGTCTCGCTTGCCGGACCCAGGCCATCTGGCAGTGCTGGCCTGTCCCGTCGTTGTCAGGGCTGCTGTCCACCCTTTCCCCCGTCCCGGGGATCAGGCTGCCCTCAGCTTCAACGCAGCCCGCTGCGACGGGCCCATGGCGGTGTCCTTTCACCACCGCAGGGTTCAAGAGCACCTCGTGGCGCTCGATGTCCCACGACCACACCTGGTTCGGTCGGCGGGCGACCGAGCTCGGGCCGCTTGCGGGTCGGGTGGGTCCGCAGCCGGCGCCGTTCCCGGGGGCGTGTCAGATGGTTTGTGGGCTCTTCTCAGCGGAGTGGGGAGTGAGGGGTAGCTGAGGGTCCACTATGAGGTGCGGGGATCTCGTCATCGTTGCGGCTGTTCGAAGGCTGCGACGAGTGTGGAGATCCCCGTGTGGATGACGGTACTGGGCTGGCTGAGGCGCTGCTCGGCTTGGACGGATTCAGGGTCTTGGCGGTGGTCGAGTCTGGGTCGGGTGAGCTGACGATCACGGTCGAGTCCACGGCGACGGCGACTGGCTGTGCGGCGTGCGGGACCAGGGCTGAGGCCCAGGACCGGCGGCCGGTGACCTACCGGGATTTGGAGTGTTTCGGGTGGCCGGTGCGCCTGGTGTGGCGCAAGCGGCGGTGGCGGTGCCGGCAGGAGGACTGCGAGGCCAGGACGTGGACCGAGACCGATGAGGCGATGGCGGCTCGGGTGTTGTTGACCCGCCGGGCGGCAGTCGAGGTGACGGTGATGGTTGGTCGTGACGCCCGCCCTGTGGCTGAGCAGGCCCGCCGGTTCGGGGTGGCGTGGGACACGATCCACGACGCGGTGGAGGAGTTCGGCCGACCCTTGGTTGATGACCCGGCCCGGGTCGGGACCGTCCGCCAGCTCGGTGTCGATGAGACGTCGTACAAGGCGGCCACTCCGGAGGCCGCCACCGTGTATGCCACGGGGATGATCGACTTGGACCGTCGGATCGTGATCGATCTGATCGAGGGCCGTAGTGGGTCTGACCTGCGGCGATGGCTCTTGCGTCAGCCCGGCGGGTGGTTGCGGGCGGTGAAGGTGGTGGCCACTGACCTGACCGACGCCTACCGATCGGGGATGGTCGGGTTGTTGGACCACGCCCGCAAGGTGGCCGACCCGTTCCACGTGGTGCGGGTGGCTCAGCGGTGCCTGGACGCCATCCGCCGCCGGGTCCAGAACGACACCCTCGGCCATCGTGGCCGCAAGGGCGATCCTCTCTACAAGATCCGCAAGATCCTGCTCACCGGAGACGAACGCTTGACCGAGCGGGGCCGTACCCGGCTCCTCGAGGGCCTCCGTCTCGGTGACCCCAACGATGAGGTCCTCGGCGGGTGGCTGGCCCGGGAGATGGTCCGAGACATCTACCTCACCGACTCCATCAACCTGGCCACCATCGTGTTGGGCCGGACGATCAGGGCCTGCCTGGACGACGACGTGCCCGAACTCCGCTCCCTCGGGCTGACCCTGCGCAAGTGGTGGACCGAGATCTTGAACCATCACCGCACCGGTGCTTCCAACGGGCCGACCGAAGGCTTGAACCTGTGCATCAAGAAGGTCAAACGAGCCGGGCACGGCTACCGCTGCTTCGACCACTACCGGCTACGAGTTCTACTCCACGCCGGCGGCTGCGACTGGACCAAACTCACCACCCGACCCGCCCCCATCCGAACCCGCCGCTCCCCACGCAAATGAGAAGAGCGGTTTGTGTAAGGGGTCCGGGTCTGATCCCTGAAGGGGGAACACACTATGGCTATGACCAAGGCAGATCTGGATCGTGAGATGCGTCGACGGCAACAGAAGGAGGTCGCTGAGTCGCTGAAGCAGTCCGGTGCGCTTGATGAGATCTTCGCCCGGATCGATGCCGGTGAGCCGCTCACGGGGCATGAGGGGCTGTTGAAGGGCATGCTAAAGGCGTCCCTTGAGCGGGGCCTGGACGCGGAACTGTCCGATCATGTCGGTTATGACAGCGGTGATCCCGACGCGTCGATGTTCCCGAACTCCCGTAACGGGACCTTCCCGAAGACGGTGGCGACAGAGATCGGTGATATCGAACTGGCTGTCCCTCGTGACCGGCAGGGCACCTACACGCCGATGCTGGTCCCGAAGGGTGTGCGCCGCCTCGACGGGCTCGACGCGATGATCATCTCTCTGTACGCGGGTGGGATGACGGTGCGGGACATCGCTCACCATTTGTTGTCCACGATCGGGACCGAGTTGTCCCATGAGACGATCTCCAAGGTCGTCGACGCGGTCGCTGAGGAGGTCCTGGCCTGGCAGCAACGCCCGCTCGATCCGCCTATCCCGTTGTCTACCTGGATGCGATCATCGTGAAGGTCCGTGATGGCGGCCACGTCCGCAACAAGGCCGCCCACATCGCCGTCGGGGTCGATTTCGACGGGATCAAGCACGTCCTGGGGATCTGGGTCCAGACCAACGAGGGCGCCAAGTTCTGGGCGTCGGTCTGTGCTGAGCTCGCCAACCGGGGCGTGCGAGACGTGCTGATCGTGTGCTGTGATGGGCTCACCGGGTTCCCTGATGCGATCGCCGCCACCTGGCCCGAAGCGACAGTGCAGACCTGCGTGGTGCATCTGATCCGGGCGTCGATGCGGTTCGTGAGCTACACGGACCGCAAAGCCGTCGCCGCGGCGTTGAAGCCGATCTACCAAGCCGCGAACGAAGACGGGGCCCTGATCGAACTCGAGGCCTTCGAGCAGACACCGCTCGGCAAGAAGTACCCCTCAACGGTGAAAGCGTTCCGGGACGCATGGGACCGGTTCATCCCGTTCCTCGCGTTCCCGCCCGCTTTGCGGAAAGTGATCTATACGACGGATGACATTGTCAAGGTTTCGGGCCGCTGCGTTTCGGTTGCCAGTGGGCAACGGCGACTTCATAGGCACGTTCGGCCTGGGCGACGATCGCTTTCTCTTGGTCGCCCAGTTCTTTGATGAAGTAGTCGTGGGAGGGGCCGGCGACGGGTCCGCGTTTAGATTCGGCGCCGGCGGCGAGCTCGAGCTTGCGGCGCTTGTGCGCGGTGAGACTCGGCCGGGCGAACGCGTAGTCCTCGCCTTTGGTCACGAGATGCCAGCACAACACGGTCAGCTTGCGGGCCACTGCGACTGTGGCCACCTGAAAGCCTCGGCGTTGTTTCACCCGCCGATAGAACGCCCGCAACGGGCCCGGCGTCCGCGACGCGGCGAACGCCGCTTCCACGAGCATCCCGCGGGCTTGAGCCGGTCCGGCTTTGGTGATCCGCCCGTGCACCGCGGGCCCGTTGCCGGACTGGCGGACCTTGGGGTTCAACCCGAGATAGGCGACCAACTTGTCCGGGCTTGGGAAACGGGCGAAGTTCCCGACGGCGGCAACGACAGCGATGGCGACGGTGACATCGACGCCGGGAACGGTCATCAGCCGAGCCACGTCCTGGTCATCGATTGCTTCGATGGCGATGTCACGGTCGAGTTCGGCCAGTTCGGCGCCGTGGAAGTCGAGTTGTCGTAGGAGTGCGTACCAACATCCAATCAGGCACATACCGAGCGTGCAGTATCGCTCACTGCGAGGCCAGCGCGGACGCTTTCCGCCGGACCGCCGCTATCGGCCGGACTGTCCAGGCCGGGTCGGATCTCGGGAGTGTCCGCAGTCCCTCAAGTGCCGGGCCTCCGACGAACTCCAAACTCTCCTCACCGCAAGGTCTCGCCGTTGTTGGGGTGGCCTGAGGCCACCCCAGGGTGGTCGGCAGGTGTTGCACGACCGCCGCCGTCCGGACTTTGCCGGCGCCTGGGCGTGCCTCGACGCTGCACCTGGCAGACTTCTGCCGTGGAAGACTTCGTCGTGGATGCTTACGACCTGAGGGTTTCCCTCGGGGTGTCCGCCTACGTGTTACCGCCCGAGGCCGACGACGAGATCGAGCAGTGGCGCGCCGAACTGTTTTGGAGGCCCGACGGCCAGGAGAGCGAACGGCGGGTTGCAGCCGCCGACTTCTAATCGTGCACGAAGATGTCGGTGAGCCTGCACTTGCGCTCGAAGCAATGAGCTCGGACACGGCCCCGTTCGCCGACTTGTTCGATGGAGCTGAGTTGGACGAGTCGCTCGACATAGAAGGCTTCGTCGGGGTAGTCATCGTCGATCGCGTCGAAGTCGACAGCGCGCTGCGGAGGAACGGTCTCGGCCCGCTACTTGTGGCGGAGGCGCTGCAGCGCCTCGGCCGGGGTTGCGCGATGGCTGCATGCTCGGACTCCCCGACTGGTGGCAGCACTTCGTCGGAGGTGGAGCGAGACAAGATTCGACTCATGATCCGGGACTTTGGATTCAGCGAGTGGCGAGACGGCATCTGGACTCTGGACCTCGCGACGACCGGACTGAGTGCGACGAGGACCGCCATTCGCGAGACCCGTCTGCGTCCCGCAAACTGAGCGTCAAGCTCGGTCTGGGGAGTCGGGCAGGAACACCTGCCTACCGAGGTGGTCCGCGGCTGCCTGGTCGGCGGAGCCGCGACGACTGGAATAGTTCGTGAGCATGACCTGGACGGTGTGTCCCTGCCTGCCGCTGACCGCAGAAGGATTGAAGCCAGCGTCCATAAGCTCGGTGCTCGTCCACTTCCTCATGGCCAAAATGTTCGCATCGAAGTCGGCCTTGGTGAGCCCGAGGTGCTTGCGGATCCTGCGCATGCGCCGCGTCATCAGCTCAGGCCGCATGGGAACGGCGCACTCCGGATCGAGGCTGAACAAGAACCCGTCCCCAGGCACTGTCGTGCCGCAGATCTCGGCGCGCTCGTCCATGGCGGCGAGGTGTGACCGCAGGAAGGCAAGGGTTGCCTGATCGAGCTTGATGAGTCGCGTCTGGCTGTTCTTCGTCGGCTTGTCCTCGAGGACGCCCTTGATCTCGCTGATCGACCGCGCGACGAGCAACTCGCCCCGAGCGAGGCGAAGCTGGTCACGCCGAAGACCCGAAAGTTCGCCACGGCGCATCCCGGTCGTGGCGGCCAGAAGCAGGACCGCAGCGAACTCTGGGTCGAAGGCTTGTGCCTCGCTGAGGAGGAAACGGAGTTGCTCGGCCTCTGGGGCCACCGTCTTACGTGGTACGTGGGAGCTCTTGGGAAGCTCGAAACCCCGCATCGGATTGGCTCGGACCTTGTCGTGGCGCCGGCCCCACTTGAACGCACCGCTGAGCGCAGCTCGTGCATTGTTCATCCGACTGTGTGACTTGCCCTCGGCACGCATGTGTCCGAACGCATCGTCGATCTGCGCTGGGGTCAGCCTCTCCGCAAGCACATGCCCGATCCGGGGCTTGAGCCAGACCTCGAACACCTCTTGGTACCCGAACACGGTGGTCCGTTCGAGCCCTCGAACGTCGCGAGCGAAGCTCACATACCACTCGACCAGATCAGCCACGGTCAACGCAGATCCGTGCTGAGCAGGTACTCGCTCACCTGACTGAACCTCGACACTCAAAGAGGCGAGAGCCCGTGCAGCACTGGACTTGCTCCCTTGAACGATGCGGGTAACCCGGCGCCTCCGCCCAGCCTCGTCACGCCCAACGTCGATCGCTAGCTTCCACCGGCCCGGTGCTACCTCGCGCATGGAGCCGCTCCCGCGGTCCGCTCGTGGCGGTTTGGGCTTCGTGGTTGCGCCGTACTTCCTCAGCCGGAGGTGTTCAGCACGGATGCAGAGGCGTTCCTCGGCACACGCTTGCACGCGATGACCGTCTGGTACCTCGCCGTTCGCCAGCTCCCACGCGATCGCAGCGGGGGAGCGGACACGACCGTCTACTTTGAACTGGCCCGTCCCGCTCTGATCGACCGCCCCTGTCCACACATGATGATCACCCGACCGGTCGACCTTGGACTCGAACAGCTCCAAGTTGATCCCCATGGCGGCGAGTCTAGGACACGGTCTAGGACGTGGTCTAGGACACCCGGAGTGCCGGAACGGGCATCCTAGACCGGAAAAAGCAGAAACCCCAGGGCGCTGGATCTCCTGCGCTACCTGGGGTTTCTTTCGTACGCCCCCTGGGACTTGAACCCAGAACCTGCGGATTAAGAGTCCGTTGCTCTGCCAATTGAGCTAGAGGCGCTCGTACTTGCCCCGACCTCGCAGCCGGGGCAGGGCAATGGTAGCCGGTGGGCGTGCTGTTGCGCGCCCGACTTTCAGGACAGTTTGTTGGCGGGCCTGGCACCTGGTGGTGCTAGGGTGTCGACCCTGCGGCGGGGTTGGCTGAAGTCGTGTGGTCACGCCCATGCATGCCATCCCACCCCACCAGTCGCCGACGAGCCTGAGCTGTACGCCGCGGAGTCGTACGGGCCAAGGCCTCGGCCTGCCCCGGTTGGCGATCGCCGCTCTCGCCCTGGTCATCGTGCTGTCCGGGCTGGTGCTGGCATCGCCGGCCGGGGCCCAGTCGGCCGACGACCAGACGTCCAGCGGGGCACCGGCCGGCAGCGACGAGTCGACCAGTGGGGCACCTCCCGTCGCCCCGGGCCCGACCGTGCGGACCATCCTGTTCCCAGTGGTGGGCAAGGTGAACTTCACCGACACCTTCGGCGCCTGCCGATCGGGATGCACCCGCACCCACAAAGGCGTCGACATCTTCGGCACCAAGCTGGCCCCCCTGGTGGCGGTGGTCGACGGCACGATCGTGTCGGTCCGGCGCAGCGCCCTCACCCTGGCCGGCAACATGGTGACGATCAAGGACGACGAGGGCTGGTTCTACGTCTACCTCCACCTCAACAACGACTCGCCCGGCACCGACGACGGCGCCAACCCCCAGGGCTGGATCCTGCCCAACCGGCTGCGGGTGGGCGACCGGGTGAAGTCGGGCGACGTGATCGGCTACCTGGGTGACTCGGGCAACGCCGAGACCACTCCGGCCCACCTCCATTTCGAGATCCACCAGCCTGGTGTCGGCGTGATCAACCCCACGCCCAGCGTCAAGGCGGCCCGGGACGCCGGCCGGGTGCGCCCGGTGGCGTCGCTGGCCTCCACCCCCGACGGGCGGGCCAAGCACGCCAAGACCGTGTCGACCTGGTACCGCATGCTGCTCAAGCGTGATCCCAACCAGAAGGAGCTGTTCGCCTGGACCGATCGGTTCGCCGTCGGCTTCGGCGACGAGAACGACCTGATCGCCGACATCACGATGGCCCCCCAGCGCCGCAACGCCACGGGCACCGTGCTGCGCACCTTCCGGGTGCTGTTCAACCGCCGGCCGGGTGGCGACGAGATCAAGCAGTGGGAGGCCCGGTACAAGGCGGGCGACCGGACCGAGGCGATCGCCGAGGGGCTCCTCGGCTCGGCTGACTGGAAGGCCAAGGGCGGTCTCGACAACAGCCAGTTCGTCGACCTGATCTACCGCAACGCCCGGGGCAAGGCGCCCTCGGCCTCGGTGCGCCAGTACTGGCTCGACCAGCTGGCGGGGGGTCGCTCGCGGGCCTCGGTAGTGGCCAACTTCGCCGACTCGTTCGGGGTGAAGGACGCCACCTGGCACGAGCTCCAGGTCATGCTCGGCTACTACGCCGCCCTCGACCGTTGGCCCACCGATGCCGAGGTGACCAAGTGGCGCAAGTACCTCGACGACGGTGGCCTGCTGCCCGACATGGTCGCCGTCATCCGGGCCTGACCGGCGCTCCGCCCAACTCAGCGGCACCCCGTGCCCACCGGGCGGTAGAATCGCACCGCCCCTGTAGCTCAGTTGGATAGAGCAAGTCCCTTCTAATGACGAGGTCGCAGGTTCGAATCCTGTCGGGGGCGCCATGCTGTGGGATTGCCTGCAGCCGAGTGGAGCGTGCCGGAGGACGGGTGTCGTCAGTCGTCCCCGTCGCCTTTGTGCTTGTCTTCGCCGTCGCCCTTGTTTCCCTTGCCGCCGTCCTTGCCTGAGGTGTCGCCGCCCTTGCCGTCGCCGCCGCGCTCACCGTCGCCGGCCTCGGCTGGCCGGTCCGCGGCGGGCGGTGGTGTCGCCGCCCACGGCCGTTCCGGCACCGCCCGGGTGACGACGGCGAGCGCCTCCGTGTCGAGCACCATCGGTAGGGCGTCGAGATCGCGGACGGCAACGGCCCGGCCCAGGCACGCCTGTCCGCAGCCGGCCTCATCGATGGCAGCACCCGGCTGGAACCTCACCGCCGCCTCCACCGGCCCGGGCAGGGCGTCGGGTGCCTGGACGAACACCAGGAGGCCGACGGCGCCGACGACGGCAGCCGCTCCGAGCACGATCGTCCGCAGGGTGTAGAGACCCGGCGGCACGACCACGATCTCCGGCGCTCGCTCGGCCCGCAGCGGGGCGACGGGGCGTGTGCCCCACGGGTCCGGTCCGGTGCTCATCCCTGTCTGCCTCCGCGCTGTCGACGTGCCCTACATCCCCCGTCCCGCCCCCGTCGCCTTCCCCCCAGCTGTCCGGCCTACACCCACTCCGCCTCCACTCCGCACCTCGGCGGCGGCGCTATCGGGCGGCTACCGTCGGTCGCCGTGCCGACCGCTGCGCCCGCCATCGCCCTCGAGGTATGGGGGGCCGACGCCGATCAGCTGGTAGCCACGGCCATCCGGGCCGAGGAGCTCGGCTTCGCCGCCTTCTACTACGGCGAGTCGCCGCCCGGGGGCCTCAACCTCGAGTGCTGGACCGTGCTCGCCGCCCTGGCTCGCACCACCAGCCAAATCCGGTTGGGCCCGGTGATAGCCAATGCCCTGCCCACCTGGCGTCACCCCGCCCTGCTGGCGCACCAGGCCCACACCGTGAGCGCCCTGTCCGGCGGCCGGCTCGACCTGCGTACCGGCGTGGGGGCGGCCGAGCGGTTCGGCCGCGCCTGGTGGGGCCCCCACGGCGTCGACTACCCGGGCTACGACCGGCGCCTGGACGATCTCGTCGTCTTCCTCGACACCCTCGACACCCTCGACCGCTCGCGCGCCCGTCGCCCCGCCGCCGTCGAGGATGAAGCCGGCAACAACCATCCAGGCGTCCGTCCGGACGCCCAACCGGACATGGCACCGCCGATTCCGGTCACGATCGCCGCCAGCGGTTCCCGGGCCATGGCCCTGGCCGCAGCCCGGGCCCACTGCTGGGAAACCTCGTTCGCCATGCCCGACGAGCTGGCCGACCGCTGCCGGACGATGGAGCGGCTGGCCGCCGGCCGCCCGATCTCCTGCTCCCTGGAGGTCGACGGGTTCGTCGCCGCCACCCCGGCATCGGTCGACCGTCTGCTGGCCCGGGTGCGGTCCGACCGACCCGACGAAGACCTCGATCCCGTGCTGGGCCGGGCCCTGGTGGGGACCCCGGCCGATACCGCCGTCCGCATCGCCCAGCTGGCGGCGGCCGGGGCCGACCAGCTCGTGATCGCACTGCATGACCCTCACGACCCCGAGGCCCTGGAGGCGCTGGCCAGCGCCGCCCGCCTGGCGGTCGACCGCTGATCGAACGGTAGGTGCTACCGAACGGTGATCAGGCTCGTTCGAAACCCTGGTTCTCCACCCGCCAGCGGGTCATGCGGGGCACCACCCACAGCGAGTAGACGCCGAGCGTCACCACGATCAGCAGCTCCCACACCAGCCAACGGAAGAACAGCCCGACCGCCGAGCCGGTGAACACGAGGCGCCGCCCCTCGATCACGGTGTGGTGTGCCCGCCACCGCTCCTTCAGCACCACGGCGAACGGGAAGCAGAGGCCCAGGGTGCACACGGTCACCAGGATGCACAGGATCCAGATCCCGAGGAAGGTCGCCGCTCCGCCGTCGAACACGAAGGGGGGAACGTCGTCACGGGGCGGGTTCCCGTAGGCCCGGGCCGCCGCCGGGATCACGGGGGCCGCTTGCAGCGCCGGGCCGCCAGGGCGACCGGAAGGCGCGGCCGGGGAGCTGAGCGGCGGAGGAAGGGGAGCGGGGCCGGTCATCACGGCGCCCGCCGTCGGGGCGGACCGATCGTGCTCCAGGCCCACTGACGGGCGCGTCGAATCGGGGGGAGGCGGCGGGATCGACATGGGCCGATCGTACTGATCGATATGTGAAATTTCGGTGATACCCGCCCCTCGGACGGGTATGGGAACTGCGATGCGCGCTCTGATATCGGCCCGTCCGGCGCGACGTAGAACGATCAACTACTGTGCGTGGTGCGGTGACGACCGCCCGGGAGCTGCGAGGGTGAGGCGGTTCACGGACGAGCGGTGCTGCGCAAGGGCCGCCGGACCCAGACGGGTCCCGAGCGAAACCCATTCACCCGGCCGATCGCGAGGGGTTACGATGGCCAGCCACCCACAGGAACCAGAGTCATGTCCAGGCAGCAGCACCAACTGAGCGTTGCGCCCCGGGGCTGGTCGTCCACCCCCACCGGAGCGCTATGGAGCCAGGTGATCCTGGTCGCGCTGTCGTTCGGCGCCTATCTGGGCGTGCGGGCCGCCGTAGGCGATTCCGCCACCACCGCCATGTCCAACGCCCGTCATCTGCTCAACCTGGAGCACGCCCTCGGGCTGGGCGGCCTGGAGCAGCGCATGCAGCAGATGGTGCTGGACCACCCGTCGCTGGTGGAGGTGTTCAACACCATCTACGTGTGGAGCTACTGGCCCACGGTGTTCGGGGTCCTGATCTTCACCTGGGCCCGGCGGCGCCACCTCTACCGCACCTACCGGAACGCCATCATGCTGTCGGGCGGCATCGGCCTGGTGATCTTCGCCCTGTTCCCGGCGGCCCCGCCCCGCTTCCTCGACGGGTTCGTCGACACGGTGGACGCCAGCCCGGGCAGCCTGATCGGTCACCCCTCGTTCTTCATCAACAAGTTCGCCGCCCTTCCCAGCTTCCATGTCGGATGGGTGGCGCTGGCCTGCGCCGTGCTGGCCCTGGGCACCCGTCGGCGGTGGGTCCGGCCGTTGATGGTGGCCCCGCCCCTGGTGATGACGGCGGCGGTGGTCATCACCGGCAACCACTTCATCGTCGACGCCGTAACCGGCGCCGCCATCTCGTTGCTCGCCCTGGGCGTCACCCACTGGCAGGCCGTGCGCCGGGGCCCACTCGTCCCACCGCCGCCCACCGGGTCGGCGACGACGAACGGCCTCGAGACCGGCGATCTCGAGGCGGCCGCTGTCGTGCAGGTCGGCTGACCGACCGGGCTCAACCGGCGGGGGAGAAGTCGACCTCGGCGGCGGTGACGGTGCCGCCCTGGCGCCCCGGAGCCGATGACCAGCTCCAGTAGAGGTTGGTGTAGGCGATGGCGTCGGCCGGTGCGATCGGCGCGCCCCACTGCCGCAGGTCCTCTGTGGTGTGGGCGTCCGACACCAGGGTGGCGTCGTAGCCTCGCACCAGCGCCCCGTGAAGGGTGGAGCGGATGCAGGCATCGGTCTGGGCGCCGGTGACGACCAGGTGGCCCACCCCTCGCTCGGCCAGCACCGCCTCCAGGTCGGTGGCCTCGAACGAGTCGCCGTGGTGCTTGTGGATCAACGGCTCGCCCTCGCCCGGAGTCAGGTCGGTGATGTAACGCCAACCGTCGGACCCCTCGGGCAACCCCTCGTCGCTGTGCTGGACCCACACCACCGGCACTTGGCCGGCCCGCGCCCGGTCCACCAGCGACCGGATGTTGGCCACCACCCGGTCCACCTCCCAGGCTCCGTCCACCACCCCCTCCTGCATGTCGACCACGAGCAGCGCGGTGTTGGGGCGATCGGGCAGCGTGGTCACGGTGGGCAGCCTCCTCGGCGGTCGGGCGGTTTCATCTCCAGAGTAGGCGGCCCGGCCGGCGATCAGCGACGACGCAACTTGAGGCCGAGCGTGCTGTGGTGCTGGATGAGAAACCACACGGCGGCCAGAAGCACGACGTTCTTCACGATGTACTGGCCGACCAGAGTGAGGCTGCCGGGCACGCTGCCCAGGGTCATCCCCGGGAACAGAACGAACGGGGCGAACGTGCCGACCAGGTGGGCCAGGACGAGCCACAGCACCCAGGTGTAGCGGGGGATCAGGTACAGCCCGATGGCCAGCCCGATCTCCAGCAACCCGAGGAGGGTCACCCCCAATCGGAACGGGAGCAGGTGCAGGGTGAGGGCCTGCACCGTGCGACCGCCCAACTCCTCGGCCGGGCTGACATGGGGGAACAGCTTCAGGAAGCCGAACCAGTAGAAGATCAGGGCCAGCCCGCACTCGAGCAGGCGGGCGGCCCGATCGACACCTGGTGTCGCCTCGGCCAGGCCGCTGGCCCGCATCACCCATTCCCGGGCCCCCCGTAGGTCCTCGCCCAGGTCACGCCGGGGGGTGGCCGCCGTGGCGGCCGGCGGCCGAGGTGCCGCCTCCCGGTGCGCGGCCGCCGCTGCCGGTTGTCGCCACTCGTCGTGGGCGGCCCACGCCGCCGCCTGCTCGTCGTCGTCCCAGCGCTCGCTACCGTCCCACTGCCGAGGCAGATCCTGGCGTCCGTAGCCGTAGCCGTAGGCGTCTTCGTCCCAGCGCTCGGCTCGGCCCGCCACGGGGGCTCGTCGATGGGGCATGCAGGCTCCGATCCCTGTCCTACGGCTGCCCCAAACTGCAGCGCGACGATACACGATCGGAGCGCCGGTGTCGCTCAGTTGAGCGTCACCCCATGGTCTTCTGGCCGTCGAGGGCTTCCCGCACGATGTCGGCGTGGCCGGCGTGCTGGGCCGTCTCCGCCACCACGTGGAGGAACACCCGGCGTGCCGACCGGGTGGCCCCCGGCGGGAACCACGGGGCCTCGGGCAGGGCGTGGGCCAGGTCGAGGTCGGGCAGGCTGCGCACCAGGTCGTCGGTGTGGTTGGCGATCGCCTCGTACCCTGCCACCACGTCGGCCAGCGTCTCTCCCTCGCCCAGCACGAAGCTGGCGGCGTGCTCGGCGTAGCTGGAGTCGGTGGTGGCCAGCGCCACCGTGCCCTCGACGATGAACCGGGCCCACTGCTGCTCGGTGACGGCCACGTGCTTCACGATCCCACCCAGGGTCAGCTCGCTCACCGTGGTGCGTTGGCGGGCCTGGGCGTCGGTGATGCCCTGCACCGTGTGCAGGAGGAACCGGCGGTGGACGGCCAGGGTCTCGAGGATGTCGTCGCGTTCGCTCACGCCGCGACCCTACCGCCCGCCCCGCCCCCGGAAACCCCGGGGCGGCGCGAGCGGGCCGGCCACCCTCAGTACAGCGCCGGTGGCCTCTCGGCTGTCAGTCAGGTGGCCTCTCGGCCACTGCCCCTTCCGCTTCGAGCCGGGCCAGGGTGGGCCTGTCGAGGCCGGCCAGGGTGGTGAGGACCTCGTGGTTGTGCTGGCCCAGCAGGGGAGCGGGGCGGCGGACGGTGGCCGGGGTGGCCGACAGCACCACGGGCAGCCGGGGCCACGGATGGGTGCCGGCCTCGGGATGCTCCACCGGCACGAAGAAGCCCCGGGCCGCCAGGTGGGGATCGGCCAGCACCTGCGGGGCGTCGGCCACCGGAGCGGCCGCCACCCCGACCGCCTGGAGCCGGGCCGCCGCCTCGGCCGCATCGAGCGGGGCGGCCCACGCCGCCACCAGCCCGTCGATCTCGGCCTCCCGGGCCTGCCGCGCCGGCCGGCCGAGGGCCGCCAGCTCCGCCGGGAGGTCGGCCTCCCGGCACAGCGCGGCCCACGCCCCGTCGTCGGTGACCGACAGGGCCAGCCAGCGGTCGTCGCCCGCCGTCCGGTAGACCCCCTGGGGAACGAAGCAGGGATGCCGGTTGCCCGGCGGCGCCGGGTTCCGCCCGGCCCGTTGGGCCGCCACCACGGCGTCGCCCACCATGTGCACGGTCGTCTCCAACTGCGACAGCTCCACCGTCAGTCCCCGCCGCCCGGGGTCGGCCCGCCGGGCCATCAGGGCGGCCACGGTGGCCGCCGCGGCGTGGATACCGGCCACGGGATCGGGCCAGGCCACGCCGCCCTTCCAGCCGGCCGACCCCTCGTAGCCCATCAGGCTCGACAAGCCGGCGTGGCCGTCGATCATCGGGCCGTAGGCCACCCGGTCGGCGTCGGGCCCGGTGCGGCCGTACCCCGGCATGGTCACGTAGATCAGTGCCGGGTTCAGCTCCTGGAGGCGATCCTCGCCCAGCCCCAGCTGGGGCATCACCCGGGGGCTGTAGTTCTCGATCAGCACGTCGGCCCCGGCGATCATGGTCTCCAGCGCCGCCCTGGCCTCGGGATGGGTGAGGTCGATCGCCACCGACCGCTTGTTGAGGGCGTACTTGTTCTCGAACCCGATCCGGTTCCAGTGCCGCTCGCCGGGCTCGTTGTCGGGGTAGTAGCGGGTGGCCATGACCGACGAGGTGTCGACACCGGCCGGCCCCCGTCCCCATGGGGCCTCCACCCGGATCACGTCGGCTCCCAGGTCGGCCAGGATCCGGGCTGCCAGCGGGCCGGCCCACACCCGGCTCAGGTCGAGCACCCGCACCCCGACCAGCGGCCCGTCGCCCAGCCCGGTCGCCGCAGTCGTGGGGGTCGGCGCCGGTGCCGCCGCCGGCGTGGGAGGCGACGCCGGTGCCGGCCCCCGCCACGTCAGGCGGAACGGGGGCCCCGGCAGCAGTACCGGCTCCCGGTTCCGGGGATCGGGGACGTCAGTTCTGCCGGTGCTGGTCCCCGGAATCCGCGCCGGATGCCAGTAGCGGCGGGCGACGAGCTGGCGATCGGTCAGGAGGTCGAGTGGGCGGTTGACCGGGCTGGCCGGCACCCGCACCTCCTGCAGCCGCTCCACCACCTCGGCCACCGGCCGGGCCGCCAGCCACGGCCGCAGGTGGGCGTCGAGCAGGGTGGGGTGGTGCATGAGGTCGTAGGTCGAGCCGATGCCGGGCTCGGCCAGCAGGGGCAGGAGGTCGGTCACGGCCAGCAGCCGTTCCAGCTGGTCGTCCCGGGGGACCACCAGGCTCACCGCCCCGTCGAGGCAGTCGTACCACCCGATCGGCTGGCCGGGCCCGGCGTAGCGGTTGCCCAGCCGGCGCAGCACGTCACCGTTGTGGGTGTAGCGGAGCAGGGTGAACTGGTGGAGGGCGGCCATCACCTCGTGGTGGGCCACCTCCACCCGTTGCCCGCCGCCCACCGTCGGCCGCGCCCACAGGGCGGCCATCGCCCCGATGAAGCCGAACACCCCGGCGGCGAAGGCCGGCTGGTGGGGCGGACCCTGCAGCGGCTCCCGCTCCGGGCTCCCGTTGAGCAGGGCGTGCCCGCTGATGGCGACGTCGGTGAGGTCGGTCGACCGCCACCCGGCGTAGGGCCCGTTCGAGCCGAAGGGGGATAGCTCCACACGCACCACCTCCGGCCCCCAGCAGACGGTAGCGGGGTCGGCCGGGGGCAGGGGGCCGGGAGCGGAGCTGACGATCACCACGTCGGGTGCCAGCTGGGCCGCCGCCCGCTCCGGCTCGTCGCTGACCGCTCGGCGGGCGCCGTGGTGCAGCCACCACTCCCAGGCGTCGACGGGACCGGCCCGGTCGGCCCCCGAGATCACCGTCACCTGCGCTCCCACCAGGGAGAACAGGTGGCTGCAGTAGGCGCCGGCGGGCGAGCCGGCCAGCTCCACCACCCGCAGGCCGGCCAGCCCGTCGGTCCGATCGATCACAGGATGATGCTGATGCGGCCGTGGGGCCGCAGCTCCTCGAGCGCCAGCACGGCCTTGCGCATCCGGATCCGGAACCCGGCCGGGCCACCGGCCTCCAGCAGCATCTCGTACCGCCCGGGGTAGGTGTCCACCGTGGCCTGGCGGGCCCGGGTCACGATGAAGTTGGCCTGCACCGCCACCGCCCCGTCGCCGGCGTTGGTGGCCCGCACGTTGCCGATCAGCCGGCGGGTGGTGGAATGGGGCGACTCGGCCCACGCCGTCTTCGTCATCAACGACTCCACCCGCTGCTCCAGGAGGAAGCGGTCGTCCTGGACCAGGAACAGGTCTCGGAAGGGGTCGCCGTCGGGCCGGTCGGTGGCCGGGATCAGGTAGCTGCACTCCTCGGTGAACAGTGCCAGCCACTCGTCGAGACGCCACGAATCGAGCAGGTCGGCCTCGTGGTACAGGAACTCCTCCACCGCCGCCCGCAGCTCGGGCGACGGGCGCCCCACCGTGGCTCCCAGCACCGTCTCCGGCGCCATCTCCGGCCCCGGGGCCCCGGCGTCGGGCCCTGGCCGACTCATCGGGCCGCCAGCCCGGCGATCCGCCGGCCGTCACGGTCGGGGTCGAAGAGCACCCCTGGCTCGGGCGGCAGCGCCTCGCCCGTCATCAGCTCGTTCCACCGTCGCCAGAACACCCGCATCTGGGCCTCGGAGTTGATCGGGTTGCCGTTCATCCCCCGCGACAGGTCGTTCCAGGGGGCCGCCTGGTGGGCGGCGAAGCCCTTCTGGCACCGCTCCAGCGCCTCCACGTCGTCGGGGGTGGCCAACCCGGCCGGCCCCCAGAACGTGAGGAAGTTGCCCATCCGGAGCTGGCGCAGCCGGTCGTCCTCGCCGTTGGGCACGAGCTGCCAGGCCGTGATCTCCATGTAGTCGGGCTCGTCGGGATAGAACGTGCGGATCGTGCACCCCATCACCAGGTCGATGATGAACAGGTTGGGGAAGATCAGGTGGTTACGTCCGCCCAGCATGCGGTTCGTCCACTCCTCCCCGTACAGCTCGATCAGCCGGGTCCGCCGGGCCTTGTGCCGGGCCCGGGTCTCGTCGTCGGGGAAGGCCCGGCCCAGGGCGCCCATCACATCGCCCCCGCTGGTGTCGACCGAGCCGGTGACGGCGTGCCCGTTGCCCAGGTCGAGCGGGCCCCGGCGGGCCACCCCGGCCGCCGCCGGGCCCTGCTGGCGCCGGGAGAAGTCCCGACCCGACGCCTTGATCATCTCGATGTAGCGCTGGTGGGTGGTCATGGCGTGGTAGGCGTCGAAGCTGTTCTCCACCAGCAGCTTCCAGTTGGCCCGCATCGAGTAGAGGTGGGTGCCGCCGATCACCGACATGCCCTCCTCGCTCTGGTCGGCTACGAGGTCGATCATGGTGCGGGAGTGGCCCAGGTAGGTGGCCAGGTCGGGGCCGGTGGGGCTCCAGTTGCAGAACACGAACCCCCGGTAGGACTCCACGCGGGGCGGGCGGGGCAGGCACATGTTCTGGCGGTCGAAGTTGGGCCCGTAGGCCTCGTCGTCGGGCATGGCCACGAGGTTGCCGGCGGTGTCGAAGCTCCAACCGTGGTAGAAGCACTTGAGGAACCGGCCGTTGCCCTCGCTCCGGGTCTCCACCGCCATGCCCCGGTGGGGGCACGAGTTGACGAACACCCCCACCTGGCCGCCGGCGTCGCGGGTCATGATCACCGGACGCCCACCCACCCGACGGGTGCGGAAGTCGTGGGGGGATGCCACCTCGCTCTCGTGGCCCACGTACAGCCAGCACGTGTCGAAGATGGCGGCCCGCTCCCGGGCCAGCACCTCGGGGTCCACCATCGAGGAACGGTGGACGCGGAACCGGGGTGTCTCCCGGTCGTCGATGATGAACCTGTCGATCATGGTGACGACCCCTTCCATTGCCACCGTGGCTCCCATTGTGCTGCGGCTCCCCACCGGCGGCCAGCGCGGCCGCCGCCCCGGCCGTTCAGCCGGCGGCCAGCGCGGCCAGCTCCGTCACCGTGTTCCAGTTGCGGGCGGTGCCCATCAGCGCCGGCTTGCGCCGGGCGGCGCCGTCCACCGCCTTGGCCAGGGCCGAGCGCCCCATGCCGCCGGGCAGGTGCAGGTACAGATCGTCGCCCCGGGGGGTGCAGCCCTCGGGAGCGAAGACGGCGGCGTCGATCCGGGCCACGACCTGGTCGGCCACCGGGCCGGGGTCGGACCCGGGTCGGTAGAAGATCACGTGGAGGGCGGTGCCCCCGGCCCCGGCGTACGGATTGGCGGCCACCACCGCTGCCAGCTCCGCTCCGGTGCGCACCACCACCGGTACCTCGAAGCCGGCGGCGGCCCCGATCGCTGCCTCCAGCCAGGCCGACACGGCGTCGGGCGTGGTTCCCGCCGCCGGGGGGACGGTCGCCACGGCGTTGCCGCTCTGGAGATAGGTGGCCACATCGGCGCAGCCCGCCGCCTCCAGCGCCCGTCGCAGGTCGACCATCGACAGCCGGCGGCGGCCGATGTTGACACCTCGCATCAGGGCCACCCATCGGGGCACGAGCACCTCCCTGTCAGGTGTAAGATGCCGGTCCTATGAGCCAGACACCACCAGCATCCGGCGGCTGGACCGACCCGTACGGGAACGTGCAACCGGGGTTCCCACCGCCAGGCTACTGGCAGGCCAGTGACGGACGGTGGTACCCCCCAGAGTCCCGCCCGGCGGATCCGGCGCCACAGCCGGCGCCGTTCGCCTCGCCCAGCGGGTCCGAAGCCATGACGATGGCGGTCAACAACCCCTACGGGGCTCCGGCCCCGGCTCCGGGGCCCGGCTACGCCCCCGGGCCGGCCGGCCCCCCGCCCGGCCCCACCGGGCCCTTCGGCGCCCCCCAGGCCAACCCCTACGGTGCCCCCGGCTACCCGCAGGGCGGCCCGGCCCCCCTCGGCTTCCAGGGTGGTGGCCCCGGCCCCGTGCCCGTTGGCGGCCCCCCTCGCAAGACGTCGCGCACCGGGTTGTGGATCGCCCTGGGCGTGGCCATCGTGCTGTTCGCCGGCTGCGGTGTGGCCGTGGCCATCGCCGCCAACGGCGACGACACGGCCACCACCCCCACCACCAGCGCCGGCGGCGCCACCGCCAGCACCGCGGCCAGCGGCAGCACCCAGACCAGCCTGATCGCGCCCGGCACCTCGGTGACGGACGGGGGCGGGTTCTTCTTCGGCGAGGACGGCCTGGCCGACGTCGCCAGCTGCACCCGCGTCGACGACGAGAAGGTGGAGATCGACCTCACCAACCGCAGCTCGAAGGTGGTCGACTACTTCCTCACCGTGGTGATGGAAGACACGCCGGGCCAGCGGGTGGCGGACACCACGGCCTTCATCGAGGCCGTGCGGCCCAACGAGCACGTGGTGGAGAAGACCTACATCTTCGAGGACAAGGGCTCCACCTGCCAGGTGGTCCAGGCCCAGCGCACCGAGACCACAACCGACGCCAGCCTGGTGGGCGACGTGAGCGCCTGCACCGTGGGTGAGCCCGACATCCTGGGCGACGTGTCGGCCAGCCTCTCGGTCACCAACAGCGCCTCGGCCAACAGCGATTACACCGTCACCGTGTCGTTCCTCGACGACAAGGGCATCCGGCGGGGCACGGGCTACGCCTCGATCGAGGCTGTCCGGCCCGGCGAGAACGCTCCGGGCGACGTGTTCACCACCGTCACCGACGAGGGCACCTACACCTGTGACGTGGTGTCCGTGAACCGGAGCCCTTCGTAGATGAGCCGCCGGTACGAGCGTCTGGCGTCGGCCATGGTGGGCACGCCCCTCCAGGCGGTGGCCGAGAAGGCCCGGGGCCTGAAGAACGCCCGGACCATCCGCAACGAGCCGGGTATGGCCGACGTGCTGGCCGAGACCCGACGCACGTACGAGCTGATGGCCGAGGTGATCAGGCCCGACACCACCTGCGTCGACGTCGGCGCCCACCTGGGCGTGATGCTCCACCGCATGGTGAAGCTGGCCCCCCAGGGCCGCCACCAGGCCTTCGAGCCCGTGCCGTACAAGGCGGCATGGCTGCGCCGGAAGTTCCCGTCGGTGACGGTGCACGAGATGGCCCTGGCCGATCACGACGCCACCGAGACCTTCCACCTCAACACGGGGTCGAGCGCCCTGTCGGCGCTGCGGCGCCCCAGCGAGGATCACGGCCCCACGGAGGCCATCACGGTGCCGGTGCGCCGGCTCGACGACGTCATCCCCGACGATGTCGCCGTCGGCTACCTCAAGATCGACGCCATCGGGGCCGAGCTCCTGGTTCTCGAGGGAGCCGAGCGCATCCTGGCCAAGGATCGCCCGTTCGTGCTGTTCGAGGCGAGCAGGGAGACGCTCGACAACTTCGGGCTCACCGCCGCCGACATCCACGACCACCTGGTCGACGGTGCCGGCTACGACCTGTTCTCCCTGCGGGGGTGGCATGCCGGCGACCCGCCGCTCACCCTCGAGCGCCTGGAGCAGGCGATGATCTTTCCCTTCGAGGCCTTCAACTTCGTGGCGCTGCCCCGTCACTGACGGCGGCCCACAGCTCGTCGAGCGCAGGGGCCACCAGGTCGGCCATCGCCCACAGGTCGGGCACGAGGTCACGGTCGGCCACGAAGCCGAAGTCGAGCATGCCGTTGGTGGATACCACGGTGATGTTGAGGCCCACGCCGTCGACGATGGCCGAGACCGGGTAGTGCCCCAGGATCAGGGCCCCGGCCAGGTACAGCGGGATCGGCGGGCCGGGCACGTTCGACACCACCACGTTGAACGGGAGGGTGACGCGGTCGGCCAACCGGGTGGAGGCGACGAGGCGGGCGGCCAGCGCCGCCACCGCCGGCGGCGCCACCTGGGTGAGGTCGGTGAGCATGGAGGCGGGTAGGGCGGCGTGGTGCCGCTTGGCCGTGGTCATGCCCTGGCTGATGGCGGCCAGTCGCTCGGCCGGGTTCTCCACGTGGGTGGCCAGGGTGGTGACGGCGGGGGAGATGAAGTTCCCCAGCGCGCCCTGGTCGGCGCCTTGGCGGACCGACAGCGGCACCATCGCCACCAGCGGCCGGTCGGGGAGGGCGTTGCGGTCGTGCAGCCAGCGGCGGAGCACGCCGGCCACCACCGCCAGCACCACGTCGTTCACGGTGCAGCCGGCGGCGTTCTTCACCGCTTTCACCTCGTCGAGGGGCACCGCCACGTAGGCCCAGCGCCGATGGGGGCCGATGGCGGCGTTGAACGGGGTGGCCGGGGCGGCCCCGAACCGGCGCAGGAGGTCGCGGGCCGACTCGTCGCCCCGGGCTCCGGGGCCCTGACGCCCGAACGCCGGGCCCAGCACGGGCAGCGCCCGGGCCAGCGTGCCCGCCGCCCGGGCCATGCGGGCCGGCGACGTCAGCATCGACAGGGTGGCCCGGCCCAGCACCTCGGCCCCGGTCGGCACCGGGAGGTGGGCGGGGTGCGGCGCCACGGTCGCGTCGGCAGCGGAGCCGGGGGCAGAACCGTCGAGGGCGGGGATGGCCACGTCGGGTGTGAGATCCACCAGACCGGCCAGGATCTCCTGGCCCGAGATGCCGTCGATGGCGGCGTGGTGGATCTTGGTGATCACGGCCTGGTAGCGGCGCCTGGCGGCGGCGCCCCGCCGGCTTGCCCCAGCACCGCGGCCGGAGGCGGCCACGGCGTCGGCCGTGAGCCCGTCGACCAGGTGACACTCCCACAGCGGGCGGCGCCTATCGAGGGGGCGCTCGTGGATGGCCGCCACCAGCTCGGCGAAGGCCTGCCGGCCGCCGTCGCCCGGAACGCCCACGTGGTGCACGTGGTTCTCCAGGTCGAAGTGGGGATCGGTGACCCAGTACGGGCGGTCGAGCCCCAGCGGCACCTCCACCAGCTTCTGAGTGAGCGGCTCCAGGTTGGCCAGGCGGGACCGCAGGTGGGCCACCAGGTGCTCGAAGGTCCACGGCACGGGCGAGGTCGAGGGGTCGAGCACCAGCACGCCGGTGACGTGGCCAACGGTTGTGGGGCTCTCCCAGGCCAGGAAGCTGGTGTCGACACCGCTCAGTTGGCGCACGGTGGATCCGTGGGGACGGCGAGGCCGGGATAGAGGGGGCGGAGCAGGCTCGGGGGTTGGAACGACCGCCACTCGTGGCTGGCCCGGGCGAGCCGGTCGGCCACGGCGTAGGCCACGGCCACGTTGACCCCGAGCCCGCAGTGGCTGCCCCGCACCTCGATGTTCTCGGCCGTCGGGTGTTCCGTCTGGCGGCAACTCTCCCACGACACGACACCGTCGGTACGGGAGAACAGCGCGGTGGACGGGCACGGCACCTCGTCGAGCTCGAGCTCGCCCCGATGGCCCACGAACCGCTGCCAACGGCCCAGCACGGCCCACATCGGGTCGAGCGAGGTGGGCTCACGGTGCCCGATGTTGAACGGGCTGCCCAGCGTGATCACCTGGTCCACCAGCTCGGGGTGCCACTGGGCCAGGGCCCGGGCGTAGATGCCACCCAGCGACCAGCCGACCAGGGACACGGGCTCGCCGGCCTGCTCGGCCGCCTCGTGCAGTCGGCGCACGAGGCCGCTGACCGTGTCGGCCGTGGGCCCCAGGTTGGTGCCGAGGCCCCAGCTCAATGGCTGGTGCCCGAGGCGGCCCAGCAGGGCCCGGAGGGGGAGCGTGGAACTGTCCCCGGCCACGAAGCCGGGCAGCACCAGCACCGGCCGAGAGGGCCCCCGGGGGGCGGCGTGGAGCAGGGGAAAGGCGCCGAGGAAGAGGCCCAGCTCGGCCGGCGCCCGCAGCTCGCCCAGCAGCCAGGCCGGGCGGCGATCGGTTGCTGCTCTCATCGCTGGTACCGGGCGGTGGTGGTCATCGTCGGCTCCTCGTGCCCAGTAGTACTACACCGGCGGTGCTCGTCATGGCCCGTTGGTCGGATCATCCCACCGTGCCGCTGTCGGCTGCGCTAGAACACGTTTCATCGGAGTGACGAGGTGGCCGGCCGTATCCGGCCATTCATCAGCCGGTGACCACGGCAAACTGCGCTCTCCTGCGCCGTGGTTTCCCGTCGGCGGGTCAGACGCCATATGTGACTTTGGTCACTCGACGTTGCGTAATGGTTCCGTAACGTGGCTAAGGTCAACCCCCGACACACACCAGAAGGTCGGATCAGATGATCCACCCGACATTGTTGGCGCCGGTGGCGGACCGGTGGAGACAAGGGAGTGATACCGAGTGCGAACACCCGTGCGAAAGCTCTCCAGTTCAGCGCGGCCTGCGCGAGGAGCGCTGCTGGCGTCGATGATGGGCCTCCTCATCCTCGGCTTCGTGGTCGCCCAGCGGTCCGACGGAGACCAGGGCTCGTCGGTAGACGCCGGTAACGGCGATCAGGCCGCCATCGGCGGCGAACGCGACGATCTGCGTCTCAACGAGCTGGCTCGGGGGGCGGTGGCCGGCATGGGTGTCGGTCACGAGACGCCGGCCAGCGCCGTGGCCTCCCAGGTCGACGAGGAGACCACCCTCGCCCCGGCCGCTCCCACGGCCACCGAGATGTCGACCCCGCCGGTCACCGAGGCGGCCCCCACCACCACGGCTCCGGCCACCACCAGGCCGCCCACCACCAAGAAGCCGACGACCACCAAGCCGCCCACCACGGAGGCGCCGCCCACCACGGTGAACCCCACCGACCCGACGGCGCCGGTCGATCCAACGGCTTCCACCGATCCGGCGGCCCCCACCGATCCCACGGCCACCACGCCGCCACCGGCCGAGACCCACCCCGACGGGTACGTCGACGCCGGCCACGGTGTGTGGATCCCGGCGGTGATGGTGTCGATCCGGCACTGTGAGTCCCACGACAACTACAAGGCCGTCAACTCCTCGTCGGGAGCGGCCGGTGCCTACCAGTTCCTGGCCTCGAGCTGGGCCTCCTACGGGTTCGCCACCAAGTACGGCGTGAAGTCGGCCAAGGACGCCACCCCGGCCCAGCAGGACGAGGCGGCGCTCGGCGCCTACCTCCGGTCCGGCACCAACCCCTGGAAGGCCAGTAAGTCCTGCTGGAGCTGATCGGCTGACGATCCAGGCTCAGCCGGCCGTGTCGTCGGCGGGTGGTTCCGGAGGCGGCGGGGTGGTGCCACCACCTTTGCGCATCACGTCGCCCACGCCCCGGGCCGCCTCGCTCACGTCGTTGCCCACGGCGCTGAACGTGGTGATCAGGGCGTCCTTCAGCAGCGACCCCATGTCGGCCACGTCGGAGCGGACGGCCGGGTCCTTGGCCGCCGCCCCGAAGGCCTCGATGGCGTCCTTCAGCTTGGCTCCCAGCTCGTCGATGGCGGCCCGGGTGCCGCTGGCCGGCTCACCAGCGGGTGCACCGCTTCCGGCCTGATCCTCCTGCTCCAGGTGGAGCCGGAGCTTGAGGCCGATGGCCTCGGCCTTCGCCGCCACATCCCGCCACGTGTCCCTGATCTCGGTCATGGTGTCCCTCCTGCTCGGGTGTCAGTGCCTTCATCCGACACTACCCACGTCGGGCGTAGCGAACTGCCCAGCGTTTATGACGACGAAACAGAGGCGAAACAGATTTGCCGTAGTGTCCGGTCATGGCAGTCGAACTCGTGCGGTGGCCAGCTGAGGAGCACCGTCGGGCCGAGCTCCGTGATCGCGGGCAGCCCCGCATCCTGTTGGTCGAAGGGGGAACACCGGCACCGGTGACCGTCGACCCGATGGAGGATTGGATCCGTCTCCCCGTCGACGACCGGGACCTCCAGGCCAGGATGGAGACCCTGGTGCGCCGGGTGAGCACCCGGCCCGAGCTCGACGGCGACGGCGTGCTGCGCTCCGGGGCCGGCTGGGCCGCCCTGCCCCCCATCGAGGCCAGGCTGACCGAGGTGCTGTTGTTGCGCTTCGACAAGGTGGTGGGACGCGAGGTCCTGCTCCGCCACGGCTGGCCGGGGGAGGAGCCGAATCGGAACGTGCTCGACGTCCACGTGCTCCGGCTCCGCCGCCGTATCGAGCCGCTGGGCCTCACGATCCGGACCATTCGTAAGCGGGGGTACGTGATGTGCGCCCAGGTGTCCAGCACCGAGTATTGAGCACCGGGTGCCAGGTACCGGGTGGCGAGCCCAAAAGTTCAGAAGTCCGACAGATACGGGTCAACTAGGCGTAATCGGCCGCGAACGCGGGCGAAACGGGCCAGCCCTAGCTTCGGTCACCGAGAGAGGAGCTAAGCGATGCAACTCGTGACAGCAATTATCAAACCCCACATGCTCGACGGCGTGAAGGACGCCCTCCGGGGCATCGGCGTACAGGGCATGACCGTGACCGAGGTGAAGGGGTTCGGCCGTCAGGGCGGGCACACCGAGACCTATCGCGGTGCCGAGTACCGGGTCGATTTCGTGCCCAAGATCAAGCTCGAGATCATCATCGATGATTTCGACTCGACCAAGGTGGCCGAGGCCATCCGGGGCGCGGCCCAGACCGGCCACATCGGCGACGGCAAGATCTGGGTGGTGTCGGTGGACGCGCTGGTGCGCATCCGTACCGGCGAGATGGGCGTAGACGCCATCTGAGGCCCCTGTCGAGGAAGAGCTCGACGTGCGGCGAGCCGGCTAACGCCAGGTTTGGCCGCCTCCCCACACGTTGAGCTTCTCCCCGGTCACATAGGCGGCACCGTCGGACACGAAGAACCGGACGGCGGCGGCGATGTCTTCCGGCTGGCACACCCGGCCGAAGGGCATGATGGCGTTCAGGGTGGTGATGTCGTCGATCCCGGCCGCCCCCTTCACCAGGCGGCGGCCCATCTCCGTCTCCACCAGGCCGGGCGCCACGATGTTGACCCTGATGCCGTTGTCGCGCTCCTCCTTGGCCAGGGTGAAGGCCAGCGCTTCGAGCGCCGCCTTGCCCATGTTGTAGGGGGCGCCGTTGGCGTTGTTGGACAGCGTGGCCGCCGAGGAGATGGCCACGATGTCGGCCCGTTCGTGGGTGCGGAGGTGGGGGACGGCCACCGAGAACAGGTGGTGGGCGCCCAGGGCGTGGGTCGACACCACCCGCAGCAGCTCCTTGGGCTCGGTGTTCACCACCGATCGCCCCCCGCTGGCGATGCCGGCGTTGGCGATCAGCACCTGGAAGCCCCCGAAACGGTCGATGACCTCGGCCACCGCCCGCACGTTGTCGTCGGGCGCGCTCACGTCGGCCTGGATGGCGTGGCCGGCCCGGCCCAGGGCCTCGATGGCGGCCACCGTCTCGGCCGCCGCCTCGGCGTCGCGCCGGTAGGTGACGGCCACGTCGATGCCGTCGGCGGCCAGGCCCAGGGCGATGGCCCGTCCGATTCCGCGGCCGCCGCCGGTCACCAGTGCTGCACGATCAGGCATGACGTTCTCCTTGGGGGGTGGGGAGGGAAGGGGTACCGGAGCCCGGGTCGGGCGTGGGCTCGAGGTCGGCGCACAGGCCGAGGTGGTCGCTGGGCCAGCCGTGGTCGGCGCCGCCGATCAACTCGATGGCGGCCACCGTCAGCCCCGGATCGCCGGGGCGGGCCGGCGCCCGGTGCCGGGCCAGCAGGTAGTCGAAGCGGACGCCGGGCGGATGGCCGGGTCCGTTGCGGTCGTCCATCCACTCGGTGTCGCGGAAGTTGGGGTTGGCCGGGTCCATGGTGGAGCCGGGATGATCGGGCCTCGTGCGGGCCCACAGGTCGACCCAGTGGGGGCTGATGGCCAGCCCGTACTCAGGGCTGTGGGGGGTGAGGTTCAGGTCACCTCCCAGTACCACGGGGCCGTCGGGCCACACCCCGCTCAGCCACCAGCGCAGGCGGTCGAGCTGGCGCTGGCGGACGGCGTGGTTGGACGCTATGTGGTTGAGGTGGGTGGCCACGGCCAGCACCTCGGTGCCGGCGACGGTGCTCCAGGCCACGGCCACCCCGGCCCGGTGCACCCGGTCGTCACCCGAGGGCAGTGACACGGTGCCGATCAGCCGGGCCCGGGCCGGGTCGGCCAGCACGGCGTTCCCCATCTGATGGTCGGCGGCCGTGCCGTCGGTGCCCTGCGGGTGGAAGGGGCCGGTCTCGAGGCCGACGACGGCCAGGCCGCAGGCCTCGGCCACCGATCGGGCCTGGTCGGCCCACGTCTCCTGCAGGAGCACCACGTCGGGCCGCATGGCGGCGATGGTCGCCACCAGCCTGGGTTGGCGCTCCCGCCACGGGCCGAAGCACCACCACGTGTTCCAGGTCACGATGCGCACGGCGCCCGTTCTACCCGATCTCAGTGGGCGCGGCCGACCCGGCGCGCCGGACGGCCGGGGCGTGGCGCCCGTTCAGAAGGCCTTGCCCGGGTTGAACAGGCCCTCCGGGTCGAGGGTGGCCCGCACCTGCCGTTGCACGGCCAGCTGGAGCGGATCGAGCTCCCGGTCGACGAAGTCCCGCTTGAGCGTTCCCACCCCGTGCTCGGCGGCGATCGTGCCGCCCAGCTCCAGGCTCAGCCCGATGATGTCGGCGAAGGCCTGACGGGCGGTGGCCACGGCGTCGGGGTCGTTGCCGTCGAACTCGATGAGGGGGTGCATGTTGCCGTCGCCGGCGTGGCCGATGGTGGGGATCTCGATGTTGCGGCGCTGGGCGATGGCCTCGATGCCGGCCAGGAGCTCGGCCAGGCGCTGGCGGGGCACGGCCACGTCCTCCGGGAGCCACATCAGGCCGGTCAGGTCCATGGCCATGCCCACCCGACGGCGGACCTCCACCAGCATGTCGCCCTCGGCCGGGTCGGCCACGTGGTACACGAAGCTGGCCCCGTTGGCGTCGCACAGCCCGGCCATGGCCTCGATGGCCCCGGCGGCGGTGCTACCGGCCGCGTTGTCGCCGGCCGCCTGGATCAGCAGCAGGCAGGCGGCGTCGGTGTCGAGCTCCATACGGAAGTGCTGCTCGACCCGGCGGATGCTGGCCTGGTCCATGATCTCCATCATCGTGGGCTCGTGGCCGTGGCGGAAGATCTCGGCGATGGCGGTGCCGGCCGGGGCCAGGTGGTCGAAGTAGGCCACGGCGGTGGCCGGCGGGGCGGGGGAGGGCACGAGCTTGAGCGTGATCTCGGTGATGATGCCGAGCACGCCCTCGGCCCCCACGAACAGGCCGGTGAGGTCGAGCCCGGTGGTGCTCTTGATCGTGCGCCGGCCGGTACGCAGCACCTCGCCCGAGGCCAGCACCACCTCGAGGCCCATCACGTAGTCCCGGGTGACGCCGTAGCGGACGCAGCACAGGCCGCCGGCGTTGGTCGACACGTTGCCGCCGATGCTCGACATCTCGAACGAGGCCGGGTCGGGCGGGTAGAACAGGCCGTGGGCCGCCACCGCCTTCTTGAGCTCGGCGTTGATCACGCCGGGCTGCACACGGGCCATGCGGTTGGTGGTGTCGATGTCGACGATGGCGTCCATCCGGTGGAGCGAGACCATCACGCATCCGTCGACGGCATTGGCCGCGCCGGTGAGGCCGGTGCCGGCGCCCCGGGGCACGATCGGCACCCGAGCGGCCCGGGCCGCGTCCACCACGGCCACCACCTCGGCCGTGGACCGGGGGCTCACGAGCACCGCCGCCGTTCCGCCGCCCACGAAGGCGGCCCGGTCGCGGCCGTACACCTCCACCACGTCGGGGTCGGTCTGGATCCGGTCGGCCGGCAACCGCCGCCGTAGCTCGTCGAGGACGGTCATGGTGGCCGACGATAACGGGCGCGCCGGCCGACGGCCGTAGCCGTTCGCGGCCGGCGATCTGCCGATACCGCCCGGGCACCCGGCGCCGCGGTTGCTACCATTCGCCGGATCGGAGCCGGGTAGGGAGGGCAGCCGGGCATGGGAGTACCACAGGGAGCCGGCCAGCGCCGCCGTCGTCGATCCCCCAACATGGCCGTCGTGACGCTCCTGGTGCTGCTGGGCACGCTCGTCGGGGGGAGCGCCGTGCTGTTCGGCCCCCAGCTGGTCGACGACCTGTTCGATCGCGAGGCGACGATCGGCTCGTCGGAATCCGACATCGGATCGGAGGCCGAGGGGCCGGCCCAGGACGCCCTCACCCAGTTCGCCGCCGCCCTCCAGACCGGCGACGTGTCCGCCGTCGCCTTCGCCGGGGCCGAGCCGGGAGTGCCGGCCGCCGAGCTGACCGAGCTCACCCGGGGCCTCGGCTCCTACGAGCTGGCGGTCCAGACCCAGCCCGTCGTCATGGTGTCCGAGACCGGCGGTCAGGCCCCGATCTCGCTCGCCTGGACCTTCGCCGGGGGGCTGCAATGGGAGACCACGAGCCAGGTGGTGCTGGAAAAGGCCGACCCCGCCGGGTGGCAGGTCCGGTGGGCACCGTCGATCCTGGAACCCAGCCTCGGCCCCGGCGACCGCCTGGTGCGGACGAAGCTGCCAGGCCAGCGGGGCTCGATCCTGGGGGCGGGCGGTTCGGTGCTGGTGGACCAGAGCGAGCGGGTGGTGATCGGCGTCCAGCCGAGCCGGGTGAAGGATCTGCCGTCGCTGGCCCAGAGCCTGCAGGACATACTCGGGGTCGACGCCGGCCAGGTGACAGACGACGTGCAGGCGGCCAAGCCCGACGATTTCGTGGAGGTGGCCACCCTCCCCAAGGCCGACTACGACCAGGTGCGGGATCAGGTCTTTCCCCTGCCCGGCACCGTGTTCCGCACCATCTCCACCCCCCAGCCGATCTACGAGGGCTTCGCCCGCGCTCTGCTCGGCCGCTCGGGCGAGGTGACGGCCGACATCATCGCCGCCAACCCCGGCCTGTTCGAGGCGGGCGACATCGTCGGCCTGTCGGGCCTGCAGGGCAAGTACAACTCGGTGCTGGCCGGTAAGCCGGGCCTCGAGATCGGGGTCAAGCGGGCCGCCCCCGCCGCCGGGGGCAGCACCACCACCGTCACCGGCCTCACCACCACCTCGGCCATCCGCGATCCCGACCAGGCGGAGGCTCTGTTCCGGATCGAGCCCGCCGCCGGCCAACCGGTGCAGACCACGATCGACCCCCGGGTCCAGAAAGCGGCCGAAGACGCCCTGGCCCGGGTGGACCCCAAGTTCGAGAACAGCGCCCTGGTGGCCGTCCAGGTGTCGACCGGGAACGTGCTGGCCGTGGCGAACGGGCCCCAGGGCAACACGGTCAACAACGCCATGGTCGGTCAGTACCCGCCAGGGTCGACGTTCAAGGTGGTCAGCGGGTACACGGTGGTCCGCGACCGTCAGGGTCCCAACGACCCCATCGACTGCCCGGGCAGCGTCACCATCCAGGGCCGCACCATCGGCAACGCCGAGAACGAGGTGTTCGGCACGATCCCGTTCCACACCGCCTTCGCCCACAGCTGCAACACCGCCTTCATCAACGCCACCCGGGGCTTCGACTTCAACGTGCTGCACGACACGGCGGCCCAGTTCGGGCTGGGGGCCGGCTACGACCTCGGCCTCGACGCCTTTGACGGCGACGTGCCGGTGAACGACTCCGACGTCGACCTGGCCTCGTCCGCCTTCGGCCAGGGACGCATCCTGGTCAGCCCGCTCAGCGAGGCCGTGATGGCGGCCACCGCCGCCGGCGGTGTCTACCGCTCGCCCCAGCTCGTCACCTCACCGGCGCCGGCCACCCCCCAGGTGACGGCTCCGCTCGATGCCAACGCCGATGGCATCCTCCAGCAGATGATGCGGGAGGTGGTCACGGACGGCACCGGTCGGGCGGTGGCCAACGTGGCCGGCGGCCCGGTGTCGGGCAAGACGGGCACGGCCGAGTTCGGCAACGACAAACCGCCCAAGTCGCACGCCTGGTTCGTCGGCTACCAGGGCGACATCGCCTTCGTGGTGTTCGTCGAGGCCGGCGAGTTCGGCGGCCTGACGTCGGCCCCCGTCGCCGCCGTCTTCCTCAACGACCTGGCCTCGGGCTGAGGGGTCCTAGCGGGCCCTGGAGTCGAGCACGGCGAAGGCCGGCACCGGACGGCCGGTAACGAGGGTGGTGAGCGGCGTCTTGACCTGTGTGGAGCTGCCGCCGTCGAGCATCACCCCCTCGGTCACCCCCAGCGACAGGGCGTAGTCGGCCAGGTGTGACGCCGGCAGCTGGTGCGACGAGATCGCCACGATCACCTGATCGTTGAAGCCCAGGAAGCTGTGCGACGGGTCCAGGTTGGTCGGCCCCGAGGTGAGGTTGACCCCGGGATAGGCGTCGGCCCGTCGGCCCTTGTGGATCAACGAGACGCCCGACACGGCATCGGCCGTGCAGGCATCGGGGGTGAAGATGCGCCACGTCCAGACGTGCTCCAGCAGGGCGGCGTCATGGCCCCCGCAGCCCGGCCGCCACGACACGATCTGGCCCCGCTCGCTGATGTCGGGCCCGCCCGCCGCCCGGCCCCCCGACACCAGGGGGGCGATCGGGTCGCCGGCGAGCGAGAACCAGTTGGCGTTCACCACCACGTCGCCCGCCACCGACGGGGCGAACGACCGCCCTCCGGAGGTGGCCCGGAAGTCCACCAGCGACCGGTCGGCCACCACGGTCACCGTCTCGCCCGAGCGCCCGACCCAGATCCCGGGGCGGGCCTCGACCAACCCCATCTGGGCCGCGATGGGGCACAGGGGCGGGGGAGCGTACGGCCACACCTGGGCGAACTCGGGGGTGCCGACCATCCAGCTCAACACGTTGTACCGGCCGTGGGTGATCACCATCTGGCCCCAGTAGCCCCGTCCGGCCGCGTCGGGAGCCCGGCCCAGCAGGTTGCGGTACACGGTGTCGACGAAGCCGCCGTCGTCCAGCCGATCGTAGAGGGCGTGGAACTCGGCGCCCTGGCCCATCCAGTACGCCACCTGCTCGCCCGACTGGCCCCGGTAACGCTGTCCAACCCAGTACAGGAGGCCGGCCCGGTCGGCCGGGCGACCGAACATGGCCCGGTAGAGGCGGCCGGTGTGGGCCCCGATCTCGCCGCAGGTGGTTGAGGTCTCCACCGGGTTGGCCGGAGCCGCCTCCGCCGCCAGCGGCTGGACCGCCAGCACCGGCCCGACCAGGAACAGCGCCATCAGAGCGAACACGATCCGCCGCAACCTCGCCCTCCCTTTCCGTGGTCGGTCCCCGCCGAAGCCCGAACTCTCACGCTTCGTGACTAGGAGTCACTGAACGTAAAGGGCGCCGGTGGGGTGGGCGATGGACGGAACTCCCACCACCCGTAGGTCGGACGGCCTACGGCGGCCCCGGCGGGGTGACGGTGACGCGACGGGGGTGGGTCATGCTGTGGGGTCCGGTGCCAGCCGTCGCAGACAGGGGCCGGACATCAACTATGGTCGTGTCAGGGGCTTGCGGGCATTGCGAGTTCCGTTCAGAGAGGGTCAGACGGGGCAGATGAGGCGTGAGCGAGCTTTCGGGATGTTGTCGGTGGTGCTGGCCGCCGTCATGGGCCTGACCGGGTGCGCCAGCGGCGGCGACGGGGTCACAGGTGACACCACGGCGGTGTCGATCACGGAAGCCGGCATCTCCATACCCGGCGCCGCCCTGTCGGTGTCGGCCGATCGTGACGCCGTCACCGTCAACAGTGAGCCGCTGGGGGCCGGGGAGGCCCGTAAGGTGGCGGCGGGCGATGCGGTGGCTGTCGACCAGGCGGGAACCGCACTGCTGTCGGCCGAGGCCGTTTTCGAGGTGGAGGCCCTCCGCAACGCCCAGCTCACCGTGCCCGACCTGTCCCAGGCGGGCCCGGTGGTCGTGCCCCTCAGCGCCGGCCACGTGTTCGTGCGGCTCAACCCGGCGGCCAACGCCACCGTGGTGATCGACGCTGGCGACCGCCAGTTCACCACCACGAGCCCCGATGCCGAGTTCGCCCTGTGCCAGGCGCCCGACGGGGCCAGCTGCCTGGCCGTCATCCAGGGCTCGGTGGAGTGGAAGGAAGACGGGGTGGCCACCGAGGTGTACCAGGGTGGCCAGGCCACCTTCGCCCCTCGGGGCAACGCCCCGCTGCCCACCCGCTGCGCCGACGAGGCCGCCGTGGGGGCCATGCAGCGCACCCTTCGCGGCGTCGACTTCGGCGGGGCCCTGAAGGACATCGTGGCCGAGTGGGACACGTGTCCCGGCCAGGAGGAGGCGACCCCGGCCGTGGTGACGCTGCCGTCGGCCGCCGGCATGGAGCACGTCACGGCGGCTGCGATCACCGTGGGTTCCCCGTCGGCCACCGCCGACGGACCCAACCTGCTGGCCCCCCGCACGCTCGACGGTGCCGCCGACTACTACATCGAGCCCGTAACCGTCACCAACGCCCTGTTCCGGGCGTGGATCGTGCGGGCCGCCGGCGACGATGCCGCCGCCTGGCGCCGACTGGCCCCGGCCGACTGGCTGGAGCGGGCACCCGGTGGGGCCGCCACCCAGTCCACCTATGCCGACGGCACGGCCGACCAGCCGGTGAAGGGCGTCACCTGGGCCACGGCCGGCGAATACTGCGCCTCCCAGGGCAAACGGCTGCCCACCGAGGTGGAGTGGGAGCTGGCGGCGGTGGGCGACGTGCTCACCGACCGGGCCGACGAGTCACAGGACTGGGTGGACGCCTGGGAGGCCTACGGCCCCGGCCCGACCGACGCCACCGGCCGCCAGGTGCTCCGCGGGGCCAACGGCACCCTGAAGGCCGACCCCTACTACCGGGTGTTCGCCCCCGAAGCCCCAGAGGCTACCGCAGCCCGGCTGTACGCCCGGATCCGGTGCGCCGCCGACCAGGTGGCGGTGGGCGGCCGGACCTTCCCCACGGCAATCACCCAGGACGACTTCAACGGCCTGGGCTGGCCCACCACCAAGGACAACGGGTTCGAGCTCGGCTACCACCCCGAGAACTACCATCTCGACGTGAGCAAGGCCCACGGCCAGCTGGCCGTGGTGCGGGCGCTGGAGAAGCCGCTGGCCGAAGGCCGGGTCGACGTGGCCTCGTTCATCGAGCGCAACAACACCGGTACCAGCACCGGCGAGCATCGCTTCGGCCTGGTGGTGGGAAGCAAGGACCAGCTCTACGTGCTGTCGGTCCAGCCCGACGAGCAGGGCCGCACGGCGTTCACCGCCTGCTTCACCCCGATCGAGCCGGCCCTGGCCGACGAGCTGGGACTGGCCGCCGAGGAGCTCAGCTCGTCGAACGCCGGCCGGTTCGCCACCCTCGGGCCCGACACCACCGACTACAACCGGGACTGCAACGAGGCCCCGGAGCCCAAGACGGTGACGGTCACCTCGATCGACAGCCCTGTGGAGCTGTCGGTGGTGTTGGCCGATGGGCGGATGGAGGCCTGGGTCAACGAGGTGCTGGTGGCCACGTCGGACCAGGTCCCGGCGATCGGGTTCTACGGCTTCGCCAGCCAGAACTACAACCGGACCCGCTCCCACACCCACATGGACCAGGTGACCATCTCGGGCGCTTGAGGCCCGTCGGACGACCGGCCTACGGGCACTGGTGAGCCGGGAGACCCCAGATCTCCCGGCTCACCAGCTGTGCTGTGTTGATCCGCCGCTTCAACTCCAGCTAACCCGCGCCGGCCAGTCGACGACCCCGGATCCGTTTCCGGTCTCCGTGGTCAGTTCAATCATGAATGGGACAGCGGGGACGGACAACCACACACAAGGACATCCGAGGACGTCCCTCCGGCGAAGTCGTCCCGGGTTGAAGGGTTCCCTCAGTGTTCGGCGGAGCCGAACCCAAGGAACCCGAAGGGTTCCCTGGAACCCGAAGGGTTCCCTCAGACCAGGATGAGGGTGGAGCTCAACAGCTCCTCGGCTCGGAGCACGGCGGCCCGCATCTCGGGTTCGGCCCGGTCGATGAAGCGGCTGACCAGGTGATTCGGCCCGTACCGGGCCCGGATGTCGATCAGGCGCTCGTCGATCGACAGCTGCTCGCCGGTGGGGCCGGTGGTCAGGTCGCAGTAGAGGAGGGCATCGTGGGGGAGCCGGTCGTCCCGGGGGAATTCCCGCACCAGGTGGCCCTCCAGGTGATGGAAGGTGGCCTCGATGCAGGCGCAGGAATGGTGGGCGACCAGCCCCACGATGCGCTCGTCGAAGCCGAGGCGTCGCAGGTGGCGGGCCCCGTCGAGCGGATGGAAGCCCGTGTTCTTCACCGCCGGGGCGTAGCCGATGTCGTGCAGGTAGGCCGAGGCCACCAGCAGCCGGGTCTCCTCCCGGTCGTAGACAAGCCGAAAAGAACGCGCCCGCTCGGCGACGGCTTGGACATGTTCCCATCGCGGCGGAAGTTCGCCAGCCAGGAGTTGGCAAGCGAGTCCCTCGGCCTTGTCCACGCTGATCAAGGGTTGCCACCTTAGTTGCCCGCCTGGGGATGGGGCAGCATTGAGCGACATGATTGATCATGGATCAGGAGGTTCACCTAGCCGGATCTGGTCGTGGTCGGTCACGCTAGCGTTCGTGCCATGGCCCTCAGCTCGCCCGACACCCCGGGGGCGGTCCCGGTGACCGTCTGGAGCCTGGCTGTCGCTGCCCCGCCTGACCCGGCGCCCCCGGCCCCCGACCCCACGCTCCGCCTGGTCCACCACGCCGATCCCTCGCCTCAGGTAAGCCGTGACTTCTACCGCCTGGTGGGTGAGGGCTGGTACTGGGTGGACCGGGCCGGCTGGACCGACAGCCAGTGGCTGGCCTGGGTCGACCGTGCCGAGCACCGGCTCATCACCTGCTGGCGGGGCGACGACGAGCCCGTGGGCTACTACGAGTTGGAGCAGCAGGCCGCCGGAGCGGTCGAGCTGGTCTACTTCGGCCTGGTGCCGGTCCATCACGGGCGGGGGATCGGCCGCTGGCTCCTGGCGCAGGCCATGGCTGACGCCTGGGCCCTGCCCGGCACCACCCGGTTGTGGCTGCACACCTGCTCGCTCGACGGGCCGAACGCCCGGGCCAACTACGAGGCCCGGGGGTTCCGGCTCGTCGACGAGTCGATCGAGTACCGGCTGGTACCCGACCCGTCCTGACTAGGCGATCCCGGTGCCGCTGGTGTCGGTGCCGGAGCGGAGCATGGCCCCCGGCCGGTTGGCCGTGAACTCGCCGTGACGCACGATCTCGGCGCCGTTGCACAGCACATGGTCGTAGCCGTCGGCTGTGCCGTAGAGGCGCCAGGCACCACCGGGGAGGTCGTGGCGGACCTCGGTGGGCCGCACTCCGATCGTCTCGGGATTGATCACGTTCACGTCGGCGAAGTAACCCTCGGTGAGCTGGCCCCGCTCCTTGATCCCGTACATCTTGGCCGGGGCGTCGGAGATGAGGCTCACCGCCTCCTCCCAGCTGATCAGGTCACGCTCCTTCACCGCCTTCTGCAGCATGGCGGTGGTGGCGTTGAACGTGGCCAGCAGGTCGAGGTGGGCGCCGGCATCGGTGCCGCCCAGCATCGTGCGCTGGTCGCGCCACACGTCCACCCGCATCTTCCAGGTCTCGTCGTCGTCGCCCCGGACCGGGGTGTAGAGGCCGGTGAGCAGGCGGTCGTTGAGCACGATGTCGCACAGCACGTCGAACGTCTCGCGGCCCTGGGTCTCGGCGATCTCGCCGATCGTCAGGCCCTGGTACTCCTCGTTCTCGGCCGAATGGACGTCGCCCACGGTCAGGTTGTGCCACTTGGCCATGCCCCGCAGCGGGCTCGGGCCCTGAGCCAGCTCGTTCAGCTCCCGGCGCTTGTCGGGGTCGGCCAGCAGGGCCATCTTCTCGTCGTCGGGCAGGGCCATGGCCTCCCGCCAGCCGTTGAGGGCGTCGAGCACGAAGCCGCTCTGGAACGAGATCCGGCTCTCCACCGCGCAGGGCACGGTGAGGGCGATGATCCGGCCACCCCGCTCGGCGGCGTAGTCCGACGCCGACAGGTTGTTGTGCATCACCGCGATCTGCTTGGGCGACGTGCTCACCGCGATCAGGTTCCAGTTGAGCGGCCGGTTGGCGGCGGCCGACATCCGGGCGATCAGGTCGATGTTCTCAGGGCTGAACCGGCCCACGGCGGGGATGAACTCGAGCGAGGTGCCGTCGAACTCGGAGGCCACCCGGGCCAGCTCCACCATCTCGTGCTCGCTGGCGTGGCGGGACGGGACGGGCTGGCCGTTGGGGTCGTTGTGGGTGGTGGCCCACGACGAGGAGAAGCCGAAGCCGCCCTCGGCGATGCTCTGGCGGAGCAGGGCCTGCATGGCCGCCAGCTCCTCCGGCGTCGACTCGTTGCCGACCGAGCGGGTGCCCATCACCAGGCGGCGGATGGCGCTGTGGCCCACCATGAACCCGGTGTTGATGGCCAGCGTGCCCTCCAACTCACCCAACCAACTGCCGAAGCTCGTCCAGTTCCAGGGCACACCTTGCTGGAGTGAGGGCAGCGGCATGCCCTCGACCCGGGCCAGCATCCGCATCAGGTAGTCGCCGTGCTCGGCCTGGAGGGGGGCGATGGTGAAGCCGCAGTTGCCGGCGATCACGGTGGTGATGCCGTGGAGCGGCGACGGGCTGAGCGTGGTGTCCCAGTGGGCCTGGGCGTCGTAGTGGGTGTGGATGTCGATGAAGCCGGGGGTGACCATGCGGCCGGTGGCGTCGATGGTCTGGGCCGCCTCGCCCTCGACGGTGCCGATGGTGGCGATGCGGCGGTCCTTGATGCCTATGTCGGCCTGCCGGCGCGGTGCGCCGGTGCCGTCGATCACGGTGCCGTTGCGGATTATGACGTCGTACACGATCTGACCCCCTTGTGGGCTTCTTGTGCCGCCAGCCTACGACGAAGCACCGTGGCGGCGCCCGTTGGCGGCCGCCGGCGGCGCCCGGGAATGCCGCCGGGGTGGGCTAGCGGCCGGTGGCTTCGAGCTGGCGCCGCAGACGGTGGGCGGCCCGCTCTTCTTTTACCGCCACGTCGCTCCACCGCACGGGTTGGCCGGCGGCCACGTCGGCCGTGAGCTCCACCCCGTGGGCCAGCCCGATGGGCAGGCCGCCCAGGGCCCGGGAGTCGGCGGCCGGCATCAGCCGGCCCCACACCGTGAAGCCGCCCTCGCCGTCGAGCATCTCGCCTGCCCGCAGGGGCCGCTTGGCCACCGCCACCACGTCGCCCAGCCACTGGCGGGCCTGGCCCGTGGGTTCGGCCCGGAGGGCGGCCGACAGGATCGAGATGTTCAGCTCCAGGCCGATCAGGTGGTACGGCTTGTACATGGCGGCGTAGCGGCCGCTGGCGTCGGTGTGCATGCCGTACTGGGCGAAGCAGGCAGCGGCGTAGGGGCTGGGGGCCTCCAGCACCACGTACACGCCCCACCGCAGGTCCCGGAACACGGGGCGGAAGTCCCGCTCCAGGCTGGAGACCACCTCCACCTGGCCCTTGTGGTGCAGCAGGCCGCCGTCGGCGGTGGGCCGAAGCACGTGGGGCAGGTCGTCGACCCCGCAGGGCGGGAACTCGAGCCCGCCGGGGGCGGGGGCCAGGCCGGCGGCGTTGGCGATGGCGCACATCTCGATGCCCGACTTGGTGCCGTCGAGGAACGAGTTGAACATCTGGCTGTTCATGCCGGCGGACGCCGCCTGCTCGGCCGTGAGACCGTAGTGGTCCCAGATCGTGTCGGGGGTGGAGGCGTGGTAGCTGGGGTGGTGCTTGGTCCCCTTGCCCGCCGCCACCACCTCGAACCCGCAGGCCCGGGCCCAGTCCACCATCTCGCACACCAGGGCCGGCTGGTCGCCGTAGGCCAGGGAGTACACCACGCCGGCCTGGGCCGCCGCCTCACTGAGGACCGGGCCGACCAGGGCGTCGGCCTCCACGTTGACCGCCACCAGGTGCTTGCCGGCGGCGAAGCAGGCCAGGGCGTGGTCGACCCCCACCACGGGGTTGCCGGTGGCCTCCACCACCACCTCCACGTCGGGCCGGGCCAGGAGGGCGTCGGCCGAGTCGGTGAAGGCGCAGGCATCGATGGCGGCTTGTGCCCAGCCCACCTCGGCGCAGGCTCGGCGGGCCCGGTCGACGTCGAGGTCGGCGATGGCCGTGACCTGCAGTGGGGAGTGGGGCACCTGGGCCAGGAACATGGAGCCGAACTTGCCGGCCCCGATCAGGCCAACCCGGACCGGGTTGCCGGCGGCGGCCCGGGCGGCGGCCAGGGTATGGAGGTTCATCGGGCGACCGCCGGTCCGCCCGCCACCAGCTCGGTCAGACAGTCGTCGGCCAGGGGCTCGATGGGGGTGAAGTCCCGGTGGGCGATCCACTCGGCCCGCTTGAACCGGCGGATGTGGTTGTCGACCCGGCACAGCGACAGGTACACGATCACCCGGCCGAACGGGCTGATGTTGGGCGGGCTGGCGTGCACCATGCAGCCGTGGAACATGAGCACGGAGCCGGCGGGGCCGGTGGGGGCCACGATTCCGCCCCGCTCGGCCAGTCGGGTGATCGTGGCCCGGTCGAGCGTCCACAGGGGATAGGAGGTGGTGGCCAGATCGTGGCCGGCCTCGTAGACACCCTCCCGGTGGCTGCCGGGGATGAACAGCAGGGGGCCGTTGGCGGCGGTGACGTCGTCGAGGAAGACGGCGATGTTCATGGCCAGCGGTTCGGGCATCTCGTCGTCGCGCTGCCAGGTGCCGTAGTCCTGATGCCACTGCCACACCTCGCCGTCGAAGGCGGCCTTGGCGTTCACCTTGTACTGGTGCATGTACACCTGACCGCCCAGGATCTGCTCCACCGGCCCGATGAGGCGGGGGTGGCGACCCAGGCGGCTGAACGGATCGGAGTAGGTGTGGGCGGCGAAGGCGGTACGGGGCGCGCCCGAGGACTCCCGCCACACCTCCTCCCGGTCCATGGCGTAGAGCCGGTCCGACTCGGACCGCAGCACGGCGGCCTCCTCCGGGCTGAAGGTTCCCGGGAAGAACAGGTAGCCGTCGCGATGGAACTGGGTGAGCTGATCGTCGGTCAGAGGCATGGTGCGTTCTTTCGTCACTGCGTCCTGAGGGCGATGGTAGTTGGCCGCCTCCACCCCCGCCCCTTGGGGCCGCGGGGTGGAGCCGGTCGTTGCAGCAACATCGCCCAGCAGACCGTCAGGGATGGCTCGATACGGTCGATGGAGCAGGTCAATGGCAGGGGGCACCACGCATGACCATGTCTTCCCCCCACCCGGCGGGGTGGTACGACGACCGTTCGCGTCCAGGCTGGCAGCGCTGGTGGGACGGCGAGCAATGGACGACCCACGTGCGTCACCCGTTGCCGCCCGGCCAGGCGTCGCAGCCCCCGCCGCCGAACCCGATCCTTCAGCCCCGGCCGGCGGCGCTCGCCGGCGGTGGCCGGGCGCCGGGCTGGCGCCGCCCGAAGGTGCTGGTGCCCGCCGCGGCGGGCCTGTTCGCCCTCGTCGGAGTGGCCGCCGCCCTGTCGTCTCCGCCTGACGACCGGGTCGTAGCCGGCTCCGGCTCGTCCACGCCGGTCGACGAGGAGCCGTCGTCCACGGTCACCACGGTTGCTGTCACCGCGGTCGCCACCGAAGTACAGGCCACCGAGGCACCGACGACGGCCGCCCACACGACGCTGCCGCCGACCACCGAGGCCCCGACCACGTCGGCGTCGGCGACCACCCAGCCTCCGACCACCAGGACGCCCACGACCAGAACGCCCACGACCAAGACGCCGACGACCGCCGCCCCGTCCACCAGTGTCGCCGTCAAGCCGCTGGTCGGAGCGTGCAGCCCCAACTACACCGGCGCCTGCGTGCCGATCGACTCCGACGTCGACTGCGCCGGTGGCTCCGGCAACGGGCCGTCGTACGTCCGGGGCCCCGTCCAGGTCGTCGACGGTGATCCCTACGGTCTCGACGCCGACCACGACGGGATCGGCTGCGAGTAGGCCAGGGGCCGACCAAAGGTGCACCACGAACGAACTCGGTGAACTTTTGATCAGCATGTGGCCAAAAGTCCACCGAGTTTGGCGGTCGGAGGCGATACGGGGCGGGGTCGGTGACGGTGCTGCGCATGGGCCGGACGGCGCAGGGGCACCAGGAGCGCCGCCCATGTCGTGACCGGCGAGCGCACTTTACTTTCGGTGAGATTCGACCACCGAAAGTGAGAAACCATGCTGGGGGCACGGAAGTGCGGCAGGGCACGACATCGGCTGGTGAGCCTGACGGTGGCGGTGAGCGTGGTTGGCGGCACCATGCTCGCTCCGCCCATCGGTGACGCCGGAGCCGCCACCGTCGGCCAGGGGTTCGTCGTCACCCCGGCCGACCTGGAGTACATCCTCCAGCAGATCAAGATCGCCGAGCACCACTCGGCCGCCCTGCTGGCCGGCACCAACCCCGACCCGGTGAACGACCCGGTGTACTGCCAGGCGATGGTGGGCAGCGGGCCCGACCAGATCGCCAACCCGCTGCTCTCGTTCGGCCTGCGCACGGTCGACGGCTCGTGCAACAACCTGCAGCCGGCCCAGGGCACCTACGGCGCCGCCGACAAGACCTTCCCCCGCCTCACCAACCCCGTGTTCGACCACCCGGCGGAGGGCTCGACCGTGCCCGGGATCGGGCCCGTCGGCCCGCCGGGGCAGACCAACTACAACCAGACCAGCGGCGCCGTGGTCGACTCCGAGCCCCGCCTCGTCTCCAATCTGATCTCCGATCAGACCTCCACCAACCCGGCCGCCGTGGCCGCCGCCGGCACGCCCGTGCGGACCCAGGGCAACGACGGGGTGGTGCCCTGCACCGCGCCCGGCGTGCCCGAGGGCTGCGTGCCGGCCCACGAGACGCTGAGCATCCCCAACGTCACCACCGACGTGGGCCTGTCGCCGCCGTTCAATTCGCTGTTCACCATCTTCGGCCAGTTCTTCGACCACGGGCTCGACAAGATCACCAACGGTGGCAACGGGTCGGTGTTCGTGCCCCTCCGGGCCGACGATCCCCTCATCGCCGGCCCCGATCACACGCCCGGCACCAGCGACGATCTCCCGGCCGACCAGCGCTTCATGGTGCTCACGCGGGGCAAGATCGTCACCGGCGACGACGGCAAGCGCAATGCTGTCAACACCGACACCCCGTTCGTCGACCAGAGCCAGACCTACACCTCGCACGCTTCCCACCAGGTCTTCACCCGGGAGTACGCCCTGAACACGGCGGGCGACCCGGTGTCGACCGGCAAGTTCCTGTCGTCGTCCGACGGCGGCCTCCCCACCTGGGCCATGGTCAAGGCACAGGCCGCCTCGATGCTGGGCTTCCAGCTCACCGACGCCAACGTGGGCAACATCCCGATGATCGCCACCGATCCCTACGGCAAGTTCGTGCCGGCCGTCACCACCGACCCCGACACCAACGGGATGCCCCAGTACGTCACCACCGCCGGTCTCGTGCCCGGCAACCGCTCCCACCCGGTGGCGGTCCCGGCCGACGCCCGCTTCATCGACACCGCCTTCCTCAACGACATCGCCCACTCGGCCGCTCCCACCTTCTCGTCGCCCGGGGTGCTCAACCCCGACAGCGACCACACGGCCGGCGGCAGCCTCGACCACACGGTGCCCACCGGGTCCTACGACGACGAGCTGCTCGACCTCCACGCCATCTGCGGTGACGGGCGGTGCAACGAGAACATCGCCCTCCAGGCCATCCATCAGGTGTTCCACTCCGAGCACGACCGCCTGATCGACGACATCAAGAGCACCCTGGCCAACGACAACTCCGGCACCACCACCCTGGCCGACTGGCAACTGGCCGCCGGCGCCGGGGGCTGGAACGGGGAGCGCCTGTTCCAGGCGGCCCGCTTCGTGACCGAGATGGAGTACCAGCACCTCGTGTTCGAGGAGTTCGCCCGCAAGGTGCAGCCGGCCATCAACCCGTTCGAACCGTTCGCCTTCAACCAGACCGATGTGAACCCGGCCATCACCGCCGAGTTCGCCCACGCCGTCTACCGCTTCGGCCATTCGATGCTGACCGAGAGCATCCCCCGCCTCAACGCCGACGGCACCCGCAACGACATCGCCCTGCTCGACGGGTTCCTCAACCCGGCTGCGTACCACGACGGCGGCAGCGCCGGGACGTTGTCGTCCCGGGACGCGGCGGGGTCGATCATCATGGGCCTGTCGGACGAGACGGGCCAGGAGATCGACGAGTTCGTCACCGAGACCCTCCGCAACAACCTCCTCGGCCTCCCCCTCGACCTGGCCGCCCTCAACATGGCCCGGGCCCGCTCCGAGGGCATACCGCCCCTCAACCAGGTGCGGCGCCAGATCCACGACCGCACCAACGACGCCCAGGTGGTGCCGTACGACAACTGGGTCGATTTCGGCCAGGCCCTCAAGCACCCCGAGTCGCTGGTGAACTTCGTGGCCGCCTACGGCCGCCACCCGTTGGTGACGGCAGAGACCACGATCGAGGGCCGGCGCCGTGCCGCCGACCAGATCGTGAACGGCACCGTGCTGCCCGGCCCCGACGGCGTGCTGGGCGACGACCCGCTGACGGCCTGTGATCCGGGCGAGACCAACGTGCCGGTCGGGTGCGACGAATCCCTCGACGACGTCGTGCCCCCGGCCGACGCCGCCGATTTCATGTTCTCCACCGGCGCCTTTGCCAACAGCGGGACCAGCTCGATCACCGGCGTCGACGACATCGACCTGTGGATCGGCGGCCTGGCCGAGCGCACGAACCTGTTCGGCGGCCTGCTCGGCTCCACCTTCAACTACGTGTTCGAGAACCAGCTCACCAACCTGCAGAACGGCGACCGGTTCTACTACCTGGCCCGCACCCCGGGCATGAACCTGCGCACCCAGCTCGAAGGCAACTCCTTCGCCGAGCTGATCATGCGCAACACCAACGCCCATTCGCTGAAGGCCGACCCGTTCGCCACCGCCGACTGCAAGTTCGAGCTCAGCCGCATCACCTGGCCCGCCCCCTCGGGCAGCACCATCCGGGGTGCCGGCTCGGTGGCCGACGATCCGCTGTCGGAGTGCAACGAGAACAAGCTGCTGCTCAACAGCCCCACCTGGCAGGTCCGCTACCGGGCCTCCAACTCCGTCGATCCCGCCGGCATCAACGGCCAAGCGGTCTACAACGGCACCGGCTCGGCCGACCGCATCTTCGGCGGTGTCGACAACGACACCTTCTGGGGCGGCCCCGGCAACGACATCATCGAGGGCGGCGACGGAGCCGACATCCCGCTGGGCGGTGAGGGCGATGACATCATCACCGACCTGGCCGGCGACGACATCCTCAAGGGCGGTCCCGGCGACGACGCCATCGACTCCGGCCCCGGCCTCGACATCATCATCGGCGGCGACGGCAACGACGTGACCAACGGCGGGGCCAACGCCAACGAGACCTTCGGCGGCCCGGGCGACGACTTCGCCATCGCCGGCCAGGGCATCGACGCCGTGTTCGGCGACGGCGGCAACGACTGGGCCGAGGGCGGCGACCAGCCCGACCTGCTCATCGGCGACTCGTCGACCCTGTTCTTCGACGACCACAACCTCCCCGGCCACGACATCCTCATCGGCCAGGGCGGCGACGACGACTACGACATGGAGGGCGGCGACGACATCGGCGTGGGCGGCCCCGGCGTCGAGAAGAACGCCGGCGCCTCCGGCTGGGACTGGATCACCTCGGTGGGCGACCCCCAGCCGATGGACGCCGACCTGGAGCTGCCCATCGTCAACGCCCCACCGGCCAACGAGACCCGGGACCGGTTCAACGAGGTCGAGGCCCTCTCGGGCTGGAAGTTCAACGACACGATCCGGGGCGACAGCATCGTGCCCAGCCAGCTCGGGGGCGGCGGCTTCGTCGGCTGCGACGCCCTCGACGAGGCCGGCATCGACCGGCTCCCCGGGCTGCGGGCCATCATGCCCCCGCTCGACACCGTGCCCACGGCCACCGTCGTGGCCGCCTCGGCCACGAACTACTGCATGCTCACCGGCGACTTCGTGTGGGGCGAGGGCAACCTCCTCCTCGGCGGGGCCGGCAGCGACACCATCGAGGGTCGCGGCGGCAACGACATCATCGACGGCGACCGCTACCTGAACGTGCGGCTCAGCGTCCGCACCGATCCGGCCGACGCCGCTACCGAGTACGCCACGGCCCCGTTGCTGGAGAATGTGCCCACCGGGCCGGGCTGGACCGGCAACCTGGCTGGCAAGACCCTCCAGCAGGCCGTGTTCGCCGGCCTGGTCGATCCCGGCCACATCGTGGCCGTGCGGGAGGTCGTGAACCCCGGTGCCGGCAACGACCGCGACGTGGCCCAGTTCGCCTTCCCCCAGGGCGAGTACACGATCACCCCCAATGGCGACGGCAGCGTGACCGTCACCCACGTCACCCTCGCCGGCGGTGGCGGTGGCGGTGGCGGTGGCGGTGGCGGTGGCGGTGGCGGTGGCGGTGGCGGCGTCACCGACGGCACCGACACCCTGTGGAACATCGAGTCCCTCAGCTTCTGCGAGGTCCCCGGAGCGGTCCGAGGCACCTGCGACATCCGCTCGTCTCTGGTGTCGGTCACCCCGTCGGCCCAGGTCACCCCTGACCCGGGCACCACGTTCGACTTCGGCACGGTGGTGGTGGGCCAGAGCTCGGCCACCGAATCGGTCACCGTGGTCAACACCGGCCTGTTCGATCTCGACGTGAGCGACGTGTCGATCACCGGCACCGACGCCGCCGACTTCGAGCTGTTCCACTTCTGCGGGCTCGTGCTCCCGGACAGCTTCTGTGCCGTGTTCGTGACCTTCAACCCGAGCCACAACGGCGACGAGACGGCCACGCTCACCCTCACCCACAACGCCCCCGGTTCGCCGGCCTCCTTCCCCCTGAAGGGCAAGGGCTTCCTTTACGTGAACACCCCGGCCTCGGGCACGGTGTCGATCAACGACACCACGCCCGCCGAGAACCAGGTGCTGCAGGCCAGCTCCCAGATCGTCGACCCCGACGGGATCGGGCCCATCACCTGGACCTGGCAGGCCGAGACGGCCCCCGGCACGTGGACCGACGTGGGCACGGGTGCCATCTTCACCCCCGACGACGCCCAGGTCGGGCGGGCGCTGCGGGTGGTGGCCCGGTACACCGACCAGGGCCTCCTCCCGGCCCAGGAGACCGTCACCTCGGCCACCACGGCGCCGGTGACCAACGTCAACGACCTGCCCACCGGGGTGCCGGTGCTGGCCGATGCCCTGCAGGCGGCCTGGCCCCAGGAGGGCACGGCCATCTCGGCCAGCACGATCGGGATCAACGACGCCGACGGGATGGTGGGCGTCACCCTGTCCTACATCTGGCAGCAGAACGCGGTCGGCGGCACCGGTGCCTTCTCCAACATCGCCGGGGCCAACGGGCCCACGTTCACGCCGGGCCAGGCCCAGGTGAACCGCAAGCTGCGGGTGGTGGTGCTGTTCACCGACAACCGGGGAGCCAACGAGGTGGTCGTGTCCGCCCCCACCACCAACATCGTGGGCGACCTGTTCGTCGGCGCCGGCGGCAACGACACCTTCAACGGCACCATCGGGCGCGACCTGGCCTCGGGCCTGGGTGGCGCCGACATCCTGACGCTGGGGGCGGGCGACGACACCGCTGTCGGCGGCGCCGGCAACGACACCATCAACACCGGGGCCGGCGACGACGTGATCCGCTTCGGCGTGGGCGACGGGACCGACGCCGTGGCCGGGGGCGCCGGCACCGACCGCATCGAGGCCACGGCCAACGGTGCCGTGATCGGGCTCAGCTCGATCTCGGGGATCGAGGCGATAACGGCCAACGGGTTCACCGGGGTCACCATCGCCGGCACCGGCGGGAGCGACACCTTCGACTTCAGCACCGTGACCGTCGGTGGCATCGCCAGCATCGACGGTGCCGGAGGGGCCGACACCATCGTCGGCTCGGCCGCGGTCGATGTGCTCAACGGCAGCGGCGGGGCCGACAACCTGGCGGGCGGGGCCGGTGACGACACGCTCAACGGCGGGACCGGCAACGACACCCTGAACGGCAACGGCGGCAACGACGTGCTCCGGTTCGAGACCAACTTCGGCACCGACACGGTGAACGGGTTCGACGCCGATCCGGCCGGCGGGCAGGACCGTATCGACCTGACCGCCCTCGGCATCCGGGCCTCGAACTTCGCCACCTCCGTGACCCTGACCCGGAACAACAACAACACGATCATCCGGATCGGGACCAGCACCATCACCGTCGTCGGGGTCCGACCGGGCAACAACCCGGGCCAGATCGCCATCGGCGACTTCATCCTCGCTCCGTGATGAACGGCGACCGCCCTGTGTCAGTCGACCAGGGCGGTCGCTTCCGTTCCGGCCCCGGACGCGGTTTACTGGGGGCCGTGCCTGAACGCCGATTCGAGCAACTGGTGCGGGATCACCAGCACGCGGTCCGGGCCTACGCCCGTTCCATGGCGAGCACGCCCGCCAACGCCGACGACGCCGCCCAGGAGACCTTCCTGCGGGCCTGGCGCTACCTCGACTCGTTCCGGGGCGACGGCAGCTTCGAAGGCTGGCTCATCCGCATCTGCCGGCGCTGCGTGATCGACGTGGAGACCCGGGAACGACGCTCGGCCGACGTTTCGGCGGCGGCCGCCGCCGAAGCGGCATGGCACGCGGCGGAAGGGCCCGACGAGCGGGGGGAGACCATGGCCCTGGTGGCCGGGCTCCCGCCCGACCAGCGCGAGGTTGTGGTGCTGTGCGGCGTGCTGGGCTACGACTACGAGAGCGCAGCGGCCGTGCTCGACATCCCGATCGGCACCGTTCGATCCCGCCTCCATCGTGGCCGGGCCGCCCTGGCCCAGGCGCTGGAGCCGGAGGCCGGGAGGGCCACGGCGTGACCGCCAGGCCCGAGCCGGAGCCCTCCGAGGCGGAGTCTGCTGAGGAGGGGGCCGGGGGCGAGGAGCGGGCGGCCCGGGTCATCAGCCTGTCCGAGGTCAGGGGCGCCGCCGCCGACCCTCTGCTCGCCCGCCTGCGGGCGTTGGGCGAGCCCGACGGTGGTGACGACACCGATGACCCGGCCGAGCCGCTGCTGGGCCAGCTCGGGGCCGCCCTGCCTGGGCCGAATCCTCTCGTCCGGGCGCTGGTGGCGGTGCTCTCCGTGCTTCAGCTGGCCGTGGTCCTGCCCTGGCTGGTCGACGCCGATCCCTTCGGCCTGCTCGGCAGCTCCACCGCCTCCCATCTCACCCGGGATGGCGCCCTGGGCCTGGCGGTGGCGGTGGCCGGCCTCCTGGCCGCCTGGCGGCCCCGGTGGGCCGTGCCCTGTTTCCTGCTGGGCTCGGCCGCCCTCGTGGGCCAGGCCCTGGCCGGGCTGTTCGACTCGACCAGCGCCGGCAGCGGGGGCACCGAGCTGGTTCACGTGCCGTCGGTGATCCTCACCTGCCTGATCGGGTTGAGCGGTATCCGCCTCACCCCGCTGGGCCCCGGATCCCGCCGCCGTTCCTAGCCGGTTCGCGGCGGGGCCCGGTCCCCCCTGGAACGGCCTAACGGCCGGCGAGCTCGGCCCCGGCCACCAGGGAGCGGAGCTTCTCCCAGGCCACCTCGGCCGCCACGTCGCCCAGCCCGGCGAAGGTGGCAAAGCCGCAGTCGGTCCCGGCCTGCACCCGGCTTGCGTCGCCCATCACGTCGAGCACCCGGTCGATTCGGTCGGCCACCACCTGGGGATGCTCGATGTAGTTGTGCGTGGTCTCGATCACCCCGGCCACCACGCCCATCGTGGGCGGCAGGTCGGCCAGGAGGCGGTACTCGTGGGCGTGGCGGGGGTTGGCGAAGGGGAGCACCAGCCAGCCCACCTGGGCGTCGAGCAGCAGGGGCAGGATGTCGGCCAGGGGAATGTCGTGGTTGTGGGGGCCGTCGTAGTTGCCCCAGCACACGTGCAGCCGGATGCGGGACGGATCGATGCCGGCCACTGCCCGGTTGATGCCGGCCACCACCCGTTCCACGAACGGCAGGAAGTCGTCGAGGGGGCGGTCGGCGAACCGGGTGTGGCGCTCCATGGCCAGATCGGGGGCGTCGATCTGCAGGATGTGGCCCGACATGGCGATGACCTGGTACTCGGCGCCCAGGGCTTCGGCCACGGCGTCGAGGTAGCCGTCGTCGTCGGGATAGTGGCGGTTGTCCATGGCCGCCGCCACCAGGCCGGGCGAGACGGCGGTGAGGAAGGTGTCGGAGGCCCAGCCGATGCCCGACCGGCGGCCGGCGTCGAGGGCGGCGGCGAACCCGTCGATCTCGGCCTGGAGTGGCAACGGGTTGGCGTAGGCCACGGGCCCGCAGCAGGCCGGCGGGCGAAGGGGCGCCACCACCGCCCGCCCGCTGTTCTGGGCCCGCTTCATGGCCACCACCGACGGGAATTCGGTGAGGTCGGCCATCACCGGGCGCCGGGTGGTGCCGTCGAACCCGCTCAACCGCTCCCGGACGTAGGTGAGGAAGCTCTCCCGCGGGGCCTCACCGTTGTTGATCACGTCGAGCCCGAGGGCCAGCTGTTCCCGCACCACGGCCGTGGTCGCCTCGGTCACCAACGCCTGGAACCGGGCCTCGTCCCCCGGCTCGCCCCGGCTGCGGCTGGAGTACAGCTGATCCAGCTCGGTCGGGCGGGGCAGGCTCCCGGCATGGGTGGTGGCTATCGGCATCGGCGCTCCTCGTTCCGTCCGGCGGGCTAGCGACCGTCGAGGGGACCATCACAGTATCGGACTCAGCTCATCCCGGCCTGAGTGCCAGATGCCACCGCCTCCGGACCGCCCCGGACCGGCCTCAGGCCGGCTCCGGGCGCTCCTCCCGCCACAGGGCTCCGGCTGCTTCCAGCGCCGCCACCTCGTCGGCGCCCAGCCCGAGCAACTCACCGAGCACGGCGCGGTTGTGCTCGCCGGCGAAGGGGGCTGGCGGGTCCAGGTCGGGCTCGGGACGCTCACCGAAGCGGATGGGGAAGCCCGGTACGTCGAGCAGGCCCAGCACCGGGTCGGGCACCTGCTTCACCATCGGTCGCTGGGTGAAATAGGGGTGGTCGATGGCCTGAACCGGGTCGAGCACGGGGGCGGCGGCGATGCGGTGCTCGTCGAGCACGGCCAGCAGGGCGGCATCGGAGGCGAAGCTGGCGCTCCACGCCTCCACCACGGCCAGGATCTCCCCCTGGCGCTCCCGGCGGGCGGGGGCGGTGGCGTAGGCCGGGTCGGTGGCCCATTCCGGCCGGCCGATGGCCTGGGTGAAGCGGGGCCACTGGAGGTCGAGGACCTGGATCACCACCCAGCCCTCGGGGCTGCGGAAGGTGCCCGACGGCACCACGGCGTCGAAGTGGCGGCCGGCCCGTTCCTGGCGCCACTGGCCGTCGGTGGCGCTCCAGCCCTGCACCGCGATCGAGTGCATGTGGAAGATGGGGTCGATCAGCGACACGTCGATCTGCTGGCCCCGCCCCGTGCGCTCCCGGTGGTAGAGCGCATGGCCGATGGCGGCGAACAGGGTGAGGCCGGCGCTCACGTCGGCGATGGGGGAGCCGGTGTACATGGGCGGCTGGTCGGGCTCGCCGGTGAGGTGCATCATGCCGCCGACGGCCTGGCCGATCAGGTCGTAGCCGGGGAGGTGGGCCAGCGGGCCCGTCTTGCCGAAGGCGGTGACCGAAGCGTAGATGAGGCCGGGATGGGAGGCGCTCAGCTCGGTGTAACCCAGGCCCCGGCGGTCGAGCACGCCGGGCCCGAAGTTCTCGGCCACCACGTCGCACCGGCCGGCCAGCTCCTGCAGCAGGCGGAGGGCCTCGGGATGGTGCTGGTCGACGGCCACGCTGCGCTTCCCCCGGTTCTGCTGCACGTAGTAGGCGGAGCGGCCGCCGACCACCTGGGGGAGCTGACGGCTCTGGTCGCCCGTGGGCCCGAACTCCACCTTGATCACGTCGGCGCCCATGGCGGCCAGGAGCCGGGTGGCCGACGGGCCGGACAGGTACTGGGTGAAGTCGAGCACACGGACGCCGCTGAGCATCCCGAAAGGCTAGATGCCGGCCCTGGTGTCACACGATGTTCGCCGAAGGCGAACTCGAGGAACCCGTAGGGTTCACCCCGATGTTCGCCGAAGGCGAACTCGAGGAACCCGTAGGGTTCACCCCGATGTTCGCCGAAGGCGAACTCGAGGAACCCGTAGGGTTCACCCCGATGTTCGCCGAAGGCGAACTCGAGGAACCCGTAGGGTTCACCCCATCTGGTAGCTGCCGGTGGGAAGGGGGAGCACCGGATCGCCCTCGAAGATCTGCATGCCGTTGACCGGGGCCAGGACGCGGTCGGTGCCGGTCTGACCACCGGAGCAGTTCCGGACGGCCTTGATGCAACCGTTCATCCACGTCTGCATGGCCTGCTCGTTCCAGCCGCCGAACCAGTCGGCGTGGAGGGTGGATCCGGGCCCCGTGTTGAAGCCGTTGTAGTTGTCCGACGAGAGGTGCCACCCGTCCACTGACCCCGTGCCCTGCCAGTACAACAGGATGCTGATCTGGGGGATGGGCGTCGGGTGGCTGGCCGGGCACGAGCCCAGATCATCCAAGGCGAAGGTGACGTGGCTCGCGTGGTCGGCCGAGTCGAGGTTGGTGCCGTCCCAGCAGTTGGGGAACTGGAGCACGGCGTTGACGAAATCGGTACCGCAGTTCGGGATGTGGTTGCTGACGTTGTACTCGCCGCCGCTGGGCCCGCACGACCAGTGCAGGCGCTGCGATGGTTCGAACGTCTCGGCCCGGGGGTTGCCCGCCACCAGCTTGAGGCCCTGGGGCGGGGCCACGGCGTTCCCGGGATTCTTGGTCTTGTAGTAGACGACGATCGAGTGGGGCGCGATCACCGCCTCCTCGCCCTTGAGCATGGCCGGGAACCAGTAGGCGCTGCGGTTGAGCTCGAAACCGTTGCAGGTGCCACCGCCGGAGTTGACCAGCGAGTCGGTGGTGGTGAAGGCATCGGTGTTGGTGTTCCCGAAGAACATGTGGAGGTGGGAACGGCCGGGCTGACCGGGGAAGACGATGGGATCGTCGTAGCTGAGGTGGGAGTACTCACACAGGATCCGGAACTGGCCTTCAACGTCCTGGGCGCCATTGTCGGGCCGGTCGGTGGCCACGGTGAGGGCCCCCATGTCGAGCTGGCTCGACGGCACACCGGCGAACTGGCTGAACTTGGCCTGGTTGTTGCGCAGCGGCTCGAATACGTTGGCCGGGGTCGACGAGTTGTTGGTGGTACCGGCGCCGACGTTGGTGTTGGCCGTGGCGTGGATCGGCTGACCCGACGGGGAGTTGATCGCCCCGGTGGTCCCCGGGTCGGTGGTGCCGGCCGGTGTGGCGGTATCGGACGGGGTGGCTGTATCAGCTGCGGTCGCCGTGTCGGCCGGCGCCGCCGTCGCGGTGTCGGCACCGGGTGTGGCAGCGGCGGCCGCTGCCGGCTGTCCGGCCTCCGGCTGTCCGGTCTCCGGCTGTCCGTTCACCGGCCCGGCGACGGGCAGCAGGGGGGCGGCCCGACCCTGGGTCGACGGCGTGGCGGCCGTCTGGGGCTGGACGGTGGTGGAGGACCCGGGGGTTGAGGCGGCAGGGGTGGAGGACTGGACGGCGGCGGCGGCCGGGTTGGCCGGGGCGGCGGTGCTGGCCGGTACGCCGGTCGACGGCGGGGGAGACACCGTGGTGGGCACGGCGGTCGCCTGTGTGGTGGGCCGGATGGTGGTGGGGGGCTGCACGGCAGCCGGACGGGTGGACGGCGGCGTGGCCAACACCGTGGTCGACGGGACCGTGGTCGCCGGGGCAGCGGTGGTCGGCGCCAGGGTCGCCGGTGTTGCAGTGGTCGGGGCAGCGGTGGTCGGTGCCGCGGTCGTGGGGGATGGGAGCACGCCGGCGGTGGCGGTGGGGTCTGCCGTGGCCGCCGGTTCGGCGGTGTCGCCGCCTCCCGGCAGGTTGCCGGTGATTTGCAGCCCCGCCAGCCCGGCCAGCATCACGGTGCCCACGATGGCGGCCACACCGCGGGGGCCGATGCGCCGCCAGCGGGGCGGCCGGCCGAAGATCTCGACGTCGCCTGCGCCCACCAGCGAGCCGGCCTGCCATGGCATCTCGTCGTCGGCGATCCCCGGCGCCTCCCACTCGAGCCGGTTGAGCGGGTCGTCGAGCAGGAGATCGTGGCTCGGTACGCCGGGGTGACCCGACCGCGATGAACTACTCCCGTTTGAGGGCACGTCACACCTCTCGATTCCACGTTCCGCCGCACGCCAACTGTCGGAATCCGGACTGCTGGTGCGCCTGCGCCGCGGTCCACTGCTACGGAACCCGGTGCGCCCGATCACACGGCCGCACCCCGTCGTTCTGCCCCGGACAACCTAACGAGTGGGTGCTCGATAAGCAATGATACCCATTCAAAAGGGTCTGTGACCAGGGATCGCGTGGCGTTGACGGGCCGCTGCGGGCGACAACCGGGGTTTCGGGGGACGGCTGCCGGGTAGTGTCACGAGTCGATGAATTCCTCTGAGGGAGCACGTACCTTTCAGGCGTCGGGGGCGGCCTACGACTCGTTCATGGGTCGCTACTCCCGCCGCCTGGCGCCGCTGTTCGCCGACGCCGCAGCGGTGACACGAGGCCAGCGGGCGCTCGACGTCGGCTGTGGGCCCGGTGCCCTGACCGGTGAGCTGGTGGCCCGCCTGGGCCCGGCCTCGGTCACGGCGATCGACCCGTCGGAGCCGTTCGTGGCCGACTGCGCCGCCCGCCATCCCGGCGTGGTCGTCCGTCGCGGCACGGCCGAAGCCACCGGTGTCGACGACGCCAGCGTCGACGTGGCCCTGGCCCAACTCGTGCTCCACTTCGTGGCCCAGCCCGAGTCGGCGGCCCGGGAGATGGCCCGCGTCGTCCGTCCCGGTGGCACCGTGGCCGCCTGCGTGTGGGACTTCGAGGACGGTATGGCCATGTTGCGCCTGTTCTGGGACGCCGCGCTGGCCGTCGACCCGTCCGCACCCGACGAGGCCCGCACCCTGCGCTTCGGCCGGCCGGGCGAGATCGCCGAGCTGTTCGAGCAGGCCGGACTGACCGACGTGAAGGAGAGCACCCTCGTGGTGGCCGAGACCTACACCGGGTTCGACGACCTGTGGGCCGGCTTCGGGCAGGGGATCGGCCCGGCCGGGGCCTGGCTGGTGTCCCAACCCGACGACGTGCGCCAGCAGGTCCGCCAGGAGTTGGTGGGGCGGTTGAGGGCACCGGACGGTTCGTTCACCCTCCAGGCCGTCGCCCGCTGCGCCACCGCCACCGTCGCCGCGCCTTCCTCCTAGCTCACTCCTCCTGGCACCGCACCCGCCCCCGCTGACGCGGAATCGCCCGGTCCCGGGACCGTGTCGTACGCTCGGCCGCATCGAGCGGGCGCCGCTAGATGTTTCGCCGCAGGCGAAACTCGAGGTCCCCGAAGGGGACACCTTGACCGGACGGGCGCCGGGCGGAAGGGGACGAGACCATGGCCATCACATCCGACACCGATGCGGCGACGGCCGAGCCGGGAGGCGAGGTGCGCCAGGTCGACGCCGTGGTGATCGGTGCCGGCTTCTCGGGCCTGTACCTCAACTGGCGGCTGCGCGACACCATGGGTCTCGACGTGCAGGTGATCGAGGCCGGCGACGAGGTGGGGGGCACCTGGTACTGGAACCGGTACCCCGGTGCCCGCTGCGACTCCGAGAGCTACATGTACTGCTTCGCCTTCGACCGCGACCTGATGCAGGACTGGAACTGGAGCGGCAAGTACCCCGAGCAGCCGGAGATCCTCCGCTATCTCACCCACGTGGCCGACCGGTTCGACCTGCGGCGCAACATCCAGTTCGGTACCCGCGTCATGTCGGCCCACTTCGACGAGGCGGCCAACCGGTGGGACGTCACCACCGACCGGGGCGACCGCCTGCGCTGCCGCTGGCTGATCACCGGGATCGGCTGCCTGTCGAGCGGCCAGATCCCCGACTTCCCCGGTCGCGACCGGTTCCAGGGCGAGGCCTACCACACGGGGTCGTGGCCCCACGAGGGCGTCGACTTCGCCGGCAAGCGGGTGGTCGTGGTGGGCACCGGATCGAGCGGGGTCCAGTCGATTCCCGTCATCGCCCGCCAGTGCGAGCACCTCACGGTGCTGCAGCGCACCCCCCAGTACATGATCCCGGCCCGTCACGCCACGGTGGACACCTCGGTGCTCGACGGCATCAAGCAGGACTACGACGCCATCTTCGACAAGGCCCGCCACTCGATGGGCGGCTTCCCCTACGACGTGACCGACCGCAGCGCCCTCGGCGTCAGCGAGGAGGAGCGGCAGGCCATCTACGAAGAGACGTGGGCCCAGGGTGGGTTCAAGTTCATCTTCGGCTCGTTCTCGGACCTGCGCACCAACCTCGATGCCAGCGAGACGGCGGCCGAGTTCATCCGGTCCAAGATCCGCCAGACCGTGCACGACCCCGAGGTGGCCGAGCGGTTGACGCCCCGGGACCACCCGTTCGGGTCCAAGCGCACCCTGATCGACACCGACTACTTCGAGACCTACAACCGGCCCAACGTGACCCTGGTCGACCTGAACACGCTCACCCATCGAGGAGATCACCGAGACCGGGATTCGTACCAGCGACGGGCTCATCGAGGCCGACGTGATCGTGTATGCCACCGGCTTCGACGCCATGACCGGCTCGTTCAACCGGATCGACATCCGGGGTCGGGGAGGGGAGCGGCTGCGCGACAAGTGGGCGGCCGGCCCGCTCACCTATCTGGGGCTGTCGGTGGCGGGGTTCCCCAACCTGTTCATGATCACCGGGCCCGGCTCGCCCTCGGTGCTGACCAACATGCCGGTGGCCATCGAGCAGCACTGCGAGCTGGTGGCCGGCATCGTCGATCACCTGCAGGCGCAGGGCCTGGAGCTGATCGAGGCTGAGCCCGAGGCCGAAGCGGCGTGGGTCGAGCACGTGAACGAGCTGGCCCAACCCACGATGTTCATGCACGCCAACTCGTGGTACCTGGGGGCCAACATCCCGGGCAAGCCCCGGGTGTTCATGCCCTACTGCGGCGGCATGAGCACCTACCGCAACCACTGCGAGAAGGTGGTGGCCAACGGCTACGAGGGTTTCGTGCTCAGCTAGGACGCCGGGTACGCCACCTTCAACGTCGTCACCATGCCGCTGGCCTTGTGGCCGGGGAGATCACAGAAGATCTCGTAGGTGCCGGGGGCCAGCTTCGGGAGCACCAGGGTGTCGGTGCCTCCGGCGTTGATCGGGGCGGTCTTGCCCAGGCCGGTGACCACGATGTCGTGCACCAGCGTGCCCCCGTTGTTGACGTTGAACGTCACATCGCCGGGCGGCGCATTGAAGTTGCCCTCGATGGCGAACTCCTTGAGCGTGACGGCGATCGTGCCGTTCGTCGCCGCCCCGGCTCCGGCTGAGCTCTGGTGGGCCTTGTAGCCGATGCCCACCACCCCGAGGAACACGGCCACCAGGATGAGAGCGCCGTCCTTCAGCCCCGACCAGAAGGACTCGCCGTCGAGTGCCCGGCCCACGCCGGGGGCGGCGCCGGCTCCACCGGGCGGCGCCTCCGGCGCCGGCTCGCCGGCGGGGCTCTCGATCTCGATCTCGGTGTCGAGCGTGTCGGTGTCCGTCATGGCGACGCTCCTAGGGAACGGGGGTGGGGGTGCGGCCCGCACGGGCCAGGGGATCAGGGTCGGTGTCGGCAGTCGTATCGAGCTGTCGGAGCACCCGATGGACGACATAGAGCACCAGCCCCACGGAGGGGCCGAAGACGATGGTGGGGAGGGTCGCCATCCGCCAGTTGAAGCCCCGTTCCTCCACGTTGAGGACGATGGCGCCCGCCGGGTGGAGCGAGCAGAACATGTTCACCCGGACCTGGGTGCGCATGGTGTACTCGGCCGAGGCGTGGGCCGGTGCCTTGTAGGAGCCGATCAGGTGGTCGACCTGGTCGTCGTTCACGAGCTTGAGGGTGTCGCCCGCCACGAAGCTCCAGGTGACGGGGATGTCGAGCGGGTTCTCGCCGGCCGCTATCCGTTCGCTGGTACCGGCGGGGATCCGCAGGATGTGCTGTTGGGGGGCGCGGGCGCCCGGGACGTAGATGATCAGTGACAGGGCACACAGAACCCACACGCCGGCGGTGGTGACGAGCAGGAAGCCGGCCAGGCGAATGCCCCTCGGCCACCGCCGGCGCGATCCGGAGGTTTCGTGGCCCCCACCCGGGGCTGACGGATCGATGTACCGGGTGTCCACGGCGTCAGAACAGGTAGAGGGCGGGGTAGATGATGACCCACATGAGGTCGACGAAGTGCCAGTACTTCACCACGCCCTCGACGGGCCAGGAGTTGGCCGGCCCGAAGTGGCCGATGGCGCCGAGGTTGAGCACCACGGCCAGGCCCAGCACGCCGGTGAGCACATGGAAGGCGTGCAGGCCGATCAGGGAGAAGAAGGCGGTGCCGTAGATCGTGCCCGGCGGGAAGTTGTGCAGCGCTTCCCGCCACTCGAACATCACGCCGCCGATGAAGATCAGACCGAAGACGATCGTGACCCGGGTGGCGGCCAGGAACGCCCGCCGGTGCCCGGTGGCGATGAACGCCTCGGCCAGATAGGCGCTGATGCTCGACACGAGCAGCACGCAGGTGAGGCCGAACGCCAGCGCCTGGTTCAGGTCCTCGGGCTTCTGCACGCCGGAGGTGATGAAGCGGGCCGAGATGAGGGCCGAGAACAGGAAGGTCTCGGAGGCCATGAAGATCCAGAGGCCGAGCTTGTTCGACCTCGGCTGGTGCAGGAGCTCGGCCCGGCTGTGGGCGGCCTCCATGGTCACGGCGGCCATCAGTGGTCGCCCCTGCCGAGCACGGCGGAGAAGTGCATGAAGTACTCCAGGATGAGGACGAACTTGATGGCGGCGAACGGCAGCAGCGGGAGGAGCGGATGCTCCACCTCCACGGCGATGGCGTACTCGATGAGAGTGAGCACGGCGAGGGCCACCATCACCAGGAAGCCGATCTTCAACCGCTGACCGAGCGGTCGGCCATGGATCTCGGCCGTCAGCTCGTCGAAGCGCCGTCGTTCGTCGGTGTCAGCCATGGGTCGCTCCCGCGGTGCTCAGGACGGCATGCTGGGCCCCCGGCCGGCCGTACTCGTAGGGATGGCCCACGACCTCGGGCAGCAGGGGGAAGTTGTGGTGCGGCGGCGGCGACGACACCGACCACTCGAGGGTGGAGGCGTTCCACGGGTTGTCCGGCGCCTTGGGTCCCTTGATGGCGGACCACAGGAGGTTGCCGATGAACAGCAGGAATCCGGCTCCGAACAGGAAGGCGGCAGCGCTGATGAACTCGTTGACCCGTTGCAGATCGGCCGGGTAGACGGCCACCCGGCGGTTCATGCCGTTGACCCCGACCCAGAACATGGGCAGGAAGACCACGTTCAGCCCGATCGTCACCCAGAGGGCGAAGATCTGGCCCAGCCGTTCGTTGTACATGCGGCCCGTGATCTTGGGGAACCAGTAGAACGTGCCGCCGAGCAGACCCATGATCGAGCCGCCGATGATCGTGAAGTGGAAGTGGGCCACCACGAAGTAGGTGTCGTGGAGCTGGAGGTCGGTGGCCACGTCGGCGTGGAAGATGCCGGTGAGACCCCCGATCATGAAGTTGAACACCCAGCCGGTGGCCATGATCATCGGGGCCGTGAACCAGATCCGACCCTTCCACATGGTGCCGATGGCGGCCAGGAAGACCACGCCGGTGGGAATCGAGATGGCCTCGGTGAGGGCCATGAACGGGGCGTGGAAGTAGTTGGCCATCCCGCTGGTGAACATGTGGTGGGCCCACACGATCCCGCTCAGGCCCACGATGGTGAGGAACGCCCCCACCACCGCCTTGTAGGCGAACAGGGGCTTGCGGGAGAAGTGGGTGATGATCTCGAGCGAGACCCCGAACGCCGGGAGCACCATGATGTAGACGGCCGGGTGGGAGTAGAACCAGAACAGGTGCTCGTAGAGCAGGGTGCCGCCGCCGGCCTTGGCGTCGAAGAAGGCGGTGCCGGCGATCCGGTCGAGCTGGATCATCACCAGGGTGGCGGCGAAGTACTGGGTGAACAGCACGCTGATCAGCGAGGCGGAGAACCCGGCCCACACGAAGATCGGCAACCGGCCCCACGTCATGCCCGGGGCCCGCATCGTGGTCACCGTGGTGAGGATGTTGAGTCCACCGAGGATCGACGACAGGCCGAAGGTGATGACCCCCATGTTGAACAGCAGCTGGCCGTCGCCCGGGGCCAGCACGCTGAGCGGCGGGTACGCCGTCCATCCCGCCTCGAACGAGCCGAGCAGGGGAGCGGACAGCAGCGCCACCGCCACTGGGGGGATGAGCCAGAAGCTGAGGGCGTTGATCCGGGGGAAGGCCATGTCCTGGGCCCCGATCATCAGGGGAATCAGGTAGTTGCCGAACGACCCGAGGATGCCGGCCACAGCCACGGCCACCATCAGGATGCCGTGCATGCTCATGACCTTGTTGTAGGTCTCCTCGCTCATGAAGTCGGTGCCCGACCGAGCCAGCTCCAGGCGCATCAGCATGGCCATGACGCCGCCGATGCCCATCACGGCGATGAAGGCCACGAGGTACTGGACGCCCACCACCTTGTGGTCGGTGTTGAACCGGAAGTACCGGCGCCAGTCGTCCTTGCCCTCGTCCTTGGGTGGAAGGCCGAACCATTCCCGGCCCCAGTTGTTCCAGGCGCCGATGCCGAAGATCCAGCCGATGAGGCCGGCGATGAAGCCGACGGTCACCTCGAGGGGGCCGTTCACCGGGCCGCTGGCCCCGGCCATGAGCCAGGCGGCGATCGCCCCGAGCAGATAGCCCCCGATTCCCCACTTGACCGCTCTGAAGAGTGGACGCATTGGTGCTCAGCCTTCCTGTCCGGCGGCGGCTCCCGCCTGCTGATCGCTCTGTTGACCGGCCGTGGTGGTGGCCGTCGCTTCCGCCGCCTGCTGGGCGGCGGCCGGCGGGTTGTTCTTCAGGTTCTCCACCCAGGCGTCGTAGTCGGCCTGGTCGACCACCCGCACGGTCATGGCCATGTTGGCGTGGCTGAGGCCGCACAGCTCGGCGCACTGCACCCGGAGCCGGCTGTCGTCGGCGTTGTCACCCGTGCGTTCGGTGGTGACGTACATCTGCGTGGTGCGCCCGGGTACGGCGTCGACCTTGAGGCCGAAGCCGGGCACCCAGAACGAATGCAGCACGTCGGTGGAGGTGACGTCGAAGCGGATGCGGGTGTCGACCGGTACCACCATCTCGGTGGTGCTGGTGGCCCCGTTCTCGTAGGTGACGGTCCAGCTCCAGCGCTGGCCCACCACCTGGATTGCCATGTCGGCCGACTGGGTGCCCCGGATGTCCCGCAGGCCCACGAAGCCGGGGTTGATCAGCACGGCCAGGTCGAGCGCGGCGGTGACGGCGAGCCAGACCCACACCACCCGCTTGTTGTTGCCCAGGTTCGGGCCGTCCTCGGTCGCCCCCGGGTGGCGGAAGGCCACGATCGAGTAGCCGAGCATCGTCACCATGAAGGCGAACACCGGCACGGCCATCACCAGCAGCAGCACGTAGGCCTCGTTCACCACGTGCGACTCCCGGGAGTACCCCTCGGGAAGCATCGTCCACGTGGTCACCACGAACTCGCCCAAGGCCGTCAGCGCCGCCCATATGGCGCCTACGACGAGCCATTCCCTCCTCACACCCAACACCTCCCGTGTCGACCTGAGCGGCGACACTATCTATAGTTTGTCACTATAGGTACTTCAAGTTGTGGGTGGGGTCGAAGGTCCCAAGTCCCAAGTACGGTGGGAGCAGACGAAGCGGAGGCACGCACGCTCGATGAAGATTGTGACGACACGGCGCTCTGACTACGGAATGCGGGCCGCCGTGTGCCTGGCTGGCAATGATCCCGAGGTGCTGGTCACGGCGGCCGAGATCTCACGGGAGATGGGGATCCCCCAGGGTTTCCTCCATCAGGTGCTGCAGTCGTTGCAGCGCGGCGGCCTGGTGCGGTCCACCGCCGGCCGGCGGGGCGGCTACACCCTCACCCGCTCGCCGGAGGACATCTCGGTGCTCGAGGTGCTGGAGGCGCTGGAGGGTCCGCTCGATCTGGGGGAGTGCGCACTGCGGGGCGGCCCGTGCCGCTGGGACGACGTGTGCGCCCTGCACGAGGTGTGGAGCGCCGGCCGCAGCGCCTTCTGCGACCGGCTGGCCGCCTCCACCCTGGCCGACGTGGCCCGGGTGGACGAGCAGCTGAAGGAAGGCGTCTATCCGGTCCCGGCCGACGCCCACCGCCTCCACCGCAAACGGGAAGCCGAAGCCGAGGCGTAGACCGGGAGGGGACGCTAGATCGTGGCGTCGGGCTGCTCCACGCCGAGCAGCATCTTGCCCTGGATCTCGAGCGTGGAGTCGAAGTCGAGCATGGCGTGGTGGGTGGCGGTGTTGACGTTGCGGAACACCGACTGCATGGCGTGGCTGTTGTGGGCGGCGTTGGCTCCGGCCCCGGCGTAGAGCCGGTCCGTCGCCCGGCGGCACAGCTCGGCGGCGTAGGCCGCGTTCCATCGCACCTGGGCCCGGGCCTCGGGGGCCATGGGCGGATCGTGTTCCATCGCCGCCTCCAGCAGATCGCAGTTCTGCTGGGCCAGCGTCCAGGCCAGCCCGATCTCGGCGTTGGCCTCGGCCACCCGCCGCTGGAGGCCGATGCTGTACATCTTGGGCTCGCCGCTGTACGCGTCGCGCCGGGTGCGGGTGGCCTCGACGAACAGCTCCAGGCCCCGCTGGCTCATCCCCACCAGCGAGCCCAGCAGCATGGTGGCCAGGGTCGCCGCCACCGGCAGCCGGTAGAGCGGCACCTCGACGCCGGGGACCGTGCCCACGAAGGCCTCGGCCATGGGCACCGCCCGGTGCTCGGGCACGAACACGTCGCTCAGCACGATGTCCTTGGAGCCGGTGCCCCGCATGCCCATGGTGAACCAGGTGTCGTCGATCTCGACGTCGGCCCGGGGGAGCACCACGATCATGCCCGGCGACGGCTCGCCGGTGGCGTTGCGGGCGCCCCGGCTGCCCACCATCAACCAGTCGCCGTGGTCGGCCCCGCTGGCGAACGGCCATCGCCCGTTGAGCAGGTAGCCCCCGTCGGCCTTCTGGCAGGTGCCCTGGCGGGACGGGACGCCGGGGATGAACACGCCGGGGTCGGGGCCGAACACCTCGGCCTGGCCCTGTTCGGGCAGCCGGCCGGCGATGAAGGTGTGGGCCTGGCACACCATCAGCACCCAGGAGGCGGCCGGGCTGGCGTGGGCCACCAGCCGCTCGGCCTCGATGAGGTCCCGGGGTGAGAGCTGGTAGCCGCCGTAGGCGGCCGGTGCCTCGATGAGGCTGAGGCCGGCGCCTTGCATGAGGGCCACCGCTTCGTCGCTCACCCGGCGCAGCGACTCGGTCTCGGCGTCGGTCTCCCGCAACGCCTCCACGATCCCTGCGGCCTTCTCGGCGATGTCGGTCATGGGAACGAGCCTCCCCGGCTGCGATTCGGACACCGCAGATACTACGAGCACCATCCCCGTCGGCACCGCAACGGGATCCCCGGTTCACGCTCTGCTGCTACCGGCCGGTAGCATTCGCCGATGGAGGCGTTCGAACCTGAGGTTCCGGCGCCTCGCTCCCGGGCCACCGGCGCCCCGGAGCAGCGGGGCGGGGCTGTCGCACACCGGGCCGCCTCACCGCGGGCCGTGCCGCCGGGGGCCGTGCCGGCGGGGGCCGTGAGACAGTGGGCCGTGACCTCGAACGTCATCGCCGCCGTCGGGCGGGCGGCCGGGCCGGTGGCCGTGACGGTGGGGGCGCTGCTGCTGGCGGCCGTGGTGCTGGTGCAGACGACGCTGCTCAACCGGGCCACCTACCTCGACGCCCTCGACTCGGCCGACGCCTACGAGCGGACCTACAGCGACGTGCTGACCGATCCCGGCCTGGCCGCCCGCCAGAGCGATCTCATCGGCCGGCTCGGCCCGTCGTCGGAGGCCGAACGCCAGGAGGTGCGGGCCGCCACCGTGCAGGCACTGCATATCGTCCTGCCGCCCGACCGCCTCCGGGCCGGCGCCGAGACGACCGTGGACCAGACCGTGGCCTACCTCCGGGGCGACGTGCCCCGCATGGACGGCGAGGTGACCGTGGCCGACCTGGTGGCCTGGTTGGGCCAGCCCCGGGAGGCGGAGCTGCGGGCCACGCTGGCCCGGACCGCCGACCAGGTGGCGGACTCGCTCGAAGCCTACGAGACGCTGGTGATGACGTTCGCCGACGAGCTGGCGGCCGGACGGGTGCCGATGTCGGTGCCCGTGTACGGCGGCACCGAATTCGATCCCGAGCGCATCGTCGGCCTCGTGCTCGACCGGTTGGGCCCCCTGATGGACGACGGCACCCGGAGCCGGATCGAGGACGCGGTGGGGGAGCGCCGGGAACGGGAGGCCCTGATCACGGCGGCCGTCTCGGTGCTGGTGGGCGAGGCCCGCACGCTGGCCGCCCAGCTCCGCGATCCCGGCACCATGAGTCGGGATCTCACCATGGTGCGGGCCGTCTCCGACCGGGCCGGCAACTTGGGGCCCGTCCCACTGGCCCGGTTGAACACGCTCCGGGCCGCCGTCGGGCGGCTGGGGTGGGGCACGGCGGCGATCGGAGCCGGCCTGGTGGCGGCCGGTGCCGCCGCGGTCGCCCGCCGCCACCGGCGACAGCCGGCGGCCGCGGTGACGGCCGTGGGCCTGAGCCTGGTGGTGGCAGGCCTGGCGGCCGGCGTGGTGTGGGCCGTCGTCGCCCGGGGGGCACTGACGCCGGCGGCCTCATTGGCCGCCGCCGGGAGCGGGCCGGCAGTCGCCTCGGCGGTGCCGGGAACCCCGACCCCGTCGGTGCCGGTGCCCGTGCTCGTCCCCCGGGCCGACAGCGGAGCGGCCCAGCTGGCCGCCGACGTGGAGCGCAAGGTGCTGGACCGCTTCGATCTCCGCATCGCTCAGGGGGTGGTGCTGCTGGCCGGGCTCGGTGCCGTGCTGGCGGTGGGTGCCACCGCCGGTCGTCACGGCCGGCTCCGCCCGGTGCCCGCCGTCGGGCTGCTGGGTCTCGCCCTGGGCAGCGCCACCCTGGCCGGGCCGCCCACGGTGCTGCTCTCGGCCGAGCCCGCCGTTGCGGCGTGCAACGGCCACGTCGAGCTCTGTGACCGGCCCTACAGCCAGGTGGTGATGGCGGCCACCCACAACGCCATGTCGAGCCCGGGGCTGGTGCGGGTGTGGCCCGAACAGGGCCGCGACCTCCGGGGCCAGCTCGACGGCGGTGTCCGGGCCCTGTTGATCGACACCCACTACTGGAAGCCCGTGGTGAGCCGGCGCCAGCTGGCGGCCGATGTGGCACCCCCCTCGCCCGCTGCCACCCTGCTCACCCGGGCCCTCGAGCCGCTGACGGCCAGCCAGCCCGGCACCTGGCTGTGCCACCTGGCCTGCGGGCTCGGGGCCCGGCCCCTGGCCGACGGGTTGGGCGACGTGCGGGCCTTCCTCGACGACAACCCGGGCGAGGTGGTCACCCTCATCGTCCAGGACGGCATCTCGGCGGCCGACACCGAAGCCGCCTTCCACGAGGCCGGGCTCGACCGCTACCTGTTCGACGGCGACGTCGACGGGGGCTGGCCCACGCTGGGGGAGATGGTCGACAGCGGCCACCGCCTGGTCGTGTTCGCCGAGACCGGCCGCCCGGGCCCGGCCTGGTACCGGCCCGCCTTCGACCACATCCAGGAGACGCCGTTCCGGATCCATCAGACGTCGGACCTGAGCTGCGGCGCCGGGCGGGGCGGCTCGGGGGGCGAGCTGTTCCTGCTCAACCACTGGGTGCTGGGCCTGGTGCCCGACCGGGCCGAGGCGACCGCCCTCAACCGCCGTGACGTCATCGTCGAGCGGGCCCAGCAGTGCCGGGCGGAGCGAGGCCGGTTGCCGAGCTTCGTCGCCGTCGATTTCGCCGAGTTGGGCGACGTCACCGGAGCCGTCGACCAGCTGAACGGCCTGGCCCCACCGGCCCGCGCTACCCGCTCCGGCTGACCGGCCCGCCCCGGCCCACCCGGCCGCGCCCGCACCGACCGTCGTCGCCGGGGATTGGACGGCCGGTCGGGGGGCGGGGTCAGAATTGCCGGAGCGCCGAAGTCCGGCGCGTCACCCGACGCCGAAGGGGAAGAGGTGGACACCGACGTCACCGAGGACCAGCGGGCGCTGCTCGATGTATCCGAACGCTTCATGGGCCAGACGTGCCCGCTCACCGTGGTCCGCGACGCCGAGGCCCGCAACGGTGCCTTCCTCGCCTCCTACCGCCGCCAGGCGGCCGAGCTCGGCTGGTTCTCCATGCTCGTGCCCGAGGAGATGGGCGGGGGCAGCATCTCCGGCAACGGGGTGCTCGACGCCACCCTCATCGCCTACAAGCGGGGCGGGCTCCTCCAGCCCGGCTCCTACATCGGCACCAACGTGGTGGCCCGGGCCGTGGCCGTCGCCGGTAGCGAGAAGCTGCGCCAGCAGGTGCTCGGCCCGCTGGTGGCGGGCGAGGTGTCGGCGTCGTGGGCCGTGGCCAGCGTCGGTGCCAACGGCGAGCCCGACGGCGGGGTGACGGCCGAGGTCACGGCCGACGGAGGTCTGGTGCTCAACGGGGCCAAGACGGCGGTGCAGGACGTGGAGCCGTCGTCGTGGCTGCTGGTCACGGCCGGCACCGCCGTCGGGCCGACCCAGGCGCTGGTGGCGGCGGGGGCCCCCGGCGTCACCGTCACCGAACTCGAGTCGCTGGACATCAGCCGCCGGTTCGCCGAGGTGCGCTTCGACAACGTGGCCGTAACCCCATCGGCCGTGGTCGGCCAGCCGGGCGCGATCGAACACCAGCTCGACCGGCAGCTGGCCGTGGCCGCCGTGCTCACGGCGGCCGAATCGGTGGGGGCGATGGACCACGAGCTGAACATGACCGTGGAATACGCCAAGGACCGGATCGCCTTCGGCCGGCCCATCGGCTCGTTCCAGGCCGTGAAGCACGTGCTGGCCGACATGAGCCTGGCGGTGGAGATGGCCAAGGCGGTGGTGGGGGCGGCCGCCCGGTCCCTGGGCGAGGACGACGACTACGGCGTGGAGGCGGCCAGCATCGCCAAGGCGCTGGTGGGGGAGAGCTCCATCGAGCTGGCCCAGAACTGCTTCCAGGTGTTCGGCGGCATTGGCTACACGTGGGAGCACGACCAGCACCTGTACCTGCGGCGGCTCACCACCGACGCCGGCCTGTTCGGCGACGCCGCCTGGCACCGCGAGCGCCTGTGCCAGCTGGCCGGGCTGTGAGCACGAGGACGAGGGACGAGGAACGAGACATGAGCAGCAACGACACCGACATCGAGACGTTCCGCCGGGAGGCCCGGGCCTGGATCAAGGCCAACCTGGAGCCCCGGCCCAAGGCGCTGGCCACCGGCCGCTTCGAGCGGGAGGCCAGCACCCCCGAAGACATCGCCAAGGCCCGGGTGCTGCAGCGCAAGCTGTTCGACGCCGGCTGGGCCGGTCTGTCCTACCCCGCCGAATACGGGGGCCGGGGCCTCACCGCGCTCCATGAGCGGGTATGGCGGGAGGAGGCGCTCGGCTACTACACGCCCGACTTCGGCGTGGCCGGCAGCGTGACCTTCGGCGCCATCGGCCGGTCGCTGGTGGCCCACTGCACGCCGGAGTTCTGCCGCCAGCACATCCCGGCGATCCTGTCGGGCGACGAGGTGTGGTGCCAGTTCTATTCCGAGCCGGAGGCCGGCTCCGACCTGGCCGGCATCCGCACCCGGGCCGTGCAGGACGGCGAGCGGTGGATCATCAGCGGGTCGAAGATCTGGTCGAGCGGCGCCTACCTGTCCGACTGGGCCATGTGCCTGGCCCGGACCGACTGGTCGGTCCCCAAGCACCGGGGGCTCACATGGTTCGCCGTCCCGACCGACGCCAAGGGGGTGGAAGTCCGCCAGATCCGCCAGATCAACGGCAACGCTGAGTTCTGCGAAGAGTTCCTCGACGAGGTGGAGGTCACCGAGGACGACGTGATCGGCGAGGTCAACAAGGGCTGGGCCGTCACCCAGACCATGCTGGTGTACGAGCGGGGCGCGGGGGAGATGGGGGCCTCGATGGTGGAGCCCCGGGCCCTGGCCCCCGACCTGGTGGCCCTGGCCCGCAAGGTGGGCCGGGTCGACGATCCGGCGGCCCGTCAGGCCATCGCCAAGGCCCACATCAACGACTACGCCCAGTACCACCTGGGCCATCGCATCGCCGACCGGTTGCGGGCGCAGGCCACCCCCGACCCGGCGGTGGCGGCCTACGGCAAGCTCGCCTCCGGTGTCCTGGCCCCGATCCGGGCCCGGCTGGGGATGGAGGTGGGAGGTCCGGCCGCGCTGGCCTGGGCCGCCGGCGACGAGGACGGCGGCCGCCCGGCGCTGAACTATCTGAACGGCCGGGTCACGTCGATCGCAGCGGGGACGAACGAGATGCAGCGCAACGGCATCGGGGAGCGGGTGCTCGGCCTGCCCCGGGAGCCCAGCTTCGACACCAACAAGCCGTTCAACGAGGTATTGAGCGGCGCCCGCAACTGGAACTCCAAGGTCGGCTAGCCCCCACCCCCATCGCCCCTGCAGATCCCGAACCTTGTCGAGAAATACCGCCCCTGCCGGTCCTTCTCGACATAGTTCGGGCTGCGGCGCGCGTGTGGCGCTCAGCCGAGGCGGGGGTCGATGTGGATCTTGGGGCCGGGGCCGGCGCCGGCTGGGCGTTCGCCCCGGAGTACCGCTGCCGTCTTGTCGAGGCCGACGGTGGCCGCCACCAACGGCCGGGGGTCGATCACGCCGTCGGCCAGGGCCTGCACCGTGTCGGCCAGGGCCGGCGAGGCCGACAGGATGCCCACCGCCGTCACGTCCTTGAACGCCAGGGTCCGGGTGTCGATCCCGCTGGGCTGGCCGGCGAGGCCGATGAGCACCAGCCGCCCGCCCGGCTCCACCAGGTCGAGGGCCCGGGCCGGGAGGTCGGCGGCGTTGGTGGCGTCGACCACGGCGTCGAAGGCCAGCGCCGGGAGCGTGGCCGGTTCCCAGGTGTGTTCGAAGCCGAGCGACCGGGCGAAGGCCAGCGATGCCGCGGTGACGCCCAGCAGATGCACCTCGGCCCCGCCGGCCCGCAGGAACAGGGCCGTGAGCAGCCCGATCGTGCCCGGGCCGGCCACCAGCACCCGGTCGTCGGGGCCGGCGTCGGCCGCCCGGGCCGCCCGCAGGGCGTTGCCGGCCGGCTCCACCAGAGCACCCAACATCGGATCGACGGTGTCGGGCAGGGAGTGGAGCGATCCCGCCGGCACGGCGATCAGCTCGGCCAGGGCCCCGTGGCGGCTGCCCCGAACGCCCACCTCGGTCCGCTGCTCACACACGTGCTGGCGGCCCCGCCGGCACCGGTGGCACGTGCCGCATCCCAGCATCGTGTCGCCCATCACCCGCCGGCCCACCCAGGCGTCGTCCACGCCGGGGCCCACGCCTGTCACCCGCCCGCACCATTCGTGGCCTGGCCGCAGGGGGAACGAGGCGTGCCCCTGGTGGAGGTAGGCCATGTGGCCCGAGAACAGCTCGGCGTCGGTGCCGCACACCCCCACCCGCTCCACCGCCACCAGCGCCTCGCCCGGCGCGGGCTCGGGGGCCGGCACCTCCCGCACGGCGCCGAGGCCGGGCCCGTCGAGCACGAAGGCCCGCATCGTCGTGAGGCGCGAGATCACACCCCCATCATGGCAACCTGGGGGGCGATCGAGGTGCAGGAGAGGACGGAACGATGGCTGGTGGCGAGGCGACCGACGACCAACCCTGCGTGTGCGGCGGGCCGGCCCCGTGGGGCCGGTGCTGCGGGCCGCTCCTGGCCGGCACGGCCGAGGCACCGACGGCGGAGGCCGTGATGCGGGCCCGCTACAGCGCCCACGCCACCGGCAACGAGGCCTACCTCCGCCGGTCGTGGCACCCCGACACCTGCCCGCCGCAGGTGATGGAGCCCGCGCTGCGCTGGCTCGGCCTGGAGATCCGGGACGCCACCGGCGGCCGGGCGCTCGACCGCACCGGCACCGTCACCTTCGCCGCCCGTTACGAGAAGGCGGGCAAACCCGGCCAGCTCATCGAGCGCAGTCACTTCGTGCGCGATGGCATCCGCTGGCTCTACCACGACGGCGACCCCCTCCGGGCCTGACCCGGGCGGGAGGGGTACCGGCCGACGCCGCTCGTCGGGAAAGGGGGGAGCAAGGGCCGCTCAGGGGATGGCAGCGAGGAAGGCCCTTGTGTCGACCATCATCTCGATGGTCTGGGAGTGGCCCATGTCGTAGCCGACACTCGTGACGTTCCAGCCGGCGTCGCCCAGCAGGGTGGCCGATGCCGTAGCCCGGGTGACCGAGATGATGGGATCGGCCGTGCCGTGCTGGATCAGGGCCGGGGTGCCGGCCCCGGCGCCGGGATCGAGCGTGAGGCCGGGCACGTCGGGCAGGGCGCAGCACATGGCCCAGACCCCGGCGTAGCGGGGAGCCCCCTCACGGGCGGTGAGCGCCAGGGTGAGGGCCCCGCCCTGGGAGAATCCGCCGATCACGCACCGCTCCCGGGGGATCCCGGCCGCCGTCGTCTCCGCCTCGATCAGCGCCTCCACGGCGTCGACGGCGGCCAGGAACGAGGCCGGCTCCGGCCCGTCGGGGCCCCGCTCCCACCAGCTGGCGCCGTCGCCCTCGGGTAGGTCGTGGATGGCCCGGGGAGCCACGGCCGTGAACCGCTCGTCCGGGTCGACGAGGGGCACGTAGGCGGCCAGGTGGTGCTGCTCGGCGCTGTAGCCGTGGAACAGGAACAGCAGCCGCTCGGCGGCGGGGCGGTCGATGCGGTAGACGGTGAGGTCGGCCATGGCCCAGCACCCTACCGGAGGCAGCCCCTTCGACCCGGTGTCCGGGGGAGCGGTACTGTGCGGCATGACCGACAACGACCCCGCGCTGTGGACCACCCGCCGCCAGGCCGATGCCATCCGGAGCCGGCAGCTGTCGAGCACCGAGCTCCTCGACCACTATCTCGACCGCGTCGGGCGGCTGAACCCGTCGATCAACGCCGTGGTGACGTTGGACGAGATGCGGGCCCGGGCCGCTGCCCGCGACGCCGACGCGGCCACCGCCGCCGGAGCCGAGCTCGGCCCCCTCCACGGCGTCCCCCACACGATCAAGGACGCCATCGAGACCGCCGGCATCCGTTCCACCGGCGGGGCGGTGGAGCTGACCGACCACGTGCCGGCGGTCGACGCCCCGGTGGTGGCCCGGCTCAAGGCGGCCGGCAGCATCGTGTTCGGCAAGACCAACCTGCCCCGCTGGTCGGGCGACGGCCAGAGCTACAACGAGCTCTTCGGCGTCACCAACAACCCGTGGGACCTGGCCCGCACCCCCGGCGGCTCGTCGGGGGGCGCCGCCGCCGCCGTGGCCGCCGGCCTCACCAGCTTCGAGATCGGCACCGACATCGGCGGCTCGGTGCGGATGCCCTCGGCCTTCAGCGGCGTGTGGGGCCACAAGCCGAGCTTCGGCCTGATCCCCACCCTCGGCTACCTCGACTCGGTGGGCGGCGGCCGGTTCGAGGCCGACGTCAACGTGTTCGGGCCCATGGCCCGCTCCGCCGACGACCTGGAGCTGCTGGTGGACATCCTGGCCGGGCCGACCCCCGACCGGGCCCCGGCCTGGCGGGTGGAGATCCCGCCGGCCCGGCACGCCGCCCTGGCCGACTACCGGGTGGGAGTGTGGCTCGACGATCCGGCCTGTCCCGTCGACGGCGAGGTGCTGGCCGTGCTCGACCGCGCCGTGCGGGCCCTGGAGGCGGCCGGGGCCACCGTCGACCGGGCGGCGCGGCCCGACATCGACTTCACCGAGGCGTCCAAGCTGGGGGCCCAGCTGATCAGCGTGGCCGCCAGCGTGAGCATGAGCGCCGAAGACGCCGCCGCCCTGGCCGACAAGTCCCGGGGGGCGGCCAACAACGTGCAGCGCCACCACACCTGGCTGGCGCGCCACCTGCGCCGCACCGAGCTGCGGGAGGCGTGGGCCAGCTGGTTCCGCTCCTACGACATCCTGTTGTGCCCGGTGAGCGTCACCCCGGCCTTCCCCCACCAGACGGGCGGCAACTGGCTCGACCGCAGCCTCACGGTGAACGGCGAAGCCCGCCCCTACACCGACCTGATCAAGTGGACGGCCATGGTGGGCATGGCCTACCTGCCGGTCACCACGCCGCCCCTCGGCCTCACCGCTGGCGGCCTGCCGGTGAGCGTGCAGGTGGTGGCCCCGTTCTGCGAGGACCGCACGGCCATCCACTTCGCCCGCCTCCTGGCCGACGCGGCCGGCGGCGGCTACCAGGTGCCTCCGGGCTGCGGTCCGGCGTGAGCACGGGGGTGGTCGGCATCGACCATGTGATCGTGGCCACCGCCGACCTGGCCGGCACCGCCGCCCGATGGCAGGCGCTGGGTCTGCGGCTCACGCCGCCCATGCGCCACGCCGGCTCGTCCACCGAGAACTCGGTGTTCTTCGTGGGCGGGCCCGACACCGAGTTCTACGTGGAGCTGCTCGCCGTCCACGACCGGGCCCGGGCCGAGAGCGAGGGTCGCCACGACCTGCTCGCCGCCATCGACCGGGGTGGTCTGCACCGGCTGATGCTGCAGGTGGAGTCGGCCGAGGGTGCGGCGGCGGCGCTGGCGGACCACGGCATCGCAGCGTCCACCCGAACCGTGGCCCGCGACGACGGCAGCCTGATCGGCACCGTGGTGGAGCCGTCGGGACCCACCGCCGCCGGGTGCGCGCTCGCCCTCATCGCCTACGAGGGGGGAGCGGAGGCCCGCCGGGTCCGTCATCAGGCGGCCGGCCTGTTCGATCACGAGCTGCCGTTGGCCCGGCTCGACCATCTGGCCGTGATCGCCCCAGAAGGCCTGGACGCCGCCTGTGGGTTCTGGGACTCGGTGCTCGGTGTATCCCTCACCGGCCGGGTGACGGGCCGGGGCATGGACATCCGCCAGCTCCGCATCGGCGACGCCACCCTGGAGCTGATCGGGCCCGACGGCGCCGACAGCCCGGTCCACCAGCGTCCGGCCGGGCTGGCCAGCGTCACCGCCTTCGAGGTGGCCGACCTCGACGCCGTGGTGGCCCACGTCCGGTCCCGGGGCTTCGAGCTGGCCGACCCGGCCCCGGGCGTGTTGCCCGGGAGCCGCGTCTCCACCGTCGCCCCCGACCAGCTGGGCGGCCTGGCGCTCCAGCTCATCACGTTCAGCTGACCGGGCCGCCGCCCCGGCGGCGGCCCGGCGAGGTCAGCTCTTCGTGTCCACCAGCTTCTTGCCCGCCAGCCACTCGCCGGCCACCTCGGCCGGGTCTTTCAGGTCGATCGTCACCTGCCGGTTGAGCTCGGCCAGCTCCTCGGTGGTCATGGCCGCGCTCACCTTGTTGACGAGGGCGCTGAAGTCGTCGCCGTAGGCTTCGGCCGCCTCGGTCGACGTGACGGGGATGATGTTGTCGGCGTTGATCAGGCCCTTGTCGTCCTCCAGGATCACCCACCCCTTGGCCGCGATCGTGCCGTCGGTGCTGAACAGGATGGCCACGTCGATCTCGCCTCCCTCCAGAGCGGCCACGGTGAGCGGGCCGCCGCCGTCGAGCGGGGTGAACCCGGCCGACAGGTCGAGCCCGTAGACCTTCTCCAACCCGGGAAGGCACGAGGCGTTCTCCGTGCAGTCGGCGGGGCCGCCGAGGCGCAGGTCGTCGGTGAGGTCGCTGATGGCCTTGAGGCTCTTGGTCTCGGCCGTGTCGGGGGTGACGACGAACGAGTTGGAGTCCTGGGCCGGGGCGGCGTCGAGGGCCACCAGCTTCTTGGCCTCCAGCGCCGTGCGCAGGGCGTCGGCCGTGGCCTTGGCGTCGGCCGACGCCTCGCCCTTCCCGCCGTTGAGGAACTCGAGGGCGGAGGCGGCGTACTCGGCGGTGAAGTTGATGTCGCCCGAGTCGAACGAGGTGTAGACCACGTCGCGGAACCCGCCCAGGGCCTGTTGCTCGACGGGATAGCCGGCGGCCTCCAGGGCCTGGCCGTAGACCTCGGACAGGATGGCGCTCTCGCCGAAATCCTGGGCCCCGATGGTGATGGTGGGGCCATCGGGCACGTCGCCCCCGGCCGACGTGCTCGACGAGTCGCTGCAGGCGGCGGCGAACAGGGCCATCGCCCCCATCATGAGGGCCGCTACCAGGCGGGGTCTGCGCATGGATGTCTCTCCTTGTTTGAACGAACCGATTACCGTAGCCCGGAAGGCCAGCGGACGACGCGAGGGATGATCCGGCCGATGACGCCGTCGATGGCCAGGGCGGCGGTGATCACGAGCAGGGCGCCTCCAACCAGCTGGGGCCGGCCGGCGACCCCCCGGGCCAGCCCCTGCAGGATCGGGGTGCCCAGGCACTCGTAGCCGACGAAGGCGCCGAGGGTGGCGGTGGCGGTGATCTGCACCGCCGACAGGCGCAGGCCGGTGAGGACGAGGGGAAGGGCCAGGGGGAGCTCCACCCCGGACAGGACCTGGCGCTCGGTCATCCCCACGCCCCGGGCCGCCTCCACCACGTCGGGGGCCACCCCGGCCACGCCGGCGTAGGTGTTGGTGAAGATGGGCGGGACGCCGAGGGCCACCAGGGCCACACAGGTGGGCCAGAACCCGAGGCCGAACCCGTAGCGGATGGACAACGGGAACACGAAGGCGACGATGGCGAACGAGGGCACGGCCCGGCCCACGTTGACCAGGGCCACCGACAGCAGCGGCAGCCGCCGCCGGTGGGCCAGCCACACCGCCGGCGGCACGGCCAGCGCAACGGCGGCCACGGTGGACACCAGCGAGATCCACAGGTGGGCCCGGACCAGGGCCCCCAGCCCACGGTCGCCACCCCAGCTCGACGAGGCCGTGAGGTAGCGCCACACATCGCCGACCAGGCCCACCCGGCCCACCTGGCTCACCACGTTCACGAGGCCCAGCACGCTCACCGCTCGCCTCCCTGGCGCCGGGCCCACGGGGTGACGGCCCGCTCGGCGTACGCCAGCCCGGCGTCCACCGTGGCCGCCAGCAGCACCGAGAGCACGGCACCCAACACGATCGGGGTGGGGAAGTCACGGTCGAGCCCGTCGAGGATGAACGCGCCGTAGCCGCCGTTGCCCACCACGGCGGCCACCGTCACCAGCCCGATCACGGTGACGGCGGCGATGCGCAACCCGGCCACGATGGTGGGCAACGCCAGCGGCAGCTCCACCGACCGGAGCCGCTGCCACCGGGTGTAGCCCATGGCGTCGGCCGCCTCCACCACCGGCGCCGGAACCCCGTCGATCCCGGCCACGATGTTGCGGACGAAGATGAGGATCGTGTAGCTGACGAGCGCGATCTCGGCCGTCCAGAAGCCCAGGCCGGTCACCGGGATCAGCATCCCGAACAGGGCGACGCTGGGGATGGTGTAGAGGATCGAGCCGATCCAGGTGATGGGGGCGAACGTGCGGCGGTGGCGCACGGCCAGAGCGGCCAGGGCCGACGACAGGGTGAACCCGATGGCCAGCGCCACGAGCGTGAGCTCCACGTGCTCCACCGTGCGGGACCAGATGTCGTCCAGATGCTCCGATACCCACCCCCACGACACGAGCGTGTCGCGGCGGCTGGCCTGGGCCAGCACCGTCAGGGTGGCGACGGCGGGGGCGGTCACCGCAGCGCCTCGGCCAGCGCGTCGAGGGTGATCACGCAGCGGGCCGGTGACGGATCGCCCACCAGGGCGCCCCCGCAGCCCGAGCGGAGCACAGCGTCGAGCACCTCCCGCAGGGGCCAGGTGCTGTCGACCACGGGCGGTCGCCGGTCGGGCTCCAGCCCCGCACCGATGGAACCCCCGCCGGCCCCACCCCGGGGGTGGTGACGGAGGTCGGCCACCGCCACCAGCCCCGCGGGCTCGGCGTCGTCGTCGATCACGACCACCCAGCGGGCGCCCATGCCGTCGGCGGCGGCCAGCGCCTCGGCCGAGGTGGCGGCGGCGGTCACGGCCACCGCCGGCTCGGGCCGCACCTCGTCGACCCGGCGCAGCCCGAGGCGGCGCAGGCTCCGTTCCCGGCCCAGGAAGGCGGCCACGAACTCGTCGGCCGGGGCTCGCAGCAGCTCGTCGGGCGTGTCGTACTGGGCCAACACCCCGCCCTCGGCCAGGATCGCCACCCGGTCGCCCAGCTTGATGGCCTCGTCGATGTCGTGAGTGACGACGATGATGGTCTTGCCCACCTTGGCCTGGAGGGCCAGCAGGTCGTCCTGGAGCCGGGCCCGGACGAGCGGGTCGACGGCGCTGTAGGGCTCGTCCATGAGCAGGATCGGGGGGTCGGCGGCCAGGGCCCGGGCCACACCCACCCGCTGCTGCTGGCCGCCCGACAGCGCCGAGGGGTACCGCCTCCCGGTGTCGGACGGCAGGCCGACGAGGGCCAGCAGCTCGGCCACCCGTTCGGCGATCCGGGCCTTGGGCCAGCCCAGCAGGCCGGGCACGACGCCGATGTTGGCCGCCACCGTGCGGTGGGGGAACAGGCCGATCTGCTGGATCACGTAGCCGATGCTGCGCCGCAGCTCGTGCACCGGCAGCTCGGCCTGATCCCGGCCCAACACCCGGATCGTGCCCGACGTGGGCTCGATCAGCCGGTTGATCATCTTGAGCGTGGTCGTCTTGCCGCAACCCGACGGACCCACGAGAGCCACCACCTCGCCGGCGGCCACGTCGAGTGACAGGTTCCGCACGGCGGGCGTGGGCGCACCAGGATATTGCTTGGTCAGATCCCGGATCGACACCGCGACCCCACCACTCTCAGCACCCATCGGGCCAGACGCTACCCCGAAGCACCCATCCCCAACATGATCAGGCGAAATGCTCGGATCGGGCCCTTGCGATCAGCCGAGATCGACCCCGCTGAAGCCCTCGTCCTTCACCTGCTGGATCCAGCTCTGCGCCCTGCCCGGCAGCACCAGGCTGTAGCCCCGGGCCACCTCCTCCAGCCAGGCCTGCTCGGCCGCCGGGTCGGTGTCGAACCGGTTGTGGCCGGTGGCCCAGACGTGCTCCAGCAGGTCGGTGGCCCAGTCGACGGCCGGCTCGATGGCCCGGGGGAAGTTGGTGGCGGCCCGGCGCCGGTGATGTCGATGTTGTCGAAGGCGCCGGTGAAGGCGTCGAACCCAGTGGCGTAGACGATGATGTCGAACGGCATCTCACCGGCGGTGGTACGGATGCCGGCGGGCGTGATGCACTCGATCGGCGTCTCGTTGAGGTCCACCAGGCTGACGTTGTCGCGGTTGTAGGCCTCGAAGTACTGCGTCTCCAGCGGCACCCGCTGGATGCCGAAGCCGTGGTCCACCGGGGCCCCCTCGGCGGACCGGTTGACGGGCGCAGTCACGGCGTCAGTCCCGATCGCGCTCGTGGAGCAGGCCGGAGCGGGCCAGCTCGTCGATCCGGGCCTGGTCGTAGCCGGCCCACGTGCCCAGTACGTCGGTGTTGTGCTGGCCCAGCGACGCCGTCGTCAGGTCGGGCAGGTCGAGCCGGTTGGAGAACTTGAGGGGGAAGCCGGGGATGGTCACGTCGCCCAGGATCGGGTCGGGCACCACCCGCACCATCTCCCGTTCGAGGTAGTACGGGTGGTCGAGCGTCTGGCGGGGCGACAGCACGGGGGCGCACGGCACCCGCCCGGCGTCGAGCGCGTCGAGCACGGCCTGGTCGGTGCCGAGGCCGGCCATCCACGCTTCGGTCAGCTCGATCAGCTCCTCCTTGGCCTTGGCCCGGTCCCGGCCGGTGGCGTAGCGGGGGTCGTCGAGGAGGTCGGGCCGGCCGATGGCCTGGCAGAAGTTGGGCCACTGGCGGTCGAGGGCGAGGATCACGATGTAGCCCTCGGGGCCCTTGAAGCAGCCGGCGGGGAACCCGATGCCACCGTGGCTGCCGCTGCGCTTGGGATCGACCCGGGGGTTCTTCGCCGCGAACTGCACGTTGATCTCATGGGCGTGATAGAGGCAGTCGATCATCGAGATGTCGACCCACTGGCCCTTGCCCGTGCGCTCCCGGTGGTAGAGGGCGAGGGACAGCCCGGTGAGGGCGTGGACCCCGGCCGACACGTCGGCGAACCCGACGCCCACGAACTGGGGCGGTCGGTCCCGTTCGCCCGTCATGTGCATGAAGCCGCTGAAGGCCTGGGCGATCGTGTCGAACCCGACCTTGTGGCTCAGCGGGCTGTTGCGGCGGCCGAAGGCCGAGATCGAGGCCATGATCAGCCGGGGGTTGATCTGCCGCAGGGAGTCCCAGTCGAGGCCACGCTTCTCCAGCACACCAGGACCGTAGTTTTCGACCACCACGTCGGCCGCCACCACCAGGTCCCGGATCACGTCGGAGGACTCGGGGCGGGAGAAGTCGACGCAGACGCTGCGCTTGCCCCGGTTCTGCTGCACGAAGTAGGCCGATCGGCCGTCGGCCGAGAAGGGGAGGTAGCGGGTGGGGTCGCCCCCCGGTGCCTGCTCCACCTTCACGATGTCGGCGCCCAGCTCGGCCATGAGCCGGGTGACGGTGGGCCCCGCCAGGTACTGGGTGAAATCGAGGACGCGGACGCCCTCCAGGATGCGGGGCTCGGCGTCCCCCTCGGATGCTGCCGGCATGGTGGCACCTTAGGGCAATCCTGCCGCCTGCCTGGAGTTCGCCAGCGGCCCAACCATCCCGACGGAGCGCCGGCCGCCGGTTCAGGTCACCCCCGGGGGGGTACGAGCGTGCCGGCCACGATCTGGTTGACCAGATCGTCGGCCCTGGCCTTGATGTCGGGGGCCAGGGCGTAGGTCGGGTTGTACTCGATCACGAGCCCGCCGTTGGCGATGTCGGCCACCAGGCTCCGGCCCTGTTGGACGTTGGCGTCGAGGTCGGCCACGATCGGCCGCAACACCACCTCCCACCGGTAGATCTGCGACGCCACCACGTTCTGAGGGGCCAGCGAGGCCTGGCTGGCCTGGGTGCCGAACCAGAGGGCCCCGTTGGCCTGGGCCACCGAGATGGCACCCACCACCATCTCGCCCGTGCCGGTCAGCACGTCGGCCCCCAGGCCGACGTCCTTGGTGGCCGCCTCGGCGGCCAGGGCGATGTCGCCGAACGAGCCGGTGTAGTCCACCAGCACCGTGGTCGTGGGGTCGAGCGACTTGGCGCCGGCCGAGAAGCCGTTGACGTAGCGCTTGGCGTCGCCCACCTCGAGCGGGCCCACCACGCCGATCACCTGGTGGGCGCTGAGCATCTGGCTCATGGCCCCCATCACGTAGCCGCCCTGCTCGGCGGCGGCGTCGTAGGCGTAGAGGTTGGGCAGCCCGAAGGTGTCGACCGCGGTGCCCCAGGCGAAGGTGGTGCCCGGGTGGTCCTTGACGATCTTGGTCAGCTCGGGGCCGAACTCCACGCCGTGGGCGATCACGAGGTCGTAGCCGTCGTCGGCGTAGCCGCGAACGGCGGTGGCGGCGTCGGCCGGCACGAACAGTTTGTCGGAGACGTCGACCTCCACGTTGCCCCGTTCGCTGGCCAGCAGGTTCACGGCGTCGACCATGCTCTGGGTGAAGGCCATGTCGTTGGCGGCGCTGGGGGCCACCACGCCGATGCGGAGCTTGCCGGCGTCGGCCGGGGGCGTGGTGCCGGGCATGGCCACCTCGAGCTCCACCCGGCGCTCCAGGCTGGCCAGGTCGGCTGAACCGGTGGACGTGCCCTCGCCCCGGGCCTCCACCATCAGACGGTTGCCGTCAACCCCCTGGGCCTGCAGGTAGGCCTTGACCGCCTCGGACCGCTGGAGGCTGAGCTGACGGTTGGCTTCGGGGTCGCCCTGGCCGTCGGTGTAGCCGACGACGGTGACCGGCAGCTCGGGGTAGGCGTTGACCACCAGGGCGGCGGAGTTGAGGATCCGCTGGTGGAGTGGGGTCAGCTCGCTGGCGCCGACGTCGAAGATGAGCGGTGTGCTGGCCAGGATCCGGTACAGCTCAGCCTGGAACGCCGTGGCCCGGGCCTGCTGCTCGGGGCTGGCGGAGGCGGCCTGGGCCGTCGCCTCACCAACGGTGAGGGCGGAGGTGTCGAGGGTGACACCGGCCGGCAGCAGGGCCTCGGCGGCCCGGGTGGCGGTGTCGAGGTCGGCCGCGGTGGGCACCGAGCCGCGGAGGTGGACCGTGCCGTCGGCCGCCTCCACCTCGATCGAGTCGAGGCCCACGGCGGTCAGGACGGCGCGGATGTCGGCCTCCAGGTCGTCGTTGATGCCCTGGGTGCCGGTGGTGGTGGAGGTGGCGCCGGCTTCGACGTCGGTGCCGGGTGAGGTGCGGTTGAAGGCGAGCCACGAGAGGCCGACGCTGAGCAGGATGCCCACCACGCCCACGGCCGTGGCCACTGTGCGCCACGACACGGGCGGCCGGGCCGGGGTCGGCTTGAGGGGCACGGTGCCGGCTCCGGTGAGGGCGTCGATCAGATCGTCGATCTCGCTGTCGTCGTCGCTGGCCGGGGCGCCGGTGGGGGCCAGGGGCTTGCCGGTCGCCGCACCGTTCGTCGTCGGGTCACCCGGTGCCGGATCGTCCGGGGCGGGGCCCGCGGCCTCGTCGGCTGGGGCCGGATCGGCCGCCGGTGCCTCCCCATCAGCGTTACCAGGGTCGAGCTGGGCCAACGCCAGGCGCGCGTCGACCAATTGATGCTGCAGCCGGGCGCGCTCCTCTGGATCGGTAGCCCTACCGATCTCGATTCGCAGTTCCCTTTGTAGCTCGTGCAGCCGCGTCCATTCGGCCGTGTTCCCACGGCCGTCACCCGGTCGAGGCACTTCGCCACCTCCGCCCGTTCCGCACTTGAACTGCTCAGAGTACCTTCAGGGCTTATGCCCCGGGGGCACCCCGTTGCCAGGTCATTACACCCAAGTATGCCGTCGCATGTTCCTGGTTGCACAGACTGGGTAACAGAGGCTGGTTTTGGCCGGGCGAGGGCTGTTTCGCCGATGTGGAACGAGAAACCGGGGGTGAGGAGCCCACGGTTGAGGTCTCACCCGGTCGGGCTCCGTTGCTCGCACCAGGCCCACAGCTCGTCGGGCCCGTCACCGCCCAGGGTCCAGGGGAACCGGTGCTCCAAGCGGGGGCGGCGGTCGTGCCAGAAGCGGTCGGTGGTCCGGTGGGGGTCGGGGCGGGCCAGGAGCCAGGCGAGAGTGTCGGCGCCCTGGGCGGCCGAGCGCAGGGCCGGGCGGAGCATCCGCCGGAAGCGCGGGAGGCCCTGGCGGAGCAGCTCGGTGTCGGACCAGCCGGGGGCCATGGCATCGAAGGCGATGGTGCGCCGGCGCTGGGCCCAGGCGTGGGTGAGCACGATCTGGGCCCGTTTGGTGAGGGCGTAGGCGGCGAGCGGGCGGTAGCGGCTGGCATCGTCGGGGTCGAGCGCACCGATGCTGAGGCGGTGCAGGTAGGCGCCGCTGGAGGCGACGATCGCCACCCGGGGGTCGGGGGCGGCACCCAGCTGGTCGGCCAGGAGGCGGTTGAGGCGGTGCGGCGCCACCACACCGAGGGCGACGTTGGCCTCGATCCCGTCGCCCGTGCGGGTGAGGTCGGAGTAGAAGGCGCCGGCGCAATGGGCGATGCCGTCGAGGTGGGTGAGCTCCCGCCGGAGCTCGGCGGCCACCCGGGCGAGATCGTCAGCGACCGTGAGATCGGCCACAACGAAGGCGACGTCACCGTCGGTATGGCGGGCCTGTAGGCGTCGGGTGGCCTCGTCGGCCCGGTCAGCCGACTGGGAGACCGAGCGGATGGCGGCCCCGGCGGCGAGGAGCATGGAGGCGGTTTCGTGGCCGATGCCGCGGCTGGCGCCGGTCACCAGGAATGTGCGGCCCCGCAGATCGGTGCCAACCGGTGGCGGCCAGTGGCCGAGGGCGTTGCGGGCCCGGAAGCCAACGGCGGTGTAGCTCCCGACGATCGACGCCTCCAGCGCCAGGTCGGCCGCTCGGGCCAACGGGGTGGAAGTGGCAGTGGGCGACGTCATCTGCCGAGCCTTCCCCGGCCGGGCGGGGCCGAACCTCGCGTCGACGGGGTGGGGGAGCGGCGGGGTTGCGGGCTACCCGCCGGGCTCGTAGCCGACGAGCCAACGCAGGCCGTACCGGTCGACCACCTGGCCGTCCGAGGCGCCCCAGGGCTTGGGAGCGAGGGGGTCGAGCACGGTGCCGCCGTCGGCCAGCTGGTCGAACCACCGGTGGAGGACGGCCGGCTCGGCCGTGCCGAGAAGGGAGAGGAGGACGCCCTCCATCCGCACCGAGGGCTCGCCGGGGGCGGCATCGGAGGCGAACAGGGCCACCGGCCCGTTGCTGAGCACGCCGTGGGCGATGGCGTCGGCGGGGCCGTCGGAGCGGGAGAAGTCGGCGTACGTGTTGAGCTGGAGGTCCCCGCCGAACACCCCGGCGTAGAAGCCGAGCGCCTCCCCGGCGTTCCCGGCGAAGGTGAGGTACAGGACCGGTCCGCTCATCAGCTGCCTCCAGTCACGGCGTGCGAACCAGCGACGATACCGGCCGCCGGAACGGTCATCCGACAGGCGTCGATGATCCAGGGACGAGGCGTATCCGTCGTTGTGCGGTTTCTGACACGTGACCGTTGAGCTCGCGCAGCCGGGCCGAATCCAGGCTCAGCATGAAATCGACGGCGTCGACACTGTCGCCATCGAGTACGCGCCAGGGGCTGGCGATCGCATCTGGAGGACCGTCCAAGCGTGGGGCGACGACCACTCGACCGGCGCGGCGGTTGAACTCGCTGTCGGTGAGCACCACTACCTGGATGCGTTGTGTTGCTGACCGGCCTCGGCGAGGAAAACGTCGGAGTGCATCACCGTAAGCCGTGCAGCATCGCATCGAGTCCCGCCTCGCGGCGCTCGATCTCGGCCCGTTCGTCGGCGGGAAGCGACGCACGCCACGATGCGGCCCTATCGGCTCGCGCCCAGAATTCCCCTTCTTCGAGAAGGTCGAGGGCTTCGATGATCGTGTCCTCGTAGGTGTCGCCGCCGAGATCGCGGAGTCGATCTCGCGTCTCGGTCGTCAGCTTGATCGTGGTCTGCTTCATGCCGACGGTCGAGCCGGGGGCTGCTTGTCGATGCGGTTCAGGACAGAGTTCGAAAGCAGCGTTCCTCGGTGGAGACGGCAACCGCGAGCTGCCCGGCGATCCGAACCCCAGTGGGTCACGTGCCGTAACCGCCCGAGCCGGGTGTTCGGGTCAGTTTCAGCTGGTCGGGTTTGGAGCGGCGAAGGGAATCGAACCCTCATCGTCAGCTTGGGAGGCGACTGGGCCGGGTGAAAGAACCAGCCGAGGTGAGTAGTTCACGTGTCGGGCTACCGTCGGAGAACCCTCGGCTGGCCAATCCTTCCTAGGGGGCGGCGGCGTGTAGATAACTAGTGGGCTCCTTAGGGGAGCCTTCGGCTAGGAGGCTGCTGAGCAAGGCGCTTGTTGTGCGCTAAGAGGGCGCGGTGGGCGGCTGGTGGTCTGGGTCTCGTGTGGTGATTGATCATCGGCGGTTGCCGGCCGGGTGGCCGCCGCCGGGAGGTGGCGGTCAGGCGATGGTCCAGCTGGTGGGCGTGTGGGTGAGGCCGAGCTTGATGAGCCGGTTGAGGTTCGACGGCAGCGGCGCGGTGGGCGAGCCAGAGCCGGTTGCGTTCGATGCCTCGGTAGCGGAGCCGGCGGTTGGCCCCGCGGACGAGCCAGGCGATGCTGCGCTCGACCATCGGGCCGGTGCTGGCGGTAGGGGTCGGCGAACTCCTCGGTGCCGGCGAAGGCCCGGGCCGCGGACGAGCAGGGCGTGGTGGGGGTGCAGCACGATGACCCTGCCGCCTCTGGCGGTGGTGCACCGCGAGCGCACGGGCAGAGCCCGTGCAGTTGGTAGCGAACCGTGCGGCCCCTGACCGGGGTGATGGTGACGCTCACGCCGGCGGGGCAGGTAGACGGTGCCGGCGGTCGCGTCGATGTCGAAGTCGTCGAGCGTGAACCCGCCTTCGACCGCGGCTCGCAGCGGCGGAGGCTTGATCACCGCCTGCATGTTCCGCTCCTGCGAGATGGGCGCGGAACTCGCCGGCGCCGTAGGCGGAGTCGCCGAGCACGACTCAGTGCCTTCGGGTTCGTCCTCGATCAGCTCGGGGGCGGCTTCGGCGTCGCCGACGTTGCCGGCGGTCAGCTCGACGTCGGTGATCAGGCCCGGTGTCGGGCTCGACCGCGACGTGGGCCTTGTAGCCGTCCCGATAGGAGTGCTGGGTCTTGTGGACGTGACGCGACTCCGGGATCGACGGTCGACACGACCCGGTCGGGGGCGGTGCCCCGGGCGATGCGCCACTGCCCCGGCCCGTCACCCGGCTCGACGTCCTGGCCGGCCACGAGCGCCAACAACGCCACCGCGTCGGCCTGCACCTGCTGACAGCACGAGCCCGTCGGCCTGGAGGTCCTCGGCCGCCCAGACCAGCTCGTTGGCGTCGTCGACCAGTTCGGTGACGAGCCGGTCGATGTCGCCGGGGTCGTCCCAGTCGACACGGCGGCCGGCCCGCCTTCCAGGTTGTGCTCCCGGACCCACACCGAGGCCAGCTCGGGGATGAGCTTGCGGACCCGGCGGATCTGGGTGACCAGCATCGTGATCGTGTCCTGGCGCTGCACCGCGTCGTCCAGCACCGTCGAGTCCAGCACCCGCCGGTTGCTGCCGGTGATCACCCCGGTCTCGTCCACCACCGCCCGCACCGCGTTGAAGATCCGCTGCGGGTCCTCCGACGCCCGCAGCTTGTTGCGCCACAAGGTCAGCACCGTCGGGTGGAACGCCTCGTCGGTCAACGCCAGACCCGGCCGCGGCCTTCCAGGCGATGTCGCGTTCCAGCGCTCGGACTGCCTCCCGGTCGGACTTGCCCTCCAACGCCTGCAGGACCATCACCGTTGCGATCACATCAGCTGGGCACCGACGGGCGGCCCCGACCGGAGGGGAACAGGTCAGCGAACATCTCATCGGGGAACAGGCGTCCGGCGGTGCTCCGGCCAGCAACGCGTGCACCGAGCCCTGCCCCAGCAGATGGCCACACAGCGCCGCAGCGTCGAGCAGCTCACGATCCGGGCGAGACGAACCTTGCATCCCCCCATTCTTTTCGATCCGCCGACCCGAAACGACGAGCACCGTCATCCCCGATTGCTCAGCAGTCTCCTAGGTGGGGTCTGCCCGCACAGCGATCCACCACCATGTAGCCGTTGCCCCTTGGGGGGAGGCAAAGGTGCTCTCGGACCTGCCCCACGTGTCCGGCGAGCATGGCCTCCTCCCAAGGGGATCTACCCGAGGGCCCCGCGGTGCGGACAGGCCTCACTATCGGGGGCCCGCAGCAAACAGCCGGTCGGTATGAAACAGTCACTTGGTGACCGGTCTGGCAGTGATGGCTCTACTGTGACCGGGGTGTCATGCCATCCCCGAGCGGGACGCAGTGCCCTGTCTGTCAGGGTGAGGTGAGACAGTCGGAGTAGCTGATCATCCCTCTGGGGCGAGACAGGATCACGTAGACCTGATGACTATGACATCTGCATCGCTGCTCGGGCGCGCCCATGATGATGGGGTGGACGAGCGTGACCCAGCCGAACGGCCCCGCCGGCGGACCTTCACCGTGGAGTACAAAGAGCGGATCCTCGCCGAGTATGACGGGCTGCCGGTCGGTTCGACGGAGCGGGGGGCGTTGCTGCGCCGGGAGGGCCTGTACTCGTCGCATCTGGCCGAGTGGCGCAAGGCCCGGGAGGCCGGGGCCCGCGAGGGGCTGGCTCCGAAGGGTAAGCCCCGCCGGTCGGCCGGAGTCGGTCGAGTTGGACAAGCTTCGGCGCCGGAACGCGCAGTTGGAGGCCGAGTTGGCGAGGACCAAGACGGCGTTGGAGATCACGGGAAAAGTGCATGCGCTCTTGGAGCAGCTCTCCGAGAGCGCGGCGCCCGAGACGAAGTCGAAGCCGTGATCACCGAGCACCTCGGGGCGTTGGAGGCGGTGACCTCGACCATCCAGCGCCTGTCGGCTGCTGGGGGCGTCTCGGGCCACGCGTGTACCGCCGTCGCCGGTCACCGGTCCTCGGCCCGCCCGTGCCGCCGCCGGACACCGGCGAACAAGCTGACCGAGCCGGAACGCCAACGGGTCCTCGAGGTGTTGCGCTCCAAGGAGTACTGCGACCTGGCCCCAGCCCAGGTGTGGGCCCAGCTGCTGGATGACGGGATCTACCTGTGTTCGATCTCGACCATGTACCGGTTGTTGGCCGTCACGGGTGAGAACCGGGAACGGCGCCGGCAACGAACCCACCCGACCCGCAAGCGGCCCGAGCTCGTCGCCCGCCGCCCGAACCAGGTGTGGTCATGGGACATCACCAAGCTCCAAGGCCCCCAGCGGGGCGTCTACTACGAGTTGTTCGTCATCATCGACATCTTCTCCCGCTACGTCATCGCCTGGACGGTCGCCGCCGGCCGAGACCGGTGAGCTGGCCAAAGCATTCATCAACCAGGCCCTCGCCAGCCAGGGCATCGACCCGGGACCAGCTGACCTTGCACGCTGACCGGGGCACGTCGATGACCTCCAAACCGGTGGCCCAGCTCCTCGTCGATCTCGGCGTCGCCCGCAGCCACAGCCGCCCCCATGTCTCCAACGACAACCCGTACTCCGAGGCGAACTTCAAGACCCTCAAATACTGCCCGGCGTTCCCCACCCGGTTCGGCAGCATCCAAGACGCCCGCACGTTCTGCGCCGCGTTCTTCGACCACTACAACCACGTCCACCGCCACACCGGGATCGGGCTCCACACCCCAGCCTCGGTCCACTACGGCACCGCCACCGAGGTCAGAGCCCAACGCCAAACCACCCTCAACGCCGCCTACACCGCCAACCCCACCCGATTCCGGCACCGGCCACCCACCCCACCCAAGCTCCCCACCATCGCCTGGATCAACGAACCAACACCCGAAGCACTCATCACAACCGAATAGCAAGAAACTGTCTCACCACCCTTGACAGGTTCCGGTGCTTGATGCGGTGGAGGCAGCATGGTGGGCGACTGGTGATCTCGGCCTCACCGTGCGTCGGATCGTCGCCCACGGCCCAACCATTACCACTCAGTCACCCCTTGACAGGCCGGGCCACCCGGGGCCCCCAAACGTCGACTAATAGTGAACCTGATCTCCGGAATAAATCTGCTGGCAAACCGAGCCGGCCGTCGGTGACGTGACGTAGGTATATTCTCCCGGTCTTACGTCAAAGGGGGCAGATGATGTGGAACGATCAGTTTGGGATTCGATCTCCGCTTTCGTCATGGGTTCAGATGCGGTGGGCGCAACGTATGAACTACGAGGGTCTGACCAGACTCGAACATCAGATCGCTGATCTCGATGAGACCCTGGCCCGCCTGAAGGGACAAATCCACCACTCGCCACCCACTTTACCTGTGCGGCAACCAGCCGTCTGGCCCCCCCATAAGGTGGCTCGACTTGCGCTCGGCCCAGTACCGGCACTGCAGCGCCAGTCCGCTTGAAGCGCTCCGACTGTGACGCTAGTCACTTGCCTCAGGCGGCGGGATGGACCATCCTCATCCGAGGTCGTGACTGCGGCCGGGGGCAGCGAGAGATTCACTTGTGACGTTCCCCGACGCCGATTTCGAACTCTTCTTTCACGCCCACTATGACCAGCTCGTGCGGTCGTTGACTGCGATGACCGGCGACCGCGAGCTGGCCCGTGACAGTGTCCAGGATGCCTTCGTCAAGGCCGCGACACGATGGAGAATGGTGCAACGGCTCGATAACCCAGTCACATGGGTGAGACGAGTGGCCATCAACCGGAGCCGCGACGTCCACCGATCGGCTCGGCGCCGTCAGCAGCGCGAGATACGAGACAGCGCATCGGACCGTGTCAGCCATCTCGACCCGACCAGCGCGAGCACCGAGACGACCGGGGCGCTAGAGCTACTCGATCAACTACCGGCACAGCAACGAAAAGCCGCTGTTCTCTTCTACATCGACGACCTTCCCATCACCGAGATCGCCCACCACATGGGCATCACGTCCGGAGCGGTGAAATACCATCTTCACCACGCTCGGGCCTCGCTTCGCTCATTACTCGAACCTGCAAGAAACCTCTATGGATGATGTCTTCACATCGGTGGGACCAGCAAAGAACCGAGCGAAGCTGCAAGGCATTGGGGGCTCATTCCATGAGCTTCTACCCCATATTGTTGGCCTGATCATCCTCGGAATGCTCGTCAGCGCATGTGATTCCCGCTGGCTGCTTGCTGATCGGGCGCCGGGGGCGTGCCCACCGGCGCCCGGCCTGATCAATTCTGCGTTGGGGGCTTGGTTGGGGCCTTCACCGGCTTGGGGAACAGCAGGATGATGATGATGGCAATGATGATCAGGATCACTACCGCCGCCGCTCCGGCCTGTGGGTCGCTGGTGGATCGCGCCGCAACGAGACCGTGGTCGTTGGCCCGGGCCAGCACCGCATCCATCCGACCCGCCTTGTAGTCCATCACCAGCTGGGTGGCGGCGTCAGGCTGCTCTTTGACGAATCGGGCGACGTCGTCGACGGTCGGCATGGCGGTGCCCGAGATATCGACCGAGCTGGGCAGGACGGGGATTGAGAGCTCCTGGGTCTGGGTCTGTCGGCCGTCGGACAGGGCGAGAGTGAGTGTGGTTGCCATTGGCGGGCTCCGTTTCATCTGTGACGAGAGGTTCGCCAGGGGTTCGCCGCCGCCGCAACCGGCGGATCACGTCGATCCGCATCTCCTCACGACTCTTGCGCTCGGGATCCGAGCGCGGCGGAGCGAGTGGACAAACGAAGCTCGGGCGGAGCTGGTGTGGGCGGTCGGGGTGGTTCGGGGTAGCCCTGTCGCGTCGTCCAACCTGGCTTTGTCGTTACCCGGCCATGTTCGGCTCGCTCTCCTCAATGGCTTCAGCCGCTACGTGGGATTGGGGGTCGGGGACTGACCGGTCCCTGTGAGCGTGTTCCGGCGACGGCGCCCAAGACCGGCCACGGCGCCCAGAACGCGAGGTGGACGAGAAGGATGATCGGATGCACCGCGTCCCAGACTGCTGCGCTGGTCGAGTCGAAGCCGACGTAGTCACCGTCAAGAACGCTGATGCCTGGAGCCATGTCGTGCCAGCGGGCTGCCTCCACGCCGATGACTACCGCCACCGCAGCGAGCGTGCCGAGGGCGGCAAATAAACCAGACTCCAGTCCAAACCTCAGCGATCGGGTGGAACGGGCGCACAGAAAGCCGAATGCGAACAGCATCGCTATCGGAGCGAAAAAGGTTGCCAACAGAAGTCCACCGTCCACCAGTAAGACGCGTGAGACCCACAGCAGGCCCGCCCCGAACGGGACAGCGACGGCGGCTGCGAGGAGCAACGACTTGAGTGATTGTGGCCTGCCGAGCAGCGCGACGGCCGCGCCGAGGGCGAACCGTCGCCGCTCCATGGGGGCCGTGATGGTTGTGAGTTCGGCGGTCAACGCTGCACCCCAGTCCACCTGTGCGTGGTCTCGTTGCGACGGCGTGCCGGTGAGCGTGACGGCGGCCGCGACGAGCCGCTCGGCCGTATCACCTTGGGTGCGTTCAGCCAGTCGCTGTCGGGTCAGGCTCGGTCCCACGACGGCAAGCGGCACGGCGAGCAGGAAAGCGACCCCGCCGACGAGGGGTATGAAGAGCGAGAATACGGAGCCGACGAGGAGTGTCCCGACGAGCCAAACGGCGGATCGTCTGGTGATCATCAGAACGCCTCCCCGAACGTTGGCCGGATGGCGCCGGACGCCCCACGGACCTGCGGGATCTCGGCCTCGGACGCCGCTCGCAACTCGTCCGCCAAACGGGCTCCCGCTCCCGACAACCGGTACAGGTGGCGTGCAGGGCGGCCGGAGGGTGGGTCATTCTCCCACGAGGTTTCGACGTGGCCCCGCTCCGCGAGGCGCATCAGGATCGGGTAGACCGTGCCGGCCTTGAGGCCCAGTTGCCGGCACAGACGATAGCCGTGGCTCCACTGAGATGGGTCCAGCGCGAGCAAGACCGCGATCGTCTGCGGTGTGGGTTTGCGAGCTCGCCTCATGGATTCATTATCTATCTAGATAGAGAACACCGCAAGTCGGGTCCGGCGGAGGCCACACCCAGGGAGCCCGCGCCGGCTCGCTGCTGATGACATTTCCGACCGCCTATGGCATCCGGGATCGTCGGCATCCGAGCAGGTCGCCCGGCCAGGCTCGGCCGTGTCCAGCGAGAGGTGGGTGGTCGTCGTCGGGAAACGTTCACGGCTCGATTCGCTGAATGGTCGTCACCCGGTCGATGGATTTGTCGAACGAGACGATGGCGTTGACACCGCTGCTTTCCGCGTTGGCCACGAGGTAGGCCTCGGCGAAGTCGATCCTGTCGGTCTCGAACACCTCGATTGCTCGAAGCAGCAGCGCTGGGTCAACGGTCACGATGGTCTCCATCGCTATCAGTGAGCGCATAGCGTCAGCGACTTGTGCTCTCGGCGCCTTGTAGAACGACTCGAGCACATAGATCGTTTCGGCCAACGCGAGATCGGCGAGAAGAAGTTCGTTGGCGCGGCCGAGAAACTCGGTCGCTCGGCGAGCCATGTCGGGTGGATCGCCTGTGAGGTGACGGACGAGAATGTTCGTGTCGACGAAGGCTCTCAATGGCGGTCCTTGGACCTGGTGGTGCGAGTCCGTCGCAGTACGTCATCCCAGGCGACGTTGCGACGATTCGCAGGGACCGTGATCGTTCCTGCCAATGAAAGGAAATCCGTAGTACGTGCAAGCACGGCGCGTCTGCCTTCCACCCGGAACACGACGTCGTCCCCCTCGGCGAGGCCAAGGGCGTCGCGCACTGCCTTCGGGACGGTGAGTTGTCCTTTCGAGCTGAGTTTCGCAGCGATCTCCATTGTCACTCCTTACTTTGATCTACCTGTAAGGATAGTCCGGTGCGACAGAGGCCCGTGGAGTGGTGGGATTCGAGGTGTGATGCTCGATGTGTTCAGCCGGCGATTGCTGGCTGGTCGGGGTTAGTGTCGCACGGTTCGTTGAGTTCGGCCATGGAGGTGTCGGAGAGGTAGCGGCGGGCGATGGCCCATTCGTCGTGTTGGTCGGCGAGGACGGCTCCGATGAGGCGGATGGCGGCGGCGTCGTTGGGGAAGATGCCGACGACGTTGGAGCGCCGCTTGACCTCCTTGTTGAGGCGTTCGAGCGGGTTGTTGGACCAGATCTTGCGCCAGTGGGCCCTCGGGAACGCGGTGAAGGCGAGCACGTCGGTCTTGGCGTCGCGCATCAGGGCTGCGGCCTTGGGGAACCGTTCGGCGAGGGTGGCTTCGACCTCGTCCCACCGGGTTGAGACCTCGGTTGGGGTGCCGAGGGCGAAGATCGACCGGAACGCAGCAGCGACGAACTCGCTGTGGGCCTTGGGGATGGTGGCGAGCAGGTTCCGGGCGAAGTGGACCCGGCAGCGTTGCCACGACGACCCAGTGAAGCACTTGCGGATCGATGCTTTGAGCCCGGCGTGGGCGTCGGAGATGACGAGGCGGACCCCGCCCAGGCCCCGGTCGCGTAGCGACCGCAGGAACCGGGTCCAGAACGTCTCGTCTTCGGAGTCGCCAATGTCGACACCCAACACCTCCCGGTCGCCGTTGGCGGTGATGCCGGTGGCGATCACCACGGCCCGGGACACGACCTGGCCCAGGGCGTCGTCTCGGACGTTGACGTAGGTCGCGTCCAAGTACACGTACGGGAACACGACATGGCCCAGGGTCCGGTTGCGGAACGCTGTCACGCGTTCGTCGAGACGGGCGCAGATCCTGCTCACCTCGGACTTGGAGATCCCAGTATCGACCCCCATGGCGGCGACCAGGTCATCGACCGACCGGGTCGACACCCCGTTGACGTAGGCCTCCATCACCACGGCGTAGAGGGCCTGGTCGATCCGACGGCGGGGCTCGAGGAGCTCCGGGAAGAACGAGCCCTTGCGCAGCTTCGGGATCGCCAACGCCAGGTCCCCGGCCTTGGTCGACAGGACCTTCGGGCGGGTCCCGTTGCGGTGCGTGACCCGCTCCGGGCTCCGCTCCCACCGCTCAGCGCCGATCTTCTCAGCAGCCTCCAGGTCGATCAGTTGCTGCAGGGCCCACTGGGCCAACTCGCGGACAAGATCAGTGCCCTCCCCGGCGCGGAGCGCGTCGAGCAGAGCGGATACGGCAGACTCATCAAGAGCCATCGGCGTGTTCTCCTAGGTGTGCACTTTGGTCGGTACACACCGAGCATCACGCCGGTGGCTCACCTCGTGGTGGACCCGATTCCCACCACGCCAGGGGACTCATACTCCGGTGCTGCCCGCAGCTACAACCGATGTGCTGCCGGCCCGACTGGAAGTTGGCCCCGCCGAGGGGAATGCCGATGTCGATCGACGCAGGTAGGGGTCGCCTCCCAGGGCCCTTGGGGCACGGTTGGGGCACGACGCCCTGATCCGCCTGAAGATCAGAACCGAGTGGACACGTTTCACCTGGTCAGACGAGCGGGCGAAGGGAATCGAACCCTCATCATCAGCTTGGAAGGAGTACGCGGACGGATCGTCCCGCTGTCTTGGGACCGGCGTTTCCGCAGGTCAGCGGCCGCATCGACGGGAGGTATCGTTGGCTGGGAGTGCCCTCTGGCGCCCCTTTCGCCCCGATGTTCAAGGCCCGTTGCAGGCACGGATCGCGGAACGTGCAGGATCCTCCGGGCCAAGGCCGATGGGAGGGCCGCCTACTTCTACGCCATCGTCGCCGCAGGCACCGATGTCGCCCGCTTCGCCGGCACCGCCAACGCTTCCTTTCCGAACCGGGCTACACCTACCGGATCCTCGACGCGGCGCGGTGACACCGGTCCCGCCGGCGGTCAGAGCACAGGCTGCTCGCTTGGACCGGCCGCTCGCGATCCACCGGTGCCGGCTTGCCGTAGGTCAGAGGGATACCGGGTCGTGGCCGCGGCCTGTCACGTGATTCGACGCATGACGAGGCGTATCCGTCGTAGTGCGGCTTCTGACACGTGACCGTCGAGCTCGAGCAGCCGAGTCGTATCCAGGCTCAGCATGAAATCGATGGCATAGACACTGTCGCCGTCGAGTACACGCCAGGGGCTGGCGATTGCATCTGGAGGACCGTCCAAGCGTGGAGCGACGACCACTCGACCGGCGCGACGGTTGAACTCACTGTTGGTGAGCACCACGATCTGGATGCGTTGTTCCTGACCGGCGTCGGCGAGGAAAACGTCTCCGGAGTGCGTCACTGTAAGCCGTGTAGCATCGCGTCGAGCGCCGCTTCGCGGTGCTCGATCTCGGCCCGTTCGTTGGCCGGGAGCGAGGCACGCCACGCCGCAGCCCGATCGGCCTGCGCCCAGAACTCCCGTTCTTCGAGAAGGTCGAGGGCTTCGATGATCGTGTCCTCGTACGTGTCGCCGCCGAGATCGCGGAGTCGATCTCGCGTCTCGGTCGTCAGCTTGATCGTGGTCTGCTTCATACCGACAGTATACCGATGATCGGGCCGCCATGGAGCTGTAAGGCGAACGGTTCCCTGGTCGGCCGCCGGCGAGCCCGCAGCGTAGGCCGCGACCTCTGGGTACCGACGGCTCGACGGCGGACCGGCTATGAGAATCGGCCACCTCAGCGGCCATCTCGTTTGTCAGCGCCATCAGAAACTCAAGCTGATGGTGTTCGGCCACCCGTGCTGCCCGTTGTTGCCCGTAGTGCCCCAGAATCAAGGCCCGATCTAGGCTGGTTCTAGGCACGAAACGGCCTTCAGCCAGGCAGAAATCTGCCATGCAACGCTGCTACCAGGAGAAACGTGCGAGCGGGCGAAGGGAATCGAACCCTCATCATCAGCTTGGAAGGCTGAGGTTCTAGCCTTTGAACTACGCCCGCAGCTAGCTTGTCTCGGCGATCAGGTTAGCGCCACGGAGGAGAGGCTGAGGTGGAGTTGGCGACGGAAGGCAGCGGGACGGTGCCGGGCCTGCCCCCATGGGAGCCGGTGGCGCCAGGGCATCTGGTCAACCGGGGCTTCGCTGTGGCCGACCATCTGGAGGCCTACGACTGGACCCTGCTGGAGGACCGCCCCGGCCTCCTCCGCATCGACGCTCACCTCCCTCCTCACCTGTGCAACCCCCAGGGCATGCTCTTCGGCGGCTACACCGGCACCTACGTCGACTTCGTGTCGCTCCATGCCATCCGGGCCGGCGAAGACCGCACCGATCCCAGCCTGCCCCGCCACTTCATCGTCACCATCAACATGCGGATCGACTATTTCGAGCCCCTCGTCGGCCCCCGCTTCGTGATGGAGGCGGAGGTGGTCAACCAGCGGGGCCGCACCTCCCTCGTGGCCATGCGCATGCTCCAGGACGACGTCACCGCCGTCTACGCCCTCACCACGCTCCGCACCACCGACACCAGGATCTGAGCCGCCCCGTCGCGCTATCGCGTCGGGCTGACAGCCACGGCGGCGGAAGCATCGAGCTGGTGCATCCGGGTCTCGGGCACCCGGACCTCGATCGGCTCGGGTACACCCACCCGCTCCGTGAACGACCGGATCCGCCCGATCATGGCCCCGTTGAGCACGGTCCCGGCCGCCGCCAGCTTGAGCCCGCTGGCGGCCACCACGTCCTGCACCAGATGCATTCCCGGTGCCAGCTGGCGCACGGTCACCGACGCCTCCACCAGAGCCAGGGCGTCGAGGTGCAGGGCCGACAGAGCATCGAGCAGCATCCGGGGCGGGGGAGTGGACGACTCGGCGATCAGCCCGTGGGCGTCGCGGGGCGAGGCCCCGGCCGACGTGAACCCGTCGAACGCCACCGCCAGCCGCAGGATCTCGGCGCTCACCGCCCGCTTGGGCCAGTGCGGTACATCCTCACCCTCGCCCACCGGGCCCGGGTCGTGCTGATGGCCGACGATCCAGGCCACCGGGCCCATCCGGGGAATGTTGGCCAGGAGCCCGGCCGCCACCTCGGCCGCATGGGCCCCGGCACCCCCTTCCAGCTCGTCGTGCACCACGACGTACCCGAGCTGGGACAGCTTGGCCGCCAGCGCCAGGTCCCACGGCACCGGCCGCCCCACTGCCGCCGACAGGTGGGTCACCAGCGTCTCCACCCGCTGGGTCCGCCCGTAGGCGGCCACGCTGATCAGACCCAGCACCTCGGTCAGCAACCCCACGGTGCCGTTGAGCGTCTGGTCGAGCAGTTCCCGCTCGGCCCGGGCCAGCCGGGCCACCTCCAGGGCGTCGTCGATGGCCTCGATCAGGTGGTCGGTGGCGCAGGGCTTGGTCAGGAACCGGGCGATCCGGGCCTCGTTGATGGCCGAAATCGTGGAGTCGAGATCGGCCTGGCCCGACAGGAGCAGTCGGGGCATGTCGGGGAACCGTCGGCGCAGCTCGGCCAGCAGCTCGGCCCCCGACATCCGCGGCATCCGCATGTCCGACACCACCACATCGAACGGCGGGTTCCCGTCCCGGGCCCCGGCGAACAGGGCGAGGGCCGCCGGCCCCGACTCGGCCACCGTCACCTGGAACCGCTTGCGCAGGTTGAGCTTCAGGCTGGCCAGCAGCTCCGGCTCGTCGTCGACACACAGCAACCGGGGCAACCGAGACGTCCCGTCATCAGTCATCTCGTGACCTCCTGGAGCGTGTCCTGATCGGCCTGGCGCTCGGTCAGGGCGGCGGCACCCAACCACTGCTCCACGGCGCGCTCCAGTGGCGGGCCAACCGGATCCTTGTGGGGCGGCCCCACCGACGAATAGAACGGCAGCCGCTGGACAGCCAGCCGGGCCGCCCGCACCGCCTCGGGCGCCGTCAACGGCCCGGTGGCGGGAGCCGGCAGGTCGTAGGAGCCCTCCACCGCCAGCACCAGCTGCGACGGCAGCCCCCACACCGAGAGCAGATGCCCGCCGAGCTCGCAGTGGGTCACCCCGAACAGGCGGCGCTCGGCCGCCGTGATGGTCAACCCCTCCTCCTCGGCCAACCGGTACGAGGCCTCGAGCCGGTCGGGCAGGTGCCCGGCCTCCAGCAGCAGGCCGGTGGAGGCCAGCCCCGCCGCCGTGCCCGCCGCCAGCGACTCCCCGGGGGCGGCGAGACTGGCGGCCAGCAGTCCGATGCTGCGCTCGTGGCGGCGCAGCTCGTTGAGCCCCATGCCGGGCACGGCGTGCTCTTCGTCGAGCAGGCAGACCATCTCGGCCCGCAACACGAGGTAGGACACCATGTTGAGCCCGAGGCGGACCACGGCACTACGGATGTCGACCACGCGGCTCCCCCCGGCAAAGGCCGAGTTGGCCCACTGGAGCAGCTTGGCGCTCACGGCGGCGTCGGCGCCGATCACCTCGGCCACCTTCACCACGCTGGTGCGGGGATCGTCGAGCAGGCGAACCAGATCCCGGTACAGGGGCGGTGTGGCCGGCAGGGCATCGATGCCGCCGATCACGCACAGGATGTCGGGATCGGCCAGGAGGTTCCGGTGGCGCACACCCTGGGCCAGGGCATCGACCAGGTACTCGTGGGGGCAGGGCTTGGTCAGCCACCGGTGGGTGACAGGAATGGCTTGCATCACCAGCGACTGGTCGGCCTCGCCCGACAGCACGATGCGGACGATCTCGGGATGGCCGGCCTTCACCTGGCGCAGCAGCTCCACCCCGTTCATCCCCGGCATCCGCATGTCGGTCACGACCACCTGGACGGGCTCGGCCTCCAGCACCGCCAACGCCTCGGCCCCACCCCGGGCGAAGGAGAAGGTGTATTCCCGCCGGAGCTTGCGCAGCGAGGTTCGCAGTCCGGCCAGCACGCCCTCGTCGTCGTCGACGAACAGCACCCCGGGCGGGTTCACGGCCGCCCGTCCACCGGGAGCCACACCCGGAACGTGGTACCGGCCCGGGGATCGTCGGCCGGTATCGAGTCGTCGACCTCGAAGCTGAGCCGCCCCCGGTGTTTGGTCACCACCACGTTGTGGGCGATGGCCAGGCCCTGGCCCGTACCCTTGCCCACCTCCTTGGTGGTGAAGAACGGCTCGAACACCCGGTCCCGGATGGCGGCCGGGATACCGCCTCCCGTGTCGGCGATCTCGATCGTCACACCCTCGCCGTCGGCGTCGGGGCGGGACCGGATCACGATCTGGCCCCGCTGGTCGGTACCGCCGAAGCGGTCGGCCAGGGCGTGGGCCGCGTTCACCACGAGGTTCAGAAGCACCGAGGCGACGTCGCCCCGGTGGCAGGTGACCTGGGGGATCGGCCCCAGGTCGGTGCACACGTCGGCCACGTACTTGTACTCGTTGCGGGCCACCACCAGGGTCGTCTCGATCAGCTCGTTCAGATCGGTGGGGGTCTTGTGCTCCCCGCCGGGGTGGGAGAACTGCTTGAGGGCCTTGACGATGGTGGCGATCCGGCTGACCCCGTCGAGCGTGCGCTCCACCGCCCGGGGCGCCTCCTCCAGCAGGAAGTCGAGCTCGATGTCGTCGATCCGGGTGTCGACGGCGGCCACCGCCTCAGCCAGGCCGGCCGCCGCCGCCTGCGCCTTCAGCTCGCCGTAGCAGCCGAGGAGCCCGACGAGGTCGTCGAGCACGTCACCCAGGAAGCGGGCGCTGTCGCCCACGAACTGGATCGGTGTGTTGATCTCGTGGGCCACGCCGGCCGCCAGCTGGCCGATGGCCTCCAGCCGCTGGGCCTGGCGGAGCTCCAGTTCCAGGTGGCGGCGCTCGCTCAGGTCGGTGGCGAGGAACACAACCCCCACCGGTTGGCGCCGCTCGTTGCGGAGCTCCGACACGTTGACCAGCACCGGCACCGTGCCGCCCCCGGCCTTGACCAGCTCCGCCTCCTGCTGGGACCGGCACAGCGCCTCGATGTCCCGGGGGGCGCCGTCGTCGCCGGGGAACTGCAGGACCTCCCACACCGGCCGGCCGACGAGGTCATCGCGGTCGAGCCCGGTGAGGGAACGGGTGGCACCGCCCACCGCGGTCACGGTTCCGTCGAAGTCCGTGATGAGGAGGGCCGAGAACAGGCTGCGCAGGATGCTCTCCAGGTAGGCCTGGTTGTCCCGCATCTTGGCCTGGGCCTGGGAGATCGAGCGGGTCCGGTCCTCGATCATGGAGGTGAGGGCCCGGTTGCGTTCCCGCTCCTGGTGCAGCTGGGCCTCCAGCCGGGCCACCCGATCCTCCAGCGCATCGGAGGCCACCGCGTCAGCCACGGCTCGCTGCCCCGTTCTCTCGCTCATGTGCACCGTCCCATCGGGAGATGCCTTCTCCATCGGCGCCCGGCGGCCCCCGGTTGAGGGGCTCTGGGCCGGCAGTATCACCCCGGCCGTGCGGCCGGCAGTATCACCCCGGCCGTGCGGCCGGCAGTGGCAGTCGGGCCCGGGCCTTGTGGTAGAGGCGGGCCAGCACGTCGTTGATCTCGTCCACCCCCAGCAGCCGGGCCACGGCCAGGAACACGACGGCGCCGACAGGCGACACCACCGCCAGCCGCACGAGCGACGGCGTGCCGACGTGGCGCAGCCAGGAGGCCAGGGCGTAGCCGACCCCGGCGCTGGTGGCCGACGCCACCAGGGCCCGCACGCCGAACCCGAGCATCGCTCCCGCTCCCGAACGGGGCACCAGCAGGTGCCAGGCCGCCCCGATGGACAGCGTGTAGAGGGTGACGCTGATCGTGCTGCCGCCGGCGATCCCGGCCGCCCCCCACCGGTGGGCCATCACCCACAGCATCGGGACCGTCACCGCGGTGACGGCCGATCCGATCAGCACCGGCGTCCACATGCGGCGCATGGCGTAGAAGCCCCGGGTGTAGACCTGATGGGCCGACCAGAACGGGATGGAGATCGAGTACCAGAACAGCAGCAGGCCGATCCAGGACACGTCGGCCGCCGTCACCTTTCCGTGGCCGTAGGTGACGGCTACCGCCGGCACGGTCAGCGCCGCCAGCACACCGGCGGCCAGCGCGGCGGCGGCCACCGCGGCCCGAACGGAGCGGACCACGGTCTGGCTCAGCTCGTCGGTCCGGCCCTCGGCCGCCAGGCCGGCCAGGAAGGGATAGGCGGCCACCCCGGCGGCCTGGGCGATCATGCCGACCGGCAACATGTTGAGCGACCGTGACGCCCCCAGGGCGAATGCCGCCCCGGTCTCGGCGTACTGGCCGAACAGGCGGGGCCACTGCTCGTCCAGGCCCACCGCCGACACCCCGATCATGAGGGGGAACGCCAGCACCAGGTACTCCTTCACCGCCCGGTGCCGCCATGGCACCCCCCGCACCAGACGGAAGCCGGCCCGGCGGGCCCCCACCCACTGGAGGGCGAAGTTGCCGGTGGCCGCTCCCACCAGGCCGCCCCACAGGAACCAGGCCGGACTCGGATTCCCGGTCAGCCACCCCAACAGGCCGCCGCCCACGATCGACCCGTTGTAGACGAGGGGCGCCAGGCTCGGGATGATGAAGCTGCGCCGGGCGTACTGGGCCGCCATCAGCAGGGCGCCGAGCCCGAAGAAGACCTGGGAGGCCAGCGCCACCCGGGTGAGCGAGGTGAGCTGGGCCTGGTCGCTCACCCGGCCGAACACGGTGTGGACGATGATCCCCGCCGCCAGCACGGTCACCAGGGCGAAGATGGCGAAGAAGGCGCCCACGAACCGGAACACGGCGGTGAAGGTCCGCATCGCCTCGGTCTCGTCGTCGTCGGCCAGGTGTCGGCTCAGGAGCGGCACCAGCGTGATCGACAGGTAGCCGCCGGCCACGAGGAACGTGAGCCAGTCGGGGATGGTGAAAGCGGTCTCGTACAGCGACGACTGGTCACCCACGCCGAGCAATCCGGCGATGGCCAGCTCACGGGCGAAGCCGAGCACCCGGGACAGCACGATCCCGATCGACACGACCACCGCCGCCATGCCCAGCGTGGAGCCTTGCTTCGACCGGGGCACCGTCTCACGCTAACCGGGTGGGTAGGGTTTGGAGATGGGCGTCGCCGACGACGAGCTGCACCAGGAGGTCAAGACCCGGTTGGGTCGGATCGACCAGCTCTACACGCGGGGCCGCCAGGCCCTCGTCGAGGCGCTGGTGGGCGCCGGCACACCCCTCACCCTGCCGGCGCTGCTGGAACAGGCGCCCGATCTCACCCAGAGCTCGGCCTACCGCAACCTGTCGATGATGGAGCAGGCCGGGGTGGTGCGCCGCCTCGTGCACGGCAACGACCACGCCCACTACGAGCTGGCCGAGGGGCTCACCGGCCACCATCACCACCTGATCTGCCGGGGGTGCGGCGTGATCCGCGACGTCACCCTCGACCGCCAGCTGGAGCGGTCGCTCGACGCCGCCTTCGCCCGCATCGCCCTCGACGCCGGGTTCGGCCAGGCCACCCACGACATCGACGTCTACGGCATCTGCGCCGACTGCACCACCGGCTGACCCCAGCTCCTCGACCCCCCAGCTCCTTGACCCGCAGCTCCGTTGCGATTGGGAATCAATCTCATTAGAGTCGGGCCATGTCGATACGGACGCTCGCACTGATGCTGCTGGTCGGCTCCGGTCTCACCGCCTGCGGCGGGTCGACGTCGGGCGCCGACAAGCCCGGTGCTGACACGCCGGGTGGCGGTGGGTCGCTCCAGGTGGTGGCGAGCTTCTACCCGCTGCAGTACGCCGCCGAGCGGGTGGGGGGTGCGGCGGTGACGGTCACCAACCTCACCAAGCCGGGGGCCGAACCTCACGATCTGGAGCTGAACCCCCAGGCCGTGGCGGCGGTGGCCGACGCCGACCTCGTCGTCTACCTCGGTGGGTTCCAGCCGGCGGTGGACGAGGCGGCGGCGGGCGAGGCCGGCGACCGGGCGTTCGACGTCGCCCCGGCCGCCCGCCTGGACCTCACCGGGGTCGACGAGGAGGGCGGGGGAGGTCAGGCCGACGATCCTGTCGCCGATCCGCACTTCTGGCTCGATCCCACCCGTCTGGCCGACGTCGGCGACGCGGTGGCCGAGCGGTTGGCGGCGGCCGACCCCGAGCGGGCCGCCACCTTCACGGCCAACGCCGCGGCGTTGCGCCGTGAGCTGGAGGCGCTCGACGCCGAGCTGGCCGCCGGCCTCGCCTCGTGCGCCGACACCGACATCGTCACCAGCCATGAGGCGTTCGGCTATCTGGCCCGGCGCTACGGCATGAACCAGCTGGGGATCACCGGGCTCAGCCCCGAGGCCGAGCCCGACGCCGCCACCATGGCCGAGGTGGCCGACTTCGTCATCGAGCACGACGTCGCCACCATCTACTACGAGACACTGGTGAGCCCGGAGGTGGCCGAGACGGTGGCAGCCGAGACCGGGGCCAAAACCGCCGTGCTCGATCCCATCGAGGGAATAGGCGACGCCTCGGCCGCACAGGACTACCTTGGCGTGATGCGCGCCAATCTCGCCGTCCTCAGGGCCGGGCAGCCCTGCTCGTGACGCAGGCCGAGCCATCGTCCGGCGCGTTCGACAGCGGGCCTGTGATCGAGCTGCGCCACACCTCGATCGGCTACGGCGGCCGGGCCGTCGTCAGCGACGTCTCGCTCCGAATCGACCGGGGCGAGGTGGTGGCGCTGGTGGGCCCGAACGGCTCGGGCAAGACGACCATCGTGCGGGGTGTCCTCGGGCTGGCGCCGATCCTGGGGGGCGAGATCCGCCTGTTCGGCGTGCCGGCCGGACGTTTCAACGAGCGCTGGCGCATCGGCTACGTCCCCCAGCGGCACACCGTCGTCGGGGCCGTGCCCTCCACCGTGCAGGAGGTGGTGGCCTCGGGCCGGCTCGCCCGCGGGAGCTGGTGGAAGCCGTCGAGCGCCGTCGACCGGGCGGAGGTGACACGGGCGATCGACGTGGTCGGCCTGGGCGACCAGCGTCGGGCCCCGGTGTCGACCCTGTCGGGGGGGCAGCAGCGGCGGGTGCTCATCGCCCGGGCCCTGGCCGCCGATCCCGAGGTGCTGGTCATGGACGAACCGACGGCCGGAGTCGACGCCGCCAGCGCCGAGGCCCTGACCCGGACCCTGGCCCGCCTCATGGCCGACGGGCGGACCCTGCTGATCGTCACCCACGACGTCGTCCCGCTGGCGTCGATCCTGACCCGGATGGTGGCGGTGGCCGGCGGCTCGGTGGTCGGTGACGACCCGGCTGGCAGCACCGCCCTCGGGCGGCTGGCCCGCCCCGGGCTGCACGGCGCCCCGGCGACGGGCTGACCGGGCGGCGGGGGAGGACGGCCGGACATGCTCCACTACGCCTTCATGCAGCGGGCCCTGCTGGCTGCGCTCCTGGTCGGGCTCACCGCCCCCGTGGTCGGGGTCTACCTGGTCCAACGACGCCTGGCCCTCATCGGCGACGGCCTGGGGCACGTCGCCCTCACCGGCGTCGCCCTCGGCGTGCTCACCGGCGGCGCCCCGGTGCTGGTCGCCCTGGCCTGCTCCGTCGCCGGTGCGGTGGCCATCGAGGTGATCCGGGCCCGGGGCAAGGCCAGTGCCGACGTGGCGCTGGCCGTCATGTTCTACGGCGGCATCGCCGGCGGCGTGGTGCTCATCGGACTCTCGCCCCGGGGCACGCCGGCCAACCTGTCGGCCTACCTGTTCGGGGCCATCACCACCACCACCACCGGTGACCTGATGGTCTTCGGCCTCCTCTCCGCCGTCGTCCTGGCGGTGGCGGTGGGGCTCGCCCCCCGCCTGTTCGCCGTGAGCAACGACGAGGAGTTCGCCCGGGCCAGCGGGATGAACGTGCTCGGCCTCAACGTGCTCCTGGCCGTGCTGACGGCCGCCACCGTGGTCATCTCCATGCGCATCGTCGGCCTGCTGCTGATCAGCGCCCTCATGATCGTGCCCAACGCCGTGGCCCAGGTGACGGCCACCAGCTTCCGGTCGAGCATGGCGGTGGCGGTGGCGGTGGGCGTGACGGCGAGTGTGGCCGGCACCGGGCTTTCGTACTACGCCGACACACCGTCGGGCGGCACCATCGTCCTCCTCGCCATCGCCCTGTTCCTGGTGGCGTCGGTGGCGTCGTGGCTGCGGAGCCGATGGCACGGGCGTCGCCACCACGACATGCGCGAGCACCCCCACGAGCACGGCCCCGATTGCGGCCACGAGGCCATCCCCCACGGCGACCATGTCGACTACATCCACGACGGTCACCGCCACGCCGCCCACGGCGCCCACTACGACGACCACTGACCCCGACGGTCTAAGGTTGGGGTGATGTCCTCCCATACCGTCCTCACCGCCGCCGAGGTGGCGGCGGAGCCCGCGCTGGGCGACTGGCGCTACACCGCCGGCTGCATCGAGGGGCGGTTCCGGGCCCCCGGGTTCGCCGCCGCCGCCGATCTGGTGGCGGCGATCGCCGCCGCGGCCGACGCCGCCGACCACCACCCCGACATCGACGTCCGCTATCCCGGCGTGGTCCACGTGCGGCTCACCACCCACGCTGCCGGCCGGGCCGTCACCGACCTCGACGTGGCCCTGGCCCGCACGGTCTCGGCCCTGGCCGCAGAGCGGGGCGCCGCCCCCGACCCGGTGGCGGCCCAGGTGAGCGAGCTGGCCCTCGACGCCCTCGACATCGGGGCTGTGCTCCCGTTCTGGCGGGCCGTGCTGGGCTACGTCGACGACGTCGTCGCCGATCAGACCGAGCCGGTCCATGCCATCAAGGACCCTCTGCGGATCGGGCCGTCGCTGTGGTTCCAGCAGATGGACGAGCCCCGCACCGAGCGCAACCGGTTCCACCTCGACGTGATCGTGCCCCACGACGTGGCTGATGAGCGGCTGGCCGCCGCCCTGGCCGCCGGTGGCACCCTGGTGTCCGACCAGTACGCCAGGGCGTGGTGGATCCTGGCCGACGCCGAGGGCAACGAGGCCTGCATCTGCACCTGGCAGGACCGCGAGAGCTAGCTCCCGTCCCCGGGGCCACCCTCCTCGGCCCGGCCCTCCCCCCGACGGCGCAGGTTGGTGGCCCACCCCACCAACGTCTTGTTGACGTACTCGTCGGCGTTGGTGAAGACCTTCTGGGCCGAGTCGGAGAACCCTTTGCGGGCCGCCGACAGATCGGCCGAGAGCGGTGGTTCCTCGCCCCGGCGCACGTAGGTGCCGCCGAGGATGGCCCGGTAGGGGCCATCGTCCAGGAATGTGGTGAGCTCGGCTACCCGGATCACGGGGAACGGGTGGGTGCGGCCCACGGTGGACATGAACTTGTAGAACCCGTCGAGGCCGTTGCGGTCGAGGTACTCGGCGGCCTGGGCCTTCAGCGCCTCGACGTCGATCTCGCCTTCCCGGCCCCGGATGCCGCCCGCCATCACCCCGAGCGAGCCGTAGGCGGCCGCCGGGTCCTGCACCGCCAGCAGGCCGGCCCGATCGCAGGAGATCTCGGCCTTGCGGTGCCACTCCAGCAGGGCCAGCGTGACCGGCCAGGCCGCCGGGCCCACCAGCCCGCTGGCCGGGCGGACCACGTCGAGCAGGAGGAACAGCATCGTGCGGTAGAGCACGTGCTCGCTCATGATGTGGGCCACCTCGTGGCCGAGCACGAAGCGGAGCTGGTCGGGGCTCGACAGCTCCACCAGCGAGCTGTTGAGCACGATGAACGGCCGGTCCACGCCCACGGCCCCGGCGTTGGCCAGGTGCGTCTGCGACACGTACAGCGGCGGCACGTCGGTGTCGAGCACGGTGCACACGGCTTCCAGCTGGCGGTGGAGGTCGGGGTACTGGCTGGGCCCCACCCGCAGCGCCTGGGCCTGGTAGTTGATACGAATGTTGCGCTCGCCGAACATGCCGACGACCTTGCGGATCACCGTGTCGAACCCGGGGATGGTGCGCAGGGCGGCCAGAGCGGCCCGGTCGGTGGGATGCTCCCATGACGCCGGGCTGATGCGGGGGAAGTGGATGGGCACGGGGGCGACCTCGCTGCTCATAGGGGCGTTCCTATACTCGGTGCCATGGGTCGTCTGCTGATGGAACCGGGAAGCGCGTTGCTGGTGCTGGCCGTTGTGGCCTTCCTGCTCCGCTTCGTGGTGGTGTACATCCCGGTCATCGGAGGGCTGCTGGCGTTCATCCTGTGGTTCGCGGTGATCTTCGGCCTGGTCGGCGGTCTGTACCTGACGATCAGCAACCGCCGTAACCGGGCCTGAGCACACCGTAGAACGGTCTGCACCCGTGCAGGTGTCGCCCGCATCCGTTCGGCCGGTCCTGGCCGCCCTCGCCGCCGGCTTCACGCTGTGCGGCTGCCTCGGCATCGGGGGCGGAGACGGCGACGCCCTGGATCTGGTGGGAGAGGACACCACGCTGACCCCCATAGGCGACGGTCTGTCGATGGCGGTGCCCGACGGCGCGTCGATCACGGTCACGGTCGACGAGCCGGGTGATCCGTTCGACACCGGCGGTGGGGGAGCGGGCTGCTCCACCCGGACCGGCTCGATAACGATCGACGACGGCTCGCACCAGGGGCGGATCGAGCTGGAGCGTTGGAGTCCGGAGTGCCGGAGCCCCGTGTTCCTCAACGGCGCCCATGGCTGGTTCGCCAGCGCCGCCGACGTGCCCGACGCCACGGCGGTGGAGGATCTGGGCAGCCCGGCCGGCCCCGTGACCTATCTCGAGCATGGGTACACGGAGTGCACGAACAGTTGCACCACCTGGCCCATGCGCTACGCCCTACTGGCCGAGGGGGCGCCGGCCGACGCCCGCCACCCCCTGTTGGCCCTGGTCACCCGGGCCGACAACGGGATCGATCTGGCCTCCTACGCCGTCACCCTCACCCGCAGCTCCTGACATCGGACGCACGATTCCTGACTCGAAAGCGCAAGAATCGCCCATTGCCGCCGATCGGAAGGTTCCAACCGGTACCATCGTCGAGCGGTCACCCGCCGGGGCAGGCAGCTGGCGAGTCGGAGGAACAGCAGTCAGTGATCTCTTGTCCCAACCTGCTTCGCGGTCGGTATGTGCCCCTGGCGATCCTGGCGGCCATCGTGGCCCTGATCGCCACCTCTGTGGCCTGGAACCACGATGAAGGCTCCGAGCTCGAGACCATCGGCGACGCATCGGCCCCCGAGATCACCGGGGCCGAAGACGACATCGTCGCCCGCAGCGCCGACATCCCGGCCCCGGTCGACGCCCTCGACCTGATCGAGACGAGCCCCACCCTCCCCGGTGGCGCCGCCGCCGGGCTCCCGGCCGACGAGCAGGCGGCTGCCACCGCCACCACCACGGCCGACGGTGCCGCCGCCCAGCCTGGCGCCAGCGACGGTGCGGCCGGCGCGCCGGGCGCGCCCGGCAGTTCAGCCGCCGGCACCGGTGCGGGTACCACCGGGTCCACGGCCGCGCCCACCACCAAGCCCACGGCCCCGCCCACCACGAAGGCCCCCGCCACCACCAAGCCACCGGCCACCACGCCGCCGCCGTCGGGTAACTGCACGAATCCCTGGGGCAACCTCGAGGGGTGCGGCTGGCCGGGCGCCGGCAATACCGGGGCCCGCACGGCCAACTGCCCCAACGGGTTCACCTACGCCGGCAACAGCGTCACCGGCTCGACGTCGATCACCACCCCCAACACGGTGATCAGCTGCCAGCGCATCTCGGGCAACCTGGTCATCCAGGCCGCCAACGTGACGGTTCGGGACACCATCGTCACCTTCGACGGGGGAGGCGGCACGGGCGGCGGGGCCATCGTGGTCAACGACGGCGGCTCGGCCACGATCGAGCACGTCGAGGTCGACGGGATGGACCACACCCACACCTGTGTGTGGCACCAGGGCGTGTCGGTGGTGATCGACGCCCTGAACTGCCACGGCACCGACGACGGTGTCTTCGCCTTCGCCCGGCTGGCCTACTCGGCCACCTCCGGCGACAACTTCACCATCAAGAACAGCTATTTCCACGGCTTCACCCACAACGCCGCCAACGGCCACATCGACGGCTTCCAGACCGAGGGCACGTCGAACGGCGTCATCTCCCACAACACCTTCCTGATGAAGGACACGGCCAACGCCGCCATCGCCATCTGGGACGGGGAGAAGAACGCCACCAACATCCAGATCACGGGCAACCTGTTCGCTGGCGCCGAGTGGGTGGTCTTCGCCAACGACTACCACCCCAGCCAGGCGTCGCCCGGCGGCGGCAACTCGGTCACCAACATCTCGTTCACCAACAACGTGTTCAGCACGTACGTGCACGGCTGCGTGGGCAAATGGGGTGTCTGGTACACCACCAACAACTCCTACGCCGGCGGCCCCACCGATGGCTGGCACCGCTCCGGTAACAAGGTCCTGGAGACCGGCGCCAGCCTCGACAACGGCGACGTCTGCCGCTGATCCCCGGTCGGGGGCGGCGATGCCCCCGTCCGGTCAGCCCGCCACGTATGCCGCCAGGTGCTGGCCGGTGAGGGTGGAGCGGTCGGCCACCAGGTCGGCCGGTGTGCCCTCGAACACCACCCGGCCTCCGTCGTGGCCGGCGCCCGGGCCGAGGTCGACGATCCAGTCGGCGTGGGCCATGACGGCCTGGTGGTGCTCGATCACGATCACCGACTTGCCCCCGTCCACCAGGCGGTCGAGCAGACCGAGGAGCTGCTCCACATCGGCCAGATGGAGGCCGCTGGTGGGCTCGTCGAGCACGTAGAGGCCGCCCTTGTCCGCCATGCGGGTGGCCAGCTTGAGCCGCTGGCGCTCGCCTCCCGACAGCGTGGTGAGGGGCTGGCCCAGGCTGAGATAGCCCAGGCCCACGTCGGCCAGCCGGCCCAGGATGGTGTGGGCGGCCGGGATGCGGGCCTCGCCGTGGCCGAAGAAGTCGACGGCGTCGGCCACCGGCAGGGCCAGCACCTGGGCGATGTCGAGTCCGCCGAAGTGGTACTCGAGGACCGACGCCTGGAATCGCTTCCCCTCGCACTCCTCGCAGGTGGTGGCCACGCCGGCCATCACGGCCAGGTCGGTGTAGATCACTCCGGCGCCGTTGCAGACCGGGCAGGCGCCCTCCGAGTTGGCGCTGAACAGCGCCGGCTTCACACCGTTGGCCTTGGCGAACGCCTTGCGGATGGGCTCCAGGAGGCTGGTGTAGGTGGCCGGGTTGCTGCGGCGGGAGCCCCGGATGGGGGCCTGGTCCACCGTCACCACCCCGTCCCGGGGGGCCACCGAGCCGTGGATGAGGGAGCTCTTCCCGGACCCGGCCACGCCGGTGATCACCACCAGCACCCCGAGGGGGATGTCCACGTCCACCGAACGCAGGTTGTTGGTGGCGGCGCCCCTGATCTCCAGGAGGCCCGACGGGGTCCGCTCCGTCGGCTTGAGTCGGGCCCGGTCGTCGAGGTGGCGGCCGGTGCGGGTGCCGCTGGCCCGTAGCCCGTCGATCGTCCCTTCGAACACCACCTCGCCCCCGGCCGTGCCCGCTCCCGGGCCCAGGTCGACCAGGTGATCGGCGATCGCCATCACCTCGGGCTTGTGCTCCACCACCAGCACCGTGTTGCCCTTGTCCCGCAGCTGGAGCAGGAGGTCGTTCATCCGCTGGATGTCGTGGGGGTGGAGGCCCACGGTGGGCTCGTCGAAGACGTAGGTGACGTCGGTGAGCGACGAGCCGAGCTGCCGGATCATCTTGGTCCGCTGCGACTCGCCGCCCGACAGGGTGCCCGACGGGCGATCCAGGCTCAGGTAGCCGAGGCCGATCTCCACGAAGGCGGCCAACGTCCGTTGCAGGGTCTCCACCAGCGGGCCCACCGTCGGCTCGTCGAGGCCCTGCACCCAGCCGGCGAGGTCGCTGATCTGCAGGGAGCAGGCCTGGGCGATGTTGAGGCCGGCGATGCGGGAGCTGCGGGCGGCCTCGTTGAGGCGGCTGCCACTGCAGTCGGGGCAGGCGGTGAAGGTGATCGCCCGCTCCACGAAGGCCCGGATGTGGGGCTGCATGGCGTCCACGTCCTTGGACAGGAACGACTTCTGGATGCGGGGGATCAGCCCCTCGTAGGTGACGTTGATGCCGTCCACCTTGATCCGGGTCGGCTCTTTGTGCAGGAGGTCGTGGAGTTCCCGCTTGGTGTACTTCCGGATCGGCTTGTCGGGGTCGAAGAAGCCGCAGCCGAGGAAGATCCGTCCGTACCAGCCCTCCATGCTGTAGCCGGGAATGGTGAGCGCTGCCTGGCGGAGGCTCTTCGAGTCGTCGTAGAGCTGGGTGAGGTCGAAGTCGGTGACGGAGCCCAGGCCCTCGCACCGGGGGCACATGCCGCCGGCCCGGTTGAACGCCACCTTCTCGGCTTTGGCCCCGCCCTTGTCGACCGTGATCGACCCGCTGGCCCGCACCGAGGCCACGTTGAACGAGAAAGCGTTGGGCGGGCCGACGTGGGGTTGGCCGAGCCGGCTGAACAGGATGCGCAGGAGGGCGTTGGCGTCGGTGGCGGTGCCGACGGTGGAGCGGGCGTCGACCCCCATGCGCTGTTGGTCCACGATGATGGCGGTGGTGAGGCCGTCGAGCACGTCGACCTCGGGCCGGGCCAGCGTGGGCATGAAACCCTGCACGAAGGTGCTGTAGGTCTCGTTGATGAGCCGTTGCGATTCGGCTGCGATCGTGTCGAACACGAGCGAGCTCTTGCCCGATCCCGACACACCGGTGAACACGGTGAGACGGCGCTTGGGGATGGCGAGGCTCACGTTCTTGAGGTTGTTCTCCCGGGCGCCGTGCACCCGAATGAGGTCGTGGCTGTCGGCGGGATGGGTGGGGTGGGCGGCCGCAGCCGGCGGAGCCTCGGGCATCGGTGCACCCTACCCTCGGGGCGAAGCCGGCAACCGCGGCGGCCGGGGCGGCGTTCGTGGCCGCCGGGATCGACTTCGGGTTCCTGGTGATCGAGCTCACGTGCTCCTGACCGGCTACTGGAGCCTTCTCCTGGTCCAGGGGCCGTGTTCCGCCTGCTCCGGATGCGCTGTCCGTCCGGGTCCTTCGCTGAGGCGCCGGCGAGGAGGGCGCCCGATTTCCCGCGGGAAATCGGGCGGGGCGGGCTCAGGCCGTCGACTCGGCCAGGCAGGTGGCGATCCAGTGGTGGTCGAGGCGCTCACCGTCCCAGTTCGGCACCGGATCCGCCGTCGGTTCGGGCCGCGGTTGTGCCACGGCGACGAGTGGGGCGTGCAGTGGCTGCCCATCCGATGCCCGGGCCGTGACGGTCCCGTCGGCGAGGAGAACGAGTGTGAGGTTGCGCCGATGGATGAGGCGGTGATGGCCGGGGCAGAGCAGGACGAGATTGTCGGGCTGGCGAGATCCGCCGTGGATCCAGTGGAGGAGGTGGTGGGCTTCCCGCCGACCGGTGTGATGACATCCCGGGAACCGGCAGGTCGGATCCCGTAGGGCTAGCAGCCGGCGGGTGGCGGCGGTGGGGTACCGCTGCTGGCGGTACCGCCCGTCGGCGTCGGTGGCGATCACCGGTCCGTCGCAGGCGGCGGCTGCCGCGGTGCCGGGATCGATGGCGAAGCCGGTGTCGGTGGCGCACGGCTCCCCCTGGTCGTCGCCGGTTCCGGCCAGGGCGTCGGCGGTGGTGACGATGGTGACGGTCGGCGTGGCGATCTCCGGCCCCAGGAGCAGCTTCACCAGGGCATCGGCCCGACGGGCGGCGATCGGCACGCCCTCGCCAGGGGCGGTGCGCTCCGCCACGGCGGCGGCGACGGCGGCGCCCTCGGCGGCCGGGATCCGTAACACGAAGACCAGCGAGCCGTCGTCGTCGTCAGCTTGGCGCCAGCTGAGCGAGCGGGTGGCCTCCTGGTGGTCGGCCTGGCTGCCCTTGATGCGCCGCTGGGTGCGCACGATCTGCTCGACGTGGGCGGCGGTGCCGTTGCGGGCCACGTCGAGCCAGATGATCTCGTCGGCCGGCTTGGCGATGCGGGTGACGGCCCGCACCTTGGACCAGGTGATCGCCCCCGAGGCCAGGGCGGCCGAGATCGCCGGCAGCTCCCGAAGGGCGGTGGCCACCCGGATGTGCTCGCTGGCCGCCGTCGGCCCCAGCCCGCACCGCCACGACAGCCACTGCACGGCGCTGACGCAGCCCGACGCCTCCCAGCCCTGGCGGGCCATGAACTCGTCGAGCAGCGCCAGGAACCGGGCCTTCGACGCCGCCTCCATCGCGGCGGCCCCCACCAACGCCGCCTCCAGCCCCTCGCCTGTCAACTCAGGCGGATCCCCCGCCGTCTCCGCCGCCATCGTCACCGCGGTCACCATCGCCATCCCCCCGGATCGCCGGCCGCATCTCGGCCTCGTCGATGACACTAGGCAGGGGGTGTGACACTGAGATCGGGCCGGTCAGGCCGCAATTTTCCCGCGGGAAATTGCGGCGGGTGCGGTCCGCCGCCACCGCTGAGCGGCGGACTATTCGGTAGAGAACTACGGTGGGGGTCTCGGCGGGGGCCGCAGCGAGCAAGTGAGCAGGGAGTACTCCGATGGGTGTGTTGTCTGGCGTTCGGGTCGTCGACTTCGGTCGGTACATCGCTGGTCCGTGGTGTGGGGCGCTCCTCGGCGACATGGGCGCCGATGTGATCCGCGTCGAGCGGGTCGACGGTGGGGAAGATCGCTGGGTCGCCCCGGTCACGTCCGACGGCGTCGGGGCGATGTTCCTGCAGTGCAACCGGAACAAGCGCTGCCTCACGCTCAACCCGGTCAAGCCGGAGGGCCGGGAGGTCGTCGCCCGGCTCGTGCGCACGGCCGACGTCGTGATCGCCAACCTCCCGCCCGAGACGCTGGTGACGATGGGCCTCGACTACGGGTCGCTGAAGGCGATCAAGCCCGACATCATCCTCACCACCGTCACCGCGTTCGCCTCAGGCGGCGACTGGAGCAACAAGGTCGGCTTCGACGGGCTGGCCCAGGCCGCCTCGGGCAACATCTACCTGTCCGGTCCCCCAGGGGAGCCGAGCCGGGCCACCGCGCCGTACGTCGACTTCTCGACGGCCACCCTGTCGGCGTTCGCCACCATGGCGGCGCTGATGCACCGGGACCAGACGGGGGAGGGCCAGTTCATCGAAGGCGCGCTGCTTCGCACAGCGCTCACGTGGATGGGCCCGACCCTGATCGAGCAGGACCTGCTCGGGGTGGACCGGGTGTCGACGCACAACCGGGGCCAGACCGCCGGCCCGTCCGACACCTTCAAGACGAAGGACGGCTGGGTGCTCGTGGCGGTCATCGGCCCGTACCAGTTCGAGCGTTGGTCCCAGCTCGTCGGGAGGCCCGAGCTCGTCCACGACGAGCGGTTCAAGGACGACCTGGCCCGGGGCGACAACGGCGCTGCGCTGTCGGCGATCATGGGGGAGTGGTGCGCCAGCCGCACCACGGCCGAGGTGCTGGCGGCCATGGAGACCCTGAAGGTGCCGGGCGGGCCCGTTTACTCACCGCAGCAGGCACTGGACGAGCCGCATGTGAGCCAGATCGGCGTGTTCAACCCGATCGACTACCCGGGTGCACCGAAGCCCGTGCCCGTCGCCGGCTTCCCCGTCGTCATGTCGGGCTCCCCCGGTGTGATCGAGCGACGGGCACCGCAGCTGGGCGAGCACACCGATGAGATCCTCGCCTCGCTCGGCTACACCGACGACGAGATTGCCGACCTCCGGTCGGCCCGGGTGGTCTGAGGTCGATCGGCCGCAGCCTTCAGAGGCGACGAGCCCCCCGCCTGGGTGGTTCCACCCATCTCGGATCGCTTCGTGCGTGTTGCGTCGGAACCTGTCGTTCTGCTGAAGTGAGCGTTCCGTTGGACGGGGCGGAATGGGAGAGCAGGTGCACAGGCGCGTAAGGGTTGGGATCGGCCGTACTCGACGGCTGCTGTTGATGATCGCGGGAGCGATCACCGCTGCATTGACGGTTGCGGTTTCGGCGGTGCCTCCGGTGGGAGCGGATCCGTCGGTGTCGGCCAAGGCATCGGTGACACCCGGCGTTCAGCCGCTCAACGACAGCATCTTCGGGACGCCCTTCAGGTTCTCGATCCGCAACACCGCTTCAGCCGGCACGATCGGAGCGATCGAGATCACCCGGGCGTCGGTGTCCCAGACGATCGGCGAATGCCAGACGGTCCCGTCGGGCTGGACCGTCGAGCGCACCGCTTCCCGCTGCCGCTACCGCAGCGCCCCGGGTACGGCCGACGACATCGCGCCGGGGCAGGTCAACAACGAGATCCAACTCATCACCAACACAGCCACCGGCACCCAGAACTCGTCGGGCACCTGGTCGGTGAAGGTGTCGAAGAAGAGCTCGTTCGAGGATCTGGTGAGCGCCACGGCGGAGGCTCCCGGGCTGACCCTGACCCTCCACTCGTTCGAGGTGCAGGGGTTGGTCATCGACCCCTCGGGGGATTCGGCTCCGGGCGCTCCCTGCCCCCCGAACGACCCCAAGCCGCTGCTACCTGGATCCAGCGGGCATGCGGTGGTGGCCTGTGGCTGGAACGGCACGCGGTCGACCCTGACCCCCACCGCCGCCCAGTCCTCGCTCTCCGGCTCGCTGTTCGCCGTCACCGGCACGTTCCAGTCAGGCCCGGTCGGCCCGATCGGCTCACCGACGGAGCCGGTGGTGCTGGCCCGTTGGACAGGGGCCGTGGCCTCCACCGTCGTCAGCTCCGAGCACACGCTCACGGCCAAGGTCGGCGTGGACACCAGGCGGACCTCGCCGGTCAGGTCGTCCTTCCCGTACTCCGTGTTCAACGAGGCGCCGGCTGTGGTGCCGGCCGAGGCGTCAACCGCCGAAGGCACATCGACGGTGGTCGACCTCGTGGGCACCGACCCCGAATCCCAGCCCTTGACGTTCTCGATCGTCAGTCCGCCCCAGCACGGCTCGCTCGCCCCGATCGTCCCTAGCGCCTGCACCAGCGTGCCCTTCTTCGGTGGGACCTGCCGGGCGACGGTGCAGTACACGGCCGATCCAGGCTTCCTGGGCGACGACTCGTTCTCGTACCGGGTCAACGACGGCGTGGATTACAGCCCGCCGGCCGAGGTGTCGGTTTTGGTCTACCACCCCAGCGCCCCGCCGGTGAACGGGTTCGCCATCCGCGTCGGCGGGCCGAAGGACGACACGGCGGACGCACTGGCCATCGACAGCGACGGCAACACGATCGTCGCCGGCCACTTCGCCGGCACGGTCGACCTCGACCCCGGCCCGGGCGTCCGCAACGTGTCTGCCCCGCTGCTCTCCGAGGTGTTCCTGGCCAAGTACAGCCCGGACGGACAGCTCCTGTGGGGGAAGTCCTTCGGTACCACGAACATCAACGGCATCGGCGACGTGGCCGTCGACGCCGCCGGCAACATCGCCATAGTGGGCGGAGCGAGTGGAACCGTCGACTTCGGGGGCGGCCCCCGATCTGGTGGGCGTTTCGGTGGCAGCGCCTTCGTTGCCTCGTTCACTCCCGACGGGGCGCACCGCTGGTCGTTCGAGCTCGGTGATGCCGGCCCCACCACCGGCTTGTCGGCCGCCTTCGACGGGGCGGGCAACCTGGTGGCCGGCGGCTTCTTCACCGGACTCGTCGATTTCGATCCCGGCGCCGGATCGACCGTCCTCGGCGGCGGTCTCAACGGCTACGTGGCGAAGTACGCCAGCGACGGGGCCCTCGTCTGGGTTGTCCAGAACGTGGGCAACGGACCCTCCGCCATGGATGTCGGACCGTCCGGTGAGATCCTCGCGACGGGTCAATTCCGGGGCACCATGGACTTCGATACCGGGCCGGGAGTCACTCAACTCACGTCGGCCTCCTTCCTCAACGATGCGTTCATGGTCAAGCTCGATGCCGCCGGCGTGCTGACGTGGGCCCGACAGCTTGGGGCCTTCCCCCACGAGTCCGCCGATGACGTGGCGGTCGACGCCAACGGCGATGCGTTGATCACCGGCTTCTTCTCGGGAACGGTGGATCTCGATCCCGGCCCCGGCACCGTCCAGCGGACCAGCCCAGGGGTGAGCTCGAGGTACCTGCTCAAGCTCACCGCTTCGGGCGACTTCGTGTGGGTTGACGTGTTCGACGGTGGACCGCAACTCCTCGACCTCGATGCGTCCGGCCATGTGGTGGCGACCGGAACCTTCGGCGGCACGGTGGACTTCGATCCCGGAGCCGGGGTCACGTCGCTCAGCGCCCGCGGCGCCTTCGACGTTCCGGTGGCGAGCTACAGCGGGGTGACGGGCGACCTGCTGTGGGCCCGTGCGATCGGTGGTCCCGGGGCCGATGGTGCCGCCGGAGTCGTGGTCATGCCCGACGGCACCCTCCGGCTGGCCGGTGTGGACCAGGCCGGGTCGGACTTCGACCCTGGGCCCGACGTCTACGACCGGCCCGGCTTCGGCCTCGGCGACGTGTTCCTCGTCGAACTCGACTCCCTGGGCCGGCTTACCTGAGGCGGGCCCTGACATGTCGTGGCTAGTCGGCACCGACCGCTCTCTACCGGGTCGAGCCGACTCGTGACCAAACCCGCAGGCCCGACGACGTCGTGGTTGCGGCATGCCCTATCGATGTCTCTACGCCGCTTTGAACAGTACTCGGATCCTGTCGGCTGCTCTCGTTGGCCTGCTCCTGATGGCTGTCGTTGGTTGTGGCGTCGCAGAGTCTAGGGCTCCTCGCGTTGAGCCCTCCACGGTGCCCGAGCTAGGACCCGGTGGCGTCACGGCACCAACGACTGAAGGGCCGAGGGTGTCCGTCAAAGCGGGTGATGAAGGGGTTACTGAGGGCTCCGGCGTCGGTGCGGACAACGCCTATTCATCGCTGTGCGGCGGCACCCTGCCGGTCTCGCTTCAAATCCCAGATGCGATCGGAGGAGGCGTAAGCGGTCCTGCCGAGGGTACGGTGATCGATGGTCAGATCGCGTTGCACTGGCGTACGAATAGGGGAGTGTTCGAGGTGCGTTGGCCGCCTGACCCCCAGCCGCTGTTTGGCTCGTATGACCCTTCGCAACTCGAGATTTCGGAGTTGGCCAATCGCTTCGGGGGTTCGAGCATGGTCGAGGGCAGCGGCGAGCTTGTCGTGCGTGACGACAGTAGCCCGATGGGTCGTGTCACGTTCGTGATGAACTTTCTCACCGATCGGAATGCGTGGGAACGGCCGTGTGAGCGTGTAGAGATTCGGGAGATAGACGACAATGGGGAGACCATCCGACGCATATACCAGCTCGGGAACCCTAATGGTTACGAGGTTCCCGCCCTTGTTAATGAGGGGGCGGCTTCCGAGCGGGAGCGACCGCCCCAACCAGGTTTCACGATGGAGTGCCACGAAAGGCGAGGGGCAGTCGCCTCAGTCGTCGATGGCCCGGCTGCCCAGAGTCCGGCCGAAGCGCTCCGTGATTTCCTTGCTTCGCCTGAAGGTGAACCTCTAGATCTTCCAAATTCGCCAAGGATATACAACCAGTACTACGCAAAATCTACCGACGCATACTGGTTTGAGCGCTACGCGGATTGGGATCAGCACTTGGCGGTTATTGTAGAAAGAGTTGGCGAGGTTTGGCATGCCACTACCTCGATCTCAGGCCGTTGCTGAATGGACCCGCAGGTCTGTGCATGTCCTCTTTCTAGCAGATGTCATAGAGGATCACTCTGGTCCGATCTAGATCGCGGCGAGCTGGCCTTGTGGGTATATCCAGGCAGTCGAGAAACCTACGCTGGTGTACCACCTACGTGGCTGTGGGGTTGCCCTGCATCGCGGCGATGATCAACTCATTGCTAGGCGAATGGCCATACGTGCGTGCCGATGGGTTCATCGAGCCGTTCGATCGCGATCGTCCGCCAGCGAGCTGAAGTTCTGACAAAGGTTGAATCAGCGCACTCTGGCAACTCCCGCCGGATCATGTCGGTTCAATACGCCGGCGCCTGTGGGAAGAGACATGCGAGAATGTTCAGATTCTGTTGGGGCAGGAATCTGACCGGGAGTCTCTTCCCACAGGCAAATGGCTACCAGACTACCCACAAATGCGGGCTGGGTAGGGCCTTGGTTTCCCCTGTGGCCAGGGTGCATCCCGCCGTGGGGACTTATGTGGCAAACGTCACCAGTAGCCCGTGGGGATTGGCCCGCAGCCAAATATCGCGGAACGACGCGTCGTGCGTCGGCGAGAGCATGCGATGACATCGCTCGGAAGCGGTTCATCACCTTCTCGGGTCCTTCACTTCCTCACAACCGGTTCTAGTGACTACGATTCGATTCGTGAGATCGTTGGATATTGAAGGTTGCAATTCGCCGCCATGCAAACCTACTCATCGCTCGGCGACGTGAGCGGGGAAGATACCCAAAGGGGAAGAGTGAAGGGCAGGTCTGGAGCGTGTGGAGCAATATCCGATCGGAATGTCATTCGTTGGTAGCGCGGTGGGGTGACGACCGTTCGGCGGATGGGATGTCGAATGATGTCGCAAGAAGGCTTGAACGCCAGATAGCTGAACTCGATGAGACCCTGGAACGACTCCGAGCGCGTGTGCGTCAGGAGGCGCCGTCGCTCCCCTTTGGTCTCGTAGGCTACGAACCAGCGCCGGGACTGCGGCAGGTGGCTGGCGGCGGATCGTGCTAGTCAACCGGACAAGCGATCGCAGCTCAGAACTTAGTGATCTGCTAGCGACCTGGATCCGAGCCCAGTGGCAGTCGATCGAGCAACGACCGCGCCGTCAAGTTGAGGGGAGATCGTTGGGTGTTGCCGCCGTACTTGTCACCCTCCCCAACCTCCTGCTCCTCATTGCTTCGATATCGGGGACAGGGTTTCTGATTGCTCTCTCACTTTGCACGATTGCAGTGGCGATGGCGGCCATGCTTCGTCTCGTTTTGCAAGCTTGAGGTTGTCGCGATCGGCTACTGGCCGCGGGTGTACTGCTCGGCAATCTCGCGGGCCCTGGCCTGCAGCCAGCGACTGTTGAGGTCGTCGTTTACAGTACTGGAGGCTACGGCTCAACGAACGCCCGGCAGGCGTGGGTTAGCAGCGGCCCCGCGGAGGGCTTCCCAGCTGCAACCCCAGGTCACGCTGTAATGGCGGTGTGACCTGGGGTTGCCGGGTTTCCTCTCCCCGGTCGGGATGGGGAGATTTGAACTCCCGACCCCCTGCTCCCAAAGCAGGTGCGCTAGCCAAACTGCGCTACATCCCGGAGCGGCGACCATCGTAGCCTGCGACGCCGCCACCCGGCATGGCCTTTGGTCCCCGGGGTCGGGCCGGCGGCCCCGCACCAGCCGGCGGGGGCCGCTGACCAGCGGCAACGAGATCCGCCGGACGCCTCGGAGGGCCAGGAACGACCGGCTCGGGTGGCGGCAATCGGCGGCGCGGCGCCTGTGGCTGCTCGTTACACTCGGGGTGGTGAAGTCGTCTGTGGAGACCCTCGAGGGGAACAAGGTCAAGGTCGTCGTTCAGGTGGAGGAGGCGGAGTTCGAGAAAGATCTCGATGCCGCCTTCCAGCGCTTGGCCAGGGAGGTCCGCCTCCCGGGGTTCCGACCCGGCAAGGCCCCTCGCAAGGTCCTGGAGGCCCGTATCGGCCAGTCCTACGCCCGCCAGGAGGCGTTCCGGGAGGCTCTGCCCGTCTACTACACCGAGGCGGTGAAGGAGCACGAGGTCGACGTCATCGCTCCCCCCGAGATCGACATCACCGACGGCCAGGAGAGCGGGGCCATCTCGTTCGATGCCGTGGTCGAGGTTCGCCCCACGATCTCCGTCGAGGGCTATTCCAGCCTGGAGATCGAGGTCCCGTCGCTGGCGGTGGGAGAAGACCTGGTCGACGGCGCCGTCGACCGGATGCGGTCCAAGTTCGGCGAGCTGGCCGACGTGGACCGTCCGGCCGCCGCCGGAGACCGGGCCGTGATCGACATCGAGGCCACCCACCAAGGCGAAGTTGTGCCCGGCCTCACCGCCACCGACTACGTTTATGAGGTGGGCAGCGGAGCTGTTGTCGCCGAGATCGACGAGCACCTCACCGGGGCCTCCGCCGGTGACGAGCTCACCTTCTCCGCCGACCACCCCGACGAGGACGAGGACGAACCCCTCAACTTCACCATCAGGCTGCACAAGGTGCAGGAGATGGTGCTGCCCGAGGCCACCGACGCCTGGGCCGCCGACAACAGCGAGTTCGAGACGCTGGCCGAGCTGCGAGACAACTTCCGGACCAGCATGACCACGGTGCGGGTCAACCAGGCCCGGGCCGCCCGGCGCAGCAAGTTGGCCGAGGCCCTGGCCGAGTTGGTCGACGACGAGCTGGTCCCCGAGGCCATGATCGACAACGAGGTGGAGGCCCGGGCCCAGGACATGGCGCTGCGCCTGAACGCCCAGGGGATCGACTTCAACACCTTCCTCCAGATCACCGGCCAGTCACAGGCCGACGTGCTGGAGGGCCTCCGGGCCGACGCCCGGGGCTCGGCCAAGTTCGATCTGGCCCTCCGGGCCATCGCCCAGACCGAGGGCCTCGAGGTCACCGACCACGATCTCGAGCACGAGCTGGAGCACATCGCCGGCCACCTCGACAAGTCGCCCGAAGAGGTCCGGGCCGACTTCGACCAGGCCGGGCGGATGCCGGCCCTGCGGGCCGATCTTCTCAAAAACAAGGCGCTCGACTGGGTCACCGAGCGGGCCACGGTCGTCGACGAGGATGGCCAAACCGTCTCCCCAGATGCGCTAGAACTGCCAACCGATCACGATCACGATCACGAGCACGATTCCGGAGAGGACCACTAAGTGACGCACGCCGCGCCCACGTACAACTCCATCATCCCCATGGTCATCGAGCAGACGAGCCGTGGGGAACGGACCGCGGACATCTACTCACGGCTCCTGCGGGACAACATCATCTTCCTGGGCACGCCGATCTACGACGACATCGCCAACGTGATCTGCGCCCAGATGCTGCACCTGGAGTCGGAGAACCCCGACCGGGACATCAGCCTCTACATCAACTCACCGGGCGGCGACATCAACGCCATGTTCGCCATCTACGACACGATGCAGTACATCAAGCCCGACGTCACCACCATCTGCTTCGGGCAGGCGGCCTCGGCGGCCGCCATCCTGCTCGCCGCCGGTACCAAGGGCAAGCGCCTGGCCCTCTCCAACGCCCGCATCCTGCTCCACCAGCCCTACACCGGGGCCCAGGGGCAGGTGTCAGATCTGGAGATCGCGGCCAACGAGATCGAGCGCATCAAGAAGGTGTTGGAGGAGACGCTGGCCCGCCACTCGGGCCAGCCGATCGAGCGGATCGCCGCCGACACCGATCGTGACTTCGTCATGACGGCCAACGAGGCCCGGGAGTACGGCATCATCGACGAGGTGCTACGCGAGCGGCAGTCGGTCGACACCACTGGCCCGATCCGGGCCGTCGGCTCCTAGCAGGGGGGACAGCGAGGGTGGCGAAGTTCGGAGAGGGTGGCGAGCTCCTCAAGTGCTCGTTCTGCGGCAAGTCGCAGAAGCAGGTCAAGAAGCTGATCGCCGGTCCCGGCGTGTACATCTGCGACGAGTGCATCGATCTCTGCAATGAGATCATCGAAGAGGAGCTGGCCGACGGCGGCGACCTCAGCTTCGAGGAGCTGCTCAAGCCGCGTGAGATCTACGAGTTCCTGAACGACTGGATCGTCGGACAGGACACGGCCAAGAAGATTCTCTCGGTCGCCGTCTACAACCACTACAAGCGCATCCAGTACGGCGCCCAGGCGGGTTCCAACCCCGACGTGGAGCTGGCCAAGAGCAACATCCTGCTGATGGGGCCCACCGGCTGTGGCAAGACCCTGCTGGCCAAGACCCTGGCCCGGATGCTCAACGTGCCGTTCGCCATCGCCGACGCCACGGCCCTGACCGAGGCCGGCTACGTGGGCGAGGACGTGGAGAACATCCTGCTCAAGCTGATCCAGGCGGCCGACTTCGACGTGAAGCGGGCCGAGACCGGGATCATCTACATCGACGAGATCGACAAGATCGCCCGCAAGAGCGAGAACCCGTCGATCACCCGGGACGTGTCGGGCGAGGGTGTGCAGCAGGCCCTCCTCAAGATCCTCGAAGGCACGGTGGCCTCGGTGCCACCCCAGGGCGGGCGCAAGCATCCCCATCAGGATTTCATCCAGATCGACACCTCGAACATCTTGTTCATCTGCGGTGGCGCCTTCGCCGGCATCGAGACCATCATCGAGCGCCGCATCGGTGCCCGCTCTGTCGGTTTCAAGGCCGACATCGGCTCGGCGGCCAAGTCGGCCGACGACATCTACGCCCGGGTCCGCCCCGAGGATCTCCTCAAGTTCGGCCTGATCCCCGAGTTCGTGGGGCGCCTCCCGGTGATCGGCACGGTCACCAACCTCAGCCAGGACGCGCTGGTCCGCATCCTGGTGGAGCCGAAGGACGCTCTGGTCAAGCAGTACCAGAAGTTCTTCGAGATGGAGGACGTGGAGCTCGAGTTCACCGAGGACGCCCTCGGCGCCATCGCCGATCAGGCCCTCCTGCGGGGTACCGGTGCCCGCGGCCTCCGGGCCATCCTGGAAGAGGTGCTGCTCGACGTGATGTACGACCTCCCCGGCCGGGAGGACGTGGGCCGCTGCGTGCTCGACGCCAGCACGGTGCTCGATCGGGTCAACCCCACCCTGGTGCCCCGGAACGAAACCCGTCAGCGGCAGCGGCGGGCCGCGTCCTAGCCGTCGTTCGACCCGGGATCCCCCGTTGGACTATCGCAGCGCGCTGGCCTTCCTCGACCAGCACACCAACCTGGAAGGCAGCCGCCGCGACCGGTTCGCGCCCGGCTCCCCGGGCCTGCCCACGGCCGGCCAGACCGACGGGCTGTCGCTGGAGCCGATGCGGGAGCTGATGGCCGCCCTCGGCGACCCCCACGAGGCGTACCGGGTGATCCACATCACCGGAACCAACGGCAAGGGCTCCACCGCCCGCTACACGAGCGCCCTGCTGCAGGCCACCGATCTGTCGGTCGGCACCTATACCAGCCCCAACATCGAGACGGTGAACGAGCGGCTGAGCTGGGCCGGGCAACCGATCTCCAACGACGACTTCGGGCGCCTCATGGCCCTGATGGCCGGAGTGGAGCCTCTGTTGTCCCGCCGTCCCAGCCGCTTCGACCTGCTCACGGCCGCCGCCTTCGCCTGGTTCGCCGAGTTGGGGGTGGACGTGGCCGTGGTGGAGGTGGGGCTGCTCGGCCGCTACGACGCCACCAACGTGGTCACCGGCGACGTGGCCGTGGTCACCAACATCGGCAAAGACCACACCAGCGGCGAGGAGGGGTGGGAGGCCCAGGTGGCCTCGGAGAAGGCCGGGATCATCAAGCCGACCAGCCACGCCATCCTCGGGTCACCCATGGGCGAGCTGGAGCCGATCTTCGCCGCCGAGGGCCCGGTCGCCCTGTGGAGCGCAGGGGAGGAGTTCGTTGTCGAGAGCAACGAGCTGGCGGTGGGGGGCCGGGTGATCGACCTCGTGACCCCCGGCGCCCGCTACGACCAGCTGTTCGTCCCCTTCCACGGCGCCCATCAGGGCGACAACCTGGCCACAGCGGTGGCGGCGGTGGAGGCCTTCTTCGGCCGTCCCTCGGAGCAGGACCTCGTCGAGTTCGCTCTGGCCACCGTGGAGCTTCCGGCCCGGTTCGAGGTGGTGGCCCACGGCCCGACGATCATTCTCGACGGGGCCCACAACCCACCCGGGGCCCGGGCCGCATCGGCCACTCTGCGAGAGGCGTTCGCCCGTCTCGGCTCGTGGGTGCTGGTGGTGGGCATGCTGTCAGGCAAAGATCCGGTGGAGATGCTGGAGGCCCTCGGGGCCGACGAGTTCGACGCCGTGATCTGCTGCGAGCCCGACTGGTCCCGGGCCATCCCGGCCGACGAGATCGCCCGGGCCGCCACCCGGCTGGGCCTGTCGGTCGAGGTGGTGAAGAACCCGGTGGAGGCCCTGCAGCGGGCGCTGGCCGTGACCGCGGGCGACGATCTGATCCTCGTCACCGGCAGCATCTACGTGGTGGGGGAGATCCGGGCCGCGGCCCGGGCCATCGGAGCCAGCGGCCACTAGTCTCTTCGGACCGTTCTGCTCAAGGGCGGCGCCGGGCCGGCCGATGCGCCGACCATGGCCCGAGTCGCGTTCCCCCTCCGTCGACCCCGTCGACCCGAGCTCCCGACCCACCCCCGCCGGGGCGAGCGGGGCGCCACGCTCACCGAGTACGGGCTGGTCGTGTCGCTGGTGGTGGTGGCCGCCTTCGGTGGGATCATGCAACTCCAGGACGAGTCGGGCTCCTACCTGGTCGAGACCGGCTCGGATGTGGGGCAGCCCCGGGAGCTGGCGGCCGAGATGAGCCCCGACCTGCCCGAGGAGCCGAACTGGCTGCCCCAGCCGCCGGCCCCCACGACGACCACCACCGCGCCCACCACCACGTCCACCACGGCCGCCACCACCAGCACGACGGGGGCCACGACGACGTCCACGACGGCCGCCACCACCAGCACGACGGGGGCCACGACGACGTCCACCACGGCCGCCACCACCAGCACGACGGCCGCCTCCTATCCGGTGGGTGCCGTGATCTACCAGGGGGCGATGTACAGCGACCGGCACGGTGGCGAGTGCTACCAGGTCCACAACCCGGGCCAGGTCGGGTCGTCCATCAGCCGCCACAACTGCGACAACGGCAACGACCAGAAGATCGCGGCCGTCGGTTCGGCCACGGTGGTGGCCCTGAAGTGGACCGATACCCCCAACGCCGGCCTGTGCGTGTCGGCGGGCGCAACGAAGGCCACGATGGCCACCTGCAACGGGTCGTCAGCGCAGCTTTTCACGGTGACGGTCACCAACGGGTGGATCCAGTACAAGAGCCAGAGCAACAACCTGTGCATCGCCGAGTACAGCGACGATTGGCAGATGGAGACCTGCAACACCTCCAGCGATCGCCAGCGCTTCAAGTTCCCGTAGGTCCCGGTAGCCTGCCGGCCGTGAGTAGGACACTGGTCATCTGCAAGCCCGACGCCGTCGAACGCGGCTACGTGGGTGAGATCATCTCCCGGTTCGAGCGCAAAGGCCTGCGCCTGGTGGCCGCTGAGCTGCGTCAGCTCGACACCGACACCCTGGGCCGCCACTACGAGGAGCACGTGGGCAAGGGCTTCTACGACGATCTGGTGGCCTTCATGAGCCGCAGCCCGGCCTTCGTGGCCGTGGTGGAGGGCCCCGACGACACCTTCGCCATCGTCCGCACCCTGATGGGCCCGACCAACCCGGCGGCGGCGCCTCCCGGCACCGTCCGGGGCGACTTCGGCACGATCATGACCGAGAACCTGGTCCACGGCTCGGATTCCAACGAGTCGGCCGAGCGCGAGATCGCCATCTTCTTCCCCGCTCTGGCCTGAACGGGTTGCCGGCCGCCCCGGGAGGGGGGCCGCCAATTGGTCGAAAAAGGCCGTTAGGCTATCAGGGGATGACGTCCGTATGGCCTCGACTGGAGCCCCTGCTCCCGAAGGTTCAGAAACCGGCACGGTACATCGGGTGTGAAGACGGCGCCGCCGCCAAACCGCCTGATCCGTCGCTGGTCAACTGGTGTTTCATCTATCCCGACACCTACGAGATCGGCCTGCCCAACCAGGGCCTGCAGATCCTGTACGAGATCGTCAACGAGCGCCCCGATGGCACGGCCGACCGGGCCTACGCTCCGTGGGGAGACCTGGAGGCCCTGATGCGGGCCGAAGGGATCCCGCTGTTCTCGGTGGAGCACCACACCCCGGGTCACGAGTTCGACCTGCTGGCGTTCAACCTGTCGGCCGAGCTCACCTACACCAACCTGGTGAACTGCATCGACCTCGCCGGCGTGCCGGTGCGGGCCGCCGACCGCACCGAGGGTCACCCACTGATCGTGGCCGGCGGCCACTGCACGTACAACCCGGAGCCCTTGGCCGACTTCCTCGATGCCGTGGTCCTGGGAGACGGCGAGGAGGTGGTGGGGGAGATCACCGCTCTGGTGGCGGCGCACAAGGCCCGGCCCGACGCCTCCCGGGCCAGCCTCCTGCTGGCCCTGGCCGGCATCGAATCGGTCTACGTGCCGAGCCTGTACGAGGTCACGTACGACGGTCCGTCGGTGGCTTCCGTCACCCCGCTCCACCCCGGCGTCCCGGCCATCGTCACCAAGCGCACGGTGGCCGATCTGGCCGACTGGCCCTACCCCCGCAACCAGCTGGCCCCCCTCACCGAGGTGGTCCACGACCGGCTCAACGTGGAGGTGTTCCGGGGCTGCACCCGGGGTTGCCGCTTCTGCCAGGCCGGCATGATCACCCGGCCGGTCCGGGAGCGCCCGGCCGACCAGGTCCGCACCATGGTGGCCTCGGGGCTGGCCCGCACCGGGTACGACGAGGTGACGCTCACTTCGTTGTCCACGGCCGACTACTCCGACGTGTCGTCCCTGGTCGAGGGCATCATGGACGACAGCGAGGCCGACGGTGGGCCCACCGTGTCGGTATCGCTGCCCAGCCTGCGGGTCGACGCGTTCGGCGTGTCGATCGCGGCCCAGCTCCAGCGGGCCAAGCGCAGCGGCCTCACGTTCGCCCCCGAAGCCGGTACCTGGCGGATGCGTCAGGTGATCAACAAGCTGGTGCGGGAGGAAGACCTGTACGAGGCGGTCGACGCCGCCTACTCGCAGGGCTGGCAACGGGTGAAGCTCTACTTCCTGATCGGGCTCCCGTCCGAGACCGACGAGGACACGCTCGGGATCGCCCGCCTGGCCGCCAACGTGGCCCAGATCGGCAAGCGCCACAACAAGCGGGCGTCGTGCACCGCCTCGGTGGGCGGGTTCGTGCCCAAGCCCTTCACCCCCTTCCAGTGGTTCGGTCAGAACACCACGGTCGAGCTGCAGCGCAAGGTCAACCTCCTGAAGGACGCCACCCGGGGGATGAAGGGGGTCACGCTGAAATGGCACGACCCCAAGGCCACCCTGATCGAGGGCATCGCCAGCCGGGGAGACCGGCGCATCGGGGCCGTGATCGAGCAGGTCTGGCGCAATGGCGGCACCTTCCAGGAGTGGTCCGAGTTCTTCAACTTGGATCTGTGGACCCAGGCCATGGCCGACCACGGCCTCTCGATCGACGACGTGGTGCACCGCCACCGCCGACCGGACGAGGTGCTGCCCTGGGAGCACCTGTCGGCCGGGCTCCACAAGGACTTCCTGTGGCAGGACTGGCAGGACGCGCTGGCCGAGGTTGGCCTGCCCGACTGCCGCTGGACCCCCTGCTACGACTGCGGGGCCTGCACCGGCTACGGCATCGAGCACGTGGTCGCCTCGGCGGTGCCCCCGGCCGGGGGCAGCCAGGGCACCGGGCAGGATCTCCGCACCGGCGGCGCGGTGCCCGTGCGGTTGCTGGGCCGCCGCCCCGAGGCGGTCCCCGGATGACGGCACCCGCCCCGGGGCGCCAGATCGTCCGCATCAGATACTCCAAGGCCGGGCGGATCCGTTTCGTCGGCCACCGAGATGTGGCCCGCCTCTTCGAGCGGGCCATGCGAAAGCTCCGACTCCCGGTTGCGTTCACGGAGGGCTTCTCACCACGCCCGAAGCTCAGCTTCGGGCTGGCCCTCCCGGTGGCCCACGAGTCGGAAGCCGAATACCTCGACGTCGAGCTGGCATCGCCGGCCGACCTCGAGTCGCTGCCGGCCAACCTGACCGCGGCGCTGCCCGACGGGTTCACCGTCGAGGCTGCGATCGCCATCGCACCTGGTCAGCCGTCCCTGCAGCAGGCCATCACATCCTGTGATTGGAGCATCGAGATCCTGGGCGCCGCCGACGCCGGGATCCAGAGCGCGATCGACAAGGTACTGGCCGCCCCGGAGCTCCCCATGGAGCGGATCCGGAAAGGTAAGTCCACCGTCACCGATGTCCGCCCGGCGATCCTCCATCTGGAGTGCGCCGGGCCGACGAGTGACGGTATCGAGCTGGTGGCGAGCCTCGCCACCGAGACCGTGTCCCTGCGGCCAGCGGAGCTGGTGCAGTTGCTGGGATCCGTGCTCGGCGAGCGACCCCTCTCCGAGGGGCGAACGCGCCGGCTCAAGCAGTGGATGATCGTCGACGGAGCCCGGTGCGAACCGGTGAGCCCACCCGGCTCCTCGACCAGGCCCGCCCTGGTGCGCGCCTCATGAGAAGGGAACCCCCACGATGTCCGACGTGTCCGAGAGCGGCAGCTCACCTGCCGACCGAACACCCGACCGCAATGCCGGCGAGCCCGTGGCCCGCCAGGCAGCTCCGGCGAAGCCGAAGATAGGAGACTCCCGACCGGCCCCCGGCTCCGGAGTCGGTCCCGCCCCGGCCCGGGCCGACGCCAGCGGCGAGGCCAAGGATCCCAGCGCCAAAAGCCAGGCCCGCCGACGCCGACGCCGTCGCAATGGCGCAGGCGGCGAGACCCCCGGAGCGGCCGCCGTCCCCCAGCCGCAGGCCCAGCAGCGCCGCTCCCGCAGCGGCCGGGGTGGAAGCGGTAACGGTGCCGGAGGCGGCGGTCGCGAGAACAGCGGTGGCCGGGCGGCCGCCCCTCAGCCGGTCGGCTTCGTGATGGCCGACGCCGGGCTGGAGCTCGACGAAGACGACCTGAAGGGTCGGCGGGGCCGCTCCCGCAAGGGTCGCCCGGTGGGCCGCTACCTGATGGTGGTGTCCAAGCAGCCCGATGCCACCCACATCGCCGTGCTGGAGGGCCGCACCCTCATCGAGTACTACGTGTCGCGGCCCAACGACAACATCTTCCAGATCCACGGCAACATCTACCTGGGCCGGGTCCAGAACGTGCTGCCGGGCATGGAGGCGGCCTTCGTCGACATCGGGACCCCCAAAAACGCCGTGATCTATCGGGGCGACGTCCAGATCGACAAGGACGACTTCGAGGGCGACCACGCCAATCCCAAGATCGAGCAGATGCTCAAGGCCCGCCAGGGCATCCTGTGCCAGGTGACGAAGAACCCGATCGCCCACAAGGGGGCCCGCCTCACCACCGAGGTGTCGCTGCCCGGCCGGTTCGTGGTGCTCGTGCCCAACAGCTCCACCTACGGCATCTCGAAGCGCCTCCCCGACGACGAGCGCAGCCGCCTCCGCCAGATCCTCGACCGGGTCCGCCCGGCCGGCCACGGCCTGATCGTGCGCACCGCGGCCGAGAACGTCACGGCGGCCGAGATCGAGCGCGACGTGGCCGGCCTGGTGCAGCAGTGGACCGAGATCGAGGCGCTGGCCGCCCGGTCGAAGGCCCCCACGCTGCTCTACCAGGAGCCCGACATGGCCGTGCGGGTGATCCGGGAGGAATTCAACAAGGAGTACCGGGGGGTCGTGATCGACGACGCCACCATGTACAAGGAAGTCTCGGACTATGTGGCGATCATCTCGCCCGGCCTGGCCGACCGGGTGGAGCACTACGACCGCTCGGTGGAGAAGATCTCCCTGTTCGAGCGCTTTCATGTGCACGAGCAGCTCCACAAGGCCCTCGACCGCAAGGTGTGGCTGCCATCGGGCGGCTCGCTGATCATCGAGTCGACCGAGGCCCTCACCGTGATCGACGTCAACACGGGCAAGAACGTGGGCTCGTCGAACCTGGAGGAGACGGTCTTCCTCAACAACCTGGAGGCGGCCGAGGCCATCGCCCACCAGCTCCGGCTGCGCGACATCGGTGGCATCATCGTGATCGACTTCGTCGACATGGAGTCGAAGAAGAACCGCGACGAGGTCATGCGGGTGTTCCGGGGAGCGCTGTCCCGGGACAAGACCCGGACCCAGGTGTTCGACATCTCCGAGCTGGGTCTGGCCGAGATGACCCGCAAACGGATCGGGGAAGGGCTCCTCGAGTCACTGTCTCACGCCTGCCCCCACTGCGAAGGCCGGGGCATGGTGGTGGACACCTCGGTGCTGGAGATCACCCCGTCCGTCTGACCCCACCGCAATGGTGGAGAACGCCGCTAGAATCGAGCCCCTATGTACGCAGTCGTAGCCACCGGTGGCAAGCAGTACCGGGTCGAGGAAGGCCAGAAGCTCAAGGTCGAGCGGCTGGGGCAGCCTGGCGATGAGGTCGCGCTGGTTCCGGTCCTGCTGGTCGACGGTGGCACGGTGCTCGCCACCCCGAACCAGCTGTCCGGGGTCACGGTGTCGGCCCGGGTCGTGGAGGAATCCAAAGGCCCGAAGATCAACGGGTTCACCTACAAGTCCAAGGCGAACCAGCGGCGCCGCTTCGGCCACCGCCAGACCTACGCCACCATCGAGATCACGGGAATCAAGCGAGGCTGACATGTCGAAGACCAAGGGTGGCGGGTCAACCCGCAACGGGCGTGATTCCGAAGCCAAGCGGCTCGGCGTGAAGGCGTTCGACGGCGAGGCGCTGAAAGCCGGCGCCATCATCGTGCGCCAGCGGGGCACGAAGTTCCATCCCGGGATCAACGTGGGTCGGGGCGGCGATGACACCCTGTTCGCCACCGCCGCCGGCAAGGTGAAGTTCGGCTTCCGCAAGGGTCGGCGCCTCGTCGACGTGCTGGCATCAGACCAGTAGGAAGCAGTCTGTCGCGACCTACCCCTCCGGGTAGGTCGCGAGGCTCACTGATGTAAACCTCCGGCCGCCCCGCGCCGATACGTGGGGAATGGGACGTCCACACCGCCGCGATGGCCAGCGGGGCGCCGCACTCATCGAGGCGGCGCTGGTCACGCCGGTGTTCTTCGCCATGATCTTCGGGATCATCGAGTTCGGCCTGTTGTTCCGGAACTCGCTGACCACGAGCAATGCCGCCGAGCAGGGGGCCCGGGCGGCCAGCGTGAACGGGAAGGCCCCCGAGTCGGACTTCCTGATCCTGCGCTCGGTGGAGCACGGGATGCAGGCCATGGGCCTGCGCAACCTCGACTACGTGATCGTGTTCAAGGCCACGGGTCCCGACTCCACGGTGCCCACCGCCTGCCTCACGGCGTCCCAGGCCAACCTCTGCAACCGGTACACGGCCCGGGAGTTCTTCAAGGAGCTCGACGACCCGGTCACCGGCGATCCCACGGGGAACTGGCGTTGCGGCGGCGCCGCCTACGACCGGTACTGGTGCCCCACCGCCCGCCACACCTCGATTTCGGCCGGGACCGACTACGTCGGCGTGCACGTGCAGACCCGCCACGAGTTCATCACCGGGCTCTTCGGCGACGGCCGCAAGCTCGACCACACGACGATCATCCGGCTCGAGCCGGACGCCACATGAGCCGCCGGCAGGAACGGGCCCGTGAACGGGCCCGTGAACGGGGCGCGGTGCTGGTGGAGATGGCGCTGCTGGTCACGCTGCTGATCACGCTCGTGCTCGGCGTGTTCGAGATCGGGATGGCCTGGAGCGATCATCAGGACATCACCCAGGCCAGCCGGAGCGGGGCCCGGGTGGGCAGCCAGCTGGGCAAGGCCGTCCAGACCGACAACCAGCTGCTGCGGGCCGTCCAGGCCAGCCTGCAGGATCAGGCGTCGACCGTGACCCGGATCGTCGTCTACGAGGCCGACGCCAACGGCGACATGCCCTCGGCGTGCAAGACGGCCACCGCCCCCTATTCCGGTAGCGCCCATTGCAACGTCTACGACGCCGCCACCTTCTCCGAGCTGGGAACGGCGAGCAAGTGGGGGAGCGGTTCGGCCTGCGGCACCCGCGACAGCAACTGGTGCTCGGCCACGGCCCGCAACAACACCCAGGACAGCGCCACCTACCTCGGTGTGTACGTGGAGGTTGAGCGCCAGTACCTGACCGGCCTGTTCGGCGGTGGCAGCCACCAGATGTCGGAGACCACCGTCATGCGAATCGAACCCGCCCAATGAGGCTCCGAATCCGGACCGATCGGGCCCGGGAACGCGGCTACGTGATGCCGATGACGGCACTGCTGCTGGTGCCGCTCATGATCTTCGCCGCCCTGGCCACCGACGTCGGCGCCTGGTACATCCGGGCCGACCAGATCCAGCGGGCGTCCGACGCCGCCGCCCTGGCCGGCACGGTGTGGGTGCCCGACATGACCAAGGCCACCTCGGTGGCCCGCGACGTGGCGGCCCGCAACGGGTTCCGGGACCCGGCCTGGACCGCCGTCCACGGCGGCACGGCCAACGCCGCGGTCACCGTCCCCGGCCTCACGAACTCCGGCGGGTTGATCGTCGACATCAAGACCACCTCGCCGTCGTACTTCGGGGCGGTGGTGCTCGACCACGTCAGCATCGAGCGTCGCAGCGTGGCCGCCGTCACCAAGCCGGTGCGGCTGGGCAACCCCAGCAACGGTCTGGGCACCGGCAACCTGTCGAGTACCGAGCTCGGCATCACCCCCGACGGGATCTGGCTCAGCCTCAACGGCTGGTGCCAGGACCACCAGCAGGGCGACCCGTTCTCGGTCGGCTACTACGGCGCCCAGTCGGCCGGCGGCAACTACTGGGACGCCTGCAACTCGTCCCGTCTCGGCACCAACCCCACGCTCAATCCCAACGGCTACACGTTCGTGGTGGACGTGCCGCCCAACGCCGGCCAGATCGACCTCCAGGTCTTCGAGCCCGGCCTGTGCACCGACGCCAACACGGCCGACAGCTATTACAGCGCCCAGGACAATTACAACAACGGCCCCCAGCTCAACATGCGGGTGTTCGCCAACGACGACACCGAGCTCTACGCCGACGACAACCTGGCCGACTCGCCGGTATTCAACCACCTGTACGCCAAGACCGACTGCACCGGCAGCGGCAACGGGGCCGGCGGCCGCTGGTACACGATGTACTCGATCCCGGCCGGCGCCGCCCACGAGGGGCGGTGGTACATACAGGCCAACGTCCGCCAGAACGTGCAGGAGTTCGAGCTGAACTCGTTCGCGCTGCGGGCCATGCCCCACGCCGACACCCAGCTCTGCACCTCCATGACCAGCGCCACCTGTCCCGAGCTCTACGCCCTGGACTGGATGTCGCTGTACCGGCCCACATTCGGGGGCAGCGGTTTCTCCGGCACACCGTCGCTGTTCTTCCTGGCCTCGGTGCCCGACGAGCACGCCGGCAAGACCTTCGAGATCACGATGTTCGACCCGGGCGAGGGTATGAACAACGTGCAGTTCCTCAACCCGGCGGGCACGGCGACGTCGTTCACCTGGCAGAAGGCCAACTGTTCGGTGGGCAAGCTGTGCTCCAACACCTCGGTATGGCCGGAGACGAGCGCGGCGGCCAACAACACGTGCTCCGGCAACCCCTGCCTCGACGTGACCAACGCCAAGTTCCAGGACCAGTTCATCGTCATCAAGATCCAGCTCCCGGCGAACTACAGCTGCGGTTCCAACTGCTGGTGGACCGTCCGCTACACGCCGACGTCGAATGCCACCGTCACCGACCGCACCACCTGGTCGGCCAAGGTCATCGGCGGCCCCGTACATCTGATCGAGTAGCCACGGGCGTCCCTCCCTATCCTTGACGTGTGTCCAATTTCGTCGACGAATGCAACCTGTGCGTCCGCGGGGGTGACGGCGGTGCCGGTAGCGTCTCGTTCCGGCGGGAGGCCCACGTGCCCCGGGGTGGCCCCGACGGGGGCGACGGGGGCGACGGGGGCGACGTGTGGCTGGAGGCCGACCGCAACGTGGCCTCGCTCCTGGCGTTCCGCGACCATCCGCACCGGATCGCCACCAGCGGCACCCACGGCCAGGGCTCGGGTCGCCACGGCAAGCGCGGGGTCGACAGCGAGGTGAAGGTGCCCGAGGGCACGATGATCCACGATCTCGACACCGGGGAGTTGGTGGCCGACCTGGCCAACCACGGCGACCGGTGGCTGGCCGCCCCCGGTGGGCTGGGGGGGAAGGGCAACGCCCGGTTCCTGTCCAACCGCCGTCGGGCCCCGGCGTTCGCCGAGCAGGGCGAGAAGATGCGGGACCAGTGGCTGCGGCTGGAGCTGAAGCTCCTGGCCGACGTGGCCCTGGTGGGGTTCCCGTCGGCCGGGAAGAGCACCCTGATCTCGGTGATCTCGGCCGCCCGGCCCAAGATCGCCGACTATCCGTTCACCACGCTGGAGCCCAACCTCGGTGTGGTCCGCCTCGACGACGAGAACGAGTTCGTGGTGGCCGATCTGCCCGGGCTGATCGAGGGCGCGAGCGAGGGCCACGGGCTGGGTCACCGGTTCCTGCGCCACACCGAGCGGGCCCGGGTGCTCGTGTACCTGCTGAACCTGGCCGACGTCGACGGGCCCTCGCCCCGCCGCCAGCTCGAGGTGCTGCGCCATGAGCTGTCGAGCTACCGGCCCGACCTGATCCAGCGGCCCAGCGTGATCGTGGGGGCCAAGGCCGACCAGTTGCAGCCGGGAGACTGGGGCGACGAGGGGGCACCGGTGGATCTGGCCATCTCGTCGATCAACCGCCAGGGCCTCACCGAGCTCCTGTGGCGGCTGGCCACCCTGGTGAGGGAGGCCCGGGCGGCCGAGCCCGACCGGGACCGGTTCGTGATCCACCGACCGGAGCCGGCTGGCGTGATCATCAAGAGAGGCGACGACGGCAGCTGGCGGGTCCTGAGCCGCCAGGCCGAGCGGGCGGTGGCCCTGTCCGACATCACCAACGCCGGTGCGTTGGCCTACGCCCAGGGCCGGCTCGACCGCCTCGGGGTGAACAAGGCCCTGCGCAAGGCCGGCGTGGCCGAGGGCGACACGGTGCGCATCGGCACGTTCGCCTTCGAGTACCAGGAGGACCTCTAGCCGTGCGAGTGGTGGTGAAGATCGGCACCTCGTCGCTCACGACCGCCGCCGGCGACATCAACCGGGACTCGGTGGCCAAGCTGGCGGCCGAGGTGGCGGTTCTTGTCGCCCAGGGCCACCAGGTGGTGGTGGTCACCAGCGCCGCCATCGCCGTGGGGCTCGGCCCCCTCGGTTTCGGCCCCGCCACCCGGCCCCGTGACCCCGATCTGCTCCGGGCCGCCTCGGCCATCGGCCAGATCGGGCTGATGGCCACCTACCAGGCCGCCCTGGCCGCCCGAGGGCTGGTGGCGGGCCAGGTGCTGCTGGCCCCCACCGACTTCTGGTACCGGAACCGCTATCTCAAGAGCCGGGGCACGATCCAGGCGCTGCTGGCCCGGTCCGCCGTGCCGGTGATCAACGAGAACGACGCCGTGGCCGACGACGAGATCCGCTTCGGCGACAACGACCGCCTGGCCGCCCTGGTGGCCCACCTGGTCGACGCCGATCTGCTGGTGCTGCTCACCGACACCGCCGGCCTGTTCACCGCCGACCCCCGGGTCGACACGTCGGCCTCGCTCATCGAGGAGATCGTGGAGTTCGACCAGCACCTGGAGGACATGGCCGGCGGGCCGGGCTCGGCCGCCGCCCGGGGCGGCATGGCCTCCAAGCTGGCGGCGGCGAAGATCGCCACCTGGTCGGGGGTGGAGACCGTGATCGCCTCGTCCGACCGAGCCGACGTGGTGGTCGACGCCGTGAAGGGGGTGCCCGGGGTGGGCACCGTGTTCCGGGCCCGCAGCGAACGGCTCAACGCCCGCAAGCTGTGGATCGCCTTCGCCCTGCCCTCGTCGGGCCGGGTGGTGGTGGACACCGGGGCCCGGGAGGCCCTCGAGCGCCGGCAGAGCTCGTTGCTGTCGGCCGGAGTGCGCAAGATCGAGGGGGCCTTCGCCGCCGACGACGCCGTGGAAGTGGTGGACGAGACGGGCGACGTGTTCGCCAAGGGCCTGGTCCAATGGTCGAGCGAGGAGCTGCAACGGCATCAGGGCCGCCGCACCTCCGAGATCCCCCCTGAGCTGGTCCACGAGGTCATCCACCGCGACAACCTCGTGATCCTGCCGGCGTAGCCAGCAGGGGATACACGGCCTGCCCGCTTGAGGGAGGCGGCTCAGGTGGTGGGGGTGCCTTCGCCTTCGGCCACGGCGGGCTCGGTCATCGGCTGGGCCATGCTCTGGGCCGGGGCCGTGCCCAGGGCGCCGGGCTCGCTGGCCCCGGGGGCCAGACCGAGCTGGGCCCGGATCTCGCTCAGGCGGCTCTGGGCCTCCACGTTCAGCGACGCCTGCTCCACCTCGAGCATCCGGCCCTCGACCGACGCCTCGTTGAGCTCGGCCGCGCCCTTCGCCTTGGCGTAGCGGGCCTCGATCTTGTCCCGCACCTCGTTGAGCGTGGGCACGTCTTCGCCCACCGTCTCCGACAGCGACGTCATGGCCTTGTTGAGCTGCTCCTGCATCTTGGCCTGATCGAGCTGCGACAGGAGCTTCTGGCGTTCGGCCAGCTTGCGCTGGAGGTTGGCCGAGTTCGTGTTGACCGCTGTTTTGGCCTGCTCGGCCGCCTGCGAGGCCTGGAGGTGCATCCCCTTCAGGTCCTCGATCTCCCGCTCCAGGGCGATCATCCGGTTGGCGAAGGCTTCGGCCGCCGTGGTGTATTGCGTCAGCTTGGCCTGGTCGCCCTTCTTCTGGGCGTCGTCGGCCATCATCACCGCCTGGCGGGCGTTGGCGCTTACCTTCTCGTACTCCTCCATCGACCGGTTGAGGCGGATCTCGGTCTGCTTCTGGTTGGCGATGACGTTGGCCGCCTGCTCCTTGAGCTGACGGTGCTGCTCCTGGGCCTCCTGGATGGCCTGCTCCAGCTGCACCTTGGGATCGGCCCGCTCGTTGAAGCTGTTGGAGCCCTTGGCCACCATGTAGTTCCACCAGCGGCGAATCAGCTTGATCATGAGCCGATGTTACCTGGCGGTGCTGCTCATCGGCCGCAGGGTCGGCCCGGTACCCTGGCCCGGTGCGAAGCACGTCCTCCGACATCGGCAAGGCCGCGCTCGTCGTCTCGGCCGGGATCTTCCTGTCCCGCATCCTGGGGTTCGTCCGCAGCACGGTCATCACGGCGCTGCTCGGCTACACCGCTGAGAACTCGCTCTACGTCGAGGCCTTCACCATCCCCGACTGGCTCACCTTCCTCATGGCCGGCGGGTACCTGTCGATCACGCTCGTACCCCTCCTGACCCGCCATCTCAGCCGGGGCGACGAGGAAGAGGCGATGCGCACGTTCACCGCCGTGATGCGTGTCGTGGGCCTGGCCTTCGCCGTGTTCGCCCTGGCCACCATCTTCGGGGCCGGCCCCATCGTGCGGGGCTTCTTCCCCCGCTCCACCGACCCCGACCGGCTGATCGCGCTCGACCCGGATCGCTCTGGCCTCCCAGGTGTTCTTCGGCGTCGGCACCCTGCTGATGGCGGCCCAGTACGCCAGGCGGAGCTTCACCATCCCCAGCCTGGCCCCCCTCGTCTACAACCTGGCCATCATCGCCGGCGGCGTCCTGGGCTGGCTGGTGGCCGAGCCCAGCCCCGAGTGGTTCCTGTGGGGCGGTCTGGTGGGGGCGGCCGTCGGGAACTTCGGGCTCCAGTGGTGGGGGGCCCGCCGGCACGGGTTCCGCCTGCTCCGGGGGGTGCCCTGGTTCCACCCGGCGGTGAAGGAGTACCTGGTACTGGCCTTCCCGCTGATGATCGGCATCTCGGCCGTGGCCCTCGACGAGCAGTGGCCCCGCCTGTTCGGCCAGTTCGCTGACAGCCCGGGCACAACGGCCCGGCTCACCAACGCCCGCCAGCTCAACATGCTGCCGATCGGGATGATCGCCCAGGCCGCCGGGGTGGCCGCCTACCCCTTCCTGGCCGGGCTGGCGGCCGAGGGCCGGATCGCCGAGCTGGGGGCCACCCTGTCCCGCTCGGTACGGACCTCGGTGGCGGTGGGGGCGATGGCGGCCGGGGTGCTGGTGGGGGTGACGGTGCCGGTGTCGGACCTGGCCTACGGGCACGGCAAGACGACCACAGCCGACGTCGCCACCCTGGGGCTGTTCCTGTTCTGGTACGCCCTGTCGATCCCGTTCTGGGCCGCCCACCAGGTCTACACCCGGGGCTTCTACGCCATGCGCCAGATGTGGACGCCGGTGCTCATCGGTTCCACGGTCACCGCCGTGGCCGTGCCCCTGCTATGGGTGCTCTCGCACCGCTACGGCGGCGGCGGCGTGGCCGTGGGCTCCACGTTCGGGGTGATGCTCTACACGGTGGCCATCGCCGGAGCGTGGCACCACCTGGTCGCCCCCCAGGAGGTCTGGGTGGTGGCGGAGTCGGCGGCCCGGGCCGTGGCCGTGGCCACCATCTCCGGGCTCACCACCTACGGGGCGGCCCGCCTGATGGACAACGCCGGGCTTCCGTCGCTGGTGCGGGTGCTGGTGGCGGCCCCGGTGGGAGTGACGGTGTTCGTGGGCCTGGCCCAGGTGATCGAGGTGGACGAGATCAACGAGCTGCTCAGCCGGCTCACGGCCCGGGTGGTGGCTCGGATCCCGACCCGCCTGTAGCCGCCGGCTCGGCCGCTTCCACCGCCGTCGGCACCGAGGCGATGTCGGCTGGAAGCAGGGCGACCAGTTGCTCGTTCGTCGGCTCGACCACCTCGGTCAGGCGCATGGCCTGGCGGAGCACGGCCGCCTCGAACAGGTTGCGGGCCAACCGGCCGTTGCCGAAGCCGGGGCCCCGGGGGTGGGCCCCGAACCAGGTCTCGGCCGCGTCCAGGGTGTCGGGCCCGGCCTCGTAGCCGCCCTTGGCCAGCTGGACCTTCAGGATCTCCACCAGATCGGCGTCGGAGTAGTCGGGGAAGCGGATCGTCTTGGGGAAGCGGCTCTCGAACCCGGGGTTCGTGGCCACCAGCTCGGCCATCTCCCGGGGGTAACCGGCCAGGATCACCACCATCGTCTCCCGCCGGTCCTCCACCTCCTTCACCACGGCGTCGATGGCCTCCCGGCCGAAGTCCCGTTCGCCGCCCCGGGTGAGGGAGTAGGCCTCGTCGATCAGGAGCACACCGCCGTCGGCCCGGGCGAACACCTCGGCCACCTTGGTGGCGGTCTGGCCCACGAAGCCGGCCACCAGCTCGGACCGGTCTACCTCGAGGTACTGGCCGGTGGCCACCACCCCCAGGGAGCGATAGATCCGGGCCAGCAATCGGGCCACGGTGGTCTTGCCCGTGCCCGGGTTGCCGCTGAAGATCAGGTGGTTCGTGGTGTCGACCACGGGCAGGCCCCGTTGCTCCCGCAGCTTCTGCACCCGCAGCAGGGCGCTGAGGCGGTGCACCTCGTCCTTCACCACCTGGAGCCCGATCAGCCGGTCGAGCTCGGCCAGCAGGTCCTCCAGCTTCTCCGGCGGGGGAAGCGGCGCCTCCTCGGCGGGCGGTGCCGCCCCTGGTGCCGGCTGGGCGGCTGCGGCCGGCGGGACCGACGGGGCCGGAGCCACCGCCGGGCCGCCGGGTGGCACCGGCCGGGGCCGGGCCAGGGCGTCGGCCAGCGTCCGGCGCAGGCCGGTGATGGCGTTGATCTCGTCGGTCGACGGGTACTGGTCCAAGGCGGCCACGGCGTAGCCGATGTCGATCGCCAGCTCCTGGTAGATCAGGCAGGCTCCGGTGCCCTTGGCCGCGTCGATGTCATGCAGGACCTCGAACAGGGGCGACGGGGCCTCCAGCCACCGGCGCTTCCCGCCGGCCAGGTCGTTGGCCCGGGCCAGATCGGGCGTGGTCTCGGGGCGGAGCTGGCCCAGGGGGGCGAAGCGCTCCACCAGAGCCCACAGCTCGTCGTCGGTGTGGCGTCCGTCGGCGTCGACGAAGGCCACGGAGAGGTTGTAGGCCTCCTGCACGGCCTGGCGCTCGCTGTCGGCCGCCGCCACCCCTGCGGCCTGCAGGGCGGCTCCGATCCCGGTGACGAATGCCTCCACCGCCCGGCTCAGCCCATGGTCCATGAAAGGCCGATCGTAGCGCCCCGGCGCTCGGCCTCGGAGTCGTTGCCGTTTCACTTTGACCTCGTGGATGGCCTGTCTTGTACGGTGGTGCCCTATGACCCACCGATTCGACTCCGTTGATGCCGTGCGGGACGGGCTCCGCGAGGTGAACTACCTCGCGGATGACTCCATCGCCGGCGTCGCATTCCTGGCTGACCGTCTTGCCAAGCCGGTCCTGGTTGAAGGTCCGGCCGGAACCGGCAAGACCCAGCTGGCGAAGTCGATAGCGGAGATGAGCGGGGCCCGGCTCATCCGGCTCCAGTGCTACGAGGGGCTCGACGAGGCCAAGGCCCTCTACGAGTGGAACTACAAGAAGCAGCTGCTGCGCATCCAGGTGGAGCGGGGCGAGATGGACGTCTCCTGGGCCGAGGTCAAGGACGACATCTTCTCCGACGAGTTCCTCCTGCCCCGCCCGCTGCTGGAGGCCATCACGGCCCCCGATCCGGTGGTCCTCCTGATCGACGAGATCGACCGGGTCGAGCTGGAGACCGAGGCCCTGCTGCTCGAGATCCTGTCGGACTATCAGGTGTCGATCCCCGAGCTGGGCACGATCGAAGCCAAGCAGATCCCGCTGGTGTTCCTCACCTCGAACAACACCCGGGAGCTGTCCGAGGCCCTCAAACGGCGCTGTCTCTTCCTCCACATCGACTACCCGTCGATGGAGCGGGAGAAGGAGATCGTCCTCACCAAGGTGCCCGACATCAACGAGAAGCTGGCCGACCAGGTGTCCCGGATCGTGCGCTCGATCCGCCAGCTCGAGCTGAAGAAGGCCCCGTCGGTGTCCGAGACGCTCGATTGGGCCCGGACGCTGGTGATCCTCGGCATCGAGAACGTCACCGAGAAGGATGCGCTGGACACCGTCCACATCCTGCTGAAGTACCGGTCCGACATCGAGAAGGCGATCAAGGAGTTCAGCTCGAACTCGGCCGCCCATTTCGAGGCCAAGCCGGCCTGAGCCGGCCCCACCCCGGCCCCGACCCGCGCCCAGGGAGAACATCATGAGCATCACCGAGAACGAGCCGGTATTCCTGCTGCTGGAGGGCTTCGTCCAGGAGTTGCGAACCGCTGGCTTGCCCGTCTCCCTGTCGGAGAACATCGACGCCGCCGAGGCGGTTCGCCACATCCCTCTGGAAGACCGCAACGCCTTCAAGTACTCCTTGGCCGCCACGATGGTGAAGAACCAGGCGCACTGGAAGACGTTCGAGACGCTGTTCGAGGTCTACTTCTCCCTGCGGGGAGACGAGTACAACCTCAACGACGACAACGACGGCGACCGGGATGGCGACGACTCCGACGACTCCGACGAGGATCAGGACGGAGACCAGGACGGCGACGGCGAGGGCCAGGGCCGGGGTGGGGGCCGGGGGCTGACCCAGGAGGAGCTGGCCGAGCTGCTCTTCCAGGCCCTGCTGCGGGGCGACGACACGCTGATGCGGGCCATCGCCCGCCAGGCGGTGAAGCGCTACGCCGGGATGGAGCCGGGGCGGCCGGTGGGCGGTACCTATTATCTGTACCGCACGCTGCGCAACCTCGACCTGGACTCGGTGCTCGAACGGTTGATGGACCAGACCCGCCAGGACGTGGCCCCCGACCAGCTCACGCCGTTCGAGGAGCGCCTGGAGCACGACGAGTTCGAGTCCCGGATCGACAAGCTCCGCAAGGAGATCGAGGCCGAGATCCGACGTCGCCTGGTGGCCGATCGGGGGGCCGAGGCCATGGCCAAGACCCTGCGCAAGCCCTTGCCGGAAGACGTGGACTTCATGCACGCCAGCCGGGAGGAGATGGTCATGCTGCGCAAGGCCATCTATCCCCTCACCCGCAAGCTGGCGGCCCGGCTGGCCCGCAAACGGCGGCACCGGCGCAAGGGCCCGCTCGACTTCCGCAGCACGGTGCGCCACTCGCTCAGCTACGGCGGGGTGCCGGCCGAGCCGCGGTTCAAGCACCCCCGGCCGGCGAAGCCGGAGATCTTCGTGATCGCCGACATCTCGGGATCGGTGGCCGCCTTCGCCCGGTTCACCCTGCACCTGGTGTACGCCATCTCCAGCCAGTTCAGCCGGGTCCGGTCGTTCGTGTTCATCGACGGTCTCGACGAGGTCACGAGCTACTTCGAGGGCATCGACGACATCACCGAGGCCATCCACCGGGTCAACACCGAGGCCGATGTCGTCTGGGTGGACGGCCACTCCGACTACGGGCACGCCCTCGAGGTGTTCTGGGAGAAGTACGGCCGGGAGGTCGGGCCCAAGACCACGGTGCTGATCCTGGGCGACGCCCGGAACAACTACCACGCCTCACAGGCCTGGATCTGCAAGGAGATCCAGCACAAGGCCCGCAAGCTGTTCTGGCTGAACCCCGAGCCCAAGGCCTACTGGAACACGGGCGACTCGATCGTGGGCGACTACGGCACCTACTGCGACGGGACGTTCGAGGTCCGCAACCTCCGCCAGCTCGAGAAGTTCGTCGACAATCTGGTTTGAATCCAGTCGTCCCGCATCCGCCCGCTGGCGTCCGGCGGATGTACGGACGATGTTGACCATGGTGGCCGAGCGTTATCCTCGCATCGTGCACCCGTCGCCTCTCGAACAACGGCTCATGGCCGGCGAGCAGGGGGCGTTGCGCGAGGTGTTCGACGCCTACAGCCCCATGGTGCTCGGCCTGTGCCGCAAGCTGGTGGGGGCGGAGGCCGAAGACGTGGCCCAACAGGTGTTCCTCGACGCCTGGAAGAGCCGGGGTCGGTTCGATCCCGAGCGGGGCTCGCTGGGGGCGTGGCTGGCCCGCATCGCCCGTTTCAAAGCCATCGATCATCTACGGGCCAGCTCCCGTCGGCCGTCGGTGCCGTCGGCCGACGTGGGGGAGAGCCTCAGCGTCGAACCGGATGTCGACGCCGTGGTAGACCAGATGGTGCTCACCCGGGCGTTGGAGGAGTTGCCGCTGGCCCGCCGTGAGGTGGTGGAGCTCGGATTCTACGAAGGGCTCACCCACCCGGAGATCGCCGAGCGGCTGGGCCTGCCGCTCGGCACCGTCAAGAGCCACATGCGTCGCGGGCTGGAAGCGTTGCACCGGGAGTTGGAGGGTAGCCGTGGCGAGTGAGCCCGATCTGCCCGAGTTCGACGAGGTGGCCGCCATCCTGCGCCGGGGCCCGTCCGACGTGGTGTACGAGCCACCGCCCGACTCGATGTGGGCCGCCATCGAGACCGGGTTGGCCGATGGTGAGGGAGCGGGAGTTGCCGGGGTGATCGACCTCGCCGCCCGCCGCAGGGTCCGGCTCCGCATCGCCACCGCGGTGGCGGCGGTGGCGGCCGTGCTACTGGTCGGCGTTCCCCTCGCGCTGTCGCTGAGGGGCTCGTCGCCCGAGACGGTGGAACTCGCCGCCCTGCCCGGCTACGAGGGGTTCGGCGGTGAGGCCGAGCTCGACGGCCGGGACCTGGCGGTCGACCTCACCGGGGAGCAGCCCAAGGAGGGCGAGTTCTACGAGGTGTGGCTGCTCGAGATCGAGGGCGGGGAACTGAAGGACCTGGTGGCCCTCGGCACCATCGACGCCACCGGCCACTACAAGATCAGCCAGTCGGTCGACCTCAGCCGCTACAACACGGTCGACGTGTCGATCGAGCCCGACGACGACAACCCGGCCCACTCCGGCGTCAGCGTGGTCCGGGGCGAGCTTCCCCTGGCGTGACCGGCTGCCGGGCCCCATCGGGGCCTGGACGTGCCCGGCAGTGCCGGAGCGTCAGCTCTCCTGCAGCAGCTCGGCGGTGCGGAAGGCGAGGTCGAGGCTCTGGCGGGCGTTGAGCCGGGGATCGCACATCGTCTCGTAGCGCTTACCCAGGTCGGCGTGGTCGACGTTGTCGCCACCCCCCAGGCACTCGGTCACGTCGTCGCCGGTGAGCTCCACGTGGATGCCGCCGGGCCACGTGCCCACCGAACGGTGGGCGTCGAAGTAGGCGGCCACCTCGGCCAGGATGGCGTCGAAGTGGCGGGTCTTGTGGCCCGTCTCGGAGGTGAAGGTGTTGCCGTGCATCGGGTCGCAGGCCCACACCACGGGATGGCCCGAGTCCCGCACGGCCCGCAGCAGGGCCGGTAGCCGGTCGGCCACCTTGTCGGCCCCCATGCGGGAGATCAGCACCAGACGGCCCGGCTCCCGGTCGGGGTCGAGGACGTCGCAGATCCCCACCGCCTCCTCGGGGGTGGTGGACGGCCCGATCTTGCATCCGAGAGGGTTCTTGACCCCTCGCAGGAACTCGAGGTGGGCGCCGTCGAGCTGGCGGGTCCGCTCGCCGATCCACAGCAGGTGGGCCGAGCAGTCGTACCAGTCTCCGGTGAGCGAGTCACGCCGGGTGAGCGCCTCCTCGTACTGCAGGATGAGGGCCTCGTGGCTGGTGAAGAACTCGGCCTCGTGGATCTCGGGATGCTTCGACGAGATGCCGGCCGCCACCATGAAGCGCAGCGCCCGGTCTATCTCGGCCGCCAGGTTGGCGTAGCGCTGGCCCTCGGGCGAGCTGGCCACGAACTCCTGGTTCCAGGCCTGCACCCGGGTGAGGTCGGCGAAGCCGCCCTTGGTGAAGGCCCGCAGCAGGTTCAGGGTGGACGACGACTGGTGGTAGACCCGGAGCAGCCGGGCGGGGTCGGGCCGGCGATCGGCGGCCGAGAACGGCAGGTCGTTCACCATGTGGCCCAGGAACGACGGCAGCTCCACCCCGTCGATCGTCTCGGTGGGGTTGGACCGGGGCTTGGCGAACTGGCCGGCGATCCGGCCCACCTTCACCGCCGGCACCCCCGAGGAGTAGGTGAGGACCACGGCCATCTGCAGGATGACCCGCAGCTTGTCCCGGATGGGATCGGCCCGGAACGAGTCGAACGACTCGGCGCAGTCTCCTGCCTGGAGGAGGAAGGCCTCGCCCCGGGAGACGGCAGCCAGGCGCTCCCGCAGCTCGCGGGCCTCGCCGGCGAACACCAGCGGGGGCAGGGTGCCCAGCTCCTTCTCCACCTGCTCCAGCTCACTGGCATCCTGCCAGCGGGGCTGTTGGGCGGCGGCGAAGGCCCGCCAGGTTCCGGGGTCCCAGGTCGAGGTCAGGTCGTTGTCCACCGACCCAGTGTAAAGAGAGAAAGCCGCCCCGAGGGCGGCTTTCTCTCAGTGTTTGGAGAACCGGACGATCAGGCGGCGTCGAAGTCGCTCATCACGTCGCCGGCCTGGTCGCGCACGGCGCTGACGGCCCGCTTCACCAGGCGGCGGGCGGCTTCGGCGGTCACGCCGAGCTCCTCGCCCACCTCACGGTAGCTACGCTTACGGCCGTCATTCAGGCCGAACCGCTGTTCCACGGCGTACTTGGCCCGAGGGTCGAGCACGTCGAGCAGACCGGTGACCATGGTCTCCTCGGCCTTGGCCATGACCTCGTACTCGGGGCCGGGGGTGGCGTCGGGTAGGAGATCGACCAGCTCGTTGGAGTCGTCGTCGCCGATGGTGCGGTCGAGCGAGGTGGGCGTTGTCAGCCGGTGGAGCCGGGCGTGCTCGTCGTCGAGCTCGTCACCATCGCCCGATACCTGGCGGAGGGCTGCCCGGAGGCTGGCCGACCGGTCGCCGGGGAGGCGAACCAGGCTCGCCTTCTGGTCGAGCGCCCGGCCGATGGCCTGGCGGATCCAGAAGGTGGCATAGGTGGAGAACTTGAACCCCTTACGCCAGTCGAACTTGTCGACGGCGTGCTCCAGGCCGAGGTTGCCTTCCTGGATCAGATCCAGAAGCTCCATCGAGGGAGGAAGGGGGTAGCGGCGGGCCACGCTGACGACGAGGCGGAGGTTCGCTCGGATGAACCGGTCTTTGGCCTGGGCGGCCTTGCGCACTGCGCGCCGGTTCATGGCCGAGTTCTCGCCAGCATCGATCTTGATCTGGGCATCTCGGCCCTTCTCGATGATCTGACTGAGCTCGCGCTCCTCGTCGGCGGTCAACAGTGGGACCAGGCCGATCTCGTTCAGGTACTGTCCTACGGAATCACTCATGGGCGTGTTTCTTCGATCGATTGCTTGCGGGGGCTTGGACAAGGAAGTTTTCCCTATCGCTGCGACTTGCTAGGCTCGTTGTTCCGGCTTGGTTGTGGATCCTGTCCGGGTGGGATGGATCTCTCTGAACGCGTGCCGGGCGGGTCTGGAGCGCTACAAGTCCAAACACTCTTTCTACTACGAACCATCCCGCTTGTGGAGTGACATCCGTCACTTCTGACGTGTTTTTCTCATGGGATACGGTAGCGAGTCGATGTCGGGGTCGATTTCAGGGTGTGCCAGACGGGTCGGGATCCTCGGCGGCACCTTCGATCCGCCTCATCTGGGCCATCTCGTGGTGGCCGACCAGGTGCTCGACCAGTTGGCGCTCGACGAGGTACGACTCGTCGTCAACAACTCGCCCTGGCAGAAGGTGGGCGACCGTCCCATCACGCCCGCCCGGCGCCGGCTGGCTCTGGTGGAGGCGGCGGTGGGGGAGGGGGCGGCCCCTGGGGTGGTGGCCTCCGACGTGGAGATCGAGTTGGGCGGGCCCAGCTACAGCCTGGTGACGCTGGAGGCCCTCACCGCCCGGGAACCGGGCACCGAGTGGCTGGTGGTGGTGGGGGCCGATGCCGCCGCTGGGCTCGACACCTGGCACCGGGCCGGTGAACTGCGGGACCGGTACGGGTTCGTGGTGGTCAACCGGCCCGGCCACAAGCGACCACCGCCGCCGGGGTGGCGGTGCCAGCCGGTCGAGATCCCGGCGTTGGACGTGTCGAGCAGCGAGCTGAGGCGCCTGGTGGCCGCCGGCCGGTCGATCCGGTGGCTCACTCCGGACCCGGTGGTGGAGCTCATCGACCGCTGGCGGCTTTATAGGGGTTGATGTCACACCGTGGGGCTACTGTGGATGGAACCACCATCCTGATCGAAGGAGCCTCGTCTGAGCCCCAGCCCCATCACCGCCACGAACCTCGATGCCGAGCTGCTGCAATGGGTCCGCGTCGCCGTCCAGGCCGCCGACGACAAGCAGGGTCGGGACACCGAGGCCTTCTTCGTGGGCGAGATCCTCGGCATCACCGACTGGTTCGTCGTCACCTCCGGGGGTAGCTCCCGCCAGGTCCGGGCCATCATGGAGGCGGTGGAGGAGGAGGTCGCCCTGGCGGGCGGCCCCAAGCCGCTGCGTATAGAAGGCCAGGAAACTCTCACCTGGGTGTTGATGGACTACGGCGCGTTCGTCGTCCATGTGTTCAGCGTCGAGGCGCGGGACTACTACGACCTCGAACGCCTCTGGAAAGACGTCCCCCGCCTGACCGACGTGGCCTGAGGGGGAGGGCGGGGCCAGCGCCGGCCGCCCGGCCTCAGTGGCTGGAGCCGACCTCGGCGCGGCGGTGACGCACCGTCTCGAACACGATCGGCACCAGGGACATGGCCACCACGGCGATGAGGGCGATCTCCACGTTGTTGCGTACCACGTCGATCTCACCCAGGAAGTAGCCGGCCAGCGTCACCCCAGCCCCCCACAGCACGCCGCCCACGATGTTGTACCTGACGAACGTGCGGTAGTGCATGTGGCCGATGCCGGCCACGATCGGGGCGAAGGTGCGCACGATGGGCACGAACCGGGCCAACACGATGGCCTTGGCTCCGTGCTTGTCCAGGAAGCGCTGGGCCTTCACCACGTTCTCGGGGTTGAACAGGCGCGACCGGGGCCGGTCGAACAGGGTGGGGCCGACCTTGCGGCCGAACAGGTAGCCCACCTGGTCGCCGAGTATGGCGGCGGCGGCGATCACCGCCACCACGATGGCGATGTGGGGCAGCTTGTTGCCGCCGGTGTCGCTGGCCAGGAGGCCGGCGATGAACAGCAGGGAGTCGCCGGGGAGGAAGAAGCCGATCAGCAGACCCGATTCGGCGAACACGATCAGGGCCACCAACAGGAGGCCGCCACGCTCGATGAGCCACTCCGGCTCGAGGAACGACGGGAGCAGCGCCAGGAGATTCATGCGTTGCCGACTGTACCGGGGAGCACCTCCACCAAGGCGTCACAGAAGGTGGGCCCGCCGCCCAGATCGCCGATGCGGTCGGCGGTGAGGGCGTTCGCTCCCGGGCCGTCGGTCAGCCACCGGCCGAAGGGCACCACGACGGTGCCGGGGGCCACGTGGTCGGTCACGGCGGCGAAGCCCGTCACCGCGCCCCGGTCGTTGACCACGCGCACGGGGTCGCCCTCGGCCACGCCCCGGTGGGCGGCGTCGGTCGGATTGAGCTCGATCAGGGTGCGGGGCTCGGCCCCCAGCAGGACCGGCAGGTGGGCGTAGGACGAGTTGACCGAGTGGGGTCGCTTCAGCGTCAGCAGACGGAGCGGGTAGCGGCGGGCGAGATCGGGCCGGGTCTCGGGGCTCTCGGCCGGCGGGCGGTAGCGGGGCACCGGGCCCAGCCCGAACGCCCGGTCGAAGACCTCGGAGGCGAACCCGAACCGGCCGCCCGGTTCGGGGAACCCACCGTGGGCGAACGGGGTGTCGCCGCCCGGGTGGGGCACCCGCACGAAGCCTTCGGCGTCGAGCCGCTCGTAGCCGGCGCCGGCCGCCTCGGCCCCCGAACCGTCGAGGCAGTACCGGATCAGCCCGTCGTCGCTCAGAGCGAACACGGGGTCGTCGATCCCGAGCCGGCGGGCCAGGAGCCGGGCCACCTCGGCATTGGCCCGGGCCTCGCCCCGGGGGGCGATGGCGGCCCGGTTGCGGCTCACGTAGTTGAAGCCCCACGAGCCGACGAGGTCGTCGTGCTCCAGCATGGAGGGGGCGGGCAGCACCAGGTCGGCGTAGCGGGCGGTGTCGGTGACGAAGAGATCGTGGACCACGGTGAACAGGTCGGGCCGGGCCAGACCGGCCAGCACCCGGTTCTGGTCGGCCGCGATCACGGCCGGGTTCGAGTTCCAGACGAACAGGGCCTGCACCGGAGGCGCCAGGTCGGGGTCGGTGAGCACCCGGCCCAGCTGGATCATGTTCACCCGCCGGGTGGGCGGGATCTCGCCCCACAGCTTCTCGTAGTTGAGCAGCCCCATGGTCCGGGCGTTGACGATGCCCCCGCCCCGGTGGCGCCATTGACCGGTGAGGGCGGGCAGGCACTGGATGGCCCGCACGGCCGAGCCGGCGCCGTCGGCCCGCTGCATGCCAACGCCGAACCGGATGGCGGCCGGCGTGGTGGTGGCCAGGGCCACGGCCAGCTCCTCCACCGCCGCCGCCGGGAGGCCGGTCTCGGCCGCCGTGCGCTCCGGGGTCCAGGGCGCCACGGCCTCGGCGTAGGCATCGAAGCCGGTGGTGTGCTCGGCGATGAACGCCTGGTCGGCCAGACCCCGGCTGATGATCACGTGGCCCAGGCCGAGGGCCAGGGCGCCGTCGGTGCCAGGTCGCAGGGGGAGATGGGTGTCGGCCCGGCGGGCGGTGGGGGAGCGATAGGGGTCGATCACCACCAGGCGGGCCCCGGCCTTACGGGCCCGGCGCATGAGATCCCAGCCGTGGATCGAGGTCGACACCACGTCGATGCCCCAGCACACGATCAGGCGGCTCTCCACCAGCAGCTCGGGGTCGGCCTGCAGCGGGGTGGTCATGGCCCGGTTGATGGCCAGGGCCTGGCCGCCGCAGATGGCCCGCTCCAGCTGGGTGGCGCCCAAGCGGTGGAACAGGGTGTAGGTCGGCCCGAAGGCAGACAGCGCCCCCATCGAGCCGAGGTAGGAGAACGGCAGGATGGCCTCGCCCCCGTGCTCGGCGATGACGGCGGTCCACCGCTCGGCGATCTCGTCGATGGCGTCGGTCCAGCTCACCGGCTCGAACCGTCCCTCGCCCTTGGGGCCGGTTCGGCGCAGCGGATGGAGCAGCCGGTCGGGGCTGTAGACCCGCTCCAGGTAGCGGTCCACCTTGGAGCACAGGTGGCGGCCGGTCACCGGGTGGGTGCTGTCGGCCCGGATGTCGACGGCAACGCCGCCGCTCACCGTCACCCGGGCTGAGCAGGCATCGGGGCAGTCGTGGGTGCAGGTGATGCGGTGGGTGGTGGTGCCCTCCGGGCCCTCGATAGTCACGGGAGCCATGGTCGCACATGCCCGTATCATTGATCCCTATGACGAACCTGCCGCCCTCCGGAACCGGCGCCGATCTGCCGCCCCACCGCTACAACGCCGCGCTGGCCCAGGAGATCGAGCTCCGTTGGCAGGACCGGTGGGAGACCGACGGCACGTTCGAGGCGCCCAACCCGGCTGGCCCGCTGGCCGACGCCGACCGGCTGGCGGGGCGGCCCAAGCGGTTCGTGCTCGACATGTTCCCCTACCCGTCGGGGGCGGGGCTGCACGTGGGCCACCCGCTGGGCTACATCGGCACCGACGTGTACGGCCGGTTCCGCCGGATGACGGGCGAGAACGTGCTGCACTCGATCGGCTACGACGCCTTCGGCCTGCCGGCCGAGCAGTACGCCATCGACACCGGCACCCACCCCCGGGTCCGCACCGAGCAGAACATCGAGATCATGCGGCGCCAGCTGCGCCGCCTGGGCCTGGCCCACGACCAGCGCCGCTCGGTGGCCACCACCGACGAGGCCTACTACCGGTGGACCCAGTGGATCTTCCTGCAGATCTACAACGCCTGGTACGACGAGACCAAGGGCCAGGCCCGGCCGGTGGCCGAGCTGGAGGCCGAGCTGGCCAGCGGGTCCCGACCCACCCCCGACGGGCGGCCGTGGAGCCAGCTGTCCCGCAACGAGCAGCGGGCCCTGATCGACTCCCACCGCCTGGTCTACCTGAGCGAGGCCCCGGTGAACTGGTGCCCGGGGCTGGGCACCGTGCTGGCCAACGAGGAGGTCACGGCCGACGGCCGTTCCGACCGGGGCAACTATCCCGTGTTCCGCAAGCGCATGCGGCAGTGGATGATGCGGATCACGGCCTACGCCGACCGCCTGCTCGACGACCTGGACTCGCTCGACTGGCCCGAGTCGATCAAGACCATGCAGCGCAACTGGATCGGCCGGTCGCACGGGGCCAACGTCAGCTTCGCCTCGTCCGCCGGCCCCATCCGGGTGTTCACCACCCGGCCCGACACCCTGTTCGGGGCCACGTTCATGGTGCTGTCGCCCGAGCACCCGCTGGTGGCCGAGCTGACCACGGCCGGGCAGGCCGAGGCGGTGGCCGCCTACCAGGGTGAGGCGGCGGCCAAGAAGGACGTGGACCGACAGGACGAGAGCCGGGAGAAGACCGGCGTGTTCACCGGGTCCTACGCCACCAACCCGGTCACCGGCACCGAGATCCCGGTATGGATCGCCGACTACGTGCTGATGGGATACGGCACCGGGGCCATCATGGCCGTACCGTCGGGCGACGAGCGGGACTTCGAGTTCGCCCGTCGCTTCGACCTGCCCATCGTGGCCACCCAGATGCCGCCCGCCGCCTGGTTCGAGGGCCATGGCATCGCCCCCTCGGTGTCGTGCGACACCTGGCCCCAGGCCTACGTGGGCGAGGGCACGTACGTGAACTCGGCCAACGACTCGCTGTCGCTCGACGGCGAGCGCACCATGGCCGAGGCGGTGGCCCTGATCAGCGCCTGGCTGGAGCGCAACGGGGTGGGGGAGGCCACGATCACGTTCCGCCTGCGGGACTGGCTGTTCGCCCGCCAGCGCTACTGGGGCGAGCCGTTCCCCATCCTGTGGGACGACGACGACATGCCGGTGGCCGTACCCGATCACCTGCTGCCGGTGCTGCTGCCCCCGCTGGAGGACTTCAAGCCGGTGGCGGCCGATCCCGACGACGCCACCTCCGAGCCCGAGCTGCCGCTGGGCCGGGTGAAGGAATGGGCCGAGGTGACCCTCGACCTGGGCGACGGGCCCCGCCGCTACACGCGCGACCTGAACGTGATGCCCCAATGGGCCGGCTCGTGCTGGTACGAGCTGCGCTACCTCGACCCCACGAACGTCGACGCCTTCGTCGACCCCGAGGTGGAGCGGTACTGGATGGGCCCCCAGGGCAACGGCCATCCCGGCGGCGTCGACCTGTACGTCGGCGGCGTGGAGCACGCCGTGCTGCACCTGCTGTACGCCCGGTTCTGGCACAAGGTGCTGTTCGACCTGGGCCACCTGTCGTCGTGGGAGCCGTACCACCGCCTGTTCAACCAGGGCTACATCCAGGCCTACGCCTACGAGGACAGCCGGGGTCTGAACGTGGAGGCCTCAGAGGTGGTCGAGCACCCGGCCGGTGTATGGACCCACGACGGCGAGCCCGTCACCCGGGTCTACGGGAAGATGGGCAAGAGCCTGAAGAACATCGTGACGCCCGACGAGATGTGCGCCACCTACGGGGCCGACACCCTGCGCCTGTACGAGATGTCGATGGGCCCCTTCGACGCCTCCCGGCCCTGGAGCACGCGTGACGTGGTAGGCATGTCGCGCTTCCTGCAGCGGGTGTGGCGCCTGTTCGTCGACGAGGAGACGGGCCAGCTGCTGGTGGTCGACGGCGTGGTCGACGGTGGGGCCGACCAGGCCAGCCTGGCGGCCCTGCACCGCACGATCGCCGGTGTCACCGCCGACTACGACGGCCTGCGGTTCAACACCGCCGTGTCGAAGCTGATCGAGTTGGTCAACCACCTCACCAAGGCCGACGAGCCGATGGTGCGGGCCGTGGCCGAGCCGCTGACGGTCATGCTGTCGCCGCTCGTGCCCCATCTGGCCGAGGAGCTGTGGCAGCGCCTGGGGCACGAGACCACGATCAGCTACGAGCCGTTCCCGGTGGCCGACGCCGCTCTGCTGGTGGCCGACACCGTGGAGTACGCCGTGCAGGTCAAGGGCAAGGTCCGCAGCCGCATCACGGTGCCGGCCGACGCCGAGGAGGCCGCCGTGGAGGCCGCCGCCCTGGCCGACGAGAAGGTCGTGGCCCTGCTGGCCGGGGCCGCCCCCCGCCGGGTGATCGTGGTCAAGGGGAGCATGGTCAACATCGTCCCGTAGCCAACAAGCCAACCGAAACCGAACATTGTCGACAAATACGGCGTCGCGCCGTAGTTCTCGACGACGTTGGTCGGTCGTCAGGGATGGGCGACCAGTTCGGCGAAGCGGGCGGTGATCCGGGCGGTGAGGGCGGGATCGGTGGGGCGTTGGATCAGACGGTGGTTGCCGTCGGGGTCGGGGGCGAACCGGGCCACCAGTTGCTCGTCGATCGTCAGGTGCCCCGGCTCACCGAGGCCGAGGTAGGCGCCGGGTTCCACCGCTGCCATCACTGTGGCGGGGTCGAACGACGGGGGTTGGTAAGGGAAGCCCACGAGCAGGGCGTTCGCCCCGTAGTGCACCGCTGCGGTCAGCACCGGGTTGTCGGGCGAGGCGCCGAGCGCCTCGACGGGGAACGGCAGGTTCGCCCCCACGTGCCATTCCCCCACCACCACCGGCGAGGGCCACTGGTCGAACACGATACGGGCCGACAGTGGGTCGCGGGCCGTGTTGAACTCGGGCTGGGCCCGCACCACGTCGCCGGCGGTGATGGCCAGCAGCTTCACCTTGGAGGCCACCAGCGCCCGACCGTCGAGGGGCGAGACGTCGTCGGCCGGTGAGGCCAGCAGCTGGGCCAGGTTGGTGGAGAACCCGGTGGACACGATCACCACCGTGTGGTCGGGCTCGGCCGCCAACCGGCGCCGGAGTTGCGAAAGCGCCCGGTCCACCTGGGCCGAGTCCGTGATGTCGTGGGGGAAACGGGCGGCGTCGTCGGCCACCTGGCGGTGGAAGGCGTCGCGGCCCTCGCCCACCCCGTTGGCCCCGATCACCGCGATCGTGACGTCGGGGTGGCCGTACCAGGTGTCGACGGCGTCGATGTAGGGGGCGACGGCGGCGTCGTCGTAGCTGACGGTGACGGCCAGGAGGTCGATCACGCCCCGGTCCTCGTAGCCGTGGAGCATGGCCAGGGCCAATGAGTCGTCGATGCTGTTCACCATGTCGGTATCGAAGATCACGGGCACCCGGTCGGGCTGGGGGGCGATGGCGGCGGCCGCCACCTGGGCCGGGCTGTCGTCGGCGGCCGCGGAGCCGGTCCAGGCCTCGGGCTGGTCCAGCGGCGGCCGTAGGGCGGCGAGATCGGCGGTCACGTCGGCCCCGCCGGCGGACCCGGCTTCGATTCCGGCGTAGCTGGCCAGCCCGACGGTGGCGGTGACGGCCACCAGTGCGGAGCGCAGCTTGAGGGCTCGCCATCGCTCGACCCGTCGGTGCCGTCGGAGCGTGCTGTGCCACAGCTCGGCGAATGTCTCGGTCATCCCCACCTCGGGACTCGTTACCGCCGGCCAGTGATGTGCGTTCGCCAGTGTACGTGGTGAGCGAAAATACCCAACGTTCGCGGAAAGCTGCCCAGGCCCCTTCCGCCGGGTCGGCCGCGATGCCGCACATAATGGACCGCATGCAGGATTGCGTGATCATCGGGGGCGGCATCGTCGGCCTGGCCGTGGCGAAGACCCTCTCGGAGCAACGGCCCGGTCTGTCGATCACGCTGGTGGAGAAGGAGCAGAGCCTGGCCCGCCACCAGACGGGACGCAACTCGGGCGTGATCCACTCCGGCATCTACTACAAGCCGGGCAGCCTCAAAGCCGAGCTGTGCCGCAACGGCCGGGAGTCGATGGTGGCCTTCGCCCGCGACCACGGCATCGCCTACGACCTGTGCGGCAAGTTGATCGTGGCCACGCGTGACGAGGAGCGCCCCCGCATGCAGGCGCTCTACGAGCGGGGCAAGGAGAACGGGCTCGACGTCTCGCTGATCACGCCGGCCGAGGCCCGCGAGATCGAGCCCCACGTGAACTGCGTGGCGGCGGTGCTGGTGCCGAGCACCGGCATCATCGACTACGTCGGCGTGTGCGAGGCCCTGGCCGATCAGGCCCGGGCCAACGGCGTCACGATCTCGCTGGGCGAGCGGGTGGTGGGCATCGAGCACGACGGCGCCGACCATCGCGTGATCACCACCCGCCAGGAGCTGCGGGCCCGCTACCTCGTCACCTGCGGTGGCCAGTACAGCGATCACCTGGCCCGCCAGGAGGGTGGCGACCCGGGGGCGCAGATCGTGCCCTTCCGGGGCGAGTACTACGAGCTGGTGCCGGAGAAGCACCACCTGGTCAACACGCTCATCTACCCTGTGCCCGATCCCGCCTTCCCGTTCCTCGGGGTGCACTTCACCAAGATGATCCACGGTGGCGTCCATGCCGGTCCCAACGCAGTGCTGGCCCTCGCCCGCGAGGGCTACCGCAAGCGCGACGTGAACCTGGCCGAGTTGGGCGAGGTGCTCCGCTATCCGGGCTTCTGGCATCTGGCCAAGGCCAACTGGAAGGTCGGGGCGTCGGAGGTGTACCGCTCGCTGAACAAGGCCCGGTTCACCCGGAGCCTGCAGGAGCTGATCCCCGCGGTCCAGTCCGACGATCTCGTGCCGTCGCCGGCCGGCATCCGGGCCCAGGCCCTCAAGCCCGACGGCGGGCTGGTCGATGACTTTCTCCTGGTGGATCGACCGCGTGCCCTGCATGTCTGCAATGCCCCGTCGCCCGCGGCGACGGCCTCACTGGAGATTGCCCGTACCATCGTGGGCCGGGTGCTCCCCGCCATCGCCGAAGCCGGCATCGGGTGACAACGACGACGACGACGTCGTCCCTACGAAAGGACCCAACGTGCGCATCCTGGTAACCGGAACCGAGGGCTACCTCGGCTCCCTTCTCGCCCCCCGCCTCATGGACCAGGGGCACCAGGTCACCGGCCTCGACACGGGCTACTACATGACCGGCTGGCTCTACCACGGCCTGCCCCGCAAGGCCACCACGCTCATCAAGGACCTGCGCTCGATCACGGCGGAAGACCTCGAGGGCTACGACGCCGTGGTCCACATGGCCGAGCTGTCCAACGACCCGACCGGCGAGCTGAGGCCCGGCATCACCCACGAGATCAACCACATGGGTTCGGTGCGGATCGCCGAGCTGGCCAAGGCGGCCGGCGTGCAGCGTTTCGTGTACATGTCGTCGTGCTCGGTGTACGGGGTGGCCGACGGTGAGGTCAACGAGCAGTCGCCGGTGAACCCGCAGACCGCCTACGCCGAGTGCAAGACGCTGGTGGAGCGGGACGTGATGCCCATGGCCAGCGACAACTTCTCACCCACGTTCATGCGCAACGCCACCGCTTTCGGCGCCTCGCCCCGGATGCGGTTCGACATCGTGCTGAACAACCTGGCCGGCCTGGCCTGGACCACCAACCGGATCGCCATGACGTCCGACGGCTCGCCCTGGCGGCCGCTGGTGCACGCCCTCGACATCGCCAAGGCCATCGAGTGCGCCCTGGCCGCGCCCCGCGAGGCGGTGCACGGGCAGGTGTTCAACGTGGGCGACTCCGACCACAACTACCGGGTGCGCCAGATCGCCGAGATCGTGGCCGATGTGTTCCCCGGCTGCGAGCTGAGCTTCGGCGAGGGGTCCGACAACCGGAGCTACCGGGTGTCGTTCGAGAAGATCAACACCCAGCTCCCGGGGTTCAAGTGCGAGTGGGACGCCGAGCGCGGCGCCCGCCAGCTCCGGGGTGTGTTCGAGGCGATCAACATGAGCAGCGACATCTTCCAGTCGGCGCCGTTCACCCGGCTCAAGCGGCTGGAGGAGCTCCTCGCCACCCAGCAGCTCGACCAGGACTTCTACTGGACCGTCCCGCCGCTGACGGCCTGATCGCACCGGACCGAACCCGCCCATGAAGTTCACCGAGACCAACTGCCCCGGCGCCTGGATCATCGACATCGAGGAGATCAGCGACGACCGGGGCTTCTTCGCCCGCACCTTCTGCCGCGACGAGTTCCGGGCCCATAAACTCAAGGACGTCACGGCCCAGTGCAACGTGTCGTTCAACCACGAGGCCGGCACGCTGCGGGGTATGCACTACCAGCTGCCGCCGGCCACCGAGGTGAAGCTGGTGCGCTGCACCCGGGGGGCGATCTACGACATCATCGTCGATCTGCGGCCCGGCTCGCCCACCTACCTCGAGCATGTGGGCGTGGAGCTGTCGGCCGACAACCGCCGGGCGCTGTACGTGCCCGACCTGTTCGCCCACGGCTATCAGACGCTGACCCCCGACGCCGAGGTGACCTATCAGGTCACCGAGTTCTACACCCCGGGCTACGAGCGGGGGATCCGCCACGACGAGCCGGCGCTGGGGCTGACGTGGCCCATTCCGGTGTCGGTGATCTCGCCCAAGGACGCCAGCTGGCCCGAGTTCGACCCATCCCACCCGTTGTGGTGACCGTTTGACGGGAGAGGAAATCTCATGATCATCGTCGACAAGGCATTGGAGGCGCGCGCCGCCGAAGGCCGCCCTGTTCGCTTCGCCATGGTGGGCTGCGGCTTCATGGGGCGGGGCGTGGTGAACCAGGTGGTGAACTCCACCCCGGGCATGGACATCGTGGCCATCGCCACCCGCCGGCCGGAGACGGCCCGGGCCGCGTTCGCCGAGGCCGGCATCACCGACGTGGTGGAGGCCGACACCCCGGCCGCCGTCGACGCCGCGGTGGCGGCGGGCAAGCACGTGGTGACGGCCGACCCCACCGCCGTGTGCCGGGCCGAGACGGTCGAGGCCATGGTGGAGGTGACGGGGGCCGTGGAGCACGGGGCCCATGCCACGCTCGACGCCATCGAGCACGGCAAGCACGTGGTGCTGATGAACGCCGAGCTCGACGGCACGGCCGGGCCGATCCTCAAGGTCTACGCCGACCGGGCCGGGGTGATCCTCACCGCCTGCGACGGTGATCAGCCGGGGGTGCAGATGAACCTGTACCGGTTCGTGAAGGGGATCGGGGTGACGCCGCTGCTGTGCGGCAACATCAAGGGCCTCCAGGACCGGTACCGCAACCCCACCACTCAGGAGGGGTTCGCCAAGCAGTGGGGCCAGAACGTCCACATGGTCACGAGCTTCGCCGACGGCACCAAGATCAGCTTCGAGCAGGCGATCGTGGCCAACGCCACCGGGATGTCGGTGGCCAAGCGGGGCATGCTGGGCCACGACTGGACCGGCCACATCGACGAGGCAACGAGCCTCTACGACGTCGACCAGCTGAAGGAGCTGGGCGGCATCGTCGACTACGTGGTGGGGGCGAAGCCCGGGCCGGGGGTGTACGTGTTCGGCACCCACGAGGATCCCAAGCAGCAGCACTACCTGAACCTGTACAAGCTGGGGACAGGGCCGCTGTACTCGTTCTACACCCCGTACCACCTCTGCCATTTCGAGGTGCCCACCAGCGTGGCCCGGGCGGTGCTGTGCAACGACGCCGTGATGCAGCCCCTGGGTGGGCCGCTGGTGGAGGTCATCACCCGGGCCAAGACGCCGCTCACGGCGGGCACCGTGCTCGACGAGCTCGGTGGGTACCTCACGTACGGGGAGTGCGAGACGGCGCCGGTGACGGCAGCCGAGCGGCTGTTGCCCCAGGGTTTGGCCGAGGGGTGCGTGCTGAAGCACGACGTGCCCCAGGACCACTGCATCACCTACGACGATGTCGAGCTGCCCCCCAGTCGCCTGATCGACAAGCTCCGCCAGGAGCAGGCCACCCACTTCGCCTGATCGACCCCGCGTGTGGGGCCCGGCCGTCACTGCCGACGGCCGGGCCCCGTCGCGTCCGGCCACACGTGCCGTCGGCTTCTCGGTGCGCGGGGCGTCACCGGCGGTATGTGGTACACCGAAATTCGTGACGGCGGGCTTCTCGGTGCCTGGGGCGTCACCCGTGGTGCGTACCGTCCCGAGATCTGAGGAGAAGCTCCATCAGCTCGAGGTCACGGGGTTCGACCACGTGCTGCGACCACCGGTCGCCGGGCACGTGGACCACACGGCCCCCGAGCTCGGCCACCACGATCGACTCCTCGATCGGCACCTCGTCGTAGGTGGCGAAGACCTTGCGCAGCATGGCGGCGCTGAACCCCATGGGGGTCTGGGCCACCACGAGGCCCTCACGGCCCCGGTGCTCGAGCGTGCCGTCGGGATGGACGGCCTTGAGGGTGTCGGGGAGGTCCCAGGCCAGGACGGCGGCGTCGGCCCCGGCCTCCACGGCGGCGATCAGGGCGTGGAACTGGGCCACGGTGGCCAGCGGGCGGGCGATGTCGTGGACGATGATCACATCGGTGCTGTCGGGCACCTGGGCCAGGGCGTTGCGGACCGACTCGGTGCGGGTGGCACCGCCGGGGACGGCGACCTGGACGGGTGGCCCGTCCCAGGTGATGCCGTCGGGCAGGGCGAGGATGGGCGGGCCCACGGCGTCGGTGGCCACCCGCACCGCACGGTCCACGAGGCGCTCACCGGCCAGGAGGGCGAACTGCTTGGCGCCGCCGAACCGGCTCCCCGAACCGGCCGCCAGCACGATCACCGAGGTGTTGCTCACGGCCGCAGGATAACCGTGGGTGTGCCGGGCACAGGCGCTACACTGTTTCACGGCCCGCCCGCCAGGAACGCGCCGGAAACCTCCGGAAAGCGTGTCCGCACGGGGGCCGGGCCTTGCTAGTATCGCAATTCCTCACGGGGCTATAGCTCAGTTGGTAGAGCGCTTCCATGGCATGGAAGAGGTCAGGAGTTCAATTCTCCTTAGCTCCACAAGTGTTTTCCCTGGTGAAAGGCTCGGCGCCTGCCAGGTGAGGTTGCACACTCGGGCGGGCAGTGAGCAACGGCAAGCTCGGGCCGTGGCTTGATTCACGAGTGCGAACAATCAGCAAGCAGTATGGCTGCTAAGGGTAGTCGATCAAGACCACTTGGATATGCTTCGCGCTGTGTATCTAGCGATTGAACTCTCGTCGAACTTCGCTGCTTGGTTCATCGCAGTAGCGACTGCACTCGCGCTGACTCTTGGGGTCTGGCAAAGCGCTCGGGCGCAACAGCGTCGCTATGACTGGGAACGCAAGCAGACAGCACTTACCTACTCGGTCGCCAATCGCCCGGAGCTTCGCGAGGCCAGAGCGAGTATCGATCGGGCGTTCAAAGAGATTGAGATCGGACGTCCGATCGGGGAACTCAACCCTCCATCTCAGGAAATGATCAAAATCACCTTGGAGAGAAGCGATCTTTCTCCAACATCACTCGTCCTGCTCCTTGGGCATTGGGAGAATCTCGCTCTCGCTATCAACAACGGCGTCGCTGATGAGTACATGGCATACGAGATGGTGGCGACCACGGTTCGCAGACACGTAACCTTCTTCCGGGACTTCATTGCAACTCGGAGGCGCACCTCTCCGAGGTACTATTCAAATTTAATCTTGCTGAACGAGCGCTGGTGTGAGTTTCTGGATCGTGGTTTGACAGCTAGACAAGTGCGCCGACGAATGAAGCGGTCTCAGTTTAGGAGAAGCGGCGTGTTGGGTTACACAATCCCCCCTGAGGTAGAACGCCTCTATTCGCCTATCGAAGCCAATCCCCCTGTCCTCGTCGCCCGTTCCACTCCCACTCGTAAACGTCTACTTGTTCTAGTCGACGAAGGCGAAATTCGGGCTCACGACAGCATCTTTGGCTTGCTCGGAGCGGCCGTCGCTTTTGCTGACAAAGGTGTTGATATTGACGTAGCAAGCGTTGTCACTCCGAGCAACTTCACTAGCCTCATGGAGCTTGAGAGCGAGTCGCTCTTGGTTCACCACCTTGAGCGGAAACCTAGCTACGATGAGCTGTCCAAATTGTCTCATCATCGGCAATTCCAGTCTCGCAATTTACGTGATTATGCTGGTATCTGGCTCCGCCTCGATCCTCCCTTGAACTGGGCATTCCTCAGGACTCTGCAAACCAGAACTAAGGCCCCCATTGTTAACAGGCCTGAGGGTATTGAGCGCTTCGGCAAGAAATCAATCCTCGCTACTGAGTTCTCGGGCCTTGCTGGAGGCGCTGAACTATGCAGTACAACTGAGGCAGTAGACAGGTTAGTCGAACGCTGGGGCGAGGTGGTACTCAAGCCTGATGAAGGTGTCGGTGGTGGTCGAATACTGCGGCTGTCGGCGACCTCCGGCTTCTTCGAGGAGAAGCAGTCAGATCCTGAGACAGTGCGAACAATCATGCTTCGCGACTTCAATGCTGGCAACCAGTACCTGGTGATGCCCTTTTCGCCCAGAATTTCGGAAGGTGATCGCCGGATCTTGCTGGCGGGCAACGAGATATTAGGTGTGATCGAGCGTGTTCCCAAGCCGGGATCATGGCTAGTCAACTTGGGTCGAGGCGGGACCACCCGCATAGCAGAAATGGAGGAAGGGGACCGAGTCATTGTCGACGAGGTCGCTAGAGGCTTGAACGCATCGGGCGTTGTGTTAGCCGGGATAGACACCCTTACGGCCCCTGACGGATCGAGATGGCTTAGCGAAATTAACGCTGCTAATGTTGGTCTCTTTCGACAGCTAGCCGAGGACTCCGGGGATCCAGAAGTCTATGATCGGGCAGTGGCTGCCGTCATGAGGCAGGTCTTTGGAGAGAGTCTTGAAGGTCTATCTCCTAGCTCAGACTCGAACCCATAAGCACACCCGGGTACCGTCTTGTTTCCCGTATCAGCAGATTAGGCAACATACATTGCGGTGAGTGGGTCGGTGGATGGAGTCGACGGTCATTCTCGCCGCTCTCAGAATGCCTCAAGTAGATCTGCAACATACTTGTCCAGAGTGTGGCGCGGTATGAGGCGGCGACCGCCAACCTTGACCGAACGGAGCTTGCCAGTTCTCATCTGTGTATACACGGTCGTCCGGCTGATGTTGAGGAGGCGTGCAGTCTCTTCGACAGTGCAAAGCAGCGGTGCTTCGGGGAGCGCGACGGGTTTTAACGCACGCTCCTGGCGCATGGCCGATTCATGTCGGTCCTCCGCTCTACCTATCATCGCCAGCTCTTCCTTCTCTCGGCTTGCAGTCGGGCTCGCAAGTCCAGGGTCAGGGCCCGAGCCACGCTCATGTTGACCACCGGGCCAGCCCAGCTCCCGCCTTCGCCTGGTCGGGGGCTGGCCCATTGCATGCGATGTCGGCCGTCGTCGTCGACCACGGTGATCGTGCGCCCGGTTTGTCGTTCGACGGCGGCGACCAGGGCGTAGATCTCGGCGCCGGCCTCGATCAGCTGGCGGAGTTCGGCGACCCCGCTGGCTCGGTCGATCTGGTCGAACACTTCCCCGTCGACCACCACCACGGTGTCTGCCTCCGTGGTCTCTTCGGCCAGGGTGTCGTCGTCGACTTCGGTGATCCCGTACCGCTGGCACAGGCCCCGGGAGTAGGAGATCGACCGCCGGCCGTGCGTGGCGGCCACGTATTCCCGCCAGAGGGCGAAGTCGACCGCTTCGCCGTTGGTGACGGCGTCGAGGCCGATCTGCCACGCCGAGCGGGAGGTTTCCCGGCTCTTCGGATTTCAGTGGGGAGTGATGGTGGTCAGGAGGTTCCAGTCGGGTCGGCCGGCGTAGAGGAGTGACCGGATGCGGTAGTGGCGGAACTTCCGGAATCCGAAGGCTGCTCGCTTGACGCGTTTGACGAGGTTGCTGATCGCTTCGGCGGGTCCGTTGGTGGCCCGGGCTCGGTGCCAGTTCACGATCTCGACCTGCCACCGGGCCAAGGTCCGGCCGAGGGAGCGGACCTCGATGGGGAAGTCGCTGTCTTGAAGGTCGGCGGCGAGCTCGGCGAGGTAGCGGTTGGCCAAGTCGGGGTTCGGGATGTCGTAGAGGAACCGGACGGCTTCCTTGGCGTGCCATGCGTAGGCGACCTCGCCCCGGGGATCACCGGCCCGGAGCAGCCCGGTCAGCTTCGTCGAGCCGGCGGGGTCGAGCCGCTCCTCGGCCTTGAGGAGCAGCTTGCGGCACCGATACAGGGGATCGTGCTTGCGGCCGCGGTGGCCCAGAGTCTCGTTCTGGACCCGGCGTCGGCACTCATCCAGCTTCGAGTTGGCGTGCTTCACGACGTGGAACGGGTCGATGACCTGCTCAGCGTCAGGGAGCATCGTGTCGAACACCGCCTTGTAGGGCCCGGACATGTCCATCACCGCCCACCGGACCCCGGCCAGCCACTGCGGGTTACGGGCGTCGAGCCACACCGCAGGGGCGGTGGCATCGCGGCCCTCGACGATGTCCAGCAACTGCCCCGTGCGGGCATCAACCAGCTGGGTCGACCAGCGCTGCGTTCGCCATCGGCCCTCGCGCATGAACAACGTCTCATCCAGGCTGAGGGCCCGCACCACCCCGATCCGGTCGACGTCGGCATCGAGGAGCGCTTCCCCGTAGGCGACAACGGCGTCGTTGATGGTGTGCCAGTCGGTGCCCAACGCGTCAGCCACCTCCGAGACCGAGCGGGCATAGCGGCCGACCTGCTTGGTCGCCCACTGCCCGGCGCGAGTGGTCAGCTTCTGGGCTGCGGGGGCGATCTCGGGGTGCTCGATCGTCCAGGACCCGACCCCACAGCGGGCCGCCGGGCAACACCACCGGGTCCTGGTCACCCGTAACACCACCCGCTGGTCGAACGCCGGGAGATCGACCAGGTCCACCTCCCGGTAGTCCTTCACCCACGCCGGCGTCCCGCACCGGCCACACACCGGTCGCTGCTCTCGAGCGGCCACGTGCACGATCAGCCACCCCGGTGCCGGGGCGGCGACCCCTATCACGTCAACACCGGGCAAGCCGACCAGCAACTCACACATGCGCGTAGCATCGATCTCCACGAGGGCTCCAGGAACTCGACGGCCTAAGACACCACCGATTCTTGGAGCCCTCGACCCGCGCTACGCGGACCCCCGGCCTACCTCACACCCCGCTCAGATCCGAAGAGCCGGTTTCCCTGCAGCGTTTGATGTCGGAGCGGGCCAGCTCCAGTTCGATTTTGGACACGTAGTTCCCGATCCCTTCCCCGTCTCGGATGATGACGGCGGTGACGCCGTAGTACTGGTGGACGGTCCGCCCGAACTGGGTGACCTGGAACGCCCACAGCTCCCCGATCCCGCAGCGCACGACTTCGAGGTCGCCGCCGTCGAAGTCGTCGTAGGAGATTGGGCGGTCGAGGAGGAGGGCGATGTGGTGGTGGGGGTGCCAGCCGTTGGCGAATGAGTGGGTGACCTCGGTGACCCGGATGAAGCCGGTGACGCCGTGGCGTTCGATCAGGCGCCGCCACCGTCGGGTCTTGACCATCTTGCGCCATGCGGTCATGCCGTCGTCGAAGGCCGCCAACGCCCGCTCGTCGCGGGTGTGGGAGTTGGTGAGCGTCACGAACACAGCCCCGCCGCCGCCTTCGAGGTGGAGGCGGAGGATGGTGCCGATTTCCTCGGCCCGGCCGGCCCGGATCTTGGCCGCGCAGTGCCCGCACGCCCACGGTGACCCACACGTCTCCAGACCCCGCACCGTGGCCCGACCGTCGGCATCCCGAGCGAAGGTGACCGTCGTGTCCCGACGCATCCCGCATGACCCGCACCGGTACTCCGGGCGCCCCCACAACCCCGTATCGGAATCCTTGACCGGGCCGAACAGGCCCCGGTTCAACGTCTGCAGGGCCTGGCGCTCATCGAGCCGTTCCACCCGACGGGCAGCAGCTCCCGCGGGGTCTGTGACCGCTATCCGGCCCGACTTACCAAGACGACGCCGGCTCACCCGTTCACCCCCTCCATGTCGGGCAGTGCAACCGTTGCCTGCGGATTACTCAGCAGGCGGCCACCCTGGCCGTTGAGGCTCTCCAGACAGGACTGGCCATGAGGTCAGGGCGGATCGACCTCGAACTACGATTGTTGCTGGAGGAGTTCCAGCCCCTCGACGGTGGAGCGGTCTCCGAGTTCCGCAGGTTCGCTCACGCTGTCAACCTGCTCTGACCCTCACCCCCCCCGAGGCCGCATGGCCAACCGCCCTTACGTCCTGCTCAGTGTCGCCATGAGCATCGACGGACTCATCAACGACACCACCCCCGACGGTCTGCCCCTTTCCAACGAGGCCGACTTCGACCGGGTCGACCAGGTCCGAGCCGAATGCGACGCGATTCTCATCGGCGCCGGCACCCTCCGCAACGACAACCCCCGTATGACCATCAAGAACCCCGAACGTCGGGCCCAACGCGTCGCGGCCGGCAAACCCGAACACCTGGCCAAGATCCTCGTCACCGGATCCGGCAAGGTCGACACCTCGTTCCGCTGGTTCCACACACCCGGCCACCGGATCATCTACACCACCGACCACACCGCCCCCGAACTTCGCAACCTCGTCGCAGACCTGGCCGAAGTCGTCGCCGTTGGCGAGAGCATCGACTTCGGGCGGCTCCTCGACGACCTCGGATCCAGAGGCATCGCCAAACTCATGGTCGAAGGCGGCGAACAGATCCACACTGCCCTGACCAGCAACGGCCTCGTCGACGAGATCCAGCTAGTCATCGCCCCCCTCCTAGTCGGCACCGGGCCCCGATTCCTAGACCAGACCACCTACCCCTGGCCAACCATCACCCGCATGGAACTCATCGAGTGCCGCCAGATCGGAGACGTCGTGCTCCTCCGCTACCAGATCCAACGACCATGACCAACGACATCGACACCTACTGGCTCAGGAAGGCGATCGAGCTGGCCAAGCTCTGCCCACCGAGCGACACCGCCTACGCCGTTGGCGCCATCATCGTGGATAGCGACGGCAATGAGATCTCCCGAGGATACTCAAGAGAAACTCACCCAACGATCCACGCCGAAGAAGCTGCCCTCGAAAGGGCGGACGGCGACCCACGCCTAACTACAGCCGCGATCTACACCTCGATGGAGCCGTGCGGTGAGCGCAGGTCTCGGCCTCGCACCTGCTCCCAGCTCATCATCGATGCCGGGATAGCGAGGGTAGTTTTCGCATTCGCTGAGCCCAATGTCTTCGTCGATGAGCCAATGGGCCAGACGTTCCTGCACGCCGCAGGTGTCAAACTGGAACAGTTCAAGATTGACGTCAGTGATGACGCCGCCAACTAGATCCGATGATCGACTCCCGAGGCTAATCCCAGGATTGATGCCAGCGATATCGAGCGAGAGCGCCTACTTGCTCTACCAGCGCCCTCCCCCGGACCGCATCGGCTGGTGGTGCCGGCGAGCCCGTAGGTTCTCCGACATCGATCCCACTTGGCGACTACACGATCTACGCCACTGGTCCGCTACCCATGCGATCGCCTCCGGTGCAGACGGACGGCCGTCACGAACCGCCTTGGACACGTCGACCCTTCCCTGACCCTGCGCTTGTCCTCGCACGCCGTTAAAGCAAGCAGACGTCTCGGTTGTAATTCTACTTGGCAACGAGTTGGCCCATGTTCACGCTAGGAGCGCTCATCGTTGACGACCTCGCAATGCTGCTCCTTACCGAACACTTACGACGATTGAGATAATTCCAAGTGTCGTTGGAAGGATATATGCCGCAAAGAGGACCACGATTCCTCTGATCCGAAACGGAAGGGGGCCGATCCGCTCCAGACTTGACAGGCGGCTCCGTATCCGCGTTAGTTGGTCCTCGGAGAGGTTCTTGCTTCTTGTCCCTTCCACTTGCTGCGAAACCAATTGTGTGACGAGTCGCTTCCGGCTCGATCGGATACTCAATGCTTCCATAGATCCAAGAATAAAGTAGGTGGGATTTACAAGTGCAAATATCGCCAGTACGACCAGTGCGTACGGGGTCCGACTTCTCGAGACGGCGACGATTACCAGTATTAGAGTCAATCCATGAAGCAACATCAAGATTGCAATTGAAGCGAAGACCTTCCTTATGGGATCCCAGCCGCCCTTGGCGAAATCAAGATCCGTATTGACGTCGTACGTCCATAGCCGCTGCCGCCTGCCTTGCAGGATGAGCCAAGCAGCGCGCATCCCAGCAATGTTCTCAAGAACGATGAAGTAGAATGCGAACGAGCTTGCAATAACCAGCGTCATTGTCCCTGTGAGATTGCTGTTGCCGGCCCACCAGCCTCTATACATCTCAGATTTCCAGCTGCTAGTACTACTGTCGTAATCCGGCGAGGCAAGCATTTCGAAGACACCGTCTCGTGCCTCTACTTGAGCCAACATTCCTACACCAATCAATACGATTGCACCGATGGGTAGGCGCACATAGCGCTCGATCGTTCCTAAGAAGTGATTGGCCTCATCGATCGCCTTCTTGGCAGCCTCCTCGTCCTTTGGTATTAGTACCTTATTCGATACCGAGTCAGGGATATACGCCCTTAGGAGATCCCACTGCCACATGATTACCCAAGTCGACAGGCCCAAGAGGATTAGGTAAGCCTGAGATCCGACATCGCGCATGAACGTCATCTCGACGGGGCTAGCCAAGCGTGGCTGCCCTAGGAAGCCATACAAAAAATCCATGAGTCCGGAGCCAGTGTCATCTACTGAGCCGAATCGATGACCAACGGCGGCGCCGATCGCACACAGCAGCCAGGGCCCTAGAACCAAACCGACTGTGACCAGACGTATCAGCTTCAATCGGCCACTGTGCATTACCTTGCCGGCGAGTGGATCAAGCACGAAGCAGTCATAGCACGGCAACTGCGACGCCACTTGCGCAGGAACTACTGCGCCACTGCCGTTCCCGGCACTGCTCGAATTGGTCCGAGTGCTCTCTAGGGCGCTCGGCGCTTGGACACGCTTGCCTGGAGCATCGCTCATCTTCTTGAAATCACCTCAACTACTGTGGTTGGATCCTCTATGTGTGCGAAATGACCTGTTGCAACTTGAGTAATGGTCGACCGAGGAAATAGACCAGTGATCTTTTCAATGTCGCTCTCTGGTATCAGAGGATCACTCTGCCCGAGAATGATCGACACCGGGATGTCGTCGTTTGGAACCATGTCTGCAATACGGAAGGCGGAGACAAGCTTTAGGTGCGCGTCACCCTCACTGAAGTTTGCCGACAGGAAGAGTTCCCGGATATCCGTCTCTGTTAGAACGCTGACGTCAGAGAAGAATGGGCGGAGGAGCTCTCGTGTTATCCCAGTTTCAACCCACCTAATTCCAGGCGGTATTAGAGGGCTCACGAGCTGAACATCGAACCGGGCTTGTATGGCAGACAGGGTCTTGATTGATGTCAGCGCCCGGCCGAGCCGATCGAGCGGCCGCGTGGTTCCTGCCGACAGCCTTTCGAGCACTGTAGGGAGGGGGCTATTGAGCAGCACTAAATGGTCCACGTCGTTCGAGTGACGTGCTGTCAATAGTCCGGCTGCTAAACCACCCATCGAATGCCCAACAAGCGTCCACGGTGGCCTGGCTAACTCAGCAGCTAGACCATGCAGGTCGTCGACCAATTCCGGCAGTGCCCGCCCTGATCCTGCAGCTGGAAGAGGTAGAGCGTAGCTAGTTCCAAGGTGCATCATTCTGGGTAGAATTCGATCGAAAATGGCTGGCCCGTTCCCAATCCCGTGGAGGAACATGAAACTTCTCTGACTCTTGATTTCCTCACTGGGTTGCCAACGGTAGTCGACCCCCCTCGAACTGCGACCCTCCCTTGGCTCGTTCAGCTTAATTTCAGATAGTTCATCTCTGGGTCGCATGTGAGTGTCCTGTTGGCTGCCTCGGGGCTCGGTTCGCCCTCTCATCGAAGATGTCGAAGACTCCTTGCTCACTAATAGGCGATCATAGCCACATTGAAACGTCTTGTCACGCCGCTTCTGGCACTGTACGAGACGACTGGTCTGCCTTGTATAGGTAACTATCTAACTAGCCAGTCGCGCTCAGGACACGGCCTTTGACGGTAGCGGAGGTAGGCCCGTAGCGTCTCGTTCACTACAACGGTCTCTCCTCTCGAAGCGGGCTCCGGGACTTCGAATCCATCGTGAAATAGCACGATGGATATAGCTCTTAGGCTTCGGTCACTCGATAGATGCTTCTCGTGCTAGCGGGGCATCCAAACTCTTCGCGAACAGTCGAGTAGCCAACTCGTAACCCGTGCAGGAGGGTGCCTAGATCGACTGTGGTTCGTTCGACCTGATGACCGTTGGGGCCAGGAGCAATACGGAGAATCTGAGCACCACGTAGCCAAGGATGGCCGCCAATGATTTTGGCGCGCTCTGCATCCCACTCGCTCCGCATGCGGAAGTATACGTCCCCGGCATCGCGAGACCAGTGATTGAGAAGTCGTCTAGTCAGCATCCTCGTCATGGGTGAATGCCCGTCAGACGAAACTGGAGTCGAATTCAAAGCAAGAATATGGGTGCAACCATCATCGATGGCAGCAAGAGCCGCATCGGGCTTGAACATGCCGCCGTCGAGCTTCCGCTCTCCTTCGCGTGACGGCAGCGGACCGGAGAGGAGCGGAAGCCAACTTCCACACATTAAATCATCTATGGGATTCTCCGCCTTTCGCAGATCGATCAGGTCTCCGACCCTGCGTTCCAAACTAGAAACGACCGCGATGACCGGGATGCTGGACGCGCGTAGCGTGTCAACATCTAGGGGCACCAGGCCTTGCATGATGTCGTCAAACAAGAAGGACATTTTCAGAGACGGGCGACCGCGAGAGCGGCCCAGGAATCCATTAGGAAGGTGGTCGTAATAGACGGCTAAGGCATCCCATGTCCTGCCGCTGGCGAAGTAGGCCGCATTGACGGCCCCGGCTGATGTGCCGTAAATTCCGTCGAATACATGATTCAGTCTGAGTTCGGACAATGCGACGAGCATCGCGCCCGAGACGACTCCCCGCATGCCGCCGCCCTCGACCGAAAGTCCCAGGCGAGCATGTGGGGCACCGTCTCGATTCTTGACTCTGGCTTGAATGACATCCATGACGGTCATATCTGCGACCATGCCGATCGGCTTTCCTTTCGCACGGCGACTGGTAGGTCGCGGGAATTTCAGTCTACACCTACATTACAAACTGTCCACCGCTATCCAGGGCAAGCTACACACTCGAACTCGGCTTGATCACCTCGTTGCATCGGACGTACTCGGTGGCGGCGATGAGGAGTCCGTTTCCACGACCATGGCCCAGATCAGCCGAACCAAAGATCAGTTCTGGGATCTTGAACCTTAGATCTAAACGCCATTTATTCCTTTTCCTTTCGCCTCTCCGAACAGTTGTGATCGAATATTTGACGAGGGCATGGATTATCTGTCGGGTGACGAGACGCTACACATGTGGCATTATTTAGCCGGCCCCCCAACTTTCGATTCGTCGTGTCCGTCGATGATCCACAACTGAACCATCAGGCGGTGTCTGCTCATGAAGTCAGGCACAGCTATCAACGTCATTGGCCCAGCAAGAGCAAATGATATTCCAGTCATCGTCCTTTGGTGTTATGAGCAGGCTTACCTCTTCGGTCGCTCATGGGCACTGTGAACGTCAGAGGACTGCACCCCACAGGTCGGGACCTCGGTCGCTGCGGAGCGCAATTGGCACAAGGGCGCACGGTCGTCCGGATCCGGCACTGCGAGCGACGGCTTGCTCAAAGGCTCTGAGGTCGGAGCGTAGAAATTACGTCAGCAGGCCACCCATTGCCTTCGCTGCCTGGACTGTTCGGTGTAACGGCGTGCCGATACACAAGAGCTGTCATTCGTGTCCCGTCGTGACCCAGGACATCAGCGACCTGCTCCAGCGGCACGCCGGAAGCCGAGAGTATCGAGGCCGCCGAGTGGCGAAGCTCGTGCGGGTGCCACGGACCGAGGCCGGCATCCTCCGTTGCCTTCCGGAGCACTCGGCGCAGACTTGCCGGATCGATCGGCCCGCCGATGGCGTTGGTGAAGACGAGATCGTGAGGATTGGACCAGGCGGGGCCCAGCTCCAAACGTTCGGCCGCCTGCCGCCTCCGGTGCCGTTCAAGGACGGTAAGCAACTGGGTTGGCGCGTCGAGACTCCGGCGGGATCTCGAAGTCTTGAGCTTATCCGAGAGCACCAAGCAGCCTCGGTGGAGCTTTAACGACTGGCGGACGTGAATCACGCCCTGGTCGAAGTCGACGTTCGGCCACGTAAGCCCGGTGGCCTCTCCTGGCCGCAGCCCGAGCATCAGCATCAGCGTGAAGAGCGCCTCGAGCCGGTGGCCTTCTATCGACCGCAAGAGGTGGCGGGCTTGCTCCACCGTGAGCGCTCGGCCAAGTTCGCCAGGTCGAGCTTCAGCCGGGAGCTCGACGACTCGGACAACGTTCCGGGCGACCAGCTGGCGGCGCTCGGCCCAGGTGAGCGCCTGGCCGAGCACCGATCGGATCTTGACCAGGCTGGCCCGGCTCATCGGCCGAGGCTTCGCCCCATGGCCTTTCGTGGCCAGCCGGGTCAGCGCCACCTCGACGTCCTCCGGTCGGAGGCTCTTGACCCGCTTGGTGCCGAGCCGGCGCTGATCGATTCGATGACGGCCTCCATCGAGTCGGCCCGGGATTCCGCCGCCTCCATCGCCGTGTTGGTACGGGAGCAGTCGGCCGCCGCCGGCGAGATCGGCGAGAACCCAGCCGAGGCCGCCCACGAGGTCCAGGCCTTCATCCACTGACCGGCGTGCGCCGGGCGGCGGGCATCCGCATCCCTCCGACATCACACCGGTAGGGGGAGCGGGCCCCGGCGCCGGGCGGACCGCGGTCGACCGACCGACCAGTCGACCGCCCCGGCGCCGGGGCCCGCTGTTCACACCGCCCACCGACACGGTTACCGTGGTCGTGGTGGGCGGGGCGATCATCGGCCCGGCAGGCTCACACCTGGCCGAGCTCCATCTGAGCGAGATGGAGGAGACGTTCGTCGTCGCTCAGCTTGGAGGCGGAGCGACGCCCGGCGAGGTAGATCGCCACCGCTGCGATCAGCGTGCCGGCCGTGATCGATCCGACGTTCCACATCCAGGTGCTCTTGGGGATGTCGGCGCTGAAGGGCAGGGTGAACGTGTAGTAGATGCCCATCGCCGTACCGAAGATGCCTACGGCGGCCACCGCCGTGGCCGCCCACATCCCGCCGGGAATCCGCCAGAAGTCCTCCGTGGCATAGCGCTGGGCGTACTTGCGGCGGGCGATGATCAGTGGAAAGAGGAAGAAGAACCCCGAAGCCAGCCACAGCACCGTCAGCGCACCCTGGATCGACAGGAAGATCGTGGTCAGGGACTGCTGGGAGTACAGGATCACCACCAGGATCGACGAGATCACGCCCTGGAGCAGCAGCGCCGTCACCGGGTTGCGGGTACGGGGGTTGAGATGGGTGAACAGCCGGGGCAGATGCCGTTCCAGCCCCGACACGAACACCAGCCGGGAGTAGGCCGACTGGTAGATGGTGAAGGCCATCAGGCTGACGAGGGCCACGCCCACGGCCCCGATCCGGCCCAGGCCGCCCACGTCCAGGTAGTCGAACACCCGGGGCACACCGGTGACGACGTCGAGCTCGTCGGCCGGGGTCGACAGCAGGATCCCCACGGTGCCGAAGACATAGCCGACGGCCAGGAAGATCGAACCCCACAGCACCATCTTCGTTGCGCTGCGGGACTTGAGGAACTCCGCCCCCATGTTGTACGGCGTCTCCACCCCCACCAGGTACAGCAGGACGACACCGAACACCCAGCCGTACTTGCCGAAGTTGAACGACAGGCTCTCACCGGCCGAGAACGGCACGGCCGGGCCTCCGTTGCGGGCGGCCACGATGATGCCGGCCACGAACACCGCCGTGACCAGTACCCCATAGAAGATGAACACGCCCCGGGCGATGGACTGGGTGAGGGTGAGCTTGCGCATGGCGAACGCCACGCAGCCCCACAGCAGCACGAGCTGGAGCACGATGTTGGCCGTCAGCCCCGGTTGGAAGCCGAAGGCGTAGGAGAAGAAGGCCACCGCCGCCGCCGGTGTGAGCGTGCCGGCCAGGATCACCGGGATCCAGGACAGGAACCCGCCGAGGAAGGCCAGCTGCTCCGACATCGTGTGGTACGACCAGATGTAGACGCCGCCCTGGGCCGGCCACATGCCGCCCAGCTCGGCCACGGCCGCTGCCGCCGGTGCCAGGAACAGCACGAACCCGGCCAGCCACATGGAGATGGAGGCCCAGCCTCCACCGGCGATGATCGACGAGCCGGAGATGAAGAAGATGATGAACACGTACACCGCTACCAGGTCGAAGGTGCCGAGCACCTTCGGTAACACCTGGTCGGGCACTATCTCCGAGATCAGCTTGTCGCCGGTCCCGACGGACGTGGACGAAGGGGCGGCCATGGGCAGGCTCCTTGTTTGTTTGGTGGGTGGGTCGGAAAGGGAGCGGCGGCGAGATCGGGAAGGGGAGGGGGAGATCAGCTCTCGTCGGCGATGCGGCCGTCGGCCATGCGCAGCACCCGGTGGGCCCGCTCGGCCACCTTCGGGTCGTGGGTGGAGGCGACGACCCCCACCCCGAGCCGTCCGCACAGATCGTGGAGCAGCTCGATGATGGTGCCGCCGCTCTTGTGGTCGAGGTTGGCCGTGGGTTCGTCGGCCAGGATCAGGCGGGGGGAGCCGATGAGGGCCCGGGCGATGGCCGTCCGTTGCTGCTCGCCGCCCGACATCCGTGACGGCCGGTGGTGGAGCCGGTGGCCCAGCCCCACCAGCTCGAGCAACTCCACCGCCCGTTGCCGCACCGACTGGCGGTCGACCGCTTCGAAGGTGAGAGGCAGCTCCACGTTCTCCACTGCGCTGAGGAACGGGATCAGGTTGTAGCTCTGGAAGATGAAGCCGAGGGTGGAGCGCCGCAGCGACGAGAATTGGCTCTCGGTCAGCTTCGACGTCGAGGTGCCGGCGATCGAGATCTCGCCCTTGGTCGGCCGGTCGAGTCCACCCAGCAGGTGCAGCACGGTGGACTTGCCGCTGCCGCTCGGGCCCATCAGGCACAGGAACTCGCCGGGGTCGGAGGTGAAGCTCACGTCGACCACGGCGTGCACCACCTCTTCGCCCATGGCGAACAGCTTCCACACGCTGTCGACGGCGACGATCGGGCCGTCCAGGGGTGGCTCGATCCGGGGCAGGGCTGAGCCGAGCAGGCCGACGGTGGGGGCGGGGGCGGTCATGTCCATACCTGGGGTCTCCGAATCACGGTGCTGGTCAAGACGACGACAACGAAGCGAGGGGCGGGCGGCGGACGGCCCGCACGGTGGGTACGGCGCTGGCGGCGATGGCGGCCACCACCGACACCCCGACGGCCAGGACGATCCCCGTGAACACGTCACCGGCGTGGACCGTGTCGTCGATCAGCCCGATGGCCGGCGCCCCGAAGCCGAACACCCCGCCCACGAACGCCCCGATCACGGCTCCGGCCGTGGCCGTGGCCACCGGCTCCACCAGCAGGGCCCCCAGGGTGCAGCGGTGCGGCACCCCGAAGGTGGACAGGACGCCGATCTCGGCCGATCGCTGGTTGATGGACCGGGTGGCGGCGATGGCCACCTCGAACGCCCCCACCAGCAGCACCACCACGGCGATGGCCAGGGTGGCCCGGCCCACGCTGTCCCCGCTGCCAAGGGTCTCGCCCTGACGGCGGACGGCCGGCATGAGGGCCATCACCAGCACCACCAGGAAGGCGCCGGTGGCCACGGTGACGACCGGCAGGGTGAGGAGCCGACGCCGGCGCCAGGCGGCCATGGTGCCGTAGGCCACGGCCCGGTACAGCGAGGCGATCATGGGTGGTCTGCCAGGAGGGAGACGGGCCGCTGCTGGAGCAGCCGGTGGACGGGGATCAGGGCGGCCACGATGCCGAGCGCCGGCAGGTACATGGCCACCAGGCCGGCTGCCTCCAGCCAGGCCCGGAGCGAGAAGAACGAGTTGGCGGCGAAGGCCACGATCGCCCCGCCCAGCAAGGTGCCGCTGACGTAGGCCATCACGAACAGCAGCAGCGACTCGACGAGGAAGAAATACAGCACCTCGTCGGTGAGCCCGATGCTGGCCATGATCCCGAATTCCCGCCGCCGCTCCTGTACCGAGGCCACGAAGGTCGACACCGCGATCACGAAGCCGAGCGCCAGCGCCACGGTGGAGATCAGGCCCAGGAACGACGAGCTCACCTTGGAGCCGAGGAGGGCGGCGAACTTCTGCTCGAAGGAGATGAACCCGAGCCGGTCGGTGGAGCGTTGGGTGGAGTACACCAGACCCGGTGCTCCGTCGGCGGGCTGCACCGCCGGGTCGCTCGTCACCACCAGCCCGGTGGCGTCGGCCACCGTGTTCGGCGCCGCGGCGTCGTCGGGCGGGGCCCGCAGGGTGAGCCATCCGTCGACCGCCCCCGCCGCCTCGGCCACCTCCAGCGGCACCGTCACCCGGGAGCCGGCCTCGGACGACAGCCGCACGGTGAGCGGCGTGCCGGCGAGGTCGAGGGGGGCGCCGTCGCCCACCCCGAGCCGGGCGGCGGCCTCGCCGCTGACCAGGGCCGTTCCGTCGGCCGCTCCGGTGCGGCCCACCAGCGCCACGTCGGGATGGTCGGCCATGGTGGTGATCACGGCGCGCTCGGTGGTCCACCCGGCGGGAGCGGTGAGCTCGGGCGGTGGGGCGTCGGCCATGATCACCCCCGTGGCCGGGTCGACATGGATACCGCCGGCCGGCACCGCCCAATAGGGCGCGCCGTCCACGGCATCGGTCACGGCATCGACGCCCAGCACCTGGTACCCGGAGGCGATCGTGCGCATCACCACCGCAGCCGAGATGGCGAGGGCAATGCCGGCCACGGCCAGCACCGCCCGCTCGGGGCGGCGCCGGACGTTGGCCAGGGCGAACGACAACAGCCGGCGGGACGAGCCGGTCGCCGCCTCCAGCGGTTCCACCGCTGCGGGGACAACCAGTATCTCGTCGGCTTGGATCGTCACGCAGATACTCCCTGTTGATGCTTGTGGGAGTAAGACAATCGAAAGCGTGGGGCGGCACGATTTCCCCGCCGTCAAGCGTGGGTTGCCAGTGGCTTTCAACTACATGACCGGGTGTCCTGATTGTCAGAAAGCTGCATAGAGGCCACAGATTGCTGTCAGATCAGACCCTATCGGCCTGAGCAGCCGCGGTCAGCCGGGCCGGCCGGTCCCAATGGCGGTGTCGGCTCATCGCCTCCAGCAGCCGCGAGACGAGATCCTCGTCGACCTGATCGCCGCCGAGGACCACGCCGGGAGCGCCGTCGCCGTCGGTGATCCCGAAGCTGGCCAGCGTGTCCCGGCCCTGGCCCCAGGCCGCCACCGTCTTGTGATGGCGGAAGGCCTCGTGGAGGAACATGGCGGCATAGGGTTCGGCCACCAGTTCGTCGGCCCCCACGCCACCGGCCACCACCACGGCGTCGAATTCGACCGACTGGGCGGTGAGGAACGCCTTGGGGGCCGGCAGGGGAGCGCCGCTCTCGCCCTGGAGCAGCCCCAGGTGGGTGCCTACCACCTGCACCCGGGCCCCCGCCGCCGTAGCGCCGGCGGCCAGGATGGCCACACCTTCAGTGTCGACACCGTCGGCCGCCAGCACGGCGATGACCCGCCCGTCAACCGGGCTCGGCTCGCTCGTGATCTGCGACAGGGCGGGGGAGGCCTCGAGGCTCGCCCCTTTCCCGTTGGTCGCGGTTGCGCCCGCCCCGTTGCCGCCGTCCGACGGGGCGGGCGCGATCGGTGCCGGCATGCCCAGGGCGGTCGCCACCCGCGAGCACAGGCCGGCGTCGACCTCGGCCAGGTTGCGCACCATCCGCTCCCGCACGTGGGCCACCTCCACCTTGCCCAGCTCGAAGGAGAAGGCGGCCACGATGTGGTCCTGCTCCACCGGCGTCATCGACCGCCAGAACAAGGTGGCTTGCGAGAAGTAGTCGGGGCTGGGCTCGGCCCGCCCCCGGATCACCTCGCCGCTCACCGTGCGGGGCACCCGCTCGAACCCGCCGTCGGCCAGGCCGGCGGTGAACGGGCAGCCGCCACCGAGCGAGTTGGGGGAGTAGCGCACCCGGCCGCCGAGGATGGCCGACTGGCCGAACCCGTCCTGGGTCATGGGGTTCACGGCCGAACGGGGCCGGTTGATCGGCAGCGACTCGAAGTTGGGCCCGCCCAGCCGGGTGATCTGGGTGTCGAAGTAGGAGAAGTTGCGGGCCTGGAGCAGGGGGTCGTCGGTGCCCTCGATCCCGGTCACCAGGTGGGCCGTGCAGTACGCCACCTGCTCGGTCTCGGCGAAGTAGTCGTTCACGTTGCGGTCGAGCACGAGCCGGCCCACGGGCTCCACCGGAGCCAGCTCCTCGGGCACCAGCTTGGTGGAATCGAGCAGGTCGATTCCCTCGAACATCTGGTCCTCGTTGTCGGGGAACAGCTGCAGGCCGAGCTCCCATTCGGGGAACACGCCGGCGTCGATGGCGTCGTACAGATCACGGCGCAGGAAGTCGGGGTCGACGCCGCTGAGCTTCTGGCACTCCTCCCACAGCAGGGAGTGGGTGCCGAGCACCGGCTTCCAGTGGAACTTGGCCAGGCGGGTCTCACCGGCCGCGGTGACCAGCCGGAACGTGTGGACGCCGAAGCCCTCCATCATCCGGTACGACCGGGGCAGGGACCGGTCCGACATCGACCACAGCAGCATGTGGGTTGACTCGGGCAGCAGCGACACGAAATCCCAGAAGGTGTCGTGGGCAGTGGCGGCCTGGGGGATCTCCCGGTGCGGCTCGGGCTTGGCGGCGTGGATCAGGTCGGGGAACTTGATGCCGTCGTGGATGAAGAACACCGGGATGTTGTTGCCCACCAGGTCGAAGTTGCCGGCCGAGGTGTAGAACTTGGTGGCGAAACCCCGCACCTCGCGAGCCGTCTCCGCCGCCCCCCGGGAGCCGAGCACGGTGGAGAACCGCACGAACACGGGGGTCACCACGTCGGGGTCGGCCAGGAACTCGGCACAGGTGAGGTCGGCCAGCGACCGGTAGGGCTGGAAGTGCCCATGGGCCCCCACGCCCCGGGCGTGCACCACCCGCTCGGGGATCCGCTCGTGGTCGAAGTGCATGACCTTGTCGCGCAGGTGGAAGTCGTCGAGCAGAGTCGGCCCCCGGCGGCCGACCTTCACCGAGTCGTCGGTGCCGTCCACCGGGGTACCCCAGGTGGTCGTGAGGCGGTCGCCGGACTGGGTGTAGGTGGGCATGTAGGCCCCATCGCGGGCTGGGTGTTCACCGTCGGTCTTCACCAGCACGTCGGGGTACCCCGGCGTGGGCTTCACCAGGGCGTCGACCGCCCGGTCGTCCGAGCTCAATCGCTCGTGGCCGTTGCCGCTCTGCTGCTTGGCGGACTGCTTCTTGGGTTGCTTCTTGGACTGTTGCTTCTTGGGGCTGCTCATCGGGAACCTCCGGCGCGATGGGCGGCGGCCTCGTCGTCGAGGGTCCGCAGGGTGTCGGGGGTGGCCATCTGGCGGAAGGCGGGGAAGATCTCGCCCTCCTCCACGGCCACGTGGGCCTGGACCACGAGCTGGAGGGTCCGGATGCCGATGAGCAGCGACTGCTCGTCCTCGGCGCCCTCCAGGACGGCCATCACGGACCGCATCTCGTCGTGGTCATCGATCGAGGTCTCCACCAGCCACGGTGCGGCGGGGAGGGCCTGGGCGATCCGGGGATACACGACCGTCTCCTCCAGCTCGGCGTGGGTGGTCAATTCCGTCAGGATCTGGTCCACCAGGGCCCGGCGGGACGGGCCCTGGGTCTGTAGGCAGGCACGGGCGAACAGGGTCTCGACCCGGCGGTGGTCGATCTCGAGCTGGGACAAGGCGTCGCCCTGGTCGGCGCCCGACGTCGTGGCGTCGAGGCGGCTGGCCGTTCTCATGCGTTCTCCTTCACCCACCGTCGGTGGGGATGGTCGGCGGGTCGTCAGGGCCGGCCGCTACCCAACCCGATCGGGGGCAAACCCCGGTCGCGGTGTCGAGCGGGCCCCGGACCGCCAGACTGGACCCGATGCCCGGAATGAGCGCGGCCGACGAGACGATGGCGAACGCGCCGGAGGGGGGCGAGTCGGGCCCCCGGCTGCCGATCGGGACCGTGGCCAAGCTTCTGGTACTGGCGTTCGTCATCCACACCTTCGTGATCCCCCAGGTGGGTGGCGCCCGGGCCGCGCTGCGCACCGTGTCGTCGGTATCGCCCGGCCTGGTCGCCCTGGCTGTGGCTCTGGAGGCGGGTGCGCTGGTGGCCTACGCCGCCTTCCTGCGCCTGCTCCTGCCCCACCGCCCGGCCGTGAGCCTCGGCTACTGCACCGGGGTGGTGGTCTCGTCCACCGGCATCAACCACATGATTCCCGGCGGGGCCGCCACCACGGCGGCGGTGAACTACCGCCTACTGGGCCGCCTCGGCATCCCCGGCCCCCAGCTGGCGTTCGCCCTGGGGGCCCAGGCCATCGGCTCGGCCATGGTGCTCAACATCCTGCTGTGGTGCGCCCTACTGGTATCGATCCCGATCAGCGGGTTCCACCCGGCCTACGCCACCGCCGCCGGGGTGGGAGCGTTCATCCTCATCGTCGCCACCGCCGCCGTGGTGGCACTGCAATACGGCCGGGAGCGGCTGGCGGTGGAAGGCTCCCACCTCGTCGGCCGGCTCCCGGGGGTGGAGGCCAGCCGGGTGGAGCGGGCGGTGCGCCAGGCCGGAGCCTCCCTCGACACCCTCGTCCACACCCCGGGCCTGTTGTGGCAGAGCGCGGTGCTGGCCGCCCTGAACTGGCTGCTCGACGCGGCCGCCCTGTGGACGATGGTGGCCGCCTTCGGCTACCGGGCCGGGGCCATCGGCCTCCTGGTGGCCTACGGGCTGGCGAACGTGATCGGTGCCCTGCCGATCTCGCCCGGCGGTCTGGGCATCATCGAGGCGGTGCTGATCCCGTCGCTGATCAGCATCGGGGCCGACCCCGCGGTGGCGGCGGTGGCGGTGGTGGCCTACCGGCTGGTGAGCTTCTGGCTCCCGATCCCGCTCGGGCTGGCCTCCTTCGTGGTCCTGCTGCGCCGGGGCACCCCAACACCCGAGGCCCGCCCCCACCTGGGCGAGGCCCTGGACGACGTGCGCAAGCACCATGGCGACCGCGTACCGGCCGAGCCCGGTCCGCTCCCCGGGAGCCCATGACCGACGTTCTGCCCGAGCTGGCGCTGGTGGTGGTCCTGGTGCTGGTCAACGCGGCCTTCGCCGGCACCGAGCTGGCCCTGGTCTCCCTGCGTGACGGCCAGCTGCAGCGCCTGGAGCAGACCTCGAAATCCGGGGCCCTGCTGGCCCGCCTGGCCCGGGACCCCAACCGGTTTCTGGCCACCATCCAGGTGGGCATCACCCTGGCCGGGTTCCTGGCCTCGGCCGCCGCCGCCGTGTCGCTGGCCGAGCCGCTGCGGGAGCCCCTGTCGTTCCTGGGCGGGGCGGCCGAGCCGGTGGCCGTGATCATCGTGACCATGCTGCTGGCCTACGTCACGCTGGTGGCGGGCGAGCTCGCCCCCAAGCGCCTGGCCATGCAGCGGGCCGAGCGGTGGGGCCTGATGGCGGCCCGCCCGCTGGCCGTGATGGCCAGCATCACCCGGCCCGCGGTGTGGCTGTTGTCCCGGTCGACCGACGTGCTGGTGCGACTGCTGGGCGCCGACCCTGAGCTGCAGCGGGAAGACGTGACCGAGGAGGAGCTGCGCGACATGGTGGCGGCCCAACCCCACTTCACCGACGAGCAGCGCATGATCATCGACGGTGCCTTCGAGATCGCCGGGCGGACCCTGATGGAGATCCTGCGGCCCCGGGGCGACGTGTTCGTGCTCGACGCCACCGTCCCGGTGACCGAGGCCCGAGGGCAGTTGGCCGCCTCGGGCTACTCCCGGGCGCCGGTGGGCACCGGGGCGTCGCTCGACGAGGTGGTCGGCGTCGTCCATCTCCGGGATCTGCTCGACGGGGGCGACGAGCCGGTGGGGGAGCGGGCCCGAGGTGGTCTGCGGTACTTCCCCGAGTCGGCCCGGGTGCTCGACACCCTGCGCCAGCTCCAGGCGGCCCGGGAGCAGATGGCGCTGGTGGTCGACGAGCACGGCTCCACCGCCGGCCTGGTGACGGTGGAGGACCTGGTCGAGGAGCTGGTGGGGGAGATCTACGATGAAAGCGACCCCGATGTGCGGACGGCCCGCACCGAGGCCGACGGCACCAGGGTCGTGCCGGGCCGGTTCCCGATCCACGACCTCGATGACATCGGCGTCGACGGCATACCCGAGGGCCCCTACGCCACCGTGGCCGGCCTGGTGCTGGCGCGCCTGGGGCGCCTGCCCGAGGTGCCGGGCGACGTGGTGACGGTGGGGCCCTGGTCGATCCAGGTGACGGCGGTGGGGCGGCGCACGGTCGACGAGGTCCGGATCCGCCTCCGCCCCGAGGAACCCCCGCTCACCGGGTGAGGGACTGGTCCTCCAGCATCTGATCCACCTGCTTGCGCACCAGGCCGCCCATCTCGGGGTGGGTGAGCACCCAGAAGCGGTCGTTGACGACGGCGTCGAGCACCATGGGGCCCACGTCGTCGGGGTTCATGCCGTCGGCCAACGTACGGGTGAGGATGTCCCAGAACTTCTTGCCCGCCGTGGTGCCCACGTGCTGCGCCGCCGACTCGGCCGACCGGTTGCGCTCGGAGTCGACGATGTTGGTGTTGATCGGGCCCGGGCACAGCACCGAGGCCCGCAGCGGCGAGCCGGCCAGTCGCAGGTCACGCTCCAGTGAGGCCATCAGGGCCACCACCCCGTGCTTGGCCACGTTGTAGGCGCCGAGCGAGGCTCCGGCGTAGAGCCCGGCCATGGAGGCCGTGGAGTTGATGTGGGCCGGCTCACCCTGGCGTTCCATGATCGGCAGGAACACGTGGACCCCGTGGATCGGGCCCCACAGGTCGATGTCGATCGTCCAGCGCCAGTCCTCCAGGGAGGTGGCACCCACCGGGTCCGACACGCCGACCCCGGCGTTGTTGCACAACACGTGCACCGCCCCGAACCGGTCGAGGGTGGCGGCGGCCAGGGCCTCCACCTGGTCGAGCTTCGAGACGTCGGTTCGCACGCCGATGGCCTCGGTGCCCCGGGTGGCCAGCTCGGCCAGCACCTCGTCCATCGGCGCCTGCTCGATGTCGGCCACCACGATGTTCATGCCCTGGCCGGCCAGGGCCCGCACGATGCCCCGTCCGATACCGCTACCGCCGCCCGTCACCACTGCCGTCTTGCCGTTCACGTCCATCGGGCTCACCGTAGACGGGGCGTCGGAGCGGTGTCACGATGCCGACGACCTGGGCCGGGGAAGGGCCCTCACCCCGCACGGCGAGGGCCCCGGATCAACAGATCCGGGGCCCTCCGCGGTGATACACGACGCTCGTCACGAGCGATGGCAGTGGTGCGCCGCTGATCAGGTCGACGGGGCGCTGCCTCCGTCGTGGGAACCATTGCCGTTCGCACCGTTGCCGTTGTCGCCCTCACCGGGGCCATTGTGACCGTTGGCGGCCTCGGCGGCGGGGTAGGCGCCACCGTTCTGCACCGGCGGCTCGGACACCGGAGGGACCGTCTGCTGGGGAGCAGCCGGTGGGGGCGGGGCCATCGTGGCCGACGGCGCGGCCCAGCCCGGCTGGGGGGCGGCCGGGAACGAGGCCGGCGGCGGCACCAGGGACGATGACATCACCTCGACCACCGGACCGTTAGCCGTGGTGAGCAGATGGTAGGGGAGGGCCGGGGGTAGTGAACCCTGCACCTTGCCGTGCTGGCGGTGGGCGGTGAGCACCAGCTCGTGATACGCCACCATCTGCTCCCGCATCTGCTGCGTGCGGTAGATGCGGCCGTCCACCAGCGGGCCCTGGACACCGTCGATCACGGCGGCCACGTCGTCGCCGGCCATGGTCTTGTGCGTCTCGAGGGCGTGGCCGACAGCCAGCACCTCGTACCAGTTGTCGATGAGCAACTGACGGGCCGCCTCGTAGATCCGCCCCAGGTTGCCTTCGATCCGCTCGCCGAGCGGGCCCCGGAGAGCGTCGGCCGGATCGATGGCATCGTCGGTGCCGCCTGGCTTGGGCAGGCCGCCGCCGCCGCCGAGGCCGAGCTCACGGGACACGGCATGGGAGGCGATCGTCTGGCCCATGCCCCAGTCGCCCTCCATCGAAGCCGCCAGGGCCGTGGCCTGCTGCAGGTCGCCGGCCACGCCCGAGGCGTTGTCGCCGTCGAAGAAGAGGCGCTCGCCGGCCAGGGAGGCCAGCGACACCAGGAGATCGGCTTCGTACTCGCTCTTCCAGGTCTTGAACCGATCTTCGGGCTTCACCGAGGACACCATCCCCAGGTAGTTGCCGCCCTTCTCGATCGTGGCCAGGTCGATCGTCCAGTGGTGGCGCACCCGGTAGGCGACCACGGCGTGGCACGCCTCGTGGATGGCCACCGAATGGCGGTCGCGCTCGACGTACTCGACGTCCTCGGACGGGCCCAGGGCCTTGAAGTGCTTGGCCCAGATGATGTCTTCCCACGTCACGGCGTCACGGCCGTTCCGCAGAGCGTTGATCAATGCCTCGTTCACCATGTCCTTGATGGTGGCGCCCGTGGCGTAGGGCGTGATCACGGCCAGCTTCTCGATCTGTTCGGGAGTGAGCTGGTGGCGGACCTTACGCAGGTAGCCGTCGTAGGTTCGGCGACGGCCGTCCTTCGATGGATAGCCCACCTTGTACAGCCGGTCGATACGCCCCGGCCGCAGCATGGCCTCGTCGAGCGCCTCGGGCAGGTTGGTGGCCATCATCACCAGGATCCGGTACTTGAGCGGGGGCTTGGGCCGCAGGCCCAGGAAGCGCCGGACGTACCGGTTGAGGAAGCCGCGCGGCTTCTTCAGGCCCGAGATCTCACTGAGCAACGACTGCAGCGTGCCCCCGCCCCCGCCGCCGCCCATGCCGCCCACGATGACCTTGTTGATCATCGAGCGGGGCTCCTCGGGAGCCCGGCTGGCGTTGAGCCTGCGCTGTTGGTCGAACAGGAGCCCCTGCGTGTTGGGTGACAACCACCGCATGTGCTCCCGCATCTCGTCGGGCCCGTCGAACGCGCCCTGGCCACCGCCTGCGCCCAGAGCACCGCGGTTGCCGAGGGAGTCGGCCTCGTCGAAGAACACGATCACGCCGCCGTAGCGCAGCGACAGCTTGCGCAACTTGCGGAAGAGGCTCTTGACCTTGAGGATGCCGACGCCCATGAACATGTTGATGAAGGCGCCGGGGTCGACGAAGACGTAGGGCTTGCCCGTCTGGCCCGCCACCGCCTCGGCCATCAGCGTCTTGCCGGTGCCGGGAGGGCCCCAGAGCAGGATGCCGCCCGGCACGTGACCGCCCTTCTCCTCGATCAGGCGGGGATTCTCCAGGAACAGCACGTTCTCCTTCACCTTCTCGAGAACGTGGTCCTGACCCCACACGTCGTCGAAGGTGGTGGTGATGTCTTCCGGCATGTAGACGTCGACCCCGCCCCGGGACAGGAAGAAGAACAGGAAGCCGAACTGGCCCACGATGAAGAGCAGAGGGAACACCATCGACACCCAGAACGGCACCTGTTGGGGCCCGACGGAGAGGAAGTGGAAGATGGCCCCGGGCACGGCGGCCACGCCGTCGACATAGGACACCCCGCGCCGGTTGGCCAGGATGGCGGCGAAGATGAGGTAGGCGGCCAGGAACTTGCTGTAGCGGGCGGTGCGGTAGCGCAGCCAGGGGTCGCGCCGGTCCTTCCAGCGGTCGAGTCCGCCCCACACCTTCTCCACCCAGAAGTGGTTGTAGGCGGCATTCTGCTCGCTGACGAGGTAGTGGAGCTGACGGACCACCTCGATCAGGGCCAGCACCAGGATCCAGCCCGATCGCTGGAGCTGGGTGATCAGGGCGTCACCGAAGGTGTAGGCCGGTTGATCCGACCGGAGCCGCCACAGGAGGAACGCGAAGACCGCAGCCAGGACGACGAGGATCTTCACCCGGTCGAACATCGGCACGGCCCGGCGGGCCTTGGCCGGCGGTTTGGGCGGCTCCCAGATCTCGCTCGTCGCCGGCACCACCGTGGCGCCCCCGGGGTAGTGGGGCGGGCCCGGCATGACCGGCGGGGACGAAGGGGGCAGATCGCTCATATCAGCTCTCCAGGCTCCACGAAGCTTGAATCTTCTGGATCAGGTCGGCCTGCTCGAGGAAGCAGGACTGCGTGCAGGTGAGTTCGGTGATGACCACGCGATCGGTTGCGCGGGTCACCAGAGCTTGGAAATCTCGGGCCGAGGAACCGACGGCCAGTTTGATGCGTATCCCCCACGCATCCGGCTCCGAGATCTCGTCGTAGGCGATGACGAAGGAGTCGGCCGGGACGTCGCCGCTGGCCTGGAGCGAGATGGTGCCGTCGCCGTTGCTCACCTGCTCCACCGGGTCGTACTCACCGTTGGTCGACAACGTCCGCAGAGCGGCGAACGAGGCCAGATCGCCCTCCTCGAGGGACGTCATGAACAGGACCGGCTCGTCGCCGACCTCGTTGAGCGTGGAACCGGGGCGGCCGTACACCGCGGCCGGGCCGTCGATCCCGCCCAGCTCGTCGAAATCCTTGGGGACCACGAAGATGACGGAACTCTCGGGCACCTTCACCTCGCGGGCGGTCGCCTCGCCGCACCCGGCGAGCAGGGCGCCGAAGGCCATGCCGCCGCCCACCAGCGGTAGCCGGCGAACGGGTCGCTGGGTGCGGCCATGGGAAACGGTCATGACCCCAGGTGCACCGAGTCGAACAGCGACTCGATGTCATCGTTGTAGGCCTCGAAACAGGTGGCCGAGCACGCCACCCGCACCCGGTGTATGCGCTGGCGCTCGGGGTCGAAGGCGGCGAACTGCTCCTCGACCGCCGTGCCCTCGGGCATATCGACCTCGAACCGCAGGATGTGGCCCTCGAAGCCCCGATCGTCGAGGAAGGGATCGTGGAAGATGAGCCTGATCGTGGGATCGTCGCCGGCGGTGGGGTCGCGCTTGTCGTTGAGCGCCATGGACCGCAGCGAGCTGATGGTCATCTGGTCGTGATCGGCGGCGGCCAGGTCGATCACCTGGGCCACGACGAAGGGCCGGTCGAGCACGAAGGTGCCGAGATGGTCGGCCGTGGGGGTCTCGGAGGCATCGACGCCGGTGACCCATTCGGTCGACAACGGGGTCAGATCCACCCCGGTCCACGACGTCGGGTAGCGGAACGTGAGCTCGCCGTCGGGGCTCGAGACGTAGCCGTTCTGCCGTTCGAGACGTCCGAAAACGGACACAACGAGCAGTGTGACCAGGCCGATCGCGGCCAAGGCCAGCAACGACGTGGACGTCCATCGCCGCCGGAGCCGCTCCACCTCAGCCTTCACCTCCACATCGGTCCCATTCATAGTGTGACTCAGCCCGTCACCCGGATGCCATATCGAGCAGTTCAACGTCGGCTACTGGCGGCCGAAGGTGAGCCGCCACCTTAGCCGACGGCCGCGAACGGCGGCTGCCGGGTGATCGTCAGCGCCGGCCCCGGCAGTCGCCCTGCCGGTCGACGTCGTCGCCCGGCACCCAGCCCCGGGTTTCGCCGTTGTCGATGAGGTACCAGCGGGGGCGATCCTCGGTGACGGCCGAGACCCAGTAGAGGCCGATGCCCACCTCGCCGGCCACGGCCGCGCCGTCGTCGGGCTGGGACAACACAGCCAGCGGGCCGTCGACCCACACCGTGCAGAAGCGGGGCTGCACCGTGCCCGGTACCTCGACCGGCGCCGGGACGGTGGACGGCGCGGTGGTGGGGGCGGCGGAGGTGGTGGACTCGGCGACGGTCGTGGTGGTGGACTCCTCCTGCCCGGCCGAGCCGGCCGATCCGGAGTCGACCGCCGGGGCGATGCGGGCCGTCGAGCCGAAGGCGGCCAGGGCCGCCCGAACCGGTTCCATGAGGGCGGCGCCCCCGTCGGCCAGGGACGAAGGCGGCCCGTCGGCGTCTTCGACGCCGCTCCCGGCCCGGCTCACGAGGCCGGCCGCCGCCAGGACGAGCGCCACCAGGGCCACCGCGGTGATGGCCCGGCGACGGTAGGCCAGCTCCGAGAGCTTCTCGCCCAGGGGGGCCGGAGGGCGGGTGGGCACCGCCACCGTCGGCTCCTGAAGGAATGGCGGCTCCTCGTCCGGGGCCAACGAGGCGGCCAGCAGGGCGGTGCGGTGCCAGGCGGCCCCGTCACCGTCGGGCGGTGCCGTTGCCAGGGGATCGGGCAGCACCGCGGTGGTGGTGGCGCCGACGAACAACGTACGCTGCGACCGGTGGGAGGGCGGAGGTGGGCGATCGCCTCCCTCTGGTGCCTCCTCCCCCGCCTTGGGGGTGGCATCGACGTACGAGGTCACGGAGGCACAACCTAGTCGATCGGCACGCGGGATCCCGGGCGGAGCACCAGGTACCGGCCGCCGGCGAGGTCGTCGACGGTGTCGACGCCGACGAACGCCAGCCGGCAGGCCGCCTCCGCCTCGGGGTGCCGCCCGGCCCGGGAGAACGTGACGAGCATCGCCCCGTCGGGGGCCAGGCTGGCCCGGCACCGCTCCAGGAACCGGCGGAGGTCGGCGCCTCGCAGGTAATAGAGGCACTCCTCGGCCACGATCAGCCGCACGCCGGGCGCCCCGGGCGGTACTGGTCATTCTGGCTCCAGGCCCGCAGGCGGCGGGAGCCCCATCGGTTCGCCATCCGCCACAGGGCGGGACGGATCGAGATCAACGCCGTCTCGCTTTCTCGCGCTCCCGCACCAACAGGATCGGGACCCTTCCGTTGCTCAGGGCCCCGCTCCCGACCCTAGCCGTCCGACGCCCGCAGATCAGCGCGAACGCAGGTGGGGGCGAGTGGACCGGACCGGCCCGCCACCGACTAGGGTGCACCCCGTAGCCAGCAAGACCAGACACCGTTCTCAACCAGGAGGAGCCGATGGCGACACCGCAGCCCGCGATTTTCAACGAGATGGGACGCAACCAGTGGTACGTCCACCTGAGCCGCGTCGAGGGGGCCGACCTCGGCAAGATCAAGGGTGTGCTCCGTGACGCCGTGAACGCTGCGGCGGGGCACGACATCAACCTCTGCGTGCTCTTCGGCCCCACTCTGCTGGCTGATCTCGGTGGGCCGGCCGTCGACGACTTCCAGCCCTACCAGACCTTTGTGTCGGCCGACGGCAGTGGCCGGGAGGCCAAGGGCACCCAGGAGGAGCTGCTCCTGTGGTGGAACGGCACCGAGAAGGACATGATCTGGGAGCTCCAGTTCAACGTCCGGACCGCCCTGGAGGGCCACATGCGGGTGGCCCGCGAGACCCCCACCTTCGTGTGGCGTGACTCGTGGGACTTCACCGGCTTCGTCGACGGCACCGGTAACCCCGAGGCCCACCGTCAGCCCGAGGTGGCGCTCATCCCCGACGGCAAGCCGGGCGCCGGCGGCAGCTTCGCCATCGCCCAGCGCTGGATCCACGACCTGACCGCCTTCAACGCCCTGCCGGTCGACCAGCAGGAGGCCGTGTTCGGCCGCAAGAAGGCGCCGGCCACCGAGAAGACGGCCACCATCCCCGGCACGTCCCACCTGGCTCACGTCGAGCTGCGGGAAGACGGCAACAACGGATACGAGGGCAGCGCCAAGCGCGACGAGATCGCCCGGCGGTCCACCCCCTACGCCTTCCACGACGGCAGCGTCGGCCTCTACTTCATGGCCTTCTGCAACCGGCAGGCCCCCCTGCGGGAGCGGATGAACGCCATGTACAACACCGACGGCAAGGGCATCCGAGACCAGCTCACGGACTTCTCGAACCCGGCCTCGGGCTCGTTCTACTTCGCTCCGTCGATGCAGGACCTGAACTCGATGCTGCGCTGAGGGCGCAAGCGCCGGGCGCTCGCGCCGGATGCTCGCGAAAGGGCCGGCCGCCCGGGACCTCGGTCCCTGGGCGGCCGGCCGTTGGCGTTTTGCTCAGATGCGGCGGGTGCCGCTGATGGCCGGCTTCGTGGGGTCGATCACGAAGCGGGGTGCTGCCAACTCCACGTCGGCCGAACAGGCCACGGCCACCACCCGGTAGACGGGCACGATCCCAACGGTGCCGAGGATCTCGGGCTCGTAGGTGGCCAGCTCGGCCCGGCCCCGATCGGCCGCTCGGTGGACGTAGCTCGGATCGACCTGCACGATCACCGGTTCGCCGCCCTCCACGTTGGTGAGGTGGAGGTTGTCGAACAGCTCCAGATCGGCGCCCACGACCGGTTCGGGGTCGAGCAGGGCGACGTCCAGGGCGGTGCGGCCCCCGATGGTCACCGTGCCCCGGACGGCCTGGTAGTTACGGACGTAGGACACCTCGGCCGGGGTGACCTTGTAGCCCCAGCCGGCGGCCAGCGCCGCCGAAGCCGCCTCGTTGTCGCACCAGGCCCCGATCAGCAGGCCCCGGGGCCGGATGCCGGCCCGCACGATGAGCCGGACCGAGGCCAGATGGAACGGGCCGTGCGGGCTCTCGGGGTACCGGGCCACGCTGAAGGTGGCGTAGGGCGGGATGCTGGGATGGAGCGACGAGGGTGTGATGGCCAGCGACGCCGCCTCGTCGACCTCGTAGCTCACCTGGAGCACCTCGGCTCCCGGCAGCTCCCAGGTCTTGGGGCTGAGATCGGTCATCACGGGGGCGCCGGCCAGGCCGACGGCCAGATCGAGGGTGCCGAAGAAGGGCATCAGGCCGCTCCACCACCCGCCGCCATCCCGGTGGCCGCCTCGGCCCGAGCCGCGGCCCGGGTGGCGTCGGCCGCCGACTGGTCGGAGAAGTGGGGCATCACCTCGGTGGCGAACAGCCGCAGGCTCTCCATCACCTGCTCGTGCGGGATGTCCTCGGCCGCGTTCAGCATGAAGCTGCAGCGGTCGACCCCGGTGGCCTCCCACTTCTTCAGCTCCCGGATGATCTGGTCGGGGTTGCCGATGGCGATGCCCTCCGGCGGCTCCTTCAGATCGCCGGGGGCGGCTGCCTGGCGCCGGGCCCCGGCCAGCAGGCCGGCGCTGAGGTAGGCCCGGGTGGGATAGACCTCCTTGGCCATGTCGAGCTGGCCCGCCATGTACTGGAACTTGCCGATCATGCGCCGCCCGGTCGACACACCGGTGTCGCTGTCGTCGTGGCAGTACAGGAAGTTGACCGTGTTGAGCTGGTCGTTCACGAACGCCCCCACCGGGTTGCACCACTGGATGCGGCGCCGGTACTCCTTCACCTTGCGCTCCTGCTCGGCGAAGCTGGTGAAGTTCACGCCGAGGCAGCCCATGCCCCGGTCGGCGGCGTCGTCTTCCGTGCCGGGGGTCGACACCGCCACCCACAGCGGCGGATGGGGCTTCTGGATCGGCTTGGGCAGCACGGCCCGCGACGGCATGGAGAAGAACTGGCCCTCGTGGCGGTACCGCTCCTGGGTCCACATCTTCGGGATGGCGTGGACGAACTCGTCCCACGTCTTCTTGGTGTCGTCGGGGTCGGCCTGGAAGCCGCCCAGCTCGGTCCAGGTGGCCGACCGGCCGGTGCCCATCTCCAGGCGCCCGCCCGACAGGATGTCGAGCACGGCCGCCCGCTCGGCGATCCGGATCGGGTGGTTGAACTGAGGCACGCAGGTGACGATGCCGTGGCCTACCCGTATCCGCTTGGTGATCATGGCGCAGGCGGTGAGGAACAACTCAGGGGCCGAACAGTGCGAGTACTCCTCCAGGAAGTGGTGCTCCACCGCCCAGACCTGGTCGAAGCCGAGCTCGTCGGCCAGCTTCACCTGCTCCAGCGCGTTCTCGTAGACCTTCCGCTCGTTCTCCTCGAACGGGCGGGGCACGGACAGCTCGTAGAAAATCCCGAACTTCACGGCGATCTCCCCTCTTGTCGGGCTAGGCGCCGGGCGCCTGGCGAACCGTGCGTCCCACAGTAGGTCACGCGGTCTGGCGGCTCCAGAGCTGCTCGGTCAGCACGCCGTTGCGGGCCTCGACGGCCTCCAGCGCGTCGCAGATCAGGTCTTCCCGCCACCGCCGCCCGATGAGCTGGACGCCGGCCGGCAGGCCCTCCACCAGGTCCATGCCCAGCACACCGGCCGGGAGGCCGAGGTAGTTGATCCCGAAGCTCCACACGGCGGCGTCGAGCCAGCGGGAGAAGGCATCGAAGCTCTGCAGGTCGAAGTCCCAGCGGTAGGCCGGGGTCATCAGGAACGGGGCCAGCACGAGCGGATGGTCGTGGAGGAACAGGTTCCACTCCCGCAGCATCCGGTTCCGCTCGGCCAGGGCCAGGGCGTAGCCGTTGCGGTCGAGCGGCTGGGAGGCGTCGAAGAACCAGCGGAACACCTGTTTGATGTCGTCGCTGCCGTACGCCTGCACCGCCGGGTCGAGGAAGATCTCCATCTCGGTGGAGCCGGCGCCGAACCAGGCCCAGGCCGGCTCGGTGATCGGGGGCGGGTCGGCCCACACCACCTGGTAGCCGGCGTCGGCCAGCTGGGCCGCCGCCCGCTCGATCAGCCCCACGATCCCGGGGTGGATGTCGAACCCGCCCGAGAAGGTGGTGACGGCCACCGTGAGGGGTGCGTCGAGGGCCGGGCCGTCCCACGGCACCGGCGGGGAGTTGGGGTCGCGGGGGTCGGGGGCGATGAGGGCCCGGGTGCCGAGGCGGACGTCGGCCACCCGGCGGGCGATCACCCCCTGGCACGACATCGTGAGCGACAGCGGGCCCCGCTCGGCCGTGGCCGACGGGTTCCAGGTTGGCACCCGGAACGAGGTGGGCTTGAGCGTGGCCACGCCGTTCATGAACGCCGGGTAGCGCAGCGAGCCCCCGATGTCGTTGCCGTGGTGGATGGGGCCGAAGCCGGCGGCGGCCGCCGCCCCCGCCCCGCCCGAGGAACCGCCGGCCGACGCCTCGTCGTCCCACGGGTTGAACGTGCGGCCCCGCAGGGGATTGTCGGTGGTGCCCCGCATGGAGAACTCAGGGGTGTTGGTGCGGCCCACGAACACCGCCCCGGCCCGGCGCAGGTTCGCCGCCACCACCGAGTCGTCGGGGGGGAACACGTCGGCGAAGGCGGCCACCCCGTTGGTGGTGGGCGTCCCCAGCAGGTCGACGTTCTCCTTCACCGTCACCGGCACGCCGTGGAGCAGGCCCAGTGCGTCACCCCGGGCCACGGCGGCGTCGGCCTCGGCCGCCTGGGCCAGGGCCTGGTCGGCCAGGTCGAACACGATGGCGTTGAGCCGGGGGTTGAGGTCGGCGATGCGGCCCAGCACCGAGGTGGTGACCTCGGTGGAGGTCACCTGACGGCTGCGGATCAGCTCGGCCAGCTCCACCCCGCTCCGACGCCAGAGGTCGCCACTCACTGCGTCCCTCGACCGCCGAGGCCCTGATTGAACGTGGCGGACCGCTTCTCCCGGAAGGCCCGCATGCCTTCGGTGGCGTCGGGCAGGTGGTCGGTCACGGCGGTGCGGGCGGCGATGTCCTCCAGGGCGTGGCTGAAGGTCTGCTCGGCCGCCAGGTAGACCGAGCGCTTCAGCATCCGCATGGCCATCTGGGGGCCGTCGGCCAGCTCCCGGGCCAGGTCGAGCGCCGCCGGCATGAGCCGGTCGGGCTCCACCACCTCGTTCACCAGGCCCAGCTCGTGGGCCGTCTCGGCCTCGACGATCCGCTTGCGCATCAGGAAGTCCATGGCGCCGGCCACGCCCAGGTGCTGGACCAGGAGATACTGGCCGCCCTCGTCGGGCAGGAGACCGAAGCGGAGGGTGGCGCTGCCCATCCGGGCCCCCTTGGCCGCGATGCGGAAGTCGCAGGCCAGGGCGAGGGAGAAGCCGGTCTGGATGGCGAAGCCGTTGATGGCGGCGATCGTGAGCTTGTCGAGGTTGCGGACGGCCACGTTGACGGCCTGGGACAGCACCCGCAGCCCGTTGTAGGTGCCGGTGGGCGTGTGGTGGCCGCCGTGGATGCGCGGCATCACCCCGGTCGGGGCGTCCTTGTAGCCGTCGCTGAGGTCGTCGCCGGCCCAGAAGCCGGTGCCGGTGCCGGTGAAGACCACCACCCGCACGCCGTCGTCCATCTGGGCCTGGGTGAGCACCTCCACCAGATCGCGTTTCATGGGTTGGGTGGCGGCGTTCAGCGTCTGCGGACGGTTGAAGGTGACGACGAGGATGCCGGGTTCCTCGGTCGTGGTGTCGAAACCGGTGTACGAGGTCGTGTCGGGCACGGCTGGCCTCCCCCTTGGTGTGCGGGCGCCGGCAGGGGACCCCGCCGGCCTGCCGATCCTAGAGCGCGGGGGGCCTGGGGTCCCGCCCGGCGTGGGGATCCTCGGGGTCGGGGTCGGCGTCGCCGATCACGGCTGCCTCCTGGGGTAGGTCGGCCAGCACCCGGGCCAGGTAGCTGCGGGTGGCGGTGGGTAGGCCCACGTCACGACCGTCGGCCTCGCTCAGGAACCACAGGTGATCGAGGATCTGGTTGAACAGCTCGGCCTCGGTGAGCCGTCCCCGCATCCCGGCCGGGACCGACCCCACCGTGGGCCGGTACCGCTCGGCCAGCCATCGGTAGGCGACAACGGCTTCGGGCTGGGGTGCGCCCCGGTCGGCCGCCGCCAGCCCGGCGGAGAAGCCCCGGATGTCGGACAGCAGCCGCCGGGCCTGGTTCTCCTCGGCCTCGATCCCGGTCAGTCGGCCCAGCTCCCGCCGGTGGTGGCCTTCCTCCACGATCACGGGGCGGAACCGCACGGCCCGCCTCGTCTCGTCGCCCCGCAGCTCCACCTCGGCGGTGTCGAACCCGAGGTCGTTGAGCCGGCAGAGCCGGTCGTGCACCCGCCACAGCTCGGTGGGGTCGAGCTCGTCGATCCGGGTCAGCTCGTCCCACAGGCTCCGGTACCGGCGCAGGAGCTGCTCGGTGAGCTCCACCGGGTCGACACCGCTGCCGAGGCGGCCGATGGCCTCCAGCTCGAACAGGCCGCCGGCGATGTTCTCGGCCGCGATGTCGAGGTCGAGCTGGCGTTGGCCGTCGGTGAGGGCGTCGTGGGCTTCGCCCGTCTCGGTGTCGACCACGTAGGCGGCCAGGGCCCCCACATCCCGGCGGAACAGCACGTTGCCCAGGGAACAGTCGCCCCAGAAGAACCCGCCCAGATGGAGCCGGCACAGGAGCACGGCCAGGGCGTCGATGAGCCGGGTGTGGAGGCCCTCGGTGTTGGGCCCGGTGAAGAGGTGGAAATAGGGGAGCGAGTAGGGCAGGTGGCGGGTGATGAGCACGGCGTCGAGGGGGGTGCCGTCGGCCGCCCGCCGGTCGAGGGCCACCCCCACCAGGTCCACCACCGGCAGGCTCTCGTCTTTGAGGTGCTGGAGGAGGGTGAACTCCCGCAGGGCGAGGCGGGTGGTCAGCTCCTTGCAGGCGAAGTACCGGCCCTCGCACTCGATGAACCGGACGACGTGGCGGTGGCGCCCGGTCGGGAGACGCACGGCCAGCTCCTCGGGCCACCGGGCCAGCGGCTCCGACCACGGCAGGGCCAGGAAGTCGGGCTGCGGGTCGGGGGACGTCTTGAGCTTGAGCGTCACCACAGGACGAACCGTATCGGGCGCCCCGGCTGTCGGCCGCCGTCGGGGTGGGGTCCCCCCCTACAAGGCGGTCAGGATGTCGGCCAGCTCTCCGGGGCGGTTGTTGGGGATCATGTGGTTGGTATCGACGGTGAACGTGCGCCAGGCCGGCGAGGCCTGGGCCCGGTCGTAGGCGTCCCAGAAGCCGTCGCTGGCGTCGGGCCGGGGCTCGCCGGTGGCCTTGACGTAGGTGAGGGGGAAGCCGAAGTCTTCCAACGGCTTGGCCAGCCGTACCGGTTCGGTGAAGCAACCCACGGGGTGGGGGACCCGGCGGGGGTTGGCGAACTCGGCCTCGGCCGGGTCCTCGAACTCCCGGGGCCGGGGCGGGATCAGCCAGTCGAGCCCGAGGCCGATGCGGCGGCCGGGGAGGCCGGTGAGATCGCTCACCGTCTGGCCGTCGGCCGGCACGAAGGCGTCGAGGTAGACGAGCTGGCCCACCCGGTCGGCGATGTGCTCCAGGGCACCGGTGACCACGAACCCGCCGTAGGAGAAGCCGAGCAGCACGATGTCGGTGAGGTCCTCGTACAGCACGTGGTTCACCACATCGGCGATATGGGTGGTGAGATCGACCTGGGGGCTGGTGAGGTGGGACCGCTCACCGATGCCGGTGAGGCTGGGGGTGGTCACCTCGTGACCCTGGGCCTGCAGGAGCCGGCGGGTGGAGCGGAAGCCATGGGCCCCGCTCCAGGCGCCGTGTACGAGAACGTAGGTTGCCATCACGGGATCGTAGATCGGGTTGGCGACCGGGCGCCCCTGATCAGCGGCGGGGTGGGCGACCGGGCGCCCGTGATCAGGTGCCGGGGCGCAGGGGGAGGCGGGACGGACCGCGCAGGGTGGCCGACCGCTTCCAGACAACGGCGTCGGCATCCACGGTGTAGTCGCCGGCCGCCTCCAGGAGGCACTGGAGGCCTACCTTCAGCTCCAGGCGGGCCAGGTTGGCCCCCAGGCAGTGGTGGATGCCGTAGCCGAACGAGATCGGCCGGGGGTCGATCCGGTCGAGGCGGAGGGCGTCGGGGTCGTCGTAGTGGCGGGGGTCGTGGTTGGCGGCGTCCAGCATCAGCAGCACGTTGGACCCGGCCGGGATCGTCACCCCGCCCACGGTCAGCGGGGCGTTGGTGTGGCGGGGGTCGCGCCGCACCGAGGTGTCGTAGCGGATCAGCTCCTCCACCGCGTTGGGCCACAGGTCGGGGGAACGGCGCAGCAGGTCCCGCTGGTCGGGATGGGCGGCCAGGGCCACGGTGGCGTTGCCCAGCAGGCTGGCCGTGGTCTCGAAGCCGGCCCCCATGAGGAACGTGGCCATCACCACCAGCTCGTCCCGGCTCAGACGGTCGCCGTCCTGCTCCACCTCCACCAGGGCGGTGAGCAGGTCGTCGGTGGGGTCGGCCCGGCGCTCGTCGGCCAGGGCGCCCCACACCTCCCAGGCCTCGGCTGCCGCCTCGTTCACGTCGGCCGGATCGAAGTTCTCGAAGGGATCGAGCAGCTGGACCAGCCGGTGGATGTTGTGGCGGGCCCAGTGCCAACGGTCGGGGGGCAGGCCGAGCAGGTCGGCGATCACGTGTATCGGGAGGGGGAGGTTGAACCCCTCGACCATCTCCCACGTGCCCTCGCCCGATGCGGCCAGCCGGTCCAGCTCCTTGGTGGCCAGAGAGCGGATGCGGCCCTCCAGATTGGCCACCCGGCGGGGGGTGAAGGCCTTGGCCACCAGGCTGCGGAGCCGCCCGTGGTCGGGCGGGTCGAGCATCAGCAGGAAGTGGCGGAACAGCCACGCCGCCTGCTCGCTCAGCCCGGTGTAGGGGCGCACATCGAGCAGGACGTCGATCTGGGTGCCCACGTCGACCTGGTCGGAGGCCAGCACCTCGCGCACCTCGTCGTAGCCGCTCACGAACCATTGTTGGTACAGGCCCCGGTACACCACGGGGCCGTCGGCCCGGATCTTGTGGTACGAGGGGTAGGGGTCCCGGAAGATCGCCTCGGTGAAGGGGTTGCCCCACCGGTCGAAGCGGAAGAAGGCGGATGCCAGTCGGGGCCGGTGCACCACTCCCCGCACCAGCGGCAACAGGACCTGTTCCTTGCGCATGCCGTCACTCTCCCGCGCCCGCTCGGTACGCGCCATCGTTATGTCAGGCGTCACTGCCGGGGTAGGTCGTAGTCCCAGTCCACCAGACCGGTGTCGAGGCGGTCAGGGTCGAACGTCCAGTACTGGCGGATCTCGGCGATCAGCGAGTCCCGGAAGGCGTAGTGCTCGGACCCGTGGAAGGCGAAGGGGAGCTGCTCCCGCCGGGGATCGTGGCCCGTCATCGTCCATTCGATGGCGGCGGTGGTCCCGTCGGTGACCGCGGTGTCGACGGTCCACACTGCGCCACCCCAGCGCTGGCGGACCTTCACCCACATGGCGCCGATGGCGTGGCGGCCCCGGCAGGGGGCCAGGTTGGTGTCCCATATCACGGCGTCATCGGTGAAGTGGGCGGCGATGTCGTCGGCCGTACCGGTGCTGCAGGCGGCGAAGTAGGCGCTGATCCGGGTGGCCGGATCGAGCCGGTCGTCGAGGCTCTGGTGTTGGTCCACTGCGTAACCTTTCCGTCCCCTGACGGGTCTCAACAACAATGCGGACCATTGTCAGCCGAATCGAGCACGCGGCCAAGGGCGATGGGCGGATCACCTTCGTCACCGGACCGGAGCCGGAGACGATGACGTGGGGCGAGCTCCACGAGAACGCCAGGGCCATGGCCGGGGCGCTCCAGGCCCGGGGCGTCAGCCAGGGTGAGCACGTGGCCGTGCTCGGCCCCACCACGCCGCTGCTCGTCACCTCGCTCCAGGCGGTGTGGCTCACCGGCGCCACGCCGGTGGTGCTTCCCCTGCCCATGCGGCTCGGCTCACTGGAGGAGTTCACGGCCGTCACCAAGGCCCGCATCCACGCCGCCGACTGCGTGGCCGTGCTGATCGATCCCGACTTCGCCCCGTTCGTGGAGCCGGCGCCCGACGACCCGCCGATCTGGTCGCTGGCCGAGGTGGCCGAGGCCGCCGCCGGCATCGGGCCCGACGCCTTCATCCAGCCCCACTATCACGAGGACGACCTGTTCGTCCTCCAGTTCACCAGCGGCTCCACCTCCGAGCCCAAAGGCGTGATGCTGCCCAACTCGGTGATGGCGGCCAACCTCGACGCCATCCTGGAGGCGGCGAACGTCGACGTGGAGACCGACGTGATGGTCTCCTGGCTGCCCCTCTACCACGACATGGGCCTCGTGGGCTTCTGCATCCTGCCCATGAGCGCCGGCATCGACCTGGTGCTGGGCGCCCCCCAGGACTTCCTGGCCGCCCCGGCCCGCTGGATGGAGTGGATCTCCACCTACGGCGGCACGGCCACCGCCGGGCCCAATTTCAGCTACGTGTTGGCCACCCGGGCCCTGCGCACGGCCAAGGAAACGCTCGACCTGTCGTCGTTGCGCATCGCCCTCAACGGAGCCGAGCCGGTGGACCCGGCGTCGGTGCGGGCCTTCGTCGAGGCCGGCGCCCGCCACGGCCTGCGGCCCGGTGCCGTGTTCCCCGCGTTCGGCATGGCCGAGGTGGCCATCGCCGGCAGCTTCCCCGAACCCCTGTCGGGCATGCACACCGACACGATCGACGCCTCGATGCTGGAGCAGGACCAGCGGGCCGTCCCGGTGCCGGCCGACCACCCCAACGCCCGGGAGATCGTGAAGCTGGGCCGCCCCGTGCCCGGGCTGCGCTTCCGTATCGTCGATCCCACGTCGGGCGCCGTGCTGGGCGAGCGGGAGGTGGGCGAACTGCAGATCGCCGGCACCTCGGTGATGTCGGGCTACTACCACCGGCCCGATGCCGACGCCGAGAGCCTGGTCGACGGCTGGCTCCGCACCGGCGATCTGGCCTACCTCACCGACGGTGAGATGGTCATGTGCGGTCGGATCAAGGACCTCATCATCGTGGGCGGCCGCAACGTGTACCCCCAGGACGTCGAGCGGGCCGTGGCCGGGGTCGACGGGGTCCGGGCCGGCAACGTGATCGTGTTCGGGGTGAAGGGCCGCAACAACAAGGAGCGGCTGGTGGTGGTGGCCGAGAGCCGGGCCGACGACCTCGACCGGGTGCGGAGCGAGATCGCCCGGCAGTCGGTGACCACGGTGGGCGTGCCCTGCCACGACGTGGTGCTGGTCCAACCCGGCAGCCTGCCCAAGACCAGCTCGGGCAAGCTGCAGCGGGCGCTGTGCCGCCAGCAGTACGAGACCGACGGTCTCCAGCCGGCCTGAGCCGCCCCGCCCCGTAACCTGCCGTCGCGCAGAACGACGGTCTCAGGCCGACTTCAGATCGGCCATGACCTTGCGCCAGCGGTCGGGGTCGGCCTTGTAGGGGGCGTAGAAGCTGAGCCGCTGGATGCAGTCGCCGTAGCGGCGGTTGAGTTCGGCCCCGATGTGCTCCGGCTCGCCCACCACGGCGAAGGTGTTGAGCACCTCCTCGTCCACCAACGTGCCCATCTCCTCCCACCGGCCCTGCTTGGACATGGCGTTGAGCTCGTCCTGGAGGCCGCCCCAGCCGTGCAGGTCGAGCACCGGGCGGTAGGCGGGGGTGGACCCGTAGAACGAGATCTGCTGCTTGGTGGCCTTGGCCGCGTTGGCGATCTCGCCCTCGTTGTTGCCGGTCACGACGAACGACGGGCCCACGATCTCGAAGCCCTCCATGGTCTTGCCCGCCTTGGCCCGCCCGGCGGCCAGGGCCGGGATCGTGACCTCCCGCAGGAACCGCTCGGTGGTGAAGCCGTGGCAGATGAAGCCGTCGGCCACCTCGCCCGCCACCTCGGTCATCAGCGGGCCCACCCCGGCGAGGAAGATCTTGGCGTCGCCGTGGGGGTTGGGGCCGGGATCGAAGAACGGCGTCATCAGCGTGTGCTGGTAGAAGTCGCCCCGGAAGTCGAGCTTGGTGCCGTTGCTCCACGAGTCCCAGATGGCCCGGATGGCCAGCACCATCTCCCGCATCCGGGCCGCCGGCTGCGACCACGGCATCGAGAACCGCTTGGTGATGTGGGGCTTGATCTGGGAGCCGAGGCCGAGGATGAAACGGCCCGAGTAGGCCTGGAGATCCCAGGCGGTGTTGGCCAGCGTCATCGGGCTGCGGGCGAAGGCCACCGCGATCGAGGTGCCGAGCTCGAGCGTGGTGGTGTGCTCGGCCGCCAGCAGGAGGGGGAGGAAGGGGTCGTGGGCCGTCTCAGCCGTCCAGTAGCCGTCGTAGCCGGCGGCCTCCTGTTCCTTGGCCGAGGCGACCACCGATTCCAGGCCGCCCCCGTAACCGAACCCACCGTCAACCTTCATCGCAGCCTCCTCGACCGGGTCCTCGGACCGGCACGGCCGTGCCTGGTCCCGACGCCGCGACCGTAGCGGGTACGTGGCCTCCGACCCAGCCCGCTAGCGTGGAATTCGATGATGATCGATGTGACTGACGCCAGCTTCGAGACCGAGATCTTGAACCGGTCCATGACCACACCAGTGGTGGTCGATCTGTGGGCTCCCTGGTGTGGCCCGTGCAAGACCCTGGGGCCGATCATCGAGAAGGTCGTCGACGAGACGAACGGCCGGGTGGTGTTGGCCAAGATCAACGTCGACGAGAACCCTCAGGCGTCGGCCGCCTTCCGCGTGCAGTCGATCCCGGCCGTCTACGCCCTGTATCAGGGGCAGGTGGTCGACGGGTTCGTCGGGGCCCAGCCCGAGCCCCAGATCCGGGCCTTCGTGAACAAGCTGATCGCCGACGACGTGGGCTCCGAGGTGGATCAGCTGGTGCAGGCGGGCGACGAGGCCTCGCTGCGCCGAGCGGTGGAGATAGACCCCCAGTCGAAGCTGGCCGCCCTGTCGCTGGCCGTGCTGCTGATCCAGACCGACCGGGCCTCCGAGGCCCTCGAGGTGCTTGCCCCCTTCCCCGAAGACGAAGACATCGCGGCCGTGGCCGAGGCGGCCCGCAACGCCGCCCTGCCCACGGGTGAGCGGGCCCGTATCGAGGCCCGGCTCACCGAGCTGATCGACGAGGTGAAGGCGGACGACGAGGCCCGCCAGGAATTCGTCACCCTGCTGGAGGAGCTGGCGCTGGGTGATCCGGCCGAGGCCACCGCCTGGCGCAAGAAGCTGTCCGCCCGCCTGTTCTGACGTGACCGGCCGCCGCTAGAGTTTCGCTCGCAGGCGAAATCTCGAGGTCCCGAAGGGGACACCCAGGCTTCGGCTCAGCGGGTGACGCGTCAGTCGCCCCCTCCTTCCCCCTGAACCCGAGTTCCCGGTCACGTCGCTGTGGCCGGCCGGTTTGGAAGGACGGCGACCATGACGGCTGCCGCTACTGCGCACAAGCCCCCCGCCATCGGGCCTGACCCGGGCCGCGACCCGTGGGACCGGATCCCCCTCATGGAGCGTCTGCTGCGCTCCTTCGACCTGGCCGTCTCGTGGCGGGACCGGCCCCGGGTCCTGCTCGGGGCCGGAGTGACCGTGGCTGTGATCGTCGCCCTCGGCTGGTGGTTCGGTCGAGCGTCCTCGGCCGGCCCGATCGACGGGGCGATCCCGTTCGCCTCCGCTCCGGCGCCCGCCCCGGGGCCGCTGGCCACCGGCGGCGTCGGAGGCGGCGGGCCGGGGAGCGGGGCCGATCAGCTGGGGGGGCCGGAGGCCGTCAGCCCCGGGCCGGGAGGCGCCGGGCCCGGGACCGCCTCGCCCGGCACCGGGGCAGCGCCGCCGCCCGACCTGATCGTGCACGTGGCCGGCGCCGTGACCCGGCCCGGGATCGTGCATCTGGCGGCCGGAGCCCGGGTGGTCGACGCCATCGATGCGGCGGGCGGGGTGGCCGACGACGCCGACCTCGATCAGCTCAACCTGGCTGCCCCGCTGGGCGACGGCGTGCAGGTTCGGGTACCCCACCAGGGTGAGACGGTGCCGAGCCCCGTCAGCCCGGCGCCGATCGGGCCCGGTGGGGGAGGGGCCGGCGCACCGCCGGCTCCCACGGTGGTCGACCTCAACCGGGCCACGGCGGCGGAGTTGGAGCAACTGCCCGGCATCGGGCCCTCGCTGGCCGCCGCCATCGTCACCTGGCGCACCGACCACGGGCCGTTCAAGCGGATCGACGACCTGCTCGACGTCCCCGGCATCGGCCCGGCCAAGCTGGGCTCCCTGGCCGACCGTGTCACGATCTGACGACGTGTCACGGTTTGGCGACGTGTCACGGGCTGAGCTGGCCGCCGGCCCGGGAAGCGGGGCGGAGGAGGGGGACGAGCGGGAGGGCCGGGGAGCGGAGCGCCACCTCGCCGACTGGCAGGTGCTGCTGCTGTCGGGCCTGGTATGGGCCGGAGCCCGTCTGGCCGTACCGGTGCCGCTCCTGGCAGGCGTGGCGCTGGCGGCAACGGGTCTGGCCGCCCGGCGTCCGGCGCTGGTGCTGGCCGCCGCCCTGGCCTGCGGCGCGGCCCGGGGCGCCGCCTCGGAGGCGGCCTACCGGCCGGTGGATGGTGGCCCGCTGGCGGCCACCGTCGCCCTCATCACCGACCCGGCGCCGTCGGGAGCCGGTTGGCACGCCGAGGTGCGTCTGGCCGACGGCCGCCGGCTCGACGCCTGGGCCTACGGCTCGGCCGGGGCCGGGTTGTCCCGGTTGACCGCCGGCGACCGGGTACCGGTATCGGGTCGCCTCACGCCGCTGGCCGGCGACGACTGGGCCCGGGCCCGCCACCTCGTGGGCCGGCTGGCGGTGGCCGAGGTAGGTCCGCCCCGCCACCCGGGCGGCCCCCGGGCCCTGGTGGAACGGGCCCGCCGGGCGGTGGTGGCCGGGGCCGACCTCCTGCCCGAGGGGCGGCGGCCCCTGTACCTGGGCCTCGTCATCGGCGACGACCGGCTGCAACCGGCCGGCCAGCGGGCCCGGTTCCGGGCCGCCGGGTTGTCCCACCTGCTCGCCGTGTCGGGCCAGAACGTGGCCTTCCTGCTGGCCGTGGCCCGCCCGCTGCTCCTGGCCGCCGGCCGCCGGAGCCGCTTCGCCCTCACCGTGGTGCTGCTGGCCGGATTCGCCGCCGCCACCCGGGCCGAGCCGTCGGTGCTGCGGGCCACGGCGACCGCCGGATTGGCCGCCTGGGCGGCCACCACGGGGCGGCCCCAGAGCGGTCGCCGCCTCCTGGCCCTGGCGGTGGCCGGGCTCGTGTTGGTCGACCCGTTCCTCGTCTACTCGGTGGGGTTCCAGCTCTCGGTGGCGGCGTCGGCCGGGATCCTCCTGCTGGGCCCGGCCCTGGCCGCCCGCATTCCCGGCCCGGCGCCGGTGGCCGAGGCGTTGGCCATCACCCTGGCCGCCCAGCTGGCCGTGGCACCACTGCTGGTGGGCCGCTTCGGGCCGGTGTCGCTGGCGTCGGTTCCGGCCAACCTCCTGGCGGGCTGGGCCGCCGGGGCGGTGATGACCTGGGGCCTGTCGGTCGGGGTGGTGGCCGGCGCGCTGCCCCATCCGGCGGGGGTCGCCGTCCAGGCCCCGGCCGCCGCCCTCGTGTGGTGGCTCGACGCGGTGGCCGGCTGGGCCACCCGCCTGCCGTTGCCGCTGCTCGACGCGAGGCACGGAGTGGCTGTCGTCGCCCTGGTGGCGGTGGCCGTCGGGGCCCGATCCGTGGCCAGCCGTGGCACCAGGCGTTGGATTGTCACCGCTGGTGCCATCGAGCCCGGCCGGCTCGTGGTGACAGCGGTACCCGTGGTGGTGGCCGCGGCGTTGACGGCGGCGGTGGTGGTGGGGGCAACCGCCGTGCCCCACCCGCCCGGCCACCCCACGGCGCTGGCCGGCGACGGCTGGTGGGTACCGGGTGGGGCGGGCCGGCCCTCGGTGCTGGTGCTCGGCCCGGACGCCGGTGACGACCTGCTCGACGCCCTGCTGGCTCACCGGATCGGCCGGATCGACGTGGTGATCGCCACCCGGGGCGGCGCCCGGGCGGCCGACGCCGTGGCCGGGGTGACCGACGTCAGCGCCGCTGGCGCGGTGCTGGCCCCGCCCCGGCACCGCATCCGGGGAGCGAGGACGGTGGGCCAGCCGCTCCGCCTCCCCACGGCGGCCGGCCTGCTCACCGTGGCCCCCGATGGCAGCCGTCTCACCGTCACCGGCGGCGGGTAGGTTCCGATCGATGGTGATGCTCGTGATCAAGGGGGACGACGCCACCCTGGTGGCCCAGGCTCTGCGGCGGGTGGTCAACGAGTTGGTGGGCGAGGGCGATCGCTCGCTGATGGTGGAGGAGGTGGCGGAGGCCCAGTACAGCGCCGAGGGCGGTGAGCCCGACCTCACGCCGCTGGTCAACGCCGCCCATACTCCGCCGTTCCTCACCAGCCGCCGGGTGGTGATCGGCCGCAACCTCGGCCTGTTCACCCGCGCTGATCAGGTGGCGCCCCTGGTGGCGCTGATGGCCGACCCCCTGCCCGACAACGACCTCGTGCTGGTGTGGGAGCGGGGCGCCGCCTCGGCCCGGCTGGGGGCGATGCCCAAGTCGCTGAAGGACGCGGTGAAGACGGCGGGGGCCGAGGAGATCGACGCCGCCCCCTCCGGGGCCGGGCGCAAGGGGCTCCTGGCCGAGCGGCTCAGCACGGCGCCGGTCAAGCTCGATGCCGCAGCCAAGAACCTGATCACCGAGCAGCTGGGCGACGACGTTGGCCGGGCCGAGCCGCTGCTGGCCATCCTCCACTCCACCTTCGGCGACGGCGCCCGCCTGACGGCGTCCGACGTCGAGCCGTTCCTGGGCCCGGCGTCCGACGTGCCGCCGTGGGATCTGACCGACGCCATCGATTCGGGCGACATACCCGGTGCGCTCGACAAGCTCCAGCGCATGACCCAGGGCGGCAGCCGCCACGCTCTGCAGGTGCTGGCCACGTTGCACGGTCACTACCAGCGGGCCCTCGGCCTCGACGGGGCCCCCGTGGGCGACGAGCGCTCGGCCGCCGCCCACCTCGGCCTCACCGGGTCCACGTTCCCGGCCCGCAAGGCGCTGACCCTGTCACGACGGCTCGGGTCGGAACGGCTGGCATCGGTGGTCGGCCTGCTGGCCCAGGCCGATCTCGACGTGCGGGGGGCCAGCGCCGTGCCCGACCACACCACCCTCGAGGTCCTCGTCGCCCGCCTGGCCCGCCTCAGCCGCTGAGGCCGTCAGATCGGTACGGCCGCCGGTTCCGCACTAGGGTCGGGCGGGTGAGCGCTGGAGCACGTCTGCCGGGGGCACCGGACCCGATGCACTACTGGGACGGCGCCGGCGTGCGCCTGGCCGCCGACTCGTGGGGCGACCCGAACGGCCCCCTGATCATCCTGCAGCACGGCGGCGGCCAAACCCGTCACGCCTGGCGGGGGACGGGCGAGACCCTCGGCCTGTCCGGTTACCACGCCGTCGCGTTCGACGCCCGGGGCCACGGAGACTCCGAATGGGCGGCCGACGGCAACTACGACCGCAGCGCCATGGTCGACGATCTGATCCGGGTGGTGGAGCATCTCGCCCCGGCCGCCCCGCCGGTGCTGGTGGGTGCGTCCATGGGGGGCAACACCAGCCTGGCCGCACTGGGCGAGGGCCGGTTGGAGGGCGGGGGCCTGGTGCTGGTCGACATCGCCCCCCGCATCCGGCCCGAGGGCACGAAGAAGATCGGCGAGTTCATGGGCCAGAAGCCCGACGGCTTCGACTCGTTGGAAGAGGTCGCTGAGGCCATCGCCAACTACCAGCCCCACCGCAAACGGCCCCGCAACCTCGACGGGCTGGCCAAGAACATCCGCCTCGCCCCCGACGGCAAGTACCGCTGGCACTGGGACCCCCGGTTCCGTCGCCGCAGTATCACCCCCGAGGAGATGCGGGCCCGCACCCGTCACATGGAGGACTGCTCCCGCAACCTCACGGTGCCCACCCTGCTGGTACGGGGCGGGTTGTCGGACGTGCTCGACGAGGCGGGGGCCCAGGCCTTCCTGGCCCTCGTGCCCCACGCCGAGTACGTGAACGTCACCGACGCCGCCCATATGGTGGCCGGCGACCGCAACGACATTTTCGCCACCGCCGTCATCGACTTCCTGACGCGCATCGTCCCGGTCAAGTGAACCCTTCGGGTTCCTCGGGTTCGCCGTAGGCGAACACGTTCGCCTACGGCGAACCCCTGACCGGGACGGGAAGCGGCTCGCCGGCCCGCGGGCCGGGTCGCGCGGCGATCAGCCCTCGGCGGTGGCCAGAGCCCGGACCCGGGCCATCAGCCGGCTCTTCTTGCGAGCGGCCTGGTTCCTGTGCAGCACACCCTTGGTGGCCGCCTTGTCGATCTTCTTGATGGCGAGACGCAGAGCGTCGGCCTCGGTCTCGGTGCCGACCGCTGCCACCGCCGCCTTCTGCCGGGTGCCGAGCTCGGCCCGTACAGCCCGATTGCGCAGACGACGCTTCTCGTTCTGGCGGTTGCGCTTGATCTGGCTCTTGATGTTGGCCACGAAGGATTCCTCAAAACGGCTAGCGAAGGACCTGTTGAGGATAGCGGCCTGACGGCCCGGGCCCACCCACCAGGCCGCAGGTCCCGGTAGGTTGGAAGGACAATGCTTCCGGTCGACCCCTCACGCATACGCAACATCGCCATCATCGCCCACATCGACCACGGCAAGTCGACGCTGGCCGATCGCCTGCTCGAGCTGTGCGGCGCCGTCGAGGCCCGGGACATGCGCGACCAGTACCTCGACTCGATGGACCTCGAACGCGAGCGGGGCATCACGATCAAGCTCCAGAGCGTGAAGCTCGAGTACCAGGGCTACGTCATCAACCTGATCGACACTCCGGGCCACGTGGACTTCGGCTACGAGGTGAGCCGATCGCTGGCCGCCTGCGAGGGCGTGATCCTGGTGGTCGACGCCGCCCAGGGCATCGAGGCCCAGACACTGGCCAACACCTACCTGGCTCTGGAGAGCGACCTGGAGATCGTGGCCGCCCTCAACAAGATCGACCTCCCGGCGGCCGACCCCGACCGTTACGCGGCCGAGATCGAGCAGGTGCTCGGCATCCCGGCGGCGGAGATCCTGCCCATCTCGGCCAAGACCGGACAGGGTGTCGAAGACCTGCTCAAGGCCGTGATCGACCGGATCCCGGCCCCCGCCGGCGTCGAGGACGCCCCCCTTCAGGCCCTGATCTTCGACAGTCACTTCGACACCTACCGGGGCGTGATCTCCAGCATCCGGGTGGTCAACGGCCGGCTCCGCTCCGGCGACAAGATCCTGTTCATGCAGGCCGGCACGACGTACGACGCCGACGAGATCGGTGTGCGCACCCCGTCCCCCACGCCGGTGAAGTCGCTTGGTGCGGGGGAGGTGGGCTATCTCATCTCCGGCATCAAGGACGTCCGCCAGGCCCGGGCCGGTGAGACGATCACGGTGGCGTCCCGCCCGGCGCAGACCCCGTTGGAGGGGTACCGGGAACCCCAGCCGATGGTGTTCTGCGGCCTGTACCCGGTCGACGGCGACGACTACGAGGATTTCCGCGACGCGCTCGACAAGCTCCGCCTCGACGACGGCAGCTTCACCTTCGAGCCCGAGACGTCCACCGCGCTCGGCTTCGGGTTCCGCTGCGGCTTCCTCGGCCTGCTCCACATGGAGATCGTGCGGGAGCGCCTGGAGCGCGAGTTCGACCTGAACCTGATCGCCACCAGCCCCTCGGTGAAGTACCGGATCACGATGAACGGCGGGGAAGAGCGGGTGATCGACAATCCCTCCGTCCTACCCCCCTCGGGAGACTGGCGCCGCATCGAGGAGCCCTACGTCCGGGCCTCGATGATCACCCCGTCGAGCTACACCGGCACCCTGATGGAGCTGTGCCAGAAGCGGCGGGGCCAGATGGTGAAGATGGAGTACCTGTCGCCCGAGCGCCTCGAGCTGGTGTACGACCTGCCCCTGGCCGACGTGGTGGTCGACTTCTTCGACCAGCTGAAGAGCCGCAGCCAGGGCTACGCCAGCCTGGACTACGAGCCCGGCGAGTACCGCCAGGGCGACCTGGTGCGGGTGGACCTGCTGTTCAACGGGGAGCAGGTCGACGCCTTCTCCACCATCGTGCACCGGGACAACGCCTTCGAGTACGGGCGGCGCACCACCGAGAAGCTGAAGTCGATCATCCCCCGCCAGCAGTTCGAGGTGCCGATCCAGGCCGCCATCGGCGGCCGGATCATCGCTCGGGAGACCGTGCGGGCCTTCCGCAAGGACGTGACCGAGAAGCTCTACGGCGGCGACATCACCCGGAAGAACAAGCTGCTCAAGAAGCAGAAGGAAGGCAAGAAGCGGATGAAGTCGATCGGCCGGGTGGAGATCCCGCCCGACACCTTCATCCGCGCCCTCCGCCTCGACGACTAGGGCAACCCTTCGGGTTGCTTCAGGTTCGCCTTCGGCGAACCGGCTCCTGGTTGGGCCTTCGGTCGGGCGGAGCTGGCACACTGCGGCCGTGACCCGCCCCACCGTCTGCTGGTTCCGCCGCGATCTGCGGCTCGACGACCATCCGGCACTGGCCGCCGCTGCCCGCTCGGGCGGCCCGGTGCTGGCCCTCTACGTGCTCGACCCCGCTCTGCTGGAGCCGGCCGGCCCGCCCCGCCGCCGGTTCCTGGCCGCCGCCCTCGGCGCCCTGCAGGAGCTGACCGGCGCTCAGGTGGCCCTCGTGGCCGGCGATCCGGCCCAGGTGGTGCCGGAGGTGGCGGCCGCCGTTGACGCCGAAGCGGTGGTCGTCACCGCCGATTTCGGGCCCTACGGCCGGCGCCGGGACGAGGCGGTGGCCGCCGCCCTGGCCGCCGACGGTCGTCGGCTGGAGACCGTCGACACGCCCTACGCCGTGGCCCCGGGCACCCTGCACACCGGCGGCGGTACTCCGTTCCAGGTGTTCACCCCGTTCCACAAGGCGTGGCAGGCCCAGGGCTGGGACGCCCCCACCTCCACCCCCGCCGTGACCTGGCTGGCGCCCGACGCCGCCGGCCACCCCCTCGCCGATCCGGCCTCGATCGCCGCCGACTCCGCCGGTCGGGGTGGCGCCGGCGGGGAGGAGCCCCACTGGACCCCGGCCACCGCCGGGCCCGAGGCCGCCCTCGACCAGCTCGACGCCTTCCTGGCCGGGCCGGTGCAGGGCTACAAAGACCACCGGGACTTCCCGGCCGAGCCCGGCACGTCCCGGCTCTCGGTCCACCTCCGCTGGGGCACGATCCACCCCCGCCAGATCCTGGCCCGGCTCGGCCCTGAGCCCGGCCCCCAGGCCTACGCCCGCCAGCTGGCCTGGCGCGAGTTCTACGCCGACGTGCTGTTCGCCCGGCCCGAGACGGCCCGGCTGGCCTACCAGCCCAAGATGGCGGCCATGGAGCTCGACGAAGGCCCGGAGGCCGACGGCCGGTTCGAGGCCTGGGCCGAGGGCCGCACCGGCTACCCCATCGTCGACGCCGGTATGCGGGAGCTGGCCGCCACCGGCTGGATGCACAACCGGGTACGGCTGATCACGGCCAGCTTCCTGGTCAAGGACCTCCACCTCGACTGGACCCGGGGCGCCCGGTGGTTCATGCGCCACCTGGTGGACGGTGATCTGGCCAACAACAACCACGGCTGGCAGTGGGTGGCGGGCACCGGCACCGACGCCGCCCCCTACTTCCGCATCTTCAACCCGGTGAGCCAGGCCCAGCGTTTCGACCCCGACGGTCGCTATGTGCGGCGGTGGGTGCCGGAACTGGCCGGCGTGGCCGATCGGTACGTCCACCACCCGTGGGACGACCCGAAGGGGATGCCGCTGGGCTACCCGTATCCCGTGGTGGAGCACGACGCCGAGCGCAAGGAGGCACTCCGTCGCTACGAGGCGATCACAACGGCTACAAGGGCCTGACCCGGAATGGACTAGGCTGTCACCCAGGAGACGACCAGGATCGCGATGCTCGACGAACGCAAGGCCGCCATACTCAAGGCGGTAATCGAGGAATACATCGACACGGCCCAACCGGTCGGCTCGGCCGCTGTGGTGGCGGCCGCCGATGTGCGGGTGTCGCCGGCTACGGTACGCAACGACATGGCCGTACTGGAGAGCGAGGGGTACCTGATCCAGCCCCACACCAGCGCTGGTCGGGTGCCCACCGAGAAGGGCTATCGCTACTTCGTCGACCATCACCTCAGCCAGACCGAGCTTCCCACGATGGACTCGCGCAAGGTGTCGGAGTTCTTCGGCCAGCTCAAGGGTGAGATCGAGGGCATCATGCGGGACACGGCCGGCCTGCTGGCCAACCTCACGCACTACGCCGCCGTGGTGGTGGACGACACCGACGAGGCGGTCGACGTGCGCTCGGTGCAGCTCGTCGGGCTATCGGAGCGGTTGGTGCTGGCCGTGATGGTCATGGCCAACGGGCACCTGATGAAGCACACGATCGAGCTCGACCGCGCCCTGAGCGAGGAGGACCTGGCCGAGGCCGGCTCCCTGCTGCGGGGGGCGTTCGAGGGGCGGCCCCTGTCGGCCTCCCGGCCGCTCGGCCGATCGAGCCGGCACGACGCCGACCGGCTGGCCGACGCCGCCCACCTGGCCGTCCTGTCGGGATCGGACCCGGGGCGGGTGTACGTGGACGGCGCGTCGCGGGTGGTGAACGCCTTCGCCGCCGTGGAGTCGGTGGGCAAGGTGCTCACGATCCTGGAGCAGCAGCTGGTGGTGGCCACCCTGCTGGCCGACGTGCTCGACCGGGGCCTCACGGTGGCCATCGGCTCGGAGACCGGGGTGGATCCACTGTCGGACTGCAGCCTGGTGGTCCGACCGTACGAGATCGACGGGGAGCATGCCGGCACGATCGCCGTGCTCGGCCCCACGAGGATGAACTACCAGCAGGCGCTGTCGGCTGTGGCCGCCGTGAGCCACCAGCTGGGCAACCGGTTGAGCGGCGGCTGAGAGGGACGGGGCAAGGACCACCGATGGACGACTTCTACGACCGCCTCGGCGTGAGCCGGACGGCCAGCCAGGAAGAGATCAAGAAGGCCTACCGGAAGTTGGCGCGGGAGTTGCATCCCGATGCCAACCCCGGCGACGCCGCCGCCGAGGCCCGCTTCAAGCAGGTGGCCGAGGCCTACGAGGTGTTGAGCGATCCCCAGAAGCGGGCCCGCTACGACCGCTTCGGCACGTCGGGCTCGGGGGGTGGGGGCGGCGGGTTCGATCCCTTCGCCGCCACCGGCCTGGGCGACCTGTTCGACGCCTTCTTCAACGCCGGCTCCTCCCGGGCCGATAGCGGCCCCAAGCGGGGCGTCGACCTGGAGGTCGTGGCCCGCCTGACGCTGGAGGAGGCCGTCAGCGGGGTGGAGAAGCCGGTGACGGTCCGCACCGCCGTGCCCTGCGACACCTGCGAGGCCACCGGCGCCCGACCGGGGTCCGACATCTCCCGCTGCGACATGTGCGGCGGCACGGGCCAGGTCCGCCAGGTCCGCCAGTCGATCCTGGGCCAGATGGTCACCACCTCCAGTTGCCCCCGCTGCGCCGGCGAGGGCGTGATGATCGAGAGCCCGTGCGACGACTGCGCCGGCGAGGGCCGCCGGGTGGAGGAACGCACCTACACCGTCAACATCCCGGCCGGGGTGGGGGAGGGGTCACCCCTCCGGCTCACCGGACGGGGCGCGGTGGGCCCCCGAGGCGGCGGCGCCGGCGACCTCTACGTGCACGTGCAGGTGGAGCCGCACCCGGTGTTCACCCGAAACGGCGACGACCTGTTGGCCGAGCTCCACGTGGCCATGACCCAGGCCGCGCTGGGGGCACGGCTCGAGTTCGCCACCATCGACGGTGTGGTGCCCATCGATCTCCAGGCCGGTGTCCACACCGGCAAGCGGTTCCGGTTCAAGGACAAGGGCGTGCCCCGCCTGCGGGGTCGGGGTCGGGGCGACATGCTGCTGACGGTGGTGGTCGACACCCCCACCGATCTCACCGCCGAGCAGGAGGAGCTGCTGCGCCAGCTGGCCAAGGAGCGCCAGGAGGACGTGAAGGAGCCGGGCGACGACGGCTTCCTCGGCCGTCTCCGTTCGCGCTTCTCCTGACGGGCGGCTCCGGATTGGACCGGGCCACCGCCGCCGAGCTGCGGCGCCGCCCCCTGGTACTGGTCGACGACCTGGCGGTCCCTCGCCTGAGCGCCGCCGACGCCCACCATTTCAGCCGGGTGCTGCGCCTGGCCCCGGGTCAGCCGGTGACGCTGGCCGACGGCCGGGGCGGCTGGTGCGAGGCCCGCTTCGGGGCCGAGCCCGAGCCGGTGGGCCCGGTGGCGGTGGAGCCGGCCCCGGCCCCGTCGCTGTGCGTGGGCTTCGTGCCGGTGAAGGGCGAGGGCCCCGAGTGGTACGTGCAGAAGCTCACCGAGCTGGGGATCGACGAGATCGTGCCGCTCGTGTCGGAGCGCTCGGTGGTGCGCTGGGACGGTCCCCGGGCCGCCCGGAACCACGAGCGGATGGTGGGGGCGGCCCGGGAGGCCTGCCTGCAGTGCCGGCGACTCCACCTGCCCACGGTGGCCCCGGTCACCGATCTGGCCCGGTTCCTGGCCGGGCGGGCCGGCCCGGCGGGCGACGAGGGCCCCGGTCTGGCCCTGGCCGACCCCGACGGGCTGCCGCCCACCGCCGCCCTTTCCGCCCTGGTGGTGGGGCCGGAGGGTGGCTTCAGCCCGGCCGAGCGGGCGCTGGCCCCCGCCGTCGCACTACCGGGCCACATCCTGCGGGCCGAGACGGCGGCCGTGGTGGCGGCGGGGGTGCTGGCCGGCCTCCGCTCCGGTCTGCTGGGGCCTCGCTGACAGTGTAAACCCCATGGATCGGCCAATTCGATCTGTTTTGAACGCGTGGTGTGGTTGAACCTGCGCTGAGTGACGTCTAGCGTGGCGGCTGGCACAAAATGAGGTGGGAGACGCCGGTAATGAGTGTTGACGACGAGCTGAGTGAGGCCTCGTCGCCCTACGGGCGGCGGGTGGGCGAGCGCCTGCGCGCCATCCGTCGTCAGAAGCGGCTGTCGCTCCAGGACGTCGAGGCCTCCTCGGACCAGGAGTTCAAGGCGTCGGTGCTCGGTGCCTACGAGCGGGGGGAGCGGGCCATCTCGGTGCCCCGCCTGGAGCGGTTGGCCCGGTTCTACAGCATCCCGGTGGACCAGCTGCTGCCCCGCTCCACGGCCGGGGGCGACGGGATCGGCGTGGTCGATCTCACCGGGCGAACGGGCCGCAAGGCCGGCGTCTCGATCGACCTCACCCAGCTCGACGCCGTGTCCCGCCCCGAGGGCGAGATGCTGGGCCGCTACCTGGTGATGATCCAGGTCCAGCGCCAGGACTTCAATGGCCGGGTCCTCACGATCCGCCATGACGACCTGCGGGCCGTGGCCTGCATCCTCGGCGTGGAGATCGACGAGGCCATCGACCGTCTGGCCGATCTCGGCCTGACCCACCTCAACCCGGTCAGCTGACGGCCTGCAGCTGAGCCGGCACCGCCCCATCCACCAGGGCGTCCCATACTCCCCGTCGGCCCTGCTGGTGGTCCGATAGGCTGGAGCGTCACGATGACCGCGATTGTCCAGATCAACGTACCCGGCAACCACCTCATGGCCGGCCTCCTCGGTGAGCGCGACCAGTACCTCCGGGCGATCGAGCGCTCGTTCGACGCCACGATCCACGTTCGGGGCAACGAGATCTCGGTCGAGGGCCCCCAAGCCGTGGAAGCGGCCCAGGTGCTGGAGGAGCTGGTGCTCATCGTCCAGTCGGGCCAGTCGCTGGAGCAGGCCGCCGTACTGCGGGCGGTGGACATGGTCCGGGCCAACGAGCGCCCCTCGGAGATCCTGACCGACCGGATCCTGACCACCCAGCGGGGCAAGCCGGTGCGGCCCAAGACGTCGGGCCAGAAGCGCTACCTCGACGCCATCCGGGCCAACATCGTCACCTTCGGCATCGGTCCCGCCGGCACCGGCAAGAGCTGGCTGGCCGTGGCCTGTGCCGTACGGGCCCTCCAGAACAAGGAGGTGGAGCGTATCCTCCTCACCCGCCCGGCGGTGGAGGCGGGGGAGCGGTTGGGCTACCTCCCGGGCGACCTCATGTCCAAGGTCGACCCCTATCTCCGGCCCCTGTACGACGCCCTCCACGACATGGTCGGGCCCGAAGGCTCGGCCAAGCTGTTCGAGCGGGGGGTGGTGGAGGTGGCGCCGCTGGCCTTCATGCGGGGCCGCACCCTCAACGACAGCTTCATCATCCTCGACGAGGCCCAGAACGCCACGCCGGAGCAGATGATGATGTTCCTGACCCGGATCGGGTTCAACTCCCAGGCCGTGATCACGGGCGACGACACCCAGGTCGACCTGGCCGGGGGCCGGAGCGGCCTGTTGGGCCTGGAACCGATCCTCACCGGGATCGACGGGCTGTCGTTCGTGCGCCTCTACTCGTCCGACGTGGTCCGTCACCGGATCGTGCAGGACATCGTCGACGCCTACTCCCGCCACGACGCCCAGCGGCGGTCACGCCCGTGATCGGGCGAGGTCGCCTGGAGGTCGGGGCCCACGACGAGACCACCGACGAGGGCCTCGATCTGGCCCGATGGCAGGAGGTCGCCCGGTCCACGCTGGAGCTGGAGTGCGACGACGGCGCGGAGGGTCGGCTCGACCTGATCTTCGTCGACCCCGACACGATGGCCGAGCTGAACCGGGAGCACATGGGGGCCGACTACGCCACCGACGTGCTGGCCTTCCCCCTCGACAGCGCCGACGACGACGACGAGATGGATCTCGTGTTCCCCGACGCGGGAGATGGCGGCGGTCCGGCCGGCGCCCCGGCTCGGCACCTGGGCGACGTGGTGGTCTGCCCCCAGGTGGCCCGGGCCCAGGCCGGCGAGCACTGCGGCCACGAGGAAGCCGAGCTGACCCTGCTGGTGGTGCACGGTGTGCTCCACGTGCTGGGCCACGACCACGCCGAAGACGACGAGCGGCTGGTGATGCAGGGCCGGGAGCGGTTGCACCTCGGACGCTACGGCCACCAGCACCCGGTGCCGGCATGAGCCGGCTGGCCCCACCGAGGTGATCGCCGTGCTGGCCGCCGCCTTCGGCGGAACCGATCTGGCGGCGGTGGCCGTGATCGTGGTCCTGCTGGCGCTGGCCGCGGTGCTGGTGGCGGCCGAGGAGGCGGTCTCCCGCACCAGCCCGGTGCGGATCGAGTCGCTGGAGGGGGTGAACCCCCGCAAGGCGGCCCGTCTGGTGCGGCTCCTGGCCGTGCCGGAGGCGGTGGTCAACCCGTTACGCCTCCTGGTGCTGATCCTCCAGCTGGCCGAGACCACCCTGGTGGCCCTGGTGGCCGTCCGGTTCCTGTCGTGGCCGCTGGTGGTGCTGGTGGTGGCACTCAACGCCTGTCTGGTGTTCGTGGTGGCCGAGGCGGTGCCCCGCACCCTCGGCATCCTGCGGGCCGACCGCCTGGCCCTGGCCCTGGTGCGCCCGATCGAGCTGGTGGCCGAGCTGCTGCCCGTCCGCCTGCTGGCTGGTGCGCTGATCGCCATCACCAACTGGGTGGTGCCGGGCAAGGGCCTGCGTAAGGGCCCCTTCTCCACCGCCGAGGAACTGATCGCCCTGGCCGATGCCGCCGTGCAGGACGACGTGCTGGAGCAGGAGGAACGGGACCTGATCGAGTCGGTGATCGAGTTCGGCGACACCGTGGTGCGCGAGGTGATGGTGCCCCGCACCGACATGACCACGATCAACCGGGCCGCCACCGTGGCCGACGGCCTGGAGGTGGCCTCGGCCGCCGGCTTCTCCCGGCTGCCGGCGGTGGGCGACAGCGTGGACGACGTGGTGGGCCTGGTCTACGTGAAGGACCTGATCCGGGCGGAGCTCGACGGTCATCCCGAACAGAGCGTGGAGACCCTGCTGCGCCCGTCTCGCTTCGTGCCCGAGACGAAGAAGGTGGCCGAGTTGCTCAAGGAGATGCAGCAGGAGAAGTTCCACATGGCGGTGGCGGTTGACGAATACGGCGGGATCGCCGGCCTGGTCACCCTGGAGGACCTGATCGAGGAGCTGGTGGGCGAGATCGTCGACGAGTACGACGTCGACGAGCCGCTGGTGGAGCGGCTGCGCGACGGCACTCTCCGGGTGGACGGGCGGATCTCCATCGACGAGCTGAACGACCTGGCCAACATGGAGCTGCCCGAGGGCGACTGGGACACGGTGGGCGGCCTCGTCTTCGACCGGTTCGGCCGGGTGCCGGCGGCGGGCGAGACGTGCGACGTGAACGGCTACCGGCTGCGGGTGGAGCGCCTCCAGGGGCGCCGCATCAAGCGGGTGAGGATCATGCGGATGGAGCCGGCCGAGCTGGAAGAGGTGGGCCAATGATCGCGCCAGATGATGGTGGGGTGGACGGCACAGCGGCGGAGAGCACGAACGGCGGCTTCCGGTCGGGGTTCGTGACCCTGGCCGGGCGGCCCAACGTGGGCAAGTCGACGCTGCTCAACCAGATGCTCGACACCAAGGTGTCGATCGTGTCGGACAAGTCGCAGACCACCCGGCACCAGATCCGGGGGGTGCTGAACCGCGACGACGCCCAGATCGTGTTCGTCGACACCCCCGGCGTGTCCAAGCCCCGCTCGGCGCTCGGTAGCCGGCTCAACGAGTCGGCGGCGGCCGCCCGCAGCGGGGTCGACGTGGTGTGCCTGGTGCTCGACGCCCGTTCCGGGGTGGGGCGGGGCGACCGGTTCCTGGCCGAGCAGCTCGATCCGGCCACCGCGGTGGCCGTGCTGAACAAGATCGACGGGATGAAGCCCGAGGCGGTGGCGGCCCAGCTGGCGGTGGCGGCGGAGCTCGATCTCGCCGCCTACTTCCCCGTGTCGGCCTTCACCGGCCGGGGGGTGAAGCCCCTGGTCGACCACCTGCTGGGGCTGATGCCGGAAGGGCCCCAGTGGTACCCGGGCGACCAGGTGACCGACATGCCCGAGCCCCTGTGGGTGGCCGAGCTGGTGCGGGAGCAGCTGCTGCACGTGACCCGTCAGGAGGTGCCGCACTCGGTGGCCACCCGGGTGACGGAGTGGGAGTGGCCCCGGATCCGAGTGGAGATCCTGGTGGAGCGGGACTCCCAGAAGGGGATCGTGATCGGCAAGGGGGGCCAGGTGCTCAAGGACGTGGGCACCCGGGTGCGGCGGCAGCTGCCGGCGGGCGCCTTCATCGAGCTGTTCGTCACGGTCGACCCCGGCTGGCAGCACGACCCCGCCGCCGTGGAGCGCCTCGGTTACTGACCGTTCGAGGTCGAGCGAGCCTCGGCGTCGAGCTCCTCGAGGAACGCCAGCACCTCGTCCCGGTCCTTGGTGCGGGGGAACGGGGGCAGGGCGTTGATCAGCTCCCAGCGGTAGTGGCGGCTGGTGGCCAGGCGGGGGTCGAGGATGGCCACCACGCCCCGGTCGGTGGCCCGCCGCACGAGGCGCCCGGCGGCCTGGGCCAGCATGGTCTGGGCCCGGGGCAGGTCGACCGTGCGGAACGCCGCCGGCCCGGCCCGCTCCCGGCGGGCCTGACTCACCGGTTCGTCGGGCCGGGGGAACGGGATGCGGTCCACCGTCACCAGGGTCACCGCGTCGCCGGGCACGTCGATGCCCTGCCAGAACGACATGGTGGCCGCCAGCACGGCTCCCGGTTCGCTGCGCAACCGGCTGATGAGCTGTTCCCGGGACGCCTCGCCCTGCATCAGGATCGGCCCGGGGAGGGCGTCGGCCAGGGCCTGGGCCGCCTCCCGCATGGCCGAGTAGCTCGTGAACAGGGCCAAGGTGCGGCCGCCGGCGGCCCGGGCCAGCTCGATCAGCTCCTCCTGGACGGCCTTGCGAAAGGCGGGGGAGCGGGGATCGGGGATGTGGGTGGCGCAGTAGAGGAGCCCCAGGTTGGGGTAGTCGAACGGAGAGCCGACCCGGCGCACGCTGACCGTGGCCGGGTCGAGGCCGAGCTGGGGCACCACCCCGTCGGCCAGGGTGGCGCTGGTGAGCACCACGGCCTTCTCGGGCCACAGGTGGTCGGCCAGCACGGGCCCCACGTCGAGCGGGGTGCGGCGCAGCAGGGGCGAGAGGTCGTTGCCGTCGACCCACAGCACATCGTCGTCGCCCGACTCGATGATGGCGTCGATGTCGTCGATGAGGTTGGTGGCGGTGAGGGTGGCCCGCTCCACCCGGGCCGCGGCGTCGCTGGCCTGGGGTGGGTTTACCTTGCGCAATGCGGCCAGCACCTGGTCGGCCCGGTCGCGGCCCGTCACCAGCGTGGCCACCAGCTCGGGGGTGATCGTGGCGGCCGAGCCGACGGCGGGCCGGAGCTCGGCGTCGAGGTCGTTGCCGGCGCGCTCCAGGTTGGCCGGTGCCTCGTCGTCGGTCAGCACGGCCCGGACCCGGCGGGCGAGGGCCCGGAACCGCCCCCCGCCCACCTCGGTGCCGCAGGTGGCCTCCAGCGAGTCGGTGAGCTGGTGGGCCTCGTCGAACACGACCACCTCGTGCTCGGGCAGCAGCACTCCGCCCGAGGCCAGGTGGAGGCCGTAGTAGTGGTGGTTGGTGACGATGATGTCGGCCTCGAAGGCCTCCAGGCGGGCCGCCTCGGCGAAGCAGACGTCGCCCGACGGGCAACGGGCCGCTCCGGGGCACTCGTCGGGCCCCACGCTCACCGCCGCCCAGATATCCGGGGCGGGGGCCGGGTCGAGCTCCTCCCGGTCCCCGGTCTCGCTGGTGGCGGCCCACTCCAGCACCTCGGCCAGGTGGGTGCTGGGGTTGCGGCCGCCCAGCAGCTCCAGCTGCTCGCTCCGGTCGGCCCGGGCCAGCTCGGCCAACCGCTGGCGGCACACGTAGTTCCGCCGGCCCTTCAACACCGCGGCGGTGAGGGGCCGGCCCAGCCCGTCGGCCACCTGAGGGATGTCGTGGTCGACCAGCTGGCCCTGGAGCGCGATGGTGGCCGTGGCCACCACGGCCTTCACTCCCGACACGGCGATCGGGGTGAGATAGGCCAGCGATTTCCCGGTTCCGGTACCGGCCTCCACCAGGAGCGCCGAGCGGTTCACGATGGCCCGGGCCACGGCGTCGGCCATCTCCTCCTGCCCGGGCCGGATCTCGCCCCCACCCGCTAACCTGCGGGTGACTTTACCTAGCGATGTCTGCATCGATGACACGAGACGGATCCTTGGGTCTAGGCTCGATCGGGGTCGGACACGACGTTGATGGGGTGTTCTGCGTATGGCACAAGATCGGCTACCAGCCCGAGAACCCGACGTCGCAAGTTCGCGAAGCCAGGCCCAGGGCCCTGCCGACCACGGTCCGCAGGCTGATCCCCATGCCGGCACGGGTCCGTCGGCTCGGGGCCGGCACGACATCGTGGAAGCTGAGCATACGAGCTTCTTCTGGCCCGAGGTCGATGATCTGCTGACGTACGAGTTCTCGGCCGATCTCATGGATCAGCTCCATGCCGGTCTGCAGGGTGGGCCACCGGCCGACGCCCCGCCCCCGCCGGCGCCGTCGTTCCTGCCCGCCGCCGGTGCCCCTCCCATGCCGGGGCCGACGAACATGACACTGCCGGGGCCGGATGCGATGCATCTGACGCTGCCAGCCCCGCCCGGGCCGGTTCCGTCGGCCGAGCCGCCCCAGCGCCTGAGCGGGCCGAACCCGTTCGTTCAAGAGCCGATCGGGTACCAGGCCCCGCCTGCGGTCGATCCCGTTGCCGCGCCACCGGCGGCCGTGCCGCCGGTACCGGACCTGAGGCTCAGCAGCCCCGTCCCGACCGACGCCGACCCGACCATCCGTACCTCGGAGATCGACGGTGGGGCGATCCCCGGGCCCACGTTGCCGCCCCCGCCCGATGCCCCGATGCCGGGCTCCGGCCCGGGTTACGTTCCCGACCTGGTGGCCGGTTCCTTCGGTTCGGAGATGGCGCCACCGCCGCCCGCGGCCCCGGCTCCGGTCGACATCGCCGGGGGGCTCGACGGCCTGCGGGGTAGCCGCCTGTTCGATCCCCGTCCCGAGGTGCCCGACGCCGACGCCGGCCGCCTGCGGCTCGGAAACCTGTTCGAACCCACCGATCCCGGCGCCCCGCCGCAGACCCGCCGGCTGGTGCGTCTGGCCGGCCGGCAGTCGCCCGACGAGGTCGACGTGACGTCGGCCCGGCTGGTTTCCCCGTTCGACTCGTCGGGCCCGTCGGTCCGCTCGCTGTTCCCGGCATCCGGGCGCGACGGCGACCGGCCCGGCCGTACCGCCTTCACCGACGGCGGCTTCGGCCCCGGTGCCCCCACCTCCGAGCTCCGCATGGGCTCGCCCGCCCCCTTCGGGCCCGACGCCGGTCCGTTCGACGGTGGGCCCCGCCTCCCGCCGGCATCGCTCAGCCACTCCACCGTGGTCGATCCGGCCAGCGGCCCTCCCGTCGGATCCTCGTTCCTGGCCCCGGCCCCCTCCGATGCCTGGAACTCGTCCAACCCGGCGTGGACGAGCGTGTCCGACACCGTGTCGGAGCTTCCGCCCCGCCAGGGTCAGGGGTTCCTCTACCTGGAGGAAGACGCCGATCCGTGGGCCGGCCCCGCAGTGATGCGCCAGGCCGAGCCGGCCACCCGCGACAAGGGCGCCATGCTCGACAGCGTCGTCGACGTGCTCGACCGCAAGCGGGGCGCTCTGCTGGCCGGAGCGCTCGCCCTCACCGCCGTGCTCGGCGGTCTGCTGGCCTACAGCAAGCTGACCGGCGGCGACACCGATGCCAGCGGGGCGATCACCGCCGCCACCAACACCACCACGGCCAGCTCGGTGAGCCCCGCCACCGGAGAGTCGGGTTCCGGGGCCAGCGTGTCGATCGCCGGGCCCACCACCGTGGTCGGCACCGAGGCGCCGTCGTCGGCCGTCACCGAGGCCGGCTCCACCAGCTCCACCCGCAAGCGGGCCACCACGTCGTCGAGCACCGCCACCACGGCAGCGCCCACCGACCCCACCACGGTGAGCACCCAACCGCCGACGTCTCCCACCACGCAGCCGCCCACCTCCCCGTCGACCACGCGGCCGGTAACCACCACGACCACCCGCCCCACCACGACCACCACGCGGCCCACCACGACCACGACGGCGTCCACCACCACGACCACGCGGCCCACCACGACCACGTCGACCACCACGGCCCCCACGGATCCGCCCACCACCCCGTCTACGTCGGGGTCCTCGGTGACACCGGCGATCGCTACGCCGTAGCGCAGCGGCGAAAGCCCCAAGGGCAGCAGGGGTCGCTACGGTTGGCTGGTGTGAAACCTGAGATCGACCTGCAACGTGTTCCCGCCCACGTCGCCTGTGTGATGGACGGGAACGGCCGTTGGGCCCAGGAGCGCGGCCTCAAGCGCACCGAGGGCCACGCCGCCGGCGAGGCCGCTCTGTTCGACGTGGTGGAAGGCGCCCTCGAGCTCGGCATCTCGTGGCTGACGGTCTACGCCTTCTCCACCGAGAACTGGCGCCGGCCGGGCGACGAGGTCCGGTTCCTCATGCGGTTCAACGAGTCGCTGCTGGTGCGCCGGCGCGACGAGCTGAACGAGATGGGAGTCCGGATCCGGTTCATCGGCCGCCGGGACTGGCGGGTGCCCAAGCGCCTGCTGCGCCGCATGGACGAGTCGGTGGCCCTCACCGCCGCCAACCGCAAGCTGACGCTCACCATCGCCTTCAACTACGGCTCCCGGGCCGAGCTGGTGGACGCGGTGAAGACCCTGCTGCTGGAGGGGGCCGATCCGGCCTCGATCGACGAGACCGACATCGCCAAGCGGTTGTACGACCCCGAGATGCCCGACGTCGACCTGTGGGTCCGCACCTCGGGCGAGCACCGGATCTCGAACTACCTGCTGTGGCAGTCGGCCTACGCCGAGATGGTGTTCGTCGACACGTTCTGGCCGGCCTTCCGCCGCGACGACCTGGCGGGAGCGGTGGCCGAGTACCAGCGGCGCGACCGGCGCTTCGGGGGCCTGAAGGGCTGATCATGCCCCTGTACCGCGACGAGGGGGTTGTGCTCCGCACCTACAAGCTGGGCGAAGCCGACCGCATCATCGTGCTGTACACCCGGGGGCGGGGCAAGGTGCGGGCCGTGGCCAAGGGGGTGCGGCGCACCCGGAGCAAGTTCGGATCGCGGCTGGAGCCGGGTTCGATGGTGTCGCTCCAGCTCTACGAGGGCCGCAACCTCGACATCGTCACCCAGGCCGAGCGCATCGAGCCGTTGGCCGGGCTGCGGGCTGATCTCGACCGCTACGGGCGGGCCACGATCATCCTGGAAGCGGTCGACCACGTGAGCACGGAGGGGGAAGCCAACCCCGCCCTCTACAAGTTGCTCGCCGGGGCTCTGCGGGAGCTCGACGGCTCCGGCAACGCCCTGGTGGTACCGGCGTTCGTCACCCGCCTGCTGGCCCTGGAGGGGGTGCAGCCCCAGGTCGACGAGTGTGTGGCCTGCGGAGCCGCCGAGGGCCTGGTGGTGCTGGCCGTGCACGAGGGCGGGATGCTGTGCCGCTCGTGCCGACGGGGCGGGGTGGCGATCACCGAGGAGGCCCGTCAGGCCCTCTCGGCCCTGGTGGCGGGCCGGGTGCGACAGGTGCTGGAGACCACCTCGGAGGCCGCCGGCCAGGAGCTGGAGCTGGTGGCGGCCCGGATGATCGAGCAGCACATCGAGCGCCGGCTCCAGTCGTCGGCGGTCATCTACGAGCAGCTCAGCTGATCGGGCCTGAACCGCCCCGATCAGCCAGGTCACCTGGGTTGGCGCTGGTCAGAGCGGCAGCCAGTCGCCGGTGGCGGCGTCGTGGCGGAACAGCAGACCGGTGGTGGCGTCGCGGACCACCCAGGCCTGCCACCGGTCGCTCCACTCGGGAACGAGCTCCGGCTCGGGCGCCGAGCCGGGCCCGGGGCCCCGGCGGGGCACCGAGACGGTGAGGCGGGAGGCCTGGGCCGTCACCGGATCGGGCCGGCGGTTGGCGGGGCCGGGTCCGGCAAGTGGGCTTCCCCGTCGAGGAATGGGGCCCGACGTGCGGCGGTGGGTGGGGGCGGGCACGGTGACCTCCACCGTGTCGGGCAGGATCGGCGGCAGGGTGGGCCCGGCCGGGGCGTTGATCTGCTCGATCTTCCATCGCTGGCCCGCTTCGGTCACGTCCGTGGCACCCGGAGGGGCTGTGGCCTGCCGTGGCGCGGCCGGTGAGGGCTGCTGTCGCGTCACCTGGGCCGGCAGGGGCCCACTCGTTGGCCGAGGGCCGGCGGGGGCGGCCAGAGGCCCGGAGCGGGGCTTACGGGCGGCACTGGGGTCCACCGGGCGCTCGGGATGGCGGTGGTCGACCACCATGGTGCTGGCCAGGCGGTCGCCGAGGCGCTGGTGGAGGGGGGAGCGATGGGCCAGGTACCAGCCGAGCAGGCCGGGAACCACGTATGGCGCCAGGTCGACCAGCCCGAACACGGTACGGACGAGGTGGTGGTGGAGCCGGGCCCGGGTGCCGGCAGTGGTGATGACCCGCAACCGCACCAGGCGCAGCCCCGGGGTCCAGCCGGCGGTGTTCGCCGGGATCAGCGTCAGCACGATGAGGGCGGCCAGCAGGCCGGCGGCCCCGGCCAGGGCGACGCCGCCGGCGGTCCAGCGGTAACCGGTGCCGGCCACCGTCACCCAGCGGGGATCGGGGGCGAACGGGGCGGCCGGGTCGGCGACGACCGTGCGGGCCTGGGTGACGGCGACGACGGCGGGGGGTAGGGCCACCAGGGCCAGGTCGACCAGCCAGGCGCCCAGGCGGCGCCGCACCGATGCCGGCGGGGCGGTGGTCGGCTTCTCCGGCACCAGGGCGGCCGGCGCCGACCGCGGGGCGGCGGGGAGGGGAGGCCGGGCGACGTCGACGGTCACCGCCTCCGTATCGGCCCGGGGGGCCCGGTCGTTAGCGGCTAGCCTGGAGGCGAGTGGGCATCGTCGATGAGGACATAGCGCGGGTGCGGGACGCCACCGACATGGTGGCCGTGGTCTCCGAGTACACCCAGCTGCGGCGTGTGGGCCGCCGGTGGAACGGCCTGTGCCCGTTCCACGTGGAGCGGTCGCCGTCGTTCTCGGTGAACGCCGAGGAGGGCCTGTACTACTGCTTCGGGTGCGGGGTGCGGGGCGACGTGATCACGTTCGTCCAGGAGAAGGAGCTGCTCGACTTCGTGGGGGCGGTGGAGTGGCTGGCCAACAAGGCCCACGTCACCCTGCGCTACACCGACACCGGCCAGAGCGAGGACCGCAAGCGTAAGGCCCGCCTCCACGATGTGCTGGCCGACGCCGTGGACTGGTACCACAAGCGCCTGCTCGACGGGTCCGACGCCGGCGCGGCCCGGGGCTATCTGCGCCAACGGGGGCTGAACGGCGAGGCGGTGCGCCACTACCGCATCGGATGGGCGCCCGACGGCTACGACCAGCTGGCCCGGTCGCTGCGGCTGTCGAACCAGGACCTGATCGACTCCGGGCTCGGATTCATGAACCGCAAGGGGCGACAGCAGGACGCCTTCCGGGCCCGGGTGCTGTTCCCCATCTTCGACGCCACCGGGCAGGCCGTGGGCTTCGGGGGGCGGGTCCTGCCCGGCGGTGACGGGCCAAAGTACAAGAACTCGGCCGAGTCGTCGGTGTACGCCAAGAGCCGCATCCTGTACGGCCTGAACTGGGCGAAGACCGACATCGTGGCGGCCGACGAGGTCATCGTGTGCGAGGGCTACACCGACGTGATCGGCTTCGCCCGGGTGGGGATCGGGCGGGCCGTGGCCACCTGTGGCACGGCGCTGACCGAGGAGCACGTGCGGCTGCTGCGCCGCTTCGCCCGGCGGGTGGTGCTGGCTTTCGACGCCGACTCGGCCGGGCAGAACGCCGCCGCCCGGTTCTACGAATGGGAGAAGGCCCACGATCTCGACGTGGCCGTGATCGACCTGCCCAACGGGGTCGACCCCGGGGAGCTGTCGTTGAGCGATCCCGAGCGGCTGGTGGCCGGTGTCACCGGGGCCCGGCCGTTCCTCGAGTTCCTGGTGGACCGGGCCATCGCCGGTATCGACCGGTCCACGGCCGAGGGGCGGGCCCGGGCGGCCGAGACGGCCCTGTCGATGGTGGCCGAGCACCCCGATCCGCTGGTGCGAGACCAGTACGTGATGATGGTGGCCGGCCGGTGCCAGTTCGAGCCGGATCTGATCCGCTCCATGCTCCGCCAGGGTCCACAGCGCTCGACCGGCGGCAACGGGGCGGCGGGGAAGCGGGGCGGTGGCGGTTTCGCCGTGGCCCGGCCCCGGGTGCTGAAGGACAACGCCGAGCTGGAGGCCCTGCGGCTGGCCACCCACCGGCAGGACGAGATCGTCCAGCTGCTGGTCCCCGAGTTGTTCACCGATGACCTCTGCGCCACCGTGTACGACCTGGTCACAGGCTATCCGACGCTGCGTGAGGCGATCGAGCACGGGGGGCCGGAGGTGGCCGGCCTGGTGCAGCGCTTGTCGGTGGAGGAGTCCGACGCCGACCCGTCGGATGTGGCCGCCCGGTTGTGGGAGCGGTATCTGCATCGTCAGATCGAGCGGTGCCGGATGTCGGCCCGGGAGGTCGATGGCGATGCGTATGCCCAGCTGGTGGAGGACATGCGCTGGTTGCGCCTGCGCCTGGAAGACCTCCGTGAGAGCGATCGACGGGCGGGTGCGGTCGCTTGCTTGCTAGCTTGGGTGCTGGAGGATTCGGAGGAAGATTCGTGACCGACCATCCCGTCGTCGTGTCTCACGATGTCACCGATACAAGCGCCTTGTTCACCGAGGAGCACCGGCAGCGGTTGCTCGTTCGCGCCCGGACGGGGCGGCCCCTCACGGCCGACGACGTGGTGGCGGTGATGGCCCGGGTGGAGTTGAGCCCGGCCGTGCTCCACGAGGTGCGGGCGTTCCTCGACGCCAACCAGATCTCGTTCGACGAGGATCCGATCGACCATCAGGTCCATCTGAACGGGTACCACGAGCGGGAGCCGGGGGCGGCCCGGCGCAAGTTCCACGATCCGGCCCGGGTGGCGGCGGCGGCCATGGCCCGGGCCAGCGCCTCGTCCGACCCGGTGAAGATGTACCTGAAGGAGATCGGCAAGGTGCCGCTCCTCACCGCCGAGGAGGAGGTGGAGCTGGCCAAACGGATCGACGCCGGTGCCGTCGCCTCGGGCGAGACCACCGAGGGGCGCTGGAAGGAGCTGCCGTTCGACGAGCAGCGCCGGCTGCGCCGCACGATCAACGACGGCGAGGCGGCCCGGCGGGAGCTGACGTCGGCCAACCTGCGGCTCGTGGTGTCGATCGCCAAGCGGTACGTGGGGCGGGGGGTGCCGATCCTGGATCTGATCCAGGAGGGGAACCTGGGTCTCATGCGGGCGGTCGCAGAAGTTCGACCACACCAAGGGGTTCAAGTTCTCCACCTACGCCACGTGGTGGATCCGTCAGGCGATCACCCGGGCGATAGCCGACCAGAGCCGCACCATCCGGGTGCCGGTGCACATGGTGGAGTCGATCAACAAGGTGGTGCGGGCCCAGCGGGCTCTGGCCCAGAAGTTGGAGCGCGACCCCACGATCACCGAGCTGGCGGCCGAGGTGGACATGGACGAGGAGCGGGTGGCTGAGATCCTGCGGATCAACAGCCAGGACCCGCTGTCGCTCGACTCGCCGGTGGGCGACGAAGACGACACATCGATGGCCGACTTCATCGCCGACCGGGGAGCGGCGCCGTTGGACCTGGCGGCCCGCAAGCTGCTGGAGCAGACGGTGCGTGACGTGCTCGACGACCTGTCGGACCGGGAGAGCGAAGTGGTGCGCCTGCGCTTCGGCCTGGTCGACGGCCGGCCCCGCACGCTGGAGGAGGTCGGCAAGGAGTTCGGCGTCACCCGGGAACGGATCCGCCAGATCGAGTCCAAGACCCTGGCCAAGTTGCGGCACCCCCTTCGTAGCGAGCGGCTGAAGGACTACCTCGACTGACCCGTCGCCCGGGCGCCGGCGTGGGCTACACCTCGATCGTCGACCCTCGGCCCGCCCCCCCTCAGACCGCTCGACCGCCCGTTCTGCGTCACGAAAACCGCGCCCACCCGCCGTTCTGCGTCACGAAACCCCCGGGATCCGCAGAGAACGCGACGCAGTTCGCCGCCGTGTCGCGTTTTCCGTCGCGCAGATCGAGCCACGACCCCCGGAAACAGGCGCCGGAACGCCCCGAGCCTTGCTATCCTCAGGACTTCCTTCCGGGGTAGCTCAGTTGGCAGAGCAACTGACTGTTAATCAGTGGGTCGTGAGTTCGAGCCTCACCCCCGG
>CAVTAP010000015.1:0-97159 GCA_963732695.1 uncultured Actinomycetota bacterium | reverse complement strand
AGGCAGTGGCGCAGCGAGCGTTCGGACCATTCGAGGGCACAGGGATAGTCGCCAGCCGCGGCGTGCGCGAGTGCGATGGCGCGTGCAGTCGCGCCCTCCCAGCACGGATCATCGAGACTGCAGCTGAGCACGTACGACTCTTCCAGGCTGGAGTACAGCGACGTCGCGGGTGTCCCTGCGAGGAGTTCCAGTTCGGCCGAGACGGCGAGGGGGAACGGGCGGAAGGCCACCCACCGAATGTCCGAGGTAATACGTAGAGACTGATCGATCCAGGATCGGGCGGCCTCGATCTCACCGGCGACGAGATGGGCCCAACCACCGAGCCCGAGCGCCCACGCCTCGCGTCGGGTGTTGCCCGTCTGCCGAGACAGCTCGACGGCATTGGCGTAGGCGGTCAGGCCTTGTTCGTGACGTCCCCAGTCGGTGAGGTTGAAGGCTTCGACGGCGAGCACGCCAGCGAGCAGGTGTTGGTCGCCGTCGGCGAGCCGGCGGGCGCGGTCGACGTGGGCTTGTGCGGCCGGTCGCCGCCCGGCGAGCGCATCGATGTAGCCGAGCTCGCGCACCGCGGTCGCCCCGATCTCGCCGGCACCGAGCCGTTCGGCGATTTTGGCGCTTTGTTGCAGCAGGAGCGCCCCTTCATCGTCGTAGCTTCGCACCGAACGGACCAGCGCAGTTCCGAGCTCCAGCAGGCACGTTGCGGCGAGGTGCTCGTCGCCGGCATGGTCGGCCTCGTCCGCCGCGCGCCGGAGGCACTCCATACCGGCATCCGTCGCTCCGGCGTCGAGCGCAGCGCGGCCCGACTCGAGCAGCGAGGCGGCAACAGCGCGTCTTGACACGCCCGGCGGCGCGCCAGCGAAACGACGACGGGCCGCGTCGCGCAACGCCGACGTGGGTTCAGTGCCGAGCTCGGCGACGAACAGGGCGATGGTCTCCTCCACGTGCCTCGACGCTGCCGCGTGCGAGCCGGCGGCGACGAGGCTCTTGACCAGCACCACATGAGCGCGTTCGTCGAGGGCGGCGCGTTGGACTCCGATCGTCGCGAGATGGACCGCACATTGGGTGTCGCCCTCCGAGAGGCATCGCAGGGCCTCGGCACGCGTTTGCGCGTCGATCAGACCAGCGATGCGTTGGCGTTGCACCATCAACCACATGTCGAACTCGAAGCTGCTCCGCGGTGCAATTCGATCGAGGAAGTCGCCGGAGCGTTCAATGTCGAAGCGACCGGACTCCAGCTCCTCGACGTCGACCACCATCCCGGCCGGCAGCGCCACTTCGACGGGATCCCCGATGAACACGTCAGGGGAGCCGATCGCTCGCCGCAGCCCGGCAAGACACCACCGCAGTGCTCCAAGTGGGTCGGCGGCAGCCGGGAACAGTTCCGTACTCAGCGCACGCCGGTCGAGCGGACGGTCGGAGAGCAAGATCCGGGCCAGCAACGCCCACGACTGGTGACCGCGCACCGGGCGAGCGGATCCGGCATCGTCGAGGATCACCGGCCGACCGATCAATCGAATCTCCACCGCGACCTCATCCCTCTCGAACTACATCGAGCACGATGCTAGGTCGGCGTGTGACACGCCGTTTGACGAGGCGTCGATCGGATTCCTCCCGACCCATACCCGGTCCCACGCCGACGTTTCACGATGTGGGAGTCGCTGACTGACCAGCGACCCCGATCAAGGAGATTCCCCATGCCGAAGTTTGTCATCGAACGCGACCTACCCGGGCTCGGAACAATGTCGGCAGGCGAGCTGGCCGAGACGTCGTGCACCTCGAACAAGGTGTTGGCCGAGATGGCTCCGCACGTTCAGTGGCTGCACAGCTACGTGACCGACGACAAGATGTACTGCGTCTACGTCGCGGACGACGAGGCCGCCGTGCGTGAACATGCCCGGCGCGGCGGGTTCCCGGCTGACGCTGTCAACAAGGTGTCCACCGTCATCGACCCGACAACCGGCGAGGTGACCTGATCTGCGACGTCGCGCTGTCCGCCGGCCACGTCGACGAGACCCCGATGGATGCCACGGTCGAGCTCGACTCCGACAAGGCAGCGACAGCCTGGCCGCTCAGGAGTACATCGTCCCAATCGAGGCGTGGACCACCGTCCACCTTTCGGACTGACGATCGCCGACGTACCGACGACCAACGACGTTCGTCGGTGCGTCGGTGGTCGAGCAGGACGGCCACGCCGCGAGCTGGCGTAGGTCCGATCCTTCGGTCAGAGACCAGAGCGGATGGCCGCACGTTGTCCAACTCCCGGCCCTGATTCACCCCACGATCGAAGCCGCAGAAGAGAAGCCGAGCCATGTTGCAGTCCTACATCCACGTCCACCAGCACGTCAGCGAGATCGAACGTCGGTGCTCACCGCCGCGCCCGAGACCCGGGCGGCGGAGCCGTCAGCGCACGTGGAGCACGCGCATACCGCCGATGCCTTCGCGCCGAGCCCGCTACGGTGTGTCGACGACCAAGCGTCAGTAGAGAGAGCGACCTCCAGTGCTTGATGATCTCGACGCCCTTGACCTTGCGACAACGGAGTTCGCACGACGCCTCGGCAACGTCACCACCGACCAGCTCGCACTGACGACCCCATGCGAGGAATGGGACGTGCGGTATCTGATAGCGCACGTCGTGGGCGGCAACCGTTTCGCCACGCTGGTGCTCGATGGTACGCCATCCTCGGAGGCCATCGAGCAGATCATCTCGACCACCCAGCTCAGCGATCAACCGGTTGAGGACTTCACCTCGACCTCGGCCGAGCAGCGACGACGGTTCAGATCGCCGGGCGCGCTCGACGGCTCAGTCGATCACCCTCTCGGTGAGATCAGCACCCGCCGGTTCCTGAGGTTCCGCATCTTCGACTGCGCGCTTCATGCCTGGGACCTCGCTGTGGCCATCGGCGTGGATGCCACGCTTGACCCGGATCTGATCGATGCAGTCCTACGCATCGTGCGTACGGAACCAGAGGGAATGGGTTTCGGTATCGAGCCAAAGGCTGCGATCGGCCACAGCCCGCAACAGGAACTACTGGCACTCTCAGGTCGCGCCTGATCAAGGTACACCGACCTGTATCGCAAATCGATGACGCCCGTCTACCCCTTTGACGCTCCCTGCTGTTGGAAATAGCCCGGCATCGACGATGACGTGGGGTCCGGCCGTCACGATCGCGTTCTCCACGACGCCTGCGCGCCTGATCCTGTCACCTGACCAGTTTGATCGGCAGGATCGCCGCCGCGCCGAGCAGGGCACAACCGCCGGCCACGGCGAAGAGCGCTGGGTAGCTCTCATCGGTCATGCCGAGGATCGCTGGCGCAAGGGCAGGGGCCAGAGCGAACGGGAGCGCCCCGGCGATATTGAGCACCCCCAGGTCCTTGGCCGCCGAACCGCTGTCCGGGAGCACATCCACCACCAGTGCCAGATCGACGGCCATGTACATGCCGAAACCCAGGCCGCCGATGGCCATGCCGACCAGGTAGTCGTCGAAGTCGTCGGCCGTGGCCAGGAGGATCATCGCCAAGGCATACACAGCCGCCGCACCGGCGACGAACACTTTCCGCCGACCCACCCGGTCGGAGAGTCTGCCAGTAAGGGGTGAGGTGACGACCAGGACGACGGACTGGACCGAGGTTCCGAGGTAGATACGGCGGGGGACATCGCTGGCGCCGATACCGATGTGGTCGAGGAGGTAGTAGGCCTGGTACGTGACCAGCACGGCGTAGGCCATGACGAGCATGAACCGGCTGAGAAAGGCCCATGCGAAGTCCAGGTGGTGTCGGGGATCGATGTAGAACGACTCCAGCAACTCCCGTAGGGACCATGGCGGCTTGGTCAGGGGGTCCAGTCGGCGATCCTGCATTGTGGCGGTGAAGACGACGACCAGGAGCCCCCCGACCATGCACGGGACGAGGAACATGAAGACGCCGGTGCCGTCGAACAGTTGCACGAGATAGGTGCCGGCCACCGAGGCGGCGGGGAGGCAAGTCCCTGAGAATGCCGGAGACGACGCCTCGCTGGGCGGTCGGGACATGGTCGGGCAGGATCGCGGTCTGGGCGGCGAGCAGGGCGTTGAGGAACACCTGCGCCAGGCACCAGCCGACGAGGACGACGGTGACGCTCGACGCTATGGCCACCGTCATGATGCCGATGGTTCCGCCGGCGAGACCGACGAGCATCCAAGGCCGACGCCTGCCCAGACGCGAGGTCGTCCGATCGCTGAGTCGACCGAAGAAGGGATTGCTCACCAGCGCCAACAGTGAGCCGGCTCCTGTGATCAGGGCGAGGCTCCGCGGCGCCCGATCGATGCCGACCAGCTCGTTGACCTTGAGGGCCAGCGTGACGAGCAGCGGGGCCAGGAACAGCAGCGCTCCACCGGCGTACGACAACGTGTACAGAGCGATGAAGCATGGTCCGACGGGTGCTGACGGCGAGAGGCCGGCCGGGAGCAGTGCGGCCTCGGGGGAGCGGTCTCGTGCAGTCATGATTCCACCAGGTGCGCCGCTTGCATCTGTTCGCCAGCCTGGGCTCACTATCCCACCGCCTTGGCTGGGTCGCCACCGCTCCGTCGCTGAAGACGGTTGCCCTGACCAGGACTCACACGCTGTAATGGGCCCACGACCCCCGGATGAGTTGCGCCCCGGCCCGCACCGCTCCCGACGGGTCAGGACGAGGACGGATGCCAGACTCATTGGTCGAGACCAAGTTGCACGTTCCGCTACGGCGGCGAGCGGCGGTGGCCCGGCCCCGGCTGTACCAGCGTCTGCTCCAGAGCACCGACGCCCGGCTCACGCTGGTCGCCGCACCGGCCGGGTTCGGCAAGACCACACTGTTGGGGACCTGGCTGGCCGCCGACAGCTCGAGGCGGCGTGCCTGGGTGTCGCTCGACGAGGGCGACGCCGACCCGTCCCGGTTCTGGGCCTACGTCCTCGAGCGCGGTGGAGCGGGCCGTCCCGGGTGCGGCAACGGCGGCACTGGTCCAGCACCGGTCCGGACGGGAATCTGTCGAGACCGTGCTGGCGGGACTGATCAACGAGTTGAGCGTGCAGCCCGACGACCTCACGTTGATCCTGGACGACTACCACCTGGCCGATGGGTCGGCCGTCCAGTCGGGCATGACGCTCCTCGTGGAGCGCCTGCCGCCCCAGGTGCATCTGGTGATCAGCACCCGGGTCGACCCTGCCCTGCCGATTGCCCGATTGCGGGCCCGGGGCGAGCTGGTCGAGATCCGGGCGGCGGATCTGCGCTTCACCGACGGGGAGGCGAGCGTGTTCCTGTCCGACCTCGGGCTCGCGTTGTCACCGGGCGATCAGGCCGCACTGGGGGCCCGCACAGAAGGTTGGGCCGCGGCGCTGCAACTGGCGGCCCTGTCCCTGCAGGGATGCGCCGACCCGTCCGGCTTCATTGCTGGCTTCGCTGGCGACGATCGCTTCGTTGTCGACTACCTGGCCGAAGAGGTGCTCGACCGGCAACCGGCCCACGTGCGCCGGTTCCTGCTCGACACCTCGATCCTCGGCGGGCTGACCGGGGAGCTGTGTGACGCGGTGGGCGACCGCAGCGACGGCAAGGCGATGCTGGAGGCGCTCGAGCGCGCCAACCTGTTCGTCGTGCCACTCGACGACACCCGGCGTTGGTACCGGTACCACCATCTGTTCGCCGAGGTGCTCCGGGCCCATCTGGTCGACGAACGGCCTGAGGCCGTGGCCGAGCTGCACCGGCGCGCCAGTGCGTGGTACGCCTCGGCCGGTGGGCCGGAAGCCGCCGTGCGCCACGCACTGGCTGCCGGGGACGCCGACCGGGCGGCGGACCTGGTGGAACTGGCGATCCCCGGGCTCCGCCGCCAACGCCGGGAGGATGTCATCCGGCACTGGGCCAGTGAGCTCCCGGGCGAGGTGCTGGCCAACCGGCCGGTTCTCGCCGTGGGTCTCATCGGCGGCCTGGCGGCCAGCAACGAGTTCAACGATCTCGACCGTAGGCTCTGTCAGGTCGAGCAGGACCTGGCCCGGCCGCCCGAGCAACTGGTCATTCACGACTGGCCCGAGTTCGCCCGCCTTCCCGGCCTGATCGAGACCTACCGGTCGGCGTTGGCCCTCGTCCACGGCGATACAAAGGCCACGGTGGCCCACGCCGAAGCCGCGCACGGGCTGGCAGCTGACGACGATCACCTGACGATCGCTGCCGCCTCGGCCCTCGCTGGCCTGGCGGCCTGGACCGAGGGCGACATCCACGTTGCGCACCGGAGCTACGCCCTCGCCGCCGACGAACTGGCCCAGGCCGGCTATGTCGCCGATGTGCTCGGCTGCACCGTCACCCTGGTGGATCTCGAGCTGACCCGGGGTCGGCTGGGAGCGGCGCAGCGTGCAGCGGATGATGCGCTGCGCCTCGCCGAGATCGAGGGGCGGGGCCCCGGACCGGTGCGGGGCACCGCCGACATGTACGTCGCTCTGGCCCGTGTGGCGTGGGAGCGCGGCGAGATTGACACCGCCGCCGCTCAACTGGACCACGCGGCGAGGCTCGGAGAGGGCGCCGGCCTTCCCCAGAACCCCTACCGGTGGCGAGTCGCCATGGCGGCCCTACGCGACGGCCAGGGTGACCCGGCCGCGGCCGCCGGTCTGCTGGCGGAAGCCGAGCGGGTGTACGTCGGCGACTTCTCCCCTAACGTCCGGCCGGTGGCGGCGACCCGGGCCCGGCTAGCGGCGGCGCGAGGCGATCTGGCTGGGGCCAGGGCCTGGCTGGCTTCCGTCTCCCTGGGCCTGGATAACGACCCCATCTACAGGCACGAGTATGAGCTCGTCACGGTGGCCCGGGTGCTCCTGGCGGAGCACGCCTCGACCGGCTCACCGTCGTTGGTTGCCGAGGCGACCGGTCTGCTGAATCGCGTCCTGGTTGCGGCCGAGGCCGGCGCTCGAACCGGCTCCGTGATCGAGATCCTCGTCGTATCTGCTCTCGCGCTGCAGGCGGCGGGTGAGCAAGGCCAGGCGCTGTCGTCCCTGGAACGAGCCGTCCGGCTGGCCGAGTCCGAGGGGTGGGTCAGGGTGTTCACGGCCGAGGGCAGCCACCTGACCGGGCTGCTGCGCACCCTCGCCGCTCAGCGACCCGGGTGGGCGTTCGCACGGCGACTGCGCGGCAACGCCGCCCCTGTGTACGGGATCCCGACGCGACAACCGCTGATCGACCCGCTCAGCGAACGGGAACTCGACGTACTCCGCCTTCTCGCCTCCGAGCTGGACGGTCCAGCCATCGCCCGCCAGCTGAGCGTGTCGCTCGCCACGGTCCGTACTCACACCCAGCGCATCTACACCAAACTCGGCGTCAACAATCGCCGGGGCGCCGTCAGCCTCGCCCACCAGCTCAACCTGTTCGGGCACGAGCGCCACCGCTGATCCGGCTCTGGGCCGGAGATCATCACCCGAATCATCACATCTATTGACGACCGGTCATCACCTCGACTCCTAGCTTCCGCATCACAGGCCGGCGCCGCACCAGCGGCCCGACCGTCACCACCGGAACAGGAGCAGCGACGTGGACAGCAATGCCGCCGGCCAACCCACCGAGAGCGACTGGTACGAGATCCGCTTCCGCGGGAGTCTCGGCCAGCACTGGTCGGCCTGGCTCGACGGTATGGACATCAGCCACGACACCGCCGGCATCACCGTGCTGCGCGGCCGCGTCGTGGACCAGGCCGCACTCCACGGCGTGCTGGCCCGCCTCCGCGACATCGGTCTGCCCCTGATCTCGGTGACGACGGTCGAGTCGACCAAAACCCAACCCATCACCCGTCCCGACCCGAGCGGAGCATGACATGACCACCATCACAACTGCCATCGCACGACGTGCCGTCACCGGCCGTACGCAGCCCGATCCCACACGCCAGCACGCCCGCGCCGCCGGGCTGTTCTACCTGCTTACCTTCGCCGCATCGATTCCGGCGTGGCTGTTGCTCGACCCGATCCTCACCGACCCCGGCTACATCCTCGGCGCCGGCCAGGACAACCAGATCATCACGGCCTGTCTGCTCGACTTCGTCAACGCCCTGGCCGGCATCGGGTCCGCCGTGGCCATCTTCCCGGTAGCAAGGAAGGTGAGCGAGGCCCGCGCTCTGGGCTTCGTGATGACCCGCATGCTGGAAGCTGCCATCATCATGATCGGCGTCGTCGCCCTGCTCGCCGTCGTGGCCATGCGCCAGGACGTCGCCGGTGCCGCCACCGACGCCACCGCCGTGACGGTCACCGGCCAATCGCTCGTGGAGGGACGAAACTGGACCTTCCTGTTCGGCCCGGGCTTCATGGCTGTGTTCAACGCTTTGATGTTCGCCGGCCTGCTGTACCGCTCCCGCCTCGTGCCCCGCATCATCCCCACGATCGGCCTCATCGGTGCCCCACTGCTCCTCACCACCGACGTGCTCAACGCGTTCGGTCTCGGCGTCCAGGGCGAAGGATGGTCGATGCTGTGCACCCTCCCGATCGCGATCTGGGAACTGTCGATCGGGTTCTACATGACCTTCAAGGGCTTCCGGAGCGAGGGCGTCGAGCGCCTATCCGACTGACCACCCGCAGACGCCCCGATCACACCACGTCGAAACGGAGTTCCCATGATCACCGTCGAAGCAGTCACCAAGCGGTACGGCGCATTCATCGCCGTCGACCACGCGACCTTCACCGCCCGACCCGGCCGCGTCACGGGCTTCCTCGGCCCCAACGGCGCCGGCAAGTCGACCACGATGAGGGTCATCGTGGGCTTGACTCCACCGACGTCCGGGACCGCGCTGGTCCTCGGCCGTCGGTTCGCCGAACTGCCCAACCCGGGTCTGGAGGTCGGTGTCCTACTCGACGCCTCGGCCCAGCACGCCGGCCGCACCGGCCGGGAGGTCCTCACCCTCGCCCAGAAGATGATCGGGCTGCCCACCGGTCGAGTCGATGAGATGCTCGACCTGGTCAGCCTCACCGACGGTGAGGCCGCCCGAAGGGTCGGCGACTACTCGCTGGGCATGCGACAACGACTCGGCATCGCCCATGCCCTGCTGGGTGATCCCGAGGTGCTCATTCTCGACGAACCCGCCAACGGGCTCGATCCAGCCGGTATCCGCTGGATGCGGGATCTGTTGCGGGGCTACGCCGACCGGGGCGCCACCGTGCTGCTCTCCTCCCACCTACTGCACGAGATCGAGGTCGTCGCCGATGACCTCGTGGTCATCGGTAGCGGCCGCATCGTCGCGGCCGGCACCAAGACCGACCTGCTGGCTTCGGCTGGGACACTGGTCCAGACCCGACAGCCGGAACGTCTGGTTGAGGCGCTGGCCCGATCCGGCGTGACCCACGCCGGCGCCAGTGTCCCCGGTCCGACGCTGCGCATCGACGCCAATCCCGAGCTCGTGGGCCGCGTCGCCCAGCAGGCCGGGATCCCCCTCATCGAGCTCCGAGCCGCCGACGGCGCCGGGCTCGAGGAGAGGTTCCTCGAGCTCACCGCCGCCACGCAGCGCGACGGGCGCTCCGATCGCCTCACGCCCATCGCTCAGCAAGGAGCCGTCGCATGACCACCACAGCCTCGACTATCGACACCATCCTCGGCACAACCTCGCGGTCGGTCCCACCCCGACCGATCCCACTGGCCCGCATCGTCGGCGTCGAAGTGCGGAAGTCGTTCGACACCCGATCAGGGTTCTGGCTGCTGGCCGGTATCGGAATCGCCGCCCTGCTCACCAGCGGCGCCGTCATCGCCTGGGCACCCGCCAGTCAGCTCGCCCACAGCGAGTTCTGCCTGGCCATCGGGGTTCCGATGACCGTCATCCTGCCCATCATCGCCGTCGTGTCGGTAACCGCCGAATGGAGCCAGCGCAGCGGGTTGACAACGTTCACGCTTGCGCCTCATCGTGGGCGCGTGCTGCTGGCCAAGGCGCTGGCGGCGATACTGGTCGGCCTAGCGGCCTCTGCCGTCGCCTTCACCGTCGGGGCGATCGGAAACCTCGCCGGGGCGACCATCGCCGGCGTCCCCGCCGTATGGGACCAGAGCCTCACCGACGTCGGCTGCTTCGCTCTCGGCAACACGCTACTGCTGCTCCTCGGGTTCACCCTGGGTGCGTTGATCCGTAGCAGCCCCGGCGCCATCGTCGCCTACATGGTCTACGCCTTCGTCGCTCCGGGCCTGCTCGCCTTGCTCGCCTTCAGTCAGGCCTGGTTCGACGACGCCCGGCCTTGGGTCGACCCCAAGTACCACCAGGACGCCCTGCTCCGTGGCGGACTGACCGGGGAACAGTGGACGCAGCTGGCGGTGACCACGGCCATCTGGCTGGCGCTGCCGCTCACGGCAGCCATCGTGAAGCTGATCCGCTCGGAAGTGAAGTGACCGCCACGGCGGGTAGGGGCGTTTGCCCGGCCGGCTCGGCAGCACACACGTCGCTTCAGCCCCGCCGACGAAAGCGCACGCATCCCGTGAGCGGTGTGGCGGCCTCCCTGCCTTACGGCCGCCGGGTCCGCCGTCGCCGGAGTGGCGGGGTCACACTTGGGCGATGGCCCGCCCCGCCGACCGCAACCCCGACAACGTTCCTGGCGAGTGGTACATCGACCTCCGCTGCATCGACTGCGGCGCCTCGCCCCACGTGGCGCCCGGTCTGATCGACCACGTGGGGAACCGCTGTGTCTTCGTTCGCCAACCGGTCACCGACGACGAGATCACCCACGCCTGGCGGGCGGTCGACGTCTGCCCCACCTCCTCGGTGGGAGCACCGGTGTCGCTCCCCCGCCCCGCCCACATCTTCCCGGTCGAGGTGGCACCCGGCGTCCACCTCTGCGGCCACAACAGCCCCGACTCCTTCGGGGCCCACTCCTGGCTGGTGGTCCGACCCGGCGGCAACCTCCTGGTCGACTCCCCCCGCTACACCCGGCGCCTGCAACCGGCCATCGACGACCTGGGCGGCGTGAGCCTCGTCCTGCTCACCCACCGCGACGACGTGGCCGACGCCGAGCAGTGGGCCGATCGCTACGGAGCCGAGGTCGTGATCCACGCCGCCGACGCCGGCGCCGCCCCGTTCGCCACTCGCATCGTGGAGGGAACCGAACCGTCTTACCTGGCCGACGGGGTGACGGCGGTGCCGGTCCCGGGCCACACCCGGGGTTCGGTGGTGTATCTGATCGACGACCGGGCCTTCACCGGCGACAGCCTGGCCTGGGACCCGGCCGGCGACGATCTCTACGCCTTCCGGGACGCCTGCTGGTACTCGTGGCCGGAGCAGTCGGCCTCGCTGCAGCGCCTCGCCGACCACCACTTCACCCAGTTCTTCGCCGGCCACGGCCGCTGGAGCCCTCCCCTGGCCGCCGACGACATGGCCCAGCGCCTCGCCGCCTACGCCGCCCGTATGTAGCCCGGAGACGGCCCCCAGCAGAATTTCTCGCCATCGGGCCCTCGGCCCGGCGTGGCTAGCTTGGGCGCGGTGCGGGGACGCAGGCTCGATCGTCAGCGGTCGCTGGTGGCCCTGCACCCCGGTCGCCCTGGCTGGCCAACCGCAGGCGCACGTGACGATCGAGCCGGCCGGCCGATCCCGGGGCCCCCGACGCCTGGTACACGCTCGGCCTGGAGTGGACCCGGAACGAGGTGGTCTGGTACCTCGACGGCAAGGAGGTCCACCGCCTGGGCAACTTCTTCGGCAACGTGCCCGCCTACTTCCTGATCACCCCGGAGATCGGCGGCAACTGGCCCGGGCCGACCTCCGGCCAGACCGTGTGGCCCATGGCGATGGACGTCGACTACGTCCGGATCTACTCCCGGTGACGACACAGGCGGGCCGGCGGCGGAGAGGAAGCCGCCGGCCTGGGTAGTGTCGGCTCGTGAATCACCCCGGGACGGATCCGTCGGTCGGCCTCAGCACGGCCGAGGTGGCCGACCGGGCCGCCCGGGGCCTGGCCAACACGGTGCCAGCCGTTCCCACCCGCACGGTGGGCCGGATCGTGGCCAGCAACGTCTTCACCCCCATCAACGCCGTGGTCGGCGTCCTGGCTGGCCTGGTCATCGTGGCCGGCAGCCCCAAAGACGCCCTGTTCGGCCTGGTCATCGTCGTCAACAGCCTGGTGGGCGTGGTGCAGGAGCTCCGGGCCAAGCGGGCCCTCGACGCCCTCTCGGTGGTCAACGCCCCCCGGGCCCTGGCCGTGCGCGACGGCACCCCGGTCGAGGTGCAGGTGCACGAGCTGGTGCTCGACGACGTGGTGGAGCTGCACAGCGGGGCCCAGGTGGTGGCCGACGGCACGGTGCTCACCGGCGAGAACCTCGAGATCGACGAGTCCCTCCTCACCGGCGAGGCCGACCCCATCACCCGCACCACCGACGACCCGGTGATGAGCGGCAGCACCGTGGTGGCCGGCACCGGGCGCATGGTCGTCACCAAGGTTGGGGCCGACAACTACGCCGCCCAGCTGGCCGAGGAGGCCCGCCGGTTCACCCTGGTCGACTCCCCCCTCCGCAACGACATCAACCGCATCGTCACCACCGTCGGCTACCTCATCATCCCCATCGGCCTCCTCCTGGCCAGCAGCCAGTTCCTCCGCCGCAACGAAGGCTGGCGCCCCAGCATCATCAGCACCGTGGCCGGCCTGGTGGGCATGGTGCCCGAAGGCCTCGTGCTGCTCACCAGCATGGCCTTCGCCGTCGGCGTGGTCCGGCTGGCCCGCCAGCGCTGCCTCGTCCAGGAGCTCCCCGCCATCGAGGTGCTGGCCCGGGTCGACGTGCTCTGCGCCGACAAGACCGGCACCCTCACCGAAGGCCTGCTGGCCGTGTCGGAAGTGGAGCCGCTGGATGGAGCCGACCCGGCAATGGTCGACGCCGCCCTGGCCGCCCTGGCCCACCTCGACCCCGACCCCAACGCCACCTCCCGGGCCCTGGCCCAACACCTCACCGAGCCCGGCGACTGGTCGCTCACCGGCCGGGTGCCGTTCTCCTCGGCCCGCAAGTGGAGCGGGATGACCTTCGCCGACCACGGCACCTGGATCCTCGGCGCCCCCGAGAACGTGCTGACCACCACGTTCAGCGGCCCCCTGCGGGACCGGGTGGAGACCAGGGCGGCCAAGGGCGAGCGCATCCTGGTGCTGGCCACCAGCGACCACCCCCTCGACGAGGGGTCGGCGCCCGAGCTGCCGCCGGTCGAGCCGGTGGCCCTGGTGGTGCTGCAGGACACCGTGCGGGGCGACGCCCCGGCCACCCTCCAGTACTTCGCCGACCAGGACGTCACGGTCAAGGTGATCAGCGGCGACAACGACGTCACCGTCGGCGCGGTGGCCCACCGGGCCGGCCTGGCCGGCTGGGAGAACACGGTCGACGCCACCACCCTCCCCCCGCCCGACGACGACGGCTTCGCCGAGGCCGTGGAGCACGGCACCGTGTTCGGCCGGGTCACCCCCCACCAGAAGCGGGCCATGGTGGCCGCCCTCCAGTCGCACGGGCACACCGTGGCCATGGTCGGCGACGGCGTGAACGACGTGCTGGCCCTGAAGGACGCCAACTGCGGCATCGCCATGGCGTCGGGCAGCGAAGCGACCCGCCGGGTGGCCCAGCTGGTGCTGATGGACTCCAACTTCGCCGTCATGCCGGCGGTGGTGGCCGAGGGCCGCCGGGTCATCAACAACATCGAACGGGTGGCCAGCCTGTTCCTGGCCAAGACCACCTACTCGGTCATCCTGTCGCTGCTCACCGGCGTGTTCGCCTTCGCCTACCCGCTGCGCCCCATCCACCTCTCCCTCCTCAGCTGGTTCACCATCGGCGTGCCGGCCTTCTTCCTCGCCCTCGAGCCCAACGACGAGCGGGTGAACGACCGGTTCCTGTACCGGGTCCTCGGTGCCGCCGTACCTCCGGGCATCGTGATCGCCGCCGCCACCATGGGCACCTTCGCCGTGGCCCAGCTCGATCACGGCATCGACGGCGACCACGCCCGCAGCCTGGCCGTGCTCGTGGCCGGCTCGGTGGCCCTGATGAACCTGTACCGGCTGGCCTGCCCTCTGAACCCGCTCCGAACCGCCCTGGTGGCGACCATGGTGGTGCTGTTCGGCCTGTCCTTCGTGCTGCCCTGGACACGTGACCTGTTCGAGCTGCCGCTCACCGCCCCGTGGGCCTACCTGCCGGCGGCCGGGTTCATCGCCGCCGCCTGGTTCCTGCTCGTGCTCGGCGGCCGGGTCACCGGGCGGTGGCAGCACCCGGCGCCGTCCCCCGCCTCCGGTTCCCGAGACGCGGGCCATTCCCCTCGATAACGTGCCAGAACGCGGTCGGCGCCGATCCTGATGCCCGACCGGAACCTTGAAGGGGACCCACCATGTCAGACCTCAACCAGCTGTGGAACGCGGCCGCCGATGCCTTCGACCAGCGCTACCAGGCCGTCACCGATGCCTCGCACGACCAGCCGACGCCGTGCGCCGAGTGGAAGGTGAGCGACGTGGTGGCCCACGCCGTCGGTGTGCAGGCCGCCTTCGGCGGGGCGCTGGGGGCGGGCACGGCGGAGGACGCCGACTGGCCGACCGCCCGTGACGCCATGCGGACCGCCCTGGCTTCTCCGGGCGCCACGGAAGGCACGGCGTTCTACGCCGGCTTCGGCGGCGAGGTCCCCAAGGCCATGCTGGTCAGCGTCGCCACCACCGACCTCCTGGTCCACACCTGGGATCTGGCCCGCGCCCTGGGGGTCGACGCCACCCTGCCCACCGATTCGGCCGCCGCTGCGCTGGCCGCCCTGCAGAGCCTGCCGGCCGAGGTCCTGCGGGCCCCGGGCCGCTTCGGCCCCGAGGTGGAGGTACCGGCCGACGCCGACCCCCAGACCAGGCTGCTGGCCTTCGCCGGCCGCCAGCCCTGAGCAACCCCGGGATCTGTGGCGCCTGGCGCTGGATTTTGCGCGCTGGCGCCACAGTTCACCCGGGAAGGTCTCAGGGCCCGAGCGGCACCGCCTGGAACGGGTTGCGGGGTTGGTCCGGTAGCACCCAGGCGCCGGGATCGTCGGTGCCCGCTGGCGGCTCGGTGGTGTACGGGACGGCCTCGTTCACGAGATCCGGCTCGGGCCCACCCGCCTCCCCGCCGCCGAACAGCATGCGACCGTAGACGCCACCGGCCAACAGGACACAGAGCCCGAACACGATCAGGAGCTTCCTCGACGGTCGCTCGCCGGTCACTGTGAGGCCTCCGGCTCGGCGGCGGCGGCCGCCTCGTCCACGGCGGCGGGCCGCACCAGCGCCTCGGTGGTGAAGATCCGCACCTCGAGCTCGGCCACCAGGGCCGCGGCGTCGTTCTCGTCGGTCCTCAGGTCGATGAGGTCGACGATCACCAGCCGGGGCTGGTGGCGCAGCTCGTCGAGGAACCCCATGAGCGCCTCGTACGCCCCCCGGGCGCCGATGCTGAGCGTGATCGACGAGGTGCCGGCCGGCAACCGGGTGGTGGCCTCGACGTCGGTGTCCGACGACGCCGCCAACGGCGAGACCTGGTCCACCGTGATCCCCTTGGCCGACGCCAGCTCGCCCACCAGCCGCACGAACCCGGAGACCTCCGGCTCGGCGGGCACGGCGGCGACGGCGGCGGCCAGGCGCTGCCCCGCCGGGCCGGCGCCAGCGGGAAGCGATCGGGCCGCCGTCACCTCGAACAGGAGCCCGTCCCGTTCCGCCTCGACCCGGGCCAGGCGCTCGGCGTCACCCGACAGCATCGGGGGCAGCCATCCCACCCCGAACCAGACGGCGAGGGCGGCCAACGGGGGTCCCCCCACCTGAGCCACGGCCCGCAGCCTCACGGGGACTCCACTTCCTCGGTCGGCGGTGTCGATGCCGGCGTCGCCGCGGCCGGCGTCGCCACCGGCTCGGCTCGCCCGGTGATCGCCCCGTCGACGGTGAAGACCTCGGCCACCTGCTCGGTTGGCCCGTACGGGCCGTGGGCCGACTGCGACAACCACAGTCCCCCCACCAGCGGCAGCGTCTCCACCTGCTCGAGCCAGCGCCCCACGCCGTCGAGACCGCCGGCGACCCCTGTGGCGTTGAACACCCCGGGAGGCGGTGGGCCGCTCCACCCGGTGGGCGCCTCTGCGGCCTTCGACCGCTGGACCCGCAACGACACCAGGAACGAGTCGGGCGGCATCACCTCGGCGATTCGCCGGACGGCGGTGGGCAGGCCGTAGTCGTCCAGGCGAAGGGCATCGACCCGGGCCGACGCCTGGTCCGCTTCCGCCTGGCGGTCCCGTTCGTCCCGGAACGTGGCCAGCTCGTCCTGTAGATGGCTCACCTCGGCCTCGGCCGAGGCCGCCTCCCGGGCCGTGTCGGCCCGGGCCGTCCAGCGGGACGAGGCGTCGGCCACCAGAACCGGGCACAGCGCCACCGCCGCCAGCGCGCCGACGGCCAGGCGGGTCCGGGCCGCCCGACGGGCCCGTTCCTGCGCTGGGACCAGATCGAATTGGCGGAGGTCAGGGCGACCGCCGGCCCCGACCAGGCCGACGCTGGCCGCATCGTCGTAGGGGTGGGGATCGCCGGCGGTGGCCGGCCAGGCCGATTGCTCGTAGCGGAGCATCTCGGCGTCGGGAAACGTCTCGGCCAACTCCACCGCCAACCCACCGGCCCCCGACTGGGCCCCGCACAACACGATGCGCTCGAGCGGCCGGCTGTCGAGCTCGCTGATGTAGTAGTGAAGGGTCCGCCGCACCCCTTCCACCACGGTGGCCAGGCCCGGGGCCCGGTCCGAGAGGCCGGGCGCTGACCCGGCGGAGCCGCCGGCATAGCCCGCCAGCAGGGCCAGCTCCATCTCCAGCTCGTCGGACAGCGACGCTTCACCCGCGCCCAGACCGACGGTGATGACCCGGGAGAACAGCAGGCCGCCACGATCGTGCACCACCACTCCGGTCGACCGGGAGCCGAGCTCCACCAGCACCCCCAGGCTCCCCGGCCCCAGATCCCGGTCCAGCCCGACCGCGCCGATCAGCGCCGCCGGCACCAGCTCGGTGGCCGCCGGGTGGAGGCCGGCCAGGCGGGCGGCCCGGCCCAGATCGACCACCGCGCCCTGGCGAACGGCCAGGATCACGACCTGGGTGGCCGAGCGGCCGGCCACCCCGCCGGTGTCCAACTCCACGGCGGAGACCAGGGCCTCCTCCACCGGGTAGTTGAGGAGCTCGCCGATGTCGTACCGGGCGGCCAGGGCCAGCTCGGCCGGCGGCAGGATCGGCATCTCGACCCGCCGGATGACCGCGGCCCGGGCGTCGAGGCCGAGCACCACCCGCCGGCTGGTGAAACCGGTCTGCGCCCACAACGCCCGGAGGGCGGCGGCGAAGCCGTCGACGTCGACGATCTCGCCGTGCTCCACCACCCCGACGTCGAGCTCGACGGTGCCCGCGGCCAGAACCTCGTCGCGCCGTCCCGAGGCCGACCGGCCGGCCCGGCGCCGCTCCACCCCGCGCAGCGACCAGTCGTCGTAGGCCACCCCGACCACCCGGCCGGGCCCCGGCCTGGTCAACGGTCGGCGCCAGCCGCCTGATGCGCGCGACGCGAGCTCCATCGGAGGATCCATCGGGTGGCCGCCGCCCGAGTTGAGCCGGCGCGCCGGGCTAAGGCCGGCACCACTCCGGCCGATTGAGCGTGATGGCAGGCGTCGCGCCGTCGCAGCCGCGCCTCGACGGCGAGGCCGGGTTCTCGATCGTGGAAGCGATCGTGGCCACGATGCTGCTGGCGGTGGGGGTGCTGGCGGTGCTCGGGTCGCTGGGGGCAGCGGCCCGTACCGGAGCGGCCGGCGACCACAGGCAGGACGCGGCCCGGCTGGCGTCGAGCGAGTTGGAGGCCGTACGGGCGGTCCCCTACGCCGAGGTCGGCATCGCCCTCACCACCCGGGGCTACGTGGCCCGCTTCGAGAGCCGGCCCACGGTCACCGCTGCCGTCAACCGGGTGGAGGCCACGGGCACGGCGACCGTCGGCGAAACCACCTTCACCATCCGGCGCCACGTGACCTGGGCCCCGATCCAGGTCGGGGCGGTGCGCAGCGCCCAGGGCTACAAGGTGGCCACCGTGGTGGTGTCGTGGACCGACGCCTCCGGCTCCCACCAGCTCCGCCAGGACACGGGCCTCTACGAGGTGGCCGGGTGACCGGCACCGGCGGCCGGGGCCGCCGCCGGCGCCCGGGAGCCGACCGGTCCGAGGCCGGCACATCCCTGCCCGAGGTCCTCGCCGTCGTGGCCATCCTCGCCGTGTTGAGCGGCGCCCTGTTCGCCGTGCTGCAGACGGTGTCGAGCTTCGAGACCGGTACCGCCGCCCGGACCGACGCCCGGGGCGATCTCGCCCTGGCCTTCGACGCCATCGCCGCCGACCTCCGGGTCGGCACCCCGGCCGCCTCCCAACCGGCCGGCGGCCGACCGGCCGACACCCTGGCCCTGCTGGTGACCGACCGCTACGCCACCACCACCCTCGTGTACTGGACGGTCGGCCGAGCGGGGTTGGAGCGCCTGGAGGCCGATCCGGTGTCGCTGCGCGTCACCGGCCGCACCGTGGTCGACCCGGCGGTGGCGCCCGGAGCGGTCGCCCCGTTCACCTACTTCGACGCCGCCGGCAACCGCCTCGATCCCGTCCGGGTGACCGCCGACCAGCTGGCCCGGTGCACGACCCTGGTCGAGGTCACGCTGGCGGTCCCCGACGGCGGGCAGGCGGTGTCGGCCACCGAGCGGCGGGCTGTCCGCACCCGGGCCCCGGGGGCGGAGACGTGCTGAGCCGCCACCGGGGAGCGCAGCCGGGACAGGAACCGGAGCAGCAGTCGGAACAGGGCAGCGTGGTGCTGTCGGTGCTCGTCCTGCTCGTGATCAGCCTGCTGGCGGCGCTCGCCTTCACCACCGCCCAGCGCAGCCTGGCCCAGGGGGCCCGGGCCACGGATCAGGGCCGGGCCGACGCCGCGGCCGAGCTCGGCGTCTCCGAGGCGTTCGCCCGGATCGACCGGGGGGCGTCGCCGCCGTTCACCGGATCGGGCCGGGCCGGGGGCATCGGCTACAGCTACCGGGCCGACACCACCGTCCCGAACGAGTGGACCATCCGGTCCGAAGCGACATCGGGCCCGGTCACCCGGGCCCTGACCGCCACCGTGGGGCGCGAGACCCGCTACCCCTACACCCTGTTCGTCGGCGAGCGACTGGTGTCGGACCAGAACCGGGGGCTCGTCGCCGGCCCGGTGGGGGCCAACGGCCCGATCGTGGTCACCGGCCTCCCGCCGGGCGACCGGCAGGACCTGTACCGACCGGACGGCACCTGCGACCGCTGCAACCAGGCGGTCGACCTCGACGGCCCCCGTGAGCTGGAGCCCGTCGCCATGCCGGTCGGGGTGCCACCCGGCTGCCTACCGGGGGGCCTGTTCCAGGGCATCGTCGACGGCCGGTCGGGCCGACCGGTGGTGTGTGACGACCCGGCCCTACCCGTCGCCTTCAAGGGCGACGTCACGATCGTCAACCCGCCGCTCGTGATCTACGTGGGCCGTTCGGTGCCGCTCACCCTCGACGGCGCCACCGTCAACCGGCTGGGGCGCGCCGCCGGCCTCCAGCTCTACGTCGCCGGCGACCCCGCCGATCCGGAGTCCCGGATTCTGGCCGAGGGGGCCCACCTGACCGGTCTGGTCTACGCCCCGGGCCGGTCGATGGCGGTGAGCGATGCCGACCTCACCGGCTCGCTCACCATCCGCGTGCTGGAGATCGCCCCCAACGGCCGGGTGGCCATCACCGGGGACACCTCGATCGCGCCGGTGGGCAGCGGACCGTGGCGGCTCGTCGATTCCCGCCCCGTCGGTTCCGGGCGGTGACCAACGCCGGGGCCCTGATCGGGTGGCTGGTGGTCGGCCTGGCCGCCGGCCGGGCCGCCCGGCGGGCCGCCGACCGCGATCGGGACCGGATGGGGCGCCGAACCGACGCCACCCCGGGACCGGTGGCCTGGGACGGTGCCGGGATCGAGGCGGTCTGCGCCCTGGTGCTGGTGGCGTTGGCCGCCCAGCTGGGGTGGGGCTGGCCGGCCGTGCCCTTCGTCAGCCTCGTCGCCACGCTGGCCGCCGTCACCATCACCGACCTGCGTCACTACCGGGTTCCCGATCGGATCCTGGCCGCCGGCGTGGCGGCGACCTCGCTGGCCATGGGAGTGATCGCCGCCACCGCCGGCCGGCCCGACCAGCTGCGGTGGGCGGCGGTGGGCGCCGTCGTGTTCCCGGCGCCGCTGCTCGTGATCCACCTGGCCGTCCCCCGGGGCCTGGGTCGGGGCGACGTGAAGCTGAGCGTCCTCCTCGGCGCCGGGATCGGTTGGATCGGCCCTCCGGGCCTGGGCACGGTGCTGCTGGTGGTGTGGGCGCTGATCGTGGCCTGCGGCTTCGGCCTGGTGGCGGCGATGGTGCCGCGGGCGGCCAAGGCGGTCCGCCCCTCGGAGGCCGGCCCACCGGAGACCAACCGGCCGGAGACCGGCCCACCGGCATGGGCGCCGGCCGGTTCGATCCCGTTCGCCCCGGCCCTGTCGATCGCCACCATCGGCGTCGTGCTCGCCGCCGGCCACATCCTCGGGTGACCGGGCCCGTCAGGTGATGACCCGGAACAGCTCCTCGATCGTGGTGAGCCCCTGCTGCACCTTGCGCAGCCCGTCGACCCGCAACGTGGTCATGCCCTGGGCCACCGCCACCCGCTCGATGTCGTCGGCCCGCCCCCGGGACAGCACGAGCTCGGCGATCTCGTCGGTCATCGTCAGGACCTCGTGGATGGCGAACCGACCCCGGTAGCCGGTGCCGGCGCAGGCCTCACAGCCGGCGGCCGCGAAGCAGGCGAAGGTGTCGCTGGCCCGCAGATCCTCGGGCAGGGCCCCGAGGCCGCTGTCGCCCAGCCCGAGCTGGTCGAGCCGCAGGTCGCGGGGCTGACGGCACCGCTCGCACAGCCGGCGGGCCAGGCGCTGGGCCACCACGGCCGACAGCGACGACGCCACCAGGAACGGCTCGACGCCCATCTCCACCAGCCGCATCGGGGCCGAGGAGCTGTTGTTGGTGTGGAGGGTGCTCAACACCAGGTGTCCGGTGAGCGACGCCTCCACCGCGATCGTGGCCGTCTCCCCGTCGCGGACCTCCCCCACCAGCATGATGTCGGGGTCGGCCCGCAGGAACGACCGGAGGGCCCGGGCGAAGGTCAGCCCCGACCTCAGGTTCACCTGGACCTGTTTGATCCCGTCCATCCGGTACTCCACCGGATCTTCCACCGTGACGATGTTGCGGGTGGAGTCGCGCAGCTCCTGCAGGGTGGCGTAGAGCGTGGTCGACTTCCCGGAGCCGGTCGGGCCGGTCACCAGGATGGCACCCCACGGGCGCTGGTAGGCCTGGCGGTACCGGGCCAGCTGCTCGGGATGGAACCCCAGCTGGGCCACCCCCACCCCCTCGTTGCCGCTGTGCAGGATCCGCAGGACCACCGCTTCGCCGTGGACGGTGGGCAGGGTCACCACCCGGACGTCGTGGTCGATCCCGTTGACCTCCACGGTGAGCCGGCCGTCCTGGGGCATCCGCCGCTCGGCGATGTCGATGTCGGCCATGACCTTGATGCGGCTGATGATGCCGGCCTGGAGGGAACGGGGCGGCGACATGGCCTCGTGGAGCACACCGTCGACCCGGAACCGGATCCGCAGGTCGTCGGAGCTGGGCTCGACGTGGATGTCGGACGCCCGCTCCTGGATCGCCTTGGACAGCAGCAGGTCCACGAACTGGACGATCGGCGCCTTCTCCTCGCCGTCGTCGACCCGCACGGTGGCCGCCGCCGGTTCGATCTGCTGACGGCTCTCGCCCATCGCGGCCTGGATGGTCTCCTGGACCCGGGAGTCGCTGTGGCCGAGACGGTCGATGGCGGCCTGGATCTGGGCCGCCTCACCCATGACGGGCTTGACCTGGCGGCCCACCAGGGAGCGGATGTCGTCGAGGGCGAGCACGTCGACCGGGTTGGCCATCGCCACCACGACCTGGGGGCCCTCCCGCCACACGGGGAGCGCCCGATGTCGGTGGGCCAGGCTCCGGGGCACGAGCTGGGCCACGTCGCCGTCGATCGAATGGTCGTCCAGATCCACGAACTCCAGCCCGAACTGCACCGCCAGGGCCCGCACCAGGTCCTTGGGCTTGACCACCCCGCGGGCCAGGAGCACCTCGCCCAGGCGGCGGCCGGTCTCCCGTTGGGCGGCGAGGGCGGCCGAGATCTCACCCTCACTGACGATCCCGAGCTCGACCAGGATCTCCCCGATCCGGCGGCGGCTGGCGGCGGCGGTCTGGCTCATTGCCGTCCCCGTCGGCCGCCGGGACGGCGGGTTGAGCCCGGCCGACCGGCCACCGGCACGGGCTGGTTCAGCGCATGGTCGAGGCGGCCGATGGGATGGGGTGGAATCCCCTGCCGCCGACTGGCGCACTCTGGACGACGACGGCCGGGCCTTCCTGGCCCGCGCCCTCGCCTCCAGCGGGCTCCCCGACGACGGACATCCCAGCTCCAGCCCGGACTCCGGCCCCGGCGAGGTGCGGGGCTGGCTGGCCGAGCTCCTCCAGACGGCGGTGGCCGCCGGTGCCTCCGATCTGCACCTGAGCGCCGGCTGCCGCCCCTACCTGCGGCGGGGAGGGATCCTCCGACCCCTCGATGGGGCGCCGGTGCTCGATGCCGCCACCGTCCGCGACCTGGTCACCGGGCCGCTGGCGGTGGACCAACGCCACGAGCTGGCCGCCACCGGCGACCTCGACACGAGCCTCACCCTCGGCGGTGACCGGGTGGGAGCGCAGCGGTTCCGGGCCAACCTGTTCCGCCAGAGCGGCGCTCTCGCCGCCGCCATCCGCATCGTGCCCAGCCGCATCCCGTCGCTCGAGAGCCTTGGCCTGCCGGCCCGCATCGCCCGCTTCGCCGACCTCGGCTCGGGCCTGGTCCTGGTCACCGGCCCGACGGGCTCGGGCAAGTCGACCACCCTGGCGGCGCTGATCGAGCAGGTCAACCGGAGCCGTCCGGCCCACATCGTCACGATCGAGGATCCGGTCGAGTACCGCTACACGCCCGATCAGGCCCTGATCCAGCAGCGGGAGGTCGGGTCCGACACCGGGTCGTTCGCCACCGCCCTGCGCCAGGCCCTCCGCCAGGATCCCGACGTGATCCTGATCGGCGAGCTCCGTGACCTGGAGACGATCCGCACCGCGCTGACGGCGGCCGAGACCGGCCATCTGGTCTTCGCCACCCTCCACAGCGCCGATGCCCCCAGCGCCGTCAACCGGGTGATCGACGTGTTCCCGGCCGACCAGCAGGCCCAGATCCGTTCGCAGCTCGCCCTGTCGCTCGAAGGCTGCGTCAGCCAGCGGCTGCTCCCCGGGCGGGCCGACGGCGGCCCGCTGACGGCGGTGACCGAGGTGCTCGTCGCCACCGGCGCCGTCCGGAACCTGATCCGGGAGGACAAGGTCCATCAGCTCCGGTCGGTCCTGGAGACCGGCGGTGAGGCCGGGATGCACAGCTTCGACCAGTCCCTGGCCCGCCTCGTGCGCCTGCGGGTGCTGGACGTGGTGGTGGCCCGGGGGGCGGCCGACGACGTCTCGGTCTTCGACGCCATGGTCGGCGGATGACCGCCGCCCCGAGCGTGCTGTTCCGCTACCGGGCACTGGACGGCGGCGGTGGGATCCGGGAAGGTCGCTTGTCGGCCGGCTCGGAGAACGACGCCCTGGAGCGCCTGCGCCGGTCGGGGCTCCGGCCGCTGTCGGTCGAACGCCACCGGGTGTCGGCCCTCGGCCGCGAGCTGTCGGTGCCCGGTCTCGGCCCGCGGGTGAAGCCGGCGGAGCTGGCCGTGGTGGCCCGGCAGTTCGCCACCATGGTGGCGGCGGGGATCCCGCTGCTGCGGACGCTCGAGGTGCTGCAACGCCAGACCCGCAATCAGTTCCTGGCCTCGACCCTCGATCAGCTGCGGCTCGACGTGGAGAGCGGGCAGTCGCTCAGCGACGCGGTGGCCGCTCACCCCCGGGTCTTCGACCGCCTCTTCGTGTCGATGATCCGGGCCGGCGAGGCGGCCGGCGCCCTCGACGTCGTCCTCGGGCAGCTGGCGGTGAGCATGGAGCGGTCGGTGGCGGTCCGCCAGAAGATCCGGTCGGCCATGACCTACCCGGTGGCGGTGCTGGTGATGGTGCTGGTGGTGATCACCGCCATGCTGACCTTCGTGGTGCCGACCTTCGCCGGCGTCTACGAGGATCTCGACGGGACGCTGCCCCTCCCCACCCGGGTGCTGGTGGGGCTGTCGGATCTGCTGACCGACCGCCTTCCGCTGGTGCTGGTGGCGCTGGTGACCGCCGTGGTCGCGGTGCGGCGCTGGAAGCGGACGGCGAACGGCCGCTACCGCTGGGACTCGGCCAAGCTGCGCCTGCCCCTGATCGGCGGGCTCCTGCGCAAGTCGGTGATGGCCCGGTTCGGCCGGACGATGTCGGTGCTCACCCGGTCCGGTGTGCCGGTGCTGGAGACGTTGCGGATCGCGGCCGACACGGTGGGCAACGAGGCCGTGGCCCGGGCCCTGGCGGGAACCCGGGACGCCGTGCGGCGAGGTGAGCCGATCGCCGCCAACCTGGCCGCCAGCCCCCTCTTTCCGCCCATGGTGGTGCAGCTGGTCGCCGTGGGTGAGGAGACGGGGTCGCTGGAGAAGATGTTCGACATCGTGGGCAGTTCCTTCGAGGACGAGGTGGAGACGGCGGTGGCCGGATTCGCCGCCCTGATCGAACCGCTGCTGATGGCGGTGATCGGCGTGGTGGTGGGGGCCATGGTGATCGCCCTCTATCTGCCCATGTTCCGGGTCATCGACCTCGTCCAGTGACCGCCCGGGCCCCCGAACACCGGCACTGGACTTCAGTGTTGCTTTCCTTCGTCCGATGGATCGGGCAGGCCCAGCTGACGCAGCTCGCGCTCGACCGAGGAGACCCGACGTGACCACCGAGCTCACAACGACCACCGCCGGACCGGCGACCGACAACAGCGCAGCCTCCGAGAGCGAGGCGGGGTTCACCCTGCTCGAGGTCATGGTGGTCGTGATGATCATCGGCATCCTGCTCGCCATCGGCATCCCGACCTTCCTGGGGGCCCGCTCCCGGGCCCAGGACCGGGCGGCCCAGTCGAGCGACCGGATCGCCCAGAGCGCGGCCATGGTCGTGTACGCCGACTACGCCGACTTCGCTCAGGTGACCCTGGCCCGGGTCCGTACGGCCGAGCCCGGCCTCACCTGGGTTGCGGGCAACGTGGCCTCGGCCACCCCGCGGACGGCGAGCGCCGGAGCCAACGCCACCGGCACGGAGTGGGGCGCCGCCGCCAAGTCGGACAGCGGCGAGTGCTTCTACATCCGTCTCCGCGAGAACAACTCGACGCTCTACGGCCGCTCGACGACGGCCACCTGCACCGGAGACTCGGCCCTCACCCGGGCCACGGCCGCCTCCTGGTAGCCGCCGGGGCCCGCTTCGGATCGACTCACGACGCGGACGCCAGGGGTTTGTCGAACCGCCGACCGACAACGTCGAGGGCCCACAACACCCCGATCGCTCCGAGCACGACGAGCAGGGCGGGGATCACCCAGGGCAGGGCGACGGCGGCGAAGATCGCCGCCCCCCACTGCCGGCCCCACAGGGCGCCGGCCACACCGAGCAGGGCCGCTCCGTAGAGCACGGCCCACACCGGGTGGCCCAGCGCCGCGATGGCCGCCGTGCCGCCGATGCCGGCCACGCTGGCCGCCCCCCACAGCACCACCTTGATCTTCTTCCAGCCACCGGCCGCCCACCGGGTGCGCAACGCCACCGCCGACCAGGCCGTCCACCGCAGGAAGAGCGGCACACCGCAGGCGTGCAGCATCTCCCGGAAGAACCGATCGGCCACCACGTCGCTCCTGAGCGCTCCGTTGTCCCGCTCCCTGACGATCAGCTGATCGTGGAGGACGGCGGCCAGCGTGTGCATGCCGTAGGAATCGATGAGCCAGCGCAGGGGCCGGGGGATCGAGGCCAGGTCGGTTCCGTCCCCGTCGGAGCCGTCGTCGGGCAGGCGGTACTCGGCGGCGCGGTCGAAGGCCTCGGCCCGTTGCCCGTCGTCGTCGAACACGCCGATCTTGCCCAGGTGCCCGACCACCCGCTCCTTCACCGCGTCGTTGGCGAACCGGAAGCGGGCACCCACGTAGAAGTGGCGGGCGTCGTACTGGTTCAGCGGAACCCGGCCCCGGAAATCGGGCCCGAACACCTCGAACCCACCGCGGGGACAGACCCCCCAGGGGTGCCAGTCGTGCTGCTGATCGTCCATCGTGTGCCTCCCTCGGCCCGTCGCCATCATGGGCCGGCCGAACCGTCGACACCAGGAGCACCGAGCGGGCTCCTGAGATACAGCTGAGGCGCCCGGAACCAGTTCAACTCAAGACGGTCTCCACCCTGCCGACAGGACCGGCTACGCCGCCGACCCGAACGAAGGGGTGACCTCTTATGACCGAGTGCTTCGTCGGACGCCAACCGATCCTCGACCGACGCAACCAGGTGTGGGCCTACGAGCTCCTCTACCGCCACAGCCTGGACAACGCCATCGGTGACGTCGACCGCACCGTCGCCACCTCCCGGGTGGTGATGAACGCCTTCGTCGACATCGGCCTGGAGAGGGTGGTGGGCCGCCACCGGGCCCTCGTCCACGTGTCGGACGACTTCCTGCTGTCCCCCGAACTCACCGGATTCTCCCCCGAACGGGTCATGCTCCAGATCTCCGACCCGATCCCGGCGGGCCCCGTCACCGCCACGCTGCAACGTCTGCGGGACGAGGGCCACTCGATCGCCCTCAACGGCTACCGCAGTGACCTGTCGCTGGCCACCCTCCTGCCGTGGGCCGACGTGGTGAAGCTGGACGCCCTCGACCTCGACCACGACACGATGGCGGCCGAGGTGGCCACCCTGCGCCGCCACAACCGCCCCCTCACCCTGATCGCCAAGCGGGTGGAGACGATGGAGCAGCGCAACGAGCTGGCCGAGCTCGGCATCGACTGCTTCCAGGGCTGGTTCCTGGCCCGTCCCGAGATCATCACCGGCTCCCGGCTCCCCACCAACAAGCTCGCCATCCTCCAGCTCGTCAGCCGCATGAGCGACCCCGACATGGAGACGGCCGAGCTGGAGCAGCTGATCACCATCGACCCCTCGCTCAGCCTCCGGGTCCTCCGTTTCGTCAACTCCCCCCTGAGCGGCCTGTCGCGCCGGGTCGACTCGATCCACCAGGCCGTGGTGCTGGTGGGCCGCACGATCATCCGCAACTGGGTGATGCTGCTGGCCGTGGCCAGCCTCGAGGCCACCATCCCCGAGCTGATCAAGAACGCCCTGGTCCGGGCCCGCCTGTGCGAGCAGCTGGCCCAGGAGGCCGGTGTCACCGGCAAGGAGACCGCTTTCACCGTGGGCCTGTTCTCCCTGATGGACGCCATCCTGGCCCGCCCCATGGACGAGCTGCTGGAGAGCCTCCCGTTCACCGAGGACATCCGCAGCGCCCTCACCGACCACGCCGGCGTGTGGGGCGAGGCCATCGAATGCGCCGAGCAGCTGGAGCAGGGCGCCCCCGAGGGTGCCGGCTTCCGCAGCATCAGCGGCCACCGGATCTCCGACCTCTACCTCGAGGCCCTCGACCTGGGCCGAGGAAGCCACCGCCACCGTCCGCTGAGGCCCCCGGCGGGTGGTAGATGTCATCGACCAGAAACATCGCGCCTCGTCCTCTGTACTAGATTCGGCCCGGTCACACCGGTGGGACGGGGTCGGATCGCGAGGGAACCATGTCGTTGGCGGCGGAGCCCGAAGCTCGGGTCCAGGTACGCGTCGTCGATCGCAAGCTCGGCCTGGCCGCCATCATCGGCCTGATCTTCTTCTCCGTGTCGGGTGGCCCCTACGGCCTGGAGGACACGATCGGCGAGGCCGGCGCCGGGATGGGCATCCTCCTCATCCTCGTCACCCCCCTGGTGTGGAGCCTCCCCACCTCCCTCATGGTGGCCGAGCTGAGCACGATGATGCCGGTTCAGGGCGGCTACTACCAGTGGGTCAAGAAGGGGCTCGGCCCGTTCTGGGGCTTCCAGGAGGGCTGGTGGAGCTGGGTGGTGTCCTGGGTCGACCTCGCCATCTACCCCGTGCTGTTCGTCGACTTCGCCTCCTACTTCTTCCCCATCCTCCAGGAGAACGGCTGGGTGCGGTGGCTGGTGTGCCTGTTCTTCATCTGGTCGCTCGCCCTGCTCAACATGCGGGGCTCCGACGTGGTGGGCTCGTCGTCCAAGCTGTTCCTGGTGATCGTGCTGGCCCCGTTCGTCGTGCTGTTCGTGGTGGGCCTGTTCAAGATGGACCGCAACCCGTTCCAGCCCTTCGTGTTCGAGGGCACGGGGTTCGGCACCGCCTTCGGCTCCGGCCTGTTCGTGATCATGTGGAACTACATGGGCTGGGACGGCCTGTCCACCGTGGCCGGCGAGATCCGCAATCCCCGCCGGGACTACCCCCGGGCCCTGGCCATCACGATCCCCCTCATCACCGGCATCTACCTCCTGCCCACGCTCGTCTCGCTGGCCGTGGTCGGGCCCGACGAGGTGGAGTGGACGGCCGGCGCCTACAACCTGGTGGCCGAGGCCGTGGTGGGCAAATGGCTCGGGGTGGTGCTGTCGATCGCGGCGCTGGTCTCGGCCATCGGGCTGTTCTCGGCCTGGATGCTGTCCTACTCCCGGATCCCGTTCGCCCTGGCCACCGACGGCTGGCTGCCTTCCTCGCTCACCCGGGTCTCGGCCCGGGGGGCGCCGGTGACCACGATCGTGGTGGCCGGCGTGATCTGCTCGCTGGCCGCCGCTGGCCCGTTCCAGGCCCTGGTGGCCATCGACGTCACCGTCTACGCCTGCGCCCTGATGCTGGAGTTCGTGGCCCTGCTGGCCCTGCGCCGGCGCCACCCCGAGGCCAACCGCCCGTTCCGGGTGCCGGGGGGCTGGGCCGGTGCCGTGCTGATCACCGTGCTCCCGTTCGCCGTCACCGCCATCGCCGTCTACTACCAGGTGCTCGACGTGGGCCCGATACAGGGGTTGGGCTGGGCCGCCGTCGCCCTGGCCACCGGGCCCGTCGCCTATCTGGTGCTGCGCCCCGGCAAGCTGCGTCGGGGGGTCGACCAGCGGGTGGACCTCGAGACCGGAGAGCTGATCGGATGAGGAGCCTGGGATGAGGAGCCGCCGACGATGAGAGACCGCCCCGACGATTGGGATGCTCCGGTCGCCCTGCCGCCGGTGGCCGCACCCCAGCGGATCCTGGTGCCGTTCGACGGCTCCCACAACGCCGAGCGGGCCCTGGCCTACGCCCGGTTGGTGGCCCGGGCGGCGGGCACCGCCGAGTTGGTGGTGGTCGTGGCCTACGAGCAGCCGCTCACCATGCGGGGCCGGGGGGCGGCGTACGTGGAGACGCTGCGCGACGAGCTGGAGACCGAGGCCAAGCTGTTGGCCACCGAATCGGTCCAGCTGCTGGTGGCCGACGGGATCGAGGCCCGGGGCCTCGTGGTGCGGGGCGAGGCGGCCCGGGCCGTGCTCGACGCCGCCGACGACGAGCGGTGCGACCTCATCGTGATGGGCCGTCAGGGGCTCACGGCCGAGCTGCGGGGTGTGGCCTCGGCCCTCAGCCGATTCCGGGACCTGCTGCTGGGCGGGGTGGCCGAGAAGGTGGTCCAGCATTCGGCGGTGCCGGTCCTGGTGGTGGCGTGATGGTCCTGCGCCCGATCAGCCGGCGTGACGCGCTCCGCCTGGGGGCGACGTCGGCCCTGGCCCTGGCCGCCTCACCCCTCATCGCCGCCTGCGGCCAGGCCAGCGACCAGCGGCTGCGGATTCTCAACTGGCAGGACTACATCGACCCCAACCTGGTCGCCGACTTCGAGGCTCAGGCCGGTGTGACGGTCACCTACAACACGTACGACTCGAACGACGCCCTGGCCGATCAGCTGGCCCTGGCCGGGGTCAGCCGCCGGCGGGGCCGGGACGCCACCACCGTCGACCTGATCGTTCCGTCCGACAACCTCTTCCGTCGTCTCCGGGACCAGGGACGGCTGCGCCCCCTCGACACCGGGGTGGTCACCGAGGAGCTGCTGGGCAACCTCGATCCCTCCATGCGCCAGCTCGACGCCGATCCCGGCAACCGCTTCGGGGTGCCGTGGGCCACCGGAGCCACCGGTATCGGCTACGACGCCACGGTGTTCTCCGAGCCCCCCGACTGGACCGTGTTCCTGTCGGGCGAGCAGGCCGGTCGCATGACGCTGCTGAACGAGCGCCGGGAGGCATTCGCCGCCGCCCTCTACGCCAGTGGCGGCGATCCCAACACCACGGACCCGGCCGAGCTGGCGACGGCCGAGGAGACGCTGGCGTCCATGCTGGCCAACGCCGAGCTCGACGCCGCCACGTACCTGAGCCGCCTGGCCGCAGGCGAGCTGGTAGCGGCCCAGGCGTTCTCCACCGACCTGTTGCAGGCCCGCCGGATCAACCCCGACCTGGCCTTCGTCATCCCGCCCCAGGGTGGCACCCGCTGGGTGGACCTCCTGTGCGTACCCGACGATGCCCCCAACCCGGGGCTGGCCAGCCGGTTCGTGGCCTACTACCTCGGGCCCAAGGTGTCGGCGGCCAACGCCGCTGCCGTGCAGGCCGACACCGGCAACGCCGCTGCCCGCGAGTTCGTGCCCGCCGAGCTGCTGGCCGACCGCGCCGCCTTCCCGCCGGAAGCCGACGCTGGCCGCCTCACCTCACTGCGGGACCTGGGCGACGACGAGCAGCTCTACATCGAAGCCTGGGACCGGGTGACCTCGGCTGGCGGGAGCTGACCCCCAGCTCACGTTGCTCCGGGCTCAGCCCTGGCGGGACCAGGCGTCGGGGCGGGTGCCGTCGAGGTCGCTGAAGCCGTACGTCCGGGCCAGGTCGGCGGCGGTGGCCGAACTCTGGTTCCACCGGGCCCGGTCGGGGTCGCCGGCCAGGCAGGCCACGCCCCGGCCCACGAACCGGGGGGATTCGGAACCTTCGAACCCGGGCGGGGCCGGCGGGTGGCCGGGCGCGCCGGCCAGGGCCTGGCGCCAGTTGGCCTCGGTCACGCCGAAGGCGCCGAGCATCATCTCCGACCGCAGCCAGCCCGGCGTCACCGACACCGCCGCCGCCCCATGGGGCGCCAGCTCGTGGCCCAACGAGAAGGCCAGCCGGTTCACGGCCACCTTGGCCAGGTCGTAGAACACCGAGATGCGGTAGTTGCCGGCGTTGTAGGCCGCCGTGCCGTCGGTGACCTCCACCAGCAGGCCACCCGGCCGCTCGATCAGCAGGGGCAGCAGGTGGTGGGCCGTGATGAGGTGGGTGTCGACGGCGAGGCGGAGGATCCGCAGGCCCTCGTCGATGTCATGGTCCCAGATCGGGCGGTTCCAGGCCGACGGCGGACCTTTCAGCATCTCGGCCCCCCAGATGTCGTTGACCAGCACGTCGATCCGGCCGTGATCGGCCCGCAGCCGGTCGGCCAGGGCCGCCACCTGCGTCGGGTCGAGGTGGTCGACCTGCACCGCGACGCCGGTGCCGCCCAGGCCGTTCACCAGGTCGGCCGTCTCCTCGATCGTCTCGGGGCGGTCGGTGTAGTCGGACCGGATCGACGGTGACCCGGAGGAGCTGGAGCGACCGGTGCAGATCACGGTGGCCCCGGCTTCGCCCAGGGCGGCGGCGATCCCCCGCCCGGCCCCCCGGGTGGCTCCGGCCACCACCGCCACCCGCCCCCGGAGGGCGTCACTGTCGGGGAACCAGGTTCGGTTCGGGGCCGCATCCGGGGCGGAACTTCGTTGGTCGCTCATGTGCCGCCTACCGTACCCGTCGCCCACGGCCGGGAATCCGGTTCCCGGTGCGCCCGGCGCCGCCGGTGGCACCCCCGGCACCGGGAACCGGGGGCGGGCCGGCCGCCGGGCCGCCCGTCACCGGGCCAGCCGGCGGGCCAGGGCGGGCACGATGATGGCGGCGGCCACCACGTGGGTGACGGCCAGCACCAGCCGGGACGCCACCGTGGCGTCGACCAGGATGTCGGGCACCACCGACAGGGCGGTGAGGGCCACCGTGATGCGCACGAACATCGAGCGGGGATGGGCGAAGCGCCGGGCCAGGCGGGCCAGCAGGATCCCGAGCACGGCGCCCACCAGGGTCAGCTGGGCGTAGCCCGGCGTGGGAATGGCCTCGCCCTGGATGGTGAGCGGCACCCCGGCGGCGTGGGCCGCCACCGCGGTGGCCGTGGTGGCGGCCGCCGCCACCAGGCCGGCGGCGAGCCCCGCCGTCCACAGCCGGGTCCGGGTGCCGGAGGCGACGCCCGGGGCGGCGGTCTCGATGCTGGCGGTGGCCGTGGGGAAGGTGGTGGTGGGGAAGGTGGTGGTGGTCATCGTCGGTTCCTGTCGGGTCCGGGACCGCCGGTTGCGATCCTCTGCCCAAGCCACGAACGACCCCGCCGCCATCGACAGCCGAAATCAGGAAAAAGAACTCGTGTTCCGGCTGTCGATTCCGTCGATCCCGTTCGTGATGTCACTGCCGCCGGGTACAACCGACGCGACGCACGCAACGCGCCGATTGATCTCAACGAGGAGGACTCCGAGATGCCCCAGTTCCTGCTGTCCGTCTGGCACGACGAAGACTATGTGGTCGACTTCTCCACCGAGGAGGCCCAGCGAGTGGTGGGCCAGGTCGGCGCCCTGAACGAGGAGCTCATGTCCTCGGGGGCGTGGGTGTTCGGTGGAGGCCTGATGCCGGCCTCCTCGGCCGCCGTGGCCCGCCCCGTAACCGGTGACGTGACGCTCACCGACGGGCCCTACGCCGAGACCAAGGAGCAGATCGGCGGTTTCTGGGTGGTCGAGCTGCCCGACCGGGAGGCCGCGCTCGACCTGGCCCGCCGGGCCGCCGTCGCCTGCGAGGGCCCGGTGGAGGTCCGCCCCTTCCAGAGCGACTAAGCCGCCCGTCACCTCCCCGTCCCCCTCGTGAGCGAACCCGACCGGATCGACAGCACGCTCCTGGATCTGATGGGCCGCGCCGACGGGCTACTCTTGTCACCCGCCAGCGCATGGGAGATCGCTGTCAAGTATCAGCTGGGCAAGCTGTTGCTGCCGGCCGAGCCCTCCGTCTACGTCCCTGATCGGATGTCCCGGTCGGGGGTGGATCCGCTCCCGATCGAGATCAGCCACACCCTGGCCGCCGGTGGATTGCCGCCGCACCATCGGGATCCCTTCGACCGACTGCTCGTCGCCCAGAGCCAGCTGTCGGGAATCCCGCTCGTGACCGCCGATCGTCAGATCACCGCCTATGACGTCGAGGTGATCCCGGCCTGACGGCTGCCGGGCGCCCCATCGGCGGGGGTGGGAGCGGGCGTGGGGGTGGCGATGACCACGATGTTCGAGTCGTAGTGGCGGAGCTGGGGGTTGAAGCTGCCACCGCAGGTGATCAGCACCAGGCGCTCCGGGGAGTTGGGGGTGAACAGGTCGTCGATCGGCAGGTCGGCCTTGGGGTGGACGGCCACGCTGTCCACCCGGTAGCCGAGCTGGCGGCCGTCGGCCGTCTCCACCACCACCGTGGCCCCCGGCTCCAGCGATCCCAGGTGGCGGAACACGCCGTCCTCGCCGTCGTAGGCCACATGGGCGGCCAGCACGACCGATCCGGCGCCGGCCCCGGGTCGGGCGCCGAACCGGTACCAGCCCACCTCGTGGGCACCCGGTATCTCCAACCCCCCGGCGGCGTCGATGCCCACCGGCACCACCGCCGCGTCGTCGACGTCCAGTGAGGGGATCCGGAGGCCGGCGGGCCCGGCCGACGCCCCGGAGCCGTCGTCGCCGGCACCGGCCGGCGGGAGGGCCCGCAGGGGCGACAGATCGACGGGGGCCGGGGCGGGCACCGGCTCCGGTTCCGGTTCCAGGCTTGGATCCGGGGCCGGGTCGGCGGCCACCGACGGTGAACCGGTCTGCTCCGCCCGGAGGAGCGGCCCGGGGCGGGCGACGTCGACCGCCACCCAGGCCAGCACGGCCACCGCCGCCAGCACGGCCGCCGCAACCGCCCAGACCCGGATCTGGTGTCCGGGGGCGTCACCGGTGACGGCGGGGGACACGAGATCCGGGGTACGAGCCGGCGGGGTCAGCGACCGGACGGCCGACGGCGGGCGGGCCCCGGGGCCAGCAGAGCCGCCGCCGCCCCCGCCAGGGCCACCAGGGCCCAGGCCGGCACGCCGGCACCGTCGTCATTCGACACGGGCGAGTTGCCGCTGTCGACCCCGGTGGGGCGGGGCCCCAGCCCCGGGATCGACTCGGTGGCCACCGCCATCGTGTTCCGCTCGATCGAGCCCAAGCCGTAGACGATCACCGCCGTGCCCGCCTCCAGTGTCACGTCGGCCGGGCCCAGGATGGCGGGGCCGGCGGTGCCCGCCGGCACCAGCGAGGCGCTCACCGTGCCCGGGGGCAGGTCGGCCTTCACCTCGCCCCCGTTGGCCAGGTTCTCGAAGACCGCCTTGCCCGCCGACAGGACGTCCACCGCCGGGGCCGCCGCCAGGTGGCGCACGATCAACCGGCTCTCGCCCGGCTCCAGCGGGCTCACGTCGTTGGAGAAGCTGGCCAGGCCCATCGAGCCGTCGAGCTTGAGGTGGAGCACCACCGTCAGGTTCTCCCCCGCCGGCAGCTGGACGTCGCCCGCCGCCAGCAGCACCTCACCGGTGCCGGCCCGGGTCACCGTCATCGCCGGCAGGCGCGACCCCAGCGTCGACAGGTCGTACGTGCCCCGGAACCCGAGATCGCTGATGGCCGTTCGCCCGCCGATGTCCACGTCCACCGAGGTGTCGGGCACCCCCTGGATCAAGTGGACCCGGGTGGTGGCCGCCCCCGCCGGGGTTCCCCCTCCCGTCACCGGAACCAGTCCGACCAGGACCAGACCGGCCACCGCCAGCATCACCGCTCGTATCCCACCGTTCACGAGGGCAGCACATTCCCCCCGGGCGGCACCCCAAACCGATCTGGGTAAATCTGTGGGTGAGAACCGGCGGCGATCGGGGTAGTCCCCAACGGATGGACGCACCGTCGCACGACACGATCGACGCTCTGCTGGCCGAGCTGGTGCCGACGACCAAACTCGATGAGGCCGCGCCCGGGCGGGTCGGCGAGCCGGATCGCCTCCCACCGGTCCCCCCGGACGCCGGGGTCATCGAGGCCAGCCGCCCCAGACCTCAGCGGCGGCGGAGGCTGGCCCGGGCCGGTCTGGGCCTCCTCGCCACCGGCGTCGTCGGTGCGATGTTCGCCGCCGGCGTGCTGGTCGGACGGAGCACGGCTGACGGCCCGACCGGGGGGGCCGACGCCGCGTCCCTCGGCTCCACCCAGTGGGAGCCGTTCGGGACGGCCAGCCTCCACTCCGAGGCCGGCGACGCCGAGCAGACCGACCCGACCGGCCTGGTGGCCCGTTTCCGCGACGAGCTGGCCGCCAGGAACCTGGTGAGCACGAGCCTGGGCGACGACGACCTGACCCGGTTCGGCTACGCCGCCTGCGTCTTCGCCGCCAGCGCCGAGGGCCCGGCCGACTTCGAACGGTTCCGGGCCTCCGCCGCGGCCGACGCCGACACCACGCTCAGCGACGCCGAGATGGAGGTGGTGATCGACACCGCGGTGGTGGTCTTCTGCCCGGTCGACGCCCAGCGCCTGGGCATCACGGCCTGAGCGACCGAACGGGTGCACCCGCCGGTTCTGGAGTACAACTCTGGGAACCGACCGACAGCGGGAGGATCCCCCCATGGCCGTCACCGACCACACCCCCACCGTCTCCGTCACCGAGGTGGCGGCCGAGGCCGGCACCCGCTCGGCCGAGATCGAGGACCTGCGTCGCCTGCCTCCCGATCTGGTGGCCAAGTTGGTGGCCACCGGCGTGTTCAAGCTGTGGGTGCCCGGGATCTACGGTGGGGCCGAGGCCCACATCACCGCCCTGCTCGACGCCATCGAGACGTGCGCCTACCACGACGGCTCCACCGGCTGGTGCGTGATGATCGGCGGGTCCACCGGCCTCAACGCCGGCTTCCTCCCGCCCGAGTGGGCCCGGGAGATCTACGGCCCGGCCGGCGCCATCACCGGCGGCTTCGGCATGCCGTCGGGGGCGGCGGTACCGGTGGAGGGCGGAATGCGGGTCACCGGTCGCTGGGCCTGGGGCTCGGGCACCGATCACTGCACGATGATCGGGGGCGGGGTGCGGGTGGTCGACCCGTCGGGCGCCCCGGCGGCCATGCCCGACGGCACCCGGGCCCCCTTCGCCTATTTCAGCCTCGACGACGTGGAGCTGCTCGACACCTGGCACGTGGCCGGCCTCAAGGGCACCGCCTCCACCGACTACACCGTCACCGACGCCTTCGTCCCCCAGGGACGGTGGGTGGAGTTCGTGAACGCCAAGGGTCCCCAGGTCGACAGCCCCCTCTACCGGTTCTCGTTCCTCGGCGCCCTCGGCATCGGGGTGGCCTCGGTGATGGTGGGCCTCGGCCGCCGGGCCATCGACGAGCTGGTGGCGCTGGGGGGCAAGGTGCCGGTGGGCAGCTCCCGCACGCTGGCCGAGCGGCCCACGGTGCAGGCCCAGATCGCCGAGGCCGACGCCGCCGTCCGCAGCTCCCGGTCGTTCCTGCGGGAGGTGGTGGACCAGTGCTGGGAGGCGGCGGCCACCGAGGGCCGCATGACGGGCGAGCACAAGCGGCTGCTGCGCCTGGCCGCGTCCAACATGGCCGAGCGGTGCGCCCACGCCGTCGACCTCTGCTACCACGCCGCCGGCGGCAGCGCCGTCTACGAGACCAGCGCCCTCCAGCGGGTGTTCCGCGACACCCACGTGGCCACCCAGCACGGCATGATCGCCCCCCGGACGCTCGAGCCGCTGGGTCGGATGGTGTTCGGGTTGGAGACCGACACCCGCCAGCTCTGAGCAGACGTCAGCTCCAGCCCGGAACCGGATCTTGTGCAGCAGGAGCGGCGGCAGTCTCCACCGCCGGGTCGGTGTCGGGATCGAGGGCCGCTTGTAGAGCACACCGCCGGCACGGCCCCGGCGATCGGGGCCACCCAGAACAGCCACAGCTGGCCCAGCGGCGTGGTCGCACCGTCGCCGAACAGGGCGGCCACCACGGCCACCGCCGTCGACCGGGCCGGGTTGACGCTGGTGTTGCTGATCGGGATCGACACCAGGTGGATCAGGGTCAGCATCAGGCCGATGGCCAGCCCGCCCATGGCCGGCGACGCCGCCCGGGCCGTGGCCCCCAGGATCACCAGCACGAACAGAGCGGTCAGCACCAGCTCGGCGACGAGCACCGCGGCCAGCGAGTACCCGCCGGGCGAGAAGTCGCCGTAGCCGTTGGTGGCGAAGGTGCCGGCCGTGTTGGTGATGGTCGAAGCCCGACTGGCCGCTCTTGACCCCGTACAGGATCAGCGCCCCACCCAGTCCGCCCAGCACCTGGGCCACGATGTACTGCGCCGCCCTGGCCCCGGGGAACTTCCCCGCCGCCACCAGGCCCAGCGTGACCGCCGGGTTGAAGTGACCGCCCGACACGTGGCCGAGGGCGTAGGCCCCGGTCACCACCGTGAGCCCGAACGCCAGGCTCACACCCAGCAACCCGATGCCGAGGTTCACCTCCGGCGACCCGCCCATGAACTGGGCGGCGAACACCGCCGAGCCGCAGCCTCCCAGCACCAACCACAACGTGCCGATGAACTCGGCCGTCAACTCCCGATACGCCTTCATGATGTCGCTCCCATCGTCGCTCGCCCCTCCTGGCGGTGCCAGGAGCAGGAGTCAGCGGTGGCCCGATCGTCCCCCGACGCCGGCTCCCGACATCACGTTAGATCCCAGCCCGTCCGGCGCCCGGGGGAACGCCGATTCCCCGTCCAGGGGTCGAGGCCTCAGGCGATCTCCACCCGCCCGCCGGGGGTGTCGACCACGGCCACCAGCCGGGGCGACGACGCCTCGGCGGTGACGATCCCCAGTCCCAGGCCGTCGACCATCGAGCGCACGGTGGCGTCGGGGTGCTCCACCCGCAGCTCCACCAGCGCGCCCATCGACGGCAGCGACCGGGCCGGGCTGGGGCTGGCGCCCCAGTCGATCACGAACGGCATCGCCGCCGGGGCGGTGGCCGAGGGGGCCAGCGTGAGGCGCCATCGCAGCTCCTCCCCGTCGGGCTTGACCCGGCTCATGGCCGTGACGGCGCCGGGGTCGTGGCCCAACACAAGCAGCCGGTCGACGACCTCTTCGATCGTCTCCCCCGGCGACGGGTGCAGGGCGTAGCCGGCCAGGCGGGGCGGGCGGCCCTCGTCGATCCCGAACGGGCGGGGCCGGGCCGGCTCGCCCTGATCGGGATCGACGCCGATCACCTCGAAGTAGGTGGTCTGGTCGAACGTGAGCAGGTGGTTGCGGGTCCCCACCCCGGGGTGGGGGCCGCCGGGCACGGGCGCAGCCCCCGTGAGCTGCTCGATGTGGCGGACCCCGGCCGCCAGGTCGGGGGAGGCGAAGACGAGATGGTCGAGCTCGGGCATGCCCCGAGACCGTAGGCGCGCCCGACCCGGCCCGCCCGGCCCACCGACAGGATTTCCCGCGGGAAATCGGCCCCGGCTGTGGTGCAACAGGCCGACCGCTCCGCCCCCGGGCCCACGCTGGGCGACGCGGCGCGGTGGCCCCGGGGCGCCTCCCGCACCGACGACGCCCGCCAGATCGGCCTTCCCCGACGGCTATCTCGCCATCGGTGACGGCGACCATGATCCGGAGACCCTTCCGGTGTCGGTGGCCGTGCTCCCCGTCACCGGCTGATCGCCGGGCCAGACCTGCGGGCGCCGGCCCCGTGCGCCGGGGCCGTGCGCCGGGGGCCGGCGCCTGGCAGGCTGGAGGTACCCGTTGCCAATCATCGACGGGCGAAGGAGAGCGGCGAGATGACGACCACCAGCGAGCCCGAGCTGCACGTGGGTTGCGACGTCCGACCCCTGGCCGCCGCCCTGGGGGCCGAGGTCACCGGGCTGGCCCTGGCCGGGGCCGGGCGGGCCGAGGTCGACACCGTCCTCGCCCTCCTGCTCCGCCACCGGGTGCTGTTCTTCCCCGGCCAGCACCTCACGCTCGACCAGCATGTGGCCCTGGCCGAGCAGCTGGGCCCGCTGGAGGCCCATCCCAATCTGCGCAACAGCGGGCTCGACCATCCGTCGGTGTTCGAGCTGACCGCCTCGTCGGGTGGGATCGCCGACGAGTGGCACACCGACCTCACGTTCCTCCCCTCGCCTTCGGTGATGTCGGTCCTGAACATGATCCGCTGCCCCGAGGTGGGGGGCGACACGATGTGGACCAACCTGGAGCTGGCCTACGAGGAGCTGTCGGCCCCGATGCGCGAGCTGTGCGACGGCCTCACCGCCCTCCACGACGCCTCCCCCCACAACCGTCCCGAGAAGACCGCCATCCACCCCGTGGTCCGCATCCACCCCGTCACCGGCCGCCGGGCCCTCTACGTGAACGAGCACTTCACCCGGCGCATCGTGGAGCTCAGCGCCCCCGAGAGCGACGCCCTCCTCCGCTTCCTCACCGGCTGGGTCACCCAGCCCCGCTTCACCGTTCGGTACCGCTGGTCCGAGGGCACGATCGCCATCTGGGACAACCGCTGCACCCAGCACTTCGTGGTCAACGACTTCAGTGGTGAGCGCGTGATCCAGCGGGCCACGGTGATGGGCGACCAGCCGCAGGGCCTGCCGCCCCGCTGGGAGCCGTTCACCGGCACCCGGGGCGGGGCCGCCACCCGCCACGACCGCCAGCTCCGCCACGTCCTGAGGGAGCGCGACCAGGGCTGAGGCCCGCCGATCGGCCGCCAGGACTAGTCCAAAACCGGCACGTCCTCAATCAAAAGGCTCATCCGGTCGATGCAGGAGTTGTGGCGCTCGCCCAGCGCCCGCTCCTGCTCAGTGATCGAGGTGACCGATGCCCTCAATTCTCGCCGTGGACGACTCCGTGTCCATGCGCCAGCTCGTGGCGTTCACGCTCAAGGAGGCCGGCTTCGACGTCATCGAAGCCGTCGACGGTGAGGACGCGCTGGCCAAGGCCCAGGCCCGGCGAGCCGACGTGGTGCTCACCGATGTGAACATGCCGAAGATGGACGGCATCTCGCTGATCCGGAACCTCCGCCAGCTCCCGGCCTACAAGTTCACGCCCATGCTGCTGCTGACCACCGAGTCGGCGCCGGAGAAGAAGGCCGAAGGCAAGGCGGCCGGGGCCACCGGCTGGATCGTCAAGCCGTTCAACCCGGAGCAGCTGCTGGCCACGATCAGCAAGGTCATCAAGTAGTGGCCATCGATGTGACCAAGTTCCACCAGACCTTCTTCGAGGAGTCGCTCGAAGGTCTGGAGCTGATGGAGTCGGGCCTCCTCGAGCTGGAGGTCGGGGCCGACAACAACGAGGCCATCAACCAGATCTTCCGGGCCGCCCACTCGATCAAGGGCGGGGCCGGAACGTTCGGCTTCACCGCCGTCACCGAGTTCACCCACCTGCTGGAGACGATCCTCGACCGGCGCCGCAGCGGCCAGGCCGAGATCACCCAGGAGGCGGTGGACGTGCTCCTGGAGAGCATCGACGTGCTGCGCGACATGCTGTCGGCCACCCGCGACGGGAGCGAGCTCGACCCGGCGGACGTGGTGGACGTCCAGGCCCGCCTGCAGGAGCTGGTCGACAGCGACCGCCCGCCCCCGCCGCCCCGGCCCCGGCCGACCACGCCGGCACCGACGAAACGAGCGCCGGCGCCGCCGACGAGGACACCGCGCCGCTCTCGGCACCTGGCGGATCACGTTCAAGCCTCAGGCCCACCTCTTCCGCACCGGCAACGATCCCGTACGCATCCTGGGCGAGTTGGCCGAGCTGGGCGCCTACACGGTGGAAGCCGACACGTCGGCCCTCCCGCCCCTGGCCGACCTCGACGTCGAGAGCTGCTACACGGCGTGGACCATCGAGCTCGAAGGCCCCACCGAGCAGGGCGCCATCGAGCAGGTCTTCGAGTGGGTGGAGGACGACGCCGAGATCACGATCACCCGGCTCGACGCCCCCGCCGCCCCCGCCGCCGACGCCGACACCGTCGCCGGGGCCGGCGCCGACGGCCAGGAGGTCGGCGCAGCCGACCAGCTCCGCCGGTCCGGTGACCACCGGCACCCCCGCCGCCGGCGAGCCGCCGACGCCGAGCGCCGGACCGGCAGCGACCGGCGCCAGGCCGAAGCCGCCCACGGGGCGGCCGCCACCACCACCTCCATCCGGGTCGACATCGAGAAGATCGACACGCTCATCAACATGGTGGGCGAGCTCGTCATCACCCAGTCGATGCTGCAGGAGCTGGCCCTGGGCAACGCCATCGACCTGGAGAAGCTGCAGGAGGGCCTGGCCGACCTGGAGCGCAACACCCGGGAGCTCCAGGGCAGCGTGATGCAGATCCGCATGCTCCCGATCAGCTTCTCGTTCAACCGCCTCCCCCGCCTGGTGCGCGACCTGTCGGGCAAGCTGGGCAAGAAGGTGGAGCTGAAGATCCACGGCGAGTCCACCGAGCTCGACAAGACGGTGATGGAGAAGATCGGCGACCCGCTGGTCCACCTGATCCGCAACGCCCTCGACCACGGCCTGGAGACCCCCGACGTCCGGGTGGCCAACGGCAAGCCCGAGACCGGGCGCGATCATCCTCGACGCCTACCACGAGGGCGGCAACATCGTCATCGAGATCGCCGACGACGGCGCCGGTCTCAACACCGCACGCATCCTGGCCAAGGCCCGGGAACGGGGCCTGGTGGGCGACGACGAGCAGTTGTCCGAGAAGCAGATCCACGACCTGATCTTCAACCCCGGCTTCTCCACCGCCGAGACGATCAGCGACGTCTCGGGCCGGGGCGTCGGGATGGACGTGGTCAAGCGCAACATCGTGGACCTGGGCGGGCGTCATCGAGGTCCGCTCGGCCGCCGGGCGGGGCTCCACCTTCCGCATCCGCCTCCCCCTCACCCTGGCCATCCTCGACGGCCAGGTGGTGCGGGTCCGGGACCAGGTGTTCATCGTGCCCCTGGTGTCGATCGTGGAGTCGATCCTGTTCGACCCGACGCTCACCGGCTCGCTGGCCCGGGGGGCCGGCGTGTACCGCCACCGCGACGCCGCCATCCCGATCATCGACCTCAACGAGTCCTTCCGCATCGCCCCCACCGGGAGCCCTCGGCCACCCCGTTGCTGGTGGTGGTGGAAGCCGACGGCACCCGGGCCGGCCTGCTGGTCGACGACCTCCTGGCCCAGCAGCAGATCGTGATCAAGAGCCTCAAGACGAACTTCCGGCCTGTGCCCGGCCTTTCGGGCGCCACCATCCTCGGCGACGGCACGGTGGCCATGATCCTCGACGTCAACAGCGTGCTCGGCCTCTATCGGCAGCGGCTCCGATGGCCGAGCCGGCAGTCTGACCAAGCAGCAGAAGCGAGAGACCGGACCCAGGTGAGCACCATCACCACCGAATTCACCGGCACGGCCGACACCAGCCAGACGACCGACCAGTACCTCACCTTCCTGCTCGGTCAGGAGGAGTACGGAGTCGACATCCTGCGGGTGCAGGAGATCAAGGGCTGGGAGCGGGCGACGGAGATCCCCAACACCCCCGAGTACATCCGGGGCGTCTTGAACCTGCGGGGCACGGTGATCCCGATCGTCGATCTCCGCCGCCGCTTCGAGCTGGAGTCGGCCGACTACACGAACACCACGGTGGTGATCGTGCTGCGGATCGAGAGCGACACCGGCACCCGGACCATGGGCTTCGTGGTCGACGCCGTGTCCGACGTCTACAACGTGGCCCCCGATCACGTGCAGCCGGCGCCCGACTTCGGCGCCCGGGTCAACACCCAGTTCATCCGGGGCCTCGCCGCGGTGGACGAGAAGATGGTGATCCTCCTCGACATCGATCGCCTGATCGGTCTGGACACCGTCTTCACCACCTTCGACGGGGTTGACGACCCCCAGAGCAAGCCCGCAACCAACTCGCCCGAAGAAACGGAGTGACATGTGACCCAGACAAACGCCAAGGCCCGTCCCACCCGCGCTCCGTCCTCCGGCGGCCGCACCGCCCCGCCGGCCAAGAAGTGACGGCCAAGAAGGCGCCGGCCAAGAAGGCGTCGGCCCCCCGCACCCCGGCCCGCAAGCCGCCGCCCGAGTGGCCGGGCCGTCCCAAGACCCCGCCCGATCACCCGGTCTTCCAGGCCGAGGCCCTGAACAGCGTCAGCACCGCCGTGATGATGGTCGACCGCGACCTGATCATCTACTACGTGAACGACGCCGCCCCGGCCCTCATGCGGTCGGGCCGAGCCCGACTTCCGCCAGGTCTGGCCCGGCTTCAGCGCCGACAACCTGATCGGCCAGTGCATCGACCAGTTCCACGTGAACCCCGACCACCAGCGCCGCCTTCTGGCCGACCCGTCCAACCTGCCCTACCACGCCGACATCAAGGTGGCCGGTTCTCGTTCGGCCTCCACGTGACCGGCCAGTTCGACGACGCCGGGGACTACGTCGGCTGCACGCTGGAGTGGGAGGACCTCACCGAGCTGCTCGACGTGACCTCCAAGCTGGCCGCCATCGACCGGGGCCAGGGCGTGGCCGAGTTCGAGCTCGACGGCACGATCATCACCGCCAACGAGAACTACCTCGAGGCCTGGGCTACAGCCTGGACGACGATCGTGGGCCAGCACCACCAGATCTTCTGCGACCGTGACACGGCCAACTCCCGGGAGTACCGGGAGCTGTGGACGGCCCTGGTGAAGGGAGAGCGCCAGGAGGGCGAGTACAAGCGCCGCAACCAGGCGGGCGAGCTGGTGTGGCTGCGAGCCAGCTACAACCCGGTGTTCGACCGCAAGGGCAAGCCGGTCAAGATGGTGGAGTTCGCCACCGAGATCACCGAGGCCAAGGCGGCCGAGGCCGAGGCCAAGTTCCGGGCCGAGGCCCTGGGCAAGGTCCGCACGGCCATCATGATGGTCGACCGCGACTTCATCATCTACTACCTGAACGACGCCGCCACCCAGCTGATGCGCAAGGCCGAGCCGGCTTCCGCCAGATCTGGCCCGGCTTCAGCGCCGACAACCTGATCGGCCAGTGCATCGACCAGTTCCACGTGAACCCCGACCACCAGCGCCGCCTGCTGACGACCCGTCGAACCTGCCCTACCGGGCCGACATCCAGGTCGCCGACCTGTCGTTCGGCCTCAACGTGACGGCCCAGATCGACCCCGACGGCAACTACGTGGGATGCGCCCTGGAGTGGGAGGACCTCACCGAGTTCCTCGACGTGAAGTCGAAGATCGACGCCATCGACCGGGCCCAGGCCATGATCGAGTTCACCCTCGACGGCACCGTCACCACCGCCAACGACAACTTCCTGAAGCGGATGGGCTACTCGCCTCGACGAGATCGTGGGCCGCCACCACCGCATGTTCGTGGACCCGGCCGAAGCCGCCAGCCCCGCCTACGCCATGCTTCTGGGACAAGCTGGGCCGGGGCCAGTTCGAGGCCGGCGAGTTCCGCCGCATCACCAAGTCGGGCGAGGAGGTGTGGCTGCGGGCCAGCTACAACCCGGTGCTCGACCGCCAGGGCAAGCCGGTGAAGGTGGTGAAGTTCGCCTCCGACATCACCGAGGAGAAGCGGTTCCAGCAGAGCATCCAGAGCCTGGTGGGCCAGGCCTCGGACGTGATGGGGGCGGTGGCCGAGGGCGACCTGACCCAGGCCATCGAGGGCGACCTACGCCGGCGACCTGGTGCATGCTCCAGGACGCCACCAACCGCAGCATCGAGAACCTGGCCGGCCTGATCACCCAGATCCGGGCGTCGGCGGCGTCGATGTCGACGTCGGCCAACGAGGTGGCCCTGGCCAACCAGGACCTGAGCCGGCGCACCGAGTGCGCAGGCCTCCTCGCTGGAGGAGACCGCCTCCTCCATGGAGGAGATGACGGCCACCGTGCAACAGAACGCCGACAACGCCCGCAAGGCCAGCCAGCTGGCGGTCAGCGCCCGGGAGCAGGCCCAGGACGGCGGCCAGGTGGTCGACCAGGCGGTCGACGCCATGCGGGCCATCAGCGAGTCGTCGAAGAAGATCGCCGACATCATCGGCGTGATCGACGAGATCGCCTTCCAGACCAACCTGCTGGCCCTCAACGCCGCCGTCGAGGCGGCCCGGGCCGGCGACCAGGGCCGCGGCTTCGCCGTGGTGGCCTCCGAGGTCCGCAACCTGGCCCAGCGGTCGGCCGGGGCGGCCAAGGAGATCAAGGCCCTCATCCAGGACAGCCTGGACAAGGTCGACGACGGCTCGAACCTGGTGAACCAGTCGGGCAGCCAACTCCAGCGAGATCGTGAACTCGGTCAAGAAGGTCAGCGACATCATCGCCGAGATCGCGGCGGCCTCCGAGGAGCAGTCGGCCGGGCATCGGCCAGGTCAACCAGGCCGTGGCCGAGATGGACCACGGCACCCAGCAGAACGCGGCCATGGTGGAGGAGGCGGCGGCCGCCTCGGACTCGATGCAGCAGCAGTCGCAGGCCCTGCTGGGATTGACCCAACAGTTCCGGGTCGGCCGCCTCCGACGACGCCGCCCGGCCGCGCTCCGGCCCCCGCCGCCGGCGTCCCCGCCCGCAGCTTCGACGAGGTCGCCTCCCGGCGCCGGGCCGAACCGGCGGCCCGGGCCACCCGGTCCGAGGAGCCGCCGGCCGGTGACGACGAGGCCTGGCAGGAGTTCTGAGCCCGGCCGAGAGCGGCCCCGGCACCATCACCTCATCCCCCTTCCCAGCCCCCGGAGATCGACCATGAACGAGAACAACGAACCCAGCGGGTCACCCACCCGCTTCGAGCTCCCGTGCCAGGCCGACATCCGGCTGGGAACGGAGATCCAGGCCCGGTGCCGGGCCGCCCTCGACGCCGAGGGCGACGTCCAGCTCGACTGCGAGGGAGTCGAGCGGGTCGACGCGGCCGTGCTCCAGTGCCTGGAGGCGCTGGCCGGCGGGCTGAGGGCCGGCCGGCCGGCGGCTCGAGTCTGGTCAACCCCAGCGTCGCCTTCAGCCGAGCGGTGGACCTCCTCGGGTTCTCCGCCCTCGCGAGCTGAGCGGGCCGTGACCTTCACCATGCCCGACCGGGCCGAGCGCGAGTTCCCCTACGAGCAGCGCCACTTCGACAGCCTCCGGGCCCTGGCCCGGGAGGAGGCCGGCATCGAGCTGGCCGACCACAAGCGGGAGCTCGTGTACGGGCGGGTATGCCGCCGCTTGCGGGAGCTCCGCCTCGACAGCTTCGACGCCTACGTGGCGCTGGTGACGCCGAAGGGGTCGCCCGAGCGGCGCAACTTCGTCAACTGCATCACCACCAACGTGACCGCCTTCTTCCGGGAGGGCCACCACTTCACCTTCCTGCGCGACGAGGCCGTCCCCCAGCTGATGAAGACCCGCCAGGCCACCCGGCGCCTGCGGATCTGGTCGGCCGCCTGCTCGACCGGGCAGGAGCCCTACAGCATCGCCATCACCATGGCCCGGGCCATGGAGGGGCTGGCCTACCCCTGGGACTGGAAGGTGCTGGCCACCGACATCGACTCCAACGTGGTGGCCCGGGCCCAGGCCGGCGTCTACGGGGTCGAACGAGATCCCGGGCTACGAGGCGGCCGAGATGCGGCGCTGGTTCCAGCGGGCCGACGGTGAGACACCCGACGGCACGGGCCCGGGTGCAGGTGAACGACGCGCTGCGCAAGGCCCTGTACTTCCGGGTGCTGAACCTGTTCCACCAGTGGCCCATGCAGGGCCCCATCGACGTGATCTTCTGCCGCAACGTCGTGATCTACTTCTCCAAGGAAGACCGCCGCGAGCTGTTCAACCGGTTCGCCCAGATCCTGGCGCCCGACGGCTACCTGTTCATCGGGCACTCGGAGTCGATGCTCGACGGCACCGACCGGTTCGAGCCGGTGGGACGCACGATCTACCGTCTGAAGGGCAGCTGATGCCCTCGAGCGCCGGCGTGGCGGCCCGCACCACCGACCGTCAGGGCAACCCCCTGCCCAAGCTCACGGTGAAGGGCTTCGGCCACATCAACCGGTTCTGGGACCGGTCCCGGGGGATGGTGCACGTCAAGATCCTGCCCGGCGAGTACTACGTGACCACGGCCGACGAGATGATCTCCACCGTGCTCGGCTCCTGTGTGGCCGCCTGCATCTGGGACCCGGTGGCCCGCATCGGCGGCATGAACCACTTCATGATCCCCACCGCCAGCCGACGAGAGAACCGAGGCCGGGGTCATCGACGACGCCGCCCGCTACGGGATGTTCGCCATGGAGTACCTGATCAACAAGATCCTCCGCCACGGGGGCGAGCGTTCCCGACTGAAGACCAAGATCGCCGGCGGCGGCCACGTGATGCCCATTTGCCACCGACATCGGCCAGCGCAACATCGAGTTCGTCCGCCACTACATGGCGACCGAGGGCCTGGAGCTGACCAGCGAGCACGTGGGCGGGCCCGTACCCGATGAAGGTCGCTGTTCCATCCCGCTCGACCGGCCGGGCCCGGGTGCTGGAGATCAAGGCCCGCAAGAACGACACCGTGGTGCGGAGGGAGCGGAGCTACGCCGCCCACCTCAGCCGCGCCAGCGACGCCGTGGCCGGCGCCGTCGAGCTCTTCTGAGGAGGCAAGTGGTGGACAAGCCAGGCAGCGAAGAAGACCCGGGTGCTGATCGTCGACGACTCCGCTCTGGTCCGCAAGGTGATGACGGAGATCCTGTCGTCCGATCCCGCCATCGAGGTGGTGGGGGCGGCCAGCGATCCCCACGACGCCCGGAACATGATCAAGGAGCTGAACCCCGACGTCCTCACCCTCGACGTCGAGATGCCCCGCATGGACGGCATCACCTTCCTCGGCAACCTGATGCGGCTGCGGCCGATGCCGGTGGTGATGGTGTCGTCGCTGACCGAGACGGGCGCCGACGTGACCCTCACCGCCCTGGAGCTGGGGGCCATCGACTTCGTGACCAAACCCAAGCTCGACGTGGCCCACGGGCTCCAGGAGTACGCCGACGAGATCACGGCCAAGGTGAAGGCGGCGGCCCGGGCCCGGCCCCGGGCCCGGGTGTCGCCCGAGGGACTGGCCCGGCCGGGGATCGGTACCGCCGCCCCCCTGGCGGTGATGACCCGGGTGCGGGCCACCGACCGGCTGCTCGCCATCGGCGCCTCCACCGGCGGCACCGAGGCCATCCGCGAGGTGCTGGAGGCCATGCCGCCCGACGCCCCGCCCACGGTGATCACCCAGCACATTCCCGAAGCGTTCTCCAAGCCCTTCGCCGAGCGGCTCGACCGCCACTCCCACATGCGGGTGTGCGAGGCCACGCGACGGCCAGCAGATCCTGCCCGGGCACGCCTACGTCGCCCCCGGCAACCGGCACCTCAAGGTGAACCGCGACGGGGCCCGGTTCATCTGCAAGCTCGACAACGGCGACCCGGTGAACCGGCACAAGCCGTCGGTCGACGTGCTGTTCGAGTCGGTGGCCCAACAGGTCGGCGTGAACGCGGTGGCTGTGCTGCTCACCGGGATGGGGGCCGACGGGGCGAAGGGGATGAGCAGATCCTCGACGCCGGCGCCCCCACGATCGCCCAGGACGAAGCCACCAGCGTGGTCTGGGGCATGCCGGGCGAGGCGGTGAAGCTCGGTGCGGCCAAAGAGGTCCTGCCGCTGTCGAAGATCGCCAAGCGGGCCCTGGAGCTGGCCACCGGCTGACCGGGGGCGGAGCAGGGATGACTGATCACGAGGCCACACGCCCCACCCCCAACGCCACCGACGGCCCCGACGACCCACCTCAGCCGGCTGACCGCCGGCGCCGCCGCCGCCCTGGTGGCGCTCGTCCTGTGGGAACCGGGCCGCCTGTGGCTGACCCTCGGCGCGCTCGTGGTGCTCGGTGCTGGTGGTGCTGAACGGCCGGGACCACCGGCGGCGCGAGCATCGTCACCGGCTTCAACGAGCTCAACCAGATCGGCGACAGCCTGGCCGCCACGCTGCCGGCCGCGGCTCGGGACGTGCAGGGTGAGCTGGAGCAGATCCGCAAGCTGGTCTCGGATGCCGTCCGTTCGCTGGAAGGCGCCTTCGCCTCGATCCACGCCGACAACGCGGCCCAGCGGGAGCTGATCGACGAGATGGTCAGCGCCCTGTCGAGCGGGGCCGGGGGCGGCGACAAGGCCACCATCGGCACGTTCGTCCGGGGCACGGCCGACCTCCTCACCGGCTTCGTGAACCTGAGCGCCGCCTCTCGTCAGCAGAGCATCGAGATGGTGACCATGATCGACGAGATGTCGAGCCAGATGGACAAGATCCTGGGCATGCTGGCCGGCGTCAACGACATCGCCAACCAGACCAAGCAGCTGGCCCTCAACGCCACCATCGAGGCGGCCCGGGCCGGCGATGCGGGCCGGGGCTTCGCCGTGGTGGCCGACGAGGTGCGCCACCTGTCGGTCAGCTCCAACGAGTCCAACGCGCTGATCCGGAACCAGATCGAGGAGACCCGGCGCACCATCCAGCGCACCCGGGACGTGGTCAGCTCGGCCGCCTCCCGTGACACCGAGGTGCTGGAAACGGGCCAGGCCGACATGGCGACGATGACCGACAACCTGCGCTCGCTCGAGGACTGCCTGAACGAGCAGGCGGCCCAGGCCTCCGTGCTGGCCCAACGGCTGGGCGCCGCCACCGCCGAGGCCATCCGCAGCCTCCAGTTCGAGGACATCGTGCGACAGGTGGCCGAGCACGCCGACACCAGGGTCGGCCAGCTGCGATGTGTGCTCGAGCTCGTGCCCTCGGAGCTGCAGCGGGCCGAGCCCTACACGATCGCCGAGGCCCGCCAGGCGATCGAGGCGGCGACCGAGGAGCTCCTCGTGGCCGCTCCCCGCCGCCCCGCCGTGCAGGAGGACCTGTCGGCGGGCGACATCGAGCTGTTCTGATCGCTGAGAGGCCCTGGCCCCCCACGTGGACCTCCGACCGCCAGACGTCGTGGGGGCCTGCTGGCGTGAGAATCACCCTGTTCAGGACGTGCTGTCGGGTGTGACGCTGCCCAGGAGGAACAACAGCAGCAGGCCGAGGGCCAAGCTGAGGGCCAGGTTGCTGATCCGGCGGGGCCGGGCGAACAGGCAGGCCGGCAGGGCCACGATGGCGGCGAAGATCGGGCCGGCCAGCGTGTAGCCGACGATGTAGGCGGCGTCGTTTGGCTCCTCGGCCATCCCCCGGGCGAAGGAGGCGATCACCTCGACGAGCATCACGACCAGCGTGATCCCGAGAAGCCACCGGTTGGTCGTCTTGACCGGTGCCGGCGGGGCCGCCCACGGCGGCTGCTGGGGCCCGGCGTAGCCGTACTCGTAGCTGTAGGCGGGCGGGCTGGTGGGAGCCGGATAGCCGGGTTGGACCGGGGCCTGGGCCCAGGGTCCCGCCGGGGGCGACACCGGCGCTCCGTAGGCCGGGGGTGCACCGTACCCCGCGGGCGGGTTGTAGCCCGGGGGCGGGTGTCGTAGCCCGGGGGCGGGTTGTAGCCCGGGGGCGGGTTGTAGCCCGGGGGCGGGTTGTAGGGGGGCTGGGTGCCGTACGGTCCACCTGGCTCGCTCACGCCTCACCTCCACCGTCGTCCCGATCAACCGGCCCCGATCGTAGTGCACGGTCCCGGTGGCCGGACCTCGCCCGGGGTGGGCCGGTGCCGCCGTCGGGGCCCACAGATCGCCCGGGGGGATGGGGGCGATCTAGGCTGGCCGGAGGGCGGTCCCGAGGGGGTCGTGGACCGCTTCCGTCCGAGGGGGACCGGCCATCATGCTGTCGCACTACCGGGTGCTCGACCTGTCCGACGACCGGGGGCTGCTGTGCGGCAACATCCTGGCCCAGCTGGGAGCGGACGTGATCCAGGTGGAGTCGCCGTCGGCGGCGGCCGAGCCCCGCTCCACCACCCGCCTCGCCTACACCCGGGGCACCCGCAGCGTCGTGCTCGACCTCGACGACCCGGCCGACCGGGCCCGTTTCCATGAGCTGGTGGCCTCGGCCGACGCCCTGGTCGAGTCGGCCGATCCCGGCACGTGGGAGGCCCGGGGCCTGGGGTACGACGATCTCAGCGCCGTCAACCCCCGCCTGGTGTGGACCTCGATCACGGCCTTCGGCCCCGACGGCCCCAAGGCCGGCTACGCCGCCACCGACCTGATCGTCCAGGCCGCGTCGGGGGCGATGGACCTGGCCGGCCCGCTCGACCGGGCCCCGCTGCGCACCTCGGCCATCACCGCCTACGCCCACGCCGGGGCCGAGGCGGCCGGCGGCACCCTGATCGCCCTGGCCGAGGCCCGGCGCTCGGGCCGGGGGCAGCGCGTGGACGTGTCGGCCCAGCGGGCCAAGAACCTCACCGCCTTCTTCACCGTGCCGGCGGCCGAGGTGGGCCACAACCGACTGCAGCGCACCGGCAGCGGGTTCCGCATGGTGGGGGTGGAGTTCCCGTTCGTGTGGCCCTGCGCCGACGGGTTCGTGTCGCTCACCGTGGCCCTCGACGCCGGCAACATGCCGTTCCTCACCCGGCTGCTGACCTGGATGGCGGAAGAGGAAGCGATCGACCCCGACCTGGTGGCGACGGACTGGCGGGCCAACGTGAAGTCGATCCGCGCCGGCGACATCCCCAACACCGACCTCCAGCGGCTATCCGACTCGATCGGCGCCTTCATCGCCTCCCACACCAAGGACGACCTGATGGCGGCGGCACTGGACCGGCGCCTGCTGCTGGTGCCGGTGGCGACGATCGGCGACCTGCTGCACAGTCCCCAGCTCGATGTCCGGGGCTTCTGGCGCCGGGAGACCCTGCCCGACGGGCGGGAGGTCGACCTCCCGGCCCACCTGGTGGTGGGCGCCTCCCCCACCCCCGCCGGTCCCGCCCCCACCCCCGGCCAGCACACGGCCGAGATCCTGGCTGAGCTGTCCGGCGGGGATGGGGCCATGCCGCCACCTGCACCGGCGGCAGCATCGTCATCGGGTGTCCGACCGCTCGACGGGTTGAAGGTGCTCGACATGATGTGGATCATGGCCGGGCCCACCTCCACCGGCGTGCTGGCCCAGTACGGGGCGACGGTGGTGCGGGTGGAGAACGCGGGCCGGATCGACACGGTGCGCCTGCTCCCGCCGTACTTCGGGGGCAAGGCGGGGCGGGAGACGTCGTTCGCCTTCGGCAGCATCAACGCCGGCAAGCTCAGCCTCACCCTCGACCCCAACGTGGCCGAGGCCCGGGACGTGATCCGGGATCTGGTGCGGTGGGCCGATGTGGTCACCGAGTCGTTCTCGCCCAAGGCCATGGCCGCCTGGGGCCTCGACTACGCCTCGCTCCGCCAGATCAAGCCCGATCTCATCATGATCAGCTCCTGCCTGTTCGGCCAGACCGGCCCCTACGCCCTGGTGGCCGGGTACGGGACGATGGGGGCCGCCATCGGCGGCATGGTGCAACCCACCGGGTGGCCCGATCAGCCCCCGGCCGGGCCCTACGGCGCCTACACCGACGCCTGCGCCCCCCGCATCTCGGTGGCCGCCATCCTGGCCGCCGTCGAGCACCGCGACCGCACGGGCGAGGGCACCTATCTCGACCAGAGCCAGATCGAGGCGTCGCTCCACTACATGACGCCGGCCATCCTCGACCACCAGCTCACCGGCAACCCGTGGGACCGACTGGGCAACGACGACCTCGATCTCTGCCCCCACGGGGTGTATCCGTCGGCCGGTGACAACGAGTGGGTGGCGATCGCCGTGCGGTCCGTCGACGACTGGCGGGCGCTGGCCACCGCCATCGGGCGGGACGACCTGGGCGCCGATCCGGGCCTGGCCACGGCCGAGGGCCGGCGGACCCGGCAGGGCGAGATCGACACCGCCATCTCGGACTGGACCGCCGGCCGCCCGCCGGGCGAGGCCGAGGCGGCGCTCCAGGCGCAGTCGGTGCCGGCCCACGCCGTGGTCCACAGCCACATGGACACACCCGACCCCCAGCTCGAGCACCGCCAACACACGGTGACGGTGCTTCACGAGGGCCAGCCCGAGCGGGTGGTGGAACGGACCCGGATCGAGCTGAGCCGCACGCCGCCCGACCCCCACCACATCCCGGCCATGGGCCAGCACACCGAGCAGGTCCTGCGCGACGTGCTCGGCTACGACGATGCCCGGCTGGCCCAGCTCCGGGCCTGTGGCGCCCTGGGCAGCGAACCCGCCCGCCGCTGACCCCCCGAAAGTAGGAGCCTCAGTGGCGCTCAGCGCACCTCGAGCTCCTAAGAATGCCGGGTGGTGAGGGGGACGAGGAGGTCGGCCAGCGTGGCCGGGGCGCACAGGAACGGCGAGTGGTCGGTGTCGATCGACACCAGCTCCGAGCAGCGCTCGGCCTGCTGGTCCTGGGCCGCCGGGGGCACAGCCTTGTCCTGCAGGCACTTGACGTAGGTCGACGGCACCGTGCGCCAGTTGGCCCGGGTCAGCGGCTGCTTGAACGTGGCCGCCCGCTGGGGGCACAGCCGGGCCAGCGCGGCCGCCGTCTGGGCCGGGGTGCACGTGTTGTAGAAGATGCCGGGGCCGCGGGACGCGTCGGCGGCCAGCGTGCCGTCGGGCTGGCGCACGAAGAAGGCGCCGCCCGAGCCGCCGGAGCCGGAGCCGGCGGGTGCGGCCGGCTTGGGCGGCGAGGGGAAGGCGGCCATCACCGCCGCCGGGTCCTCACCGGCGTCGGGCACGATGGCGGCCAGGTAGACGAGCCGGCCCACCCGGCCGGCGAGGTCGGCCTGGCTGATCACGGCACCGCCGTAGGAGTGGCCGACGAGCACCACGTCGTCGGTGTCCAACCGTTCCAGCACCCGGGTCACCGCCGCGGCGTCGCCGTGGAGATCGGTGAGCGGCTCGGTGGACACGCCGTGGCCCGGCAGGTCGACAGCGAACGACGGGACGCCCCGCCGGTCGAGCTCGGCCTGGAGCCCGGCCCAGCACCAGGCGCCGTGGAAGGCGCCGTGCACCAGCACGACAGGCCGAGTGACGGAGGTGTTGGCGGGGCCGGTGGTGGCGGTGGTGGTCACAGCGCCTCCACCCCGCCCCACAGAAACCCGAGCACGGTGGCCCCGTTGGGCGTGCGCACGGTGTGGGCACAGCCGTCGGGCCGGTAGCCGACCACGCCCGGGCGCAGGGCACCGGCCTCGTCCTCCACCGTGCCTTCGATCACGAACACCAGCTCGTCGCCAACGTGGCGGTGGGCCGGCAGCTCGGCCCCGGGGTCGAAGCGGGTGAACGACACCGAGCGGCCGGCGGCCTCGTCTCGCCAGAACGCCTTCTGCTTGAGGCCGGGGCGGGTGTCGGCCCACGGCATGGTGGCCAGGTCGAACACCTGCGACGGCGGCCCGCCGGTGTCGTCGGCTCCCTTGGGGTCGATCGAGCCGGTGATCACGGCGAACACGGTGGCCCCGGTGGGGCTGCGCACGGTGTGGAGGCAGCCGTCGGGCCGGTAGCCGACGTTGCCGGCGGTCACGGCGCCGTGGTCGTCGGCCAGCACCCCTTCGAGCACGTAGACCAGCTCGTCGCCGGCGTGGGCGTGACGGGGCAGGGCGGTGTCGGGGGCGAAGCGGATGAACATGGCCACCCGGCCGGGCCTGCTGCCGCCGCCGGGGTCGGCCCACACCCGTTTGGCCTGCACCCCGGGCAGCAGCTCGGACCAGCCCATGGCCCCGATGTCGATCAGTTGGGAGCTCACCATGGGCCCGACGCTAGTACCTACAACCGTTCGTAGTCCCACGAGAGCGGCTGGTCGCCGTCGTAGGGCATGGTGCCGTGGAAGGGGCGGGGGTCGTCGTCGAACACGAGGGGCACGAACCACCGGTCGCCGGGCCACATGGGCAGGTCGGCCGCCGCCCGCTCGGCCTCGTCGTGGCTGCAGGCGGCGAGCAGCCGCTCCCGGGGCACCCACTCCAGCGTCCCCTCGGCGTTGGCCGGCGGGGCCTCGCCCACCCACCCGGTCGACAGGAACACGAAGCCCAGCCACTCCTCCCGCTTGGGCCCGAAGTTGGTCCACGTGATCGTGCCCCGCAGCGCCAGGACGGTCAGCACCAGGCCCGTCTCCTCGGCGATCTCCCGCCGGATGCCAGCGGCCACGCTCTCGTCGGCCTCCAGCTTGCCGCCCAGGCCGTTGACCTTGCCGTAGTGGTCGTCGTCGGGCCGGGCGTTGCGCCGCACCAGCAGCACCCGGTCGGAACCGGAGTCCCACAGGTAGGCCAGGGTGCCGACGATCGGGGTGAAGGGCATCGGCTCACCGTACCGACGGGCCAACCGACCTGATCCGGTGCGGTCGACAGGCACCCCGCCGGCCCGGGATGATGGACGGGCACACAGGAGACGGAACGAGGAGAGCGCATGCCCGCCCGCACCGGCGACGACTACCTGAAGGGCCTCCGGGAGACGAGCCGCGACCTGTGGCTGGGATCCGAGAGGGTGGACTCGGTGGTCGACCACCCCCTGCTGGCCGGCGGGGCCCAGGCCATCGCCGACTACTACGACCTCCACCATCGGTACCCCGACGAGCTGCTGATGCCCGACCCCGAGTCGGGCGAGCCCATCAGCCTCAGCCACCTCCTGCCCACCACCACCGACGATCTCCACCGCCGGGGCGTGGCCCTCACCCGGATCGCCGAGCTGAGCATGGGCACGATGGGCCGCACGCCCGACTACATGAACGTCACCTTCGCCGGCTTCGCCCAGGACCGTCACCGCTGGGCCGGCCCCGACGGGACGAACGACGAAGGCTACGAGAACCTCGTCGCCTTCCAGCGCCGGCTCCGGCGGGACGACGTGTCGCTCACCCACACCATCGTCAACCCGTCGATCGACAAGGCCACCGACTACACCTTCGGCGACCATCCGGTGGTGCCGCTGCACAAGGTGGACGAGACGGCCGACTCGATCATCGTGTGCGGCGGCCGCACGCTCGCCACCCTCGCCCCCTTCGCCGACGAGAGTGCCATCTACCCCGGCCGGCCCCTCCCGGCCGACACCCCGCCCGAATACTCGCTGGCCTTCACCGTCCGCCTCGATGCTCCCGGGCTGCTGTTCCTGTGCCGCGACACGGGCAGCCGGGTGGCGCCCCCGTTCGACGCCCCGTTCTCCACCAAGTACGACGAGCAGGACGCCTACTGCATCTTCGACCACGTGGAGATCCCCAAGCGCGACGTGTGGATCGACTCGAAGCCCGAGATCTACAACACCGTGATGTTCAACAGCCCGTGGTGGGCCAACATCATGCAGCAGACCACGATCCGGGCCATCACCAAGCTGGAGTTCGCCTACGCCCTGGCCGCCCGCATGGCCGACGTGGTGAACGACACCAGCGACGCCACCGTGGTGCAGCTGGGCGAGATCCAGACCTACGCCGAAACGGCCCGGGCGGCACTGGTGGCGGCCCTGGCCGAGGCCGTCACCTGGGAAAACGGCAACATCACGCCCAACCCCCGGTACATGCACCCCATGCGATCGCTGCTGCCGGCCTGGTTCGTGCGGGTGTCGGACATCTTCAAGGAGGTGGGCGGGGGCAAGATGCTGGCCGCCCCCAGCCGGGGCCAACTCGACGACGAGCGGGTGGCGGCCCTGATCGACACCTACCTGCCGGGAGCCAAGGGCGTGACGGGCGAGGAGAGGGCCGCCGTGTTCAAGCTGGCGTGGGACTTCGTCGGCTCCACCTTCGGCAGCCGCAACGAGCTGTACGAACGTAACTACCTGGGGTCGACCACCCTCAACCGGCTGATGTCGCACCGGCTGTACTCGGGACCCACCCGGGCCCGGGGCGACGAGCTGGTGGACCGGTTCCTGGCCGACACCCACAACCGGGGAGCGTGACATGAGCGGGATCGATCTCGTGGTACGGGGCGGGCTGGTGGACGACGGCACCGGCTCGGGTTCGAGGCCGGCCGATGTGGCCGTGGGGGGCGGACGCATCGTCGAGGTGCGGCCCGGCGCCAGCTCGCTGGCGCCGGTCGACGACGCCGTCGAGATCGACGCCACCGGGCTGCTCGTCACCCCCGGGTTCGTCGACATCCACTCCCACTTCGACGCCAACGTCACCTGGGAGAGCCGGCTCGCCCCCAGCTCGGGCCATGGGATCACGGCCACCGTGTTCGGCAACTGCGGGGTGGGGTTCGCCCCCTGCCGCCCGGCCGACCGGGGCTTCGTCGTCGATCTGATGGAGGGGGTGGAGGACGTACCGGCCGACCTGCTCCACCAGGCCCTGGGCTGGACGTGGGAGACGTACCCCGAGTACCTGGCCGCCGTGGGTGCCCGCCGGTTCGACATGCACGTGGGCGGGCTGCTCCCCCACTCCTGCCTGCGGGTGTACGTGATGGGTGAGCGGGCCATCGCCGGGGAGGAGGCCACGGCGGCCGACCTGGCGACGATGTCGGCCCTCGTGGGCGAGGCCCTGGAAGCGGGGGCCATGGGCGTAGGTACCACCAAGCTGTGGAACCAGAAGACCCGGGCCGGGGTGCGGGCCCCGTCGGGGTGGGCGGCCGAGGCCGAGCTCGACGTGATCGCCGCGGCGTTGGCCCGAGCCGGTACCGGCGTGCTGCAGGTGGCGCCCGAGTTCAACCAGTTCCCCACCGCGGTGGACGAGATCTCCCAGCTGATCGCCCTGGCCCAGCGGCACGGCATCCGGGTGACGTTCACCGTGAAACAGACGAACCGGTTCCCCCAGGGGTGGCGGCAACTGCTGGAGCTGGCGGCCGAGGCCCAGGCGGCCGGGATCGACATCCGGCCTCAGGTGTTGGGCCGGCCCACCGGGGTGGTGGTCACCTGGGACTCGACCTTCCACCGCTTCACCCGGGCCCCGAGCTACGCCGCCATCGCCGGCCTCCCGCTGGCCGACCGGCTGGCCGAGCTGGCCCGCCCCGGGCGCAAGGCCGCCATCCTGGCCGAGATCGCCGCCATCGAGGCCGAGCACCCCTACCGCACCGGGCCCGAGCTGATGTTCCCCATGGCCGACGTGCCCGACTACGAGCCGACGCCGGAGATGTCGGTGGCCGCTCTGGCCGCCGTCGACGGGGGCCGACGAGCGGGCCCTGTGCTACGAGCTGATGAGCGAGCGGGACGGGCGGGGGGCGATCCTCGTCTGCAGCGGCAACTACGCCGAGGGCCATCTGGGCCCGGCGGCCGAGATGCTGGCCTTCGAGCACTCGCTGTGGGGCCTGGGCGACGCCGGGGCCCACTGCACCGCCATCTGCGACGCCAGCGCCACCACCCATCTGCTGTCGTACTGGGCCCGGGACCGCACGCTCGGCCCCCGCATCGACCGCACCGAGGTGATCCGCCGGCTCACGTCGGTGCCGGCCGACTTCTTCGGCCTGGCCGGCCGGGGCCGCCTCGTGCCGGGGGCGGTGGCCGACCTGAACGTGATCGACGCCGACCGCCTCGCCCTCAAGGCCCCCCGGATGGTCTACGACCTGCCCGGGGGCGGCCGCCGCCTGGTGCAGGACGCCGTCGGCTACCGGGCCACGATCGTGGCCGGCCAGGTGGTGGTGGCAGACGACACCGACACCGGCGCCCGCCCTGGCACCCTCCTCCGCCCCGCCTGACCCTCCCGACCGCCCCGCCGGGCCCGCTCGGGCGGCACAGTTCGAACAGTCAGCCGGCGAGGAACTTGCGGACGGCGGTGGTGGTGATCTCGCACTGCTCGGCCTGGGGGATGTGGCCGCACTCGGGGACGATCACCACCTGGCTGCCGGCGATGCGGCGGCCGAACTCGTCGGCGTAGGCCACCGGGATCAGCCGGTCGTTCTCGCCCCACACCACCAGCGTGGGGGCCGACACCCGGTGGAGGCGCTTCTCCAGGCCCCGGTCGGGGATGGGCCACACGAACTTGGCGCAGCACCCGATGTTCCACACCAGTTGGACGGCGCTGTCGACCGCCGCTGTGGGGTCGGCCGGCGGGGCGAACATGGCCCAGGCGGCGGGGCCGGTGGGGTTGTGGAACAGCGCGCCGGGGATGCCCTCCGGCGGGCCCGCCATCAAGACGTCGAGTGAGTAGTGGAATGCGGGGAACCACAACCCGGCCGGGTCGAGCAGCACCACCCGGCTGAACAGGGCGGGGAAGCAGGCCGCCAGCTCGGCCGCCAACATCCCCCCGAACGACTGGCCGATGACCACGGCTCCCTCCAGGCCCAGAGCCCGCAACGCCTCCTCGTACACCAGTATCAGATCGAACAGGTCGTCGATCTGGTGGATGGCGTCGGGGTCGCCCTCGCTGGTGCCAGGCAGCTCCGGGGCGTAGATCGTGTGGTCGGCGGCCAACCCGTCGAGGAACGGGTCCCACGCCATGCCGCCACCCGGGTGGAGGTAGACGATCGGGCTCCCGGTCCCCTTCACCTGCACCCTCAGGTTGATCCGGCCGTTCCACACGCTCACGGTGCGGGTCTCGGCACTGAGGCTGGCGCTGTCGATCGCTGCCATCATTTCGCTCCTTCCAGGGCGCCCGCCTGTCGGGGCGAGGGGGGCTTACCCCCGAGGCGCACCGGCCACCACCGATTCTCGTCGTCGTACTCGGCGAAGATCGGGCGGAGGTGGGGCAGCACCCCGCTGGCGAACCGGTCGATGCTGGCCAGCGTGAGGTCATGCGGGGTCGACCCCAGTTGGAGGAACACCGACAGGTTTCCCACCCGGAACAGGCGGGCGAGGTGGGCCAGCCGCTCCCGGACGGTCTCCGGGCTGCCGGCCACGACGGCCCCGCTCTCCACCAGGCCCCGGTAGGTGGGCGGCCCGGTGGGCCGGGCGGCACCCGACGTCATCAGGTGCTTGAGCCCGGTCGGTGGGATGCCGCCCGGCATGGCCAGCCGGTACAGGGGGATGTGGCCGATGCCGTTGGCGAAGCTGTACTCCACGTGGCGGGCGTAGAGGCGCTCGGCCTCGGCGTCGGTGTCGGCCACCACCACGAACTGGGCGTAGGTGGCCCGGTAGGGATTGTCGTCGAGCCCGAGCTCGGCCGCCCTGTTCCAGAAGTGGTCGTAGGCCGGCTTGGCCGTCGCCACCGGGTCGCCGGAGAAGGCCACGAGGTTGAACCCGAGGTCTCGCTGGAGGGCGAAGTCGGCCGTGGTGGGGGTGCCGATGCTGGTGACCGACACCGGCGGGTGCGGTGTCTGGTAGGGGCGGGGCCAGATGTTGACGCCCGGGTACTGGGAGTAGCGGCCGTTCCAGGGGAAGGGCTCCCGGGCCGTCCAGGCCCGCAGGATCAGCTCCAGGTTCTCGGCGTAGCGGGCCCGGGTCTCCACCGGGGGCACGCCGTAGTTGTAGTTGGCGTCGTAGGCCAGACCCACCGGGAAGCCGGCCTGGAGGCGGCCACCGCAGATGTTGTCGAGCACGGCGTACTCCTCGGCCACCCGGAGCGGCTCCCGGGTCTTGCCCAGGGTGCGGCCGATCACGTGGATGGCCACGTCGAGCCCCTCGGCCTCGGTGGCGTAGGCCACGGCGGCGGCCGTGAGGTCGGGGTTGGGGCTCATGTCGTAGTTGGCGGCGCCGTGCTCGGTGACGGCGATGGCGTCGAAACCGGCCCGGGCGGCGTGCATCAGCTCGTCGAGCCCGTTGCGGAACGCACCCCGCATCCGCTCCGGGTCGACGAGCTCGCCGTAGGGGTTGGTCACCACCGACTCGGGGAAGCGGCTGGAGAAATCGTCGGGCAGATCACGGTACGTGAACTGCTGCAGGTACTCGACCTTCATCGTGCGTCGCTCCTCGCTCGCCCCGCCTGGATCTTTGCAGGATCCACTCCACCACGGCCAGGTTGACCATCCAGCTGAAGAACGGCATCACCCCGTAGGCCCGGTCGAAGGCGGCCTGGGGGCGGATGTCGGTGGCGACGGTGAGGGCCACCACCGACATCCCCGTCGCCACCCGCAGGGTCACGGCGGCGAACGTGAGGGCCGAGGTCCTGAGCACCCAGCGGCGGTGGCCGGCCAGGTCGCCGGCCCGGATGGTGGCCACCGACCGCAGACAGCACCACGTCCAGACCACCGACAGGATCGAGAACCCGATGGTCCCCGACAGCCCGGCGTAGCTCACCTGGGCCACCACCAGCCCCGAGGCCGCTCCCACCAGGATGGCGGCGGCCAGGATCCGGCCGGTGAGGCGGTGGAAGGCCGGCCATCGGCGACGCACACCCGCCGCCCACTGGAGCGGTGTGAGGCCCAGAGCCAGGCCCGATGCCGTGCCGTGGACGATGAGGGCGAGCTGGATGGCCGACGGCTGGTTCGTGTAGTGGGAGGCCAGGCCCACGTCGGCCTCGGCCAGGTCGGCCATCGACTGCGTGAGGTAGGGCAGCGGGGCGAACACCGCCACCGCCACACAGGCCAGGGCGAACACCACGTAGCCGGCCCGGCCGGGCTGGTCGGAGCGGGCCGTCACCGGGCCGGCGCCCGGCGGGTACGGGGCGCGGGTGGTCATGGCCTCGGTGCCGGTCATGCCCGCCCCAGGATCAGGAACAGGAACAGGATGGCGAGGAACACCGACTGGCTGCTGTGCACGATGATGCCGAGCCAGGCGCTGCGGTACCGGTGGCTGGGGAGGGCCAGCACGACGCTGTCGACCAGGGCGGTCGGGATCACCCACGGCACGTGGAGATGGTAGGCGGCGAAGGCCACGCCGTTGCCCAGCCACGCCCACCGGCCGAACCGGCGCTGCATGCGGGGCAGCAGGTACCCCCGGAACAGGAGCTCCTCGCCCAGCACGGTGTTGAACACGGCCATCACCAGCACGACGGCGTACCAGCCCCAGGCCCCGTGCAACCAGGCCCGGCCTGCGGCCGACGAGAGCACGAGGTCGAGGTTGCGGCTGCCGGGCACCGGCAGGCCCGGCAGCACCAGGCTCTCCACGGCGAAGGCCAGGATCAGGGGGAGGGCGAGCAGCCACAGGCGGCCGCCGGAGCGACCGGTGGCCGGGCTGCGCGGCGCCTGGAGCCACAGGGCCGCCCGCACCGCCGACCACCGCAGGGTCCCCTGCTCCCGCCGCACCAGGGCCATGACCAGCACGAACTGCCAGATGAGGCCGGCGGTTAGCGACAGTATCAGCGCCTTGACCAGGCCGAACGGCTCCAGCGAGGCGGCCAGGCGGGGACCGATCAGCCACGACCCGGCCGCCATCGGCAGGGCCGCCGCCGCCCACACCGCCACGATTCCCCGCCCCGACAGCTGTCTCATCGGCCTGCCCGACGGCGAGTCGGCCGGTGGTGCCCCATGCACCGAGATCGCGGGCGCCCCTGCACCCGGTGCGGAAGACACCGCCGGTGGGGCTCCATGCACCGGGTGCGGGAGGGGCCACGGATCGGGGGCGGACGACACCGCCGGTGGGGCTCCATGCACCGGGTGCGGGGCGGGGCGGGACCGCAGGGACGAGGACGGCGTAGGCAGATTGGACGGAGACGACATGGGACGATCGTGCGACGGCGGCCGGCGGGGGTCGACACCCCCCAGCGGGACCCGGCTCCCCCGCTCCGGGTCCCTCCGGCGGGGGATGACCGCTCGCCGTACGCAGGGCATACTCCGAGCGTGACCACGGTGGCCGGTGGCGGCCAGGAACGATCTCCCGTCACCCGCTGGCCGGGGCGGTGGCCGACGGCCGTCGACTGGTTGCTGGCCGCCGCCCTTGGCGCCGGCTCGGTGGCCGTCGCCCTCTTCGCCCCCGCCGATCCCGACCACGTCGCCGGGGCCGGGGCCGTCGCCTTCGCCGTGGCCGCCGGCGCCACCGTGCTGTGGTGGCGGGCCTGGCCGATGGCGTGCCTGCTCACCGGCAGCGTCCTGGTGATGGCGAACTCGTTCGCCGGCCACGCCGTGGGCGGCGTCCAGTACCCGGCGTGGCTCGCCCTGTACTCGGTGCTGGCCAGCGAGCCCGGTCGGCGCCTCCGGGCCGGTGCCATGGCCCTGGTGGTGGTCACCGTGGCGGTGTGGGCCGTGACCGACCAGGCGTCGGTGAACGCCGACTCGATCGTGGGCGTCAGCATCCTGTTCGCCCTGTCGGTCATGGGGGGCGAGTTCACCCGCACCCGCCGGGCCCTGGCCGACGCCGACCGGGCCCAGCTCGTGCTGGCGGCGTCGCAGGTGGCGGCCCAGCGGGAGCACGCCGTCCTCCAGGAGCGGGCCCGCCTGGCCCGGGAGCTGCACGACGCCCTGGGTCACGCCGTCAACGTGATGGTCATGCAGGCCGGGGTGGCCCGCCACGTGTTCGACGACCGCCCCGACTTCACCCGCCACGCCCTGGGCCAGATCGAGACCGTGGGCCGCGACGCCCTGACGGAGCTGGACCGCGTGCTGCGGGTACTGCGCACCACGGCCGACGACGACAGCGACGATCCCCTGGCCGACCGGTCCACCCCGTCGCTGGCCGGCCTCGACACCCTGTGCGACCGCATCCGGGCCACCGGGCGCCCGGTGGACCTGCACCGGGAGCCGGTGGCCCTCACCCCCGGCGGGGAGCGGGCCGCCTACCGCATCGTGCAGGAGGCGGTGACCAATGCCGCCCGCCACGGCTGCCCGGGCACGATCGAGGTGGGCGTCACCGAAGCCGGCGACCGGGTGGCGATCGAGATCCGCAACCCGGTCGACAGCGGCCGGTCCCGACAGCCGGCCCGGGCCCCGGGATCGACCGGGCGGGGCCTGGTGAACATGCGCGAGCGGGCCCGGCTCGAAGGGGGCGACCTCGACGCCGGACCCGACGGCCTGGGCTCGTTCGTGGTGCGGGCCACCCTGCCCGCGGCGCTGCCGGCCCGGCCGTGACCGGCACCGGCACCGGCACTGACGCCGGCCCGATCCGGGTCCTGCTGGCCGACGACGACGTGCTCGTTCGCCAGGGCCTCCGGGTGCTCCTCGAGGTCCACCCCGACCTGGCCGTGGTGGGCGAAGCGGCCGACGGGGCCGAAGCGGTGGCCCGGGCCGCCGCCCTCCGGCCCGACGTGATCGTGATGGACGTCCGCATGCCCGGCACCGACGGCATCACGGCCACCCGCACCATCACGGCCGCTGGCGGCACCGCCGCAGGCGGCAACGGCACCGCCGCCGAACCGACCCGGCCCCGGGTGCTCGTGCTCACCACGTTCGACCTCGACGAGATCGTGTTCGACGCCCTGGAGGCGGGGGCCGACGGCTTCCTGCTCAAGCGGGCCACCCCCGAGGAGCTGGTGGACGGCATCCGCACCGTGGCCGCCGGCGAGGCCCTGATCGCCCCCGCCATCACCCGCCGGTTCCTGGCCGAGGTGGCCCGCCGCCGGGCCGGGGCCGCCGCCCCCGGCGCCACCGCCGCCCTGGCGTCGCCCCTCACCGAGCGGGAGGCCGACGTGCTGCGGTGCCTGGCCGACGGCCTGTCCAACGCCGAGATCGCCGCCCGCCTGGTGATCGGCCACGAGACGGTGAAGACCCACATCAAGCGGATCTGTATGAAGACGGCCACCCGGGACCGCACCCAGGCCGTGGTCTGGGCCTACCGCACCGGCTTCGTCAGCTGACGCTCACAGCTCGGCCGTGTCGAGCTCGACCAGGACCTTGATCCCCAGCCGGCCCTCCTCCCGGGTGAGCAGGTACAGGGTGCGGATCCGCTGGTAGGGCTGGCCGTCGTGGTTCCACCGGGTCACCACCGTGAGCAACCCGGGACGGGCCTCGGGACGCCCGCCCGCCGGGGCCGGGGCGAACGAGTCGACCGCCGGGCCGGCGTCGGCCAGCTCGGTGACGGCGTCGACCGTGGTGTGCGACCACTGGGGCGGCCGGGCCGCCATCGACGACAGGTCGTCGAGCACGGCCAGGGCCCGCCCCGCCCGCCGCTCGTCGTACCGGGTGGCGTGCACCACCGACACCGGCGGGTGAAAGAAGCCGGTGAAGGCCTCGTCGTCCCGTCCGTTGAACGCGGCGATGTACCGCTCGTAGAAGTCCCCCAACTCGGTCATGGTCCCCGACCCTAGGGGCCCGATCGGCGCGGGGGAAACCAGAGGGCGATCACGGCCGAGAAGGCGAAGGCCCCGGCCGACACCAGCCACACCAGGCGGAAGCGGTCGACCGACTCGGTGGACCGGTCGCCCAGCAGGGCCACCACCACCGCCACTCCCAGCGTCTGGATCAGGCGCCGCCCGGTCTGGAACGCCGAGTTCGCCACCGCCAGGTTCGACGGTTCGATGCGGGTGAGAGCGGCCGCCGCCGACGTGATCCCCACCAGCGAGATCGCCACCCCGAAGCACAACAGACCCGGCAGCAGGGACCAGAAGCGGGGGGTGCCCGTCATGGCGAAAGCCCACCACAGGTTGCCGGCCGTGCCGATCAGGCCCCCGATGACCAGCACCGCCCGGTGCCCGTGAACGTCGGTGTACTTGCCGACGAACGTCGACGACATCGACACCAGCAGGGGGAGAGCCACGATCCAGCCCACGGTCGACGCCGTCCAGCCCCACACGTTGACCAGGTACAGCGGAGTCCAGAAGAAGAAAGCGAAGATCGCCATCTGGGAGCCGAGCTGGCTGATCGACGCCACCAGGTAGGGCCGGTCGCTGAACAGCGACAACCGCAGCAGGGGGAACCGGGTGAGCCGGCACTGCACACCGAACAGGATCCACAGCACCACCGACCAGCTGAGCACGGCCACCGTCCGGCTGTCGGCCCAGCCCCACTGCCCCGTCTGCTGGATACCCAGGGTCAGCAGGCCCGACGCCGCCACCACCAGCACCACACCGAACCCGTCGATCGGCTCCCGGAACGCCTTGACGTCCCGCCCGGCGGAGAGCAGGCGGGGCCCGAAGGTGAGGGTGACGAGGGCGATCGGTACCGGGGCCAGGAACACCAGGCGCCACGATCCGCCGATGGTGATGATGTTGCCGGCCACGATCGGGCCCAGCAGGGAGGCGATCGAGCCCATCACCCCCATCCAGCCCATGGCCAGCCCCCGCTTCTCGGCCGGGTACTCGGCGATGCCGAGGGCGATCGAGGTCGACACCATCAGCGCCCCGCCGCACCCCTGGGCCACCCGGCTGGCGATCAGCCAGCTGGGGCCGGGGGCGGCGGCGCTGCTCAGGCTGAACAGGGCGAAGACAGCCATGCCGACCAGGAACACGGTGCGGCGGCCGTAGCGGTCGCCCAGGGCTCCGGCCACCAGCAGCAGGGCGGCCAAGGCGATCGAGTAGCCGGTGGTGACCCAGGCCAGGGTGGAGCGGGGGGTGTCGGGGAACGCTTCGAGCAGGCGGGGGAAGGCGACGTTGGCGGCGAAGCTGTCGAGCACGATGACGAACCCGCACGACGCCACGAGCAGGGCCAGGAACGGTCGGCGCGCCCGCACCGGCTGCTCGACCGTGCTGGCCGCGCTGCTGGTGGCCGATGCCGCACCCGACGGGACTGCTCCCATCGCTCCTGGTTACACGGTGGCGGGGGGCGGCGTCTAACTACCCGGTGTCCGAGCCGCCTCCGGCGGCTAGCGGCGACGGCCCCGCCGTTTCCTGGGTGCCGGCGGCGCTCCCCCGGCCGCCGGTTCCTCGGCCAGCAGGTGCAGGCCGATCCAGGCCGGGGCCAGCTGCACCCCGATCAGGTTGATGCCGGCCAGCACGATGGCCAGGCGGAGCAGCGTGTGGTCGCGGCGGAAGTCGGCCCGGGTGGCCTTGGCCGCGGCCGAGGCGTCGGCCACCGTGGTGCGGTAGCCGTCGAGCAGCGTCTGACTCCCGGCCAGGGAGTCGTTGACGGTGTGGATCGACGCCGTCAACGAGTCGAGGTCGGCCTGGAGGGTGGTGAGCGAGCCGCTGAACTCACCCAGGCTGGCCGAGGTGGCGGCCAGCTGGTCGGGCAGGGGTTCCAGGTCGCCGGCCAGGCGGCCGAACCCAGGGGCCAGGCCGTTGTCGGGGTCGTAGCTGGGGGCCAGCGGCAGCCTGGAGGCCACGGCCAGCAGGGCGTCGATCGTGCCGGCCAGCGTCTCCAGGCTCCGCAGGGTGGACGCCGCGTCCCGCAGAGACGGCTCGGCCGCGCCGGTGAGGCTGGCGGCGCTGTCGATGGCGGTGCCGCCGGTGGTGAACGAGGCGCTCACCGAGCCCAGCGTCGTCTCCACATCCTGCAACGAGGCCGAGGTGGCGGTGATGGTGGCGTCGGCCGTGTCGATCGTCTGGGTGAGGGTGTCGAGCGACTGGATGGTGACGTCGAGCGTCTCCTTGGTGGCGCTGTCGACGTCGCCGATCACGAGCCACGCCGCCACCGTGCCCAGCAGCGCCGCCACCACTCCCCCGGCGGCCGCCCCCAGCAGAACCCGGCCGGCACGCTGGCGCACGTCCGGCCGCCGCAACCACCTGGTCAGCTCGCTGCGGCTCCGCACGCCGCACAACATACCGGCCCCGTCGCCGTGGCCCGCGGCGGGCCCGGTGTGATGGACTTGGCAACCTCAACACAACCGAGGGGGTTTGGACGGTGCCGTTCTTCGAGCAGGGTGACGTGAAGCTGTACTACGAGGAGGAGGGCGAGGGGTTCCCCGTGCTGCTGATCGCCCCCGGCGGCATGCGCTCGTCGGTCGGGTTCTGGGAACGGACCCCGTGGAACCCGATCGAGCACCTGTCGCCCCACTACCGGGTGATCGCCATGGATCAGCGCAACGCCGGGCGGTCCACCGCCCCGGTGTCGGCCACCGACGGCTGGGACACGTTCACCAACGACCAGCTGGCGCTCATGGACCACCTGGGCGCCGACCGGTTCCACGTGGCCGGCATGTGCATCGGCGGCTCCTACATCATGGCGCTGGCCGCCACCGCCCCCGAGCGGGTGGCGTCGGGCGTGGTGTTCCAGACGATCGGGATCGACGACAACCTCAAGGCCTTCTTCGAGATGTTCGAGAGCTGGGAGGACGAGATCCGGGGCGCCCACCCCGAGGTCGACGCCGCCGGCTGGGAGCAGTTCAAGCGGAGCATGTACGACACCGACAAGTACCTGTTCACGGCGGACGAGGCGGAGACCCGGGCCTGCCCCACCCCCCTGCTGGTGCTGCTGGGCAACGACCTGTACCACCCCGAGTCGAGCTCCCGGAAGCTGGCCGAGCTGGCCCCCAACGCCACCCTGGTGGAGCACTGGAAGGAACCCGAGCACCACGGGGCGGCGATGGCGGCGGTGGCCGACTTCCTGGCCGCCAACACCCCCTGAGGCCGTCCGGGCGCCTGTCGGCGGCGGGAGAACCACCTCCGGTGTGGTTTCCGCCGCCCACCGGGGCGGTGCCATGCTGGGTCCACCGGATCGAGGAGGCGTCGTCATGGGTGAGCTGCTGGTGCGAGGGGGCACCGTCGTCGACGGCACGGGGGCGCCCGGGGTGCGGGCCGATGTGCGGGTGCGCGACGGCGTGATCGTGGAGGTGGGGCCCGGCCTGGCCTCCCAGGGTGAGCCCGAGCTCGACGCCTCGGGGGCCCTGGTGGCGCCCGGTTTCATCGACGTCCACACCCACTACGACGGCTCGATGTGGTGGGACCGCACGCTCGACCCGTCGCCCCAGCACGGCGTGACCACCGTGGTCACCGGCAACTGCGCCATCTCCTTCGCCCCCGTGATGAAGGGGGCAAAGGCGTCGCTGGTCGACATGTTCTGCTTCATCGAGGACATCCCGGTCGACACGGTGCTGGCCGCCGTCCCGTTCAACTGGGCCTCCTGGGGCGAGCAGCGCGACGCCTTCAACGCCACGGGGGCCAGCTGCAACGTGGCCGGCCTGGTCGGCCACTCGAACCTGCGGATGGCGGTGCTGGGCGAGGAGTCGTTCGAGCGGCCCGCCACCGAGGCCGAACGGGCCCGGATCGCCGAGCTGACGGCGGCCTGCCTGGCCGAAGGGGCCTACGGGATCTCGCTCAGCTTCGTCGACTCCGACAGCCGGGGCCGGCGGGTGCCGGGCCGCCAGGCCTCCCCCGAGGAGATGGGCGACCTGGCCGCCGCCCTGGCCGACGCCGGGCACGGGATCCTCCAGTACGTCCCCCGCTTCATGCGCACCGAGGGCTACCTGAGCGACATCGAGCGGGTGGCCGGGTTCGCCACCCCGGCCGGGGTGACCCAGACCTACGCCCCGCTGGTGGTGGGCCGGCGGGACCGGGAGAAGGCCGACGCCGTACTGGCCCGCACCCGGGAGCTCCGGGCGGCCGGGCACCCGGTGTGGCCCCAGATCTCGCCCCGCTCGGGGTTCGACGCCCCCGTGGTGTTCGACGGGTCGTCGCTGTCGTTCGCCGCCATGCCGGCCTGGGTGGAGATGTGCAAGGCCTCGGGCCCGGCCAAGGCGGCCCTGCTGAGCGACCCGGCGTGGCGGGAGCGGGCCCGCACCGAGTGGGACAGCCCCACGTTCGTGCTGTTCCCCCGCAAGGCGCTGGGCCGGATCCTGATCGGCGAGGTGGCCCAGGCCGGGCTGAAGCAGTTCGAGGGCCAGCGGTTCGCCGCCGTGCTGGAAGCCCGCCCCGGGCATCCGGCCGACGTGCTGGCCCAGTGGATCCTCGACTGCGAGCTGGACCCCAACCTCGTGATCCCGGCCGGCCACGACGAGGACCGCGACTACCTGGCCACTCTGTTCGCCGCCGACGACACCCTGGTGGGGGCGAGCGACGCCGGGGCCCACGTGCGGCTGTTCTGCGGGGCCGGCGACACCACGCTGTTCCTCACCCGCTTCACCCGGGAGCGGGCCGACCTGACGATCGAGCAGGCCGTGCACAAGCTCACCGGGCTGGCGGCCCGGGCCATGGGCCTGACCGACCGGGGCGTCATCGCCCCCGGCCTGGCCGGCGACCTGGTGGTGTTCGACCCGGCCGAGCTGCACTACGAGCCCGAGCAACTGGTGGCCGACCTGCCCGAGGGGAACCGCCGCTTCACCCGGCCCGGCGGCGGCTACCGGGCCACGGTGGTGGCCGGCGAGGTCACCCAGCGCGACGGCGTCCTCACCGACGCCCGCCCCGGCCGCATGCTCCACGCCGGCGGCAACTGACCGAAACTCACCCCGCCGCCATTCTTGGCGGACTTTTGGTTCATCTGGTGACCAAAAGTCCGCCAGGTTCGGGCCGGGCAGCTGGGCGGACAGGCGTGGTCAGCGGACGAGGGGCGACATGACCTTCTCGAAGGTCTCGTCGAGCGACGTCATGACCTCGATCACCGTGGTCCGGCCGTTGCCGACGGCCGCCGCGATGGCCGGGGCCACGTCTTCCGGCCGCTCCACCCGCACCCCGTCGAGCCCCATGGCCCGGGCCATGGCGGCGTGGTCGAACGCGGCGAAGCGGGAGGCGATCTGACGGTCCTTCTGGCCGTGGAGCACCCAGCCCAGGGCCTGGTTGTTCAGCAGCACCACCGTGATCGGCAGGTCCTCCTCGCGGGCCGTCATGAGGCCGTTGAGGCCGATGGCGAAGCCGCCGTCGCCGCACACCGCCACCGCCGGACGGTCGGGGAACGCCAGCTTGGCCGCCAAGGCCCCGGGGATGGCGTAGCCCATGGCCCCCACGCCGGCCGGCTGCACGAACATGCCCGACTGGAGCGACCGGAAGTAGTGGGTCATGAAGATCCGGTTCTCGCCGGCGTCGCAGCACACGATGGTGTCGGCCGGCAGGGTGGCGGCCAGGTCGCCGATCACCCGCTGGGGCAGGGTGGGGGTGGCGGTGGACGTCAGCTCGGGCTGGTCGAACCGGCCATGGGTGTCGAGGGCCTGCTGGAACGCGGCCTGACGCTCGTCCCGCTTGTTCCCCGAGCGGCCGCCCAGCTCCTCCCGCAGGTGGCTGAGCACCACTTTGGCGTCGCCGGCGATGGAAACGTCGGTGGGGGTGGTCCAACCCAGGTTGATGGGCTCCACGTCGACCTGGATCAGGTGCTGGCGGGTGGGGTCGATCAGCTCGGTGTGCTCGTTTGCGGTGTCGGTGGGGCCGAGCTTGGAGCCGACCACCAGCACCACGTCGGCCGCCCCCACCACGGCGTTGGCCAGGTCGGTGCCGAAGTTGCCGAACACGCCAACGGCCAGGGGGTCGGTCTCGGCGATGGCGCTCTTGCCGTTGGCCGTGGTGGCCACCGGGGCCGCCAGCTCGGTGGCCAGGCGGCTCAGCTCGTCGTAGGCGCCCGAGATCCGCACCCCGCCGCCGGCCACGATCACCGGCCGTTCGGCCCCCGCCAGCAGCTCGGCCGCCTTCGACAGGGCGGTGGTGTCGACCGCGGTGGAGGCGCCACCGGTGTCGGGCCGGCCCCGGCGGTAGAGGCGGGGACGGCTGGCGGGGCCCACCCGGCCCCGCACCGAGCGGGCCGAGAACAGCACGGCCACCGGGCCGGGCTGGCCGGTGAGGGCGTGCTTGATGGCCAGCTGGGCGCAATGCGGCGCCTCCTCCGGGCTGTTGGCCACGAACACCTCCTTGCACACGGCGCCGAACAGGGCGGGGGCGTCCCAGGCGCCGTAGCGGCCGTCGCCCGACTGGTACGGGCCGTGGAGCGAGTAGGGCCCGCCGTCCGACAGGTCGCCGAACAGCAGCATGGGGCTGGCCGACAGGTGGCCCTCGATGGCCCCGATGGCGGCCGCGGTGAGGAACGCCCCCTGGCCCATGGCCACGGCCGGGCGGCCGGTGAGGCGGCCGTAGACCTCGGCCACGGCCCCGGCCCGGGTCTCCTCCCGCACCAGCACGGCCCGGATCGTGTCCCGATGGTCGTGGAGCGCGTCCCAGATCGGGATCGTCATACCGCCCGGCATGCCGACCACCAGGTCGACCCCGGCGTCCTCCAGCACCCGCACCACGGCTTCAGCCGGGCTCACCTCGTCGTCCAACAGCAACTCGGCCACAGCGCGCTCCTCTCATCCGGTCTGTCCTGCACGGCTCTCGCCTGCGCGGTCACCGCAGTGTTGACCCGCCGGAGCCGGTTCCGCCACCTGAGGCCTTCTGCCCGGACCCTGGCCCTGGGCCTCCGGCCCGGCCAGGATGGGGTGATGCGAGCGGCCGTGTTGCACTCACCCCAGCCGGCGGCCGAGGGCCCACTCCACCTGACGGACCGGCCCGACCCCGAGCCGGGGCCCGACGAGGTGCTGGTGGCGGTGGAGACGTGCGCCGTGTGCCGCACCGACCTCCAGCTGTGCGAGGGCGATCTGGAGGCCCAGGTGCTTCCGATCGTGCCCGGCCACCAGGTGGTGGGCACGGTCGCGGGGCTGGGGGCCGACGTCGAGTCGGGCGGCTCGGGCGTGGCCATGGGGGTGGGCGACCGGGTGGGTATCGCCTGGATCGCGTCGGCCTGCGGGGCCTGCCGCCACTGCCGGCGGGGCTACGAGAACCTGTGCGACGAGGGCCGCAACACCGGCTGGCACCGCGACGGCGGGTTCGCCCCGCTGGTGACGGCCCGGGCCGGGTTCGTGGTGCCGCTGCCGCCGGGGTTCGACCCGGTGGGGGCCGCCCCCCTGCTGTGCGGCGGGGCCATCGGGCTGCGGTCGCTGCGGGTGTCGGGCATCGAGCCCGGGGGCCGGCTCGGGTTGTACGGGTTCGGGGCGTCGGCCACGTGCGCCATCCAGATCGCCGTGCACCGGGGGTGCGAGGTGTACGTGTGCACCCGGTCCGAGGCCGAGCAGCAGCGGGCGTTGGCGCTGGGGGCGGTGTGGGCCGGCGGTTACGGCGACCTGCCCCCGGAGCGGCTCGACGCCGCCGTCACCTTCGCCCCGGCCGGGTCGGTGGTGGTGGACGCCCTGCGGGCGGTGGACAAAGGGGGCGTGGTGGCCATCAACGCCATCCATCTCGACGGCATCCCGGCCTTCGATTACAGCCTGCTGTGGGGGGAGCGCCAGCTCCGCAGCGTGGCCAACGTCACCCGGGCCGATGTGGCCGAGCTGGTGGGCCTGGCCGCCGCCCTCCCCATCGTCACCCGCACCGAGGTGTTCCCACTGGAGGCGGCGAACGAGGCCCTGGCCCGACTGGCCGCCGGCCAGGTGTCGGGCGCCGCCGTGCTCCAGATCGGCTGAGGCGGGGCGCGATTGTGGCCTACCGGGAGCGCCATCTAGCGTCGGGGGCCCGGTTCGCCCGGGCCGAGGACGACGAGGAGAGGTCGCAGACGATGAGCGGGATGCTCGAGGGTGTGAAAGTGGTGGAGCTGGCGATCTGGGTCGCCGGCCCGTCGGCCGCCGGGCTACTGGCCGACTGGGGGGCCGAGGTGGTGAAGGTGGAGCCACCCGAGGGCGACCCCATGCGCAACGCCTACGGCTCGCTCGGCCTGCGGGAGTACCTCCCCAACGCCCCGTTCATCTTCAACAACCGGGGCAAGCGATCGGTGGTGCTCGACCTCCAGAGCGACGAGGGCCGACAGGCCATGCACAAGCTGCTGGCCGAGGCCGACGTGTTCATCACCAACCTGCGGCCCGGGGCCCTGGAACGCCTCGGGATCGACCACGCCACGGCCATGGCCGAGCACCCCCACCTCGTGTACTGCACGTCCACCGGATACGGGCTGACCGGCCCCGAGCGCGACACCGCGGGCTACGACGTTGCCGCCTTCTTCGGCCGCTCCGGCTTCGCCCACCAGATCACCGAGGCCGGCCACGGGGCCATCACCAGCCGCAGCGCCATCGGCGACAACACCACCGGTATGGCGTCGGTGGCCGGGATCCTGGCCGCCCTGCACCACCGGAACCGCACCGGCCAGGGCCAGGTGGTGGAGGCGTCGCTGCTGCGCACCGGGATGTGGGTGATCGGGGGCGACCTCGGCACCCAGGCCATCCTGGGCAAGATCCGCCAGCCCGACCCCCGCACCGAGAGCTCCACCCCGCTGATCAACAGCTACCGCACGGCCGACGGGGTGTGGTTCTACCTGATCGCGGTGGAGGTGCTCCGACACTTCCCGGGGCTGATGCGGGCCATCGGCCGGGACGACCTGATCGGCGACGAGCGCTTCGCCACCGCCACCGACCTGATCCGCCACCGGCGGGACATGATCGCCATCCTCGACGAGGCGTTCTCGTCCCAGACGATGGACCACTGGCGGGAGGTGTTCGCCACCCACGACGTGTGGTGGGCGCCGATCCAGTCGCCGGCCCAGGTGCTGGACGACCCCCAGGCCCACGCCACCGGCGGCTTCGTCGAGACCCGGGACATGGATGGCAACGTGGTGCGGTCGGTCAACTCGCCGATCAACTTCCACGGCCACGAGCGATCGGAGATGGCCCCCGCCCCCGAGCTGGGCCAGCACACGGCCGACGTGCTGCGGGAGCTGGGCTACGACGAGGCCCAGATCGACGCCATGCTGGCCGCCGCCCGGCGGTGACCGGTTGTCTGTCGACGGGCGTCGGGGCGAGCCGTTCGGACAGACTGGGCTGATGGGCAACCCACCTCCGCTCCAGGGCGTACGCATCCTCGACTTCTCCCGCATCATCGCCGGGCCGCTGTGCACCCAGCAGCTGGCCGACCTGGGGGCCGACGTGATCAAGGTGGAGCACCCGGCCACGGGCGACGAGACCCGTTCCCGTGACCCCAAGGGCGACCGGCGGGGCGCCATGTTCCTGGCCTTCAACCGGTCGAAGCGGTCGATCGCCATCGACCTGTCCACCGCCGACGGCCAGGACCTGGCCCGCCGCCTGGCCCTCACCGCCGACGTGGTCATCGAGAACTTCCGGCCCGGCGTGATGGCCCGGATGAGCCTCGGCCCCGACGTGCTGCGGGGGGCCGACCCCCGCCTGATCTACGTGTCGGTGTCGGCCTACGGGCAGCACGGCACGATGTCGTCACGCCCCGGGCTCGACCCGGTGCTGCAGGCCGAGTCGGGCATGATGTCGATCACGGGCCCGATCGACGGGGAGCCCATGCGTCACCCCCTGTCGCTGGTCGACATGATGACGGCCAACCACGCCACATCGGCCATCCTGGCCGCCCTGCTGGGGCGGGCCGCTCACGGCCAGGGCGACGTGATCGACCTGTGCCTGATGGACACCGCGGTGGGGGCGCTGGCCAACGCCGGCCTCCAGTACCTGACCACGGGCACGGTCCCGGCCCGGTCGGGCAATCGGCACATGGTGGCCGCCCCCATCGACCTGTTCGCCACCGCCACCGAGCCGGTGTACCTGGCCATGGCCACCGACAAGCTGTTCGGGGAGCTGTGCCAGGTGATCGGGCGGCCAGAGCTGGTGGACGACGAGCGCTTCAACCGGCCGGGGCGCCGGGCCCAGAACCGCGACGTGCTCAAGGCCGAGATCGAGGCGGCGCTCGAGACCCGCCCGGCGACCGAGTGGTTGGCTGAGATGTCCCACCTGCCGGTGGGGGCGGTGCGGACGATCGACCAGTCGCTGGAGTCACCCGAGGTGGCGGAACGGGCGATGGTGCGCCGTATCCCCGAGGGCGACGAGGAGATCGCCGTGCTCGGCACCCCGTTCAAGCTCACCGAGACCGACATGGCCGAGTTCCGCCCCCCGCCCCGGCTGGGCCAGCACACCGACGACGTGCTTCGCTCCGTGCTCGGCCTCGACGACACCGCCATCGCCGCCCTCCGCGACACCGGCACCGTCGTCTGACCCGTCGCCCCCCGTCGCCCGAGCCCCCTGGCCGCCGGGGACGGCCGGTGATGTGTGACGGGTTGGGGCGTGGTAGGAAAAAGCGGGTGCCACGAGATGCGCGGGAAGCGTTCCACGACGTCATCGAGCAGGAGCTCAACTCCGAGCGGGCCGCCGTGCTGGGCAGGGCGGGCCGGAAGATGGAGGCGGCGCTGGCCGACTGCGCCCGGGCCGGCGACGTGCTGGCCGCCGCCGGCCCCGAACACCGGGCGGCCGCCGTCGACGCCTACCGGGCCGCCTTCCGCCGCTACCAGGACGCCCGCATGGGGCTGTGCATCTACCGGGAGGCGTTGGGCCTGAACGACCACCGCCGGGTCGACGAGATCTTCAAACCGCCACCTCCTCCCCCACCGCGCGGCACGAGCTGATCGGCCGGAGCTGGCGCCAGCCGGCGGGCCCGGCCGAGACTGACGGCCATGGACCTCTACGACGTGATGCGCACCACCTTCGCCGCCCGGGACTTCGACGGCGACGACGTGCCCGACGAGGTGCTGCACCGGGTGCTCGACCACGCCCGCTTCGCCCCCAGCGGCGGCAACCGCCAGGGCTGGAAGGTGATCGTGGTCCGCACGCCCGAGACGAAGAAACGGCTTGGCCAGCTGTGCATCCCCGCCCTGCGCATCGCCGCCGCCCAGATCCAGGCCGGTGAGGTGTACTGGCAGAGCGTCACCCCCACCTCGGTGGACACGGCGGCAGCGGTGGACGACGAGAATCTCCCCCTCATCGTCCCCCTGTTCGACCACCTCGACGAGGTGCCGGTGGTGCTGGTGGTGGCGGTGGACCTGCGGCGGGTGGCGTCGATGGACAAGGACCTCGACCGGGTGGGGGTGGTGAGCGGCGGCTCGGTGTACCCCATGGCCTGGAACATCCTGCTGGGTCTGCGCAACGAGGGCTACGGCGGGGCCCTCACCACGCTGGTGGCGTCGGCCGAGCCGGAGGCCCAGGAGCTGCTGGGCCTCGCCCCCCACGAGGCGGTGGCCGCCATGCTGCTGTGCGGCCGGCCCCGCAAGCAGATCACCAAGCTGAAGCGGCGCCCGGTGGAGGCGTTCGCCTTCCGGGAACGGGCCGACGGCGAGGCGTTCACGGTGTGAGCGGGCGGCCCCCGATCCAGCCGGGATCTGACATCCGTCAGATCGGGTCTCAACTCGGGGCCACCTCGTCACCGGCGGGGGCCCCGTCGGCCGACGGGTCTTCCGGCTCCATGTGGAAGGTGAACATGCGGCTGGCGTCGATGCGGGCGTAGACGCCGGAGTCCATGAACTGCTCCCATTCCGGGCCGTACCGGGGCAGGTAGATGTCGAGGACGGTCTTGCGCAGGCCGGCATTGGCCGGATCGGTCATGTCCAACACCTCGGCCCGGCCGTGCACGCTCACCGACAGCTCCTCCCCTGGCAGGTGGGTGGCGCTCACCTGGGGGCGATGGGCGATGTGGCGGAACCGCACCGAGTGGGGCGACGACCCGAAGTGGAATGACCCCCGGTAGAAGATGCCGTCGACCGGGCCCGTGATCGGCCGGCCGTCGGCCGTGACCGTGGCCAGCACCAGCAGCCGCATCCCGTTCATCCGGGCGGCGAGGGTGGAGGCGTCGAGCCGGCGCTCGGCGGTGATCACCTCACGCAGGTGCTCCCCCGCCGCGGCGTACGAATCGTCGAGCAGCTGCTGCAGCCGCTCCAGGTCTTCAGGCGTCTCGTGCATACTCCCGATACTGCCCCACCCGTGTGACAGTGACGCCGGCTCAGCCCCGGATCAGGCCCCGCAGGGCCACGGCGAGGGATGCGTCGAAGCGTTCGAGGGTCTCGTCCACCGTGCTGGCGCCGGCGTGGCGGAGCTGCTGGAGCGGGTACCACAGGTAGAACAGGTTGCGGGCCAGTTGGAACGGCGGCACCTGGGGATCGAGCTCGCCCCGCTCCTGAGCCCGGCCGAGCACGTCGGCAATTCCGCCGAAGATGAACCGCATCGACTCGTTCACCCCGGCCCGCACGGCAGGCGACACGAACAGCACCTCTTTGAGGAAGGCCCGGGCCAGCTCGGGATCACCCTCGTGGAACCGGGTGACGTGGCCGAACACGACGGCGAGCTGGCCGCTCAGCGGGCGATCGGCCGGGGCCAGGGCAAAGGCGTCGCCCCAGGCCCGCTCGATGTCGGTCTGGAACACCTCGACCAGCAGCTCCTCCTTGGACGAGGCGTACAGGTAGAAGGTGCCGGTACCCACCCCGGCGGCCGACGCGATGGCGGCGGCGGTGGTGGCCTCGAACCCGTCGGTCCGGAACAGCAGCCGCCCGGCGGCCACGATCCGCCGACGCTTGTCGGCCTTGTTCTGCTCCCGCCGGGACAGCGGCCGGGCCCCGGGCGCGCCGACGGCTCCGTTGTCGATGGCGGCGGTGCTGTCATCGGGCCCGTCCAACCGGGACCTCCAGGGATGACCAGATTCTGACGACTTTCACTCTACGGGTGGGCTATTCAGCCCGTCCAGCGCTACCCCATGAGGTCCATCTGCCATCATCGGCTTTACAGTTAAAACTGACGCCTGTCAGAATCAGAGCCGCATACGTGCGGACGCTGCTCCAACCCGGGCCGCAGCCGTCCATCCGACCCCACGAGGCGAGCGAGGCGAGAACAAACGATGCCAGCGAGAACCGGAGAGCAGTACCTGAAGGGCCTCAAGGCCTCCAACCGCGAGCTGTGGCTCGGCCCAGAACGGGTGGAGGACGTCACCACCCATCCCCAGCTGGCCGGGGCCGCCCTCTCGATGGGCCGGATCTTCGACCGCCAGCACGAGTGCGCCGCCGACTGCCTCATGGACGACCCCGAGACGGGCGAGCCCATCAACGTCTCCCACATGATTCCCCGGTCCCGGGACGACCTGTGGCGCCGCCACCGGGGCCTGGAGCGGATCGCCGAGGCCAGCGTGGGCCTCATGGGACGCACCCCCGACTACAAGAACGTCACGTTCGCCGGGTTCGCCGGCCGCTGGCGGGAATGGGCCGGGCCCGACGAGCGCAACGGCCAGGGAGCCGAGAACCTCCAGGCCTTCCAGAAGCGCCTGCGCCGCAACGACATCGCCCTCACCCACACCCTCGTGCACCCCACGGTGGACAAGCGCAAGGGCGACGTGCCCGTGGCCGGGGCCGAGGTGCCGCTGCACAAGGTGGGCGAAACGGCCGACTCGATCGTGCTGCGGGGCGCCCGCATCCTGGCCACGTCGGCCCCCTTCGCCGACGAGATGGTCGTCTACCCCGGCTTCCCCCTGCTGGGCGACCCCAACGAGCTCAAGCCGTTCGCTCTGAGCTTCTCGGTCGCCATGGACACCCCGGGCCTGATCTTCCTGTGCCGTGACAGCTTCGCCACCGGCGGCGACAGCTTCGACCGCCCGCTGTCCACCAACTTCGACGAGCAGGACGCCTTCGTGATCTTCGACGACGTCGAGGTGCCGAAGAGCAACGTGTTCATCGACGGCGACGTCGAGGTCTACTCCACGGTGATGCGCACCAGCTGGTGGCCCAACATCATGCAGCAGACCACGATCCGGGCCCTGACCAAGCTCGAGTTCGCCTACGGCCTGGCCTCCCAGATGGCCGCCGCCATCGGCGACTACAGCGACCTGACGGCCGACATGATGGGCGAGCTGCTCACCTACGTGGAGATGACCCGCAGCGGTCTGCTCCTGTCGATCGAGCACGCCCGGGATTACGGCGACGGCGTGTGGTTCCCCGACGAGCGGCCGCTGGCCCCGCTGCGGGCCACGCTGACGTACTGGATCCCCCGGGCCTTCGAGATCCTCACCCTGATCGGCAGCCACAACCTGATCGCCGCCCCCAGCAGGGGCATGCTCGACGATGCCCGGCTGCGACCCCTGATCGACAAGTACCTGGCCGGCGCCGACGACCTCGACGCCGAGAAGCGGGCCGCCGTGTTCCGCCTGGCCTGGGACTTCTGCGGCTCGGCCCTGGCCGGCCGCCACGGCCTGTACGAGCGCTTCTACCTGGGCTCGGCCGCCCGCAACAAGAAGGTGTTGTGGATGAACGCCGAGGGAACCATGAGCGGCGTGCCCGGACCGGTGAAGGTCCGGGGCGACGAGTTGGTCGAAGGCATGCTGGCCCTGGGGCGTACCGCCACCACCGCCAGCTAGCCCAAGCCCGTGTGGAGGTGCGCACGTCCCCCCGGCGCACCTCCACCGGTCACTCCCGGCCCGGGGCTCCCTCCGCCCCGGGCCGGTTTCCGTTTTCCGCCCACCCCGCGTTCCCCACGGGCCCTCCCCGGCCCGTGTTCTGCGCGACGGGGTCGGGCGGGGTGACAGAGGGCGAGGGGGGTCGGGTGGAGGACCTACTCGCCGGAGCAGGCGGTGAGGCCGAGGGCGGTGGCCTTGACCCCGGCGGGGGCCCAGGGGTCTTCGTCGGTGGCGAAGTAGGCGGGACCGCCCTGGGCCTCGGCCGTGTCGGCCACGGCCCGCAGATCGGCCACCAGCTCGTCGACCTGAGGGGCCAGCTCGGACGGGGCGGCCAGGGCGTCGATGCCGTCGGTCAGCGACCGGCTCTCGGTCAGGATCCCGTCGAGCGCCGTCTGGAGCTGGGCCGGCGTGGGCTCACCGCCGCCGCCGAAGGTCTGGCCGATCATGCCGACGATCCGCTCGTTGGTCGCCGTGCACAGCTCGTTGCCCCGGGTCAGGAACTCCTCGGCCGACAGCGGGGCGTCGGCCGCCGCCGGCGAGGCGCCACCGCTGGTGTCGTCGCTTCCGCAGGCCACGGCCAGGAGCGGCAGGGCGCCGAAGGTGACCCCGGCCAGCAGGCGGGCGATGCGTCGGCCGGCCGGATGGGCCGGGGTGATGGTGACGGCGGTGTTCGTGCTCGGGGTGTCGGTTCGCATGCTTCGAGCATCCTCCGGCCGGTTCCCGCCGCCGAGAGGATCCGATCCCGAGCCGGCCGGGAAGTCCCAACCGACGCCGGGAACCACGTCACCCCCGGCCGAGGCCGGCGTCCCGGGCCTGCACGATGGCCTGGCTGCGCTGGGTGAGCTGGAGCTTGTTGAGGATGCGGGACACGTTGTTGGCCACCGTCTTGGTCGACAGGTTGAGCCGTTGCCCGATCTCGGCGTTGGTCCGCCCCGCCGCCAACTCGTCGAGGATCTCCCGTTCCCGGTCGCTCAGCTCGGGGAACGGCACGTCCCGGGTCGCCGGCGGGGCGGCGAACCAGGAACGCAGGCGCTGGGCCAGGGTGGGGCCGAAGACGGCGTGGCCGGCCGCCACCGACCGCACGGCCGACACGATGTCGACCCCGTCGGCCCCCTTGAGCAGGTACCCGGCGGCGCCGGCCCCCACGGCGGCGAACACCGTGTCGTCCTCTTCGAACATGGTGAGCACGAGCACGGCGGTGGCGGGCCGGCGGGCCAGGATCTGACGCATGGCCTCGATCCCGTGGAGGCCTGGCATCTGCAGGTCGAGCAGGACCACGTCGGGGCTCTGCTCCAGGGCCAGCGTCACCGCCTCCGGGCCGTCGGCCGCCTCCCCCACCACCTCCAGGTCATCGGTGGCGTCGAGGACGGCCCGCAGCCCCTGGCGGACCAGGGGATGGTCGTCGGCGATCAAGACCCGGGTCACGAGGGCGCCCCGGTCAACAAGGGGAAGCGGGCCACCACCCGGCCCCCGCTCCCGGTGGGGCCGGCGTCCAACGTGCCGCCCAGCTCCTCGGCCCGCTCCCGCATGGCCGACAGGCCAACACCCGGCGTCCACCCCTCGGGGCCGGCCGGGCCGTCGTCGGTGACGGTCAACTCCAAGGCGTCGGGCCGGGCCAGGCTCAGGCGGACGCGGCAACAGGTGGCCCGGCCGTGGCGCACCACGTTGGTGACCGCCTCCACAGCGGTGCGGAACACCGCCACCTCCACCGCCGCCGGCAGGGCCGACAGATCCTCGTCGGTCTCCACCGCAACCGCCAGACCGGATCCGGCGGCCAGCCGGTCGGCCTGGGCCCGCACCGCCCCCATCAACCCCAGGTCGTCGAGAGCGGGGGGCCGCAGCCCGTAGACCACCTGGCGGAGGTCGGTGATGGCCTGGGTCGACGCCGCCTTGGCCTCGGCCAGCAGCCGGTCGGTGGCCTCGGCCCCGGCCGCTGTGGACAGGCGCACCCGGGCGGCGTCGAGGTTGAGGCCAATGGCGGTGAGCACGGGGCCGAGACCGTCGTGCAGGTCGCGGCGCAGTCGGCGCCGCTCCTCCTCCCGCGCCTCCACCAGCCGCTGTCGGGCCGCCACGAGGTCGGCCGTGAGGGCCTCGGCGTGCACGGCCGCCCCGGCCTGGCGGGCCACGTCGGCCAGCAGGTCCCGGTCGCGCTGGTCGAAGGCGTTCTCTCCCCGGCGGGGAGAAGCCACGAGGCGGGCCTCGACCCGGCCGTCGTAGGCCAGGGGCCACCGCTCCACCACCGCCCCCGGCTCGCCGCTGGCGGCCAGCACCGGGCCGTCGCCGGCCCGTTCGATGGCCACATAGGGGAGGCGGAGCGACGCCTGCACGGTGTCCACGACCCCGGCCAGCACCATGCCCGGTGGGGCCGCCCCACCGAGCCGCCGGCTCAGCTCCCGCAGGGTGGCGTAGGGGTCTCTGCGGTCGCCGTAGAACAGGCGGTCGATGAGTCGCCGGGCCCGGTCCCGGACGGGTACGAAGGCCACGGCCACGATCCCGGCCGCCGCCGACGCCCCCACCGTCTGCGACGCCAGTCGGGAGCCGGCGGCCGCCACCGCCCCGTACAGCGCAGCCAGGATGGCGATCACCACCGGATAGGCCACCGACCGCCGCAGGAACGTGTCGATGGCCCACAGCCGATAGCGCAGCACGGGCACCACCAGGGTGGCGACGAACAAGATGCTGTCGATGGGGGGCAACCACACCAGGTCGGTCACCACGAACGGGAACAGGACCAGGGCGTACACCACGTGCACGGCCCGCCATTTGAGCTGCTGGCGCTCCAGACCGGTGGCTCGCCGGAACCGGAGCACGACCCCGATCCCGGCGGCGTTGCACAGCAGGACCACGATCGGCACCAGCACCACGAACTGATCGGCCACCCGTCCCAGCGCGGTGCCGGCGGTGGGCGACGGAGGAAGATTCGCGGCGCCGAGGTCGGAGCCGGCCAGATCGAGGCTGGTGGCCCCGAGGAGCCAGGCGGCGTAGGCCACCACCGAGCCGCCCACGATCACCCCCTGGAGCCAACGGCCGGCCCGGGTGCCCACCCGCCCCGAGGGAAACCGGAGGTTGACGAGGCCCTGTACCACCATGGGCAGGAATCCCAGGCCGCTGCCGATCAGCACCAGCCAGCGCACCGCCATGGTGCCGTGGCCGTTCAGGGCGATGGCCGCCCCACCCAGCGTTGCGACCCCGTGCACGGCGTGAACTGCGGCCCCGGCGGCCAGGACCCAGCCGAACGGCAGGTCGGGTCGCCGGTCGATCAGGAGGGCGCCGGCCAGGCCGTAGCCGAGGATCGTGAGGGTGGCGTCGATGGCCTCGAACGGGACGCTGCGGCCCCCGGCGACAGTGCCCAGATACCAGTACAGCACCGGGGTGGCCACGGCACCGACGAGGGTGACGACGGTGGTGGCCAGCGCCCACGAGGTGGCACGCCGGGGCGTCGGGTGGAGCGCGGTGTCGATGGCGCCATCATCCCAAGCCACTCCGAGCAGGGCAATGGCCGGCCATCCCGGCGTGGAGGGAGATCGTCCCGACCGGTCGGGAACGACCGCTCTGGGCGCCCGGACCCGGTGGGCGCAGGGTGGAACCGTCACCGGACAACCAAACCGACCCGACCCGACCCGAATCGAGGACGACGCCATGCCCACCTCCGCCCTGCTCTCCCCCACCCACGTCAGCCGGTGGGCCGCCGCCCCCACGATCCTCATGGCGCTGGCCAACGTGCCGGCCGGCTTCCAGCCCGACCAGTTCGACCTGCCGACCGGCCTCCTGTGGTTCTTCAGCGCCGTCGGCGTGGCCGGGCTGGTGGCCGCCGTCGCCCTCCTGCTTCGCCACGCCGCCGGCCCCCCGGCGGTGGCCGGCATCGGCGCCATCAACGTCATCGGCGGCCTGGCGGCGCTGGCCGGGGGCGACGGGGCCGGCGCGTTGGGCCTCGTGCTCGGCCTGGCCGCCATCGCGCTCCTGGTCGTCCCGGCCTGGTGGCGGACCCGCAGCCACTCCGTCGCCGCCCGGGCCTGACCCGCCCCCGACCGCCGGGCTGAAGACCGCTTCAGGGGCCTTCAGGGCGGGTACAGGTGGGGGTGGCGACGCTCGGCGGTGCGAGGCGGCACACTCGTGGTGTCGTCGGCGCGCCAGTCGAAGGAGACCCCATGCCCCCATCTGTCCCGCCGCCGCCCCCCACCCTGGTCATCGCCGGCGCCTCGGGCGACCTGACCCGGCGCCTGCTGTTCCCCGCCATCCACCGCCTGGTGGCCGACGGGCTCCTCCCCATCGACACCCGCATCGTGGGCTACGCCATCGACGAGCTGACCACCGAGCAGTTCCTCGACCGTCTCCGCCACGGCGTGGAGGAGCACGGAGGCGGGCTCGACCAGCGGGCCTGGGCCGCCCTCAGCGCCAACGCCGTCTACCTCCAGGGCGACCTCACCCCCGAGGCCCTGCAGGCGCTGGCCCCGCACACCACCGGGCCGTCGGTGTTCTACCTGGCCCTGCCGCCCACCCTGTTCGGCCCGGCGGCGGCTGCCCTGGCCGACGCCGGCCTGGCCTCCGAGCGCGACGGCAACTGGCGCCGCCTCGTGGTCGAGAAGCCGTTCGGCACCAGCCTCGACACGGCCAACGCCCTCCAGGCCCAGTTGCTGGCCGGCTGGCGGGAGGAGCAGATCTTCCGCATCGACCACTTCCTGGGCAAGGACACGGTCCAGAACCTGCTCGTGTTCCGCCTGGCCAATCGGTTCGTGGAGGCGATCTGGAACAACGCCAGCATCGCCCAGGTGCAGATCACGGCGGCCGAGTCGCTGGGCCTGGAGGGTCGCTGGCGCTACTACGACCAGGCCGGCGCCCTGCGGGACATGCTGCAGAACCACCTGATGCAGCTGTTCGCCGTGACCGCCATGGAGCCCCCGTCGGTGTGGGAGGGTGAGACCCTGCGCCAGCACAAGGTGGACGTGCTGCGGGCCACCCGGGGCCCGGCCGAGGGCACACAAGACAGCTGGGCCGTGCGGGGTCGCTACACCGCCGGCACCGTGCAGCGTCCGGGGGAGCCCGAGCCGGTGGCCGTGCCCGGCTACCGGGAGGAACCCAACATCCCGCCCGACACCCGCACCGAGACCTACGCCGCCCTCCGCCTGGAGATCGACAACTGGCGGTGGCAGGGGGTGCCGTTCCACCTCCGCAGCGGCAAGCGCCTGGGCGGCGACCTCACCGAGATCGCCCTCCAGCTCCGCCCCGCCCCCCGCCTCCACTTCCGGCGCACCGCCACGATCGATCCCGGGGCCGAACGCGACGAGGGCGGGGGCGGCGCCCAGTGGGTGGTGCTGCGGCTACGGCCCGACGAGACGATCGAAGTCACCGCCGTGGCCAAGCGGGCCGGGCTGGGCATGGCGCTGGAACGCATCACGCTCACCGCCACCGACGACGCGGCCGACGCCGCCGACTACTCGGCCTACGAGCAGTTGCTGGTCGACCTGGTGGCCGGCGACCGGGGTCTGTTCGTGCGGGGCGACGAGGCGCTGGAGGCCTGGCGGATCTGCCAGCCCGTGCTCGACGCCTGGGCCACCGGCGAGCCCACCCCCTACGCCGCCGGCTCCGACGGCCCCGAACCACCCCCCGGCTTCTTCGAGCCCGGCCTGGCCCCCTGGCGCCCGGTCACCCCGCCAAACCCGGAGGCGGCGGAAACGGAGGCACCGGCGAGGGGCGGCCAGCAGGCCACGGTGGCACCGTGAGCGGCACCCTCGCCGGCGAGCCGACGGCGGTCACCGGTGACGCCCAGGCGGCGGCCACCACCGTCACCCCCGAGCCACGGGGCACCGCCCCCGGCGCCCCCGGCATCCCGCCCACCTTCGCCGCCGGCGACAAGGACCTGGTGCTCACCGCCCTCGGGTCGAGCCGGGTGTGGGCCACGGTGGGCGGTGGCGTGCTCAACGAGGTCTTCTGGCCCACCACCGGCCGGCCCCAGCTGCGCGACCTGGGCTTCCTCGTGACCGGCAGCGGCTGGTGGACCGAGGTGAAGCGGGCGGCCAGTTACACGGTGGAGACCCCGGCGCCCGACGTGCCCTCCCCCACCATCGTCCACCACGACCCGCGGTTCCGCCTGACCCTGCGGCTGGTGTGCGACCCGTGCCGGGACGTGGTGGCCGTCGACTACCGCCTCGACGACGTCGGCCCCGAGCCCGACCCGGCCCTCGCCCTCCACGTGCTGGTGGCCCCCCACCTGGGCGGTACCGGCCGTCACAACACGGCCCGGGCGACGGCCGAGGCCCTGCTGGCCGAGCGGGAGGCCGAGGCGCTGGCCGTGGTGGCCGACGGCGGCTTCACCCTCACCAGCGCCGGCTTCGTGGGGGCCAGCGACGGCTGGCACGACACCGACCTCCACGGCCACCCCACCTGGTCCCACGCCGTCGCCCCCGACGGCAACGTGGCCCTCACCGGCACCTTGGCCCGCCCCGCCGGCACCCTGGCCGTCGGCTTCGCCACCACCCAACTCGGCGCCCTCGGCCTGGCCCGGGCCAGCCTGGTGGAGGGGTTCGACACCCTGGCCGAGGCCTACGAGAGCGGCTGGCGGCGCTGGGCCGCCGGCATCACCCTGCCTCCGGGGCCGCCGGAGCTGGCAGCGCTGGCCCGGCGGTCGGCCATGGTGCTGCGGGCCCACGAGGACCTCACGTTCCCCGGCGCCATCGTGGCCAGCCTGGCCACCCCGTGGGGGTTCGCCCACGACGACCCCGGCGGCTACCACCTGGTGTGGCCCCGCGACTGCGCCGAGACCGGCCTGGCCCTGGCCGCCCTGGGCCTGGTGCCCGACGCCCTGCGGATGCTGGAGCTGCTGGCCGCCCTCCAGAGCCCCGACGGGCACTGGCCCCAGAACTTCACCCCGGAGGGTGAGCCCTACTGGACCGGGGTGCAGCTCGACGAGACGGCGCTGCCGGTGGTGCTGGCGGCCAAGCTCGACGAGCTGGGCGTCCTGCCCCCGGCCCTACGGGCCCGGCTCCGGGTGACGGTGCAACGGGCCTGCCGCCACATCGTGGCCACCGGGCCCCTCAGCCCCCAGGACCGCTGGGAGGAGTCGGCCGGGGCCAACCCGTTCACCCTGGCCGCCGTGATCGCCGCCCTGGTGGGGGCCGGATCGGGTGGGTGGCTGGCGGCCGACGAGGCGGCCTACGTGCGCTCGCTGGCCTGCTGGTGGAACGAACGGGTGGAGCCCCTGCTGTACGTGGTCGAGTCGCCCCTCGACCAGCGCATGGGCACGCCCGGCCACTACGTCCGCATCGCCGACGGCCGGGCCGTCGACCCCCGCCACGGCCCCAGCGGCCGCCTGATGCTGGCCAACCGGGACGGCGAGGAGCTCGACATCTCCGAGGTGGTGGGCCTCGAGTTCCTGGCCCTGGTCCGCTACGGGCTGCGGGCCCCCGACGACCCCCGGATCCGCCACACGGTGTCGATCGTCGACCGGACCCTGCGGGGCCCCGACGCCATCGGGCCCCTGTACTGGCGCTACCCCCACGACGGCTACGGCGAGAACCCCGACGGCTCCCCCTTCGACGGCTCCGGCATCGGGCGGCTGTGGCCCCTGCTGGCCGGCGAGCGGGCCATGTACGCCGTGGCCGCCGGCGAGGCCCCCGAGCCCTACCTGGAGGCCATGGCCCGCAGCGTGACGGCCGGCGGCATGCTGCCCGAGCAGGTGTGGGACACCTACCCGGTGCCGGAACGGCGCCTCTACCCGGGGCGGCCCACCGGCAGCGCCGCCCCGCTGGTGTGGGCCCACGCCGAGCTGGTCAAGGTGTATCTGGCGGCCTACGGCGGCGCCCGGCCCGACACGCTGGACAGCGTGGTCCGCCTGCTGGGCGGCACCCCGCCGCCAGCGCCCACCGCCCACCTGCGGGACGAGACGGGGGCGGTGGTGGTCCCGGCCGGCGATCTGCTGGTGGAGTCGGACCGGCCGTTCACCCTGCACTGGGGCCACGACGGCTGGCACGATGTGAGCGAGGTGCCATCGGCCCCGCTGCCCTTCGACCGCCACGGTGCCCGCCTGGTGCGGGCCTCGTTGCCGGCCGGTGCCGCCACCGTGGAATGGACCCGGCACCACGCCGACGGCTGGGAAGGCGTCGACCATCAGGTCCTGCTGACCACCCCCGGGCCGTGAGCGAGCGGCGGCCGCCGACGGCCCTGTTCCGCCACCAGCCACTGCTGGGCACGGTGGTGGAGGTGCGGTGCGACGGAGCCGACGACGCCACGGCCGAGGCGGTCGACGCCGCCGTGGTGGCCGAGAGCGAGCGGTTGGAGCGGATCTTCACCGTCCACGACGCCGGCTCCGAGCTGCGCCGCTGGCAGCGGGGCGAGGTCGACGAGCCAGGGCCGGAGCTGCGCCAGGTGCTGGCCTCGGCCCTCGATTGGCAGCTCCGCTCGGGCGGGGCCTTCAACCCGGCCGCGGGAGCCGTGGTGGCCCTGTGGCGGGCGGCCGAGGCCCGGGGCGAGCCGCCCTCGGCGGCCGAGCAGGCGGCGGTGGCCGCCGTGATCGGACGTCCCCTCTACCACCTCGACGAGGGCGGGGTCCCCCGCCTGGACGTGCCCGTCAGCCCCGCCGCCGAGCGGGGCGTGATCGATCTCAACGCCCTGGCCAAGGGGTGGATCGTCGACCGGGCCCTGGCCGCCGGGCGGGCGGTGGCGCCGCCGGAGACCGACCTCGTGGTGAGCGCCGGGGGCGACCTGGGCCACGGCGGGCCCGGGTCGGCCCGGATCGGGATCGAGAACCCGCTCCGTCCCTACGACAACGAGCCACCGGTGGTGACGGTGGAGGTGCGGGGGGCCGGGCTGGCCTCCAGCGGGCGGGCCCGCCGGGGGTTCCGCATCGGCGGCCGGTGGTACGGCCACGTGGTCGACCCCCGCACCGGGGCCACCGCCGACCACGTGGCCGGCATCAGCGTGGTCGCCCCCGACGCCGCCACGGCCGACGTGCTGGCCACGATCCTCGGTCTGATGACCCCGGCCGACGCCGCTGCCCACGGCGAGGAGCTGGGCGTCGCCTGCCTCGTGATCGCCCCCGACGGCACGGTCACGGCCAACGACCGCTGGCGGTCCCTCCCCGGCGGCCGCGCCACCCCGAGCCAGGTCCGGGGCCGCCGCCCCCCGGACCCCAGAACACGCTGACGGTCAGGTGAGGGTGAGCAGGGCGAGCACGACGACGGCCACCGCGCCCACCGCGGCGCTGACGTAGGCCGACCGGCGCCGCTTGCGCAGGAAGAACTGCATCACCAGGCCGGTGACCGACACCAGCACCAGGAAGCCGGCCGACACGTCGATCACCCACCGCCACGAGCTGCCGGTGTCACGCCCCTTGTGCAGGTCGTTCAGCACCGCCACCCAGCCCTGCTGCTCCACGTCGAGGCGGAACTCGCCGGTGCCCACGTCGAACTGGACGTCGGCCTGGTACCCGGCCCGCTTGTAGGCGATCGACCCCTGGCCGTTGGTGGCCTCGAAGGAGTCGATGTGACCGGCCACCCCGTAGGTGTCCCGCACGTACTCCGACACGCCGAGGAAGTTGACGCTGCCGTCGCCCAGCGTGGTGTCCACCGGCAGGGTACCGGTGACCTCGGTGGCGTTCACGTCGTCGCCCAGGGTCCAGGTGGGATGGTTGAGCGTGATCCCCGTGACGCCGAAGAACAGCACCACGGTGAAGGCGATCATGCTGGCGTAGACATGGAGCCAGCGGGCCCACCGGTGCACGGCCCGCCCCCCGCCGCCGTTGCCGTTGCCGTTGCCGCCGACTTTGGCTGCGGTGTCCACGGCGGCCGCGGTCTCGGGAGACAACCGGCTCACACTGCGACCGTGGCCGTGAGGCCGCTCAGCTCGCCGTTGTCGGCCAGCGAGACCGACGAGCCCTGGGGCCCGATGAGGATGGGGGCGCTGGTGATCGAGTACGGCCCGTGCTCCCGGGCCGACTCCACGTAGAGCGTGTACTCGCCCTCGGGCACGGGGTTGCCGTCGAGGTCGGTGCCGTCCCACGCCACCGAGTAGGAGCCGGCGGCCCGGGTGGCCCCCGACGACGTGGCCTCACCTCCGCTGGCCGCCACCCAGCTCCGGAGGTCCTGGAGGTACCGGTCGCCGCGGGGCGACTGGTCGTACCACAGGGCGACGGTCTGGATCAGGTTGCCCGACCGGTCCTCCACCCAGACCGCGATGTAGGGATTGCGCACCCGGCCCCCGCCCGGACCGCCCCCCTGGCTGGCGCCGGCGGTGTAGGTGAAGTCGACAACGAGCTCGGCGTCAGCGGGAGCCGGTGCGGCGGCCGGGCTCCCGGTGACAGCCGAGCCGTCCGCAGCCGACCCGGAGGTCGCAACGGTCGGCGCGGTGGTGGAGGCTCCGGAGCCGGAGGACGAAGTTCCGCCCCCGAGGGCCTGGGCGTCGTTGTCGGCGCCGCAGGCCACGGGCAGCACAGCCAGGGCGCCGACGGCGGCCAGGTGGGCCAGCCGGGAGCGGCGGAGGGTGGAGGGGAACCGAAGCGGGGGGAAGCTGGGATCGGTCATCGCGGTTCATCCTGTCGGCCCAGCCTGTGGATTTGCTGAGAGTCGACCCAGGATCGCCCGAGAGCGCGGTCCTCCCGGGGCTCGAGCGCCGACCGGCTACCCGCCGCCCCCCAGACGCACCGCCGCCGCCTCCAGCGAGTCGGCCAGGAGATCGGCCAGCCGGCGCCGGGCGGCCTCGGCCTGGGCCGGGTCGGCCAGGGCCCGGTCGGCCCCCTCGTCGTCGACCTGCACCGAGATGAAGATGCCGTCGCTGGCGGCCATGGTGAAGCGGGCCAGCAGCTGAGGCAGGCCGGGCGACCGCTCCCGGTGGCCCTCGGGGAGCACGGCCTCCCACCAGCGGGCCATGCCGGCCTGCACCCGTTGCCGGATCTCGAGGAACCGGGCGCGGGCCTGGGGCTCCACCGGCTGACGTTCGAGCGACAGCATCAGGCCGAGCCGCCAGAACTCGGGGCTGGTGGCGATGGAGTCGACGGCCGATCGGATCTGCACCGCCAGGGCATCGGCCCGCCGCTCCCCCGCCGGGGGTGGCGTCCACCGCGGCATCGCCGCCTCCCACTGGTCGAAGCTGTGCTGGATCATCTCGGCGAACAGGGCGTCCTTGTCGGCGAAGTGCCAGTACACGGAGCTGGCCGGCAGGCCGGACCGGGCCGACACCTTGGCGATCGAGGTGCCCTGGTAGCCCTGCTCGTGGGCGATCTCGAAGGTGGCGTCGATGATCCGCTGGCGCGATTCCTGGCCCTGGCGGCTGCGGCGCGGTGTCTTCGGCTTCACCGCCCCCACCGTCCCGGCCGATCCCGCTTTACCTTTACCGTAATGATCACTACAGTGAAGCTACACAACAACGACAGCCGCTGGCAATGGCCCGGCACCGACACCAAGGAGGCGCCGTGGGCGCACGAACGGGGGAGGAGTTCCTCGACGGGCTCCGCAAGACGAGCCGGGAGATCTGGGTCGACGGCGAGCGCATCGACGACGTGACCTCCCACCCCAAGCTGGCCGGCGGCGCCGCCACCCTGGCCTCGATCTTCGACCGCCAGCACACCTTCGCCGACGAGTGCCTCTACACCCACCCCGACACGGGTGAGGCCACCAACGTCAGCCACATGATCCCCCGCTCCCACGACGACCTGTGGAAGCGCCACGCCGGCCTCACCCGGATTTCCGAGGGCTCGATGGGCATCATGGGCCGCACGCCGGACTACATGAACATGAAGTACTCCGGCTTCGCCTCCGCCCCCGAGGTGTGGGCCGGGCCCGACGGCCGCAACGCCAAGGGCGCCGAGAACCTGCTCGCCTTCCAGCGCTACCTGGGCCAGGCCGACATCTCGCTCACCCACACCATCATCAACCCCACGGTCGACAAGCGCACCGACGGCACCCTGGTGGGCAACAACGTGCCGGTCCACAAGGTGGGCGAGACCAGCGAGGGCATCATCGTGCGAGGGGCCAAGGTGCTGGCCACCCTCGCCCCCTACGCCGACGAGCAGACCGTGTACCCGGCCCTGCCCATCCCGCCCGAAGCCTCGGCCTACGCCCTGGCCTTCGCCGTGCCGCTCGACACCCCGGGCCTCAAGTTCCTCTGCCGCGACTCGGCCGCCGCCCCCGGCGCCAACCTCTTCGACCGGCCCCATCTCGGCCCGCTTCGACGAGCAGGACGCCTTCTGCATCTTCGACGACGTGCTCATCCCCTGGGACCGGGTGTTCATCGACGGCGACGTCGAGATCTACAACAACATCCGGGCCACCGGGTTCATCGTCCACATGACCGCCCAGTCCACCACCCGGGCCCTCACCAAGCTGGAGTTCGCCTACGGCCTGGCCACCCGGATGGCCGAGATGATCGGCGACTACACCCCCTCCACGCTGGAGATGCTGGGCGAGCTGGCCTGCTACGTGCGGATGACCCGCAACGCGGTGGAGCTGTCGGTTGAGCAGGGCTGCCGAGCGGGCCGACGGCGTGTGGTTCCCCAACGGGGCGGCGCTCGATCCGATGCGGGCCATGCTGGCCATCTGGATGCCCCGGGTGAACGAGATCATCACCCTGATCGGCGGCCACAACCTGCTCACCACCCCCACCCGGGGTCAGCTCGACGATCCCGAGCTGCGGCCCCTTCTCGACGAGATGCTCCACGGGGCCGACGACGTGTCGGCCGACGAGCGGGCCGCCGTGTTCCGGATGGCGTGGGACTTCGTGGGCTCGTCGCTGGCCGGGCGGGGCTTCCTCTACGAGCGCTTCTATCTCACCTCGGCCGCCCGCAACAAGCAGATGATGCAGATGGGCGTGTTCGACCAGACCCGCTCCCGGGCCCTACTGGCCGACATGCTGGCCCGCAGCAGCAACTGAGGGGGCTCGGCGCCCCCGCCGGCTTCGCCGGCTCCCCATCCCCGTCGGGGACCCCAACCCCGCCGGGCGCCTACGGCGCCACCGGCACCGTCCAGTTCAGGGCGGTGCCGGCCTGGTCCGGGGCGGGGGCGATCTCGAAGCTGCCGCCGAGGCTGAGGGCCCGCTGGCGGAGGTTGGCCAGGCCGTGGCCGGCACCGTCGCCGGGGCGGCTGCCGATACCGATGCCGTTGTCGGTGACGCACAGCGTGACCGACCCGTCGGCACACGTCAGATCCACCGTCACCTCGCTGGCCCGGGCGTGGCGGGCCACGTTGGACAGGGCCTCCCGCAGAGCCGGCACGGCTTGGGCGATCACCTCGGGGGTGGCCATCGTGTCGACCAGACCCGACAGCACCAGCGAGGGCCGGAACCCGAGCACCCGCACCGACTCGTCGAGCACGGCCTGCACCTGGTCGGTCAGGCTGTCGCCGTTGCGCTTGGCCGTGAGGCCGAAGATGGCGGTGCGGATCTGGCGGATCACCTCGTCCTGGCGCTCGACGATCTCCATCAGCCGGGCCTGGAGATCGGCCCCGGCCAGGAAGGCGATGCTCTGGAGGGTGAGGCCAGCCCCGAACAGGTCCTGGATGGCCGTGTCGTGCAGGTCGCGGGCGATCCGCTCCCGGTCACCCACCAGGGCCGTCAGCTCGGCCACCGCCTGCTGCTGGGCCAGCTGGGCCAGCCGGTCCGAGATGTCCCGCACCACGGCCACCACCTGGGTGGGCTCGCCCCGGATCGGAGTGGGCAGGCTGACGTCGCACTCCACCACGAGGTCCACACCGTCCTTGCGCCTCAGCTCGGTGGTGAAGGTCACCGGGCGCTCCCGGATGTCGGCCAGCAGCTGGGTGGCCCGATCCCGGTCCCAGGCCGGAAGCAGGTGCAGGGGGGTCATGGCCACCAGCTCGTCGTGGTCGTAGCCGGTGAGGTGGCAGGCGGCCCGGTTGGCGTACCCGATCGCCATGTCGTCGGGGTCGGCGAAGAAGACGGCCTCGCCCAGGCCGGCCAGGAGCTCGCTCACGTTGCGGAGCTGCTGCTGGGCCAGACGACGGGTGGTGACGTCCCGCACGGTGGCGATCACGAGCTGCTCGTCGCCGGCCACCACCACCGGGCTGAGCGCGATCTCCAGGGGGAACTCGGCGCCGTCGGACCGCCGGCCCCACAGCTCCAGATCCTCGCCCATGGGGCGGCTGCGGGGGGCGGCGGTGTAGCGCAGCCGGTGGGCGGTGTGGACCCGGCGGTCGGCCGGGGGCAGCAGCGACTCGATCGGCTGGCCCTCGAGCTCGCCCGGCTGGTAGCCGAACATCTCGGCGATCTTCGGATTGGCCAGGCGGATCATGCCGGCCCGGTCCACCACCACGACCCCGTCGGGGCTCGACTCGACGAGGGCGCGCGCCAGGTCCGAGTTCGCCGGCAGCGGGGTCGTCTCTGACCTCTGCTGTTCCATCCTGGACTCTTCCTCCGGGCTCCCTCCGGCACAGCACCGAAGCGGCGTGGCCGTGCTCGGACAACCCCACTATGGCAGGTCAGGGGGCCCGCCGCTCACCCTGGGCGAGAGTCAGGTCTCTGACAGATAGCGCCAGGCCGCCTACGTACCCGGCCGGGTGTAGACGAGGCAGCCGTCGTCGAGATCCACGGCCGGCAGGGCGTCCTTCTCGGTCCAGTAGTCCTGGGTATGGCGCCACTCCGGCTTGTCGCCCCGCCTGGGCATGAGGTGCATGGAGCGCATCAGGTAGCCGGGGTTGAAGTCGTCGGGGTCGATCCAGGCGTGCAGCTCCATGCCGGCGTCCTCCTCGGGCCGCAACCGGGGGGTGACGATCGGCGTGCCCTGCTCCTCCATATGGCGCAACAGGCGGACCACCAGGTCGGCCACCAGGTCCACCCTGAGGGTCCACGACGCCCGGAAGTAGCCGAAGATCCACAGCAGGTTCGGCACACCGGTGAACATCATCCCCCGCCAGGTCACGGTGTCGGCCAGGTCGAGGCGGGTGCCGTCGACGGTGAAGGGGATGTCGCCCAGGACGCTCAGGTCGAACCCGGTGGCGGTGACGATCACGTCGGCCTCCAGCTCCTGGCCCGAGCGGGTGCGGATGCCGGTCTCGGTGAAGGTGTCGATCTCGTCGGTCACCATCGACGCCTTGCCCGACTTGATCCCGGCGAACAGGTCGCCCTCGGGCACGAAGGCGATGCGCTGCTGCCAGGGACGGTACCGGGGGTTGAAGTGGCGGTCCACGTCGTAGCCATCGGGGAGCAGGTCGCTCACGCCCTTGACCAGCTCCTTGCGCACCAGGTCGGGCTGCTCGAACGCCATCTTGGTGAACACGGCCTGGTCATGCAGGATCTTGCGCCGGGTGATCTCGTGGATCCACGTCTCGTCGACGTCGAGCTCCCGCAGTGTGTCGGCCAGGTCGTTGGCGTTGCGGGCCGGTATGAAGAAGGTGGGCGACCGCTGGAGCACCGTGACGTGCTCCACGATCGGGGCGATGGCCGGCACCACGGTGGCGGCGGTGGCGCCCGAGCCGATGACGATCACCCGCTTGCCGGTGACGTCGAGGTCGTCGGGCCACGTCTGGGGATGCACGATCCGCCCCTGGAACCGGTCCATGCCCGGCCACTCGGGCGTGTAGCCCGTTGCGTGGCGGTAGTAGCCCTGGCACATCCACAGGAACGGGGTGACCACCGTATGTTCGACAGGACGGTGTTCGGTGCCGGCATCGAGGTCGGCCACGGTGACGGTCCAGGTGGCGGTGACGCTGCTCCACGACGCCCCCGTCACCTGGTGGCGGTAGTGGATGTGGCGGCCCAGCCCGTTGTCGTCGATCACCTCGCCCAGGTAGCGGTTGATCTCCTCGGCGGTGGCGATGGGCGCCCCCACCCACGGCTTGAACCGGTAGCCGAAGGTGTAGAGGTCGCTGTCGGAGCGGATGCCCGGGAACCGGTGGGTGCGCCAGGTGCCGCCGAAGCCGCCCTGCACCTCCACCACGGCGAAGGTGGTGCCGGGCAGCTGGTCCGTCAGGTGGTAGGCGGCGCCGATGCCGGAGATGCCCGCCCCCACGATCAGCACGTCGACCTGGGCCGGAAGGGCGCCGGGCCCGGCCGCCGTGGATGTCGCCACATCGGTCATTGCCACGCCTCCTCGATACGGGTTCCGTTCAGCATCGCGCTCCGGCCGCCCGCCCGCCCAGGTACCAAAGGCCCTTGACGGGTAGGGGCCGCCGGTCGCCAAGTCCCGATGGGGACAGCGAGCCCTGCGCCGAGCCGCCCGGCGCTCACCGGTTCGCCGGGGTGACGCAAGCGCCCCCGGCTGCTAGACACATTCTCCATGAGTGGCATGTACTACGAGGAGTTCGAGGTCGGGAAGCGCTACGAGCACCAGCCGGGCCGCACGGTCACCGAGACCGACAACCTGCTGTTCACCACACTGTCGATGAACGTGCAACCCCTCCACCTCGACGCCGAGTTCGCCTCCAAGTCGCAGTTCGGGCAGATCCTCGTCAACTCGCTGTTCACCCTGGCCACCGTGATCGGCCTGTCGGTGGGCGAGACCACGCTGGGCACCACGGTGGGCAATCTGGGCTTCGACGAGACCCGGTTCCCCAACCCGGTGTTCATCGGCGACACGATCTACTCCTCCACCGTGGTGAAGGAGAAGCGGGAGTCGAACAGCCGGCCCGACTGGGGCATCGTCACCTTCGAGCACCAGGGCCACAACCAGCGGGGCGAGCTGGTCTGCAGCTGCATCCGCAAGGGCATGATGATCAAGCGCTCGTCGCTGAAGGATTGAGGTAGCAGACCATGGCTCGTGTCCGTCGTTGCGCCCACTTCGTGCCCGGCGCCTCGGAGAAGATGCTGAACAAGGCGCTGGCCACCGAGGCCGACGCCCTCGTCCTCGATCTGGAGGACGCCGTCACCCCCGAGAACAAGGACTCGGCCCGGGAGGTGATCTGCTCCTGGCTGCGCGACGTCGATTTCGGGCCCCACGAGCGGATGGTGCGGATCAACCCCATCGACACCCCGTGGTTCCGGGCCGACATGGAAGCGACCATGGTCAACCCGCCCGACTCGTACCTGGTGCCCAAGGTGTCGGGTGCCGACGACGTGCGCCTCGTCGACCGGGTGGTCTCGGCCCTGGAGGCCCAGCACGGTCACGAGCCGGGCTCGGTCAAGCTGGTGGTGCTCGGCACCGAGACGGCCCGGGGATTCCAGAACATCGCCGACATCCCCTGCGTGCCCCGGGTCGACGCCCTGAGCTGGGGGGCCGAGGATCTGTCGGCCGCCCTGGGGGCCCGCCGCAACCGGGGCCTCGACGGGCGCTACCTGCCCGTGTTCGAGCACGCCCGCACGGCCTGCCTGATCTCGGCCTCGGCGGCCGGCGTGCAGCCGCTCGACACGGTGTTCACCGACGTGACCGACCCCGACGGCCTGCGCCGGGACTGCCTCGACGGGGCCTGGGTGGGCTTCACCGGCAAGATCAGCATCCACCCCAGCCAGATCGACGTGATCAACGAGGTGTTCACCCCGTCGGCCGAGGACGTGGCCCGGGCCCGGGCTCTGCTGGCCGAGCTCGAGGTGCAGCAGGCCGCCGGCCGGATGGCCTTCCGCTTCGAGGGTCAGATGGTCGACGTGCCCCACTTCACCCAGGCCCGCCGCATCCTGGCCCTGGCCGAG
>CAVTAP010000014.1:0-17385 GCA_963732695.1 uncultured Actinomycetota bacterium | reverse complement strand
TAATCCGCAGGTTCTGGGTTCAAGTCCCAGGGGGCGTACTCAAACAAGGGCCGCTGAGCAGGGAGACACCTGCCAGCGGCCTTTGTCGTGTGGCCTCCAGACAACCCAAGGCGGTCCTACTCGTCGAACCCGACGAAGTTGGCGACCTCGGCGGTATCGACCCGACGGGAAACCACGTCATTGGCCACGAACTCCTCGTTGGGCCAGCCCATGGCCACGCAGGTCATGATGACCTCGTCGTCGGGAATGTTGGCGTGCTCGCGTACCACCGAGGACTGCATGATCCCCTGCCCGTTGATCACACACCCCAGCCCCTTCGACGTGGCGGCGAGCACCAAGCCGTAGGTCGCTGCGCCGCAGTCGAAGTGGGCCACGGTGTCCTCAGCGAGAGCACGATCCACGGTGACCACCACCGACACGGGGGCGTCGAACTGGCGGAAGCCCCGCATCACCCAGTCCTGCCGGCGTTCCTTGTCGTCCCAGGCGATCCCCATCGCGTCGAACAGCTGAACGGCGATCTCCTTCTGCCGCTCGCGGTGGACGCCCTGGTAGCCGTGCCGGCTCATCGTGATCTCGCGATCCACCGCAGCCCCGGCCAGCATCCGTTCAGTGTTGCCCTCCCGGATGAACTCGAGCGGCGCACCAGTGATGGCGTGGAAATGCCAAGGTTGGGTGTTCATGGACGACGGCGCCCGCCTCGCCAGCTCGATGACCTCCACCAGGAGCTCCCGGGGCACCGGGTCCTTGCGGAACCCACGAACACTGCGACGCGACGTCACGAGTGATTCGAAATCCACCTGATTCGGCCTTCCAGCTCGTTGCCGCCGGTAAACGCCGGCGCGTTCGATGGCGCCGATGTTCACACGAAGCAGGCCGTGAGCGCAACGACGCCGCTGCCGCGTCGCGACTGAGCGCGAACCCGACCACGTCACTCAGCGGGTGAGCTCGCGCCACTTCCTGATCGCGTCGATGTGCTCGTCGACGGTGGTGAGCCCGCACCCCATGGTCACGACCGAGACGTGGCTGCCCCCGGCCGATCGCCACCGTTCCACGTCGGCGGCCTGGGCGTCCGGTGTCTTCTGGAAGCTCAAGATCGACTCGTAGCCGAACGGTTGATCGGCCCGGCCGGCCTCGGCCCGCCAACCATCGATCTGCGCCTTGACCTGCACCGCGGCGTCGGTGGTGCGCCCGGCGAAGATGAACCCGTCGCCCATGCGGGCGGCCCGCCGCCACGCCGGCTCGGAGAAGCCGCCGAGCCAGATCGGGATCTGACGCTTCGGAAGAGGCAGGATCCCGGCCCGGTCGATGTGGTGATCGGTGTCATCGTGGCAGACCACCGACTCCGCCCACAGCTTGCGGAGCAGCGCGATCTGCTCCTCCTCGCGCTTACCCCGCCGCTTGAAATGCTGCGGCACCTCGAGCGCATCGAACTCGACCCAGTTCCAGCCGCTCCCCACCCCGAGCCGGACCCGCTCGCCCGAGAACAGGTCCAGGTCAGCCACCTGCTTCGCCACCAGCGCAGTCTGACGCTGAGGCAGGATGACCACACCCGTGACCAGCTCCAGCCTCGTCGTGACCCCCGCCAGGTAGGCCAGGGTAATGAACGGCTCGTGGAACGGATCCCGTTCCGTATACGGACCCCACAGCTTCGGGTCACGACCCGCGTGCTCGGCCCCGAGGACATGGTCGTACAGCAGGAAGTGGTCGTAGCCGAGATCCTCGGCGGCCTGAGCGTACGCCTTCACCGCACCAGGGTCGCCCCCCAACTCGATCTGCGGATACACGACACCGATGCGCATGAGATCCCCCTTCTGCGACCACCCGGACGTTAGCGCTGCCCGGAATCGCCTGCATGCCTGCCCGACCTCACCGGGACCCGCTTCACCGCTTTCATGACGACAGCAGGCTGGTAGAGGAGACCTCCGTCGTCCCAGGCCGGGGCCATCGAGGGGTAGCGGTGGGCCAGATGCACCATCGCCACGTTCATCTCCAGGCGGGCGAGCGCGGCGCCGACACAGAAGTGCGCGCCGTGACCGACCGCCACGTGGGCGACGGGTCGCCGATCCAGATCCAATCGGTCCGGGTCCTCGAACACTGCAGGATCACGGTTGGCGGCCGTGATCGAGGCGAACACCGCCTGGCCCGGTTCGAGGGTGTGACCGCCCCGTTCGTGCTCCGTCACGACCGGAACGCACCTGCAGCTTGGTGGTCTCATGGCCACCAGGTCAGTACAGCGGACCCTGAGATGCTCGATGCGGCGAGGGGTGAAGGCTCGACCGACCGGCGCCCGCAGCCGGCGGTGCACCTCACCGCCGTTGAACAACATCCAGGTTCGGAGATGCTCCCGAGTGGCCACGGACGCGTCGCGACGCCCCTCCCCGATGCGGTTCGACGTGGGACCTGTCCGTTCGGCGCTCAGCAAGGGCGACGTGAGGGCGTCAACCACGTCGGCGTGGTTCGTGAGGATCCAGGCCCGGTGCCGATCGCTCCACCACACCGGGTCCTCAGCCCGGAGAGCGGCGAACGCCCCGGCAGGGTCTCGCGTCGCTGAGGGGCTAGTCAGGTCGGCAGCATCCACAGGGTCCATCATCCGCGATACTAGGAAGGACTGGCACTAGCCCCCAGTCCGGTCTCGTCCGGCGCTGCGGATCAGTGCGATCGCAAGACACGGCCGCCGCGGTCGCCGGTGGGCCGGTCGTTCTCGGCGATGACCACGCCGTTGCACACCGTGGCGATGTAGCCGTCGGCGCCCTGGGTCAGCCGTTCGCCGCCCTTGGGCATGTCCCCCACGATGTGCGGGTGTCGTTCGGCCAGCCGGTCAAGATCGATGACGTTCAGGTCGGCCCGCATGCCTGGGGCCACAACCCCCCGGTCGGTCAGGCCGATCACCGCCGCCGGGGCCGACGACAGCAGCCGGACCGCCTCAGCCAGCGCCACTGTGCCACGGTCACGCACCCAGTGCGAGAGGTAGAACGTCGGGTACCCGGCATCACAGATCTGGCGGGCGTGAGCACCGGCATCGCCCAGCCCGGGCAGGATCCAGTCCCGCTCGAGATGCTCGGCCACGTCAACCAGATCGTGGTTGGCGAACGACGAATGGAACATCGCCAGACCACCCGAAGCCAGCGACCGATCGATGAACAGGTCGATGGGGCGACACCCCGCCGATGCGGCCTCATCGGCCAGCGTCTGCTCACGGAGGAACGTCGGATGCTCGCCGTCGCCCAGCCACCGCGTACGCCGGGCGGTCCGGTTGAACTCCGGGTCAGCGTCGACAGCATTCGCGAACTCGTCTCGGCTCGCCGGGTCGGCGAGAAACGCCAGCTTGGCGTCGAGATCGAGACGGCGGAACGCCCGCCACGGTGCGGCGCGGTACGGCAGAAACGTGCGCAGGCTGGCGAGGACCCCGAACCGGCGGGGCAGCGTGATGCCCGTGATGTCACTCCCACCGGCCCGCAAGGCGTCGACGTCGCTGCCGATGCGCTTCGCGTGCTCGGCAACGCTGCTGAACAGGAGCCGTGCGCCCGCATCCCGGGTGATCGCCCGCATCAGCTCGCGATCGTCGTCGACGTCCTCGATGCAGGGCACCACCTGTGCGATACCGCCCGCCCGATGCGCCGCCTCCGCCAGCGCAGTGATCTCCCGATGGCTGGCGAACGTGCCCGGAATCGGGCGACCGTCCGGCAGCACGTGCGCTGTCAGCCGATTGAACGAGATGCCGATCGCGCCGCCACGCACCGACGCGTCCACGAGCGCCACCATCTCGGCCAACTCCGCCTCGGTGACGTCGGGCTCGTCGTCCTTGGTGGCGGCGATGGCCCGCTCCCCCAGCACATGGAACCGGACGGCGGCGTGACCTACGAGGCCGACCAGGTTGATCGCCGGGCCACACGAGTGCATCGAGTCGAGGTACTCCCCGAAGCTCTCCCAGTCCCACGGCATCCCCTCGAGAATGATGTCGGCCGGGATGTCTTCGACGGTCTCCATCATGTTCGCCAGGAAGCTGCGGTCCTGCGGCTTGCACGGAGCGAACGTGACGCTGCAGTTCCCGATGAGCGCCGAGGTGATGCCGTGGTTCGAGCACGGCGAGATCGACGGGTCCCATGCCGCCTGTGCATCCATATGGGTGTGCAGATCGACGAACCCCGGGGTCACGATCAGTCCGGTGGCGTCGATCGTCCGAGTTGCCTCTTCGCTCACCTCGCCGACCTGGACGATGGTGTCGCCGTCGATGGCGATGTCGGCCCGGACCGGCGCCGAGCCGAGGCCGTCGTGGACGGTGCCACCGCGAATGATCAGGTCGTGAATCATCAGATCCCCTTGGTAGAGCCGCAATCAGAGTAGGCGACCGGGCACACCCGGCCGAACTCAGGTCGCCGCCGCCGGGACCGTCCGCTCGCACAGCAGATGACGCGTAGCGGCCTCGGACGATGCGACCCTGGCCTACCTGGGCGTCGGATCACCAACCGGCTTCGTCAAGGCGGCGCGGCCTGCCCTCAGGCAGAACCTGCGCCGCAGCAGGAAGTTCGTCGAGTTCCACGATGCGGGAGAGGGCGGACTCGCCGGTAGCGGCTCGGCGGCGATCCCAGGCCGGGCGCAACCCGAGGATCTCATCGATCGCCGCTGGCAACGTCAGAGGATGAAGTCGATCGTGGTGAGTTCCTGGTCGTTGTCGACGAGGACCACCTTCTTCGACGCGATCCGCAACTGACCGTCGCATTCCACCAGATGGTGAGTCACGTGACCGCACCAGTCGACGCGGCGGCCCGGGCGCGACTCCGCCACCCGCACCACGGATCGGACGACCCAGCGCCGCCCCCCTGGGCCGATGCCGGCCACATCGGCAGCGGTGACACTGCCCACCAGGTGGGCGGTGCGGGGCGGCGGCTGCTGGGAGTAGGCCTTACCGCTGGCGAAGCGCTCGGCCCGGGTCTGCAGGCGGGCCCGGTTGTCGTAGATCAGCGACACCTGCCGCTCGGGTTCGCTGTGCTCGCCGTTGGCCGGCACCCAGTAGGTGCCGTCGTCGGTCCACAGCTCGACCCATTCGCCGAAGCGGCGCTCGTCGATCAGGCGGGCCTCCAGGAAGAGGAACTGCTCGATCCGGTGGTGCTCGATCAACTCCTCGACGCCGCCGCTCACCCAACCCCCTCGCCGGCAGCCATCAGGTGCCGGTAGTGGCGCCAGAACCCGCGCATCGCCGTCTCGTCGAGGAGCCGGCCGACGCCGTCGGCGTCACGGCCGACACCCCGCTGGAGCACGACCCATTCCGGTTCGCTGGCCCGCAAACCCAGCTGTAGGCGCTCCCAAACGGCGGCATCGTCTGGTTCCACCATGCCTGCCGGCCCGAAGCCGCCCTCGAAGCTGCGCAGATGGCGCCGGTTCAGCTCGTCGGGCAGGCCGACCCAGGCGATCGGTGTCTGGCGGTGGGTCATCTCACCGACCGCCACCGGTTCGATCACGAAGATGCTCAGCTCGGCGATGAACAGGTTCGGGAACACGAACCCGTGGGGCGGACCCTCCTGTAGCCGAGCGGCGGCAGCCAGCGGGCCGTCCCGCTCGGCCAGGAGCTCCAGATGTCGACGTCGAAGACCGTGGTACGACTCGGCGGGGCGCGGTGCCGAACGGGCGTGCATCGGGCGGTGGTCGATCTCACCGTGGCCGCCGCCCAGGTCCCGGACGACGGCGCCGCTGACGTCGCTGAAGTAGGTGGCCGGCACACCGGCCACCAGGCCGGAGGAGGCGTGGGTGACCGGCGGGTGGTAGAAGTCGCACACGTTCTCGGCCGCCAGCTTCCAGTTCGCCCCGATCCGGTGGCGGAGCCACCCCGCCCGCACCTCGATCTGGCCGACGGGAGACAGGTCGCAGAGACGGTCGATCATCTCCGCGGAACGTCCCAGGTGCTCCAGCAGCGTCGGACCGTCGGGACACCAGCTGGCGAACACGAAGCCTCGATAGCTGTCCACGCGGGGCACCGGCGCCAAGCCGAACTGGCTGCGATCGAACGACGGGCCATAGCCGTCCTCAGCGGGAAGGCTCACCAGCTGTCCGCCGCTGTCGAAGGTCCAGGCGTGGTAGGGGCACCGGAAGTACCGGGACTGACCCCCCTCGAGGGCGCAGATCGTGGCGCCCCGGTGGGGGCAACGGTTCGAGAAGAGCCGGAGGGCGCCGGCGTCGTCTCGGGTCATCACCACGGGCGCACGGCCCAGCCGGCGGGTGACGAACTCGCCCGGCGACGCCACCTCGCTCTCGTGGCCGACGAAGACCCAGCCCCGGTGGAAGATGCGTTCCATCTCGGCCTCGAAGATCCCGGCATCGACGTACAGCTGCCCCGATACCCGCCCTTCGTCGATGAGCTCGCCCCAGGCGACGCCACATCGCTCCCGGCCCCCGAGCTCGTTCCCGCTCATGGCTCCTCCCCCGGACAGTCAGGCTCCGTGGGAACTGTAGGTGCCGCCGTTCGGCCCTGCCATCTCGGCCCGGCCCCCAGCCGGCGGGCCCCCATGAGCAGCTATCTGTCGAGCGCGCCCTTGCCGGCCAGGATCTTCTCGCGGTACTTGATGATCCGGGCGACCTTCGTGGCCGATGTCTTGGCGGAGTTGAGGGCGAGGACGTAGCTGCGCTGGCGCCCCGGAGTCAGCTTCGCGAACGCGTGGGAGAGCTCAGGGTCGGACTCGAGAGCTTCGACGAGTTCCTCGGGAAGCTCCAGTTCGTAGTCGACCTTCGGCGGCCGAATGCCTTGCTCGGCGTAGCCCATCGCCTCGGCGAGATACTCACGGATGATCGCCTCGGAGGCGACGACCTGCCCGCTGTCGTCGAACCGGAAACAGTCGGCATGGCTGGCGTTTGGGCCCTGCCGCACCAGCACACGATGGGGGTCGCGCATCAGCGCGGCGCTGAAGAACGTCAATCGGAAATCGTCGCGGAACGCGCCCATGATGACGACGTTGCGCCCCGAGTGCATATAACACGGATGCCCCCACTTGGCGTGTTCCGACATACCGACATCTCGACAGATCCGCCGCAGTTCGAGCAGACCGTCAAGCCAGAACCTCGTGGAACAGTCGGGGGTGGCGAAGCGGTCGCACCGGCCGCACCCACGCTCGAAGAAGTGCTCGACAATAGTGATCATCGTGGTCCTTGGAGGCCCCGCTGGTACCGAAGTCACACGCGGTCACGGTAGCGGCGCCCGATCACGTCGCCAAAGCCGGCACCACCCGCACCCGTACGGCCGGCCGGGGCCAGCGCCGGCGGGTTCGCCCCGGCCGGGGCGGCGGCGATCATCGTGGTCGCCGGTGTCGCGTGTCGCGGAACCAGATGCCATGGCCTCGGTCTACCCGGGTGGTGTCAGACGTCAGTGTTGCCAATCTGCGCTACCCGGTCCGGGCCATTGCCGGACCGGCGCGCCAGGTACCTATCCGTGCGGCATACCTGTTCCGGGGGTGGGCGGCGGCCGATCCGCCGGTGTCGAGGCGGACCGGGCCGCCGGGCCGCCTGAGCCTGGCTGCGCTCGGCCGGCCGGAGGTCTTCGACCAGCTCAGCCGTCGCTGGTCGCCGGCCGCCGAAGAGCAGCAGCGGGCGTTGACCGTCCTCCGGCGGGCGGGCCAGGTCGTGGCCGACGTCCTCCTGGCTCCCTATGTCGTCGACCGGACCGCGCTCAGTGTCGACGGGGATCAGCTCGGGCTGGCCCTCGACCCTGTCGGCCAGCCGGCCGGCTCCTGGGTAGGTGACACTACGGTCGCCGTCGGCGGGGGCCCCGCCAGGCTGGCGGTCACGACCGCGGCTGTGCTGGAACCCGTTGTCGAGGCCGCACGGCGTAGGGTCCGTGTCCGCGCCCGGGTCTTTGATCGACTGCTCGCCGACCAGCTGTGGTCGCACCTGTGCCGGCTCAGGCGGGTCGCTGCCCACCCGCCGCCCGACCACCGGCTCCGGGCCCTGGCCGAACACGCGGTACCGGGTTCCAGGATCTACTATGCATGTGCCTTCCCGAGCCAGGCCGCTTCTCGTCCGCCCCGGGCCAGCGCCCGCGACGGGGCGATCGGGATCAGGTCGAGACCCACCCGATCAGGCAACGTCGCGCTGCCTGGGCGTCGCCCCTCCGGGGGCCCTCTCCGACACCAGCCCTGATTTCCGCTGCCGGTCCAGTCGCCTCGCGACCACGGGACGTTCATCCGGGCGTACCGGATTCTGGCCGGTGATAACGCCGACCTCCGGCAAGTTGGGCTAGGACTGCGGCCGCTGTGCGGCCGTCGGGAGCCCAGGCGTCCAGCTGAAAAGGATGCGCATCGCCATGACCGCCAGGTGTCACGACCCCCGGTAGCTCTGGCAGGCCGGCCCCATCGCCGCCTCCGCTGGAACACTGTTCGTCCGCTCCTACGAGCGCGGTGAGCGCGTCCACCAAGCCATGGTGGCCCGCGGGTTCTCGGGCACCATGCCGATCCTTACGGACGAACGACGCACCGGTACCGGCGCCTGGCTGGCCGCCCTCACCCCTACCTCGATCGCCATCACCGCCACCGTCGCCGCCCACCTCGCCAGGTGACCGGTTGCGTGATCAACCTCGCACCCACCGACCACCGTCCAACGTCGTCGTGTCTTCGACGACGTGGTCACGATCGAGCTGCGGGCGGTGGCCGGCCTCACGATCCCGCTTGTGGACAAGACGTTCACCCCCGACGGGGCGGCCGGGCTCATCAACGACGGCACCCAGGTCCTGGGGGACGTCTCCTACCTCGACACCTTCCCCTACCTCGACCACCCCGTCAGCGGCTACGACACCGTGCCCCTGGCCGTGGGCTGAGGTGGCGGCCATGACCACCCTGTCCGGTCACAGCTACAGCCACGACCACGACCACGACCACGACCACGACCACGACGGGAGCCCGGGTCCGCTGGAGCAGATCACCCACGTCCACGGGGGACCGATCGTGCTCGACATCGGCGACGAGGTCGGTGCGGTGGTGGTGCTGGTGGACGATCGCCGTCTGGGTACCGAGCTGTTCGCCCGGTCCGAGGATGGGAGCCTTGTCCACACCGGGGTGTGGCGCCGCCGGCTCGGCCACCAGCAGGTCGCCGCCGCCGTGTTCTGTGAGCTGACCGCTGGGGACTACCAGCTCCTCGACGCCGCCGGCGACGATCTCGCCGTCGTGGTCACCGGGGGCCAGGTGACGGAGGTCGACCTGCGCTCGGCTTGAGTGGCACCAACTGATCCGGAGCGCCACAGACCTGGTGGCGCTCCGGGTCTGCGTCCTTCCCCATCATCGTCCGGGTTGAGGCCATCGGCCCTGGAGCTCAATGGGCCTCTCGCACATCCGAGGTTCTCATGATCTGACGCCCTTCTCCAGCCAGACCCGGGCATGGGCCTCCCAGCGGGGGTCGCCGTCATGTCCGCCTCGGTCACGGTCTGGGCCATGACGCAGGTGTCGCCGTGGGGCGCCGGGGCCAGGGTCATCGTCCTTCGCGACGCTCCTTGGGACGAATCTCGCTCGCCCTACCGCCATCGGCCGGGCGGCGCACCACCTTGGGCGCCCGTTGACATCGATCCACGGGCCACCGGGCCCGGTGACCCGGCACCGGACGGCAGCCATTCATCCCGGGAAACTGTGAGTTAACGCGGTCCAGAAACCGCGTTAACGCATACAATCAGGTATGGCTCAGATCATCGAGCAGCTGACCCGCCGCCCGGTCCGGGTCGCCCAGACGAGCTCATTCGACCTCCAGCGACCAGATGCCGAGCTACGCCGCCTAGCCGCTGCCGGTGCGGTGGTGAAGCTGACCAAAGGCTTCTACGCCCTCGTCCCCGAAGACCGCCGCGAACCCTGCACCCCATGGCAACCCACGATCGAAGGAGTCGCGCTCGGGATGGCAGCCGCCCTCTACGGGACCGACTCTGTCGCCCTGATCGGGCCCTCCGCCGTCCGGGCCCACCACAGCTACCCCCGAGCCCTGGGCGAGGCCTACGTCGCCGTACCCCAACAGCACCGGGCACGCCACACCCTCGTCGGCACCATCCGATTCATCACCCGCCACATCGCCAAGCTCGACACCGTCCGCATCGACACCGACCTCGGCCCCGGCTGGGCCACGAGCGTCGAACAGACAGCCCTCGACCTCTGCCGAAACCGGCCCCACTGGAACATCACCGACAACACACGAGCCGAAATGCTCCAGAACCTCGCCCAACGCATCGACTGGGACCTGATCGACGACATCGCAGCCGCCACCCGCAGCATCCAAACCCTCCGACGCCTCCGCGCCACCTTGGAACCAGCACACCCGTGATCACCGAGACTGAGGTCACGACCCTCGCCGCCCACCTCGGAGTACCCGAACCCCAGGTCTTGCGTGACCACCTGATCAGCCATGTCCTCGCCGCACTGACCCAGGCACCGTCAACGCTGCGCAACACCGTCACCTTCTTCGGCGGCACCGCCCTGTGCCGGACCTGGCTACCAGATCTCCGACTCTCCGAAGACATCGACCTCCTCGTCGACACGCCAACAATCGGCCCCCAGCTCACCCGAGCACTCACCCGTGGGCTGCGGCGGGAATTTCCTGACCACCAGTGGCACCATCTCGACACCCGCCACGACGTCGCCACCTGGGAGCTCATCGCCGCCGATCTCCGGGTCAGAACCCAACTCGTCCAGTGGCGACACGGCTGGCAAGCCATCCCAACCACACCCGCCCTGGTGGTGCTCCGCTACTCCGACCTCCCTGCTACGGCCGAGCTCACCGTGCCGACACCAAACGGATTCGCAGCCATGAAGCTCCTCGCCTGGTTCGATCGCCAGACCCCACGCGACCTCTACGATCTGGCCGCCCTGGCCGACACCGGCCACATCGATCACGCCGCCGCCGGCCTCGTGCGACAGATCGCCGGCTTCACACCCAACCCAGCATCGTTCGGAACAAGGCTCCCACCGACGGTCGCTACCGCCTGGCACACCGAGTTGAGCCACCAGATGACCATCACCAGATCAGCCGCTGACTGCCACGCCACCGTCCGCGCCGCCCTCGCACGACTCGATGTACAGGCCTGACAGGACACCCGAGAAGCCTGTGCCCAACTCAGTGCCAAACTTCCCGGGACTGGCCGGCACCAGCTGGACGATCCGGTACGGCCGGCCGGAGAATTCCCTGCTCACGGGACGATACGGCACGCGCTGGCACGTCGGCCCAGGAACTCTTAATCCGCAGGTTCTGGGTTCAAGTCCCAGGGGCGCCCACCCCATCACCGGCCGCATCGACCTCCGCCTCGGCGACTATGTGAACGAGCGGAGGCTGGCCTTCGGCGAGCTCGTCGGCAACAACCGGCTCGACTCCTATGCTCGACGACGAGCGCCCCTCACCTGGCGCCATCCTCCGGGCGCAGGCCGAGATCGACGTCAGCGCTGAAGAGATCGAGTCAGGCCTGGCCGACTACTACGACACCGCCATATGGCTCGTCGGCGGCCACACCGAAGGCTGAGCGGGTCGAGCGGCTCGCCACTGCCTTCTTCATCACCGGGGTCAACGCGCACGCCGACGAGCACGAATCCTCGCAGCCGTGTGTGGCGCCGAGCACCCTCGGTCGATATAGTTGCCGCATACGGCAACTATTTCTACTTCTGGAAAGGATCTCGGCATGAGTGACAACGTGTTCGTGTCCAGCCTCCACTACCGAAACCCCAAGGCCGCCCTGGCCTGGCTCGAGCGGGTCTTCGGGTTCGAGACCACGATGGCCATCGACGGGCCACCCGAAGCACCCGAGATGTGCCACTACGAGATGGCGATCGGCGGCCGAGGCCGCGTGATGGTGGGCGCCGAATGGACCGAGTTCGCCAAGAGCCCCGCCAGCGTCGGCGGCGCCAACACCCAACGTCTCCACGTGCAACTCGAGGGCGACGTCGACGCCCATCACGCCCACGCAGTGGCCGAGGGCGCCGAGATCGAGAAGGCCCCCGAGGACCAGTTCTACGGCGACCGCTCCTACATCGCCATCGACCTCGAAGGTCACCGTTGGACGTTCGCGACCAGAGTGCGCGACGTCAGCCGCGAGGAGGCCGAGCAGGCCCTCGGGCAGCCCATCATGGCCACCACGTGGCCGTGACCGCGTCCCATTCGCTCGACGACACCTTCGCCGCCCTGGCCGACCCGGTGCGGCGGGGTGCCGTCGACCTGCTGGCACAAGGCCCGCGTCGGGCCGGAGACCTGGCCGCCGAGCTCGGCACCACACCAGCGACGATGAGCAAGCACCTGCGGGTGCTGCGACGGGGCGGTCTGGTCGACGAAGCACAACCCGAGTTCGACGCCCGGGTGCGGATCTACTCGTTGCGCTCGGGGCCGATGGTCGAGCTGCGCTCATGGCTCGACCGGGCCGAGCGCGGCTGGGCCGCCCAACTGGCGTCGTTCGCCGAGCACATCGAGCAAGGCCGATGAACGACGGCTCCCGGGTGATGGTGGCCGTCACCGTGGCCGCCACGCCCGAGCGGGCCTTCGCCGCCTTCACCGAACAGATCAGTCACTGGTGGCGCCACAACGGCCTCTTCACCTTCAGCGACGGACGAACCGGCACCTTGACCTTCGAACCCGGCCCCACGGGCCGGCTCACCGAGACCTACACCGACGGCGAGGTGTTCGAGATCGGCCGCATCACCGTCTGGGACCCGCCCCGCGGGCTGGCGCTGACATGGCGCGAGGCCAGCTTCGATGACGACCAGGAAACCGAGCTCCGTGTCCACTTCGACGTCGCCGGGGAGCGCACACGGGTAACCGTCGAACACTACGGGTGGGACACCATCCCCCAGGAACATGCAGCACGCCACGGCTTCCCCCTCGCCACCTTCCAACTCCGCTTCGCCCAATGGTGGCAACAGATGCTCAGCACCATGCCGGTGTGACCCACCATCGGCGCCCGGCGCCGGCGGGCTCAGCTCCTGCCGACGGAGTCGGGCAAGGGACCGGCCCCGGTCCGCGACGCTCCCCCCGCCATCTGCCGGGAGACGAGACGGGCGTAGAGGCCGCCAGCGGCCAGAAGGGCATCGTGGGTGCCGCTCTCGACCACCCGCCCTTCGTCCAGCACCACGATCTGGTCGGCGTGGCGGATCGTCGAGAGCCGATGGGCGATGATCACGGTCGTGCGATCGGCCTGCAGCTGAGCCAGCGACTGGCGGAGCACCCGCTCGTTCACCGCATCGAGGTGGGAGGTGGCCTCGTCGAGGATCAGGACCGGCGCGTCCTTCAGGAACGCCCGGGCGATCGCCACCCGCTGGCGCTGACCACCCGACAGGCTGGTGCCCCGCTCGCCGACCACGGTGTCGAGCCCGTCGGGGAGGCCGTCGACCACGCCGTCGAGCGAGGCCAGTGCAACCGCCGCCGCCAGCTCGGCCTCGGAAGCGCCGGGCCGGCCGATGCCGATGTTGGCCCGGAGCGTGTCGTTGAACAGGTAGGTGTCCTGAGCGACGAGCGCCACCTGGTGGCGCAGATCGTCGAGCCGGTGATCCCGCAGGTCGATCCCGTCGAGCGTGACCCGCCCGCGGTCGGGGTCCCAGAAACGCATGAGCAGTAGCGCCGTGGTCGTCTTGCCCGCTCCGGACGGGCCGACCAGCGCCACCACCTGGCCAGCCGGGATCTCGATGTCGACCGCGGCCAGAGCCGGTTGGTGCTGGCCGGGATACGAGAACCAGACATCCTCCAGGGTCAGGGCGACGGGCCGTACCGGTGCCGGCGCTCCCGGCCCGTCGACCACCGGCACCGGCTCGCTGGCCAGGGCGTAGATGCGGCGGGTGGCGCCCAGGGTGTCGGCCAGCTGGCGGCCGATCTGGGCGATCTCCGACACCGGCAGGAAGGCGGCCATGGCCAGGAGCGTCAGCAGAGGGAGCACACCGGCATCGATCGCTCCCCGATTGGCCACGGCGGCTCCGGTCAGCACCACCACCAGTCCACCGAACCCGGTGAGCACCTCCAGCAGGCTCTGCTGCAGCGTAAGCTGGCGGAAGAACGGAAGCCTGAGCGCGATGTGGCGATCCGACAGGGTGTCGAGCCCGGCCCCTCGTGCCGGTTCGTGCTGGAAGGTGACGATCTCGGTCAGCCCCTGGATCGAGTCGACCGCATAGGCGCCGAGCTCGCCGGCCGCCTCCCGGGCCTGGGAGCCGAGCCGGTCGACCTGCCGGCGGATCAGAACCGGGCTGAGTGCCACGGCGGCCAGGAACGGGAGCAGGGCGAGGGCCAACCAGGGGCTCTGGGTACCCAGGATCACGAGCACCCCGGCCGGCACCAGCACGGCCACGAACGCCGGTGCGATCGTGTGGGCGAAGAAGTACTCGACCAACTCGATGTCGTGGGTGGCCAGCGCCATCAGGTCGCCCGTCCGACGGCGCACCAGGTAGGCCGGCGCCAACGCGTCGAGCCGCCGGAAGGCGGCGATCCGCATCTCGGCCAGCAGTCGGAACGCCATGTCGTGGGCGATCCACGACTCCAACCAGTGCAGCACCCCGGTGGCCGGCGCCAGCACCGCCAGCGCCACCAGCAACCGGCTGTAGGGCTCTCCGTCTTTCAGAGCCAGAACCACCAACGCGCTGAGCGCCCCGACCCCGATGAACGCCACGACCCGGGCCACACCGAGGGCGAATGTGAGCACCAGGCGCCCCTTCCACGGGCCGGTGAGCTTCATCAGCTCGACCACGAGCCGCCCCCAGCCCAGGCCCTCGGCCCGGATGATCCCTTCTGTCGGGCCCGGCGCCACGGTTCCGAGGCCGTCGGGTTGGGGCTCACCGGATCCGCCGACAAGGTCGGGTACGGCCGGGCCTGACCCGATGAACCCGTTGCCCTCGATCGGCGTCGGGTCGTCGTCGGCCGCCGCCTGCCCCACCATCAAGCCGGCGTAGACGCCGCCCGCGGCCATCAGGGTGCGGTGGTCACCGCGCTCGACGATACGGCCGTCGTCGAGCACCAGGATCGTGTCGCAGTCGATGACGCTGGAAAGCCGATGGGCGATGATCAGGGTGGTCCGGCCCCGCATCAGCTCGCTCAGGGCCCGGCCGATGACGGCCTCGTTCTCGGCGTCGACCGACGACAAGGCCTCGTCGAGCACCAGGATCGGCGAGTCCCGCAGCACGGCCCGGGCGATGGCGACCCGTTGGCGCTGACCACCCGACAGCTTGATGCCGTTCTCCCCCACCAGGGTCTGGTAGCCGAGCTCGAGGGTGGCGACGAAGTCGTGGATGTTGGCCGCCCGGGCCGCCTGTTCGATCTCGACCGGTGTGGCGGCGGGCCGGCCGAGCTTGAGGTTGTCCTCGATCGTGCCGTGGAACAGGTACGGGTCCTGGTTGACCACCGAGATCATGGAGCGGATCTGCTCCAGCGACAGGTGCCGTAGGTCGTGCCCGCCGAGCCTGATCGCCCCCTGATCGGGATCGTAGAACCGCAGCAGCAGGCGCACGATCGACGACTTGCCACCACCGGAGGGGCCGACCAGCCCGATCCGCTGGCCGGCGCCGAGCTCGAAGTCGAGGCCCTGGTGGACGGGCCGTCGACCGCCGGGATAGCGGAAGTGGACCCGGTCGAACACGATGGTGGGATCGAGCGGACCGGGCAGGGCGGCCGCCTCGGCGTCGTCCACGAGGGGGCGGTCGTCGAGGATCTGGTACACACCCTGCGCCGCCGCCAGGCCGACCATGCCCTGATGCAGCACCGTACGCAGCTCCCGCAGGGGTCGGTAGATCTCCACGCCCAGCAGCAGGATGATGAGGAGCGAGCTCAACGCCATGTTGCCGTTGTCGACCCGGTAGGCCCCCAGGGCCAGCGCCGCCGCCGCCCCGCAGGCGATGGAGCTGTCGGTGATACCCCGGCTGGCGACGTTGGTGGCGAGCACCCACATCGTCTCCCGGAACAGCGTTCGGGCCCGGACCTCCAGCGCATCGGCGCGGGCCGCGCTCTGCCCGAAGGCCTTGAGCGTGGCCAGGCCCTGGATCGAGTCGAGGAACTCGGCGGCGAAGGCGGCGTAGGCCCGCTGCTGATCGAGTGCCTTGCGGACCTCGTGACGATGCCACAGGCTCGGGGCCAGCAGGGCCACGAGAGCGAAGGCCAGCATCACGGCCGCCACCGGCAGATCGACGAAGGCCACCGCGGCGAAGATCACGATCGGGGTCAGGAACGAAACGATGAGCTGCGGCAGGTACTGGCCGAAGTACGTCTCGAGCTGCTCGACCCCGTCGATCAACGACAGGCTCACGGCGCCCGACCGTCGCTGAGCCACCGTGGCCGGGCCGAGCACGGTGACCCGGTCGAAGATGAGCCGACGCAGCCGCTTCTGGATCCGGGCCGCCGTCTCGTGAGCCAGCATCGTCCGCCAGTACTCGAAACCGCCCCGCAGCACCATCACGCCGGCGATGACCACGATCGGCAGGAGCAACGATGTCAACGAGCGACCGGCGAACACCTGCCCGATCAGCCAACCGAGCAGGACGAGGCGGGCCACCCCCAGGCCGACCGCCGACCAACCCGACGAGGGCGGCACCGGCGATCCGGAGCCGGAACCCCTTGGTGAACGCCAACAGCCGCGGTTCGAGGTGCACCGGACAAGCGTAGAAGACGGCCGACCCGGGCGCCCCAGCTCCGAGCGGCCTGCATGGGGCCCTTTACCCCCCCCCGGATCCTCCCCCGCAGGTGGAGGGCGGATCCTCGCTGACGGCGCTCCGACCGTAGCGGGGCGGTGGCGGAACACTCTGTCGCGATTTCGTGGCTTTCCGGCCGCACCGACCGCTTTGCCAGCGCTGCCTCCACGACGAATGGGCTCGAGCTCCGACCGGTGGACCAGTTCGTCGAGGCGGTCGAGACCCCACGGGCTGTGGTGAGCACGAGATCTGCCACCGAGGTGAGCGCCGGATCATCTCAGCCAACTCCCGCCGCCCGGTGATCCGATATCCCCCTGCGGGACGAAGTACTACCAGCACCGCGCGACACGGCAAGGAGAGCCAGATGTTGTCAGACCCTGAGATTGCTGGACTTGTTTCGGAGTGGTTCGCTGCCGCCTCGCGTGGCGACAGCACGATGATCGATCGACATCTCTCAACCGACCCCCGCTCGCGTCTCGTTGGGAGTGACGCAACCGAGTGGTTGCAGGGTGGGGTGTCGATCGCGTCGTTCCTTCGCGGCGAGGTCACCGGAGCGGGCGGCGCCGTGAAATTCGTGCCCTCTGATGTCGAGGGCTACTCCCACGGCGAAGTCGGCTGGGCGGCCACCCGACTCACGATCACACTCCCAGACGGGCACCAGGTCCAGCCCCGGTGGACGGCTGTCATGGTCCGTGACGGCGACACCTGGAAGATCGTGCAGACTCATGCCTCGATCGCTGTCGGCAACGAGGAGACAGGATGGAGCTACGAGTAGACCCACCTGGCAATCGGG
>CAVTAP010000013.1:0-619787 GCA_963732695.1 uncultured Actinomycetota bacterium | reverse complement strand
GCCGGGGTAGGTGAGGGTGACCATGAGCATGTGCAGGCCCGGTTGCCAGGCGGCGTGCCAGTCCAGCGAGGCGGCCACGGTGCGTAACCGGTTCCGGGACCGGCGGGAAACTCGGTCACCACGTCCCGCTGCCGGTCCTCGTTCTTGTCGAGGCCGGAGGAATCCAGTCGCCGGTGTCGAGCAGGTCGTCGGAGTCGTCGACCGGGGTGCGGCCGTGGACGACCCGGATGCGCATCAGGCCTCCGGAGATCCCGAGGCGCCATTGCAGCTCCGGGGGGATGATTTCACCCGTGGCGGGGTCGACCCGGCGGCCTGTTCCGTCGCCCAACGGGTCATCCTCGACGCCGAGGCGGGGAAAGGCCGAGGCGGCCATCTCGACGGCGTCCCGGGGCGGAACCCGACCAGGTCGAGATCGTCGGTCTCGTACCCGAACCACTGCACTGGTTTCGGTAGTTCGGTTACGTGCGGCTGTTTCGGCTCACCTACATGCTGCGGCCCTTTATGGACGCATAACAAGCCCTGGTCCTCCGGCCGGTCCCCTGGACCGGCGGGGGAACTACGGACAACGGAGAGGGAGGGAGAATTGTTTCCTTCCACCCCCCGGACAGGGGACGGCCGTCGTCCGGGGCGTTCCGCCCCGTCCTCGTCCGCCCCCCCAGGGTCGAGCCGACGGGCCGACGTTCCGTCTACCTCCCCTGTCACTGCTGCATCCGGATGGGTCCGACCTCGACCAGTCCGTAGGCGCACCCGCAGATGTCGAACTCACGGACGCCCTGGCCGTCACACTCGTCACAGGTGCCCCAGGTCGACCGGGCGTGCCAGTCCGGGCACTTCCCCGAGGTGCGCCACTGCTCCCTGCTGCTGGTTGCGGGCGCGTCTGTTTGACCTGGTGAGACTGCCATGTCGTTGGTTCCCCCTCGTGTCCTGAGTGGACGAATCCCCGAGAAGTTGCGCGGCCGGCGGCGGCCGTCCCCGGATAACTGGAACCTACAGGCAGGTTCGCTGCTAAGTCAACCGCTAGGTAGATATTCTGGCTTCACAGTTATCTCTGACTTGAGGATGTGAAGTTCACCCTGAGTAGTGACTTTGCTGTTAGGCCGGCTTAAGGTGATCGCCATGGCCACACCCCGACCAATGTACCAGGCCCTCGCCGACCAACTCGCAGCCCAGATCGCAGACGGCACACTCCCTCCAGGTACGCCACTTCCCAGCGTCCCGGAACTAGCCCGCCAACGAGGCATGTCCCAGACCAACGTCCGTTCCGCCTTCCGTGTCCTCCAAGACGCCGGCCTCGTCAGCACCTACCAAGGCCGAGGCACCTTCGTCCGAGTCCCCCGCCGCAAGATCCGGTGGAACGCCACCGAGCGCTACAACTCGGAGAAGCGCCAGGCCGCCACGAGCGACAAGCGAACCGGCTCGGCAGCCTACAAAGACGGAATCCATCCGGACGAGATCGAGTTCTCAGCCGAGTACGTACAGATCGAAGCCGACCCCGAACTCGCCGCCCGCTTCCGGATCGTGGCCGGCACCCCCATCCTGCACAGGATCTACCGGACCGGAGCCCGGCAAGAAGAGGCAAGCCTCCTGCTCAACCAGTCCTACGTACCCCTGGAACTGATCGCCAGCAACCCGGACCTCCTGGACCCCGCTAACGAGCCGTGGCCTGGTGGCACCATCCACCAGTTGCGCACTGTCGGCATCGAGGTGGCCCAGATCATCGACGAAGTCACTGCCCGCCCACCATCACCCGACGAAGCCCGAGCCCTCGGCATCGAGCCCGGCATCTCCGTGCTGGTCATCACCAAGACCTCAATCGACACCGAGGGCCGGGTAGTCGAGATCGCCAGCACCGTCCTGGCCGGCGACCGAACCGAACTCGCCTACACCACCGACCTCGAACCCTGGGACTGACCCTCACGCCAGCGAGGGACATATCGCCAAGCTCGACGCTTGAGTCGGATCGCTTGCGGAGTTACCCGAACGACGTGGCCGCTGCCATCCACCCCGGGTTGACGAGGACGGAATCCCACCGACGGAACACGACACCTCCACCAGCTGAGCACCGTCGGCATCGAGGTCGCCCAGATCATAGAAGATCACCCAGCGCCCACCACCACCCGACGAAGCCCGGGCCCTCGGCATCGAGCCGGGCATCTCCATGCTGGCCCGTCATTTCCGCGGACAGCACTTGTGATGCCGTTCCTGCTCGGCGTGCGGGGGCCGCGTCTTCCCGTGCATCGTGGACTGGCGCCGAGACTGCCGGGGACCTGGAGCCAGTTCAACGAGTGGTGGTCGGAGCGAGCCACCGGCGAGCATCGATGGAGCGACGTCGTGGATCACGGTGCCGTTCTCGACGCGGCGAGCCGGACCCCCAATCGCCTCATGTCGCCGCCGGTTCGGTCGATAGCACTGAATGCGCCTGGTGCGAATCGCTACCCTCGTGAGCGGGCTGCTGCTGCTGTCGGCCAGCCTGGTGCTGGCCGCAACCGAGTCGCGGGCCGACTACCGGACTGACCTGGCTCACCGACTGGAAACTGAGGCGGCTGGGGAGAGCGCACGCCTCAATGAGTACTTCGAGCGGTCGGCCTCGATCGTCCGTCAGCTGTCGGAGAATCCGGCCTTCCGATCCTACTACGATCGCTCCGGCCGTCCCCCAGAGATGCTCGACCAGGGCGAGGTGATCGTCGAGGCCAATCGAGCGCTGGGATTCCTTGAGCAGCTCTACCCCGAGAGCATCGGAGAAGCCTGCTTCATCGACGCCAGCGGAGCGGAGATCGCCCGGGTGGTCGAGGGGGTCGTGGCCATACCGTCCGAGTTGTCACCCGACGAGCGCGACACCCCGTTCTTCGCCCCGACGTTCGACCTCCAGTTCGGCCAGGTCTATCAGACCGAGCCGTACGTGTCACCCGACACCGAGGAATGGGTTGTCGCTAATGCCACGCTCGTGCCCTTCGATGACGGACGCCGCCGTGCGATCGTCCACTTCGAGGTGACGATCGACAGCTTCCGCCGTCTCGACACCCACGAAGGCGTGAAGCTGAGGATCATCGATCGACTCGGCAACGTGATCGTCGACTCCGATCGTCCCCAGGAGCTCGGTGCCGCACTCGGCTGGCCCGAAGACAGGCAACTCCATCGGCTGGCGGCTGATGGCCAACTTCCGGTTGATCCCGAGCAGGATGCTGTCGTGACCCTCGGTAGCGACCTTGTGTCGGTTCGTCGGCTCGAGACTGGCGCCGTCACGCCTAACGAGTGGTACCTGGTGGCATCGGCACCAGCGGCTGCCAGCTGGTTCCCGTCGATGCCGACGAACGGCCTCGTGGTCCTGGTCGGCGCCATCGCCGTGTTCGGTATGGCCGTTGGTTCCATGTTGATCCAAGAAAGGAAGCTGCGGAGTCAGGCCACCACTGACTCGCTCACCGCCCTCCCTAACCGCAGCCTTTTCGCCGATCGGGCCGGCGTGGCGCTGAGGATGGCCGAACGGAACGGCTCTCAGGCCGCCGTGCTGCTGCTGGACCTGAATCGGTTCAAGGAGGTCAACGACACGCTCGGGCATCACCGCGGCGACCAGCTGTTACGAGATCTCGCCGGCCGCCTCACACGCGCTGTCCGCTCCAGCGACACCGTTGCCCGTCTCGGTGGGGACGAGTTCGCGGTACTCCTTCCCGAGACCGCCGGCACCGTGGGCGCCATCGAGACAGCCGAGCGGATTAAGGAGAAGCTCAGTGAGGAGACGGAGATCGGAGGCGTGCCGTTCCACGTCGAGGCGAGCATCGGAATAGCGCTCTATCCCGCCCACGGCCGCGAAGTAGCGGACTTACTCCAACATGCCGATGTCGCCATGTACCGGGCCAAACATGCCGGGGTCGACTACGCCGTCTACTCGACCGATGCAGATCCGCACAGCGCCGAGCGCCTGTCACTCATTGCCGAGTTGCGCTCGGCCATCGATCGCGGCGAGCTCGTGAATCACTATCAGCCGAAGTTCGACCTCGGGTCGATGAGCGTCACCGGCATGGAGGCGCTGGTCCGGTGGCAGCATCCCCAACGCGGCACGATTCCTCCTAACGACTTCGTACCCCTGGCCGAGATCTCCGGGCTCCTCCAACCACTGACCAATGCTGTGATGGTCGCCGCCTTCCGGCAGGCCGTCGAATGGAACAATGCGGGCTGGATGCTGTCGGTGGCGATCAACATTTCACCACGGAGTCTGGCCGATCTCACCTTCTTGTCCGATGTCGAGCGAGCGGTAGACGAAACCGGAGTCCGGCCCGAGCAGATCGTCATCGAGATCACCGAGAACTCACTGATGAACGACCCAGACGCCTGCCGTCACGCGTTGAACGAGCTACGGCGCCAAGGTTTCAAGATATCGATCGACGATTTTGGAACGGGCTATTCGTCGCTTAACTACCTTCGGGCGCTACCCATCGACGAGTTGAAGATCGACCGGTGCTTCATCGGCGACATGGAGAGCAACGCTTCTAGCAGGGCAATTGTCGAGTCGACGATCGCCCTGGCCCACAACCTGGGGTACCGGGTGGTGGCCGAAGGGATCGAGACCGAATCGGCGCTTGACCGGCTCGTGTCCATGGGGTGCGACATTGGCCAGGGCTTCTTTCTCTGCCGACCGAACGAGCCGGCGAAGATCGAGCACCTGCGGCCGGCCCCGCATCGCAGCCTCTGAACCCCCCCTGGTGACCTGTTGGCGCCGCCAGCGCGCAGACTCCAGCAGCTGGCGCCACAGTTCCCGCAAGCGCTTCTCCCGTCCGGCGACGGCTATGTCTGAGAGTTCGAGTCTCATCACGACGCGGTTCTTTGATGCCAACGAACCGGTTGGAATCCGTGGTCGGCAAGGAACGGCTCCACGCCGGTCATGAAGTCCGAGCCACCGGGCCGTCGGTGTTCTCCGGCAAGCGGGAAACTCTCGATCGCCGTCCCATCATGACGCCGCGCCACCTCCAATCCCAGCTGCGACCAGCGCCGTGGCGATGCCCTCCATCCGCCGATCGGGAGCGACGAACAGACTTGGCAGAAACCAGGTCGCTTCGTCGTCAGGGGAACTGCATCCCCTGACGACTCGGCGTCTTCACTGCTCGCGAGTCGCGGTGCTTCGGCCCAACGGCACACCAGCCGGAGGCGTGGCTCCTAGCGCGTGAACCGGCCTTTATCCGCTGGGCAGGGCGCCCGGTATCGACGGTGGCGGTCTTGGCGGATTGAGTCCTGCGACGGAGGCTTTGGGTGCCCGCAGGCGATACGCCTCCTGGATGATCGCCGCGACCTCCTGCCAATCGACTGCTAGCTCGCCTTCGGTGTCGAGATACACCACGATCCAGTCCCCGAAGACCCCTGAGCCACTCGGGGTGGGGGCGAAGAACCGTTCCGGCTCGCTGGTGACAAGTTCAGCCCCACGCCGGGCGGCGCCGGACACCACAGCGAAACGCGACCATCGTCGGCGAACTCGGAGTCGTGAAACCGGCAGATGGGCTTCCGGTCGCGCACATAGAAGCAGGGCGCGCCAGCGCTGAGGCGTTCCGTGACATGAGGCAGAGCTAAGGCGATCTGGCGGACGTGCTCCAGTGCATCCTGCGCCATGGCCGCGAGTCTCGCACACGTTGCACAACGGGTCTCAGTCGCTGGGTCCACGAGCCGGTCGCCACGGGGAGCGCCGAAACCGGCGATACCGCCTGGTCGAATCGCTCGGAAATCCCCTTGGCCGTCATTGCTCCTGGTAGCCCAAACTGGTAGCCGCACTGGGCGCACGTCCGCGGCCACAGGCGAACCCGGCGTGAGCAATCAGCCCTGGTCATGGGACGGGCGGAACCTGCACGAACGCTCCTGGCATCCCTTGAAAGCGGGATGTCGCCAGGGTCCGAGCAGCTGCGGGGATCAGGCCGGTTCGACCACGGCCCCGTAACGCTGCTGGGCCGCTTGGGCTGAGGTACCGAGGATGCCCCCGATCTTCTGCCAGGGCAGTCCGGCGGCGCGAGCGGCGACAACGGCATCGACGATCTGCTGCTCGCTACGGGCCCGAGCCAGAACTGCTCGTTGCAGCAGGTACTCCTCGACCGGACGTTCGTCGCCTGGTCCTGGCTCGTAGTTCTCGAAGCGCTGGGCCAGCTCGGCGGCGTGGTCGAGGATGTCCTGTATCGATCGGGGCATGGCGGTCACCTCAGGAACCGTTCGCGGGCGGCCATCGCGTGCACGATGAACTCGACGCCATCACCCACCGCCACACCGATCTCCAGAAGGCGGCCGGTGTGGTCGGGCCCGATGAGCATGGTCAGGTCGTCGAGGGCGAACACCCGAACGGGGTTACGGTAGGCGTGGAGCATGTCGTCGTCGGGCACCCCGTGCTTGCGTGCGCTGTCGAGCACAACGGGATCCACCCCATCAACTTACCTTGACACCCAGACAGAAGCTACCTGCGGACGGGAACGAGGTGGACTGGGAGCCAATCTGGGAGCCAACTCGTACACGCACAGGCGAACGAGCCTGAACGGCGACGGGCGTACGCCCTGCTCAGCGGCCGCTGGCGCACTCCCCCGACCAGCTCGCCAGCACTTTGCAAGCAGGGGGTCGTGGGTTCGATTCCCATCAGCTCCACAGGGGGTCGTGGGTTCGATTCCCATCAGCTCCACCACGTTTTCCCTGGTCAGAGGCAGTCTTTCCGGGCTAGTCGCTCGTTGCGCGCGCGCAATGCGCGCGTAGCTGTTGGACGGTCTGGGGGGCTCTCGGTGGGCTGATCATCTTGTTTCCCTTTGATCGACACACCTTGTTGCTCCCTTATCGCCCGGCGGCCCATTGTCGGCGAGGTTGTGATGAACGGCAAGGTCCGGACACCAGGGCCCGTCGGTCAGGCATCAGGCATCGGGCATCGGGCATCGGGCGGGCATCGGATCGGATCCGCACTGGACCGAGAGGCGACGCAGGTTGAACGATATTGGAAGGTCAGGCCAGGAGCTACAACGAAAGCGACGCCATTCGTTGAAGCTTGAGACGGCGAATGTCCGCAGGCTCCCAACATGATGAGGCACAGGCACTGAACCATGGCGGCGAACCGGCGAGGCGCGACCGGGCGGCTGGGTGCGCTCTATCGTTCAGTGCCGTGAGGGGAAGTCCGCGTCACCGGCTGGCCACGTTGTTGGGGGAGTTGGCGGCTGATGGGTCGTTCAGCGCGAGTTGCCGGGCACCGGTTGACGATCTGGCGATCGAGGTGAGTGGTGTCGGTCCGCTTCGGCTTCCGGTGAGCGCGTCCCAGGCCCTGGAGCTTCGTCGGATCGCTCGGCCGGCCCGCTACGGCCGGGGAGAGGAGACGGTGCTCGATCGCCGGGTGCGCGACACCTGGGAGGTCGCCCGCAGCCGGGTCCGGATCGACAAGCGCCGGTGGAACCGCACCCTGATTTCGGTGATCGACGCGCTGCGCTGCGAGCTCGGCCTTCCCGACAGCTGCCAGTTCCGGGCCGAGCTCCATTCGATGCTGGTCTACGAGGCGGGCCAGTTCTTCGCCCCTCACCAGGACTCGGAGAAGGCCGACGACATGGTCGGCACGCTGGTCGTGATCCTGCCGTCGAACGCCACGGGAGGCGAGCTGATCGTCCGCCATCGGGGGACGGAGTCGGTCTACCGCTCGTCTCGGTCGCTCATCACCTTCGTCGCGCTCTACGCCGACACCGTCCACGAGGTGCGGCCCCTGGGCTCGGGCTACCGGGTTGTGCTGACCTACAACCTCAGGCTCGCCGGCGATAGCGCCGCCCCGACCCCGGCGGTACCCGCGCCGGTGTTGATCGAGGCGGCCGATCTGGTAGAGCGTCATTTCGCCGAGCCGGCCGACGTTGCCCCGTGGCGGCACCACGCCGAGCCCGACGAGCCGCCAGATCGGTTGATCTATCTCCTCGATCACGAGTACACCGAGCGCGGCATGAGCTGGTCCCGGCTGAAGGGGGACGACGCCGTGCGGGCTGGCGTGCTCCAATCGGTTGCTGACGAACTCGACCTCGAGGTGGTACCGGCGCTGGCCGAGGTCCACGAGGTGTGGGACTGCATCGAAGACGACTGGCGCTACCGGCGGACACGTCGGCAGGGAAGCGACGACGGCTACGAACTCAACGACCTGATCGACTCCGATGTGCTGCTTCACCTTCCTGACCGACGCGTCGAGCCGAGGTATGTCGTTCGATGCGGAGGCCGGTGAGCACGAGCTGTGCGAGTCGACGCCGTCGGTGAAGCTGGAGCCGTACCAGTCCGAGTTCGAGGGCTACACCGGCAACGCCGGCAACACCATGGACCGGTGGTACCGACGCGGGGCACTGGTCATATGGCCCCGCGCCCGGGCCTTCGCCGTACGGGCCAGAGGCAACCCGGCAGGCGCCCTCGACGAACTCTTGGCGGCCCACGGTCCGGCGGTCGCCGGCGAACGTGCCGATCTCACCGAGATCCAGAACCAGGCAGCGATGCTGGCCCCGTTCTGGGCCAACGTGATCCACTCCTCCGGCGATCACGATGAACTGCTAGTCAAGGCGATGGCGACGGCCGACCTGGTGGACGACGGCGACTTAGCCGCCACTCTGATCGGCCCGTTTCGGATCGAGGAACTGACTCCCAGCGGTGCGCCGGTACTCGTCAGACTCGCCCACCGGTACGGGCTCGGCTGGGTGGACGCCCAGCTCGACCGCTGGCTCGGGCTGGGGAACCGGTGGCCCGTCCCCGGGCGCCGGTCGAGGGCAGAGTGGCTGGCGTCACTCCCCGCCCTGTGTGCCGCCATGAGCGAAGCGACGGCGGCAGCGAGCTCCGACGAGACCGGGATCAGGGCCGCCCGGCTGGTGCTCGCAAGGTCGTGGACCTGGCTGGAGGAGGCGCTCACCACCGCAGCCCAAGAGCAGCGACCGTCGGAACGACACACAGCTCTGGAGTCGCTGGGGCCGGCACTGGCTGGGCTGCTGGAGGCTACGAGGGTGGCCGAGATCCCCGAGCTGAGCGCCACCATCGTCACCACCGCCTGCGGCGGCGGGACGGACGTACTACCGGCTCTTATCGCAGCGCTGGAAGCTGGGCACCAGGTGGAGCCCGACGTGCTGGCCGACAGCGGGCTGGCCGACATCGCCATCCACTGCGCCACGCGCCTCGAGACAATCCTGGCCCAACCGGCACGGGCCGAGGGTGACTGGTCGATCGAGGTCCCCGCCCCCTGGCACACCTGCGACGACTGCACCGTCCTGGCCGCCTTCCTGGCCGACCCTGAACGGCAGGTCCACGAATGGCCACTGGCCGAACGTCGACGACATCACGTGCACGACACCATCGACCGCCTCGAGTTGCCCGTGGAACACACCACCCGACGCAAAGGCAGCCCATACACCCTCGTGCTCAGGAAGGGCGACCTGGTGCAGCTCGACCGCCAGGCTCGCCAACGAGCGGCCCTCGATCTCGTCACCGCACTGGACCTGCTCCCCGACCGCACCCCCTGAATAGACAGCCCGCCTGCCGGTGACGCCCAGGCTCGCCCGCCATGCTCCGCCCCGGAACGCAGCCGCCTGGATCCAACCCATCAGCTCAGCTAATATCAGCTAGGCTGATGTCGATGTGGGACGTGGAGTACACGAGCCAGTTCGACGACTGGTACCAGACACTGACCGAGGAGGACCAAGACGCCGTGATCGCCCGAGTCGAGCTGCTCGAGTCGGCGGGCCCGGGACTCGGTCGCCCTGCCGTCGACAACGTCCACCGGTCACGTCATCCGAACATGAAGGAACTCAGAGCCGAGCGGGCCATCCGGATCCTGTTCGCCTTCGATCCTCGCCGCACTGCGATCCTGCTCGTCGGCGGAGACAAGAGCCCAGCCGATCCCGCCAGCCCGACCTGGAACCAGTGGTACGACCACTACATCCCGATCGCCGACGACCTCTACGACACCCACCTCGCCGAACTCCGTGAAGAAGGACTGATCTGATGCCCAGCACCAAGAAGTTCAGCCAACTCCGAGACGACGCCCGCCGCGATCCGGTACGCGCCCGCCGCATCGAGCAGGCCAAGGAACGAGCCACCGAAGAGATCGCCTCCTACCGCCTCGCCGAACTCAGAAAAGCCCTGGGCATCACCCAGGCCGAACTGGCAGCACTGGTCGGCAAGTCCCAATCCGCGATCTCCCAACTCGAGCACGGCGAGATCGGCCTGTCACTCGAAACCCTCCGCTCGATCATCCACCAACTCGGCGGCGAGATCGAGATCACCGCCATCTTCGACGGCCGCCGAGTCCTCATCGACACCTGATCCCGCGCGCGCCACGCGCGCGTAGCAGAGGGCAACACAGGGGCGAGCCGGGCAGCGACCGGGCGCACCGCCAACCCCACGACCAGGACTTCCACCCATTCTCCCTGGTCCGGCCCCTGCCACCATGGGCGCTTTGCAAGCAGGGGGTCGTGGGTTCGATTCCCATCAGCTCCACACGTTTGACCAGGTCAGAGGCTATGGCCAGAGCGAATCGCTCTTGCTGGTGCGCTCGCCGTGGCCGCGTAGTTACGGCCAGTTCGTCCCTTTCGTCGTAGTGCCCCTCATCCTCGTCATCAACGTACGCCTTTCTTGATCCGCTATCGCCCGGCGGCGGGCGGCCGGCGAGGTTCGAGCTGGCTGGTGTGATCTTGGCCGATGCATGGGTGGGGCTCTGACCTCAGGCTCGACCCTCGAACGCTCCCGGCCGACATCGTGCCTTCTGCCGATTCGCTCAGAGAACAGCAGGGTTCGACATCGCAGCGAGATTGGTCGCAGGCGCGCTGGCGGGCTTGCCGGTCACCTTGCCCGGTCAGCCGGTCGGAGTTGGAGGCGGGTCACAACGCCGGCAGTGCGTCCCTGGCTCCTCCAGGTCGACCGTGGTGGTATAACGGCGTGGTGACTGATGAGGAACTGGCCGCACAGGTCCGGTCACTACGAGCTACGGGCGCTACTCCCAAGCAGATCGCCCGAGCGTTGGGCGTGCCCGCGGGGGTCATCGCGCCCATGGTGCGGGCGATCGCCCAGCAGGCAGCAGCCACCGAACCCCCCATCGTCAGCTGCTGGGTGAGCGCCGGCTGGAGCGCGAGTGTGAGCGTCGAGGCGGGGCGGGCGTGGCCCGACCGACCGAGCCACGACACAGCAGTCGAGGGCCTGGTTGGCGTTCTGGTCGCGCTCCAGGTCGGCCGGGACCGTGGCCCCTCGGTGTGCGGGTACCTGGTCGACACCTGGTGCCTCGGCGTGAAAGACGCCCTGGGACCCCGGACAATGTCGCGTTCCGAGCTGCGCCGCTTCGTCCACACCTTCTTCGTGCCGTTCGGGGCAAGCGTGCAAGCCCCGATCGAACTCGCTCGCCACCTGGTGTGGGGCGGCGTCGACTATGCACGGAGGCTGGGTTTCGAACCGGCACCGGACTTCGCGCCGGCCAGCGGGCACCTCGACCCGTTGACCGGTCCGAGCGCCATCAGCTTCGGCCGCGGCGGGAAGCCCTACTACGTGCACGGGCCCCACGATGATGCCGAAGCGATCTTGGCGAAGCTGAGCGCCTCGGCCGGCCCCGACCAGTTCCACTATCTTGTCGACGTTCCGATCAGGGATGAGCCGCCCGGACGCCAATCGCCGTGAACGTGGCGAACCCGGTTTCAGTGATCAAAATCCTGGGGTCACGCCGGGGATCATGGACGAAGGGATCGCGACGGCGGTTCTGGCCGCTCGCACCGCCGGGGTCAACGGCGCCGGTCTGCCTGGCGGCTGGCGTTCTGCATCGCCGCCTTGCGGGCGGCTTTGGCGATCCGGGCCGTGGGATGATCCCGCCCCAGAGCAACCAGCACCAGGCCAACCTCGGGGGAGGAGAGCCGGGCCAGGTCCTGTACGAGGGCGAGCTGGACGTCGTGGTTCCCGACATGTTCGAACACCTCGACCATCTGATCCGGCCCCCGGCTGACCAGTACCAGAGCCAGAACATCGGTGAACACGGCCGGGTCGGGGTCGAGCAGCGCCTCCGCCGGTTCGCACTCGTGGTCGACCAGCCACAGCAGCGCCGAGCCCCGGCAGGCGGGCACCTCGAGCAGGCCCCGAACGGCCGGCTCGGCCTCCGGGCCGAACTGCTCCCCCAGCACGGCCAGGGCCATGTGCCGCACCCCGGGATCGGTGGTGGAGCGGGCGGCCAGCACCAACTCCGGTAGGGCGTCCCCACCCCGCCGGTTACACCACACCATGACCTCCCGCATCACGTGGGCGACGTCGTCGAAGTAGGAAGCCTCGCAGGCCTTGATCATGGCCTCGAACCCCAGATCGGTGAACTGGGCGGGCCGGGCCACCGGCAGGTCGAGGTCGTGGCTCTCGGCCAGGTGACGGTGCACCGTCCAACGACCTGCCGGGGTGAGGGTCACCATTCCTCCCACCCGGGTCTCGGACCGGTGACGGATCACGATCTCAGCGTCCCAGGTGACCACTCCCGCCGCCTCCAACGTGGCGACCGCGGTGCGCATCTCGCTTTCAACGAACTCGTAGCGGAACGAATCGGTCCAGTAGGGGTTGTCGATGTCCACCTCGGCCTCGAACTCATCGAGCGCCCGCTCCACGATGGCGTCGAAGGCCACACCATCATCGGCGGTGAGCAGCATCGAGGCCAACGGGACGAAAAGGTCATCGAAGAACGGAGCGAGCGCTGACCACACGTACCGACCTCCCGACATGCGGGCCGTCACCAGCCCCAGGTCGCAGATCGCATCCACCAGGCGTTGCAGATCGGCCAGCGGATCACGGCCCAGATCCCGACCGGCCTTGGTGGTGACCATCCGGCCCTTGACCACACGGACAAAGCGGGCCTTGGTGGCCAGGCGCACGATGAAGCTGAGCTGCGGCAGATCACTGGCGCTCTTGGTCTTGAACCTACGGTCGCCAATCGCCTCGTCGAAACGATCACCGGTAACGAGCAGCGACACCAGCTGACGGGCATCAGCCAGAGTCACGTTCCCGGTCTGGGTCACCTTGCGGCCGTCACCCACGAAATCGACCAGACCACGAAACGGCTCCAACAATGGCGATCCAGCAGCCGAGCCACGAGCCGAAACCTCATCAGGAACCGCCACCGCCGGCAAGGGCGGACCAGCATCCAACACACCCTCGCTGAGCACCAGAGCCCGCTCGGCGAAGGGACGGGCGTTGAACTCCTTCATCCACCGTTCCATGGCAGCCGAATCGCCCAGATCGACCCCTTCGGCCAGCATCGCCGCCACCAGAGCGCCGGCCACCCCCTCCGGGGACGGACCCTGAAATACGTTTCCTCCAGCCATCGCCCAGCCAGGGTAGTAGAGCGCCTCCCCGCCACCGCACCGCTAGACACCATGATTCACCACGAGCGGGCCGACCACAGAGAGCCAGGGGCGAAGCCAGAGTTCCACCCCGGCCCGGATCGAGCCGGCATTCGCACCCTGAACGCTTCACAAGCACGGGGTCGTGGGCTCGATTCCCATCAGCTCCAAGCGTTCGACCAAGCCAGAGGCCATACCCAGAGCAGGCGCTCTTCACTGTCTGCCGCAGTTCGTGCCCGTCTCGTCTCGAACTTGCCGATTCGACTCCGGTACGTCGAGCTACTACCTCGCTTCATCTTGGGCCCAGTGGTTTCTGGTTCTGTGGTGTCCCTCGACAGACGACCGGCGGGTTCCCCAACGAGAGGCCGACTGCATGCTCGGGCTGACAACATCGAGGCCGGGCGCCACCTCGGGACGAGGTAAGCTGCATGACATGGCAATGAGCTCGTTCGACCTACCGCTCGACCTGGTCGAAGCCGTGCGCACTGTGGCCGGGTCCGACATAGACAACTGGGTCGCCGACGCCCTGAGGAGAAAGCTGGCTGCGAGTGAGCTCGATCGTCTGCTCGATGAGATCGCCGATGAGATTGGCCCGCTCCCACCGTCGCTGATCGCCGAAGCCGACGCCGCGTGGCGCGCCTCCTGATCCTCGACACCGAAGCCGTCAACGCGCTCGCCAACCCGGCCGACCGTGGAGCGACCCGGCTCCGAGCCGCCGCCATCACCTCCCGGGCCCGCCAAGACGGGGCGACCATTGTCATTCCCCTACCCGTCCTCGCCGAGGCGTACAGGGGCGACCCGTCCGACGTTTCGATCAACCGGCTCGTCAACCTCGTTGAGGTCGTCCCCCTCACCCTCTCGATTACCCGCATCGCCGGACGCATCAGGAGCAACGCCGGCCGAGGATCAGCGGTGGACGCGATGGTCGTAGCCACCGCCATCCGGCTCGGCGGTGCTCTCATCGCCACCGCCGATCCCCTCGACCTCACCGCGCTCGCTCAAAGCCACCCGAACGTGAAGATTTGGTCCCTATGACACCGAAGTCGCCGCCGCAACCACGGCACCAATCCGCGCGCGCCACGTGCGCGTAGCAGAGGGCAACATCGGGCACGGCCGGACACCCACAAGCACCACCGACAAGCCTGCGACCAGGTGATCCGCCCGTTCGCCCTGGTCCGGCCCCTGCCACCCGGGGCGCTTTGCAAGCAGGGGGTCGTGGGTTCGATTCCCATCAGCTCCACCAAGTTTCCGCAGGTCACGATCTCGTGGGTCGCGCTTCGTTTTGTGATTTCGGAGCTGGTAGCCCAACTGGTAGCCACAAATTCCGGCCCTTCCAACAGGAAGTGGAGTCCACCTACCGACGCCTCTGGCCCAGCGGGTCAGTGTGGCCGGTTCGAGGCGCGCGTCGTCCTCATCGATACGGTCGGTAGGCGGCCGAGTACTCCAGCCTGATCAGACCTCAATCCAACGCCGGGGAGGCAGGATCGCTCGACCTGGGGCGACTTCACGTCGGCGCTACTGCGTCGACCATGGCCGAAGGCGCCGCTCGCAACTCCAGAAGCGAATCCCGCACGACATACATAAGACGGCGATGAGACCTGGATGAGAAAAGCAGACGAGCTGTCGCCCGATCAGGAGGTTCTGAGTGGGTTTCATTCATCGTCAATGCTCGAGCTGCACAGCCAGCGATTGAGATGGGTACGACATAACTGGGGGGTGGACAGCGCCCACTTGCTGCTCGACAGGTCGTGGATCTGGGCTGAATCGCGACATCACCGAGTTCGGCGCGCTCCTCTACGTGACCGGCAAGGACATTGGGAACTGAGAGCAGCGACAGCGATCGATCGAGCTCTTCGCCACCGAGGTAGCACCACGACTATCGTCCCTGGCCGGGGGCTCCACGGGGCCCGCCGCTGACCAGGACGTCCAGCGGTCGCTGATCCGGGAGGGCACCCGATGAACACACAGCCGGGGTCGGATCAATCAGCCCCGCCGACCCCGGGAACCCCGAGGGGCTGCGAGCGACTCGCCTACGCCGTCGGGTTCACCGAAGACGCCACGTACAGCGACGTGTACGGCGGAGGCGGCGCTGTCGTCGGGCTCGACTGCCACCTCATTCGACCCGTGGATCGACCGTCGGACACGTTGATCGTCTTCATGCACCCGGTCGGCGGTGGCATGTACCTCCCGATGGTGCGGGGATTGGCGGCTGCGGGCCACCACGTCCTGTGGGCGAACTCCCGCTACCGCGGTGCCGACTACGCGCTGATCATGGAGAAGGTGGCCTGCGATCTCGGCGAGGCCATCGCCGACGCCAAGGAGCGGATGGGTTACTCGAGGATCGTTCTCGCCGGATGGTCCGGCGGCGGATCGCTGTCGATGTGGTACCAGGCGCTGGCCGAAGCGGGAACGGGCATCTCCGACACTGCCGCCGGTGACCCCTACGTCGTCGACCCCGCTCGCATGCCTGCGGCCGACGCCATCATGATGTTGGCTGCCCACGTCAGCCGCCACCAGATCTTCACCGAGTGGATCGACCCATCCATCCACGACGAAAGCCGGCCCGACGTCCGCGACTCCGCCCTCAACCTCTACGACCCGTCGAACCCGAACCAGCCGCCATACTCCGCCGACTTCCTCGCCACCTTCGCCACAGCCCAGGTCGCCCGGAATCGGCGCATCACCGCCTGGGTGAAGGAGAAGCTGGCCACGATCCGGGCCTCGGACTCCCCCTATCGGGAGTTCGCCTTCACCGTCCACGGCACGATGGCTGATCCCCGCTGGCTCGACCCGACCATCGAACCAAGCGAGCGGGCTGTCGGTCGCTGCTACCTCGGCGACCCGAAGGTGGTCAACGACGGTCCGGTCGGTCTGGCCCGGTTCTGCACTCTCCGGAGCTGGCTCAGCCAGTGGAGCTACGACGACGCCCGATGCGACGCCGTCGCCTCCGGCCCGAAGATCAGCATCCCGATCCTCGTCGTGGGCAACTCAGCCGACGACGCCTGCACGCCGAGTCACACACATCGACTCTTCGAGGCGGTCACCCACGACCGCAAACGTCTCCACATAGTCCAAGGCGCCACCCACTTCTACACCGGGCCCGATGCCCGATCCCATCTCCAGGAAGCGGTTGACGTGGTCGACAGCTTCCTCATCGACCATCTCGGCGTCTCCTGAACCGAGCCGTAGCTCGTCACCAGCCATCATCATGGCGGTCTCGAACAGCACGGCTGGGCTCGCCGGATGAGCCACTTTCATCTTGCGTCTTTCCTGGCTGATGCCCATGCGCAAGCGTGGGCCAAACAGTGGTCGGGCAACACCGGCACCGAGTGGCCGACACCCGACCTCTACGTCACGATGGCTCGCGAGATGGAGCGGGCCGCCTTCGACTACGTCCACATCGAGGACAACGTGTTCGTGGCCGATGCCTACGGACAGGCCGCGGTCGCCAGTTGAGGGTCACCCGGGGTTGACGATCCGGCGGCGCTGCCGGCCTGCGCTGAGCCAGGGGCCGTCAGGTGAAGAGGCGGGGGCCGCAGTGCGGCCACTGGCCGGCACCGGAGCGGTTGTAGAGGATCTGGGCCCGATTGGTCTGCTCGGCGGCCGACGCATCCGCCGGGTTCCCCGACCCGCCGACCGAGGCCCACGTGGCGAGGCTGAACTGGTAGAGGCCGTAGTAACCGGCGGGGTTCACGGCCTTGGGGTTGCCGCTGGACTCGCAGTCGGCGAGAGCGGCCCAGTTGAGGTCGGCGGCGGCACCGCCGGCCGACCCGGGGTCGACGGCCCGGGGGGCGGCGACGATCGGCTTCGTGCCGACCGCGACGACCTCCGTCACCGGCTCGGTCGTGACCGTGGCGGCCACCACGAGCTCGCCGCTGACCTGGTCGTTGGTGTAGGTGACGGCGTACGTCACCTCCTGTGCACCGTGGGTTCCGTTGGTTACGACCTTGCGGGTTCCGATGGCGAGATCGGCGTCGTCGCGCTCGATGGTCTCGTGGGCTACCGGCTCGGTGCGGGTCTCGTTCTCGATCCGGATCCGGGTCACTGTGATCGTCATGGCGCTCGTGACCGGGGTCTCCGCCGGTGGGGTGAGCGCGTCGGTTGGGGACAGGACGATGCCCTCGGCCGCCAGCAAGTCACCCACCGTCTTCGCCGTGCTGGTGATGCCGGACGGCTGGCCGCCCACGTCGAGGGTGACCGGCTTGGGCGTGATGATCTCGATCGTCGCCCCGCCACGGGGGACCGCATCGGACAGGGGGGCCGACACGGCGGCGCCGTCGGTGGGGGCGCTGAGCGCTTCGAGCGCATCGCCGACCGTCAGCCTCGTGGTGACGTGAGCGGTCTCCACGCCGTCGATGACGAGCGTCACCGGCCGGGCGTAGCTGACGGTGACCGTGGTGCCCTCGGCCAGTTCGGCGGCGAGGGGCGGGTCGACCAGGTCGGCGTCGGTGACGACGACGCCCTGATCGGCCAACAGCTCGGCCACGGAGCCGGACCGGGTCTCGATCGACTGGGTCTCACCATCGACCGACAGCTCGACCCGCACCGGGCTAAGCACGTAGTAGACGCCACCGAGGGTCGCCAGGGCCACCAAGGCGAGCAACGCCAACAAGGCGAAACCCCGCCTGGCGCTGGGTCGGGTGGAATCGATCGGCCCACGGGGCGGTGACTGTGCCGGGGATCCGGGGTCCACCGTGGGCCGGGGAGCCGGGACGGTTCCGGTGCTGGTGGGCGTCGCAGTGATCATGGGTCTCCAGCGCGGGCCGAGCCCGCAGGCGTGGCGCCACCCGAGGTGACGGACGGCGAACAATGGCAGACGACTGGAGACTGTAACCGTTCAGTAACATAACTCCGACCATCCCCCTGTGTCGTCATCGGCCGAGCTGCGTCGGGTTGGGTCGCCTGGCGGGTTGATGGGGGGCCATCGCCGCATGGATCGAGACCTTCGGGTCGTCGGCGGCCGCTGAGCGGGCATGGCGTCAGGCGGAGATCCCGGCCGCCGGCGGGCATGGCAACGCCCGGTCGGTCGCCACTGTCCAGTCGGTGCTGTCGGTGGGCGGCGAAGCCCGCGGGGTGCGTCTGTTCTCCGAGGCGACCGCCCGACGGGTTCTCGAACAGCAGGCCTACGGGGCCGACATGGTGATCGGCGACACGCTGCGGTTCGGTATCGGCTATGGCCTGCGCTGCCCGGAGCTGCCCATCGGTCGGGGAGACGCGGTGGCCTTCTGGGGCGGTTACGGCGGGTCGTTGATCGTGAACGACCTGGACCGCCCCCTCACGGTCGCCTACGTGATGAACAAGATGGAGCTGGGCACCGTGGGCGGAGCCCGCAGCTCCGCCCTGGTCGACGCCGCGTACCACAGCCTTGGAGCCTGAGCGGCGGCACCGGTTCGGGCCAAGGCTCGGCGTCGGCCGGTGCTGGCTAGCTTGTGACCATGGCCCAGCCGGCGATTCCAGCCCGAACGTTCAAGCAGCCTGTCGTAGCCAGCCGGGCCGCGGTGGCCACCAATCATCCGCTGGCGTCGGCCGCCGCCCTCGAGGCGTTGGCCGAAGGCGGCAACGCGGTCGACGCCGCCGTCACCGGGCTCTTCGCCCTCACCGTGGTGGAGCCGATGATGGTCGGCCTGACCGGTTCGGGCTTCTTCCTCCACCGCACCGCAGCGGGCGAGACGGTGGCGCTCGACAACTACGGGACGGTACCCGCCGCCGCCCGGGCCGACCTGTTCGAGCCCGTTCCCGGCAGCCTCGAACACGAGACCCGGTCCAACCGAAACAGCGTCGGCCATCTGGCTTCCACCGTGCCCGGCGCCCTGGCCGGCTGGTGCCAGATGCTGGCCACCCACGGCACGATGCCGCTGGCCCGGGTCGTCGCCCCCGCCCTGCGCTACGCCCGGCACGGTTTCGTCGTGTCCCCCTATCTGGCCCAGGCCATCACGGCCTCACCCGAACTGGCCGACCACCCGGCGGCGGCCGCCATCTGGTGCCCGGGCCAACCGGCCCGGGCACTCGCCGCCGGCACACGGGTCCACCAGCCCGACTACGCCCGCACCCTGGCCCTGATCGCCGAAGCCGGCCCCGACGCCCTCTACCACGGTGAGCTGGGTGATCTGCTGGTGGCCGAAATGGAACGGGCCGACCTCGTCACCTCCCTGCGCCCCCGGGCCGACGGAACACCCGACACCGGCCCCTGGATCACCGGAGCCGACCTCGCCGGCTACCAGGCCCGGTGGCGACAGCCGGTAGTCGGCACCTACCAGGGTTTCGGCGTGACCTCGATGCCCCCCGCCTCCTCGGGCGGAACCCACGTCATCCAGATCCTCAACCTGTTGGAACACCTCGACGTTGCGGCGATGGGCTTCGGCTCGGTGGCCGCTGTGCACCACTTCCTCGAAGCGTTGAAGCTCGCCTTCGCCGACCGCACCGAACACCTGGCCGACCCCGACACCATGGCGGTGCCCGTCGACTGGTTGACCTCGAAGGCCTACGCCGCGGCCCGCCGCCACGACATCTCGGCCACCCGGGCCACGGAGTTCACCGCCGGCTCCGCCCCCGGCACCGACGGCGAAGGATCGTGCACCACCCACCTCACGGTGATCGACAGCGACGGCGCCATCGTTTCCACCACCCAGACCATCAACGCCCTGTTCGGAGCCCGGGCCGTGGTCGCCGGCACCGGCATGATGCTGAACAACTGCATGGCCCTCATGGATCCCGTCCCGGGCCGGACCAACTCGATCGCCCCGGGCAAGCGGGTGCTCTCCTCGATGTCGCCCACCATCGTCGAGCGGGACGGTCGGCCCTGGTTCGCCCTCGGCACCCCGGGCGGCAATCGCATCTTCGCCGCCGTCACCCAGGCCATCCTCAATGTGATCGACCACGGCATGACCCTTCAGCAGGCGGTCGAAGCGCCCCGGGTGTGGACGATGGGGATGGGCTCACCGGTGCTGGTGGAGGACACGTTCCCCAACCTGGCCGAACTGGTGACCGGCCTCGAACGCCTCGGCCACAGGGTGGAGGTGGTCGACAAGGTCGCCGGCGGCATGAACGGTGTGCTGGTCGACGACGACGGCCTGCGTCACGGGGCCGCCTGCTGGCGGGCCGATGGATCCCCCGCCGGCCTGTCGGGCGGCGAAGCCCGGCCGGCCTCGACCATCCTCGACCGGGGTCGCTGACCACACCCCAGCTGCCCTTCGTTCCGATCGACCTCGTTTCGATCGACCTCGACTTCGGCACCCCTGGTTCTTGCCGGCGGCAGTCAGCCGTTGGACGCGGTGGCTCCGGTGTCGTCTCGCCGCCTGACCCGGCCCGCAGGCGACACCGGTCCCAGATCGACGGCGGGGTCCCGCCCCGTGACCAGGTCGGCGATGAGTTGACCGGCCATCGGCCCCCGCCCGAAGCCCGACGAGGCCAGCCCGCCGGCCAGATACAAGCCGTCGTGGCCCACCTCGGCAACCGGCCCGATCAGGGGCCGCCCGTCCCGCGTGAAGGGCATGAGCCCGCTCCAGGTCCGAGCGGGCGGAAGCCGGGCGACCAGGGGCAGCAGCTCGGCCACGTGGGCGTGGTTGACCGCGATGCCATCACCGTCGACGGTGCGGTCGTCGGCCGAGGTCCACACCCGGTCGCCGCCGAAAACAAGCTCCCCGTTGGGCCGCTGGCGCCCATACAGGTGCCGGGTCAACCGTCGGCCCGCCCGGTGGGTCAGCTCGGGCGGAGCGAGGCCGCCGCCGGCCTGGTCGCCCCGTGCCCCCTCGCCCCCTGCCCGGCTGGCGGGCTCGAGGCTCCAGGCAAGGGGCGATTCGCATGCTGCGAGGGCATGGCGGAGCATCTGCGGCCGAGGCTCGGAGGCCCACATCTGGCCCCTCACGGCCACGATCGGCACCTCGACCCCGGCCATGGCGGCCAGCTCGGCGCACCAGGCCCCGGCGGCGATGATCACCGCCTCGGCGCCGACCGCTCTCGGCCGGGGTCGGTCGACCTCCACCTCCCACCCACCCCCGGCCCGGGGCCGCAAGCCGGTAACCGTGCACCCGGTCTCGATCACGGCGCCCGCCCTCTGGGCCTCGATGGCGAAGGCCCGGGTCGCCGCAACCGGTTCGGCTCGGGCGCCCAGGGGATCGAGGATGGCGCCGGCCAACTCGGGGTCCACGTTCGGCTCGAGGTCGATCAGCTCGGCGCCGGTCACCAGTTCCAGCTGGCGGCCGGCTCGGCGGCTGGCCTCGACCATGGCGGCAGCCCAGTCCCACTCGGCCTCGGTCCGGATCAGGGTGAGGGTGCCGGTCAGGTCGAGGCCGATGTCATGGCCCCGCTCCTGCGCCAGGTCGAGGTATCGCTGGCGGCTGCCCATCTTGAGCGTCACCTCCACATCGGGCCGATCCCCCCAACCGCCGCCTCCGATGAGCCCGGCGTTGAGTCCCGATGCCTCACCGGCAACCGACCCCCGGTCGAGCACCGTGACGCTCACCCCCCGCTCGGCCAGGGTCAGGGCGGCCGAGGCGCCGACGATCCCGGCGCCGATGACAACGACATCCACGGCGCGAGACTACCCACGCCGCCATCGGCGTGATCGGGCCTCGCTGGCTGGAGGCCTTCATGGAGAAAGCCCCCGACGTCACCGGCCGCTGACGGCACCGGCGCCACAGACGCTGCGGCGTGTCGACAAGGTGCCGTCGGAAGGCGCCCACTAGGGTCCGGCCATGGAGCAGGTATCGGAACCCCTCAGCTTCGATCCCGACGAGGTGCGGGAGCGCTACCGCCGGGAGCGGGACAAGCGGCTACGCGACAACGGACCGGACCAATACATCGAGATAGCCGGCGACTACGCCCGGTTCGCCGAGGGCGACCCCTACGTGGAGCCCGGGTTCACCCGCGACCCGATCGCCGATGACATCGACATCGCCATCATCGGCGGCGGCTTCAGCGGCCTACTGGCCGCCGCCCGACTCAGCGAGCGGGGCGTCTCCCGGTTGCGGATCATCGAGGCCGGCGGCGACTTCGGTGGCACCTGGTACTGGAACCGCTACCCAGGAGCCCAGTGCGACACCGACGCCTACTGCTACCTCCCCCTGCTCGAAGAACTCGGCTACATGCCCCGGGAGAAGTACGCCTACGTCGACGAGATCTTCGGGCACTCCCAGAAGATCGGTCGGCACTACGACCTCTACGACCGGGCGATCTTCCGCACCCGGGTCCGGTCGGTCGACTGGGACGAAACCCTGGGCCGCTGGCGTATCGCCACCGACCGCGACGACGACATCCGGGCCCGGTTCGTGATCATGGCCCTGGGTACCACTACCAGAGCGAAACTCCCCGGCATCGCCGGCATCGAGAGCTTCGAAGGTCACTCGTTCCACACCAGCCGGTGGGACTACGGCTACACCGGCGGTGACAACACCGGCGGGATGACGAACCTGGCCGACAAGCGGGTGGCCGTCATCGGCACCGGCGCCACCGCCATCCAGTGCGTGCCCCGCCTGGCCCGCGACGCCGGCCGCCTCTACGTGTTCCAGCGCACCCCCTCCACTGTCGACTGGCGCCGCAACCGGCCGACCGACCCCGAATGGTTCGCCTCCCTGGAGCCGGGATGGCAGCGGCGGCGGCGGGAGAACTTCACCGTGCAGGCCGCCGGCGTACCGGTGGAGGAGGACCTGATCGACGACGGCTGGACCCGTATCTTCCGGGCCATCAGCTCCCCCAAGGGAGAGAACCGGCCGAATACGCGGGAGGAACGGGACCGTGTCGTCGAGTTGGCCGACATGGCCAAGATGGACGAGCTACGACGCCGGGTCGACGAGATCGTGGCCGACCCGGCCACGGCTGAATCCCTCAAGCCGTGGTACCGGGTGATGTGCAAGCGGCCCACATTCAACGACGAGTTCCTGTCGTGCTTCAACCAGGACAACGTGACGCTGGTCGACGTGAGCGACTCGAAGGGGGTGGAGCGGATCACGCCCAGCGGTGTGGTGGCCAACGGGACCGAGTACGAGGTCGACCTCATCGTCTACGCCACCGGGTTCGAGATCTCGGCCGAGTTCAAACGCCGCCTCGGCATCGGGATCAACGGCCGCGACGGCCTGTCGCTCTTCGACCACTGGGCCGACGGGCTCAAGACACTGCACGGATTCACCACCCGCGGCTTCCCCAACTGGTTCTACATCGGGGTGTCGCAGAACGCCTTCGACCTGAACATGACCTCGATGTTCGACGACCAGGCCCGCCACATCGCCTACATCATCGACGAGACCCTCCGGCGGGGCGCCCGCACGGTGGAACCCACCGAGGAAGGGGTGCAGGGTTGGCTCGATCTATTGGGCAGCTTTCACATCGGCGGCGGGGGTTTCCTGGCTGAATGCACTCCCGGCTACTACAACAACGAGGGCCAGCCCACGGGCGGTAGCGGCTTCTTCGGGGCCTACGCCCCCGGCCCGGCCCGGTTCAACCAGCTCCTCGAGGACTGGCGGGCCACCGGCGACCTGCCCGGGATGGAACTGGCTTAGCCGGCCTCGGCACAGCCCCATACCCCTGGCGTCCGCCCGGTGACGGTTCAGAAGGGAGCCCGGACGGTGACCCCGCAGGTGTCGATCCGGTGCCTCCATAGAGCGCCGGTTTTCCTCTCCTCGCCACCTTTGACCATCCTCGCTTCACCCTGGTGCTCGCCGATCTGAGCGAACTGACCCCGGCCCGCCTCAACCGGAGCTTCGGCGAGCACATCGCCAACCCCGGACGACCACCCGTGGCCTGGCCTGGCAGAGCAAGAAGGATCTGCCATGGCCGACTCCTGTGACATCGCTGTTGTCTTCATGGACATGACCAACGACCGTCGACTCTGGGCCCGTGCGGTCGATGCCCAGCCCGGTGTGGAGCTTTCAGTGGGTCGAGGTCCTCCCCGTCAGCGTCGAGGCCCACGCCAACCGGCTTACCCCGGCCTGACTACTCCACCCGGGCGATCTCTCGGTACCAGCACAGCGACGAGCCGTCTCGTGTCCCCGCCGACGAAAACGACGACATGGTGCACGCACTACGACACCACTGGCGAGCATGACGAGTACGGGCGATCGAGAAGGAGCTCAGACTGGCAGCCGGGCTCACCACCAAGTCGACCGGACGAGGGCGCCGTCCATCGACACCTGAAAATCGCCAGCGATAGCAGCATCCGGTCCCGGCCACCGCCAGCCCTCTGGTAGCCGAACTGGTGGCCACAGCACACGATCACGCCGAGCTGCCGACGAACGCCAGCGACCAAAGGCGCCTGGCGAGCGAGCAGCTACGGCCGCCTGCGAACGCTCCTGCGGTACTTTGCAAGCAGTGGGTCGTGGGTTCGATTCCCATCAGCTCCACACGTTTTACCAGGTCAGAGGCTATATTCAGAGCGAGTTGCTCCAGTCTGGCGTGCGCGCCACGCGCCGCGTAGTTGTCGGTCAGGCTGTCCCGTCGTCTCCATGCCTCTTGTCTTCGTCATCGACGTACACCTTGTTGATCCGCTATCGCCCGGCGACGGGCGGTTGGCGAGATTCGAGCAGCATGATCTTCGCCGATGCGGGGGTAGGGCTCTTTCCGGACAGATCCGCTCGGATCGCAGCACAGGGCCGGATGGCAGCTCCGTCGTCAAGGCCCCCGGTCCACACGGCTACTGGCCTACACTCCGAAGCCGCCGCTCCCCCGCACCCTTCAGCTGACAATAGAGACGGTCCCTGCTGCTGTCCGACGCCGACCGGGCCCTCGGGGCCGACTGTCAGGCGCCGGTCGCCCCCTACCGCCGGAGCGCTCTGGGGTGATAGCTATGCCCTGCAACTCTCCCTCATTTGATCTAAGCACCCCGGTCCCACCCGAGACGAATGGGTTGCCCTGGTGGCATGTCGACGGCATGATTGTGGCATGGCACGGACCCGAATCAGCACGACGGTCGACCAGGGACTGCTCGAGGACGCGAGACGCTCCCGTTCCGGGTCGAGCGACGCCGAGCTCATCGACGAGGCCCTCGCCGCCCTGCTGGCCCGCGATCGGGCAGTAGAGATCGATGCCGCCTACGCCGCCGCCTACGCCGATCACCCGCTCGACGAGCCGGACGAGTGGGGCGACCTCGCATCGTTCCGCCAAGCTTCCCTATGACCGATCTTCCCCGTCGCGGTGAGGTGTGGTGGTGTGAGCCACCGGCGATCGGCCGCAGGCCCGTCGTGGTGTTGTCACGTGACGCGGCGATTCCGCGACTTCGCCGAGCCCTGGTGGCTCCCTGCACAACCACGGTCCGTGGACTCCCGAGCGAGGTCGTTCTCGAGCCGGGACTGGACCCGGTGCCACGCCGCAGCGCTGTGAACCTCGACTCGGTCGAATCAGTATCCGTCGGCCTGCTGGTCGAACGGCTCGGTCGCGTCAGCGACGCACGGATGCGTGAGATCTGCGCCGCGCTCGAGGTCGCTACCGACTGCCGTTGAAACGGGGCCCCAGAGGTCGCGCCGGGGCCACCCGACTCGTGGGCTTCGCCCCTTCCAAGAGCGTCCCCGGCCCCATCCCACTCCAGATCCGAGGCTTCGCCCCCCAGCGCCCACGACCGAACATGGTCAACCGGCATGGGCGCTGAAAGAGTGAGTGGACGTGCCAACCAGACTCAGTGCACCGGACGGTCATCGCAAGTGCCCGACAGTCGGGGTTGGTACCTACTCGGCGACCGGTGGCCGCTGCTTTCGAAACGAATTCTTCCGAACGATCCTGTTGTCACGCACGGTGAGAAAGTCACAGCCGAGGACATCCATGCGCGTCCCGTCGGCAAAGGTCCCCGTGAGCCTCCACTCCGAAACGCCATAGTCCTCGGAGACCACGAAATGCTGTCCATTGCCCCAGTTCGCGTCCGGTACGGAGTCGAACACCGCGGCAAAGGCGGCGCTCACATCAGCTCGACCATCGAACCGAGTGCCGCAGAACTCGGTTCCACCGGACGCCTCGAACACGCAATCGTCAGCGAAAAGGCTCATCAGACGATCGAGATCGTGGCTGTTCCAAGCCGCGGTGTGCTCAATGAGGAGACGTTCTATATCGTCACTTGCCACCGTCAAACCTCCAATGGCGGGATGCATCATCGTAAGCCTCGCCACACCGGCATGTCACCTACGCCGGCGACCATGGACAAAGTGCCGGTGCCAACGTCCAGGTAACATCAGCACCTCTGGAAATCGCCGGAGGCGACCGACGTCGTGTCCGGGCTCGCACGAACTGGCCAACAACGACCACCGGCACGTCAGGACGGTCAGGTCACCCTTCGGCGGGAGGTACACCCCCATTCACGTCACCTGCTCAACGGGATCGCGGTCCTACCCGCAGCCGTACGGCCTGCTCTCGGGTTCTTCGCGGCGATCTGGACCAGCTGGCTCCAGTCAGTGGGACCGGTCGTGTGCTTCGCCCTCGGCGCGGCTCTTTGGCGGGTGTTCTCGGGCCTGTGGCCGCTGATGTCCGAGGCCAGCATCTGACCGTTCAGGTTTGTGTCGGGTGTTGTCACCCGCGACGGCCCGCCGGTACGTCAGTCCGAGCGTCGAGTTGGTTTGGTGCCCACCGTCGGGCGCCCGTCGTCGGACAGGAGCGGGTCGTGGGCTCGAGAAGCAGGCGAGTGGCCTTTTGTGGGCATGTTCATCGAAACGCCGGCGGGCTCGTGGCCAGCCACGAGCGCGCCCCTGTGATGGGCCGTGTTACCGGGGCCGGGACAGCGCGGGTCTGTCTGGGCGCGGTCGGGCTGTTCATGCTGCCCGCAGGTGTGCAGGCGGCGTTCACACCTCGGTCGTTCTTCGACGACTTCCCCTTCGGTCGGGGGTGGATTGCGACCGAGGGCGGGGCCTTCGACGAGCATCTTGTGCGTGACGTCGAGTTGCTGTTCCTAGCGTTGATCGTCGTCACGTTCTGGGCGGCATGGCGCGGCGAGTTCGTGGTGCCGGTCGCCGTGGCCTGGCTCGTGCAAGGCGCCGGGCATCTCGTCTATCACGTTGGTCATCTCGACGGTGTGGCCGGAGTGGACCGTGCCGGTCTCATTGGCTCGCTGGTGTTGGTTCCGGCTCTGGCGGGCGTTGCGCTCACGACCTGGCCGCGGGTTCGACCGGAATCGGTCCCGTGACAAGCGCCACCGTCGAGAGGGAGGCGCAGCCTGTGTCGGCAGCGACCGAGGTGGGTGATCGGCTCTGGGTTCTGGTCGTTGCCGGAATCTCGACCGGAGCCGTCGTGGCCGGAGTCGGGAGCCGGTTGGCGATGCTCGTGTTGCGGTTGACGTCTCCGGACCGGGTGCGCGGGGTGACGAGTGACGACGGGTTCGAGATCGGCCGGTTCACGTTCTCCGGCACCTACAACCTATTGGTCATCGGCGCTGCCGTCGGGGTGATCGGCGCCGCTGCGTACCGGGCGGTCGCCCCCTGGTTGTTGGGTCCGGTCTGGTTCAGGCGGTGCACGGTGGCGGCCGCGTCCGGCGCCGTTGTCGGCTCGATGCTGGTCCATGACGACGGGGTCGACTTCCACGTGTTGAAGCCTCAGTGGTTGGCGGTTGGCTTGTTCGTGGCCCTCCCTGCCGTGTTCGGTGCAGCGATCGCTGCGGTAGTGGATCGGCTTGCGACGCTCGAGCGGCCAGGCGGGTGGCGAGGGTGGTTGTTGCCGGTTCTGCTCGTCGTGGCGTTCCCGGTCGTGATCCCGATCGTGGTGATCGCAGCGCTCGGCGTTGTGGTGTGGGTCCCGGCCCGGCGGGGCGTAGCGTCCTCTGGCGGCGTGCCCCCGATCGCTGGTTTCGCGATCCGGTCGGCCTGGGCCATGGTGGCGTTGCTCGGTTTGGTCGCTCTCGTGCGTGACGTTCAGGCCCTGACATGATCACATTGCCCCTGCGCCTGATGGGAGACCACCGGTGATCGACACAGGAGATGCTCGCCGGGCCCTTGGGGTCGGGCCGCGCTTGTGCGACGACGGGGGGACGAGTGCAAGATTCGCTCAGCGGGCGATGGCGGCGTTGGTTGTGCTCTCGGCGAATGTAGTGGTCGGCTTCTTATTCATTGCGTTCTCCCAGTCGGGACGGTGACCGATCGTGGCCGAACGAGTTCTCATCGACTGGTGTTCGATGAACGCCTCGCCGCCCGAGCCGACGAGATCGGCGGTCTGTTCGAGCGGCCGCTCCGAGACGAGGCCGACGAGGTCTTCGGCGCAGCCCCCCCGGTACATGACGAGCACACCCTCGATCTGAAGTACGAGGAATGATCGCATCACTGCTTGGACGGTTCCCCCTTGGATCTGGTTCCCGTTCGGCTCACGTGCCGGCGGGCGGGGTGGCGGTCGCTGTCACGAGGCTCGCAGCGATCTCACATCGCCCGAGATTACCGCTCTCCCTACCAGGGCCTGCCGAACCCGCGTAGTCTCAGCCGAATGACCTCGCCGCGTGTCGAGTACACCCGCGTCGACGGGATCAACCTCGCCTACCAGGTGGTCGGCGATGGACCCCTCGACCTGATTCTGGTGGATGAGTGGGCCACACCGCTCGAGGCCCGCTGGGACGTGCCCGCCATCGCCGGGCGACTCGACCGCCTCGCCTCGTTCGCGCGCGTCATCAGCTTCGACAAACGCGGAATCGGTCTGTCCGATCACTGGCCAGCGGACGAGATGGCAACACCAGAGCTCTGGGTACGAGACCTCGTCGCCGTCGCTGATGCAACGGACGCGAACCAACCGGTCCTCTTCGGCGCACACGAAGGTGGCCCCATCACTTTGCTCTACGCAGCCAGCCTCCCGGATCGCACCCGAGCACTCGTCCTCGTAAACACGGGGCCCAGGCTGACCGCCACCGCCGAATGGCCCCACGGAGTCGACCAAGACCTCTGGGCCCCTGATCTCGATGGCATCACGGCACTATGGTCCGACGGCAGCGGCGGCGAGGCCCACATTCCGGCAACTGCACACGACCCCTGGTGGCGCGACTGGTACGCTCGCTGCCGTCGCCAGCAGGCATCTCCAGCCGCCGGCCTAAGACTCATGCGCATGCTCGGCCAGGTCGATATACGACACATCGCTCCCGCTGTGCAGGCCCCGACGCTCTTGATCCACCGCCAAAGGAACACATGGTGGCCGATCGAAGGAGCACGCTGGCTCGCCGAGCACCTCCCCGACGCCTCGTTGATCGAACTCGACGGCGCCGACAACTACTGGTGGTCAGGCCACGCCGACCAGGTCATCGACCACATTGAGCAGTTTCTCCTCGGCGCGCCCACCAGCGTCGCAAGCCAACGCGAACTCGTCACCATAATGTTCACCGACATCGTCGGCTCCACCGATACCGCAACCCGACTCGGCGACTCCCGATGGAGGGCACTGCTCGACGAACACGACCGACTCACCATCAACGAGACCAGCCGCTACAGCGGAAAGATCATCAAGAACCTCGGCGACGGCTTCCTCATCCAATTCGATGGACCGGCCACCGCCATACGAGCCGCCACCGATCTCCACGCCGCCCTCCAACGTGCTGGGCTGCAGATCAGAGCCGCCATCCACACCGGCGAAATCGAACGCCGGGGGCACGACTTCAGCGGCGTCGCGGTCCACCTCGCATCACGAATGCTCGACATCGCCCAGGCCGGCGAGACCATCGCCTCCAGCGTGATCAAAGGACTCGTCGCAGGCTCGGGCATCGCCTTCGAACCGCGCGGCAGCCATCAACTCAAGGGAATCGCCGACCCATGGGAACTCCATCGCGTCATCACCGAACTGTGAGCGCGAGCCGATCATGCGAGTCGACCATGCCAAGTCGTGTAGACGATGGATGAGAGTCGGATCCGAAGAGCACCAGACCCAAGCCCCGAAGACGGGCGCCACCGCCCCGGGGCTCAAGTATCGAGGTCACCGTACTGATCGACCTCGCTGCCTGGCAGGACGGGACCGGGCTGATCGTGCGCTCCGAACGCCGCCACCCGGGCCCAGCTTGCCCTGTCCGACGCCATCGAAGGCATGCACCACACCGCTTTCATCACCGACACCGCCGGAAATGACATCGCTGGCCTGGAGCTCCGCCACCGGCAACCGGCCAGGGCCGCGTCGAGCACACCCCCGGCTCGTTGGTCATGCGCACCGCGCAAGGCCCGTTTCCGATGGTGACCAGTTACCGCTTCGAACCGACAGCGGACGGTGGCACACGAATGACGCTGCGCAACCGCGGCAACCCCACCGGATTCTCGCGGTTCGAATCGAGACCGGATCGCTCCGCAAGATCATGCGCGACGCGGGAGCCGATCCGGGTGCGGTCCATTACCATTTCGGGACCCGGGAAGCACTCGCCACCGCGGTCCTCGACCGTATCCTGGCCCCGCTGAATAAGCGTCGCCTCGAACTGCGTCACGACTCGATCCGAGCCGGACAGCCCGCCGTGTCGCAGCTGGTCGAGGCCCTCATCCGTCCCGACATCGAGACAGCGCACGTGCTCCACGAGCAGTCGCCCGGGCGGGCCCGGCTGATCGGCACGATCTACACCCGACCCAGCGAGTTCGTGGCGGCGACGGTGGCGGCCCACTTCGCCCCCGTGGCCGACGCGTTCCGTCCGCACCTCGAGGCTGCCCTACCTCACGTCGCCTTCGGTGACATCGCGTGGCGTGTCCGATGGTGCGTGTTCGGCACCGTCGGCGCACTGCTCTCCGACGAGAGGGCTGCGTTCGATCGACCCGCCGGCGACCTCCTGGACGAACTCGTCAGAACACTCGCCGCTGCGCTCGCGGCGTGACACCGGGGGCCGGCCAGCACCGTTGGACGCGACCCTGGCGCACACCCGGCCCCTGTTCGGTCAACGCAGGTCGAGGCGCATCACCACGCGGGGAAAGCCGTTGACCACGGAGCTGGTGTCGGCGGCCTTGACGAAGCCGGCGCGTTCGAACAGGCTCCGGGTGCCGACGTAGGCCATCGTGAGGTCGACTCGGGCGTCGTCGTTGTCGACGGCGTAGCCCTCGATGGCGGCCGCACCGTTGGCCCGGGCGAATGCCACCGCGCCGGCGAGCAGGTGATGCGAGATGCCCTGCCTGCGGTTCCCCGGCCGCACCCGGATGCACCACACCGCCCACACGTCGAGGTCATCCACGCAAGGGATCTTCCGGTTGCGGGAGAAGCTGGTGTCGGCGCGTGGGTGCACGGCTGCCCAACCGACCACCTGGTCATCGTCGTAGGCGAGCACACCTGGTGGTGGCGTCTCCGAGACGAGCTGGCGGACTCGTTCGCCGCGGGCGGGGCCGGTGAGTTCCCGATTCTCCTTCGACGACGTCAGCCGGTAGCTCAGACACCAACACACGTTCGCGTCGCCGCCAAGGGGGCGGCGGCGCTCTACCGCAGCCCGTGCGGCACTCCCGTGATGATCAGCAACTGGTCAGCGTCGGCCGCGTCGGGCACAGCCCGGCACCAGCGGCCTGACACGACCGTGTCCGCTGAGGTCGCCGAGTCCTCTTCGATACCCCATTTCGCGCGCCACGTGCGCGTAGCAGCGGGCGACACCGGGGTGAGCGGGGCATTTACCGCGTGCACCACCAACTACACGACCAGGACATTCGCCCGTTTCCCCTGGTCCGATCCCTGCCACCCTAGGCGCTTTGCAAGCAGGGGGTCGTGGGTTCGATTCCGTCCGTGAACGCCGGGCCCCGAACGGTCCTCGCCCATATCGGCGGTGGTGATATCGGGTGTCTTGCTCGGGCCGATGTTCGGCCGGCCGATTTGGCGAGCGGCGTCGACGATGTTGTCGCCGAGCTCGGGGTCGATCACACCGCGCAGGGAATTGTGGTTGATTCCTCGGCTAGCGGCGTGGCCATCATGGTCAAGAACCACCGGGGTGGCGGTCCCGCGGGTTGAGGGGACTGGCGACGCTCCGTGTGGTCGACTGGTTGGGGTAGAAGGGGGCGGCCCCGGCGGCGTGGTTCGTGGTGTCGACGATGCGGTGGAGCTCGGGGGCGACTCGGCGAGCCATCGTCTCGAAGCCGTCCCGAAGCGTGGCGGTCGAGGAGGCGCATCCTTGGCAGCCTCCGCCCATGGCGATGGACAAGACTCCGTCGGTGAGATCGAGGACCGTGATCCTGCCGCCGTGGGCTGAGATGGACGGGTTGACTTCCCGCTCGAGCAGGCGTTCTATGGCGGCGCGGATCTGGGCGTCGTTCCGCCCCGTTCTCGGTGGCTCAACGATCGCCGGGCGGCCGGTTTGGAGTTGGCTCCTGATCTCGGCGCCTATCGGTCGTCGAAGGTTCTCCCACGACGCCGATGGCACTTTCGTGACCGAGACCGCGCTGCCGGCAACGACGACATGGGCGATGTCATCGAAGGTGAACAGGCGGGCGATGAGCGGTGATGCATCGGTGGGTTGCCGGCGATCGAAGGAGAATGGTCCCCCCGGGTGGACGAGCCGGTCGACGATGAACTTGCAGGTATCGGGGTCGGCGATCGAGGTCTCGGCTCGGATCCTGATGGGGGCATCGAGTCTCGTTTCAGACATCTTCAGCCGCGATGGCGTCCGCTTGCTGAGTCAGGGCCCGCAGCTGGTCGAAGGCGTAGATCCCGGTGCTGTGGCCGTCGCTCCAGGTGATGGTGATGGCGTAGTTCCCGACGCTCGTGATCGAACGGGGCGCAACGTCGGGAGCGATGGTGGCGGGGTCGAGGAGCGGTCGGCCACTCATCTCCTCCACGCATGCCGCGCAGCGACAGGCCAGGCGGAGGTCTCGCACGTCGAGATGGTCTTGGCGGCCGTCCTCCCAAAGCACCGAGAGCGTCATGGGGTCACGGCGAGCGAGCCCGATGGGAGTAGTCGGTGAACCGGTGGGCTTGGTGCGTGTGGCGAACCATGGGGGTGAGCCGTTATCGGTGTCCCAGGTCCAGGTGAACGAACCCATCGTCGCCGTGTCGATGCCCTGGAGCTGGGTGTCGAGTGCATCGGCGACCTCGAGGTAGGTGGCGGCGGCCGCCGATCGGGGTCGTTCGAGGACGATAGGCCGGCCGCCGTCGCCGCCGGTCACGATGTCCACGTCTAGCGGGATGGCACCCAGAAACGCCACGTCGAGTTCGGCACTCATCTGCTTGCCGCCACCTTGGCCGAAGACGTCGGTGTCCGAGCCGCAATGAGGGCAGGTGAAGGTGCTCATGTTCTCGACGATGCCGAGGATCGGGACGTTCACCGTCTGGAACATCCGGAGCCCGCGTCGGGCGATCCTGAGGCTGACGTCCTGGGGGGTGGTGACGATGACGACGCCGGACAGCCGGAGGCTTTGGGCCAGCGTGAGCTGGGTGTCGCCGGTTCCTGGCGGCAGGTCGAGAATCAGATAGTCGAGCTGCCCCCAGTCGACCTGGGCCACAAGCATCTGGAGGTACTTGGATATCATGGGACCACGCAGGATGGCGGGGTTGTCGTCGTTTCGGAGCAGGCCCATGGAGACGGCTTTGATGCCGTAGCGCTCAGCGGGAACCATCCGGCCGTCGCTGGTCGCTTCCGGAGGCTGACCGAACGGAAGGCCGAGCATGCCGGGAATGCTCGGCCCCTGGACGTCGGCGTCGACGAGACCGACGCGGCCGCCGCGCTGCGCCAGGGCGACGGCGAGGTTCACGGCCACGGTCGACTTGCCGACTCCGCCCTTGCCGCTGGCAACGGCGATGATGTCGCGGATCCCAGGCAGCTTTTCGCCCGCCGCCGCCGCCGCCGCCGTCGGCCTCACCGGTTTGCGGCTCAGCGCTATCGGCTGGGGCGGCGCAGTGGTCGTTGTCGAGTCCGTCGGATCCACAGCCTCGTCCTTCCTGGGCTTCACTCGACGTCGATGAAGATGCATTCGCCTGGGCACTCCTCGGCCGATTCGATGACTCGTTCGAGCCCATCTTCAGGGATGCGGGCCATGCCGTCGGCGCCGGCCGGATTGGTGATCCCGTCGAACAGCTTGTCGGCTCCGAAGTTCGCGGCCGACTCCTTCACGTAGTACAGGCCGTCCTCCATGCCGAAGAAGACGTCGGGGGCGATCTCGGCGCAGAGGCCGTCGCCGGTGCAGAGATCCTGGTCGATCCAAACCTTCATGCGTTCGTTCCTTTCGGGCCGACTGCGGGTTCGCCGGTGGGCGAGCTCACATCATTCCGAGTTCGAGTCGGGCGGCGTCGGACATGCGGCTGAGCTCCCAGGGCGGGTCCCAGATGAGTTCGACTTCGACGTCGCTGACACCGGGAATGGCTGCCACCCTCCGGTGGGCGTCGTCCTTGAGGACGTCACCCATGCCGCAACCAGGAGCGGTCATCGACATCTTGATCTCGACCCGGTGGGTGCCGTCGGCCAGCTGCTGGGCCTCACAGGAGTAGATCAGCCCGAGGTCGACGACGTTGACCGGAATTTCGGGGTCGAACACGGTCCTGAGCTGAGCGTGCACCTGGTCGATGTCGAAGGCCGGGGCGCCGTCGGGACCGGGGACCGGCTCGGTTGGTGCCTGGGTGATGAGGTCGCCCAGTCCGAGCCGGGCCGCGTCTGACCCGGCAATGCGAGCGAGATGCCCGGAGCCGGTCTGTACGGTGATGCTGCCGCCGAGGGCCTGGGTGATGAGGACCCGGTCACCCCGGCGCAGGGTTGCCCGTTCTCCCGACGGGATGAGGGTGACGTCGCAGTCCTGGACCAGCTCGATCGGGCCGCCGCGGTTGAGGTTCACCGAGGTTTCTGTCATCGCCCCGACCTGTCCGTCTGCGACCTGTCCATTGGGGATCCAATGCCCGGTTCGGGCAGCTCGGCGGCGTCCAGTCGCTGAGACACCAGGCGCATAACCCAGTCTCGAAGAGGGTCGACCTCGATCCGCTGGACGATCTCGGTGGCGAACGCCGCGGTGAGCATGGCTCGTGCCGCTCGCTCGGAGATGCCGCGGCTTCGGAGGTAGTAGATGGCGTCGTCGTCGAGTTGGCCGACGGTGGCGCCGTGGGAGCAGGCCACGTCGTCGGTGAGGATCTCCAACCGGGGTCGGGTGTCGATTTCGGCCTGGTCGGAGAGCACAAGGTTCTTGTTCGACTGCGTGGCATCGGTGCCATTGGCCGTTGATTGGACCACGATTCGGCCGTTGAACACGCCGTGGCCCCGTCCGTCGAGCACGCCGTTGTAGACCTGTCGGCTGGTGCAGTTGGGGGCGATGTGCTCCACCAGCACCGGGTTGTCGTGGTACTGCTGGCCGGCCGGTAAGTAGAGGCCGGCCAGCATGGCGTCGGACCCCTCGCCCTCCAGACGGAGGCGGGCCTCGTGGCGGGCCGTCGCGGCCCCCAGGGAGAAGGCCCAGGTCGAGAACCGGCTGCGGGTGGCCTGGGTCACGTCCAGTACGTCGAAATGCATGGCGGTGAGCGGTGCGTTCTGGATCATGCAGTGATCGAGCTGTGCCCCCGGTTCCAGCTGGATCCGGGTGACAGTGTTGGTACCGCACACGCTGCCGTCATCAATCCCGATATGGGTCTCGACCAGCGTGGCTCGACTGTTGGCCCCGGCAAACACCATGGATCTCGTGGTCGACCACACCGGATCGGAGGCACCGGCCGTGCAGTAGACCAGCTGGATCGGTTGAGCGACGACGGCGTCGGCGGATATCAGGAGGCAGGCACCGTCCTGGGCCAGACCGGCGTTCAAGGCGGCGAAACCGTCGAGGTGATCGGTGCCCGGCGTGGTGAACAACGGTGGTGGCGAAGAGGGGTGGGCGGCGAGGATCGAGGCCAGGCTGGCCAACTCGACACCGGTCTCCGGTCCGGGGATGCTCGACAGCTCCGGACGAAGATGACCGTTGACGAACACGAGCTTGGGGCCACCGAGATCGGGGACAAGATCGTCGATGATCGCCGACGACAGATCGGTGTGCTGGCCGGATCGGCCGGGACTGAAGGGGGTGGCGAGGATCGCTCCCAGGCGGACGTATTTCCAGTCCTCGTTCTTGGCGGTCGGAAAGCCGTGTAGGTCCAACCACTCGAAGGCGGAGGCCCGGTACTGGTTGAGCCAGTCCGAAGCCCCGGGATCGTCGGGTTGGCGCAGGTCGGCCAGGCCCACGGCGGTGCCTGTCGGCGTCCCGGTACCTTCCGCGGTGACCGTCGGAGTCACCGGGCCATCCCGGCGGCAGCCGCCGCCTGTTCGACGGTGTCGGCGTAGCCGTTGGCTTCGAGCTCGGCCGCCAGTTCCTTGCCTCCGGAGCGAATGATCCGCCCACCGGCCAGGACGTGAACCTGGTCGGGCACGATGTAGTCGAGGAGACGCTGGTAATGGGTGATCACGAGCATCGAACGCTCGCGCGACCGGAGGGCGTTCACCCCGTTGGCCACGATCCGAAGGGCATCGATATCGAGGCCCGAATCGGTCTCGTCGAGCACCGCCAGTGTTGGCTCCAGCATCGTCATTTGGAGGATCTCGTTGCGCTTCTTCTCACCGCCGGAGAAGCCGTCGTTGACCGACCGGTTCCTGAGCGATCGGTCCATCTCGACCGACGCCATCGCGGCGTCGGCCATCGCCAGGAAGTCGGTGACGCCGATCTCGTCCAAGCCGCGCCGGCGGCGGACCGAGTTCACCGCGGTTCGCAGGAAGTACAGGTTGCCGACCCCGGGGATCTCCACCGGATACTGGAAGGCCACGAAGAGGCCGGCGGCGGCGCGCTCCTCGGGAGAGAGCCGGAGCAGGTCCAGCCCGTTGTAGGTGACGGTGCCGGAAACGTCGTACCCGTCGCGTCCGCCTAACACGTTGGCCAGGGTGCTCTTGCCGGACCCGTTGGGACCCATCAGGGCGTGGACCTCGCCCGGGCCGATCATGAGGTCGAGGCCTCGCAGGATCTCGGTCCCTCCGATGGCGGCGGTCAGGTTCTCGATGTGCAGCATCAGCCAACGCTTCCTTCCAGGCTCACGTTGAGCAGACGTTGGGCTTCGACTGCGAACTCCATGGGCAGCTTGCCGAACACCTCGCGGCAGAACCCGTTCACGATCATCGAGGTGGCGTCCTCCTCGCTGATGCCGCGCTGCCGGCAATAGAACATCTGGTCCTCGCCGATCCTGGAGGTGGACGCCTCGTGCTCGACTTGAGCGGTGAGGTTCTTCACCTCGATGTAGGGGAAGGTGTGGGCTCCGCACTCCCCGCCGATGAGCAGTGAGTCGCATTGCGTGAAGTTGCGGGCCCCCTCGGCCGAACGCAGCACCTTCACCAGACCTCGGTAGGTGTTCTGGCCCCGACCGGCGGAGATGCCTTTCGACACGATCGTGCTGGTCGTACCCTTGCCGATGTGGATCATCTTCGAGCCGGTGTCGGCCTGCTGATGGCCGGCCGTCAAGGCGACTGAGTAGAACTCACCGACTGATTCGTCGCCCTGGAGGATGACGCTCGGGTACTTCCAGGTGATCGCCGAGCCGGTCTCGACCTGAGTCCAGGAGATCTTGGCCCGATCACCGGCGCACTTGCCTCGTTTGGTCACGAAGTTGAAAATGCCGCCTTTGCCGTCGGCATCGCCGGGATACCAGTTCTGCACCGTTGAGTACTTGATCGAGGCGTCGGTATGGGCCACGAGCTCAACGACCGCAGCGTGGAGCTGGTTCTCGTCGCGCATGGGAGCGGTGCAGCCTTCGAGGTAGCTCACGTACGAGCCCTCCTCGGCCACGATCAGGGTCCGTTCGAACTGCCCGGTCTGGGCCGAGTTGATGCGGAAGTACGTGGACAGCTCCATCGGGCAGCGCACGCCCTTGGGGATGTGACAGAACGACCCGTCGGAGAAGACCGCCGAGTTGAGAGCCGCAAAGTAGTTGTCGCGAATGGGGACGACCGACCCCAGGTTCGCTCGGACCAGCTCCGGGTGCTCGGCCACCGCTTCGGAGAACGAACAGAAGATGACCCCCGCCTCGGCCAGCTTGGCCTTGAACGTCGTCGCCACCGAGACCGAGTCGACGATGGCGTCGACGGCGACATTGCTGAGCCGTTCCTGCTCAGCCAGCGAGATCCCGAGCTTGTCGAACATCTTCCGGAGCTCCGGGTCGACCTCGTCCATGCTGGCCAGCTTCGGCTTCGGTTTCGGCGCGGCGTAGTAGGCGATGTCCTGGAAGTCGATCGGCTCGTAGTGGGCGTTCTGCCAGGTGGGCACGTCCATCGTCAGCCACTGCCGGTAGGCCTGGAGCCGCCACTGGAGAAGCCACTCGGGTTCGTTCTTCTTGGCCGAGATCAGCCGGACGACGTCCTCCGACAGGCCCTTCGCAATGACGTCGGTATCGATGTCGGAGACGAATCCGTGCTCGTACGGGCGGTCGGCCAGTTGACGAACCTCGCTGGAGGTCTGGTTCATCGGCACACACCCCGGACAACGGTTGCGAGCTGCTCTGACGGCGGCCGGAGATCTGATCGTGATGGCATGTCGGTCCGCTCTCTCGCTCGTGCTCCGAGCCGATTTCGGGGCGCAGTCTCACGGTAACAGGTGATTCACCAGTTGAATGTTGTGAAACTAGCAAAATAGCGGGAACGGGCTACAGTGGCAGCATGGATCCGTCATCCGCGTCGATCTCGCCAACGCAAAATCGCGTTCTCGTCGCCTTGAAACGGCGGGGTGAAGCCACAGCAGACGAGTTGGCCGAGATCCTGGAGATCTCCGCCAGTGCGGTCCGCCTGCACCTCAAGGCGCTTCGACCCATCGGCTACGTCGAGGCCCGTCAACAACGGGGCCAACCCGGCCGGCCGGCCGAGCGGTTCTACACGACGGAACTGACCGAGACGCTGTTTGTCAGTCATTCACGCGATCTGTCGATCGAGCTCCTCGCCCACATCGAGGAGGAGGACCCGGAGCTCGTGACTCGGGTCTTCGAACGACGACGCCAACGAAGAGTCGCTGACACGACCGCAAAGCTTCGCAACAAGTCGTTGGGCGAGAAGGTCATCGTCCTCACCCGAGAGCTCGACACGGAAGGCTATCTTGCCGATTTCGACGAAATCGGCCCCACGCAGTACCGCATCAACCTGCACAGCTGCCCCCTGTGGGCGGTCGCCAGCCGTTACCGACAGGCATGCGACACCGAGCTCGACTACCTCCGCGAACTCCTGCCCGAAGCAATCATCGAGCGGGTCAGCCACAAGACCACCGGCGCCCACACCTGCGCCTACGAAATCAGCCTGAACGTCGAGCGCGTTCTGTCGGCTCCTGGCGGTCGTCCGACGGCCTGAATGCCGGTGGCGATGACACCGGGCGCTGCGCTGGGACCGAGGTGGTGCGCCTTGGCCCAGCTTGGTGGACCCAGTGTGCTGATACGCGCTTCGGGTGCTCGATCGGGGCGCGTGTCTATGGCATTTCCCACGGCGTGTTCGGCAGAACGTGCCCAGTCTCTAGCAATGACTTCAGGTTGGAAAGCACGGCAGCCCAGCCGCGAGCGGCGATCTCGCGGTTCGCTTCGTCGGGGAGATTCTCGTGGGTGACGGTTAGGCGGACGATGTCTCCGTGCGGCTCGATGAGGAACGTGACGGTTGAGGACGTGACCGGTTCTTGTGCTGTCGGGTCGGCCTCCCATGTGGTGACGAGCCGTGTTGGGCGATTGCTCTCGATCACCGTGCCCCCCGTGTCGGCGATCTGTGAGCCGTCGGTGCGCTGGTGTTCCCAGTGTGAGCCGACCTTCCAGTCGGACACGTTGCTGTGGCCCCAGTACGCGGCGGTGGTGTCGGCGTCGGTGAGCGCGTCCCACACGGCTTCGGGGTTGCTCTCTATGTAAATGACGTACACGAAGGTCGGTCTGTCGTTCATCAGTTCTGCTTTCCGCTTGACGGATCGCAGCATCCGTAAGCGTGGTTGTTCGAGCTTGTCGATCCAGCGGGCTTGCAGCTCATGGAGGGGGACGGGGTTGATGTAGTGAAGGCGTTGCCGGCCACGCCGAATGGTGGCGATGAGGTTTGCGTCCTCGAGCAGGTCGAGGTGTTGCGTGACGGACTGGCGGGCCATAGCGAGGCCGTCACAGAGCTCCGAGAGCGTTTGGCCGTTGCGCTCATGGAGCCGGTCGAGCAGAGCGCGACGCGTGGGGTCGGCCAACGCCTTGAAGATCAGCTCCTCCGAAGCCATCCCTGGAGAATATGCAGGTATTTACCTGCATGTCAATCAGGACAGTGCGGCACGAGTGGCCCGCCCGGGATCGCTCTCGGCGGGCCCGTCGATCCAGGGTGGCCAGCGCCGTCGTTTCTGAGCGGAGGTACAGGGCCTGCCGGTACCCGGTCGGGTCGCGCCGACCCGTTGGCAACATGGCGTACCGTGCTGCGACCACCCGGCGCTCCCTGTTCTAGCCGCGACGCGGGCCCAAGACGATTGGGGCTGCGGTCGAGGGACGTTCCCGCTGGCGTGGGAGGGTTGAGGCCTGGGCGCCGACGAGAGGTATGTGTTTTTGATGATCGCTTCAGCCAATGTGACAGTGATGGTCGATGACCTCGACAGGGCGGTCGACTTCTACGTTCGAGTGCTCGGCTTGGCCCTCATAAGCCGCGACGGGGGTTTTCATGCGTCGGTCGACGCGCCCGGCGTCGCGATATCGCTCCACCCTCGTCGGGGAGATGTGCCTGCTGGGCCCGGGAACCTATCGATCGGATTCCTGGTCGACCATCTCGATGAGGCCGTCGGCGATTTGACGGGCCGGTCGGTCTCATTCGATCGGCAGGAAAACGACGTCAACCGGTTCGCATTCTTTGTGGATCCGGATGGGACCTCGTTGTACCTGTATCAGCCAGTGCACGCCACCTCCTGACCCCAACAAGCCTGTGATCACCCGGCGTCGGCCTGGGGAAACAAGTAGTCGGATGGGTATCGACGTAACGATCCAGTCCTGTCGGCCAGCCCCGCCCAGTTCCCCGTGATTATCGCTCGTCGGCTCGACTGGTATCGTGATGTTCGGCGTCCGATCACGCCGAACCTCGCCCGATCCGCCCCAGCCGGGTCAGCATCGAGGCAAAGGGAGGTCTTCCTCTCGGTCGGGTTGTCAGTCACTCCTCGGATGTCGTGGCCGACGGTCGCTGGGGGATTCCGACGCCATGGCACAGTAGGAAGAGTTGCCATGACCAAACAGGCTGATCTCAAGCGTCGCGTCCGTGACAGGATGGCCAAGACCGGCGAATCGTACGCAGCTGCCCGCGCCAGCCTGCTTGCGACCCGCTCCACTCGATCCACATCTCGGGCACCGCATCCGATGCTCGACGCGTTGCACGTCTCCAACGGTGATGCCACCGACCTCGCAGGGACAGGCTTCGCCCGACACATCCTCTACTGGCGCGACTCGCTCCATGAAGGACCGGTGCCGGCCATTGATGCCGGCGAGCTACGCCGAATTCGCGCAGAGTTCCTGGTCGCAGCGGGGGTCGACGACCGGAAGGAGGGCGAGCGCATGTTCATCGAACGCGATCGCACCCTGGAAGGCCATCGCGACGGGGACTACGTACTGTGGTTCGAAGCTGATCTCTACGACCAGCTCCAGATCATGCAGATCCTCGACCGACTAGCCGGCCTGGGCGTTCCGGCCGATCGCATCACCTTGATCTGCATCGGCGAACACGCCGGCATCGCACGGTTTGGGGGCCTTGGCCAACTGAGCAGCGCTCAGCTCCGGGAGCTGCCCGCCAGCCAGGCCTGCGTCCGGCTGACCCCAGCTGCCCTCGACCTGGCCACTCGGGCCTGGGCGGCATTCACCGCACCGTCACCGGCCGATCTGATAGAACTGACCGCCGATCGATCACCCGAGCTACGGTTCCTCGGTGAGGCCATCGACCGCCTGTTGCGAGAGTATCCATCCACCCGTGACGGCCTATCCCTCACCCAACGTCGGGTACTGGCGGCCCTGGCCACCGGCGCCCCCGATGCCGGCACTGCGTTCGTCCATGTCGCCTCTCGGGAGTTGCGGCCGTACCTGGGGGACTCCTGGTGCTTCGACCTGATCGACCAGATGGCAAGGGCCTCGACGCCCCTGCTCACCTTGGGATCAGAGGGCCCTGTCGACCGTTCCACTACGCTTCAACTCACTGACGCTGGACGTAAGGTCCTCGCCGGGAGGTCCGACCACATCGCCCTCAACGGGATCGATCGATGGTACGGCGGCGTTCACCTACACGGCGTCCAAGCCGCTTGGCGCTGGGACGATTCCCTCGAAACCCTGGTCCCCGAAACCCGAAGACAGGTTGCCCGGTAACGACGCGGAGCATCCTTCGATCACGGCAGTCCGGCACGACCACAGCGCTCGAGATCGCTCACGGCTCGGGCGACCGTCGATCCCGTGCGGGCGGTGAACATGGTTTCCGGCTGTGCCTGTGTGGCGGCCGGAGCAGCTCTCCGGGCGTTGGAGCCGTGTTGAGAGCGTGCCCGCGTTCGGACAACATCGATTGACTACTCGCCAACGCTGCCGTCGATCGCCTCTCTGAGAAGGTCCGCGTGGCCGTTGTGGCGAGCGGTCTCCTCAATGACGTGCATCATGATCCAACGCAGGTTGAAGCGCTCGCCGGTCTTACGGTCTGCTTGGGCCGACAATTGATCCCACGACTCGGCTTGGTCGATCGTTCGACGACTTCGATCACACGCCGTCTCATACAGTCGGAGTAGCGATTCCGGATCGTCGTCGAGAGCTGAGTGGAACTCCCAGTCTGGATCATCGTCGAAGGGGGCGCTGGCCCACGGCTCTGGTTCGCCGTCTCCGAGGAACCGGTCCTGGAACCAACTGTCTTCGACGAGGGCGAGGTGTTTAGTCAGTCCGGCCAGGGTGAGATTCGACGACGGGATCTGATGTTGGAGCTGTGTACGGTCGAGGCCAGCAGCCTTCTGGACGAACGTGGCTCGTTGGTAGTCCAAGAAACCACGAAGCAGCTCCCCCTCGGTGCCCTGCAAGGCTGGTTCGACCCTCGGCATCGTCCGAGGATAGCGTTGCTCAACAGAGCCACGCAGCAACGCTCGCCTGGGGCATCGCTTGGACAGAGGCCCGTGGAGTGGTGGGATTCGAGGTGTGATGCTCGATGTGTTCAGCCGGCGATTGCTGGCTGGTCGGGGTTCAGTGTCGCACGGTTCGTTGAGTTCGGCCATGGAGGTGTCGGAGAGGTAGCGGCGGGCGATGGCCCATTCGTCGTGTTGGTCGGCGAGGACGGCTCCGATGAGGCGGATGGCGGCGGCGTCGTTGGGGAAGATGCCGACGACGTTGGAGCGCCGCTTGACCTCCTTGTTGAGGCGTTCGAGCGGGTTGTTGGACCAGATCTTGCGCCAGTGGGCCCTCGGGAACGCGGTGAAGGCGAGGACGTCGGTCTTGGCGTCGCGCATCAGGGCTGCGGCCTTGGGGAACCGTTCGGCGAGGGTGGCTTCGACCTCGTCCCACCGGGTCGAGACCTCGGTTGGGGTGCCGAGGGCGAAGATCGACCGGAACGCAGCAGCGACGAACTCGCTGTGGGCCTTGGGGATGGTGGCGAGCAGGTTCCGGGCGAAGTGGACCCGGCAGCGTTGCCACGACGACCCAGTGAAGCACTTGCGGATCGATGCTTTCAGCCCGGCGTGGGCGTCGGAGATGACGAGGCGGACCCCGCCCAGGCCCCGGTCGCGTAGCGAGCGCAGGAACCGGGTCCAGAACGTCTCGTCTTCGCAGTCGCCGATGTCGACGCCCAACACCTCCCGGTCGCCGTTGGCGGTGATGCCGGTGGCGATCACCACGGCCCGGGACACGACCTGGCCCAGGGCGTCGTCTCGGACGTTGACGTAGGTCGCGTCCAAGTACACGTACGGGAACGCGACATGGCCCAGGGTCCGGTTGCGGAACGCTGCCACGCGTTCGTCGAGACGGGCGCAGATCCGGGACACCTCGGACTTGGAGATCCCGGTGTCGACCCCCATGGCGGCGACCAGGTCATCGACCGACCGGGTCGACACCCCGTTGACGTAGGCCTCCATCACCACCGCGTAGAGGGCCTGGTCGATCCGGCGGCGGGGCTCGAGGAGCTCCGGGAAGAAGGAGCCCTTGCGCAGCTTCGGGATCGCCAACGCCAGGTCCCCGGCCTTGGTCGACAGGACCTTCGGGCGGGTCCCGTTGCGGTGCGTGACCCGCTCCGGGCTCCGCTCCCACCGCTCGGCGCCGATCTTCTCAGCAGCCTCGGCGTCGATCAGTTGCTGCAGGGCCCACTGGGCCAACTCGCGGACAAGATCAGTGCCCTCCCCGGCGCGGAGCGTGTCGAGCAGAGCGGAAACGGCAGACTCATCCAGAGCCATCGGCGTGTTCTCCTTGGTGTGCACTTTGGTCGGTACACACCGAGCATCACGCCGGTGGCTCACCTCGTGGTGGACCCGATCCCCACCACGCCAGGGGACTCATACATCGCTTGGCCACAACTCTGCGGCAACAGTCGGGTGCTCGGGATCACTCAATGCTCGGCCAGCGTCGATCCCGTGCGGCCGGCGCTGTCGATACCGAGCGGGTCGCCCAGGCCAGGCCGAGCTCCTATGGTTTGTCAAGGACCAATTTTGATGTGTGAGTGAGGTGTTGGCAGGACAGGGATGGGCCACTCCGGGGGGAGGGCAGGCTCTTATTAGGCCAAATTCACTCGATTGGTGCTCGGGCGGTGAGACGACAGATCGGACTAAGGACAACCCGATTTCGGGTGTCAGCCGGTATATGGGGCCAGTCTCACCGCACGTGAGCGATCTAGTTGCCTCGTGGTTGTGCGGAGGTGGGGGTAGACCTCTCGGGCGATGTAGCGCTTGAGGATCCGCATGATCTCCCGCTTGCTCTTGCCCTCAGCGGTGCAGCGCTCCACGTAGGCCTTGGTCCGGTCGTCACCGGCCATACGGGTCAAGGTGATCCGCCACAGGGCCTGGTTGGCGTTACGGTCGCCCCCTCGGTTGAGGCGATGCCGGCTGACCTTGCCGGATGATGCCGGCAGGGGTGCCACTCCGCAGAGGTTGGCCCATGCCGCTTCGGAGCGAAGCCGCTCAGGATTGTCGCCAGCGGCGACGAGCAGGGTGGCGGCGGTGTCGACCCCGACCCCGTGGATGGCTAATAGGGCGGGGGCGGTCTCACGGACGAGTTGCTCCAGGATCTTCTCGAGCCTCTCGAGCTCGGTCTGGAGGCTCTCGACCCGCCGGCCGAGGATCCGTATGGCAGTGGCGGTGGCGTGCATCACCAGATCCCGTGAGCCCTCGGTGGGACGAACGGCGGCAGCGGTGCGGCCGAGCATGACCGCCGAGACCCCATCGAGGTGTTCTCGCAGCTCATCAGGTCCGCAGAACCCGAGATGGCGGATCTGGGTCATGGCCTTGATCCGAGAGGACCGGGCACTACGACGAGCGACGAGGAGGGCTCGGATGGCTTCTACCTTCCCGTCCCGGGACTTGGCCAGCCCGGTCGCCCGACCCCCTTGGGCGGCCCGGGCCGCTTCGATGGCATCAACCGGGTCGCTCTTGCCCTGCCTGTAACGGGTCTGGCGGTTGGGGCGGTCGACCTCGACCACGCTCACCCCAGCGGCCCGGAGCCGCCGCACCAGGCCTGCCCCATACGATCCAGTGCCCTCGACACCGACCCGGTCGATCGGGCCGACTGTCACGGTGCACCACTCGACTCACGGAAGCTGGCTGTCAGCGGCCCGGAGCCGGGCGGCAAGGTCGGTGGCTATGGCCCTCACCAGCTCGGGGTTGTTGTCGAGTACCTCGTCGAACCGGTTGTAGGGCACGATCACGACTTGGAGGGCTGTCTTCGCCCGCACCGTGGCTGAGGCCGGTCCGCGGACGAAGAAGCCCAGTTCGCCGATGACCTCGCCCGCTCCGACCTCGGCCACCTCGTTGCCGTCGATCTCCACCGAGGCCGTACCCGAACCGATCACATAGATCTCCTGGTGATAGTGGCCGCCTTCGATCAGCACCCGCCCTGGTGCTACCGATGCTTCCTCCACGATCGACACCAGCTGTCGCAGCACGTTTGCTGATCGGCGTTGGCGAACAGCGGCACAGTGAGCAGGCGGGCCACCTTCGGATCGGAGGTTCTAACCATTGACGTTTCCTTTCAACCGTGAGCTGAACCGAGATTGATGACGGGGTCGCCGTCGCAGGATCGTCGTGACCGATCAAGCCACTCCTCGATCTGGGGCACTGCCGACCGGTAGCCGTCTTCGACAACCTGGTCGAGCTTGTCGAACTCGAGCAGGCCGACTCCGGTGATGTGGATGTTGAGGTAGAGGTCGATCATCCCGTCGGCGAGACAGGCTGAACGGGTCTGCTCTGAACCCGCGATCATCGAACGCATCAACACGGATCCCACTGTCGGGTAGGGCGACCGCTTGCGGCCTGCCACCGCGGCCAGAGCCCGCCAACCGGAGACGTGCATCCCGTAGTCGCCGCGAGCCCGGGGACCGGTAGGGGGCGTGACATCAACCGCCACCACCCGGCCGATCGAGGGATCGGCCCGCATCACATCAACCGGCAAGTTGTTCAGCACTCCGCCGTCCACCAGCAACTCGCCATCCCGTGGCACCGGTGGGAGCACCCCCGGAATGGCGATACTGGCCCGTATCGCACTCACCAGGTCCCCTCGCCGGTGCACCTCCGGCCGACCGAGCGTCAGGTTCGTGCTCATGCAGTACAGCGGGATCCACAGGTCCTCGATGTCGAGACCCCCGAACACGGCATCCAGCTTGCGCGTGATCCGCTTCGCCTTGACCAGGGAAACGAGAGGAACGGTGTAGTCGAAGAGCTGCTGGAACTGTCGCCGGGCCGTCACCAGCAACTCGTCGTCGTCGCCATGGAGCGCAGCCAGGGCGGCCATGATCGAACCCATGGAGGTGCCTCCGATCCGGTCGATCTCCATCCCGCGCTCCCGCATGGCCCGGATGACCCCGAGGTGAGCGAACCCCCGGGCTCCTCCCCCGCCGAGCACCAGACCGGTTCCGACTCCGATCCCGAGGCGGGTGAGGCGAGCAAGGTCCCGCGCATCGCCCCGTCGGAGGTGATGGACCTCCGAGAACCGGTCTCGGTGGGGCAGCTTGTCGGTGCGGCCCGGCGTGGCTGCGTTCGCCTCCTCCAGCACGGCGAGCCACGGCCGCTCGTTGCCTTCAGGACCGGCGGCCAGGAACCGGTTGATCAGGTCCTGTTCATCGGGCCCCGGCTCGGCCGACGAGATGAAGACCACGCAGTCGGCCATCCGCAGTGCATGCTCGGACCATGACGTCGGCTCGTGGTCGGCCCAGTAGACGATGTGGTCGCCGGTGCTGTCGCACTGGTGGAGGTATTGTGCCAACCGGGCCGCAGCGAGCGAGTCGCCCCGGGCCTGGGCTCCGCCGGGTGTGCCGAGCGCGCCGTCGATCACCTCGCTCGACAGCCAGATCGAATGCCCGTGTCGGGACGACTCGGCCCGCATCGGCCCAGCCAGCGATTCGGGATCGACTGGGGCGGTGACGACCACGGCCAACGACCTGGCCCGGTGAGCGGCAGCCGACGGCGAACCGTTCGCCCGACGCACAACGGTTCTGGCCATCTCCAGGGCTAACTCCGGGTGGGCGACCACCAGCGACCGGAACGAGCCGAGCTCGAAGCGGGCCAGCGTGGTGTCGCGCCCAGCCCGGACCGTCGCCGTTCGGACACCGGAATCGAGGACGGCCAACTCGCCTACCGTCTCCCCTCGACCGATTTCCCGTCGCCCGGCCCTGGTCGGTGATCGGTCGGAGCTGACCACCAGGCGCCCCGCCACCACGACGTACACCGCATCAGCCGGCGCACCTTCATCGAAGAGCGTGGCGCCCGCTCGAGGTGGATGAGCTCCGCCAGCTCCAGCTGCCGGGGCACGATCCCCGGTGCAGCAGCGCCGTACAGGTCAGCGGCGATCTCGGCCAACGCCATGACGTCGATCCGTTGCCGGGTTGCCGCCACCAATGCCGTCACGGCTTCAGGGTGATCGCCGAGGCAGTCTTGGAATCGGTCGGCATCCACCTCCGCCACTGTGGTGTCGCCGACGGCCGTCACCGTGGCTGTCCGGGCCCGCATCTCGATCGAGGCCAGCTCACCGATGATCTCACCGGGGCGGCAGCGGCCGACTTCGATCTCACCGGCCGCCGTCGCAATCGTCACCGACAGTTCGCCGACGAGCACCACCGCGATGCCGTGGTCATCGCCCCCCTGGGCGAACAGGCGCTCGCCCGGTTCCAGCATCCGCTGTCGACCCAGCCGCTGCAGATGCTGGGTCAGCTCGTTCAAGGGCGCCTGAGCTGGGTCCACCACGAAGTGGGACACCCTCAGCCCGCAACGGGCCACTGAGGGCAGGTTGCGTGATAGGGCTCGGATGCGGGGCCGAACTGCTCCCACTCGTCGATGGTGAAGTTACGCCCGGCGGCTTGGCAGGCCACCCCCGGCCACGTCGTCGGATCGAGGTTCCAGACGAGGGCGTGGTCGCCCACGATCGTCACGAGCCGCAGCTCATCGCCCATGTCGTTGCCCGAGGCGACTGCGCCAGCCCCTTGGGGAAAGGTGCCGATCAGGGTTGCGGTGGGCAAATGCCAGAGCCGGGGCGCATCATCTCGCACCGTCAGCAGATACTCGTTGTCGGCGCTGATGTAGTTGTCCCTGGTGGCGCCCTCGGCTGCGCTATCGCCCCCTTCGATGAGGCGCCGCACGGCGAAGGTCGCCGGGTCCCGCACGGTGATGGCTCCGCCGACCCCGCGGGTGACGAGGATCGAGCCGTCCCGGCTGTAGCCACCGACGACCACGCCGCCGCCACCGTCATCGCCGGGTTCGATCACCCTGGCCACCGACCAGTCGCCGGTGTCGAACACGACCGCCGTCCCCGACCGCGAACCCACGAGCAGGAGGTCCCGGGCCGGGTCGAATGTCAGGATGGATCCGCCCCCAAGGCCTGCATCGCCGTCCCACACCGAAAGATCGATCTCTGGCGACACCGCCTCGTTGGTGACGGCGTCGTAGACAATGAGCTCCCCGCCAAATGTCACAATGGCGTGCAGCCGGCCGTCCGGACTGTAGACCTCGCCGAGCACCGACTCGAGCACGACACCGGTGGGTTTCAGCGTGTTCCGGTCGATCTGGGTGAGCGTTCCGTCCGGAACGAACGAAAACAGCCACCGGTTGAGTGGATCGGAGTCGTTCCAGTAACCGAGGCTCAGATCCATCCCCTGGGTATCTTGCGGGGTCCATCCGTCACCGAGGGCCTCGTACAAGACAGCGTCGAGGCCAGCCTGGTTGGACATGGTGATGAGTTGGCGGCCATCGGCGGAGATGAAACTCTCGTCGTTGCCGCCTCGGGGCGCCGCCGAGGCCAGGAGCTGGTGCCCGTCGGTGGACCACAGCACCATCCCCCCGTCACCCGCTGCCAGCACCGCTCCCCCTTCCGGGGCGACGGCCACCGACCGGATGGTGGCCAACCCGATCGGGATCGGTTCCCCCGTGGCCGCGACCTCAGTGGTGCCTCGGGTCAGCTGCCCGTTGTCCAGGCCGACCCAGGGCACGCCGGAGGAATCGAGCACGATCGATGTGGTCTGGACACCGGCCGCCCGGCCGGTCGGGATATCGGCCCAAATGGCCGTGCTGAGTGTTGGGTCGACGTCGGCCAAGGCCACGCCGCCAGCCAGGACCTCGAACCGGCCGTCAGGCGCCACCGTCACGCCCTTGGCTACCCGGGGGGTCGCCGGCTGCCCGGGAATCCGGGCGTAGTCCAGCAGGAACTCAGCCTCGATGGCGCCACTCGTGGAATCGAGGCGTCGAAGATACGGCCCGGCGCCAACCAGCACGTCGCCGCCATCGAGCACTTCGACGAACAGCGGGCCGGTGCGAAAGGCGTAACCCTCGACGCTGACCAGCACATCCTGGAGATCTCCCAGAGCAGCCCAGCGCTCCGGTCCGACCACTTCGGCGAAGGAGTCTTCAACCATCACATCCGTCGCCCACCGCTCTCGTCCTGTTGCCGAGTTGACGAGATGTACCACGCCGGCGGTATCGCCGACTGCTACGAGCCCCTGGTCAGCGGCATAGGACACCACCGCTACGGGATCGGCACCCCCTGCCAATTGACGGCGATCACCGCCCTGCACCAGGACCACCTCGCCGCCATCGGTTCCAACGACGACACCGTCACCGTCGATGTCCAGCGCCACCCGATTGAACAACGACTGCTTTGGCCCGGCGTCGAGCGCCACCGTGCCGGTGAGGGCCTGGGTCTCCGAGTCGTAGTAGCGGACCTCATCGGCCGTTACCCCCACGATCCGGCCGTCTTCGAGCCAACCTCCGCCCAGAATCGCGCCATCATCGCCGATCCGACCCAGGTAGGAACCAGTGGACGAGAGCACCCGTTGGAGTCCGCTGAGGGTTCTCAGGGCCGGGCTCCCGCCGATACGCCTCGACCGCCATGAGCAGAGCGACGTCTCGGTTTTGATCCACCAGCGCGGCGGCGTCGGCCACCAGTCGCCTCGTCTCGGCCGTAGCGGCGGCGTCGTCGGCCCGGCGTTGCTGAACCAGGGCCAGAGCCCCGGCGATCACCGCCAGAGCGGCCACGACGGCCACGCCCGCCAGTGCGCCCCGCAGACGCCGTACCTGGCGGCGTTCCTTGTCCCTCGTCCGCCGAGCCTCCTGCTCGCTGGCCGCCAGGAAGTCACGCTCTTCCGGATTCAGGTCGGCGGCATGCACGCTGGCCCAGTCCGAGGCGGCCTCCAACCGGGCGCCTCGGTAGAGCTCACCCTGATCCCGTTGGGCCGCTATCCAGCCCGCCACCGCCCCCGTCAGGTGACGATGAAGCCGCAGACCGTCACGGTCTTCGTCGAGCCACTCCCGCAGCCGCGGCCACTCCCGGATCAGGGCTTCGTGGGCCACTTCGATGGTCGGCTCCCGGGTCGCCGGATCCCGGTCGAACGAGAGCAGTCGGGCTCGGCCGAACTGGTCGATCACGGCGTCGACGGGACCGTCGCCGAGCTCGGCCCGTTGGACCCGGCGGCGGGTGTCGCCCGTCCCCTCGCCGAGATTCACCAGACGACCGAACAGCCGCCGGATCGCGACCTGCTCCTCGGGATCCGACTGGCTGTACAGCTCTTCGGCCCTGCGGGCCAGAGCCCCCGACACGCCACCGAGCTGACGGTAGGCCGTCCGGGTCATCATGTCGGAGACCCGCCGCTCCCACAGCTCGGTAAGCGCGTACTGCAGCATCGGTAGCGCCCCGGGGTGGTCGGCGACATCAGCCACGATCTCCGAGACCAGACCCGGCTCGAACTCGGTGCCGACGCCGTGGGCCGGATCGACGATGGCATGGTCCAGCTCATCGGCCGCCAAGGGCAGGACGGCGACGGTCGCCTCCTTCACCAGGCGACCGATGGCGTCATGGCGCAGCGGCCGATCGTAGAAATCGGCCCGCAGGGTGAGCACGACCCGGAGCCGGGGTCGCTCCTCGGTGACGGCCACAGCCAACGCCTCGAGGAACCGGGTGCACTCCTCCGAAGGGGCGAGGGTGAACAGCTCCTCGAACTGGTCGATCACCAACAGGATCTGCGCATCCTCCAGCGGTACCACCTGACGGATACCCCGGGCGATCCCGCGGGGACCCGACGTCAGCACGCCGAGCAGATCCGGGGGCCGTTCGCTGGCCACCCGGAGCAGCGCCGTCTCCAGCTCCTCGAACGGTCGGGGCCCGGGCAGGAGCGTGGTGACGAACCACCGGTCCGACCCAGCCACCCCACCTCCTCGCACGGCTGGCACCAGACCGGCATGGACGACCGAGCTCTTGCCCGATCCCGACGGGCCGACAACCGCGACCAGCCGGTTGTCCCGCAGCGCCTCGACGAGCTGATCGACGAGCCGGGAACGGCCGGCGAAGTCGCCAGCATCGCCCTCCTCGAACGAGCGGAGCCCCTTGTAGGGATTGCGGGCCTCGCCCGACACCGCAGTGCCGACCCCGACCCGCCTCGGGGTCGCGGCCGACAGGCGGTCGCCGGTTGATTGGCGCAATGCCGTGAGAAACTCCTCGATCGACTGGAACCGATCCTCGGGGGCTTTCGCCGTGGCCTGGGCCAACACCCCATCCAGGGCCGCCGGCAGGTCAGGGCGGGCCTGGCGGACCGATGGGATCGGATCGTGCAGCTGGCGCTGCAGCAGGGCCGCCTGCGTCGGTTCATCGGGGAACGGCAATTGCCCGGTCAGCGACTCGTAGACCGCGATGGCCAGACCATGCACGTCGGCCGCCGGGCCGACCGGCTGGCGGCGGAGCTGCTCCGGTGAGGCGTAGGCCGGCGAACCAGCCGACAGGGCGGCCTCAGGATCGGCGGCCTCCGCCGCGTCCAGGGCAATGCCGAAGTCGGTGAGGTAGGCCGCTCCATCGTCGTCGAGCAGGATGTTGGCTGGCTTCACATCACGGTGAACCACGCCGCCACGATGGGCGACGGACAGCGCACGACCGATGTCCTCCGTCATGGCCAGCGTCCGGTCGAGGTCCCACGGGCCGCTTCGGAGCGCCGATTCAAGACTGCCGCCCCGTAGCAGGCGCATCACCAGATAGGCCGAGTCGGGTTCCCGCCAGAAATCGTAGAGGGGCACGATGTGGGGGTGCTCGAGACGGGCCACCAGGTGGGCCTCGGTCTCGAAGCGGCGGATGAACTCGGGCCGGTTGGCCAACTCGGCCCGGATCTGCTTGATGGCGACCTCTCGACCGACCGACGGCTGCGCCCCTCGATAGACAATCGAGAACGCCCCCTCACCCAACCGCTCGATGATCTGGTAGCCCCGAAGGGGCCGGCCCCGGACCAGCCCGGCGACAGCGCCCGCACCGTCGGTGAGGACCTGCGCCTCCAGCCGGCAGAGATCGGCGGACGGCTCCAGGCCGAGATCGGTGGCCAGGAGCCGGCGGTGGCGGGCGAACGCGGCCAGCGCCTCGGCCTGACGGCCCTGGTGGGCCAGCGCCAGCATCAAGACCCGGGTGGGACCCTCCCGATATGGGTGGTCACGGGCCAATCGGTCCAACCCGGCGACCAGCTCACCGTCGACGTCGTTCAACCCCAACAACAGCTCGGCCCGTTGCTCCTGGGCGTCGATTCGTAGCTCGTCGAGCCGGTGGGCTTCCGCCACCGCCCACGACGCATCGGCCAGATCTCCCAGCGCCGGCCCCTGCCACAACGCCAGTGCACGATCCAGTGCATCCACGGCCGAACGATCGTCGGCTCGATCTCGCGCCTGCCGAGCCTGGGCCAGAAGACCGTCGAAGTGACCGGCGTCGACACCAACCGCCGATCGACCAGCCGGTAGCCGGCGGCCACCCGCTCGATCGACCCGGCGCCCAGCTGCGACCGCAACCGTGACACGTAGGTCTGCAGGCTGCGCGTTGGGTTCGCTGGCAGCTCGCCTTCGTCCCACAGCGCGTCGATGAGCGCCGTTTCCGGCACGGTCTCACCCCGGCGCACGGCCAGGCGGGCCAGGAGCCGACGCAGCCGCGGGTTCAGCGGCTCCCCACTTGGGCTGTTGTCGACCACGACAGGCCCCAGCACCCGGATCAACGTTCGGTCGTCCCCCATACCACCGAGCATACGAATCGTTGTTTCAATCGGTCTTCAGAGTCGCCGACCAGGCCAAGAACCGCTCGGTGGATCGCGACCGCCGAATCGCGGAGGAACCGGACCACCGACCGTGACATGATTGGCCGTCATGTCCATCCCACCGGAGCCGACCGACACCTTTCTGGCCAGCGTGCCCGAAGCGTCCAGTCGGCCCTGTTCGAGCAGGGAACCCGTCGCCGGTACGCCAAAGGCACGACGTTGTTCATCGAGGGCGACGTCGCCCATGAAGCGGTGGTGCTCATGGGCGGTCTGGTGAAGGCCGGCGTGGTCGCCACCGACGGGCACGAGGTGATCCTCGGTGTCCTCGGCCCCGGCGCGCTCATCGGTGAGATCGCGTCGCTCGACGGCGGCCGGAGATCGGCCACGGTGCAGACCCTGACCGATGTCGAGATCCTCGTCATCCCCAAGGACAGCTTCACCCGCTTCCTGATCGAACATCCCGCCGTCCTCTACCGGCTGGCGCTCGTCCTGGCCGCCCGTCTCCGGGACAGCGACCGCCGTCAGTTGGAGTTCGGAACCGGCGACTCGCTCCAACGCCTCTGCGCCCGGCTGGTGGAACTGGCCGAACGGTACGGCGAAGACAACGGTGACGGAGTCATCCAGCTCGTGTCGCCCCTCAGCCAAACCGACCTCGCCTCCTGGTCTGGCCTGTCTCGGGAAGCGGTGGTGAGGTCGCTGCGAACGCTACGGGACCTCGGCTGGGTCGAGAACCGGGGCAAGGTCATCGCTCTGCTCGATCTGCCCAAGCTCCGCCATCGCGCCGAACACTGATCGTCCCGGTCGGCCTGCTCGGAGAGTACGGATACCCACCCGGTTTGCGCCCGGGCCGCAGACCTGGCCTTTGGCCGAGCGCATGCTGGCCAGACGCCCGGCAGAGGCCGGGCCGTCACAGGGGGTGGATCACATCATGACCAGCAACCACAGCATCTCGACCGCTGCGATCTTCGCCGGCTGCACCAAGCGGGAGCGAGCCCGTCTCGACCAGCTGGCCACGCCCGTCAAGGTGCGGGCTGGCGCCCGCCTCACGGTCGAAGGATCGGGCCGACGCGAACTCGGCGTGCTCAGTCGACGGAACGGCCACCGTCCTGATCGGCGATGAACCCATCGCCTCCCTCGCCCCCGGCGACCACTACGGCGAGCTGTCCCTGCTGGCCGCCTCGGCCGACCCGCCGCCCGCCAGTCGGCGACGGTCATCGCCGACCATCAGTGGGTGGCGGTCATGTCGAGCCGGAGATCAACACCCTGCTGACCGACTTCCCCCGGCCTTGGCCGTTCTGCGCCGCATGCCGACCGCCGCCGGGCAGCCAACCACGATCCGCCGCCGAAGGCCACCTGACGACGGCCCAGCCGCCGAACCGACCAGGGGGGAAGCAGATGATGATGCGAGGCCTGGCCCGCGCCGCCGTGCGGCGACACCAGCTCATCCTGACCGGGGCGTTGGTAGCCGTGCCGGTGCTGGTTCTGGCTGGGGGCCCGGTGCGCCACAGCTTGTCCGTCGGCGGGTTCGTCGACCCCGGAGCCGAGTCGACCCGGGCTTTCGCCCGCCTCGACGAGGTGTTCGACACTGCCGCTCCCAATCAGGTCATCGTGGCTACCGCCACGCAGGGGAATGTGCTCGACGGGATCAACACTGCAGCCGGGCTCCAGCTCGTCAGTACTCTGGAGGCCGTGGACGGCGTCATCGACGTGGTCTCCCCCTGGACGATCGGGGAGCTGCCCGACGATGTAGCGAACCCGCTCGTGTCACACGACGGTGACAAGGCGGTGATCGCTCTGCGGCTGGCTGGCGACGAGGACGACCAACGGGCCACCGTCGAAGAGCTCGGCCAGCTGTACGACGACCGAGGCTCGTACCTTCACGCTCACTCCCACCGGCGCCGCCGAGGTGAGCCGGGAGGCAGCCGACCAGGCCGAGGCCGACCTGCTGCGGGCCGAGCTGATCGCCGCCCCGCTCACGCTGGTCGGCCTGTTGCTGGTCTTTCGGGGTTGGCGGGCCGCCGCCATTCCCCTCGTTGTGGCCCTGCTGACCGTGCTCGCCACCTTCACCGTGCTCCGGGCGCTGGCCTCACTCACGACGGTGTCGGTCTTCGCCCTCAACCTCACCACCGCGCTCGGCCTCGGGCTGTCGATCGACTACAGCCTTCTGCTCGTGGCCCGCTTCCGGGAGGAACGTGGGTCCGGGCGATCAGTCGAGGCGGCGGTGGCCCGCGCCGTCGGCACGGCGGGCCGGACCGTGGTCTTCAGTGCCCTCACCGTCAGTCTGTCGCTGTTGGCCCTGCTGGTGTTCCCGTTTCCCTACCTCCGCTCCTTCGCCTACGCCGGCATTGCCGTGGTGGCCGTGGCCGCCGGGGTCACCGTCGTGGTCGTCCCCGCCCTACTGGTCCGCTACGGGCATCGGCTTGGCCGCGAGCGGCCACCGGCTGGGATCGGCTTCTGGACCGCTCAGGCCCAGCGGGTGACGCGCCACCCGTGGCCCTGGGCCCTGGCCGTCACGGCGCTGCTCCTGGCCGCCGGACTCCCGTTCCGGACCTTGGCCCCCGGCCGCATCGACGATCGCGTCCTACCGCCGGCGCTGACGCCAGGCGAGGGGCTGACGCGCTGCGCAGCGATTTCTACCTGGTGAACTTCACCCCCATCTCGGTCGTCACCCCGTGGATCTCGGCCGCTGACGACGAGGCGGTGACCGCCATGGAAGTGGCGTTGCTGTCGCTGCCCGGCGTGCATCGTGTCGACTCGATCCACGGGTTCTCCGGCACCGGCCTCTCGATTCCGCCTACCGCCTACAGTGAACGGTTCCGGGCCGGCCCCGGCGACGGCACCTGGTTCAACGTCATCTCCTGGCATGAACCCGACTCATCCGAAGCTCGGCTACTGGTGGAACGGATCCGGCATCTCGACCCGCGGATCGAGGTGACCGGTACCACCGCAGTGGTCGTCGACTCGGTGGACGCCGTGGCCCGCCGGGTGCCGCTGGCGATCGGCATCGTCGCCGTCACCACATTGCTCCTGCTGTTCGCCATGACCGGCAGCCTGCTCCTCCCGCTCAAAGCCCTGGCCCTCAATCTGCTGAGCCTCACGGCAACCTTCGGTGCGCTGGTCTGGGTCTTCCAGCAGGGCCACCTCGCCGGGCCGCTCGGCATCACCACCACCGGCCAGCTCGACGTGTTCACGCCGATCCTCATGTTCTGCGTGGCCTTCGGCTTGTCGATGGACTACGAGGTCTTCATCCTGGCCCGCATCCAGGAGGCGCGTGACCTCACCGGCGACGACAAGCAGGCCGTCGTCTGCGGCCTGGCCCGCTCAGGTCGGCTCGTGACCGCAGCCGCCGTCCTGATGGCCATCGTGTTCCTGTCGATCGCCACGTCAGGGGTCGCGATCGTGAAGCTCTTCGGTCTCGGGCTGGCCCTCGCCGTCCTGATCGACGCCTTCCTCATCCGGGCCACCCTGATGCCAGCCTTCATCCGATTGGCCGGGCGGGCGAACTGGTGGGCGCCCGGACCACTCCGCCGAGCCCACCTCCGATACGGGCTGTGGGAGACCGAACCGGTGGAGCTTTCCCCACGATCCACTCCCGATAGCAAACTGGACACAGCATGACGACCAACCAGAACGACATCGTCCGTCAGCTCGCCACGGTCGACCTCTTCGCCCGCTGCACCCGAAGCGATCTTCGGATCGTGGCCCGTCACGGGGATCGCATCGAGTTCCGCCAGGGGACCGACCTTGTCCGCCAGGGCGACCGGGGCGACGCCTTCTTCCTCCTCGTGGAGGGGACCGCTGAGATCATCCGGGATGGAACACTCGTGGGTCACCTCGATCCGGGCGACTGGTTCGGCGAGCTTGCCCTACTCGACCCAGCGGAACGGGCCGCCACCGTGACCGCGGCCAGCGATGGTGTGGTACTCGCTCTCAGCGCCCGCATGTTCAAGGTCCTGCTCCGGGATCTGCCTGCCCTGTCGGCGGCGATGCTCGGGGCGCTGGCCCGGCGAGTCCGGGAGGCCGGGGGCGTGGTCGGGGACCGTTCCTTCCTCAGCTCCTGAACTGCCCCACCCAGGGATCCGCTGGCCAGCCGGCACAGACCCTTGCCCGCCTGACCTCTACCGGTAGGCTGGCCGTTCCGAACCGGGAGACAACGGCACGGTTGGGCGAAGGGGAGCTGTGGCTGGGGAGCATGACGAGATCGTGGTCACCGTGCGGCAACCTGGTCGACAGACACTCACGATCCTCTTGAACGACGAACTCGTCATCGGCCGTGATTGCGAGGGGTTACTGCTGGCCGACTCCGAGGTTTCCCGCCGGCACCTCCGCCTGCGGCGCCGGGGCGGGGCGGTCGAGGTCGCCGACCTCGGCTCGACCAACGGCACCCTCAGCAACAACAAACTGCTCTCCGGCCCTGAAGTAGTCGACGAGCCGGCCCGTTACCGGATCGGCGACACTGAGATTGCCCTCAGGTTCCGCGCCCAGTCCACCGGCGATGGTTCCGCCGAGCCCGGCCGGGCCACCGACCTTCGGGACGACCGAGCTCAGGTCGACCTCGATCGATGTTCTGGCCGACAGCCTTACCGATAACGGCGACGACGGCCCCGGCCAAGGTGAAAGCGAAACCTTGACGATGGTGTTCTCCGACATCGAGGCGTCCACCGAGCAAGCCGAACGGATGGGTGACCGGTCGTGGTTCGCCCTCCTCGAACGACACAACGCCCTGATCCGGCGCCATACCGATATCCAGGGTGGCCGCGAGGTGAAATCGATCGGCGACGGATTCTTTCTCACGTTCCCCAGCGTCGGTCGGGCCCTCCGATTCGCCATCGATCGTACAGCAGGGGCTGAGTCGGAGCGCCGACCTCGATCTGCGGATCCGCATGGGCATCCACACTGGCGAGGCCATCGTCTCGGGCGACGGCGACCTGTTCGGCCGGCACGTCAACCTCGCCGCCCGTATCGCCAACCTGGCAACGGGCGCCCAGATTCTGGCCAGCTTCGTGGTCCGGGAGATAGCCGCCGGCCGGACCGACATACGCTTCGCCGCCCCACTGACCGCCGAGCTCAAGGGATTCGATGAGCCCTACATCGTCCACGAACTGTTGTGGCGTGACGTCGACGAACCGGTAGTCACCGAGGCGTCCGGGTCCGGCTGAAGCCGACTGAAACCGTCGCCCGGGAGACTGGGAGGAACCCGGCCGGGATCGACTCGGCGGGACTGCAGGGGGACGCAGCATGGATGACGGGGCCGGCTCGGCGATCGATCGTCGGGGCCACGCTGAAGGCGGTCGGCGCAGCCGGGGCGGTGGCGCTGGTCGGGGGCCGATCAGCTGTTGCCGGCGCAAGCGAACCCGGGGAGGCCGCCAGGTCGGCGGAGGTGGAGCCGGAAGCCGGGAGGTGGAGGACGTGGGTGCTTTCGTCATACACAGAGATCGCGGTGCCGCCGCCCCCGAAGGGTCGCGCTGCGCAGCGTGAGATGGAGGCGGTACGGCGAGCGGTGGCTGACCGCAGCGAAGCCACCCGCGACCTGTTTCGTTCTGGGATGCCGGGTCGCCCGGCTTCCGCTGGAACCACATCAGCATGCGACTGGCCGTGAAGAACCCGGCGCCCGACACGTCGCTGGTGGCGGCCTACGTCAACCTGGCGATCTACGACGCCACCATCGCCACCTGGGCCGCCAAGCAGACCTACGGCCGGAAGCGTCCCGGCGACCAGGGCCGCCCTCTCCCCGGGGCATCGCCCTCCCCGATAGTCCGTCGCACCGAGTGAGCACCCGGGCCGCCGCCGGTGCCAACGCCGGTGTCCTGACACATTTACGCTGAAGCTGCCGCTGAGCTGGCCGCCAAGGCCCGGGAGCACGCTCGAGCCCGCACCGCGGCCGGAGTCGAGTTTCCGTCCGACTTCGACGCCGGGTTCAACCTCGGCACCCAAGTGGCGTCGAAGGTGGCGGTGCTGATCGATGCCGATGGCTTCGGCGCCCCCTACCCGGGACCACCCGATGAGCCCTATCCTGGCGGTGACGGCTCATATCCCGTACTCCCCGTCGACGAAGCCTTTCAGATCATGATCGGCCGATGGAACCCCCTCGTGCTCGGCGACGTCACCGCGTTCCGTCCCCCGCCTCCACCAACCCGAGACTCCGCCCAACGGGCGGCCGAGCTGTACTACTGGCCCACCGATCCGGCCGGTCGCCCGGAACCGAGCTCGGTCGAGTTCTTCATCGGGGCCCAAGCCGCCTTCTACTACGCCCTCGACGTGTCTCTCTCGGCTTTCGAGGAACTCAGCCAGAAGATCCACGAGTACCAGCTCTATCTGAAACAGGCCGGCGGAAGGTCACCCAGGAGCAGTTGGCCTTCGGGCCGGTTCGACGACGGCGCCGTAGCGTTGCTGGACAGCCTGAGCTGAGGTTCCAAGGATGCCCCCGATCCTCTGCCACGACAGTCCCGCAGCACGGGCGGCCACGACAGCATCCACGATCTGCTGCTCGCTCCGGGCCCGGGCCAGGACGGCTCGCTGGAGGAGGTACTCCTCGACCGGGCGCTCGTCGGCCGGGTCTGGTTCGTAGTCCTCGAACCGCCGAGCCAGGTCAGCGGCGTGATCGAGGATGTCCTGAATCGATCGGGGCATGGTGGTCACCTGGGGAACCGGTCGCGAGCGAGCATGGCGTGCACGATGAACTCGACCCCATTGCCAACAGCCACCCCGATCTCCAAGAGCCGACCGGCGTTGTCCGGCCCGATCAGCATGGGTCAGGTCGTCGAGAGCGAGGACTCGAACAGGGTTACGGTAGGCGTGGCGCATGTCATCGTCGCTGACCCCGTGGTTGCGTGCGCTATCGAGCACCACGGGACCCACACCGTCAACTTACCTTTACGCCGGGGGGAACGCCACGACGCCAGCCGACACCATTCCACGGAGGACTCGGAGCAGCCCCACCCCGACGTGCTGGGAGCCAATATGGGAGCCAACTCGTAACGCACGGGCGCACGGGCCTGAACGGCCACGGACGAACGCCCTGCTTACCTCGAATCGACTCTCACTCATGTAATGTCCAGCTGCCGACAGACAGGCGGCGAGGTTCGGCCGTGACCACGCAGCCACACGGCAAGGGACACCAACCCGAGCAGATCCGGAACGTGATTTCTTCTCGGCTCCGCCAGGCGGTATCTATCGCCGGAACCCGGATGGGTCTGTGTCGACGAGGCCACTTCAGCCTGAACCGTGCGCCCGCCGACCAACGGGCGCCTTCGTTCGAACCTGCGGGCAGCTTTCTTCGCCGCACCCGGCGGCGAGTTGACCAGGCGCCTCGCCCCGTCCCCCGTCTCTCGAAGGGATCATGTTGAAGGACTTCACCTACCGCGTCGCCCAACCAGCTGACGCGAACTCCATCATGTCGCTCGCCTTGGACAACAACATGTTCGAGCCCCAGGACATGGGCGACTTCGACGACATGCTCTCCGGCTTCTTCGCCGGCGAGCTGAGCGAGCACCGATGGCTGGTGGCAACCGACGGCCAACAGGTCGTGGCTGCTGCCTACTACGCACCCGAGCCGTTCTCAGATCGGATGTGGAACCTCTACTTCCTCGCCACCGCACCCTCCGCTCACGGGACAGGTGCTGGCTCGATGCTGATGTCAGCGGTGGAAGGCGAGCTCCGAGCTCGTGGTGAGCGTGCGGCCCGAACTCTCATCGTGGACACGTCGTCCACAGATGGCTACAAGCGGGCACGAGCCTTCTATCAACAGCACCAGTTCGTTGAAGAAGCCCGCGTTCGCGAGTTCTACGGCCCCGGTGATCACAAGGTCACCTTCTGGAAGTCACTCGTCGAATAGCTGCCAGTGGGTGGGGCGGCGGCCACTGCCTCACCCGCCACTCGGTGTCGCACACACCACGAGCGAAGCCACGGGCCTGGAGGACCAGCGGAGCCGAATGGGCGAGCCCGTATCAACCCCGCTTTAAATCACGCCCCTCACCCCGGGTTGCGGACCTCGCTTCGTCACCGGCGGACCTCCCAACGGTGCCGCTGGTAGGGGGCCGGGGCGTCTCCACCGACCGCGCTCAACGAGTTGCCGCTCAACGGCTGATCCGGTCGAGCAGCTTTTCAGCTTCGGCGATCACGGCGTCCTGGTGGGGTTGGAGCTCCTGGCCACCCAACGTGCCGGCGAAGAAGGCGTAGGGGTCACTCACCCCGCTGTCGATACCCGACAGCTCCTCCATCACCGCCAGGCCCATGAACGGCACGTAGGGCGCCGAGTAGCCACCCTCGTGGGTGAGCACCAAGCGCCCCCCGCACAGCTCGTCGGCCGCCCCCTTCAGCATGCGGGCCATGGCCCGGAACGTCTCGCTCCAGGCCATCATGCGGCCCAGGGGGTCGAACACCCCACCGTCGAACCCGGAGGGGGCGATGATCAATTCCGGCTCGAAGCGCCGCAGGGCCTCGATCGCCACCCGCTCGTAGGCGGCCACATAGGCGCCGTGCCCCGAACCGGGGGGAAGCGGGATGTTGAGGTTGAATCCCTCCCCCGGCCCGGCCCCGTTCTCGGTGAGGTACCCGGACTCGGGCGGGAAGCACAGGTCCTGATGCAGTGAGATCGTCAGCACGCCAGGGTCGCGGTAGAACGTGTCCTGCTGGCCGTTGCCGTGGTGGACGTCCCAGTCGACCATGGCCACCCGGGTCAGGCCCCGGGCCTGGCGGGCGTGCTCCACGGCGATGGCGGCGTTGTTGAACAGACAGAAGCCCATGCCGGAAGCGGCGATGGCATGATGCCCGGGCGGGCGCACCAGGGCGTAGACGTTGTCGGCCACGCCATCGAGCACGGCGTCGACGGCGGCGATGCAGCCGCCGGCGGCCAACAGGGCGATTTCGTAGCTGCCGAGACCGAAGGGGGTGAGGCCGCCGGCGTCGCCGCCCCCGGTGGCCGACAGCTCGCGGATGCGGTCGTGATGCTCGGCGGTGTGGACCCGCAGCACCTCAGCCACGCTGGCCGGCCGGGGAGCGATCTCGACCAGCTGGCCGAGCAGGCCACAGGCCCGCCACAGGTTCAGCATGCGCCGTTTGGTCTCGGGATTCTCCGGATGCTCGTAGGGCTGGAGCACCACCCCGTCGTTGGGCACCACCCAACCGTTACCCGTGTCGTGCCACAGGTACCGTTCGTGGAACACCAGCCCTGTTGTCATCTGCATCCCCCCATGGTGCATGTCGCTCCCACCCACCATCGCCCAACACGGGGTCACACCACAAGGAGGGCGCCCGCGCGCCTGTCGTGGGTTGAGGGTGAGGTCATCCGCGAGCGCACGCCGCTCTGTTCCTAGGGTTTCTGGCTGTTCGAAGGCCGCCGCCCCCAAGACGATCCGCCAACGGCTGCTCCACATCGCCGGCCGAGCCACCCCCGCCGGACGGGCCCTCCACCTCGACACCAACTAGCCCTGGACCCCCACCCTCATGGCAGCCGTCGACCGGACCGACACCCTCACCCGCCACGTTGCGTGAACCCCGGGAACCCCGGCAGCCAACCGGACGAGAAAATTGTGGTTAGCAGCGCGCCGCTTTGGGTTTCGGGAGTAGGCGTTTGAAGAGAGCCGTGACGGGGCAGCTCTGGCCCACTCGAACAGGGAGAGCACATGTACATCGGTGGCGGCGTCGTGGTCCTCATACTGATCATAATTCTGGTGGTGCTTCTTCTACGGCGCTGAGCCTGTGGCTGCTGGTCGGGCTGGTGACAGCCAAGTTGTGGCACCTGCGTGCCTGTCGTGGGTTGGGGGGTGAGGTCATCCGCGAGCGCACGCCGCTCTGTTCCTAGGGTTCCGGCTTGTCTACGGCCCGATTCCTGGGGAGAGCGACTCGCGCCTCGGGTGAACTGCGGGGGGTGTGGGCCGACGGTGGCGGCGGTGCCGTGGGCCCGGCACGACACCGTGTTCACCCGGGCGTTCGAAGACGTGGTGGTCCATGACGCTGTCCGGTCGAACAAGGCCAGCGCCGCCCGCCGGTACGGGTTGACCTGGCGGGCCGTTGATGGGATGTGTACCCGGTTGCTGGCCGAGGACATGGACCGGGTCGACCTGTTGGAGGGGCTGATTGCAGTGGCGATCGACGAGGTGAAATCGAAGAAGGGGCAGCGGTACCTGACGGTCGTGTCCGACCCGTTCACCGGCAAGGTGGTGTGTCACCGAGGGCCGCTCCAAAGCCACCGTCAACGCCTTCTTCGACGCCCTGGGCCCCCCAGCGGGCCGCTGAACTGGAGATCGTGACCACCGATGGGGCCGAATGGATCCGGGCTGTGGTCGCCCGCCGGGCCCCCAACGCCGAGATCTGCCTCGACACCTTCCACGTGATGCAATGGGCCACCAAGGCCTTGGACGAGGTCCGCCTGGACCTGTGGCGCCGCCTCACCGGCAAGGCCGCAGCCAAGGCGGTCAAGGGTCTGCGGTGGCCCCTGCTGCGGAACTGGGCCAACCTCACCGTCGCCCAGCGGGACACCATCCGCGAGCTGAAAACCACCAACCGGCGCCTGTTCCGGGGATGGCTACTGAAAGAGGAACTGGCCGACATCTTCCGGATGCCGATTCGTCAAGCCCGCCGGGCCCTGGACGACTGGATCCACTACGCCTCCCGGTGCCGCCTCGAACCCTTCGTCCGCCTGGCCCGCACGATCCGCCGCTACCGAGACTCGATCGAGGCCACCATCGAATGGGGCTTCACCAACGGCATCGCAGAAGCTAACAACTCCGTCATCGGCCGGATCCGCCGCAACGCCAACGGCTTCCACAACCCCACCAGCTTCATCACCATGATCATGCTCGACCGAGGCGGCCTCGGCCCCAACCTCCCCTGGACCCCATGAACCACCCACGACAGGCGCAGTTGGCCCACAAGGAGCAGGTCGGGTCGCTCACCGAAGCGTTCCGGGTCTCGCCCCACTCCCTTCTTGCGCTCCCGACGACGGCCGCCCAGCTGGCTTACGAGCTCGGCCTCGACGTGCGACGGCGGGCCATCGACCGGATCGGCGCGGGGCGACCGTGGTCCGGACGTGCCGGGCCCGGGTCCGTGCGCTAAAACGGGGCCCCAAACCACGACGACACAAGGGAGTGCGATGGCAGCTGAGTTCGAGCTGACCGACGAGATGCTGGCCACGGTCGGCGTGGAGAGCGAGCCCTGGCCGGTCGAGCTCACGACCACCAGCGTTCGGGCCTTCGCCCGGGGAGTCGGTTACAGCGACCCCCGGTACTACGACCTCGACGCTGCCAACGCCGCCGGGCACGACAGCCTCCCCGCCCCGCCCTGCTACCTGGGCACGCCGGTGTTCATCCCGGGCCAATCCGACCCCACCTTCAGCGGGCCCCGCAACACCGGGCCGTCGATCCGCCACGGCCTCAAAGGCCTGCTCGACGGAGGCACCGAGGTCCACTACGAGCGCCCCCTGAAGGCCGGCGACCGATTGTTCATGACCTCCAAGATCTCCAAGCTGGAGGTCAAGGAATCGAAGGGGCTGGGCAAGATGCTCGTCGTCACCAGCGAGCAGACCTTCACCGAGCAGGACTCCGGGGACGTCGTGATGCGGACCTACGGCCAGGCCATCTACTACTGAGGAGACGAGCGACCATGCCGATGTTCAACGAGGTCAATGTGGGCGACGAGCTCCCGCCGATCACCAAGGCCCCTGATCGGGCCCAGCTGGTGCTGTACTGCGCCGGATCGGGCGATTTCAACCCCCTCCACTGGGACCAGTCCTTCGAGCAGGCCCAGCAGATCGGCGACAACATCGTCCACGGCCGGATGAAATGGTCGACGCTCGGACAGGTGGTCTCCGACTGGGTTGGGGCCAGCGGCTGGGTCAAGTCGGTCGCCTGCCAGTACCGGGGTATGGATCTCCAGGGCACCCAATGGCAGGCCAAGGGCGTGGTGGCCGATAAGCGGGAGGAGAACGGCCAGAAGCTGGTGGAGGTGGAGGTCTGGACCGAGACCGAGTCGGGCCAGAAGACCACGCCGGGCCGGGCCGTCGTCGTCCTCAGTGCCTGAGGCCGGCGGCGAGACCCGGGGCTGATCTCATGGTGCTGCAGATCGAGGATCGCGGCCGGGTGCGGGTCTTGCGGATGAACCGGCCGGACGCGTTGAACGCCATGAACAACGCCCTGTTCGCCGCGCTGCGCGACGCGCTGAGCGATGCCGCGACCGCCCCTGGCGTGGCCGTCGTGGTGCTGACCGGCAACGGCCGGGCGTTCTGCGCCGGGCAAGACCTCACCGAGATGCTGGCCAGCCACGAAGACGGAGCAGAACCCCACCAGTTCCCGTCGATGCTCGAGGTCGTCGCCGGCTTCCCCAAACCCCTCATCGCCGCGGTCAACGGTCTGGGCGTCGGGATCGGCATGACCATCCTGGCCCATTGCGACCTGGTGTTGATGGCCGATACCGCCCGCCTGCGCACCCCGTTTCCCCAGCTCGGACTGGCCCCCGAGGCCGGTTCCAGCTTCACCTTCGCAGACCGGATGGGTTGGCAGGCAGCGGCCTACGTCCTGCTGTCGGGGCGCTGGTTCGATGCCCAGGAGTGCCTCGCCATGGGCCTGGTGTGGAAGGTGTGCGCCGCCGACCGGCTCGAGGAGGAGACGGCCGAGGTGGCCGCCGAGGTGGCCGCCAATCCCATCCCATCGCTCGTGGCCACGAAGCGTCTCATGCTCGACAGCGGGCGGCGGGACAACGCGCTCGCCGCCCACCGGCGCGAGGTCGCGGCCTATGCCGAGCTCATCGGAGCGCCAGCCAACAGCGAGGCGGTCGCCGCGTTCATCGACAAGCGCGATCCCGACTTCACCAGAATCGACGGCCTGTAGACCACCCGTCTGTTGTCCGTCGCGCCAATATTCTGGTGATCGCTGCGGTGGAAGCGCACCTGCAGGATCAGATCCAGCTGTCGGAAGGAGCCGCTCCAACGACCTCGTGGATACACGGGCGCCGCGGCCGACCTGGAAATCTTCCACCGGGTGTCCTGCTGCAGGGGTAGGTTGGCCAGGCCTCGCAGGGAGAATCCGTCGGAGCCGGGGGGCTCCGCCGCCGCAGGCCCCGAGGCGGGAGGGATACGCCATGGCAGGGACCTGGTCCACGATCGCCAACGCCCCACCGGCGTCGGTCGCCACGATGCTGCTGTTGACCGACGGCACGGTGCTGGCCCAGGGGGTGAGCACCAACAAATGGTACCGCTACAGCCCCGACGGCAACGGCGACTACAGCAACGGCACCTGGACCACGGCCGCCGACAGCGTGCACGCGCCGCTCTACTACGCCTCCGGCGTGCTGAGGGACGGCCGGGTCATCGTGGTGGGCGGCGAGTACGACAACGGCGCCATGATCTGGCTGGTCAACGCCGAGATGTACGACCCCGTGGCCAACACCTGGACCACCCTGCCCACACCGGCCGGATGGCAGCGCATCGGCGACGCCCCCGGCTGCGTGCTGCCCGACGGCCGCTTCATCGTGGGTGAGGTGCTGTCGCGCCGAACCGCCATCTACGACCCGGCCACCAACACATGGACCGCGGCCGCCGACAAGATCAACACGGTGAGCGAGGAGAGCTGGTCGCTCCTGCCCGACGGCTCGATCCACGCCGTCGACTGCTCCAACCCGCCCAACGCCGAGAAGTACATCATCGCCGCCGACACCTGGGTCGCGGCCGGGAGCACGCCCGACAACCTGGTGGACGGGATCTCCGAGATCGGGGCCTCGGTGCTGCTCCCCGACGGGCGCCTGTTCGTGATCGGTGCCACCAGCTTCACGGCCCTCTACACCCCTCCGCCGATCGCCAACCAGGCCGGCACGTGGGCCCGGGGCCCCTCAGTCCCCGAGGTCAACCCCGGCCAGCCCCTCGGCGCGGTGGACGCCCCCGCCGCCCTGCTACCCAACGGCAAGGTGCTGTTCAGCGTGGGCCCGATCACCAACCCGGCGCGGTTCAACCCCCCGACGTTCTTCTTCGAATACGACCCGGCCGCCAACTCGATCAGCGCCGCCCCGGCCGCCGCCACGTCCGCCAAAACGGCCTACATCGGCCGCATGCTGGTGCTCCCCACCGGCCAGGTGATGTACACGTCGTACAGCTCCACGGTCGACCTCTACACCCCTGACCTCGCCCCCGACCCTGTGTGGCGCCCCACCATCACCAGCTGTCCCGCCACGGTGCGCCCCGGCCGCCGGTTCACCCTGGCCGGCCGCCAGATCAACGGGCTCAGCCAATCGTCCTACTACGGCAACGACGCCACCCAGGCCACGAACTACCCCGTCGTCCGGTTGGAGTCCACCACCTCCTTCGCCGTCCACTACCTGCGCACCTCGGGGTTCTCGACCATGGGCCTCCAGACCGGCACCGTGATCCACCGGTGCACGGTGACGGTGCCCGGTTCGGTGCCCCTCGGTTCCTACCGCCTCCGGGTTATCGCCAACGGCATCGCCTCCGAGCCCTTCCCGGTGTCAGTGAGCCAGAAGTGGACCAAGGAGCTGAAGTTGGAGATCAAGGAGAAGCTGGAGATCCTGGAGCAGATCAAGGAGATCCGGGATCTCCAGATCAAGCCGGTGCCCGACATCATCGACGTGAAGGGGGCGCGAGAAAACCTGGATGTCTTCCAGCGCCTGGACGAGGAGTGGGCCACCGTGGTGCGGGCGGTGACCGCGGCCTCCGACGAGATGGGCGCCCAGCTGGCCCGCGCCTTCATCGAGCCTGAGGAGCGGCCAGATGTCGGTCTACCCGAGCCCCTGGTCACCGAAGCGGTCGTGCCGGAGGCCATCGAGGGTGGGGAGGGCTCGTCGGAGAAGCGGGTCTTCGGCGACGACGACGTGCGAACCGAACGGATCGTGTCCGATGAGGCCGAGCGGATACACGACCTGATCCACAGCGTCTCCCGCTCCGGCGGCCGGCTCGACCTTCGCGACGACGGGTCGCTGCGCAACGCCTTGGCCGACCTCGACCAGGACGCCCCACCCCCGGCACAGCCGGCGACCAAGAAAGCCACGGCCAAAAAAGCCCCGGCCAAGAAAGCCACGGCCAAGAAAGCCACGGCCAGGAAAGCCACGGTCAAGAAGGCCAACGGGGCCCGGAGGGGGGCGGGAGGAGCAGCGGGCGGCGAGGACGACGCTGACCGCCAACCGCCGCCGTGATCGTGGTGGTGGGGAGTCGGCACGATCCGGTGGCGGTGGCGCTCGCTGCCGCCTGGCCCGACGCCGGCCTGTGCTCAGCCGAAGATCTCACCACTACCGGCTGGGTATGGCCGAGCGGCACCGGCACCCGGCGGTGGGTGGTGTCGGGCCGGGTGGTGGACGACCGCGACATCACGGGGGTCTTCCTCCGCCGGGCCACAGTGCTCCGCGACGAGCTGGCCCACATCCACGCCGATGATCGGGCCTACCTTGCGGCCGAGGCCCATGCCTTCCTGGTGCACGTGCTGGCCACCACGGCCGCCCGGGTGGCGCCGCCCGTGGTGGACGGAGGTATCGGTGACGAGACGCTGCGTCCCGAGCGCTGGCTCGGGGCCGCTGCCGGCGCCGGCCTCACCGTGGCGCCCATCCGCCTCACCACCGAAGCGTCACCCGACGGCCGACGCCGGGCCCCCGTCCGCCGACTGGCCGAGGTGGTCGACGGCGTCGCCACCGGTGACGCCAGCGCCCGCTGCCGCCGGGGGGCCGAGGTCCTGGCCCGCGACCTGGCGCTGCCCTGGGCCACGTTGGCGTTCGACGGCCGGGGCCGCCTGGTCACGGTCACCACCCGGGCGGCACCGAGTGCGGCGGCGACCGCCGCCCTGGCCTCGGCCCTGGGGCGGGCCGGTCCATGATCGTGGTATGGGGAAGCGGCGACGACCCCCCGCTGGCGGCTGTACTCGACGCCCTGGCCGAGCGCGACGTGGAAGTGGTCCACCTCCACCCAGCGGCCGTCGAGGAGCTGCGCTTCGACCTGCAGATCACCGCCCGGCCCGAGGCCCCGGTAGCCGGCTGGTTGGGCTGGGGCTCGCGGCGGTGGGACGTCGCCGATCTGGCGGGCATGTACCTGCGGCCCACCGGCAGCGGCGCCGAAGCCGCAGGACGGGCGGTGGAGGCGCTGAGCGCTACGGCCTCGCTGTCTCCGGCCCGGGTGGTGAACCGGCCCGCGGCCGGCCGGTCGAACTGGTCCAAGCCCTATCAACTGCACTGGCTGGCCGGCCATGGGCTGGCCGGTCCCGACACGCTGGTGACCACCGATCCAGCCGCGGCCCGGTCCTTCCTCGACCGGCACGGCCGGGTGGTGTACAAGTCGGTGTCGGGCATTCGCAGTGTGGTGGGCGCACTCGGCCCGGGCGACGCCGAGCGGCTCGACCGGGTCACCTCGGGCCCGGTGCAACTCCAGGAGCTCGTCGACGGTGTCGACGTGCGGGTCCATGTGGTGGGCCAGCGTTGGTTCGCAACCGAGATCCGGTCCGACGCCACCGACTACCGGTACGCCGCCCGATCGGGGCACAGTGTCACGATGGCGCCCTGCGACCTGCCCGGCGGCCTGGCCGCCACCCTGCTCGAGGTCACTGCGGCGCTCGGCCTCGTGCTGTCGGGCGTCGACCTGCGGCGCCGCCCCGACGGGCGGTGGTGCGTGCTGGAGGTGAACCCGTCACCCGGCTTCAGCTTCTACGAGGACCACACCGGCCAGCCGATCGCCGCCGCCATTGCCGACGAGCTGGAGCAGGGCCGCTGGCTGATCCCGGCCCGCAAATAGCCGACCGAGCGAGAGGCCATTTCGAGGGTCTCGGCCACGTGGACCTGCTCGTCGCCGTCCTCGACGCCGACTCTGCCCACACCCAACTCGACACCGGTCTGCTGGCGGGGCCGGTCTTCTTGCCGGGCACCTCGTCGTCGTCACGACGCCAGATGATCCGCCGGCCCAGGCCAGCGTCGGTGATCTCCACCACATGGGAGTGGCCGTCATGGTCGAGCGTCCAGATCTGAGGCTGGGGCACTAGACCGTCACCTCCAGCCGCCGGCTTCCATCGGCGGCGGCGCGGCGCACCGCCAGAACGGAGATGGCCACCACGCCCGCGAGCACGATCGCCGCCTGCACCAGCTTGCCGGCAAGGCCGACACCAGGTGGGAGCGGGCTGAGGGAGCCGACCAGGGCCCGCTCCACCAGCGCCCCGCAGGCCAGGGCCGTCACGGGCACCGTCCCCCAGGGGCGGGAGCGGGCGGCGCAGACGACGGCGCCGCCGAGTCCGAGGGTCAAGGCCACCGCCAACCCGAGGCCGGCCCAGGTGGGAGGGGGGAAGTCGAGGGACGCCATCACGGCGAATCCGGCCAGGCCGGCGAGGCCCACCGAAGCGGTCGACACGCGACACCCGTCACCCCCGCTCCCCATCGGCCGGCCGGCCCGAGACAGCGCCAGCGCTACCAGCAGACCGACCGCCACGAGCACACCTGCGGTCTGCTGCGGTGTCGGCGCCGAGCCCGGGCCCGCGTCACTGCGGATCAGAGCCGCCACCCCGACGCAGGAGACGGCCAGGCCGGCGATGCCCTTCCGCCCCAGCAGCGAGCGGCCACGGGTGGCGGGGGCGAGGGCGTCGAGCAGCGCCAGCGGTACCCCGATGCTCATCACGACGTGGGCCGCCGACCAGGTGAAGGCCGGATGCCAGCTCACGCCACCAGCCGCCGTGGGCGACCACAGCTCATCCCACCCGCTCACATCCGGGCGGTGCTCGGTGAAGAGCGAGAGGTCGACCAGTCCGGGCATCGCGAGGCCGAAGGCCCACGACACTGCCAGGATCCCCGGCCAGCCGCGCCCGGTGCGGACCGCCAACTCGCGGATCAGCAAGGCTGCACCGCCGTACAACGGGGCCAGGAAGGCGACCAGGAAGAGCGACCCGGCGAGGTCGCCCGTGACATCGAGGTAGCCCTGTACCAGCTCGGCCGAGACCGGAGCACCGAGCAGCACACCGAGCACCGGCCACCGCCGGCGGGGTCGAGCCACGGTGGCGTCAGTGGCGTCGGTGGGCATACCCACTACAATACCCGAGTGGCTGCTCTAGTAAAAGGGCGGAGAGGAGGCCGGAGCCGTGGCCCGCACGGTTGATCCCGAGAAGCACAGGCAGCGTCGGCTCGCCATCATCGACGCCGGGCTCACCTGTTTCGCCGAGCTCGGGTACGACGGCGCCACGACGGCGAGGATCTGCCGTCAGGCCGGCATCGGGTCGGGCACGTTCTTCCACTACTTTCCGACGAAAGCGGCCCTCCTGCTGGCGATCCTGAACTACGGCACCCAGGAGACCAGCGACTGGTTCGCCGCCCAGACCAGCCGGTCCGACGCCGCGCAGGTGGTGCGCGACTGGGTGCGCCACACCGCCGACGACCTCAGCGATCCACGATTGCCGGGCTTCGTCCGTGCGGTTGGCGCGGTGATGACCGAACCCGCCATCGCCACCGCCCTCGCCGCCGACGACGAGGCGCAGCGCCGTAGCCTGCGCGTCTGGATCCGTCGGGCCCAGCAGACCGGCGAGGTGCGAACCGACGTCTCGGCCCCGACGCTGACCAGCTGGGTGCTGCTCGTAGTCGACGGCTTTCTCGGCCGGCTCGCCACCGAGCCGGCGTTCACCGCCGCCGGTCAGCGCCGCATGCTCCTCGACACGGTCGATCGGCTGCTCGCTCCCTGATCCCGGCGGGATCCTCGATCAAAGGCGAGGCCAACAGCATCGACGTCAACCGGTCCCCTACCAGGTGCCGGACCGGGCGCCTCGGCGGACCCACAGGCCGCGGCGCTCCAGCTCGGGCAACAGCAGCTCACCCACCCGTCGGACCTCGTGTGGTTGCCACAGCGGGAGCGTGATCGCTATCCCGTCGCAACCGAACTCGGTGTGGAGCAGCTCGATCTGGTCGGCGACCTCGCATGGGTCGCCGACGATCTGGCGGGCCCCGGCGACCGAACCGATCTGGCGGAGCTGCAGCTCGCCCATCTCGGCGTAGATGTCATCGTAGGTGGAGATGTTGCTGCGGATGCCGGCCAGGTACTCAACCACCGCCTCGACATCGACACCGGCCGCCAACTCGTCGGCGAACTCGCTCGCCTCCGTCCCAGTGGCCCGCACTACGATGCTGGCGTGCATCTGGAGGCGCACGTCGTCGCCGCTCCGCCCGGCCCGCTCGGCCTCGGTCCGGATGCCGTCCATCCGCTCCCGACAGGTCTCGAGCGGGGTGCGCCCGGGCATGAACACCAGGTCGCTGTAACGCCCGGCGAACCGCTGGCCGGCAACCGACGCCCCGGCGCTGACCACCAGGGGGCGGGGCTGTTGCACGGTGGGCGGCCCCACCAGATCTCCGGCCAGGTCGAAATGCGACCCGTGGAACTCGAAGGGCCGGCCAGACCACGCCCGCTCCAGCACCTCGACGAACTCCTCGGCCCGCTCGTACCGCCCGTCGTGGGTGGGCTCGGCGCCGCTCTGCACCAACAGGTCCTCGGCCATCCCCGCCCCCGTCACCACGTTGATGCCCCACCGGCCCCGGCTGAGCGCGTCGAGCGCGGCGCCCATGCGGGCCACCACCAGCGGCGAGAAGTAGCTGGTGTGGACGGTGGTGATCAGCCCGATGCGCGAGGTCACCGGCACCAGCGCCGCGGCCAGAATCGGCGGCAGCAGGATCGGATCCTGCAGACCCATGGCCGTCGACCGGGGCCCGTAGCGGCCCCACGCATCGGCCATGAACAGGTAGTCGAGGCCGGCGTCCTCAGCGGCACGGGCCATCGCAACCTGAGCGTCGATGTCGAGCGGATCGGCACAGCGGGCCAGCATCTCGGGTGACATGGCGTGGATCGAGCGGGCGTTCGGATGGAACAATCCGATTCGCATCCGTCGCCTCTCCACGGACCCCTGCGAACGGCTCATGGGACAGACAGTAAGCCAGGTCCGGACGCCTCACCCTCTCCAGTTCCATGCCCACCGGCGCCGGGCACTAGCGTGAGCGGCCGACAGCCAGAGGACACGGATCGAGCAATCGAGCCTCGATCGGCCGGAGGAGGCGCACGGGCATGCTGCAGTGGAAGGTCGGCGAGGCGACGATCACCTCGATTCTCGAGAGCCAGGCTCCGACCTCACCGAGGTTCCTGTTCGAGGGCGTGAGCAAGCAGGACGTGCTGGCTCGGGCCGAGGCCGCAGGGTGGCTCCGCCCCCATTTCGTCACCGACGAAGGCTTTCTCCTTCTGCGCATCCAGTGCCTCGTGGTCGACGTGGGCGGGCATCGCATCGCGGTCGACACCTGCGTCGGCAACGACAAGCCGCGTCACAGCCCCGACTGGAACAACCTCCAGCTCCCGTTCCTGGACGACCTCACCGCCGCCGGCTACCCGCCCGAGTCGATCACCGAGGTCGTCTGCACCCACCTCCACGTCGACCACGTCGGCTGGAACACCCGCCTCGTCGACGGCAAGTGGGTCCCGACGTTCACCAACGCCCGCTACCTGTTCGCCCGGCCCGAGTTCGAGCACTGGAAGTCCACCCCCGACCTCTTCGGCGACGACGTGTTCGGCGACTCGGTGGCCCCGATCCACGACGCCGGCCTGGCCGACCTCGTGGCCGTCGACCACCGGATCAGCGACAACGTGTGGTTCGAGTCGACCCCGGGACACACCCCCGGGCACATCTCGCTCATCGTCGAGTCGGCCGGCCAACGGGCCGTCATCACCGGCGACATGGTGCACTCGCCGATGCAGATCGCCGACCCCGAGCTCGCCGCCGTGGTGGACAGCGACCAAAGCCAGTCACGAGCCAGCCGACGCGAAGCGTTCGCCCGCTGGGCCGAGTCGGGCGCCCTCGTCATCGGCACCCATTTCCCCGAGCCCACCGCCGGCCGGCTGGTCAACCTCGGCGACGGGAAATTCCGCCTCGACGTATGACGGCGCGCCAACCGGTCGGGCACGCCGCCTACACGTCGGGCACCGAACCAGGAGCACCGAGTTACGAGCACTGAGCTACGAGCACTGAACTACGAGCACCGAGCTACGAGCAGAAGGTGGCCACGATCGTCCCGGTACCAGCGGAGCCGGGATTTGACCCGTACCCGTCTCCGGTGTCGGTCATCACCACGACGGCCAACTCGGTCTCGTCCACCGTGTTGTCGTTGTTGGTGTCGAAGCCCGAGAAGTCGACCCACTGATCGGCGGCGATGGCGACGACGACGCCGTCGCTGGCCGTGCCCTGTGTCTCGGTGGCGGGGCTGAAGCTGAAACGGTTGAAGGACTCCGAGGTGTAGTAGTTGTTCACGCTGCCGAAGGCGGTGCCGAAGTAGCGCGTCTGCGCCTGGGCTGCGCTCACGCCCTCGGTCACGTCGCTGAAGTCGGCGACGATGACCAGCAGGGGGCGGCTGTCGGCACCACTGGCCGGGCTCAGGAGAGGATTGTGCGGTGTACCGGGATGCGAGAAATCCGGGAGCGAGGCAGGGTAGGCAGCGGACGCCGGTGTGGACAGCGTCAACAGGGCCACCACCACAGCGAGAACCGCCACGATGGTCCGGGGCCGCCGGACGGTCGGCGAACCCGTTCACCCGTCGAGCCCACTATGCTCCGGACGACTCTGCTAGCGAACCAACTCGAAGGGCAACGGCATGGACGACGATGACGACGACATTGGATGGATGGTTGGCGCCTTCGCCGCCGTTGCCGCTGCAGTGGGGGCTGTGGCCGCAGTTGTAGGTGTCGTCGTGGTCGTGGTCACAACCGTCATCTAGTCCGACAGATCGCCGGTAGTACCGCCTTGCTACCCGTGGTAGTTTGATGGTGTGAAGGTCAGTATCAGCCTGCCCGACGAAGACGTCGAGTATCTCGATGCCTACGCTCGGACCCAGGGCCTCGAGTCCCGGTCGGCCGCCCTGCGGAAGGCGGTGCGTCTGCTCCGGGCGTCGGAGCTGGGAGCGGCCTACGAGGACGCCTGGGCCGAGTGGGTGGCCGGTGACGACGGCGAGCTCTGGGACACGGTGCTCGCCGACGGTCTGTCCTGATGCGTCGGGGCGAGATCCGGTGGGTGGATCTCGGACCGGTACGGGGGGCGGAGTCGAACAAGCGCCGGCCGGCGCTGATCGTGAGCAACGATGGCGCCAACGCAACGGCCAACCGGCTGGGCCGAGGCGTCGTCACCGTCGTTCCCCTGACCTCGAACACGGCGCGGGTCTACCCGTTCCAGGTGCTGCTGCCGGCCGAGCGGACAGGTCTCCCCCGAGACTCCAAGGCCCAAGCCGAGCAGATCCGGTCGGTTGCGGTTGAACGCATCGGCGCCCGGATCGGAGCGTTGGCCGCTGCCGACCTGATGGCGCTCGATGATGCGCTGCGTCTCCATCTCGGGCTCTGAGGCTCAGCACCCGGGTCGTTCGCAGCATCGACCGGCGTCACCGGGCCGGCTCGATCTGGGACCTCGCCGGTGTTGGCATCGTCCCCTGCCAACGGTCGGTTCCCTCCGGGTTTCACGCCCGTAGCCACGTGAGCACGGCCCGCACCCGCCGGTTGTCGTCCCGGGAGGGCGGAAGGTCGAGCTTGGTGAAGATCCGGGCAATGTGGGTCTCGACGGTCCGGGGGTCGAGGACGAATCGGTCGGCGATGGCGGCGTTCGACAACCCCTGGGCCATGAGATCGAGCACCTCCCGCTCCCGGGGCGTCAGCCGGGCCAGCTGATCGGCCAGCGACTGCCGCCCGAGGAGATGACCGACGACCTCCGGGTCGAGCACGGTGCCGCCGCCCACGATCGTGTGCAGCGCCTCCACCAGCACGCCGGCACCCACCACTGTGTCCTTGAGGAGGTAGCCGAAGCGCTGCGGCGAGGTCCGGGCCAGGTCGGCGACGTACCGGCTCTCCAGCGATTGCGAGAGGAGGAGGATCCCGAGGTTCGGATGGCGGACCCGGAGCTGCGACGCCGCCTGCGCCCCTTCGTGGGTGTAGGTCGGCGGCATCCGGATGTCGACGACGGCCGCGTCGGGCGTCGCCTCGTCCACGAGGATGACCAGACCCTCGGCGTCGCCCACGGCGCCGACGACCTCGATGCCGGCTGCGGTGAGCAGGCTCGTGATGCCGTCGCGCAGCAGGCCCGAATCGTCGGCGATCACGACGCGCACGGGAGGGCCCCCTCGATCACGGTGCCGTCGGCGCCGGTGGTGACGGTGACCACGCCCCGGGCCGCATCGACCCGGTCGACCAGACCCAGCAGCCCGTTGCTGGTGACGTCGGCTCCACCTCGCCCGTCGTCGGCCACCCGGAACCGCAGCAGTTGCTGGTCACGGTTGACGTCGATCGTGATGAGGCCCGCCCCCGAGTGCTTCTGGGCGTTCACGACCGCCTCGGCGATGACGAGCCAGGTGGTGAACTCGACACCGGGCTCCACCCGGTCGACCTCGGCGCTGACCCTGATGGCCACGGGAGAGCTGCGGGCCAGGTCGTCGAGTACGGCCGGCAGCCCACCTTCGGTCAGGGCCTGGGGATGGAGCCCGTTGGCCAACGCCCGGAGCTCCCGGGCGGCGGCCCCAGCATCGCTGGCCCCGTCCCGCAGGGCAGCCTGCAGTGCGTCGGGTTCGCCACTCAGCGCCGCCGCCTGCAGGCGGAAGGCCAGAGCCAGCAGGCTCTGCTGCGCCCCGTCGTGCAGGTCCCGCTCGATCCGCCGCCGCTCGTCCCGCTGGGCCCGGGCGATGCGCCGCCGCGACTCCTCCACCTCGGCCACCTTGGCCGCCAACTCCGAACGGAGCCGGGTGTTGTCGAGCTCGCTGGCGACGAGGCCGGCCAGCTGGCGCATCGTTGCGTCACCGGTCCGCTCCGCGTCGTAGCCGATGCGGGCCACGACCCGACCGCCCCGGGCCACCTCGACGGCGGCGTCGACGGCGTCGGCCGGCGCACCGTCGGCCCGCAGCCACATCCCGTCCGGCCCGGGGAAGGCCACGGTCAGATCGGGATCGCCGGTGGCGTGGCGCAGCAACGCCTCGACGTCGATGCCGGCCTGCTCCACCGCCAACCCGTCGGCCACCACCCGCCGGGCGTCGTACGACCGGCGGTTGAACCGGCGGTCGAGGCGGTCCTGCAACCCCCGCCGCAGTGGCGCCGCCAGAAGTGCCGCCGTCACCGCCCCAACCGTGGCCGCCGCCACCGGCGACGGGGCCCAGCCCCGGCTCAACTGGGCGCCAGCCCACACGAGACCGACGTACAGGCCCATCAGGACCGCCGTCAACAGGGAGTAGGTGAGCGTCAGGGCCACCACCCGCTCGACGTCGTACAGCCGGTAGCGCGCCACCGACAGCCCGGCCGCCACCGGGATCGCCGTCAGGAAGGCGGCGGCGGTCACCAACGTCAGCCATTGCTCATCCCGGGAGGCGGCGACGAACGAGGCCACCACGAAGACCGGCAACGGCACCACGGCCAGGAGCAGCCACAGCAGCTGGCGGCGCTCGTCGCCGGCCGCCCGCCGGAACCGCACCACCAGGCTGGCCGCCCCCGCCAGCAGGCAGGCGCCGACGATCAGCACCATGATCAGGCCGCCGACCCGGGCCGCCGGATTGAGGGCGGCGATGGTGAACGGGTTGCGGGCGCCGGGATAGGACTCGAGCGGCCCGTCACCGATGATCCCCAGGCCGACCCCGAGCCCCGATGCCACGATCGTGGTGCGACCGACCAGGCGCCAGCGGGGCGACAGGTACCGCCCGGTCGGGGTGAGCAGCAGGACGAGGGCCACGGCGGTGAACCAGGGGATGAAGATCCGGTCGCCGATCGTGGCCGCGATGTCGCCGCCGGGGAGGGTGCCCGCCCCCACCGAGGAGAAGGCGTACCACTCGTCCACCGCGCCCGACGCCAGCATCGCCACCGACAACCCCAGGAACAACCAGCCGACCGGGTGTCGAGGCTGCTGGACCGCCACCACGCAACCGACACCGGCGGCCGCCACGGCGGCGATCAGCAGCAACCATGCCGCCGGATCGCCGAGGGTGATGATGACGTCGCCCCGTCCGGTCGTCACCAACCGGCGGTCGGCCACCGCCATCACGACAACGGTGACGGCCTCGACGGCCAGGATGATCGAGCCCAACATCAGCGCTCGTCGCTTCGTCATGGAGAGATTCTCGCAGGGCGGGACCCGGTCGTGCGTCAGGGCTAGCCCGGACAAGAAGTGCTGGGATGCCACCGATGCGGGCCGCCCCCCGGCGGGCGGAGGCTGGAGGGGTACCCGATCCACCCCGACCAAGGGAGCCCAGCCATGAGCAACACCGTGATCCACCCCTCGCCCGCCACCGGTGCCGTCACCGACGATTCACCCCGGCGCCAGACCCTGGTGGTGCTGGCCGCCGTCGTCCTCGTCGTCTACGTGGTGATGTTCGCCATGGGGTCCGACGTGGCCTACAACACCGACCTGGCCACGATCACCGGCGCCTACGACCAGAGCGAGCGCGCCATCCAGGTGGCCAGCTACGTCGCCATGGCCTTCGTGGGCCTGCTGCTGTTCTTCGGGGCCGCGCTCCGCAACGCCCTGCGCTCCTCGGCGCCGACCTGGCTGGCCGACGTGTCGCTCCTGGGGTTCGCCGGCGTGGCCGCCACCATCGCCTCGTGGTCCGTGACCGACTTCGCCCTGTGGAAGGCCGTTGACGTCGGCGACGAGTCGGCCATCCGGGCAGTGGCCGCCGTCGCCGATGCCGGGTTCCTCCCCCTGATGGCGGCCATGATCGCCACCTACGTCGGCACGGGCCTCGCCGGGCTCCGCACCGGCGCCCTCCCCCGGTGGCTGGCCTTCGCCTCGATCGTGATCGGCGTCATGGCCCCCTTTGGGCCGCTCGGCTTCGTCGGCACGCTCCTGCTGCCCCTGTGGATCCTGGCCACGGCCCTCACCGTCCGTCTCGACCCGACGGCCTGAGATCCCAGGCGGCGATGATCAAGGGAGGATCAGCTTCATCAGATCGGCCGCTTCCAAGGATCCCCGGCCAGCCGCGCCCGGCACGAACGGCGACCTCGCGGAACACCAACGCTGCGTTCCCCACCGGGGGCCACAACTGTCACAGGCTGCTGCTACACCGGAAGACCCACTCCTTTCCGGAAGAGGGCCGTATGGCATCGCTCCACCCCGAGACTCCGTCCACCGGCGCCGCCGCCCACCTCGGCGCCGTGCTGGCCCGCCTGGCCGGCCCCGGCGCGACGCCCCGGGACGACCAGGTGGAGGCGGTGGGCGCCATCGTCGACCCAGCCGCCCGGGTGCTGGTCGTCCAGGCGACCGGGTGGGGCAAGTCGGCCGTGTACTGGGCCGCCACCGCCGCGCTGCGGGCCGCCGGCGCCGGGCCCACGCTGGTGGTGTCGCCCCTGCTGGCGCTGATGCGAGACCAGGTGACCGCCGCCACCCGGGCCGGCCTGCACGCCGCCACCGTCAACAGCACCAACTTCGACGACTGGGACCCCGTGTTCGCCGCCCTCGATGCCGACGAGCTCGACGTGCTGCTCGTCTCCCCCGAGCGTCTCGGGAACCCCCGCTTCGCTGCCCGCCTCGACGACCTCATGGCCCGCGTCGGCCTCGTGGTCATCGACGAGGCCCACTGCATCAGCGACTGGGGATTCGACTTCCGCCCCGACTACCAGCGCCTGGCCCGGGCCCTGCTGTCGACACCCACCGCCTCGGTCCTGGCCACCACGGCCACTGCCAACGGCCGGGTCACGGCCGACATCGAACGCCAGCTCGGCCCGGGAACGGTCACCTTCCGGGGCACCCTGGCCCGCACCTCGCTGCGCCTTTCGGTGGTTCCCGGCCTCACCCCGCTGGAACGCTACGCCTGGGTGGCCGACGCCCTCGACACCCTCGACGGCTCCGGCATCGTCTACGTCCTCACCGTGGCCGAGGCCAACCGCCTCGCCGATTTCCTCCGTTCCTGCGGCCACGCGGTGGAGGCCTATACCGGCCAGCTCGACGCCGACACGAGGATCGAGGTGGAGGAGCAGTTGCGCCACAATCGGGTGAAGGCGGTCGTGGCCACCTCGGCCCTCGGCATGGGCTACGACAAACCCGACCTCGGCTTCTGCCTTCACGTCGGCTCACCAGCCACCCCCGTCGCCTACTACCAGCAGATCGGACGAGCCGGCCGGGCCGTGGAGCGGGCCGATGCCGTGCTCCTCTCGGCCGACTCCGACGAGCGCATCTGGGACTACTTCGCCACGGCGTCGATCCCCGATCCCGACGACGTCGACACCACCCTCCGCACGCTGACCGGCGGCCCGCCCCGCTCGGTGGTGGAGCTCGAATCCTCCACCGGGATCCGCCGGGGCCGGCTGGAGACCCTCCTCAAGATCCTCGCCGTCGACGGCGTGGTGGCCAAGAGCGGCTCGGCCTGGGAAGCGACCGGCTCGCCTTACACACACGACTACGCCAAGTGGGACGCCCTGGCCGCCACCCGCCGGGCCGAGGCCGATCTCATGCGCCGCTACGCCCGAGGCCAGGGCTGCCTGATGGCCTACCTCCAGCTGGCCCTCGACGACCCCTCGCCCGCGCCCTGCGGACGGTGCTCGGTGTGCACCGGCACCCTCCCGTCCCCCGGCGCCCGCCCCGGTGACGAACGCCTCCGGGCCGCCCAGGCCCACCTCCGGGGGATCGACGTGGTGATCGAGCCCCGCAAGCTGTGGCCCAACGGCCCCGGCCGCAAGGGCCGCATCGCCGGGATCGCTGAAGGCCGGGCCGTGGCCTTCGCCGACGACGCCGCCTGGGGCGACGAGCTCACCGCCCTGGCCCGCGCCGGCCACGGATCGATCCCGACGCCGCTGCTCGACGGGGCCGTCGAGGCGCTGCGCCGCTGGTCGAAGGTGTGGCCCGAGCGTCCCCTGGCTGTGGTGCCGGCGCCGGCGCCACCGGGGGAAGCCGCCGCCAACCAGGCTCTCGCCGCCCATCTGGCCACCGTTGGCCGTCTCCCGCTCGTCGACGCCTTCCGGTGGAGCGGATCGGGTCCCCTCCCCACCGAACGCGTCGAGCGCGGCCCTGGTCGCCCATCTGGAAGACGCCATCACCATCGATCCCACCGCCGCCGCCGAGCTGCCGCCAGGCCCCGTGCTGTTGTGCGCCACCACGATGCGCACGGGCTGGACCGTGACGGTGGGCGCCGCCCGCCTCCGCGACGCCGCCGGCACCACGGCGCTGCCGATCGTCATCCACCGCCTGCCCTGAGGGACTCAGCGGTCGCTCAACCCCAGCCCCGCCTGCCACCTAGCTCTCGGCGGCACGCACGAGGTCGGCGAACGTGAAGTCGCCGCCCTCCGGAGCCCAACCGGCGTGGAGGAACGACGTCTCGTCGTGCACGAGCAGGCCGAGCAGTACTTCGGCCACCAGCGTCCCTCCGACCGGCCCCAGGCTGGTGCCGCCGCGGGTCAGCTCCGCCTCCTTCAGGATGTAGTACCACAACGGTGTCTCCTCGGCCGCGTACAGGTCCTCCAGGCCGATCGCCACCCGGTTGAGAGGTTCCACGTCGCGGTACCCCTGCGCTCGCAGCTCTCGCGCCACAGATTGGCCCGATGGCAGGTTCAGGTTGAGTCCGCGGTGAAGCGTCCGCTCGGGCAGCGACACCGGTTTGTCGTCGTTCGGCACCAGGCCGACCTTCCCTCCCAGATCTCCCAGCTGCGGGAGCAGCTTGGTATCAAGCGCAGCGCTGCGTTGCACCGACTCACCGTCAGCCAGCCCTCGGACGAACAAGCGCCAGTCCACAGCCGACTGAGGGCGCTCCAGGAGCCCGGGCCGTTCGATGGTCTGGAGGGTCGGCCCCTCACGGTTCATTCGGTACCCCGGCAGAATCAGCGAATGGCCGAAGCGGAAGGCGGCAGCGGAGAACTCGACCGGCATGAAGACGCCCCACGGACCCCCGAGCAGGTTGAGCTTCAGTCCACCGCCGGTCAGGGCCCGGACCACCTGAGGCCCCGTGGGCTCGTCGCCGGCCGCCCACAGATACGACGCCGTCTTGTCGGCGCCGATCACCGCCGGCAGGAAGTGGTGGACCAGTAGCCACTGGTAGTGCCACCGAACCAGCTGTTGAGCCTCAGCAAACGTGCGGGCTTGCCCCGGAGGGTAACGCCCGTCGACGACGGCGTTGTGAAACCGGAGGAACAGCACGGTCAGCTGCGACAGGATCGCGTTCTGATCGTTGCGAGGGTCGACCGTGATGGCGACGCCCCTCCTGGTCCGGGCCAGGTCCGGTCGGTAGGCCTGGTCGAACGAGATGTTGTCACCCAGAACGAACCGACCCTTCTCGTCGTAGAGGTAGGGCTGCTGGGCGGGGCCGCCGCCGTAGATGGAGTCGAGGTCGAGCCGCGGGGTCCGGTAGTCGACGAGCGACTCGGGATCGATCGCCCGTTGGAGCAACGAAGCGGAATCGAAAGTGACGTCATGGTCGATGAACTGTCCGAGGAAGGTGTAGCCAGCGTCGATGTAGCTGGCCGTGGGTACGGCGCCGGCATCGGCCGAGAGCATCCTGCCGGCAATCGTCGCCACCTCCCGCCGCAACGCGCTCACCTCCGTCGCGGAGGAGGTGAGTTGAGGGAACAGCCGCCCATACCGTCCCTGGGCGACGGCGCCGATAGCCGTTTGCGGATCAGGAACCACCTCAACCGATGCGCCGTGCAACGCCGGCTGCATTGCACCCGCCACCGGCTCAGGAGCGGCTGCCGCCACGGGCCTGATCGTCCAGGTCGACGTCTCATTGAGCCGGTTCATCCGGTCGATGCGGCGCTGCTCAGTCGGGGGGATTGGCAGGTCCGCGATCCGCTTGCGCACGATCCCGCCGCTCGCCCCGTCGACCCATTCGATCACGGTGTAGGCGATCGGCCCGACGTCGAACGCGCCCGCGTCGACGGGGTCGCCCTCCCGTAGCTCCCGGCCCATCACGTTCCCATGTCGCTCCGCTGCACCGACCGGCTGAGCGTCCGCGCCCCAGTCAGCGAGGAACCAGCTGACATCCCGATCGTCGCCGTCGCGCCCGGTGACGTCATAGCTGGCCCAGTGGTCGGGCACCTCGACCCAGAATCGGGCCTGTTCCCCGTCGTCGCCGTCGATCGTGTTGTACCGGATCCTGAACTGCTGCTGCTCGCAGATGCCGCAGAAGCGAATGTCCCGGCAACCCCTTTCCCACAGGTCACAGCACGCCAGCAGCGCCTGGCGCATGACGGCATCGATCTGGTGCGGCGTCGATTGCGACGGCAGCCAGAACTTGGCCCGGGGGTCGTACCACCGGAACTGGGTCACGTACGGGTCCCAGTCGGGCAGATCCTCGCCGAACTTGTTACGGCGAGTGAGCGGCCCCAGTCCCTCGTGCAGGATCGCCCGGGCCGTCATGATCTCTTCGCCGTCCTTCAACGCCTCGCGGAACGCCGCCATCTTGGTTGCGTCGGCCGACTCGAAGGCACGGGACAAGATGGCGAACTCCTCCCCGTGGCCCTGGCTCCAGTTCCGTCCCAGTCCCATCGATTGTTCCTCCGGTTGGTTGGTGTTGATGACAGCCAGCCGAAGCGGGCCGCCTAGACGACTGCGAACAACGGGCGCTGGCCCGGGAAGCCCTTCAGCTCGACCGGGCCGATCGAGCGGGCGACGAGCCCGCCCGGCGCCGCCGCGGCCAGGGGCTCGGACACGAGCACCTGGTCGGCCCCGGCGGCCGAGCAGATGCGGGCGGCCAGGTTCACCACCGCCCCGTAGGGCCGCCCGTCGTCGACGAAGGGCACCCCGCCGGCCAGGCCGATCCTCACGTGGCACCCGGTACCGGCCAGGCGGGCGGCGGCCATGCGGGCCTGGACGTCGGCGGCGCAGGCGACGGCCCGTTCCTGATCGACGAACCAGGCGAACAGCGAGTCGCCCCCCTCGCTGAACTCCACACCGCCGTGGTCGGCCAGCGCCGCCCGTACCAGCCGGTGGTGGTGCATGACGACCTCGTGATAGGCCCGGTCGCCGAACTCGACGCTGAGCGGGGTCGAGCCGACGATGTCGGTGACCAGCACGACGCGGTATCCGGGGTCGGCGGCGTGGGCATCGAGGTCGATGGCCTGCTGGGTGGCCAGCGCGGCCGGTGCCACCAGCCCCGCCAGACCCAGTCGGGACGCCAGCTGGTAGGCCTCGCTGCCGGCCCGGCGGCGCTCCTCGTCGCTCACCGCCCGGTCGTCGATCGTGGCCAAGCCGGCCAGGGCGAAGGCCAGCTCGGTCCGGGCCCGGGCCCGGCCGCACCGCTCGACAGCGAGACGGTAGTAGTCGGCCGCCCGCGCCGGCGCGCCGAGGGCGAGATGGCCGTCGCCCAGGACCCGGAACAGGCACACCGGCCAGTTCATGGCGAACACCAGCCCGAGGTCGACCCCCTCCTCGATGAGCCCGAGCAGCGGCACCAGATTGGCGGTGTCGCCAGCCTGGAGATCGAGCCCGATCTGCAGCGCGGCGTACCCCACCCGGAACTGGGTCGGGAGGCGGGCCGACGGGATCGACCCCGGCCGCCGGTCCCGACCCCCGGGGCCGCTCACCAGCTCCACGTAGCGGCGGGCGGGCGGCGCCTCGGCCCCGCCGTCGGCCCGCCACTGATCGAGCAGGGCCTCCGCCCCGGCCACGTCGTCGGTCAGCAGGTACGACCGGAGCCACGCCGGGTAGAAGTGCTGGAGGGCGCCCAGATACCCGGAGCGGTGCATGACAGCCCGGGCCCGCCGGCCGTGGTGCTCGGTGGCCGCCAGGTCGCCCCGCAACAGCGCAGCGGACGTCCGGGTGCAGGCGGCCAGGCACTCCGACACGTACTGACGGTGGGTGACCGCAGCGTCGGCCGCCCGGATCGAGCGCTGCTCGGTCTCGTCGAGGTCACCCACCACCAGTGAGATGAACGGCAGCCGGGACAGCGCCTCGCTCACCAGCCAGCCGTCGCCGGCGGCCGCCGCCGAGCGGTGCATCTGCTGGTACGCGTCTTCGGCCCGGCCCAGATCGGACCGGGTGAGGTGGGTGAACCCCACCGAGGCGTAGGCCAGGCCGATCGTGCGCTGATCGCCCGAACGCAGGGCATGGCTCAGCCCCTCCCGGGCGTGGACCAGCGCCTCGTCCAGATGGTTGCCGGCCAGATCGCACTCGGCCAGGAGCTGGAGGGCCTGGGCCCGTTCCCGGTCGTCGGTGGTGGCGGCCACGAAGTCGACCAGGGCCGACACGTCGATGTCGCCCCCACCCATCTGGATGCTCGCCATCATCTCGGCCCGCACCGCCAAGCGGACGATGCGGCTCCGGGTGGCGTCATCGAGCGCGGTGAGATCGGCGGCAGCCAGGGACCCCGCCCGGCGCCGGGTGGCGCCGAGGTCGTGGTTGAAGTGGTGCGCCTCGGCCGCCAGCAGCTCCAGGTCGGCCATCGCGGCCGGCTCGACGCCGGCCAAGCGGGCGGCGTCGATGGCGGCCTCGGCGTAGCGGGCCGCCGCCGCCCAGGCCCCGGTGCCGAAGGCCCATTCGCTGGCGGCGACGAGGATCTCGACGTGGCCCCCGTCGCTCGGGCTCTCGGAGCCGCCGCTGAGCAGGATGTGCTCGGCCGCCCGGGCCGAGGCGGCGGGATCGACGGCGGCCCGGGACCGCTCCCAGGCGACCGCCCGCTGCCGGGCCCGGGCCCGGCGGCTCACCGGGAGACGATGGACGAGCTCGTCGCGGACGACGGCGTGGGTGAACCAGTAGAGGGTGCCGTCGGTGGCCACCAGACCGGCGGCGTGGCCGGCATCGATGGCATCGTCGACCTGGGGCCTGGCCTCTCCGCTCACGGCGGCGGCCTCGGCGGCGGTGAACTCGGCGGCCAGGATGGCCACTGCACCCAGCACGTGCTGGGCCGGCTGGTCGAGCCCGTCGATCCAGCTGACCACCGGATCGGTTGACGGCGACCACGTGTCGATCGTTCCCTGGGCCCGCCGGTCGTCGGGCCCGATGCCGGGCGGCACACCGCGGCGCCGCAGGATCTCGACCGCGGCCCGGATCCGCAGCGGGTTGCCGTTGCTGGCCCGCTGGACCATGGCCTGGTAGGTGGGGCTGGGCGTGGCCGGCACCAGTTGCTCGATCGCTTCGAACAGGGCCGCACCATCGAGCGGCTCCAGTACCTCCGTCAGGCAACGACGCTCCCCCGCCAGCCGGGCGGCGAGGCCCGACGCCGGGGCGTCAGGCCCGATCGGCCGGTAGGCCAGGGCGAGGAGCACCGGTGGCGGTGGCACGGCCACCGCCAACTCTTTGATCAGGGCGTCGACCAGGCCGGCCGACGCCGGGTCGATCCAGTGGAGGTCGTCGAGGACGACGACGGTGGGATGGGTGCGGGTGGCGTCGAGGGCGGACTGGGCCAGGCGGCCGAGCAGACCGTCGAGATCGGCCTGGGCCCGATCGGACAGCAGGTTCTCGATCGCCCGCCGGCCGCCCAGCAGATCACCCGCCGACACTCCGAGCTCGCCCAGCAGGCGCACCGCGGTGCGATACGGTTCCTGCCCCAGCTCCGACGGCGCTCGGACGCAGCGGAAGCCTTCTCCCGCCAGCCGATCCACCGCCGCCTCCAGCAGGTGTGTCTTGCCCAGGCCGGCCGGGGCTTCGAGCAGGTGGAAGCCGGGCCCGTCGACGGCGAGCGACGCCGCCAGATCGACGAACCGTTCGAGCTGTCCGGCCCGTCCGGGCGGTGCCCCCGCCCGGGCCAGAAGCGGATCCCTGCCTGCCGACGTCGTCACGATGCCCATGCTCCCCTTGCTCATGATCGCCTCGAGAGCGCGCCCGAGGCCGAGGCCGCCCACCCCAGTGCCACGAGCTTGGCACGGCGGGCCGGCGGACGCATCCGGGGCGAGGAGAGATACGGCGTACGGTGGGTTCATGGGATCGACGGGACGTCCCCGCCGGGGAGGGTCCCGGCACGGATGGGTTCCGCTCCCCCATGAGGCCCGACCCCGGCGATGGATACATCCAGGCCGGGAATTCCCCGGATGTCCTGCCCGGCGTCCGATGGCAGGGGCGCGGTGTTCCCCGTTAGCCGGGGCCGGGGAACGGGTAGCAACGGCACGATGATCGCCAGCAACGCCCTCGCCAGCATCCCCGTCCGCAATCTCGACTCGGCCCGGGAGTGGTACAGCCAGTTCCTGGGGCCCGGCTCCCAGCCCATGGACGAGGTGGTCGAGTGGCAACTCGAGCGCGGCGGCGGGCTGCAGCTGTACGAGTCTCCGGAACGCGCCGGCTTCGGTTCCTGCACCCTGGTGGTGACCGACATCGACGACGTCGCCCGCCAATTGCAGGCGATCGGCGTGGCGCCCCCCGAACCGACCCGGACCGACCAGGTGGACGTCATCATGGTGCAGGACCCCGACGGCAACTCGTTGGCATTCGCCGTGCCCAAGGACTCATCGCTCGCTCGGTGATCGACCAGACGAAGCCGACGCCGTGCCGGCTCACGTGGGCGACCGCCCGTGAGTTGGCCACCCCCTGGGCGCCGCCTATCGCCGGGCCCACGGTGTTCGTCGTCCCCCATCCCGACGACGAGATCCTGATCATGGGCGGGCTCCTGGCCCACCAGCTCGACGCCGGCACCGCCGTCACCGTGGTGGCCGTGACCGATGGCGAGGCCGCCTACCCGGGGCTCGCCCCGGAATCCCTGGCCCGGACCCGCCGACGCGAGCAGCGCGTCGCCCTGTCCCGCCTGGTCGGCGTCAGCTCCACCGGCTCCGCTCCTACACCCGATGTGATCCGGCTGGGGCTACCCGACGGCCGCGTCGCCGACCACGAGCACCAGCTCGTCGACGCCCTCCGGGCCGCGGCCGGCCACCCGGCCCTGATCGTCGCCCCCTGGGCCCACGACCACCACACCGACCACGAGGCGGTGGGACGGGCCGCCGCGCTGGTGGCTGCCCAGCGGTCGGCCGTCCTGGCCGCCGGCCTGTTCTGGGCCTGGTCGAACACCGCTCCCGCCCCGGGTCTGCGTCGGCTGGCCATCCCCGACGAGCACCGGGACCGCCGCTGGCAGGCCCTGGCCGGCCACCGCAGCCAGCTCGTCGGCCCCGACGGTACCACCCCACCCATCCTGGCCACCAGTGACCTCGACCCCCTGCAGTGGCGGCACGAGTACTACTTCATCGGCCGCCCGTGAGCCACCGGACCCAACCGATACGCCACGTCGTGGTGGTGATCCCGGCCCACAACGAGAGCCGCCGCATCAACGCCGCGCTCGACGCCGTCGACACCGCCCGCGCCGCCGTGGCCCACGCCGTCTCCTGCTCGATCACCGTGGTCGTCGACTCCTGCGGCGACACCACCGAGTCCCGGGCCCGGCTCCGCCTCTCCGACCCGCCCGACCGGGTGGTGGCGGCCGACCTCCGTTGTGCCGGGGCTGCCCGCCGCCTGGGCGCCGCCGCCGGCCTGGCCTCCGCCGCCACGGCATCGCACTCCCTCCCGACGGTGTGGCTGGCCAGCACCGACGCCGACACGATCGTCCCCCCGGACTGGATCGAACGCCAGCTGACCTACGCCAGGGCCGGTGCGGCCGGCGTGGCCGGCGTCGTCCGGCTCCTGCCCGACGCCGACACCGACCCGGTGCTCCACCGCCGGTTCGACGACGCCTATCTGATTCGCCCCGACGGCTCACACCCCCACGTCCACGCCGCCAACCTCGGGGTGAGGGCCGACGCCTACCGTGCCGTCGGCGGGTGGCGGCCCCTGCCCACCGGCGAGGACCATGACCTCTGGAACCGGCTCACCGCCCAGGGGTGGCCCGTCCGATCGACCGCCGACATGGTGGTGGCGACCAGCGCCCGGCGCCAGGGCCGGGCCCCGAAAGGCTTCGCCGCCGACCTCGTCGCTCTGGACGCGCTCGACAACGTCGACGCGCTCGACAACGTCGACGCGCTCGACGCATGAGCTCGGCCCCCGCCCCATCGTGCCCCGGTGACGCACCGTGGTTCCCGTCGCCGGAACGGCTGGCCGAACTCCGCCGGCACACCCTGGCGCTCGTGTCCCCTCCCCTACCGCCGCTGACCGGGGGCGACACCGCCCGGAGGTGGCGGGCCCTGTACCGCTGGGCCCGCACCGGGTCGGTCAGCGTGGCCCGGCTGGCCGAAGCCCATGTCGACGCCCTCGCCATCCTGGCCGAAGCCGGCGCCCCGGCCGCCCCCCGGAGCCTCTACGGCGTCTGGGCGTCGGGCGGGCCCCCGGGCGAGCTCCGCTTCGAGCCGAACGGCGGCACTCTCACCGGGGTCAAACGGTTCTGCTCGGGCCTGGGAATCGTCGACCGGGCGCTGCTCACGGCCGACGACGAGCTCGGCGCAACCTGGCTCCTCGACATCGACCTCACGGCCGGACCGTCAGTACGGGCCGAGCCCGGCCCGTGGACCACGCCGGCCTTGGCCGACACCGCCACCGGCTCGCTGCTCGTCGACCGCCACCGGGCCGAGCCTGTGGGCGCCACCGGCTGGTACCTTGCCCGCTCCGGATTCTGGCACGGGGCCATCGGCCCCGCCGCCTGCTGGGCCGGGGCCGCCGCCGGGCTGGTCGACCGGGCCGAGGCCGGGGCCGGCGACGACCCCTACCGGCGGGCCGCGCTGGGCGAGCTGCGGGCCTGGGACCTGACGTGTCGCGCCCTGCTCGACGCCGCCGGCCACGCCTCCGACGCCGCCCCGCTCGACGGCGGCGCCGCCCGCTACCGGGCCCTGGCCACCCGCCATGCCATCGAACGGGCCGCCTCCACCATGGCCGACCGCTTCAGCCAGGCATTCGGGCCCCGACCGTTTGTCACCGACACCGGCGTCGCCCAGCGGATCGCCGACCTGCACCTCTACCTCCGCCAGCACCACGCCGAGCGCGATCTGGCCCAGCTGGCCTCGCTGCCAGCCCGTCCCGATCCCGAGGCCGACCCCGATGCCGAGGCCGACCGCTGATGGCGGAGTCGGCGCCCACGTCCCACGACCACCGCTACTTCGCCGAGCTCTACGGGAACCACGATGATCCCTGGGGCTTCGAGACCAGCTGGTACGAGCACCGCAAATACGACCTCACGCTGGCCGCCCTTCCCCGCTCCCGGTACCGCCGGGGGCTGGAGCCGGGCTGCGCCAACGGCGCCCTCACTCAGCGGCTGGCCGCCCGGTGCGACCATCTCGACGCCTTCGACTTCGTGGACGAGGTGGTGGCCCGGGCCCGCCGCCGGCTCCGGTCCCTGGATCACGTCACCGTGCACCAGGCCCACTTCCCCGAGTTCTGGCCGGCCGGGACGGGCGACCTGCTCGTGTGGTCCGAGGTGGGCTACTACCTCACCGACACCGGCCTCGACGTGGCCTCGGCCGGCCTGGACCGGTGGCTGGAGCCGGGTGGCACCGTGGTCGCCGTCCACTACACCGGTCCGACCGACTACCCCCGCACCGCCGACGCCGTACACGACTGGCTCGACACGTTCACCTTCCTCGTGCCGACCGTCCGCCTCGACGACGAGCAGTTCCAGCTCCGGGTGTGGACCCGACGCTAGGAAACCACCCGCCACCCGGCTCGGTCCGGAGCCCTGTGCTCAGTCGGCGAAGACGGCGCGGCTGTGGGCGATGAAGAAGGTGTGGTCGTGGCCCTTGTTGGGATCGCTCGAGTTGTAGTTCGTCTTCGTCGCCCCGTCGGGCACGTGCTCGTCGGAGTAGATCGCCCCCACCGGACACACGTCGGGCTGGTAGCAGGCGGTACAGCTCGTGCACTCGTCCATGTTCACGTAGAGGATGCTGTCGCCGAAGATGGCGATGTTGTCGGGGTCGGGGGTGTGGGAGTTCTCGATCTCGCCATTCCCGTGCTCCACCTCGGAGAACAGCACACCCTTGGCCGCGTCGTACTCGTAGATGCACTGCACGGGGCAGACGTCCACGCAGGCCCGGTCCTTGGTGTCGATGCAGGCTTCGGTGATGACGGCAATTCCGGCCACGTGGGGCCTCCCTTCAGCCCCCACCGGCTACCCCGTTCGGGGGCCGACGAACCCGAGCCGGCCGAGCCGGCTTCGTCGTCATCGTGGCCTTCGGCCACGCCGAATACCGTAACGACCGCTGAGCGACCCACCGGTGGGCGACGGCCGATCCTCTCCTGGGTGGGAGAGGTAGGGTGGGCTGTGCTCAGCCCGGGCCATGTTGCCGCTGTCCGTCACCTCCTCGACGTCGCTGGCATTGCTGTCCGGTGGTCCGCCCAGGAGGAACTCCGCCCGCAGCGGGTGGTTCGGTTGCCGGCGGCCCAGCCGGGGGCGGTGTCGGTGGTGGTCAAGGTGGCCGACGACGAGACCCAGCGTCGGGCCTTGCACAACGAGGTGGCCGCGCTGCGGCTGCTCGACCGGTTGGGCACCGGGGCTACGCCGCGTTTGCTGGCCGATGATCCAGCCTCCGGAGTCCTGGTGATGGAGGACCTGGGCGACGGCCCGTCGCTGGCCACGCTGCTCTTGGGCGACGATCCGGTGGCCGCCACCGAAGCGGCATACCGGTCAGCGGCCAGCCTCGGCTCGCTGCACGCCGCCTCGATCGGATCCAGTGACGCCTTCGCTGTGCTGCGCCGCCGGATCGACGACGCCCACGACCTGCGCCACGACCGCCTGCTGCTGCGCGGTGTGCCCATCGACGAGGGAATTGATCGCCTGCCCCCCCTGCTGGCCGCCCACTCCCTTCCGCCGCTACCGCCGGGCGCCCGCTCCGAACTGGACGACGTCGTCGGTACCCTGACCGATCCTGGTGCGTTCCTCGTGCTGTCCAACGGTGATCCGTGCCCCGACAACGAACGGGTGGTGCCCGGCGGGTCCCGCTTCTTCGATTTCGAGGCGGCCGGCTACCGCCACGCCCTGGTCGACGTGGCGCACTACCGCATCCCATTCCCGAACTGCTGGTGTTGGCGGGCCGTGCCGGGCGACGTGAGCCACGGGATGGAGACGTCATACCGAACGGCGCTCGCCGCCGGTTGCGGCGCAGCCCTGGACGACGCCGCCTACGAGCCGGCGATGGTCCGGACGACGGCGGCGTGGCTCATTTGGCTGCTGCACCGTCGCCTGACCGCCGCCACCACCGACGGAGACGCTCGCTCCCGCCAGCGGATCGTGCACTCGCTCACCGGGATCGCCGGTGACGGCCACGCCGATGCCGTCATGCCGGCCTTCACCGGCTGGGTCCGGGCCACGCTGGCGGCCCTGGGGCCGGCCTGGCCAGAGACGGGCTCGCCGGCGCCGACCTATCCGGCGTTCGGCGGGCCGTCCTTCGTGCCCGAAGACTGAGGCCCGCTCAGGCGGTGGCGAGCTGGGCCAGGTTGGCCACCGACTGCTCCAGCATGCTCAGCGGCACGACGGGCCACGAGACGCGGGACCGGGCCTCGTCGGAGATACCCGACCACTCGCAGTAGTGGGTCACGTCGGTCTCGGCGTTCCCCACCGCCTCCAGCTCCCAGCCGTAGTGATGGCCGACCGGAGGAGTGTCGATCCCGCCGGTGGTCCACTCGATCAGCCGGTTCGGCTCGAAGCGGGTGACGTGGTTGCGGACCTTGTACTTCACCAGCCCGGGGATGTCGCCGATCGGGGTGCGGTCCATGTCCATGTCGAACGTGTCGCCCACCGCCGCTACCGGTTTGGCGTCGATCGCCGCCTCCACCATCCCCGAGCCGTCGATGGTGGCGTGGGTGGCAGGGTCGGTGAGCAGGGCGAAGATGGCGGCCGGCGGGGCGGCCACCCGGAGGCTGGTCGACTGGCGGTCCGTGGTCATCGGTATCTCGTCTCTTTCGGAGGGGCAAAGGCAGGGCAGGGGCGGGCCAGGCTCAGCCGGCGGCCCGCTTGTAGGCGTTGGGGGGAAAGGCACCGGCCGCCACGCAGCGGGCCGACCACCGGTTGAGGTCGGCCAGGAGCCCCTCGACGTCGTTGCCCAACCGGGCCACGAGCTGGGCCTGGGCCGTGTCGGTGGCGTCCTCGATCCGGCCCCGGAAGGCCCGACCCTCGGCGCTGAGCTGGTCGCCGTCGAGCAGGCCGTCGGCCCGCAGCCGATCGGCGGAGGCGGCGATGGCCTCGGGCGCCCAGCCCCGGCTACCCGAGTACTCACCCAGCGGATAGCCCACCCACAGCTCGGTGAGGATGCTCATGGCGATGGGATCGAGGCCGGCGGCCACGCAGGCCGCTATGTGGGAGTCGCCCCGGTGCTCCCGGATCATCTCCGCACTGCGCCACAGCACCTCCACCGGATCGTCCGACAGCGGGATCTCGGCCAGCCCGGCGTACAGCGGCCGACCGGCCTGGTCGAGGCCCAGGGCCGCGTCCCGCAGCCGGGCCGCCACGCCGGGCAGGTCGCCCTCGGCCCCGTCGAGCACCGCCGTCAGGCTGGCGGTGGTGGCCGAGAACCGGGTGGCCAGCAGCTGGTCCCGGCCGCAGATCGTCCGGCCGGCGTCGTAGACCCCGCCGATCAGCGCCGGCTCGAACACGGCGAACGACGACACCACGACCGCCGGTGCCGGTTCACCCAGCGCCGCCGCCCGGCCCCAGGCGTAGCCGGAGAAGAAGTCGAGCCCCAGGGCGGCCTGCGCCTCGTTCGTGGTCCGGGACCAGACGGGGTGCATGGCGATCGGCTCGATGGCATCCCGCAGCCGGCGGGCCACCGAGGGCCGCCGGGTCGGCTCGGGCACCGTCCCGTCTGCTGTGGGGTCGGCGAAATGGACGGCGATGACCTCGTCGTACTGCATGGTGTTCGAGTCCCTTGTACGGATCGGCGGAGCGTCAGATGGCGTTGACCTTGGGGAGGATCTCCTCGTTCAGCCGCTTGAGGTCGTCGAGCGTCTTGGACACCGGCACATCGGTGAACGGGGGCCAGATCAGCGGCATGGTGAGGCCGGCTTCGGCCAGGCGCTTGAGGTTGTCGGTGATCTGGTCGGCCGTGCCGATCAGGATGTTGCTGACCTTCCCCGCCGGCGTCTGGTCGGACGACTCGTCGGTGATCACGAACCAGTACATGCTGCACAGCTCGAGGCCGTCCATGGCGTTGGGCTTGCCCAGCTCCTCCAGCTCGTGCTGGATCGGGCCCCGCCAGTCGAGCAGCTCCTCGGGCGTGTCCTGGATGCCGATCCAGCCGGCCAGGTTGTACTTGGCGATGCGGTTGGCCGACCGCTTCGGATCCTTCAGACCGCTGAAGTAGATCGGCGGGTGGGGATCCTGCAGGGGCTTGGCTCCGAACCCGCACCGGTCGAAGTCGGCGAACTCGCCGTGGTACTCGAACAGGTCGTTGGTCCAGATGCCCTGCATGATCTCGATCGTCTCCCGCACGTGCTTGTGTCGCTTGGGGAAGATGTGGGAGGCGCTGGCGGCGGCGAACTCCTCGGGCATCCAGCCGGCACCCACGCCGACGTTGATCCGGCCGTTGGACAGGTGGTCGACGGTGGCGATCTCGGCCGCCAGCACACCGGGGGCCCGGTAGGGGGTGTCGGTGATGCTCATGCCGATCCGCACCTTGGTGGTCTTGGCCGCCAGCCAGGGGATCAAGGGCCACCCCTGGTACCACTGGCCCCGGGCCGACACCGGCAGCGCCTTGGGGAAGGCCTCCATCATGCCGAACGAGTACTGCAGCTCCTGGCGGTCCGACGCCTCGGGTACCACGATCCGGTCGAGCGTCCACACAGAGTCGAAGTCGAGCTCCTCGGCGAGGGCCGTGAGATCCTCCAGCTCTTTGACCGTCACCTCGTCGCGGAAGTTCGGCAGGTAGAGGGCGAGCTTCATTGGTTCAGGCCTCCTTGGCGCAGATCTCTAGGGGTAGTACGCGGCGCTGAGCACACTTGACAGGAGTTCTATCATGCGTGATATATCTTGACAAGTGGAACCTCCCGCCGGCCGCCTGGATGATCAGCTGTGCTTCGCGCTGTACTCGGCCACCAACGCCATCACCCGCGTCTACCGCCCGCTGCTGAAGCAGCTCGGCATCACCTACCCCCAGTACCTGGTGCTGCTGCTGTTGTGGGAGCATCAGTCGAAGACGGTGGGCGAACTGGCCGAGAGCCTCCGCCTGGCCAGCCACGCCGTCTCGCCGATCGTGGATCGGTTGGAGGAGGTCGGCCTGGTGCGCCGGGCCCGGGACGACACCGATGGCCGGATCGTGCTGGTGGAGTTGACGCCGGGCGGGGCCGAGCTGGAAGCGGCGGCGGCCGAGGTGCAGGAGCAGGTGCGCGGCCGGAGCCTTCTCGAAGACGACGAGGTGGTCCGGCTCCGGACCGAGCTGATCGATCTCGCCGAACGCTTCCGTGACGCGTGAGTGGTTCCCCGTTCGGCCGGTGAGATCGCGACCCGGTGGCCCCGAGCCGGTGGGCTCCGCCTTCCGCTTGCGGGCCCCGGGCGGCCCGACGATGCTGACGGGTATGACGGCGAATTCTCCTCACCCGGCCTGGGCGGCACAGTCGGGTCACGTCCAACTCCCGCCCCCTGGCGCGGCCGACCCTGCCCAGGTGGCTGACCGCCTGGCCATCGCCGAGTGCATCCACCGCTACGGCTGGGGCTACGACGAGCGTGACCAGGCCGCCCTCGGCGGCTGCTTCACCGACGACGGCATATGGCAAGGCAGCGTCATGGGGCTCGATGTCATCGAGCCCCACCGGGGCCGGGACGCGGTGGTGGAGTTCCTCACCGGCTTCTGGGCCATACAGACCGACCAGCGCCGCCACATCTTCACCAACGTGGTGGTCACCGACCTCGACGGGTCCACCGCCGTAGCCCACGCCTACCTCCTGCTCACCGCCTCCTCCGAGAGCGTCATGACCCCCGTCACCACCGGCCCCTACCGGCTGGAGATGCGCAAGGAGGACGGCGTGTGGCGCATCGCCCGGCTCGTGGCCGGCTTCGACGCCCCGTTCTGACGCTCTCGCAGCCCGCGTCGGACCCTGCGCCCGTGCGGGCCCTCAGGTCGAACCGGATGGCGATATGTACCTCCCCCAGGTACATATCGGTGCACAGTTCGAACTGAGGGCCCGATGTATCCGCTCGGGACGGCCTGGCCGTTCTGGCCAGAAAGCGGCCGTCGTGGCGGGCCGGGCTGCGGGCCCCGCCCAACTCCCCCACCAGCACGGTGGCCGTCGCCGCCCCCACCTCCGCCTGGGGCAGCGAGGCGTGGTGCTCGAAAGCGGCGGCGCCGTGACGGGTGGCCTCAGGCTGGGCGATCCACAGCTGGATGCCATGGAGTGGACCCCGGTAGGCCCCGGTCGCCTCCTCGGCGTGGGCCACGCCCCGCCCCGCCGTCATCAGGTTGAGCTGGCCGGGAGCGATCAGCTGCTCACTGCCCAGACTGTCGCGGTGGAGCACCTGGCCCGCCACCAGCCACGTCACCGTCTGGAGGCCGGTGTGGGGATGAGGCCCGATGTCGAGCCCGTGCTCCTCGGTGACGTCGACCGGCCCCATGTGGTCGGCGAAGCACCAGGCCCCGATCGTGCGGCGCCCGGTGCGGGGCAGGGCCCTCCGTACCCGGATCCGACCCACGGTCTCGTCCCGGCTGTCGATCACATCCATGGCTGACACCTTTCCACAGTGGCCCCCCGATGGAGCTAGTTGACACATCAACTATAGTGAGAGCAAGATGTAGATACGTCAACTACATGACGACCGACCATCTCTTCTGAGGAGCCGACCCATGCCCGCCATCACCGCCGACACCGCCACCCTTCCCCGCCTCGCCACCCTCACCGGCGGGCTCCGCCCCCGCACGGTCCGCTCGCTCACCACTGCCCCCTCGGGCTTCGAGGGCGAGGGCTTCCCCGTCCGCCGGGCCTTCGCCGGCGTGAGCCGGGACGACCTCGACCCGTTCGTCCACATGGACCAGATGGGCTCGGTCGACTACGGCCCCTACGAGCCCCGGGGCACCGACTGGCACCCCCACCGGGGCTTCGAGACCGTCACCTACATCCTCGACGGCGAGTTCGTCCACCAGGACTCGCACGGCGGCGGGGGCCGGATCGCCAACGGCGCCACCCAGTGGATGACAGCCGGCAGCGGCATCCTCCACATCGAGACCCCGCCGGAGGAGCTGGTGGTGGCAGGCGGCCTGTTCCACGGCGTGCAGCTGTGGGTGAACCTGCCGGCCCGGTCGAAGATGATCGCCCCCGCCTACCAGAACCTGGACGCCGACCTGGTCACCCTGCTCGCCTCACCCGACGGCGGAGCGCTGGTGCGCCTGATCGCCGGCGACCTCGACGGCCACCGGGGCCCCGGCGCCACCCACACCCCGATCACGGTGGCCCACGCCACCCTGGCCCCCGGCGCCCGTCTGGAACTGGCCTGGCCCGACGGTCACAATGCCCTGGCCTACGCCCTGGCCGGATCGGGCACCGTCGGCGCCGAGCAGGCCCCGTTCCGTCTGGGCCAGCTGGCCGTGCTGGTCGACGGCGACACGGTCACGGCCCAGGCCGGCCCGGGCGAGCCGCTGGACGTGCTGCTCCTCGGGGGCCAGCCGCTGCGGGAGCCGATCGCCACCTACGGCCCGTTCGTGATGAACACCGAGGAGGAGATCCGCCAGGCTTTCGCCGACTTCCAGGCTGGCCGCCTGGGCACCGTGCCGGCCGACGGCATCCGCCCCTACCGCCGGCGCTGAACGCTACGCCAGCACCACCCGGCCGGCGTCGACGGGCCACCGGCGAGACACCCGGACGGTGTCGAGCAGGCAGCCCGACAGCAACGACAAACAGCGTGGTCTCCCCACACCGTTGGGCCCTGGTCATGGCTCGGACTCCGCCTGCTCCAGGGCCTCCAACAGCGCCCGCAAGCTCTGACGTACCGCCGACTCGGTGCTGCCGAGCCCGGCGACCACCTGACCCAGCACCGGGATGAACGCCTCCACCCCGGCCCGGTGCACGCTCCGGCCCTCGGGGGTGAGCCGCAGCACGAACGACCGACCATCGCTGGCGTTGCGCTCCCGCACGAGGTGCCCCCGCTTCTCGAACCGCTTCACGTAGCTCGACACGGTGGTGGGAGGTGCCCACATCCACCGGGCCAGCTCCGTGGGGGTCATCGTCTCGCTCGAGGTGAGGACCGAGTAGACGCCGAACTCGTCGGCCGTGAGGCCCACCGGGGCCAACGCCTCGTCGAGCAGGCCCGTCGACGTACGGGACACCATCCAGAGATCGAACAGCACGTTGGTCCCCTCGGGGGGCACGTCGTCGACGGGATGTCGGCTCGGAACCGCTCCCGAGTTCGACCCCTTGACAGATTTACTGCGATCTCGCATGATCTGATCATACTACGACATCGCAGTAAAGGAAGGGGAGAGCTCCCCATGAGCACCACCGATCAGATCCACCCCGCCACCATCACCACCATCAGCGGTGGCGAGGCCGGCGATTTCACCACGGTGCACCACCTGGCGGCCGCCGGCTCCGACCGTGAGATCGGCCGGGCGCTGGCCGCCGCTGCCGGGTCGGTGCACGGTGACACCGCCCGGCCCCGACCGGCCGACCCCGTGGTCGAAGGTGTCCGGCGCCGCTGGTTCGCCCACCACTACCCGGCCCACCTCGAGCGGGCAGCCGGCGTGGCCGAGCACTTCGGCCTCGCCCCCGACGACCCTCGCTGGAGCGTGGACTGGCTGACCACCTACGACCTGCCGGCCGGGTGCTCGGTGGCGTTCTACCCGGGCACGGGAACCGACGACGGCCACGGTCGGCTGGCCCGCAACTTCGACTTTCCCACCGCCACGTTCAGCCAGATCGTCGGTGGCGCCCCGCAGCCGGAGGAGCGGCCCCTGGCCGCCGACGTCTGGGTGAGCGAGCTGCGGCCCGAGGCGGGCTACGCCTCGGTGACGGTGGGGATCATGGACGTCATGGGGGCGATGGACGGCATCAACGAAGCCGGCCTGTGCGTCGCCCTGCTGGCCGACAACGAGACGCCGGAGCCGGAGCCCACGGGGTCGCCCCGGGTCGGCCTGGCCGAGCACCAGGTCGTGCGCTACCTGCTCGACACCTGCGCCACCGCGGCCGAGGCGAGAGAGGCCCTGCTGTTGGCCAAGCACTACTACTTCTTCACCCCCTGCCACTACCTGGTGGCCGATCGCACGGGGGCGGCGTTCGTATGGGAGCACTCGCCCCGCCGCAACCAGGAGCTGACCGTGGAACCCCCCAACCCGGGGACGGGCCGCCTGGCCTGCACCAACCATCTGCTGCACCGCTGGCCCGACGCCAGCCAGCTCCCGTCGGACGAGGGACCGATGGGTACCGCCGCCCTCACCTACCACCGCTGGACGGTGCTCGACCGGGCGCTGCGCAACGGCGGCGCCGTCGGCCGGGACGACATCGATCGCCACGTCACATCGGTGCGCTTCACCGCCCCCATCGAGGGGGCCCGAACCTTCTGGCACGGGCTCTACGACCTCGACGATGGATCGGTCGATCTGTCGTTCTACCGCCACGACGAGGACGGCGAGAGCCGCTACTCCACCCCGGCCCGCTTCGTGGCCGGCGGCGCCCCGGCTGCCGCTCCGGCGGCGCCGGCCCAGCTCCGGCGCCGACACCGGTCGTTGCCGGCTAGGCGCCGCCCCGGCTGTCCCAGTTGCGGGCGGCGTGCAGCACCTCGTCGAACGGCTTGTTGGTGTCGAAGCTGGGTTCCCGGGGCAGGCCGAGCACCCGCTCGCCGATGCCGTTGCGCTGCACCTCGTTGGTGCCCGCCGCGATCGAGACGATCCGCCCGTTGAGGTAGTCGAGCGCCGCCCGCCCGCCCCGCTCGTCGCCCTTGGCCCAGGTGAGGGCGGCGGGGCCGCCGACCTCCAGGCCCAGGCGGGCCCGCACCGGGGTCAGCACCCCGGCTGCCAGCTTGCTGTAGGCGGCGATGGCGGCGTCGGGCGTGGCCGACGCCCGCAACCGGGCCGCCATACGGCGCCGCAGGTGGTACTGGGCGTAGTCGTGGATGTGGGCGGTGGCGATGGCCTGGCGGGCGGCTGGGTCTTCCGTGCGCCCCACCCGGCGGGCCAGCGCCACCAGGTCGGGGGCCAGCTGTCGGGGCTCGGGGCGGCCGCCGCCGGCGCCACCCCCACCCCGCTCGTAGACGAGCATGGTCTGGGTCACCGACCAGCCCCGGTTGACCTCGCCGATCACGTCGTCGTCGGTCACCTCGACGTCGTCGAGGAACTCCTCGCAGAACTCGGCGTTGCCGTTGATCTGGTGGATCTGGCGCACCGTGACCCCGGGGGCGCCGGTGGGCACGGCGAACCAGGTGAGCCCCCGGTGCTTGGGCACCGACCAGTCGGTGCGGGCCAGGCACATGGCCCAGTCGGCCAGGTGGGCCCCGCTCGACCAGATCTTGGAGCCGTTGAGGATCCACCGCTCGCCGTCCCGGGTGGCCCGGGTGCGGATGCCGGCCAGATCGGAGCCGGCCTCCGGCTCGGAGTAGAACTGGCACCACAGCTCCTCGCCCGACAGGATGCGCGGGATGTGGCGGGCCTTCATCTCGGGTGAGCCGTGGGCCACGATGGAACGGCCGATGGGTCCCATGGTCACGTGGCCGGCCACCCCGAGGTCGGGCACCACGAAACGGCGGGCCTCCTCGTTGAACGCCCGCTCGTGGCGCACGCTCAACCCCCGGCCGCCGTACTCCGCCGGATAGCTGATCCCGGCGAAGCCGCCGTCGAACAGCTGCCGCTGGAGGGCCCGCTGCCCGACCAACGCCTCGACGGTCTCGGGTCTGGCGTGCCCCGAGCCCGATGTGCGCCGCTCCAGGTTCGCCTCCATCCAGGCCCGGGCCTCGTGGCGGAACTCCTCCACGGAGATGGTCGTGTCGCTCATCGCAGCGGGCCCCCTGTAGACCTCCGAGCCTGGCGTCCGGCTCGACAACCGAGATCCTAGGTTTCACCCGGCGAGAGTGCCTTGTCAGCGGCCGGTCGGAGGTGGAGGATGAGCCCATGAGCCAGCTCGAAGAGCCGATGCCGGACGCGGTACACACTGCGATCGGGGGACTGACCGTCGACGAGGTGAACGCCGGGACCGGACGGGTGAAACGGGTCATCTACCCGCCGGGTTGGGACTGGCGGGAACAGATGCAGCCGGTGACCGGCACCGAGTGGTGCGAGCACGTCCACATCGGTTTCATCGCCCAGGGCACGATGACCGTCGAGTTCCGCGACGGTTGCACCTCGACCTACCGGGCACCCTGCGCCATCGTGACCGAGGCCGGTCACAGCGGGCGGGTGGTCGGCGACGAGCCGGTGGTGCTGCTGCAGGTCGACTGCGGGAAGGACACCGAAGCCACGTTCGGGCTCCAGCACCACACGCACAGTCACAACTGAGGCGGTGGCCGGTTGCCACCGGCCGTCATGTCGCCGGGAACCGGGCGGGACTTCCGTACTAGCGTTGCGCCATGAAGTTCGACTTCTTCCAGTCGTTCAGCTACGCCTCCCAGGAGGCTGGCGCTCTCACCTGGCCGGCGGCGCCCCGCCACTGCGAGCCCGACACGAGCCAGCAGAGCTTCGACAACTGCCTGGAGCAGTGCGCGGTGGCCCACGAGGTCGGGTTCGACTCCCTGACCTTCGCCGAGCACCACTACTCGCCCCGCCAGCTGACGCCGAACCCGATCCCGATCGCCGCCACCGTGGGCCGCCTGCTGCCCGAGGCCCAGATCGGTGTCTTCGGCACCGACCTGCCGATGAACAACCCGGTGCGGGTGGCCGAGGAGTACGCCATGCTCGACAACCTGCTGCGAGGCCGGCTGCGCATCGGGCTGCTGCGGGGCACACCCAACGAGTACCTCACCTACGGCACCAACCCGGCCGAGTCGAAGGCCCGCTTCGAGGAAGGCGTGCAACTCGTCCAGCGGGCGCTGACCGAGCCCGAGCCGTTCGGCTGGGAGGGCCGCTACTACCGCTTCCGCAACATCTCCATCTGGCCCCGCTGCGTGCAGAAGCCGCACCCCCGCATCCTGATCTCGGGCAACTCGGCCGACTCAGCCGCCCTGGCCGGCCGGCTCGGCTGCGACCTCGGCTTCAGCTTCCAGAACGCCCACCGTTGCGCCGAGCACATCGGGATCTACCGGGCGGCAGCCGCCGAGGCCGGCTGGACGCCCCAGGCCGACAACATCCAGTACCGGCACTTCTGCGTGGTGGTGACGTCGGCCGACGAGTCGGCGGCCATCCGCTCGGCCTGGAGCCCGGAGGCCGTCTACCGCCTGTTCAACCCGGCCACGCCCGACTTCGCCGCCGTGCTGGCCTCGGTGGGGGCGGCCATGGGCGGGGCGGCCAAGGGCATCGGGGCCAAACCGGCCGACCCGACGTCAGCCCCGGCCCGCGACTTCGCCATCGGCCCGCCGTTCGCCGGCACGCCCGACGAGGTGGTGGCCCAGATCCAGGAATTCGCCGAGATCTCCGGTGCGGGACGCTTCGAGTTCACCATCGGCGTGGGCGCCCGCCGCCCCACGCACGACACGATCGTCGAGACGCTCCGGTTGATCGGCTCCGACGTGCTGCCTCCGCTGCGCTCGGCCGCGGTTCCTGCCGCCGCCATCACGACCGCCGCCACCTCGACCGCCGCCGGGGCGTGACGGTCGTCGTCGCATGTCCGCTGCCCCCGACCTGACCGCCGTGATCGCATGAGCGCGCCCGGCCCGTTCGCCGGCCTGCGGGTGCTCGACCTCGGCCAGTACCTGGCCGGCCCGCTCGTGGCCATGCTGCTGGCCGACGGCGGCGCCGACGTGATCCACGTCGACCCGCCGGGCGGGCCCCGGTGGCACCACCCGGCCAACATGGCTCTGCAGCGGGGCAAGCAGCGGGTGGAGCTCGACCTGCACGCGCCGGCCGACCGGGCCGTGGCCCGGGATCTGGCGCTGGGCGCCGACGTGCTGATCGAAGGGTTCCGCCCCGGCGTGCTGGCCCGTCTCGGCCTCGACCCGCACGAGCTGGTGGCGGCGAACCCCGGCCTGATCTGCTGCTCGATTCCCGGGTTCGGGAGTGACGACGAGCGGGCCGGGCTGGCCGGCTGGGAGCTGATCGTGAGCGCCGCCGGTGGGCTCTACCGCAGCGGCAGCTGGTTCTCCCCCTCCGAAGACCCCGTGTACAGCGCCGTGCCCCTGGCCTCCGGTTTCGCCGCCTTCATCGCCGCCCACGCCGTGCTCGCCGCACTCGTGGCCCGCCTACGCGACGGCCGGGGGCAGCGGATCGAGGTGCCGCTGTTCGACTCGCTGTTCCAGCTCTACGGGCACTTCGCCACCGGCCCGGTCGGCGCCCCGCCCGCCGGGCCGCCGGCCACGGCCAACATGGCGTGGATCGACCGGTTCCGCTGTCTCGACGGCCGCTACGTCGACGTGTCGCCGCCGTTCCGGGGGCTGGCCGCCTTCGGTGAGCGCTGGTTCCCGCCGGCGGCGGTGAAGGCCGGCTACGCCGACCCGTTCAACACCTCCCCCGCGGCCGCCGCCGCAGTGAAGGCGCTGCTCACGGAGCTGTTCGCCACCCGGCCGGCCGAGGAGTGGGAGCGGCTGGCCAGCGCTCTGGGCACGGGGATCGCAGTGTGCCAGACCGCGGCCGAGTGGTTGGACGACGAGCACGCACGATCCAGCGGCTGCGTGGTCGCCGTCGACGATCCCGGGCTCGGGGCGGATGTCGGGCCCGATGTCGGCCCGGTGTGGCAGGCCGGCCATCTGGTGCAGTTGGGTTCGTCGCCGTTCGTGGCCCGGGCCGGTTCCGGCCCGGTCGATCCTGCGGCGATCGGCTGGCTGGGCCCCTCGGTCGCCCCGCCCCTGGCCGACCGGGCCGACGACCGGCCTCCGCTCGCCGGCGTGTCGATGGTCGACCTGACCCAGGTGCTGGCCGGGCCGACCGCGGGCCGAGTCCTCGCCGGTTATGGGGCCGACGTGGTGAAGATCAACGATCCACTGCGGGCGAACCCCACTGCCTTCTCCGGCCACCCGTTCGTGAACGCCGGCAAGCGGTCGGCGCTGGTCGACCTGCGGGACCCGGCGGGCCTGGACCTGCTGTACCGTCTCACCGCCACGGCCGACGTGGTGCACCAGAACTTCGCCCGGGGCGCAGCCACCCGGCTCGGCTTCGGCGAGGCCCGGCTACGGCAGATACGGCCCGACCTCGTCTTCTCGTCGATCAACACCCACGCCGACGGCGGCTGGCGGAGCGGTCACCGGGGTCACGAGGAGCTGGGTCAGGCGGTGACGGGGATGCAGACCCGCCTCGGGGGCGACGGCACACCGACCCGGGCCTCGTGGACCGTATGCGACTACGCCACCGGCCACGCGTCCGCCTTCGGGATCCTCACCGCGCTGTACCACCGGGCGCTCACCGGTGAGGGCCAGTCGGTCCAGGCGTCGCTGTCGGCCAGCGCCACCGTGCTGCAATTGCCGTTCCTGGTGGCGCCACCGGGTCGGGTGTGGGACGAGCCGTCGGGCCAGGACGCGCTGGGCTGGGGACCGGCCCACCGGCTGTACCGGGCGGCCGACGGCTGGGTGGCCGTGGTAGCCGGCGACGCCGCCGAGATCGAGCGGGCGCTGGGCGGTGAGGCGGCCGAGTCGATCGAGGCGGTGCCGGCCGACGAGTCGGTGGCCCGCCTCACGGCGGCCGGGGTGGCCGCCCACGTGTACACCACGATGGCCGAGGTGCTGGCCCACCCGTCGACGGAGGCCCGCCGGCTGGCTGTCGTCGACGACGGCCAGCGCCTGGTGGGCGCAGCACCCCGGCTGAGCCGTACGCCCGGGGTGACACTGGGCCCGGCTCCGGCGGCCGGGCAGCATTCGGTGGCCCTGGCCGCCGCCGTGCTGGGTCGGGCCGCCGCCGACGCCCTCGCCAGCCGCGGGGTGGTGGCCGGAGCATGATCAGGCCCGACACGAGCGCAGGATCAGAGGAGTTGACGACGATGTGGACCACCAAACAGGTCACGGCGAAGGGATTCGACGTCCGCTACTGGGAGGCCGGGCCGCCCGACGCCGCTGACACCGTCGTCTATCTCCATCCGGCCGGCGGGCCGTGGTGGCGCCCGGCCCACGACGAGCTGGCGGCCACGTACCGGGTGGTGCAGTACGAGCAGCCCGGGTTCGGGGAGGCGCCCAACGACGTGACCTCGACGATGGGCCAGCAGGCGGAGTTGATGGCCGCTGTCATCGCCGCCACCGGCATCGAGCGCTACCACCTGATGGGCACGTCGTTCGGTGGGGCTGTGGCCCTTCACCTGGCGCTGGCCCATCCCGAGCAGGTGGCGTCGCTGGTGCTCGACGCCCCGGCTGCCTTCCGGGACGGCGCCCGACCGCCGTGGCAGCTCACCCCCGACGAGGTGGTGGCGGCGTTCCGCACCCATCCCGAGCGTGAGCCGCAGCTCGAGCTGCCCCCGCCCGAGATGATGGCCCGCATCGGGCCCTTCGTGCAGCGGCTGGTGGGCACGGTGGACGAGGCGGCCCTGACCGAGGCCATGGCGGCCTGTCCCGTGCGGACGCTCGTGCTGTTCGGCACCGAGGACGGGATCATCCCCGCCCACAACGGCCAGACCTACCGCCGTCACCTGGCCAACTCGGTGCTGCTCTACGTCTACGACGCCGGCCACGACATCATGGGCGACCGCCCCGAGGCGTTCATCGACGCCGTGAGCGACTTCCTGCAGCGGGGCATGGCCTTCCTCGTCCCCGACCAGGACACGATGATCAATCCTTGATCGCGGCCGGTTGAGCCCGTCCCGACGCACGCCGGTACGCTCGTGCTCCGATCCTGCCGAGGGGGTGTGGACAACGGGCCCGGTCCGCCAGTCCCGCGAGCGCCTCGAGCCGCCCGCTGAGGCGCTAGAACTGCGGTCATGCAACTCGACATCGAGCGACTGTTCGGGCCCGGCACCACCGGCCGGGTGTTCGACCTCTCGCACCGCCTGACCCCGGCCATGCCGGTCTACGGGCCCCACCCGCCCTACAGCATCGCCATGTACCGGCGCCACGGCGACCCCCACCCGGCCCCCCGGGCGGGCAAGTCGAGCTTCGCCAACGAGCAGATCGTCACCTCCACCCACGTGGCCACCCACATCGACGCCCTCGGCCACTTCAGCCGCGACGGCCTGGTGCACGGCGGCTGCCCGGCCGAGCAGATCGAGACCACCAACGGCCTCACCGCCCTCGACGCCGCCGCCATCCCGCCCATGATCGTGCGGGCCCACCTGCTCGACGTGTCCGGCCACCGGGGCGTCGACAACCTGGGGCCGGCCGAGCCGATCACGGGCGCCGAGCTGGCCCGCGTGGCCGAGGCCGCCGAAGTCGACATCCGCCCCGGCGACGTGGTGCTCATCCGCACCGGCTGGGCCCGGTTCTGGGACGACCCCGTCCGCTTCAACAACGCCGGCGCCGGCTGGCCCGGCCCCGACGACTCGGCCGCCCACTGGCTCATCGAGCGTCAGGTGCTGGCCGCCGGCTCCGACACCCCCGCCTTCGAGTGCATCCCCAGCCCCGGCGACTCGGTGCACGCCCTGCTCCTCGTGGACAACGGCATCCACATCATCGAGAACCTCGACCTGGAGGAGCTGGCCGCCGCCGGCGCCCGCAGCGTCACCTTCGTCGCCCTCCCCCTCCCCATCGCCGGCGCCACCGGCAGCCCCCTCCGCCCCCTGGCCATCGCCTGACCGCCCCCGCCCCGCCTCCGGGGAACTTGTCACCGGGGGCACCGCCCGTGACGGCGTCGGTGAGAAGTTCCGGGGGCCGGCTCAGGTGGGGCGGCCCGGGAGTCCGATGACCGACCAGGGCAGGCGGGCATGGGCGCCCTTGACCCGGTTCACGGCCTGGGTGACCTCCACGTCGGCGGCCAGCGAGGCCAGCGCGTAGGCGTCGTCGGCCGGCACCCCGAACCGGGCTGTGAGCTGGCGGACCAGGGCTTCCACCGCCTGGCGAACGGCCAGGTCGAGGTCCTCGTCGAGCCCGAGGGCGACGAGGTGGGTGTCGGTCTCGGCCCACGGCAGGCGCAGCAGGTCGGGCACGGCGGCGGCCGGCGTCAACGAGAACCGCAGCCGTACCCGCTCCATGGCCGTCTCGATCGCCGTCTGGTTAACCTCGCCGTCTCCCTGGGCGGCGTGGCCGTCGCCGGCGTAGAACCCGGCCCCGGGGCGGAACACCGGCAGGTGGAGCGACGCCCCCACCACCAGGTCCCGCAGGTCGATGTTGCCGCCGAACGGCCCGGGCGGCACCGACGACTGGGGACCGTCGGCCTCGGGGGCCACGCCCATGATCCCGAGGAACGGGGTCAGCGGCAGGGCGATGCCGGGCAGCAGCTCAGTGGTCAGCGTCTCGCGGTCGAGCGCCAGGTGGCGTAGGGCGCCGTGGGGGAACTGGTCGGCCAGCAACCCCCGACCCAGCGGCGCCGGCAGGGCCAGGTTGAACCCCCACGGCCCGGGCACGAGTTCCAGCACGTCGACCCGGAGCACGTCGCCCGGCCGGGCCCCCCGGATCTCGATCGGGCCCGTCATCGAGTGCGGTCCGACGGGGAAGTCGGCCCGCAGCGCGAGCACGGCGTCGAGCGGCATCCCAGGTTCCACCCGGTTGCCCCAGTGGCTCCAGGTGGCCAGTACCACCTCGTCGCCGGGGTCGATCGTGAGCACCGGCGGATGGGCGGCGTCGATCACGCCCACCTTCACCGTGGCGTGATCGGCTGGAAGCTGGTGGACGGCCACTCAGGTGGTGGAGCGGTCGTCGGGCCGCTCGGTGCCGGTGAGCGAGGCGATCAGGCGGTTGACGGCCCGGGTGGCCTCGGGCCCGGCGGCGTTGCCGTACATGAGGCGGGCCAGCTGGCCGCCCAGGTAGGGGTGGAGGCCCATGTCGTACAGGGTGCGGAAGTCGCCGGCTTCGATGGCGGCCCGCTCGGCGGCGGCCAGCGGGTACCGGTCGAGCACGGCCGCCCGGTCGGTGCCGAACCGCTGGCGCAGCTCGGCGTCCCATTTCAGATCCTGCACCAGGTCGTGGGTGACGAGGCTGTGGTTGAACGCCTCCAGGCCCATCAGGACGTCACCTCCGGGGCGCTCGCCCCCATGCTCCAGCGCACGGCGCCGACGCCGCACTTGAAGTTGTCGTAGGCGGTGTAGCCGAGACGGCTGCAGGGCTGCGGGCCGATGGCGCCCAGCACCACGAACCAGGCGAACAGCTCGGCCGTTCCCCCTTCGCCCGACTGCTCCATCCGTTCCGGGGTCACTTCGTCGAGCAGCTTCTCGTGGTCGCCGTGCTCCAACAGGCCGAGGAACCAGTCGTCGAACTCCCGGTCGATGAAGAAGTAGCGCTTGCCCCCCGGCTCGTGCGACAGGCCACCGGAGCCGAACAGGCCCACCCGCATGCCGTCGGGCAGGTCGTGGCGGATGATCTCGCCCAGCGCCTCGCCCACGGCGTAGCAGCGGCGCTGGTCGGGGATGGGGGGCACCGTGCAGTTCTGCAGGATGGGCACCACGGGGACGTCGTTGCGGTCGAGGTCGCACAGGACGGTGGGGATCGACAGGTTGTCGTCGAACTTCAGATTCTCCCGGCGCCCGAAGAACTTGACGCCCCGCCGGGCCATGCCGTTGATCACGGCCTCGGCCACCGCCGGGTTGCCCCGCAGCCGGTAATCACGGCAGTTGAGCCACGGCTTGAACCACTCGAACGGGCCGACGTGCTCGGGCGCCATGCCCACCAGGAAGTCGGGGTATTCGAGCACCCGGGAGTTGGCCAGATGGTCGTTGCCCACCACGATCAGCACGTCGAGCTCGGCCGCCGCGATCTCGGCCGCCATGGCGCCGTACATCTTGTCGACCTCGGCCTTGGTGTCTTCCGGGGCCCCGGCGTACAGCCCGGCCAGGCCGGGCGCGTGGCTGGCGGCCACCGCCAGCACGACCTCAGCCACGGGCCGTCTCCCTCGTCGATCCTGCCGTTCCGTCCATGCCCGCAGGTTACCGCTGGGCCGATCCACCGAACCGCTCCCACACCCTTCGACGTCTCGGCCGCGACAAATCGTTGGCCGGACGCCGGGGCCGGCGCTAGCGTCCAGCGCGCCGGACCAGCACGGCCCGGAGCCAGGGGGACCGTCATGTCGGAAACCGACAACGACTTCATGATCCGCTCCTACCGCTACCTGCGGTTGGCGCTCGTGATCACCACGCTGACGCTGGGCATCTCGCTCGTCATCGAGATCATCGCTGCCGGCTGTTACCAGGGCTCGATAAGCGCCTTCTACTACACGCCCGTGCACTCCGTGTTCATCGGCGTGCTTTTCGTCATCGGGGTCTCCCTGGTCGCCCTCCTGGGGCGGGACCACGTGGAGGACCTGTTCTTCAACCTCGCCGGTTTCCTGGCTCCGGTGGTGGCCCTCGTGCCCACCGAGCGGCCGGGTGATCTGTGCGGGCCCACGGAGCGGCTCCTCACCGTCCCCAACACCCTGCTGGTCAAGAACAACACCGTGGCGCTGTTCCTCGGCTTCACCGTCGCCTTCCTGGCCGCCGCCAAGCTGGCCGGTCAGCTGGGCAGCATGTCCCGACCCAATCGGGCCGGTCTCGGGCTGAGCGCCGCGGTGCTGGCCATCGGCCTGGGGTGGTACCTCGCCTGGAACGACGTCTTCCTGCGCCGAGCCCACGGCGCCGCCGCGGTGGCCATGTTCGTCGCCATCTGGTTGGCGGTGATGGTCAACGCCGACTTCCCCGGACCGATCCGGAAGCTACTGGCCGCCGTCTACCGGTGGCTGGCAGTACAGGAGCCATCACACAGCGACGATTCCGTCCACGCCACCCGCTACCGGCCCTGGTACCGGGCAACGGCCGTCGTTATGGCACTGGCCGGCGTCGTGCTCGGTATCGCCGTGTGGGCCGGCGTCAGCCACGCCGTCTTCTGGTTGGAGGTGGCCGAGATCGTGCCTTTCGCCGGGTTCTGGCTGCTCCAGTCGATCGAGGGCTGGGATTCCGGGTCTACCGCTCCCGCCATGGTCACGGCCGCGGCCTGAGTGGCGGCAGGCTCGACCGACGGGGGTGTAGCCACCGGGCAGGCCCTCGGGCCCCCCCGCCCCTACTGGTCGGCCAGCAGCAGGTAGAGGTCCTTGCGGGCCTGGGTCAGGATGGCCGCCGCCCTCTCGACCTGGGCCGGCGAGCCGGCCGTGCCGACCTGTTTGGCCGCTCCCAGTACCTCGTGGGCCGCCCGGCGCAGCCCGTCCCGCCCGTCCATCTCGGCCCCGTCTGCCGCCCACGGCGGCCCCTGGGTCCGGCGCTCCTCGGCCATCAGCCGGCCGGCGTCGGTGAGGGTGAACACCCGCCGGCCGTCGGCCTCGTCGGCCGTGACCAGCCCCTCGTCGAGCAGGGCCTCCAGGGACGGGTACACGGCGCCGGGGCTGGGCTGCCACACCCCGCCGGTCCTGGCCCCCAGCGTCTGGATCAGTTGGTACCCGTGGCCGGGCCCGTCGAGCAAGGCGATCAGGAGGGCCGAACGTACATCGCCCCGCCGCATCCGGCGACCGCCCCCAGGCGGTCCCCAACCTCGCCGACCGTCGTTGGCGGCTCGTTCTCTTCGTGGCCTGCCGCGGTGGCCACCTTCATAGTTGTGCGTGGTTCTCATGGCGTTAACGATATATCTAGATAGGACTCGACACAACGTGACTGTTGCTACAGTCGTCGGTGACGGCGAACCTGGCGAAAGCCACCGGCGGCCCTGCGCTCGACGAGCTCACCATCACCGCTCCGCACCGGCCGACACCGCCGTGGCCGGGGCTGAGCCGCCGAGCAGCGCGGCCTCGGCCTCGGCCGACACCCCGGCCTCAGGCGCGAGCGGGTCGACCGGCAGCAGCCGGTGGGCCAGCGTGAGATCGGCCAGGTGTTGGCGCTCAGCCGAACCCAGCTGCGCCGCCTCCCACAGCATGGCCACGGCGGCGGTGAAGCCGTAGAGGGCGGTGGCGGCCCGTCGGGTCAGCGCCTCGCCCCCCTCGGCCTCGGCCGCCTTGGCCAGGCCGACGACGCCGGCCAACACCCGCTCCACCACCCGGCGGCGTTCGTCGTCCACGGCGCTGGCGGCCAGTAGCGACGACCAGTGGCTCTCCAGCGCCGCCAGCGACCCCTCCCGCCGCATGGCCCGCACCACGTCGAGCGCCACGATGTTGCTCGTGCCCTCCCAGATCGACCCCAGGTGGCTGTCGCGCACGAACCGGGGGTCGCCCCACTCCTCGATGTACCCGCACCCACCCCGCACCTCCATGGCGTCGCCGCTGACCTTGCGGGCGTCCCGGCAGGCCCGGAACTTGACCAGCGGGGTGAGTATCCGCAGCAGCTTGTAGGCCTCGGTGTCGCCGGCGTCGGACCGGCGCAGCACCTCGGCCGTCTGCAGCACCATCGTTCGGGCCTGCTCGGTGGGCACCAGGAGCTTGAGCAGCTGGCGCCGCATCAGGGGCATGTCGATCAGGCGGCGCCCGAACGCCTCCCGCTGCCGAGCGATGAAGAAGGCCTCGGCCGTGCCGCGCTGCATCATCCCCGCCGCCCGCACCGCATTCGACAGCCGGGAGTTGTTCACCATGTCGGCCATCTGCACGAAGCCCCGGCCCAGCTCTCCCACCAGGTAGGCCGTGGCCCCGTCGAGCACGATCTCCCCGCTGGCCATCGAGCGGGTGCCGAGCTTGTCCTTCAGCCGCACGATCCGGTAGCGGTTGGCCGTGCCGTCGGGCAGCGCCGCCGGCAACAGGAACAGCGACACGCCCCGCATCCCGGCCGGGCCCCCGTCGTGGCGGGCCAGCACCATGGCCAGCCCGGCGTCGGGATTGGAGCAGAACCACTTGTCGCCGTGGAGGCGCCAGGTGCCGTCGGGCGCCGGCTCGGCCCGGGTGGTGGTGGCGGCCACGTCGGACCCCGCGCCCTGCTCGGTCATGAACATGGCGCCCTGCGTGAGCTGGTCCAGATCCTGCACCGTCAGGGCGGCCAGGTACCGGTCGATCAGCTCCTGGCTGGCGAACCGGCGCAGGGTGCGGGTGAGCGAGTCGGTCATGCTCACCGGGCAGCACAGGCCGAACTCGGCCTGCACGAACAGGTAGGTGAGGGCGTACTTGGCCGCCGGCGGCATCGGGCTGTCCCAGCCCAACACGCCGCCCCGGTGCGACAGCGCCGCCAGGCCGAAGCGCTCGAAGGCCAGGCGCTCCATGGCCACGTAGTCGGGGTGCTTGACGATCGCCTGATCGTCCTCACCGCGGCGGTTGCGGTGCACGAGCTGGGGCGGGTTCCGGTCGGCCGACGCCGCCAGCCGGTCGAGTTCGCCCCCGGCCAGCGCCCCCAGCTCCACGAGGTGCGGTTCCAGATGCGCCAGCAGGTCGGCGGGCAGGTACAGGGGCAGCAGCGCCCGCAGCGCCGGGTCGTCGAGGTACCGGTTCACACCGGCGCTGTCGGGGATCGGCCAGTCGGTGCTGCTCATGAACCAACGGTAGCCCTGGCGCCGATGGTGACGCGAGAGCGCGCCGTCGAGCGAACTGCGTTGCGTTGTCGCGTTGTGGACGCGGTAGCGCAACGGAGTTCGGGGGTGAGGTCGCCAGGGAGGGTGACTTGATACGACCTACTTGTCGACGGAACATGACGGTACGTCGAGAAGGGCGCCGCCGCCCGACGCCCCGGCGAAGCTGGCCGACACCGTCACCGGCCTTCGTCAACACCATCGACGTGAGCGACGTGAGCGAGGTGAGAGAGCTGTCGACGGCCCGGCCGGGTTCGTGGGCAAGACCACGCTCACCCTCGACGCCGGCCCCGCCGGCAATGTCACCTCGGCCCCCGCCGCCTGCAAGGACCTGGTGGCCGCCGGCCTGCCGCCCACCGGCGACTGCACCGGACCGGTCTGATTCGTCAGCGGCTCCAGAGAAGGAAGCTGTCGGCCAGCCGGGCTTCCTGCTCCAACTCGGCCAACCGCCGTTTCACCACGTCACCGATGCTGAGCAATCCCACGAGCTCCAGTCCGTCGTAGACCACGACGTAACGGCACCCATTGGCCGTCATCGCCGCCATGACGTGCTCCAACGTGTCATCGAGCTGGCAGCCCGGCACGTCCGAGCGCATCACCTGCGCCACGGTCAATTGTTCGGCGTCGGCACCGTGACGGGCGAAAGCATCGACCACGTCGGGCTCGGTGAGGAGGCCCGCCACCTGGCTGTCAACCATCACCAGCAGGGAGCCGATCCTGAGCTCCCGCATCCGGGTCGCCGCGTCCCGCAGGCCGCACCGGCCCGAGACGGTGGCGACGGTCCTGTCTTCCAGCAGCCTGCTCAGACGCATGCGACTTCCTCCGAAGATCGGCGTTCACGGCGGAACGCGCCAAGGTGAACTACATGACGACCGGCCGGCCCGACTGGTCCGCGGCATCACGAGATCACCGTGATTTGCCAGCAGATAAGTCAAATTGACTATAGCTTCACCACAACGAGAGCGCCAGGGTCCGCTGCCATCCGCGTGTTCCGCCGGGACCAGACCCGGGCGTCAACGGCCCGAGCGGGCCAACCGCCGGGCGGTGGCGCGCACCAGACGGGCCAGCTCGGGAGGAGCCACCACAGCGAAGTCGGCGTCGATGACGGCCAGCACCTGGAGCGGCCACTGCAGCGACTCCGTGGCCATCGTCATCCGGCACCGGGCCGGGCCGAGCGGCTCGACGGTGGCCCAGCGCCCGGTGGCCTCGGCGACCTCGTCGGCCCCCACGGCGAACTCCACCACGACCTCGTGGAGCGGGGCCGAGGTATCGATCCCGGCCCGGATGAAGCCGACCACGTCGTCGGTGGGGAGCGGCCGGGGAGTGAACGTGTTGCGGGCCGGCGTGGGATCGGTCATCCGGTCCACCCGGAAGGTCCGCCAGTCCGTGCGGTCCATGTCGTAGGCCAGGAGGTACCAGCGGATGCCGAGGTTGACGAGCCGGTAGGGCTCGACCGAGCGATCGCTCGCCGCCCCGGTGCGCGGCGGTGTAGCCGAACCGCAGGCGGACGGTGTCGCGACAGGCCTGGGCCACCGTTCCCAGCACCGCCGCCGGCACCCGGCTCTGGTCCTCGGTCAGGCGGGGGGCCACGGTCACCGCCCGCAGTGCCTCGCTGCGCAGGCGCAATTCGGACGGCAGCACCTGGAGCACCTTGGTGAGGGCGCTCACCGACGGCTCGGCCAGATCGGCGACGCCGCTGTTGACCGCCGCGCTCAGCCCCACCACCAGGGCCAGCGCCTCGTCGGGGTCGAGGGCGAGCATCGGCATCTGCCCGCCGGCCACGAGCTGGTAGCCACCGGCCGCCCCGGATACCGAGTCGACCACGTAGCCGAGGCGTCGCAGCTGGTCGACATCGCGCCGCACGGTCCGGGCCGAGACCCCCAGACGGTCGGCCAGCTCGGTGCCGGGCCAGAACCGGTGGGTCTGGAGCAGGCCGAGGAGCCGGAGCATCCGGGCGCTGGTGTTGCTCATGATCCCAGCATGAATGGCGATTGCGGCCGAATCATGACCGCAATGATGGCTACCGTACGCCCATGATGACAACCACGCCGGCACGCCGGATCGAGGCGCCATGACCGCCGCCGCCATTCTCACCGAGCAGCTCGTCAAGACCTACCGGGCCCGCAACGAGGACATCGACGCCGTGCGCGGCGTCGACCTCGAGGTGGCCCCGGGCGAGGTGTTCGGCTTCCTCGGCCCGAACGGGGCCGGCAAGTCCACCACCGTGCGCATGTTGACCACGCTGATGACGATCACCGCCGGGTCGGCCCGGGTGGCCGGGTACGACGTGGCCACCCACCCCCACGAGACCCGCCGCCGGATCGGCGTGGCCCTCCAGGAGGCCGGGCTCGACGCCCGCCAGACCGGACGGGAGATCCTGGTGCTGCAGTCCCGGCTGTTCGGCCTGAACCGCACCGACGCCGCCGATCGGGCCCGGGAGCTGCTCGACTGGGTCGACCTCACCGATGCCGCCGACCGGCCGGTCAAGGGCTACTCGGGTGGCATGAAGCGTCGGCTCGACCTCGCCTCCGCCCTGGTGAACGAACCCGAGATCCTGTTCCTGGACGAACCGACCACGGGCCTCGATCCGGCCAGCCGGCTCACCGTGTGGGACGAGGTGCGCCGGATCAACGGCCGGGGCACCACGGTGTTCCTCACCACCCAGTACCTGGAGGAGGCCGACCAGCTGTGCGACCGGATCGCCATCATCGACGGCGGCCGGATCGTGCGTCAGGGCACACCGGCCGAGCTGAAGGGCGAGCTGCAGCGGCGGCTGGCGCTGGAAAGCGAGCCGACGCTGGACGACGTGTTCCTCGACGCCACCGGCCGCTCCCGCCAACGGGCTGCCGGCGAGGTCCAGGAGGTCATGTCATGAAGCAGTCCCTGATCCTGGGCCAGAGGGCGCTCCGGGAGTCCCTCCGCACCCCCGACTCGCTGTTGCCGACCCTGCTCATCCCCCTGTTCTTCCTCGTGGTGAACGTGGGCCAGGCGGCCCGCATCTTCCCCCGCGAGGGGACCGACTTCCTCAAGGGGCAGAACTACGCGGCGTTCCAGCTTCCGTCGTCGCTCCTCGTGGCCGCCTCGTTCGGCAGCGCCGCCCTCTACCTGGTGGAGGAGATCGAAGGCGGGTACTTCGACAAGCTCCGGGCCACACCGATCCCGAGGATGGCGATCGCCCTGGGCCGGCTCTACGCCGAGCTGGTCAAGATGCTGGTGCTGGGGGCGATCATGGTCCTCATCGCCCTCCCGTTCGGAGTGCGGATCGCCGGAGGCGTGCCGGGCTTCATCGGCCTCATCGTCATCATCGCCGCCTGGTCGGTGGTGTTCAGCGGGCTGATGCAGGTGGTGGCGCTCAAGAGCCGGAGCGCGGCGGCCACCCAGTCGGCCAGCCTCGTCTTCTTCCCCCTGCTGTTCGTCACCCCGAACTTCGTGCCCCGCCATCTCCTCACCCGGCCGATGGAGATCGCCGCCACCGTCAACCCCGTCACCTACGTGATGGAAGGCGCCCGGTCGCTGATCCTCGACGGGTTCGACGGCCCGGCGCTCCTGCGGGCGGTGGCCGTGATCGCCGCCGCCGGCGCCGCCACCGCCTGGCTAACGGTGCGCACCATCAACCAGTACGACTAGCTACAGCTGGTACGGGTCAGGTCCGCCCGAAGAAGGTCTGGAGGCGGCGGAGGCCTTCGGCGATGTCGTCGGTGGAGCGGGCGTAGGAGAAGCGCAGGGTGGTGGCTCCCCGCTGAGGATCGAAGTCGAGGCCGGGGGTCACGGCCACCCCGGCCTCGTCGAGGATGCGGCGGCAGAAGGCCAACGAGTCCTCGGTGAGGTCGGCCACGTCGGCGTAGATATAGAAGGCGCCGTCGGGTGGGGCCAGGCGGGTGAAGCCGGCGGCGGGCAGGCCCTCCAGCATCAGCCGCCGGTTCTCGGCATAGACGGCGCAGTTGGCATCGAGCTCGTCGGCGCACTCCAGGGCGGCCAGCGCCGCCACCTGGGAGACGTGGGGCGGGCAGATGAACTGGTTCTGGGCCAGGCGCTCCACCCGGCGCACATGCGCTTCGGGCACCACCATCCACCCGATCCGCCACCCCGTCATCGAGAAGTACTTGGAGAACGAGTTGATGACGTAGCAGTCGTCGGTGACCTCCAGCGCCGTCACCGCCGGCCGCTCGTACCCGATGCCGTGGTAGATCTCGTCGGACACGAAGGCAGCCCCCGCCTCGGCGCAGGCGGCGGCCAGGCCGGCCAGCTCGTGGCGGCCCAGCATGGTGCCGGTGGGGTTGGCCGGCGACGCCACCAGCAACCCGTCGAGCCGGTGGGCGACCACGTCGGCCGCCACCGGCTGGTAGCGGTCCTCGGGCCGGGTGGAGATGTCGACCGGGCACAGCGCCAGCGACTTCAGGATCTGACGGTACGACGGGTAGCCCGGCGCCCCGATGCCCACCCGGGCTCCGGTGTCGAACAGCGAGGTGAAGCTGAGGATGAAGGCCCCCGACGACCCCGCAGTCACGATCACCCGACCCGGGTCGAGGTCGACATCGTGGCGTTCCCCGTAGAGGCGGGCGATCCGGGCCCGTAGCGCCGGCAGGCCCAGGGCCACCGTGTAGCCCAGCGGGTCGCCGGCGGTCATGGCCCGGATCAGGGCCTCCTGCGCTCCCCGGGGCGCGGGCGTTCCCGGTTGGCCCACCTCCATGTGGATGATGCTGCGGCCCGTCTCCTCGGCCGCCCGGGCCGCCTCCATCACGTCCATCACGATGAAGGGGTCGACCTCGCCCCGTGCCGAGCTGCGCATGGCGCCGACACTACCGGCGGCGCCCGCGGGACGGGTCAGGCCGAGGGGGCCAGCTGCTGGTGTACGCTGCCGATCACCTGGTCGAGCAGCTGCTTGACTGCGTCGTTGGCCACGCCCGGCCCGCCGTGGAGCTTGCCCCACATCCCCCGGGCCCCGCATTCGCCGATGAAGCGGAACTCGCTCACATCCTCCGACACCCGCTTGACCTCCAGGTGACCGTCGATCTCGGGCAGGTACGTCGTGTGCTCGGGATGCAGCGACAGGTTCATCCGTCCCTGCCCCGTGCCCACCGACTCGTAGCGGCCGATCTCGGGCCGGAGGGACTCCTCGTGCTCCTTCCACGGCCAGCGGGGGTGCACGTGCACCGCCAGGCGGGTGTCACGACCCGCCCCGCCGGCCGATTGCAGAATCCTCGACGAGTCGTCTTTCAGCAGGGCCGATATGGCGTCGAACGACGCCTCACAGGTCTGCCGGGCCGAGACTGCGGTCTCCATGGGTGCCACCTCTTGTTCTTCCTGTTCCAGGGCCGGTCACGGCCCGCCTCACAGGTGTCGCCCCGCCGCAGGTGCAGCCGGGGTTGCTGGTGCGGCCGGAACCGATCGTCGAGGAGGGCCGCCGCCCCGTAGTCGAACTGCGCGGTGCGGCGAACCAGCCGATGATCGAGCCTGGCCGCCGATGCTCTCCCCCCGGATCACATGACCTGGGCGACCTGTCGCTCTACTTTCCCTATGTTGCCGAAACCCTACCAGGTACCGCAGTCCGGGGCGAGAGGTCCACGCCCACCGCCCGGCGCTAGCGTCGGGACACGCACCGGGCAGCTCGAAGGGGGCACCGCGATGGTCGAAGCCGACAGCCAGCAACCGAAGGAGAAGGAGAAGGAGAAGGTGAAGGTGAAGGAGAAGGTGAAGGGGCCGGCCTCCTACTTCCCGTCGATCGAGAAGACGTACGGCCGCCCGATCGCCGAATGGCAGCAGTTGATCCGGGGCGCCGGGCTGACGAAGCACGGCGAGCTGGTGAGCTGGCTCAAGTCGGAGCACGAGATGGGCCACGGCCACGCCACCGCCCTCGTGGCCCACACCCTGGCCGAGGGGCTGTAGCCATGGAGACCTGGGACGCCCTCACCGCCCGCCGTCAGGAGCGGGCCTACGCCGACACCCCGGTGAGCGACGCCGATCTGCGCCGGGTGCTCGAAGCCGGGCGGCGCTCGCCTTCGGCCCGCAACCTGCAGCGGTGGGACTTCGTGGTGGTCACCGACCCGACGGCCAAGGCCGACCTGGCCCGCACCTGGCAGGGCGCCGGGTGGACGCCGGGGGCGCCGGTGGTGATCGCCGTGGTGGCCCCCGAGACCGACGACGAGTGGCAGAAGCTATCGATCGAGTACGACCTGGGCCAGGCCACCACCGCCATCACGGTGGCCGCCACCGACCTCGGCCTGGCCAGCGGGCAGAGCTCGTGCCGGGATCAGGACCTGGCCCGGTCGATCCTCGGGTTCCCGGCCGGCCACTACTGCTCCAAGCTCGTCACCCTCGGCCACCCCGCCGGGCGGCCTCTGGCCCCGATCCGCAATCCGGACCGGCGCCCGTTCGACGAGGTCGTCCACCGGGGCCGCTGGTAGCACACGCCCCCGACCTCGGCGGCCACATCGCCGCCGAGGTCGAAGCCATCACGCTCCGGGTGGGGTGACCGGGCGTTGGCCGGCCGAGGCCGGGGCCCGCTCGATCTCCAGGCGGGGAATGATCCGGTCGAGCCAGCCCGGCAGCCACCAGTTCACCTTGCCCAGCAGCTCCATCAGGGCCGGCACCAACAACATGCGCACCACGGTGGCGTCGAGGAACACGGCGGTGGCCAGTCCGACCCCGAACAGCTTGATCGACCGGTCGGCCTCGAGCAGGAAGCTGCCGAACACGAACACCATGATGGCGGCGGCCGCCGTTATCACCCGGGCGGTGCTGGCCAGGCCGTCGGCCACGGCGGTGGCGTTGTCTCCCGTGCGGTCGTACTCCTCCCGCATGCGCGAGAGCAGGAACACCTCGTAGTCCATCGACAGGCCGAACACGATGGCGAACATCATCATCGGTACCCAGGCCTCGATGGGGCCGCCCTGGCCGATGCCCACCAGTTCCTTGGCCCAGCCCCACTGGAAGACGGCCACGACCACCCCGTAGGCGGCTCCGATCGACAGCAGGTTGACGATCACCGCCTTGAGCGGCACCAGCACCGAGCGGAAGACCGACAGCAGCAGCAGGAACGACAGGGTCAGCACCCCGCCGAAGAACAGCGGCATCCGTCGGGCCATGAAGTCGGCGAAGTCGATGTTGGAGGCCACGATCCCGGTGAGGGGCAGATCGACCGATGAGCGGGCCTCGATGGGGTCGAGCACGTCGGCCCGCAGGTGGTGGACCAGCTCGTCGGTCGCCTCGGCCTGAGGCGAGGTGGTGGGGAAGATCTGCCACAGGGTGAGAGCGCTACCGGGTGGTGCGATCGGCACCACGCCGGCCACCCCGGGGTCGGCCGTCAGGGCGGCGGTGACCTCGTCGAGCACCTGCGGTTGGTCTCCGAGCTCGCTCACCACCAGCAGAGGGCCGTTGAAGCCGGGGCCGAAGCCTTCGGCCAACAGGTCGTAGGCCCGGCGGGTGGTGGTGTCCTCCGGATAGTTGCCCTCGTCCGAGAAGCCGAGGCGGAGCGACAACACGGGTGCCGCCAGCACCAGCAGCACAACGAGGCCACCGATGGCGGCCGGCCACGGGCGGTGCTGCACCACCCGGCTCCACCGGTACCACACGGTCTCCCGCAGCGGCCTCGGCTCCCGCCGCGGCACCTCCCGCCGCAGGGGGGCGACCACGAACGACGCCACGATGACGAGCACGGCGAGGACGGCGGCGATGCCGGCCACAGCCGGCAGGTGGATGCCCACGGCGAACAGCGCCACCGCCACCAGCACCGCCGCCGCCAGGCCCCGGTACCGGGTGATCTCCACCCGGGCCCGGGCGAAGCCGAGCAGGGCCGGTAGCAGGGTGAGCGAGGCCACCATCGTCATGGCCACCGTGATGGCGGCGCCGTAGGCCAGGCCCCGCACGAACGGCAGCCCCATCAGCAACATCCCGAGCAGCGAGATCACCACCGTCACACCGGCGAAGAGCACGGCCCGCCCGGCGGTGGCCACCGCGGTGGCGGTGGCGGTCTCGAAGTCGGCGCCGTGGTGGACCTCCTCCCGCCAGCGGGTGACGATGAACAGGGCGTAGTCGATCCCCACCCCGAGGCCGATCATGGCCGCCAGCAGCCCGGTGAAGTCGGGCATCTCGGTGAGGTGGCTGAGCAGGGTCAGCAACGACACGCCGGTGCCCACGCCGAACAGGGCCACGCCCACCGGTAGGCCCATGGCCAGCACCGAACCGAAGGCGACGAGCAGGATGATCACGGCGAAGGCCAAACCGAGCAGCTCCGACTCCGGCGGCTCGAACTCGGCGAACACCAGCCCACCAAGCTCCACCTGGAGCCCGTCGGCCTCGGGCCGTAGCTCCCGCACGGCGTCGCCGATGCGGAGGAAGTCGGCCTGCTGCAGGTTCTGGTCGAACTGGACCCGGGCGAAGGCGAGCCGGCCGGCGTCGGGGCCCTGAGCCGAGATCTGGCCCGCCCCGTCCGGATCGTAGGGGCTGGTGAGGGCGACGATCCCGTCGATCGTTCGCATCTCGTCGAACATCGCCGTCATGGTCTGACGGACAGACGGATCGTCGACGCCGGCATCGGATCGGAACACGATCGTGCCGTCGAATCCCGAGCCGGCGGTGGCGTTGGCCGCCAGCAGGTCGAAGCCCCGCTGGCTCTCGGTGCCCGACAGGCGGAACTCGGTGTGGTAGCCGCTGCCGGCGACTCCCTGGGCGGCACCCAGGGCGATCAGCACGGCGAGCCAGACCAACACCACCAGCCGGCGGCGACGGAAGCAGGCCCGGCCCAGACGTTCGAGCAACGTGGCCTGTTCGGCGTTTGGTTGATCCATGAAGTACCCCTCGTGCTTCGCGGTGGTGTCCTGGCTTCCGCTTACCGTCCCCAGTCCCGGGACGCGGTCGCCGACGGCGGCCGCTACCCAGACCTCAAACCGGGCAAACCAGAAATTTCTGGGGTCGGGTGGCGGCGGGATCGCGTTCGATCCGGCGTCGCCTCCGGGCGTAGGCTAGCGGTAGAAGGTCACAGCACATCGGGGGGTTTACCATGCTGGATCTGGTCATCACCGGGGGAACCGTCATCGACGGGAGCGGCCGGCCGGGCATCCGGGCCGACGTCGGGATCAAGGACGGGCGGGTCGTCAAGATCGGCTCGGTCACCGAGGAGTCGGCGCAACGCATCGACGCCGCCGGCAAGATCGTGGCCCCGGGCTTCATCGACATCCACACCCACTACGACGCCCAGGTGTTCTGGGACGGCAACCTGTCGCCGTCACCCCTGCACGGCATCACCACCGTGATCGGGGGCAATTGCGGGTTCACCATCGCCCCGCTGGAAATGGAGCACGGCGAGTACCTGATGAGGATGCTGGCCCGGGTGGAGGGCATGCCTCTCACCTCGCTCCAGCAGGGCGTGCCCTGGGGCACCTGGCGCACCTTCGGTGAATGGCTCGGCTGCATCGAGGGCAACCTGGCCGTGAACGCCGGGTTCATGGTGGGCCACTCCGCCCTGCGCCGCCTGGCCATGGGCGAGCGGGCCATCGGCAACCACGCCGACGACGCCGAGCTGGCCACCATGACCCGCCTCCTGGCCGAGAGCCTGGAAGCCGGTGGCCTGGGGTTCACCTCGTCGTGGGCCACCAGCCACAACGACGCCCAGGGCGACCCGGTGCCGAGCCGCCACGCCAGCCGGGACGAGATGATCGCCCTGGCCTCGGTGTGCCGCAACTACGACGGCACCAACCTCGAGTTCATCCCCACCGTCGGCCGCTTCGAGCAGCAGCACGTCGAGATCCTCACCGACATGTCGCTGGCCGCCAACCGCCCGATCAACTGGAACCTGATCGCAGTGAACCTGTCGCCCAAGCAGATGGAGGTGATGAACAACCGCCTGGCCGCCTCCGACTACGCCCGGGAGCGGGGGGCCGAGGTGCTGGCTCTCACCGTGCCCTGCGCCGTGCAGAGCCGGCTGTGCCTGGAGTCGGGCTTCACCTTCGACATGCTCAACGGCTGGGCCAAGCCCATGGCCCTCCCGGTCGACGAGAAGATCGAGCTGCTGGCCAACCCGGCCAGCCGGCGGGAGCTGGGCGAGCTGGCCCAGGGCCCGAGCCCCATGAGGGGCCTGGCCAAGTGGCACCGCTACACGGTAGGCGAGGTGTTCAGCGAGGAGAACCAGGAGTACTCGGGCCGCACGATCGGCGAGATCGCCGAGGACGAAGGCCGTGAGACCTTCGACGTGCTGTGCGACATCGCCGTGGCCGACCGCCTCCGCACCGGCCTGTACCAGCCGGTGATCGGCGACGACCGCGAGACGTGGGAGAAGCGGGTGGAGGTGTGGCGCGACAGCCGCACCGTGGTCGGCGGCACCGACGCCGGCGCCCACCTCGATCTCCTGGCCACGTTCAACGCCACCACCGCCATGCTGGGCCGGGCCTGCCGGGAGCTGAACCTGCTCCCCTGGGAGGAGGCGATCCAGCTGATCACCGACGCCCCGGCCCGTCTCTACGGGCTCAAGGAGCGGGGCCAGCTGCGGGAGGGCTGGCACGCCGACGTGGTGGTGATCGACCCCACCACGGTGGGCGCCCGCCCGATCGAGATCCGGGAGGACCTACCGGGCGGCGCCTGGCGCCTCTACGGCGAGGCCGACGGTATCGAGCACGTGATCGTCAACGGCACCGAGATCTGCCGTCAGGGCGAGTTCACCGGAGCCAAGCCGGGCGGCATCATGCGCTCCGGCCAGGACTGCGTGGGCACCGCCATCAGCTGATCCCACCCACGGGTCCCCCATCGGGGGGCTGACATACGGGGGCGGTCCCCGATCCCGGGCGGCGGGTGGAGGCGCACCATCGGTCCATGGTGACCGTCCTCCATCCCACCCCGATGGCGACGGCAGCCGACATGGAGCTGCTGCCCGCCATTCGCGCCATCTACGGCGCCCGCCCCCGCCTCCGGGGCCGCCTCCACCAGCTCGCCGCCGTACTGTCGGTGCCCGTCGGGGTCGCGCTCGTGGCGGCCACGACGACCCCCGCCCGGCTGGCGATCGCGGTCTACGCCGTCACCTGGTTCCTGATGCTGGCCACCAGCGCCGCCTACCATCGGCTGGCCCAGAGCGTGGCCGCCCGCTTCTGGATGCGGCGGCTCGACCACTCGATGATCCTGGTCCATATTGCCGGCGGCACCACGCCGGTGGCAGTGCTCGGCGTAGGCGGCGGTGCGGGCACCGCACTGATGACCGCTTCGTGGACCGTGGCCGCCGTGGCCGCGACCCTCAAGCTCGTCGGGTTGACCGAGCTCGACGATCCTGGCGCCTGGGGGTTCCCGGTGCTCGGACTGCTGCCGCTGGTGGGTCTCCCGGCGGTCGCCGGCCGGGCCGGCATCGAGGTGGCGGCGCTGCTCACCCTGTCGATCGCCGTCTACAGCGCCGGCGCCGTCTGCTTCCACCACCGGCGACCGGATCCGTTCCCAACGGTGTTCGGCTACCACGAGGTGTGGCACGTCTTCACCCTGGTGGGAGGGGGGCTCCAGCTCGCCATGACGGTTCAGCTGATGGGCGCGGCCACGGCCTGATCCGACGAGGGCGAGCAGTTCGCAGCCGGCCTCAGTCGTGCTGGCGGTCAAGGTGATCGGCGACGCCGGGGGTGGCGGACGCCGGCTCCACCGGCACCTGCTCCACCGACGCCACGGGCGGCCGATCGGCCGGGGCGCCGGTGGCATGGGCCACCAGCTCGGCCGTCACCAGCTCGGCCATCCGCTCCTTGGCCCGGCGGGCGAACCGCTGCTGCATGTGCCGGCCGAACAGCCGGAACCCGAAGCGGACGACCGGGTTGGGGATGATGGCCGCCTTGGACACGGCGTGGATCCGGAACTCGACGTCGCCCGTGTCGAGCCATTTCCAGATCTCGTAGTCCATCTGCCCCATCTCCAGGTGGCCCTGGAGCGTGCGGTAGTTCCACCCCCACTTGCGCACCGACCGCCCACCTTCATCGTCGGTGAGGTCGTTCACTCCCCCCACCCGCAACCCGAGCAGGAACCGCAACCCGTAGAAGCGGCCTTCGAGCACCATGTTGCGATCGGCCAGCGGCACGTCGGGGTAGTAGACGGCCCGCACGATGTCGGGATCGGCGAACTCGTAGCGCTCCAGTAGCCCCCGGGCCACCTCCCACGAGCCACCGGGCACCGGCGGGCCGGGAGGCTCCGGAGGCAGCGCCTGGCAGTGGTCGTCGACGTGCCAGCCATGCTCGGGCGTCAGCTCGTGGCGCCGATCGACGTCGAAGTTGTAGCCCTTGTCGTGGAGCTGGTCGAGCGTCCGCCGGGCCCGGGCCGACACCCGGGCCGTGGTGTGCACCTCTGTACTTCGGGGGCTGCGCCCCCACCGCTCCGCTCCCCCATCACCGGTGGGGCCCCCAACCCCACCGGGCGCCTTCGGCGCGTCATCATTCGGGGGCTGGCGCCCCCGCCGCTCCGCTCCCCCATCACCGGTGGGGCCCCCAACCCCACCGGGCGCCTTCGGCGCGTCCTGCTTGTCCGTCTGGACCTGGACGTTGCTCATCACCACGCCGCCGCTGAGGCGGGCCACCCGGTTGCAGAGCTGGGCCCACATCTGGGTCTGCATCTCCCGGGCCAGACCGAACCGGTCGTAGAGGAAGTGGACCGTCGTGTTGCCGCTGCGGGCCCAGCTCTCGATCTCGAAGCGGATGAAGCCCCGTTCGGTGCGACAGGCGCGGAAGTCGATCTCGCCCGCCTCCACATGGCCCTCCAGCGTCGCCAGCCGGAACGACGTGGGCGTTCGCTCGATGACGCGCACCGGCCCGTCCCACGGGCCGGGCAGGCGGACCACCAGCTCGTTGCCCACCTCGAGGCGCACGTCGTCGGGGTCGTCGCCGTGGCCCTCGAAACGGGCCAGCTCCCCCGGGACCACGTGGTCGAGCTGGCGGCACACGGCCGAGATCAGCCCCTCGGGGCCGTAGCGGGTGTCGGTGACGTCGATCCAGTAGCGCCGGTGGTACAGGGGCCCGACGCCGTCGGCCACCCGCTGCAGGCGCTCGGGATCCCCGGGCAACACCCGGCCCTCGTCGGGGAGATGGATCTCGCCCCCGGGGCTGCGGTTGCGGCGGTAGAGGGGCACCCGGCCGAACAGCCAACGGGCCAGCGCCAACGGCGTCTGGAAGGCCCAGCGGGCCTGGAGCAGCCACAGCCGGGCCCGGTCGCCGGGCCCACCGTCCTGCCGGGGTGGTGTCGGCGTGCGGCGGGAGCCCGAGGAATCCACGTTGCGGCGATTACCCCGTTCGACAGCAGGGAAAACAGCCGCCGTGCCTCCTGCCGCCGATCTCCGTTCCACCGTGTCTCCAGGCCGCGTCCTCCGCGCCGTGCCTCCGTCGCTCGTCGACTCGGCCGTGGTCTCCTGTGCCGTGGCTGCCCGGGTCGCCCACGATCTCGGCCTGGCCGCATGGTTCGGGGGCTCCACGATGGGGGCGGTGTCCGTGAACGCCGCCACCCGGGAGGTGGAGGAGCACACCCAGCGCCTCCGGGTGGCCGACGCCGCCTGGTTCCGGTGGGCACCGGTGGTGGCCGTGGCGATGGGCGCCCACTTCGTCGGGGCCGCCGCCCTGCCCCGCCTCTCGTCGGCCGGGACCCGGCGGGGCGGAGCGCCGCCGCTGGCCGCCCTGCGCACGGCCCTCAGCATCGGTGCCGTACTGGCCACGGCCGAGACCGGCTGGTCGGGCCGGCGGGTGGTCGCCGCCGGCGACGTGCCGGTGGCCACCGCCGTGCAGCCGATCGCCGACACCCCGATCGAGGTGGCCCGGGCCCAACGCCGCCTGCGGGTGGCCCAATGGCTCGTACCGGCTTTCACCGCCGGGATCGCCGTGGTCAACGCCGTCCAGCAGGAGGCCGACCGCCGGGGCCGCCTCCTGGCCGGCGTCCCGGCCGACTGACCGGCGCCCCGGCCGAGCTTGTGCGCGGGCGATGCGGAGTGCAGGGTGGGATCATGACCAGCACGGCCAGGGTCGATTCGGCCCGGGGGTGGGTGGTGGTGGGGGCGGCCGCCCTGGCCACGTTCACCATCTTCGGCATCACCTACAGCTTCGGCACCGCCTTCCGGGCCATCGCCGGCGAGTTCGGTGCCGGCAAGGGTGCGGTGGCGCTCATGTTCGGCTTCGTCATCTTCTTCCTGTTCACGTTGTCGCTGCCGGCGGGCCGACTCAGCGACCGGTTCGGCCCCCGTCCCGTGATGGCGGTGGGGGCCACGTCGATGGGCGCCGGCCTGTGGCTGACGTCGCTCGTCCACAGCCTCAACCTGGCCTACGCCACCTACGGGCTCGGCGTCGGCATCGCCGCCGCCTGCTGCTACGTACCGATGGTGGCCCAGGTGAGCGCCTGGTTCGTGCGCCGCCGGGCCGCCGCCCTGGGCCTGGCCTCGGCTGGTATCGGCCTCGGCACCCTGGTAGGGCCGAAGATCACGGCCCGGCTGATCGAGTCGCAGGGGTGGCGGCCGTCGTTCCGCATACTGGCCGTGACCGGGGCCGGCGCCCTGGCCCTCGCCACCGCCCTGGCCGCCCGGGCCCCGGGGAGCGGCGGGGCGGCGCTCCCGTCGCTGCGGTCGATCGTGGCCATCTCCGCTTTCCGCCGCCTGTACCTGTCGGGTCTGCTGATGGGCCTCGGGCTCTTCGTGCCGTTCGTGTTCCTCGCCCCTTACGCCGCCGACCGGGGTATCGCCGAGACCACCGCCGCCTGGCTGGTGAGCCTGCTCGGCCTGGGCAGCCTGTCGGGCCGCCTCCTGCTGTCGGCGGTGGCCAGCCGGATGGGCCTCACCCGCCTCTACCGGTACTGCGTGCTGGGCATGGGGCTGAGCTTCGCCTTCTGGCTGCTTGCCGGGTCGAGCTTCGTGATGCTGGCCACCTTCGCCGTGCTCCTGGGGCTGGCCTACGGCGGCTACGTGGCTCTCAGCCCCGCCGTCTCGGCCCAGCTGTTCGGGCTGGTCGGACTGGCCGGGATCCTCGGCGCCCTCTACACCTCGAGCGGCATCGGCGGGCTGGCCGGCCCCCCGCTGGCCGGCTGGCTCATCGACACCACCGGCAGCTACTACCCCGCCATCGGACTGGCCCTCGCCCTGTTCGTGGGGGCCGTCATCGCCCTCCCCCCGCTCGACACGGCCCCGTCGCACCCGGTCGCCGCCACGCCGGCACCGGCGGCGGCGGTCCTCCTCGGGCCGCTGGGACAGGCGGCGGCATCGGCCAACGGCGCGGTCCCGGCCGCCAGCGGGGCGAGGCCGACCGCGGGGGCGCTGGCACCGTCGGCCGTGGCCCGGCCGGTGCTGGCCCCGGCGGTGGCCGGCTGCCCGCCGTTCCTGTCCTGGTAGCCCCCCGACCCTCCATCCCCGGCCGCCCGGACCCTAGGCTCGATCTCTCCGTCGACCCGGGAGGAACGGCATGGGCACGATCGACACGGTCAGCATCGGCATCATCATCGGCAGCACCCGCCCCGGCCGCAAGGCCGAGCAGGTGGCCCGTTGGGTGCACCAGGTGGCATCCCAGCGCGACGACGCCATCTTCGAGCTCGTCGATCTGGCCGAGCACCCCCTCCCCCATCTCGATGAGCCGGTGCCGCCGGCCCGCCAGGCCTACGAGCACGACCACACCCGCCGGTGGGCGGCCACCATCGCCGGGTTCGACGGGTTCGTGATGGTGACGCCGGAGTACAACCACTCCACCTCCGGCGTGCTCAAGAACGCCCTCGACTACCTCTTCCACGAGTGGGCCAACAAGGCCGTGGGCTTCGTGTCCTACGGCGGCGCCGGCGGGGTGCGGGCCGTCGAGCACCTGCGGCTGATCTGCGGCGAGCTGGCCATGGCCGACGTCCGGGCCCAGGTGGCCCTGACGTTCGCCAACGACTTCGAGCACTACACCACGCTCAAGCCGACCGACCGGGCCACGGCCACCCTCGGCACCATGCTCGGTGAGGTGATCGCCTGGACCACGGCCCTGGCCCCGCTCCGGGCCACCGCCGGCTGACCGCAGGTCGCGCGAACTCCTTGCCTCGGCTGGGTGGGTCAGGCGGTGGCGCCAGCGGCGGTGAGGGCGTCGGCGATGGCGTCGAAGCCCCGGGCCCGGGCGTGGGCCAGCGGGGTGACGCCGTCGTTGTCGACCAGGCCCGGATCGGCCCCGGCGTCGAGCAGGAGCTGCACCACCCGGGTGTGCTCGGGGCCACCGGCCCCCAGGATGATCGCCTCCAGCAGGGCCGTCCACCCGAGGCCGTTGACGTGGTCGATCTCGATCCCGTTGCGGATCAGCTCGTCGACGATGTCGGCGTAGCCCCGGTGGGCGGCCCGGATCAGGCCGGTGCCGTTGAAGCTGTCCTTGGCTCCCACGTCGGCCCCGTTGGCCAGCGTGAGGCGCAACAGGGCCAAGCCGTCGTCGGGCCCGATCTCGGAGGTGGCGATGAGGTAGGCGCTCTGTCTCGTCTCGTCCTGGCGGTTGACGTCGGCCCCCGCCTCAACGAGCACCCCGGCCAGCTCCAGGTCGGCGGCGTAGCTGGCCACCACCAGCGGCGTGCGGCCGGCGGCGTCGACCGGATCGACCGCCGCCCCGTCGGCCAGCAGTTGGCGCACGGCGGCGGTGTCAGCGGCCGCCGCAGCGTCGAGCAGCGCCCGGCCCGCCTCGTCGACGGGATCGGAGGGCCGTGGGCCGGAAGCCGTCACGGTGTCGATCGTGGCCGGGGCCGGAGCCGACGTCAACGGGGCCGACGTCAATGGGGCCGCCGGTGACGATGCCGTGTCGCCGGGCGACGGGTCGGCCGACGACGAGGAGCACCCGGCGCCGACCAGGCCGGCGACCGCCACGACGGCGACGAGCCGGGCGGCCGATCGTCGGCGTCCACCTTGGATCGTCACCGGTCGACCGGGATCACGCGGTCGGCCGTCGGCGACGGCTGGGGCAGGCCGAACTGGCTGTCGACGGCCAGCAGGTCGCCGCCGAGACATCGCCCGCCAGCTCCCCATCAGCGAGGCGACGGTGAAGAGCCACCTGGCCCACATCCATACCAAGATAGGCGTCGACAACCGGGCCGCCGCCACATCGACCGCCCCACGCCGGGCCTGGTGGCCGACTGCCTCCGAACCGGCAGCTGTCGCCGTCACCCCAACGGTGTGCCGGTGAGGCGGATCAGCTCGGCCACCACCGCGTCCTGGAACGCCGGATCGGTGACGGCCGACGCCGGGGCCTGCCGCTGGCGGTGGTACCAGTACCCACCGGTGGTCCGCGCCTCGTCGTCGTCGCCCACCGCCAGCCATACCTGGGTGACGTGGCCGGCCACCAGATCGTCGGGGGCGCCGGGGCCGCCCATCCGGGTAGGTACCCAACCCGGGTCTACGGCGTGGCTGCGCACGTGGGGCCAGTGTCGGGCCACGGCCAGGGCCAGCGTCGTCACCAGCAACTTCGAGTCGCAGTAGGCCTGCGTGCCGTCCCACCGGCGGCGATTCCAGTCGACGTCGTCGACCGAGGCGGTGCCACTCCGGTGCATCCCGCTGGTGAGGTACACGAGCCGGGCCGGAGGAGTGACGAGTGCCGTGAGCAGGTAGGGGGCGAGCACGTTGACGGCCACCACCGTGGCGTGGCCCTCCGGTGTGGAGCCCCGGGCCCGTTCGGCGTAGACCCCGGCGTTGTGGATCACGGCGTCGAACGGCCCGCAGGCGGCGACCTGACCGGCCACCGCCCGGGTCTCGGCTCCGCTCGACAGGTCGCCGATGACGACGCCGGCCGCTCGGGCCACGAGATCCGGGGCCGACGCCGCCCGCTGCGGGTTGCGGGCGTGGACCACCACCTCATGGCCCTGGTCGAGCAGCGCCTCGGCCGCCCCTCGACCCAACCCGTCCATCGATCCGGTCACGAGAACCCGGCGGGGCGGCGGGGACGGTTCGGCCATCGCCGCATGATCGCGCGCCGGTCACCCCCTCGTCAGGTGACGCCCGGGCAACACGGCGACCTGCCAGGGGTCGCGGTACACCACCGCCGACCGGGGTGGGTTCTTGGCCCGCAGCACCCGGTAGGTCCGCCCCGACGCCCGGGCCCCAGCCGCCACCCGGCGCCCGTAGCGGACCCACCCCGCCTCGGTGAACCAGAACCGGGTGCGGGGGTTCCGGTGCCCCACGTAGGGGAGGTCGGACCAGGCCCCGGTGGCCAACTGGGCGTTGAACGCCCCCATCTGCCGGCCCGGCAGCTTGATCCAACCACCGTCGTCGCCCACCCAGTACTCCAGCGACGCACCCACGATCCGGTAGATCACGTGGCCACCCCTCACCATGCCGCCGGCCGGTGCCGGCTAAGGATAACGATACGCCACCCGGCCGGCCCGCCTCCGAACTTTTCATCGACGGCGTCGCCGGTGACGGCCGGGGCAAGAAGTTGGCGTGAGGGGTGGGGCGGCGTCAGCCCACCGGGGCGGCGTGGGCGTCGAGCCAGGAACGCCAGCGGGGCTCGTCGCGCGCCACCGCCGCCGCCCCGTCGGGCCCGTAGAGGTACATCCACACCGACACCCCACACGACGCCGGACCGTGGCTCTCGGCGGCCACGAACGCCGTGCCCGGAGCCGGGCTGTCCACCAGAAGGGCCAGTTTCCCCGGCTCGAAACGCACCACGGTGCCGGCCAACGGCGGGGCGTCGGCGGCGTTGACGGCCACGTGATCGCCCACGGCCGGATGCTCCGGCAGCCCCATCTCGGCGGTCAGGGCGGCCCAGACGTCGTCGGTCTCGGCCGACCACATGGTCATCGGCAGCGAGGCGGTGGCCGTCTGCCCCCGGAAGTGCTCCAGGTGGAGCCGCAGGTTGAACAGGAACAGCTTCCAGCCCTCGGTCATGGCGTCGTACTGGCCGTCCCACTCGTCGCCGGTGCCGAAGCCGCTGTTCACCAGCCGCACCACGCAACTGCCCTGATCCCGGGCCTCCACCAGCCACTCGAAGGCGAAGCCGCCCACGCCCTCGCCCCCGTCGAACACGATCCGGTGGGGCGGCTCCCATGCCGCCACCCGACCCGGCACCTGCATCTCGGGGCCCGGGCCGAACGAGGCCGACGCCGCCCCGCCCTCCCGCTCCTCCACCGTGTGGGGTACGTACCACGACGAGATGCCGGGGCCGGTGGCGATGGCCCGCCACACCTCCTCCGGGGTGCCGGGCACCTCGATCTCCAGCTCGATGCGACGATCGTCGGTCATGTCAACGCTCTCCTGTGAGGTTGCGGGGGATGGGGTGGGGTGGTGCGCCCGCCGGCTGGTGGCCGGGCCGGGCGGGGCGGGGATGGGCGGCCACCACGAGACGGTGCCAGCGGCCGTTGGCCGCCGACTCGTCGTGGTAGCGGGCGGCGAGCGAGCTGACGGCCGTCGCCAGCTCGGCGGTGAACGCCGCTCGATCGGCGGCCGAGCCGAACCTGATCTCGGTGTCGATGGTGAGCGTGGCGAGCTCCTTGCGGGCGCCGGCGGCCCGGCGGGCCAGGTCTGCCACCTCTCGCAGGGTACGGGCGGCCACCGCCAGCAGGTAGGCGCTGGAGTGGTGGTCGATCCCGGTCCCGGCGGAGCCGGCGGCCCTCTCCCCGGCCGGGGCCGGATCGGGGGCGGCCGACGGGCCCAGCACCTCGGGCGACAGGGCGTAGGACCGGGCCGACGCCACCATCACCCGCTCGGTGAGGCCCCGGCGGGGGCGCTCCTCCACCAGGCGCACGAGGCCGTGGGCCTCCAGCAGCCGCAGATGGTAGTTGACCTTCTGGCGGGTCTCGCCCACGGCGACGGCCACGGTGGTGGCCGAGCCCGGCTCCACCAGCGCAGCCAGGATCCTGGCCCGCACGGGGTCGAGCGCCACCGCCGCCGTCTCGGGGGCGGCGATCACCTCGATGTCCGCCATCGGCTCAGCAGGCGACAAGGGTCGTGCCACCGGCACAGTATCGTATTGACAATATTGCTTGTCAATACGATGCCCGGGGGCGCCCCACGGAAACCCGGGACAGTGGGCGGAGACGGCGGCTAGGGTGACCGGACAGACACCTGAGGGCCGGCGGCCCTCCGATGAGGTGTGCAGCGGGGGGACCGGTGCCGGGGCCCGATCACCGGAGCGTGATCAGGGCCGACGTGCGGTTGACATCGGCCCCGGAGGGGAAGAGGGCTGCTCTGGCCGTGCCATTGGTAGAGATGTCGAAGGTGAACAAGTCGTTCGGGGCCAACCACGTCCTGCACGACATCGACCTGGCGGTCGACGCCGGGGAGGTCGTGGTGCTCATCGGGCCGTCGGGGTCGGGCAAGTCCACCCTGTGCCGCACGATCAACCGCCTGGAGCCGATCGACTCGGGCGACATCCTGGTGGACGGCCATCCGCTACCGGACGAGGGCCGGGCTCTGGCCCAGCTCAGAGCCGACGTGGGCATGGTGTTCCAGCAGTTCAACCTGTTCGCCCATCTCACGATCCTCGACAACGTGACGCTGGGCCCCGTCCGGGTGCGGCGGGTGGCCAAGCGGGAGGCCCGGGACCAGGCCATGGCCCTGTTGGAGCGGGTGGGCATCGCCGACAAGGCCGGCCGCCGCCCGGCCGAGCTGTCGGGCGGCCAGCAACAACGGGCCGCCATCGCCCGGGCCCTGGCCATGCGGCCCAAGCTCATGTTGTTCGACGAGCCCACCTCGGCCCTCGACCCCGAGATGATCAGCGAGGTCCTCGACGTGATGCTCGACCTGGCGGCCGAGGGCATGACGATGATCGTCGTCACCCACGAGATGGGCTTCGCCCGCTCCGCCGCCCGCCGGGTGGTGTTCCTCGACGAGGGCCGTGTGGTGGAGATCGCGGCACCCGTCGAGTTCTTCGCCAATCCCCGCTCGGAGCGGGCCCGCGACTTCGTGTCCAAGATCCTGTCCCACTGATCCACCACCCTTTGAATCGCCGATACCCGAGGAGAGACAGCAAATGAGGAACCCGTTCACCATCGTCAGCCGGTTGCTGGCGCTGGTCGCCGCCCTGGCCCTGACCGCCGCCGCCTGCGGTAGCGACAGCGCCGACACCTCCGCCGGCACCGCCGACACCGCGGCATCCGGTGCCACCACCGGCACCGCCGACGGCTCCGACACCACGGCATCCGGTGCCACCGATGGTGAGGGTCCCACGGTGGAGCCGGGCACGTCGGTGGCCGCCATCAAGGACAAGGGCACGATCACGATCGGGGTGAAGTACGACGTACCCCTGTTCGGGCTCAAGAACCCGACCACCGGCGATATCGAAGGCTTCGACATCGAGATCGGCAAGATGATCACCGAAGCCATCTTCGGCGACGACACCAAGGTCGAGTTCGTGGAGGCCGTGTCGAAGAACCGGGAGCCGTTCATCCAGGACGGCAAGGTGGATCTCGTCATCTCCACCTACACCATCAACGACACCCGCAAGCAGGTGGTTGACTTCGCCGGGCCGTACTACGTCGCCGGCCAGGACATCCTGGTGAAGGCCGACGACGACTCGATCAAGAGCGTCGATGACCTCAACGGCAAGAAGGTGTGCTCCGTCACCGGCTCCACGTCGCTCACCAACGTGCAGGAGAAGGCCCCCCAGGCCGACCTGTCGGTCGTGTTCGACAAGTACTCGCTGTGCGTCGAGGCGCTCAACGACGGCCGGGTGCAGGCGGTGACGACCGACAACATCATCCTGCTCGGCTTCGTGGCCGACTCCGACGGTGAGCTCAAGATCGTCGGCAACCCGTTCACCGAGGAGCCCTACGGCATCGGGCTGAAGAAGGGCGACACCGAGCTGCGCGACTTCGTGAACGACGTGCTGGAGCAGAGCTACACCGACGGCTCCTGGAAGGACGCCTTCGACGAGACCGTTGGCGTCAGCGGCGTGGACGCGCCGACCCCGCCCCCGCTCGACCGCTACTGAGCCGGCGCACCAGTGGATGTGATCGCCGACAACCTCGACAGCTATCTCGGCGGTATCGCCGTGACGCTGTGGTTGTCGGCGCTCTCGTTCCTGCTGGCGGTGGTGATCGGGGCGACGGTGGCCGCCTTCCGGGTGAGCCCGCTGCGGCTGCTGCGCACGCTGGGCGCGGTGTACGTGGAGGTGTTCTTCAGCCTTCCTCTGCTGGTCTGGGCGCTGCTGTTCTTCTTCGGCCTGCCCAAGGTGGGGCTCGTCTACCCACCGTTCGTGTCGGCCGTGATCGTGCTCGGCACGTTCACCGGGGCGCTCGTGGGCGAGGCGCTGCGGTCGGGGATCAACACCGTGCCCCCCGGCCAGGGGGAGGCGGCCCGGGCCGTGGGGCTGCGCTTCTGGCAGGTGCTGGGGCTGGTGGTGCTACCGCAGGCCCTGCGCACCATGATCGGGCCGCTGGGCAGCATCCTGCTGGCCCTCGTGCGCAACAGCGCGGTGGCCGCCATCGCCATGTCGGTCGACGATCTGATGTGGCGCTCCGACCAGCTGGCCACCAGCACCGCCCATCCGGTGGAGGTGCTGACCGGCACGTTCGTGGCCTACCTGATCCTCACCGTGCCCGGCACCTGGCTGGTCAATTCCCTGGCCCGTCGCTACCGGTTCGTCCGATGACGACGGCCTCGTTCCTCGACCCTCCCGGCCCCCGGGGGCGGCGACGCCAGCAGGTGGCCACCGTGATCACGGCCGTGCTCGTGGTGGCGGTGACCGTGATCGCGTTGCGGCGCCTGGGGGCCCGGGGTCAGCTGGACGGCGACCGCTGGGACATCTTCGCCCAGCGCAGCGTGTGGACCTTCTACCTCCGGGGGTTCGCCCGGACGTTGCAGGCGGGCGCGGTGGCCGGAGTGCTGTCGCTGACGCTGGGGCTGGGCCTGGCGTTCGGGCGGCTGGCCCGGGGCCGGCCGGTGCGATGGGCGGCCACGGCCTACATCGAAGCCTTCCGGGCCGTCCCCCTGGTGCTGCTGATGTTCTTCGCCTTCCTCGGCCTCCCCCGCCTGGGGCTCGACCTGGGCCCGTTCTGGTCGGTGGTGATCGGCCTCACCGGCTACAACTCGGCCGTGTTCGCCGAGATCTTCCGGGCCGGGATCCTGGCCCTGCCGGCCGGGCAGACCGAGGCGGCCGACGCCGTCGGCCTGCGGTACTGGCAGTCCATGCGCTTCGTGGTGGTGCCCCAGGCCCTGCGGGCCATGGTGCCGGCCATCGCCAGCCAGCTGATCGTGCTGCTCAAGGACACCTCACTGGGGGCGCTGGTGAGCTACGAGGAGCTCCTGCGGCGAGCCCAGATCACGGGCGAGTTCGCCCGGAGCCCGCTCCAGGCCCTCACCGTGGCCGCGCTGTTCTTCGCCGTGGTGATCTTCGCCCTCAACCACCTGGCCCGCCGGCTGGAACGCCACCGGCCCACGCCCGTGACGCAGGCCGACCTTCCGGCCGAGACGCTCCTCGCCGCCGGGGCGACAGGAGCGGTGGGGGCGGCGGCGCCCGTGCAGGCACCGGGCTGACGACGTCCCAGGGATGTGCCGTCGTCTGGGAGCCCCCGGCGAATGGGACGTCGGACCCGTGGCACGGTTCGGCGGGCGAGCCTACGATCGGAGGGGGGAAGGCCCTCCGGGGCCTGAGGGAAACCCACCCGGTTCGAGAGGAGGGCCTCGCCATGGCCACGAACCCGACGCCCACGGGCTCAGTCCGCAACATCGCCCTCGTCGGTCACACCGGAACCGGTAAGACCAGCCTGTTGGAGGCGATCCTCCTCCACGCCGGCACGATCAACCGCCTCGGCCGGGTGGACGACGGGACGACCGTGGGCGACGCCGACCCCGACGAGCGGGCCCGCCACCAATCGCTGGCCCTCCACGCCGTCAGCTTCGAGTGGCAGGGCCATACCGTCAACCTGCTCGACACCCCCGGCCACCCCGACTTCCGGGCCGACGCCCTCCACGCCCTGGAAGCGGCCGAGCTGGCCGTGTTCGTGATCGACGGGGTGAGCGGCGTCCAGAGTCAGGACCTGGTCCTGTGGCGGGTGGCCGAGCGGCTGCGCCGGCCCCGCATGCTGTTCGTCAACAAGCTCGACCGGGCCCATTCGTCGTTCGACCGGACGCTGGCCCAGGTCCGGGCCCGATTCGGCTCCCAGGCCGATCCGGTGGAGCTGCCGATCGGCGAGGAGTCGAGCTTCCACGGCGTCACCGACCTGCTCACCGACGAGGCCTTCCTGTACGACCACGGCCCCCAGCCCGACCGCACCACCGTGCCGGCCGAGCTGGCCGACGCCGAGCGGGAAGGCCACGAGCACCTGGTGGACGACGTGGTGGAGGGCGACGAGGCGGTGCTGGAGCGTTACCTCGACGGCATCGAGCCCACCCCGACCGAGCTGGAGCACCTGCTCCACGACGCCCTCGACGCCGGCCGGGTGTTCCCCGTGCTGTGCGGGTCGGCCACCGGGCTGATCGGCGTCGACCATCTGCTCGACCTCGTGTGCCGGGTGGGCCCCGCCCCCGGCGACCTCGGCCCGCTCACCGTGGAGGGCCCGGGGGGCGAGGTGGAGGTGGCGTGTGATCCCGACGGCCCGCCCCTGGCCGTGGTGTTCAAGACCCGGCTCGACGAGTTCGTGGGCCAGATCTCGCTGCTGAAGGTGCTGTCGGGCACGATCCGGATCGACCACGAGCTCGTCAACACCCGCACCCAGAAGGTGGAGCGGCTCCACCACCTGGGCCCGCTGGCGACGGCCGGACGGGGCGGCGCCAAGGGGGTGGCCGCCGCCGATGGCGGGCCGGCAGCCCGGCTGGGGTCGGCCCGAGCGGGCGACATCGTGGCCGTGGCCAAGCTGGCCGACACCCGCACCGGCGACACCCTGGCGCCCGTCGGCACCCCGATCACGGTGCCGCCGCCGGCCGTCCCCCCGCCGGTGCACGGCGTGGCCATCCGGCCCCGCCAGCCCTCGCATGAAGACAAGCTGGCCACCACCCTGCGCCGGTTGCAGATCGAGGATCCGGCGCTGACCGTGGCCCACGACGCCGCCACCCGCCAGACGATCCTCACCGGCACCGGCGAGACACATCTGGCCGTGGCCATCGCCCGCATCGAACGCCTCGGCGTGCCGCTCGACGTGGAGCCCACCCGGGTGGCCTACCGGGAGACGTTGGCCGGCCCGGTGCAGGTGGAGGGTCGGCACAAGAAGCAGACCGGCGGCCACGGCCAGTTCGGCGTGGCCGTGGTGCGCTTCGAGCCCCTGCCGCTCGGTGCCGGCTACGAGTTCGACAGCGAGGTGACCGGCGGGGCCATCCCCCGGGGCCTGATCCCGGCGGTGGGCCTCGGGATCGCCGAGGCCATGGACCGGGGCGGCCGGTTCGGCTTCCCGGTGGTGGACGTGCGGGCCGTCTGCGTGGACGGCAAGGCCCACACGGTCGACTCGTCGGAGATGAGCTTCAAGATGGCCGGCGCCCTGGCCCTCCGCCAGGCGTTCGAGCAGGCGGGGACGGTGGTGCTGGAGCCGGTGAGCGAGCTGGCGGTACAGGTGCCGCCCCAGCACCAGGGCGACGTGCTGGGCGACCTCAGCGCCCGCCGGGGCCAGGTGCTGGGGACCGAGCTCGACGGGGCCGACGGGGTGTCGATCCACGCCCTCGTGCCCACGGCCGAGATACAGCAGTACGCCGTGGACCTGCGGTCGATGACGGGCGGCTCCGGCACCTTCGAGCTGGCCCACCACGGCTACCAGCTCCTGCCCGACGCCCTGGTCGCCCAGGTGACGGCCCCGTAGCCCGCCCCTCGCCCCTGCCCTTCCCGCCGGCGCCGCAGCCGCCGGTAGAGTTTGACCCCGGACCAGGTCGGGCATCAGATCGGATCGTGACCGCTGCCATGGAGACCTCCAGCCCGAACCCGGCCCTGCGACCCGAGGGGGCCCTGGTCGAACGGTGCCCGTCGTGTGGCGCACGGGTGTTCGTCGACGACCTCACGTGCCTGCGTTGCGGCGCCGAGCTGGTGTTCGACCCCGCCGCCGGCCGCTTCAGCGGCGCCAGCCCCTACTGCATCTGGCGCGCGGAGCGCCGGTGCAACTGGGCCGGCCAGGCCGCCACCACCGGTGCCTGCGCCGCCTGCGCCGGCCTGTGGGTGACCGATGCCGCCGCCAGCCGGCCCGATCTCACCGCCACCTACGCCGCCGCCGTGCGCCGCACCCTGCGCCGGCTGGGCGAGGCCTACGGGATCGAGCCCGAGCGGGTGGCACCCCCACTCCGCTTCGAGCTCGACCTGTCCGACGCCCAGCACCCGGTCACGATCGGCCACGCCGACGGGGTGGTCACGCTGGATGTGGCCGAGGCCGACACGGTCCAGCTGGAGATCCAACGCCAGACGCTGGGCGAGCCCTACCGCACCCCGGTGGGCCACGTGCGCCACGAGAGCGGCCACTGGGTGTGGGCCGCCACGGTGGAGCCCGATGCCGCCGAGCTGGAACGGTTCCGCTCCCTGTTCGGCGACGAGCGCATCGACTACCCCGCCGCCCTGGCCGCCCATTACGACCGCTTCGACGACGGCTGGTGGCGCTCCAGCTTCGTGTCCCACTACGCCGCCGCCCATCCGTGGGAGGACTTCGCCGAGTCGGTGGCCCACGTGCTCCACCTCGACGACGTGCTGCACACGGCGGCGGTGGGCGGGCTGCTGGACCCGTCGCTCACCACCCCCGAGGCGGCCTTCGACGACCGCTACCGGTGTTGGACCGATCTCACGATCGAGCTCAACGAGATGGCCCGGGCCATGGGCGGCGACGACCTCTATCCGTTCGCCCCGCCCCCGCCCGCCGTCGACAAGATGCGGCTGGCCGACGACGCCCTGCGCCGCCTCGGCTCCCGCACCTGACAGCTCCGGCCCTCCGCCTCCGGCGCCTTTCCCCTACTCCGGGCCCCTACTCCAGGAGCTCGGCCAGGCCGGCGGCGGTGGCCTGGTCGTCGAGGATCACCCCGATCCCGTCGTCGAGGGTCTCCACCGTGGGCACGATCTCCACCGGGCACCCCTGGAGCAGCGCGCTGCGTACGGCAACGTCGGTGAAGCGGGCCGACAGCAGCTCGTCGCCCGCCGCCACCGGGTCGACGGTCGGGGCGCCGCCGGGCACGGCCAGCGCCGAGTCGACGGTGAACCAGGCGCCCCGGGCGTCGTTCGGGTCGTCGTGCACCAGCACGAGGGCGGCCCGGCCGGTGTTGAGGGCGGCCAACGAGTCGGCCGTGCCGGTCACGGCCTCCCCCTGGCTGTGATGGAAGCGCCACAGCCGGAGCAGCTCCACCGTCACCCGGGCGGCGTGGGTGGCCGTGATGCGGTGGACGGCGGCCGACAGGGCGTCTTCGTCGAGGTCGTCGGTGGCCACCGCCTCCACCTCGATCTCCACCGGCACGTTGGCCCGCACCTGTTCGGCCAACCGGTCGAGATCGGTGGACGGCGCCGCCAGCACCAGGAGCCGGGTCCGGGAAGCCAGACAGGCGTCCCGCAGCACGGCGGCCAGGGCGAAGCCGTCCACCGCGGCCGACCGGGTGGTCACCGGGTCGCCGTGGCGGGGCACGGCCAGCACCTCCACTTCGTCGCCCTCGACCACGGCCACCAGGTGATGGGTCAGAGCCTGCTCGGCCTGCAGGATCGGGCCCAGGTAGGGCAGGTTCGTCACCGCCACCACGTCCCAGCGGGGCGGCACCGGGTAGGTGCGGACGAGGGCCCGACCGTCGGCGTCGACCAGGGCGACCAGGCAGGCGTCGTCGTCGCCCGGATCCTGGGTCGCCGCCAGATCGCTGAGCACCTGGTGCTGCTCGGCGGAAGCGGCGTCGAGCCCGAGCCGGGCCGTCTCCAACCGGTGCCCGGCCGTGGCCCGCAGCTCGCCGGGGCTGATGTCGAGGTAGACCGACACGAACGGCGGCCGACCCCGGGCCAGCTCGGCCAGGGCCTGGCGCACCTCGGCCCGGGGGCGGCGGCGGGGCAGGGCGGGTCGGGCCCGGCCGGGCCCGGTGGGGGTCGCCGCCCCGTCCGGTCCATCGGGGCAGGGCGGGTCGGGAAGCTCAGATGCTGGATCCATCCGGCCGGGGGTTCCCCACCGGCCGGCACCCGAAACCGGGACGATCGAACGCTCAGCTCAGCCGATGGCCCCGTCGATGACGAGTTGGGCGATGCGGTCGTCGTCATAGCCGAGGATGCCCGTCAGCACCTCGTGGGTGTGGTGGCCCACCGGCGGCCCGGCGAAGGCGGGGCCGGGCTGGGTCCGGGACCAGCGGGCCTGGCTGCCCTCCACCCACACCGTGCCGTAGCGGGGATGGGGCACCCGCACCGGGGTCCCCCGATGGAGGAGCTGGGGGTCGGCGATGATCTGGGGCGAATGCTGCACCGTGTGGGCCGCCACCCCGACCCCCTGCAGGCGGCGGGTGAGCTCGTCGGGGTCGTGGCCGGCGGTCCAGACGGCGAGGGCCTCGTCGATGGCGCCCGCCTCGGTCCGGCGGCGGGCGGCGTCCCAGCCGGCCCACATGGCGGGCAGGCCGGCCGCCGCCACCAGAGCCGGCCAAGCGTCGTCGTGGCAGGCGATGGCGATCCACCGCTCGACTGCGGGGGCGCCCTCACCCGGCTCGCCCGAGCCCCCGGCCGAGCCGGCCGAGCCGCTCGAGCCCCCGGCCGGGTACACGCCGTGGGGGCACAGGACGGGGTCGGCGTTTCCGGCCCGGGCCCCCGGCACCCCGTCGAGCTGGTGGGCCACCAGGGCCGGCGCCAGCAGGTGGGTGGCCGCTTCCAGCTGTGACACGTCCAGATACTGGCCCCGGCCCGTGCGCCTCGCGTGGTCGGCGGCGGCCAGCAGGGCGGCCGCTGCGAACCGGGGCGACACATAGTCGGTGTAGGCGGTGAACGGCCCGGCCGGCGGCCGGTCGGGCCAGCCGGTGATCTCGGCGAACCCGGCCAGGGCGGCGGCCAGGTTGCCGAACCCGGCGAACGAGGCCCGGGGCCCGGACTGGCCGAGCAGCGACGTCGACACCATGGCCAGACGGGGATTGACCGCCCGCAACTCGTCGAACCCGAGGCCGAGGCGGTGCAGGGCGCCGGCCGAGAACGACTCGTAGGCCACGTCGGCCCACCGGGCCAGGTCGAGCACCACCTCCCGGCCGGCATCGGTGGTGATGTCGAGCTCCAACGAGTGCTTGCCGGCCGAGGTGTTGTGCCACAGGGCGGTGGCGTCGCCCCCCTCCTCGCCGGCCAGGAACGGCCCCGAGGCCCGGATCACGTCGGGCCGCCCCTCGTTCTCGATCCGCACCACCGTGGCCCCCAGATCGGCCAGGATCCGGGTGGCCAGCGGCCCGGCCAGCACCCAGCTGAAGTCGAGGATCTTCAGGCCCGACAGCGGCCGCTCGTCGACCACCCCCGATCCGGAGGTGGGGCCCGCACCGGCCGCCGGCCGCGGAAGCAGACCGGTCAGGGACGGTGCCGCCGGGAGGACGGGCCCGGCCGTGGCCGGGCGACGGCGGGCGGCCAGATCGGCCAACCGGTGGTTGTCGGCCCCCGGCCGGCCGGCCGGGCCGAGCGGACGCAACGGTGAGGGACCCTCGGTGCGGGCCCACGGGCCGGGCAGGCGCAGCGGCCGGCCTCCCACCTCGGCCCGCTCCCAGAAGCCCCGGGCCTCGAGCTGGTCGAAGGCCAGGGTGTCGGCCGTGGTGGCGATGGGGGCGATCAGCACGTTGCGGGCCATCGCCTCTTCCAGCAGTTCGGCCTTGGTACGGCTCGACGTGAGCCTTGCGATCGCCTCGGCCGCCTCGTCGAGCGCGGTGGGCGGGAGCCGACCGCCGTAGATCAGCTCGAAGAACCGGATGTAGTCGAGGTCCCGGATCTCGTCGCGGCAGTGGCCCTCGTCGTGGACCCAGGTCATCAGCCGCTGGGTGTAGCGGCCGATCATGTCGCCGAAGAGGAAGGTGACGGCCACGTGCCCGTCGGCCGCCGGGTACACGAACCGGATGCGGTAGTCGGCCAGCCGCACCCCTCCCCCGAACCGGTTGGGGGCGGCCCCGCCCACGGCGGCCGCCAGCATCTGGGACTGGCTGGCCTGGAGCATGCACTGGTGGGCGGCCACGTCGATGTGCTGGCCCCGGCCCGACCGGTCACGCTCGATCAGCGCCGCCAGCAGATGCACGGCGGCCTCGGTGGCGGCGTGGTGGAAGGCCTGGGGCTCGCTGACCCGCACCGGCGGCCGGTCGTGGTCGCCGTTGAGGATCACGTGGCCCCCGGCCGCCGCCAGCACCAGGTCGCTGGCCCGCCAGCCGGCCTTGGGGCCGGTGTCGCCCCAACCGTTCACCGACACCGTGACCAGCCCGGGGTCGTCGGCCCGCAGGGTCGCCAGCTCGATCCCCCACGGGTCGGCCACCGGGCCGGAGGCCAACACGGCGTCGGCCCCGGCGGCCAGGGCGGCGATCTCGGGGGCGCCTCCCTCCACCAGCACCCGGCCCCGGAGGTAGGCGTCCCGCCAGCGGGGGCGTAGCTCGGCGCAGTCCCGCCCTCCCGGCGGCTCCACCGTGATCACCTCGGCTCCCAGCTGGGCCAGCACCTGGCCGCACAGCCACCCCTCGGGCCCGGTCAGATCCACGATCCGGTAACACGACAGCATCACGGTCCCCCCGAAGCCCAGGCCGACGGCCCCTGAGCATGGCCCGGCCGCCGCCGCCCGTCCACCCCCCCTCCGATCTCGGTGCACCACGCACCACCGGCGGCTCCCCCCGCACCCGGTGCGCCACGCACCACCGGCGACGCCCGCACGCACCCGTTGCATCGGGCACGGCGTAACGCCGGCCCGGCTCAGGTACCGTCGCCTTTCGTGAAGCGGCGTGAGAAGGCCGACCGCATTGGCGAGATCCTCGATGATCTCTATCCCGACACGCCGGTGCCGCTCGAGCACCGCGACCCGTACACCCTGCTCGTGGCCGTGGCCCTGTCCGCCCAGACCACCGACAAGAAGGTCAACCAGGTCACGCCGGCCCTGTTCGCGTTGGCCGACACGCCAGACAAGATGGCGGCCCTCGGGCCCGAGCGGATCCTCGAGATCATTCGCGAGGTCGGGTTGGCACCCACCAAGGCGAGAAACCTGTGGACAGCGGCGAACCAGATCCTCGACGCCGGTGGCGAGGTCCGGCCCGATTGGGCGTTCCTGGAATCGCTGGCCGGCGTCGGCCACAAGACGGCGAGCGTGGTGATGTCGCAGGGGTTCGGCCTCCCGGCCTTCGCCGTGGACACCCATATTCACCGCCTGGCCGCCCGGTGGGGCCTGTCGAACGGCACCACGGTGGAGCGCACGGAGCGCGACCTCAAAGCCGTGTTCCCCGAGCACACGTGGAACCGTCGGCATCTGCAGATCATCTTCTTCGGCCGCCAGTACTGCCCGGCGCTGCGCCACGACCTGGCGCTGTGCCCGATCTGCTCGTGGGCGGCCACCAAGGCCCGCATCCGCGCCGCGTCGCGTTAGGGGACACCACCCGAGACAGGACCTCCGCCTTACGCCCCATGGCGAGGGCCCGACTAGGGTGCCCGGCCATGAGCGGTGCCATCGGCTTTTCCCTGCCCGACGACGTGGCCGCCGTGGTGGAGGGCGTCGAGGCCTTCACCCGGGCCGAGGTCATCCCCCGGTTCGAGGCGAACCACGACCTGCTCGACGACGTCCGCCGTCGCTTCGACGACAAGGGCCGCTACGCCCCCGAGGTCGTCGACCTGATCCGCCAGATCCGCACCACCTCGGCCCGGGCCGGCTACTTCAACCTGGCCGTGCCCGAATCGATGGGGGGCGGCGGCCTCGGCTTTCTCGCCTACTACGCCGCCTGGGAGCGGATCTACCACCTGTGCGGCGGCGCCAACTGGCTGGCCCAGTTCACGATCAGCCACTGGGCCTTCGGCCCCAGCCGGGTGCTGGAGCGGGTGACCGAGCGGGCGGCGGCCGAGGTGCTCCCCGGGATGATGGCGGGCGAGACCATGATGTGTTTCGGCATGTCGGAGCCCGACGCCGGGTCCGACGCCACCATGATGCGCACCCGGGCCGTGCCCGACGGCGACGGGTGGCGGCTCAGCGGCCGCAAGATCTGGACCACCCACGTGCCGATCGCCGAATGGATGATCGCCCTGGCCGTGACCGACCCGGAGCGGGCGGCGGCCAAGCGGGGCGGGATCAGCGCCTTCCTCGTGCCCACGAACGCCGAGGGCTTCGCCGTGGAGCAGATCATCCGCATGTGGGGCGAGCCGGGCGGCACCGAGGCCGAGAGCGTGTTCGACGAGGTGCGGGTGGAGCCGTGGCAGCTGGTGGGCGACCTCCACGAGGGGTTCGCCATCGGCCTCTCGGGCGTGTCGCTGGGCCGCATCTACAACTCGGCCCGGGCCGTGGGCCTCAGCCGGTGGGCCATCGAGCAATCGGTGGCCTACAGCCAACAGCGGGAGGCGTTCGGCCACAAGATCGCCGAGTACCAGGGGGTGTCGTTCCCCCTGGCCGACTGCGCCACCGAGATCCACGCCGCCCACCTGCTCGGCCTGAACGCCGCCACTCTGCTCGATGCCGGCCACCGGGCCATCAAGGAGCTGTCGATGGCCAAGGCCTTTTCGGTGCAGGCGGCGCTGCGGGCCGTCGAGCGGGCCATGCAGACCCACGGCGCCATGGGGTTCACCAACGAGCTGGGCTTCGTGGAGGCCTACCACACCATCCGGGCCATCAACGTGGCCGACGGGACCAACGAGATCCTGGCCCGCACGATCTTCCAGCGCCTCCTCGGCGGCGACCTCGACCTGTGATCGTGCCCCCTCCGACGCCGGGAACCGTCCGGTGAAGACCGCCCAGCTCACGTTCCTCGGCGGGGCCGGCACCGTCACCGGGTCCAAGACGCTGGTGGAGACGCCGGGCGGCCGGGTGCTGGTGGACTGCGGCCTGTTCCAGGGCGAGAAGCGCTACCGGCTCCAGAACTGGGACCCGCTCCCGGTCGACCCGGCCTCGATCGACGCCGTGCTGCTCACCCACGCCCACCTCGACCACTGCGGCTATCTGCCCCGCCTGGCGAACGGCGGCTTCCGGGGCCCGGTGTGGTGCACCGGGGGCACCCGGCGGCTGGCCGCCATCGTGCTGCCCGACTCCGGCCACCTCCAGGAGGAGGAGGCCGAGTGGGCCAACCGGATGGGGTTCTCCAAGCACCATCCGGCGCTGCCGCTGTACACGAAGGACGAGGCGGTGGCCTCGCTCAGCCAGTTCCGCCCGGTCGATTTCGACACCCCCACCCCGATCGTCGACGGCCTCACCGCCACCTGGCACCGGGCCGGCCACATCCTGGGCGCCGCCTCCGTCGTCCTCGACCTGGACCGCCCGGCCCGCCGGGTGGTGTTCAGCGGCGACCTGGGCCGCTCGGTGCATCCGCTGCTGTTGCCGCCGGAGCCGATCGGGCCGGCCGACGTGGTGATCACCGAGTCGACCTACGGCGACGAGCCCCATCACGACGGCACCCCTGAGGTGGTGGGCGAGGTGATGGCCGAGGTGGTGAACCGGGCCGCCCGCTACGGCGGCGTGGTGGTGGTGCCGGCGTTCGCCGTCGACCGCACCGAGGTGGTGCTGTGGCATCTCGACCGGCTGGTGGCCGAGGGCCGGGTGCCCGACCTGCCGGTGTTCGTCGACAGCCCCATGGCCTGCCGGGCCCTCGACGTGTACCGCTCGGAGCTGGAGGCCGGCTCCCCCGAGGTGCGGCCCGAGCTACGGGGACGGCGCCTGTTCGGCGCCATCGACCCGGTGCCGGTGGTGACGATGGAGGAGTCGAAGGCCCTGAACACGAGGCGGGGCCCGATGGTCGTGGTGTCGGCCTCGGGCATGGCCACCGGCGGTCGGGTGCTGCACCACCTGGCCCGACGGTTGGGCGACCACCGCAACACGATCCTGATCGTCGGGTTCCAGGCGCCAGGCACCAGGGGCGATGCCCTGCGGCAGGGGGCCCGCCAGCTCAAGCTGCACGGTCAGGTGCACGAGGTGCGGGCGAAGGTGGTATCGATCGCCCTGTCGGCCCACGCCGATCAGAGCGAGCTGCTGCGGTGGCTGGCGTCGGCGGAGCCCCGGCCCGAGGCGGTGTACGTCAACCACGGCGAGCCCGACGCCTCGGCCGCTCTGGTGGCCGAGATCACCGCCCGGTTCGGGGGCGGCCGCCACGGCCTGACGGCCGTGGCCGTCACCCCCGGCCAGCAGGTCCGCCTGGGCGAGCGCCTGTAGCGCCGAGGCGCTAACCGAAAGTCCACCACGAACGAACCTGGCCGACTTTTGGTCACCTGGCGACCAATAGTCCGCCAGGTTCGGGCGGCGACGGCCCCCGCTCAGCCGTCGGTGAGGGCGACGAGGCTCTCCAGCAGACCGAGGGCCACGGTCATCTTGCGGAAGAACGAGGCCGAGTGGGGGATGAGGGTGAAGTGGGGGTGGGGCGACCACAGCTCCCGCAGCCGCCGGTCGAGCGCCACCGCCTGGCCCTGGGTCTCGGTACGGAACCGGTTCTCGCTCTCGAAGCCGCGGCCCCCGTGGGCCGCCGTCTCGAAGAACAGCACGGCGTCGTAGCGCTCCAGCTCGCGCTCGTGGGTGGAGCCGACGTGGGCGAAGAAATCCTCCGCCCCGTCGGGCCAGTAGGCGGCGCCGTCCACCGTGCCCCGGTCGCACAGGAGGATCCGGTCGGGGTAGCGGGCGGCCTGGATGTCCTCCAGGCCCCGCTGCACGTGGAAGATGGCCCGCTGGGCGCTGCGCACCGCCTCCTCGTGGTGCTCGGCCTGGGGCCGGGGGAAGCCGCCGGTGAACAGCATGGTGGCCGTCTCGGGCACGATCACCACCCGGTCGCCGATCTCCCGACGGAACAGATCGGCCGCCGTGGTCTTGCCGGCACCCGGGCCCCCGGTGAGCACCACCCGGAACGGCCGCTCGGCCCGCACCGGCGCCGGTGGTGTCGATGAGGGTTCAGCGCTGGACACGCCCCCTGCCTATCGCCGTTCGTCAGCCTTCGGTGCGGTCGACCATCACCCGGCCCCGGCAGATCACGGCGGCCAGGGCGGCGTCGGGATCGGCCAGAGCGGCCAGGTTGGCCAGCGGATCCACGTTCGAGATCACCACGTCGGCCGCGGTGCCGGCAGCGATGCGGCCGATGCGGCCCTCCAGCCGGCACAGCTTGGCGTTGACCCGGTACATCGAGTGGAGCACGTCGGCCGCCGGCTCCAGCCCGGCCCGGATGGCCAGCTCCCGGTTCTGCCACGGCTGGGCCTCGCCCAGCAGGTCGGTGCCGAGCCCCAGCTCCACCCCGGCGGCCCGGGCCACCTCGATCGACCGCTGGCCCTCCTCGTAGACGCCGGCGTTCTTGGCCAGGTTCCGTTCCGGCAACCCGGCCTTGGGCCCCAGCTCGCTCATGGCGGCGTAGGTGACGAGCGTGGGCACCATCGTGACCCCCAGCTCGGCCATCCGCCGGGCGGTGGGGGCGTCGAGGAGGTTGCCGTGCTCGATGCAGCGCACCCCGTTCTCGATGGCCTGGCTGATGGCCTCGGGCTGGTAGGCGTGGGAGGTGGTGTAGGTGTGGCGGTGATCGGTCTCCACCGTGGCCGCCTGCACCTCCTCCGGTGTGTACTGCAGGGCGTCGAACGGATCCGACGGCGACGCCACGCCGCCCGAGCTCATGATCTTGATGAAGTCGCTGCCCGACCGCAGCTCGGTGCGCACCGCCTTGCGGACGGCGTCGGGCCCGTCGGCCACGTGGCTCAGGTCGTTGGAGTAGACCTGGCAGGCGCAGATCGGGCCCTCGGCGATGTCGAAATCGCCGTGGCCTCCGGTCTGGGAGATGGCCCGGCCCGAGCGCACGATGCGGGGCCCGTCGCACAGGCCGGTGGCGATGGCCCGGACCAGACCGGTGATCTCGCCGCCGGTGTCTCGCACGGTGGTGAAGCCCCGAAGCACCATGGCCTCCGACAGCCGGGCCATGCCCAGCGCCTTCTCCACCGGGCTCAGCCGGGCCAGGCGGTGGAAGTCCATGGTGGTGATCACGTGGTGGACGTGGCCGTCGATGAAGCCCGGCAGCACGAACCGGCCCCGGGCGTCGATCACCCGGTCGGCCGGTGACGGATTGGGCCTGGTGTCGGCTACCTCCACCACGGTGTCGCCGTCGATGACCAGGTGGCGCTCCCCCACCAGCGTCATCGAGTCGGTGTCGAGCAGGGTGCCGTTGACGATCAGCGTGCGCACCCCGACATCATCCCATGCTTGGCCATTCATCTGTAAACACGACCACGGGCGTCGAGACTTTTAGTCAATTTTGGGGTGGCAAGCCAACGGTTCCCGCCCGTAGCATCGGGCTCCATGGAACTGCTTGGACCGTCCGCCGCCGGTCTTTTCCTGGTGGGGATCGCTGTGAGTCTGTATCTGACGATGAGTGCCGGTCGCATCCGCATTCCGGACGATCCGCCCGAGGTGGACGTGGAGCTCGACGAGCTCTGCCGGCTCCACTTCGGTGATTCGGAAACCAGCACCGACACCGACGACGGGCCGGAGCCCGTCCGGCTCCGCTCCGTCGCTTGACCGGTTCGGCGCCTACATGTCGAGGCCGCCGTTGACCGGGATCACCGCCCCGGTCACGTAGGAGGCCCGGTCGTCGAGGAGGAAGAGCACGGCATGGGCCACCTCTTCCACCGCCCCCAGGCGCTGCACCGGGATACGGCCCACGATGCCGGCCAGCACCTCGTCGGGCACCGCTGCCACCATCCCGGTCTCGATGAATCCGGGGGCCACACAATTCACCGTCACTCCCTTGCGGGCCGTCTCCAGCGCCATCGACTTGGTCAGCCCGAACAGGCCGGCCTTGGAAGCGGCGTAGTTGGCCTGCCCGATGTTGCCGGTCTCGCCGATCACCGAGCTGATGTTCACGATGCGGCCTGAGCCCCGGGCCACCATGTGCTCCATGGCCGCCTTGGACAGGTAGAAGGCACCCGACAGGTTGGTGTCGATCACCCGCTGCCAGTCGTCCCACGTCATCTTGCGCACCGTGCGATCCACGGTGATCCCAGCGTTGTTGACCAGGTGGTCGACCCGGCCGTGGAAGGCCAGCACGTCGGCGAACAGCTGCTCGCAGGCCTCGGGACGGGCGATGTCGGCCTGGTGGGCGGTCATGGCCCAGCCCACGTCGTCGGCCTTCTTCATGAGCCGCTCCGCCGCCTCGGTGTCGTTGGCGTAGGCGACGGCCACGGTGACGCCCTGGCGGGCCAGCTCCACGGCGATGGCCTCGCCGATCCCCCGGGTCCCTCCGGTCACCAGGGCCACCCGGGATTCCGTCATGCTGCTGGCAGTGGTCGTGCAGTCGGTCGTCATGGTGCCGAGCACCTCCTTGTTTCGGCGATACCTCCTACTCAATACCGCCGAGGTTTCCTCCCGGTCACCACTTTGCTACAAGCAGGTAAAAGCACGTCTCTGCAGACCACGTAGAGCGTGACCAATGCCACGCCGGAGACCGTTGTAATTACGGACAATAGAACAGGCAACATCAGGCGCTCCGCACGTCATACTTCTGGTTCGGTGGTGTGGGCCTCGGCTGTCTCGTCGCCGGGGGCGCACGAGAACCACAGGGGGGTGGTGGTGCCGTCGTCGGCCACCGCCACCGTCTCCAGGTACACCCGGCGCCCCCACAGCGAGGCCAGGTGGGGCAGGGTGTTGGCGGCGTACTGGGCGTCGAGGCCCACCCCCTCCTGGCGGTGGACCAGCCACAGACCCCCGGCCCGGAAGGCGTCGGCGTCGGTGATCTCGATGCGGGGCACCGACAGGTGGCTCAGCTGGTCGACCAGGGCCCGGCGGACCTCGTCGGCCTCCCGCGACGTGCACCGCAGCCGGGTGGCCCCCTCGGCCTGCCAGGCGTAGAGCTGGCACCGGTCGCACACCTCGGGGGTGAGGAAGGCGGCCACCAGGGAGGCATCGTCGCAGGTGGCGGCGAGCTCCAGTACCCGTTCCCGGCCGCTGATCTCGCCCGCCCCGGGGAAGCGTTCGCGCTCCTCCGGTGTGGGGTGGTCGTAGATCCGCTCCACCTCCCGCCACAGCTCGTAGCCGAGGTTGTAGGGGTTGACGGAGAACGGGTGGGGCTGGCCGATGCCGGCGTTGAGCCGGTTGTACTCCACGAACTCCCCGGTGCCGAGCTGGAGGGCCTGCACGATCTGGCTGTGAACCCACACGGCGAAGCCCTCGTTGGCGATCTTCGTGCGGCGCTGGGGGAAGAAGTAGGCCGCCTCCTCCCGGATGATGGAGATCACGTCACGCTGCCAGTCGGCCAGCCGGGGGCCGTGGGCCATCAGGAACCCGAGCAGGTCGGGCTCAGGCTCCCGGGGAACCCGCTGGGCCCACGCCGCCTGCTCCTCCCGGTGACGCTCGGCGGTCGCCGCCGTCTCGTCGGGGAACAGGTCGGCGTAGCGGTCGGCCACCGGTGCCGGTGGCGGTCCGCTGCGGGGCGTGGCCACCAGGCGGGAGGGGGCGTGGTGGGCGATGGCCTGCACGGCGTCGACGAAGTCCTCCACCTCGGCCCGGCCGTGGCGGCGGCAGTAGTCCTCGATGCGTTCGGCCCCGGCCCGCACCCGCAGCAGGAACTTGCGATCGGCAGGCCGGAAGAGTCCGTTGTGGGCGAAGAACCAGCAGTGGCCGTAGACGTGGGCCATGACCAGGAGCTGGGCCACCCAGGAGTTCCCCTCCAGGAGGTAGGCCTGGTAGGGGTCGGTGTTGAGGACGAGCTCGTAGATGCGGGACCGGCCGTGGTCGTGGTCGAGCTTCATCCGCTCGTAGTCCTGGCCGAAGCGCCAGTGGGGGTAGCGGCCGGGGAGGCCCCGGGCGGCGATGTCGTAGATGCGCTCCGCCGGGGCCAGGTGGAACACCACCTCGGGCACGTCGAGCCCGAGGCCGGCGGCCGCCGCCCGACACTCGTCGTCGAGCTTCTGCAGCTCGGCCAGGTCGTAGATGGCCACGGCCCGGCGGCCATCGTGATCGGGTTCCACCGCAGTCATGACGCCAGCGCCCCTTCCCGCATGTCGCTCTCGTCGGGGGCGAAGATCGTCTTCAACGCCCCCCAGATGCCGGTGTCGGACGACACCGAGCAGCACACCACACCGGGCACATCGGCCTTCGCCAGCACGGCCAGCAGGTGGTCGCCCGACCAGTGGTAGCGGGTCGACCGGTCGATCTGGCAGTAGCCCACGAGGTTGGCCACCGCCGCCGTCTCGCCCAGCAGGCCCACCAGCCGTTCGTTGTCGTCGTCCCAGTTGTCGCCGTCGGAGCAGTGGGCCACGAAGATGTTCCAGTCGGTGGCCGGGTACCGCTTGCGCTGGATGTCCAACAGCAGCTCGTAGGCCGCCGAGCACCGGGTGCCCCCGGACTCCACCCGGGTGAAGAACTGCTGCTCGTCGCACTCAGTGGCTTCGGTGTGATGGGCGATGAACACGATCTCGGTGGTGGTGTAGCGCCGACGCAGGAAGCGGGTGGCCCACCAGAAGAACAGGCGGGCGATCCGCTTGTGGAACTGGCCCATCGAGCCCGACACGTCCATCACCAGGAACACCACCGCCTGCGACACCGGCCGGGACTGTTCCCGCCAGGTGAGGTAGCGGGCGTCCTCCCGGTCGAAGTCGCCGATACCCACCCGGCCGGCCGAGGCGTTGCGGCGGAGGTTGGCCCGCAACGTCGCCTTCTTGTCGAGCAGTGGACCCTTGCGGGCCCGGTCGTCGAAGAAGATCGTGTCGGCCTCGGCCTCCTGGCGGCCCCGGGGGGCGAGGCGGGGCAGGCCGAGCTGCTCGAACAGGTGCTGCTCGACCTCGTCCATGTCGAGCTCCACCTCGTACGTCACCTCCCCGCCGCCGCCTTCGCCGCCCTGACCCTCGCCCTCTCCGCCCGGTTGGGGCCCGAAGTCCACGGCGTCGCCCTCCCCGATCTGGTCCGACTGGCCGACGCCCTCCTGGCGGCCCCGGTCGAAGACGAAGCGCCACTCCCGCTGGCCTTTCACCGGCACCCGGATCCGGCGCTCGGGGCCGGCGGTGATCAGCTCCTCGTCGCCGATCCGCTCCCGTACCTGGCGGGCGATCTGAGCCCGGATGCGATCATGGTTGCGGCGGCGGTCACGCTCGCCATCGTCGTGGAAGACGCCTGGGTCCTTGAGTACCGTCATCGGTGGTCGCTCCGATCACCGGTTGAGCAATGCGCCGACGTAGTCGAGCAGCTCCGAGGAGCAGGTGGGGCAGTAGCCCCGTTGGTCGCACAGGACCTTGATGACCTCGTTGAGGCGTTCGGCGTGTTGGGTGTCGGGGCTGCGCTTGGACACCGTGATCCGCACGATGTCCTTCATCTCCTCGAACAGGTAGGCCTCGATGGCCCGGCCCAGCTGCTCGTCGGAGTTGTAGGCCAACGGCCGGCCCTTGCGCAGCCACATCCCGATCCGCATCAGGACTCCGGACCGGAACCCGTCCTTGGCGTTCTCCGAGACCCCGATCATCTCCTCCACCCCCCGCAGGAGCTTCTCGTCGGGATCCCGCTCCTCACCGGTGATCGGGTCGGTCACCTTCTCCTTGCCGCAGTACGCCTCGCAGTGGTTCAGGTAGTTCTCCAGCAGGTGCTGGGCGGTGTCGGCGAAGGCCGGCACGAACGCCTTGCGCACCTCGTCCTTCAACTGCCGGTCGATCTCCTGGCGGGCCTCGGTGAGCAGCGCCAGGTACGTCTTCTTGGCCTCGTCGCCGATCTGGTGCGACCGCTCGATCGAGTTGCGCAACGCCCGGATGGCCATCACGGCAGTGAGGCAGGGGCGCCGCCCGCTGGCCGCCTGCTCCACCTCCGTCTCGGCCACGGCCCGGGACAGGGCGTCGATCACGAACCGGGGGTCGATCCCCTCCAAACCTTCCCGAACCGACTGCTTGTGGATCTCGGGTAACTGGTTGAGCTTGAACTCGCCGGTCTCCTTCCCGTCGTACAGGTGGAGCTTCTCGATGGCCGACAAGTTCGGGTAGTCCGTCAACCTCGTCATCACGGCAATGGCCGAGGCGGCCTCGATGGCATTGGGATCGATGTGGAAATCGTGATCCGACTGACCCAACAACTTCGTGTAGATCCGAGCCTCGTCCGTCAACCGCACATTGTACGGAACCGGAATCGTGTACAACCGAGACCGCAACGCCTCATTCGTCGGATCCGCCATACGCTGCCGAAACTCCGACTCATTCGTATGCGCCAACAACACAATATCCGCATCGATAAACCCGAACTTCGGCACCTTGAACTGCCGCTCCTGCGACAACGTCAAAAACTCAACCAAAAACTCCTTCGGGTTCTTCAAAAACTCAATACACTCCAACACCCCCCGATTCGCCTTCGAAAACTCCCCCGCCCAATCCAGAGCACGCGGATCATCATCCGACCCATACGTCTCCAACAACTTGAAATTCACCCCACCCGTCAACTGCTCCGTCGACATCGACTTCGGATCCGACGGCGCAAACGTCCCGATCCCCACCCGCCGAGACTCCGAAAACTGCACCCGCACAATCGGGAACCGCTCCGGATCACCCCCAAACTCCGTCTCCAAACGCAGAGCACACACCGGACACAGGCCGCCCTCCACCTCAACCCCGGTGTACGCCTTCAACTGCTCCCGCAAACTCGGCCCCCCCGCCTCTCCCCCAGCCGGGAACAGATGCAGAGGCTCCTCATGCATCGGACACCCCTCCAACGCATACACCGCACCGGCATCGGTCCGCGACCACGCCTCCAACCCCCGCTTGAGACAGGTCGCGATCGACGATTTCGCACCCCCCGGCGGCCCCCACAACAGCAGGATCCGTCGCCGCGTCGGGTGACCCCGGGCCGCCGTGCGGAAATACTCCACCAGCTCGTCCAACGGCCGCGACAACCCAAAAATCTCACCATCGAAAAACGACGCCCGCACCCCCTCCGACGCCTCATCCGACACAAACCCCCCCGCCTCCAACATGTGAAACAACCGGGCATGAGCCCGATCCGCCACCGTCGGACACCCCCGCACCAACTCCACATACTCCTCGAGATGGATGGTGCGATCCTTCTCGGCCTGCTTCATCGCGGTAGCTCGCCGTATCTGAGTGAACAGCTCGGTCTCGGTAGGCATGGTCGGTTCTCCCGTTCCGGCAGGACCCGATTGCCCGGTAGCAACAACCGGCCCGTAATCCTGCGTTCGTTGCCTTCCACAACGTACGGAAGCCAGGTTTCGGGACAAAGAGACTGCCGGTGACGATCGAAGGTCCCAAATCTGACGGCTTACTTACACGGGAATTTATGGACCGACGGTGACCAGCCAAAAGACCCGAAAGCCCTCTGCACCAACCTTCTGTTCGGCTCCGGTGGCTCCTGTCACATCTGTGCTTGCGATTGTGACCAGTGCCGCCGGACGGTGGGTACCGGACGCGGTAGAGTTGCTCGGTGCTAGGCAGGCGAGGCGAGGTCCGCTCGGCAGAGCGCGTGGGTTGGTGGCAGCTACCGCGCTCACTCGACCCCGGTGACGATCCGGCGATGGCCGTGCCCCGCCTACGGATGGCCAACACCCTCCGCCTGCAGCAGATCGCCGGCGGGCTGGCCTGGGCGGCGCTGACCGTGGGTCTGCTCGTGCTGCTCGGCTATGCCGTGGGCAGCGCCCGCCTGGTCGAACTGTCGCCCACCATGCCGCCGATGTACCCCAACGCCGCCATCGGCCTGGCCCTGGGCGCCGCCGCCGTGCTGGCTGTGCGGCGGGAGGGGAACAGCCGCTGGGTGGGCGCCGGCTGCGCCGGCGGCACGGTGGCCATCGGGGCCGTGGAGCTGATCCTGCACCTGGTCGGCGCCGGCCCCACCTGGGTGGAGGGGCTGTACCGGCCCGACCTGGTCGAAGCCAGCACCAGAGTGGGCGGCCGGCCGGTGGCCGAGACCTGCCTCGCCTTCATCCTGGTGGGCACGTCCCTGACCCTCATCGCCCTCGGCCGGCGGCTGGTGCTGGCCCAGGCGCTGGGTGTGGCGACCACCGCCGTCGGGATCTCGGCCGTGGTCGGCTACGCCTTGGGGGTCGACCGCCGAAACCTGGGCGGGGCCGTGGGCGTGGTGGGCATGGCCCTTCACACCGCCATCGGCGTCGCCTTCCTCGGGGTGGCGGCGGTGCTGCTCCGGCCGAACGTTGGGGTGGTGGGCCAGCTGTTCGACGGCGGTGTGACCGGAGCGCTGAGCCGCCGCCTGACCCTGGTGATCGCCGGCACCCCCCTGGTGCTGGTGACGGCCGGAGCGGTGCTGTTACGGCTGGTCTCCGACGAGAGCCTGGCCCTGTCGGTGTTCTCCGTGATCCAGATGGCCGTGCTGGGGGCCCTGGTGCTGGTGCCCTCCAGCGTGATCGTGCGCACCGAGTGGGAGCTGCGGGAGCGGCTCGACATGGTGCAGCGGCGGGCCGAGTCCACCGACGACCTCAGCGCCGTGGTGGAAGCCATCACCACCGAGCTCAGCGTCACCCAGCCCGAGATCCCGGGCTGGGAGACCGGCATGCGCTACGAGCCGGCCTTCGGCCACCTCACCGGCGACTCGGTGCAGGTGCTGCGGCGCACGGCTCCCACGCCGGCCACCCTGCTGGCCGTGTTCGACATCGCCGGCCATGGGGCGCAGTCGGCGGTGCTGGCCTACGGGCTGCGAACCCACATCGCCGCCCTGTGGGAGAACGGGGCGAGCCTGGCCGAGATCGCCGCCAGCGCCAACGCCAAGATGCTGCGGCGGCGGACCAACGCCACCGCCGTGCTGGTGGAGGTTCCCGACCTCAGCGGCGAGGTGCTTCTGGTCAACGCCGGGCACCCGCCGCCGCTGCAGGTGAAGGGTCGCAAGCTCACCTCGTGGCCCCGCACCGGAACCCTGCTCGGCTTCCCCGGTGTCGTCCACGAGGTGCGCACGATCCCTGTGGCCCCCGGCGAGTTGCTCGTGATCACCACCGATGGCCTGCACGAGGCCCAGACCGAAGACCGGGAACTGCTGGGCGAGGAGCGGCTGGCCGAGCTGATCGTCGCCCGCCGCGACGACCCTCCCCAACGGCTGGCCGACGCTTGCGTCGACCTGGCCCTGGAGCACACCGGCGGCCGCCTGCGCGACGACGCCCTGGTGGTGGTGGCCCGCCGCTGTTAGCCGGCCGGATCAGGCGGCGCGGCCCAGGAAGTTCAGCATGCGGGTCTGGGGGCTTGCACCCTTCTCGGGCTTGATGGCCGGGCCGCACATACCGGGCGAGCGCAGGGCCTCTTCGGGCAGCGTCTTCCACGCCGCCAGCGTGACCTTGATCAGGCCGGGATCGATCCGCTCGTCGACCTTGGCCGTACGGGCCAGATCCCACGTGTGGACCACGAGATCGGCGCCCATGAAAGCAATGAGATCGTCGATCGACATGGGGCCGAAGTCGGGCCCGAACGGATCCTCGGCCACCGCCTGCAGCGCACCAGGGTGATCGAGCGCCTCGAGCGCGGCATCACGCAGCTTGGACCAGGCGGTGAGCGGATCGGCGCCGACCTTGGGAAGCGTCTTGGGCCCCTTGCCGGTGGTGGCGAAGCTCTGCACCATCTTCACCCCGCCGATGGCGTGTTCGATGACGTCTTTACCCGTCCATCCGGCACAGGGCGACTTGCGGGTGAGCGCCTTCTCCGGCGTGAGCCGCAGCACGTGATCGAACCCGTAGACCGATTTGATGTAGTTGCGGAGATTCACACTCATCGCCGCAAGGTATCGGGTGGTGAAGCGGCTGCATCGCCGTCGGTATGGGATCATCGTCGGGTTACGAACGGGGGGATGCGACGCGTGACTATCGAGTTGGCGATGGAGACGGTTGCCACCGGGCTTCGGTTTCCCGAAGGGCCGGTGGCGATGGACGACGGCTCGGTGCTGGTGGTGGAGATCGAGCGGGGCGCATTGAGCCGGGTCGCCCCCGACGGCACGGTGGACGTGGTGGGCCACTGTGGCGGCGGGCCAAACGGGGCCGCCGTGGGGCCCGACGGCAAGGTGTGGATCACCAACAATGGCGGCTTCGCCTGGGTCAACGGCATGCCCACCGTGCAGGCCGACGACTACACCGGTGGCTCGATCCAGCGGGTCGACATAGCCACCGGCGAGGTGGAGACCGTCTACACCCATTGCGGGCCCCATCGCCTCAAGGGACCCAACGACCTCGTGTTCGATCACACTGGAGGTTTCTGGTTCAGCGATCCGGGCAAGCGTCGCCACCGTGATCGTGACCGGGGCGGCCTCTACTACGCCAAGGCCGACGGCTCCGAGATCCGGGAGGTCGTCTACCCGCTCAACCATCCCAACGGGGTGGGGTTGTCGCCGGCCGGCGACCGGGTGTACGTGGCCGAGACCGAGACCGCTCGTGTGTTCTGGTGGCCGCTGTCGGGCCCGGGCGAGATCGCCGGCTACCGCGGCCCCGAGACCCGGGCCAACCTGCTGGCCGGGCTCCCCGGGTGGCAGTGGCTCGACTCGCTGGCCGTGGACGAGGCGGGCAACGTGTGCGTGGCCACCATCCGCAACGGCGGCATCACGGTGATCCCGCCCGACGCCCCCGACGGCGGCACCGCCATCGAGCATGTGCCCACCGGCGACCCGGCCACGACCAACATCTGCTTCGGCGGGGCGGACCGGCGCGCGGCCTGGATCACGGCGTCGCACTCCGGCCGCCTCCTGCGCACCACCTGGCCCCGCCCCGGCCTGCCCCTGGCCTACTGAGCCCGATCCCGGTGCACAGCGCACCGCCCGTGTCCGACCCGGTGGGGCGCTGGGCACCGAGATGTGGGATGGCGCCTCTGGAGAGGGGGCACGTACGATCGGGCCACGGGAGCCGACCCGGGACGGGGGTACGTGATGGGTGAGGTCCACGAACTGGTGGCGGCGGCCCGGGGCCTGCAGCCCCTGGTGCGCCAGCACGCCGACGAGGCGACACAGCTGCGCCACGTGCCTGAGGTGGTGGTGAAGGCCATGTCGGCCGCCGGCCTGTACCGGATCGCCGCGCCCGCCCTGTTCGGCGGGGCCGAGGCCCACCCCCACCCCACGATCGAGGCCATCGAGGCCATCAGCGAGGCCGACGGCTCCACCGGCTGGGTGCTGATGATCGGCATCGAGACCGTCGGCATCGGTGGCTCCCTCATGCCCCACGAGACGGCGGCCCGCCTGTTCGCCGAGCACCCCGACCTCGTGATGTGCGGCGCCCTCAACCCCCAGGGCCGGGCCACGAAGGTGGACGGCGGCTGGCGGGTGACCGGCCGGTGGCCGTTCGCCTCCGGCTGCCACCACGCTGATCTGTTCTGGGGCCAGTGCATCGTCGAGGGGTCGAAGCCGGTGCAGACGCTCGAGATCCTCGTGCCCCGCAACCAGTACGAGATCATCGACACCTGGCGCACCAACGGCCTGCAGGGCACGGGCAGTCACGACGTTGCCGTCCACGACCTGTTCGTGCCGGAGGAGATGACCACGTCGGTGGCGGGCGGGTCGCCCCGTCACGACGGGCCCCTCTATCAGCTGCCTCCGTTCTCCCGGCTGGCCTACAACAAGGTGGGAGTGGCCACCGGCATCGCCCGTAGCGCCCTGAACCACTTCGTGGACCTGGCCGAGGGCAAGGTGCCCCGCCTGTCCCGCACCACGCTGCGGGAGCGGCCCCGGGCCCAGCTCGCCATCGCCCAGGCCGAGGCGGCCCTGCGCAGCGCCCGGGCCTTCGTGTTCGAGGTGGTGGAGGACGAATGGCAGACGGTGCTGGCCGGCGGCCGCTGCGACCGCCGCCAGCGGGCCCTCGTGCGCCTGGCCTGCTCCCACGCCTGCCAGGAGGCGATCCGGGCCGTGGAGCTCGTCCACTCGGCCGCCGGTACCTCGGTCAACTGGGCCGACGACCCGATCGGCAAGGCCCGGCGCGACGTGGCCGTCGTGGCCCAGCAGCTGATGGTGGCCCCCCAGTTCATCGACGACGCCGGTCGCATCCTGCTCGGCCTCGAACCCCTCGAACCCATCCTGTAGCCGGGCCCGCCGGCGGCCTGACCAGGGCTCTGGACAGCCCCGGCGCGGGACGCCGACAATGGGCTTCGCCGTCCCGGGGGATGGGAGGGCAAAGGGGGAACAGCATGTCCGGTGACCGCACCAACGGCGCCAACGGCTCGGCGGCGGAGCCCGATCTGCGCCACGGCCCGCTCACCGGCATCAAGGTGGTGGACATGACCGTGGCCATCCAGGGCCCACACGCCGCCGCCTATCTGGTCGACATGGGGGCCGAGGTGGTGAAGGTGGAGCGGCCGGGTGGCGAGCTCAACCGGTACGTGCGGGGGCCGGCGTTCACCGCTCCGGTGGAGGTGATGGGCACCCAGTACGTGGCCATGAACCGGGGCAAGCGGGGCGTCGCCATCGACGCCCACCATCACCTCGGCCGGGAGCTCCTCCATCGCCTGGTGGCCGAGGCCGACGTGTTCGTCACCAACTACCGGCGGGAGGCACTGGAGCGTATGGGGCTCGACTACGAGACCCTGGCCGCCCTCAACCCGGGGCTGGTCTACGCCCGGGTGTCGGGCTTCGGACCCCAGGGCCCCGACGCCGACAAGGCCATGCTCGACGGGGCGGCCCAGGCCCGCAGCGGGCTGGCCGCCATGTCGGGCCCGGAGGACGGGCCGCCCATGCCGCCCGGAGCGGCGGTGGCCGACCACGCGGGCTCGATGCAGCTCGCCCTCGGCGTGATGACCGCCCTCTACGCCCGGGAGCGCACCGGGCGGGGCCAGCAGGTCGACACCTCGTCGCTGGGGGCCATGATGTGGATCCAGGCCTGGGAGATCGCCCACTCCGCCATGTCGTCCGACCCCGCCGTGCTGCACCGGGCCGGTTCCCACAACCCCAACATCCTGTGCCCCTACGGCGTCTACCGCACCGGTGACGGGGGCGCCTTCCTGCTGGCTGTGGCCATGTCCAGCGCCAGCTGGGACGACTTCTGGATCTTCGCCGGCCAGCCCGAGGTGGTGCTCGACGAGCGGTGGAACACGGCGGCCAAGCGGATCGGCGCCCGGGGCTCCACCGACGGGGTGGACGAGATCCGGGAGCGCATGCGCCAGGCTTTCGCCTCCCACACCACGGCCGAGTGGGACGAGTTCTTCGCCGACCAGCCCGAGATCATCTTCGAGAAGGTGCAGAACTACGCCGATCTGCTGGCCGACCCCCAGGTGTCGGCGAACGGCTACCTGGCCGAGGTCGAGGTGCCCCACCACGGCCCCACGCCGGTGGTCACCAACGTGATCCACCTGAGCGACACCCCGGGCGCCGGTTTCCGCCGGCCCCCGCCCCGCCTGGGCGAGCACACGGCCGAGGTGATGGCCGAGGCGGGGTTCACGCCGGCCGAGATCGACGAGATGCTGAGCCTGGTGGCCGGGGCCGACCGGGCCGTGATCCGCTCGGTCTACGGCCGCACCGACGACTGAGTGCGCCCTGCGGGCGCCTCGGGTTCGCCTACGGCGAACACCGGAGGGAGTGCGCCCTGCGGGCGCCTCGGGTTCGCCTACGGCGAACACCGGAGGGAGTGCGCCCTGCGGGCGCCTCGGGTTCGCCTACGGCGAACACCGGAGGGAGTGCGCCCTGCGGGACCAGCAGGCGGTGCTCAGCTCCGCCATCGCCGACGTGGCCAGCGACGGCGCCGCCGGGGTGCAGGCCATGGTGGACGCCATCGGCCGCCGCGGCGCCGTGAGCGCCCGGGGTGTCACCGTCGGCGCCCGCTGACCAGCTGGACCCCGCTGACCTGCCGGACCCCGCTGGCCCCGCGGCCACCGCCCGCCGGGACTTACCGGCTGTCACCGCCCGGGATTACTGTGGGGCAGGAGCCCGGCCGGCTGCCGGGGACAGGGGGGGTACATGATGGCCGAGCGCACGTATGACCGGACCACGCAGGATGTCGGCAACCTGGTGGCGTTGGAGCACGTGAACGTCACCGTTCCCGACCAGGAGCTGGCCGCTCTGTTCTACGTCACCGGCCTCGGCTTCACCCGGGATCCCTACATCGACTTCGGCACGATGAACATGTGGGTCAACGTCGGTGGTCAGCAGTTCCACCTGCCGAAGTCGAAGGCCCAGGTGGTGCGGGGCACGATCGGGCTGGTGGTGCCGAGCGTGGCCGAGCTGGCCGGGCGCATGGGGCGGCTGATGAAGAACTACGGCGACCGGTTCGACGGGTCGGCCTTCAGCTGCGTCGAGGCCGGCGGCCAGACCCTGGCCATCACCTGCCCCTGGGGCAACCGGCTCCGGGTCCACGAGGCGGGCGACGGCTTCGGCGGCATGCGCCTCGGCCTGGCCTACGTCGACCTCGACGTGGCCCCGGGCGCCGCCGCCGGCATCGCCCGCTTCTACGACGAGCTGTTCGGGGCGCCCGCCTCGGTGGGGGCAGCGGACAACGGATCGCCCCGGGCCGAGGTGCGGGTGGGCTGCCACCAGCTTCTGTGCTTCACCGAGACCGAGGCCGAGATCCCGGCCTACGACGGGCACCACGTGGCGGTATACCTGGCCAACTTCTCCCGGCCCTACGCCGCCCTGGGCGAGCGGGGCCTGATCACGTTGGAGACCAACGACAGCGAGTACCGGTTCAAGGACATCGTCGATCCCGGCTCGGGCCAGGTGCTCACCACGATCGAGCACGAGGTCCGCTCCATGTTCCACCCCCTGTTCGGGCGGGAGCTGGTGAACCGCAACCCGGGGCAGCGGATCACGGCCTACCACCCGGGCGAAGACAGCTACGTCGGCCTCACCCATGCCGGCCTCGGCTGATGTGACCGGAACCTCGGTGGTGGCCCATCCGGTGGGGGCGCACCCGGTGGTGGAGGCGGCACGGCGGCTGGTACCGGAGGTGGAGGAGGCGGCAGCGTGGATCGAGGCCAACCGCCGGCTACCCGACGCCCTCGCCTCCCAGCTGACCGGGGCCGGGCTCAACCACCTGTACCTGCCGGCCTCGGCCGGCGGCCCGGAGGTCGACCCGCTGAGCGCCATGACGGCGGTGGAGATCCTGGCCGCGGCCGACGGGTCGGCGGCGTGGTGCGCCCACGTGTCGTCGGCCAACGCCTGGCAGATCGCCACCCTCGGCCCTGATGCCGTGGCTGCCATGGCCGAGCTGGCCGGCCGGCCACCCCGGCGATTCTCCGGATCCAACCGGCCCTGTGGCACGGCCCGCCCGGTCGAGGGCGGCTACGTGGTGAGCGGCCGGTGGGACTTCGCCTCCAACTGCCTCCACGCCGACTGGTACTGCGGCGCCTGCCTGGTCGACGAAGGCGGGGCCGAGGAGGGCGGCCAGCGCCGTACCCGGGCCGTGTTCCTGCCCATCGCCGAGGGCACGATCCTCGACACCTGGCAGGTGGCCGGCCTGCGGGGCACCGGCAGCAACGACTTCGTGGTCGACGAGGTGTTCGTGCCGGCCGACCGGGTGAGCGCCGGCCGCCATCTGGCGGCCCAGACCGGCCCCCTCTACCACCGGCGCCTGTCGATGGTGGTCAACTGGGCCCTCACCGCCGGGGTGGCCCTGGGCCTGGGCCGGGGCGCGCTCGACGCCTTCGGCCAGCTGGCGGCCGACGGCACCGCCGGGGCCGAGCAGCCGTTGCGGGAGCGGGCCCCGGTGCAGCTGGCCGTGGGTCGGGCCGAGGCCCGCCTGCAGGCGGCCCGGGTCTTCTGCCGGTCGTCGGTGGCCGAGGTGTGGGAGGCGGCGGTGGCCGGGGCCGACGACGGCGAGCTCGACCGGTTGATCCCGCCGGCCCGCCTGGCCATCGTCCACGCCCTGCACGAGGCGGTGGACGTGGTGAACCAGCTGTTCCACGCCGGGGGCACCCGGTCGATCTTCGCCGCCCACCGCCTGGAGCGCTGCTTCCGCGACGCCCACGTGGCCCTCCAGCACGGCGCCGGCTCCCCGGCCCATTTCGAGGCCGGCGGCCGCCTGGCCCTCGGTCTGCCGGCCCGGGCCCCGCTCTGGTAGATCCGGCCCCGGAGCCGCCGGCCGGGGCCCGATCGACCGACGACCCACCGGTGCGACCGTCGCGACCCGTTCGGCCCGTGCCACAATCCATGGTGTGCGAGGATCACCAGGGCGGCCACCGACACCGCGGCCGGGAACCCGCCTGCGGGCCGTGGCTCTGGCCGCCACCACCCTGGTGGGCGCGGCCGGCTGCGGGCTGATCAGCCCGTCCGAGGGATCCACCGCCACCACCACCGTGGCCTCCCCCGTGCCGGTCGCCGTCGGCGGGTCGTCGGCCGCCCCGCCCACCCTGCCGGCCGGTGCCTCCCTCTCGTCGGCCCCTCCGGCCACCACCGCTGCTCCCGCTCTCGACCCGACGTTCGACGCCATCGCCACCCGCACCACGATGACGGACGAGGCCCGCGGGCTCCTGGCCCGCTCCACCCCCGAGCTGACCGACCGGGCCACGATCGGCCAACGCTGCAGCCTGGAGCCCGACGTGTCGGTGCTGGGCTGCTACCAGGCCGGCCACATCGCCGTGCTGTCGGTCACCGACCCCCGCCTCGACGGCATCACCGAGACCACCGCCGCCCACGAGATGCTCCACGCCGCCTGGGCCTCGCTGGGGGTGGTGGAGCGCTCGCGGCTGGCCCCCCTGCTCCAGGCGGCCTACCAGACCCATGCCACGCCGGAGCTGACCGAGCGGATCGACATCTACCGGGCGCTCGACCCGGCCGTGATCGACTCCGAGCTCCACTCGATCCTGGGCACCGAGGTGGCCGACCTCGGCCCGGAGCTCGAGGCCTACTACGCCAGGTGGTTCACCGACCGCTTGGCCGTGGTGGAGCTGGCCCAGGAGGCCCAGGGCACGTTCGCCTCGCTGCGCCAGCAGGTCGACGACCTCGATGCCCAACTGGCCTCCAAGCGGAGCAGGCTCGACGCCGAGGACGCCGACCTCCGGGCCCAGCGGGCCGACCTCGACACGAGGTCGGCCGAGCTCGACTCGCTGCGCGACGAGGGCCGCTTCGCCGAGTACAACGCCGGCGTGGACCCGTTCAACACCGACGTGGCCGCCTTCAACACCGCCGCCGGCACCCACCAGCAGGCCGTCGACGACTTCAACGATCTCGTGGCTGAGCGCAACCAGCTGGCCGCCGCCTACACCGACCTGGCCCAGCAGATCGACACCACCGTCTCCTCGATCGGCAAATAGCCGGGAGTGGATTCGTGCCCGGTGGGGCAGGGGTGCCAAAGTCTTTCCCCCGGCCACCGACCGACCCCCGGCCGGGGGCACCTCAACACGGGAGGCACCGCATGGACGCCCCATCCGTATCGTTCGATCTGCCCCGGGCCGAAGCCGCCGTCCGCGAGTTGCTGCTGGCCGTGGGCGAAGACCCGAGCCGCGACGGCCTGGTCGACACCCCGGCCCGGGTGGCCCGCAGCTACCTCGAGCTCCTGAGCGGCTATCACGAAGACCCGGGCCGCCACCTCGAGCGCCAGTTCACCATCGACCACGAGGAGATGGTGATCGTGAAGGACATCCCGTTCTCGTCGATGTGCGAGCACCACATGCTGCCGTTCATGGGCCGGGCCCACGTGGCCTACCTGCCCAGCTCCACCGGCAAGGTGTGCGGCCTGTCCAAGATCGCCCGTCTGGTCGACGGCTACGCCCGCCGGCTCCAGGTGCAGGAACGGCTCACCGGCCAGGTGGCCGACGACCTCATGGACCGCCTCGGGGCCAGCGGGGCGCTGGTGATCCTGGAGGCCGAGCACCTGTGCATGACCATCCGCGGGGCCATGAAGCCGGGAGCCCTCACCACCACCTCGGCCGTGCGAGGCTCACTCACCGACCAGTCCAGCCGGGCCGAGGCGCTGTCGCTGATCATGTCCGGGCGCTGATGAGCACACATCAACCATCAAGGGGGACACCATCATGGCGAGGAAGACGCAGGCCGAACGGCGGGCGGCAGGGAAGGACGTGCAGCGCACGCTGCGGGGCGGCGACGCCGGGGTGAGCGTCGATGCCGACGCCGTAGCGGCCGCCACCGAGGCCCGGCTGGGTCCCCTGGGCTCGTTCGTGCTCGACTTCGCCCTGGGCGACATCTGGAGCCGGCCCGGGCTGTCCCGGCGGGACCGGAGCCTGATCGTGGTGACGATCCTCACCACGCTCAACCAGCTCACCCAGCTCCGGTCCCATGTGCAGGGCGCCATCCATCACGGCCTCACCCAGACCGAGATCGAAGAGGTGATGGTGCAGCTCGGCGGCTACGCCGGCTTCCCCCGGGCCATCGACGGGATGACCACGGCCCGGGCCGCCATCGCCGAGCTGCAGGGGGTGGCCGAACTGCCGCCCAGCCCCCCGGCCGAACCCAAGGACGACGACCAGCGCAGCGCCGATGCCCGCGAGGTGATGGGCCGCCTCAGCGCCAACCAGCCACCGGGCGGGCCCGGCGTCGACATGGGCTCGTTCGCCGCCACCGCCGGCCGGTTCGCCTTCGGCGAGCTGTGGGCCCGGCCCCAGCTGGCCCGGCGCGACCGGTCGCTGGTGGTGTGCGCCACCCTCACCACCCAGGACAAGCCGACCGAGCTCCGCTTCCACCTCCAGGGCGCCCTCAACCACGGAGTGACCGCCGCCGAGCTGGAGGAGCTGATGATCACCGTGGTCGGCTACGTCGGCTTCCCCACTGCGGTGGAGGGATTCCGGGCCCTGCGGGAGATCGAAGCCCGCCGCTAGGGCAACGGGCGCCGACCGGGCGGGGGAGTGAGTAGGGTTCGGATCATGCGACTCGGCGTGATGATGTTCCCCACCGACACCGCGATCCAGCCGATCGAGCTGGCCCGGGAGGTGGAAGCCCGGGGGTTCGACGCCCTGTGGTTCCCCGAGCACTCCCACATCCCGGTGTCCCGCCGCACCCCGTGGGGCGGGCGGGAGGGGGCGCCCCCGCTGCCCGACATGTACTGGCGCTCCCACGACCAGTTCGTGGCCCTCACCGCGGCGGCGGTGGCCACCACCACCCTGCGGGTGGGCACCGGAATCACGCTGGTGGCCCAGCGCGACCCACTGTGGCTGGCCAAGGAGGTGGCGTCGCTCGACATGATCTCGGGCGGCCGCTTCATCTTCGGTATCGGCTACGGCTGGAACCACGAGGAGATGGCCGACCACGGCATCGACGTGAAGCGGCGCCGGGGTCTGGTGCGGGAGAAGATCCTGGCCTGCAAGGAGCTGTGGACCAAGGACGTGGCCGAGTTCTCGGGCCGGTACGTGAACTTCGAGCCGTCGTGGGCCTGGCCCAAGCCCACCCAGAAGCCCCACCCCCCGATCGTGGTGGGCGGCTCCCCCACCCCGCTCCACTTCCAGCACATCGTGGAGTTCGCCGACGGCTGGCTGCCCAACGAGGGCCGCTACCCGATCGAGGAGAAGTGGCCCGAGCTGCAGCACCTGGCCGAGGACTCGGGGCGAGACCCGGCCACCCTGTCGCTCGGCATCTTCGGCATCAGGCCCGAGGCCGACCACATCGAGGACATGGCCGCCCTGGGGGCCACCTACGGCGCCATCGGGCTGCCGTCGGCCGGGGCCGACGAGATCCTGCCCCTGCTCGACACGTACGCCGAGCTCGTGGCCCGGTTCCATTGAGCCCGACCGACGGAGGTATGTGAGATGGCGAACTCGACGAGCGGTCGGGCGTTCGTGGGGGCGTCGCGCTTCGCCCCCAATGCCCCGGCCGAGCACCGGGGTGGATTCTGGCGGATGGACCCGGGGGCCGACACCTGGACCCCGCTGACCAAGGGGTTGCCCGACGCCCCCCAGGTGCGGGCGGTGGTGGTGCACCCCGACGACCCGTCGGTGATCCTCGCCGGCGTGCACGACGGCCCCTACCGGTCCACCGACGGGGGCGACACCTGGGAGCGCCTCGGGCTCGACGCCCACCTGCCCGTGTGGGCCCTGGCCTTCGACCCGGTCGACCACCGGGTCTGGTACTGCGGGATCGGCCCGTCCCGCCTCTACCGCTCCACCGACAGCGGCGACACCTGGGCCGACCTGTCGAGCGCCGTCCTGCCCGAGCGGCTCGACATGGGCTTCCCCACCCGGCTGATCTCGGTTGTGGTCGACCCCACCGACCCGGCCTCGATCTACGCCGGGGTGGAGGTGGGCGGGGTCATGCACTCGGCCGACGGGGGCGAGACCTGGACCGACTGCTCGTTCGACCTGGTCCGCCTGGCCGAGGAGCACCCCGAGCTGCGGAGCCGGCTGCTGAGCGAGACCGAGCTGGAGGGCATGCTCGACACCCACGCCCTGGCCGTGAGCCCGGCCGCCCCGGGCCGGCCGTTCCTGGCCAACCGGATGGGGCTGTTCCGCTCCGACGACCAGGGCGGCCACTGGACCGATCTCAACGTGGGGGCCCACTCGCCCCTCACCTACTGCCGCCACGTGATGGTGTCGCCCCACGACCCCGGCACCCTGTTCGCCTGCTTCAGCGACGAGGCCCAGGGTGTGGCCGGCTCGGTGTACCGCAGCGAGGACCTGGGCCGCAGCTGGACCCGGTACGACTCGGTGACGCCCACGTCGACGATGATGAAGGTCGACGTCGACCCCGACGACGAGGACCGGGTGTGGTGCGCCACCCGCGACGGCGAGGTGTTCACCACCGCCGACGGCGGCGCCTCCTGGACCGGGCTTCATCTGCCCACCGGCGGGCGCGACGTCTACGCCCTCTGCGCCGGCTGATCAACCCGGGAACTCTGACGTGGCGTGCCGCAAACCGGTACCGCACGTCAGAGTTCGGAGCGGCGGGCCGGGCTGACGGTGAACTCTGACGTCGGACGGCAGAATCCGCCACCGGACGTCAGAGTTCGGTGGTCTCGGCGGCGGAGAACAGGACGCCGGCAGCCTCCAGGGCATCGAGCTCGGCGTCGCTGTAGCCGGCGGCGGCCAGCACCTCCCGCCCGTCCTGGCCCATGGTCGGGGCCGGGCGGCGGACCGAGGCCGGAGTGGCCGAGTACCGCACGGGGTGGGGGATCACCCGGTAGGGCCCGGCCACCGGATGCTCGGCCAGCGGCAGGCCGGCCACGATGTCGTCGAGCGAGGCGGCCTCGGTGGCCGGGATCCCGTGCTCGGTGCAGAAGGCCAGCCACTCGGCGGTGGTGCGGGTGGCCAGGATGGCCGCCACGTCCCGGTACAGGGTGTCGCTGTTGGCGATCCGGGCCTCCCGGGTGGCGATGCGGGGATCGCCGATCAGGTCGGGCCGGCTGCCGGCGGTGAACAGGGAGTGGTAGTGGTCGTCGGTGTAGGGCAGCACATTGATCCAGCCGTCGGCCGTGGCCTGGGGCCGGCGCTCGGCGGTGAGGATCCGGCGGTAGCCGGCCCGGTCCACCGGGGGCTCGGCGATCGCCCCCGCCCCGTGCTCGACCAGCACGAAGGCCCGCATCACGTCGATCATCGGCACCTCGACGTGCTGGCCCTGGCCGGTGACGGCCCGGTGGTAGAGCGCGGCCAACACCGACGAGGCGATCGTGAGCCCGGCCACCTTGTCGGCCACCAGCGTGGGCAGCAGGCTGGGCGGGAACCCCTGACGGGCGAACAGCTCGCCGATGCCGCTGGCCGACTGGATGATGTCGTCGTAGGCCGGGGCGTTGGCCGCCGGCGAGCCCGACGGGTAGCCGTGGGCCTGGCAGAAGACGATGTCGGGCCGGACGGCGCGCACGTCGTCGTAGGCCAGGCCGAGGCGGCCCAGCGGCCCGGGGCGCAGGTTGGTGACCAGCACATCGGCGTCGGCCGCCAGGCGGAGGAAGGCGGCCCGCCCCTCGGGGTGCTTCAGGTCGAGACCCACGCTGCGCTTGTTGCGCAGCAGGTTGAGCGACACGCCCGACAGCCCGGGCACCGGCCCCGGCCCCATCGCCCGGTTGGTGTTGCCCTCCCGGTCCTCCACCGACACCACGTCGGCCCCCAGATCACCCAGCACCTGGGTGCCGAGCGGACCCATCACCACCGAGGTGAGGTCGAGCACCCGCACCCCGGCCAGCGGCCCGGGAGCGGCCGGGGATGGTGAGTTCGGTTCGGCCATCCCCCGACCATAGGTGTTGGCCGAGGACGAAACCCAAGGCGCCCCTTCGGGCTACGATCAGGCCCGGCGGAGTAGGGGCGGTCAGCCGAAGGGCGCCCATGGTCGAACGATCCAGCAGAGACGACGCCGTCCACAACCGCATCCAGGAGCTGCGCACCGGGCGAGGGATGTCCCGCCAGGAGCTGGCCGAGGCGCTGGGCGTGCACTACCAGACGGTCGGCTACCTGGAGCGGGGCGAGTCGTCCCCCAGCCTCCACCTGGCACTGCGTCTGGCCGGGCTGTTCGGCGAACCGGTGGAGGGCATCTTCTCCCTCCACCCGTTCGACCGCAGTAGCAACCGCCCCTGAGGGGCGGCCGGCGTCATTCGCCCTTCAGGGCCTTCTTGAACATCCCGTTGTCGAAGAAGTCACGCCACAGCGTGATCTTGTCGTCGCCATTGACCTCGAAGATGCCGGCCACCGGCAGGGCCACGTCCCGACCCTTCACCACGAACCGGTCGATGCGGTCGTTCATCACCGTGGTCTCGTTGGCCACCTGACGCAGGATCTCGAACTTCACCGGGTCGGGGCCGCTGAACATCGGCTCCAGGAACGAGCGCATCTCGGCGGGGCCGGTCATGCCCCCGATCGGCACGTTCTCGTAGTAGCAGTCGTCGGCCACGTAGCCCATGGCCTCGTCGAGCTTCTTGTTCTCGATGGCGGTGATGAAGGCGTTGACAGTCGATTCGGCGCTCATGATGGATGGACCCCCTGGATCTGGAGCGGCGCCGGCTCGGGGGCCGGCGCCCGTACATCCCCTCGTTTAGCACGGGCCGGCGGTGCGGCGCCTGCCGGGGCCCGTGCTGGCTCAGGATCGAGGGGCCGGAGCCTACGCTCGATGCCGACGAGAATTTCCCGCGGGAAATTCGGCCGGAGGTGAGACCATCGAGGCGGTGCCGGTCGCTTCGGCCAGGCAGGTGGCGATCCAGTGGTGGTCGAGGCGTTGGCCATCCCAGGTCGGCAGGGGGTCGGTGGTGGGTTGGGGCCAGGGCTGGGGGGCGGCTGGTGGGGGCAGGTGGTAGGGGTGGCCGTCGGCGCCCCAGGCGGTGACGCGGCCGGCGGGGTCGAGCTGCAGGGTGATGTGGTGGCGGTGGATGAGGCGGTGGTGGCCGGGGCAGAGCAGGACGAGGTTGTCGAGTTGGCGTGATCCGCCGTGGATCCAGTGGATGAGGTGGTGGACCTCGCGGCGGCCGGTGTGGTGGCAGCCGGGGAACCGGCAGGTCGGGTCCCGCAGAGCCAGGAGGCGGCGGGTGGCAGCCGTCGGATACCGCTGTTGGCGGTAGGTGCCGTCGGGGCCGGGGGTGATGACAGGCCCGTCGCAGGCCGCCGCGGCGGCCGTGCCGGAATCGATGGCGATCCCGCTGTCGGTGGCACACGGCCCCGGCTCACTGTCACCATCGTCGGCGTCCACGGCGGCGAGCGCTTCGGCCGTGACGACGATGGTGACGGTGGGGGTGGCAATGTCCGGGCCGAGGACCAGTTCGACCAGGGCGTCGGCCCGGCGGGCAGCGATCGGGACCCCGGCCTCGGGGGTGGTGTGGTCCTGCACAGCGGCGATCACGGCCGCCCCCTGGGCGGCCGTGATCCGCAGGGTGATCACTACGGAGCCGTCGTCGTCGGCCTGACGCCACGACAGACAACGGGTGGCTTCCTGGCGGTCGGCGTCAGCCGCGTGGATCCGCCGCTGGTTGCGGCCGGCGGGATCGGGCCCCGGTGTGACAAGATCCGCAGATGTTGCTCGAGGGAAAAGCCGCCATCGTCACCGGAGCCGGGTCGGGGATCGGAGCGGCCTCGGCCCTCCGCTTCGCCGCCGAGGGGGCCGGCGTGGTCTGTGCCGACATCCGCCTGGCCCGGGCCCAGGAGACCGTCGACGCCATCGTGGCCGCCGGGGGCCGGGCGGTGGCGGCCGAGGCCGATGTGCGTTCGGCGGCCGACAACGAGGCCATGGTCAACCTGGCCGTCCAGCACTTCGGCGGCCTCCACGCCGCCTTCTTCAACGCCGGCACCATCCGCCCCGGCAACGCCGTGCGCCTGTCGGAAGACGACTGGGACGTGGTGATGGACACCAACGTGAAGTCGATCTTCCTCGGGGCCAAGTTCGTCGTGCCGGTGATGGCCGACGGGGGCGGCGGGTCGATCATCAACACGGCCTCGGTGTCGGGCCTGCGGGGCGACCGGTCGGGGATCGCCTACGGGGCGTCGAAGGCGGCGGTGATCAACCTCACCCGGTGCCTGGCCGTCGACCACGCCCGCCAGGGGATCCGGGTCAACGCCATCTGCCCCGGCGCCATCGACACCCCGCCCATCAAGCGGATGCTGGCCTCCGAGGTGGCCCGGGAGGGTGCGGGCCGGGCCCACCCGCTGGGCCGGATCGGCCAGCCCGACGAGATCGCGGCGGCCGCCGTGTGGCTGGCGTCGGACCAGTCGTCGTTCGTCACCGGCGAGGCCCTGGTGGTTGACGGGGGCTACAGCGCGGCGTCGAACCCGATCGAGATGGGCGACCCCCGGCCCCAGGGCCTGCGACGCCCGCCGTCGGCCTAGCCGACGCGGTTGTCGCGGCAGCGGCCGCACGGCTACGGCTACAGGGGAGGGCGGTCGTCACGGGGTCGAGGTCGGGTGGACGGAGCCGGGCCGGAGGGTCATCGGTGCTGATGCAGCAGGGCCGGTTCGTCTTCCCCGACGACGACCCTCTGCCTGATCCCCGGCGCTACCTGGTCACGATCACCAACCGGGGGCGGGACCTGGCCGCCCTCACCCGCCTGGAGCCGGAGGTGGCGGCGGGGGCCGCTCCGTCGATCCGGCTGATCCACCTCGGCGGCCCCGCCGACCGGGTGACCACCCGGCGGGTGCGGGACTGGGCGGCCGAGATCCGCTCGTCGGTGCGGGGCCGCGCCTACCACGTGGAGCTGACCGACTTCGACCCCCTCCAGGCGCTGGCTCCGCCCGGCTCGAACCGTCGACGCCCCCGCCGGGCCGCCGGACCCCGGGACGGGGCGCCGCTGCTGGTGGGGCTGGTGGGCGAGCTGGCCCGCCAGGGGCAGCACCCGGTGCCGGTGGTGCGCCTCGGCCCGATGACGGAGCGGCTGCGCAGCGTGGTGGTCACCGTGGCCCACGGGGCCCCCAACGGCCTGGCCCTGGCTGTACCCCTGGGGCACCGGTGGACGACGGCCCCCGAGGTGGTGGCCGACGTGCGCTCGGCCGTCGAGCGCCTGCGGGTGGACCCCGGGCACACCGACCTGGTGCTGGAGGCGCCGGTGGACCAGGGCCACCGCCTCGGCCCCTCCGAGCTGGCCACGGTGGTGCGCCGGGTCCGGGAGGCGGGGCCGTGGCGCAACGTGGTGCTGCTCAGCTCGGGGGTACCGGCCATCGTGCCCCGGCCCGATCCCGAGCGGCCGCTGCTGGTGGTCCCCCGGCCCGACTGGCCCCTGTTCGGCGAGTTGCACCTGCTGCTGGGGGCCGATCGGCCGACGTTCGGGGACTACGGCACCCGTCACCCGCTGCGCCTCACCTGGCCCGGGACGAAACGGGCCAACGTCCGCTACACGTGCGAGGCCGAGACGTTGGTGGCGTTGGGGGCGCCCACCCGCAACGGGGTGGGCGACGGCCCGGGCTACGCCGCCCTGTGCCGGGCCCTGGCCGGCCACGTGCTGTTCCGGGGGTCAGGCCACTGCTGGGGGTGCCGCATGATCGAGGCCGCCGCCGGCTCCGGCCCCGCCGACGAGCTGGTACCCGCCCTCCAGTCGACGTGGGACACGGTGGGTCTCGTCCACCACATCACCGAGCTGACCAGCCAGATCCGCTCGCTGTGAGGGCTCAGCCGGCGGCGCGGGTGGTGACCGTGCCGAGGGCGAGCAGGCGGTCGTCCTGGCCGGTGTCGACGATCATGCAGCGCACCAGGGCGCCGTGGTCGTCGTGGCGGATGACCTCGGTACGGGTCTGGTAGGGCCCGGCCTTGCCCAGCCCGATGTAGTAGACGTGGATGTCGGTGGCCACCGCCGGCCGGCCGATCACGGCGGTCGACACCGAGCCGGCCACCGAGGCCATGGCCGAGATCGTCACCCCGCCCTGGATGGCACCGAGGGCGTTGCCCACCCGGCGCCCGGGGTCGAAGGTGAGCGTGCCGGCGGCGACGTCGGTGCGGAACCCCATGTAGGTGTCGATCGGGGTGCGGCCCCCGGCCGGCACCGGGTCGACGATCGACGTCCGGGCCTGGGGTGGGGTGACGCCCCGCATGTCGGGGGTGCGGGGCAGGCGGGTGAAGGTGATGAGGCCGTGGCCCACGAGCTGGCCGCTGCCGTCGACCACCCGGCTCTCGGTGATCACGTTGTTGCGCCCGGCCCGCACCACCTCGGCGGTGGACACCAGCTCCTCGCCGGTGAGGCGGCGGTCGACCAGGTGGGCCTCCACGTCGAAGGTGACGGTCCAATCGGGCTTGATGCGCTGGATCGACAGCACCCCGGCCGGAAGGTCGATGAGCAGGCCGAGGGCGCCCAGCATGAGCCGACCCCGATGGTCGGTGATGTGGGGGCCGGCGGCCGTGGTGGTGACCAGCCGCTCGCCGTCGAAGTCGAGCACGAGCCCCAGGTGGCGCAGGATGTGCCCCGTCCACGGGTAGGGCTCCCCGGCCTCCCACGGGCGATCGGTTTCCTGGGTGGTCATTGCCCGGCCAAGCTAGTGGGCCACCGCCCCACCCGTCGAAGACGGCTCCAGCCGCACCACCATGAGGGCGACATCGTCGGGTCGGGCCTCGTCGACGCCGAGCTGGCGGAGGAGGCTGTCGCAAACCTCTTCCACCGGCAGCCGGGCCACCGCCCGCGTGGCCGCCTCCAACCGGTCGAGGCCGGCGGTGATGATCTCGCCCCGGCGCTCGACCAGCCCGTCGGTGTACAGGACGAGGAGCGTCCCCGGCTCGACCTCCACCCGGGCCTCCCGACGCGGCAGCCGCGTCAGCCCCAATCCGGTCAGCGGCGGGCTCTGGGCGGCGTCGAGCCACCGTCCCTGGCCGCCGGGTGAGAGCGCCAGCATCGGGGGATGCCCGGCCGAGGCGTAGTCGAGCACACCGGCGCCGGGGTCGTACCGGGCGTAGCACGCGGTGGCGAAGTCGGTGACCTCGGTGCTGGCCAGGAAGGCGTCGAGGTGCTCCAGCAGCGTCGCCGGCGGAACGTGGGGCGCCAGCGCCGCCAGCGCCGTGCGGAGCTGGCCCATGGCGGCCGCCGCCGGCAACCCATGGCCGATGACGTCGCCCATCGTGAAGCCGATCCGGCCGTCGGCGAGGGCGAAGCCGTCATACCAGTCACCGCCCACCTCCAGCTGGGCGCTGCCCGCCACGTACGCGGGTGGCGACCTGGACGTCACGGTGGCGGAGCGGCCCGGGCGGGAGGAGGGCCCGCTGCAGCGACAGGGCCGTCTCGCGCTCCGACGCCTCCCGGGCCCGGAGCACCGCTTCGGCCTGCTTGCGCCGCGTGGCGTCCTGCACCAGGCCGTACAGCGCCCTCCCGTCGCTTCCCGCTCGACGCTCGGCCCGGGTCTCGAGCCAGTGGATCGAGCCGTCGGTGTGGACGACGCGGTGCTCGATGCGGAGCGGCTCTCCCGTCGTCACCGTCCGGCTCACGGCCGCCTTGACCGCCTCCAGGTCGTCGGGATGGGCGCGGCCCAGCGCCCGCTCCGGGCTGAGCGGTTGGTCGGGCGAGAGGCCCACCAGCTCGGCCGCCCGGTCCGAGGCGACGACCTCACCCGTCTCCAGATCGAGGCGCCAGCTTCCGGCGTCGGCCGCCTCCAGGGCGAGGCGCAGATGCTCCTCCTGTTCCTGCAGGGCGCTCTCGTACCGCTGCCGTTCGGACAGGTCGTAGAAATGGCACACCACCCCGGGGCGACCGTCGGGCAGCATGACCCGCTCGAGCTGCCAGTCGTACGCCTCCACCTCGTCGGTGTCGTACCGGGCCTCGATCGTGCGGGGGGCGTGGTACGGCTCGCCGGAGCGCAGCGTGTGGCGGAACCGGCCGATCGCCTCGCTTGCGAACGGCTCGGGCCAGATGATCCGCAGCACCTCGGCCAGGTCGCGTCCCAGCAACGGGCGGACCGACTCGAACACTTTCCGGGCACCGGCGCTCACCTGGACCAGCCGGAAGTCGGCGTCGATCACGTAGACGCCGAACGGCGAGGACTGCACCAGGTGACGGAAGGTGTCGTGGGCCTGGCGCAGGCGCTCGTCCACCTCCCTCCGGTCGGTCACGTCCTCGGTGGCGATGATGATCCCGCCGACGGCGCCGTCGGCGCTGACGCCACGGCAGGACATCCCGACTGGATCCAGTGCCGACGGCCGTCGGCACCCTGGACGCTCTCGCCCTCGGCATGGAGCGACTCGCCGGCCAGGGCCCGGCGGCCTCGGTACCTGCGAGAACAGTCGCAGGCGACTCCTCACTCTCGCCCAGCTGGCGGGCCATGCCGCAGCCGCTCCAGCATGGCGGCCACCTGGTCGCAGACGGCCTGGACGAGCTCCACCTCGGCGTCGGCGAACCCCGATCGTGGTGCGTTTGATGAAGGCCACCGTGCCCAGCAGGCGGTCGCCTTCGCCAGCAGGTCGAGCTCGTCGCCGTCGTCGCGGATCAGCGACCGCGAGACCTCGGCCAGCAGGGCCAGGTGAGCGTTGCCCAGCGGCCACTGCTCCGAGGCCGCGTCGAGCTTGCGGATCTCGCCCCCCTGCCGCTCGTCTCGTGTCACTGGAATCCTCCGCGCCCCATGCTCCGTTCGGCGACACGCCGATCCGGGAGGGGGCCAACCACCGATTCTGTCCAGGCTAGAACAGCCGATGACCGGGCGGGCCGTCGGGGCCCCCGAGGTGGTTTCCGTCTCCCGCTAGGGTGCGGAGGCGATGGAGGAGTTGCTCTACGAGTTCACCGCCGCCCTGTGGCTCTACCCGGGCGAGGCCGGGTGGGTGTTCGCCACCCTGCCGATGGACGACGCCGAGGAGATCCTGGAGCTGGTGCCCCACAAGCGGGGGTTCGGCTCGGTGAAGGTGACGGCCCGGATCGGAACCACGGAATGGTCGACCTCGATCTTCCCCGACAAGTCCAGCGGCTCCTACCTCCTGCCGGTCAAGCGGCCCGTGCGCACCAGGGAGAAGGTCGACATCGGCGACGAGGTGGCCATCGCTCTCTCCGTCCGCTTCGAGCCCTAACCCCGGTCGGCCCGCCGTGGGCCCCCTCGACGCCTCAGCCGCCGGGGGCGAGGGTGGCGATGATCTGGCGGAACACGCGGCCCTTGTGGCGGTAGTCGGTGAAGGCGTCGAAGCTGGCGGCGGCGGGTGAGAGCAGCACCACGCCGTCGGGGCGGGCCCAGGCCCACCCTTCCCGCACCGCCTCGTCCAGGTCGGCGCAGGGACGGGCCTCGACGTTGGGGCCGGGGTGGGCCTCGATGGCCCGCTGGATCTTGGGGCCGGTGCCGTAGGTGGTGAGGACCAGCGTGGGCGTGCTGCGGCCGGCCAGGCCCTCGGCCAGGGGCTCGTAGTCGATGTGGCGGTCGAGACCGCCGGCGATCAGCGCCACCCGGCGGCCGGCGAAGGCATCGAGGGCGGCCAGCGTGGGCAGCACGTTGGTGGACAGGCCATCGTCGATGAAGTCGACCCCGCCGACCGTGGCCACCTTCTCCAGCCGGGCCTCGAGCGGCTGGAAGCCATCGGCCGCGGCGCGCAGGGCGTCGGGATCGTTGGCCCCGGGCACGCCGATGGCTTCCAGGCAGGCCCGGGCCACACAGGCGTTGACCCAGTTGTGGGCGCCCAGCAGGCCGAGCGGCTCGGCCCACCCCGGCGGGTAGGTGCGGTCGGTGACCCAGAGGACCTCCGGGCCCAGCTGGCCCCGGCGGGCCGTCAGGAGATCGCTCATGGCCGAGGCCACGGTGAGACGGGCCCCCGGCTGGGTGCACAGCGACAGCTTGTCCCGGTAGTAGTCCTCCTCGTCGCCGTGCCACGGGAGGTGGTCGGGGCTGAGGGAGGTGACGGCCACCACGGGCGGGGTGGAGGCCAGGTCGGTGGCCTGGTAGCTGGAGGTCTCGATCACCCACAGATCGACCTCGTCGGGGCCGGGCGCCCCGGTGTCGTAGGGTGGGGCGCCGAGGTTGCCGCCGGCGAACGTGCGCAGCCCCAGGCCCGTGGCCAGGTGGGCGGCGATCGAGGTGGTGGTGCTCTTGCCCTTGGTGCCGGTGACGCACAGCACCGTGGCGGGGTCGACGCCCTCCAGCCACAGGCCGAGCCCGCCGGCCACGGGCACGCCGGCCGCCTCCAGCTCGGCCACCTCGGGCCGGCGGCGGCGGCTGATACCGGGGGTCTTGACCACCACGTCGGCCGCCAGCATGGCCTCCAGGCCCTCTCCCTGGGTGGGCAGGGCGGCCTCGTCGGTCACCTTGTCGGGGGCGTCGTCGACGATGACGGGCTCCACCCCCATGGCCCGCAGGCGGCGCAGGCTGGCCCGACCCTCGGTGCCGAGCCCCCACACGACGACCCGGCGGCCGGCCAGGTCGGCCCAGGCGATCCGGGGCCGGGCGGCGGCGGCCCCCGTGGGGCCGCTCATGGCCTGCCGCCGGGAGTGGCCTCGGACGCGTTCCCGGTGTCGGGGGCGAGGTCGGCCGGGGCGTGGGCCGGTGGGATGCGGTGCTCGCTGAGCGGGCGGAGCAGGGCGTCGGCGAAGGGGGCGACGTCGCCCGGGATCAGCGGCCGGGTCTCGGCCGCCAGCTGCTGGACAAGCGACGAGTCCTGCCGATCGGGGCGGGCGGCGGCGAGCACGATGGCCACCCGGCACTCGTCGACATCGCCCACGCACTCGAACGGCTTGATGTCTCCCGACAGACCGAGGAGGGCCCGGAACTGGGTGGTCAGCTCGGCGTTGGCCAGCGGTTCGGGGCCGGCGGTGAACACCGCCTCCAGCCGCTCCCGGGGGAGGAAGGGCGACAGGATCAGATCGATGAAGGCGCACTTGTCGCAGTGGCCGCACCAGTGGTCGAGCCGGTGGGCCGGGTCGATGTGGAAGGCCCGGTTGCAGCTGCGGAACGACAGGTGATAGCGCTCGAGCGGGAGGAACCGGTCGGCCACCCACAGCTCGCTGAACGGCCGGAGCCACGAGTAGTACTCCACGGCGGCCCCACCCGGGCCACCGCCGCCCGCTTCGGCCGGGATGGCCTCGGCCAGAGCGGCCCGGAACAGTTCCTCGAAAGTGAGCGACTTCGACCACTGGTGGTTCACCACCCGGCCGTTGCGCTCGGCGTTGCCCGACGAGGCCGACCACTCGTTCGACATCACGACGGCATCGCGGCCGTCGAGCAGGGCGGCGGTGACAGCGATGGCCGAGATCACACCGGTGACGGGTACGTGGCCGTTGCGGTAGCCGAGCTCCCGGGAACGGAGGATCTTCGGGTCGAGCAGCCGCTCGGCCCGGATCACCGGCAGGTCGGCGACCGCCAGCGCCGTCTCGATGGCGGCGAACCGGTCGCCCTCCCGGGCCACCACGAACAGGGCGGGATCACCGACCCGGGGGCGGATCCCCTCCACGGTGACGATCGAATCGAGCCCGCCCCCGAACGGGATCAGGGGCCGGCCGAGCGGGGCCCCGGCGGCCGGGGCGGACCTGGGTGCGGTGGGTGGCCGGGCCGGGGCCCGGTCGGGGGCCACGATGCGCAACCCGGCCAGGTCGAGATCGTTGCGGAAGGCGTACTCGCCCAGGCCGTCGAGATAGAAGGCCGCCAGCAGGCGGCGCTCGGCCGGTGCGAGGCCGGGCTCCGGCACCTCCACCACCGGCGGGGCGGCAGCCTTGTAGTACGAGATGCCGGCCAGCAGGAACAGCAGGTGGACCACCCGCTGGAGCGCGGGATCGTCGGGTTCGACGGCCGGCCACGGAGAGATGGTGCCCTCGGGGCGGAGGAACGTGATCTGCTCGGTGAACGGCAGGTCGTCGAGGGCGTAGTGGCACACGAGGCGTACCCGGCCCGGGATGCGGTGGTCGAGGTGGTGGCCGACGTAGTGGAACCGGGTGACGCCCTCGGGCCGGAACCCGGCGGGATCGTCGGTGGCGGCGGAACCGGGCGAGGCGGAAGCGGGGCTGGTGGTGGTCATCGATGGATGGGGACGCTGGTAGGGGGCCGGACGCAGGTCACGGCCGGAGGCTGGCCAGCACGGCGAAGCGGCCGCAGGGACGGACGAGACGGTCGGAGAAGAAGGCCTCGTGCTCGGTGCCGACGTCGGCCAGGTGGATATTGGCCGGGTCGACCCCCGCCTCGGTGAGCACGATCTGGTTGGCCGACCACAGGTCGAACAGCCAGCGGCCGGTGCCGTCGGGCCGGAGCACCCGGCCCAGATCGGGGCCGAAGGCGCCGGCCGCCGCCTCCCGGACGTCGTCGCCCACCTGGTAGCGGTGGGGCGGCACGGCCGGGCCGATACCGGCCAGGACGCGGGCCGGCTCGGCCCCGAGGGTGGTCATGGCCTCGACGGCGGCGGCGGTGACCCGGGCCACCGTGCCCTTCCAGCCGGCGTGGACGCAGGCCAGGACCCGGGCCTCCGGATCGACCAGCACCAGCGGCACGCAATCGGCCACCATGGCCACCAGCCCGGTGCCGGGATCGGTGGTGACCAGGGCGTCGGTGGCCAGCACGGCGTCATGGTCGCCCCGGGCGCCCCGGGACCGGTCGGCCGGGCCGACGTTGGCCACCGCCCGGCCGTGGGACTGGACGCAGAACACCAGGTCGTCGAGGGACAGGCCGAGGGCGGAGGCGGCCCGTGACCGGTTCTCGATCACGTTGGCCGGATCGTCGCCGACGTGGAGGCCGAGGTTGAGGCTGTCGTACGGGGGCGGGGACACACCGCCACCCCGGGTGGTGACCACCGCATCGAGGGCACCGGTGGCGTCGAGCGCCGGCCACCGCAACACCGGGATGCTCCCAGCGGCGGCGAACGTGTAGCGCTGGTCCAGCTTCGACTCCGGCACGCCGGCCAGCCTACCTGTGCCCTGTGACACTGCCCGGCTGGCCCCACCCAGCCGGACGCCATGGCCTTCTCACCGGGGGCGTCGCCGGTGACGGGTGGGGTGAAAAGTTCGGGGCCGGGGCGGTTGGAGGGTGGGACGTCGCCGGAGCTAGGCCAGGCCGGCGGAACGGGCGAAGGCGGTGATGGCGCCGGGGCCATCGGCCGGGGAGGCGAGAAGGACGAGGCGATCGAGACGGCCGCGGGACCGGTCGACCCAGCGGGGGTCGAGACCGGCGAACCCGCTGATCTCGAACGGACCCTCCCGCCCGGACGCCCGGTGCGCGTCCCGGGCCACGTCGGTCAGGCGGGCGAGATCGGGGTGCCCGGCCTGGGTGTTGAACCCGTCGGCCACCCGACCGGCCAGCTCCGCAGTTTTCGGCCCGAAGCCGCCCACCACGATGGGGGGCGGCGGGTCGGGGCGCAGGAACCCCGTTCCCGCTCCGAGTGGGGCCGAGCCGGTCCCGGCCGGCTCGGTCCGCCCGGTCCACACCTGGCGGCACACCGCCACGGCCTCGGCCACCTGCCGGCGTCGGATCGCATCGCCCGGCACCTCGCCGCCCAGCGCCCGCTGCTCGCCGGCGTAGGGAGTGGCCGGCCCACCGCCCGCACCGAGGCCGAGGATGAGCCGCCCCGCCGACACCTGCTGCAGAGTGGCCGCTGCCACCGCCAGCACGCCGGGTCGGCGGTTGGCCACGTTGAGCACGAGTGGCCCCAGCGTCACCCGGTGGGTACAGGCGGCCAGCGCCGACAGGATCGTCCAGCATTCGAGCACGCTCGACTCGCCGTGCACCTGCCCGGCCAGGTGGTCCCAGGTCCACAGCCCGTCGAAACCGGCCGCCTCCACCGCTCGGGCCACATCCAGCACCTGCGGCCAGGACACGCCGAACGGGTCGAGCAGAACATCGACTTTCATGCCCCGACACTAGAGCGGGGCAGCGCCGATTCACGGTGTCGGACGGTGGCCCAAAGGTGTATCTAGGTTGAAGTTTCTGGGGCCGGCTATGCAGGTTCTCTGCCCCGACAATCACCCGATCGGGTGAACGCTACCTCGCCCGACGACACCGAGCGAGCGACCGCTTTAGAGTCGAATCAACGGCGCGGAACGGGAGCTGCGCCGCACACCGTTCGGGAACACCACCGTGCCAGCGCCACCTCGTGGCCGGGACAGGCCGAAGGCCTCACCCAACGGGAGGGCGAGGTGCTGGAGCTGTGCGCCGCCGGCTTCACCAACCGGGAGATCGCCGACCGCCTCTATCTCAACGTGGAGACGGTGAAGAGCCACCTGAAGCGGGTCTACCAGCGCATCGGGCTCCGCAATCGGGCCGAGGCGGCCGCCTTCGTGCACCGCCAGCGGACCCGGCGGTCGCCGGGCTTCGCCGACGGCCCCTCCCTTACCGGGCCCGGCGGGCGCCTCCCACCGGTTGACCTGGGCGACGAGCTGGGGCTGACCACCGAGGCGCTGGCCGACCGCGGCCACCTTCTCGGGCTCAGCGACGAAGCCAGTGAACGGCTCGTCCCCTTCACCGATGCCGTCGACCAGGGCACCGAGAAATTTGTCGCCAACCTGGTCGATCGGTGGCTGGCCTGCGAGCACACGGCCTACCTGCTCCACGACGAGGCCGCCATCGGCTGGTTGACCGAGCACCAGCGGCGCTACATCCCCGACCTGTTCCGGTCCGCCCCCTCCGACAGCGAGATCGGCGCCATGCTGCGTACCGGCGCCGTGCACCACCGCCTCGGTCTCACCCCCCAGTGGTACCTGGCCTCCTACGCCCACGTGGTGTGCGATCACCTTCCGCTGGTGTTCGACCTCAGCCCGTCGCCGCTGGTCGCCGTGGAGGCCGCCTGCGCCCTGCTGGCCCGGGTGCTGTTCGACGCCAGCCTCGGCCTCGACGCCTTCGATCTCAGCGTGGAACGCGAGTTGCTCGCCACCGCCCCCCGCTCACCCCGGAACCCGGCACCCCCCGCCTCCACCGCCCCGGCCGCCACGCCGCCGGACACCGGCACCGGCACCGGCACCGCCGCCTCCGAATGGAACCGCACCGTCACCCGGATCACCGTGATCTCCGACGAGGCCCAGGTCCGGCGGGACTTCCTGGGCATCGACGACGCGGTCACCGACACCCTCCATCGGCTGGCCCCGGCCGTCGATCGGGCGACGCCAGCCATGCTCGACGAGTTCTACGACGTCTTGAGCCAGGTGCCGGCCGTGGCCGAGCTCGTGCCCCCCGCCGTGGTGCCCCACCTCCTCACCACCGTGGCCGACCACTGGCACCACCTGGTCCGCTCCGAACTCGACCGGCCCCAGGCTGAAGCCTGTGTGGCCGTGGGCCTGGTGCACGAGCGCATCGGGTTGGCCCCCCAGCTCTACCTGATCGGCCTGGCCCGCCAGGTCGGCAGCCTCCTGCGGGGCCTGGCCGCCCTGACCGCCGAGGACCCCACGACCATCGGGCCCGCCGACCTCCTCCCCGCCACCGACGCCCTCATCCGGGCCGCCTTCTTCGACCTCACCTTCGTGCTCGACGCCTACCTCGACGCCCGGATCGACACCCTCCTCGACGGCCAGCGCTTCGCCAACCAGATCGTGGCCAACATGGCCACCGGGGTGGCCGTGGTCGACGCCCGGGGCCGCCTGGAGTACGTGAACGAGCAACTCCTGGCGTACGTCCGCCAACCCACCCGCACCCTGCGCCGCCTCCCCCTGGAGCACGCCTTCGACCTCGAGGGGCTCAACGATCTGGTCGGTGCGGCCCGAGCGTCGATATCGGGCCGGGCCTCCACCATGACCCAACACCGTGACCGGCGCCTGCGCGTGACCGCCGCCTGCCTCCACCGCACGGTGACCGGCGATCCGGGCCCCGTGGCGATCATCGTGGACGACCTCACCGAGGTCGTCCGGGTCGGTGCCGGCGTCGAGCTCGACGACCGTCACCTGATGAACGTGCTGGCCGCCGTCAGCTCGATCGCCTGGGAGGTCGACCAGGAGACGCTGGTGATGGTGGCCATGTCCCGCACCCTCGAGTCGCTCACCGGCCATCGCGACATCGACCTCCTGGGCGGCGACGGCTGGCCCGGCGTCCTCGATGTGGGCGATGCGGCCGAGCCGGCCGCCGCCATGACCGATCGGGTGCGATCGCTCCGGCCGGGCCAGCGGACCGAGGTGGAGCACAAGCTGTGCACGGTCGACGGCCGTCTCATCGCCGTTCGGTCATCGCTGGTGGCGAGCACCGGGGAAACCGGCCGGCCCACCGTGTTCGGGGTCACCGTGGCCACCGCCGGCCAGGACCCCTCGGTCTGACCTTTCCTCCGGCCAGAGGTCGCATCGGCCGCGGCGCCGGCCAAGATGGGACATGCTCGACGACGAGATGAACCCCGACGACCCGGATCTCGGCCTCGACGGCCTCGACCTCGACGGCCTCGACCTCGACGGCCTCGACCTCGACGATCTCGACGGCCTGGATCTCGACAGCCTGGATCTAGGTGGCCCCGGCCTCGACCTCGGGGATCTGGACGACGACCGGTTCCTCAACGACGACGAGCTCGAAGCCGTGGGGGAGCTGGCCCGCGCCCAGCTGGCCGACGGCCCCGTGCTCGTCGATGAGCTGCTGGCGGCGGCAGCCGACGCCGGCATCATCGACCGCCTCCTGCTCAGCCTCGATCCCGAAGACGGCGACGAGCTGGTGGCCGAGCTGCTCGACGACCTCCTGACCTTCGATCCGGAGCTGTGGGCCTCCGGGCGATGGATCGACCGGGTCGAGCGGGTCCTGGCCGGCCGCGTGTTCACCCACCGCATCACCGCCGACGAGCTGGCCCGGGGCTGGATCGACCCCTGGCCCGACCTGCGGGTGCTGGACGTCGACCACGACGACCCCGACCCCTTCCAGCCCGAGGGCGAGGCCGGAGCCGCCGTCGACGAGCCGGCCTTCGACCAGGCCGACGGAGACCGGTTGCTGCTCCCGGCCGACCGGTGGCCGGCTCTGACCCCGGGCGACCTGATCGCCGTGCGCCGCCGGGGCGCGGCGGTGGACGCGGAGCCGGTCGGCCCGCCGGCCCCCGACGCCGGCCAGCGGGAGCGGGAGGTCCTGGCCGCCGCCGTGGCCGCCGGCCCCGGCCCCGACAGCGGGGTCCCCGTGCTGTTCGCTCTGATGGACGCCCTCATGGACGATCCGACGCTGTTCACCGAGCCCGTGCTCCCGGTCCGGGAGCTGGCGGCGGCGGCCGGCCTGTCGACCGACGGCATCGGGATCGGCCCCGCCGACCGGGTCTGGGACGAGCCGGGAGCGGAGCGGATCATGGCCGACCGGGCCGTCTCCTCCTACGACCTCGACGAGTGCTGCCTCGATGCCCTGGCCCTGGTCAACCGCCGGTGGCGGGCTGAGCTGCTGGGTCTGGCCGATCTGCCCGACACGCCCCCGCTCGACGAGGTGGTCGACGCCCTGGGCCACGGCGACGTGGGCCCGGCGCTGGCCGACGCCATGGACCGCCCCCGGGTGCACGACGGGCTGCGGGCCTTCGCCCGGACGCTGCTCGACGCCACCGACGGCGACAGCCCCCGGGCCATCGGGCCCCGCCTCCTCATGGCCTACCTGCTGGAGCGGGACGGCGACCTGAGCGGGGCGGAGGAGCTGTACCGCCTCGTCCACGACCGCCAGCCCGATTCCCCGGCCGCCCTGGAGAGCCTCGCCTTCATCGCCTTCGACCGCAGCGACTTCACCACCGCCGCCCGCCTGCTGCGCCGCATCTACGAGCCCGACTATCCCCTCGTCAACATGACCGAGCAGCTCGCCGCCTGCCAGATCATCCCCGGCCGCAACGACCGCTGCCCGTGCGGCTCGGGCCGCAAGTACAAGGCGTGCCACCCCGGCCAGGCCTTCATCCGCCCCGAGCAGCGCATCACGGTGATGCTGGCCAAGCTGGCCAACTTCGCCCTGTCCCGCCCCCGCCGTGACGTGCTGGCCACCACGGCGCTGATCGCCGGCCTCGAACCCGACACCCTGCTGGGCAGCCGGTTCCTCTTCGAGCGCTACCTGCTCGACGCCGGCAACGCCGCCGAGTACCGCCGGCTGCGGGGAGCGCTGTTGCCGGTCGACGAGGCCGAGCTGCTCGATCGCCTGGTCGGTATGGGGCCGCTCATGGTCGAGGTGGTCGACGTGCGGCCGTCTCCCCAGGCGGGTGGCACCGCCACCGCCATCGCCACCCTCCGCCCGCTCAGTCCCCCCGGCGACGATCAGGTCTGCCAGCTCGGCTACGGCGACCCCGATCTGGAGCCGGGCCAGGTGGCCATGGTCCACCTCCTCGACCGGGCCCTGGTGGGACAGGTGGCCCTGGTCGAGCCCGGGCACCGGGCGTCACTGGCCGCCCTCCTGGCCGACGGCCCCCTGCCCCTGGTCGGGTTCCTGAGCTGGTTCGCCGACGTCCCGGTCAGCTGACCGGCCGACCCTCGACCCGGCACTCCGGCCCTCACCCCTCGCTCACGGGGCGGACAGGCGGGCCGGGGTCAGGTAGCGGAGCCCGGCCAGGGTCTCCCGCATCGGGGTGCCCGGGGTGCCGTCCACCGTCACGAACACCCCCTCGGGCAGCTCCGGGTGCACCACCTCGCCGTTCTCGGCGTAGTTCATCCGCAGCTCGACGACGGGGTCGTCGCTCAGCGCCCGGAAGTACTCGCCGTCGATCACCGAGTGCCGGCCCTCGAACGTGACCCCCAGGGCCCGGGCCAGCATCGCCGCCAGGCGTTCCAGGTCCAGTGCCGTGGTGTAGGTCTCGGTGGTGGCGCTCATCCCCACCACTGTGGCCCGAGGCCCGCCGCGGAGCCAGCGAGCAGGCCGGAGGCGCCGGTCGGGCCGACCGAACAGAGCAGACCCCGGGGCGTTACGCTGGGCCGACCCGGAGCCGATCCCGTCAGCGGAGGGAAACAGAGCACCAATCATGAGGCGCCCATCTCTACCCACCGGCAGTCGCCGCTGGATCCTCGCCGCCGCCGCTGTCGTCGTGGTGCTCATCGTGGCCTTCACGGTCGCCTCCCGGTTCTACATCGACCTTCTGTGGTTCCGGGAGCTGAAGTTCACGTCGGTGTTCTGGACGACACTTCGCACCAAGATCCTCCTCGGCCTGGTGTTCGGGCTGCTGTTCTTCGCCCTGCTCTACGCCAACCTGCTGATCGTCCGGCGCTCCAGCCCCGCGGGGCCGCCGCTGCGGATCGTGTCTCCCGAGCAGGAGGCCCTCGACCGCCTCCGCCGGATGGTCGATCCCTACCTGCGCTGGGTGGTGCCGGCGGCCTGCGCCGTGCTGGCCCTGCTGGTGGGGATCAACACCTCCAGCCAGTGGTCCACCTACCTGCTGTGGCGCAACGGCCAGGGCGAGTCGTTCGGCGTCCAGGAGCAGCTGTTCAACCGGGACCCGTCGTTCTACATCTTCACCCTGCCCTGGCTGCACTTCCTCCAGAGCTGGGTGTTCTCGTCGCTGCTGGGGGTCACGGTGCTGGCCGGCATCGCCCACTTCGCCTGGGGTGGCATCCAGCCCACGGCCCCCGCCTTCGCCGACAAGGCGTCGCCCCTGGTGCGGGGCCACCTGTCGGTCCTCCTCGGCCTCACCCTGCTGTCCCGGGCCTGGGGCTACTACCTCGACCGGTTCGACCTGCTGTCGTCGACCCGGGGTGAGGTGCAGGGGGCGTCGTACACCGACATCCGGGCCCAGCTCCCCGCCCTCAACGTGCTCACGCTGGTAGCCATCATCTGCGCCCTGCTGTTCCTGGTGAACATCAAGCTCCGGCGCTGGAGCCTGCCCGTGATCGCGGTCGGCCTGCTGGCCGCCGTGTCGATCCTGCTGGGCCGGGCCTACCCCGCCTTCGTGCAGCAGTTCAGCGTGAAGCCCCAGGAGGCCCAGCGGGAGGCCCCCTACATCCAGCGCAACATCGACGGCACCCGTACCGCCTTCGGGCTCACCGACATCGAGACGGTGCCGCACCCGGCGGTGGAATCCGTCACCCCGGCCGACATCGCCGAGAACCGGGCCACGATCGACAACATCCGCCTGTGGCGCCCGTCGGTGATCGTGGAGAACTTCCAGGCCCAGGAGCGCAAGCAGCCGTACTACGAGTTCGCCGACATCGATGTGGACCGCTACGACGTCGGCGACCAGCGCCGCGTGCTGCTGCTCTCGGGCCGCGAGGTGAGCCAGAGCGGCATCCCGGGAAGCGGGAACAGCTGGCAGAACAGCCACCTCATCTACACCCACGGGTACGGAGCGGCGGCGGCTCTGGTCAACAGCGCCTCGGCTGAAGGCGCCCCGGCCTTCACCCTGGGCAACCTGCCCCCCGAGGGCGAGCCGGCGATCGCCCAGCCCCAGATCTACTACGGCGAGCTCAACGAGGTGCCGTTCGTCGTCACCAACACCGGCGCCCAGGAGTTCGACCCCATCCCCGGTGACCCCTCCACCTCACCGGGTGGGATCGAGCTGGGCAACCGGTTGCAGCGGGCCATGTTCGCCTGGCGCTACAACGACGTGAACCTCCTCATCTCCGGTCTGATCAAGAGCGACAGCCGGATCCTGCTGTACCGCCAGGTCCAGGCCCGGGTGCACAAGGCGGCTCCGTTCCTCACCTTCGACGCCGACCCCTACCTGACCGTGGTCGACGGGAAGCTGCTGTGGGTCTTCGACGCCTACACCACCACCAGCGCCTATCCCTACTCCCAGTCGATCGATCTGAACGCCGCCACCCAGGGCGACCTGAGCGGCCGGGCCAACTACATACGCAACTCGGTGAAGGGCACGGTCGACGCCGCCACCGGTGAGGTCACGTTCTACCTGGTCGACGACACCGATCCGATCGCCCGGGCCTGGAGCAGCGTCTACCCCGACCTGTTCAGCGACGATCAGCCCTCGTCCAGCCTCCGAGCCCACTTCCGGTATCCGGAGAACTTGTTCCAGATCCAGGCCAACCAGTACGCCACGTACCACGTCACCGATCCTTCCGAGTTCTATCAGAAGCAGAAGGTGTGGGCCATCGCCGCCAACCCCACGGCCCCCGGGGCCAGCCAGGGTGAGCTGCCCCCGATGCGGCCGTACTACGTGCAGATGCGGCTACCCGGATCGGACGAGGAGCACTTCCAGCTCATCCTCCCCTTCACCCCGGTGGGACGGGAGAACATGGTGTCATGGCTGGCGGCCGACTCCGACCCCGGCTCGTACGGCACGATCCAGAACTTCGTGTTCCCCACCGATTCTCCGGTGCAGGGGCCGAGCCAGGTCAACTCGCTGATCAACCAGGAGCCGAGCTTCTCCACATTCCGCACCCAGACCGGCCAGCAGGGCTCGTCGGTCGACTTCGGCGACCTCCTGGTGATCCCGATCAACGACGCCCTGCTCTACGTGGTGCCGGCCTATGTGCGGGCCGACCAGGCCAACGCCATCCCCGAGCTGAAACGGGTGCTGGTGGTCAACAACGGCGTGGTGGGCGTGGGCGCCAACCTCAACGAGGCGCTGGCCGCCGCCACCGGTGGCGAGGTACCCGCGCCCGGTGAGTCCGGCGCCGGTACCGGTAGCGGCGCCGGTACGGGCGGCTCGGGCACCGGCACGGGCACGGTCAACGCCCAGCTGTCGGGCCTGCTGACCGAGGCCCTGTCGCACTTCACGGCGGCCGACGCCGCCCTCAAGTCGGGTGATCTGGCCACCTACCAGAGTGAGCTGACCCAGGCCCAGGCCCTGGTGGAGCAGGCCAACAGCCTGGCCGAGGGCGACGCCACGGCCAGCACCACCGCCGACGGCTCCACCACGGTCCCCACCATCGCCTCGTCCCCGCCCACCTCGGCCGGCGGCACCGGGAGCGAGGAGCCGGGCTCGACCACCACCGCCGCCGGGGAGACGACGAGCACCACGGCGGCCGGCAGCGGTGCCGGCACCACCCGGAGCTGACCCGTACCCCCGACCAACCGGAGGAGTCCCGTCATGGCATCACCCAGCTCGGCCCGGGACCGGGCCGAAGCATTCTGCGCCGAGATGGGCCTGCGGGTGCCGATCCTGCTGGCACCGATGGCCGGCGCGTGCCCGCCGGCACTGTCGGTGGCCGTGGCCGAGGCCGGCGGGATGGGGGCCTGCGGGGCGCTCCTGATGAAGCCGTCGTCGATCACCAAGTGGGCCGAACAGGTGAGGACGGGGTCGGCCGGGCCGTTCCAGCTCAACCTGTGGATCCCCGACCCCCCGGCCCGGCGGGACGGGCCGGCCGAGGCGGCGGTGCGGGACTTTCTGGCCCAGTGGGGCCCTGAGGTACCGGCCGGGGCGGCCGACGCCCCGCTGCCGAGCTTCGACGAGCAGTGCGACGCCCTGCTCGGGGCCCGACCGGCAGTGATCTCCTCGATCATGGGCCTCTACCCGGCCCCGTTCGTGGCCGCCCTGAAGGAGCGGGGCATCCGCTGGTTCGCCACCGTCACCACCGTGGCCGAGGCGGTGGCGGCCGAGGCCGCCGGGGCCGACGCCGTTGTGGCCCAGGGCATGGAGGCCGGCGGCCACCGGGGAGCCTTCCAGGCCGAGCAGGCCCTCCGTCGGCTCGTCGGCCTGTTCTCGTTGGTGCCGGCGGTGGCCGACGCCGTGTCCGTTCCCGTGATCGCCACCGGCGGGATCGCCGATGCCCGGGGCGTGGCCGCCGCCCTCACCCTCGGGGCCTCGGCGGTGCAGGTGGGCACCGGGTTCCTGCGCTGCCCCGAGGCCGGAACCGCCACCCCCTGGGCCGACGGCCTGGCCCGCACCCGGCCGGAGGACACAGTGGTCACCCGGGCCTACTCGGGCCGGGCGGGGCGGGCCATCGCCACCGCCTACGCCGTGGCCGCCACCGGGCCCGACGCCCCCGAGCCCGCCCCCTACCCGATCCAGCGGGCCCTCACCGGGCCGATGCGGGAAGCCGGGGGCGCCGCCGGCGACCTCGACCGGATGCAGCCGTGGGCCGGTCAGTCGGCCGCCCTGGCCCGGCCCGTGCCGGCCGGCGAGCTGGTGGCCGAGCTGTGGGCCGGCGCCCAGGACCTGCTGCCGTGACACTGAGCGTGGACGAGCTGGCGCAGGCGGTGGGCACCGGCGAGATCGACACCGTGGTGGTGGGATTCACCGATCACTACGGGCGGCTGGTGGGCAAGCGGTTCGACGCCGACTTCTTCCTGGCCGACGCCGTGGCCCACGGCACCCACGCCTGCGACTACCTGCTCACGGTCGACATGGAGATGGAGCCGGTGCCCGGCTACCGGTTCGCCAACTGGGAGCTGGGCTACGGCGACGTGCACCTCGTGCCCGACCTGGGCACCCTGTGCCGGGCCGGCTGGACCGAACGCACGGCGGTGGTGTTGTGCGACGTGGAGAGCGGCGCCGGTCATGGCCCGGTGCCGGTGGCGCCGCGGTCGATCCTGCGCCGTCAGATCGAACGTCTGGCCGGCCATGGACTGGTGGCCCAGGCCGCCAGCGAGCTCGAGTTCTTCCTCTACGACGACTCCTACCGGGAGGCCCAGGCCAAGGGCTTCGCCGGCCTCCAGCCGGCCGGCTGGTACATCGAGGACTACCACCTGCTCCAAGGGGCCAGGGTGGAGCACTACGTGGGCGCCGCCCGCCGGGCTCTGCGGCGCACCGGCATCCCGGTCGAGAACTCCAAGGGCGAGTGGGGCCGGGGCCAGCACGAGCTCAACATCCGCTACGCCGACGTGCTCACCATGGCCGACCGCCACACGGTGATGAAGCACGGCATGAAGGAGCTGGCCGACGCCCTCGGGGTCAGCATCACGTTCATGGCCAAGCCCCACACCGACGCCGCCGGCTCCAGTTGCCACATCCACCTGTCGCTGTGGGATGCCGAGGGGACCGGGAACCGGTTCGCCGCCGACGGCGGCGAACCCAGCGATCTCTTCCGCTGGTTCCTCGGCGGTTGGATGGCCCACGCCGCCGAGCTGATGGTGTGCTACGCCCCCACCGTCAACGCCTACAAGCGCTACGTCGACGCCTCCTGGGCCCCCACCCGCATCGCCTGGTCGCAGGACAACCGGACGGCCGGATTCCGGATCGTGGGGTCGGGCTCCGGCCTGCGGATCGAGTGCCGCCTGCCGGGGGCCGACTGCAACCCCTACCTGGCCTACGCCGCCGCCCTGGCCAGCGGCATCGACGGGATCGAGCACCGGATCGAGCCGCCCGAGCGCTTCCAGGGCGACGTGTACCAGGCGGCCGACCTGCCCCGGGTGCCCCACACCCTGTCCGACGCGGTGGCCGCCTTCCGGGCCAGCGATCTCGCCCGATCGGCGTTCGGCGACGACGTGGTGGAGCACTACGCCCACTTCCACGAGACCGAGGTCCGGGCCTACGAAACGGCGGTGACCGACTGGGAGCGGGCCCGCTACTTCGAGCGGATCTGACGCCGGTCACGAACAGGAGGACGACGGATCATGGCTGAAGCCAGAGCGGAACGCCGGGTGGGCACAGCGGGACGCCTCGAGGGAAGGGTGGCGGTGATCACCGGCGCCGGGGGCGGCATCGGGCGCGCCACCTGCCTCCGTTTCGCCGCCGAGGGGGCCCGGGTGGTGGCGGCCGACGTCACACCCGACACCAACGACGAGACGGCAGCCGCGGTGCGGGCCGCCGGGGGTGAGGCCATCGCCGTCACGGTGGATGTGACGGACACCGAGTCGGCCGCCGCCATGATCGCCGCCGCCGAGGACACCTTCGGCCGCCTCGACGTGTTGTTCAACAACGCCGGGGTGATGCTGTCGGCCGACGACGACGCCGTGGCCACCAGCGTCGAGACGATCGACCGCACACTGGCCGTCAACGTGAAGGGCGTGCTGCTGGGGTGCAAGCACGGCATACCCGCCCTGCGCCGGGCCGGGGGCGGCTCGATCATCAACACCGCCTCGTTCGTGGCCTCGCTCGGTGCCGCCACCCCCCAGGTGGCCTACACCGCGTCGAAGGGGGCGGTGCTGTCGCTGACCCGGGAGCTGGCCGTGATCCACGCCCGGGAGGGAATCCGGGTCAACGCCCTGTCGCCCGGGCCGCTGCACACCGAGTTGTTGATGAAGTTCCTCGACACCGAAGCCAAGCGGCAGCGGCGCCTGGTCCACATCCCCATGGGCCGCTTCGGCCAGGCGTCGGAGATGGCCAATGCGGCCCTGTTCCTGGCGTCCGACGAGTCGTCGTTCATGACCGGCTCGAACCTCGTGGTCGACGGCGGCATCACCGCCGCCTACGTCACCCCCGAGTAACCCACATTCTCAGGAGCCTGAGGTGCGCTGAGCGCACCTCAGGCTCCTAATTTCGGCGAGTTGGCCGTTCAGCCCTCGTAGAGGGGGCCGCGGATGAGCTGGCCCGGGTAGGCCCCGGTGTGCTCGCCGTTCTGGATGAGCACCTGACCGTTGACCACGGTGGCGGCGATGCCATTGGCCTTCTGCACCAGGCGGGTGGCCCCGCCGGGCAGGTCCCAGGCCACCTCGGGCATGCCCGGGCCCACCGTGTCGGGGTCGAACACCACCAGGTCGGCGGCCATGCCTTCGCGCACCAGGCCCCGGTCGTGGAAGCCCCACGCGGTGGACGGCTCCAGCGTCAGCATCCGCACCGCCTCCTCCAGAGTGAAGGCCTGACGCTCCCGGGTCCAGTGGCCCAGCAGGTGGGTCTGGATCGAGGAGTCCATGAGCTGGCTCACGTGGGCCCCGGAGTCGGAGAACGTCACCACGCAGCGGGGATGGCGCATGATGTCGAGCACGATGTCCTGGTCGCCGTTGAGGATCGGCTGGAGGAAGAACTGCTCGAAGTTCGACTCGACAGCCAGATCGATCATGCACTGGGCCGGGTCGACACCCCGCTCCCGAGCCACCTCGGCCACCGAGCGGTAGGGCGGCATGGGGCCGTCCATCACCCGGATCCAGTCGTAGTCGGGCTTGCGGGCCTCGGCCCCCACGCCCTTGGGCCACGAGCCGTCACGGGCGGCGGCCAGCAGCTTCTCCCGCATCGACGGATCGCGCAGGGCCCGGAGCTGCTCGTCGAGCGGCCAGCCCCGGAACTCCTTCCACTCGGTCAGGCCGTCGAACGGGATCTGGGTCTTGAACGACAGCACCACGTTGAACTCGCGGGCGTGGGCCTGGCCGAACATGCGCCCGCCCTGGGCCGCGGTGGAGTCGAGCAGGTCGAGCATGGCCAGGTGCTCGCCCTGGGGCTTGCGCCCCGAGGCCACGCCGAACGTGACCGGCACGCCGGTCTCCACCGCCAGACGGCGGAGGCGGCCGTAGTAGTCGGCCTGCTTCTCGGGGTCACGGCCCACGTCTTCGCCGGCGATCTCGAAGATGCCGCCGCCCATGCCGCCCATCACCCGCACCAGCGACTCGACCTCACCCCAGGAGGCGAGGCGGCTGGCCACCGGCCGGTCGTCGGACGTCTGATGGTTGAACGTGCGGCTGGTGGTGAAGCCCATCGCGCCGGCCTTCATCGAGGCCCGCAGCTCGGCCGCCATCACCTCCAGGTCGGCCTCGTTGCCGGCCTCTTCGAAGGCCCGCTCCCCCATGGCCCAGGTGCGCAGGGCCGAGTGGCCGACGTAACCCGAGTAGTTGATCCCTTTGGGCAGCCGGTCGAGCGAGTCGAGGTATTCGGGGAAGGTCTCCCACGTCCAGTTGATGCCGGCGGCCATGGCCTCGGCCGAGATGTCTTCGGCCCGCTCCAGGTTCCGCACCACGAGCTCGCGCTCGGTGGCCCGGGCCGGAGCCAGGGTGAAGCCGCAGTTGCCCATCACCACAGTGGTGATGCCATGCCAGCACGAGCACGTGCCGAGCGGATCCCAGGCGATCTGGGCGTCCATATGGGTGTGCCCGTCGACGAAGCCGGGGGTCACCACGTGGCCCTCGGCGTCTATCTCGCGCTCCCCTTTGTCGGTGATCCGACCGATCTTGGCGATCTTGCCGGCGACCACCCCCACGTCGGCCCGGAACCGGGGCAGACCCGATCCGTCGACGACGGTGCCGTTGCGTACCACGAGGTCGTAACTCATGGACCAACACTAGTTCGGGGCTGGAAGTACCGCCCCTTCGCCGGGGCCCGGGATCAGTTGGTGACGCCCACCGGCCGGGCCTCGGCCACCTGCACCGGGAAGCTGACCTGGGTGGATGGCACGGCGAACGTACCGGGCCCGCTCGAGCTCTCGTACGAGCCCTGCCACAGGATGTAGAGGGTGGCGGTGAACACCCCGCCGGGGGCCGTGGCCGACGAGTCGAGGTAGGTGTGGCTGCAGGCGCTGGGCGCCGCCGGGTCGAAGTGGGCCTCGCTCACGGCGCAGGCGGTGGCCGGGCCGCCGTCGCCCGGATCGAGGATGTAGAACGTCGGGCGGGCCGTGGCCTCGATCCAGATCGTGTTCCCGTTCGGCGACGGGATCTCGGCGTGGGCGAACGGCGGCACCAGCGAGGCCGGGGTGGCCGTGAAGTCCGTCGGCACCTGGACGTAGGCCCAGCCCCGGTTCTTGTCCAACGGCTGGAGCTCGGCCGAGGGCGTGGGCAGCAGGTCGACCATCAGCCGCTGGACGTCGGGCAGGAAGGCCACAGCGTTGTCGTTGCGGGGCACGTAGATGAGACGGGACGGGCACTCGGGACGGGTCAGGCCGTCTTCCAGGCTGATGTAGTAGGGGTCCCACCAGTCCTCGCCCCGCTGGATCTTGGGGTAGGAGGCGTTGTTCTCGTAGATGTCGTTCAACTCGATGGCCAGCGATCCGTCGGGCTTGGTCACCGGCGTCTGGGCGTTCTTGGCGTCGGACAGGACCTGGGCCTGCTGGGGATTCTCGATGAACACCCCCAACGGCTGGGTGCCGAGCACGTAGAGCACGAACTGGTTGATCCAGTTGACGTTGCGGCCCTGGTACGAGCCGACCACGATGTCCTCGGGGTTGCGGCCGGCCAGCTCCCCGATCGGGGTGATGGTGGTGCCGTCGGGGGCGGTGCTCCCGCCGGGGATCACCTCCACCGTGGCCGGGTCGGCGGTGCCGGGGTCGACGTTGCCCGAGAACCAGCTCTGGAGGATCGAGGCCAGCGACTCGAGCGGGCTGGCCGTCTTCCACACCGACTGCCAGGGGCAGCCCACGCTCTCGGCCCCGCCGCTGCTACCCCGGTGCCCGGGGCGCACGGCGTTGGCGTAGATGCCGTCGGCCGTGCCGCCGGCGCCGGGGCCGCCGGCGGCTCCCGCCGCCTGAGGCGACAGCGTCACCGCGGCGAGCGCCAGCGCGGCGCCGATGACTAGTGCGCGTACTGGTCGCATTGGCCGTACTCCCCCTCCAGCGTGACGAACTCGGTGTTGGCGATGTCGCCGATGCGGAGCGTGCCGTCGGCGCCGGCCTGGATGCGGTACACCACGAAGTAGCTCACCGCGCTGCCGTCCACGATCTTCTCCGGCTCGGCTCCCGCCGCCGGGACGTAGCGGACGGCCTTGTCGACCGCACAGAGGCTGAGGGCGGCGTCCACCGGGTCTTCCTTGAACAGCTGGAAGCCCTGGTAGTACAGGGTGCCGGGGTCGATGCCCCGGGTCCGGATCCCCTGGGCCGCTTCGGCGTCGAGGTTCGTACGCACCCGGGTGAGCGCCGTTCCGGTGAGGTGGACGCCCAAGGTCGAGTCGAACGTGGAGGTGCACGCCGCCGGGTCGGCGAAGCAGGTGGCCCGGGCCTGGTTGAACCCGGTGCTGACGGCCAGCAGCTTCTCGCGCAGGGCGATCGTGGCCGGATCGTCGGAACCGCCGATCACGCTGGGCGACGGGCTGGTGGACACCGTCGTGCTCGCCGGCGCGGCCGCCTCCGTGGTGCCCGGCGACGCCTGCTCGGTGGTAGGGGCGGGGGGCACGGTGGTGTCGGCGCTGCCGTCGCCCGAGCCGCCGCACGCGGCCAGGGCCAGGCCGGCGATCGCCAGGGTCGCCACGAGCCGGGTCCGGCCTGCCGAGCGCGTCATTCCGAGGTGCCTCCCGTGCTGCCCCAGGTTGTCGTGTCGGACCGTGAGGATCCTACCGCTAGTAGGGTGCAGCGTGTTGTCGACGGACGCGGCAGCGTACCGGCGACGGTCATCGCCCCCCGTCTCCCCCGGTCGCGCTCTCCGCTGCGGTGGCCCGCAACCGGGCCCGCAGCGGGCGCAGGGCCTCCAGGAACTGCTCCGGGGTGGAGCGGGTCAGCGACCGCAGGCCGCCGCCCTCGCCCACGGCCACGAACCACAGCCCGGGAATCGAGTGGCGGAACCGGTCGGCCACCGCCGCCTCCACCGTCACCCACAGGCGGGGGCGGTCGTCGACGGCCAGAGCCGGGCCCACCGGCCGTCCAGCCAGGTCGGAGCCGCCGAGGGCGCCGGGCCGGGCCGCCAGCAGCTCCCGCACCAGCACCTCCACCTGAACCTGGGCCTCGGCGGTTGGCCCGCCCTCGCTCGCCGGGGCGGGGCGGGTGGCTCCGGTGGGGCCGCCCACCAGCACCAGATCGGCCGCCGCCGCCAGCTCGTCGGGGGAGCCGTCCAGGGGAGCCAGCGCCGGGAGCCCAGCCAGCACCCGCCTCACCTGCTCGATGTCGATGTGGCGGGGATCGGCCAGCAGGTAGGGGCCGGCCGGAGCGCCGGGCGGCGAGCCGGGCGCGGTGCCGTCGCCCACCACCAGCACCACGTCATCGGCCCCGTCGACCCGGTCGACCTCGTCGGGCACCGGCAACCGGGTCAGCAGCGCCAGGTCGTCGCGGTCGCCCCGGAGCAGGGCGTCCACCCGCAGCGACCGGCGGCCGGTGGCGGGGTCACGCTGCACCGTGCCGGTGACCACCAGCACGGCGCGGGCCAGCACCTCGGCCAGCGGGGCCGGCGGGGCCACCGTGGGTGCCGCCCCGCCGGTGTCGGCGGTGCTAACGGAGACTGTGGTATCGGAGACGGTGGGATCGGAGCGGGTCATTTCGACACCTCGTAGGACTCGTAGGTGTGGACGATGGGGGCCAGCCGATCGATGGGCACGACCACCAGGCCGTCTTCGCCCACGGTGGCCCCGAAGCGGCCCTCCCAGTCGAGTCCGCCGTTGGAGCCCCACGGATTGCGCAGGGTCACCGTACCGGCCGACTCGTCGACGTCGAGGACCGACAGCTCGTGGAGGCTGCCGTCGTCGTAGTCGCCGACGTCGTGCAGATCCACCGCCAGAGCGGCCGGATGGTCGGCGTCCATGTCGTTCACCAGGGCCGAGGTGAGGTCGGACGACGACGGTGAGTGGATCTGGTGGGTGTCGGCGCTGTCGCCAACCAGCGACTCCCACGCCTCGGACGACCAACCGCCCTCGATGGCCTCGTAGGAGTGGTCGGTCCGCTGGGCGTAGGCCTTCTCCAGCACCGAGAACCAGTTGTAGCTGCCGTCCCGGGCGCCGCCGTAGGCCAGGCCGCCGCTGTCGTTCACGTACACGTCGGAGTCGACCGTCACCTCCTCGCCGTCGCCGAAACGCACCGTGTAGGTGCCGTCGCCGTTGGCGTGGACCATGTTCGCCAGGAGCTGGCGGCCCTCGGGGGTGGAGGCCATGGAGGCCACGGCGGCGGCGAAGTAGCAGTCGCCCACGGCGCCCTGGTGGACGTTCGCCGGCACCAGCGCCTGGGGATCGTTGGCGTCGGTGGAGTCCACCGGGGTGGCGTCGACGTCGGCCCGGGACTCGACCTCGGTGTAGGCGGGGTGGAACTCGCTCCACAGCCACCAGCCGGTGGTGTCGCCGGTGGGGCCCGGATCACCCAGATCCACCGAGCCGTCGGGGTGGAGCTTGCCGTCGCCCTCACCACCCTGTCCACCCTGGTTGGGGGCGCCGTCGCCAGCCGGCCCCGATCCCCCGCCGTCAGGCGAGCTGGCCCGCTCCTGGGCCCGCCGGTTGCGCTCGATGGTGTCGGCCGCCGCCTGCAGCCCGTCCACCGCCGCCAGCAAGCGGGCCCGGTGGATGCCCATCCATTGGTGGCGGAACTGGCCGGCGTCGGGCCCGTCCCAGATCGTGGTGAGGGTGGCGACCCCGGCGGTGGCCGACTCGGTGAGCGACCGCAGGGTGCCGGCGTTGCGCTCGACCGTGCGCCGCAGCCCATCGAGCGCCTCCAGATCGGCACCGTGCACGTTCCCGCCCATGGGGACACCTCCTCTCGGCCAGCACCCTACGGCGGGCGCCGCCGGCGGTACATCGGGATCGATCCCGGGGCGGGCGATGGGCCAGACTGAGCCGATGACCGACGTCGACCAGATCGTGCTGCTGGAACGGGAAGGGCCGGTGGCCCGCCTGGTGCTGAACCGGCCGGAGAAGGGCAACGCCCTGCCCTTCGACGCCCTCGACCGCCTGGTCGACCTGCTCCACCGGTGCGAGGACGACGACGAGGTCAAGGTGGTGGTGCTCAAGGGGCGGGGGGCGTCGTTCTGCGTTGGCGACGACTTCGAGGACATCGCCATCGCCTACGGTCACGTGGGGGCCGAGCCGGGCAAGCGGCCGCCCCGCCTGAGCCAGCGGGCCCGGTTGGCCGTCGACCGCCGGCTGGGCGGCGCCATCTGGGCCTTCCAGAACTCGGTGAAGCCGGTGATCGCCCAGGTCCATGGCAACTGCGTGGGCATCGGGATCATGTTGGTGGAGGTGTGCGACCTCGCATTGTGCGCCCACACCACCCGGTTCAGCCACGCCGAGCAGCGCCTGGCCCTGGCCGGCAACACATTCAACCTGGCCACGCTGATCCTGATGTACGGGCCGAAGAAGGCCCGGGAGCTGCTGTTGCTGGGCGACATCTTCGACGGTCACGAGGCGGAGCGGATCGGCCTGGTCAACCGGTCGGTGCCGGCCGACGAGCTGGATGCCACGGTGGCCGAGTGGTGTGAGAAGGTGGCCCGCAACGCCAAGGACGCCCTGGTGATGGGCAAGGCGGCGCATTCGATGGCGCTGGCCTCGCTGGGGGTGAGCGGCTACGTGCACGCCGGGGTGGTGGCCCATGCGCTGGCCACCAACGTGAAGTACGACGAGGGCGAGTTCAACTTCTTCCGGGCCCGGCGCGACGGTGGCACCCGGGCCGCCTTCGAGACCCGCGACGCCTTCCACCAAGAAGGCGGCGACGCCGACCTCGCCTGACCTTCAGCGGATGAAGCGGGGCGGGCGCTTGTCCCGCATGGCGGCCACACCCTCCAGGTAGTCGGGCCGCTGCATCATCTCGCCGATCAGCTGCTTGGACCGCTCCACCGACGACCGGGGATCGTCGTGCAGGAGGTCGCCCCACAGTTGGCGCTTGGCCGTGGTCACCGAGTCGGGCGAGACGCCGGCCAGGAGCCGGGCGTAGCTGGCCACGTGGTCCCGGAACCGTTCGGTCGGGAGCACGTCGTTGAACAGGCCCCAGTGCCGCATCTCCTCGGCCAGCACCACCCGGCTGGTGTAGAGCAGGTCGGCGGTGTGGGTGACGCCGATCAGGCGGGGCAGGATCCACGACAGCCCGTACTCGGCCGGGCAGGCCGAGGCGGGAGTTGGCGGTGGTGAACTTGGCCCCCTCCACGGCGAAGCGGAGGTCGCAGAAGGCCATGAGGGCGATGCCGATCCCGGCGCAGGCCCCGTTGACGGCGGCGATCATCGGCTTGCTCAGCCCGAGCTGCCACACCATGTCGCCGTCGAACTCGGGCCGCACGCCGTAGCCGGGATTGGCCGCCTCCCGGGGCAGGGCGGGGTCGTAGTGGTCGGCCTCCACGTAGTGGTCGAGGGCCTTGAAGTCGGCTCCCACGCAGAAGGCGTTGCCGGCACCGGTCACCACGATCACCCGGACCTGAGGGTCGGCTTCGAGGGTGGCGCAGATCCAGCGGATCTCGGCGTGCATCCGCCCCGTCCACGAGTTGCCCCGCCCTGGTCGGTCGAGCCAGAGGGTGGCCACCCCGTGCTCGTCGATCTCGTACCGGGTGACCTTGAGCTCCATGGGCCCCAGGTTCGCACTCCACCGGCGCACCGTCGACCTCAAACGACGGCGCGATCGCGACGGGCGCGGCCGGCTCAGGCGCCGGCTTGGAAGACCGGCACATCGGTGCGGTCCTCCAGCATGCCCGGGCCCTCCTTGGGCAGGTTCTCGAAGTACATCATGGCCTTGGGGAGGTCGCCCTCCCAGACCTCGGCCGGCAGCTCGTAGAGCACCTCGATGCCGTTGCCGTCGGGGTCCATGATGTAGGCCGAATGCGTCATGCCGTGGTTGCCGCGCAGGGCGATCGGCACCTCGTTGTCCTGCAGGTGGTGGAGCATCTGCAGGAACGACTCGCGGTCGGGGTAGGCCACGGCGATGTGGTTGACGCCGGCCCTGCGGGCCGACACCCGGTAGCGGTCGGGCACCGGCGGCTGGTCGGCCGGATCCTTCACCTGGGCCAGGGCGATGTCGTGATGATGGCCGGGGCCGGAGCGGTAGAACCGCATCTCGGTGCCCAGGTTGGCCTCCACCACGGGCTCGAAGCCCAGGATCTCGGTGTAGAAGCGGTGCGACGCCTCGATGTCGCGCACGTTCAGCACCAGGTGGTTCACTCCGACCGGCCGGGCCGGTCCCTTCGATGGACCATTCGACGTCATGGCGGTCACACTCCTCGCCTCGTCCCCCTGTGGTCCAAGGCTAGTTCCGGGGCGCCGGATCCGATCGAAACCGATCTGCTCCCTCCCACTGGCACAGCTACCGGGCATGATGAGCCCGATGAGCAACGGACTCGATGCCGGATCTCGATCTCCCGGCGCCCGGTTCACCGGAGCCCGACCTCGAGGTCATTGTCGGCGATGACGACGGCGACCTTACGAGGACGACCCGTATGACGACGATGACCGGGAGCTGTCTGATGTCCAGGCCGACGCCGTCTACGACGCCGTCGCCGAGCTGCTGGAGGCCGGCCCGACCACCATCGCGGCCTCGTCGAGGCGCTGACCGACCAGGGCCTCCCGCCGCTCGCACGCCGAGCCCGACGAAGCCGCCGACCTCGTCGATCAGCTGTTGCTGGACATGCCCGGCATCTGGCAGCACGACGGGCATCGGTGGCCCGGATCGACCGACCTGCTCGAGGGCCGGGCCTTCACCCACCGCTCACGGCGCCGACCTCCGCTCCGGCGGCCTCGAGGCCGAGCCCGACCTGGCGGCGCTCGGGATGCGGGTCCAGACACCAAGACGCTGGCCGACGGCACCGGAGCTGGCCGCACCGAAGACCCCGACACCGGCTGGCATCGGCTACGTCGGCCCGCCCGGGTGGCTCCACAACCGCCAGCAGGGCGATCTGGTGGCCCTGCGGTTCTCGAGGCGGCCGCTGGTCGCTGGAAGCGGTGACCCGAGCCGGGCGACGGCTCGGCCGAGGCCGAGGCATGCTGCTGGCCGAGCTCGCGCCGGCCATCGACGCCGGGTCGGGGCGACGAGCTGCTGTGCCCGGTGCTCAATGCGCTGAGCGACGGCATGCGGCTCTGTTCCGTCATGCCGATGCCGCCGATCGAGCGAGTTGCTGACCGCAGCAGGCCTCCTCCGCGACGGGCCTTTCTTCGGGCCTGCCGGATCGGATCTGGTATCCCCGCCACGCCGCGCTCACCGACGTCTCACCCGGCAGGTCGCCGCTCAGCACGACATCGCCGGCTGCTGCCTGGCGGCGCTGCAGCCGCTCAGCCACCAGCTGGCGGGCCCACGTGCTCGGCCTCACCCACGTGCCCAGCGTCCCGTCGGCGGCCGAGGCGGCGGCGGCGTTGGAGCACGAAGCCGTCCCGGGGCGCTGGCCGAGCTGATGCACGTGCCCCGGGCCGCCGAGCGGGCCTCCACGTTCGTCGACGAGCTGCGCGACGTCGCCCCCGACGCGGCAGGCCCGCTGGCACTGGCCGGCGCCGTGGCCGACCGGCTTGCCCGCCACGACGAGGCCGAGGAGCGCTACCGGCAGGCGTTGGCCATGGAGCCGTCGACGCTGACGGCAATCACCGGCCTGGCCTGGCAGGCGTTCGACCGGGGCGACATCGCCACCGCCGGCCAGCTGCTTCGACGGGTGCTCGGACAGGCCATCGGTCACCTGCGCCTGGTCGACGAGCTGGCGCAGGCCGCTGCCCGAGCCCGGGCCGCAACGCCCCGTGCCCCTGCGGCTCGGGCCGGAAGTACAAAGCGTGCCATCTCGGCCAGCCCGATCGTCACAGCAGAAGCCCGACCCGCAGCTCCTGCTGACCAAGCTGGCCCGCTTCGCCGGCTCCAACGACATGTCGACACGTTCAGACTCCGGGCGCTGGCGGCCGGGTTGCCCGGCGAGCGGCCCGACCAAGCAGCTGGCCTTCGAGCTCCAGCCTGTTCGGCTCCGACACGCTCGTCCGCCTACCGCCGAGTCCGGGGCGGTCTGCTGCCGGCGGAGGAGCTCTCCCTCATCGACCGGATCATCGAGACACCGCTCCGGCTCGTCGAGGTGGAAGACTGGCAGGGCGATGGGCGGGCGACGTTCCATGACTTGGTCACCGGCGAGTCGATCCCGTGCCGGCACTACGCGACACAACCGCCGCTGGCGCCGGGCGAGGTCGGGCTGGCCCGCATCATCGACGGGCAGCTGGTCGGCTCCTTCATCCCCGTGGTCAGGCCCGAGAATCAGCCAGTGATCCGGTCACTCCTGGCTGGGGATCATCCGCCCGCCCCGAACCGGATGCAGCTGCTGCTGCTCTCGCTGCGCTGGAGCCCTGAGGCTCGAGCCCGATCAGATGACGGGCGAGAGGCCGCCGTCGACGTTGGTGGAGGTGCCGGTGATGTAGGAGGCCTTGTCGGAGGCGAGAAAGCAGGCCAGGTTGGCGAACTCGGCCGGGTCGCCCATGCGGCCCAGGGGCACGGCCTTGCCCTGACGTTCGAGGAACGCCTCGAACGTCAGCTCGGGCGCCCGTTCCTGGTGGAGGCGGTGCCACTGGCTGGTCACCAGCACGCCGGTGTTGATGCCGTTGACCAGGATGTTGTGGGGGGCGTACTCGGCGGCCAGCGACTTGGTGAGCGCCATGCCGGCGGCCCGGCTGACCGACGTCGGCGTGGAACGGGCGCCGGGGGCCTTGGCCCCGATGTTCAACACGTTGATGATCCGGCCCCAGCGCTGCGCCTTCATGTGGGGCAGGCACAGCCGGATGAGCCGTACGGCGGCCAGGAACTTGAGGTCGAGGTCGTGCTGCCAGTCCTCGTCGCTCGACGCCTCGAACGGCCGGCCGGCCGAGGTGCCGGCATTGTTCACCAGGATGTCTATCGGGGCTCCCACGGCGGCCACCGCGTCGGCGTGGGCCGCCGGCAGGGCGGCGCCGTCGCCCACATCGCAGCTCACGCCGGCCACCCGGACGCCGGGGGCCGCCTCGGCCTCGATCAACCGCACTGCCTCGTCGATCGTCTGCCGGGTGCGGGCCAGGATCACCACCGACGCCCCCGACCGGGCGAACTCGAGCGCCATCGCCCGCCCCAATCCGGAGCTCCCCCCGGTCACCAACGCCGTCCTGCCGTCGAGCCTCACGTCCATGGACCCGACCCTACCGATTCAGCGGCGGAGCCGCTGCCGGTGGGTGGGGCCCCGCCGGCGATGGGGGGAGGCGAAGCCGACGGGGGCGCGAGCCCCCGAAAAGTACTGTGTGGTCACGTGGAACGGCGGGGCCGGGCGTATCTACGATTGCCCGATGTCGAGACGTGACCAGATCCGCATGACCGACGAGGAGATCGCCGCCTACCTGGGCGAGCCCCACCTCTGCACGATCGGGACCATCGGCCCCGGCGGCACCGTGCACCTCGTGGCCATGAACTACGGCTTCCTCGACGGGGCCCCGGCGTTCTGGACCTACCAGAAGGCCCAGAAGACGAAGAACCTGGAGCGCAACTCCACGATCTCGATGCTGGTGGACTCGGGCCGCAAGTACTCCGAGCTCAAGGGCGTGTCGATCCAGGGGCAGGGCGAGCTGATCACCGACACCGACGCCGTGCTCGCCCTGGCCGACTCGATGGCCGAGCGCTACGGCCGCCTGGCCGAGGACGCCCGGGCCTCGGCCCCCAAACGGGCCGTGGTGAAGGTGGTGGCCGGCAAGATCCTCTCCTGGGACCACTCCAAGCTCGGCGGCGGCTACTGATCGACCAGCGGTGCCGACCGTCGGCACCGGTCACAACGTCAAGGGGGACAAGCACATGAACATGACCGACACCGAGAAGGGGGCGGCCCACCGGGCCTGGTCGAGCCAGACGGTGGAGGTGGCGTTGGAGCCGGACCTGCCGATCTGCGACGCCCACCACCATCTGTGGCTCGACACCGGCCACACCGGCTGGCCCTACACCCTGGCCGACCTCCACGCCGACACCGGCGCCGGCCACAACGTGGTGCGCACCGTGTTCCTGGAGTGCGGCGCCGAGTACCGCACCGACGGGCCGGAGCATCTGCGCTGCGTGGGCGAGACGGAGTTCGTCGCCGCCCAGGCCGAGGCCGCCGCCGGATCGGGCCGGGCCGAGATCGCCGCCATCATGAGCTCGGCCGATCTGGCCCTGGGGGCGGCCGTGGAGGAGGTGCTGGCCGCCCACGAGGCTGCCGGCAACGGCCTGTTCCGGGGCGTCCGCTACATCACGGCCAACGACGCCCACCCTCCGCTGTCGATGGGCCGCAGCGCCCCGATGGACTCGGCCGACTACCTGGCCGGTGTCCGAACCATCGGAGCCATGGGCTACACCTACGACGTGATGGTCTACCACCCCCAGCTCCCCGAGCTGGCGGCCGTGGCCCGGGCCTGCGAGGGCACCCCGATCGTGGTCAACCACCTCGGCGGGTTCCTCGGCGTCGGCCCCTACAAGGACCGGCGCGACGAGAACCTGGCGGTGTGGAAAGCGGGGATGGCCGAGGTGGCCGCCAGCCCCAACACCTTCCTGAAGCTGGGCGGGATCGGGATGCCGATGCTCGGCTTCCGCTGGGACCGCCAGCCGGCACCGCCCACGTCGGAGGAGCTGGCCGCCCCCTGGACCGAGCCGGTGCGGTGGGTGATCGACCAGTTCGGCCCCGATCGTTGCCTGTTCGAGTCGAACTTCCCGGTCGACATGCGGGGCGCCGGCTACGTCGTGCTGTGGAACGCCTTCAAGCGGATCGCCGAGCCCTACTCGGCCGACGAGAAGCGCGACCTCTTCCACAACACCGCCGCTCGGGCCTACCGCATCGCCACGGTGTGAAGCCGGCCGCAGCCGGCCGGTCCTAAGCTGCAAGGTCATGGGTCTGCTCGACGCGCTGCTCCGTCGTCCGTCGTCGGAGGTCACCTTCCTGCGGAACGAGGTGGCCCGGCTGGAGGGGGGCGGTCCGCCCCTGCACACCCTGCCCCAGTACGCGGCGGTGGTCGACGAGGTGCGGGCCCACGGCCCTTCGGCCCGGGCGGCCAAGCTGTTCCAGGACGCATCGGTCGGATCGGTGTCGGTGGGCGAGTCGGTGGCCGCCGTCCGCTACCTGCAGTCCCGGCTGCAGAGCTGACTCCGAGGGCTCGCCCAGCGCCGGGGCGACGAGATCGGGCTCGACGGGGCGGCCGTCGAACGTGATGGGGAACCCCGGTGAGCGAACGTGGCCAGCCACGCCTCCCCGGAAGGTACCGGCCGGCGCCGCCGGCTGGTAGTGGAGGCCGGCCCACTGGGTCAGGCACCGGTCGCCCGTGACCGGGACGGCGGGGCGGAGTAGGTTCCGGGCCATGGCACCTCCCTCGCTCGACACCGTGTTGGCCGAAAACCGTGACGGCGTGGCCCTCGTCACCATGAACCGGCCGGAGAACCTCAACGCCTGGAACGCTCAGCTGGCCCACGACCTCGACGCCGCCCTGGGCTGGGCCTCCGCCGACCCCGCCGTCGGGGCCGTGGTGATCACGGGCGCTGGCCGGGCCTTCTGCGCCGGGGCCGATCTGTCGGCCGGGGGCACCACGTTCTCCCGCAACACCGGCCGCCAGGGCGACTCGTCGGCCGACCGTACCCCCCGCCGCCTCCCGTGGGACGTGCCGAAGCCGGTGATCGCCGCCGTCAACGGGCACGCCGTGGGCGTGGGCGCCACCTACGCCCTGGCCTGCGACATCCGGCTGGTGGCCGACGAGGCCAAGATCGGCTTCGTGTTCACCCGGCGGGGCATGCTGCCCGAGCTGGCCTCCCACGCCATCCTTCCCGCCGTGGTCGGCTTCTCGGCCGCCGCCGACCTGCTGCTGTCGGGCCGCCCGATCGGGGCGGCGGAGGCGGCCGCCCTGGGCCTGGCCTCGGCCGCCGGGCCGGCCGCCGGGATCGTGGACCGGGCCCTGACCCAGGCCCGGGACATGGCCGTCAACGCCGCCCCCATGTCGATGGCGATCGCCAAGCGCCTGCTGTGGGAGCGGATCGGGGTGAAGGACATGATGGCCCGGGAGCAGCCCCTGTTCGACTGGGTGGCCGAGCAGCCCGACTCGGTGGAGGGCGTGGAGTCGTTCCTCGAGAAGCGCGACCCGGCATGGAAGCTGACGGTCGACGAGACCCAGCTCGACCAGCTGTTCGGCCGCTGAAGGCCGCTCCCGCTTGGGAGGCCGTCCCAGGCCTGATCTAGCCTGGCCCAGAAGCCACATCGACCCGGGGGGACACCGCCACCATGGCCAGGATCGTCGACGCCGATTCCCATCTCTACGAGCTGCCCGACCTGTGGCGGGAGCACGCCGACCCCGCCGACCGAGACGACGCCCTCCACTTCCAGCGCGACGAGAACGGTTGGGACTGGGTGAGCTGGCGCGACCGCCGGATCCTGGAGACGTGGATCTCCACCGCCGGAGACTTCACCACCCTCGGCCCCTCGGTGGAGGCCTGCCGCCGGGGCGAACCCTGCCCGTTCGACTATGCCCGGGACCTGCCCGAGCATTACTGGTCGGGCGGGGCCCGGGCCGCCATGCTCGACGACATCGGCACCGACGAGTCGATCGTGTTCCCCCACTGGGGCCTGAACTGGAACCTCGCCCTGCGGGACCAGCCCCGGGTCCGCCTGGTCAACGAGCAGGCCTGGAACCGGTGGGCCGTGCAGGCCAAGGCCGACGGCGGCGGCCGGCTCCACCCGGTCGGCCACCTGGAGATGTTCGATCTGGAGTGGCTGGAGCGGCAGCTCAAGATGCTGTCGGCCGGCGGGATCAAGCTGGGCTGGGTCCCGGCCGGCCTGATCGACGGCAAGCCCCCGTCGCACCCCGACCTGGAGCCGGCCTGGGCCCTGTTCGACACCTACGGCATCAACCCGGTGTTCCACGTGGGGGCCAACCCCAACCGGCCCTTTGCCGACGCCTGGTACGAGGGCCACCACTCCGACTTCACCCCGCTGCTGTCGTTCCCCCTACTGGGCATGGACGTGTTCGTCACCCTGCTCGACCTGATCCTGAACGGCGTGATGGACCGCCACCCCAACCTGCGGTGGGGGGTGATGGAGGTCATGACCGACTGGTTCCCCATGCTGCTCCGCCGGCTCGACACCACCCGGTACTCGGAGCTGATGATCACCGGCCGCAACTCGACCGAGCTGGACCTCATGCCCAGCGAGTACGTGCACCGCTCGGTGCGGATCTCGTCGTTCGCCACCGAGAAGCCGGGCGAGACGATGGACCGGGTGGGGCCGCTGCTGATGTGGAGCGCCGACTACCCCCATGCCGAGGGCGAACCCCACGTCGACGTCTACCGCCGCAAGGCCGGCCTCATCGCCGACGACGACGCCGACGCCTTCTGGGGTGGCAACGCCGAGTTCCTGCTCGGCCGCTAGACCGGCCGCAACCGAAAGACAACCGAGGAGACATCACCGATGAGTGAAGGCATCGACGCCGTCCGCCGCATCTGCGAGGGCTGGAACGAGATGACGTTGGAGGAGTGGCGATCGATCTGCACCCCTGACGTCGCCTACCAGAACATGCCATGGGACCGGACCACCATCACCGGCCCCGACGCCATCCACCAGACCCTGGACGGCTTCGCCGGCAACTGGAACGTGCAGATGGAGATCCGCCAGCTCGACGGCACGGCCAACGTGGCCTTCGCCGAGCGGGTGGAGCACTTCAGCCCGAAGTCGGCCGGCTCCGAGGCGGCGGCCAAGGAGCCGTTCGACCTCCCCGTCACCGGCGTGTTCGAGATCACCGACGAGGGCAAGATCTCGGCCTGGCGAGACTACTTCGACCGACGGGCCATGAAGAGCTGAGTGACGGACGGCGCCCCGGGGCCGGGCGATCCCCGGGCCCGCCTCCATGAGCTGCGCCAGGCCACGCTCCGGCGGGCGTCTGGCCTCGTGAGCAGCTTCGACGGCATCGTCGAGGCCGCCAGCGATGTCGCCACCGACGACGAGCACGATCCCGAGGGTCACACGATCGCCTGGGAGCGTCAACAGGTGGCGGCGCTGCTGGAGGAGACGGCCACGGTGCTGGCCGCCATCGACGCCGCCGAGCAGCGCCTCGACGACGGGCGGTACGGGATCTGCACCGCCTGCGGCCGCCCGATCGCAGCCCAACGCCTGGACGCCCTGCCGGCCACGCCGTACTGCGTCGACTGCGCCCGGTGAACGCCGCGGTGCCGGCACGGGCCTCCGCCCGTACCGGCACCGGAAGGTCCGAGCGCCGGTGCTAGCGGCGGTCGGGGCCGGAGCGCAGGAGCGAGCCGGCCAGGGCGCCGGTGTGCTCCCCGTGGTCCATGAACACCTGGCCGTTGACCAGCGTGTAGTCGTAGCCGGTGGCCTTCTGCACCAGGCGGCCGGCACCGCCGGGGAAGTCGTGGACGTAGTCGGGCATGTGGAGCCGCATGCCATCGAGGTCGATCACGTTGACGTCGGCGAACGCCCCGGGCCGCAGCACGCCCCGGTCGGCGATCCCGAACACCTCGGCCGTGTCCGACGTGAGCCGCCGGACGGCGTCCTCGATGGTGAACGTGCCGGTGTTGCGCACCCAGTGGGTGAGGAACCATGTGGGCTGGCTGGCGTCCATGATCTGGCCAACGTGGGCCCCGGCGTCGGCCAGGCCCAGCACCACCAGCGGGTCGCTCAGCATCTCCTCCACCGCCTCGAACTCGGGGTTGAGCAGCGGGTGGTTGAAGTAGGCGGTGCCGCCCGATGCCACCATGATGTCGAGGTAGGCCTCGGCCATGCTGACGCCACGAGCGGCGGCGATGGCCGGCAGCGACCGGGTGGGGTCGGGCCGGTAGTCGGGGTCGGGGCCCTCCAGCAGGTAGTGGCGGTTCAGGTCCTCGGCGAAGGGCCCGTTCTGGTTGGCCTCGGCGATCAGCACCCGGCGCTTGTCCGGATCGGCGTAGGCCGCCAGCTTCTCGGCCAGGGGCATGCCCCGCATCGCCTTCCACGACGGGCTGCGGTCGAACGGGGACCGGATCTGGGCCCCGGCCAGGATGCCGATGCCCCGGGCCGTGCTCTGGGGCCGCACGTTGGCCCCCGTCGCGTTGCCCTCATGGGTGAGGCGCATGATCTCCCGGTACTGGTGGCGCAGGTGGGGGAACTGGAAGAAGGCGAACGTGAGGGGCCGGCCGCTGGTTCGCGACACGTCGCTCATCCACTGCACCTCGCTGCGGGCCTGGTGCCATTCGCCGTCGGTGTCGGTCTCGAAGCGGGGCACCACCTCGAACACGCCCCGGCCGTGCTTGCGCAGCGGATCGGCCAGGGCCAGCAGCTCGTCGGGCAGGGCGAACGTGCCGGGCACGGGCCGACCGTCGGGGGTGCGGTGGCCCAGCACCCGGGAGGTGGAGAAGCCGAGAGCGCCGGCGGCCATGGCCTCGTCGACCGTGTCGACCATGACCTTCAGCTCGTCGGCGTTGGGGTGGGCGTCCTTATCGATGGACTTCTCGCCCATGGCGTAGAACCGGACGGCGCAGTGCCCCACCATGCCGCCCACGTTCACACCCTTGGGCAGGGCGCCGAGGGCGTCGTAGTACTCGCCGTAGGTGTGCCAGTTCCAGTCGAGCCCCTGCATGATCGAGGCGGCCGGGATGTCCTCCACCGACTCCATCAGGTTGGCCAGCAGCTGGTGGTCGGTGGACTTGACCGGGGCGAAGGTGACGCCGCAGTTGCCAACCACCACCGAGGTGACGCCGTGCCAGCACGACGACGAGCACTGCGGGTCCCACGCCACCTGGGCGTCGAGGTGGGAGTGGATGTCGACGAAGCCGGGGGTGACAATGCGACCCTCGGCGTCGATGGTGCGGGTGGCGGTGCCCGACACGTCGCCCACCTCCACGATGCGGTCGCCCTTGATGGCCACGTCGGCCTGGCGGCCGGCGGCGCCCGTTCCGTCGTGCACGGTGCCGCCCTTGATCACGATGTCGTAGGTGCTCATTGCCGATTCGTCCCCTTACCCGGTGCGAGTTCAAGGACCAGTCTCCCAGCAGGCGTTGGCCGCCGTCGAAGCGGCCGGACCAATCGATGGCCGGTACCCCTCAACGGTACGAGACGTCAGCGCCCAGCAGCTCGACGGCGTGGACCGGGGGCCGGCGGTCGGCCCAGGGCAACGCCTGCTCCAGCCAGGCTGCCACCCGCACCAGGCGATCGTCGTGACCGAGCGGGGCGATCACCTGGATGCCGAGCGGCAGCCGGTTGGCCGATCGGGCCAGGGGCAGGCTGACCGCCGGGTCACCGGTGACGTTCCACAGCGAGGTGAACAGCTCGAACGACGCCACCCGCTCCAACCACTGCTCGAACGTGGCCTCCTCGTCGGCCGGATCGAGGAACGACAGCGGCACCGACGGGGTGGGCGAGGTGGGCGTGATGAGGAGATCGTGGCTCTCCCAGAAGCGGCCGGCGGCCAGGCACACCTGGTCGAACACGCCGAGGGCGGCGCTCAGCTCCACCGCTGTCAACCGCCGGCCCACCTCGGCGTAGCGGCGGTTGGCCGGCTCCACCGTGTCGGGCCCCACGGGACGCCCGCTCAGCGCGGCCAGGGCGTCGGCCTGCTCGGCCGCCCCCACCGACCACACCACCGCGGTGGCGTGGTCGTAGGCCTCGACGTCGATCGACGGTGCCGCCTCGGTGACGTGGTGGCCGGCGGCGGCCAGCACCTCGCCCACCGCCTGCACCGCCTCCCGGCTCTGCTCGTCGGCCGGGATCCCGAGCCAGCCGTCGCCGGTCACGGCGATCCGCAGCGGCTCCACCGGAGCACCGACCTCGGCGGCGTAGGGGCGGGCCGGGCGGCGGACGTCGTAGCGTTCACCGGCGCCGGGGCCCTCGAAGGCGTCGAGCAGGGCGGCCAGGTCGCGCACCGTGCGGCACACGGCGAAGTGGGCACCGAGGCCGAACACGCCCTCGGCCACCCGGGGGCGGAGCGTGATCCGGCCCCGTGACGGTTTGAGGCCGACGAGCCCGCAGCGGGCGGCCGGCATGCGGATCGAGCCGCCGGCGTCGGAGGCGTGGGCCGCCGGCACCGCCCCCGCCGCCACCAGGGCGGCCGACCCGCCGCTGGAACCGCCGGCCACGGTGGTGAGGTCCCACGGGTTGCGGGTGTCGCCGCACAGGATGCTCTGGGTGGAGCCGAACAGGCCCATCTCGGGGGTGGTGGTGCGGCCCAGGATGGCGAGCCCGGCCCGGCGCATGCGGGCGGTGAGGTCGGAGTCGTAGGTGGCCACGGCCGCGGGCGAGCCGGCCAGGAGCCGGCTGCCCATCTCCATCGGGTGGCCGGTCACCCGCAGGTTGAGGTCCTTGACCAGGAACGGCACCCCGGCCAGGGCGCCAGTGGGCTCGGCCGCCGGGGGCTGATCGAACAGGGGGCCGGCCAGGGCGTTGAGCACCGGGTCGGCCGCCTCGATCACGGCCCGGGCGGCGTCGGCCGCCTCGGCCGCCGTCACCTCCCCGCCGGCGATCAGGGCCGCCAGGCCGACAGCATCCAGGGTCGAGTACTCCGCCGGCTCCATGGCCGGCGAGGATAGCTCCCGCCCCCCGTTAGTCCTGCTCGCCGGCGGCGGCCTGGCGGGCCCGTTCGATGCCGGGCATCTTCTTGATCGAGCCGTAGGGCTTGTCCTTGGAGAAGATGGCGCCGCCCAGTGAGGCGATCATGTAGGCCGAGTGGCCGGCGGCGATGGCGGTACGGAAGCCCTGGGCGTCCTGGGCGTCGTTGACCTGGCGCTTGATCATCTGGGCCGCCAGCGGGTTGAGCTTGGCGATCCGCTCGGCCTTGGCCATGGCCGCCTCGTCGAGCTGGGCCCGGGGCCACACCTCGGACACGAATCCCAGCTCCCTGGCCTCGCCCGCCGTGAGCAGCCCCTGCTCCCACATGATGTCCTTGGCCCGCCGGAACCCGATGTCCCACGGGGTCGACTGATACTGGAACATCCAGGGGATGAACTGGGCGTCGTCGGCCGCCACGATCAGGTCCATGGCCGCCGCGATCATCCAGCCGCCGTAGATGCACAGGCCCTGGACCGCGGCCAACGTCGGCTTGGGGAGGTCTCGCCACCTCATGGTGTTCTCGACGTTCCAGTCCCACGAGCGCTGGTGGTGGCCCACGCCGCCCTCGGGGTAGGGGCGGGCCTCCCGGTCGGCTTTCTCCTCGGGGGTGCCGATGTCGTGACCCGACGACCAGTGGTCGCCCTCACCGAACAGCACGCACACCCGGACGTCGTGGTCGGCCATGGCCTCGGTGAAGGCGGCGTCGAGCTCCTCCAGCAGCTTGCGGCTCTGGGCGTTGCGGTAGCGGGGCCGGTCCATGGTGATGCGGGCCACCCGCCCCACCTTCTCGTACCGGATGTCGGCGCTGCTGTCAGCCACGGCTCAGCCTTCCCCTCGTCCGGTGTCGGCCTCGGCGTCGGGTGCCCCGGTGAACCGGGGCGAGATCACCGCCAGGTAGGTGCATCCGTCGGGGGTGGTGGGCTGGTGCGACGACCCCGACTCGTTGTGGATGAAGGTGCCGGGCCCGCACGCCCGGTTCTGGTCGACGAACGTGCCCGACAGGATGTAGAGGAACTCGTCGTGCTCGTGGGTGTCGACGAGCGAGATCGTATAGCCGGGGTCCCACTGCACCAGGAGGATCCGCCGCTTCGTGACGGGGTCGTAGTGGAGGGTGCGGCGGCGGGAGCCGGGCTCGTTCTCCTTCCACTCGGTGGCGTCGGAATCCAGGTAGCGGATCAGATCGTGGACCACGGCGGCGTCGGCCGGGCTGGGGGCGGCGTTGCTGGGGGTCATCACGCGGTCGCCGTCATGATCCAATTGACGACGTCGGTCTCGTCCCGGCTGCCCCACACGCCGAGGTTGCCCCGCAGCTTGCCGGCCGGCACGGGATCGACCCGGCGCCACTCGGTGGCCACCACCCGGTGGGCGATCTTCCACGCCCCGTCGTGCTGCTCGAACCGGTCGACGTAGCGGATGCCGAAGACGTCGTCGTGCCCCGAGCCGTCGGCCAGCTCCTTTCGGTGGTAGGCGACGGCGTAGGTCTCGGCCCGGGCCTTGTCGCCCTCAACCTCGATCAGCATGTTGCCCAGGAAGTGCTGGGTGCACACGAACCGGGGCAGAAAGCCCTTGCACATGGTGACGAAGCCCGGCACGTCGCCCTGGTAGGTGCCGTGGTCGTCGTAGGCGCCGGGGTGGTAGCAGCTCTCGACCAGGTCGAAGTCGAGCCGGTCGATGCCCCGGCAGTAGCGGAAGAGAACCTCGCGGATCTCCTCCTTGGCCAGCAGATCGTCGAGCGTCAGTCCCATGGGGCCAACGCTACGCGCCGCCCGGCCTTCGGGCGAACGGACCCTACCGGCGGCCGCGCCCGCTACTCGTCGTAGCGGAAGCCGATCTTCAGCGCCACCTGGAACTCGCCGACCTTGCCGTCGCTGCCGATGGCGCCGCGTACCGAGGTCATCTCGAACCAGTCGAGGTTGCGCAGCGTCTTTGTTGCCGTGGCCAGTGCGTTGGTGATCGCTTCGCTGATCCCGTCGGGAGAGGTCCCCACCACCTCGGTAATGGCATACGTGTTCGATCCGGCCATGTTCTGCACCATCCTGTTCGCTCGTCCTTCGACCGGGGGATTACCCCGGGGCGGGGCGGGGCAATCTCTGTCCGGCGCAGGTCGAGGCCGGCTGGCGCCGGCCAAGGGAGGTCGGAATGAGCGAGCAGGTCGACGTGGCGGCGATGATGGAGACGGCGAAGGACACGTTCAGCGTGCGCCGGGTGTTCGGCGACCCGATCGCCCACAACGGGATCCAGGTCATCCCGGCGGTGCGGGTGCGGGGCGGCGGCGGAAGCGGGGGCGGGGGCGGGCCCCAGACCTCACCCGACCCCGACGGCATCGGCGGCGCAACGGCGGCCGGGTCCGGAGGTGGCTTCGGCCTGGTGGCGTCACCGGCCGGGGTCTATGTGGTGAACGGCGACGACGTGCGGTGGCGGCCGGCGGTGAACGCCGAGCGCATCGTGCTCAGCGGCATGGCCCTCGTGGCGTTCGCCCTCTGGATGCTGCGCTCCATCCTGCGCGACTGACGGGCCTACCGGCCGTCCCGGGTCCACCCGCGGGCGGGGCGCGGGTCAGGTGCCGCGGACCCGGATGACCCCGGTCTGCTCGGCGATGGCCAGGAGGTCGCCGTCCTGGCTCCACAGGTTGACCACACCGTGGGCGAAGCCGCGGGCCACGGCCCGCAGCTCGATGTCGGCCAGCACCCACGGGGTGTCCTTGGGCCGCACCACCCGCAGGGTGTTGTCGATACTGGGGGCCTGCATGTCCTTGTCGATCACGGCCGACGTACCGGTTGACACCTCGTCGCCGATAACGGCCAGGGCGGCGGCCGTGCCCGGCACCCCGCCCGGCATCGTGATCCACACCGCGCAGCGGCCGTCGGGATTGGTCATCACCCCGTCGGGGTGGTCGGTGACGGCCAGCTCGGTGATCCGCTCCCGGATGCCGCCCTTGTTCTGGGCCCGGATGTAGCGGGCGGGCAGGCCCTCGGGGCCGGGCACGTCGGGCATTGTCTGCCACACGCCCTCGGCCGGGAAGTCCCGCTCCCCCACCGACACCAGGGCGGCGAACACCTCGGAGTCGCCCACCCGGGCGATCACCCGGGTGTGGCTGACGGCCCGGCCGGCCGCCGGCACCAGCACCTCCAGCTCCACCACCGAGTCGAGGTGGGCCGGGCGGAGGAATTGGCAGGTGGCCCAGGCCGTGGGACGGCCGGTGTGGGCCTCGGCCGCCTCGATGGCAGTGGCCAGGGCGCAGCCACCGTAGATCGAGTCCCGTCCGCCGCAGATCTCGCGGGTGACGGGGAGCCGGAAACGGGCGGGGTCGGTGGTCGGCTCGAGGCCGAGGAAGGAGGCGACGTCCATCGTCCGCCATCTTGGTGCAGCCCTCGACCCCGGTGCGAGACTGCCCCGGGTCGGCGCCCTATCCTCGCCCGGTGCCCACCACTCCCGATGACGACGGCGAGCTGATCCTGTCGTGCGACGCCGTGCTGTTCGACAGCGACGGCGTGCTGGTCGACTCCCACCAGCAGGTGGTGGAGAGCTGGACCCGGCTGGCCGCCGAGTACGGGCTCGACATCGAACGGTTACTGACCGAGCTGGTGGGGGTGCGGGCCGTCGACACGCTCGGCCGGTATCTGGCCGACGGCCGGCTGACTGCGGCCTGCGACCGGTTGGAGGATCTGGAGGTGGAGACGGCTGGCGGCACGGTGCCGATCGCCGGGGCGGCCGAACTGCTGGGTTCGCTGCCGGCCGGGCGGTGGACGATCGTCACCTCGGCCACCCGGCGACTGGGCACCGCCCGCTGGCGCGGCGCCGGGCTCCCATTGCCCGATCGCCTGGTCACCGCCGACGACGTGACCGCCGGCAAGCCCGATCCCCAGCCCTTCCTGGCCGCCGCCGGGGTGCTCGGTGTTCACCCCACCCGGTGCGTCGTGTTCGAGGACTCGGCGTCGGGTGGCCGGGCGGCGCGGGCCGCCGGCGCCACCGTTGTGGCCGTGGGCCGTCAGCCCTGGCCCTTCGAGCCGGCGGCCCGGGTGCCCGACCTGCGCTCCGTCCGGGTGGTCGCCAGCCGGGCCGGCGGGGACGGAGCGACGATGCGGCTGGCGATCACCGGGCCGGCGTGAGCAGACTGCCGGGATGGACGTACGACGGATCACCGAGGTCGGCATCGCGGTGCGGAGCCTCGACCAGGCGGTGGTGATGTTCACCGAGTTGTTCAACGCCGACGTGGGGCCCGTCATCGACGTGCCGCTGTACGACATGCGGTTCCGCATGTGCCGGGTGGGCAAGGTGGATTTCGAGGTCATGGAGCCCACGGCCGAGAAGGGCGTGATCCACGACTTCCTGGTGAAGCGGGGCGAGGGGCTGCACCACATCGCCTTCGCCGTCGACGACGTCAACGACACGATGGGCACGCTGGGGGCCAAGGGTGTGCGGTTCGTGACCGACCCGCCGATGACCAACAACTTCCCGATGGTCGACTACGCCGGCCGCCACATCGAGGGCGACATCACGTTCACCTTCTCCCACCCGGCGTCGTTCCTCGGCATCCTGTTCGAGTTCATCCAGTACCCGCCGGAGTACGAGACGCCCTGAGGCGCCCTGGCACCGACGGCAGGTGGTGATCGTTTGCCGCCGTCGATCCGGGCCAGTTCCCGTTCGTCGGTACAGTGAGCCGTTGCCGGCCGGCACCGGAGGAGGACGAGGTCGCCCATGTTGTACGCCGCATTCATCTGGACCAAGTGGGACAGCGACGAGGACCTGGACCCGGCCGAGTTCGGCCGCTACCAGGAGCTCAACCAGACTTCGGCCGAGGCCGGGGTGCGGGCCGGGGGCCTGGCCCTCCACCCGGTCTCATCGGCCACCACGGTCCGCCTCCGCAACGAGGAGGTACTCCTGACCGACGGACCCTTCATCGAGTCCAAGGAGCAGCTGAGCGGCTTCTACCTGTTCGACTGTGACGACCTCGACCAGGCCATCCAGTGGGCGGCCCGGATCCCGGGGGCCCGCCACGGGGCCATCGAGGTGCGGCCGGTCCTGATCGAGCACTGAGCCGGGCCCCGGCGGTGGCGACTCAACCGGTGGACGGCCAGCCGGTCGACATCGAGTCGGTGTTCCGCCGCGAGGCGCGCTCGGTGGTGGCCGCTCTCATCCGACGGGGCGCCACCGTCGATCAGGCCGAGGACGCGGTGCAGGAGGCGTTCGCCGTGGCGGCCCGGGTGTGGGCCGAGCAGGGCACCCCGCCCCGGCCCGGCGCTTGGATCGCCACCACGGCCAAGCGCCGCCTGATCGATCGGTTGCGCCGGGAGGCCCGCCGCGGCGACAAGGAGCTGCTGAGCCAGCTGAACGCCGAGCCGGTCGAGGTCGACGTGAGCGAGGACGACCGGCTCCGCCTGATCTTCACCTGTTGCCACCCGGCACTGGCCCTCGAAGCCAGGGTGGCGCTGGCCCTGCGGGCGGTATGCGGTCTCACCACGGCCCAGGTGGCGGCCCTGTTCATCGTCAGCGAGCCCACCATGGCCCAGCGTCTGGTGCGGGCCCAGCGCAAGATCGCCGTGGCCCGGATCCCGTTCGTCGTCCCGGCCGGCGACGAGTTGGGGCCCCGCCTGAGTGCCGTGCTCGCTGTCGTCTACACCGTGTTCACCTCGGGCTACAACGCCGTGACGGCCGGCGACACCGACCGGGGCCGCCTGTGCGACGAGGCCATCCGCCTCGGTCGACTCCTGCGCCTGCTCATGCCCCGGGAGGCCGAGGTGACGGGGCTGCTGGCCCTGATGCTGCTCCACCACGCCCGCCGCTACGCCCGCACCGACGGCGCCGGGATGGTCCTGTTCGACGATCAGGACCGCTCCCGCTGGGTGACGTCGGAGATCGCCGAGGGGCTGAGCCTGGTGGCGCAAGCGCCCCAGCTGGGCCCGGTGGGCCAGTACTGGCTTCAGGCCGCCATCGCCGCCGAGCACCTGGCCCCGCCGTCGGCTGACGCCCGCGACTGGAGCCGCATCGCCCGGCTCCACCAGCGGTTGGTGGCTCACGCCGGGGCATCCCCGGTGGCGGGTCTGAACCACGCCATCGCCGTGTCGATGAGTGAGGGGCCGGAGGCGGCGCTGGTGCTGCTCGACGCCCTGGCCGACCGGCTGGTCGGCTACGGTCCCTACCACGGGGCCCGGGCCGACTGCCTGGCCCGGGCCGGCCGCGCCGTCGAGGCCCGGGAGGCCTACGACCGGGCGATCGCCACCACCGACGACGAGCCGGTGCGGCGCTCGCTGCACCAGGCCCGGGAAAAACTGGCCTGACGGTCGATTCGGCGGGTCGGCCGTTCGTAGGACTGCTGTCAACCGAACCGAAGGAGAACCCACCCATGGGCAACCCCGTCGTCCACTTCGAGATCCGCAGCCCGGACCCCGACGCCAGCCGCGCCTTCTACGCCGAGATGTTCGGGTGGAGTTATCCGCCCGGCGCCATCGATGGCTACACCTACGTCGACAGCGGGGTGCCGGAGGGCACCATCGCCGGAGGCATCAGCCCGCCTCAGGGCGGCACCCCTCTGGTGACGGTGTTCGTCGGCGTGGCCGACGTGACCGCCGCCCTCGACCAGGCCGCCGGGTTGGGGGGCCGCATCGTGCAGCCCGCCACCGAGGTGCCAGGTGTAAAGTTCGGCCTGTTCGCCGACCCCCAGGGCCAGATCGTGGGTGTCGCCAGCCAGACCGGCTGAGGGCCCGGCGGTCGTATCGCCGCCGGCCGGCTCCACGGTCGGGCGGCGGCGGTACACCCGGAGAGCGAGAACCTGTTCGCCGGCGGCTCCAGCTGTGGGACCGGGTGTGAATGGCCGAGCCGACCGTTCGGAGTAGGGCAGGATGAGGTACCGACGAGGAGAGGGAGTTCAGATGGCCGAATTGCAGGCGATGACCCGGACCGAGGGCGAGGCGTTGCTCGAGTACCTGAAGGAGGTGCCCGAAGACAAGTGGGGTACGGCGACGGTGTGTGCCCCGTGGACCGTGCGACATCTCGTCGCCCACCTGACGGCGCTGAGCAATCAGACGCTTCCCAACTTCGCCCGACGGATGATCGCCACCGGGTTCAACTTCCAGAAGGTCGTCGACGGCGACCTCCAGAAGTACCTGACGACCAAGGACGACATGCTGGCCAAGCTCACGTCGTCCATTGCCAGCCCGACCACACCCAAGATGCTCAACGAGGTCGCCCTGGGTGAGTTCATGGTGCACGGTGAGGACATCCGACGGGCACTGGGCGACCGGGGGGAGCATCCGAGCGAGCACGTCGCCGCCATCGGCGCCATGTACGCCACGGCCAAGAAGCCGCTGAACGGGCGGGTTCGCACCCAGGGCCTGTCGCTTCGGGCCACCGACGGTGACTTCACCTGGGGTCAGGGTCCCGAGGTGGCCGGGCCCGGCATCGATCTGCTGCTCGCCGTCAGCGGCCGCGCCGAGGCCCTCGATCACTGCCAGGGCGACGGTGTGGCCACCCTGCGCTCCCGCTGCTGAGCCCGCGCGATTGCGACCGGGCGGCCCGGCGAGCCCGCTTCGTGGCCCGGTGGCAGCGGAACAGGAAGGCGGGGGTGGGCGGGATCCAGCCGAGCTGCATCGCCATGCCCTGGTCGTCGCGGACCGCCCAGTGCTCGACCACGAGCCCGTCGACGATCCGCTGGAAATGGGCCTGACGGACGGTGAACGCCTTGCCGGTGGGCACGAACGCCCGCTCGACGGCGCCGTCCGGCGTCCAGACCACGAAGTCGCCGGTGTGGCGGCCCGACAGCGTTCCGTAGGTGACGATCAGGTCGTCGTCGACGGCTTCGGTCTCGGTGGTCCAGACCAGATCGCCGAAGCCGGCGCGGATCCACTCGCCGGTGGCGTGGAAGGCGGCGGGGCCGGTGCCCCGGGTGGCCGGCGGCTCGGCGATCGCCTCGCGGTTGACCGCATCGGGATGGACGAGCGCCGCCAGGTCGGCGACCGACCCTCCGAGAGTGGCGCGGATCGCCCGTTCGGCGATGCCGGCCAGATCGGCGGGCGAGAGCGTGACAGACATGGGAGACCTTTCAATACAGTGAACTGGAATTACTAGGTACAGTAAGGTGTATCGAACTATGACGCAACCGGATTTCGACCTGAGCTGACATGGCCTACGACAACAGCGCCCGCGCCGCCCGGGCCCAGGCGACCCGCGCCCGCGTCCTCGCCGCCGCCCGAAGTTCCTTCCTGAACCGCGGGTTCGCCGGCACGACCATCGGGCTCGTGGCCGACGAGGCTGCGGTGTCACAGGAGACCATCTACAAGGCCTTTGGCAGCAAGGCGGCCCTGCTGAAGGCGGTGTACGACGTCACGCTGGCCGGCGACGACGACGACGTGCCGCTGGCGCAGCGCCCCGAGGCGCTGGCCGTGCTCCAGGCGCGAACGGGCGAGGAGGCGGTCGCTGCCTACGCCCGTCTGGCCCAGGCCATCGGCGCCCGCACCGATCCGCTCGTGCGCATGATCATGGGGTCGCGTGACACCGACGCCAACCTGTCGTCGTTCGTCGACACGATCCACCAGGAGCGTCGAATGGGAAGCGCCTTCTGGGTCGGGCGTTTGCATGACGCCGGCTGGCTGCGTGAGGACCTCGATGTCGAGCGTGCCGCCGACATCCTGTGGGCGTTGAACTCCTACGAACCCCGCTGGCTCCTGACCGATCGCGGCTGGTCGGCCGACGAGTTCACCGCCTGGCTGGCCGACACCCTCGGCCGCGCCCTGCTGCGCTGACGCCCTGCAGCCCGCCGAATTTCGACCTCACGGCCGAGAGCCCGCTCCTACAGTCGAGCTCACGGAACCGCCAGGAGGGTGAGCGATGCCGACAGCAGGACAGGTCACGAGCTACGACTATCAGGTCCACGGGGGCCCGAACGGCTATCAGGGAAGCCGGGCCGTCATCCGGCTCTACGGCGACACGGGTACGCTGGCCTACGTTCACGTGGTCCCGACGGGCGCGCCGATTCCCCCCGATACCGACGCCGCGCCGTGGATGCGCATGTACGTACCCGAGTCGCAGCTGGCGTCGGTGATCGACATGCTGCGCAACGAGAGCCCCGTCTCCGTCTACTACGCCTCGGGGAGCGGCTTCCTGCACACGGGCAGCGAGCCGATCGGCGAGAGCGAGTAGCGCCGGCGCGTCCCCGCCGCCCTGGCCTGACGCAGCAGGCGGAGCTGTCCACCGGCGGCCCTGACGTCGTACTGTGCAGGCGTGATCGACTTCGAGACTCCCCCCGACCTGGCCGAGCTGCAGGAACGCACCGCCACCTTCATCCGCGAGCAGATCATCCCCCTGGAGGCCGACCAGCCCCGCGACCACCACGGCCCCACCGAGGAGTTCCGCCTCCACCTGGTGGGCCTGGCCCGTGACGCCGGGCTGCTGGTGCCCCACGTGTCGAAGGAGTTCGGCGGGCTGGGCCTGTCGCACGTGGGCAAGGCGCTCGTGTTCGAGGAGTCGGGCTACTCCCTGCTGGGTCCGGTGGCCATGCACATCGCCGCCCCCGACGAGGGCAACATGCACCTGCTGGAGGTGGTGGCCAGCGCCGACCAGAAGGAGCGGTTCCTCGAGCCGATCACCTCCGGCGAGCACCGCTCCATGTTCATGATGACCGAGCCCGAGGGCGGCGCCGGGTCGGACCCGTCGATGATGAAGACCCGAGCCGACGAACAGCCCGACGGCTCCTACAAGATCAACGGCCTGAAGTGGCTGATCACCTCGGCCCTGGGGGCCACGGTGTGCATCGTCATGGCCCGCACGTTCGACCAGGCCGGCACCGACCTGGGGGCCACCATGTTCCTCACCGGGTCCGACGCCCCCGGCATCGAGATCGCCGAGGTGCTGGGCACCATGGACCACAACGCCGTGGGCGGCCACGCCGTGATCAAGCTGACCGACGTGCACCTGCCGGCCGAGTCGGTGCTGGGCGAGGTGGGCGCCGGGTTCCGCTACGCCCAGGTGCGCCTGGGTCCGGCTCGGCTCACCCACTGCATGCGGTGGCTGGGGGCGGCCCGCCGTTGCCACGACACCGCCGTCGACTACGCCCGCACCCGCCACGCCTTCGGCAAGCCGATCGGCGAGCACGAGGGCATCGGGTTCCAGATCGCCGACAACCTCACCGACATGCAGACCTCGCGCCTTCTCATCCAGCACTGCGCCTGGGTGCTCGACTCGGGCAGCCAGGCCCGGGAGGAGTCGTCGATGGCCAAGCTCTACGTGTCGGAGGCGACGAGCCGGGTGGTCGACCGCTGCGTGCAGATCCTGGGCGGGCGGGGCATCACCAACCGCACCGTGGTCCGCCAGGTCTACGAGGACATCCGGGCCTTCCGCATCTACGACGGCCCCAGCGAGGTCCACCGCATGGCCATCGCCCGCCGCGCCCTGCGCTAGGGTCGGCCTCTCCGCTCGAGTGCTACTCCTGGTAGGATTTGGCGATGGCAGTGTCGAAGGTGTCGCTCAGCATCGACGAGACGGTCCTGGCCGAAGCCCGGGACCGGGTCGGAAGGCGGGAGCTGTCGTCCTACGTCACTGCGGCGTTGCAGCGGCAGCTCCAGCACGACCGGTTGGCTGATCTGCTGGCCGCCATGGAAGCCGAGTCGGGGCCGATTCCCGACGATCTCCTGGAGGAGGCCCGGAACCTGTGGCGAGACAGCGCCGCCGCTCCCCGGCAGCGCCAGCGCCGGAGCGCCTGATACTCGACAGCGGCGCGGTGATAGCGCTGGCCCGCAACGACCTCCGCGCCCGGGCTGTGCTCACGGCGGCTTGGGAGGTCGGTGCGGAGGTCTCGATCCCGGCCATCGTGCTGGCCGAGACCGTCCGGGGGACAGCCGAGGACGCAACGGTGAACCGGGTGGTCAAAGCCGTCGGCCGGGTGCTACCGGTCGACGAGCCCGTCGGACGGACCGCAGGCGGTCTGCTCCGGTCGAGCGGCACCAACGCCACCGTCGACGCTGTGGTGGTTGCCAGCGCGCTGGCTGTCGGTGGCGGGGTGGTGCTCACCGGCGATCCCGACGACCTCGGCGCCCTCGCGGCCGATCATCCCCAGGTGGTCGTGCAACCGCTCTGAGTCAGCCTCGGGGCAGGTGGGGCAGGACCTGGTCGGCGAAGAGCTCCATGGAGCGCATGACCTTGTCGTGGGGCATGTCGCCCACCTGGAACTGCACCATCAGCGTGCCCGCCCCGCAGGCCGCCATGTTGCGGTGGATTCGCTCCAGCACCTGCTCCGGCGTCCCGATCAGCGGCTCGCCGGCCGACAGCACCGGCCCCCCGGTGGCCTGGAGCTGGCGGGCGATCTCGATCCGGGTCCGGTACGAGCTCTCCCCTGTGTACCCCGGCGGGAAGAACATGGGCAGGGGCAGGGTGAAGCACCGCTCCCGGAAGTACCGGATGTGGGGCTCCATCTCCTCGGTCGCCTTCGCCTCCCCTTCGGGGTGGACGTAGACGATCGAGTTGAAGGCGAACTGCTCGGGCCCGGCCTCGTAGCCGAACTTGTCGGACGCATAGCCCCGGTAGCCGTCGTAGAACTGCTTGAGCCGCTCCATCGGCACGAACACGCAGGCCAGCGGGTAACGGCGCTCAGCCGCCCACTCCAGCGTCTCGGCCGACCCCTGCGACGGCACGAAGATCGGGGGGTGGGGCTGCTGCAGGGGCCGGGGCCACACGTTCACGTTGCGGAAGGCGAAGTGCTCGCCGTCCCAGGCGAACGGGCCGGGCTCGGTCCAGGCCTTGACGATGAGGTCGTGGGCTTCGAAGAAGGTGTCGCGGGATTTCGTGGGGTCGAGGTTGAGCGAGTGGTATTCGGCCCCTATGCCCCGCACGAAGCCGGAGATGATCCGCCCGCCCGACATCACGTCGAGCATGGCCACCTCCTCCGCCACCCGCAGTGGGTTGTGGCGCAGCGCGATCCCGTTGCCCAGGATGGCGATGCGGGCCTGCTTGGTGCGGCTGACGAGGGCGGCGGCCATGATGTTGGGCGCCGGCATCAGCCCGTAGGCGTTCTGGTGGTGCTCGTTGACGCAGATGGCGTCGAAGCCCACCTCGTCGGCGTACACGAGCTGGTCGAGGTACTCGCCGTACAGCTTGTGGCCCAGAACAGGGTCGTACTCCGAGTTGGGGTACGTGACCCAGGCCGAGCCGCCGCTCTTGGCCAGCACGTCGGGATCGATGTTGGGCCACGGCATCAGGTGGAAGGAGTAGATCTGCATCGGGTGCTCCTGGGGTCGATCGTCAGACGCCGGCCAGGCGGCGGGCGGCGGCGGCCACGGCCGCCGGGTTGTCGAGGGTCACGAGGTGGCCGGCGTCGGGCACGACATCGAGCTCGGCGCCCAGCAGGTCGGCCAGGCGGCGGCCGTGCTCGACCGGCAGCAGCCGGTCGTCGGCCCCCCACACCACGGCGGTGGGCACGGCGGCGGCGAAGTGGGCCCGGCGCTCCAGGCGGCGGTCGTAGGGCCGCTCCCACATGAGGCGGGCCTGGGTGGCCTGCTCCACCCACACCGCGGTCACCAGATCGACGTCGCCGGTGAGCGGGTCGACCCCGGCGGCGTCGATCGTGCGGGCCAGGTAGCCGAAGGCCTCGGGGGCGGCCTTGAGGAACAGGTCGGGCATGGGTTGGGTGGGACGCAGGCCCAGGGCCCCCACCAGCACCAGGCCCGACAGCAGGTCGGGGCGGTGGATGGCCAGGTCGAGCCCGATCCAGCCGCCGAGGCTGGCCCCCACCACCAGGGGCCGGTGCAGGTCGAGGGCGGCGACTGGCGTCGACGTAGTGGAAGGCCAGATCGGAGACGTCGTGCAGCCAGGTGGGCAGGGGGTCACCGCCGAAGCCGGGGTGGACGGGGGCCGTGACGGTGAAGTGCTCGGCCAGGGCGTCGTGCACCGCCCCCCAGGCCGACGTGTTGGCCTCGGCGTGGAGGAACAGGAGATCCGGACCCTGGCCGCCCCGTTGGACGGCCACCGTGTGGTCGTGGACCTGGACCTGGCTGGTCATGTGCGGCATCGGCTCCCCCGGGTTGGCGCTCACCGGCGAGGTTAGGCAGCAGGCGGCCCCCGGGTCGAGACCGGGGGCCGGGACGGGGGCAGGTTCGTGATCTGGTGTCGGGGCGCCACCGTTGACGGGTGGGACACCAGATCGGGGTGGCTCGGGCGGGGGCTCAGCTGCCGCCGCTCGAGCTGTCGGCGCCGCCGCCGGGGAGGGCCGGGGCGGCGCCGGAGCCCGGCTGGCCCTGAGCTGCCGACGACCCGTCGCTCGGCTGCCCCGGGCTGAACTGGCCAGGAGCGCCGGACGAGCCGCCCCGGCCGAAGCCGCCGTCGGGCGGGGCCGGGCGGTCACCGTCGCCATCGATGTCGAAGCCGCGGTCATAGCCGCCACCGCCGGGGCTGGTCGGCGTCTCGCCGCTGGCGCTGGGAGTGGCGCCGGAGCCGGCCTCGTCGCCGGCGGCGGCCGTGGTGGCGCCCGAGGTGTCGTCGGCCTGAGCGGCCCGGACGGCGAAGAAGCCGGTGAGGGCGGCCACGGTGCCGGCGGCGGCGATGGCCGCCACCTGCCGGGCCCGGCGGGCGGGGTGGTCGGCCCCGGAGCCGGCGCCGTCGGGGCCCGGCGGGCGGGGGAAGTTGGACTGAGCGGGGGCGGTGCTCATCGTCGTCTCCTTGACGGCTGGGGGATCAGCGTTTGGCGCTGGGGTTGGGGGGATGGGACGGGTCGAGTCGGGGCGGCCGGGATGGGGGCCGGCACGAGGCGGGGCGCGGTGGGAGCGGGCGCCCCGGCCGTGACCGGCTGGCGGCTGGCCGCCGCCGACCGGGCGGCGGGGGCGGGGCCGCCGGACATCGACCGGGCGGCGGCCGAGCGGGCGACGGCCGGGACCCGCTTCGGCCCCTTGGTGCGATGGGCGTCGATGCTGGCCACGGTGAGCACGGCCACCAGCGCCGAGGTGCCGGCCATGGCGGCGAACAGGGGGCGGCTGGTGCCGTCGGTGCCGGCCAGCAGGCCGTGGACGGTGCTGAGGGCGAACAGGGGGAAGCTGAGCAGGTGGGCGGCCCGCCACACCCGTTTCGACAGGCGCTTGCGGGCCAGCGACGTCAGCTCCACCGCCAGCAGCAGGTAGAGGCCCACGATGCCCCAGGCCACGGCGCCCGGCCGGTAGGAGCTGGTGAGCGGCACCAGCAGCTGCACCAGGCCGAAGTGGACGTAGGAGTCGAGCACCAGCGACACCAGGTGGATACCGGTGAACGTGAGGGCCAGGCCACCGAGGTACCGGTGGAGGTCGAGCAGCCAGGCCGGGCGCGGCTTCGTGCCGAGGATTCTGGTCGACAGGAACAGGCCCCACACCACGCTGGCGGCCACCAGGGCCCAGGCCACGATGCCGCTCGAGCGGGCGAGATACCACCACAGTTGCGAGGTCATGCCGAAACCTCCAGCGTGAGGATCGGAGCGGGCCGGAGCCCGCCGGTGAATCGGGTGAACCCGGGCGACACGGTGACCGCCCCGGCGTGGTCGACGACGAGGCCCTCGGCACCGGCATCGGCGGCGGTGAACACTGCACTGCCTCCACCCCGGAGAATGACAGGTGCTCCACCCCGGAGAATGACAGGTGCTCCACCCCGGAGAATGAAGGCCTTGGCCATGGCCTCGGCCTGCCAACCTTCGGCGGCGACGGCCGAGGCGAAGGCCAGCGGCGACCGGGTGGGCTGGCCGGTGTGGGGGTCGAGCAGGTGGTGGCGGCGCTCGCCGTCCACCCGCCACTGGCGGCGCAACACGGTGGAGCTGGCCACCGCACCGTCGTGGAGGCCGATCAGGGCGACCGGCCGGTCGTGCTCGGGGTGGTCGATCGAGATCGTCCACACCCCGCCGTCGGGGCCGAGACCCCGAACCCGGAGGTCACCGCCCAGGTTCACGCAGGCTCCGGCGGCCCCGGCCTCCAGCAGTTCGCCCGTCACCAGGTCGGCGGCCAGGCCCTTGCCGATGCCGCCGGGGTCGAGGCCCAGCCCGAGGGGCAGGGTGACGGTGTTGCCCCGGAGCTCGATGTCGCCCGGATCGCCGCCGTAGATCCGGCGGAGCGGGCCGCCGAGGGCCGGCCGGTCGGTCGGGAGCTCGCCGAAGGGGCGGTCGTAGCCGGCCCGGACCAGGTCGTCGAGCAGGGTGCAGTCGACCAGGCCCTCGGTGAGATGCCAGGCGTCGACGGCCCGGGCCACCAGGGCGGCGGTGTCGTCGGAGACGACCAGCGGGGTGCCCACCGCACCGTTGAGGCGGGACACCTCGCTCTGGGGGATGAAGCGGCTCCAGTGGGCTTCGAGCTGGGCCACCCGGGTGACGGCCCGCTCGACCAGCTCGTGCTCCCGGTCGCCGGCGGTGCCGCCGGGCCCGACCACGATCACGTGGAGGTCGGTGCCCATGGCCCGGGTGTGACGTTCAGCGGCCATCGTCGATCAGCTCCCGTGGCTCGAGGTCGAGGCGGCGGCCGACGGGGTGGCCGACGAGGCGCTGGCCGAGCTGGCGTTCGACGAGCTCGTGTTCGACGAGGAGTTGGCGGCCGTCGTGCTGTCGGTGGCCGAGCTGGCGGTGCTGCCCGACGACGAGGACGAGCCGGTGAGCGAGGCCGAGGCGTCCTCGGTCGAGGTGCTGGCGTCGGCCGAGGCCATGAGGGCGAAGACGCCGGCCAGGGCGAGGGTGGCGCTCACGGCGGCGGCGGCCACGGTGGTGCGGGCCCGGGCCGCCGGATGGGGCCGGCGGGAGCCGGTGGAGGCGGGGCGGGTGGGGCGGGGGTTCGTGTGGTCCATGACCATCTCCTTCGGGTCACCTCCAACCCTGCGCCCGAAAGCTGGGAGCCAGCTGAGACCGACCTGTGAACCTCGGGTGGATCTCGGTGGTCCGGCGTGGTGGACTGCGGCCATGACCGGACGCACCGCCAGCCAGCGGGCCGAGCAGGCCCGCGCCCTCGGCCGCCACGACCTGGTGCTGAGCACCCTCACCATCCCCCGGGCCGGGTTCGAGGAGCGGGTGGCGGCGGCCGCCGGCGGCGGCTACGCCGGGATCGGGATGCACCTGGGCAGCTACCGGCGCCTGCTGCGCGACGGGTGGACGATCCCGGCGATGGCGGACGTCCTCGACCGCCACGACCAGCTGCTGGTGGAGATCGAATTCCTCCAGCTGTGGGCCGGCCCGCCCGGAAGCGACGACGAGGCGGCGGAGCAGGAGCGCCTGGCCTTCGAGCTGGCCGACGGCCTCGGGGCCCGCCACCTCCAACTCGGCGGCCCCTACCACGGGCCGGTGGAGCGGGCGGCCGAGGCCTTCGCCGGGCTGTGCGACCGGGCGGCCGAGCGGGGCGTGCTGGTGTCGCTCGAGTACCTGCCGGAGATGACCAACGTGGAGTCGTCGGCCCAGGCCCTGGCCATCGCCGGGCTGGCCGATCGGCCCAACGGCGGGATCTGCGTCGACGCCTGGCACCACGAGCGGGGCCCCGACACCCTGGCCAGCCTGGCCGCCATCGACGGCCGGCGGGTCACGTCGGTCCAGATGGACGACGGGCCGGCGGTGCGCGCCGAGCCCGACTACATGACCGATACGTCCACCAACCGGATGGCCCCCGGGGAGGGCGGGTTCGACCTGGTGGGCCTGATCCGCACCCTCGACGGGCTGGGCGTGGACGCCCCACTGGGGCTGGAGGTCATCTCGCCGTCGCTCGCCGCCTCCGGGCCGCCCGACGCCGTGGCCCGCCGCTGCGCCGACGGCATGCGGGGCGTCCTGACCCGGGCCCGGGGCCGGTCCTGACGATCCCGTTGGCACAACAATCGCGCCATCCCGCCGTTCTTCGTCACCTTGTGCCGCCTCTGGCGGCAGTTGTCGACAAGGTTCGGCGCCGGGTGAGCCGGCGACGGGCGCAGGCAGGCGCGGTGTCACACGCCCCACCTATGCTCCCGGCCATGGCTGTAGTCGAGTACGAGAAGCAGGGCTACGTCGCCCTGGTCACCCTGAACCGCCCCGAGGCCCGCAACGCCATCAGCCCCGAGGTGGCGTGCCGCCTGGCTGACGCCTGGGACGAGGCCCAGGCCGACGACGGGATCCGGGTGATCGTGGTCACCGGGAACGGCACGGTGTTCTCCGCCGGGGCGGACCTGGGCCGCCTCATCCCCCTGATGACCAGGACCCGCCAGCCGGAAGACGAGTACGACAACCGGGTGCTGGCCGACAAGTCGATCACCGACCGGGCTCTGCTCCGGGTGATCGACCTCGACAAGCCGATCATCGCCGCCGTCAACGGCACGGCCGTGGCCGGTGGGTGCGAGCTGGTGCAGGGCACCGACATCCGGGTGGCCTCCACCGTGGCCCGCTTCGGCGTGCAGGAGGTGCAGCGGGCCCTGTTCCCGGCCGGCGGCTCCAGCGTTCGCCTGCCGGTGCAGCTCCCCTACGCCGTGGCCATGGAATGGCTGCTCACCGGGGAGCTGGTCGATGCCGCCCGGGCCTACGAGCTGGGCTTCGTCAACCGGGTGGTCGAGCCCGATCAGGTAGTGCCCGAGGCCATGAAGATCGCCGAGCGGATCGCGGCCAACGGGCCGCTGGCGGTGCGGGCCATCAAGCGGTCGGCCAAGGCCTGCCTGGGCCTGCCCGAGCGCCAGGCCATGGACGTGGAGCTCGAGATGAGCGCACCCGTGTTCCGCAGCCAGGATGCGGTGGAGGGGCCGAAGGCGTTCATGGAGAAGCGGGCCCCGAGCTACACGGGCCGCTGATGGCCATCGAGCTGAGCCTCAGCACCGGCATGACGCTGGCCGTGGAGCACCACGGCGACGAGTCGGCCCCGCCCCTGATCCTGCTGCACGGCCTGTCGGGCCGGCGCCAGACGTGGGACCCCGTGGTGGAGCAACTCCTGGCCCGCTATGTCGACAACGGCCAGCTCCAGCTGCTGGCCGTCGACCAGCGGGGTCACGGCGAGTCGAGCCGGGCCGGGGCGGTCGACGGGTACGACGCGCTCAGTTACGCCGCCGATCTGGCCGCCGTGATCGAGTTCCTCGGCGCCGGCCCGGCGGCGGTGGTGGGTCACTCGTTGGGCGGGGTGGTGGCGGCTGCGCTGGCCGCCGTCCGGCCCGAGCTGCTGCTCGGCGTGTTCCTGGAGGACCCGCCGCTCTACGAGGGCGACACCGCCCGGCGGGAGGCCAGCCCGGTGGCCCAGTTCTTCCCCCGCCTGGTGGCGGCGGTGCGGGATCTGCAGGCCCGCGACGCCCCGGTGGAGGAGTACCGGCCGGTGGCGTCAGCCATGACCCCGCCCGACGAGGTGGATGACCGGTGCCAGACCCTGCGGGCCTGGGATCCCACCACGATGGAGGCGGCGATCCAGGGGGTCGTGTGGCGGGGCTACAACCCGTCGGTGCCGCTGCGGTGCCCGGTCACCGTGGTGCGGGCCGACCCCGAGGCGGGCGCCGTGTTCGAGCCGGATGACGCCGAGGCGTTCCTCGCCGCCAACCCCGACGCCGAGGTCACGATGGTGGCCGGCGCCGGCCACAGCGTCCACGGCCCGGCCACCCTCAGCCCCTTCATGCGGGAGCTCAACGACTTCCTGGTGAACCTGTAGGCCGCCGGGCCCGACGCCTGATCCGGTCAGATACGTCACAACCTAGTGTAAGTCCACTTACAATAGGTTGACAGCTCTCATCGCAGCAGAACCTCGATCTCTTCTCCCAGCAGTTCTCCCGCTGGTCCGGCTCGACCGATCGGCGCCGGTTTGCATCGTGGGATGACGCATTCGAGGCGACGTTCTCCCTTCCCGGCCCCGACGGACAGCCGGGGGTGGTGCTGATCGACGAGTTCGGCTACCTCCTCGACGCCGCCCCGGAGGTCGCCTCGGTGGTGCAGGCGCAGCTCACGCCGGGGGCACTCCGGCAGGGACAGACCAGGCTCGTGCTGTGCGGATCGGCCTTCTCCCAGATGAAGGCACTGATCGGCCCCGACGCCGCCCTCCGTGGCCGGGCGTCGCTGGAGCTCGTGGTCGGCCCGTTCGACTTCCGGACGGCTGCCGCCTACTGGGGTGTCGACGACAACCCCGATGCCGCTTTCCAACTCCACGCGTTGGTCGGTGGCACACCTGGCTACCTCGCGCTCGCCGGCACGGGGCCGCGCCGGGGAGCCGTGGGGCGATGGGCGGTGGATCACCTGCTGACACCGACGTCGCCCCTGCACCGCGAGGGCCAGGTCGTCCTGTCCGAGGATCCGGCGCTCGGGAGCCGGGCCCTGTATTGGGGCCTCCTCGCCGCCGTGGCCGACGGCAACCGCCGACGCGGCGACGTGGCGGCGGCGGTCGGTCGAGCTGACGCATCGTTCACATTCCCCCTCCGCGTTCTGACCGAGAGCGGCTGGATCGAGCAGCGCCCCGATCCTCTCCACCGGAACCGGTCCGTCCTCCTACTGGCTGAACCCATCGTGCGCACCCACCGGGTGCTGATCGAGCCGGACGAGTTACGCCTCAATCGGGGCCAGGCCTCAGCGGTGTGGGACGACGCCGCCCACCGCGTGGCGTCACTCATCTACGGCCCCCATCTGGAGTGGATGGCAGCGGAGTGGCTGCTCACCCACGCCAGCCCTGAGACCGTCGGGGGCTCCCCCCGGCTGGTCGGCCCGTCCACCTTGTCGGCGGGGCGGGTCCGCCACCAGATCGATCTGGTGGCGGTGGAGCCCGATCGCCACGGCAAGGACCAGGTGATCCTCATCGGTGAGACCAAGGCAGGCCTGAGCCCGGTGGGCGTGGGCGAGCTGGCCCGCCTCGACAAGATCGCGGCGGCGCTCGGAGACCGGGCCAGCACCGGGCTCCGCCGGCTGCTGGTGGGCCGGGGTGGGTTCACGGCCGAGCTACGGCGGGTGGCTCGGCAGCGGCCCGACGTGGAACTGGCAGATCTGGAGCGACTCTACGGCGGCAGCTGACACCTGAGCGCCAGAGCGTTCGCCGTTCGGTCGGAGCCGGACGATGGCGATCTTCCCGACGGACCTGGGCCCAGAGCTGGGGCCGTTCGGCGGCCGCAACGCGTTCGGCGGTGACGGCGAACCGTCGTCCTCGTTGCGTCACCTCGGCCTGCGGGTCGGCGAGGAGGTTGAGCCACCACTGCGGCTCCCGATCGACGCCGCGCGCCGCTCCTCCGCCGTGGCGTGACTGACGGCCCAGGGCACGACGAACGGCAGGAGACGTAGCTGCAGGTTGGCGCGGAAGCGCCGCCGCAGCTCCTGGTAGTCCTCCACGCCCATGCGGGCCTCGATGACGGGGAAGAGGTGGTGCTCTTCGTCGGTGATATGTCGGGCGAGGAGGTCTGCGACCTGGCGGAGGGTGGCGGCGAGTTGTGGCCCCTGGTCGTCGGCCCGGGCGAGCTGGTTGGCGAGTTGGAGCAGCGGGTCGAGCCGCTCGTGGTCGGCGGTGAGCGGTGCGAGGGCGACGTCGTCGCCGGCCCGTTCCTGCAGGGCGGGCCAGACGTGGGCGTCCTCGACGTGGTGGTGGCTGACCACCTCGCCGGTGACGGCACCGAGGTAGCGGCGCAGCTCGGCCCTGCGGGCCCGGTCCGGCCGGGAGGCGAGCTCCTCGGCGGCTAAGGCGAGCCGTTCGAAGTCGACGGTCATGGCTCGGTGGACGAGGCGATAGTCGAGCAGGTCCGGGCGCCGATCACCGGGAGCGTGCATCGTTCTGGTCATGGCGGGCTCATTCCTGGGTGTGGGTCTGGGAGGGGTATGGCGGTAACAGGGCGGGGTGGTGATCATCGGAACTCCCTAGTGCTGGTGGACGGCCGGGGTGCGCGGCCGGTAGCCCGGGCGCCGGAGTCGGGTGGCGGCGGTCGCCCCCGGCCGGGTGTGGGCCCGGGAGGCGAGGGCGACGAGCTCGTCGCGCGTCGGGCCGTCGGCGATCGGTGGACGCCAGCCGGACTCGTAGACGGCGCGCGCCCGGTGCTCGGCGTCGGCCAGAGACACCGGCAGGGCGGCCATGGCGTGGAAGGGCGCAACCAGGGGGCCGATGGACGGGTCGGCCTGGGCGGCGGCGGCGATGGCGGCCGACGTCAGCGGCTGGCCCAGGTCGATGTCCTGCCCCTTCCAGCGCCGGACCGATTCGGCGTCGAACGCCAGATGGTCCTCCACCCACGGGCGCATCCAGGTGTCACACCACGTCCCGAAGGGCCCCCCGATGGTCGGCGGATCGGCTCCTGCATCCAGCAACCGGAGCAGGGCGCCGATCTGCATGCTGGCCATGGCCAGGCCCCGACCGGCGGTGGGGGCGGTGGTGGCCACGGCATCGCCGACCGCCACCAGGCCCGACCGGCCGGACTGCGGCCGGTACAGATTCAGCAGACCGCCCCCCACCAGCACACCGCTGGTCGGGGTGGTGAGCTCCGGGTCGGTCCATTCCGCCAGCGCCGGGATCGCCCGGCAGGCCGCCTCGAAGGCGTCGAGATGACGGAGCACGCCGAACTCGACGTCGGCCGTGGGGCGGATGAGCACCACCGAGATGTGGCCGTGCTCGTGGGGGAAGACGTAGCCGTCGTACCCGTGGAACTGGCCGCTCCAGGCCAACGGGCTGACGATCGGCCCCGGAGGCGCTCCGGCCCGCCGGCGGAAGGTGCGGGAGACATAGGCCATGCCGGTGTCGCCTCCGAGCTGAGCGGGTGGCGCCAACCGGGACAGCCGGCCACTGGCGTTGATCACGAGGTCGGCATGGTGCCGCGTGCCGTCGACGATCACGCCGATGACCCGCCCCGCTTCCTCGATGAGGCCCTCGACACGACCGGTGGCGACCGTGAGACCGTCCACATCGGCGGCCGCCAGCCGCAACGCCCGCTCGTAGGTCGAACGGCGCGACCGGATACCGAACGCCTCGGGCCCGCCGACTGCGGCACGAAACTCGACGACCCGGTCGGCACCGAGGCCCTGCCACCTCCGCCACGCCTCGGGCCACTCCGCCATCAGGAGGTCGTGCACCTGCGGGCGGAAGCCGTGCGCCTGCTCGAACTGCATCACGCCGCGCCGCCGCCACGAGCCGTCCGATGACGGCCCCGGATCCTGGTCGATCGCCACCACGTGGTGCCGGCGCCGAGCGAGCGCGGCGCCAACGGTTAGGCCGGTCGGCCCGGCCCCGACGATGATCACTCTCATGTTCTTCTCCTTCTCCTACACTGTGAGTTAGATGATTACACTAACAGTGCATCCAAATGCGGCAACCCTTTTTCGGAGCGCCTGATGAGCGACGTCCCGCGGCCGTACCGGTCGACGCTGCGCGAAGAGCAGTCACGGGGCACCCGTCGCCGCATCGTCGACGCCGGCGCCGGACTGTTCGTCGAACGCGGCTACGTGCCCACGACGATCGATGCCATCGCCGAGCGCGCCGGGGTGAGCCGCCGGACCGTCTTCACCTCGGTGGGCGGCAAGGCGGACATCCTCAAGCTGGCGTTCGACTGGACCCTGGCCGGCGACGACGAGCCGATCGCCATCGCCGACCGGCCGGTGATGCAGCGGCTCATGCAGGCCGACGATCCCGTCGAGGTGCTCGAATCGTGGATCGCCATGAACGCCGCCATCGCCGAGCGCATCGCCACGCTGTACGTCGTGTTCCTCGTGGCCGCCAACGCCGACGCCGACGTGGCAGCCCTGCTGGCCACATCGGACGGGCATCGTCTCGACGGCGCCCGCCAGGTCGTGGCCCGCCTGGCCGAGTTGGGCGGCCTCCGACCCGGCCTCACGATCGACGAGGCGGCGGTGATTCTCGACGTCCTCATCGACCCCATGACCCACCGGCGCTTCGTCGACATCCACGGGTGGACGGCCGAAAGGTACACGGAACATCTCCAGGCCATCGCCACGGCGTCGACGCTGTCCGAGGCCCGCCCTCGAGCGAGGTCCGGCACCGACCGGTCAGAGACGTGAGGAGGAAGTCGGTGGAGGGACGGATCGAGGTCGAGGACGGGTACTCGGTGTGGTACCGGATCGTGGGCGGCGGGCCGGCCGACCCGGGCCGGGGGGCGGTACCGCTGCTGGTGCTCCACGGCGGCCCCGGGTGCGGGTATGACTACCTGGAGCCGCTGGAGGCCCTGGCCGCCGACCGGCCGGTGGTGTTCTACGACCAGCTGGGTTCCGGCCGCTCCGACCGACCCGGCGATGATCCCGGCCGCTGGGTGATCGACCGTTTCGTGCGGGAGATCGATCTGGTCCGTGCCGCTCTGGGGCTCCGCCGGGTCCACCTGCTCGGCCACTCGTGGGGCGGCTGGCTGGCCGTCGAGTACCTCACCACCCGTCCGGCCGGGCCGGCGGCGGCCGGGGTGGAGCGGGCGGTGCTGGCGTCGACGTCGTCCAGCCTGGCCGCCTTCGAGGCCGAGACCCGGCGCCTGCGCACCCTGCTACCGGCCGAGGCCCGAGCGGCGCTCGACGAGGGCGACGTCACCGGCGACGTCACCGGCGACGCCTACACGCGGGCGGCCGAGCAGTTCTACGCCGAGCACGTGTGCCGCCTGCCCGAGTGGCCCGAGCCCATGCTGCGCACGATCGCCAACCTGGAGAACAACCAGAGCTACGAGGTGATGCAGGGGCCGAACGAGCTGGTGATCACCGGCAACCTCCGCACCTGGGACCGCACGGCCGACCTGGGGGCCATCGACATCCCCACCCTCGTCACCTGCGGCCGTCACGACGAGATGGGCCCGCCGTGCGCCGGCCCGCTGGCGGACGGGATCCCGGGGGCCGAGGTGGCGGTGTTCGAGCACAGCTCGCACACCGCCCATCTGGAGGAGCCGGAGGCGTACCTGGCCACGGTCGGGACGTTCCTCGGCCGGCGGCGGTAGAGCCGGCCCGCGCCGCCACCTAACCGTGCCACGGTTCGAACTTCGTCGAGCCCGCCGGCAGAGGCGGCATTTCTCTACAAGGTTCGGCGGCACCTAAGCTCGGCCGACACGTCAACGGCGACGGCAGGCACGCACGCCGGGGTTCAGATCCCCGGGCAAGGGGGACCGCCATGACCGAGACGACCGACCGGGAGCTGATCCTCGAAGGTGTCACCGTTCTCGACCTCACCCAGTACCTGGCCGGCGCCGGGATCACCCGCATGATGGCCGAGCTGGGGGCCGACATCATCAAGATCGAGCTGCCCGACACCGGCGACGGCGCCCGCTTCCTGCCCGTCGTGCTCGACAACGGCCGCTCGGCCTGGTTCGTCCAGCACAACCGGGGCAAGAAGAGCCTCTGCGTCGACTGGAACACCACCGAGGGTCTCCAGATCATCAAGGACCTCGTGCCCCAGGTGGACGTGGTGGCCGAGAACACCGGCACCCCCGAGATCCTGGCCAAGCGGGGCCTCGACTACGAGAGCCTGCGTAAGCTCAACCCCAACCTGATCATGGCCTCGGTGTCGGCCTTCGGCCGCACCAGCCCCTACGCCAACAAGACGGGGTACGACTTCATCGTCCAGGCCTTCTCCGGCCTCATGCACATGACCGGCGACCCCGACGGCCCGCCCTACTTCGTTGGCTCCTCGATCGCCGACACCGGCACCGCGGTGCACGCCTTCGCCTCCCTGGGCTACGCCCTGTTCCACCGGGAGCGCACCGGCCGGGGCCAGCACATCGACATCGCCATGGTCGACTGCATGTTCCACATGCACGAGGGCCACCTCGAATGCGCCCACTTCGGCGGCTACGAGCCCAAGCGGATGGGCCGGCACCACGAGCTGGTGTTCCCCGTCGGCACGTTCAAGGGTCCCCAGGGCTGGATCGTGGTGCTGTGCCTCGACCTCCAGTGGCCCAACTTCTGCCAGGCCCTGGGCCGGCCCGACCTGATCGACGATCCGCGCTACAAGACGATGCCGGAGCGGGCGGCCCGCCGCCACGAGCTGATCGAGCTGACCGAGACCTGGATGGCCACCTTCGCCACCGACGCCGACCTCATCGCCCACCTGGAGTCGTTCCGGGTGCCGTGCTCGCCCGTGCTGTCGCCAACCGACGCCATCGGCCACCCCCATTACGAGGCCCGGGACATGGTGCGCTGGGTCGACGACCCGCTGGCGGGCAAGGTGCCGATCCCCGGTTACCCGTTCAAGTTCGGGGCCCAGCCCCAATTGCCCGACTTGACCGCTCCCACGCTGGGCCAGCACAACGCCGAGATCCTGGGCGGCCGGCTCGGGATGTCGGCCGAGCGGGTGGCCGAGCTCACCGCAGCCGGCGTGCTCCGCCAGAGCAACACCTGAATCACCCCACCTCGAGCTGGGATCTGTGGCACCAGCGCGCGAAATACAGCACCGGGCGCCACAGTTCGCAGGGGTTTCGGGCCTCAGCGGGGGGCGAGGGCGGTGAGAGCCTTGCGGGTGGCGTCGAGTCGGTCCTCGTTCACCGGGCTGACGGCCAGCACCGGCATCCCGGCGCCGGCCTCCCGGAAGGCGTCGAGCTGCTCGCGGCACTGGCCGGGCGGGCCGAACACGCAGACCTGCTCCACCATGCGGTCGCTCACCAGGGCGGCCACCGCCCGCCGGTCACGTCCCTTCCACGCCTCCTGCATGGCGTCGACCTCCTCGACGAATCCGCTGCGCCGCCACTGGCGGCGGTAGTTGGGCAGGCGGGCGAAGGCGGCGATGTTGTAGCGGGCGGCGGAGCGGGCCTGGCTGACGTCGTCGGAGACGAACGTGGGGATGCTGATGATGCAGTCGAGCCCGTCGGGGTCCCGGCCCACGTCGGTGGCGGCGTGGCGGGCCTCGGCCACCAGCTCGGTGAGGTACGACCGTGACGGCAGGAACGGCATGATCCCGTCGCCCACTTCGCCGCCCACCCGGGCCGTCTCGGCCGTGAGGGCGGCGGCCAGCACAGGAACGGCGTGCCCGGCCCGGCGGGGCCGGAACAGCCCCTCGGCCGACTCGCCGGCCAACCCCTGCTTCACCGCCTGCACGTAGGACCGCAGGTACTCCCGGGGTTCGTGCATCTCGATGCCGAGCGACTCCACCATCCGCCGGTGGCTGATGCCGAGACCCAGGATCAGCCGGCCGTCCGACAGCTCCGAGATCGTCCAGGCGCTCATGGCGGCCAGGAACGGGTGGCGGAAGTAGATGTTGGCGATGTTGGTGCCGACCCTGATCGTGGAGGTGCCGAGGGCGATCGCCTCGGCGCAGGCCAGTGCGTCGCCCCGACCTTCGTTCACGAGCAGGGCCTCGAACCCGTTGCCCTCGGCGATGCGGCCCAGCTCGACGAACTCCTTCGGCGGTGCCGCCGTGGCCGTCGACAGCACGATCCCCAACCGTTCGGACGCCATAGCCGGACCTCAGCTCTCCGGGAGCACCCACTCGTTGGTGGGGTCGTCGCCGGCCAGGGTGGTGCGGACCATGGTGCGGGCCTGGTCGTCGGGCCAGGGGTGGCCCCGGTGCAGGATGCACCGGTTGTCCCACATGGCCAGATCGCCCCGCTCCCAGCGGTGGGTCCAGACCCGGGGCGGGTGGCACGCCTCCTCGGTGAGCAGCGCCAGCAGGATTCGGCTGACCTCCACGTCCTCCCCCGCCAGATGGCTGGCGTGGCGGCCCATGTACAGGTTGCGCCGCCCGGTGGCGGGATGGGTGAACACCACCGGATGCTCAACCGGGCCGAGGTGGGCCAGGTCGCTGGCGCCGAGCATCTCCTGGCCCCCGTGCCAGGTGTGGCTGAAGGCGTAGCTGTGCACCGCCACCGCCCCCTCCAGCCGCTCCTTCATGTCGGGGGCCAGGGCGTCGTAGGCGGCCCGCATGTCGGCCCACTCGGTCTCACCGCCGGTGGACGGCACCTCCCGGGCCGACAGCAGCGAAGCCTTGGCCCCCACCCGCTTGTAGGAGCTGTCGGCGTGCCAGTAGGTGTTGCCCACCAGGAACCGGGCCTGGAGCTCGGTGGGCGCCACCACCTCGCCGTCGCGCCCGACGTTGGACAGCACGGCCAGCTTGGAGTCCGACGTCTGACGCAGGCCCCGCTCGAAGCGACCGAAGTGGGCGGAGAAGGCGATCTGCTCGGCGTCGGTGAGGTGCTGGCCGGGGAACACCAGCACCGCCCGCTCGTGCCACAGGTCGAGCAGAGCCATGAGCTGGCCGGGGGTGGGCTCCCGCAGATCGATCCCGGTGACCACGGCACCGAAGGTGGTGCCCGGCGGAAGGTCGACGGTGAAGGGCAGGACGGCGTCCATGCCCCACCGTAGCCCCGGGCCCGGCGGCGACGCCCCTCGACAGACAAACCGACCAGTTGGTATGGTCACGGGACAGCAACCGAAGGAGGCACCGATGCCCACCATCACCCCCAACCTGTGGTTCGAGAACAAGGACGGCCTGGAAGCGGCCGAGCTCTACACCAAGGTGTTCCCCAACTCCGCCATCACCAGCGTGAACCAGATGGGGGACGGCTCTGTCATCACCGTCGACTTCACGCTCGACGGTCAGCACTTCACGGCGCTCAACGGCGGCCCCCACCAGTCACCCAACGACGCCGTGTCGTTCAGCGTTGTGTGCGCCGACCAGGCCGAGGTCGACCACTACTGGTCGATGCTGACCGAGAACGGGGGCACCGAGGTGCAGTGCGGCTGGCTCAAGGACCGCTGGGGCTTCTCCTGGCAGATCGTGCCCCAGCGCTTCTTCGAGCTGATCGGCGACCCCGATCCGGCCCGGGTACAGCGGACGATGGAGGCCATGATGGGCATGGTCAAGCTCGACGTGGCCGCCCTCGAAGCCGCCGCCGACGGCGCCGGGGCCTGATCGGGCCATGGCGGCGGCACCGGCCGGCGGCACCACCCGGGTGGCCCGGGGCGAGGCCCGGGGCCGGCTGCTCGACGCCGCGGTGGACGTGATCCGGGCCCAGGGCCTGAGCGCCACCACGGTGGACGACCTGTGTGCCGCCGCCGGGGTGACCAAGGGCGCCTTCTTCCATCACTTCGAGTCGAAGGAGGCGTTGGCGGTGGCGGCGGCCGAGCACTGGGACAGCACCACCGGTGCCGTGTTCGCCGCCGCCGCCTACCACCAGGAGGCCACGGCGGCCGAGCGGGTGCTGGCCTACGTCGACCTGCGGGCCGAGCTGATTCCCGGGCTGCCGCTGGCGGCCGTCACCTGCCTGGCCGGCACCATGGTGCAGGAGGCGTACGGGTCGAGCCCGGCGGTGCGCGACGCCTGCGGGGCCGCCATCCTCGGCCACGCCCGCACCCTGGAGGCCGACCTGGCCCAGGCCCTGGCCGACGCCGGGAACCCGGCCGGAGTCGACGCCCCGTCACTGGCCCGCCACCTGATGGTGGTGGTCCAGGGGGCCTTCGTGGTGGCCAAGGCGGCCGACGATCCGTCGGTGGCCGTCGAGAGCCTGGGCCACCTCCGCCGCTACCTGGCCCTGGTGTTCGGGGTCGCCCCCTCCCCGTAGGGCGGCCGCCACCAGGGATTCTGGCGCCCGGCCGGGCCCGTGTGGTCCAGTGTCGGGATGACCGGAGCACCGCCCGACTCCCGCCGCGCCGACGCTGCGTCGCCGCCGCCCCAACCCCTGGCCGGGCTCCGGGTGGTGGAGCTGGCCACCGGTGTGGCCGGCCCCTACGCCGCCAAGCTCCTGGCCGACTTCGGGGCCGACGTGGTGAAGGTGGAGCCCCCGGGCGGCGACGAGGCCCGCCGGGAGGGGGCCCGCCCCGGCCCCCGGCCCGACCCCGAACGCAGCCCGCTGTTCCTCCACCTGAACACGAACAAACGCTCGGTGGTGGCCGACCTGGCCACACCGGAGGGAGCCGGTCTGATGCGGGCTCTGGCCGCCCGGGCCGACCTCGTGGTCGAGTCGCACACCCCGGGCGCGCTCGACGCCCTCGGGCTCGGGCCCGATGCGCTGCGGGCGGCCAACCCCCGGCTCGTGGTGGCCAGCGTCACCCCCCACGGCCAGACCGGCCCCTACGCCACCCTGGCCGGCAACGACCTCACGGCCTACGCTCTGGGCGGGCCCATGCTGGCCACCGGCGACCCCGACCGGGAGCCGATGAAGCTGGCCGGCCGCATCGTGGAGTACCACTGCGGGGCGGTGGGGGCGCTGGCCGCCCTGGCGGCGGTGGCGATGGCCGAGGCGTCGGGCCGGGGCACGCACGTGGACGTGTCGAACGTGGAGACCCAGGCCGCCTCGATCGACCGGCGGGCCGCCATGTTCGTGGGCTGGCAGTTCGACGGGCGTGTCGGCTACCGGGCCGGCGGCGGCCGGATGGGCGCCATCCCGGCCGGCATCTATCCCACGGGCGACGGCTACTGCCAGATCGTGTTCACCCCCAACTGGATGCCCCGGGTGGCCGACCTGCTGGGCGACGACGACCTGATCCGCACCGTGTCCAAGCCCGACTGGTTCGACGACGACGATTTCCCCGAGCAGCTCAACGCCGCCATCTTCGGTTGGACCATGCAGCGGACCAAGCAGGAGACGATGGAGGACGCCCAGCGGGAGCGCCTGGCCATCACCCCGGTCAACTCCACCACCGATGTACTGGCCGACGAGCATTTCCGCCAGCGGGACTTCTGGCAGCGGTGGGACCATCCGGCGGCCGGCCCCTACGAGGCGCCCGGGCCCCAGGTCCGCATGGCCAACGGCTGGCGGGCCCGGCGCCCCGCTCCCCTGCTCGGCCAGCACACCGCCGAGGTCCGGGAGGAGCTGGCCGCCGAAGTGAGGGAGGGGGCCGGCATAACGCGCCCCGGGCCGAACCTTGTCACCTTGCGCCGCCCTGGGCGGCATATCGCGACAGAGTTCGGCGACGCCGTGGGTGGGGAGGATGGGCCCGACGCCCGCCGCCTGCCGCTGGCCGGGATCCGGGTGATCGACCTCACCGTGGTGTGGGCCGGGCCCCTCACCACCACCCTCCTGGCCGACCTCGGGGCCGAGGTGATCCGCCTCGACAACCCCAACCTGTTCCCCACCGCCACCCGGGGTGTGGTCCCCCGGCCCCGCCCCGGCCACGAGTCCGATCTGGGCCAGCTGTGGGGCCGCTTCCCCGGGGGTCGGGCCGGAGAACGGCCGTGGAACCAGCCGGCGGCCTTCGTCTCCCACGCCCGCACCAAGCTGGGCATGACGGTGGACCTCCGCACCGAGCTGGGCCGGGAGACGTTCCTCGAACTGGTGGACCAGGCCGACCTGGTGGTGGAGAACAACTCCATCCGGGTGCTGCCGTCGCTCGGGCTGGGGTGGGACGTGCTGCACGAGCGCAACCCGGAGCTGGTGATGCTGCGGCTGCCCCTCCTCGGGCTCGACGGCCCCTACGCCGGGTACGTCGGGTTCGGGGCCCACATGGAGGCTCTGTGCGGCTACTCGTCGCTGCGGGGGTATCCGGACCTCGACCCCACCTCGCTCGACCCCACGTACTACATGGACCCCGCCACCGGCGTGGTGGGGGCCTTCGCCACCCTGGCCGCCCTGCGCCGACGGGCCGCCACCGGGGTGGGCGAGCTGGTGGAGGTGGCCCAGGCCGAGAACCTGCTGCAGTACATCGGGGAGTATCTGATCGACGCCTCGATGACGGGCCAGCCCCATGAGATCCATGGCAACCGCCATCCCCACCGGGCACCCCAGGGCGTGTACCGGTGCGCCGGCGACGACGCCTGGGTGGCGCTCAGCGTGGCCGACGACGGCCAATGGACGCGGCTGGTCGAGGCGCTGGGTCGTCCCGGGTGGGCGGTGGGCGACCCGACGCTGGCCACCGAGGACGGCCGGCGGGAACGGCACGACGACCTCGACCGGGAGCTTGACGGCTGGACGTCGGCCCGCTCGATCGAGGAGGTGCTGGCGGCGTGCCGCCAGGCCGGGGTGGCCGCCGCCCCCGTGCTCGACGAGCCCGGCCTCTACGCCGACCCCCAGCTCGCCGCCCGGCAGTGGTTCCGTCCCAACTCGAGCGACGATGTGCCCGAGGTCCTGTTCCCCGGCCACCAGTGGCGGTGGGACGGGCCCCCGATGGCGTGGGGGCCGATCAACATGATGGGGCGGGACAACGACTACGTGTACCGCACCATCCTGGGCAAGGACGATGCCGCCATGGCCGCTCTGGCCGCCGAGGGCCACCTGGCCGACGGCTACCGCGACGCCCAGGGCCACCCCTTCTAGCCCACCCCTCCCGGCTAGATCTCGGTGCACACCGAACCGCCGGCGGCTCGTCACGCACCGAGATCAGCGGCCGAGCGGGCATACTCGCTCCGATGCACAGACAGGCCCTGCTGGTGCTGCTGCTGTGGGGGGGTCTGGTCACCGCCTGGGCCGGGGCGAGCGGGAACCGGGCTGCGGCCACGGCGGCGTCGATCGCGCCGGCCGAGCGCGCCCCGGGGCCGGTGTTCACCCCGCCGATCGGCCTCCGGGCCGAGGGCGAAGCGGCCGCCACCCCCGCCGTCACAGCCACGACAGCCACGACCCCCACCACGACGGCCCCTGCGACCGCGGCCCCTGCCACCGCCGCGCCGGCGGCCCGGCAGCGGCTGGTCATCAGCGGGGCGGGCGACACCAACCTCGATCCGAACTACATCCCGGCGTTCCGCACCGAGGGCTACGGCTATGCCTTCACCGGCCTGCAGGATCTGTTCACCAAGGATGACCTGACGGTGGTCAACCTGGAATGCGCCTCGTCGGCCCTGGGGGCCAAGGTGCCCAAGGAGTTCAACTTCAACTGTGACCCGGCCGGGCTCCCGGTGATGAAGGGGGCCGGGGTGGAGGTGGCCAACCTGGCCAACAACCACAGCGGCGACTACGGCCCGGCCGCCCTGCTCGACACGAGGGCCAACGTGGTGGCCGCCGGCCTCGCTCCGGTGGGGGTGGGCCGGGACGACGCCGAGGCAGAGGCCCCGGCCCTCTTCACGGTGAAGGGTTGGAGGATCGCCGTGCTCGGCTTCGGCGGGGTGATCCCCGACCCGTCATGGGTGGCCGGGCCGGGCCGCCCCGGCATGGCCGACGGCGACACGACCGAACGCATGGTGGCGGCGGTCAAGCGGGCCAAGGCCCAGGCCGACCTGGTGATCGTGGCCATCCACTGGGGCGTGGAGCTCGACACCACACCCCGGGCCGACGACGTGGAGCGGGCCCGGGCCATGATCGATGCCGGGGCCGACGTGATCTTCGGCCATCACTCGCACCGCCTCAACCCGCTCGAGACGATCGCCGGCAAACCGGTGGCCTGGGGGCTCGGCAACTTCGTGTGGCCCCGTCTGAGCGACGCCGGCGCCACCACGGCGGTGGCCCAGGTGATCGTCGAGCCTGATGGGACCATCACCGCGTGCCTGGTGCCCACGTTGATCGAGCGCGACGGGCACCCCGTGGTGCAGGTGCCCTACCAGGGCGACTGTCGCTGGTAGACGGCGCCGCCAGGGCTACGGCAGCTCGGCTGTGGCCTCGGTGACGATGCCGCCCCGGACGTGCTGGGTGACGACCACCGTGGTGCGGTGGGGGGCGGCGGCCCGGTGGATCTCGGCGGCGATGGCGGCGGCCAGGGCCTCGGCGAAGATCTGCTGATCCCGGAACGACCACAGGAACAGCTTGAGCGACTTCGACTCCACGCAGCGCTGATCGGGTTCGTAGCTGATGGCCACCGTCGACCAGTCGGGCTGGCCGGTGACGGGGCACATCGAGGTGACCTCGTCGGTGGTGAACGTCACCCGCGTACACGACGACGGGGCCGGGAAGCACTCGACGTGGTCCATCGGCTCCCGCACCACCGAGCGCAGCGCCGTCAGCTCGTCGTTCGGCTGGTTGTTCAGCTCGGGATCAGCCGGGGTGTCCATGCCGTCCAGGGTACCGGCCGGCCTACGCCCGACCGGAGGTGCGGCTACATCGGGTGACGCACCCCCGCGCCATCGTCAGTCGGTGTTTCCCGGCAGGGCGGCGAAGGCGGCCTCGGCCTGGCCGATGGTGTCGTCTCCGGAACCGGAGACGAAGACGGTGACGAACTCGCCGGCGGGCGAGTTGTGGAGCATCTCCCGCCAGGCCCACAGGTTGGGGTGCCCAAACGCTGTGCACGCTTCGACCGGCTCCAATGTCGTGAAGGCGTGCCGGAGCTGGTCGGTACTGGTGGCGATGGCGCAGGTTCCGCTGCGGTAACCGAGCACCGAGGCCAGCACCACTGCCGGCAGGTCATGGCTGCCGGCGCGGTTGACCACCGGGAAGCGGATCCCGTCCGGCTCGATCACACCCACGCCGTAGGCGCCGGGCATCACGAAACCACCCAGCGACGCACGCAGCTCCTCGCGGAAGGCAACCACCTCGTCAGCTGTCATGCCCGGGAGCCTATGACTGCCGGCCGTTCCCGGGGGAGAGTTTCAGCGGGGCAGGTAGGTCCGGCTCACATCGAGAGACCGGCGAACGTACGATGCGCAGCGTGGAACTCGATCCCCCTCCCGTACCTCCGGCCTGGTACAGCGACGGTACGAGCCTGCGTTGGTGGGATGGCACAGCCTGGGGGCCCTCCGTGACGTCGCGGCGATAGCGCCTCCACCGGACGGAATCGAGCCTCTGGCCGGGGCCGGGTATCGTGTCGGCGTGCAGGTCGAGACGGAGCAGATGGCCCTGGCGCGGCCGGCATGACGACAACCGACGCCCTGTTGGTGATACTCGCTGGGATCGGCGCCGGTGCGGTCAACGCCATCGTCGGCTCGGGCACGCTGATCACGTTCCCGACCCTGCTGTTGATCGGCGTGCCGCCGGTGACGGCCAACGTCTCGAACAGCCTGGGGCTGATCCCGGGCAGCCTGGCCGGCGCCATCGGCTACCGGCGCGAGGTGCGGGAGCTCCGCTCGCTCGTCGCCCACTTCGCCCCGCTCTCGGTCGTCGGTTCCATCGTCGGCGCCGTCCTGCTCCTGCGCCTCGACCCCGACGTCTTCCGGGCCGTCGTACCGGTGCTGGTCATGGCCGGCATCGCCCTGGTGATCGCCGGTCCCTACCTGCAGAAACGCGTCCGGGAGAAGCCGAGAGACGAGAACGCCCCGGCGGGGCCGAGCAACCTGGCCCGGGTCGGCATCCTGTGCGCCGGCATCTATGGCGGCTACTTCGGCGCCGCCCAGGGCATCATCGTCCTCGGCCTCCTCGGCGCCCTCATGGCCAACCCGGTGCAGCAGCTGAACGGGTTGAAGAACGTGCTCGTCATGATCGTCAATGCCGTGGCCGCCGTCGTCTTCCTCATCGTGTCGCCGGACCAGGTCGACTGGAAGGCGGCGGGCCTGATCGCCGTGGGATCGGCCATCGGGGGAACGGCGGGCGCCGCGGTGGGCCGGCACCTTCCGCCCAACGTGCTGCGTGCCATCATCGTCACCGTCGGCCTCATCGCCGTGGCCAAGCTCCTGGCCGGCTGAGCCAGAATCCTGACGGGACGATCGCGAACCAACCGGCCCCGCCGGCCGTACAGCCGGGTGAGCCTCGGCGCCACCAGGGCGCCCCGCTCGTTCGGAGGGACCATCATGCACTGCCTGTCTCGGCGCGCCCCGGGGCGCCCGTCAACCCGCTGGCTCGCCGCCGTACTGGCCGCCCTGGCCGTGGCCACCGCCATGATCGCCCTGGGCGGCCCACCCCAGCCGGCCGCCTCGTCCGGGCCCGGCCCGACCGTCGCCAGCGACGGCTGAGCGTCACCCAGCGAAGCTACCTGGCGGTGGCCACCCGGACCGACTCGCCAGCACCGAGGATCACCACACCTTCCGGGGTCTCCACCGGCAGGCCGTCGCCGCTCGCCACCGACACGGTGTAGCCGTCGTGGTCGATGGCCACCGTGGCCCTCGTGCCGTGGCGGACCAGGCGCACGGTCAGGCTCCGCCACCGCTCGGGCAGCCGGGGGCTGAACCGTACCCGCTCCTCGTTCTCGTGGAAGCCGGCGAATCCGTGTATCAGCGCCGCCCACACCCCGCCGGCGTTGGCGATGTGAATGCCGTCGGCCGTGTTGCCGTGCGTGTCGCACAGATCGAGGTACAGCGACTCCTTGAAGTACGCCTCGGCCAGCTCCTGCTCCCCCACCTCGGCCGCCATGATCGCCTGCACGCAGGCCGACAGTGACGAGTCACCGGTGGTGATCGGGTCGTAGTAGTCGAAGTTGCGCCGCTTCTGCTCGAGCGTGAAGTGGTCGCCCCGCAGGAACATGGCCAACACCACATCGGCCTGTTTGAGCACCTGTCGGCGGTAGATCACCAGCGGGTGGTAGTGCAGCAGCAGCGGATACTGGCTGGCCGGCGTGTTCTCGAAGTCCCACGGCTCCAGGCTGAGGAAGGCGACGTCCTGGGGATGGATGCCGAGCTCGGAATCGAACGGCAGGAACATGGCCTCGGCCGCCCGGTCCCACGCCGCCATCTCGGTGTCGGTCAGCCCCGTGCGCCGCACCAGGGAGGCGTGGGCCTCGGGCTGGTTCTTGGCCAGCATCTCCACCGTCTGCAGGGCGAAGCGGAGGTTGAACCGGGCCATCACGTTCGTGTAGAGGTTGTCGTTGACGACCGTGGTGTACTCGTCGGGCCCGGTGACCCCGTGGATGTGGAACCGTTCGGCCCCATTGGCGGCGTAGAAGCCGAGATCGGCCCACAACCGGGCCGTCTCCACCAGGATCTCGGCCCCCTCGGTGGCCATGAAGTCGAGGTCGCCGGTGGCGCTCCAGTAGCGCTCGATGGCGTAGGCCACCGCCGCGTTGATGTGGTACTGGGCCGTGCCGGCGGCGTAGTAGGCCGACGCCTCCTCGCCGTTGATCGTGCGCCACGGGTACAGGGCACCCACCTGGCTCAACTCGGCCGCCCGCTGGCGGGCCATCGGCAGCATGTGCCACCGCCACCGCAGCAGCTTGCGGGCGGCGTTGGGCTCGGTCAGCGCCAGGAACGGCAGCACGTAGATCTCGGTGTCCCAGAAGTAGTGCCCGTCGTACCCGCCGGCCGTGATCCCCTTGGCCGCGATCCCCACCTCGTTGGTGAGGGCCGAGTTCTGGGCCAGCTGGAACAGGCTGAACCGCACGGCCTGCTGGGTTGGGTCGTCGCCCTCGACAGCCACGTCGCTGGCGGACCAGAAGTGGTCGAGGCTGGCCACCTGCTCCTCCCGCAGCCGCTCCACCCCGGTCTCCCGGGCCCGGCGCAGGGTCCGGTGGCAACGGTCGGCCAGCTCCTGGGCCGGCACCCCCCGCGACGAGTGGTAGGTCACGTACTTGGTGATGCAGATCCGGGTGTTGGGCTGGGCGTCGAAGGTGAACACGGTCTTGGCCAGGTCGGCCTCCACCACGGTCTCCACCTCCGCCGGGCATGTGGCCTCGATCTCGTGCTGGTAGGCGCAGGCCAGCGTCATCCCGCTCGACGCGGCACCGGTAGCCCAGCGTCACCTCGCCCCCGGCATCGTCGGTGCGCTCGGCGAACGACAGGCGGGGCTCCAGCACCCGGCGGTCGAACAGCCGGGCCCGGCGGGGATCGGCGCCCTCACCCAGGGCCGCCGCCTCCACGTGGTACTCGTCCTGCCCGTCCTGCCGGTTGAGCAGCTGCGACGAGATCACCACCGGCGCCGCCGCGTCGAGCAGCTCCACCTCGAAGGTGAGCACGGCCAGGTGCCGGTGCACGAGGCTGACCATGCGGGTGGAACGCACCCGGATCCGCTTGGCCGACGGGGTGCGCCACACCAGATCCCGGTACGAGTACCCGGCCCGGAAGTCGAGCACCCGCTCGTACTGGTCCACCTCGGCCTCCCCCAACAGGAGCGGCTCGTCGTCGACGTAGAGCTTCATGAGCTTGGCGTCGGGCACGTTGACGATCGTCTGACCCGTCTTGGCGAAGGCGTGGGCGCTCTCGGCGTGCTGGATCGGCCACGTCTCGTGGAACCCGTTCAGGTACGTGCCGTGCGTGTGGGCCAGCCGGCCCTCGCTGGGATTGCCCCGCATACCGAGGTAGCCGTTGCCGATGGCGAACAGGGTCTCGGTGAGGCCGAGGTCGCGCTCGTCGATCGCCGTCTCCACCAGCCGCCACGGGTCGACGGGGAAACGGTGACGATCGAGATCGGGGATGTCGTGTCGCCTCATGCCCGGCCCCCGTTGGGCTCCACGCTCAGGAGCGTCTCGGCCAGGTCGGCCACCACCTGATGGGCGCCCGCCCGGGCCAGGGCCTCGGCGTTGCCGCCCCGATCCACACCCACCACGAACCCGAAGCGGCCGGCCACCCCGGCCTCCACCCCGGCCACGGCATCCTCCACCACCACGGCGTCGGCCGGGGCCACGTCCAGGCGCTCGGCGGCCAGAAGGAACCCGTCGGGGGCGGGCTTCGACGCCAGGTGCTCGGCCGCCGCCACCTCCCCGTCCACGATCACATCGAACCGGTCGCCCATACCGGCCGCCGTCAGCACCGAGCGGGCGTTGCGGGACGACGACACCACGGCCTGCAACGTGCCCTGCCGGTCGAGCAGATCGAGCAGGGCCACCGTGCCGGGATAGGGGGCCACCGGCCCCGAGGCCACGATCTCGTTGAACACCACGTTCTTACGGTTGCCGAGGGCGCAGATCGTGCCGTCACCCGGCGGGTCCGACGGATCGCCGTAGGGCAGGTCCATCCCCCGGCTCTCGAGGAACGACCGCACGCCCTCGTAGCGGTTCTTACCGTCGACGTAGGCCAGGTAGTCGGCCGACGTGAACTGGTGGTCGGCGAACAGCTGGGCCCACGCCCGCTCGTGGATCTCAGCCGTGGGGGTGATCACCCCGTCGAGGTCCAACAACACGGCGCGGTAGCGATCCCAGGCGACGGTGGCGGGGTGCGGCATGCCCGCGAGTGTAGGGAGGGGATCGCGAGCAACGGGGCCCATGGCCCCTGGCGAACAGATAGGGGATCCTGCCCTCGGCGCCCGGTGGCCGCCCTACCCGGCGCCGGCGGAGGCCCGGTGGGAGCGGAGCCGGCGGTCAGCGGCCGATGAAACCGAAGGCGCCCCGGGAGCGGATCCGTTCCATGAACGACGGCTCGTAGGCCGCCTCGGGGTCGGACCGCACCAGCTCGTCGAGCACCTGGGCGTCGTCGCCCACCAGTATCCGCCACCGGTTGGCCCGCACGCCGTCGAGGATGATCGTGGCCGCCTGGGCCGCCGTGGTGGGCGCCGCGTCGCGGAAGGCCTCGGCCCGGCTCACGATGGCGGTGCGCAGGTCCTCGTCGCCCACCGCCGACAGGTCGACGCCCTGGCGGGCCATCCGCCCCCGGATCTCGTCGAGCTGCTCGGCCGTGAGCTCCTTGGGGTTGCGATCGAGGTACTCGCCGGAGTTGAAAGCGATCGACGTGCCGATGTGGCCCGGCATCACCACCGAAGCCCTCAGGTGGGGGGCGTAGAGCCGGAAGTCGGTGATCAGCGCCTCGGTGAACCCCTTGACCGCGAACTTGGCGGCCGAGTAGGCGGTGTGGGCCGTGCCCGGGCCGAGGCTGGCCCAGAAGCCGTTGACGCTGGAGGTGTTGACCACGTGGCCCTCGTCGGCCGCCAGCAGCAACGGCAGGAAGGTGCGGCAGCCGAGGTACACCCCGCCCCAGCACACCCCGTACACCTTCTCCCACTCGCTCCGATCGTCGAGCACGAAGCTGCCTCCGCCGCCGATGCCGGCGTTGTTGAACAGCAGGTGCAGGTGGTCGGTGGCGTGGGTGGCGGTCACGTGCTCCCGGAAGGCCACCAGCTGGGCCTCGTCGGCCACGTCGGCCACGAAGGTGGAGACCCGGGGGCCGGAGGCGAAGCCGGAACCGGCCGCCTCCGCCTCGGCCAGGGCCCGGGTCTCGGCCATGTTGGCGGCCGACACGTCGCACAGGGCCACGCTGGCCCCGGCCGCCGTGAGCTGACGGGCCAGCTCCCGTCCCATGCCGGTGCCGCCCCCGGTAACCACCGCCAACCGTCCGTCGAATCGTTCCATGGGTGTAGAACATAGCCAGCACCCGGCTCCGGGGCCGGCCCGGGTCAGACCGGGTGCAGCCGATGCAGCCGCCCGGGGGCCGGCGCTCCGCCCCTGGTGCTCAGCCGTAGTAGCGGAACGACCGTCCGGCCAGGGCCCGCAGCTCCCCCACCCCGAACCACAGCAGCTGGTGGCCCCGCCACCGGCGGGTGGCGGGAAGGCCGGGGGCCGACAGGGCGGCCCCCACCGCCAGCCGGGTGGCGGCCCGACCGGCCACCACGACCGGCCCGAGGCCCGGCACCGGCCACCGGCGGGTGAGGCGTTCCACGGTGACGAAGGCGTAGCCGATCCTCGTCTGGCGCCGGCGGAGGGCGGCGGCCGTGAGGCGCTCCCCTGGCGTCCACTCCCAGGCCACGGCGTCGGCCACGTACACAACCGGAACCCCGGCGGTGTGCAGTTGGCGGCCAAGCAGATGGTCCTCGCCCCCGCAGCGGGCCAGGCGGACCTCGAACGGGGGCTGGGGCAGGCGGTCGACGGCCAGGATCACGTTGCCGGTGCGCACCGTGTCGATCAGCTCGCCGTCGGCCCACTCCGGGAAGTCGAGGGCCCCGCTCTCCACCAGGCCGTCGGGCGGGGCCGACTCGAAGCGGATGGGAACGGGGCCGATGGCGGCGCCGGCCCCGTGGGCCGTGACCCCGCGGGCCAGCCCGGCCAGCCAGCCCGTCGACGGCTCCATGTCGTCGTCGATGAACGCCACCCACGGCGTGGCCGCCCGGCGCACGGCGGCGTTGCGACCGTGGCTCACCCCCGGCTCCGGTTCCACCACATAGTCGATCGGGGTGGGGAAGGCGCCACTCCCGCCGCACTCGTCGACCACGGCGGCGGCGCTGCCGGCCGGGTCGTTGTCGACCACCACCGTGGCCGTCCAGCGCAGGTCGGTCGGCAGGTCCATGCCGGCGAGGGCCCGCAGGAGGCGGCCCAGCCCCGCCGGCCGGTTGCGGGTGACGACACACACCGTCACCTCAGCCCGGGCCGGCGTCGGGGGCGATGTCGACGGGGTCGGTGTCGGCGGGGGCGATGTCGACGGGGGCGGTGTCGACGGCGAGGGGGCCGGCGTCACCGGTGGGCGGCCAGCTGGCGGGCCACGCGTCGCACCACGAGGTCGGGGCGCAGGGCACAGGCCAGCACCAGATGGGGTACCGCCCGCCACGGCTGGGGACCGGCCCGCTCGGCCACCGCCCGGCGGTAGTGGGTGAGCGAGCTCACCGTGGCCCGGAAGGCCAACCGGCGGTGCGGTGGGAGTGACGCCTGCTGGACGGCGAAGCCTTCCTCGGTCGGCTCGGGACGGCCCGACTGACGGGCCTCGGCCCGGGCCCGGGCGAAATCGATGCTGTAGCGCATCCGGGCCATCGCCGCCCCGTTGAGCGACTCCCGGTGCACCCGGTACAGCAGGAGCGGCTCAGGAATGTTGGTCACCGTCGTGACCTCGCACATCCGCAGCATCATGTCCCAATCGTCCACCAGCGGGAACGGCCAGTAGCCGCCGATGCTCTGCAACAGCTCGGTGCGGATCATCAGGGTGGGATGGGACAGGGCATGGCGTCCGGCCCGCAGCGCAGCGACGATGTCGTCGTGCTCGGTGGGCAGCGCCACCACCGCATCGGGCCCGGCGTCGCCCAGTATCCGGGTGAACGACCCCACCATCCCGATCTCGGGCCGCTGGTCGAGCAGCTCCACCTGCCGCTGCAGACGGTGCGGCACCGACACGTCGTCGGCGTCCATGCGGGCCACCAGCTCACCGGTGCAGGCGGCGAGACCGGCGTTGGCCGCCGCCGCCGTGCCCCGATTGCGCTGGGTGATCAGCCGGACCCGGGGATCGTCGAGCGAGGCCAGGTAGGCCGACGTGCCGTCGGTGGAACCGTCGTCGACGATCACGAGCTCGTGGTCGGTGTAGGTCTGGGCGAGCATCGATTCGACCGCAGCCGGAAGAAAGGGCAGCCCGTCGTAGACGGTCATCAGGATACTCACTCGTGCCACCACCCATAACACTACGGGGTCACCGCGCTCTGGCGATGCATCGATCTCGGCTACCGGCAGTGGTCATGGATCGACGGTGACGCCCCAACCGGTACGGTGGCCCCCGTGATCACCGTGGGTCCTGATCCCCGGGTGTTGGTGGTGGGCCACGACGCCCGACCCGACGGCCTGCCCCGGATGCCGGGCTACGTGGCGTTCAGCGAAGCCGCCGACGTGCTGGCGGCCGCCTCCGGAGCCGACGTGACCTCGGTGCGGATCAGCCCGACCTCGCCGGCGATGCGGGTGCGGCGCATCGCCGGGCGGGGCTACCGGCGGGCCGCCGGCCGGGCGCGACCGGTGCCGGCGTTCCCCGGCGACCGGCGGGCGGTCACGACCGACGAACCGGTGGCCGGTCGCTACGACCTGCTGGTGTTCGTGGCCGTCACCGAGTGGGACCTGCCGCTGCTGGAACGCCTCCATCATCTCCGGCGCCGGGCCGATCGGGTGGCCGTGTGGTTCCCCGAAGTGTGGCCCGGGGACTTCGACGATCGGCGCCTCGCCCTCGAGCCGTTCGGCGTGGCCGACGACCTGTACGTCGGCGTCGCCGACTCCGCCCCGCTCCTGCGCGCGGTGGCCGGTCGGCCGGCGACCTACCTCCCCATGGCGGTGGACGTGGTGCGGTTCGCCCCCGACAGCCTGGATATTCCCCGCCCGGTCGACGTGCTGGGAATAGGCCGGCGCCTGCCCGGGCTGCACGACGCCCTCCTCGACTGGTCGCGGCGCACCAACCGGTACTACGTGTACGACACGGTGGCGGGGGGCGAGGTGCTCCAACCCCGGGCCCACCGCCAGAACCTGGCCTCGCTCTACCGCCGCTCGAACCTGGCCATCACCCACTACGCCAAGTTCGACCAGCCCGAGCGGATCGGTGGCCAGCGGGAGATACCGGGGCGGCTGTGGGAGGGGCTGGCCGGGGCCACGGTGATGGCCGGCATGCCTCCCAGCGAGTCGCTCCAACGCCACCGCCCCGGAGCGCCGGTGGTGGAACCCCTCCCCGACGCACCGGCCGAGGCGGTGGCCATGATCGACGAGCTGTGCCGCCGGCCCGACGAACCCACCCGCCGTCGAAACCTGTCGCTGGCCCTCACGGCCAACGACTGGGGGCACCGTTGGGCCACCGTGTTCGAGGGCGCCGGCCTCCCGGTCCCGTCAGGCCTCCAGGCCCGGCTCGACCATCTGGCCGAGCGGGCCGAAGCCCTCGATCAGGCCGTTTGAACCTCGGAGCTCAGACGGCCACCGCTCCGGGAATGGCCAGGGGCTCCACCTGCCAGCTCTTCAGCTCGGGCAGCACCGTCTCGGCGAACAGCCTCAGGCTGCCCTCAGCGGCGTCGTAGGGCATCCCTCCGTAGCTGAAGCCGGGCATCACGGCGTTGCAACCGATCATCGAGCGCATGGTCTCGAACTTGGCCAGGATCTGATCGGGCGTGCCCCACGGCATCAGGTTCACGTAGTCGTCGATGGCGCCCTGGGCCCCGTGGCGGCCGATGTAGCGGGTCACGTTGGTGTAGAACTCGTAGCCCTTCACCCCCTCGTGGGGGGCCTCGGCGAACTCGTAGTGCCGCAGCACCGAGCCGTAGTTGGCCCCGATCCACTCCCGGGCCATGGCCTCCGCCTTGTCGGCCGAGGCGTCGCAGAAGACGTTGCCGCCGCTGAACGGGGGCGGTGCCGGGCGGCCGTTGACCTCCTGGAACACCTGGTTGTAGGTGGCCATGTCGGCCTTCACCGCGTCCCACGGCTTCTGGGGGATCACCAGCACCCCGATGCCGAGCCGGGCCATCAGCGGCATCGACTCGGGCGACACGGCGGCGGCGAACGTCCGCTCCCGGAACGGATGGGCCGGGCGGGGCCGGATCTGGCGCCGGGGCTGGGTGCCGAACTCGTTGTCGTACTCCATGTAGCCGGTGTCGAGGGCGTCGAGGATCAGCCGGGCGTACTCCACGAACCGTTCGCGGGAGGTGTTCATGTCGATCCGGAAGCCGTCGTACTCGATGCGGGCCAGGCCCCGGCCGATGCCGAGGATCATGCGGCCACCGCTCATCGTGTCGAGGAGGGCGATCTGCTCGGCCGCCCGCAACGGGTCGTGCCAGGGCAGCACGATCACGCCCGAGCCGAGCAGGATGTCGGGGTGGCGCCCGGCGTGGTAGCTGAGCCACTGCACCGGGTCGGGGCACATGGTGTAGTCGTCGAAGTGGTGCTCGACGGTCCACAGCGACTCGAAGCCCAGCTCAACGGCGAGGTCGCACAGGCGCATCTCCTGGCGGTAGACCTCGGCGTCGCTGAGCGCGTCGAACGGGTTCTGGAAGGCGGCGGTGTAGCCGACGTGCATGACTGGATCCCCCTTGTGGCGCGGTTGCGCTCCGGGCCTCACCGTAGTGGTCGGCGGCGGAATGCCCGAAGTCGCGCCGCCCGTCGAGCAGCGCCCGGCGCGATCATGTCGCTATGGGAGCGAACCGGCCCGTCCGACGGCCCCTGGCGGCGAGGCCGGCTGCGGTGGCTCTTGTCGCCCTGAGCCTGGCCGCCGCCTGCAGCGCCGGTGGCGACGGGGCGACGACCACCGCCTCGTCGGTACCGGTCACCAGCGCCGCACCCGACCGGACCGTGGTGGACACGGTCCCGGCACCCGGGACCACCCGGCCCGTGACCGCCGGGTGGGTCGACGCCGGAACCGACCCCACTGTGTTCGGTCCCGTCACCGTCACCGACGCCATCACGGTGGATCAGCGCCTGGTAGCGGTCGGCTGCAAACAAACCGCTGCCGGCAGCGACCTGCCGATCTGGACCTCGACCGACGGCGTGAGCTGGCAACGGGCCACCGCCCCGGACGGCCTGGGCGGCGACGGGGCCCTCGAGTGCCTCACCGACGTGGTAGCCACGCCGGTCGGCATCTTCGCCCACGGCCAGGCCCTCCTGCGCTCGGTCGACGGCACGGCGTGGGAGGAGATCCCGATCCTGGGCCCGCCCGATCAACGTGCGGGATGGGTGGGCGCAGTCTTCCCCCGGGTCGACGGGTTGGCGGTACTCACCCACAGCGCCAGCCTCAACGAGAGCACCGAAGCCCACGTGTGGACGAGCACCGACGGTCTGACCTTCACCGAACTGCCGGCAGGACCCGCCGACGTGTTCGACAACGCCGCCGTGAGTCAGGTGCTGGAGGTCGGGGGCGGGCTGGTCGCGATGGGGGCCTCACCCTGGGGGGAGTTCGTGCCCACCGCCGCCGTGTGGGCCTCCGACGACGGTCTGCAGTGGGAGCGCGTCACCCCCAACGGCGCCGGATTCGCCGACGCCTACATCCAGGCCGTGACCGCCACCGGCGATGGATACCTGGCCGTCGGCGGCGACCCGTTCGGCACCGGCCTCCTGGCCGCCTGGGCCGGCTCGGCCGACGGCCGCACCTGGCAGCGCCTCCCGCCGCCCGACGAGGTGACCGATCCTGAAGTGGAGATGGGCCGGGTTGCCTACCGGGAGGCGGTGGCCGTCACCGTGATCGACGGCGTGGCCCATCTGGCCGGCCATGACTACGACGCCCGCCGCTCCCCCGGCGACCAGGATCGGACGGCGCTGTGGACGTCGGCCGACGGCGTGACCTTCCAGACCGTTGATCCGGCGGTGGCCGACGGCCTGGTGCCCTTCACGGTCACCCGACTCGGCGACCGCCTGGTCGGCTTCTGGCCTCCGCCCCGATGGCTCGACGACGAGCCGGTGCGGGTGCTGACCGCACCGGCACCAGCCGGATAGATGCCGGCCCCGATGCCCGCGATGCCACCGACACACCGCCCATGGACGGGGGAGACGGGGCACCTCAGGCGATATCCCGCCGGCGGAAGAGGGCACCGGAGGCAGCCAGGGCGGCCGCCGTCCACAGCAGCAGCACGAGGCCGGCCACCAGGTAGTTGTGGTCGTTGACCACGTCGGGGCCCTGGTCGCTGAAGATGCTGCCCGACAGGCGCTGCACCGGAGCGCCAGTGCCGAACGACGCGGCGTTGGTCACCGGCAGCCAGGCTGCCACCCGGGGCAGGAACACGGCGACCAGGCCGTTCTCGATCACGAACCAGTAGATGAGGAACCCGACGATGGCCCCCACGGAATTGTTCAGCAGCAACGTGATGCCGAGCCCGAAGGCGCAGAACAGGCCGGCGGCCAGGCCGGTCCGGAGCACCACGCCCACCACGTTGGCCCACAGCTCCCCGGTGGTGCCGTCCACCGAGCCGGTGACGGCGGCCAGGCCGTAGAGCAGGGCGATGAAGAAGACGGCGAGCGCCATGGCCAGCAGCGCGGCGGTGACGATGCTGATCACGGTGCGGCCGGCCAGCAGGCGCAGCCGCCGGGGCTCCCAGGTGAGGATCTGCTCCAGCATCCCGGTCTTGGCGTCGGCCCCGATGAACGAGGCCCCGATCACGAAGGCCATCACCGGGATCACGCTCGACACCGGCCCGAGGATGGCGGAGGCCCGGGTGCCCTCGGCCATGTCGTTCACGAAGTCGACGTCGGTGCCCTCGTTGGCGATGACGGCCCAGGCGATGCCGATGCCGATCACGAACACGGCGGCCATCCCCAGCGGGAAGTATCGGGTGATCCGTCGGGACCACAGGCGATGGGTCTCCGCTCGCAGCAGGTGGATCATGTCAGTTCTCCCCCCGGTCGGCCCCGGCGGGGGTGGCGAGCCGACCGGGGCCGGTAGGTCCACCGGGCCGGGGCCGGCCACCGGCATCGCACCCCCCGGTGGCGGCGGCAGCGAACCGCCGGTGAGATTGAGGAAGGCCCGTTCCAGGCTGGCCTGCTCGAACCGCAGGCCGCTGAGATAGCGGCCCCGGTCGGCCAGAGCCCGGGTGACGTCGGCCGACCGCGCCGGCTCGACGTCGACCGACAACTCCCCGTGGGCCGGGCGGGGATGGGCGGGCAGGCCGGCCTCGGCCAGGGCGGCGATGGCGCCGTCCCGGTCGTCGATCGTGACCACCACCCGGTCCTGGCCGGCGAAGGAGCGGATGTCGGCCAGCGAACCCGTCCGGATCAGGCGCCCGTTGCTCACGATCGTCACGTCGTCGCAGATCTGCTCCACCTCGGTGAGCTGGTGGCTCGACACCACCACCGCCTTGCCCTCCTCGGCGATGCGGCGGATCAGCACCCGCATCTCGGCGATGCCAGCCGGGTCGAGGCCGTTGGCCGGCTCGTCGAGGATCAGGAGATCGGGGTCCTTCAGCAGTGCCCCGGCGATGGCCAGCCGTTGGCGCATGCCGAGGGAGTAGGTGCCGAAGTTGTCTTCGCCCCGCCCGGCCAGGCCCACCGTCTCCAGCACCCGGTCGACCGCTCGGGCCTCGATCCCGCCCAGCTCGGCCAGCAGGGTCAGGTTCCGCCGGCCGGAGAAGTTGGGGAACATCTTCGGGCTCTCCACGATCGCGCCCACCCGGTGGGCCACCTCGTGGAACTGGGTGCGGGAATCCACCCCGAACACCCGCACCCCGCCGGCCGACGGGCGGATCAGGCCCAGGGCGCAGCGGATCGTGGTGGTCTTGCCCGACCCGTTCGGGCCGAGGAAGCCGTGCACGGTGCCGGGCCGGCCCAGGTCCAGGTCGAGCCCCTCCACCGCCACCACGTCGTCCCGGCCCCGCCGCCGGTACACCTTGCGCAGCCCCTGCATCTCCACGATGGCTGTCATCTCGGCACCTTAGGGCGATTGGGCTGCAACATGGTGGTCACCCCCGTTCCCCGAACGGGTGAGACCTATGCCGCCAGCACGCCATCCGTGATGTGGACGCTGCGATCGCAGTAGTGGAGGATGCGCTCGTCGTGGGTGACGACGATGGCGGCGGTACCCCGGCGCTTCATCTCGGTGCGGATCAGATCCATCACCTGCTCGCCCAGCTTGGTGTCGAGGGCCGAGGTGGGCTCGTCGAACAGCACCAGCTTGGGATCGTTCATCAGCGCCCGCCCGATGGCCACCCGCTGGCGCTGGCCACCCGACAGCTGCGACGGCAGGTTCTTGGCCCGGTCGGCCAGGCCCAGCTCGTCGAGCAGCTCGTCGGCCCGCTGCTGGGCCGCCTTGCCCCGTCGCTGGCCCAACTCGTCGACCACCAGCAGGTTCTCCCGGGCGGTGAGGAACGGCACGAGGTTCACCGACTGGAACACGAAGCCCACCATCCGCTGGCGGAACCGGGTGAGCTCCTTCTCGCTGTAGCCCGAGATGTCCTCGTCGGCCACCACCACCTTGCCCTCGGTGGCCCGCAGGATCCCGCCGGCGATCGAGCACAGCGTGGTCTTGCCCGAGCCCGACGGCCCCACCAGGGCCACGATCTCGTCGCTGCCGATGGTGAGCGAGGCGCGGTCGAGCGCCACCACCTCGGAGTCGTCACCCATGGTGTAGACCTTGCGGACATCCGTGAGCTCGAGGGCGTTCATCGATTGCTCCATCTCAAACAGTGGTTCCGATGGCGGACGCCGGGTCGACACGGAGGACCCGACGCAGGGAGAACAGGCAGCCGGCGATCGCCGCCACCAGCAACAGCACGGCGCTGAGCACGATCCGCACCGCTGTGATCTGGAGGGGGATGCTGCCCGGCGGGATCAGGACGTCGAGCACCACCATGAGGACGGCGGCCAGCACCGAAGCGATGGCCGTCACCACGACGGCCTGCACCACCACGCCACCGAACAGAGTGCCGGAACGGGCGCCGAGGGCCTTGAGCACGCCGTACATGCCCGACCGCTCCACCGTCAGCAGGGCGAAGAACAGGGCGATGACCACCAGCGCGATCACGATCGTGACCCCGATGATCTGGTTGAACGTGCTCTGCTGCTCCTTCACCCCGGGGATGGCGTTCACCGCCTCGGTGACCGTGAGGCTCTCGGTGGCCCCGCCGGTGGCGTCGTCGATGCGGCCGGCGATGTCGGCGTCGCCCTGCACCACCAGGGCCTGGAACACGCCGTCGGCCAGCTGGGCGTCGGGCCGGTTGGCGGCGAGGACCGAGCGCCAGGTGGCGGCCGAGGCCCACAGCGAGCCCTGGCCGTTGTAGGCGGTGTCCTTCACGAAGCCGACGACCTCCACCGGCGTGCGGGCCGGGCCGATCTGGATCGTCATCCCCTCGGTCACACCGTCGGCCTCGAGGATCTCGTCGGCGTAGGCCTGGCCGTCGGCGGGGGGATCGGGCACGCCCTTGGGGGCCAGCTCGTAGCCGAACAGGGCGACGTCGGCCAGATCCCGGGGGCCGTTGCCCGGAACCCGGGCTCCGAGCTGGGCCTGGCCCAGGCCACCGACGGCCGTGACCCCGTCGAGCTGTTCCACCGTCTGGCGGATGTCCGGGCCGATACGGCTGCGCACCAGCGACGCCTGCGACGTGGACGAGTACACGATGGCCTGGGCCTGTTGGGCCCGCAGGGCGCCGGTTGACGACTGGATGAGACCGTCGAGCAGGCCGCCCAGCAGCATCAACAGGGCGGCGATCAGGCTGAGGATCACGGTGGCGGTGACGAACCGGCTGGGCCGGCGCCGCATCTCCCGCAGGGCCAGCTTCATCGCCCCACCCCCGCTCCGGTGGTGGCCTCGATGGGATCGATGGCCAGCACCCGGCGGGCGGCCAGGAGGGCACTGCCCACACCGAGGACGAGGAGCAGCACCGCCCAGAAGATGGCGGCCGACGTCTCGAACCGGAGCTGGATGCCGCCCAGGCGCTGCTGGCTGATCGGGTAGTAGAGCAGGGCCCCCAGGGCGATCCCCGCCCCCAGGATCAGGCCCACCTGGGCCAGGAGCGAACCGACCAGACGGGAGCTGGGGGCGCCGACGGCCCGCAGCAGGGTGAGGGTGTTGGCCTTCTGGAACGTGACGATGAGGAAGAACAGGCCCGTCACGCAGGGCACCACCAGCCCGTAGAGCAGGAAGATCAGTTGGAACGACTGGCGGACCTGGCTGACCCCGGGGGTGTTGGCCTCGGCGTCGGCCCGGGTGAGGGCATCGAGGTCGGGGGAGGCGGCGTTGACGTTGGCCACCAGCTGTTCGGGCGTCGTGCCCTCGGCCGGGGCCATGGCCAGCACGTTGGGCAGCAGGCCCTTGGCGTCGGGGTTGGCCGAGGCCACGGCCGCCTCGTAGGTCGTGTACGAGGTGAACAGGGTGGGGCTGACGTTGAGCTGGGCGTCGTCGGCCAGGCCGACGATCGTGATCACCTCCTCGCCGGGCAGGATGCGGATGGTGTCGCCCACGTCGAAGCCGCTGGCCTGGTCCGATGAGCTGGCCACGGCCTCGTTCTCGGCCGTCGGGTACCGGCCGGCGCTGAGCGACGCCGGGGAGCCGAGGCCCTGGCCGTCGTCGCCCAGCTCGTAGCCGATCACCGTGGTGTCGAACGTCTCGCTGGCCCCGCCCAGCCGTTCGGCCGTAGGGAGGGCGGTGAACGTGCCCTGCCCGATGCGACCCACCTCGCCCACCCCGTCGGCCCCGCGGGCGGCGGCCTCCAGATCGGGGGTGAGGATGCTGCCCTGGATCACCCGCTGGCCGTCCACCGAGTACACGAGGACGGGCGAGCTCTGGTTGCGGATGGCACCGATGAAGCCGGTGATGAGGCCGTTCTGCAGCGATTGCTGGAACAGGATGAGGAACACGAGGAGGGCGATGGCGGCGACCAGCAGCCCGAATCGGACCTTGGACCGCGCCATCTCCTTGAGGGCGAGATACATCGTCTACACCTTCGCAGGTCAGAGCCATATGGAGGCGCGACCGCAGGGAAACCCGCCTGATTTCTCCACCCGACGGGAAGAGAAGCAGGCGATGGAGCGTTTGTTCTGGTTGACAACCAACAGCCCACGGGGAGTAACCCATATGTGGCGGCGTCGTCAGCACGGACAGGTTCCCGAAGGGACACCCAGTCCCGGCGCCGCTGGTCACCGGCCTTCGGCCGGTGGCGGGAGAGACCGGCGGCCTTTGCGAAAGGCACCAGCTTCCATGCGCCCCACCGTCCGTCTCGGACAGTTCTTCGGCATAGACGTCGGCCTTCACTGGACGATCGCTCTCATCGCCGTGCTGCTCACCACCACGTTGAGCGGCTCGGTGCTTCCCGAGTTCGCCCCCGGCCACAGCACTGCCGCCTACGTGGCCACCGCCCTGGCGACGGCGGTTCTGTTCCTGGTCTCGATCGTGGCCCACGAGATGGGGCACTCGCTCGTGGCCATCCGCGATGGGATCAAGGTGCGAGGCATCACCCTGTTCGCCCTGGGCGGCGTGGCCTCGCTGGAAGGCGAGCCGTCGACCCCCGGTTCGGCGGCCCGGGTGGCGCTGGCCGGCCCGGCCGTGAGCATCGGCGTCGGGGTGGTTTCCATGGGGGCCGCCATCGGGGCGAGCGCCCTGGGCCTGCCCGGCCTGGTGGTGGCGGCTCTGGTGTGGCTGGGTGTGATCAACCTCAGCCTGGCCCTGTTCAACCTGCTGCCGGCGCTCCCGCTCGACGGGGGCCGGGTGCTCCAGGCCTATCTGTGGCGCCGCCGGGGCGACCGGCACGGGGCCACCATGTCGGCGGCCAAGGTCGGCCGATGGCTCGGCTGGGCCATCGTGGCCTTCGGTTTCTGGGAGCTCACCCAGGGCGGAAACGGTCTGTGGACCATGCTGATCGGCTGGTTCGTGGTGATGACGGCCAAGGCGGAGGGCCTGCGGGCCCGGGAGGAGCGTGACCGGGCCCAGATCCCGGTGTCCGGTCCGTTCGGCCCGTTCGGTCCGTTCGGCAGCCCGGGCGGCACCGGTCCCTGGGGTCCGCCCCCTACCCCCCCGCCGTACCCCGGGGCGCCCACTGGGGGCGGCACCACCTGGTCCACCGGCCCCGTGTGGGGCGGCGGCCGGCTGAGCGGGCCGTTCATCATCACCACCTGGCCCCCGCCCCGGGCCCAGGATCGCCACCCCGGTGCCGGCCCGGTCGGGCCCCGGGTGGGTGGCGGATACGACGACGTGATCGACGTCACCGGCGAGCCAGCCGAACCCGTCGCCCCCGCCCAGCACCGCTGACCTTCCCGTCCCGGCTACCGGCGGCCCGTCCGCACCAAGACCCGCTCCCCCGGAGTTCTCGGTGCACAGGGAACCGCCCGTGGCCCTGTCCGCACCGAGATCCCCGTGTCCTGCATCTCGGTGCACGGGAAACCGCCGGTGGCCCTGGGCGCACCGAGATCTTCGTGCCAGCGGCGGTCGGGGGTGGGGTGAGCGGGGCCGGTAGGGTCGGGGGATGACCGACGGTGGGATCGACGCCAGCCAGGTCGACGACCTGGACTCGGCGGCCGACCAGCTCTACGGGCTCGACACCGACACCTTCGTGGCCGCCCGCGACCAGCTGGTGAAGGCCCTGCGGGCCGGAGGTCGACGGGACCTGGCGGGCGACGTGAAAGCACTGCGCCGCCCGACCGTCATCGCCGCCGAGCTCAACCGGGTGTTGCGGACCTCCCCCGCCGACCGGGAGGCCCTGATCTCGGCGGCCCAGGCCCTGGCCGAGGGCCAGCACCGGCTGCTGGCCGGCGACGTGGTGGACCTGGCCGGCCTCCAGACCGCCCACCGGGCGGCCGTGGCCACGCTGGCCAACCGGGCTGAGCGTCACCAGGGAGAGGTGCATGCCGCCCTCGAAGCGGCGTCGGTGGACGAGGCCCTCCACCCCCAACTCCACCGGGCCACCTTCGCTCAGGAGCCGACCCCCACCCGGGGCTTCGACCTCCTGGCCGCCGCCGGCCTGGCCGCCCTCCCGGGCCAGCGCCCGGAGCGGCCGGAGCGTCCATCCCGACCCACGCCGGGCGCCCGGCGACTGCCCGGCAGTCGGCGACCGGCCGACTCCGAGCGTTCCCGCCCGGCACCCGGCGATCGACCGGGGACCCGCTCCGGACCCGCAGGACCCGAGACCTCCGGGGCCGACACGGAACCGGCCGGCACCAGCAGCAAAGCCCAGCCCACGGCGACCCGCACCGGGCCGCCGGCCGCCGGCCCGGCGGCTGAGGTCGGGGCAGAACAAGCACCGGATCCGCTGGCCGAGACGGGGGCGGTGGGGCCGGAGCGGCGACCGGTGGGACCGAGGAAGCTGCAGACGGTGCCGACGGCCCAGGACCTGGAGCTGGCGGAGCGACGGCTGGTGGCGGCCCGGGCCAGCGAGGAGAAGGCGGCCGAGCGGGTGGGCGAGGCCGAAGCCCGCCTGGCCGACGCACGCCGCCACCACGACGAGACGATCCGGCGCCGGGAAGCGGCCGAAGCCGCCCTGGCCCGCCTGGCCGGCCGCTAGCAGCCCCGGATCCCGAGGGCCATCAACCCGGAGAGTGTCAAGGCCGGGCCTCGGCGGTCGATGAAGTACACGGCCATCTCGGCGCGCCCCGCCGGAGGCCACGACCCAGACCCCGGACCCCACCTGCTTCTGCCGTGATCGCACTCATCTCGTTCCTGATGCTCATCGCCGTCTTCCTCACCGCCGCCCGGGTGGCGAGCGTCGTGCTCGAGGTCACCGGCATGGACCGCCAGGCGGCCGAGTTCCAGGCCCGCTCCGCCCTGATGGGCGTGGGCTTCACCACCCTCGAGTCGGAGGACATCACGAACCACCCGGTGCGCCGGCGGCTCGTGCTGTGGCTGATGACGGTCGGCAACGCCGGCATCATCACCGGTATCGGCTCGTTCATCATCGCCTTCGGCGACGCCCCCGCCCTGCAGACCCTGCGCCGGTCGGGTGAGCTGCTGGCCGGCACGATCCTGCTGCTGATCTCGGTGCACATCTCGGCCGCCAACCGGCTGATCGCCCGCGTCACCCGGGCCTTCCTCTACCGGTTCACCAGCCTGGAGATCTCCAACTTGACGATCCTGCTGCCCCGGGGCGGACGGTGGGTGGTGGCCGAGCTACGGGTGGAGCGCGACTGCGGTCTCGACGGTCGCTCGCTGGCCCACCTCGACCTGGCCCGACACGACCTCACCGTGCTCGGGGTCCGGCGCCGCGACGGCACCTACCTCGGATCTCCGGCCCAGGCCACGGAGCTGGCGACCGGCGACACGGTGACGCTCTACGGTCGCATCGCCCAGCTCAACGCCCTGGCCCGGCCCCGTGTGGCGCGGGCCGACGCCTCCGGAACCAGCGCCCCGGAGGCGTCCGGGACCTCGGGGCCCGTCAGTTCCGCTCGATGATCACGGCCGGGGCCATGCCCCCGGCGGCGCACATGGTCACCAGGCCGTAGCGGCCGCCGGTGCGCTCCAGCTCGTCGAGCACGGTGCCGATCAGCATCGCACCGGTGGCGGCGATGGGATGGCCCAGAGCCATGGCCCCGCCGTTCACGTTCACCTTGTCCCGATCCAGGTCGAGCAGGCGGATGAACCGCTCGGCCACCACGGCGAAGGCCTCGTTGATCTCCCACAGGTCGATGTCGTCGACCGTGAGGCCGGCCCGATCGAGCGCCTTGCGGGCCGCCGGCACCGGGGCGTTCAGCATCAGCGTGGGATCGTCGCCCATGTTGACGGCGGACACGATCCGGGCCCGGGGCGTCCAGCCGTTGGCCGCCGCCGCCTCGGGGCTGGCCAGCAGGATGGCGGCCGCCCCGTCGACCACGCCCGAGCTGTTCCCGGCGTGGTGGACGAACTCGATCTCCAGGTCGGGGTAGCGGGCCAGCACCATCTTGCGCAGCGTGGTGCCCTGGCCGTCGAGATCGATGTCGGCCATCCCGGCGAACGACGGGCCGAGCTTGGCCAGCCCTTCCAGCGTGGTGTTGGGCCGGGGGAACTCCTCGTGGTCGAGAGCCAGCGTGCCGTCGGCGTGGTACACGGGCACCAGGCTCCGCTCGAATCGGCCCTCGCTGATGGCCCGGGCGGCCCGCTGCTGCGACACCACCGCCAGCTGGTCGAGCGCCTCACGGGAGATGCCGTCGAGGGTGGCGATGGCGTCGGCCGCCACGCCCTGGTGGGTCTGGGGATGACGGGCCCGCAGGCGCTCGTTGCCCCCGTCCATCAGCGCCCCCCGCAGCGGCAGCTGGATCTCGCCCAGCGCCGGATGGAGCGACATCATCTCGCAGCCCCCGGCGATCAGCACATCTTCCATGCCCGACATGATCGAGGCCGCCGCCAGGTTGGTGGTGGTGATGCCGGAGCCGCAGAACCGGTCGAGCGTGACACCCGAGGCCCGGGTGTCGTAGCCGGCGTCGAGCAGAGCCATGCGGGCCAGGTCGCCGCCCTGGGGGCCGACCTGCATGCTGGTGCCGAAGATCACGTCGTCGACGGTGGAGGTGTCGAGGTCGTTGCGGTCCCGGATGGCGGCCAGCACGGTGGCACCGAGCTGCTGGGGGTGGATGTCGGCCAGCGAGCCCTTGCCCACCTTGCCGATGCCCCGGGGCGTGCGGCAGGCGTCGATGATCCAGGCTTCGTTCATGGGGTGCACCTTCTTGTGAGAGCTGGGCCGCCGCTGGCGAGCGGTGAGCCGCCGCGAACCGACCAGTGGAAACGGTAGCTCCGTGCTGCACGGGCCGACGATTCTGGGCCACGATGGAGCCATGAGCGGAGACATCTCGTCCACCAAGCCCGACGGTTCGCCTTACCCGGTTCAGGTCGACGAAGGCGAGCTGCGGGAACGGCTCGATCCGTTGAGCTACCACGTGCTGCGCCAGGCCGGCACCGAGGCCCCCGGCACCGGGGAGTACACCGACACCGAGGCGGTCGGTGTGTACAAGTGCAAGGCGTGCGGGGCCGAGCTGTTCCGCAGCGAGACCAAGTTCCACTCCGGCTGCGGCTGGCCCTCGTTCTACGCCCCCACCGAGGCCGACGCCGTGGTGCTCCTGGAGGACCGCCTGCTCGGCTACCCCCGGGTGGAGGCCCGCTGCGCCAACTGCGGCTCCCACCTGGGCCACGTGTTCCAGGGCGAGGGTTACCCGGTGCCCACCGATCAGCGGTGGTGCATCAACTCGGTGAGCCTCACGCTGGAGCCGGCCGACTAGCCGAACGGCGGCGGTAGACCACCGTGGAGGTGGTCTACCGCCGCAGGAACGGGACGGGGTGGGTTACTTGTTCAGCTCGGCGGCGTGCTTCTCCGTCCAGGCCGCCAGGGCCTGGGCCTGCTCGTCGTTGAGCTTGGCCCGCACCGACTGGGCCCGGGCCACGGCGTCGAGCATGCGGGCATAGGTGTTGCCCTGGAACTTGGGGAACACCCGCTGGGCCATCAGCTCGTAGCTGCGGAACTTGGCCGCCGGGTTGGCGAAGTCGTGGTCCATGCACAGGTAGCCGCCGAACCCGCCCGACTGCTTCCACAGCGACTCGATCTGGCGGATGCAGTCTTCGGCCGTGCCGATGGCGCCCACGCCCGACTCGTTGACCCAGGCGATCCGCTCCTGCAGCGTGTCGCCCTCGGGGCAGAACTGGGGGGCGGCCGCCGTCTTCTGCAGGTAGTCGAACCAGTGCTCGATGCCGTACTCGACGTCGCGCATCGCCTGCTCCCGGGTCTCGGCGATGTGCATGAGGCCGACCAGGCGCCACTGGTCGCGGCTGGCGGCGTGACCGTGCTGGACGGCCACGTCGTTCCATACGTCGTAGTGGAGGGCCAGCACATCGGCCCCGATCTGCATGGTGGCCCCGATCGACAGCAGGCCCACGCCGTGCCGGCCGGCGATCCGGGGGCCCGACGGGGAGGCGATGGCGGCCACCGCGATCTCGACGTCGGAGTACAGCGGCATCTGGACCTTGGCGTCCTGCAGGTTGAACCAGTCGGTCTGCATGGTGAGAGGATCCTCGGACCGCAGGAGGTGCATGATGGCCTCCATCCCCTCCTCCAGCATCCGGCGCTGGTCGGTGGGGTGGATGCCGATCATGTGGGCGTCGGTGGGCAGGGCCCCGGGCCCGGCCCCGAACATGAACCGCCCCCGGCTGAGGTGGTCGAGCTGCACGATCCGGTCGGCCGTCCACAGCGGGTTGTGGTACGGCACCGACAGCACGCCGCTGCCCAGCTTGATGTTGCGGGTGCGCTCGAAGGCGGTGGCGCAGAACAGCAGCGGGTCGCCGATGATCTCGGTGCCGCACGAGTGGTGTTCGCCCACCCACGCCTCGTCGAAGCCGAGGTAGTCGAGCTGGCGGACCAGCTCCAGATCACGGTGGAGGTTGGCGTTGGGGTTGGTGGCGTGATCGTGGAACGGTGCCTGGAAGATGCCGAACTTCATGCGCTGCATGGGTCCCCTTTTGGATGACGTGGCTTGATTGGGTGGAGCGGCGACCCCTCCCCTCACCCCCGGGGGCACGCCGTGGCCGGCAAAACTAGCAAACGGGGTCGGGCCACCTCTACGCGGGCGGTCGGGCTGGCCGGCGGGCCTGTGCATCATCGGTGGACAAGCAGGTGGACAACCGGTGGGTTTCACCACCGATTCTGTGCAGAACAGAGAAATTCTGGGGATGACCCTGTGAATTGCGAAAAGGCTCTTGACCTGGGAAAACGTAGGGAGCAAGGTTGTCTCATCACGGATGGCAGCGACGGTCTCCACCGGATCGAAGGACACGCCGAAGCGGGTACACCGGGCAACCGGAGGACCGGCCGAAGCGGGAACGACGGCCCGGCGTGAGCGGTTGCTTCCAACCATGAGGAACGGGATTTCCTCCCGGATGCTTGGCATCATGTTTCCGCTTCGTCGGGGTCGACACCACGAGCGGGGGCTAGACCGGACGGCTCTCACGCCTCCCGGTGACCGACACCGAGCAGCCAACCGGCTCCACTGACTCGCATGCAACTCACTGGAACGGTCCTGAACGTGAACTGCCCGCCGGGCTTCTTCCGACGGGCAGTGGACAAAGTGTCGAACGAGATGATAGCGCCATCGAGATCGACGCTGGGGGATACCCGAACCACCTCAGACGCCCTCCCTCCGGGGAGGGCGTCTTTCTTTTTCCTCCCACCCGATGGACAATGCAGTCATGCGTGGTCTCGAACACCCGCTGAGCGGCGCTCGCTACGAGCTCGAGCCCGACGGCACCGTCACCGTCCACCACCAGGGCCGCGCCGGCCGTTTCAGCGGCCGGGGCCGCTGGCTGTCGGGCGAGCTGCGCTGGGCCGACCCCCACCTGTGCGGGTGGCTGACGGCAGAGCCGGGAGTCAGAGCGGAGCCGGCCCGATGAGCGCACCCCGCGGAGCGACGAACGGCCAGCCCACCCTGGCCCGGTCGAGCGGCCCCAGCTACGACGAGATCCTCGACGCCGACACCCACCCGGTGAACCCGGTGCTGCGCCTGGCCGGGGTCGACGACGTCGGCCCCGTCACCATCCCGGCCAGCCGGTACACCTCGCAGGCCGTGTTCGACGCCGAGGTGGAGCACCTGTGGAAGCGCACCTGGCAGATGGCGTGCCGGGAGGAGCACATCCCGAACGTGGGCGACGCCTACGTGTACGACGTGGTGGGCCTGTCGATCCTCGTGCTGCGGGTGACCCCCACCCGCATCAAGGCCTACTGGAACGCCTGCCTCCACCGGGGCCGGGCCCTGGCCACCGAGCCGGGCCCCGTGGGTGACGTGATCCGCTGCGCCTTCCACGGCCTGGAGTGGCACCACGACGGCACGCTGGCCCAGCTCACCACGTCGTGGGACTTCCCCCACGTGCAGGCCGACCAGTTCTGCCTGCCCGAGGTGAAGGTGGGGATCTGGGAGGGCTGGGTGTTCGTGAACCCCGACCCCGACGCCCGGCCCTTCGACGATCACCTCGGTACCCTGCCCGAGCACTTCGCCAAGTGGGCCCCCGGCACCAAGTACGTGTCGGCCCACGTTGGCAAGGTGCTGCCGGTCAACTGGAAGGTGGCCCAGGAGGCGTTCATGGAGGCGATGCACGTGATCGCCACCCACCCCCAGATCATGGCCAGCATCGGCGACGCCAACACCCGGTACGACGCCTTCGGCCCCTTCAGCCGGGCCATCAGCGCCGGGGCGGTGGCCAGCCCCCATCTCACCTGGACCCCCACCGAGCAGCAGATCTTCGACTCGTTGACCGACCGCCGCCTCGACGCCGAGCCCCTGGCCCTGGTGCCCGACGGCATGACGGCCCGGGCCTTCGCCGCCGAGGGCGGCCGCCGCCGCAAGAGCCGCACGGTGCCCGACATCGACACCTACTGCGACGCCGAGATGGTCGACTCGATCTATTACACGCTCTACCCCAACTTCCATCCCTGGGGGGCGTTCAACCGGATCAACTACCGGTTCCGGCCGGTGGGACGCCGGGTCGACCAGTGCCTGATGGAGTGCATCTACACCGACGACTTCGCCGGCGACCGGCCGCCGCCCGCCCCCTATGTGGAGCTGGGCCTCGACGCCGAATGGGTCGACGCCGTGCCCGAGCTGGGCCTCCTGGCCCGGGTCTTCCAACAGGACACGCTGAACCTCCCCGCCGTGCAGCAGGGCCTGGAGTCCACGGCCGCCCGGGGCGGCTCACTCACCCTCACCCGCTATCAGGAGCTGAAGGTCCGCCACTTCCACCACCTGTGGGAGCAGCAGGTGCCCCCCGACGTTTCGCCGCAGGCGAAACTCGAGGTCCCGAAGGGACACTCGGGTAGTTGAGCCCAGACGTTTCGCCGCAGGCGAAACTCCAGGTCCCGAAGGGACACCCAGTCAGTCCGACTCCACGATTCGGCTCGATGGGGATGCGGCCAACCGAAGCGGCCGTCATGCTTTCCCGAACGGCAGATGACGGCCTGCCAACGGATCGCCCTCGGAGCCTCGTCGCGGTTTCCCTCCCCACGACGGGGCTCCGAGGCGGGTTCCGCTAGCTCAGCTCGGTGTTGTCCCAGACGATCAGCGTGGACCAGCCGTCGGTGGTGGGGTCGGGCAGGTAGTTCTCCAGCCCGCACACCAGGCGGAAGCCGTTGCCCATCTGGAACGTGAGGGTGGCGTCGTACAGCTCGCCCCGGCGCACCCGGTCTATGTACTCGTCGGCCGAGAGCTCGTGCTTGTGGTGGATGAAGCCGGGCATGTGGCCGCCGGCGATGATGCCCCGCTTGCGGTGACGCCGCACCACCTCCTTGCGCAGCTCGTAGAGCCGGGCCCCGATCCCCCGCCGCCGGTACTCGGGGTGCACCAGCATGTCGGTGCCGTAGTACCACTCGCCGTCGGCCCGGTGGTTGGCGCACTGGTGGGCCCCGGTGATCCCGGCGATCGTGTGCTGGGGGCTGTCGAAGTCGAAGTCGAGGAAGATGCCCGCCCCCTGGCCCACCACCCGGTCGCCGTCGAGGGCCACGAAGAACCCCTCGGGGAACGTCTCGGCGTAGACCAGGATGTCTTCCTCCGACAGCAGGCCCGCCGGATCCGCCGTGGGGAAGGCGGCCAGCTCCAGCTCGGCACACGGCGCGGCCAGATCGGGCCGCAACGTCGTGTAGGTCAGCTCTCCCATGATTGTCCGCCCATGGCCGGTCAGGGTAACAAACCCCAGGTGTCGGGGCCATGGCCGGCTTCCACGCCCCGTTCGGACTACGTTTCGGGCGACGGGCCCGTACAAGGGTGACGGCCCGCGAGCAAAGGAGAACAGCACATGGCTGGCAAGTTCGAGCTGTACCAGGACAACGCGGGCAAGTACCGGTTCCGGCTCAAGGCGGGCAACGGCCAGATCATCGCCGTGGGTGAGGCCTACGAGTCGAAGGCCGCCGCTCAGAAGGGCATCGACTCGGTCAAGGCCAACGCCAGCGACGCCACGGTGGTGGACCAGACCTGATCCGTTACCTCCCGGGTAATTGGGAATGGGCGGCGGGGGGCGCAGAATCGGGGGCATGACCGACCCCATCTCTGCGACCGCCGCCGACCCGGGCCTCACCGACATGGCCCACACCCAGATGCCCCTGACCCGCCTCCTCGGCCTGGAGATCCTGGGCGGCGACGCCGCCGGGGTGCGGGCCCGGTGCTCGTGGGCCCCGGAGCGGTGCACGTCGAACGGCATCCTCCACGGCGGGTTCCTCATGGCCATGGCCGACTCGGTGGGGGCCATGGCCGCCGTGTTCAACCTCCCGGAGGGGGCCGGCACCTCCACCATCGAGTCGAAGACGAACTTCTTCCGGGCCGTGACCGAGGGCGATCTGGCCATCACGGCCACGCCGGTGCACGTGGGCCGGACCACGATCGTGGTGCAGACCGACATCACCCGCCCCGACGGCAAGCTCGTCACCCGCACCACCCAGACCCAGGCCGTGCTCGCACCGAGGTGACCGGGCTCGCACGGAGGTAGTCGGGCTCGCACGGAGGTGGGGCCGGCTGAGACGGCTGGCACCCCCGCCCGATACGTGTGGGACCAGGGGGCCACCGCTACCGTCGGACGACGTGGACTCCTGTGACGTGGTGGTGATCGGGGCCGGCCCGGCTGGCGCCGCCGCCGCCATCGAGGCGGCCCGGGCCGGGGCCAGCGTCACCGTGTTCGAGAAGTCCGCCCACGGGCGCGACAAGGTGTGTGGCGACGGCCTCACCCCCCGGGCCGTGCGGGCCCTGCTCGACCTGGGTATCGACCTCGCCCCCAGCCACCGCATCGACGGGTTGCGGATGATCGCCGGGCGCACCACCCGCGAGCTCGACTGGCCCGGCGGGCGGTTCCCGGCCTACGGCGGGGTGTGGCCCCGGCGCCGCCTCGACGCCGCCCTGATCGACGCCGCGGCCGAGGCCGGGGCCAAGGTGGAGTTCGAAACCGAGGCCCGCCCCGTGATCGACGGGGCCGGCCGGGTGACCGGCGTCCGGGCCGGCGAGCGCACCATTTCGGCTGGCCTGGTAGTGGCGGCCACCGGCGCCCCCGGTGAGGTGGCCCGCATGCTGGGGGCCGAGCGCGACCCCGACGAGCCGTTCGGGCTGGCCATCCGCACCTACGCCGAGACCCCCCGCCACGGCGACCGGCTCATCGAGGCCTGCCTCAGCCTGAGCGACGCCGAGGGCACGGCCGTGCCCGGCTACGGCTGGATGTTCCCCGCCGGCGACGGCACGGTCAACATCGGGGTGGGTGCCCTGTCGACCATGAAGGGCTTCCGCAAGCTCAACCTCAACACCCTGCTCGACACGTACCGGGCCCAGGTGGCCGAGCCGTGGCAGCTCGGCCCCTACCTGGAGCGGCCCCGGGCCTGGCGCCTGCCCATGAGCGCCCAGCGCCGGCACGGGCCGGGGTGGGTGGCGGTGGGCGACGCCGCCGGGCTGGTCAACCCGATGAACGGCGAGGGCATCGACTACGGGCTGGAGTCGGGCATGCTGGCCTCCCGCCTGTTCGTGGAAGACCCGGCCACCGCCCCCGTGCGCTACGACCGGGCGGTGGGCGAGCGGTTCGATGCCTTCCTCGCCACCGGACGGCGCTTCTCGTTCCTCATCGGCCACCCGCTGATCCTGCGGACCGGCCTGCGGGTGGCGGTGGGCACCCAGATGGCCGCCGACATCACGCTCGAGGTGATGGGCAACCTGGTCGATACCGACGCCGGGCCCGGTGGGGGCGGCCTGTCGGGTCGGGTGCTCCGGGTGGCCGACCGGGTGCTGGCCCTGGCCGACCCGGTGTTGCGCCGTACCCGCGCCGCCGGTTGAGCCCGACGGCCGAGCCCAGGACCCGGGGGGCGGGTAGCGCCGTGAGATAAGGTGGAACCTCCATCGCTCCTCCCTCCCTCCAACGCCGTGAGCCACAACGTATTCGAGCTCTTCACCACGCGGTTCGTAGACGCCTACTACGAACCTTTCCTCACGATCCCCGATGAGGCCAGCTACAGCTACGCCGACATCGATCGTCGCAGCGCCGCCTTCGCCGCCGTCCTTCTCGACGAAGGCGTGCAGGTGGGCGACCGGATCGTGGTCCAGATCGACAAGTCGGCCGATGCCGTCGCGCTCTACTTCGCCTGCCTGCGGGCCGGCTTCGTCTATGTGCCGCTGAACTCGGCCTACACGGCGGAGGAGGTGGGCTACTTCCTGGCCGACACCGAAGCCGCCGCCTTCGTGTTCGCCCCGGGCCGGGCGGCCAAGCTGCAGCCGGTGGCCGACATCGCCGGCGTCACCCGCGCCTTCTCCCTCGGCACCAAGGGCAACGGCACCCTGGGCGAGGCGGCCAGCCAGGTGCCGGGCTGGAACCACATCGTCAAGCGCGACCCCGACGACCTGGCCTGCATGCTCTACACCTCGGGCACCACCGGCCGGTCGAAGGGGGCGATGATCACCCACAACAACCTGGCCAGCAACGCCCTCGCCCTCCACGGCATCTGGCGCTGGCGGGAGGGCGACGTACTTCTGCACGCGCTGCCCATCTACCACGTGCACGGCCTGTTCGTGGCCCTCCACTGCGCCATCCTCAACGCCTCCGAGGTGATCTTCCTCCCCAGCTTCGACGTGAACACCCTGCGGCCCCAGCTGCCCCGGGCCACCGTCGTGATGGGTGTGCCCACGTTCTACAGCCGCCTCCTGGCCGAGCCCGATTTCGGGGCGGCCGAGTGTGCCAGCGTGCGGCTGTTCATCTCCGGGTCGGCCCCGCTCACCCCCACGGTGTTCCACGAGTTCACCCAACGCACCGGCCACACGATCTGCGAACGCTACGGGATGACCGAGACCGGCATCATCACCTCCAACCCGCCCGAAGACGCCAAGGTCGCCGGCACTGTCGGCTACGCCCTGCCGAAGGTGGAGCTGCGGGTGGTCGACGACGACGATGCCCTGCTGCCCCCCGACGCCGTGGGCAAGGTGCAGGTCAAGGGGCCCAACGTGTTCTGCGGCTACTGGCAGCAGCCGGAGAAGACGGCGGCCGAGATGACGGTCGACGGCTTCTTCCGCACCAGCGACATCGGGTCGATGGCACCCGACGGCCGCCTGACCCTGGTGGGCCGCTCCAGCGACATGATCATCTCCGGCGGCTACAACGTGTACCCCAAAGAGGTCGAGCTCCTGCTCGACGAGGTGCCCGGCGTGGCCGAGTCGGCGGTGGTGGGCCTTCCCCATCCCGACCTGGGGGAGGGCGTGGTGGCCTTCGTGGTGGCCACCGACCCCGGCCTCACCGAGATCGACCTGCGCGACGCCCTCGACGATCGCATCGCCCGGTTCAAGCAGCCGAAGGCCTACATCTTCGTGGACGAGCTACCCCGCAACGCCATGGGGAAGGTCCAGAAGGTGCAGCTCCGTACCGACCACAACGAAGCCTTCGGCCTGCTGGATATGTGAGGGAACCCGGCAACCCTTCGGGTTGCTCCGGGTTCCGTCCACTATGCGGCGGCGGCCGCGGCGGGGGCCGGGCGGTAGAACAGGGCCAGCTGGGCCACGCCGCCGGCCAGGCCGAGGATCAGGGCGATACCCAGGCCCACCCAGCCGTTCAGATCGTCGGCGATGCCGAAGGCGCTGTCGAGCGAGATCTCGCCCGGGCCGAGGGCCCCGATCACCACCGCCATCATGGCGGTGACGAAGGTGTATTCCCAGCCGTTGCCCGTGATCAGGAAGCCCGACGAGCGGTGGACCACCCAGCCGGCCACCAGCATCACGCCCACCACGGCGGCGGCGGCGAACGGGGTGAACAGACCCACCGCCAGCAGCAGGCCGCTGGCCTGCTCGGTGATCGATGCCATCATGGCGTGCACCCGGCCCGGCTTCATCCCGATGCTGTCGAACCAGGCCCCGGTGCCGGCGATCCGACCCCCCTTGAACATCTTGGCGTAGCCGTGCAGCGCGAACGTCAGGCCCATGCCCAAACGGAACAGCAGCATCACCACGTTGAACGCGTCGTTGTCCAAACCGTTCATACCAACCCCCTGGAGTGGAATCGGCACACATAATGGCAGGGCTGACGGCCCTGGTCGATCCGAACGGGGTCAGGCCGTGGTGGAGGTGCTGCCAGGGGCGGCCGGGGCGGTGGTGGCCGGTGTGGCCGGAGCCGCCCCCTGAAGGTTGAAGTCGATCCGGCGGTTGAGGGCCCGGCCCGCCTCGGTGTCGTTGTCGCCGAGCGGGTTCGACTCGCCCTCCCCCCGGGCCGTCAGGCGGGTGGGCAGGACGCCCAGGTCGATCAGGCGCTGCATCACCGCCTTGGCCCGGTCTTCGGAGAGCTGAAGATTGCGGGTGTCGTCGCCCTGGCTGTCGGTGTGGCCCACCAGCTCCGCCGCCGTGTTCGGCACCTGACCCAGGGCCGCCGCCAGCTGCACCAGCACGGCGTCGCTGGCGGTGTCGATCTCGGCCGAGTCGGGTGCGAACTTGATGGGCGACGACGCCAGCAGCGTCTCGATCGTGGTCTGGGCCGTGTCGATGGCGGCCGGGGCGTCGCCGGGGGCCAGGCCCGAGGTGTCCACCAGGACCTTGGTACCGATCCGCTCGGCCACGAGGGCGGTGAAGGCGGCGACCCGGGGGTCGGTCGAGACGACGGTGCCGGCCAGCCGGATCTGGCCGCCGTCCCAGGTGGACTCGCCGGCGGCGAGGGCGGTGGCGTTCAGGGCCGACGTGCCCCACGTCTCGCCGGCGATGGTGGTGAGGGTGGCCACGGCATCCGGGTCGGGCAGGGTGCCGCTCAGGCTGACGTTGGTGCCGTCGATCGACACCGTGGCCTGCACCGGCGTGAGCACGGTCTCCACCGCGCCCACCTCGTAGCCCCGCTCGTCGAGGTCGAAGGCGTCGAGCACGTCTTCCTGGAACGACTTCGGACGCTCGTCGTCGGTGAGCGCCTGGCCCACCATCCGCAGGGTGCCGTCGTCGAAGGTGGTGGTGGAATCGATCGTAAGGTTGTTGACCACGTTGCCTTCGCCGTAGATACCGGCAGCGATCTGGCGCAGGCGGTCGAACGAGGCCTGGTCGGGCATGGCCCCGCTCAGCGTCACCAGATCACCCTCGACCCTCACCACCAGCCGTACCGGCTCGGCGGTGCTCAACATGTCGGCCGGGGCGATCGGATCGGCCTCCGTGAACCGGCCGCTGCAACCGTAGCCGAATCCCACCACCAGGAGGAACAGAACGCTGAGCAGACCCAGGTAGGCCCAGGCGCTGCGCTGCTCGGCCCCCGACTCCACCCGCTGGATCCGCTCGAGCTCCCGGGAGAACTCTTCGGCCGTCACGGCCTCCTCCCGCTCCCTGGGAGCGGTCGGCGGCGCCTCGTCGGCCAGGAGCCCGGTCAGGTCGGAGCCGGCCCCCCTGCGCCGTGGTTGCGGCACCGGCCGGCTCGGGAGCAGCAGCCGGTCCGAGGCAGGGGCCGCGGCGGGCATGGACTGGGGAGCGGGTGCCGGCTGGGGGGCCGGCGCCGGCATCGTGCGGGGGGCCGTGGGCACCGACTGGAAGATCGAGGGCGCCGCCGGGTCGCTCCATTCCGGGGCGGGCGGCGGGACCGACCGCTCGGAGCGGGGAGCAGGGGGCGGGGCGTCGATCCGGCGGGGGTTCACCGGGGGCGGCACGCCGAGACGGGTGGTCCGCGACGACGGTGGTGCCTCGGGGTACGGACGCTGGCCGTGATCGGGCCGGACGTGCTCGGGACGGAGGCCGCCCAGCGGCTCGGGCGGCGCGAGACCACCCAGCACCGGCCCGGTACGACGGGGGATGACGACGGGGTCGAACTCTTCGTCCTCGTCGTCGTAGTCGTAGTCGTCGTCGCCCTCGGGGCGGCCGCGGAAGGGCAGTTTCATCCGGAGGGGAGTCTACCCATCCACTGAGGGCAGTCGGCTCAGCGCATCCTGCACCCGGTCCTCGGGGTAGTCGGAGTCGGCCATGTCGCCGGAGAAGTAGCGGTCGTAGGCGGCCATGTCGAGCAGGCCGTGACCGCACAGGGCGGTGAGGATCACCTTCTCCTCGCCCGTCTCCTTGGCCTCCAGCGCCGCCCGCACCGTGGCGGCCAGGGCGTGGGTGGGCTCGGGAGCGGGCACGATGCCCTCGCAGCGGGCGAACTGCACGCCGGCGTCGAAGCATTCGGTCTGGTGGATGGCCTCGGCCTCGATCAACCCCAGCTCGTAGATGTGGGAGATGAGGGGCGACATGCCGTGGTAGCGCAGGCCGCCGGCGTGGATCGGGTCGGGGATGAAGTCGTGGCCCAGGGTGTGCATCTTCATCAGCGGGGTGAGCCCGGCCGTGTCGCCGAAGTCGTAGGCGTACACGCCCTTGGTCAGCGACGGGCAGGCCGCCGGCTCCACCGCCCGGATGATGGGGTCCATCCGGCCGGCCATCTTCTCCCGCAGGAACGGGAACGAGAGCCCGGCGAAGTTCGACCCGCCGCCGGTGCAGCCCACGATCAGGTCGGGCGTCTCCCCCACCTTGGCCAGCTGGAGGAGGGCCTCCTCACCGATGATCGTCTGGTGCAACAGCACGTGGTTGAGCACGCTGCCGAGGGCATAGCGGATCTCGGGGTCCTGGGCCGCCACCTCGACCGCCTCGGAGATGGCGATGCCGAGGCTTCCGGGGCTCTGGGAGTCGGCTGCCAGCACCCGCCGGCCGGACTCGGTGAGCACCGAGGGGCTGGGGTGCACGGTGGCCCCGAACGTCTCGATCAGGGCCTTGCGGTACGGCTTCTGGTCGTACGAGGCCCGGACCTGCCAGATCTCGCACTCCAGACCGAACAGGGCGCAGGCGAAGGCCAGGGCGGTGCCCCATTGGCCGGCTCCGGTCTCGGTGGTGAGCTTCCGGACCCCTTCCTGGGCGTTGTAGTACACCTGGGGTACGGCCGTGTTGGGCTTGTGGGACCCGGCGGGGCTCACGCCCTCGTACTTGTAGTAGATGTGGGCCGGGGTGCCCAGCGCCTTCTCCAGCCGGTGGGCCCGGTAGAGCGGGGAAGGCCGCCACAGGCGGTAGATGTCCTGCACCTCGTCGGGGATGTCGATGTAGCTGTCGCCCGACACCTCCTGCAGGATGAGCGCCATCGGGAACAGGGGGGCCAGATCCTCCGGGCCGACCGGCTCCCGGGTGCCCGGGTGGAGGGGCGGCGGCGGGGGCGCGGGGAGGTCGGGGATGATGTTGTACCACCGGGTCGGCATCTCCGACTCGTCGAGCAGGATCTTGTGCTGAAGCGCCATGGCCGGAACGGTAGCGCCTGCCCGGTGTTCGCCAAAGGCAACGCGACGCAACCCGGAGGGTTGCCGCTAACCCTCGATGGCAGGGACCTCGTCGAGCTCGATGAAGATGCACTCGCCGGGGCATTCGGCGGCGGCGTGGATCACGTTCTCCTCCTGGGAGGGGACCACCACCGCCAGCTGGGTCGGGCCGCCCGGGTCGTGCAGCACCTGGCCGTCTTCCACCACGTAGGCGATGCCGTCTTCCAGCAGGGCGAACACGCTGGGGGCATGATCGGTGCACAGCCCGTCACCGGTGCACAGGTCCTGGTCGATCCAGACCCGGAGGCGGGCCTGGACGGCGCTGCACCGGTACGGGTGCCGCGGATGCCGTAGGGCAGCTGAGTGTCACGTACGGCATCCATCTCCACGTCAGAATACAGGGGGGTCGGGCTCTACGCTGGACCGGGTGAGCAGCTCGTTCGGCCAGATCTTCCGCCTGACCACCTTCGGGGAGTCGCACGGGGTGGCGGTGGGGGCGGTGGTGGACGGCTGCCCCGCCGGTCTCCCCCTCGGCGTGGAAGACATCCAACGGGACCTCGACCGGCGCCGGCCGGGCCAGAGCCGCCTGGTGACCCAGCGGGCCGAGAGCGACACCGTGCAGGTGCTGTCGGGCCTGTACGAGGGCCTCACCACCGGCACCCCGATCGCCATGACGGTGACCAACGCCGACCAGCGCCCTGGCGCCTACGACCACCTGAAGGACGTCTACCGCCCCAGCCACGCCGACTGGACCTACGCCGCCAAGTACGGGGTGCGGGACCACCGGGGCGGGGGCCGGGCCTCGGCCCGGGAGACGATCGGGCGGGTGGCGGCGGGGGCCGTGGCCCGCCAGCTCCTGGCCCGGGCGGCCGGCATCGAGGTGCTGGGCTGGGTGAGCGAGGTCCACGGGATCGTGGCCGACGTCGAGGCCGGCGAGGTGACGCTGGCCCAGGTGGAGGCCGACCCCACCCGCTGCCCCGACCCGGCCGCCGCCGCCCGCATCACCGAGGCCATCGAGGACGCCCGCCGCCAGGGCGACTCGCTGGGCGGGGTGGTCACCATGGTCGCCCGCAACGTGCCGGCCGGCCTGGGCGAGCCGGTGTTCGACAAGCTCGACGCCGAGCTGGCCAAGGCCATGCTGTCGCTGCCGGCGGCCAAGGGCTTCGAGGTGGGCAGCGGCTTCGCCGGCACCCGCCTCACCGGGTCGGCCCACAACGACCCGTTCGAGCCGGGGCCCGACGGCCGGCCCACGCCCACCGCCAACCGGTCGGGCGGGATCCAGGGCGGGATCTCCAACGGGGCCGACATCGTGTGCCGGGTGGCGTTCAAGCCCACGGCCACCATCGCCACCGAGCAGAAGACCGTCACCACCTCGGGACAGGCCACCACCCTGGCCGCCCACGGCCGTCACGACCCGTGCGTGCTGCCCCGGGCCGTGCCCATCGTGGAGGCCATGGCCCTGCTGGTGCTGGCCGACCACTGGCTGCGCCAGGTGGCGGGCTCAGTTTTCTCCGCCGGCCCCCTCGCCTGATTCCCCGCCCGGCTCGGAGCCGCCGGCCGCGTCACCGCCGGCCGCGTCACCGCCGGGTCCCTCGGGACGCTGGTCCCGCAGGAAGGCCTCCAGCTCGGCGGCCAGGTCGTCGCCCGAGGGCAGCAGCTCCTCCCGGCTGTCGACCTGACGCTCCAGGTGGGCCACGTAGGCCTGGCTCTCGTCGTCGGCCGCCACCGCCTGGTCCACCCGGTTCGTCCACTCGCTGACCTCCTTGTCGAGGTCCTCGTAGGAGGTGGTGACCCCGGTGGTCTGCTGGAGCCGGCGGAGCAGGGCCCGGGTGGCCTTGGGGTTGGGCGGGCCGGGCACGTAGTGGGGCACCGAGACCCGCAGCGAGATGGCGGGGATGCTGGCCCGCTCCACCCGCTCGCTGATCACGCCGACCAGGCCGGTGGGGCCCTCGTAGGTGGGGCGGGACAGGCTGAGGCGCCGCACCAGCTCGGGGTGGACGGCCGAGGCGGTGACGCCGAAAGGGCGGGTGTGGGGCACCATGGCATTGAAGGCGCCGACGGTCACCACCATCTCGCAGCCGCTGCGCCGGGCCACCTCCACCACGTGGTCGGCGAAGCTCCGCCAGCGGAGGTGGGGCTCGATGCCGGTCATCACCACCAGATCCCGCATGGAGTCGGTTCGGGCGGCGCTCACCGTGGTCTTGGGCCAGTCGATCACCCGGTTGCCGTCGGCGGCGATGCGGACGTTCGGCCGCACCTCCTGGAAGTCGAAGTAGCGCTCGGGGTCGATCTCGGCGACGGCCGACGACTGGGTGGCGTGGTCGCTGATCCAGCTCAGGGCGTTGGTGGCGGCCTTGGCCGCGTCGAACTGCCCCTCGAAGGCGACCAGCAGGAGAGGCCGCCGCAGCACCGGGATCTCGGACCAGATCAGATCTGTCGTCACGCCCTTAGCCTCGCGCAGATCCGCCGGTGCCGACACCATTGGGGGTGCTACTTCACCAGCGCCCGCTTTCCCGGGGCTGCGCCCCAGACCCATCGCCGCCGGGGCCCCAACCCCGTCGGCAGGCGCTGCAACCCCGGCAGCGCCTTCTATTCCTGGGGCTGCGCCCCAGACCCATCGCCGCCGGGGCCCCAACCCCGTCGGCAGGCGCTGCAACCCCGGCAGCGCCTTCTATTCCTGGGGCTGCGCCCCAGACCCATCGCCGCCGGGGCCCCAACCCCGTCGGCAGGCGCTGCAACCCCGGCAGCGCCTAGCCTTGTCCGCTGTGACCTCGACTCCCATCACCTCCACCCGGGATGCCGCCGGAGACCGTCCCGTGGCCGATTGGGGCGAATCCCAGGTCCGTCTCACCCCCACGGTGTCGGTGCTGGTGGGGCCGGACAACGGGCTCTACCCGTCGGGCAACTCGCTGCTGATCGAGGGGGCGGCCGAGAACGCCCTGATCGACCCGTCGGTCACCGTGGTCCAGCGGGGCGGGGCCCCGAAACCGGTCGACGCCGTGATCAACTCCCATGGCCACGAGGACCACGTGGCCGGCAACGGGCTCCTGGCCTCGGCCCGGGTCCACATCCACCACGACGACCTGCTGGCGGCCCGCTCCCTCGACGGGCTGATGGCCATCTACGGCTTCAGCGGCGAGCTGGCCGAGAGCTGGGGGGCCACGGTGGAGGAGGAGTTCTACTACACCGGCCGGCCCGACGCCCAGGGCTTCGGCGACGGCCACGTGTTCGACCTGGGGGGCGGGGTGACGGTGGAGGCGATCCACCTACCCGGCCACACCAGGGGCCACAGCGGGTTCCTCATGGACGGCGTGTTCTTCCTGTCCGACATCGACCTGACCGGGTTCGGCCCCTACTACGGCGACGCCTGGTCGGACCTGGAGCAGTTCGAGGCCAGCATCGCCCGGGCCCGGGAGGTGGAGGCCCGGTGGTACGTGACCTTCCACCACCGGGGCATCGTCGACGGGCGGCCGGCCTTCCTCGAGCTGATCGACACGTTCCACACCGTGATCGACCGCCGCCACCAGGCCATGCTCGAGTACCTGGCCGAGCCCCGCAGCCTGGACGAGATGGCCGAGCACCGCTTCGTGTACCGGCCCCACGTCGACTGGCCGTTCGTGGCCATCGTCGAGGCCCGCACCGCCCGCCTCCACCTCGATCGCATGCTGGCCCGGGGCGAAGCCCGCGAGGTCGACCCCGGCCGCTACCAGCGGAGCTAGCAGGCCCCGGCCGCCCGGCGGGCCCAATCGGCCGCCGTCATCCGCCAGGTCCAGCTGACACCGCTCTCGGCCGGCGCCACCCGCTCCCGGTCGGTGGCCGCCACGAAGGTGTACCCCAGGCGTTGGGGCACCCGGCCACTGATGACGTTGGCCTGATCGTGGTGGATCTCGATGCGGTGGACGCCGGGAACGGCCAGGCCGGCACCGGTGAGGGCCAGCGCCAGCTCGGTGGCGTAGCCCTGGCCCACGTGGTCGACGTGGATCCAGTAGCCGATCTCCAGCCCTCCGGCACCGATGCGGCGGTGCAGGCCGGTGCCACCCACCACCTCGCCGTCATCCTCGCCGCCCCGGGCGAAGACGCCGTAGATGGCGTCGCCGCCATCGAGCCAGGCGTGGCGCCACTCGGTGATGAGGGCTTCCCGGTCGGCGATCGTCAGCGGCTCGTGGCCGATCCAGGGAATCCACGGCCGCAGGTGCTCGATGCTGGTGACCACGGCGGCGTGGAGCGCCGGGGCGTCCCTCGCCGCCCACAGCCGCAGCGTCAGCCGCGGTGTCTCCACCAGCTCGGGCAGGCACTCCATCCCGACCAGCATGGCCCGGCGACCCCTGCTCCGCCCGGCATTTCCGGCCGGGGGTGAGGGCTACACGTAGGTGGAACCCTTCATGGCGCCCCGGTCCTGGCGCATCTCGACGTTGACGAGGGCCGGCTTGCCCGAGGCCAGGGCGCGGCGCAGGGCCGGCCCGATCTGGTCGGGGGTGGTGACGTGCTCGCCGTGGCCGCCCAGGGCCTCCACCACCTTGTCGTACCGGGTCATGTTGAGCTCGGTGGCCACGATCCGGTCCTGGCCGTACACGGTGGCCTGGGGCCGGATCATCTGGCCCCACGCCGCGTCGTTGCCCAGCACGCCCACGATGGGCAGGCCGAAGCGCACGGCGGTGTCGAACTCGAAGCCGTTGAGCCCGAACGAGCCGTCGCCGTAGATGATCAGCACCCGACGGTCGGGGTGGGCCAGCTGGGCGGCCAGGGCGAACGGCATGCCCACGCCCAGCGTGCCCAGAGGGCCGGGGTCCATCCATGTGCCCTGGGGCGGGACCTTGATGACCTTCGAGCTCTGGGCCACGATGTCGCCCCCGTCGCCGATCACGATCATCGTGTCGTCCTCGGCGATCACGTCGGCGATCTCCTTGGCCAGCCGCAGGGGGTCGATCGGCACCTCGTCCGACAGGAGCTGGGCGGCCAGCGCATCCTCGGCCTGCACCTCCACCGCCCGTAGGGTGGCCGACCAGTCGCTGAAGTCGAAGACCTTGCCCGACTCGCCGATGGCGTCGAGCAGGGCGTCGAGGTTGGCCCCCAGGTTGCCCACCAGGCCCACGTCGACGGCCCGGTTCTGGCCGATCAGGGTCTCGTCGAGATCGAGCTGGATGATCCTGGCGTCGGGCTTGATGGCCCGGCCGTAGCCCATGCGGAAGTCGAGCGGGGTGCCGGCCAGGATCACCAGGTCGGAGCCGTCGAGCGACTGTTTGCGGCTCCGGTTGAAGAACTGGGGGTGGTCCATCGACAGCTGGCCCCGGCCCATGCCGTTGGTGAAGCACGGGATGTGGGTGGCCTCCACGAACCGCTGGAGGGCCGGCCCGCCTTCCGACCACTTGAGCGAGGTACCGGCCATCACCATGGGCCGCTCGGCCGCCGCCAGCAGGGCCACCGCCTCGGTGATCAGGTCGGGGGCCGCCGCGCTGGCCACCCGGTAGTCGCGGAAGCGGGGCACGCCCACCTTGTCGATGTCGACCCGGCCGGCCAGCACGTCGATCGGGATCTCCAGGAACGCCGGGCCCGGCACACCCGACAGCGCCGCCCGGATGCCGGCCTCCACGTACTCCCCGATCCGCTCGGTCTGATAGCAGGCGTCGACCCACTTGGTGATGGGCCGCATCATCGACACGTGGTCCATCTCCTGCAGCGAGCCCCGCCGCAGCATGTTGAACGGGCCCTGGCCACCGAACACCAGGATCGGCGAGTTGGCCCGCCAGGCGTTGGCCACCCCGGTCACGCCGTCGGTCACGCCGGGGCCGGCGGTGACGATGGCCACGCCCACCTTGCCCGGGTGAAGGCGGGCCCAGGCGTCGGCGGCGTGCACCGCCGCCTGCTCGTGGCGGACGTCGACCACCTTGATGCCCACGTCGAGGCAGCCGTCGTAGATGGCCATCACGTGACCACCGGAGAGGGTGAACACCACCTCCACCCCGGCCGCCTTGAGCGCATGGGCGGCCAACGTGCCGCCGTGGGTCTTGCGTTCCTTGTCGCCGTCGGCCATGGCTTCCTCCCGAGATCCGGTGCTGGGGTGCAGGGGCCCAAACCTAGTTCCCGGCGGGGCCCGGCTCCCAAAGGGCCCGGGCGAGCCAGCCGGGCGGGCATGCTGGCAGGGTGAGCAGCATCGTCGTGTCCGGTCTCGAGTACGCCCCCCCGGGGCGGGACTCGCTGTTCTTCGACCTCAGCTTCGGGGTCTCACCGGGCGACCACGCCGCCATCGTCGGGCCCAACGGGGTGGGCAAGAGCACGATCCTGCGGATCCTGGCGGGCATGCTCCAAGCCGACGTCGGCGAGGCCGCGGTCACCGGCACCGTGCTGTCGATGACCCAGGACGTCGGGATGGCCCGACCCACCGACACCCTGCGCGAGATGCTGCTGGAGGTGGCCCGACCCGAGCTGCGCACCGCCGGCCTCGCCCTGGTGGCGGCCGAGCGGGCCATGGCCGAGGGCACCGACGACGGCATGGGCTATGCCGAGGCCCTCACCAACTGGGGCGACCTCGGCGGCTATGAGCTGGAGACCCAGTGGGCCGCTTCGGTGGAGCGCAGCGTGAAGAGCACGGTCGACGACGTGTCGACCCGCCTGGTGGGCGAGCTGTCAGGCGGGGAGCGCAAACGGCTCGTGCTCGACGTGCTGCTCAACGCCGGGGCCGACGTGCTCCTGCTGGACGAGCCCGACAACTACCTCGACGTGCCCACCCGGGCCTGGCTGGAGGATCAACTCCTGGCCTGCCCCAGCACGATCCTGATGGTGAGCCACGACCGGATCCTGCTGGAGCGGTGCGCCACCAAGCTCATCGTGCTGGAGGGCTCCACCTGCTGGATCCACGGCGGCTCCTACGCCACCTTTCCCGAGGCCCGCGAGCACCGCCAGCGCCTCCTGGGCGACGCCCTGAAGCGATGGAACGACGAGGAGCGCCGCCTGTTCCACCACATGAAGGTGATGAAGCAGCGGGCGGCCCAGAACTTCAAGAACGCCACCAAGGCCAACGCCGCCGAGACCCGGTGGGAGCGGTTCGTGAAGGCGGGCCCGCCGCCGCCCCCGATCCCCGACCAGCACATCCACGTGAACCTCCGGGGGGCCGACTCGGCCCGCCGGGTGCTCAAGCTCGATGGCGTAGGCATCGACGGCCTGTTCTTCCCCTTCGACGACGAGGTGCACTTCGGTGAGCGCCTCGGCCTGATCGGCCCCAACGGCACGGGCAAGAGCCACCTGCTGCGGGCCCTGTCGGGCGAGGAGCAGCCGAGCGACGGCACGGTCACGCTCGGCCCCCGTACCTCGGTCGGGATGTTCACCCAGATCAACGACCGCCCCGACTTCCTCGGTCGCGACGTGTTCGACATGGCCCGGGAGCGGGTGGGCGACGACGAGCGCGCCATGAAGAGCCTGGCCCGCTACGGCCTGGCCGCCCAGGCCCGGCAGGAGTTCGACACCCTCTCCGGCGGCGAGAAGGCCCGGCTGGAGATCCTGTGCCTGGAGCTGGAGGGTCGCAACGTGCTGTTGCTCGACGAGCCCACCGACAACCTCGACATCGACTCCTCCCAGGCGCTGGAGCGAGCCCTCGACGGCTTCCAGGGAACCGTGGTGGCGGTGAGCCACGACCGGGCCTTCCTGGCCCGCCTCGACCGCTTCCTCCTGGTGACCGACGACGGCGAGGTCTACTCCCTGCCCGGACTACGACACAGCCATGACCGCATTGGCCGACCCGGCCCACGCGAGCCGGATCAAGCTGGCCAAGCCGCTCACGAGCCTCTGAACCGGCTGGCCGGGCGCAGACACGGGAACCGCCGCGGTGCACGCCGCAAAGAGGAGCCGGCGGCCGCCCCAACCTAGGATCCCGGCATGGCATGCGTCGAGATCACCACCCCGAAGCCGGGAATCGCCCAGATCACCCTGAACCGACCGGAGCGGCTCAACGCCCTCACCTACGAGCTGGTGGACGAGTTGCACGGCGCCCTCGACACGATCCACGCCGACCACAGCATCCGGGTCGCCATCATCACCGGCGCCGGCCGCGGCTTCTGCGCCGGGCTCGACCTCACCGGCTTCGGCGCCATCCCCGGCACCGAGAACGAGGGCCGGCCCCAGCAGGGCATGGCCACCCAGCAGTTCATCGCCCGTCTGGTGCCCCACATGCGCTCGGTCCGCCAGCCGATCATCGCCGCCGTCAACGGGGCGGCGGCCGGCGGCGGGTTCGCCATCGCCCTGGCCAGCGACGTGCGCATCTGCACCCGCTCGGCCAAGTTCGGCACCGCCTTCATCCGCCTCGGGATCTCCGGCTGCGACATCGGCGTGTCGTGGATGCTGCCCCGCCTCATCGGCGCCTCCCGGGCCTGGGAGCTGATGCTCACCGGCCGGGTGTTCGATGCCGCCGAGGCCGACAAGCTGGGCCTGGTGAGCCGGGTGGTGGACGACGACGCCATCGTCGAGGAGGCCATGAAGACGGCCGAGCTGATCGCCGCCAACAGCCCGATGGGGGTCTGGATGACCAAGGAGGTCATGTGGTCCAACCTGGAGACCAACTCCCTCCAGGCCGGCATCGACCTCGAGAACCGCAACCAGATCCTCACCAGCCTCACCGAGGACTCGCGCCGGGCCATGGCCGGATTCCTCACCCACGAGCCCATGAACTGGGAAAACCGCTAGTCCAGCCGGTGCTTGTGGGGCCTCCGACCAGATTTTGACGGACCTCACAAGTCGCTCTGACGAGCCGATCGTGAGGGCGTGGGATCTCCGGCGCCGCCGCCTGGCCGAGGATCGTCCGGACCGGACGGGACGACAGCCCGCCGCGCCCCCGACCAGGCCACCGCCGCCCGCTTCCGGGCCCTGGTGGACAACGCCCGTGACGTCTTCGTGGCCCTCGGGCCCGACCTCACGATCAACTGGATCTCGCCGTCGGTGCGGGGCCACCTGGGCCACGAGCCGGCCGATCTGGTGGGGGTCCGCCTCCCCGAGCTGATCACCGCCACCTACCGCCCCGTGCTCGAGTCGTTCCTCGACAACCGCAAGGAGCGGATGGTGCAGGAGACGGTGGAGCTGGAGGTCCACACCCAGACCCGGCGCACCCGGCTGGTGGAGGCCACGCTGTCCGACGTCCCGCCGGAGACGGCGCAGGCCACCGGCGACGCCTGGGTGATGACGTGGACCGACCGCACCGAGCAGCGTCAGCTGGAGCAGGCCCTGCGCAAGCAGTCCCTCTACGACGGCCTCACCGGCCTGGCCACCCGCACCACCCTCCACTTCGAGCTCCAGCAGCGGCTGCAGACCCTGTCCCGCCAGGAGTACCTGGGGGTCATCCACCTCGATCTGAACGACTTCCGTCAGGTCAACGAGTCGATCGGCTTCGAGCGGGGCGACGAGTTGCTCCAGTCGGTGGCGGCCCGCCTGCGCTCCTGCCTGCGGGCCACCGACGTGCTGGCCCGCCTCGGCGGCAACGAGTTCGGCGTGGCCACCGTGGCCGACCACCCCAAGGCTCTGGTGGCCATGGCCCGCCGGGTGGCAGCGCTGTTCGAGCATCCCTTCGACGTTGGCGAGCGACAGGTGACGCTGGCCGTGTCGGTGGGCATGACCCTCACCGGCGATCGCCGGGCCGTGGCCAGCGACCTGCTCGACCAGGTCGCCCTGGCCCTGGGAGCGGCCAAGGGCAACCCCGTCGAGCCCATCCGGGTCTACGAGTCGATGATGCGGGTGACGGCCACGGAACGGTTCGAGCTCGGCTCGGACCTGGTGGGGGCGGCCGAACGGGGCGAGCTCCGCCTCGTCTACCAGCCCATCGTGGCCCTCGGCACCGGCGTGGTGGAAGAGGTCGAGGCCCTGCTGCGGTGGGTCCATCCCGAGCGGGGCCCGATCTCCCCCGCCACCTTCATCCCCCTGGCCGAACGCTCCGGCCTGATCGTTGAGGTGGGCCGGTGGGTGATGGGCGAGGCCTGCCGCCAGGTCCACCGGTGGCACCAGCTGCGCCCCGACGACGCCGGCGCCCTGAGCGTGAGCGTGAACGTGTCGGCCCGCCAGCTGGAGCTGGCCGGCGAGGCCGAGCGCCTGATCGGGGTGGTGACCGCCTCCGGCCTCGACCCCCGGTACGTGACGGCCGAGCTCACCGAGTCGACCTTCCTCGACGATCCGAACTGGATGCACGATCAGCTCGACCAGTTCCGGCGGGCCGGCATGCGGGTGGCCATCGACGACTTCGGCACCGGGGCCGCCGGCCTCGGCCACCTGCGCGATGTGCCCTTCACCCTGGTCAAGATCGACAAGAGCTACGTGGATGCCCTGCGCCGCTCCGAGGAGGGCGCGGTGCTCGTGCAGGGTGTGATCGAGCTGGCCCACGCCCTGGGGGCCCGCACCGTGGCCGAAGGGGTGGAGGAGGCGGCCGACCTGGAGCTGCTGGCCGCCCTGGGCTGCGACCTGATCCAGGGATTCCACCTGGGGCGCCCCATGGAACCGACCCAGCTCGAGGAGTGGCTCACCGCCTGGCCCGAGCGGGCGGCGGTCCCTGCCTCAGGTGTTCGCCGAAGGCGAACCCAAGGCGCCCGAAGGGCGCCCTCAGGCGTACAGGGACTCGATCTCCTCGGCGTAGCGGGCGTGGACGCCCCGCCGCTTCAGCTTGGACGTGGGGGTCAGCAGGTCGGTGTCGGGCAGCCACTCCTCGCCCAGCACCTTCACCTTCTTCACCCGCTCGGCGTTGTTGAACTCGCCCATCACCCGGTCGACCTCGGCCTCGATGGCGGCCACCACGGCCGGATCGGCGGCGAGCGCCTCCAGCGTGGTGTAGGGGATCCCGTTGCGGGCCGCCCACGACGGGGCGACGTCGGGGTCGAGCACCACCAGGGCCGACACGAACGGCCGGTTGTCGCCGATGGCGCAGGCCTGCCCGACGAGCGGGATCGTCTTCAGTGCCGCTTCCAGGTTGGCCGGCGACAGGTTCTTGCCCCCGGCCGTGATGATCAGCTCCTTCTTGCGGTCGACGATGCGGAGGTAGCCGTCGCCGTCGAGCACGCCGATGTCGCCCGAGCGGAACCAGCCGTCGGCATCGAGCACGTCGGCCGTCTTCTCCGGCTGGTTCAGGTAGCCCCGGAAGATGTTGCCGCCCCGGCACAGCACCTCGCCGTCGTCGTCGAGGCGCACCTCGATGCCGGGGCAGGCCGGGCCGACCGAGCCCGGCTTGACCAGGTAGGGGGCCCAGGTCATGGGCCCGCAGGTCTCGGACAGGCCGTAGATCTCCGACAGCGGCACCCCGATGGTGCGGAACCAGGACAGCAGCTCGGCCGGGATGGGGGCGGCACCGGTGATGGCCACGATCAGTTGGTCGAGCCCCACCAGGCCCCGGATGGTGGAGAAGGCGACGGCGTCGAGGAACTCGTAGTTCGTGAGGTCTTCGGCGGTGGCCGTGCCCCACGTCATCCGATCCCGGATGGGGCCGGCCATCTCCACCGCCTCCCGCACCGCCTTCTCCTTGTCGGGGTCGGCGGCCAGGGCGGCCGACACCCCGGCGTGGATCTTCTCCCACACCCGGGGCACCCCGAACATGATGTGGGGGTGGACCTCGCCGGCGTAGGCGGCGAACTGGGTGACGTCGGGGCAGCAGGTGACCTCGATGGCGTTGGCCAGGCCCTGGTAGTGGCTGGTGACCCGCTCGGCGATGTGGGCCATCGGCAGGTAGCTGACCATCCGCTTGCCGGTGAGGTCGTCGATCTCCATGGCCCGGCGCAGGCACTCGATCGTCCAGCACACGTTGCGGTGATCGAGCATGACGCCCTTGGACGGGCCGGTGGTGCCCGAGGTGTAGATCAGCGTGATGAGATCGCCCGGCTCGGCCGTGGTGGACGCGGCCTGGAGGTCGATCGGGTCGTGGGCCAGGAGCTGGGCGAAGGTGGCGTCGACCCCGGCCGAGTCGTCCAGGCCGGTGCCGTCGACCACGCCGACGGCCTGCAGGCTGGGGATGCCCTGACGGACCTTCGACAGCGACTGGTAGAAGCCGCGGTCTTCCACCACGGCCAGCTTCACCGCCGCGTCGTTGGCCAGGTACTCGATCTGGTCGGGTGACGACGAGTTGTAGATCGACACCGGGGTGGCCCCCAGGAACAGGGCGGCCGTGTCGAGCACGTGGAACTCGGGCCGGTTGCGCAGCATCAGCAGCAGCCGGTCTCCCGGGCCCAGGCCCAGGGCGGCCAACCCGGCGGCGACCCGGGCCACCTGATCGGCGTAAGCGGCGTAGGTGAGCTCGTGCCAGCTGTCGTCGGCCGCCTTCCACCGCAGCGCCACCTGATCAGGGTGGGCGGCCACGGTGGCCAGGAACAGCACCGGGACGGTCTGGCCCTCGATCACGGCGTCGATCTCTGCGCTGGTGGTCATGCCGCTCCTCCGGGGGTGCCGCTCCGCTGTGTGTCACAGGGTACCGGTACCGTGTCACAGGTGACCCGGCAGCCCCCTCCCCCCGTCACCGGCCGATGCGGTGCTCGTGGACGTGGTGCGCACACCGCTGGGGACCCGTAACGGGCAGCTGTCGGGCTGGCACCCGGCCGACCTCACCGGCTTCGTGCTGCGGGCCCTGGCCGAGCGCAACGGGCTCGATCCGGCCCTGGTCGACGACGTGGTGGTGGGGTGCGTCACCCAGGTGGGGGCCCAGTCGCTCGACGTGGGCCGCAACGCCGTGCTGGCCGCCGGCTGGCCCCACTCGGTGCCGGCCACCACGGTGGACCGCCAGTGCGCCTCGGGCCAGCAGGCCATCCACGTCGCCGTCCACAGCGTGATGGCCGGAGCGGCCGAGCTGGTGGTGGCGGCCGGGGTGGAGGTGATGAGCCTGGTGCCGCTGGGGGCGGCGGTGGCCGTGCGGGACGTGGGCCAGCCGTTCCCGCCGTCGATCCACGATCGCTACGAGGCGGCAGGAGGCCTCCAGCCCCAGGGGATCGCCGCCGAGCTGGTGGCCGAGCGCTACGGGCTCAGCCGGGAGGCGCTCGACGCCTACAGCCTGGCCAGCCAGGAACGGGCGGCGGCGGCCGCCGCCGCCGGCCGGTTCGAGTCCGAGATCGTCGCCGTGCCCGGGCGCCTGCTCGACCGGGAAGGCCACCGGGTGGTCGACACCGGGATGACGGTCCGGGCCGACGGGGGCGTGCGCCCCACCACGGCCCAGAGCCTGGCCGCCCTCCGGCCCGCCTACAAAGAAGCGGGCATGATCACCGCCGGCAACAGCGCCCAGATCAGCGACGGAGCCGCTGGCGCCCTCATCATGAGCGGGGCCCGGGCGGCCGAGCTGGGCCTGGCGGCCCGGGCCCGCTTCCTGTCGTTCGCCACCGCCGCGGTGGACCCGGTGGTGATGCACACCGCCCCCGCCCCCGCCACTGCCGCCGCGCTGGCCCGGGCCGGGCTCACCATGGCCGACATCGCCGTGGCCGAGGTGCACGAGGGCTACGCCGCCGCCGTGCTGGCCTGGCTGGCCGACTCCGGGGCCGATCCCGGGCGGGTGAACCCCAACGGCGGAGCCATCGCTCTCGGCCACCCCCTGGGGTGCTCGGGCGTGCGGATGCTGGCCACGCTCACCGCCGAGCTGGAGCGGCGGGGCGGGGGCCGGGGCCTGCTGACCATGGGCGGCACCGGCGGCCTGGCCACCGCCCTCGTGCTCGAGGTCGGCTGAGCGCCGTTACCGCTTGCGCTCTAGGCTTGACGCTGGTGACCGACTTCGAGCCCACGATCGACAATCCCGATCGGATCGACGACGACGACACGCCGGTGGAGTCGACGGCCCGCTCGCGGGACCTGATCATCCGCAAGCGCCGCAAGTGGGCCATGCGGGCCTTCGTGCTGGTGATCGGCGGCGTGCTGCTGGCCCAGGGTCAGCCCCTGTGGCGCACGGCCATCGCCGTGGTGCTGGGCTACGTGATCCTCTCCACCGGCCTGGCCGTGCTCGGTGCCTTCGCCCGCCCCCTACCCGAGCCGCCGCCGCCAGGCGAGTTGCGCCGGGTGAAGCTCCAGTACCGGTGCTCCACCTGCGGGGCCGAGCTGCGCATGACGCTGGCCAACGACCGCATCCCCGCCCCGCCCCGCCACTGCTCAGACGAGATGGATCTGGTCACGGCGATGGAAGACGTCTGAGTGTCCCTTCGGGACCGTGTCCCTTCGGGACCGTGTCCCTTCGGGACCTGGAGTTTCGCTTCGCGGAAACTCCGTGCCGTCACGTGTGACGGAATCCACAGCTGTGGACAACAGTTGTGGATAGCGTGAATAGCCCTGGTTCGAGCGTCCGCCTACTCGTACTGGGTGGCGGCGACGATGCCGGCCAGGATCAGGCCGAGCCCGCCCAGCAGGTACCAGTTCGACGGGGCCCCGAGGCGGTCCTGGATGATGTAGTTGCCCAGGATCACGATCAGGCCCAGGCCGATCAGGCCGAACATCAGGACGGGGATGACGGCCTGGAACCGGCCCCCGCCCACCCTCACCGGCGTGCGGCTCACCCCCGATGGCCCCGCTCCGGCCGGCGTTCGCGCCGGCGGCGTGCCCTTCGGCGTCACTCTGGACCGCGTCTTGTCCTGACGTACCACGCCCCCAACTTATCGGGGTAGAGGGATCGGCGGCTCGCGCTAGGTTGATCAGCGTGAAGGGCCCCCGTGTGCTGGTGATCGACAACTACGACTCGTTCGTCTACATCCTCGTCCAGTACCTGGGCGAGCTGGGAGCGGATCCGGTGGTGGTTCGCAACGACGCCATGACCCTGGCCGAGCTGGACGCCATGGAGCCCGACGCCGTGCTGGTGTCGCCCGGGCCCGGTACCCCCGACGACGCCGGGGTGTCGAACGAGGTGATCAGCCACTTCGCCGGCCGGCGGCCCGTGCTCGGCGTGTGCCTGGGCCATCAGTGCATCGGCCAGATCTACGGGGGGCAGGTGATCCGGGCCCCGGAGCTGATGCACGGCAAGACCTCGGTGATCGACCACACCGACTCCGGTGTGTTCGCCGGCCTCCCGCAGCCGTTGGAGGCCACCCGCTACCACTCGCTGATCGTGGAGCGTGACACCCTGCCCGACTGCCTGGAGATCACGGCCGAGACCAGGGGAAACGGTTTGATCATGGGGCTGCGTCACCGGGAGCTCGACGTGGAGGGTGTGCAGTTCCACCCCGAGTCGATCCTCACCGTGGGCGGGCGGGACCTGCTCACCAACTTCCTGGCCCGGGCCACCGTTCGGAGCTGATCGCCGCCTTGAGCTAGTTGCCGCTGGTGGTCGAGCGTGGAGCTCGTCGACGACGATGACGCCGAGGTCGTCGACGTGGTCTGCGACGAGGTGGTCGAGCCCGCCTTGCCCACGGTGATGATGATCTCGCTGCCCGTCGGCATCTGGGTGCCGGCCTGAGGCTGCTGGGCGATCACCTTGTCGACCAGGCCCGACCCGGCGTCGACATCCTGCAACTCCACCACCGGCTGGAAGCCGGCGTTGGTCAGTTGCTGCTCGGCCGCCGCCTGGGTGAGGTTCTGCACCGACGGCACGGCCTTCAGCTCCGGGCCGCTCGACTGGTAGACCGTGATCGGGGTGGTCTTGGGCACCTGGCTGCCGGCCGGCGGATCGGTGCGGGTGACCGAGCCGGCGGGCACGTCGGCGCTGGGCTCCTGCTTCACCATCACCGAGAAGCCGAGCCCCTGGAGCTGGCTGGTGGCCGTGTTCAGCGGCTGGTTCTTGAGATCGGGGATGGCGGCCTGCGAGGTGCCGCCGGAAACGACGATCTCCACCTCGGCCCCCTCGTTGACCTGCTGGCCGGGCTGGATCGACTGGCGGATCACCAGGCCCTCGGCCACCGTGTCGCTCTCCTCCCGGGTGACGGTGACGGTGAGCCCGGCCTGGTCGAGCAGCTGCTCGGCCTCCTGCTGGGTCTTGCCCGCCACGTCGGGCACGGGAACCGTCTTGGCCGCCTGCACCACCGACAGCGTGATCGTGCTGCCCTCCTCGGCCTGCTCGCCGCCCTTGGGGTCCTGGTCGAACACCGTGTTGGGCTCCTCGCCCTCGCGTGGCTCGAACTTCGACGTGACCTCGAACCCCAGATCCTTGAGCTTGTTGGTGGCCGACGTGAGATCTTCGCCCAGCACCGTGGGCACATCCTTCAGCACCGCGCCGCCCTGGGTGGTGTCGGTGCCATCGGAGTTGCCGTTGAGCTTCAGCGAGATCAGGAAGATCAGGCCGATCAGCAGGAGGAGGAGGCCGGCCAGCATGGCCACGAACACCCCGGTGCGGCTGGGCGGCTCGTAGTACTCCTCCACCGGCTCGTGCTGGCGCACGGCGGCCGAGGCCGGCATGGCCCGGGTGGTGTCGATGATGGCCCGGCTGGAGCCGGTGTCGGCCGCCGGCCGGGGCATGGCCCGGGTGGCGCCCGGATCGGGGGGCAGGGGCGGCCGATAGGCGGCGGTGGGCACGCCACCCCCGCCTCCGCCGTTGCCGCCGTGCATGGGGGCGGCCCCGACGAGCGGATGACCCTCCCGGAACCGGCGCAGGTCGGCCCGGACGTCTTCCGCCGTGGGGTAGCGGTGGTCGGGGTTCTTGGCCAGGAGACGGGTGATGATGGCATCGAGCGCCGGGGGCACCGACGGGTTGCGGTCGCTGGCCCGGGGGGCCGGCTCCTGCACGTGCTTGTAGGCGATCGACACCGGTGAGGAGCCGGTGAACGGCGGCTCGCCCGTGACCATCTCGAACAGCACCACACCCAGCGAGTACAGGTCGGAGCGGGGGTCGACCGCCCGGCCCTGGGCCTGCTCGGGCGAGAAGTAGCTGGCCGTGCCCATGACCGAGCCGGTCTGGGTGAGTTCGTCGTCGTCGCCGCCGAAGGCCCGGGCGATGCCGAAGTCGGTCACCTTCACCTGGCCGGCCGGCGTGATCATGATGTTGCCCGGCTTCACGTCGCGGTGGACGGTGCCGTTGCGGTGGGCGAAGCCGAGGGCGGCGGCCACGTCGGTTGCGATCTCGGCCGCCCGGTCGGGGTGGAGGTGGCCCTCGGCCGCCAGCACGTCGGCCAGGCTGCGACCCTCCACGTACTCCATCACGATGAAGTACGTGTCGTCGTGCGAGCCCCAGTCGTACACGGCCACCACCGAGGGGTGGTTCAGGTTCGCCGCCGCCTGGGCTTCCCGGCGGAAGCGGGCCACGAACGTGGGTTCCGCCGCGTACTGGGGAAACAGCACCTTGACGGCCACAGGCCGGTCGAGCAGCTGGTCACGGGCCAGGAAGACGTCGGCCATACCGCCGCGGGCGATCCGGCGATGAAGCTCATAGCGTCCGCTGAGCACCGGGCGCGCAGTCGAGGCATCAGTCACAGCAGGGTCAGCCTACTCATTGCACCGGTCCAAACGGCGCACGCTGCCAGCACGCGGTCACCCCCGGTTGAACCACTCGGCGAACAGTGCTCTGGCGATCGGGCCGGCGACTGCGCCGCCCGTCTGGTCGACCGAGCCCTCCTGGCCTTCCACCAGTACCGACACCACCAACTCGGGCTCACCGTCGGGCCGGCCCCCGAATCCCACGATCCAGGCGTGGGACCGCGGCGGGTCGGTGCCGAGCTGGGCGGTACCGGTCTTCACCCCGATCCGCAGGCCGTCCACCGTGGCCGTTTTGCCCCGCTCGGCCGCCTCGATCATCGCCTGCTGGAGGATCAGGGCGTTCTCGGTGCGCATCGACATGCGCCACTCCTCGCCCTTGTCGGTGCGTACCACCTTGCCGGTGGCATCGCGCACCTCGGCCAGCACGTGGGGCTTGGGAATCACCCCGTCGTTGGCCACCCCCGCCGCCACCAGGGCCATCATCAGCGGGCTGGCCTGCACGTCGTTCTGGCCGATGGCGGTCTGGGCCAGCTTGGGGGTGTTCTCGTAGAGGCCGGCCGGCCGCTCTGCGGTGGGCGACTGGATCCGCTTGCCGTAGTCGGTCGGGTAGTTGCTGACGGCGGCGCCGGGCAGATCGAAGGGGACATCGGTGTTGAACCCGGCCGCCTCGGCCTGGTTGACCATCACCAGCGGGCCCAGCGTCTCGGCCGCCAGCTTGGCGAACGGGGTGTTGCAGGACCGGGCCAGGATCGTGGTGAGGTTGCCGCCACAAGGCCCGCCGCTGAAGTTCGTGATGGGTTTGTTGGTGAGCGGCGGGGTGTAGGAGCTGGTGGCCTCGAACACCGGCTCCTCCAGCGTGGCCGCCCCCGACTCCAGGGCGGCGGCCGCCGTGATCAGCTTGAACGTGGACCCGGGGAACTCCCGGTCCTTGTAGGACTTGGCCCGCAGCGGGTTGCCGTCGGCCTCGAGCAGCTCCTGGTACGACGTGTTGGCGGCGCCGCCGTCGTTCGTGGCCAGCAGGTTCGGGTCGAACGAGGGGTAGCTCCACATGGCCCGGATGGCGCCGGTGCGGGGGTCGATGGCCACCACCGAGCCCGGCCGGTCGCCCAGGGTGTCGCGGGCCACCTTCTGCAGCTTGTCGTCGAGCGTGAGCGTGACCGAGCCGCCGTCGGGGTCGGGGTCGAGCAGGCTGGTGAAGTCGGCCAGCTGCTGGGCCGCGGTGGACCCGGTCAGCTCGGTGTTGAACACCTTCTCCGCCCCGTCGGCCCCCAGGTTGAACGACAGGTACCCCACCGTGTGGGCGTACAGGGGCCCCTCGGGGTAGGTGCGCTGGCGACCGAAGCGCTGGCCCGGCGTCTCCACCGAGGTGGCCACCACCACGCCGTCGCTGGTGACGATGTCTCCCCGGGGACGGTTGAACTCCCGCTGCACGGTGCGGGTGTTGGACGGGTTGTCCTTCAGCGACTCCGCCTCCAGGATCTGCACCCGGTTGAGCTGCACGAACAGCAGGGTGAAGCAGCCCAGCAGGACCACCATCACGTGGCGCAGCGAGCCGTTCACACCAGTACCGGCTGGGCCGTGGCGGCGGCCGCCGCCGCCTCGGAACGGGCCGAGGAATCCGAGATCCGCACCAGCAGAGCCAGGATCACGTAGTTCGAGATCAGCGACGACCCGCCGTAGGACACGTAGGGCAGGGTCACGCCGGTGAGGGGCAGCACCCGCAGCACCCCGCCGACGATGATGAAGGCCTGGAAGCCGAGCAGAGACGTGAGGCCGGTGGCCAGCAGCTTCTCGAACGGGCGGTGGGCCGAGGCCGCCACCCGGAACCCGGCGGCCACCAGGAACATGAAGGCCGCCAGCACCGCCGTCGCCCCCAGCAGGCCGAGTTCCTCGCCGATGGCGGCGAAGATCATGTCGGTCTCGGCGTAGGGGACCTTGGTGGGCAGACCCCGCCCCAGTCCGGTGCCGGTGACGCCCCCGTCGGCCAGCCCGAACCAGGCCTCGACGATCTGGAACCCCTTGTCCTTGGGATCGGCGAACGGATGGAGCCAGATGTCGACCCGCCGCTGGACGTGGGAGAAGAGCCTCCACGACAGGAACGAGGCGCCGGAGAACAGCACCAGGCCGGCGGCAACGTAGGCGGCCCGGCCCGTGGCCACGTAGAACATCACCAGGAACAGGGTGAAGAACAGCAGCGACGATCCCAGGTCACGCTGGAACACCATCACCATCAGGGCCACCCCGAGGGCCAGGAGCATCGGCCCGAAGTGCTTGAAATCGGGCACGTTCAGCGGGCCCAGCCGGCGGTTGGAAATCGTGAGCAGCTCGCGCTTGTCGGTGAGATACCCCGCCAGGAAGGCGGCCAGCACGATCTTGGCGAACTCACCGGGCTGAATGGAGAACGGCCCGGCCCGCAGCCAGATCCGGGCCCCGTTGATCGTGCGGCCCAGGCCCGGGATCAGCGGCAGCAGCAGCATGGCCACGCCCAGCAGGGCGAGCGTGTAGCGGAAGTCGGCCAGCCACCGCAGGTCCGGCAGGAGGAGCAGCACGGCGCTGAAGGCCCCGATGCCGATGAACGTCCAGGCCGCCTGGCTGTCGGCCAGGCCGGGGTCGAGGCGGGCGATCACCACGTAGCCCAGCCCGTTGAGCAGGGCGGCCAGGGGGAGCAGGAGGCCGTCGGCGTTGGGGGCCACGAACCGGATGACGAGATGGGCCCCCAGGAGGAGCAGAAGGATCACGCCGAAGAACACGGCCACGTCGGCCCGGGCGCTCACCGTGTCGTCGATGTTGAGCAGGCCGTAGGCCAGGGCTGTGATCAGCGTGCCCAGGATGAGCAGGCCGAGCTCCAGGCGCCGGGGCGCCATCTCAGCCGGCTGAGGAGGTGGACGAGCCGGCGCTGGCGGCGGTGGCCGCGGTGGCGGTGGAAGCGGGAGAGGCAGGTTCGGCCCCGCCGGCGGCCCCGGCCGCTCCGGGCACGGTGACCAGCCCGCCGACCGGCACGGTGGTGGTGACGGCGTTGGGGTCTCCCGGGACGGTGCTGGTGGAGGCCTCGACCCCGCCCAGTTGCGCCGCCGGGTCCTTCACGATCTCCTCGGCCAGCATCAACGAGTCGACGAAGGCGGTGGCCTCGGCCTTCGAATCGAACTCCTGCGGGCGGTCTTCGGCCACCCGTTCCTTGTCCTGGGGGATGAGGGTGTCGACGTTCGGGCCATCCAGGGGCACCCGTTCCGGCTCGAGCCACAGCAGGCCACCGGGGCGGCCTTGGAACATCGCCACCTGGCCGTCGACCTGCGTCACGAACCACTTCGCCTGGTAGTAGTAGCCGACCCCCAGATAGGCCGCCGCCACCAGCGCGCCCAGCAGAACGCCCAGCGCCACCAGGGCGAACGCCCTCCGGCCCCGTCGGGGTTCCGGCCGATCGGGCTCGAAGGTGTAGGGGCCCCAGGGGGCTCGCTGGCGATCTCGGCGGTGGCCACGGCCGAATCGGGCACCGGCACGGTGTGGGCCACCATCGTGTGGTCGGCGCCCGCTCCCTCCAGGCCCACCGTGGGCTGCTGCTCCAGCCCGACAGCTCCTGCCGGCGGAGGGGGGTGGGGGAGGCGGTGTCGAGCTCGAGCACGCTGCCGGCCGGGCGGGCCAGCGATGGCGGGCGGTGGCTCTGGCCGGCGTCGGCGTAGAGGCCGGCGGCGGGGACGCCGCCGTGGGGGGCACCGGCCGGCGGCACGGCCGCCCCCTGGCCGTTGTCGAATCCGGCGTCGGCCAGGGCGGCGGGATCGGTGTCGACCAGCGCCGCGGGCATGGCCGGCACGGTGACGGCCTCGGCCGTGGGCGTGAGCGATCCGCCGTGACCGTCTTCCACCACGTCGACCACCACCACGGTGATGTTGTCGCGGCCGGCGCCCGACAGGGCCGAGGCCACCAGCGTCTGGGCCGCTTCCAGCGGGGAGACGAAGCTGGTGAGGATGCGGAGGATGTCTTCTTCCGACACCTCGTTGAACAGGCCGTCGCTGCAGAGCAGGAACCGGTCGCCCACCCGTGTCTGGCGGAGGAACTGGTCGACCTCGACGTGGGACGAGATGCCGAGGGCCCGGGTGAGGATGTTGCGCTGGGGGTGGTGGGCCGCCTCCTCGGGGGTCAGCCGCTTCTGGCGTACCAGGTCTTCCACCAGGCTGTGGTCGTTGGTGAGCTGCTGGAGCGAGTGCCCGTCGACCACGTAGGCCCGGCTGTCGCCCACGTTGACCACGCTGATCTTGCCTTCGGCCGGCCGCAGGGTGAGCGCCACCAGCGTGGTGCCCATGCCCCGCAGGTCGGGGTCGGCGGCCCGTTCGAACACGGCCCGGTTGGCGTCTTCCACCAGCTCGACCAGGCCGCTGGGGCCGACGGGGTCGGTGATGCCGACGAACTCGGAGATGGCGATGGTGGCCGCCGTCTCTCCGCCCTGGTGGCCGCCCATGCCGTCGGCCACGACGGCCACGAAGCCGCCGAAGTGGCCGCGGTCCTGGTTGGACTCCCGCACGTTGCCCACATGGGTGACGGTGGCACCGAGCAGTTCCATCAGCGGAGCTCCATCACGATCCCGCCGAGGCGGAGCTGGTCACCGAAGGAGGCGAACTGCTTGGTGGTGACCCGCTGGTTGTTGAGGTAGGTGCCGTTCGTGGAGCCCAGGTCTTCCACCGCCACCTGGTCTCCGTCGAGCCAGATCCGGGCATGGAGCTGGGATATGTAGGTGTCGTCCAGGGTCACGTGGCAGCTGGCGGCCCGGCCGATGGTGAGCTCACCGTTCACGACGTACTCCCGACCGGCCAGAGCCGGGGGCTCGACCATGACCAGCTTGGGCGGGCCCTGACGACCCTTGGCCGCCCGCCCCCCACCGCCGCGCCGCGATCTCCCGCGGGCCGGCGCTCCGGCATCGGGCACGGCCGCCGCCACCCGGCGAACGGCGGCCACCGGACGGGATCCGGCCCAGGTGGCCTGGAGCACCCGGAAGAAGAACAAATAGAGAAGACCGAGCAGGCACCACTTGAGAAGCGTGAGTAGGGCATCGGTCACCAGTGCGCAGGCTAGCCAGGTTCAGGCCCACCGTGGGCTCAGAGCCGTCTGAATCGCAGGGTGATCGCACCGAACGTCACCTGGTCGCCGTCGGACAGTGCGCAACGTTGGATCCTCTGGCCGTTCACCTTGCTTCCGTTGGTGGACCCGAGATCGATGAGCTCGTAGCCGTCGCCGGCTGCGTGGAGCTCGGCGTGGCGCCGGGAAACGTTCTGATCGTTGATGACGATGTCGGAGTCGGACAGGCGGCCGATGGTGGACACCATGCCGGTGAGGAGGTGATGGGCACCGTCGGGGCCCTCGAGCCAGGCCGTGGGCTCGGCCACCGGGATCCGCTCGTCGTACGAGGGGTGGACCCGGAACAGCCCGACCTTGAGGTTGTGGTCGGCCTGGAGCTCCACCGAGACCCGGCCCAGGAACCCGAGACCTTCGGCCTTGGCGTGGTCCCGCACGATGGCGGTGAGCTCGTTGGTGAGCGACTGCTGCACCTGGCCGAACCGGGCATGGTCCTCGACCGACACCCGGATCACGAACCGGTTCGGGGCCAGCGCCTGACCCCGCACGTCGATCGTGCGGCTGGTGTCCATCTCTTTTATGAGCCGACGACCGATCTCCACCGGTTGCAGGCCGCTTCGGAAAGCGCGGGCGAACATCCCCTCCACCAGTCGTTCCAGGCGATCCTCGAAACTTCGTAAGACCACTGCCATCCTCTACCAAGGGGCTTGTAGCTGGCGACCAGCATGCCACGAACGACGTCCGGCTTGCGCTCGCCTGGGTGCGGCACCGTTCGGCGAAAGATCGGTGTCGAGCAGGCGAACCTCCGCTACGATGCCTCGGCACCACTCGCGCGAGTGGCGGAATTGGCAGACGCGCAGGATTCAGGTTCCTGTGTCCGAAAGGATGTGAGGGTTCAAGTCCCTCCTCGCGCACAAGACAAATGACCGCCGCCGGGATCTCAACATCACGCGAGATTCGCGGCTGGCAGCTGTACGACTGGGCGTGGTCGGCCTTCGACACCACGGTGGTCACGGCGCTGCTCGGGCCGTATCTGCTCGATCTGGCCGAGAAGTCCGACGGGGTGCGCCTGGCCGGGCTGCGGATCGCTCCCGCCTCGTTCTTTCCCTTCGCCGTGTCGCTGGCGACGATCGTGCAGGTGCTGTTCCTGCCGGTGCTGGGAGCGGTGGCCGACCACACCACCCACAAGAAGCGGCTGATGATGACGCTGGCCTACGCCGGCAGCGTGCTGTTGACCGGCCTGTTCGCCGTCACGGGATCCACCGTGGTGCTCGGCGGGGCGCTGTTCGTGCTGGCCAGCGTGGCCTTCTCGGCCGCCTCGGTGGTCTACAACTCCTTCCTGCCCGAGTTGGCCGGGCCCGGGGAGCGGGACCGGATCAGCTCGGTGGCCTACGCCTACGGCTACGCCGGCGGGGGCCTGTGGTTGGCCGCCAACTTCGCCCTCATCTCGTTCATGAGCGACACGGCGCTGGCCGTGCGCCTGTGCCTGGGCGCCACCGGGTTGTGGTGCGCCCTGTTCTTCTGGTTGTTCCCGGGGCGCATGCTGCGGCCCCGGCCCGCCCTGCGGGCCAAGCCGGCGGGGCTGGGCTGGATGCGCTTCAGCTTCGGCTCGGCCCTGGCCACCCTGCGGGAGATGCGGCGCAACCAGCCGGAGGCGTTCCGCTACCTGATGGCCTACCTCCTGTTCGCCGACGGAATCCTCACCGTGATCACGGTGTCCACCTCGTTCGCCGCCGACGAGCTCGACGCCAGCGCCACCACCCTGTTGGGCGTGGTGCTGCTCATCCAGTTCGTCGGCATCGGCGGGGCCCTGGCCTTCGCCCGGGTGGCCCGGCGGGCCGGAGCCAAGCGCACGCTGGTGGCCAACCTCGTGGTCTGGATCGTCCTGGTGGTCTACGCCTTCGCCGCCCTCGACTCGATCCCCGAGCTGTGGGTGCTGGGCGTGTTCCTGGCCCTCGTGCTGGGCGGGGCCCAGGCCCTGGCCCGGTCGCTGTTCGCCCAGATGATCCCGGCCGGGCGGGAGGCCGAGTACTTCGGGTTCTACGAGATCTCGTCGCGGGGGACGTCGTGGTTGGGGCCGGCCGCCTTCGGCATCGCCAACCAGGTGCTCGGCTCCCAACGCCAGGCCATCCTGTCGCTGATCGTGTTCTTCGTGGCCGGCACCGCCCTGCTGCTGCCGGTCGACGTGGCCCGGGGCATGCGCCAGGCCGGGCAGGATCCCACCGGCATCCGCTTCTGACTGTCGGCTCAGCTCGTCGGGCTCAGCCCGTGGGAGTGGGCGCGGGGTTGGTGGGCGCGGGGGTCGGAGCCGGCTCGGGCGCCGGGGTCGGTTCGGGTGCCGGCGCCGGGGTGGTCTCGGCCGGGGCGACGGCGGTGGTGGTGGTCGTTGGCTTGCGCTTGGCCTTCGGCTTGGCCTTGGCCTTGGCGTGGGTGGACGTGGTCCGGCCGTCGTCGCCGCCCCGCTGGCCCGTCTCGGCCCGCAGCGCCTCCTCGGTAACCCACAGCTCGGTGGCCTTCAGGTCGAGGGTGAGCTCCCCGGAGCAGCCCCGGATCCGGACCCCGAAGGTGTCGTCGTCCACGATGAGCGGCCGGGGGGCCGTGCCGTAGGCGGTGACGTCGTGGAGCATGGCGCCCCGGAAGCTGACCACCTTCTCCCACCGGCAGCCCGAGGAGAGCTGCCACACGCCCTTGGCCAGGTCGCCCACCCAGTAGTCGCCGTTGCCGGCCCGGGTCAGGGGCACGCTCAGCGCCGTCCACCGGTACCAGGCGCCGCACCCGCTGCTGGAGGTGAACCAGTCGGGCTCGAGGTCGTTGATGTTCACCAGCATCCGGCCCGAGCCCAGCGAATCCTCACCGATCACGGCCACGGTGCGGTCGGCCATCACCCTGGTCAGCTGGTAGCTGCACCCGGCGGCGTCGTAGGTGGTGGCGTAGAGGCCGGGCTCGATCTCGCCCCGATCCACCACCGGCGTCACCGGCCCGGTGCCACCCTCCACGTGGAGGTCGACGTTCTCCGGGGTAGGGGCCTGGCGGGGGCTGCCGCGCTGACCGAGCACGGGATCGGCGCCCTTCTTGCCCTTGGTGGTCTTGGTCCCCGTCTTGCCCGCCTTGGTGCCGGCCTTGGTGGTGGAGGGGACGGTGGTGCTCGACGTGGTCTTGCGGTGCTTGGTGGTGGGGGGCTCCACCGCGGCCACCCGGTACAGGCCGGCCTCCAGGCCGGGGCCCACCGGCACCAGCAGGTCCTGGCGGCTCTCGAAGCCCGACCGGGCCAGCACGTCCACCAGCTCCGAGCCGCCACCGTCGTCGGGGGCGGGATCCTCGAGACCCCCGAGCGCCGCCTCCCCGTTGCCGGCTCCGCCGGTGCCGTTGCCGGCTCCGCCGGTGCCGTTGCCGGCTCCACCGGTGCCGGAGCCGGCCGGATCGCCGGTGTAGGCCAGGGTGACGGTGGGTTCGGGCATGTTGGTCACCGACCAGGTGATCGACACCAGGGCCAAGCCCACGAACAGCACTACTCCCAGCGGTCGAGCCATGCTCCGGCCATCGGCGGAAGCGGGCCCGTCTTGAGCCGTACGGCCCATCACGGTCGCTACCGTCGGAGACGATGTCACCCACCTCGTTGCCCACCAGCGCCGCCCGGGTGGTGGAGGCCGCCGCCGGGCACGGCCTCACCCTCGCCGTGGCCGAGTTCCCCGACGGCACCCGCACCGCGGAGGATGCCGCCGCCGCCGTGGGCTGCGCCGTCGATCAGATCGTGAAGTCGATGATCTTCGCCGCCGACGACGAGATCGTGCTCGCCCTCACCAGCGGGGCCCACCAGGTCGACCCCGAGGCCCTGGCCCGCCTGGCCGGAGCCGGCCGCTGCGGCCGGGCCGACGCCGACCGGGTGCGGGCCGTCACCGGCTACGCCATCGGCGGGGTGCCCCCGTTCGGCCACGACCATCCGGTCCGGACCTGGGTCGACCCCCACCTGCTCGGCTTCGACGAGGTGTGGGCCGCCGCCGGTACCCCCCGCCACGTGTTCCCCATCGCCCCCGACCGGCTGGTCGCCATCACCGGAGCGGTGCCCGCCCCGTTCACGACGGCTCCCGGCGGGGCCTGAGCCGGCCGGCCGCCGGCGCGACACGATGATCGGGCGGAACGCGGTGGACCTTCCTGACGAGTCCGATGACGAGACCGGTGGCTGGTCCGGTGATAGGCCCGGTGGTGAGCCGGGCGACGGGATCGGCGTGGGCCCCCATCCCCGGCCGTGGCCCGACGACCCCCGCCTCGACCCCGAGTTGCTGGCCGGCGGCGACCGCCGCAACGTGGTGGACGCCTACCGCTACTGGACGGTGGAGGCCATCCGGGCCGATCTCGACACCCGCCGCCACCCCTTCCACGTGGCCATCGAGAACTGGCAGCACGACATGAACATCGGCACCGTGGTGCGCACGGCCAACGCCTTCCTGGCCGCCGAGGTGCACATCGTGGGGCGGCGGCGCTGGAACCGGCGGGGGGCGATGGTGACCGACCGCTACCAGCACATCCGCCACCACGCCACGCCGGAGGAGCTGGCGGCGTGGGCCGACGGCGCCGGGCTGCCCCTGGTGGGGATCGACAACCTCCCCGGCTCCCGGCCCCTGGGCGAGGCACCGCTGCCCCGGGCCTGCGTGCTGGTGTTCGGCCAGGAGGGGCCCGGCCTGTCGGCCGGGATGCGGGCGGCGGTGACCGAGTGCCGCTCGATCCCCCAGTTCGGGTCCACCCGCTCGATCAACGCCGGCGTCGCCGCCGGCATCGCCATGCACGCCTGGATCGTGGAGCACGGGATCGAGCACGGGAAGGTTAGAGGACCCGGAGCTCGACCCGGCGGTTGACCTCCTGGGTGAGAGGGGTGTCGTCGGGGACGACGGCGGGGCGGCTCTCGCCGAAGCCCCGGGCCGCCATGGAGTTCACCACCCCACGCTGGGTGAGGGCGTCGAGCACGGCGTCGGCCCGGGCCTGGCTGAGCGCCCGGTTGGCCTCGGCGCTGCCCCTCGTGTCGGTGTGGGCCCCGATCTCGATGGCGGTACCGGGCGCGGCGGCCAGCAGGGCCGTCATCTGGTCGAGCACCGGCAGCGACTCGGGGAGGAGACCGGCCGTGGCCGGGGCGAACTGGATCGAGGGCAGGGCCATCAGCGCCGCCTCCAACTCGCTCGGCTCGTCGAGCCGGAGCCCGGCCAGCTCGATCGTGTCGATCCCCACGATGCCGGTGAAGGCCGACGTGAGCCGGTTGAAGAGGGCGGGGTCGGTGGTGGCGCCCTTCACCACCACCACGATGGGCGACCGGGTGGCGGGATCGGCGGCCAGCTGATTCTGTACCTGGTCCAGGGTGTACACGGCACCGGCCCGGCCCACCAGCTCCTCGGCGATGGCCTGGCTGGGCACGGCACCGGCCACGATCACGGTGGACTGGCTGGCCGAGACCGTGACCACCGAGCCGGGCACGACCGACGACGGCGGCGGTTCGGCCGCCGGGCCGGCCGGAGCGACGGTGGCCTCCGGGTCGGTGGCAGTGGAGCCGGGGGGCCCGGAACCGCGGTCGACAGCGGCCCAGGCCAGGCCGGCGCCGATCACCACAGCCAGGACCAGCAGCGCGAGCACCACGGACCGGCGGGAACGGACCTTGGTGCCGGTCACCGTCGGGCCGGCGTCGGTTCCCGGGACGGTGCCGGCCCCGGGGTCGAGAGGTTCAGGGGCGGCATCGGGGGCATCGGCCCGGGCGCGGCGAGGCGCCTTGTTCTTGGTCGGCGGCGGGACAACCATCGCTGTGATCCTACTGCCCCCCGGTCGGTCGCCCCGGCCTGCCGGGGGGCTGGCCTACCCCCGCGCCCGTTTGGGCGACAGGTCGCCGGGCGAGCGGGTGCCCCGCCGGATGCCCTGCTCCGCCAGCACCACGGCCCCCAGGGCGACAGCCAGGATGAGGACACCGAGGATGGTGCGGCTCACCACAGCCGGCACCGAGCGCGACGGCTCGGCCAGCACGGTGTCGATGTAGACCTCGGTGGCCAGCACGGGATCGGCCTTGGACCGGGCGGCCGACAGGGCCCGCAGGTTCGGGCTCTGGAGATCGTCGGCCACACTGGCCTCCAGGCCGCCCCCGGCAGGGAACACCAGGGCCACGTCGGAGTCCGTGGCCTCCAGGATCCGGCGGGCGAAGGCCTCGGGACTGGGGCGGGGATCGTTGGGTACCACCACCACGAGCCGCAGGCCGAGGGCCCGGGCGTGGTTGGTCTGCTCCACCAGGTCGGCCTCGGCCACGTCGGTGCGCTCGGGAGCCACGTAGGCCCCGTCGATGGCCAGCTCCGAGGCCAGGGCCGTGGGCGACTCGGCCAGGGCCACCGACGGACCGACCAGCGCGGCGATCACCGCCGTGCCCAGCACGCCCAACCCGGCCAGCGTCCAGCGGGCGCCGCCGGCACGAGGTCGGCCGGCGCGCTCGAATCGAGCAGGAAGCTCCGGATCTTGGCATGCACCTCATCGTAGGCGCCGTAGAAGTGGTCGAACGCCTGGGCGTCCTCGTCGTCGTCGTCGAAGCAGTAGATGCTCACCAGCTCGTCGCGCACGGCCGTGAGGCGATCGAGCTGGCGGCGGAGCTCGGTGATCTCGTGCTCGAGGGCGGCGACGTGGTCCTGGGTCAGTTCCATGTGCCCCCTGTCGGCCGCTGGTGCGGGCCGTTGAGGGGCGCGCCGATGGGCGGATCAGCCGAAGCCGAACATCATCATCCACTGCTCCAGCGAACGGGGCCGGTACACCACGTTCAGGGCCCGGGTCTCGCCCATCGACTGCGACGGCTCGGCCGAGTAGAGGTGCCCGGGGAACAGGGTGGCACTGTCGGGCACCTTGGCCAGCCGGTCGGTCAGCGACCGGTACAGCTCCTCGGGATCGCCCCCGGGGAGGTCGGTGCGGCCGCAGCCGTCGAGGAACAGGGTGTCGCCCGACACCAGGCAGTCCCGCACCAGGAAGCACTGGCTGCCCGGGGTGTGGCCGGGCGTGTGGATCAGCTCGATCTCGATGCCGCCCACCGTCACCGTGTCGCCCGAGTGGTGGCCGCTCAGCACGTCCCGGGTGAGGCCGGTGGTCTTCGACACGAACTCCACCTCGGGCTCCTGGAGGTGGATGGGCACGTCGGCCCGCTCCAGCAGGTCGGCGATGCCCTGGATCTGGTGGCCCATCATGTTCCCGCCGATGTGGTCGGCGTGGTAGTGGGTTCCGAGCACGCCCACCAGCGTCATCCCGTCGGCCTCCAGCGCCTCGAACAGCCCACCGACGTCGTAGGCCGGGTCCACCACCACCGCTTCACCGGTCTGGCGGTCACCGATCAGGTAGCTGAAGTTGACCATCTGGCGGGCGATCATGTCGGAGGCGGCGAAGTCCCGGCCGCTGAGCAGCTGCCGGAAGTAGAGTCGTTCGTCCATCCTCCGACTCTACGACCCCGGCGTGGTCGGCTCCCCTTCGAGGCGCACCGTGGGCTCGGGCCCCGTGGTCGGGACTGCCACCGGACCCTCGCTCACGAGCACGGGCCCCGACGGCACGGGAGCCGACCCGTCGGCCCGGGGCACGATGGTGGGGCCAACGTCGGCCGGTACCAGAGCCGGAGACGGCGCCACCGGCGGTGCGGGGGCCGGCCGATCGGCGGCCACGAGGTCGATCACGTCGGCGCCGGCCGCGGCCCCAGCGTCGGGGGGGTTGTGCCCGGGCCGGGCCCCGGGGACCGCCTCGGCGCCCTCGTCGGAGCCGGGGCCGAGGTAGCCCATGGCGAAGGCGAAGAGCGCCATGGACACCGTGATCGACACCCACCCCGTCGTGCCCAATGGCCAGATCCGCAGGGTGGACGAAGCGGCAGAAACCGTGAGCCCGGCGGCTGCGCCGCTGTGGAGAAAACGGAGACCACGGGCGAAGCGGTGAGGAGGTAGGCGCCGCTGGCCCAGGCGGTAGAGGTTCCAGCCGAAGCTGGCCACCGAAACCGCCAGCAGCACGAGGTTGAACGTCACCGTGGTGGCCCACGGCCCGCCTCGGCCGTCGAGGACGATCGGGATGGCGCCGAGCGGCTCGCGCTCGTCGCTGTAGAGGCTCACCTTGCCCCGGAGCAGGCCGTGCGCCTGCCCTCTCAGGTCGAAGAAGTCGACATCGAACGCCACCGTCTTCTTCTGACCAGGAGCGATGGTGGTGTGGACGCCGGTGTCGTAGGTGAGGAAGATCAGGTCGAGCAGCTCGCCTTCGAGGCGGACGTGGCCCACCGTCACCGGGTAGGCGGTGATGTTGGTGAGCTCGACCTCGAGCGTCGTCACCTGCTCGGGCCGTAGCTCGATGGGGCTGTCGGCCGTGCCCGAGCCCAGGTCCCGATCGGCTAGCCGGCCGGTGACGACGAGCGGCCCGGCGTCGTGCCGGCTGGAACACCCTGAGATCGATACCGCAGCGACAACGAGCAACAATTTGAGCCAATTTGGCATCCGCATGGACAAACCCTTTGATGGTTTTGCGACCACAAGTTCTGCCTCTATTGTTCGTACCGGCTCGGAGCGTACAACACCCGTCTGCGGTGGAGGGACCGTTGCTGACAATCTCGGAGAGGCGTCCGTGGGCCACACGGACGGTCGCGACCCTGGCGCTGACCCTGGCCATCGGAGCCGGCCTCAGCCCGCCGGCCGAGGCCCAGGGCGACCCCCCGCCGAACACCGCTCCCGACGTGGGCCCCCCGCCCACCGCCGCCTCCACGACCACCACCCAACCGAGGACGACCACGACCGCGCCCCCCACCACCGCCGCGCCCACGACGACGACCACCACCACCAACCCCCCGCCGTCGGTGGCCCCGATCAGCATCGCCCCCACCACCACGGCCGCACCAACCACCCCAAGCACCGCCGCACCCACCACCGCAGCCACGGCCGCCCCGATCACCACCGCCGCCCCCACCACCACGGTGACGACCGTGGTGACCACAGCCCGCCCGACCACCACCACGGCCCGGGCCACCACCACGGCGGCCCCCACCGTGTTCCCCGTGGTTGCCACCGACCAGGGCCACCGTCCCCACCACGGCCGCCCGCTCCACCCTCACCCTGATCCCCAGCGCTCCGGCCACGCCGGTACCCACCGCCGGCCCCAGCTCGGTGGTGGTGCAACTGACGCCGGGCCCCCGCGACCCGGCAGCCACCAGCCCCGACTCGACCGGCACCACCCGGCGCCCGGCCCGCTCCACCACCGTGACCTCGCCCCCCGCGTCGGCCTCCTCCCCCGGTCCCGCGCCGTTCGCCCCTCAGGCCACGCTGTCCACCGTGCTCGTCCCGCCCGGGGCCCCGCTCAGCGCCGCCGGCTCGGCCTCCCAATCCTCGACCACCCCAGCGGCCACGCCGGCCGGTGCCGCCCCCGCCGGGCCTGAGGCCGTGGCCCGGGGCGGCGATCCCCTGGCCCTCGACCTCCCGGCCGGCTGCCCCGACGTGACCCGGGTGGTGGCCACCCCCACCGACACCGCCGACGGCGGGGGGCCGGTGCGCCTGACCCGTCTCACATCAGCCGACCCGGCCATCGTCGTGGTCGACACGACCAAGCTGGCCGTGGGCACCCATCTCCTCCAGCTCGACTGCGGGACCGGCTCGCCGGCGCGGGCCACGGTGAGCATCTTCCGTCAGAACGGGGCGGCCCGGGGCGAGGCCAACAGCATCGTGCTGGCCGGAGGCATGGGGCTGGCCTCGATGGCGGCCCTGGTCGGCCGGCCTGGGCCGTTCAACCGGCGGCGGGTCCGCCGGGCCGCCGGGGAGGCATCATGACGGCCGCCACCGCCAGCCCCACCCGGACCGGAGCGCTCATCGCCGTGAGCCAGGACGGCCGCATCCCCCTCCACGTGGTGGTGGTCAACCGGCTCGACGTGGGCCGGGAGTGCGACGGCCTCCTGCTGGCCGACCAACAGGTGTCGCGCCTCCACCTGCGCCTGGAGCTGGTGGAGGGGCGCATGGTGGTGGCCGACCTGGGCTCCAGCAACGGCACCTTCGTCGACGGCCTCCGCGTCCGGGCGCCGATGGTGCTCGAGCCCCTGTCCACCATCACCCTCGGCACCACCTCGATCCGCCTGCTCGGCGTGGCCCCGCTGCCCGGCCGGAACCCGGCCGGCCCGCCGTCGACGGCCGTCGCCGCCGACGGGGGCGCACCGGCCGCCGATCAGGACCCGGAGGCCGACCAGCCCTGTCTGCGCCAGCCGACCACCAACCTCAGCGGGGTGTGGCCGGCCGGCGTGACCGCGTCGCCCACCCCAGGCTGAGCCCGGCCAGGGCACCGAGGGCGGCGCAGGCGGCGAGCGTGGCCACGACCAGGCGGCGGTCGCCCGCCACCCAGGCGAAGCCGGCGGCGGCCACCCCCAGCACCGCCCCGGCCAGGCCGAGGCCCAGCAGGGAGCCGAGGGCGTCGGGCCGGCGGGCCAGTCCCTTGCGGTGCGACGAGGCGCTGGCCAGCCCGAACAGGGCCACCAGGGTTACGACAATGGCGGGGGCGGTGGTGAACCAGGGCTGGATGGCCCGCACCTCCACCTCGTGGGGCGGATCGGTGACGCCGACGAGCTGGGCCGACGCGTCCACCGTGCCGGCCACCGTCCAGCGCAGGTAGCCGGGCAGAAAGCCCACGAGGCCATCCCCGCTGCTGTCCTCGTCGTTCTGGACCCGACCCAGCGGCACCCCGAGGACGCTGAATCGCACCAGCCAACGGGATCTCCCCTTGCTGGGATCGGCGATCGGCAGGTGGGCCGACTCGGCCGACAGGTCGACCGTGGAGAGGCCGGAGCCGTCGGAGCCGTCGGCGACGATCGCGGGGTCGGTGGCGGCGGAGCTGTCGGCGTCGGCCGCCGTTCCGGGGCCCCGAAGGGCCACGGCCACCATCGCCACCGCCAGCAGAGCAGCCAGCAGGCGGGCCAGCGGGGCGGCGGACCGGCGCCGGCGGAGCCCGTCACCGGTGGATCGCCGGGGCCGACGGCTGTCGGCCCCGGCGGCCAGCGGACCGGGATAACCGGGGTCGGCCCCCACTGCGGATCCGGCGGCGACGTGGCGCACGTCGACCACCTCGGACGGCGTCACGCCGGTCAGATCGACCGACACCAGAGCCCGACCGTGATCGACGACGGTGGCCGGGGCCGGGCCCCGGTCGAGCGAGGGCGTCATGCCGGGGACCAGCGTGCCCCCGCCGCCGGGGCGGGGGGTGCGGCAGGCCCAGGTGATGGCGTCGGACATGGCGACCGAGAGCCCGGTGGCGGCCAGCCAGTTCGAGCCCCACGCTCCGGCCGCCGCCTGGCCCAGGGCCACGGCGAAGTCCTCTACCGTGGGGTGGCGGTCGGCCACCGAGCGGGCCAGGCCCTGGTCGACCACGTCGGCGATGGCCGGCGGCACGTGGGGGGCTCGGGGCCGGAGGGGCGGAGCGTCGTCCCGGATCCTGGCGATGAGGGTGGCCATGGGGGTGCCGGCCCGGGCGAACGGGAGCAGGCCGCACAGCATCTCGTGCAGCATGGTGGCGCAGGCGTAGACGTCGGCCGCCGGCCCCACGGCCAGGCCCTCGGCCTGTTCCGGCGCCATGTAGGCGGGGGTGCCGAGGATGGCGCCTTCGGCCGTGGCCAGGGTCCGGTCGCCCCCCATCACCTTGGCGATGCCGAAATCGGTGACCTTCAGCCAGCCCTGTCCGGTGAACATGAGGTTGTCGGGTTTCACGTCGCGATGGAGGACCCCGTGACGGTGGGCGTGGTCGAGGCCGGCGGCGGCGGCCAGGATCAGCCCGCAGGCCACCGGGGCCGTCACCCCGCGCGACGTGAACCGCTCCCATACCGTGCCGCCGGGCAGGCGCTCCATGATCAGCGCCAGATGGCCGGACCGGTCGACGAAGTCGAACACCTGCACCACGTGGGGATGGTTGAGGGAGGCCAGAGTCTGGGCCTCGTGCACGAACCGCTGGCGCACGGTGTCGTCGAGGGCGAAGCCGAACGGCAGCTCCTTGATCGCCACCTCCCGGTCGAGGGTGCGGTGGCGGGCGGCCAGCACCACGCCCATGGCCCCCCGGCCCAGCTCACCCTGGATCTCGAACTCGGGGAGGACAGCCTCCAACGGGCTCCGAGCGGCGGCATCGGAAGCCATGGTCTCCTTCCAGCCGCGCCAGGGGCCTGCCGAACTCTAGCGCCGGCCCACCCCCCGAACGTGCAGCCTCCCGCCCGGCGAAGCCGGGCGCCGGGGGTGCCAGCCCCCGCTAGACGAGGTGCCGGGTGGCGAGGGCGTGGAGGCCGTCGACCCCGCCCGCCGCTTCCACCAGGAGCTGGCCGGCCAGGTCGGCCAGGAGGAGATGCTCGTCGGTGACGAGGCGGTGGCCGCCGGTGGAGCCGGCCATGATCGTGCCCACCACCTTGTCGTCGGCCACCACCGGCACGGCGAAGGCCGAGGTGAGCCGGGTCCGGGCCAGGCCATCCACCGCCACCTCGTCGGACTCGTCGGGGCGGCGCCACAGCACGAGGTCGCCGGTGGACAGGGCCAGGGCGTCGGGCGACCAGGGGTCGAGGGGCGGGATCGGCGACCCGTGGCTGGCGGCCGCGGCCACCGTCACCAGCTCGCCGCCGGGGGCGACCAGGCACACCCGGCACACCTCTATCCCCCGCAGGGCAGCCAGCTCACCGGCGGCCACGGTCGCCGCGTGACCGGCGTCGAGCCGGTCGAAGGCGTTGGCCACCACGTGGAGGGCGGCCAGCTCGTCGGCCCGGCGGTCGGCGATGAGGGCCGCCTTGGACCGCTCGGTCTCGGCCCGCAGGGCGATCTCGGTGGTGCGGCACAACTCCAGGGCGGCGGCCACCACCGAGGCGGCCTGGTCGAGCGTCATGAGGTCGGGCCCGGTGAACCCGATCGTGGCCCGCGCCGCCAACAGGGCACCCACCGGCCGTTCGATGGACCGCATGGGCACCACCACGGCGCTGACCAGGCCCCGGGCGGCGAGCTCGGCCACGTCGGGATAGGGGGACAGGGCGGTGTCGGGCTCGTAGATCAGCTCGCCCGTCTCGGCCGCCGTGCGCACCGCCGAGCGGGGGTGCCAGTTGCCGTCGTCGAGCACCCCGACGACAAGGTGGTCGAGGGGACAGCAGGCCCCGATCCGGCGGGCCGCGGCCGCCACCAGCGAGGCCCGGTCGGGGGCGTGGAAGGTATCGGCGGCCAGGCCGCCCAGCTCCTCCACCCGACGGGCCAGCTCGCCGCTGAGCCCACTCAGCCCGCTCGGACTGGTGGGCGGGGTGGGGTCGTCGAGGTCGGTCCGGGGGTCCACCGGCGCCGCCGGTTCCCGGGACAGCAGGCCGAACGGCGAGGCCGCCGGCCCGTTCGGCTCATGGGATACTGCCAGCTCCTGTGGTGCCACCCGTGCCCATCGGACGCTCCGCCCCGGCCCTGAGCATGACGGCCCCGAAGGTGGGTCGGTCGACCCGGGCGGCGGTGGGCCCGGGGGCCGGCGGCGCTGGGCGATCCCTCCGGACGATCCGGCCCGACGCTGTGCCGAACCCGGCCACGAGCCACAATGGGGCATGGCACGTGCCGTCAACACCCGGGAGCTCGCCACCAAGCGGGAAGTGGCCGCCGAGTTGGCCCACCACGGGTCGGGCTACGTGCTGGTGGCCGCCATCGCCGGCGGGTTGGCGCTCCGGCGGCCGGGGGCCCCGGCCGGGCCGGGGCGACGCCGCCGCCGTGCTGGCCGTCGTCGCCCTCCAGCCCCTGATCGAGTGGGGCCTCCACCGCTTCGTCCTGCACACGCCGGCCCGTACGGTGGCCGGGCGGCGGTTCGATCCGGGGGCGGCCCACCGGGGCCACCACCGGGTGCCCGAAGACGTGGGGGGCGCCCTGCTGGGCACCGGCTTCGCCCTGTCGAACGGGGCGGTGGCGGCGGCGGCCGCCGCCGGGATCGGGGCGGCGGTGGGCGGGCCGGTGGCGGTGGGTTCGGCCGTGGCGGCGGGCGAGGCCGGGCTCCTGGCCTACGAATGGGTCCACCTGCTGTCCCACAGCGGGTACCGGGGCCGCACCGCCTGGTTCCGCCAGCTGCGGGCCAGCCATCTCCGCCACCACCATCGCGACGACGGCACCAACTTCGGGATCACCTCCCGCTTCGTCGATCGCCTCCTCGGCACCGCCGCCTGACGCCTCCGGCCCTCCGATCGCCCGTCACCCTGGCCGTCCCAGGCCGTCGCCAGATCCCGGTGCACCAGGCACCATCGGCGACGTCCCACGCACCGAGATCCCGGTGTTCCCCGCACCAGGCGCGCCACGCACCACCGGCGGTGCTCCCCGCACCGGGTGCGCCACGCACCACGCCCACGCGCCGGACGCCGGACGCCGGACGCCGGACGCCGGCGATTTCTCCTGACGGGGCGGGCGAGACAGACTGACAGGCACACCGGGTCTGATCACGTTTCGAAAACGAACGAGGAGAACGAGATGCGCTTCGGGGTGTTCTACGAGCTGCAACTGCCCAAGCCGTGGGGCGAAGGGGCCGAGCACCAGCTGGTGCAGGAGGCCATCGAGCAGGTGGAGCTGGCCGACCGGCTCGGCATCCACCACGCCTGGGCCGTCGAGCACCACTTCCTCGACGAGTACTCGCACTGCTCGGCGTCCGACGTGTTCCTGACCGCCCTGGCCGCCCGGACGAAGAACATCCGGGTCGGTTTCGGCATCCGCCAGGTCATCCCCCAGTACAACCCGCCGGCCCGCACGGCCGAGACGGTGGCCATGCTCGACCTGATCTCGTCGGGCCGGGTGGACTTCGGGATCGGCGAGAGCGCCACCCGCATGGAGCTGCGGGGCTTCGGCATCTCGGCCCGCCAGAAGCGGGACCTGTCGCTGGAGGCGGCGGAGCAGATCGCCAACATGATGGTGATGGACCCCTACCCCGGCTACGAGGGCGAGGGCTTCACCATGCCCTGCCGCAACGTGCTGCCCAAGCCGTTCCAGAAGCCCCACCCGCCGATGTGGATCGCCTGCACCAACCGCTCGACGATCGAGGTGGCGGCCCGCAACGGCCTGGGGGCGCTGGCCTTCAGCTTCCTCGACCCCGACGAGGCCAAGCGCTGGGCCGACGTGTACTACGACATCATCCGCTCCGAGGAGTGCGTGCCCCTCACCCACGTGGTGAACGCCAACATCGCCATGGTGGCCCCGTTCTCCCTCCACCACGACCCCGACCAGGCGGTCGACCGGGGCATCCACGGGTTCCGCTTCTTCAACTACGCCATGGGCGCCCTCGTCACCCAGGACAACCGGCCCGGCCGCACCACCCTGTGGGCCGACTACATGGCCCAGGCCAAGGCCAAGCCCCTCACCCGGCGGGCCCCCGGCATCGGCACCCCGGCCGACTTCGGGGCCCTGGTGCGCGACTACGAGGCCGCCGGCATCGACCAGGTGATCTTCCTCCAGCAGGGCGGCCTCAACCGTCACGAGCACATCTGCGAGAGCCTCCAGCTGTTCGGCGACGAGGTGCTGCCCGGTTTCGTCGATGCCCGGGAGCGGGTGGAAGCGGAGAAGGCCGAACGGCTCGCCCCCTACGTGGAGGCGGCGTTGCAACGCAAGAACTGGATGCCGGAGCTGGCCGACGAGGACATCCCGGTGGTGGGCGCCTCCCGCATGAACGCCAACGTCTACGCCAAGGTGAAAGAAGTGGGCCGGGGCGAACGCTGAAGCTGTGTTTTCGGGCGTTGGGGGCCCAACTCCACCGCCGGGTACTGTCGGAATCATGGCGAACGACCACGGGATGCTCCCCAAGGCCGATCCGGCCGAGCTGGACCCCGAGCTACGCAAGCGGCTCGACGTCTGGTTCGAGAAGGCCTACACCGACGACAACCTGTTCCTCACCCTGGCCCGTAAGCCCGAGGTGCTGAACCAGTTCCTCAACTGGGTGACCTTCATCTACACCGACCGGTCCAGCCTCGATCCCAAGATGGTCGAGCTGGGCCGGATCCGGCTCGCCTTCCGCAACCAGTGCGTCCATTGAAGCCTCGCCCGTAGCGCATCGTTGGTGCGCAAAGGACTGACCGCCGAAGAGGCCGACGCCGCCGCCGGTGACCTGGCCGACGCCGTCGGCATCCTGCCCCCGGCCACCATCGCCGCCCTCAAGCTGGCCGACGCCCTCACCGAGCACGGCAAGCCCCAGGTGGCCCCCGAGCTGATGGCCGAGTTGCTGGAACACTTCGACCACGGCCAGATCCTGGAGCTGGGCTACGCCCTGTCGGTGGCGTCGGGCTGGCAGCGCATGATCGAGGCCTTCGACGTGCGCCCCGACTACTGGAGCGAAGCCACCCCCGCCCCCGAACGCCCCCCGTCGAGCTGAGGCGGAGCCCGGACTGACCGGGAGCGCCTTACGCCGGATAGGCTGGAGGGCTGTGCCTACTGCCGTTCGGTGGCCAAGGCCGACCAGAACGAGGTGAATGGGATGGCTTCGCGCCATGACCTGCGAAACGTGGCCATCGTGGCCCATGTCGATCACGGAAAGACAACCCTGGTCGACGCCATGCTCCGCCAGACCGGTGTGTTCCGGGCCAACGAGGCCGTGGTCGACCGGGTGATGGACTCGAGCGACCTGGAGCGGGAGAAGGGCATCACCATCCTGGCCAAGAACACCTCGGTGCGGTGGAAGGACTTCACGTTCAACATCGTCGACACCCCGGGCCACGCCGACTTCGGAGGCGAGGTGGAGCGGGCGCTCACCATGGTCGACGGGATCGTGCTCCTGGTCGACGCGGCCGAGGGGCCCCTTGCCCCAGACCCGGTTCGTGCTGCGCAAGGCCCTGGCCCGCAACCTGCCCGTGATCCTGGTGATCAACAAGGTCGACCGGCCCGACGCCCGGGCGGCCGAGGTGGTCGACGAGGTGTACGAGCTGTTCTTCGACATCGACGCCCGCGACGACCAGGTGGACTTCCCCATCCTCTACTGCGCCGCCCGCGACGGCTGGGCCTCCCCCATCCTCGAAGACGGCGGGGGCGACCTCGGTCCCCTGTTCGAGACGATCCGCGACACCATCCCGGCCCCCACCTACACCGAGGGCCACCCCCTCCAGGCCTGGGTCACCAACCTCGACGCCTCCCCCTACCTGGGCCGCCTGGCCCTGTGCCGGGTCATGAACGGCACGCTGAAGCGGGGCCAGACCGTAGGCCTGCAGCGCGTCGACGGCCGCCTCGATTCGGTGAAGCTGTCGGAGCTGTACCTCACCGAGGCCCTCACCCGGGTCCCGGCCGACGAGGCCGGCCCGGGCGACCTGGTGGCGGTGGCCGGCATCGACGACATCATGATCGGCGAGTCGCTGGTGGACATGGCCGATCCCCGGCCCCTGCCCGTGATCGAGGTCGACCAGCCCGCCCTGTCGATGACGATCGGGTGCAACACCTCGCCCCTGGCCGGCCGGGAGGGGTCGAAGGTCACCGCCCGCATGATCCGCAACCGGCTCGACGCCGAGCTGGTGGGCAACGTGAGCATCCGGGTGCTGAACACCGACCGGCCCGACGCCTGGGAGGTCCAGGCCCGGGGCGAGCTCCAGCTGGCGGTGCTGGTGGAGACCATGCGCCGGGAGGGCTTCGAGCTGAACGTCGGCAAGCCCGAGGTGGTGACCCGGGAGATCGACGGCGTGGTCCACGAGCCGGTGGAGCGGGTCACGATCGACGTGCCCGAGGAGCACCTGGGGGCCGTCACCCAGCTGCTGGCCGCCCGCAAGGGCCGGCTGGCCGACATGGTCAACCACGGCCTGGGCTGGGTCCGCCTCGACTACCTGGTGCCGGCCCGGGGCCTCATCGGGTTCCGCACCGAGTTCCTCACCGAGACCCGGGGCACCGGCGTGCTGAACCAGTCGATGGAGGGCTTCGAGCCCTGGTGCGGCGAGATCCGCACCCGCCGCACCGGCTCCCTGGTGGCCGACCGCATGGGCCCGGTGACCGCCTACGCCCTGATCAGCCTGCAGGAGCGGGCCGACATGCACGTGGCCCCCGGTGTTGGCGTCTACTGCGGGATGATCGTGGGCGAGAACTCCCGCTCGGATGACATGGACGTCAACGTGACCCGGGAGAAGCAGCTCACCAACCACCGGGCCGCCGGGTCCGACAACACGGTGAAGCTCACCCCGGCCCGGGTGCTCTCGCTGGAGCAGGCGCTGGAGTTCATCGCCACCGACGAGTGCGTCGAGGTGACCCCGATCAGCGTGCGGCTCCGCAAGGTGGAGCTCGACCCCAACGTGCGGGGCCGAGCGGCCAAGCAGCGCAAGAACGCCAACGCCCCCGCCTGAGCAACCATCAGTACAGATCGTTCTTCTCCGCTCTCATATCGCTATGATCAACCTCCTTGGGGCTGGACCAGGCGAGGGGAACGGCGATGGCCGACGCTCAGGGGCACGATCGGGCGGAGGCGTGGCTCATGGTCACGCCCACCTACCGTGGTGATCGGGACCAGTTCGCTCTCCTCACCGAGTCGTTCCTGCGGTTCGCCCCACCGGGGCTGGTCCACCAGGTCATCGTCGACCGGGCCGACCTCCCCCTGTTCGAGCCCTTCCGCCACGAGCGCATGCGGCTCACGACGGCCGAGGACGTGCTCCCCGGCCGGGTGCGCAAGGTCACCGTCGCCGGCCGCTCGGCCTGGGTCAGCACCCGCTTCCCTCCCGTCCGCAACTGGATCGCCCAGCAGCTGATGAAGATCGCCGCCGCCTGCCGCTCGGACCGGCCGTTCGTGCTGTTCGCCGACTCCGATGTCGTGTTCCTCCGCCCGTTCGGGATCGACCGGTTCACCGACGGGAACCGGCTGGCCCTGTCACGGGTGCGGTCCGAGTTCGAGGACCTGCCCCATTGGCGCCGGGCTAGTGCCCGGTTGCTCGGCCTGGGTGAGCCTGGGGCATTCGCCACCGTCAACTACGTGTCGAACCTCATTCCCTGGCACCGGGACGTGGTGCAGGCGATGGTGGCCCACGTGGAGACCCACCACCGGGGCGGATGGGCGGCCACCATCGCCCGGGAGCTGAGGTTCAGCGAGTACACGCTGTACGGCGTGTACGCCGAGGAGGTGCTCGGGCTCCACCAGGCCGGGCACTATCCGTGGGACGATCCGATCCTCAACATGTGCTGGGACGAGCCCATGACCAGCCGCACCGACATCGACAAATTGCTGGACCAGACGCTGGACGAGCACATCGGCGCCATGTTCCATTCCAAGGCCGGTTTCCACCCCGCTCATCTGCGGGCGGCGGTGGAGGCGTGGTGGGCCGAGAACAGCGACTGACCAGCCCGTTCGATCGCGCCCGGCCACCCGCGATAGGTTGACCGACGACGCTCGGCCCGATGCGCGCCCCGGGAACCACCACTCCGAGGCGTCTGGGGGCGCACCGACGAGACACCGCACCGACGACGACAAGGAGATGGTGTGAAGTATCTGGCACCGAAGACGGTGGAAGAAGCAACGACACTGCTGGCGGAACACCCCGGAGCCAAGGTCTTCGCCGGGGCGACCGACGTGATCCCGCAGCTCAAATCGGGCCGGCCCGAGCCGGAGGCGCTGGTCGATCTGAAGAAGATCAGCCAGGCCGTCGTCGGTGTCCGACGAGGGCGGCCACTGGTCGATCGGGGCCGCCACCGCCACCGCCAAGCTCACGGGCAACCAGGCGCTGGCCGCCGAGTTCCCCGGGCTGGTGGAAGCGGCCGGCCTCATCGGGTCGGACCAGGTGCAGAGCCGGGCCACGCTCGGCGGCAACCTGTGCAACGCCTCCCCGGCGGCAGACTCGGTTCCGGCCATGATCGCCAACGGCATGCGGGCCGTGATCGTCGGCCCCGGCGGCACCCGCACCGTGGCCGTGGAGGACATCCCCACCGGCCCCGGCAGCACCCAGCTGCAACGCCGGCGAGTTCGTGGTCAGCTTCGAGCTCGACCACGCCCCGGCCCGCACCGGCGACGCCTACCTCCGCCTCATCCCCCGCACCGAGATGGACATCGCGGTGGTGGGGGCGGGCGCCCGCATCACCCTCGACGACGCCGGCAACGTGGCCTCGGCCACCATCGCCATCGGCGCCGTGGCTCCCACCGCCGCGCCGGGTGACGGCGGCCGAGGACGGCCCTCGTCGGCAACCCCATCAACGACACCGACGCTGGCTGCGGTGGCCGAAGCCGCCTCCGCCGCCTGCAACCCCATCGACGACAAGCGGGGCACCATCGCCTACCGGCGACAGGTGGCCGGCGTCCTGGCCCGGCGGGCCGTGGTCGCCGCTGCCGAACGGGCCGCCGCCCGCAGCAACGGAGCCAGCACCAACGGAGGATCACGATGAGCCGCACCCACGTCACCTGCATTGTCAACGGCGACGAGGTGGAGTTCCTCTGCGAGGACGACACCACCCTGCTGAACGCCCTGCGCGACGAGGTGGGCCTCACCGGGTCCAAGGAAGGCTGCGGCACCGGCGACTGCGGCGCCTGCTCGATCATCATGGACGGCGCCCTCACCTGCGCCTGCCTGGTGTTCGCCCCCGAAGCCGAAGGGGCCACGGTGGTGACCGTCGAGGGCATCGCCGACGGCAACAAGCTCCACCCCCTCCAGCAGACGTTCCTCGAGGGGGCGGCCCTGCAGTGCGGGGTCTGCACCCCCGGCTTCCTGGTGGCGGCGAAGGCCCTGCTCGACGAGAACCCGCACCCCACCGAAACCGAGGTGCGCTACGCCCTGGCCGGCAACCTTTGCCGCTGCACGGGGTACGACAAGATCATCCGGGCCGTGCTGGCCGCTGCTGACTACAACGGATCTGAAGGGTAAAGGGGACACCCACCATGGCGATCATCGAACAGGACACCACCAACCCGGGCTTCAAATGGATCGGCACCCGCCCGATCCGGCCCGACGGCTACGAGAAGGTGACGGGTAAGGCCCGCTTCGGGGCCGACATGATGCTGCCGGGGCAGTTGGAGGGCGCCGTGCTGCGCTCCCCCCACGCCCACGCCCGCATCGTGTCGATCGACACCAGTGAGGCCGAGACCATGCCGGGGGTGAAGGCCATCGTCACCGGGGCCGACTTCCCCGACCTGAAGGAGGCCGGGGCCGGCGCCGCCGACGTCGATCTGGCCGTCAACATCATCGCCCGCGACAAGGTCCTCTACGAGGGCCATGTGGTGGCGGCGGTGGCGGCCGACACCCGCAAGCAGGCCCAGGCCGCCATCAAGGCCATCAAGGTGAACTACGAGGTCCTCGGCCACGTGCTCACCGTGGACGACGCCATGGCCTCCGGAGCCCCCATCCTCCACCCCGGCACCCGCACCAAGAACGTGGAGCCGGCCCCCGAGGCCGACTCCAACGTGGTGAGCCGGGTGGTCCAGCAACTGGGCGACATCGACGCCGGCTTCGCCGCCGCCGATGTGGTGGTGGAGCGCACGTTCACCACCAAGCCGGTGCACCAGGGCTACATCGAGCCCCACGCCGCCGTGGCCGACGCCCTGCCCAGCGGCCGGGTGCACGTGTGGTGCTCGTCGCAGGGCCACTTCGCCATGCGGACGATGACGGCCACCGTGCTGGGCTGCGACCCCACCCGGATCAAGGTCACCCCGGCCGAGATCGGCGGCGGGTTCGGCGGCAAGCTCGTGCATCTACCTGGAGCCGCTGGCCGGCCGGCTGTCGCAGAAGACGGGCCGCCCGGTGCGCATCGTGATGAACCGGGACGAGGTGTTCAAGGGCACCGGCCCGGCGTCGGGCACCAAGATCACGGTGAAGATCGGGGCCACCAACGACGGCAAGCTCACGGCCTGCCAGAGCCAGCTGTACTACGAGGCCGGGGCGTTCGCCGGCTCTCCCGTGGGTGCCGCCACCATGACCATGATCGCCCCCTACCAGTTCGAGAACCTCCTGCTGGAGGGCTACGACGTGCTGGTGAACAAGCCCAAGGTGGCCGCCTACCGGGCCCCCGGGGCCCCCATGGCGGCCTACGCCGTGGAGAGCGTGATCGACGAGATCTGCCAGAAGGTCGGCCTGGACCCGATCGAGCTGCGGCTCAAGAACGCCTCGGTGGAGGGGAGCCAGGCCGCCTACGGGCCCAAGTTCCCCAAGATCGGGTTCGTGGAGACGCTGGAGGCGATCAAGGGCCACCCGAACTACCAGATCCCCCTCGGCCCCAACCAGGGCCGGGGTGTGGCCAGCGGGTTCTGGTTCAACGCCGGCATGAACTCGTCGGCCACCGTGCACCTCAACGAGGACGGCAACGTCACCGTGGTGGTCGGCTCCCCCGACATCGGCGGCAGCCGGGCCTCGATGGCTCTGATGGCGGCCGAGACCTTCGGTATCGACGTGGCCCGGGTGCAGCCGTTCATCGGCGACACCGAGACCGTCGGCTTCAACGACGTCACCGGCGGCTCCCGCACCACGCTGGCCACCGGCCAGGCGGTCACCGAGGCGTGCGAGAAGGTCAAGGTCGACCTGATGGCCCGGGCGGCCAAGACGTGGAACTGCGACGTGGCCGACGTCGAATGGGTCGACGGCCAGGTGCAGAAGCTCGACGGCTCCGAGCCGCCGCTGTCGATGGCCAAGCTGGCCAAGGGCTGGGGCCGCACCGGCGGCCCGGTGTCGGCCACGGCGTCGCTCAACGCCCGGGGCGTGGGTTCCGCCTTCAGCACCCAGGTGTGCGACGTGGAGGTCGATCCCGAGACCGGGGTGGTGCGGGTGCTGCGGTACCTCACGGCCCAGGACGCCGGGCGGGCCATCCACCCCAGCTACGTGGAGGGCCAGTTCCAGGGCGGCGTCGTCCAGGGCATCGGCTGGGCCCTCAACGAGGAGTACGTCCACACCGAGTCCGGCACGATGGACAACCCGTCGTTCCTCGACTATCGGATCCCGGTGGCCTCCGACCTGCCGATGATCGACACGATCATCGTGGAGGTCCCCAACCCTGGTCACCCCTGGGGCGTGCGGGGCGTGGGTGAGGTGGGCATCGTGCCGCCGCTGGCGGCCGTGGCCAACGCCGTGTCCAACGCCACCGGCTGCCGGCTCACCGACCTGCCGATGTCGCCCATGCGGGTGCTCGACGCGTTGAACCAGAAGAAGCGGGGAACGGGCACTAGGTGGCGTTGTGATCCGCGTGCACTTCGGCCAGGCCCTGCGTGATCTCACGGGGGGCCAGGCCAACGTGGAGGTCGAGGCGTCGACGGTGCGGGAGCTGTTCCGCACCCTCGACGCACGGTTCCCCGGCATCGGGGAACGGCTGGAACACGGCACGTCGGTGGCCATCAACGGCGAGATCGTCGCCGACGCCGTGTTCGAATCGCTGCCGACCGATGCCGAGGTGCATTTCCTGCCCACGCTGGCCGGCGGCTGACGCTCACCGCCCACAACTGATCAAGCGGGCAAACGGCCCGGGGCTCGACGGCCCCGGGCCGTTGCTGTTGCCTGGCCATGCCTGTTCATCGATACTGGCGCCACCTTCAACAAAGGGGGGTAGATGAGCAGGAAGCTCTTGTTGGCTCTGGTCGGATCGGTGAGCATGCTCGCCTCGCTACTGGCCGTCGGGCCGGCCGGCGCCCAATCGGGCGGTTCGTCGCCACCGGCCGACGACACCGAGCACCCGTCGATGCAGGTCCTCAACGGCACGCTTCCGGTGGTGGGGGCCGAACCGGCGGCCGCAGCCGGGCGCGCTGCCCCTCAGGCCGCGGCCGGCGGCACCTGTAGACCCGACTGTGGGCGAATCCCGCAACTGGCTCGGCCTCGACGACGTCTACGGCTTCTACTACCGCGAAGACGTTCACCCTGCGGGCCATCCGCAACAACGTGGAGATCTGGGTGGCGTCCGGGGTCGACCGGACCCTGCTACCCGCCGATACCGGTACCGTCGGGCCAGTCGTCGGGTCTCGGCTTCCTCGACACGACTGCCGCAACGGCGCCCGCACCGAGATATCCGACACCCAGGCCGGCTACCTGGCCGACCAGTTCCAGAACAACATCCTGCCCAAGGAGTCGGCGGCCTTCAGCGTGGCACCGGCCCGTGACGGCACCAACACCGCTCTGCCGAACCCGACCGTACAACCCGTCGGGCCCGGGCCAGCGCACGGTGGTGCTGGTGGACAACGTGCGGGACGACAACTTCTACGACCTGAACAACAGCAAGGAGTTGTCGTACATCGCCGGGTTCTTCTCGTCCCAGCTCAACGGGTTCTTCGACCGCAACGTGATGACGATCGACGGGTTCGACTGGCTGCACCGCACCGGACCCAACCCGCCCAACGAGCCGGTGCCGGGGGACGGCTGCACCAGCGCCCCCGCCCGGCCCAACCTGTACGAGGGCGTGTTCGCCCACGAGTACCAGCATCTGCTGGAGAGCTACGAGGACGGCGACGAGGTCAACTGGATCAACGAGGGCCTGTCGGACTGGGCCCAGACCCTCACCGGCTACGTCGACACGCTGAAGCCGATCACCGACCTGGGGTTCGACTCCCACATCCAGTGCTTCCTGGGGTACCTGTCGCAGCAGACACCGGCCAACCCCAACCCCCGGGCCGCCAGTGGGCCGGAGAATTCGCTCACCCGCTGGGAGGACCAGGGCCCGGGCGAAATCCTGTGCGACTACGGCGCCGCCTACAGCTTCATGCTGATGCTGGCCGGCCGCTATGGCACGCCGTTCATGACGGCGTTGCACCGCAACGACGGGAACGGCTTCGCCGGCCTCCAAGCGGTGCTCGACCAGTTCGGGGTGCGCAGGCAGAAGGCCATCGACGTCTTCCACGACTGGACGATCATGGTGGCCGTGGACGGCCTGCTCGACGACGGGGCCACGATCAACAAGGGCGGCCCCAAGGCGGCCAACCTGTCGACTCCGGGGCTGCACGCCACGATCAACTGGGACACGCCGGAGGCGTACTCCACCCCCGGGGCGCCCTCCAACGGCAGCGATTACGTGCGCCTGCGGGACGCCAAGGGCGGTTACCTCAAGGGCAAACGGATCAAGTCGCTGAGCTTCAAGGGGGCCACGTCGCTGCCGCCGGCCGCGCTGGCCTGGACCTCCGACCCCAACCCTCCGGGGCACCCCGGTGACCCGGCCCTCTACGCCGGCGCCACCAGCAACCTCGACGAGATGGCGGTGCAGCAGGTGGCAGTGCCGACCACCGGGGCGGCCGTCACGTTCGATGCCCGGTGGAACACCGAGGAGGGGTGGGACTTCGGCTTCGTGCAGGTGTCGACCGACGGCGGGACCACCTATACCAGCGTGGCCTGCACCGACACCACCACCCTCACCAACATCGACGCGCTGCCCACGGCCAAGGACAACGTGCCCGGCTTCACCGGCGACTCGGGGGGCTGGAAGGCCGAGACGTGCAGCCTGGCCGCCTACGCCGGCCAGACGGTGCTGCTCGCCTTCCGGGTCTTCGACGACCCGGCCAGCCTCGGCACCGACGCGACCATCCCGCCCGGCTTCTGGGTCGACAACGTGAAGGTGGGCACCACGGTGCTGACCGACGGCTCGTCCACCGCCGGGTGGAAGTCGTTCACCGAGATCAAGCCGGTTCCCGTGTCGGGCTACGTGGTCACGCTGATCAGCGTGCGTACCCGGGGCGAGAGCGGCGACGTGTCGGAGCGCAACCGGGGTACCCGCCGGGGAGCGAAGATCACGATCAAGCGGCTCCCGCTCACGGCCGACTTCCAGCTCAAGCGGAAGGCCGAGGTGGACAAGTACATCGACTCCGATGCCGACTTCGTTGCCGCCGTGGTCACCTACGACGATCCGTCGGAGACGGCCATCCGGTACGCCCCCTACACCCTCACGGTGAACGGCGTGGTGCAGCCGGGCGGCAAGTAACTGGACGCCTTTCCGAAATTAGGAGCCTGAGCCGCACCGAGTGCGGCTCAGGCTCCTCAGAATGCTCAGGCCCCTCGGAATCGCAGCAGGGTCATGCCGTCGTCGCCGTGGTCGTAGACGGCTTCCACCGGGAGGCCGACCACCAGGTCGTCGGGGCCGAGGCCGACGAAGGTGGTGGTGAGGCGGGGCCCTTCGGCCAGCTCCACCACCCCCAGCAGCTGGGGGACCTCGTCGGCGAAGGCGGGGTGGGTGGGCTGGCGAGCCACCGTGTAGGTGTAGATCGTGCCCCGGCCCGACGTGTCGTGCCAGGTGAGGTGGTCCGACAGGCACGACGAGCAGCGCCGCCGGGGGTAGTAGATCCAGGCCTCGCAGTCGTCACAGCGCTGGAGGCGGAGGCGCTCGGTGGCCAGGCCCTCCCAGAAGGGGCGGGTGACGTCGATGGGGTGGGGCCGGGGCTTCTCCGGGCCAGCCGGCGGGGAGTTGGTGCGGGCGGTGTCGGTCATGGCGCTCACGCTCCCTGGAGCAGCAGGGCCGTCTGCTCGCTCATGATCCCGCCCGTGCCCGAGCAGTAGGCCGTGTCGCAGCCGGCCACCTGTCTTGTATCGGCCTGGCCCCGGATCTGACGGACCCCTTCCAACACCTGGGTGAACCCGCCGGCCAGGCCGGTCTGGCCGTAGCTGAGCTGGCCGCCATGGGTGTTGACCGGGAAGTCGCCCCGGAACGTGAGGTCGTGATCCCGCACGAAGCCCATGCCCTCGCCCTTGCCGCAGAACCCGGAGTCCTCGATCGAGAGCAGCACGGTGATCGTGTAGCAGTCGTAGAGCTGCACCACGTCCACGTCGCTCCGCTTGATCCCGGCCATGCCGAAGGCCTGGTCGGCGGCGGGGCCGATCGGCGTGTGGAGCAGGTCGGGCGAGTAGGTGGGCGTCTTGTGCATCAGGTGCTCGCCGAAGCCGGTGATGAAGGCCGGGCGGTGCTTCGTGCGCCGGGCCACCTCCTTCGACGTCACCACCACGGCCGAGCCGCCGGCCACCGGCATCACGATCTCCAGTAGGTGGAGGGGGTCGGCCACCATCTTGGAGGCCAGCACGTCGTCGATCGTGATGGGTTCGTTACGGAAGATGGCGTCGGGGTGGGCGGTGGCGTTGAAGCGCTGGTCGGCGGCGATCTTGGCCGTGGAGCGGGGGTCGTAGCCGTGCTCGGCGGCATAGCGGTTGGCGATCATGGCGTAGCCGCAGTTCTGGGCCAGGTTGCCGTAGGGGATGTCGAACTCGGCCTGGGGCGAGCCCATGATGTTGGACGACGCCCCGAAGGGCGACCACGCCCGGGGCATGTGGGGCGGCAGCGACGGGGTGGGCCGGCCCGGGGCGGCGCACACCACCACGTCGCACAGGCCCAGCTCGATGGCGGCCGCCGCCCGCCACACCATCCCGATCGGGGTGGCGCCGCCCAGATCCACCCGCTCGGCGAAGTTGACCCGCCAGCCCATGTACTCGGCGATGGTGGAGGGCACGAACATCTCCGACTCCCGGAGGTTGGCGCACACCAGGCCGTTGACGTCGTGGCTCGACAGCCCGGCGTCGGCCAGGGCCAGGGCGGCCAGCTCGGCCCACTGCTCCAGCATGGTGTGGCGCTCGCCGGTGAAGCGGCGCTCCGGCGGATGATCGGCGATACCGACGATGGCGGCGTCTCCTGTGAGTCCCATGATCGGCACCTTACGTGGCCCCCGGGCCCGGGTGCGAAGCACGGAACCCGAAGGGTTCCCCCGCGCTCTCAGGACCAGGGGGGCGGGGAGCCCCAGGTGTCCCAGCTGGTGGTCTCGGCCGTGGGGCGGCGGCGGGTGGGGCCGAACCGGCCCCGGGGCCGGCCGAGGGGGATGCAGGCGTGGAAGCTCACGTCGTCGGGCACGCCGAGCAGGGTGTACACCCGCTCCATCACCGACGGGTGCAGGGTGGTGAGCACCGACCCCAGGCCGAGGGCCCGGGCCGCCAGCATCAGGTTCTGGCAGGCGGGGAACACCGAGCTGGCCGTGGCCTCGGGCCGCCGACCCGGGGCGAAGGCCAGGATCACCGCCGGTGCCTGGTGCATCTCGGCCGCCAGCAGCGCCGCCATCCGGTAGGGAGAGTCGGCCGGGACCTCCTGGTCCACCGTCCATCCCAGCTCGTCGGCCCGCTTGGCCCACCACGCCTCGTGGTAGAGGCGCCCGAAGGCCTCGATGCGGGCCCGATCCCGGATTACCAGGAAGCGGGCCGGCTGGGTGTTGGCCCCGCTGGGGGCCTTGGAGGCGGCATCGAGCACGAGCTTGATCTCGGCGTCGGTGATCGGACGGTCGGGGTCGAGCCGGCGGATGGCCCGTTGGGTGAACATGGCGTCGGCCAGGGGCATGGCCAGCTCGGCCGGGGGATCGAGGTGGATCACGCCACCGACCCTTCCCCGCTCCGGCCGGCGGTGCAAGTCTTTGCTAGAACGTGAGCGTCCGCTCCCCCGAAACACCAGGAGACCCCGATGCCCACCCAGCTCCGCCGCTACACGATCGCCGACGGCCAGATGGACCGGTTCGTCGCCTGGTTCCCCACCATCATCCCGGCCCGGGAGGCCTACGGCTTCACCGTCGACTGGGCCTACGCCGACCGGGAGCACAGCCAGTTCGTGTGGTCGGTCAGCCACGCCGGCGACTTCGACGCCGCGGTAGACACCTACAACGAGTCGCCCGAACGCAAGGCCGCCTTCGAGGGCTTCGAGAGCCCGGTGACCGAGATGGTCCTGGCCATGGTCGACAAGGTGTGTTGACGTCGGAGCCTGCCGAGCGGTACCGGCCGTGACCAGCCACTGGGTGCGGTGGCATCAGGCCTACGACGACCCGGCCAGCATGAACAGCCGCCGCCTGGAGGCGGTGGTGGCCATGCTGGCCGACGTCTTCGCCGCCGCCCCGGCCGGGCCCATCCGGGTGCTGTCGCTGTGTTCGGGTGACGGGCGGGACCTGGCCGGCGCCCTGGCCGACCACCCCCGGGCCGGCGACGTGACCGGCCTGCTGGTGGAGGCCGACCCCGACCTGGCAGCCGGAGCGGAGGCCAACCTGGCCGCCGTCGCCCCCGGGCTCGCCGTCCGTTGCGCCGACGCCGGTGACCCGGCCTCGTGCGCCAGCCACCTCCCGGCCGATGTGCTGCTGCTGTGCGGGATCTTCGGCAACGTGGCCCCGGACGACATCGCCGCCACCGTGGCCGCCGTCCCGACGCTGACCTCACCGGGTGCCGCCGTGCTGTGGACCCGCCACCGCCGCCACCCCGACGTCTCCCCCTGGATCCGCCAGCGGTTCCACGACGCCGGGTGCCCGGCCGAGGCCTGGGTGTCGTCGGGCCCCGGCGGCTTCGCCCTCGGTCTGCAGCGGGTGACGGGGGCCCCGGCCGCCCCGCTGCCCCCACGGCTGTTCACGTTCACCACCACCGCCGGCCAATGGGGCTCCCGGCCCGGCGCCGGGGCCCGCCGCCAGCCCGGCTGATCGCCCCCGGGGCGGATTCGTCACGCGGGACGGGTGGGCTTACGCTCGGGGAGACACGTCGAGCAGGGGGTGAGACGGGATGTCAGACACGACCGGATCGAACGGGCACGCGCATGTACCGGCGGCCGAGCTGCGGAGCCAGCTGGGCCATCCGGTGATCGACGCCGACGGCCATTGGGTGGAGTACGGCCCTGTGGTTCGGGACGCCATGCAGCGGATCGGGGGTGAGGCGGCGGCCCGGGGCTTCGCCTCGTTCTCGTCGACCGTGGAGCGGTCGCTGGCCATGGGGGTGGCCGAGCGCCGGCACCAGGGCCTGTCGCAGGAGGCGTTCTGGGGATCCCCCACCGCCAACACCCTCGACCGGGCCACGTCCATGCTGCCCCGCCTGCTCTACGAGCGGCTCGACGATCTGGGCATCGACTTCGCCGTCCTCTACCCCACGGCCGGCCTGGGCACGGTCCGCATCGCCGACGCCGGCGATCGGGCCGCCACCTGCCGGGCCTTCAACACCTACTCGGCCGAGCTGTTCGACCCCTTCGGCGACCGTATGACCCCGGCCGCCGTGATCCCCATGCACACCCCCGACGAGGCCCTGGCCGAACTCGACCACGTGGCCTCCCTCGGCCTCAAGGCGATCATGCTGGGCAGCCTCATGGCCCGCCCCCTGGGCGAGCTGGCCGACACCGACCCGGCGCTGGCCCTCCGCTTCGGCTGGCTCGACCCGCTGGGGCTGGACTCGGCCCACGACTACGACCCGGTGTGGGCCCGTTGCGTGGAGCTGGGCTTCGCCCCCACCTTCCACACCGGCAGCCGGCGGTACGGGCTGCGCACGTCGCCGTCGAACTTCGTCTACAACCACATCGGCCACTTCGCCGCCGCCAGCGAGGCGGTGGCCAAGGCCCTCTACCTGGGGGGTGTCACCCGCCGGTTCCCCCAGCTCCGGGTGGCGTTCCTGGAGGGTGGGGTGGCGTGGGCCTGCACCCTGCTGGCCGACCTGGTGGGCCACTGGGAGAAGCGGAACCTCTCGGCGTTGGAGGCCACCAAGCCCACCAACCTCGACGTCGACGGCCTCGTCGATCTCGCCCGGCGCTACGACCCCGACATGGCCGCCGCCCTGGAGGCCCGGGCCGACCACCTCCGCTCGCCCCGGGTGGACCTGGTGGGCGGGATCGACGACCTCGACGACTTCTCGGCCTGCGCCGTCGGCGACGTGAGCGACATCGTGCGCCTGTTCGTCGACAACTTCTACTTCGGGTGCGAGGCCGACGACCGCACCAACGCCCTGGCCTTCAACCGGGCCCAGAACCCGGGCGGCACCCAGGTGAAGGCGATCTTCGGGTCCGACATCGGCCACTTCGACGTGCTCGACATGGCCGAGGTGCTACCCGAGGCCTACGAGCTGGTCACCGACGGGCTCATCGATCACGACGACTTCCGCCGCTTCACCTTCGAGAACCCGGCCCGCCTGTGGGCCGAGGCCAACCCCTCGTTCTTCGAGGGCACGGTGGTGGCCCAGGAGGTAAAAGCCCTCCTGGGCTGAGGCACCGGATCAGCTGGCGGCGGGGGGCAGCAGCACGCCGTCGACGATGTGGACAACGCCGTTGCTGGCCATCACATCGGCGGTGGTGACGGTGGCGTCGTCGACCTTCACCGTGCTGCCGTTGATGTCGATGGTCAGCTCGGCCCCGTTCACGGTGGGGGCCATCATGCCGTCGGTCAGGTCGGTGCTCAGCACCTCACCCTTCACCACGTGATAGGTGAGGATCGAGGTGAGGGTGGGCTTGTCGGCCAGCAGCTCGTCGGCGGTGAGGCCGAGCGTCTGGAGGGCGGTGGCGAACGCCTCGTCGGTGGGGGCGAACACGGTGAGGGGGCCGGGCCCGCTCAGCGTCTCCACCAGGCCGGCGGCCTGGGCCGCAGCCAGCAGAGTGGTGAAGTCGCCGGCCTCGGTGGCCACGTCGACGATGGTGCCGCTGGCGGCCGTGGTGCTGCCCGAGGCCATGGTGGAGGCGGTGGACGCCGACGAGCCGGTGGCTCCGGTGGTGGCCGACGAGGCGGCAGCCGACGATCCACCGTCGGTCGTGCTCCCACCGAGAGTCTGGGATGCGGGGTCGTCACCACAGGCGGCGACGACCAGGGCGGTGGCCAGAACGAGGGCGGCGGTACGAGTACGCTTCATTGCGGTAGCTCCTTTGACGAATTGCACATCGGCACATGCCGCATGTACCGGGTCACTCCGGCCCCGGCGCCGCCGTGGATGCGCGGAATGCCCGATGCCCCCAGCCGCCTAGGTGACCCCTTCGGGGACCTGGAGTTTCGCCTGCGGCGAAACGTCCTAGTCTGACTCCGGGCAGTTCGTGGGGAGAGGACAGGGCATGCAGGCGTCGATACCGGTGGGCACGCTCGTGGGCCGGCGATGGGAGATCACCGGCGTGCTGGGCGAGGGCGGGTTCGGGCAGGTGCTGCTGGCGGTCGACACGTCCGAGGTGGCCCTGGGCGAGGCGGCGGTGAAGGTGCTGCACCCCGGCACCACCCCTCAGGAGCGGGCCGACTTCCTCACCGAGGTGAAGAAGATCGCCACCCTGCGCCATCCCAACCTGGTGGGCTACCTCGACTCGGGCCAGCTCCAGCTGCCGGCCGACGGCGTGACCCGGTTCGACGACGAGGTCCGCCCGTTCCTGGTCACCGAGCGGTGCGCCATGTCGCTGTCGGACCACGGGCGCCGCTCCACCACCGGATCTCTACCCCCGGCCGAGACGCTGACGGTGCTGGCCGACGTGGCCGCCGGCCTGGCCCACCTCCACCAGCAGGGCCTCATCCACCGCGACATCAAGCCGGGCAACGTGCTGTGGTCCGACGGCCGCTGGAAGCTGGCCGACTTCGGCCTGATGCGCGACCTGAGCGCCACCGGCAGCTACCACCGGGCCGGCACCCTGATCGGCACTCCGCTGTTCATGGCCCCCGAGCTGTTCTCGGCCATCTCGGCCACGCCGGCGTCGGACATCTACGCCATGGGTGTGCTGGCCCACGTGTGCGCCACCGGGCGCCACCTCCACACCGGGGCCGGCCCGATCCTGGTCCACAACGTGGCCACCCAGCCCCCCGCCATCGACCCCGCCCTCCATCCCGCCCTCCACGGGATCGTGAGCCGGTGCACCCACCCCGACCCGACGCTGCGACCCACGGCGGCCGAGCTGGTCGACATGGTGGCGGCGGCCAAGCGGGGCGAGGTGCCGGCCCGCTCGGCCCCGGCGGCCGCCACCCAGGTGACCCCCGGGCCCCTCCCCTACCCACCCCCGGCTTCGGGCCCGACCAGCCACTCCGGGCAACCGCTGGCCGCGGCATGGGGGCCGCCCTCAGGGCCCTCGGCGCTCTCGGGCCCCTCTGCGCCCACGGTGATCTCGGGTCCGGCGCCGGCGTCGCCCTACGGCCCGCCACCAACGCCGTCGGGCCCCACGCTGCACAGCGGGCAGCCACTGGCCACGCCCTACGGCTATCCCGTCCCCACCCCCTCGGGCCCCGGCGGACCCTACGGAGCCGCCCCTCCCGGCGCGGCACCGGCCGCTCCCAACCCGGCCGCTCCCAACCAGGCGAACTGGCCCTACGGGCAGCCGGCCAGCCCCGGCGGCAACCCGCCCTCCGGGCCGTGGGGGCCGCCGGGGGGCGGCCCCGTCGACGGCCCGGGCCCGGCCCCCGCCCCCCGCCCCCGCACGGCGGTGATGCTGGCCGGCTCGTTGGCCGGCCTGGTGCTGGTGGCCGCCATGGCGGCCGGCCTGTGGGCCCTCACCAGCGGGGGCGACGAGTCGGGCAACAGCACGGTGACCGACAGCACGGTGCAGCCGGACGACAACGGCGTGGTGGCGACCATCCCGGGCGTGAGCACACCCGAGGTGAGCATCCCCGACGTCCAGATCGGCAACGGTGTCACCATCGGGCCCGGCGTGGCCATCGATCCCAACGCCACCACCGCCCCCGGCGGCAGCAGCATCGACGCCCGGTCCCACCTGGCGGGGCCGGCCTGCGACGCCAGCGGGGCCAAGCCGACCCTGATCCAGGTGGTGAACAGCGCCGGCACCCCCGTCAACTACGACATCCACTCCTACCAGTTCGACGCCAACGGGGTCCGGGTGGGTGAGTCCTACGACTCGGTGATGGGCGTCGGCCCCGGCCAGGGAGCCTGGCTCAACGTGGCCGGCACGGAGGAGACGGCGGTGCGGTGCGAGATCGAGTCGCTCACCGCCTCCCCCATGGCCACCGCGGTGGCGTCGAACGCGGCCAACGTGACGATCAAGTCCTGCGAGCTCGACACGTTCTTCGGCGACTACTACGACATCACGTTCACCGTCACCAACCCCGGCACCACCGCCATGGACGCCGACGTGACGTTCTCGGTGGTCGACGCCGACGGCGCCATCATCGACCAGTCGTTCGAGCGCACGGTCTACAACATCCCGCCGGCCGGCACGGTCCAGGACAAGACCGGCGACTTCTATTCCAACATCGACGTGGCCTCGAAACCGGCCGACCACTGCATGGTCAGCGCCGTGAGCTTCACCAGCCCGTAGCCGAACCCTTCGGGTTCCGGGAGCCCGGGGCTCAGGCGCTGGAGGCCCGGGCCCGATCGTCGAGGCGACGGGCCAGGTACTCCATGCCCAGCAGCGGCATCCGCCGGCTGGCCCGGGTACCCGAGCCCGGGGTGGCCAGCTCGGCCGCCCGCTCGATGAGCTCGTCGTCGCCCAGGCGGGCCAGAGGCCGGCCGTCGAGCTCGCCCCGGCGGCGCTCCTCCACCGCCTGGCGGGCGCTGGCCCAGGTGGGCAGCTCCTGGGCGGCGCTGGCCAGGTGGGCGTAGCGTGACGCCCCCATCTCGGCGATCAGGGTGTGGTAGTCGTCCTCTCCCAGGTAGAGGGCCGCCACCAGCGGCAGGACCGTGCCCATGTCGGACTTGTCGCGGTCGGTCATGGCCAGCGCCTCGCGCAACAGGCGGTAGACCGCCGGCCCGTCGAGCTGGGCGAAGGCCAGCCAGAAGAACAGGGTGGCCCGGCGGCGCAGGGCACTGTGGACCAGCAGCTCACCCACCAGCCCGCCGGCGGCGGTGAGGTCGATCGTGTGGCGGTGCTGGAACAGGTAGAGCAGGTCGTCGCCGTCGAGCAGCTTCTCCGGCCGCTGACGGAACAGGTCGACCGCCCGGGACAGCAGGAAGCTGGGCTCGTCGCGCACCTCGTCGCCGCCGACCACCCGGACCAGGGCCGATTCGGGTGCTTCCACCAGCATCTGGAACTGCTGCAGGAGCCGGTAGCGCAGCTCCTGGCGCCAGCGGAGGTGATCGACCCGCCGGGCCGGCTCCACCCGGCCGTTGCGCCGGACCACCACGGCGTGGGGCCCGTGGGGGCCACCATCGGTCACCACCAGGGGCGGATCGTCGCACCGGGGCACGTCGATCTCCACCACCGCCCGCCCCGGGGGCAGCTCCACCGGGGCCACCGTCACATCGAGATCGAGTCGGTCGGGTGCGATCAGCGGGTCGAGCAGGGCCGCCAGCTCCGGCCCGCTCCATCGGGGACCGTCGGCGGCGCCGATTCCCACCGCCAACCGGCCACCGCCCGAATTGGCCAGCGCGGCGATCTCCACGCCCAGCCGTATCCGCGCCTCGTCGTCGTCGAGATCGACCGCCTCGACCCGCACCACCTCCGGTGCCCGCCCCAGGGTTGTCTCCATCGCATCATCCTGCCACGACGACCCCGCACACGCGCCCCGGGACCTTGGGCACTGGCCCCGAACCCCTCCGAGGAGTGTGATCGAAGTGTGGCTCACCGTCCTCGTGAAGCACACGGAAGGAGGTCACGACCATGAGCCCCAAGCCCCACCGCGAACCTCGCAAGCGACCCGAGGAAGGCGAGGACCGCCCGTCCCCGCCCGCCTTCGAGCCGTTCGCCCGGTTCCCCCTCCGCCGGCTCGGGCCGGAATGGTTCGGCCCCAACTGGCTGACCACCACGAACTGGCTCGGACACTGGGACGATCTGTTCCCCACCCGCTTCCCCGTCCCCGCCCCGCCCGGCGCCGGCACGGAGACGTTCCGGATCGAGGAGTACGAGGAAGACGAGCGCACGCACGTCATCCGGGCCGAGATCCCCGGCATCGACCCCGACACCGACATCTCGGTGGATGTGGAGGGCGACATCCTCACGATCGCCGCCACCCGGGAACGCCGGTCCGAGACCCGGGGCGAGGTGTACCACTCCGAGTTCAGCTACGGCACGTTCCGACGCCGGGTCCGCCTGCCGTCGGGTGCCACGGCCGACGACGTGACCGCCAGCTACGACGCCGGCGTGCTCGAGATCCGCATCCGCCGGCCCGAGCGGGCCGACTCGGTGTCGATCCCGGTCAGGCGGCCGGAATAGGGACCATGGTCCCTACTACGGCCCAGGCGGCCAAACGATGATCGTGTCCATGGCAACCGCAGTCGCTCCCAGAACCACCACTACCGCTGCCAAACCGGCCCGTGCGATCTCACTGACCCGCCGGGGCGCCACGGCCCTCGTGTCCGCCTGCGTGGTCCTGTTCGCCTTCTCCTTCTTCGTGTCCACCACGATCGACGGTGTTCCGCTGGCCGGCCGCCTCGGCATGGCCCTGTTCTGCACCTTCTGGCTCGGTGGGGGCTTCGGCCTGATCGCCGCCGGCTCGGCCATCGCCGACCACCTGCACAACACCCCCGAGCATCACTAACAACAGAACAGCACACAAGGTCGCCGCCTTTCGGGGAGCGAGAGGCGCGAAACTGGTGGGCGTCGGGCCTGGGTCGGGCCCGACGCCCACCTCTGCTTTTCGGCGGAGGGATCTCCACCCACCGCCCGCAGTAGCCTCGCCGAATGCGTGTGCTGGTGGTCGACGGTTTCGAGGTCGGGCAGGGCGAGGCCCGCATCGGCCAGGTGACCGGCTGGCTTCGCGATGGGGGCCAGCAGGTGCACCCGTTCTCACTGGCCGGGGGCGGGTTCGACGCCTGCATGACGGCGGCCGAGCGGGAGGCCTACCACACCGACGAGCCCCTGATCACACGAGAGGCCCGGGCCGCGGCCGACGCCGTGCTGGCGGCCGAGGCCGTCGTGATCTGCTACCCGGTCGTTCACGGCACCGCCCCGGCCCGGGTCAAGAGCTGGCAGGAGCGGGTGTTCGTGCTCGGCCTGGCCTTCCGCTTCGCCCCGTCGGGACGGATCACCGGCGCCCTCGATCACCTGCACCACGCCCTCGTGCTCGGCGTCACCGACGACCAGCCGGCCCCGGCGCCCCTCACCCGGTGGCGCCAGGACCCGGGGCGACGCAACGCCTTCGGCCCCTGCCTGGCCCGGTCGTTCTGGCTCAGCTCGAACCGGACCTGCCGGTCCCGCTACGTGACCCTGCCCACCGGCACCGATCGGGCCCGCCGTCAGATCAGCCGCTGGTCCACCCGCTGAGCCTCGCCCGACACCGGCCGTCCGGCCATCCGGCCATCCGGCCATCCGCCCCTGCGAACTGCGCGACGGAAACCGCGCCTCACGAGCAACCTGCGCCACTTTTTCGCCGGTTTTCGGTGGTTTCGTGACGCAGTTCGCCGGCGGGGCGCGGTTTCCGTCGCGCAGTTCGGGGTCAGCGGTCGCGCAGTTCGGGGGGTGAGGAGGAGGGATCAGGGCCGGGCGAACGCCTGGGCCACCCGATCGAGGTGGGCCGACATCTCATCCCGGCTCCGGCGGTCGACCTTGTAGAGGCACAGCCAGCGGAACCGGGCCCCGGGAGCGCAACGCCCCAGCAACTCGGTGCGGAGGTACCGTCGACCCCACTCCCCCTGCACCCGGTTCACGAACTGCGACGATCCGCACGTCGTCACCGCCACCAGTTCGGTGGTCCGGCCCAGCCGTACGCCCTGGTCGAACAGCTCGTGGAGCCACCCGAGCAGGTGCGACGGCAGGCCGCCGCTCCACGTCGGATAGACCAGAACGATGCGCTCGGCGGCCTGGAGCACGCCCCGCTGCGGGCGTTCTCCCTGGCAGAGGCGGTAGCAGGGGGTATCGGCGGGGCCCAGCGCCCCCAGCACCGCCCCCCGGAGCGCGGCGCTGTAGCTGTCCTCCAACGGATGCACCTGCACCACCACGTCGCCACCGCCGGCTGCCATGCCCCCCAGGCTGGCCCGACTCGGGGAGCGACGCCACCACCCAATCTGTTAAGAATGTGTCACAGGCGGAAGAACACTCGTCGTGCGAGCCCTCGCCAACGTGAGATCACGGAGGGTGGCAAGGTACAGTTCGTTGTCGCTGGCTGCGGTAGCGGGAGGTGACATTCGATGACTGCGCTCGCCTTCGACCGGGTCGGCATGGTGTTCCCCGACGGCACACGTGCCGTCGACGAGGTGACTCTCGACATCGATCGGGGTGAGTTCGTCACGATCGTCGGCCCGTCGGGCTGCGGGAAGTCGACCCTCCTCAAGATCGCCTCCGGCCTGCTGGAGCCCACCTCGGGACGCATCGTGGTGGACCGCCAGAACCTGGGTTACGTCTTCCAGGACGCCACCCTGCTGCCGTGGCGCACCGTCCGCCAGAACGTGGAGCTCCTGGCCGAGCTGCACGGCATCGGCAAGGCCGAGCGCCAGCAACTGGCCCGCGACGCCATCGCCACCGTGGGCCTGGGCGGGTTCGAGAACCACTACCCCCGGTCGCTGTCGGGCGGCATGAAGATGCGGGCTTCGCTGGCCCGCACCCTCACCCTCAAGCCCCCCGTGTTCCTGTTCGACGAGCCCTTCGGGGCGGTGGACGAGATCACCCGGGAGCACCTGAACGACGAGACCCAACAGCTGTTCCAGGCCGAGGGGTTCGCCGGGCTGTTCATCACCCACTCCATACCCGAGGCGGTGTTCATGAGCACCAAGGTGCTGGTCATGTCGGCCCGGCCGGGGCGGATCGTGGCCGAGTTCCAGGTCCCGTTCGCCTACCCCCGGGTGCCCGACCTCCGCTTCGATCCCGAGTTCGCCAAACTCAGCGGCGAGGTGTCGCACGCACTGCGAGGAGCGCACCAGTGACCGACGTCGACCAGCTGTCCAGCACCGCCGCGGCCGACGTGGCCGCCGAGCTGGGCCAACTCCCCCCCGACGCCCCCCGGGCCGCCCCCGGCATCAGCCGCTCCCGCTGGTTCGCCACCACCGTGCTGCCTCCGGTGGCGCTGGGTGCCGTGCTGCTCGGCGTCTGGTACTTCATCAGCTACGGCGTGCTGTCGCCCCGTAAACGGTTCCTGCTGGAGCCGCCCCACCGGGTGCTCACCGAGGGCTTCTTCGACTGGAATTCGTTCTCCGAGATCCTCCAGGCACTGTGGTCGAGCACCAAGGTGGCCTTGATCGGCCTCGTCCTGTCCATCATCATCGGGTTCGCCCTGGCCATCGTGATGAGCCAGGCCAAGGTGGTGGAGCGGGCCCTGTTCCCGTTCATGGTGACCCTGCAGGCCATCCCCATCCTGGCCCTGGTGCCCCTGATCCAGTTCTGGTGGGGCACCGGCCAGACAGCCCGGGTGATGGTGTGCATCATCATCGCAGTGTTCCCCATCCTCGTGAACACACTGTTCGGGCTGTCGTCGGCCGAGAAGGGCATGCACGACCTCTTCACCCTGCACAACGCCAGCCGGGCCACCCGACTCCGCAAGCTGATGTTCCCCTCGGCCCTCCCCGCCGTCTTCGCCGGCCTGCGCATCTCGGCCGGCCTGTCGGTGATCGGCGCCATCGTGGGCGACTTCTTCTTCGGCAAGGGCGACAAGGGCATCGGCCAGCTGCTGAGGAAGTTCGCCAACGACCTCTCGGGCGAGCAACTCCTGGCGTCGGTGATCATGTCGTCGCTGCTCGGCATCAGTGTGTTCCTGCTCTTCGGCTGGCTCCAGAACCGAGCGATCGGCAAGTGGTACGACTCCGCCGGAGGCGGCGGCCGCTGAGCGGCCCTCAGCCGAATGATCCCGGGGTGCCGCCGCGCCCCGAGAGCACCGTCCATCATCAAGGGAGAGATTGACACCTATGAGAGCAAGCAACCGGACACGGGCCGCGGCCCTGCTGTTGACACTGGGCCTGGCCGCTGCGGCGTGCGGCAGCGACGACGCCGAGACGGCCACCACCGACTCGGGATCGGCCACCACCGAAGGCAGCTCGGCCACCACCACGGCCGGCAGCACCACCGAGGCGTCCACCGCCAGCTCCGAGGCGGCGGGGGCGGCGGTCGACCTGTCGAAGGCGTGCCCCGCCACCATCGTCGTCCAGACCGACTGGTTCCCGGAGGCCGAGCACGGCGCCCTCTACCAGCTGCTGGGTGACGACTACAAGATCGACGCCGGGCAGAAGGTGGTCACCGGCTCGCTCACCGCCGGTGGCAAGGACACCGGCGTCGACATCGAGATCCGGGCCGGCGGCCCCGCCATCGGCGACGGCAACGTAGAGTCGGTGATGTACAGCGACGACGCTGTCACGCTGGGCTACGCCACCACCGACGGCCAGATCCTGACTGCCGACAAGACCCCCCTGCTGTCGGTCATGGCCCCGCTGGAGCTGAACCCCCAGATCATCTACTGGGACCCCACGACCTACCCCGACGTGAAGTCGCTGGCCGACCTCGGCAAGAAGGACATCACGATCAACGTCTTCGGCGGCGGCACCTTCGCCGACGTGTTCGTGGCCCAGGGCATCTGGAAGGAAAGCCAGATCGACCCGTCGTACGACGGCTCCCCCAGCCGGTTCGTGTCCAAGCTCGACATCGCCCAGCAGGGCTTCGCCTCGGCCGAGCCCTGGATCTACAAGAATCAGGTGCCGGAGTACGGCAAGGATCTGGCCTTCCAGCTGCTGAACGACGCCGGCTTCCCGGTCTACTCGCAGACGCTGGCCATCGTCCCCGACCGGCTGGAGGAGCTGACCCCCTGCTTGACCGAGCTCGTGCCCGTGATCCAGCAGGCCACGGTCGACTACTACGGTGACCCGGCCGCCACCAACGCCAAGATCGTCGAGACGGTGAAGACCTACGACACGTTCTGGACCTACCCGGCCGAGCTGGCCACCTTCTCGGTCGACAAGCAGCTGGAGCTGGGCCTGGCCGGAAACGGCCCGGACAAGACCGTCGGCAACTTCGACACGGCCCGGGTCCAGAAGGTCATCGACGCCCTGACCACGGCGAAGATGGATTTCCCGGCCGACATCACCCCCGACAAGCTCGTCACCAACGAGTTCATCGACACCAGCATCGGCTTCAAGTAGCCACGATGTGAGCGCCGGCGATCAACCGGCCACGATGTAATTGCCGGCGATCAGCGACACCGGTGGGGCGTCGGGCTCGAAGCTCACCCCCACCGGGTCGCCGCCGGCTTCCACCACCGCCACCTGCTCCAGGAACTGGCGGCGCACCAGGCTCACCCCCCGGTCCGAGGTGGCCAGCCGCTCCTCGGTGTGGAGCGTGATCGGGCCCTGGCCCACCTGGGTCTCGTAGTCGCCGGGGAACCGCTGGTGTTCCTCCTCGTTGAGATCGAACCAGCTCCGTCCCTCGCCGTACACCGGGAGCCCCTGGGGCGGCTCGCTCCGCCGCTTGCGCACGAGGGCGTACACCTTGGTGTGGGTGTCGTCGATGGGCACGGCCCAGCTCATGTTGTTGGTCTTGCCCAGCACGCTGAGGGTGGGGGTGGGGATGACCCGGATGGTGGGCACCCGCACCTCGGTCACCCGGTGCAGCACGGTGCCGTCGGGTAGGTCACGGTCCTGGGCCGACGACACCCCCCAGGGATGGCGCTCCCAGCTCACCCGGGGCCAGATCTCCAGGCGGGGATCGAACTGGGGGCCGCTGATCGTGTTGTGGAGAATGAACACGTGGTAGGCGTCCATGGCGTTCTCGTGCGTCTGGAACCAGTTGCAGGGGGCCTCGGTGGGGCCGCCGAAGGCGAAGTGGTCGATCACCACGATCTCCTCGTCGTCGCCCAGGTCCTCGAAGATGTCGTAGCGGGGGAAGACGGGCTGGCGGGCGGGCGGCCCGAGGTAGGCGAACACCAGGCCGTGGTACTCCACCACCGGGTACCAGGGCTGGCGGAACCGGTTGGGCTCCCGCAGCGTCACCGTGGTGCGGCCCGGCTCGCAGGGCTGGTCGAGGCAGGTGCCGTCGGCGGCGAACAGCCAGCCGTGGTAGGGGCAGCGGATCCCGTTGTCCTCCACCCGGCCGAAGTAGAGCGTGGTGCCCCGGTGGCAGCAGCGGGGGGTGAGGAGGCCGGGCGTGCCGTCGGTCGACCGGTACAGGACGAGGTCCTCCCCCAGCAGCCGGACCTGGCGGGGCACGGCGGTGGCCTCGCTGGAGCGGGCCACCGGGTGCCAGTAGCGGCGGAGCAGCTCCCCCGACGGGGTGCCGGGGCCCGTCTCCACCAGCCGGGGGTCCCACGTGCCGGGCTGGCGCCCGTAGGCCCGCCCATCATCGATCGTTGCCGCCATGCGAGGCATTGTCGCAGGTCAGGCCGACGCTCCACAACGGACCTCGGTCCCGCCGGCCCGGCGAGCTGGCGGCCGAGCTGGCCGGTCAGCGATGGAGGCGGAGCTGCTGGTCGCAGGAGGCGACGAGTCGGCCCCGGCGGAACACCCGGCGGGAACGGGGGGCGTCGGCGATGGCGGCCCGGATCGACGGGGCGTCGATGGCCACCAGATCGGCCGGGTCGCCCACGGCGAGCGTGACCGGCTCGAGTCCCAGGGCCCGCCGCACCTGGTTCGACACCAGGTCGTAGGCGTCGTCGGGGAGCTGGTGGGCCGCCATCACCAGCAGCGACGCCGTCTCCAGCGGGTCGCTCCGGCCGACCAGGTTGAACGGGTCCTGCACGTTGTCGCCCCCGGCGGCCACCACCACCCCGGCGTGGCGCAGGGCGGCGATGGCGGTGAGGCCCCGGGGGGTGGCGGCCGGATGGCCCCGCCCCTGGAGGAACAGGTTGGTCTGGGGCAGGGGCACCACCGAGATACCGGCCGCCGCCACCTCGGCCGCCACCGCCGCCTGCACGTCGGGTGGCTGCATACCGAGGCTGACGCAATGGCTGGCCGTCACCGGGTGCTCGAAGCCCCGGTCGATCACGGCCCGGGCCAGGTCCCGCAGGGTGAGCGTGCCGGGATCGAGGGTCTCGTCGACGTGCAGGTCGACCGGCAGGCCGGCCTCCAGAGCGGCATCGAGGCAGACCTTGATCACGCCCGGCCCGTCGCCGTGCTCGTCGAGGTGGGGGCAGCCGCCCACCAGGTCCACTCCGGCGGCCAGGGCCTCGGCCAGGGCGGCCCGGGTGCCGGTTCCCTCCGGGCCGACGAGTGGGGTGCCGCACAGGGCCACGAGCTGGACGTCGATCAGGCCCTCGAAGGCGGCCGCCGCCTCCCGCACGGCCACCACGCTGCGGGCCCCCACGTCGGCCGTCACGTTCACGTGGCTGCGCACGGCGGTGACGCCGTGGACGGCCAGCAACTCCAGGGCGGCGGTGGCCCGGGCCACCGTGCCCTCGTGGGTGAAGCGGCCGGCGGCGGCGGCCGCCACCCAGGCGTCGATGGCGCCCAGCAGGTCGCCGGTGGGGTTGGGCACCATCTCGGCCGTGAGGGCCTTGTCGAGATGGGCGTGGGGCTCGGCCATGGCCGGCAGCAGCAACCAGCCCTGCAGGTCCACCCGATCCTCCCGGGCCGGGTCCGCCGCCGGCGGCGGCTGGGGCTGGGCGGGCGTCACAGCCGCGATCCGGCCGCCCACCACCGTCAGGTCGACCATCTCACCGTCGACCAGGCGGGCGTTGGCCAGCACCGTTCGACGGGCCTCACCGGGAACATCGTCAGCCGCCGTCACCATGGCCCACCACGGTACCGGCCCGGGCTCAGGCGCCGTTGACCAGGGCCTCCTCGGGCCCGTCGAGCACGGTCACCTCGCACTCGGGGGCGGCGGCGAACAGCTCGGGACGGCCGAACCACTGGTCGATGCCAGCCGTGGCGCCGGGCTCCAGCCAGTCGAGCAGGCGCCGGCCCTCGGCCCACGAGCCGTCGAGCTGGCGGACCCGGATGGCGGCGTCGAAGACCCGCCGCCCGGTGCCGGTGTTGCGCACCACCCCGGTGACGGCCAGGCGGTCGGGCCGCCGCTCGCACCGCACGCCCGACAACTCGAACTGGGCCGGGTCGGCCGGCTGGCCCTTCAGCCGCCGCTCGTACTCGCTGTCTCCGTCCTTTGCCTCTCCGTTGGTCTGTCCGTCGCTGGGCCGCATACCGGTTCCCTTCCTCATCGTCGTCCTCAACCTGTGGTCACGGGGTGATCGACACGTCCACCGCGGTCGACTGACCGCTGGTGGTGTACCCGACGGCGGCCACCGAGGCGAAGTAGGCGTCGAGGCCGGGATCGCCCGAGTTGAGGTGGTCGATGTAGTTCGACTGGGCGTGGCCGGCGCCGTCCCACCCGCCGCTGAACCGGTCGACGATGGCGCCGTTGTCGCCGGGGAACGGGGTGGTGGGGGTGTGGCCGATCTGCTCGGCCATCACCGGCACGTCCTTGTTGTTCTGGAGCACGAGCACCTCGGTGCCGGGCTGGACGTGGGGCAGCTGGGGCTGGGAGTAGTAGGCGGCGGCGACCACGTGGGTGACGTGGTAGTCCCGGCCGTTGAAGCCCGGATCGCTGGCCAGGTCGAGGGCGGTGTCGGCCCCGAAGCTGTGGCCCACGATCATCAGGTTGGCCCCCGGCGGCACGTCGGCCCGCTGCAGGTGCTCCCGCACCATCTGGGCGTAGCGGTTGCCGTCGATGCCGGTGCTGCCGGCCGACACCGCAGCCACCTGGTCGGTGTCCCGCACCGACTGGTCGACGGGGTCGAAACCGGCGTGGGGATCGGTCAGGTCGGTCACGCCGGGGAGGACCACGGTGTAGTTGCCGTTGCCGTGGTCGATGATCTGGAACTCGTCGCTCCGGATCCGGCTGCCGTCGGCGGTGGCGTCGAAGGCGTCGACCACGGCGGCCCGGCCCCGGTCCCGGTCGGTGGCCCCGCCCACCTGGAACGTGCCGTTGGGCCGGGTGTCGAGGCGACCGCCGGGATCGCCGCTGCGGGGACCGGGCGGGCCGGAGAGGACGTCGACGATCGGCTCGGCCACGAAGCGGTCGAGCTGCTCCACCGCGAACGGGGTCACGTAGCGGTTCTGGAGGTCGGCCACCACCGGGTAGAGCAGGGGGTTCATGCCGGTCAGGGCGAGCGCCTCGGCACTGGCGAACGCTTCGTGGCTGTAGAACAGGCTGTCGAGCAGCACGTCGTCGGCCTGGTCGGCCACCCAGCGGCCGCCGTCGGCCACCTGGCCCCCCACCCACCGGGCCCCGTCACCGACCCACCCGAACACGTCGCCCAGTCCGAACCCGCCACCGCCACCTCCGCCGCTCGGGGCCGCCGGACCGTCGAGGGAGGCGCTGGCCTGCTCCTGCTCCCGGCGGTTGCGTTCGATCGTGTCGGCCGCCGTGCCCAGGGCCCGCACCGCGGCCAGGAGGGCCGGCCGGTGCTGAAATGACCAGTACCGGGCGAACTGGCCGGCGTCTGGCCCCTCCCACAGGTGCCCGAGCTGACCCACGGCGCCGTTGGCCGCCCCCACGAGGCGCTCCAGCTCCCCGCCGTGGCGCCGCAGGCCCGACGCCAGCCCGCCCAGTCGCTCCAGATCCGCTCCGACCAGTCCCGGTCCAACCATGACCCGGACGCTACGTTCCCCCACCCCCGTCGCCCATCGGGATCGATCCCTCCCGTCCGAGCCCTCCAATCCCGATCTGGTGTCCCCACCCGTCACCGGTGACGTCGTCGGACACCAGATCGCTTGACTGGCCGCCGCCCATCGGCTCGGACATCGCCCGGGCATCGACCAGGCAATGGGCGTTGGGCCATGATTGGCCGGGTGACGGCACTGGACGACCTGGAAGCGGAGCTGGCGGCGGTGGCCGCCCGGGAGGCGGCGGTGCAGGCCTGGACCGCCCGCCACGACGACGACGAGTTGCGGGCCAGGGTGGCCGAGGCGGCCGCCGGCGGCGGGCCCCTGGCCGGCTGGACGCTGGGGGTGAAGGACGTCATCGACACCGCCGACCTTCCCACCGGGCGGGGCTCCCCCATCTACACCGGGCGGCGGCCCACGGAGGACGCGGCCTGCGTTGCCCTGGCCCGGGCCGCTGGCGCCGTGGTGGCGGGCAAGACCGCCACCACCGAGTTCGCCCTGTTCACGCCGACCGCCACCACCAACCCCCACAACGGAACCCGTACCCCCGGCGGGTCGTCGAGCGGGTCGGCGGCGGCGGTGGCGGCCGGCATGGTCCGGGTCGCCTTCGGCACCCAGACCGTCGGCTCGGTGCTGCGGCCGGCGGCCTTCTGCGGGGTGGTCGGATTCAAGGGCAGCCACGGCGCGGTGCCCATGAACGGGGTCGGCGCTCTGGCCCTGTCGCTCGACACCCTGGGCTGGCACACCCGGTCGGTGGCCGACGCCGCCGCCCTGCAGGCGGTGCTCACCGGTGCTGGGGCCGGCGCCGGCCACCCGGCCCCGACCGCCGGCGGCACCGGGGCGCCCCGGCTCGGCCTCTACCGCTCCCACGCCTGGGACCGGGCCCAGCCCGAGTTGGAGCCTCTGCTGGCTGCGGTGGCCGATCGGCTGCGGGCGGCGGGGGCCGACGTGGTGGAGCTCGATCCCGCCCCTCACCTGGCCCCCGTGATCGACGCCGGCGCCGTGATCCTGGCCGTCGAGTCGGCCCTGGTGTTCGCCTGGGAACGGGCCCACCACGTCGACCAGATCCACGAGAAGATCCTCAGGTTGTTCGCCAAGGGCGACCGCACCGACCGGGCCGACTATCACGACGCCCAGCGCACGGTGGCCGCCGCCCGGGCCGCCCACGACCGGTGGCTCGACGACCTCGGCCTCGACGCTCTGCTCACCCCGTCGGCCCCCGGTGAGGCCGTGCCCATCGACACCACCGGCGACTCGATCTTCAACGCCACCTGGAGCACGCTCGGCGTCCCCGCCATCCAGCTCCCGGCCGGCACCGGCCCGCTCGGCCTGCCGCTGGGCGTGCAGCTCACCGGCCGCCGCTGGAGCGACGCCGCCCTGTTCGGCCCCGCCGCCTGGGCGGAAGCGACCCTGGCCGCCGCCGACCCCATCCGCATCACCCCCTGACCCCTGACCCCCCGTCGACGCAGCCCGGCCGCCAACTTCTCACCCACGGCACCGCCGGTGACGGCCGCCGTCCAACGTTCCCGCCTGCCGCCAACTTCTCACCCACGGCACCGCCGGTGACGCCCTCGGTCCGAAGTTCCCGTCCCGCCCTCGCCGGGCGGCCGGGTCAGGCGGGGAGGGGGAAGCGGCGGCCGGCCCGGCGGGCGGCGGCCAGGGGGCGTCGCAGCGGGCCCCGCAGGTCGGCCCGCACCGTGTGGGCGGTGTTGCGGCCCGACGCCCCGAAGATCCCGGCGCCGGGGAAGGTGGCGGCCCCGGTGAGGTACAGCCCGCCGATCGGGGTGCGGTACCGGCTCAGCTCCCGGTTACGCCCGGTGAGGGTGGCCAGGGGCGAGGCCACGTACGACGGGGCGTGGCCCCGGGCCATGAAGAACTCGCTCTCGTAGCGGTCGGGGGTCATGGCCCGCCACCGGATCACGGTCTCCCGGAAACCGGGCTCGGCCAGACCGGCCCACAGGTCGAGCCAGCGGCCCGGCTCGTCGGACCCCGGCCACCCGCCGGGCAGGGCGTACGGCGTGAACAGCGTCTCCAGGCTGAACACGTGCTGGCCCGGGGCCGGCGCCATCGTCGGATCGAGCACCGAGGGGGCGTTGACCAGGTGGGTCGGGTGCTCCGCCACCCGCCCGTCGGTCTTGAGCCGGTGGGCCTCGTCGAGCTCGGCCGGCGTGGGGTTGACGGTGGCGGTGGGGGTCAGCAGGTTCACCCCGGGGAACAGCCCCTCCAGCTCGGCCAGGGCGGCGAAGCGGGGTGGGGCGGAGAGCACGGCGTCGAGCTTCGACTCGTACCCGTCGAACGTGGGACGGGCCCGCCACCGGGCGGCCGACCGGGCCGCCGCCGGGGGCAGAGCCCCGTCGAGCCAGTGGAGGAACACCTCGTGGGGATCGCAGGCCGCCACCACCGCCCGGGCCGGCATCTCGGTGCCGTCGATCAGCCGGACCCCGGTCACCGTCCCGTCGCGTACGGTGAGCGCCGCCACCTTCGCCCCGCACCGGACCCGGCCCCCGGCCGCCTCGAGCGAGGCCCGGGTGGCCGCCGGCAGCATCCCGCTCCCGCCTTGGGGGCGGCCGGTGCCGACGAGATGGCGGGTGGCGTAGTTCAGGGCGGCCAGCCCGGTGTTGGGGGTGGTGGCCGGGATGCCCCACACGGTGGGGCCGGTGCTGATGGCCGGCAGGCGGAGGTGCCAGTCGTCGAAGTAGGAGGCCAGCACGTCCTGGGCGCTGCGCCGGGCCCAGCGCATGAGGCGGGCCGCCGCTTCCCGCCGATGGCCGCCGGCGGCCCGGGCCGACAGCCGGGCCACCGAGGGCTGGGTGCGCACGACGTCGAGCACGAAGCGGGACACCGGCAAGGCGTCGGCCAGGTAGCGGCGGTAGGCGTCGACCTGGTGGGGGTAGTGGTGGGCCAGGCCGTCCACCGTGGCCTCGGGGCTGTGGAACTGGACCCAGGGCGGGCTGTGGTCGTGGAACAGGTGGACGTTGACGGCGTCGGGCGACAGGTAGCGCAGGCCGTGGTGCTCCAGCTCCAACTCGTCGACGATGGGCAGGGCCCGGATCATCGTGTGGTCGCAGTGGCAGATGTTGAACCGGGCCCCCAGGTCGGTGACGGTGGAGGCGCACCCACCCACTTCGCTGCGGGCCTCCAGTACCAGGGTGTCGACCCCGGCCCGGGCCAGGTAAGCGGCGCAGATGAGCCCGTTGTGCCCGCCCCCCACCACGATGACGTCGGCGCCGGCAGCCACGGCCGGTCGCCGGACGTTCGCCGGAGGCGAACTCCAGGTCCCCGAAGGGGACACCTAGGGCTGCCAGCCGGCGAAGGTGTCGATCATCTTCCGCACGTCGGGCCCCAGGGGATAGAGGATGGGGCAGGTGCAGCCGTTGGCGATGTACTCGGCCACCTTGGCCCGGCACTCGTCGGGGGTGCCGGCAGCGCAGATCATCTGCACGATCTCGTCGGGCACCCGCTTCGAGGCGGCCACCACCTGGTCGTGGGTGGCGGGCCAGGTGAGCACCTCGCCCACCGCGTCGAGGATCGACTGGGGCACCCCGCTGGCCTTCATGATGTGGGGCTGCTGGCCCAGGTACTGGGTGACGAGCAGGCGGGCGCCGTCGAGGGCGGCCTGGCGGTCGTCGTCGACCGAGCACACCACGAGCTGGGGCCGGTCGATGTCGTCGAGCGAGCGGCCGGCCTTGGCCGCCCCGATGGCCAGGTGCTCCAGGGCCTCGGTGTTGTACGTGGGCGACACCAGGTAGTTGAGCACCACCCCGTCGGCGATCTGGCCCGTCAGCTCCATCATCTGCATGCCGGTGGCCCCGATGTAGATCGGCACGTCTTTCGGCCGGCGCTCCTGGTGGACGTAGTCGAGCTCCACCCCGTCGAGGTCCACGAACGTACCGTGCATGGTGACGGTCTCGTTGTTGAGCAGGGCCCGTACGGCGGTGACGATCTCCCGCATGGCCAGCAGGGGCCGGGCCCGATCGATTCCCACCTTGGCCGCCAGCGGATCCCACCAGGCGCCGAGGCCGCAGATGATCCGGCCCGGGGCCAGGTCGTCGAGGGTGGAGAACAGGGAGGCCAGGCGGGCCGGGTTGCGGGTCCAGATGTCGATGACGCCCGAGCCCACCTTGATCGTGCCGGTGGTGGCGGCGAAGGCGGCCATGGCCACGCCGGCCTCCCGCACCAGGCGGGAGTCGGCCTGCCACACCGCTTCGAAGCCCTGGCTCTCGGCGTACCGGGTGTGCTCTATGGCCTCGCTGAAGCTGTGGGCGTCCTGCAGGTAGAGGGCGAGGCGGGTCATGGTCAGGCGCTTTCGTTGAGCCGGGCCAGGACCCGGGAGGGGGTGAGGGGGAAGGCGTCGAACCAGATGCCGGTGGCGTCGTGGAGGGCGGCCACCACGGCCGGGGCGTAGGTCATCATCGGCATCTCGGCCATGCCCCGGGCCCCCCACGGCCCGATGGGGTCGGCCAGCTCGAGGATCACGGGCTCGATCACCACCGGCACGTCGCCGATGCCGGGGATGAGATACGTGCTGAGGCGGGGCGTCTGGATCCGGGCCTCGTGGACCTGGAGGTTCTCGCTCAGCACGTAGCCGTGGGCCTGCACGACGCCGCCCTCGATCTGGGCCACCACCAGGTCGGGGTTGATGGCCCGGCCGACGTCGTGGGTGGAGACCACCCGGTCCACCCGGATGTGGCCGGTGCCGATGTCGACCGTCAGCTCCACCGCCTGGGCCACGTAGCCGTAGGTGAAGTTGGGGACGCAGGCCCCGGTCTCGGGGTCGAGGGCCTCGGTGGGCGGGGGCACGTACCGGAACCGGCCCACCGCCGGGCGGTCGCCGTTGCGCCACGCCTTGTCGGCCTCCTCGGCCGCCCCCAGGATGGCGTTGCCGGCCATCCAGGTGAGGCGGGAGGCCGACGCCGAGCCGGAGTCTCCGGTGATGGCGGTGTCGGAGAAGTGGCCGTGCACCCGCTCCACCGGCAGGCCCAGGGCCTCCGCCGCCATCTGGGTGAACACGGTGTGGGCGCCCTGGCCCACGTCGGCCCCGGCGTGGAACAGGTCGGCGCCGTGGGGCTGGTCGTCGCCCGCCTCGCCGTGCAGGACGATCTCGGCCTCACACCGCTCGGGGAAGCCGAAGCTGAACCCGACGTTCTTGAAGGCGCAGGCGAACCCCCGGCCCCGGCGCAGGTCGCTCTCGACCGGGCCCAGGCTGGCGAACGGCGTGTAGGGGGCGGGCGGAGACCCCACCGGCGACGGCCGGGCCGCCGCGGCGGCGCAGGCGTCGACCACCTCGGCGATGGTGACGCCGTCGGGCATGGGGGTCTGGGTGATGCCGATCGACCCGTCGTGCAGCAGGTTGCGGCGGCGGATCTCCACCGGGTCGAGCCCCAGGGCCTCGGCCAGCTTGTTCATCTGGCACTCGGCCACGTAGGCCGCCTGGGGCCCGCCGAACCCCCGGAAGGCGCCGCCGGGGACGGCGTTGGTGTAGACGGCGTGGCTGGTGATGTGGGCGTTGGGCACCTCGTAGGGGCCGCCCTGCCCCAGGTGGAGGTTCCCCAGCACCTTGTTCGACGTGTAGTTGTAGCCGCCGGCGTCGAGCCAGGCCTCGCTCTCCACCGCCGTGATCCTGCCGTCGGCGTCGGCCCCCCACCGGGCCCGGATCCGGCCCCGGTGCCGCTTGTGATGGCCGACGATCGACTCCTCCCGGCTCCACACGCAACCCACCGGCCGGTGCTCGCCCTGCTGGTGGAGGTGCCAGGCGGCCAGGGCCAGCACGATCTGGAGCGACGTGTCTTCCCGGCCCCCGAAGGCGCCGCCGATGGCGGGGTAGATGACCCGGATCTCGTCTTCCGGCAGGTCCAACGCGTGGGCGATCTGCTCCCGGTCCTCGTGGGTCCACTGGCCGGCGATCTCCACCGTCACCCGGCCGTGGTCGTCGATGTAGGCCATGCCGGCCTCGGGCTGGAGGTAGGCGTGCTCCTGATAGGGGACCTCGTAGACCGCCTCCACCACGGCGGCGGCGGCGGCCCAGCCGGCGGCCATGTCGCCCTTGCGGATGTTGTAGGTGGTGTAGACGTTGTGATCGAGCCCGTTCTCGGGGTGGAGAAGGGGGGCGCCGGGGGCCATGGCCTCGTCGATCGTGCCCAGCACCGGGCGGGGTTCCCAGGTGGCGGTGATGGCGGCGACGGCATCCTCGGCGGCGTGCGCCGTCTCGGCCACCACCAGGGCCAGGTGGTCGGCCTCCCACCGGCTCACGTCGCACGGCACGTCGGTGCGGCCGGTGTGGCTGGTGCCCACGAACACCGGCTGGTCGGGCAGGGTGAGGCCGTAGACGTTGACCGGCACGTCGGGGGCGGTGAACACGGCCACCACGCCGGGCACCGCCTCGGCCGCCGACACGTCGAGCGAGGTGAGGCGGGCGTGGGCCTGGTTGGTGAACACCACCCGGGCCACCAGGGCGTCGGGCGGGATCCGGTCGGCCGGATACTCGGTGACGCCGGTGACCTTGCCCTCGCTGTCGATCCGCCTGGTGGTGCCGCCGACGGTCATGCCCGCCCGTCCTCCGGGGAGATGGTGGAAGCCTGGTGTACAGCCCGATGGATGGCGCCGTAGCCGGTGCAGCGGCACAGGTTGCCGGCCAGACCGGCCTCCACCTGGGCCAGGGTGGGCCGGGGGTTCTCCTCCAGCAGGGCGGTGGTGGCCATCAGCAGGCCTGGCGTGCAGAACCCGCACTGGACGGCGCCGCAGGCCACGTAGGCCTCCTGCACCGGGCTGAGCAGGCCGGTGTCGGGGGCGAGGCCTTCCACCGTGGTGATCTCGGCCCCGTGGGCCCGGCCGGCGGGCACGAGGCAGGACATCACGGCCGCCCCGTCGAGGTGGACGGTGCAGGCCCCGCACTCCCCTTCGGCGCAGCCCTCCTTCACCCCGTTGGTGCCGGCGTGGTCGCGGAGCCAGTCGAGCAGGGTGGCCGAGGCGGCGCCCGTGCCCCGCACCGTGTAGCCGTTGACGGTGGTGGTGACGGTGGTGGCGTCGTCGACGCTGGCCGCCTGCTCCGCGCCCGCCGGGTAGCGGCCGGTGAACCCGGGGCGCCACAGGCGGGGCGGATCGGCCGGCCGGTGGGCCAGCTCGGCCCCGGCGACCAGGGCCATGAGCGCCCGGGCCGTCATGGTGGCGGCGGTGTGGAGGCGGTACGCCGCCGTGCCCCGCAGGTCGTCGATCGGATGGATGGCGGCCCGCACCGCCTCGGCGGCGGCCGTGGCGGCGTCCGCATCGAGGGGGCGGCCCCGCACGGCGTCGGTGGCCTCGGGCACCAGCACCACGGTGGCGGCGACGCTGCCGATGGCCAGGCGGAGGTCGGCCACCGGGGCGTCGGTGGGGCCGGGAGGCAGGGGCTCGGCCGGATCGGCCCCGCCGGCCGGGGCGAACGTCACGACGGCGGCCAGGTGGACCACCGAGATGGCCTGGGCCCGCCGGAGGCCGAGCTTCACGAAGATCCCCCGCTGGCGGGGGCCGAGCGTGGGCACCCGCACCGCCGTCACCAGCTCGTCCGGGGCCAGAGCGGTGGTGCGGAACCCGGTGACGAAGTCGCCCACCGGTAGGGTCCGGCGGCCGGCGGACGCCGTCAGCGTCACCTCGGCTCCCAGGGCCAGCAGGGCTGAGATCGTGTCGTTGGCCGGGCTGGCGGTGATCAGGTTGCCGGCCACCGTGGCCCGGTTGCGGAGCTGGGGCGAGCCGACCTCCCAGCAGGCCTGGGCCAGCGGGGTGGCCCGCTCCCAGGCGGCGTCGGCGGCCACCACCTGGTTGTGGGTGACGCCACAGCCGAGCTGCAGGTGGTCGGCGGCCACGGTGAGGTCGGCCAGGCCGGGTATGCGGCCCAGATCCACCAGCACCTCGACGCCGGGGCGGGCGCCCCGGTCGAGCTCGACCAGCAGGTCGGTGCCGCCGACCACGGGTCGGGCGGCCGGGCCGTGGGCCGCCAGCAGGGCGAGGGCGGCCTCCAGCGTGGCCGGCGCCTCGTAGCGGGCAATGCGCTGACCAGGGCGCTGGACCGGATGGAGCAGGCTCACCTCCGACATCGGCTCACTCTAGAGGCCCAGCGGCCTGCCCCGACGCCAATCCGTGGCCCCGCCGGTCATCGCCGATGACGCCTTTCTGACATCGATCTGACACCTCGGGGCCGGGTCTCGTCGACGGCGTGTCCTTGCGATCTGCGCGACGGAAATCGCACCCTCCGACCCAACTGCGTCGCGAATCGCCCGAAATCCATCGAAAACATGACGCAGTTCGCCGCCGGGGCGCGGATTTCGTGCGTCGGATTCGGATCAGGCGGCGGCCGCCACCACCTGGATCTCGAGCAGCCAGGCCGGCTGGGCCAGCTCGGCCACCACCAGCAGGGTCGACGCCGCCCGGTGGCCGGCCAGGAAGCGGTCGCGGGCGGCCATCACGTCGGCCAGCACCTGCCCGGGGGTGACGTAGGTGGTCACCGATACCACGTCGGCCGGGCCCATCCCGGCCTCGGCCAACATGGCCCCGATGTTGGCCCAGATCACCTCGGCCTGGGCCGCCACCCCGGCCGGGACCGTGCCGTCAGGCGCCACCGGCACCACGCCCGAGGTGTGGAGCCAGCGCCCGGCCCCGGTGGTGGCCACGGCGTGGGCGTAGTTGGCGGCCGGCGGGGCGATGCCGGCGGGGGCGATGGTGGCGTTGACCGGGGTGCTCACACCAGCACGCTACCCAGCAGGTAATCGCCGCCGTGCCGCCCCGGGAGGAGAGTGGACCCATCACCCCGGATCACCCGGACCGACGAAAGGACACGACCATGACCGACACCGCAACCGCCGCCGATCAGACGACCGATATCGAGGCGGTCGTCACCCGCTACCTCGACGCCTGGAACGCCGCCCCCGACAGCCGGCGGGCGCTGGTGGAGGCCGTCTTCAGCCCCGACTCCTACTACTGCGACGGCGCCTCCGAGGTGGCCGGGCACGATGGCATCACGGCCATGATGGACGGCATCGCCGCACGCTTCCCCGGCTCGTCGTTCACCCGGGCCTCGGCCGTCGACGCCCACCACAGCCAGGCCCGCTTCGCCTGGACCCTCACCGGGGCCGACGGCGCCACCATCGTGGACGGGATCGACGCCATGCGCCTCGCCCCCGACGGCCGCATCACCGTCACCCTCGGCTTCTTCGGTGTCACCCTGCCGTGACGAAGCCGTTCCTCCGAACTGTGGCACCAGCGTGCAGAATGCAGCACCTGGTGCCACAGTTCGGGGGTTGAGCGGGCCCACTGGCCGACGTCGGGCCCAGGTGGCAGGATCGGGCCCGGGTCGCCCGCCAGGGACGGCCCTGATCAGGAGAAGGGACCGAACCAGATGAGCGACGGCAGCGGGAACGGGCAGCTGGCGGGCAAGGTGGCGGTGATCACCGGCGCTGCCAGCGGCATGGGGTTGGCCACCGCCGAGCGGTTCGTGGCCGAGGGGGCCAAGGTCGTCATCGCCGACTTCAACGCCGACGCCGGCCGGGCCGCCGCCGAGGCCCTGGGCCCGGCGGCCCGCTTCACCCGGTGCGACGTGAGTGTGGAGGACGACGTGGCCGCCGCCGTGGCGCTGGCCACCGATGCCTTCGGCCGCCTCGACGTCATGTTCAACAACGCCGGCATCGGCGGCGCCTTCGGCCCCATCACCGAGCTCGAGGTCGACCACTGGGACACGACGTTCGCCGTGCTGGTGCGGGGCGTGTTCCTCGGCACCAAGTACGCCGCCCGGGTCCTGATCGAGCAGGGCGAGGGCGGCTCGATCATCAACACCGCCTCGGTGGCCGGGCTGGGTGGCGGCGCCGGGCCCCAGGCCTACTCGGCGGCCAAGGCGGCCGTGGTCAACCTCACCACCACCACCGCCCTGGAGCTGGCCCCCCACAGCATCCGGGTCAACGCCATCTGTCCCGGCGTGATCTTCACTCCCCTCATGCACGGGGGTGACGTCGACGACGCCGAGGCCATGATCGATGAGCTCCAGCCCCTGCCCAAGCGGGGCGAGGGGGCCGACATCGCCGGAGCCGCCCTGTGGCTGGCCGGGGACGACTCGGCCTTCGTGAGCGGCCAGTCGATCGCGGTGGACGGGGCCCTGCTGGCCGCCGGCCCCCGGATCTTCGGCCGGCTCAAGAACACCCGCAACGTGCACCGCATGGTCGGCATGGCCCACGGCACCACCGGCCAGGCCCCCGTCGCCCGCCGACTGTGAGCAACGGCACCACCGACCCGGCCTGGGCCGGCGAGGTGCACGCCGTGCTGCGCCGCCACGGCGTGGCCCAGGTGTCGTACGTGCCCGACGCCGGGCTCAGCGCGCTCATCGGCTGCTGCCGGCGCCGATCCGACCATCACCCTGGTGCCGCTCAGCACCGAGGAGGAGGGGGTGGCCCTGGCCGCCGGGGCCTGGCTGGGCGGGCAGCGCAGCGCCGTGCTCATGCAGTCGAGCGGGGTGGGCAACTGCGTGAACATGCTGTCGCTGTGGCGCAGTTGCGGCGTGGCCGGCCTGCTCGTGGTCACCATGCGGGGCCAGTTCGGCGAGGCCAACCCGTGGCAGCTACCGATGGGCCAGATCACACCCGAGGTGCTGCGGCTGTGCGGGCTCGTGACCTTCGAGGTCGACGACGCCGCCCGCATCGCCGAGACGGTGGAAGCGGCGGCCACCATGGTGTTCACGGGCGGCACGGCCTGCGCCGTCGCCATCGGCCAGCGGGCCATCGGGGCCAAGGCCTTCGCCCCGGCCGGCCACGGCGCCTCGGCCGGGTCCGAGGCCGACCGGGCCGGGTTCGGCGGGCCCGGGGCCGACGGGAGCCGGCCGTGAGCGGCATCGGGCTCGACCGGCGGGCCGTGGTGGCCCAGCTCCTGGCCGACCGGGACGACGATCTGCTCGTCGTCACCGGCCTCGGCTCCACCGCCTGGGATGCCACCGCCGCCGGCGACCACGACGCCACCTTCCCCCTGTGGGGGGCCATGGGCGGGGCGGCCACGATCGGCCTCGGCCTGGCCCTGGCCCAGCCCGACCGCCGGGTGCTGGTGATCACGGGCGACGGCGAGGCCCTGATGGGCCTGGGGTCGCTGTCGACCATCGGGCGGATGCAGCCGGCCAACCTGGCGGTGGTGGTGATCGACAACGGCCACTACGGCGAGACCGGCATGCAGCCCACCCACACCAACCGGGCCGACGGCGGCCGTACCGACCTGGCCGCGGTGGCCGCCGCCTGCGGCTGGCTGGTGGCCGTCACTGTCACCGCCGAGACCCAGCTGGCCGACGCCGTGGACGCCGCCCGCCGCCAGCCGGGCCCGGTGTTCGTCACCGTGGCCGTGTCGGCCGACCCCGTGCCCCTCGTGCTTCCCCCGCGGGACGGCCGCCACCTGGCCGCCCGCTTCCGGCGTCACCTCGGCGTCGCCCCGCTCTGACCCCGCCGAGCCGGCTCCTGTCGGCGTTCGCCGGGGCGGTCGGGACGTGCCAACATGCGGGCCATGGCAACCGATACCAGCCCGGCCCCCGGGTCCGCCGTCGACCCGCTCGCCTCGTTCCGCCTCGACGGCAAGGTGGCCATCCTCACCGGGGCCAGCTCCGGCCTCGGCCACCGCTTCGCCCAGGCCCTGAGCGCCACCGGGGCCTCGGTGGTGATGGCGGCCCGCCGGGTCGACCGGCTGAACGTGCTGGCGGCCGAGCTGCCCCGGGCGCTGGCCGTGGCGTGCGACCTGGCCGCCCCCGGCGCCCCCGCCGCCCTGGTGGCAGCGGCCCTGGAGGAGTTCGGCCAGATCGACGTGGTGATCAACAACGCCGGCATCACCCGGGTACTGGCCGCCATCGACGACGACCTCGACGAGTTCCGCCGGGAGCTGGAGATCGACCTGGTCGCCCCGTACGAGCTGGCCCGCCTCAGCGCCCGCTGGATGATCGAGAACGAACGGCCGGGGTCGGTCATCAACATCGGCTCGGTGCTCGGCGCCGGAGGCGGCGGCCGGCTCAAGATCCCGGGCTACGCGGCGGCCAAGGGCGGCCTCCACAACCTCACCCGGGAGCTGGCGTCGCAGTGGGCCCGCAAGGGGGTGCGGTGCAACGCCATCGCCCCCGGCTGGTTCGAGACCGAGATGAACGCCAACATGTTCGCCACCTCGGGGGGCATGGCCTACATCGTGGACGGCACCCCGATGGGTCGGGCCGGCAACGAGGGCGAGCTCGACGGCGCCCTGATCTTCCTCGCCTCCGACGCCTCCACGTTCGTCACCGGCCAGGTGCTGTTCGTCGACGGTGGCTGGACCGCCATCTGACGATGGCCCGACGCATGACCGACTACCGACACCTCGAAGTCGACACCGTCGACGGCTGCTGCCGGATCACGCTCAGCCGGCCCGACCGGCTCAACGCCCTCAACATCCGCATCGGGATCGAGCTGCTCGACGTCATCGACACGATCGAGCGCGACCGCTCGGTGCGGGTGGTGGTGCTCACCGGAGCCGGCCGGGCCTTCTGCGCCGGCGACGACCTGCGGGACATGGCCGACGCCGATACCCCTCTGCGCCCCCTGGCCGACCCGATCGAGCAGTACACCCGGGGCGAGGGCCGCTGGCCCCTGATCGTGCACCGGCTGCGGGCCATGCCCAAGCCGGTGATCGCCCGGATCAACGGTCACGCCCACGGGGCCGGGTTCAACCTGGCCCTGGCCTGCGACTTCCGGGTGATGGCGGAGTCGGCCACGCTGGCCATCCCCTTCGTCCGCCGGGGCCTGGCCACCGGCACCAGCCTGCTCCAGCAGTACGTGGGCATCGGCAAGGCCCTGGAGTGGGCCATGCGGGGGGCAACGCTGACGGCGGCCGAGGCCGAGCGGTGGGGTCTGGTCACCATCGTCGCTCCCGACAGCGAGCTCGACACGGCCACCGACGCGCTGGTGACCGAGCTGGCCACCGGCCCCACCAAGGTGCTGGGCATCACCAAGGCCGCCGTGTACCAGAGCTGGGAGGCGTCGGTTGACGACGCCTACCGCCAACAGGGCCTCGCCCTCCACCTGGCCCGGGCCACCGCCGACTTCGACGAGGGCCGCCAGGCCTTCATCGAGAAGCGCCCACCCAAGTTCACCGGCCGCTGATCCCATCGCCCGCCCCTCGCCGCCCCGGGTCACTTCGGCCCGGGGAGAGCGGCGTGGCTAGCATTGGCCGGACGTCCGGATGAAGGGTGGGGACGTGAGCGACATCGAGCTACCGGACGACGAGGCCGCCCAACGAGCGCTCATCCAACGCCGGACCCTGCGGGTGCTGATGCTGGGCCAGGTGGTGGGGGCGGGGGCGCTGGCCTCGGCCATCGTGGTCGGCGCCTTCGTGGTGCAGGACATCCTGGGGCAGAACACGCCGTGGGCCGGGATCGCCACGGCCACGACGACCACCGGCACGGCGGTGATGTCCCAGGTGATGGCCCGGCGCATGCGGCGTCTGGGCCGGCGCCCGGGGCTCCAGATGGGTTACATGCTCGCCGTGGTGGGCGGGGTGGTGGCCGCCATCGGGGCCCAGCACGATCAGCTGGCGGTGTTCCTGGTGGGCCTGTTCGTGTTCGGCAACGGCCAGGCCGCCAACCTCCAGGCCCGGTACGCCGCCACCGACCTGGCCCTGCCGGAGGAACGGGGCCAGGCCATGAGCCGCATCGTCTTCGCCTCCACCTTCGGCGCCGTGTTCGGGCCGCTGCTGGTGGGGCCGGCCGAATGGCTGAGCGAGCACGTGCTGGGGTTGCACCGCTACACCGGCCCGTGGCTGATCAGCTCGGCGCTGTTCGCCTGCGCCGCGGTGAACATCGGCATCCAGCTCCGCCCCGATCCCCTGGTGGTGGCGGGCGGGATCAATCCCGACGCCCGGGCCGAGCGGCCCAAGCTGGCCACCGCGCTCCGGGTCATCGGCGCCCAGCCCCGATCGCGGCTGGCCCTGGCGGCCATGATGGTCTCCCAGGGGGCGATGGTGGGGGTCATGGCCATGACCCCGGTGCACCTCAAGCTTCATGGGCACGAGGGCGTGAGCCAGTACGTGGTGTCGGTCCACATCGCCGGCATGTACGCCTTCAGCCCCCTGGTGGGCCGCATCGCCGACCGGCGGGGCCGGCTGACTGCGATCCAGATCGGCGCCGTCGCCATCATCGCGTCGTCGGCCCTTGCCGCCCTGTCGGGCGACATCGAGCAGCTCCTGTTCCCGTCGTTGTGGGGCCTGGGGTTGGGGTGGAACTTCGGCCTGATCGGCGGCTCCAGCCTGCTGAGCGAGTCGGTGCCGGTCGAGCACCGGGTGGCGGTGCAAGGCTCGGCCGACCTGATGATGAGCCTGTGCGGGGGCCTGGCCGGGTTCAGCTCAGGCTTCATCCGGCGGGCCGTCGGCTTCCATACGCTCTCCACCATGGCCATGGTGGCCGCCGGGGGCCTGCTGGTGGCGGCCTTCGCCGCCCATCGCCGCGAGCATCTCGCCGGGGCCGAACCCGTCCCGGCAACCTGATCGCTCCGGGTCAGGCGGCCTGGTTCACGAGGATCCAGGTGGCGCAGCCGAGGACGTAGACCTCGCCGTCGGGGCCGAACAGGCCGATGTCGGCCCAGATCTTGCGGCCGTCGCGGCGCCGGGGGCTGGTGACGATCCGGTACGACTCCCCGCCGGGCAGCTCGGCCCGAGGCCGGCGACGGATCTCGGCGTCGTACGTGCCGAGCAGGGTGAGGGCCAGCTCGTCGGCGCTCAGCACCCCGAGCTGGCGGAACGGGATCGACGACGAGCAGTCGAGGGCGGCCACGGCCGGGAGGGTGCCGAGCAGGTCACCGTCGAGCCAGTGGGCCTCGGGCCGCCACTCGCTCCAGGCCCGGCGGTCGTCGATGGCCCGGGGCCGCAGGTGGAGGCCGTCAGGATTGCCGGGGCCGCAGCCGAAGCACTCGCCGAACTCCTCGGTCAGATGGTCGACCTGGCGCTCGAAGCTCTCCCGCTCGGCCTCGGTGAGCGTGGTGTGGGCGGCGAGGTCGGCCACGATGTCCTCGGGCACCACCGGGTCGAGCCCGGCCTCGATCCCCTCGGCGGTGGCCGCCCAGCCCGACAGCACCATGGCCCCGTCGGGCCCGGTCACCTCGAAGCGGAGGCGCTGGCCGCCCTCGGACGGGATCACCTGGTAGGGCAGATCGGTGGCCAGCGGCGGCGGGGCGTGCAGGCGCACGTTGAACCGGGCCGTGGTCCCGGCCAGGTGGGCGTCGGCCAGGCACACGATCAGCCCGGCCACCGCTCCCCCGTGGACCGACTCGGGCGGCCCCCGGAACACCCGGGGCACGTTCAGCACCCCCCACTCGTGGTCGATCACCCGCTGGGGGCCGGGGGTGCAGCTGGCGCAGGCGTGGTCGGTCGGGGTCAGGGGCACGGTGTCTCCGGGGAGCGAGGGGGGTGAGACGAGGGGACGAGCTAGTGGAACCCGGCGGCCCGGGCGCCGTAGGTGGCCCATTGGCCGTTGTCGGCCATGGTGCCGCCGTCGACCGGGATGGCGACCCCGGTGACGTGGGACGAAGCGGGCGAGGCGAGGAAGGCGATGACCTCGCCGATCTCCCACGGCTGGGCGAACCGGCCGAGCGGCACCCGGGCCGCCATGGCCTGGCCCTGCTGGTGACCCTGCACGCCGGCCGTCATGGCCGAGTGGGTGGCGCCGGGGCACACGGCGTTGACCCGGATGTCGCGGTGGGCCACGTCGAGGGCGACCGACCGGGCCAGGTTGACCACGGCCGCCTTGGCCGCGTTGTACGCCCACAGGCCGGAGTCGCCCCCGAGGCCGGAGATCGAGCCGGTGATCACGGCCGCCGAGCCGGCCTCCATCACCGCCAGGGCCGCCTTGAGCCCCAGCACCACACCCCGGACGTTGACGTCCATCACCCGGTCGTAGTCGTCGATCGAGCCCCGCGTGATGTCCCCCAGGACCACGATCCCGGCGTTGAGGGCCACGGCGTCGAGCCGGCCGAACGCCTTCACCGCGGCAGCCACCATCTCGGCGTTGGTCGACTCGTCGGTCACGCTGCCGCTCACCCGCACCACGCCGGCCAGGTCGGGCGCCTCGTCGAGCCAGGCCAGCGAGTCTGCCGTGAGGTCGACGGCCACCACGTTGGCTCCCTGGCCGGCCAGCACCTGCACCGTGGCCTGGCCGATGCCGGAGCCGGCCCCGGTGACCACGATCGAACGCCCGGCGTTGGTGGTGGCGCGGGTGGGAACCCGCCAGCCGTCGCTCACGCGGCACCGCCGGGCTTTGCCGTCACGAAGTAGGTGTTGGCCCGGTCGTCGGCGATGCCGCCGACCTGGATGTCGACGAAGCCGGCGTCGGTCAGCTTCTCGATGGCCAGCTGCTCGCCCCAGGCCGTGCCCAGGCCGTCGCCGTCGTAGGCCAGCGACACCGTCATGCAGTGCATGGTGGAGATCGTGTACATCATCGGCGCCATGGGCAGATCGAGGTTCTCGTGGAGATGGCTCGACGCCTTGGGCTCCACGCACAGGTAGGTACCACCCGGGCGCAGGGCGTTGAAGATCGCCTTGAGCACGGTGTCGGGCTTGGCCTGGTCGTGGATGGCGTCGAACGTGGTGATCAGGTCGAACTGCTCGTTGTGGGCGATCTGGGCGGCGTCGGCCGCCTCGAAACCGATGTTGGTGAGGCCCCGCTCGGCGGCCATGGCCCGGCCCCGTTCCAGAGCGTGCTCGGCGATGTCGAACCCGGTGAACCGGCTGGCGGGGAACTCGGCGGCCAGCAGGTTGAGCGCCCGGCCGCTGCCGCAGCCGACGTCGGCCACGTCGATCCCGGCCGCCAGCCGGTCGTAGCCGCCAGGCAGCAGGGGCACGACCTGGCTGATCAGGGCCTTGTCGAGCCGCTGACCGCTCGACTCCGCCACCAGGGTCTGGAAGGCGGGGAAGCGGTCGTACGGGACGCCGCCGCCCTCCCGGAAGGCGGTGACCACCTCGTCTTCCACCTGGCCCAACAGGGCCACGTACTGGCAGTAGGTCGTGAGGTTGAGGGGGCCCGAGGCCCGGGTGAGCAGCCCGGCGTGCTCCGGGGGCAGGTGGAACGTGCCGGCCTCGGCGTCGTAGTCGATCACGCCCCCGGCCGACACGGCGGCCAGCCATTCCCGCACGTACCGTTCGTTCAGCCCGGCCGCTTCGGCGATCTCGTGCGACGTGGCCGGCTCCATGGCCGACATCGTGTCGAACAGGCCGGTCTTGTGGCCGATCGAGCACATCAGGGACAGCGCGCCCCCGTTCATGATGCCGGTCATCCGGCTGAGGAACTCGGCCCGCCGTTGCTTGTCCATCGTCGCCATGCTCTGACTCTCCTAGCTCCAGCCCATGGCCCGGGAGGCCAGGAGGGTGTCGGCGTACTCGTCCATCCGGGCGATCTGCCCGTCGCGGCAGGTGTAGACCCAGCAGTACTCGTTGTCGTAGGCGTTGCCGTTCTTGGCCGTGGCGATCAGGCGCTGCTGGACCACGGCGGTGTCGCCGTCGGCCAGCATGCGCCGCACGTCGAGCGTGAACGGCTGCTTCAGATCGAACATGGCCCGCACCAGGTCACCGGCGAAGAGCTTGGCCACTGCATCGCGGCCCTTCACCACCTCCAGCGGGGCGGTGGGCGGCGGGTTGAACTCGCAGTCCTCGGTGAGCAGCTCGGCGATCAGCTCGGCTTTCCCCTTGGGTAGTACCTCGTAATAGCGCTGGATCAGTGACCGGGTCGCTTCGGTGTCCATGTCGGTTCCCCCTCGGGATCAAGAGTGCTCGGGTATCAGCGGTAGCGGACGAGCGCCTGCTTGTAGGCGCCCACGTGAAGATCGGTGAGCCATTGCGGCTCGGCCGCCGGCTCCAGGCGCTCCAGCAGCTCGGTGGCGGCCACGGCCCGGAAGGCGGCCCGCAGCTCCCACTTGGCCAGGTTCGACCCGAGGCAGAAGTGCTGGCCGTGGCCGAACCCGAGGTGCTCGTTGGGATTGCGGGTGATATCGATCTCGTACGGCCGGTCGAACACCCGGGGATCGCGGTTGGCCGCCCCGTACCAGATGCCGACGTGCTGGCCGGCCTTGATCGTCTGGCCGTGGAGCTCCACGTCGACCGCCGCCGTTCGGGCGAACTGGATCACCGGGGTGGTCCAGCGCACCATCTCCTCCACCACGCTCTCGTTGAGGGCGTCGGGATTGGCCCGCAGCAGTTCCACCTGGTCGGGCCGCTCGATCAGGGCCAGGATGCCCCGGCTGAGGGCGTTGCGGGTGGTCTCGTTGCCTGCGGCGATGAGCACGTTGAGGTAGCCGTGGAGCTGCTGGTCGGTCAGGGGGCGGCCGTCGATCTCGGCCTCCACCAGCAGGGTGGTGAGGTCGTCGCCCGGGTGGCGGCGCTTCTCCTCGATCAGCTGGCACCGGTACTCGTGGAACTCGGCGTGCATCCGGCGCCGCATCGTGCGGTGGTCTTCGCCCGGGTTGGCGAACCGCATCGAGTCCAGGTCGAAGATGGCATCGGTCCAGCGGTGGATGTCGGCCCAGTCGTCGGGGCTCAGGCCCATCATGGTCCCGATCGTCACCAGGGGCAGGGCCACGGCGTAGTCGTGGACCAGGTCCACCGTCTCGCCCGACTCCAGCCGGGCCACGACGTCCCGGGTGAACCGCTCGGCGTTGGCCTTCAGCTCGCCGGCCATGTCGCGGCACCGGGCCGGGGTGAAATGGCGGGCGGTGAGCATCCGCATGGCCGTGTGGTCCGGGGCGTCGAGGAAGATGAAGTCTTCCGGCTCCCCCTGATCCCAGCCCCGGGCCTCGATCTTCTTGCGCCGGGCCTCGGCGAAGCGGCGGTCCCAGTCGGCGGGGCGGAGCCGGAGGCGGCCACCGCCGTTGAGGAACCGGCCGGCGTCGGCCCCGATGGCCTTCACGTCGGCGTGGCGGGTGACGGCCCAGAACGGGGCGATCCCGTCGCGTTCGTACCAGTAGCAGGGCGCGGTCTCCCGCAGGAGATCCCATTCGGCCCAGGGGTAGCCATCCCGCTCGTACTTCTCGATCGAGTGGATGTCGATGTCGTCGAGGCTCAGCTGGGGGGCGGCCGGGTCAGCGAAGGTGGTCATGGCGTCCTCGTGTCGGGGCTTACAGCCCGCCAGCTTGTCAGACCGGCCCGGGGCCGGGCCAGATCACCCCGCCCTGGGGTCGACCAGGATCTTCACTGCGTCGGTGCGGCGATTGGCCAGGTCGTCGATGGTGGAGCCGAGTTCGTCGAGCGTGATCGTGCCGTCCACCAGGCCCTCGAGGTTGATCCGGCCGCTGACGGCCAGGTCGCCGATGACGGCCATCTCGTCGAGCGTGAACACCATCGAGGTCTGGACCGTCACCTCCTTGGCCAGCCAGCGCATCGGCACCATCGTGGCCTCGCCCCCGGCCACGCCGATCATCATCACCGAGCCGCCACGGCGGACCATGTCGACCGACTGCTGCAGGGTCTGGGGCACGCCGGCGCAATCGAAGGCGATGTCGGCCCGTAGACCGCCCGTGACCTGCTCCAGATGGGCCCGCAGCTCGTCGCCCGGGGCCACGGCGGCGTCGGCCCCGAGGGCCAGGGCCCGTTCCCGGCGCCCGGCGTCGGGCTCGACGGCGACCACGTGGCCGGCGCCGGCGATGCGGGCGCACTGGAGGGTGAGCAGGCCGATGGGGCCGCAGCCCACGACGGTGGCCACGTCGCCCACCCGGAGGTGGCTGCGGCGCACCCCGTGGAGGGCCACCGACGCCGGCTCCACCACGGCCCCGGCGTCGTCGCCCAGATTGGCCGGGAGCTTGCACAGCCGGTTGGCGGCCAGCGACAGGGCCCGGGCGAACCCGCCGTTCTTCGGGGCCCGCTTGCCGGCGTAGAAGCTCTGGGCCACCCGGCAGTACTCGGGCAGGTCGGCCCGGCACTCCTCGCAGGTACCGCAACCGGGGGCCACCCCGGCCGCCACCCGGTCGCCCTCCGACACCAGCGTGACCCCGGCGCCGACGGCGGCCACGGTGCCGATCCACTCGTGGCCGCAGATGCCGGGGGCGTAGTTCCAACCCTCCACGTAGGCATGGACGTCACTGCCGCAGATCCCGCAGCGGTGGATCTCCACCACCGCCTCGCCGGCCTCGGGCACCGGATCGGGCATCTCGGCCAGCTCGAAGTTGCCCTTGCCTCTGATCACGCCAGCTCTCATACCCGCAGTCCTACCACAGGGGTGTGACAGGCTGCCTCTTGCCCCTGGGTCGCCAGTGCGGGAACATGTGTTCGATGTCTCGTACGGCCGCACCCCCGGCACGGCGGATCCTGCACGCCGACCTCGATGCGTTCTACGCCTCGGTGGAACAGCGGGACAACCCGCGGCTACGGGGCAAGCCGGTGATCGTGGGGGCCGGGGTGGTGCTGGCCGCCAGCTACGAGGCCCGCCGGTTCGGCGTCCGCACGGCCATGGGCGGGCGCCAGGCCCAGGCCCTGTGCCCGGCGGCAGTGGTGGTGCCGCCCCGGATGACGGCCTACAGCCAGGCCAGCCAGGCGGTGATGGAGATCTTCCGCGACACCTCGCCCGAGGTGGAGCCACTGTCGATCGACGAGGCCTTCATCGACGTGTCGGGCCTGCACCGGGTGTCGGGCGCCGACACCACCATCGCCCGCCGGCTCCAGCAGCGGGTGGCCACCGAGGTGGGCCTGGCCCTCAGCGTGGGCGGCGGGTCCACCAAGTTCCTGGCCAAGGTGGCCAGCGGGGTGTCGAAGCCCAAAGGCCTCCTGGTGGTACCCGACGGCGGCGAGCTGGATTTCCTCCGCCCCCTGCCGGTGGGGCGGCTGTGGGGCGTCGGGCCGAAAGCCCAGGAGCGGCTGGCCGCCCTCGGGATCTACACGGTGGCCGACGTGGCCTCCACCGACCGGGCCCACCTGGAGCGCCACCTGGGCAAGGCCGGGGGTCATCACATCTGGGCTCTGGCCCACAACCTCGATCCCCGCCCGGTGGAGACCGGGCGGCGGCGCCGGTCGGTCGGGTCCCAGCACTCGTTCCGGGCCGGCACCGTGGACCGGACGGAGGCCGAGGACATCCTGCTGGGCGTGGTCGACCGGGTGACGAGCCGGCTCCGCAAGGGGGAGCGGGTGGCCCGCACGGTCGTGCTGCGGCTCCGCTTCGCCGACTTCGCCGGTGCCACCCGGTCCCGCACCCTGGCCGAGGCCACCGACACCACGGCCGTGGTGCTGGCCACGGCCCGCGACCTGCTGGCCGAGGCCTGGCCCCTGATCGAGCAGCGGGGCCTGACCAAGGTGGGGGTGGCGGTGATGAACCTCGACGCCGACGGCGCCCTCCAGCTGAGCCTGCCGTTCGCCCGGCCGGCGGCGGCCCGGGGCCGGACCGAGCAGAACCCGGTGCACCTCGACGCCGCCGTCGACGAGATACGCCGGCGTTTCGGCTCGGGCTCGCTCGTCCGCACCACGCTCGTGGGCCAGGAGCCCATCGAGATGCCTCTGCTTCCGGACTGAGGGAGCCTGAACTAACGTGCGGCCCATGGACTACAGGTCTCTCGGATCCCTGCAGGTGTCGGTCATCGGGCTGGGCTGCAACAACTTCGGCATGATGATCGACGCGGAGGCCACCAAGGCCGTGGTCGACGCCGCCATCGACGCCGGCATCAACTACTTCGACACGGCCGAGAGCTACGGCCGGGGCAAGAGCGAGGAGTTCCTGGGCCAGGCGCTGGGCAGCCGCCGCAGCGAGGTGCTGGTCGCCTCCAAGTGGGGCCACGACATGTCGCTGGCCGAGGGTGAGCGGGGTGGCGATCCGGCCCAGGTCCGGGCCCGGCTGGAGGCCAGCCTCAAGCGGCTCGGCACCGACTACATCGACCACTACCAGCTCCACCGCCCCGACCCCGAGACCCCCCAGGAGGAGACCCTGGGCTGCCTGGCCGAGCTGCAGGCCGAGGGCAAGATCCGGGAGATCGGCTGCACCCACTTCAGCTCGGCCGAGCTCGACGACGCGGTGCGGGCCGGCCAGGCCGCCGGCGTGCCGTCGTACCCGTCGGTGCAGAACCACTACAGCCTGCTCACCCGGGGCCCGGAGAACGACGGCGTGTTCGACGCCTGCGGCCGTCACGGGATCGCCTTCGTTCCCTACTTCCCGCTGGAATCCGGCCTGCTCACCGGCAAGTACCAGCTCAACGCCCCCCGCCCGGAGGACGGCCGGCTGGTGAAGTGGGGCGACCGGGCCGCCTCGTTCATCGACGACGACAAGCTCGCCATCGTCGGCCGCCTCACCGAGTGGGCCACCGGCCGGGGCCACACCCTGTTGGAGCTGGCCATGAGCTGGCACACCTCCCACCCGCTGGTGGCCACCGTGATCGCCGGCGCCACCCGCCCCGACCAGATCCAGGCCAACGTGGCCGCCGGCTCCTGGGCCCTCACCGCCGAGGACCGGGCCGCGGTCGACCACGTGATCAGCGCCAGCTGATCACGGGACGCGATTTCCGTCGCACCGATCAGCCGGCGATGGTGACGGCGATGGCGCCCGTCTCGCCCGGATCGGTCTCCAGGCCAACGCCGCCCTGGATCATCAGCATCACGGTGGAGCCGGGCTCGGCCTTCGACAGGTCGAGCGGCACCGAGAACGGCTCGGGCGTCTCCAGCGACCCGGCGATCGCCTGCTCGGTGTCGAGCACCTGCTCGGGGTGCCCGGCCACGCTGGCCGTCACCGTCACCGTCCCCTCGAACCCCCGGGCCACGCCCGAGAGGGTGAAGGGTCCGGGTGGCACGGCGTCGCCCTGGCCCGGGCTGGAGATCGCCGCCGCGTCGTTCTCGGCCGCCAGCACGAACCAGCCGTTGTCGGGCCCGAGCTGGCGCAACAGGAGCAGTGTCCGCACCACACCGGGGCCGGCGCCACCCTCGCCGGCGAAGCGGACCTCCATCTCGCCGCTCCGGCTGTCGCCGCCCTGGTAGTCGCCCAGGTTCACCGGCACGTCGAGCACCTCGGTGACGAAGGCGGTGGCCGCCTCCTCCGGCGTGGCGTAGACCACATCGGCCGCCGGGAAGATCGCCGGCTGCTCCAGCGTCACGGGGGCCGACGTGGCCGAGGCCGAGCCCGGAGACGACGCCGACCCCGAGGAGGCAGTGGGGGTGGGCGTCGTCTCCGGTGACGTCACGGCCGACCCGGTGGAGGAGCCGGGGGTGGTGCCGGACGAGGAGCCGTCGCTCCCGCAGGCGGCGAGCAGAGCCACCGCCAGAAGCGCCGGAGCCAGCCTGGTGCGGGGGTGAAGGGACGGCATGGGAGTCCTCCCGGACGGGTCGGGCAACCGGCTCCGTTGCCGGCTGCTCGACCCTCACCCTGACAGATCGACGTCAGCCGGGGAAGAGGCCAACGTCACCGGGCGGCTACGTGCCGCCGGGCGGCTATGCCGCTTTGACGGCCGAGATCTCGAACTCGAGGGTGATCTTCTCGCTCACCAGCACGCCGCCCGCCTCCAGGGGAGCGTTGAAGCTGATGCCCCAGTCCTTGCGGTTGATCACCGTGGTGCCCTCGAGGCCGAGGCGGGTGTTGCCCCACGGATCGACGGCGGTGCCGGCCAGCTCCAGCTCCAGTTCCACCGACTTGGTGACGCCCTTGATCGTGAGGTCGCCGGTGACGGTGAACGTGGTCTCGTCGACCGGGGCCACGGCGGTGGAGGCGAAGGTGATCGTGGGGTAGGTCTCCATGTCGAAGAAGTCGTTGCTCTTCAGATGGGCGTCACGGTCGGCGTTCCGGGTGTCGATGCTGGTGGCCTGGATGGTGACCGAGAGCTTGGAGCCGGCGGGGTTGTCGGCGTCGAAGAAGCCGGAGCCCTCGAAGTCGTTGAACGAGCCGCGGACCTTGGTGACCATGGCGTGGCGGGCCACGAAGCCGACCCGGCTGTGGGAGGCGTCGATGCTGTAGGTGCCGGTGGGTGCGATGGCGGTCATGGGGGGATCTCCTCGGGAGGTTTGTCGACGGGCCCCGGCCGGAGCTCCGCTGTAGTTGATACATCAACCTTATCCGCCTTAGGTTGATGCGTCAACTACCCCATGGTGTAGTGTGGATCCCATGGCCGAGACCCGCTGGCTGGCCGAGCACGAGCTCCAGGCCTGGCGCAACCTCAACCTCATGTACAGCCAGCTCTCGGGCCTGCTGGCCCGCGAGCTCGCCGGCAGCGGCCTGTCCTACCCCGACTACCTGGTGCTGGCCATGCTCAGCGACCTCCCCGACCAGCGGGTGCGGCCCTCGGAGATGGGCTGCCTCCTGGGCTGGGAGAAGAGCCGGGTATCGCACCACGTGGCCCGTATGGAGCGTCGGGGCCTGGTGGGCCGGGAGCGGTGCCCCACCGACCAGCGGGGCTGGTTCATCGCCATGACCGACACCGGCCGGGCCGCCATCGCCGCCGCCGCCCCCGAGCACGTGGAGGCCGTGCGCCGCCACGCCATCGGGCTGCTCACCGACGACGAGATCGCCACCCTCGATCGGATCAGCCAGAAGATCCTGGATCAGCTCCCCCGGGACGGGTAGGAACGCTCGACGAGCCGGACAGCCCCGGTGTTCGCCGAAGGCGAACCCGAGGCGCCCGACAGTTGGCGCACCGCGGTGTTCGCCGAAGGCGAACCCGAGGCGCCCGCAGGGCGCACCTCAGGCGGGGGCGGGCACGATGATGGCGCCCGACTTGATGTCGGCGACGAGCTTCTCGCCCCGGGCCTTCACGTCCTCGGGCAGCGCGTAGCCGGGGTTGTATTCGATCACGAGCCCCCCGTCGGCCAGGGTGGCCACCTGGCTGCGGCCGTTGGCCACGCCGGCGTCGATGTCGTTCACGATCGGCCGCAACAGGACCTCCCAGTGGTACACCTGCGACGCCACCACGATGGTGGGCGCGAGGGTGGCCTGGTTGGCCTGGGTGCCGAACCACACCACGCCGCCCTTCTGCTGGGCGGCGGAGATGGCGCCCGTCACCATCTCGGCCGTGCCGGTGAGCACGTCGGCCCCGGCCGCCATGTGCCGTTGTGCCGCCTCGGAGGCCAGGGCGATGTCGCCGAACGAGCCGGTGTATTCGACCGGCAGGTTGATGCCGGGCTTCTGGGCCGAGGCGCCGGCCTTGAACCCCTCGACGTAGCGCTTGGCGTCGGCCACCTCGATCGGGCCGACCACGCCCACCGTGCCGCTCTTGGACAGCATGGCGGCCATACCGCCCATCACGTAGCCGCCCTGCTCGGCGGCGGCGTCGTAGGCGTAGAGGTTGGGCAGGCCGAAGGTGTCGGTGGCGGTACCCCAGGCGAACACCGAGTTGGGGTGGGACTTGACGATCTCCACCAGCTGGGGCCCGAACTCAACGCCGTGGGCGATGATGAGGGTGTAGCCCTCGTCGGCGTACTTCTGGATGGCGGCGGCGGCCTCGGCCGGCACGAAGGTGTTGTCGGTGATGTCCACCTGCACCCCGCCCCGCTCGGTGGCCACCACGTTGATGGCGTCGACCATGCTCTGGGTGAAGGCCAGGTCGTTGCGGGCGCTGGGGGCCACGACGCCGATCTTCATCGTGATGTTGGCCGGGGCCGCGGCGGCCGCCGCACCGGTGTCGACCACCTCGAGCGTCACCCGCCGCTCCAGGCCGGCCAGGTCCTTCGATCCGGTGGAGTCCGACGCCCCCATGGCCTCGGTGACCAGGGCGTCGGGAGCGACACCCTGTTCCACCAGGTAGGCCTTCACGGCGGCGGCCCGGGCGGTGCTCACGGCCAGGTTCGTCTCGCTGGCGCCGGTGGAGTCGGTGTGGCCGACCACCTTCACCGACGACCCGGGGTAGGCCTTGAGGATCAGCGAGACGTTGTTGAGGATCCGCTTGTGCAGGTCGGTGACGGTGGACTGGCCGGTCTCGAAAATCAGCGGCGTGGCCGCCAGCACCCGGTCGAGCTCGGCCTGCATGGCCGCCGCCGTGGACCGGGACGTGTCGGTTCCCGCGCCCTGCCCGGCCGCCAGAGTGGTGGGCGACGCCAGCAGGGAACTGCCGGTGGGCGCGCTGATGGAGTTGGCGGTGGAAACATCGTCATCGGCGCCGCTACCGGCCAGGACGCCGTGCTCCCGGAGGTTCAGCCCCACCAGCACGACGTTCAGGAGCACGAGGAACAACGCCGCCACCAACCGCAGGCGGGAACCCTCTCGGGAGCGGGTGCGGGCCGCCGTCACGCTGTCGCCTCAGCGCGTGCGGAGCGGGCTTGGTGGCGCAGCATGGCCTCGTACCCTAGCAGTAGTACCCAAACCCGCACGTCTGAACCCTGAGCCGGCCCGAGGACGCGGCGCGGGCCCCGCCGGAGTGCCCTGTCGGGGGCGCTCCGGGCGGGGCCCGGGTCGGCTCAGCCCGTCAGGAGACGGGCATGGTCCGGGGTCAGACGACCTCCTCCTTGCGGGCGGCGTTGGCGCTCACGACCTTCACGATCCCCATCGTGGTGGCCCCGGCCCCGAGCAGTGCCGCCCCCAGGTAGATGTAGAGGTTGCTGTCGACACCGGTGTTGGCCAGGCCGCCGCTACCCGAGCCGGCCAGCACCAGCAGGCCGAGGTTGGCGCTCCGGGTGGCGCCGGCGGCCGTGGTGCCGTTCACCTGCACCGTCTGCTCACCGGGGGCCACGTTGACGGCGAACGACTTGTCGAACGTGCCGTCGGCCAGCACGGTGGCCGAGCCCAGGTAGGTGTTGGTGGACGTGATCCACACCTGGGCGGTGGAGCCGGGCATGAAGCCCTCGCCCCGTACCCGCACCGTGCCCGTGTCCTCCATCACCAGGTAGGGCTTGCCGTCGGACCCGGTCTTCACCGGGCAGGCGTTGCCGCAGTCTCCCGAAAGGGTGAGGGCCACCCCGTCGGCCGACGACACCTCGATGCCGTGCTTGTTGTCCACCACCTTCACCTCCACCGCCACCGGGTTGCCGTTGTCACGGACCTCGGTGCCGCCCTTGGGCAGGTCGGGCAGATTGCCGTTGCCGTCGGGAATGGCGGTGATGGTGGTGGTGGGGGCGGCGGTGGTGGTCGTGGGGGCCGCCGTGGTGGCCGGCGTGCTGACGACGGTGCCGGTCACGTTGGTGGCGTTGCCGTTGCCCAGCACGTTCACGGCCCGCACGTCGAAGGTGTGGCTGCCTTCGGTCAGGCTGCCCAGCACCACCGAGTACACCCCGTTGCCGTCGGGGGCGGAGTTGACCTGGGTCCAGGTCGTGCCGCCGTCGGTCGACACCTCGTACCAGCGGATGGCCGAGCCACCATCGTCACTGGGCGCCTTCCACGACACCGTGCCCTGCAATGGTTGGGTGAGGTCGACGGCCAGCTCCCGCACCGGCCCCGGCGGGCCGGCGTACACGATGTTCTCCGGGCAGTCGATGTTGGAGCCGCTGACGGTGAAGCTGCGGGACGGCGCCTGGCTGGTGGCGACGCCGGTCACGTTCTGGGTCAGGGTACCGACGACGCTCTGCACGATCGGGCAGTTGGGCGAACCCGGGGCCTGGGTGTTGTCGAGCAGGTAGTCGAGGCACAGCTCGGGGCCCCGGCCCTCGTACAGGATCGTGAAGTCTGACGAGGTCAACGCCCCGCCGGTCACCCCCGAGAAGGCGATGTTGAACGTCGGACGGGCGCCGGTGTCGGCCACCGCCAGGTCGGCCAACGAGAGCGTGGCGCCCACGGTGATCGGCACGTTGCTCCATCCCGGGACGGCGTCGCCGTTGCCCGTTCGCACGGTCAGCGTCTGGCTGGCCGGCGTACCGCCGCTGACGGTGTTGAGCGTGAGCGATGTCCACCGGTCGATACCACCCGACGAGGTGCACACGAACCGGGGGGCGAAGGCCGACGGCTGGAGCGTGATCACGGGGTTGGCCGAGCACTCGCTCGCTCCCGTGTAGGCGTCGAACAGGCCGATCTTGCCGGGGTCGGAGTTGTACCAGATGCAGGCCGGGTTGTTCGGGTCGGTCACCAGGGCGTACAGCGCGGTGTCGGAGGTCGGCGTGGTGTCGAAGCCGGCGCAGGCGGCGTTGGTGGCGTAGTCGAAGCAGTAGACGTCGTTGGTCGACAGGACCTTCTGCAAGTAGGCCCGGCCCGAGGTGGCCGTGAACTTGCCGTACTGCCCGGACCAGGTGTTGTTCCCTGCGCTTCCCGACCAGGGCGTGATGCTGTGCGGGTTTGTCCAGGCCTGCACTGCGCCGGCCAGGTTCAGGCAGCCGTTCCACATGCAGACGCCGTCGAGGTTGCCCGACGTGTCCATGTGGGCCACCGGCGACACGCTCGCCACCGTCCAGCTCAGCGAGGAGTAGCTGACCGGCCAGGAGCCGGCGCACGGGCTCAGGTTCGACGACTCGAAGCAGTAGAGCGTGGTGTCGGTGGTGGCGAAGACCTTCGAGCCGAGCCCGTAGACGTGGTACCGGGGCGCGCTGTTCGTGCCCGAGAGCTGGACCGGCGAGTTGGCGCAGGCGGCGTTGGTGTTGGGATCGAAGCACAGCAGCTTCTGGCTGGCGGTCTCGACGCCGAACAGTCGCCCACCGACGCCCTCGGCGTTGGACAGGCTCGCGTAGCCGGTGACGTTGGCGGTCGAGCTGAGCGGGGTGAACCCGCAGTTGGTGGGGGGCGCGGTGTTGAGGTCCATGCACAGGGCGCCCGGCTTGTACTGGTCGGCTCCGGCGGCCGACTGGGCCGAGAAGGCGTAGGCCTTACCGGTGTTGCCGTTCACCCATCCGCCCGAGCGGTTGCCGGCCATGTAGCCACTGAAGCGGGAGAAGGCGGCACCCGAGGTCTGGGTGGGATCGAACCCGGTGCACCGGGCGCCGGTGGTCCGCAGGTGGCAGTCGAGGGCGACGTAGTTCACCTGATGATGGAAGATGTTCAGCACGTAGTTGTCGTAGAAGAACACGTCCCAGCCGTCGCCACCGGTGCTACCGGAGAAGGTGCTGGCCGGTACCGGCGAGTTGACGGCCTTGGTGTACTGCTGCGACGAGCCGTTGATGGCGCCGGCGTTCACCGTGGCGGTGGCCCGCACGCTGGTGACGTCGGCCGGCGTGCCGGGCTCGGCGTTCACCCAGTTGGTCCCGTCGTCGGTCGACCACTGGATCGTCCATCCCTCGGGAGCGATTACGCTGCCCGCCTTGTAGACGGTGGCGTCATCGAGATCGACGCGCAGCTCACGGGGGCCGTTGCCCTCTTCCAGCAGGCCGCCCACGGCGGCCGTCATCTCGGTTCCCGACGAGATCACCGAGTCGTCCCGCACGGTGCCGCCGTTGGTCATCAGCGTCAACGACGGCGCTGGGGCCACGGCCTCAGCCGGGCTGATCCCCAGCAGGCTCAGCAGGAGCGCCAGGCACAGACCGATGGACACAACGGGTACGTATCGCCTGGCTACGGTCGCCCAGGCACGACGAAATACACCCACAACTGTTACCTCCTCGGGCGACGACAGTAGGTTCGACCACCCGGCATGTGGTTGATCCATAGGGAGAAATACACGCCGAATCTGAACGACATTTTCTTCTCTATGAATCAGCCCGTTGGTAGAAGGATGTCCAGATGAGAGAACAGCATCAGCAGGGGAAATACCGGAAGAACAAGCGCTGATACGACGAACTTCACGCCCGGTCCTCGCCGACGCAAGGCGATGGCCGGCAGGGCGCCGACGACGGTGACACCGGCCCACAGGGAGACCTCGTCGAGCTCGTTCCAGTGCCAGCCGAACGGCTCGGCGGCGCCGCCGCTCGACGGGGCGGCGGCTTCGTTGCCGAGGTCGGCCGACGAGCCGGCCAACGGTCCGGCCGGCAGCGGGAGCGACGGCGAATCGAGGGCCGGCGACGGCGGGGCGAAGGCCACCGGACCACCTTCGAGCGTGGCCGTCACCACCAGGCGCTGGCGGTCGGAGTAGCGGGGGTGGCAGGTGGTGAGGGTGAGACGGTTGTCGCCGGTGGTGGCGATCGCGTCGGCGTCGCCCGGCGTCACCACCTCGTGCCCGCTCACCGTGCCGTCAACCGGGTTGGTATGGGCCTCCACCCGGTACACGAACCGACCGTCCACCGTGTCGAGCACGATGGCGTCGCCCGGCTGGAGCTGGTCGATGTCGGCGAACGGGGCGCCGTGGGTGGTGCGATGCCCGGCGATGGCCACGTTTCCGGCGTGTCCGGGCAGGGGGGTGACGGGGTAGTGGCCGGGTCCCTCCCGGAGCTGGGTGCGGCCCACCCCTTCCACCACGATCTTGTCGAGCCCGATGGTGGGGGCCGTGATGCGGGCCACCGGGTCGGCCGACCGGGGCGGGGTGCGGGCCGGCACGGTGGCCGGGCCGGCAGCGGGATCGGGGTCGGCGGCGAGGTCGGGATCGGGATCCGGCGCGGCCGAGCCGCTGCTGGCGTCGTCCGTGGCAGGGCCGGCCGGTGGCCGGCTGGCGCCGATGGCGCGGTCCAACTCGGCGGCCAGATCCCGCTGGGCCCGCTGCTCGTGGAAGCCGGTACCCCACAGCTGGAACACGAGGAACGCCACCACCAGGCCACCCAGCACCACCAGGGACCGCCCGGCGATGCCGGCCGCCCGCACCGGCCCCGCGGCCCGACCGGCACCGGGCCGGCGGGGCGGCGTGGGGTGGAGTGGCGGGCGGGGGCTCTGGTCGTCGGGGGCGGCATCGGCCGCCCGCAGGGTGTCGTTGGTCAAGGTTCGTGCTCCGGGTCGACGACGGCGCTCACCCCACGGCCACCGGCACCCGGGCGGGGCCGACGCCCCGTTCCTGCCGGTCGGGCCGGCCCACGCCCCGCCGAGGGTAGTGAGCGGCGCCGGCCGAGCCCGGGATCCCGGCCGGCGCCGGCACCCTCGGGGGCGCCCGACCGGTTGCGGGGGCGGGGTGGGGCCGTGTACACCGTTCGGTGGAGCGGCCGGCCGGCGGTCGCCAGGGTCGACGGAACGGAGACGGCGCCATGGGAGCCGAGTCGGAAGATCACTGGCACGGGACGCTGCGCCACATCAAGGGCGGGGAGCTGAGCGGCGACACCACCCAGACCACCGGCATGCGCCGGTTCGAGGCCATCTCGGGCAAGTCGGTCGGGTCCGACAAGCTGTGGATGGGCGAGACCCACGTGTCGCCGTCCACCGCCTCGGGCGACCACCACCACGGCAAGGCCGAGACCGCCATCTACGTGGTGTCGGGCAACCCCGTGTTCGTGTTCGCCGAGGGTGAGGACGAGGTGCGGATCGAGACCGAGCCCGGCGACTACATCTTCGTGCCCCCCTACGTGCCCCACCGGGAGGAGAACCCCTCCCCCGACTCCGACGCCGTGGTGGTGATCGCCCGCAGCACCCAGGACGGCATCGTCGTCAACCTGCCCAGCCTGTGGACCGAGGTCGAGCCCGACCCCGACTAATCGGCCCTGGCCCGGGCCTCGGCCAGCAGGCACAGCAGCTCGAACATGATGGTGGCGCCCACCAGGGCGGTGTTGCCCGACGGGTCGAACGGGGGCGACACCTCCACCACGTCGGCCCCCACCAGGTTCAGGTGGCGCAGGCCCCGCAGGAGGCGCAGCGCTTCCCGGGTGGTGATGCCGCCCGGCTCGGGGGTGCCGGTGCCGGGGGCGTAGACCGGGTCGAGCCCGTCGACGTCGAAGGTGATGTAGGTGGGGCCGTCGCCCACCACCCGCCGGGCCTCGGCGATCACGCCCTCCACCCCCAGGTCCTCGAACTCCTCGATGTAGACCACCCGCATGCCGGCCTGCTCCGACCAGTCCCAGGTGTCGGTGGTGTTCTGCCCACCCCGGATGCCGATCTGGATCGTGCGGCGGGGGTCGAGCAGACCGTCCTCCACCGCCAGACGGAACGGGGCGCCGTGATGGAACTTGGAGCCCTTGAACGGGCCCCAGGTGTCGCAGTGGGCGTCGACGTGGATCATCCCGATCGGGCCAACCGGGCCGCTCGGCCGGGCCTGGGGGCCGGCCAGGGCCCGGAAGATCGGGTAGGTGACGGAGTGGTCGCCCCCGGCGGCCAGGGGCACGGCCCCGGCGGCCACGATGCGGGCCACGAAGGCCTCGATGTCCCGGGTGGCGGCGGCGATGTCGAACACCTCGGCGAAGCGGACGTCGCCCACGTCGGCCACCCGGGCCAGCTCGAACGGGTTCACCCGGGTGGCGTGATTGAGGGCCCGGTTGATCGACGACTGATTGCGGATCTCCCGGGGCCCATGGCGGGCGCCGGGCCGGTTGGTGACGCCGCCGTCGTAGGGGATGCCGTAGAGGGCGATGTCGACCCCGGCCAGGTCGGGCACGTAGGGGGCCCGCATGAACGTGGCGATCTCGGCGTAGCGGGGCTCGAACCGGGGGTCGCCGGCACTTTCGGTGTCCACCGACCCAATGTAGGCCGCAGCCCTTGCCGAGATTTCTAAGAATGCTTAGGTTTAGAGCATGAACAAGACACTGACGTTGGACGACATCGTGCTGCACGACATCGGCCAGTGGCAGCGCACGGGCTACCCGTGGGAGGCGTGGGCGCGGCTGCGGGGCGAGGCGCCGGTGTACTGGTACGACCGGCCCGGGATCGACCCGGCGTGGATGGTGACCCGCCACGCCGACGTGCGGGCGGTGGAGGCCGACGCCACCACGTTCATCAACGGCGGGCCTCAGCTCCGCTACGCCAACCAGGACTACAACTCCCGGGCCACGCTGGCCCGGGAACGCAAGGCCGAGCTGCACGGCTGGGACGCCCGGGCCGCCGACGACATGATCTACCTCGACGCCGCCGAGCACGCCAGGCTGCGTTCGCTGATGGCCCGCAGCTTCACCCCGGCCCGGTGCCGGGATCTGGCGGCCGAGCTCGATGCCACGGCCCGAAGCATCGTGGCCGATTTCGAGCGAACGCTCGACGAGCGGGGCGAGGCGTGTCTGGTCAACGACCTGGCGGTGAGGCTGCCGCTGGCCACGATCTGCTCGATGCTGGGGCTGCCCGACGGCGACTGGGCCGACATCCACCGCTGGACCGACGCCATGTTCGACACCGAGACGATGCGGTGGGCACAGCCAGGTGAGGACCGGCGGGCCATGCGCAAACGCCTCCACGGCGAGTTCCACCACTACATCGACGACGTGATCGAGCAGCGGCGGCGGGCGCCGGGCGACGACCTGGCCACCAAGCTGGTGGAGACCCAGCCCGACGGGGTTCCGCTGGGCCACCAGGAGCTTCACGGCTACATCAAGCTGCTGATCTCGGGCGGCAACGAGACCACCCGCAACGCCACCAGCCGGGGGATCCTGGCCCTGCTGGACCGGCCCGACGAGATCGAGCGTTTCCACGCCGCCCCCGAGGCCCTGCTGGAGTCGCTGGTGGACGAGGTTGTGCGGTTCACCTCGCCCGTCATCCAGTTCGTGCGCACCGCCACCCGCGACACCATGGTTGGGGGCCAGACGGTGCGGGCCGGGGAGATGGTGGTGCTGTGGTACCCCTCCGCCAACCGGGACGAGCGGGTCTTCGCCGATCCCGACCGGCTCGACATCGGCCGCCAACCCAACGACCACGTGGGCTTCGGCCACGGCGCCCATTTCTGCCTGGGGGCCAACCTGGCCCGGTGGGAGCTACGGTCGATCTTCCGGGCTCTGGGCCAGGCGGGCACGATGAGCCACCTGGAGGTGGCGGGCGATGGCCGGTGGCTTACCGACCTCCACGTCGGCGCCCTGGCCGAGATCCCGGTGCGCCGCCGGGCCTGAGCGCCGGACCGTCCGCGCCCGTTCGTGCCATTCGGGCCCGGCGACTAGCGTCCGGGGGCATGAGCGATCCGATCTTCTCCTACGACCATTCGGTCGACGTCAACGCCGCGCCCGAGGCCGTGTACGACATCCTGTCCGACCTGCGCCGCACCGGGGAGTGGTCGCCCATGAACCAGGGCGGCGAGTGGATCGACGGCGGCACCGCCAAGGTGGGCGACTGGTTCGAGGGCCACAACAAGATGGGCAAGATGGAGTGGAAGGCCAAGGTGGAGATCACCGAGGCCGAGCGCCCGTCCCGGTTCGGGTTCTGGACGCTGGGCCAGGAGGCCAACCTCGTCCACTGGTCGTACAGCGTCGAGCCGGCGGAGAACGGTGCGAAGCTGACCCAGCACTACCGGCTCTACAACGCACCCGAGGGCATCGCCAAGGGGCCGGGCGGCGTCGAGGGCTGGTGCCAGGCGGTGCAGGGCAACATCCAACAGTCCTGTGCCGGGATCAAGGCCCTGGCCGAGCAGGCCTGAGCGGCCGTGGGTACCCGATGACCACGTTTCCCCATTCGAACCTCGGCGCCTGGATCGGGCGGCTGCGGGAGGACGACCCGTCGATCACGCTCAAGGAGTCGCTCGACGAGATCGACCGGGTGTCGCTCGACAACGCCGTCGGCTTCGCCGCCGAGCACGCCCGCCGCTACGTGGCCACCGACGGCGACGACGACGGCTGGGACGGCCCCCGCCCCATCCTGATCCTCTACACCACGGGCCGACGTTCGGGCGCCATCCGCCGCAACCCGCTCCTGTACTTCGAGCACGAGGGTGAGCGGTACCTGATCGGTTCCAAGGGCGGCGACAGCCGGCACCCCGAGTGGTACCTCAACCTGGTGGCCGAGCCCCGGGTCCACGTTCGGGTGGGGGCCGAGGTGTACGAGGCCGAGGCCCGCACCCTCGTCGGCGACGAGCGGGCCGCGCTGTGGCCCGAGCTCGTCGTCCGCTACCCGATGTTCGACGACTACCAGAGCGCCACCACCCGCCAGATCCCCGTGGTCCACCTCCGCCGGCTGTTGGCGTGACGCGGTTTCCGTCGCGCAGAATCGGACGCATGAGCACGAGCGCCAGCCCGACCCGCACCCCCACCGACGTCATGACCACCTACCTCACCGACGTGGTGCAGGGCGGGCAGCTCGACCTCATCGAGGACCTGGCCCAGCCCGACATGGTCGACGAGGCCAACCAGGCCTTCGGCGGCCCGCCCGGCCGGGCCGGCCTGGTGGCCCACGTGGTGGGCTTCCGTCGCAACGTGGACGACCTCCGCCTCACGATCGACAAGGTCGTGCCGGGCGACGGCGAGGTGATGGCCTGGTGGTCGTTCACCGGCACCCTGGTGGGGCCGTGGCTCGGCCGCAAGCCCCACGGCGGCCCCATCTCGGGCACCGCCTTCAGCTTCTTCGATCTCGTCGACGGCCGTATCAGCCGCTACCGGGTGTGGCTCCACGCCCAGGTGCCGGAGCCGGTGGTGCTCGACTCGTCGAACCCGGTGCTGCCCCGCTTCTGAGCCACCCGTCACTGGTTACCTCCTCGGCCCGTCGGGTAGTCGACGACGACACCCGAGGCGAGGAGGACGGTCGGTGGCTCCAATCGACCCACAACAGGGCGATCAGGCGGAGAGCCGTCAGCAGGCCAGCACCGTGCGGCGCTGGGTCGGTTCCCCCTATCCGCTGGGCGCCACCTACGACGGCGAGGGCACGAACTTCTCCCTCTTCTCCAGCGTGGCCGAAGGCGTGGAGCTGTGCCTGCGCTCCCCCGACGGGGTCGAGACCCGGGTGGAGCTCACCGAGATCGACGCCTTCTGCTGGCACGCCTACCTCCCCGGCATCCGGCCCGGCCAGCGCTACGGCTATCGGGTCCACGGCCCGTGGGACCCGGCCCAGGGCCTGTGGTGCAACCCGGCCAAGCTGCTCCTCGACCCGTACACCAAGCTGGTGGACGGCACCATCGACTGGCAGCCGGCGTGCTTCGGCTACCGCTTCGACGACCCCGACCAGCCCAACACCGACGACAGCGGCCCCCACGTGCCGTGGGGCATCGTCCACGACCCGACCTTCGACTGGGCCAACGACCGCCCGCCCCGCCACCTGCTGCACGAGACGGTGATCTACGAGACCCACGTGCGGGGTCTCACCATGACCCATCCCGACGTGCCGCCCGAACTGCGGGGCACCTACACCGGCCTGGCCCACCCGGCGGTGATCGCCCACCTCCAGAGCCTGGGCGTCACCGCCGTGGAGCTCATGCCGGTGCACCAGTTCGTGCAGGACCACCACCTGATCGAACGGGGGCTGCGCAACTACTGGGGCTACAACTCGATCGGGTTCTTCGCCCCCCACAACGGCTACTCCTCGGCCGACCAGCTGGGTCAGGTCCAGGAGTTCAAGGCCATGGTCCGGGCCCTGCACGCGGCGGGCATCGAGGTCATCCTCGACGTCGTCTACAACCACACCGCCGAGGGCAACCACCTCGGCCCCACGTTCTCCCTCCGGGGCATCGACAACCGGGCCTACTACCGGGTGATGGAGGACGACCCCCGCCACTACCTCGACTTCACCGGCACCGGGAACTCGCTCAACATGCGTCACCCGCACGTGCTGCAGCTGATCATGGACAGCCTCCGGTACTGGGTGACCGAGATGCACGTCGACGGGTTCCGCTTCGACCTGGCCTCGGCCCTGGCCCGCGAGCTGTACGAGGTGGACCGGCTGTCGGCCTTCTTCGACGTGATCCAGCAGGACCCGGTGGTGTCGCAGGTCAAGCTGATCGCCGAGCCGTGGGACGTGGGCGAGGGCGGCTATCAGGTGGGCAACTTCCCGCCCCAGTGGTCGGAGTGGAACGGCCGCTACCGGGACACCATCCGGGACTTCTGGCGGGGCGAGCCGGCCACCGTGGGCGAGCTGGCGTCGCGCTTCACCGGCAGTTCCGACCTGTACCAGGGCGACTCGCGACGGCCCACGGCGTCGATCAACTTCGTGACCGCCCACGACGGCTTCACCCTGGCCGACCTGGTGGCCTACAACGAGAAGCACAACGAGGCCAACGGCGAGGACAACAACGACGGGGAGAGCCACAACCGCTCGTGGAACCACGGGGCCGAGGGCCCCGCCGACGACCCCGACGTGCTGGCCCTCCGCCAGCGCCAGCGCCGCAACATCCTCGTCACCCTGTTCCTGTCGCAGGGGGTGCCGATGCTGGCCGGCGGCGACGAGATCGGCCGAACCCAGCACGGCAACAACAACGCCTACTGCCAGGACAACGAGCTCTCCTGGTACGACTGGAAGGCGGTCGACGACGACCTTCTCGGCTTCTGCCGCTGGCTGGTGGCCTTCCGCCAGCGCCACCCGGTGTTCCGCCGCCGCCGCTGGTTCCAGGGAACGCCGATGCGGGGCATCGACGAGATCGCCTGGTTCCGGCCCGACGGCCGGGAGATGACCGACGACGACTGGGCCCACGACCACGTGCGTGGCCTCGGCGTCTACATCCACGGCGAGTCGATCGCCGCCCCCGACGCCTTCGGCCAGCCGATCGTCGACGACACGTTCCTGCTGCTGCTCAACGCGGCCGACACCGACGTCGACTGGAAGCTGCCGCCCCGCCCCTGGGCCGCCCACTGGGTGCAGGAGCTGTCGACCGTGGATGCCGGGCCCACCCCGGAAGACGCCCAGAGCCCGGCCGTGGCCGGCTCCACCGTCACCGTGCCCTCCCGCTCGGTGCTGATCCTGCGGGCCGACCAGGGCTCGGCCCCGGCCCGGGTGGCCCGGGCGGCCTCGTCCCCGGAGGCCACCCCATCCACGGAGAGCACCTCATTCACGGAGAGCACGGCCGGAGGTGACGAGGCGTGACGACCACCACCCACACCCGGGCCGCCCACGAGATCGCCGCCCTGCCCGCCACCCGACCGTCCCGAGTGGTGGTGGAGCCGGTGCGCCCCGTCGTGGGGGGCGAGCTGGGCGCCGGGATGCAGGGCACGACCGCGGTCTCGTCGCCGTCTGAAGGTGATGCGGCGCCCCGGCGGCGGGACCCGACGGAACGCCCGGTGCTGGTGGTGGTCAACGCCACCCCCCACGTGCACACCCAGTACCGGCTGGGGGTTCCGTGCCCGGCCCCGTGGTGGGAGCTGGTCAACCGCGACGAAGTCCGGTTCGGGGGTAGCGGGGTCACCAATCCGGGGGCCCGCGAGACACATCCGGTCGACAGCCACGCCCAGTACCAGAGCATCCTGATCACCATGCCCCCGCTGGCCGTGACCGTGCTGGCGCCGGAGCGGTGGTGAGCGGTCCCCTTCTCGGGGCGGTGCCCGGCGACGACGGGTGCCGCTTCACGGTGTGGGCTCCGGGGGCAACGCGGGTGACCGTGGTGACGGAGGAGCCCGCTGATGGCGGAGGCGGAGCGGCGACGACGGGTTTGACGGCATCGTCGGCGCCGCCCGCTCCGCTGGCGCTGGAGGAGCTGACGGTGACAACCCCGCTGGCGGCGGGAGCCGGGGGCTACTGGTCGGGCGTGGTGCCGGGGGTGATGGCCGGAGCGGCCTACGGCTTCGTGCTCGACGGAGGCGCGGGAGCAGGCGGAGTGGCGTGTGGGGCCGAGCCGCGGCCCGATCCGGCGTCGCGCCATCAGCCGTGGGGGGTGCACGGGCCGTCGGCCGTGGTCGATCCGCGCCGGTTCCGGTGGACCGACCACGGGTGGCGGGGGGTGGAGCTGGCCGACGTCGTCTACTACGAACTGCACGTCGGCACCTTCACCCCGGCCGGCACGCTGGAGGCGGCGGCCGGCGAGCTGCCCCGGCTGGCCGCCCTGGGGGTGACGATGGTGGAGCTGATGCCGCTGAACGCCTTCCCCGGGGTGCGAGGGTGGGGCTACGACGGGGTGTTCCCGTCGGCCGTGCACCACCCCTACGGCGGGCCGGAGGGGCTGGCCACCTTCGTCGACGCCGCCCACGGCCTCGGGCTCGGGGTGACACTCGACGTCGTCTACAACCACCTGGGGCCGGAGGGAAACATCCTCGACCGGTTCGGCCCCTACTTCACCGACCGGTACCAGACACCGTGGGGGCCGGCGGTGAACTTCTCCGAGGCGGGGTCGGACGGGGTGCGGCACCTCTTCATCGACTCGGCCACCCGCTGGGTGACCGAGTTCCACGTGGACGGGCTGCGGGTCGACGCCGTGCACGCCATCGTCGACCCCACGGCGCTTCCGTTCACCGAGGAGCTGGTGGCGTCGGTGCACGCGGCGGCGGCCGCGGCGGGCCGGACCGTGGTGGTGACGGCCGAGAGCGCCGACAACGACCCCCGCCTGGTGCGACCGGCAGAGATGGGCGGGATCGGCTTCGACGCCGTGTGGAACGACGACTTCCACCATGCGCTCCGGGTGGCCCTCACCGCCGACACCGGCGGCTACTACACCGACTTCGCCGCCGGGGCGGCCGACCTGGCCGAGGCCTATCGCCACGGGTTCGTGCAGCGGGGCCGGCGGTCGGACGACCGGGGTCGGCGCCACGGCCGACCCCTCCCGCCCGATGTGGGGCCCAGCCGGCTGGTGGTGTTCAGCCAGAACCACGACCAGGTGGGGAACCGCCAGGAGGGCGAGCGGCTCGACGTCCACCTCACGGCCGGTCAACGGCGGCTGGTCGCCGCCGCCGTGCTGCTGTCGCCGTTCACCCCGCTGTTGTTCATGGGCGAGGAGTACGGGGAGACGGCGCCGTTCCCCTACTTCGTCGACCACGGTGATCCCGAGCTGCTGGATGCGGTACGCCAGGGGCGGGCCGCCGAGTTCGAGGGGTTCGAGTGGGAGGGCGAGACGCCCGACCCGGCGGCCGAGGCCACGTTCGCCTCGGCCCAGCTCGATCCCGAGCTGCGGGCCCTGCCGGCCCACCGGGAGCTGGAGGCGCTGTACTTCGAGCTGCTGACGCTGCGCCGCCAGTGGCCGGTCCTGGCCGGCGCCGCCGGCTGGCCCGACGTGGCCAACGACGACGGCCTGATCACACTGTCCTACGGCGTCGACGACGGCCACCTGGTGGTGGCCCTCAACGTGTCGCCCGACCCCCGGCCCGCCCCCGCCGACGCCGACCCGGTGTTCGCCACGGAACCCGACGGCGGCCCCAACGGCCACCTCGCCCCCTGGTCCGCCGCTCTCTGGTTCGTACCCGACGCTCCCGCCTGAGCCCCGCCTGTCTCGGCCGAACCTTGTCGAGAACTACGGCCCCACGCCACTTCTGTCGACGAAGTTCGGGCGGTCGTTCGGCGTCAGCGGGGCTGTCGGGCCAGCACGGCGACCGGTAGACCGGCGAACACCTCGCCGGCCGGGCGCCGGCCGCCGCCGGCCACGGTGCGCTCGGGGCGCAGGGCGTCGACCCAGCGGCCCCCGGGCAGGACCAACGTGGTGTCGGCCCAGTCGCCGTCGAGGGTGAGCGGCATGCGGGTCACGGCCACCAACACCTCGGCGTCGGCGTCGGGGCCACCCCGCAGGTAGGCGACGACGTGCTCGGCCCGGGCGCCCTCAGGCTCGACCGGCGTGTAGCCGGCGCCCGGCTCGAAACACCGCGGCCGCTCGCCCCGCAGGGCGAGGACCCGCTGCAGCACGGCGGTCTTCACCAGCCCGTCGTCGGGGGCGGCCCAGGCCGCGGCCACGTCACCGGTGGCGGCCCGAGCGAGCTGGGCGGCCAGGGCCGGCCAGTCGGGCTGGGCCCGGTTGTCGGGGTCGACGAGGCGCAGATGCCAGGTCTCGGTGCCCTGGTAGATGTCGGGCACCCCGGGGCCGGTGAGCCGGAGCACGAGCTGGGCCAGCGAGTTCGACCAGCCGGCCCCGGCGATCTGCTCCACGAACCGGGCCACGGCGTCGGCACCCGGGCCCGAGGTCAGGTGGGTGGCGACGACGGCCAGAGCGGCTTCGTAGCCTTCGTCGACTGCTGTCCAGGTGGTGTGCTGCGACGCCTCACGGGTCGCTTTGACCAGGAACGCGGTGAGCCGCTGGCTGTCGATGGGCCAGGCGCCGACGGCGGTCTGGAGGGCGAGGTAGCGATCGGCCGGGCTGGGCGCCCCGTCGAGCCCACCGAGCAGGCCGAGCTGTTCCCGGGCGAAGGCCCGCCACCGGCCGGGGATCTCGGCCAGCACCAGCAGGCGGGCCCGGACGTCTTCCGAGCGCTTGGTGTCGTGGGTGGTGCCGGCCAGCATCGACGCCCCGAGGTGCTCGGCCCGGCAGCTGTTCTCGGCGTGGAAGCCGGCCGGGGAGACGCCGAAGGCGCCGGGCTCACCCCCTACCTCGCAGAGCGCACTGAGCCGGTGGTAACGGTAGAAGGCCCGGTCCTCGTCGCCCTTGGCCACGGTGGGGGCGGTGAGCTGCTGCCATCGTCGGGCGGTGGCCACGGCGGCGGGCGAGCCGGGCGACAGCAGCATCTCGGCCAGGCCGGCGATCTCGGCGGTCAGGTCGGGCCGTTGGGCGGTGGCCCGGCGGGCCAGGTCGTCGATCACGGTCGTGCCGGCGGGGAGGGGTGCGGCGTGGTCGCCATCGGCCTCGCCGTCAGCGTCGGCATCGGCCAGGTAGGTGCGGTAGCGGTCGGTCTCGACGGTCAGCGTGGCCAGGGCCTCGGCGAGGCGGGAGGGGTCGGCGTCGGGCCAGGCCCGCCGAGCCTGGGCTGCCACCCGGGCCAGGTCGGGGGCGAGCGCTTCGGCCAGCACCTCGTGACGGGCCTGGCGGGACAACTCGGCGAAGGAGCGATGGTCGCCCGTGATCTCGTGCCACAGCTCGGTGAGCGGCTGCTCGCCGGCCGGGTCGAGGAGCAGGTGGTCGACCAGGCGGATGACGTCGTAGCCGGTGGTGCCGGCCACGGGCCAGGAGGTGGGCAGCCGCTCACCGGCGGCCAGGATCTTTTCCACCACGATCCAGGCGTCGCCGGTGTCGTGCCGCAGCCGCTGGAGGTAGCGGCCGGGCTCGGCCAGGCCGTCCACGTGGTCCACCCGCACACCGTCGGCCAGCCCGTCGCGCCACAGCCGGCGGGGGACGGTGTCGAGCTCGGCCGCCACCAGCTCGTCCTCGGCCCGCAGGGCGGCCAGGGAGTCGATCACGAAGAAGCGGCGCAGGTTGCGGGGCCGGCGGTGCCAGCCGATCAGGCGGTAGTGCTGGGCCTCGAGCAGCTCGGGCAGCGGGAGGCCGGCGGTGTCGTCGGCGAGCGGGAGGTCGAGCCCGGCGCCGCTGTCGCTGCCACCGGCGTCGGGCCTATCGCCGTAGTGAAGCACCGGCTGGGGCCCACCATCGGGGCCGGGGGCGGTGGTGGGGGTGAGTCGGCCGGCGGCCAGTTCGTCGGCCAGAGGGGCGGTGAGCACGGGGAGGAGCACGCGACCATCCTGCGCCTCCCAGTCGACGTCGAAGAACCGGGCACTGGGGTGGTCGGGCCCGGCCTGCAGCGTCTCCCACCAACGGCGGTTGTGGCGGGGGGTGACGATCGAGGTGTGGTTGGGCACGATGTCGACCACGAGGCCGAGCCCGGCGGCGTGGGCCACGGCGGCCAGGTGGGCCAGACCCTCGTCGCCGCCCAGCTCGGGTCGGACCACCGTGTGGTCGGTGACGTCGTAGCCGTGCTCGCTGCCCGGCTCGGCGTCGGTGACGGGAGAGAGATAGAGGTGGGTCACGCCCAGCGTGGCCAGGTGCCCGACCAGCGCCGCGGCCTGGTCGAAGCCGGCGTCGGGGCCGAGCTGGATCCGGTAGGTGACGCCCGGGACGCGGCGACGCTGCATGCCGGCCCTCTACCCGGCCCCGGTGGGCCCGAACCTTGTGGACGTGTGCCGCCAGGGCCGGCCGTTCGCGACACGGTTCGGCCAGCGGGGCCGGTTCGCTGGCCCGACTGGCCGTCAGCCGCCGAGGGCCGAGCTGTAGAGCTGCTCCATGGCCGACCAGTGACGCTCGGCGGCGGACTCGTCGAACGTGGGGTTGTCGGGCACGGCGTAGCCGTGGAGGGCGGGGTAGGTCTCGATGGTGTGGGCGACGCCGGCCCCGGTGTAGGCGGCCTCCAGGCGGTCGCGCTGCTCGTCGGGGAAGGAGGCGTCGCTCTCGGCGCCGGCCACGTAGACGGTGGCCCGCACCCGGTCGGCCAGGAGGTGGGGGCTATCGGGATCCCCGTCGGCGGCGATGTTGCCGCCGTGGAAGGAAGCGGCGGCGGCGATGCGGTCGGGGTGGTGGCCGGCGACGGTGAGCGAGATCCGGCCGCCCATGCAGTAGCCGGTGGTGCCCACGCCGCCGGGGCGGACCTCGGGCCGGGTGGCCAGGAAGTCGAGGAAGGCCCCGGCATCGGCCACCGACATCTCAGCCGTGAGACCCTTGATGAGGCCGAACAGGCGGCGGCGCTCGCCGTCGTCGGTGAAGACCGTGGCCATCTCGAACGGCTCGAACGGGGTGCGGTAATACACGTCGGGCACGAGGGTGACGTAGCCGAGGGAGGCCAGCCGTTCGCCCATGGCGTGGAAGGCGGCGCGGGCGCCCCCGGCGTCGGGGTACATGATCACGGCCGGGGCCGGGGTGCCGGAGTCGGGCACGTGGAGGGTGGCGGCGCAGGTGCCGTCGGCGGTGGGGATGGTCACGTCGAGCGCGGTCATCGGCCGATCGTAGGTCGATCGATCGGCCGCGCGCCCGCCCAGCACGCGACGCTCGGTGAACGGCGCGAAGCGGGCCGCGCTCAGCACTCAGAGCTCAGCACTCAGAGCTCGGCACTCAGAGCTCAGCGGGTGGCGGCGGTGTCGGCCCCGGTGAGGGCCGGGCCCGGCGTGTGGGCGTAGGGCGGGATCGGGGCCTCGCTCTCGCCGGTGCGCCACCGCACGAACGACCACACCGGCGGCACCAGCAGGCGGGGGCTGAGGGCGGCCGCCCGGAACAGGACCGAGGCGACGAGCGGGACCGGCCGCTGGCAGGCGACGACCCGGAAGTAGATGGCCTTCCAGATGCCGACCCGGAGGGCCCGGCGGGCCTTGGCCGTGAGGACGCGGCGATCCCGGCGGCTGAGGTCGTCGGAGCGGAGGAGGTGATCGATGCGGAGGCGGTACTGGCACCAGTACAGCCACAGGCCGGGGACGTGGACCTTGCGGTCGGGCTCGGCCCGGGACGTGAGGGCCTCGAGGATGCCGTTGCCCACGGCCTCGCCCACCTCGGCCGTATCGGAGATGTAGCCCGGCGGGAGGCTGGCCATGCGGCCCAGGCGAGACACGTTGAGGGTGAAGGCGTTGTCGTCGAGGGGGTCGTCCCGCTCGTCCAGGCTGAGGGTGTCGAACACCGAGCGGCGCACCATCAGGGGCGGGAGCCCGCCGGTGGTGAAGTCGAAGGCCCGGCGGAGATAGGTGGGGCGGTCCTCGATGGTGACGGTGGGGCGGATGGCGACGCCGGGGCGGAGCTCCCGGCTCACCGGGTCCCGAGGGGTGACCGACGAGCACGCGGCGATCACGTCGGGGTTGTCGAGGAGGATCTCGGCCTTGGCCCGCAGGTTGCCCTGGAACATGACCTCGTCGTCGTACAGGATCGACACCAGCTCGCCCCGGGCCGAGCGGTAGGCGACGTTGAAGTTGGCCACCCGGCCGATCCGCTCGGCGTGGCGGATGTAGCGGACGTCGCCGTAGCCGGGGCCGGTGAGGACGGCCTCGGTGTCGTCGGTGGAGCAGTTGTCGATCACCACGATCTCGATCGGATGCTCGATGTCCTGGGCCCGCACGCTCTCGATCGTCTCCATCAGCGAGCGGCAGCGGTTCAGGGTGGGGATCACCACCGAGACCACAGGCTCAGGCTCGGCCTCGCCTGGGAGCGCGCTCGCATTGCCGCCCACGACCGTCGCCATCGTGCCGCACCTCCGGATCCGGGAACAGAACGCATCGTATACGGACGGTCGACCGGACGGCGCCGGCGGGCGGGCGAACCGGCCCCGGCCCGGTGGAGGGTGGCCTGACGGTCGGCGATCAGCTGGCTGGCGATGAACTCGTGCATAGGCTCAACCTACGGAGGTTTGTGGCCGGGATCTGGCCACAATTGGCCCCTATCGTGGCGGAATGGCGACGACCGGACGGGCCCTCGAGCTGCTGGCCCTGCTGTGCGCCCGGCCCCAGTGGCAGGCGGCCGAACTGTGCCGGCGACTGGAGGTGCCGGCCCGGACACTGCGGCGGGACATCGAACGGTTGCGGGAGCTGGGCTATCCGATCACGTCGGCCACCGGGCCCCACGGCGGCTACCGGCTGGGTTCGGGCGGGCGGCTACCGCCGTTGGTGCTCGACGACGACGAGGCGGTGGCCGTGGCCGTGGCCCTGCGCCACGCCACGGTGGGGTCGGACGCCGGTTTGGAGGTGTCGGCGCTGATGGCGCTGGCCAAGCTCGACCAGGTGCTGCCCCCGGTGCTGCGGGAGCGGGTGGGGGCGGTGAGCGAGACCACCGTGCACCTGCAGGGGCGGGCGCTACCGTCGGTGCCGACCGAGCTGCTGGTGCAGCTGGCCGGGGCGTGCCGGCGGCCGGAGCGGGTGCGGTTCGACTACACCGACGCCCAGGGGCGGGAGTCGGCCCGGCACACCGAGCCGTACCGGATGGTGTGCACCGAGTTCCAGTGGTACCTGGTGGCGTTCGACCTGGGGCGCGACGGCTGGCGCACGTTCCGGATCGACCGCATCGCCCGCCTGCGCAGTACCGGTGCCACCTTCGTCCAGCGGGGCGACGTGCCCGACGCCGCCGAGCAGGTGGCCGCCGGCGTGGCCGTCTACGCCTGGCCGGTGCAGGCCACCGTGCTGCTGCGCTGCTCGCTGGAGCGGGCCCGGCGGCTGGTGGCCCCCGGCGACGGGGTGGTGGAGGCGGACCCGGCGGCCGGGGCCGACGGCGAGGCGGTCACCCGGCTCCGCATCGGCGGCGACACCGAGTGGATCGCCCGCTACCTGGCCGGGCTCGATTGCGACTTCGACCTCGTCGGCCCCGACGAGGTGCGCCGGGCGCTGGCGGCCCACGCCGGCGCCCTGGCGGCGACGGCCGGGCGGCCACCGCCTGCGGTCTGATTGGCAGCGCCGATATCGCCCCGATGGGTGGCCCTCAGCAGCCGATGCCGATCCACACCGGGACATTGCGGCCGGTGCCGGCTACCCGGGGCTGGGCGTTGACGTTGAGCTCGGCCGAGCCGCCGCCGTCGAACTTCACCAGGTCCTCGTACCCCTGGGCCTGGGCCCAGGCGATGAGGCCGGCGCTGGTCATGCCGGTGGTGGTGCCGAACACGAGGGTGTTCCAGTGCTTGTCGAAGGCGACGAAGCTGTGGCGGTAGGTGTAGTGGGTGTAGTCGTTGGTTCCGATGGCGGCGAAGCCGTCCCACACCTGGCCGTTGACGATCAGGGGGATGCCGGCCGCCGCCCACCGCCACTCGGAGGCGTTGTCGAGGGGCCCGGTGCGCGCCGGCTGCCAGCTGCCCCAGCTCTCCAGCACCCGGCCGCCCTTCGACCCCAGGTTGGAGTTGAGGTTGTGGTTGCCCTGCCAGGTCCAGACGTCCTCGGCGATGGGCCCGTTGGGGCGGTAGCGCTCGCCGATCACGCCCCGGTCGTCGCGCTCAACCGACCCGGCCACGTGCTGGCCGTCGATCACGGCGAACCCGGTGGGGGTGGGGTTGCTGCTCTCGGGGGGTGAGAACCAGTTGCCGTTGATCGAGGCCACCGAGCACCGCTCGTGGGAGGTGCGCACGTCGACCAGCCCGTAGTTGACGCGGACCATCAGGCCGCCGGGGATGGGCTGGACGTCGTAGCCGTCGGTGTAGAGGTTGGCCTGGTCGGGGGAGGCGAAGCTGCTCCAGCGGGTGCCGGTGGAGTTGCCGAACTCGGCGCCCTCGGAGAACAGCACCATCATCTCGCCCCGGTCGACCTCGCCCCGGTTGAGCTTGGTCACCCAGTACGACCAGCCGTCCATGTCGGGGGCCCGGCACAGCACGTTGGCGTAGACCAGGTTGACGAAGCCGCTGTTGTCGAGGGCGCCGTAGCGGAGCTGGAACTCGGTGGAGCGGGCGAAGTTGTAGGACAGTCCCTGGAGCGACATGCCGGCCCGGTACTGGGCCAGCCAGTAGTCGAGCCCGGCCCCGTCGGGTTGGCGGAGGAAGTAGGCCTGGTAGAGGCGCCAGGCGCGGGCGGTGCGGGCCGACGATTGGACGTCGCCGGCCCAGGTGCCGTCGGGCTGGCCGATCGTGCAGGCGGTGGCCGAGGCCGGGGCCGGTCTCGCCGCCGCAGTGACCGTGGTGAGGGCGGTAGCCAGCAGGACGACGGCGAGGAGGCGGGCCAGGAGCTTGGCCGGGGCCGGGGTGCGGGCCGGGGTGGGGGTGGGGGCGAGCGTGTCGATCCCTGCTCCATCGGCAGGGAGGGCCGGAAGGTTCAGCCGATTGAGCCGCTCGACCCATGCCCGTGTCAGGGACCGGCGGGGACCTCCTCGTCGGTGACGCCCCGGATCAGCTGGGCCCGGCCGACGCCGGTGACGGTGCGGCTGGAGATGCCGACCAGGGGAAGGAGGGCGAGCTCCACGGTCTCGGTGACCGTCACCGTGACCTGGTTCGGCCCCACCTGCACCGTGCCGGTGGCCCCGTTGGTGGCCAGGTACTGCTGGGCGACGGCATCGACCCGTTCGGGGGCGACATCGACGCCGCCCTGCCGCACCACCGGGCCGGCCACCGCCTGGGCCCCGGCCAAGGCGGCGTTCTGGGCCGTGTCGATGGCGTGGCGCCGGGCGGTGAGGATCTGGCCGCCGTCGAAGGCGAGGCCCGCCATCAGCAGCGCCGGCACGACCATCAGGACGATGAACGTGGTCACCGAACCCCGTTCCCGGGCCCGCTCGCCTGCCGGGTGGCGGAGCCGGGTCGGGGCCGTCATTCGCCGCCCCGATAGGTGTCGACCACGGCGGTGGCGGTGGCCCGCACGGTCCGGCTGCCGGGCAGCCCGAAGCCGGCGATGTCGGCCAGCCCGATCTCGCACGCCACCTCGGCCGTCACCTGCCCGCCGGGGCGGAGCTGGCTGGTGTCGATGTCGGTCTCCAGCCGGATGCACGAGACGCTCCGGTCGGCCAGGGACTCCTCGGCCGCCGCCTCACCGGCCGCCTGGGCCGCCCCCGGGGCACCGAGCACGGCAGCGGCCCGGGCTGCGTCCCGCGCCGCCGACGACACCTCCTGGTTGGTGGCGCTGTAGCGACCGACGAACACGGCGAACGCCACGAGCACCATGATCGGGACCACCAGGACCACGAGCTCGGCCGAGGCCGTCCCCCGCTCGGACCGCTGGGCGGGGCGCCGGGCGGTCACGGGGTGCCACCCCGCTCGGGCTCGGGTCGGAACCGCTCCACCGGGCCCGACGAGCGGGCCGACACCGTGCCCGACCAGAACGGCACGAGCGACGGGACACGGGCCGTCAGTTCGACGGTCACCGTGTCGGCGCCGACGCTGACCTGGCGGGTGGGCTCGGCCAGCAGGTGGGGCGAGCCGGCCAGGATCTGGTCGATCGTGGCCTCGCCGTCGGCCGCCTGACCGCCCCGCACCTGGGCCGCCCGGGCCCCGTCCTCGGCCGCGGCGTTGAGCACGGTGCGGGCATGGAAGTAGAGGCCGATCTGGATCACGAACATGACGAGGAACACGGTGAGGGCGGTGAGAACGACCGTGGGGGCGACGTCGCCCCGTTCACAGGCCCGCTCACGGTCCTGTTCATCGGGCTCGCCTACGTACGAGGACGCTCGCTGTCATTCGAGCGAGATGCCGTTGGCCTTGTTCGTCACCTTGGCCGTGATGATCACACCCACGGCCAGGGCGAGGGCGACCATCACGGCGATGGTGACGGTGCGGGCCTCGACGTCGCCCCGGTCGTCGACCGGGTCGAGGCGGCGGAGCCGATCGGCCAGGGCCCGCCTTGTGTCCCCGGCGGCGAGGGTGGCGGTGGCGTGGGCCACCACGGTGGTCCGGTGAATCGTGTCGATGGCGCTCACGGTGCTCCTTGGGGTCAGAGGTTCAAGATGGCCTGGAAGGCGGGATAGATCAGCAGGATCACGAAGCCGGCCAGCATGAGGCCGGTGGGCCCGACCATGGCCGAGGTGCGGCCGGCCGCCTCCCGTTCCAGGGCGGCCAGCTGGTGGGTGCGGAGGGCCTTGGCCTTGGTGATCAGGCTCTCCCGCACGTGCGCCCCCGACGTGCCGCCCAGTTCCATGGTGGCGGCCAGGTCGACCAGCGAGGTCAGGCCGAGGCGGGTGCCGTGCTCGTCGAACGCCTCCCACGGCGACACGCCCCGGATGCGGGCGTCGGTGAGGGCCCGGCGCAGCACGAGGAAGGCCCAGCCCCGGCCGGTGTCGACGGCGTCGGTGAGGCCCTGCTGGATACCGGCCCCGCCGGCCAGCAGCACCGCCACCAGCGACACGTAGGTGACGAGGGCGCCGTCGAACTCCCGGCGCCGGGCCCGGGCCCGGCCCCGCACCTGGGCGTCGGTGACGAACCAGCCGACCACGCCGGCGGCCAGCGCCGCCACCAGGATCAGGGCCGGGTGGGCGGGGTCGATCCCGGCGCCGAGCCGGGTGAAGCCCCACACCATCAGGGGGAAGGCGCCGTACAGCAGGGCGGTGCGCATCCGCTGCACCAGATGGTGCTCCTGGCTGCGCTCCAGCACGGCCAGGTCGGTGGCCAGGCCGTGGAGGTCGGTGCCGGTGACGGCCATGATCCACGCCCCGAACCGGCCGGCCAGGTCGTCGACGGCGCCCACCCCGCCGCCGGCATCGGGGCCCGACGTCGAGGCACGAGGTTGAGCCAGAGCGGCCAGCGCCCGGTCGAGCGGGGTGGCCGGCACCAGGAACGCCCGCAGCAGGCACCACAAGCCGAGACCGAGCACCAGGCCGCACGCCACCGGGACCAGCATCAGCGGGTCCCGTCCCGGCGGTCTTCCACGGTGAGCAGGCGGGGTGGGCGGGCCACCTGCGACAGCACGGTGATCCCGTACAGGGCGGCCAGCCACAGCGAGCCGATCACGGCCAGCACGGCCTGGCCGGTCCAGGTGTCGAAGGCGTCGAGGTAGGAACGGTTGACCACCAGCATGAACCCGAACATGGCCACGACCACGAGGGTGACGACCTTGGCGTCGTTGTAGGTCTGGGCCCGGGAGGTCTCGGTGCGGATGCGCATGGTGGCGTCGGCCCGGGCCCCGTCGGCCAGGTCGTCGAGGAGGCGGGTCAGGTCGTCGCCCCGGCGCTCGGCGGCCAGCAGGAGGGCGGCCGCCACCTGGTCGCCGATGGGATCGTCGAGGCGGGCCGAGAAGCGGTGCAGCTCACCGGCCAGGCTGTTGCGACGCATGCCGGCGGCCAGGTCGGCCACCGCCGGGCGGATCGGAGCCGGCGCCACCCGGGCCGTCACCGCCACCGCCTCCTGGAGGCCGGCGGCCGCCGCGATCGTGTCTCGCAGCTGCTCGGCCCAGCCGGCGATGGCCTCGGTGCGGTCGATCACGGCCTGGCGCCGGGCTTTGGCTCCGACGAGCGTGGGGGCCACGGCACCGACGAGGACGGCCAGCAGCATCCCCACCGGCCACCCGGTGACGAGCCACATCGCCACCCCACCGGCCAGGGCCAGCGCCAGCCGGAGCCGGGCCCGCTCCACGGTGGCGACGGTGGCGGCGACCGGGCCCAGCGCGCCCGGCATCGCCGGGGATTCGTCGCCCGGCCGGCGCACCTCGGTGCCGTGGAACCCGACGGCGGCCAGGAGCAGGCCACCGCCGGCCACCACGCCACACAGCACGGCCACCAGAAGGTTCATCCCCACCCTCCGCTGGCCATGGGCCCGACTCCGGCGGGGCTGGCCGCCGACAGGCGATGGAGCAGGCGGGGGGTGAACCCGGCGGCGGTGGCCACGGCCGGGGTGAACGGGTCGGGCGCGGTGTAGACCTCGTTCGTGTGGACCTGACCGTCCCGGGCGCCGGTGATCTCCCGTACCGAGGTGACGATCCGGCGGCCGTCGGGCGCCTTGGCCAGGTGGATCACGAGGTGCAGCACGAGCTGGATCAGATGGGCCGACGCCTCCATCGACAGGGCGTCGTCGCCGGTGAGGGCGTAGGTCTGCATCTTGGTGAGAGCGGAACGGGACGAGTCGGCGTGGATGGTGGTGAGCGAGCCCTCGTGGCCCGAGTTCATGGCCTCGAGCATCGTGCGCACCTCGTGGCCGGAACGGCACTCGCCGATGATGAGGCGGTCGGGCCGCATGCGCAGGGCCTGGCGGCCCAGCACGTCCATGCCGATGCCGCCCTTGCCTTCGAGGTTGGGCTGGCGGACCTCCATCTCCACCACGTGGGGGCGCCGTGCGGGGTCGAGCTCCAGGCCGAGCTCGGCGTTGTCCTCGATCACGATGAGGCGCTCGGAGACCGGGATCTCGTTGATCAGGGCCCGGGCGAAGGTGGTCTTGCCGGTGTCGGTGCCGCCGGCGATCAGCACCGAGCACGGCAGCGGGGGGCGGACGGCGGCCGACAGCACGGCGGCCAGGTCGGCGTCGAGCGTGCCCAGGCCCACGAGCTGCTGCAGCGACACCTGCAGGTGGCGGTGCTTGCGGATCGACACACAGAGGCGGGACGTGACGCCCTTGATGGCGTGGAGGCGGGAGCCGTCGGGGAGGCGGAGATCGAGGTAGGGCTGGGCGTCGTCGAAGCGGCGCTCGGTCTTGCCCTCGGTGGCGGCCCAGCGTCGGATCAGCTGCTCGAACTCCTCCTCGGAGTCGGCCAGGGGCGGGCCCGCCACCCGCTTGCCGCCCACCAACGACAGGGTCACGTTGTCGTGCCCGTTGGCCAGGATGTTCTCGATCCGGTCGTCGGCCAGGAGGGCATCGAGGCGGCCGTGGCCGAACACCCAGGAGCGCACGGCGTCGATCACGGCGTCCTCGTCGGCCTCGCTCAGCGGGGCCCGGCCGGCGGCCAACTCCCGGCGGGCGGCGGTCTCGACGGCGCCGATGATCGCTGCCTCGCCCCACACCGCCGTCTCCTCCTTGGACGGGGCGAAGCCCCGTTCGGCCGACTGGGCCACCTCCCAGTCCGACACCTGACGGGCCACGTCGGCCCGCACGGCGGCGATCACGGAGCGGAGATCAGCCACCGCTGTTGACCAGGGCGAGGCGGAGGCGGTCGAGCTCGGCGGCATTGGCCACCAGGTCGGCCTGGTCGCTCGGAACGAGAAGCGACACGAACAGGCTGCCGGTGGACGAACCGGTGGCGGTGTCGACGGCCCACACGGTGGCCGGGCCGAGATCGCCCGCCTCGTCGAGCGATGCCTCGGGCCCGGCGGCGGGCACGGGGGCCAGGAGCTGCACCTTGTCGCCGGCGGCCAGGGCGTTGCTGGGGAACTGGCCCGGTTCCAGGCGGGCGCCGACCACGGCGAACCCGGCGGGCACGCTCTGGCCCGGAGGGACCACGAGAGCCGGGGACAGCAGGGTGCCGGCCGGGATGGGGCCCCGGGCCACCGAGCCGAGGATCTTGTCTTCCTCGCCCCGGGTGACGAGGCGGACCCCGTCGTCGGCGCCGACGGCCACCAGCTCCAGGTCGGAGCGTTCGATCGTGTCGCCGGCGGCCACGTCGGTGGCGGTGACCCAGGCCAGGGTGCGGGACGACTGGGTGATGGTGAACAGGGCGAAGGCGATCACGGCGCCCGCCGTGAGCAGGAGGCCGAGGGCGATCCAGGGCAGGCGGCGGGTGCGGGCCGGGCCGCGGTTCACTCCGGGCGGGACGGCCGGCGTGGCCGGGCGGCGCACGGATGACGGTGGGGTGAGGGTGGGGGCGGCCATGGCGGAGCCTCGGTTGCTCAGGTCAGATCGTCGGTGGGGTCGGGTCGGTCGGCGGGCAGAGGTCAGTTGGCGGTGGCGACGGGCGGGGGAAGGAGGACGGCCTGCAGCTCGGCCACCCGGACGGGACGGGTGTTGCGGACCACGAACGGAGGCAGGGCGCCGGTGCCGCAGTCGGCGGAACAGGCGTAAGTGACGGTCCACCAGATCGTGGAGGACAGGGTCCAGTCGTCGACGGCGCTGGTGTGGCGGAAGGTCAGCGTGCAGTCGGAGTGCTGCTGGTCGTCGGCCCGGGCGAAGTCGTAGGGTGGGCCGAGGTTGGCGCCGCAGTCGACCTGGTCGCCGGCGTTGTTGTCGAACACGACCCGGCTGGGGGTGGCGGTGACCGTGGCCGTGACTCCGAACACCGGGGGCGTGGTGGCCGAGCGGGGCTGCCAGACAGCCGGGCTGACCCAGAGGTAGGTAGGAAGCTGGGTGATGAGCGGGGTGTCGTCGTCGCCGAAGGGGGCGGCGTCGCCCACCTGCACCGGGATGTCGACCGAGGCGTAGCCCAAGGCGATGAGGTAATCGAGCACCACCTGGGGAAGCCCGTCGGCCAGGGGCCAGGTGGAGAGTACGCCGGTGGTGAGGATGGACGGGTTGAGGCCCGCCGCCTCCGCCACGCCCGGATGGCAGAACACGACCCCCCACTGCTCCTCGCCCTCCGCCGCGGCCGCCGGGGACCCGCCGCCGACCGAGAATTGGGCGAAGTAGGCGTCCTTCTCCTCCGCCGACCACGTCCGCCACGAACAAGCCCGCAGCCAGGCCGGCGCCCCCGGCCCCGTCACGTGCCGCCCAGCGAGCGACCCCTCCAACTCCACAAACGCCCCGCTGTCAGTTTGTCCAGCATTGACGATGGCGTTCGTCGCGCTCGTGTCGTCGATCTCAGCACCCGCCACACCGCAGGGAGCTATCAACGCCAGAGTCACCAGGATGCCGAGGCCAACTCGGATCAAGCAGCGGCTGGATCGCATCGATTATCACCCCCGCTGTTGATCTCACGGACCAGCCAACGACCACCGATCAGGACCACTTCGCTTTCACGTAGCTTGTAGAAGTCATCCGCTGGCACCGTCAGGGTGCCATCCGATCCGATAGCCCTCGCTGAGGTCCTTGGAGCAGTCGAGCACCTTCGCTGTCGAGCCATCGAGCATCGTGACCTTGATGATGTGGGACTCGTAACCCGGGCTCACCGCGCGCTCACCAGACGAAGCACGTTGCGCCACAGCGTCTTTGATTCGGCGGAGAAGTGGATCGGCAGTGAGTTGCTCTGCCAGAGGCAGCATGGCCTCAGGCCCGGCAACACGCTCGTCACGGGCGAACAGCTCGGTCATGACCCGGGTGTGGGCGGCGCGGATGGCGTCTTCGACGGTGGTGGAGCTGCTGGGGGCTTCGGTAGTGGCGGTAGTGGTTGTGGCGACGGCTTCGGTGGTGGCGATGACGGCGGAGGAGGAGGAGGAGGGCGTGGTGGTGTCGGCAGTGCCGCTGGAGCTGGAGCAGGCGGTGCCCACGGACGCGAGAGTGACCGCAACGGCGAAGGCTGGGATGCGGCTTCGGATCGGATTGCTCACGCTTGCTCGGGTCTGGTTGGCCGGTGCTTGGGAAACAGAGGGACCTGAGTGGTGGCGATCGCGGCTCAATCCGGCGCTGGTTTCCGAGCCGCGCCGGGCGTGGTCGCCCCCTGGAACCCGAAGGTTCCGGCCGGAGCTTAGCCGCACTGACCTGCGTGTCCATCCACATCGTTGAAATTCTCGGCACCTGGAATCGGCCGCGACGAACCGACGTCACGAAAAACGCGACATGAGGGTGAACTGCGTCGCGAAAAGGCCGGAATTCGTCGAAAACGTGACGCAGAACGGGCGCGGCGGGCGGGGGCGGGGCCGGGGGCGGCGGCGGGGCCCTCAGGGGTCGCAGCGGCCGGTGCCGGTGCTGCGGAGCTCGGAGACGAGCCAATGGCCGTCGACGAGCACGAGCGACGACTCGCGCAGGCGATGGAAGGTGTCGGCCGGTATCAGGAGCGCGCCGTTGGCGTCGTAGAACGAACGGGTGTCGAGCGAGCAGTCGAGCACGGTGGCGGTGGCATCGCCCGTGATCTCCACCGACACGATGTTGGAGTCGTACCCCTCCCCCACCGCCTTGTAGCCCGACAGCAACCGCCGGTTGATGCTGTCTTCGATGTCGGCCTTGAGCGCACCGGTGGTGAGCTCGTCGGCCAGATCGAGGATGGCGGTGGGGTCGTCCACCCGCTCGTCGCGGGAGAACAACTCGGTCATCACCCGGGTGTGCACCCCTCGCACCGCGGCCTCGGCCGCGGCGTCGATCGTGTCGGCCCCGCCCCCGGTGATCGACGGCAGGTCGCTCGCCGGCACACCGACCCCCGAGCCCCCGGACCCCGAGCTGCAGGCGGAGAGGGCGAGCCCGAGGCCCACCGCCGAAACCCGCAACATCAGGCGCACGTCGGCGACCTACCGGAGGGAGATCCCGGCCGTCTTGACCTCGAGGTACTCGTCGAGCCCCTCGTGGCCGCCCTCCCGCCCCAGGCCCGAGTCGCCCATGCCCCCGAACGGGATCGAGGCCGACGTGGGATTCACGTCGTTGATCCCGATGATGGCGAACCGCAGCGCCTCGAACGCCGACAGCGCCGTCTTGAGGCTCTCGGTGTACACGTAGGCCGCCAGCCCGTAGGGCGTGTCGTTGGCCATGCGGATCACGTCGTCCACGTCTTCGTACACCACCACCGGCGCCACCGGGCCGAACGTCTCCTCCCGGTACACCACCATCTCCGGCGTCACCCCGGTGAGCACCGTGGGAGCGAAGAAGTGGCCCCGGTCGAGCCCGCCGTCGGTGAGCCGGTGACCCCCGATCGGCACCCCCGCTCCCCTGGCCGCGGCGTCTTCCACCTGGGCCTCCACCTTGGCCACGGCCCGGTCGTTGACGAGCGGGCCCACACCGACGCCGTCGTCCATGCCGTTGCCCGTCACCAACGCCCCCACCCGCTTGGTGAGGGTGCCGACGAAGGCGTCGGCCTGGCTGGCGTGCACGAACAACCGGTTGGGGCTGATGCAGGCCTGGCCGGCGTTGAGGAACTTGAGGGCGGCCGCCCCCTTGGCCGCGTTCTCGGCGTCGGCGTCGGGATACACGATGAACGGGGCGTGACCGCCCAGCTCCACCGACACCCGCTGCAACGATCCCGCCGCCTTGCCCGCCAGCAGCTTCCCCACCGCGGTGGACCCGGTGAACGTGAGCTTGCGGACCCGGGGGTCGCTGGTGAACACGTCACCGATGGGCTTGGGGTCTTCCGCTGTGACCAGGTTGATCACACCGGCCGGCACGCCGGCCTCGACGAAGATGTCGAACACGGCCTTGGCGCACAGCGGGGTGGCCTCGGCCGGCTTGAGCACCAGCGTGCACCCGGCGGCCAGCGCCGGCCCCATCTTCCGGGTGAGCATCGAGATCGGGTAGTTCCACGGCGTCACCATGGCCACCACCCCCACCGGCTGACGCACGGTGAGGAACCGCTGGTCGGACCGGCTCGACGGGAGCCACTCGCCCCCGATCCGCCGGCCTTCCTCGGCGAACCAGCGCAGGAAGTCGGCAGCGTAGGTGACCTCGGTGCGCGCCGCCCGCAGCGGCTTGCCCTGCTCGGTGGTCATCAGGCGGGCCAGATCGTCGGCCCGGGTGTTCATCAGCTGCCACGCCTTCAACAGCATGTCGGCCCGCTCGAACGGCGTGGTGGCCGCCCAGGCGGGGAAGGCGGCGTCGGCCGCGGCGATGGCGGCCCGGGCATCGTCGGGCCCGCCGTCGGGCACCCGCCCGATCTCCTCCCCGGTGGCCGGGTTGGTCACGGCGAACGTGCCCCCGGCGATGGCGTCGACCCACTCACCATTGATGAACATGGCAACCGACCGTAGCGCCTCGGCCCCGGACAGCCGAAAAATCGACTGGGCCGCCGGAACTGTTCGTCGGAACGACCGATGTCACCCGTTCAACTCGGCCCCGGCGGGACCGATGAGTATCTATCGGCCCACCGGGAGCTCATTCAAATGAAAACTTGGAGTATCTCGCAACGACTGCTGCTGTTCGGCGTCGTCAGCGTGGTGTGCGTCGCCAACCTGGGCATCCTCGCCACCACCCGTATCAAGGAGGCGTCGGCCCTGGCCCGCTTCAATGATTCGATCCGGTCCTCGGTAGAGGCCGACATGATGCACGACGCCATCCGGGGTGACGTCTACGCCGCCCTGCTGGCCACCACCGACCAGGACCGGGCCACCGCCGCCGACGAGCTGGCCGCCCACAGCCAGACCCTCAAGGGCCACTTCGAGGCCATCGCCACCAACCTGAACGACCAGCCGGCCGTGCAGAGCGCGGTGAGCGACGCCTCGGCCCAGGTCGACGCGTACGTGGCCGACGGCCAGGCAGTGATCGCCTCCGCCTCCGCCGCCACCAACGCCACCGCCGGCGACGGGAGCGACGGGTCGGCCGGTGCCGCCTCCGCCGAGTTCGGTGCCTTCAAGGAGCAGTTCCTGGTGCTGGAGACGAACCTGTCGGCCCTGTCCGACACCGTCCAGAGCGCCGCCGCCGATGCCGAGGAGGCCAACGCCTCCGCCACCCGCCACGCCCGCACCCTGGTGATGGCCATCAGCGCGCTGTCGATCCTGGCCATGGCCGGCGCCTCATGGCGCATCGCCCGAGGTATCACGAGCCACCTGCGGCACATGATCTCGGAGATGACCGGCTCGGTGGACAAGGTGGCCGTGGCCGGCACCCAGCTCATGGCCGGGGCCGAGCAGACCCGGGGCAAGGCCCAGACCTCGGCCGACATCGCCCGCGAGATCTCGTCCCACGTGCAGGGCGTGGCCGCCGCCACGGTGGAGATGTCGACCTCGATCACCGACATCTCCCGCAGCGTGGCCCATGCCGCCGAGGTGGCGGCCCAGGGCGTCCACGTGGTCGACACCACCTCGGCCCACATCACCAAGCTGGGATCGAGCTCGGCCGAGATCAGCCAGGTGATCGACCTGATCACGTCGATCGCCAAGCAGACCAACCTGCTCGCGCTCAACGCCACCATCGAGGCGGCCCGGGCCGGTGTGGCCGGCAAGGGCTTCGCCGTGGTGGCCAACGAGGTGAAGGAGCTGGCCAAGCAGACCGGCGACGCCACCTCGGCCATCTCGGAGCGGATCGCCGCCATCCAGGGCGACGCCGACAAGACGGTGGACGCCATCGGCTCGATCACCTCGCTCATCAACGACATCGCCCAGATCCAGGCCGAGATCTCCTCCGCCATCGAGATGCAGGCCCTCGCCACCCATGACATCGAGCAGCGCATCGTGCAGGCCGCCAACGGCACCGAGACGATCGTGACCGAGGCCGGTTCGGTGGCGGCCACGGCGGCCGAGAACGCCCAAGCCGTGGCCAGCACCCGGGAGGCGGCGGAGAAACTGACCGAGGTGGCCTCCAACCTGCGCGCCCTGGTGGGTGCGCCCCAGCACGGGGGGCCGGCCTCGACCGGCAGGACCGGCAGGACCGGCAGGACCGGGACGGGCCGGCCCGGGAGCACCCGGTCGCCCCGTCCGCACCTGCCCGGCCGCAAGCGGCCCCGGCCGGTGGCCGCCGGCGCCTGACAGCGCCCGGTTGGGCCCGGGAGCCGGGTCGGCCGGTGGGTCGAACCCGGTGGGATCAGTCTTCCCCGCGCTCCTCCACCGAGTGCTGGGGACCGTTGTTCCACCACACGACAACCCGGGAGCGGTGGCCCTCGCTGCGGAACTCCACCTTCGTGCCCCCCTCCTCGGGCTCCACCTTGGCCTGGTAGCCGTTGGCCGGCACGGCGTAGAGCACGGTGACCCCGGTGGACGAGTAGCGCACCACGGCGGTGCCGCCCACGAGCTCGAACGTCTGGTCCACGGCGTCGGCCGGCACCCCCACCGCCAGCGTGGTGACGGTGGGCGGGGTGGTGGACGTGGCGCCCACCGGATCGGTCACAGTCGAGCGCCGCCGCCGTCGACGGCTGCGGCCGGGACCGTGGTGGTGCCGGCCGGATCGCCGCCGGTGGCACCGGGGGCCGACGAGCCCTGGGTGACCGGCGTGACCACCGAGGTGGCGGAGCCGCCGCCCAGGGCGGTGCCGTCGTCATCGGTGCGGGTGGACACGAATCCCAGGCTCTGCCACACGATGGCCACGGCCACCACCGTGGCCACGGCCCAGATCACGGCTAGGAACGACTTCGAGCGCATGGGGAGAGTGTGCCCCAACGCCCCCGGCCCGCAGGTCAAGAGAACGCTAAGCCTCGGTAGTGCCTGGGCCAGGATCCTTGCCCCCGGCCGCTTCCACCGGTACCAAGGGGGTATGGCCGACGTCTACATCGTTGAGGATGACCCCGGGATCCGCCAGTCGGTGGCCCGGGCCCTGCAGGACCGGGGCCATGTGGTGCGAAGCGCCGCCAAGGGGATGGAGGCCCTGGCTGCGGTGATGGCCGACCCGCCCGACGTGGTGGTGCTCGACCTGGGCCTGCCCGACGTCGACGGCGCCGACGTGCTGCGCATGCTGCGGGCCACTTCGCAGGTCCCGGTGATCGTGGCCACGGCCCGCGACGACGACGCCCAGATCGTGGCCCTGCTCGACGCCGGCGCCGACGACTACCTGGTCAAGCCGTACTCGGGGGCCGAGATCGAGGCCCGCATCCGGGCCGTGTTGCGCCGGGTGCAGGCCGAGACCGGCCCCCGCCGCATCGTGATCGGCGGGATCGACATCGACATCGGAGGCCACGCCGTCACCGTCGACGGTGAGGTGGTGGAGCTCACCCGCAAGGAGTTCGAGCTGCTGCTCTACCTGGCCGGCCGGGCGGGCGAGGTGGTGTCGAAGCGGGAGCTGCTGGCCGAGGTGTGGCGCCAGCCCTACGGCGGGGCCGACAAGACGGTCGACGTGCACCTCAGCTGGCTGCGGCGCAAGCTCGGCGACCGGGCCGACGAGCCCCGCTATCTGGTGACCGTGCGTGGTGTCGGCGTGAAACTGGTCGACCCGACGTGCGCCGAGAGCTGACCACGGCGTTCGCCGCCATGGCGGCGCTGATCACGCTGGCCTTCCTCGTTCCCCTCGGCCTCTCGGCCCGCCTCCAGGGCCGGGACCGGGCCCTCGACGAGGGTCGCTCGGTGGCCGCCGGGCTGGTGCCCCTGGCCGCCGCCGGCCGCCAGGACGAAGTGGCCCGTCTGGTGGACGGGGTCAACGCCGACGGCCACCAGCGGGTGACGGTGGTGATGGGGGGCCAGGTGATCGGCGAGCCGGCCCCGGCCTCGGCCCGGCTGACCCAGGCCCTCGACGGGGCCACGAGCTCGTCGGGCGAGGCCCCGGGCGGGGTGGAGCTGGTCACCGCCGTGGCCGGGGTGAGCGGCACCAGCGCCGTGCGGGTGCTGGTGACCGACGACGAGTTGAACCGCGGCCTCGTGGCCTCGTGGGCGGCGCTGGCCGCCACCGGGGTGGCCCTGGTGGGGTTGAGCGTGGCCATCGCCGACCGTATCGCCAGCCGGGTGGTGCGCCCGGCCCGCCGCCTGGCCGATGCCGCCCGCCGCCTGGGGGAAGGCGAGCTGGAGGTGACGGTGGAGCCGTCCGGGCCGTCCGAGCTGGCGGACACGGCCGCCGCCTTCAACCGGCTGACCGGCCAGGTGCAGGGGATGCTGGCGGCCGAGCGGGAGATGGTGGGCGAGCTGGCCCACCGGCTGCGGACCCCGCTCACCCGGCTCCGCATCGACCTCGACCGGGTGGCCGACGACGATCTGGCCGCCGATCTCCACGCCGGGGTCGACGCCCTGCGGGACGAGATCGACGACCTCATCGCCCAGGCCCGCCGCACCGCCGACCCACCCCGCCCCCTCGACGTCACCGGGGTGGCGGCCGAGCGCTACGAGTTCTGGCGGGCCCTGGCGGCCGACGAGGAACGCTCGTGCCGGCTGCTGCTGGGCGGGGTGCCGGTGGACCCGGCCGAGCCCGGGGCCCAGTGGCATCCGGTGACGGTGGCGGTGGAACCCGAGGCCCTGGCGGCCGGCCTCGACGTGCTGTTCGAGAACGTCTTCGCCCACACCGAGCGGGGTGTCGCCTTCCAGCTCTCGGTGGCGGCCGACCCGGGCGGGGGGTGCGTGATCGCCCTCGACGACGCCGGCACCGGGTTCGACCCTTCGATGGCGGCCGCCGGACGCTCCGGCGGCGGCTCCACCGGCCTGGGGCTGGCCATCGTCGGCCGGCTGGCCCGCTCCACCGGCGGGTCGATGGCGGTCGAGGCCAGCCCGCTGGGCGGGGCCCGGGTGGTGTGCCGGCTCGGCAGCGGGGCCGCCCGGGCCGCCACCGCGGTGTGACCGCCCCCGATCTGGGCTGACCTTGCCGGTCGCTTAGCCCGGCCTTTGCCGTCGGACCCGCACGATGGGTGCACACCGTCGGCGCCGCTGCCGCCGGTGGCCGCCCCCGGCGGCGCGGCGGTCGGACGGCCCGACCGCCACCCAGCACAGGAGAAACCGTCATGCCCGTCATCCCGCGCGCCCTGTTGACCTCAGGCCTGGTGGCCGCCCTCGCCATCGGCGCCGCCGCCTGCGGCTCGTCGTCGGGGACCACCTCGTCGGCCGCCTCCACCCCGGCCGCTGCCACACCGGCCGCCCCGGCCGCCTCGACTGCGTCGTCGGCCGCGGCCCCGGCGGCCAAGCTGTCGGCCAACGCGGCCACGGCCGCTGAGCTGCAGACGATCCCCGGCGTCGGCCCCGAGATCGCCGGGGAGATCCTCGAGTACCGGCCCTACGACGCCCAGACCGGGCCGGCCAAGTTCCGCGACGAGCTGGCCAAGTACATCGACGACGCCGAGATCGAGCGGATCATGAGCTACCTCGACTTCGGGGCGTGATGACGGCGGGGCCGGCCGGCCGCCAACCGGCGTTCCGGGAGCTCCTGTGCCTGCTGGCGGCGGGGGTGAGCGTGGCGTCGATGGTGGAGCTCGCCCTCATCGCCCACTGGCACGGCGGCACCCAGACCATGGCCTGGGTGGCGGCCTGGGCCGGCCTCACCGCCGCCTGGCTGGTGAACGGCCCCACCGGCCCCCGCCGCCTGCGGGCCGGCGCCGGCCTGGCCACCGGGGCGGTGGCCATCGCCACCATCGGGGTGTTCGTCCACCTGAACCAGAACCTGGCCTTCGTCACCGAGCTCCATCCCCAGGCCGGCCCGATGGCCCGCCTTCTCGACGCCGCCCGGGGCGGGCTCCCCCTCCTGGCCCCGGCGTCGCTGGCTCTCCCCGGGCTGCTGGTGGCGCTGGCCGCCTGGCACCACCCCGACGGCACCCCGGCGTCGGCCGGGCCCACCGAACCGGCCGGGCCCGAAGCGGCTGCCGCTGGCCGCTCCCCCGGCGCCGGTGCCGGCCTGGTCGATGCCGGAGTCTTCGGCCTGACCCTCCCGGAGTGGCCGGGGCCGGGGCGATGGGGCAACCTGGTCGCTTCGGCCGTGACGCCGGCCGGCGCACCTGACGCCGCGCCCGCCGCCACGACCACCGGCACACCCGTGGAGGAGCGACAGCACCGTGGACTATCAGCAGATCGAGGTGGAGGACCGGGGGTTGATCCGGCTGATCACCCTGAACCGGCCGGAGAAGCTGAACGCCTGGACCCGGCGGATGAGCCGTGAGCTGACCGACGCCATAGACGCCGGCAACGCCGATCCCGCCATCGGCGCCTTCGTGTTCACCGGGTCCGGCCGGGCGTTCTGCGCCGGGGCCGACATCGGCGACGAGTTCGCCGGCCGGGAGGATCGTGAGTCCGTCCGGCAGCGGCGGGCGGCAGCGGCTCCGGGGGCGGGGGCGACGAGACCGCCGGCGACTGGGTGGGCCTGGTCCGGCGGTCCAAGCCGATGGTGGCCGCCATCAACGGCCCGGCCGTGGGTGTGGGGCTCACCCTGCTGCTGCCGATGGACTTCCTGGTGGCCGGGGCGTCGGCCCGGGTGTCGGCCCGCTTCGTGCGCATGGGCCTGGTGCCGGAGCTGGCCTCCAGCCACTTCCTGGTGCAGCGGTGCGGCTGGGGGGCGGCCAGCGACCTGGCCCTGTCGGGCCGCATGGTACCGGCCGACGAAGCCCTCAACCTGCGCCTGGTGGACGACGTGGTGGCCGACGACGCCCTCCTCGACGCCGCCATCGCGAGGGCCACGACCTACGCCGAGAACCCGCCCCCGGCGGTGCGGATGATCAAGGAGCTGCTCACCCAGAACGGGGCCGAGCCCGACCTGTCGCTGGTGCAGCGCCGGGAGCTGTCGTCGCTCAACGACGCCTTCCGCACCCCGGAGCACAAAGAGGCCGTGTCGGCCTTCCTGGAGAAGCGCGAGCCGAAGTTCCGCTGATGGCATCGATGATGTGGGGCGCACCAGGGGAGACCGACGAACCGAAGGCGATCACCGCCTACTGCGAGCCGTGGTCGCTGCGAGCGGGCGAGACGGTGGTGTTGCGGGCCTCCAGCCACCGGCCGGGCCCGGCCCAGGTGTCGGTGGAGCGGATCTCGTGCGGCGACCCCACCCGCTGGGGGCCGGGCTGGTCTGTGGCCCCGGTGCCGGTGCCCGGGCTGGCCCCCACGGTGGACCTGGCCCACCAGCCACTGGTGCCCGGCTCGTTCGGCACGGTCGACCTGGGGGAGCTCACGGCCTCGTCGGTGGTGGAGCTGGCGTTCAGCCTCTACCTCACCCGGCCGCGGGAGCCCCAGACGGTGCTGACCCTGGTGGGCGCTCCGTCCACGCTGCGGGTGGAAGCCGAGGCCGGGGGCCGGCTGACGGCCCGGGTGGGCGATGGGCCTGCCCTGGTGCTGCGGCCCCGGGCGCTGGAGAACCGCCGGTGGTACGACGTGACCGTCCGCTGGGACCTGGCCGCCGGCACGCTCACCGGCGCCGCCACCACCGAGCCGTCCCGCTCCCCGGGACGCGACCTGCTGGAGGGCAACCCCTCCCCCGCCACCGGTCCGGCGGCCGCCGGGCCCCAGACCTGGGAGCCGTCTCGTGCTGGCCGGCGGCCCCGCTGATGGCCCCGACGATGGCGACGGTGATCCGGCCGGGCCGGATCGGGGCGGCCTCGACGGCCGGATCGCCCGGCCCCGGCTCCGCCTCGACGGCACCGAGCTGGCCTGGGACCTGAGCCGGGGCATGGACGGCCCCTCGATCGTCGACACCGGCGCCCGCCGGCCGCCACGGCGTCCTCCACCAGCTCCCCACCCGGGCCGTGACCGGGCCCACCTGGGACGGCTCGACCCAGCGCTGGACCGACGATCCCTCGATGTGGGACGCCGTCCACTTCCACACCGACGACCTCTACGACGCCGGCTGGTCCCCCACCCTCTCGCTGACCGTGCCCTCCGATCTGCCGAGCGGGATCTACGCCTTCCACCTCGTCAGCGGCGCACGGCGACGAGGACCGGGTGCCGTTCTTCGTCCGCCCCGCCGCCGGGGCCCCCACGGCCGACGTGGCCCTGCTGATGTCGTCGGCCACCTACCTGGCCTACGCCAACCACCGGATGCTGTTCGAGGGGGCCGACTTCATCCAGAGCCGTCAGCGGTTGCGCCCGGAGCACGACTATGTGCGCCGCCACCCCGAGGTGGGGCGGTCGATGTACGAGAAGCACGGGGACGGGTCGGGGATGATGTTCAGCTCCCGCCTCCGGCCGGTGCTCAACCTCCGCCCCGGGGCCGACGGCTGGAACTTCACCCCCGACACCGACCTCAACGCCTGGCTGGAGCACGCCGGTAGCCAGCTCGGCACCACCCACGACGTGATCAGCGACGAAGACGTGCACCACGACGGCCTGGCCGCCCTCGCCCCCTACCGGGTGATCGTGACGTGCTCCCATCCGGAGTACTGGTCCACCGCCATGCTCGACGCCCTGGAGGCGTGGCAGCGGGCCGGCGGGCGGCTCATGTACCTCGGCGGCAACGGGTTCTACTGGCGGGTGGCGTTCAGCGACGGCTGGCCCGGGGCCATGGAGCTGCGGCGGGCCGAGGACGGGGTGCGCAACTGGCAGACCGGCAACGGCGAGAGCTACCACGCCTGGGGGGCCGAGTACGGCGGGATGTGGCGCCGGCTGGAGCGGGCCCCCAACGAGATCTGCGGCGTCGGGTTCGCCGCCCAGGGGTTCGAGGGGGCGACGTACTACACGATCGACGAGGCGTCACGGGCCGGACGGGCGGCGTGGGTGTGGGACGGGGTGCACGACGACGAGGGCCGGATCGGCACCTCGGGGCTGGGCGGCGGGGCCGCCGGCCAGGAGCTCGACCGCTACGACCCCCGCCTCGGGTCGCCCCGCCACGCCGTGGTGCTGGCGTCGGCCGTGGGCACCTTCGGGCCCGACATGGTGCGGACCAAGGAGGAGTTCGAGGGTTCGGTGATCTACCCCACGCCCGACCCCTACGTCCGCAGCGACGTCGTGTTCTACGAGACCCCGAACGGGGGTGCCGTGTTCTCCGTCGGGTCGATCTCGTGGTTCGGGGCCCTGGCCCGCAACGGCTACGACAACGACGTGGCCCAGCTCAGCCTGAACGTGCTCACCCGCTTCCTCGACCCGGCCCCGTTCCCCCCGCCCGACCGCTGAATCGGGTGGAGGAAACGGGGGGCCGGGGAGGGCGGGAGGGCCGGGTACCGGTCAGACCCGGACAGCTGCCAGCGGGACGACCCGGATCGAGCGGCTGAGCACAACCGTCAGCGTCGCAGCCACGATCCCGGCCACCGGCAGCACCATCGCATAGGTCGCGAAGCTCGACAGGATGAACAGCACCACCTCGGCCGCCATCGTGCTCCCGGTCACGGCCAACACGGCGCCGGGACGCTTCGCCACCGGCGGCGTGAGCCCGGCCAGCGCCAGCAGCGGTACCAGCGCCAGCGTCACGACGCTCGGCACCAGCACCATCAGATGGACGCCGATCCAGGCGCCGGCGAGAACGGCGAAGATTCGTTGGGTCGAGGTGGTGAGATGAATGGTCATGCCCGCAGTGTCCGCTTGGGCGGCCCAGCCGGCATCGGGGACATCCCCGTACCGCTCCCTTGTGGTAACGATTGATCATGCAAGACCCGGCCACTCCCAGCCCGGGATCCCGCCGCACCACCGGCGGCGAGGATCTGTTGTTCCTGGCCTTCGGCCTGTGGACCCTCGTGGGGTTGTGCCTCGACGGGTGGGCTCACCGCCACCAGCCCCAGCTGGAGACCTTCTTCACCCCGTGGCACGCCGTGTTCTACGCCGGTTTCACCGGCGGGGCGGCCTGCCTGGCCTGGATCGTGGGGCGGGGCCGACCGGCGACGACCAGCCTGTGGGCGGCGGTGCCGTTGGGCTACGGGCCGGCGGTGATCGGCCTCGGGGTGTTCGCCGTGGGCGGCGTGGGCGACGGGATCTGGCACACCGTGTTCGGGGTGGAGTCGACGATAGACGCCCTGTTGTCGCCCACCCATCTCCTGATGCTCGGGGGGATGCTGGCCGGGTGCACCGCCCCCTTCCGGGCGGCCTGGCACACGGCCGGGCCGGACGCTCCCCCGTGGCCGGCGTTCCTGGCCCCCGTCTTGTCGTTGACGCTGGCCACCACCGCCGTCGCCTTCTTCTTCCTCTACGCCAACGGGTTCAACAACTGGCCCATGACCGACACCCTCACCGGGGCCTGGCGGTGGGAGCTGAACTGGCCGCCGGAGCTGTGGGCCGGGTCGGTGGTGATGGCCGTGCTGGCCGGGGTGGGGCTGGCCCTGATCACCCACCCTACCCCCTCACCCCGACCGGTGGGGGGCGGCGGGCGACCGGGCGACGTCACAGATCGGGCAGGGGTCCCGGTGAGGGGTGGAGCACGGGGGTGAAGAGGTCGCCCCGCTCCAGCAGGCGGGCCGGGGCGTCGAGGATCGTCCAGCGGTCGGGCCGCAGGTCGGGGTCGTCGAGCTCGTCCCACGTGATCGGCATCGACACCGGGGCGCCGGGGGCGGCCCGCACCGAGTACGGCGCCACCAGCGTCTTGTTGACGGCGTTCTGGGTGTAGTCGAGGCGGGCCTTCCCCGACCGGTTGGCCTTGTGCCACTCCCAGCTCACCAGCTCGGGCACCACCTGGCCCACCGTGCGCGACACCTTCTCCACCCAGGCCCGGGTCTCGGCGAAGGTGCAGCCGGCCACCGGCACCCACACCTGGATGCCCCGTTGGCCCGACACCTTGGGGCAGCCGTCGATGCCGAGGTGTTCCAGCGCCGTGCGGTAGAGGCGGGCCAGGGTCAACGTGTCGTCCCACGAGGTGTCGGCGCCGGGGTCGATGTCGATCAGGGCGTAGCTCGGCCGGTCGGGAGCGTCGGTGGGCGAGGTCCAGGGGTGGAGCTCGACGGCACCGAAGTTCCCCAGCCAGGCCAGCGTCGCCGGCCGGTCGACCACGATGTACCACTGGGTCTCGTCGGCGTCGGCCTCGCTGTAGTGCCAGCGGCTGATCCACTCGGGGGCGTGGTTCGGGATCTCCTTGTGCCAGAACCCCTTGGCCTCCACCCCGTTGGGGAAGCGGTGGAGGTTCACGGCCCGGCCGCTGAGGTAGGGCACGAGCACGGGGGCGACGGTGGCGTACCACCGGATCAGATCCCGCTTGGTCAGGGGCCGGGCCTTGCGCCGCCCCGGACCGGGGCGGGCCGGGAACAGGACCTTGTCGAGGTTGGTGAGGCGGAGGGTCACGCCGTCGAAGTCCCACCGGCCGCCGTTGGGGCCGAGGCGGTCGAGGGCGGCGATGTCGTCCCGGTCGGAGGAGAAGTCGAGGGCGGCCAGGTTGGCCGGGCGGTCGCTGAACCACTGGGCGTCGGGGTCGGCCGCCACCTCGTCGTTGGTGCGGCCGCTGCGGACCGAGCGGGGATGGTCTTCGGGGTCCCAGCCCTCCACCGCGAACTCGTCGCGCTTGTGGAGCAGGAGCCACTCCTCCTTGGCCCCGGTCGAGCCCATGCTGACGGTGCGACGGCGACCCCGCCCGCCTCGCACCAGCACGAACCGACCCCGGAGCTTCTCGCCGTGGAGGTCGACATGGAGGTCGCCGTCGGCCACCGCCCGGGCCGGGTCGTCGGTGCCCCGGGGCTCCCAGGTGCCGCGGTCCCACACGATCACGTCGCCGCCCCCGTACTCGCCGGCGGGGATGACACCCTCGAAGTCGATGTAGTCGATCGGGTGGTCCTCCACGTGCACGGCCAGGTGACGGGCGGCGGGATCGAGCGTGGGGCCCTTGGGCACGGCCCAGCTCACCAGCACCCCGCCGATCTCCAGGCGGAAGTCGTAGTGGAGCCGCCGGGCCCGGTGCCGCTGGACCACGAACCGGCCGCCCCGCCCGGTGGCGTCGCCCGTCTCCGGCTGCGGCGGAGCCGGAGCCGGCTCGGGGGTCCGGGCGAAGTCCCGCTTGGCCTCATACGCTGCCAGCGCAGGGGTGTCGTCGGCCAGCGGTCGCTTGGCGGGCATGCACCACTGGTACCCCACCGGCCCGGGCCCCCACCAACTTTTCACCGGAGACGCCGTCGGTGATCGTCGTGGTGAAAAGTCGGCGGGACGGACGGTCAGGGGCGCTTCAGGCGCTGGCGCTCGGTGTCGACGGCGGCCTCGGCCTGGGCCCGGTGCCGGCTCGGCACCCGCAGCGCGGTGTGATGGGGCGGCTCAGGGTCATCGGCGTCCGGCCCGTCGTCGCCGGGGGCGGACCACCGCCGGACCGTCACCGGCACCCCGTCGGCGTCGAGGCGGGCCGTCAACGCCTTCACGCTGGCTTCGGGTAGGTCCGACACGTCCAGGGTCACCAGGGCCCGGGCCCCGGCCCCCCGGTCGACGGCCAGGGCCAGCAGGTACGACAGCACCACGCCCCCCACCACCGTGAGCACCAGCGGCGCCCCCCACAACCGCCCGGCGGTGAGCCCGGCCACCGCCCCGGGCACGATCACGGCGGCCCAGGCGTTCGGCGTCATGTCGATGTGGCGGAATCCGCCCCGGGGTCGCTGCGCCATCGTCCCATCGTCGCACACCGGCGGACCCACCCGTACCAGGGGCCACCGGGCCCGGCCGGGCCGAGCCGCTACTGGCTCATGTGCCAGCCGCCGTTGGGCGACAGGGTCTGACCGGTGACGTACTTGGCCTCGTCGCTGGCCAGGTACACGGCGGCCCAGGCGATGTCGTCGGGGTCGCCCAGGCGCTGCATCGGGGTCTGGGCCGCGATCAGGCCCTTCATGGTGGGCGTCATCACCTCGAGCAGAGGCGTCTCGATGTAGCCGGGGGCGATGGCGTTGACCCGGATGTTGCGCAGCACCACCTCCCGGGCCACCGACCGGGTGAGCCCGAGGATGGCGGCCTTGGCCGCGCAGTAGTGGGGCGCCCCGGCCCCGCCCGACGTGCCCATGATCGACCCCATGTTCACGATGCACCCCGCCATTTGAGGGTTCATGATCTTGAGGGCCTCCCGGGTGCAGTAGAACGTGCCGTCGAGGTGGATCGACAGCATCTGGCGCCACGCCTCGTCGGTCATGTCCACCGTCACGTCGAGGAAGGTGGTGACCGGCCCGCCCGACTGCAGCTCACCGATCTGCCGCAGCACCTGGGCCGTCCGCTCCTCGGCCTCGGCCGGGGTCGACGGCGGGGCGATGCCGGCGTTGTTGACCAGCACGTCGAGCCGGCCGTGGTTCGCCGCCACCTTGGCGAAGGCGTCGGCCACGGCGGCCGAGTCGGCCACGTCGAAGGGGGCGGCGTGGCCGCCAACGGCCGCTGCCACCCGCTCGGCCGCATCGGCCCGCAGGTCGTTCACGATCACCGTGGCCCCCTCCTGGGCGAAGCGGGTGCAGATCGCCTCCCCCAGGCCGGAGCCGCCTCCGGTCACCAGTGCCAGCTTGCCCTGCAGTCGGTCGGCCATTCGTCGGCCCTCCTCGGTCGTCGTCGTCGGTCCTGACCGGAACTCTGACATGCCGTCCCGCCGGGACGCACGCAGTGTCAGAGATCCTGGCCGGTGGGCTCAGACCCGGACCAGCAGTGACGCCGTGTAGCCGTCGGCCACCGAGCCGGAGACGGTGGCCAGCTGCTCGGTCCAGCCGTCGCGGAACACGTTGTCGGTGTCGAGCGAGAGCTGGCCCAGGTTGCGGGTGCTGCTGCCGTAGCGGCCGTCGGCGTAGACGGTGCTGCAGTCCGTCTCGGGCAGGGCCAGCTGGGAGGTCTTGATCGACGCCGTGCCGGCCGTCGCCTCCTCCAGCGTGGGGTAGACCTCGAAGTGGACGTGGGGCCACCGGCCGGCGTAGCAGCCGGGGAAGATCGTGGTGAACGTGAGCTTGCCCGAGGAGTCGGCGGCCTGGACACCCCGCAGGTAGTTCTGGTCGGTGACCTCGTAGACCGAGTACTTCCCGTCGGCCGTGCAGTGCCAGGCGTAGACGGTGGCCCCCGACAGCGGCGACCCGGTGCTGTGGTCCACCACGGTGAGCTGCACCTTCAGCGGTACCCCGTCGGCCGTGCCCGACAGGTCGCCCACGCTGGAGGTGATATCGGCCCGCACGATCCCGTCGGTGCCGAGGATGTTGGGGCCGTTCGACCCGTCGGCCGGGTACGGGCCCTGCGTCTCGTCGGGGATCTCGGCGCCGGCCGACGCCGTGGCCCCACCGGTGGTGGCGGTGGCGGCGGTCGAGGTAGCCGGGCCGGAGCCGGCGGTGGTGGCCGTGGTCGACGAGGAGCCGGACGAGGAGTCCGACGAGGAACCGCAGGCGGCCAGCAGGCCCACCACGCTGGCCCCGCCCAGAAGCTGGAGGGCCCGGCGGCGGCCGAGGAAGGCGGGCAGGTCTCGCTGGAAGCCGCCGAAGTCGTCATGGTCGGCCGGGCTGTGGTCGGCTGGGCTGTGGTCGGCGGGGATGCTGGTCACGGTGGCTCCTTTGAGCTGGGTCGTGGCTCTGGGGGGGGTGGTCGGCATCAGCTTGCCGGCCGGTTCTGGGAGCGGGCGCCGAGTTGGCTGAGAGCTTCCTGAGAGCGCCATCTCGCCAACGGGCGGGCCGGTGATCCAAGCTAGGCGGACACGGGACCACCCCAGGGGACGGGAGAGCTGCTGATGACCGATGCCGCTGTGCAGATCGTGGCCGAGGGCCACTGCGAGGACCGCTACGCCCCGGTGCGCGACGCCTTCCTTGGGAACTTCGCCGACCACGGCGACGTGGGGGCGTCGGTGGCGGTGATGGTGGAGGGCGAGATGGTGGTCGACCTGTGGGGCGGCCACCTCGACGAGGCCCGCACCCGCCCCTGGGAGCAGGACACGCTGATCAACGTGTTCTCCACCACCAAGACCATGAGCTGCCTGGCCCTGCTGATGTGCGCCGACCGGGGGCTGGTGAGTGTCGACGACCCGGTGGCCCGCTACTGGCCCGGGTTCGAGGCCAACGGCAAGGAGGGGGTGGTGGTGCGCCACCTGCTGGCCCACACCGCCGGATTGTCGGGTTGGAACGAGCGGCTGCGCAGCGAGGACCTGTACGACTGGGAGAAGTGCACGTCGCTCCTGGCGGCCCAGGAGCCGTGGTGGGAGCCGGGCACCAAGAGCGGCTACCACGGGATCACCCAGGGCTACCTGGTGGGCGAGGTGGTGCGCCGGGTGACGGGCCAGACCGTCGGCCAGTTCTTCGCCACCGAGGTGGCTGGCCCGATGGACGCCGACTTCCACATCGGGCTCGATCCGAAGCACGACGGCCGGGTGGCCCCGGTGATCGCCCCGTCCACCCCGGCCGGGGGCGGGGCGGCCGACAGCGTCAGCTCCTCGGGCGGAGGCGGCGATGGCGATGGCGGTGGCGGCGTCGACAAGACGTCGATCCCGTTCCGCTCGTTCGTCAACCCCCGCATGGAGGCCGAGCAGTCCTACGACCTGGCCTGGCGTCGGGCCGAGATCCCGGCCGCCGGCGGGCAGGGCAACGCCCGGGGCGTGGCCCGGGCCCAGCACGCCGTGGCCAACGGGGGCGAGAGCAACGGCCACCGCCTGCTCGGCGAATCGACTCTCAACCGCATCCTCGATGTGCAGGCCGCCGGGCGGGACCTGGTGCTCGGCATCGGGGTGACGTTCGGCGTCGGCTACGGGCTCAACTCGCCCCGGGCTCCGATCAGCCCCAGCCCCAACCTGTGCTACTGGGGCGGGTGGGGCGGCTCGCTGGTGATCAACGACATGGACCAGCGGATGACGATGGCCTACGTGATGAACCGCATGGGCGAGGGCACGGTTGGCGACGACCGGGCCCACTCCATCCTGCGGGGCGTGTACGAGTCGATGGGGGTGGCGTGGAAGTGAGCGACAACGACGACACCACGGCCGGGCCCGAGGCCATCTTGGAGCCCGAGTTGCCGATCCTCGACGCCCACCATCACCTGTGGAACCGGTCGTCCCACGGGGCGGGCCAGTACCTGCTCGACGACCTCCGGGCCGATACCGGCTCCGGCCACAACGTGGTGCGGACCGTGTTCGTGGAGTGCCACGCCGAGTACCGGCGGGAGGGGCCCGAGCACCTACGCCCGGTGGGCGAGGTGGAGTTCGTGGCCGCCATCGCCGAGGCGAGCGCCCAGCGGGCGGCGGCCGAGGGCGGGGCCGAGATCGGCGCCATCGTGGGCAACGCCGACCTGGCCCTGGGCGACGCGGTGGCCGAGGTGCTGGAGGCCGAAGCCGAGGCGGGCCGGGGTCGGTTCCGGGGCGTCCGCCACAACACCGCCTTCGACCCCAACCCCATGGGCAACAACTCGGCCCGGGCCGGGATGATGGGGGAGGACATGTTCCGGGCCGGCGTCCGGCGGCTCGGGGCCATGGGCTTCTCCTACGACGCCATGTGTTTCCACCACCAGCTGAGCGAGCTGGCCGACCTGGCCCGGGCCTGCCCCGACGTCACCATCGTGGCCAACCACTTCGGCATCCCCATCGCCGGCGGCCCCTACCGGGGGAAGGCCGACGAGGTCCGTTCGGTGTGGCAGGCCGGGATCACCGACCTGGCGTCGGCCCCCAATGTGGTGATGAAGGTGGGGGCGCTCATCCGGCCCCTCACCGGCGACCGGTGGGACAAGCGGGGCCGCACGGCGTCGTCGGCCGAGGTGGTGGAGGCGTGGGGGCCCGAGGTGCGCTACTGCCTCGACGCCTTCGGGCCGTCCCGGTGCCTGTTCGAGTCGAACTTTCCGGTGGACAAGCCCTGCGTCGGCTACGTGGCCCTGTGGAACGCGTTCAAGCTGCTGGCCGGCGGCTGCTCGGCCGACGAGAAGCGGGACCTGTTCCACGACACGGCGGCCCGGGCCTACCAGCTGCCGACCTTGGCCGGGTGACGGCCGCCGGCGGAAGGAGGCCCGGCCCGTGATCCGCCTCGTCGCCACCGATCTCGACGGCACCCTGTGGGACCGCTCGATCCAGGTGCGGCCCGAGGTGCTGGCCGCGCTGGGCGAGCTGACGGCGGCCGGGATCACCGTGCTGGCCGCCACCGGTCGCCGGCCCCGCAGCGCCCGCACGGCCCTGGCCGACAACGGCCTCGACGCCCTGGCCGCCGTGTGCCTCGACGGCACGTTCGGCGAGGATTGGGCGGCGGGGCACCGGTTCCACGAGTCCCTGTTCGAAGCGGCCGAGGCTGCCGCCGTGCTGGCCGAGTTCCTGGAGCGGGGGCTGGCGCCCAACGTGTTCGTGGACCATCCCGAGCTCGACGTGCTGCTGGCCACCGAGCCGGCCCACCGGGCCCCCACCCCGGGGGCGGGCCGGGCCGAGAGCCTGTTGCAGTGGGCGGTGGTGGGGCCGCTGGAGCACAGCGTGCCCCAGCATCGGGTGGCGGCGTTCACCGTGATCGGGGGCGAGCTCAGCGTGCTGGCCCCGGTGGCGGCCGCCGTCACCGCCTCCGGCGTGGCCCGGGCCACGCTCACGCAGGACTCGCTGTACGGGGGCACGTCGCTGTCGGTGATCCCGCTGCCGGCGTCGAAGTGGGCGGGGGTGCTGGCCTACGCCGAAGCGGCCGGGATCGGGCCGGACGAGATCCTGGGGGTGGGCGACGCCGCCAACGACCTGGAGCTGTTGCAGGGCGCCGGCCATGCCGTCGCCGTGCGCACCGCCGAGCCCGATGTGCTGGCCGCCGCCGACCAGGTCATCGACCCCCCGGGCGACGCCGGCTGGACCGCCATCGTCGACATCTGCCGCTCGCTGGGTTAGCCGACCCGCCCGCCGACCGGGATTTCGCGCATCGCCGCGAACTTCGTCACCTTGGGCCGCCCCTGGCGGCACAAGGTGACAAGGTTCGCCCGCGCTGAGGGAGGGTCAGCGGTCATGCTGCTGGGATCCGAAGATCGTGGGGGCGGCGCCCCGGCGGGACCAGTCGGGGGCGCCCCGCATGGGCCGGCCGTCGACCGACAGGTGCTGGCCGGGGGCGCCGCCGATCACCGTGCCGCCGTGGCGGCCGGTCACCCCGTTGGCCCCGATGCCGGCGATCGGGTACGAGCTGGCGGCGGAGTACGTCTGGAGCAGTAGCGGGCGGGGCCGGGGCGACGAGTTGGGCACCGAGCCGTGCACGATGCAGCAGTTGTGGATCGTGACCGAGCCGGCCGGGCCCTGGAGCCAGGCCACCGCGGCGGGGTTGACGGCGGCGGCGATGTCGTCGGCCCGCATGGCCCCAGCCCAGTTGCCGGCCTCGTCGTACTGGTCGTACAGGAGGCCGGTCTGGGACCCGGGCACCACTCCCATCGGGCCCATCTCGTCGTCCACGTCGTCGAGGTAGACCCCGATCGTGAGGGGGCTGAAGTCGGTGTGGGGCCAGAACTGGATGTCCTGGTGCCACTTGACCTCGGCCCCGCCGTCGGACCACTTGTAGTTGAGCTTCGAGTGGTGGAACCGCACCGGGCCGCCCAGCAGCTCCATCGCCAGCTGGGCCGGCGGCCCCTCCAGGGTGAACCGGCGGAACGTCTCGTGCTGGTCGAGGGGTGACACCAGCCGCCGCAGCCGGGGCCGGTCGGCGGTGTGGTCGGGCTCCAGGTCGATCCGCTTGGTGGAGGCCGTGAGCTCCCGGCTCTCCTCCACGAACTCGGCCGCCGCCGCCCGCAGCTCGTCGAGCCATTCCCGGCTCACGAACTCCGGCAGCAGGAGGTAGCCGTCGGCCTCGTAGCGGGCCCGGTCGGCCTCGGTGAGGACCCGATCCCCCAGCAAGCTCATGGCAACTCTCCTCTGGATCAGTCGAACAGGTCGGCGGTGGCGTCGCGGTACTCGGCGATGCGGGCCAGGTGGCCGTCGACGTCGGTCAGCTCGGCCTGGTGGGTGGCGACGGCGATGTGGGTGGCCCCGATCTCCTTCCACGTGGAGGCGTGGGCCCGCCACCGCTCGGGGTTGCCCCCGGCCCACTGGGCCTGGGACTGCACGCCGAACCCGTCCATCGACAGCCCGACCCCCTCCCGGATGCGCCCGATCTCGGCCAGGACGGCGGCCGACTTGTCGTTGGCCCCTCCCAGCGGCATGAACCCGTCGCCCAGCTTGGCGCACCGCTCCAGCAGGGCCGGGGCCGACCCGCCGAACCAGATCGGCACCGGCTGGGTGGGCCGGGGGTTGATGCTGGCGTTCTCGATCGTGTGGTACTCGCCGTGGAAGTCGAACACGTCCGACGTCCACAGCTTGCGCATCAGCTCCACCTGCTCGGCCTGCCGCTTGCCCCGGTTGTGGAAGTTCTCGTTGAGCGCCGTGTACTCGGTCTTGTTCCAGCCGGTGCCCACCCCGAGCCGCAGCCGGTTGTTCGACAGCACGGCGATCTCGGCCGCCTGCTTGGCCACCAGCACCGTCTGGCGCTGCGGCAGGATCAGCACCGTGGTGACCAGCTCGATCCGCTCGGTGACGGCGGCGGCGAAGCCGAAGAAGGCGAAGGGCTCGTGGAAGGCGGTGTCGGAGTCGTACGGGCCTTTGAACCCACCCTCCCGCTTGACGCCCATCACGTGGTCGTAGATGAGGAGATGGGACATGCCCAGCTCCTCGACGCCCTGGAGGTAGGCCTTGATGGCCCCCGGGTCGGTCCCGATCTCGTTGTGGGGTAGCACGGCGCCGATCTGCATGGGCGCAGGCTACGACAGCCCCGCTCGGGCGCAAAGCTGAACGAGGTCAGGTCTGCCGGTACTCTGGCCGGCCATGACCGTGCTCATCTCCGGCGGGGGGATCGCCGGCCTCGCCGCCGCCCTCACCTGCCACCAGATCGGCGTGCCGGTGAAGGTGTTCGAGTCCGTCCGCCAGCTCCAGCCCCTCGGCCTCGGCATCAACCTCCAGCCCAACGCCGTACGGGAGCTGTTCGACCTGGGCCTGGCCGACGAGGTGCCCGGCGTGGGGATCGAGGCCCGGGAGTGGGCCCTGGTCGCCCCGAACGGCCGCGACGTCTACGCCGAGCCCCGGGGACGCCTGGCCGGTTACCGCTGGCCCCAGTACTCGGTGCACCGGGGCGGGCTGCAGATGCTGCTGTACCGGGCCGCGCTCGACCGCCTGGGGCCCGACGCCGTGGTCACCGGGGCCCGGGTGGCCTCCTACCGCAACACCGCCGACGGCGTGGTGGCCCGCATCGAGGCCCGGGACGGCACGACCTGGGACGAACCGGGCGACCTCCTGCTCGGGGCCGACGGCATCCGCTCCGCCGTGCGGGCCCAGATGCACCCCGACCAGGGCCCGCCCCAGTGGGGCGGCGCCATCTTCTGGCGGGGCACCTCGTTGGGCGAGCCGATCCGCAGCGGGGCCTCGTTCACCCTGATCGGCACGATGGACCACCGGTTCATCCACTACCCGATCTCCGAGGCCGACCCCGCCACCGGCCTCCAGGTGCAGAACTGGATCGCCGAGATCACGTACCCCGAGTCGGAGCGGGCGGTCCGGGTCGCCGACATCGAGGCCGACTGGAACCAGCAGGTGCCGATCGACAAGTTCGTGCACCTGTTCGAGCCGTGGCGGTTCGAGTGGCTCGACGTGCCGGCCCTGATCCGCCGGGCCGAGGTGGTCTACGAGTACCCCTGCGTCGACCGGGATCCGGTGGACCGCTGGGTCGACGGCCGGGTGGCCCTGATCGGCGACGCCGCCCACGTGATGTACCCCACGGGGTCGAACGGGGCCAGCCAGGCCATCGTCGACACAAGAATCCTGGGAGCGAAGTTCCTGGCCCACGGGGTAGGGCCCCAGGCCCTGGCCGCCTACGAGGCCCAGCTGCTGGAGCCGCTGTCGTCGCTGGTGCTGCGCAACCGGGGGGCCGGCCCGATCGCCGTCCTCGGCCTGGTGGAGGAGCGGTGCGGGGGCGAGTTCGACGACATCGACGACGTGCTGGCCCCGGCCGAGGTCGACGCCTTCATGGCCGGCTACAAGCAGGCCGCCGGCTTCGCCGTCGACACGCTCAACGCCGCCGACCCCATCATCGCCCCCGGCGCCCGCATCAGCTGATCTCCCCTTACGTGATACGGACGGGGGTGCCGAGGGGCACGGTGGTGGCCAATTCGGTGATCACCGAGTTGTCGACCCGGATGCAGCCGTGGCTCACGTCGGTGCCCAGGGCCGAGGGGTTGTTGGTGCCGTGGATGCCGATCACGGCCGTGTCGGCCCCGGCGAAGCCGTCGAGCACCTCGCTGAAGCCCGACAACCCGAAGGCGAAGGGCCCGTAGTCGCCCTTGGGGTTGGGCGGCTTGAGCAGCTCGAGCAGATAGAAATCGCCCACCGGGGTGGGGGTGTCGCCGGTTCCCACCGCGATCGTGGTGTCGATCCACAGCTGGCCCTGGTCGTAGACCTGCAGCGAGTACGAGGCCCGGTCGATGTAGATCCGGTACGGGGTGCTCGACAGCTGCACCTCGCCCTTGCGTACCCAGCCGGTGGTGCCGTTGGGCTCCACCGGGAGCTGCACCTCCAGCCACTCGCCGTCGGCCGACCCGGCCGAGCCGGGCACCACCTGCACCACCAGCGGCGTGCCCGAGGGGATGGGGTTGGCCAGTGACGCCACCGTCTTCGCCTCGTCGCTGGGCTCGGCCCGGGCCGTGAGCTTGGGCACGGTGGCCGTGCCGACCACGGTGACCGAGGCCGGCACGTCGGTGAGGACCGGGTGGGAGACCGCCGGCCCCCCGGCGGCGGCACCCGGGGCCGGGGCGGCACCGGCACCGTCGGTGACGGTGGTGCTGGGCGTGGACGCGCTGGCGCCCGGCGCCGAATCGGAGCCGGGCGGCAGGATGACGATGCTGGCCGTGGGGGCGGTGGCCGCCGCCGACGGAGCAGGGTCGGCGCTGGGCTCGCCGCCGCCGCAGCTGGCCAGGGCCAGCGCGCCGACGACAACCAGCGAAGAGAGCGGGGCGAGCGGGCGCCGGGGGAACCGCACCAGCAGCCGACGGTTGCTCAGCCGGTGAACTTCGGGGTTTCCTTCACCGGGGTGGGCGGAGGAGCCGGGGGCAGGGTCTCGCAGGTGACCTTCAGGTCCGACCCGAGGCTCGACGTGCCTTCGGCCCCGAAGGTCAGCTTGATCTCGACCGTGCTGTCGAGGGTCAGCACACCGCCGCCCTTGACCGTGGTGTTGGGGGCCTCCTCCACCTTGTCGATCTTGACGGTGCTGGAGCCGCTGGAGATCGTGATCGAGTTGCCGGGGTGGACCGAATCCTGGTTGATGATCTCCACCGCCAGGTTGCAGCTCTGGCCCTTGAGAGCGGCCGGCACGTTGGCCGAGCCGAGGGTGGCCGTGGAGCCGGCCGCGCCGGAGAAGACCTGCGTGGCCACCTGGACCTCGATGGTCTCGGCCGAGACCGGCGAGCCATGGAGACCGGTGAGCACCGCGGCCACGGTGACGGCGCCGGCGACAGCAACTCGCCGCGACACCTTCCGTGTGATGACCTGGGACATGTTCATGATGGAGGCCCTCTCCCCTCTTCAGCCGCCCGGTTTACTAGGCGCTATCGGTCGACATCGTTGCAGATCGCTGTCGACGCAGGCGGGATGCTAGCGATCGGGACCGGGCCGCTCCTCTTTTCGGGCAGAATTGCCAATCGCTCGCCGTGCCCTGCCCCCCTTCCGGCTCCGGGCCTGGCGTCCTGGCTGGCGACCGGCCCTCGATTCCCGGCTCCCCCGGCCCCGACGCCTCGCCCCCGCGCCCCGCCGCCTGCTGGCCCTGCTCGGCCCCGATGCCCGCAGCTCGGCCCAGAGCCTGGTGGCCCTCGGGCTCAACTCGCTCACCAGCCTCGTGGCGGGGGCCGTGCTCGGCTCGATCACCCAGACCCTCACCGACTTCCCCGGTCTGCTGGTGATGGTCCCGGCCGCCATCGGGCTGCGGGGCAACCTCTTCTCCGCCCTCGGCAGCCGCATCTCCACCTCGGTCCACCTGGGCGACTACCGCCCCTCGCTGGCCCCCGGCACCGTGCTGGGCGACAACGTGGCCAGCTCCATGCTCCTCACCGCCGCCCTGGCCCCGATTCTCGCCCTGGTGGCCAAGGGCGTGTCCACCGTGGGCCGGGTCGAGGGCCAGGTCTCGGTGCTCGACCTCACCACGATCGCCCTGGTGGGCGGCCTGCTGGCGTCGGGCATCGTGCTGGTGGCCACCCTCACGCTGGTGGCCCTGGCCGTGCGCCAGGGGTGGGACCTCGACAACCTGGTGGCGCCGGCGGTGTCGACCCTGGGCGACGTGGTGACCGTGCCCTGCCTGTGGGCCGCCACCTTCGTGGTGGGGCGGAGCTTCCCCACCGAGTTCGTGGCCCTCGCCGCCTCGGTGGCGGCCCTGGCCGCCGGGGTGCGGGGGCTGTGGTCGGCCCGGCCCCGGCTCCGCCAGATCATGCGCGACTCGGTCCCGGTGTTGGCCCTCGCCACCGTCCTGTCCAGCCTGGCCGGCGTCACGCTCGAGCACCAGCTCGAGACGTTCGAACGCTACCCGGCGCTGCTGGTACTGCTCCCGGCCTTCGTGTCGAGTGCCGGCGCCCTGGGCGGCCTCCTGTCGAACAGCCTGGCCACCAGCCTCCACCTGGGCATGGTCACGCCCGGATGGCGGCCGGAGCGGGCGGTGCGGGAAGGCATGCGGCTGCTCGCCGTGCTGGCCGTGCCCGTCTACTGCTTCAACGGGCTGGGGGCCGATCTCACGGCCCGCCTGCTGGGCAAACCCACACCCGGGGTGCTGTCCATGATGGCCGTGTCGCTGATGGGGGCGGTCGGGGCCGTGGTGTTCGTGCTGGCCCTGGCGTACTTCGGCACGATCGCCGCCGTGCGCTTCCGGGCCGACCCCGACACGGTGGGGGTGCCGCTGGTGACCTCCACCGTCGACTTCGTGGGGGCGGCCGCTCTGATCGCGGCGGTCAAGCTCCTCGGGATCGGCTGAGCCCGATCAGGAGCAGGCGGCCGTAGCGCTCGGCCCGGTCCTCGATGCTCTCGGGCACGTGCTCGGTGGCGCCTGCCGCGGCGGCGTGCTTGATCTCCCGCTCCACCATCCCCGGGTACAGCACCACCAGCCCCTGCATGGTGGACCAGCACAGCCCGGCCGCCTCTTCGACGTCGAGGTCCGAGCCCTCCTCGTCCCGTAGCGCTTCCAACCCCGACGCCAGCTCCTGATAGGCCTTGTCGCCCCACTCCCGGCAGCCGGGGTCGTCGCGGCGGATGAGGTCGGCCCGGAACATCACGGCGCAATGGGCCGGGTGGTCGTGGGCCACCGAAACATAGGCCCGGGCGATGCCCACGAGGCGCTCGGCGGCCGATGGCGCGCCTTCGGCCGACTCGACGAGCGCAATGTGCAGGTAGCGGAACCCCTCCTCGGCCAGGGCGGTGAGCAACCCGGCACTGTCGCCGAAGTGGTGGGTGGGGGCGGCGTGCGACACCCCGGCCCGGCGGGCCACCTCCCGGAGGGAGAACCCGGCCGCGCCCTTCTCGGTGATCAGCTCCACGGCGGCGGCCTTGAGCGCCCGCGGCAGATCGCCATGGTGATAGCGGCTGGAGGCTTCGGAATCGTCACCTGACATCAGACACAAGTATGTCCCCGAAAGGGACCTGATCAGGAGGGGGAAATCCTCCGATTACGAAATCTTTTCGTTGACAACTTGCCAATGCCAACTTTACGTTGACAAGTACTGATCGAAAGAGGTTCTGATGGCTGGCACACTCGCTCCCCCACGCTCTGCCCACCACGGCCCGCCGCCCGGCGGAGCAGCCGGTCATCCCCGGCGGTGGGCCGTGCTGGCCGTCCTGGCCCTCACCGTGTTCATCACGGTGGTGGACGGAACGATCGTCAACGTCGCCCTCCCCTCCCTGGCCCGGGAGCTCGACGCCACCACCCGGCAGCTCCAGTGGATCGTGGACGCCTACCTCGTGGTGTTCGCCGGGCTGCTCCTGGCCGCCGGCGGCCTGGGCGACCGCTACGGGCGCAAGCCCCTGCTGGTGGCGGGGCTGGCCGTCTTCGGCCTCACGTCGGCGCTGGCCGGCTCCATGGGCAGTGCCGGAACCCTGATCGGGGCCCGGGCCCTCATGGGCATCGGCGCCGCCATGGTGTTCCCCACCACCCTGGCCATCCTCACCAACACCTTCACCGACCCTCGGGAGCGGGCGGCCGCCATCGGCATCTGGAGCGGGGTGAGCGGCCTGGCCGTGGCTACCGGGCCCATCGCCGGAGGCTGGCTGCTCGAGCACTTCTGGTGGGGCTCGGTCTTCTTCGTCAACGTGCCGGTGGTGATCGTGGCCATCGTGGCCGCTCTGGCCATCGTGCCCAACTCCCGTGACGCCGAGGCGCCAGCGCTCGACAAGGGAGGCCTGGTGCTGTCGATCGCCGCCATCGTGAGCCTCGTGTTCACGATCATCGAGGCTCCCGAGTGGGGCTGGCTCACCGTCACCACGGCCGCCGGGTTCACCGTGGCCGCCGCCTTCCTGGCCGCCTTCGTGTGGTGGGAGCGTCGGGTGGCGGAGCCCATGCTGCCGGTGCGGATCTTCGCCAACCGCCGCTTCAGCGCCGCCAGCGGAGCCGTGACCGCCGCTTTCTTCGCCCTGTTCGGCTTCGTGTTCCTCGTCACCCAGTACTTCCAGCTGGTGCGGCGCTATGACCCGCTGGAGGCCGGGCTGCGCACCCTGCCGGTGGCGCTGGCCATCGCCGCGGCGTCGGTGGCGGCCCCCTTCGTGGTGCGGGGGCTGGGGACCACCAAGGTGGTGGCTTCCGGGCTGGGCCTGATGGCGGTGGCCTTCGCCTGGATATCCACCGGCTCGGCCGTCACCCCGTACACCGAGATCGTGGGCCAGATGCTGCTGCTGGGCGCTGGCCTCGGGCTGACCACCGCCCCCGCCACCGAGTCGATCATGGGGTCGCTCAGCGCCGACAAGGCCGGGGTGGGCTCGGCCGTGAACGACACCACCCGGGAGCTGGGCGGCACGCTGGGGGTGGCCGTGCTGGGCAGCGTGTTCAACTCGGTGTACGTGGGTGCCCTGGCCTCGGGGCCGGTGGTGTCGCGCCTGCCGGAGGCGGCCCGGGGTGCCACCGAGGAATCGGTGGGGGCGGCGGCCGCCGTGGCCCCCCAGCTCGGCGGCCAGGCCCCGGCCTACCTGGCCGAGGTGAGCCAGGCCTTCCTCGACGGGTTCGCCGCCGCCTCGCTGGTGGCGGCCGGGGTGGCGGCGGTGGCCGCCGTGATCGTGGCCTTCGCCCTCCCGGCCCGGGCCGGCCATCAGTAGCCGGCGGCCCGGCCATCAGTAGCCGGCGGGCCGGCCATCAGTAGGGTGGCCTGACGAGGGGCGAACGGTAGGGTTTGCAGCGAACCACTCCATCATTCGCGGCGATCGAGGAGATACGACCCAATGGCTCAGACTGCCCTCCGGGGTAACCCGGTGAACACCAGCGGCGACCTGCCCTCCGTCGGGGCCCAGGCTCCCGCCTTCACGCTCACCAAGAAGGACCTCAGCTCCATCTCCAACGGCGACCTGGCCGGCAAGAGCGTGGTGCTGAACATCTTCCCGTCGATCGACACCGCTACCTGTGCCACCAGCGTCCGCACCTTCAACGAGCGGGCCGCCGGCCTCGACAACACCGCCGTGGTGTGCGTCTCGGCCGACCTTCCCTTCGCCCAGGGCCGCTTCTGCGGGGCCGAGGGCATCGAGAACGTCACCACCGCCTCCACCTTCAAGAACCCTGAGTTCCTCACGAACTACGGCGTGGGCATGGTCGACGGTCCGCTGGCCGGGCTGTGCGCCCGGGCCGTCGTGGTGATCGACGGCTCCGGTCAGGTGGCCTACACCGAGCTGGTGTCGGAGATCGCCCAGGAGCCGAACTACGACGCCGCCCTCGCCGCGCTGGGCTGATCGGTCCGGGTTGATCGGCGCCGTACCGATCGGCGCCGGCCTGATCTGGCGGCCATCCGCTGAGTAGTCTCGATCCCGGTGGGCCCCCACGGCCCGCCGGGATCTGCTGTTCCTGGGGGGAGACGCCATGATCGATCTGGATCTGAGCGGCCGGCGGGCCGTGGTGACGGGGGCCAGCCTCGGAATCGGGGCGGCCGTGGTGCGCCTTCTGGCCGACCACGGGGCCGATGTGGCCTTCTGCGCCCGCTCGCCCGAGGCGGTGGCCGAGCTGGCCGCCTACCAGCCGACGGCCGCCCCCGGCACGGCGTCACCGGGCGCCGTTCGGGGTTACGAGGCCGACATGGGCGACGGGGCCGCCGTCGAGGCGTTCCTGGCCGCCGCCGAGGCCGGTCAGGGCCCGGCCGAGATCCTGGTCAACAACGTGGGGGCGTCGCCCTCGCGCAACTTCCTCTACATGAGCGACGACGACTGGCTGAGCCTGCTGGAGCTGAACCTGCTCTCGGCCGTGCGCTGCACCCGGCGGTGCCTGCCCCACATGCGATCCCAGCGGTGGGGTCGGGTGGTGATGGTGGCCAGCGGGGCGGCCTTCTACCCGGGGGCGGCCCTGATCGACTACGGGGCCTCGAAGGCGGCCCTGGTGGCCACCGGCAAGGCCCTGGCCGGCAAGTACGGCGGCGACGGGGTGCTGGTGAACTCGGTGCTGCCCGGCCTCATCCACACCGCCATGTGGGACCGGGCGGCGGGCGAGGTGGCCCAGGCCTCGGGCACAACGGCCGACGCCGTGCTGGAGCGCAACGGCCAGACGGTGCCGGTGGGCCGCTACGGCACGGCCGACGAGGTGGCGGCCGTGATCGCCTTCCTGTGCTCGCCGGCGGCGTCGTACGTGAACGGGGCCGCCATCTCCGTGGACGGGGGCCAGGGCGGGCACGTCTAAATTCCCGAACAAGATGTCATAGCCCTGTTCCACAATGGTGGAGCCGTGACGTAGATCCGGCATCAGCACCATCCGACCGGCACCCGGTCGACCGGAGCGGAGGAGGAGGAGAGCGAGATGACGTCCGAGCTGTTGCGAGCGGTCAGCACCCACGCCGACGCCGCTCCTCACCTCAGCCAGTTGCTGGTCACCAGCCAACGCCACGGCCTCAGCACCCCCCAGACGGCCTACGTGCTGGCATTGGCCCACCACGAGTCCCGCCTGGGTCTCCGCCTGGTCGACCCGGCCAGCGGTTGGGGCTGGGAGGGCCGGGCCGAGCTGGGCAACATCGAGGAGGGCGACGGCCCCCGGTTCCGGGGACGGGGCTACGTGCCGATCGTCGGCCGCCGGGCCTACAGCCACTGGGCCCGCCACCTCGACCTACCCCTGGTGGAGTGCCCCGAGCTGGTCCAGACGCCGGAAGTGGCGGCCGACATACTGGTACAGGGGGTGACCTTCGGTCGCTTCACCGGCCGGTCGTTGCCCGAGTTCGTCAACGATGTCCGGGCCGACTACGTGGGGGCCCGCCGCACGGTGCCCCGGCGCGACCGGGCGGGGGTGGTGGCCGGGTACGCCCGGTCGTTCGCCTCGGCCCTGCGCCGGGAGCTACCGCCCGCACCGGCCAAGCCGCAGGTCCGCGACATACAGCGGTGGCTGCGGTCCTGTGGCTGGCCGGTCGGGACCGACGGGATCCTCGGCTCGATGACCCGTCGGGCGGTGGAGGACTTCCAGACCGGCTATGCCCTGGAAGATCTGGCCCTGGAAGATCTGGCCCGAAGATCTCTTCGACGAGCCGGCGGTGGGTGCGTGGCCCGACCAGGCCACCCTCGACGCCCTGCGCACCAGCGCCGCCGCCGGCGGCCTGGCCTCCCCCCACTTCCGGTTCCGGGAGTTCCGGGCGCTGGGCGGCCCCCACCTGACGCTCACCAACCACGCCATCCGGGTCGACCGACGCCTCCTGGTGGCGCTGGAGCGGTACCGGGAGGCGACCGGCCAGCCGGTTCGGGTGGGCGTGGGGTACCGGCCACCCGGCGATCCGGCCCACGCACGCGCCCACCCGGTGCACCTCACCCACCCCACCCACCCTTTGCGGCGGGCGGTGGGCGAGCACACCGCCGGGCTGGCCGTCGACGTGGCCAACCCCGTGCTCACCGGGGAGGAGGTGGCGGCCCTCGGCCTGTTCGCCACGATAGGTACCCGCCAGGGCCTGGCTGTCCACCTTGCGATAACCTCCGGCCACGACGGACCGGACGCCAACCTCCCGCTCGGCGCAGGGGCTCCCACCCCCCGGATCTTCGCTCTCGGTTGAGCGGATGGTCCCTCCGCCGAGCCCTCCCCAACAGCACAGCCCGTCCCAACGGCTGAGCCCTGCCAACCGGCTGAGCCCTGCCAACCGGCCGAGCCCTGAGCGGCGGCGCCGGCTCCAGCCGGCCCGTCCCATTCAGCCGGGGCGCCTGGGCCCCGCCCGGCGCCGGTCCCCGGGCGGCTGGCGGAGCGACGGGCGACCTCGCACCGATGCCGAGCAGCTGACCCGGGTGCTCCTGTTCGGTTCGGTGGCCTGCGCCGCCGCCACCCTGAGCACGGCCTTCGTGACCCTGGCCCTGCGGGCCGGGGTGTCGGGCCTCGGTGTGGTGGCGGTGGCCGCCCCGGCCCCGGGCGCCGGCCTGGCCTGGGCCATCGGGATGACGTTGTTGCGGCCGGTGCGCCCGCCAGCCGTCCTCCGCCCTCGCCCCGAGCCGGGCCCGCTGGCCGATCCCAATCCGGGCCCGGTGGTGCCATGGTGGTGGAACAGCCCCAATCCCCGGCCTCACCAGCGGAGCCAGAGCGTCACCCAGTCGTCGAGGTGGTGGCGGTGGACCGTGCGCAACGGGGCCAGCGCCGCCTCCAGGCGCGACACCTGGGCCACCGACAGGCCGCTCACGCCGAGGAGGCCCCCGGGCCCCCGGGGGCCGGGACCCACCGCGGGGCGGGGCGGCGGCGCCGGTGGACGCGGCGGCTCACCCCGGGCCCCGGGCTCGGCCGCCCGGTCGGCGGCGGGTTCGGGCTCCGCCCGGTAGTCGGGCGGCCCGCCGGCCCCCATGGGGGCGCCAGGGCGGGCGACGAGACGGCGCAGGTCGGCGGCCATGGCCGTGAGCACGTCGGCGTGGATGTTCGCCAACACCAGGTCGTAGGGGCCGGGGCAGCGGGCCAGGTCGGCGTCGACCAGGCGCACCCGGTCGGCCACCCGGTTGCGGGCGGCGTTGGCCCGGGTGGCGGCCAGGGCGGCGGGGGCGATGTCGAGGGCGTCCACCGGGCCTGCCCCCCGGAGGGCGGCGGTGACGGCCAGCACGCCGGTCCCGCAGCCGACGTCGAGCACCCGGCGCCCGGTCAGGTCAGCCAGGCCGACCCAACCGTCCAGGTCAGCGGGGGCGCCGCCGACCCAACCGTCCAGGTCAGCGGGGCCGCCGCCGACCACCTTCGGGTCGACGAGGCCGGCCAGCAGCCCCAGCGTGGTGGGATGGCCGCCGGCCCCGAACCCGGCGCCGGGGTCGATCTCCACCGTCAGCCGGGCCGCCGCCCGGTCGACCGGCGACCACGGGAAGCACACGCAGGCCCCGGGGGCGAACCAGGACGGGCCGTTGCGCCGACCCCACACGGTGGCGTGGGCCGCCGTCGGCGGGCCGGCCAGCACGGCGAACCCCGCCCCCCGCAGGGCCGTCACCGCTTCGGCCACCCCCATCATCCCGATCTGGTGTCCGGGGCCGTCACCGGTGACGTCGTCCGACACCAGATCGGCGGGGCTCAGTTGGAGGAGCCACCGGCCGTGGCCGACGGGGTGCCGGGACACCTCGACCACGCCCAGATCGGCGGCGGCCGACAGCAGGGCGTCGGCTTCGGCCCGGTCGGCGGCACCGCCCACGATGGGGGCCGACACCGACACGGCAGGCCCGACCGGCAGCGCGGCGGGCCCCGGCACAGGAACCGGCACGGGCGGCATCTACTCGGGAGGGGTGGCGGCCCCGCCGCCCAGGGCCGAGTTCGTACGGAGGGGCGTCTCCTTGACGGTGAGGGCCACCAGCCACACGAACACCAGCAGCGGGATGGCCAGCACGATCACCCACACCACCGCGTTGGCGACGGCCTCCACCACGGCCCGGCGCAGCTCGTCGGGCAGGTCGTGCACCACCTTGGGCGTACGCACCAGGCCCTCGGCCCCGCCCAGCTCGGCCAGGCGGGCCGCGCCCAGACGGCCCACCAGTTCGTCGTCGAGCTTGCGGGTGAGCATGGCGCCGGCCACCGCGGCGCCGAAGGCCCCACCCATCGAGCGGAAGAAGTTCGAGGTGGACGTGGCGATCCCCAGGTCCTCCACCCCGGCCGCGTTCTGCACCGAGAGCGTGAGGTTGGGGAAGATCAGGCCCAGGCCCACGCCGAGGATGAACAGGGTGGGGGCCAGGTCGAGGGCGCTGGTGTCGGGCCCGATCCGGGTGAGGAGAGCCATGCCGCCGGCGGCCACCGCCCCGCCCACCAGCATCGTCCACTTGTAGCGCCCGGTACGGCTGACGAGCAGCCCGCCGAACGTGGCCATGAGACTGATCCCGATGCTCTGGGGGATCATCATCAGGCCCGAGCGGGTGGCCGTCACCCCCGTGGCCACCTGGAGGAACAGGGGCATGAAGGTGGTCACCGACAGCAGCGACGCCATCAGGCAGAACCCCATGATGAAGATGGCCACCACCGTGCGGTCGCCGAACAGACGCAGGGGGATGATCGGCTCCGCCGCCCGGCGCTCCTGGGCCACGAACAGGATCGTGCCCACCACGCCCACCGCACCGGCCGCCATCAGCTGCCAGCTCGTCCACCCGTAGGCCTCGCCGCCCCAGATCGGCACCAGGATCAGGCCCGACGAGGCCACCACCAGCAGGGCGATGCCGAGCCAGTCGATCGGACGCTGGCGGGTGGCGAAGGGCAGGCGCAGACCCCGGTTCGTCACCACCAGGGCCACCAGCGCCACCGGCACCACGGCCCAGAAGATCCAGCGCCAACCCGGCCCGTCCACCAGCAGACCGCCCCACAGCGGCCCGGTGATGGCCGACACGGTGAACACGGTGGTGAACAGCCCGATCCAGCGGCCCCGCTCCCGGGGCGACACCACGTCGCCCACGATCACGAAGGCCAGCGACATGAGCCCGCCCCCGCCCAGGCCCTGCACCGCCCGAGCCGCCACCAGCTGGTTGATCGACTGGGACAGGGCGCACAGGGCCGAGCCCACCACGAATACCGAGATCGACGTCTGGTAGACGATGCGCCGGCCGAAAAGGTCCGACATCTTGCCGTAGAGGGGCGTGGTGATGGTGGAGGTGAGCAGGTAGGCCGACACCACCCAGGCGATCCGGCTGGCCGCCCCCAGCTCACCGGCCATGGTGGGCAGGGCGGTGGCCACCACGCTCTGCTCGGTCGACGACAGGAACAGCCCGAGCAGGAGGCCACCCATGAGCCAGCTCAGCTGGGACCGGGAGAGGTTCGCGGCGGCGATGGGGGGAGGAGCCGTGGTTGCCACTGCGCCATCTTCCCCTGGAACGCCCAGGTGGGCCAGACCGGTCAACTGCGACGCTGTCACCCCGGTGGGGTAGTCTCCGCACCCTGGGACGCCCCGGGCGCCCCGCCCCACGTTCGATCTGCAACCCAGGCTCCCGAGATGAGACCGATCAGCTCCCGTATCGACACCGGATCCGCCCTCTTCGCCACCAACCGGGCGGCCAACGAGAAGTTGGTGGAGGTCCTGCGGGATCGCATGCAGTGGGTCATCGACGGCGGCCCCGGCCGGAAGGTCTCGATCGAGCGTCACCTGGCCCGGGGCAAGATCATGGTGCGGGACCGGATCGACCACGTTGTCGACGCCGACACCCCCGTGCTGGAACTGTCGACGCTCTCGGGCTGGGGCCAATACGAGGACTCGGCCCCCGGGGCCGGCATCGTCACCGCCATCGGCCTCGTCCACGGCGTGCCCTACATGTTCATCGCCAACGACGCCACGGTGAAGGGCGGCTCGCTGCTGCCGGTGTCGATCAAGAAGCACGTGCGGGCCCAGCAGATCGCCGAGGAGAACGGGCTGGGCGTGATCTACCTGGTCGACTCGGGCGGCGCCTTCCTCCCCCTGCAGGACGACATCTTTCCCGACAAGGACCATTTCGGCGGCTCGTTCTACCGCCAGGCCCGCCTGTCGGGGATGGGGCTGCCCCAGCTGTCGGTGGTGCTGGGCGGCTGCACGGCCGGCGGGGCCTACATCCCGGCCCTGTCCGACGAGGTGATCATGGTCGACGGGATCGGCCGCATCTACCTCGGTGGTCCCCCGATCGTGAAGGCGGCGCTGGGCGAGATCATCGAGCCCGACGACCTGGGCGGCGCCGTGCTCCACACCCGCATCTCGGGGGTGAGCGACTACATCACGTCCACCGAGACCGAGGCCTACGGCCTGCTCCGGGACCTGTGCCAGAGCACCAACCAGCGCCCGATCGACGACCGGCAGGCCTGGGCCAGCTGGGAGCAACCGGAGCCTCCGGCCTACGATCCGGCCGAGCTGTACGGGATCGTGTCGGCCGACGACCGGATCCCGTTCGAGGCCACCGAGATCATCGCCCGCGTCGTCGACGGGTCCCGGTTCGCCCCGTTCAAGCCCGAGTGGGGCCCGTCGATCGTGTGCGGCTTCGCCCGGATCTGGGGCCACCTGGTGGGCGTGATCGCCAACAACGGGATCATCTTCAGCGAGTCGGCCCTCAAGGCCACCCACTTCATCGAGCTGTGCGAGCAGCGCCGGGTGCCGCTGGTGTTCCTCCAGAACACCACGGGCTACATGGTGGGGCGGGACTCGGAGGCGGCCGGCATCGCCAAGCACGGGGCCAAGATGGTGGCGGCCGTGGCCAACGCCACCGTGCCCCGCTACACGGTGCTGGTGGGCGGCTCGTACGGGGCCGGCAACTACGGCATGTGCGGGCGGGGGTTCAATCCCCGGTTCCTGTTCTCCTGGCCCAACTCCCGCATCGCCACCATGTCGGCCGAGACGGCCCAGACGGTGCTGGTCGACATCCGCCTGGCCGGCCTCAAGGCCGACCAGACCACGCCGGAGCAGGTGGCGGCCCTGCGGGCCGAGGTGGCCGAGCAGTACGAGACCCAGAGCGACCCCTACTACGCCACGTCCCGACTGTGGGACGACGGCCTGATCGACCCCGTCGACACCCGGGACACGCTCGGGCTGTGCCTGGCCCTGGCCGCCCGCCAGGACGAACCGGCCCTGGGCCGGGGCCTCGTCTACCGCATGTAGCTCCCCGCGCCCGCCGATCCGCGTCACGTGGCGCGTGCTGGGCACGCCAACGCTCCACGGCCCGAACCGTGGCGCCGATGTGGCGGCCGGCGACCCGGATGGCGGTGGCGGGGTATGGTCGCGGCGTGGAGCCAGGCTCGGCCAGCCGAACGGCGGTCCTCGTCACCCAGTGCCGGGCGGCGGCCCACGGGCGCCTGGCCCCGGGGCGCTTCAGCGATCCCATGGCCCGGGAGCTCCTGCGGGCCGATGAGGCGGCGGTGGTGGACGCCGTGCAGGCCGGCGCCCGGCCCCGGGGCCTGGGGGACCGCCTGTTGTACGAGGTGGTGCGGGCGTCGTCGGTGGTGCTGGTGGCCCGCACGATCCTCATCGACGACGCCATCGCCGAGGCGGCCAACCCTCAGGTGGTGGTGCTGGGCGCCGGGCTCGACACGAGGGCCTGGCGGCTGGGAGCCCTGGCCGGGGTGTCGGTGTTCGAGGTCGACCACCCGGCGTCGCAGGCCGACAAGCAGGAGCGGATCGGTCGCCGGCGTCTGGTGGCCCGCTCCGTGCGCTTCGTCCCGGTCGACTTCGCCACCGATTCGCTCGACACTGCGTTGGCAGGCGCCGGCCACCGGGCCGAGCGGCCCACCACCTGGGTGTGGGAGGGCGTGGTGATGTACCTCACCCGGGCCCAGGTGGTGGCCACCATGGCGGCCGTGGCCGAGCGATCGGCGCCGGGGAGCCGGCTGGTGGTGAACTACGAGGAGCGGTCGCTGTCGTCCCGGGCCGGAATGGCGGTGTTCGGCGGCCTCAGCCGGCTGGCCCGGCGACGCAGCGCCACTGCGGGTGAGCCCCGCCGCTCCGCCTGGTCGCCCTCGGCCATGGCGGCGCTGCTGACCGACCACGGGTTCGACGTCGGCGCCGACGAGGACCTGCTGAGCGCCGCCACCCGCCTCGGCCTGGAGCCCGAGGCCCGCCGGCACCTCGCCGCCAGTCGGGTGGCGGTGGCCGACCGGCCCGCCTGAGCCCGCGCTGGCCGAACTTCGTCGCGAACTGCCGGCAGAGGCGGCGGTTCTCGACAAGGTTCGGCGGGAGGCGCCAACGAACGGCGACCGGGACCGGCCGGCGGCGCGGACGGGACCGGGGCCGACCGGCTGGGGTACGCTCCCGGGCCATGACTGCGCCCATCCCGTCCACGTCCGCCGGCCGGCGCCGGCACTCGGCGCCGTGAGGGTCCTCGTCGCCAACCGGGGGGAGATCGCCCGGCGGGTGATGGCCACCGCCCGCCGCCTGGGCCACCAGACCGTGGCCGTCTACGCCGACCCCGACGCCGGCGCCCCGTTCGTGGCCGAGGCCGACGCCGCCGTGCGCCTGGGCCCGGCCGAGCTGGCCGCCTCCTATCTCTCGATCGAGCGGCTGCTGGCGGCGCTGGAAGCGTCGGGGGCAGACGCCGTGCATCCCGGCTACGGCTTCCTGGCCGAGAACGCCGCCTTCGCCCGGGCCGTGCAGGCCGCCGGCGCCACCTGGATCGGCCCCAAGCCGGAGGCCATCGAGGCCATGGGGTCCAAGATCGAGGCCCGCCGCCTGGCCGCCGCCGCCGGGGTGCCGATCATCCCCGGGTTCGACGCCTCACAGGACCCGGCGGCCCTGGCCGACGCCGCCGGCGGCATCGGCTACCCCGTGCTGATCAAGGCGGCGGCCGGCGGCGGGGGCAAGGGCATCCGCATCGTGCACGAACCGGCCGGGTTCACCGCCGCCCTGCGGGAGGCGTCCACCGAGGCCGAGCGGTCCTTCGGCGACGGGGCCGTGATCGTGGAGCGCTACATCCAGCGCCCCCGCCACGTGGAGGTGCAGGTGGTGGGCGACCGCCACGGCACCGTCATCCACCTCGGCACCCGCGAGTGCTCGGTGCAGCGCCGCTACCAGAAGGTGCTGGAGGAAGCCCCCGCCCCCAACCTGCCCGACGCCACCCGCAACGGCCTCCAGGACGCGGCGGTGAGCCTGGCCCGCTCCATCGGGTACGACTCGGCCGGCACCATGGAGTTCATCGTCGACGACGAGACCGGCGACTTCTTTTTCCTGGAGATGAACACCCGGCTCCAGGTGGAGCACCCGGTCACCGAGTACGTCACCGGGCTCGACCTGGTGGAGCTCATGCTGCGCTCAGCCGCCGGGGAGCCACTGGCGGTGGCCCAGGAGGCGGTCACGTTCGTCGGGCACGCCTTCGAGGCCCGGATCAACGCCGAGGATCCGGCCAACGGCTTCGCCCCCCAGATCGGCACCGTCACCCACCTACGGGTGCCGCCCGGTGTGCGGTGGGATGCGGCCGTGGTGGAGGGCAGCGCCATCACCCCCTTCTACGACTCGATGGTGGCCAAGCTCATCACCCACGGGCCGGACCGGGAGGCGGCCCGGCGCAAGCTGGCCACCGCCCTCGACGGCCTGGTGCTGGGCGGGCTGGTGACCAACACCGGCTTCCAGCGATGGCTGGTGGACCAGGGCCCGGTGGTGGCGGGCCGGGTGACCACCCGGTTCCTGGACGAGACGGCGCTGCCGCCGTCGCCGCCGCCGGCCCTCACCGAGGCGGCGCTGGCCTGGACCGCCACGGCGGCCGGAGCCCGGGGGCCGGCTCCCTGGCAGGCCATGGGTTCGTTCCGCCTCACCCCCCACCGGCCCCGGGCCGTGGTGGCTCTGCGTCCGGTGGGCGCCGGCGGGGTGGGCGCCCCGGCCGAGACCCACGAGGTCGAGGTCGACGCCTCGGTGGCCGCCCGCTGGGAGGCCGACGGCCGCCTGGAGATCGTCGACGACGGAGCCGACGCCGCCCGTCGGCTGGCCGCCTCGGTGAACCGGGCCGGCCGGTCGGTGGCGGTCAACGTGGGCGGCTACACCCACAGCTTCGACGTCGTGAGCCGCAGCGAGCGCTGGGCCCCGGCCGCCGGCAGCGGCCACGGGTCGGCCACCGCCGTCACCGCCCCCTTCCCCGCCGCCGTGGCCGAGGTGCTGGTGGAACCGGGGCAGCACGTGGGCGGCGGCGACCCGGTGGTGGTGATCGAGGCCATGAAGATGCTGCACACCCTGTCGGCCGCCGGGGCCGGCACGGTGGACGAGGTACGGGTGGCCGCCGGCGACCAGGTGCAGTCCAACCAGGTCCTCGTCACCTTCGCCGACCCGGAGACCTGAGCTACCGTCTACCCATGGCGGTGATGAACGTCGAGGTGTCGGTGGATGCGATGGCCGAGGCCCTCCTGGCCGACGGCTACCTGATCGTGGAGGGGCTGGCCCCCGACCTCACGGCCCGGGCCCGGGCTGAGCTGCGGGACGGGATCGACGCCGCCCCGGTGGGCCACACCGAGTTCCTCGGGCCCCGCACCAAGCGGCTCGGCGGCCTGCTGCGCCGCTCGCCGGCGGTGCGGGAGCTGGTGATCCATCCGGCGGTGATGGCGCTGGCCGACCGGGTGCTCCAGCCCCACTGCGCCCGCTACCAGCTCAACTTCTCCGGCATCATGCACCTGCTGCCCGGGGCCGGAGCCCAGGAGCTGCACCGCGACGGCGACATCTACCCGCTCCGTCATCCGGCGCCGCCCACCCTGATGCCGGTCATGTGGGCCCTCACCGACTTCACCGCCGCCAACGGCGGCACGCTGGTGGTCCCCGGCTCCCACCGGTGGGAGGAGGGGCGGGCCCCACTCGCCAGCGAGGTGGTGTCGGCCGAGATGCCGGCCGGCTCCGCCCTCGTCTACCTCAGCGGCACGATCCACGCCGGCGGGGCCAACGTGTCGAGCGGCGACCGCACCGGCCTCGCCCTCCAGTACTCGCTGGGCTGGCTGCGCCAGGAGGAGAACCAGTACCTGGCCAGCCCGCCGGAGGTGGCCAGGGACTACCCCGAGCGCCTCCAGCGGCTGATCGGGTACGACTACGGCGGCCCCTACCTGGGGTTCGTCAACGGCGACACCCCCCAGCGCCTGCTCCAGCCGGAGCACGACGGGCCCCGCAACCGCACCAGCCCCGAGGTCGACGCCCTCGCCGCCCGGATGCAGCGGCACCGCTGGGGCGACGTCGAGCCGGTCCCCACGCCGGCCGGGGCCGAACGGGACGGCGTCGCACGTGAACACCGGCCCCCTGGGCCAGCACGACACCCGCTGAGCGGGCGGGCAGCCCGAACTCCCTACTCCGTGCGTCACCGGCGACGGCTCTCGTTGGAAGCTGAGAGTCAGCCCGAACTTCTTACTCCGTGCGTCACCGGCGACGGCGTGGAGCAGAAGTTGCAGCGTGCCGGGGTCAGCCCCAGCCGGGGGAGGCGGGAACGGGGCCGGAGGAGCAGGTGAGGCCCTCGCCGGCGGACCGGCCGGTGGCCCACGACAGGATGTCGGCGGCCGAGCCCTCGATCACGGGGCCGCCCTCGGCCCCCGCGGTCCAGCTCCGGCCCAGGTCGGTGGCCCGAACCGTGACCGGGGCCAGATCGGAGCCCGAGAACCGCCCGGGGAGCTGGTCGAGCATCGAGGTCTGCATCGGCGCCGGCGAATGGACCCACGTGTAGCCGAGGCCCAGGTCGATGTGGTGGGCCTCGACCTCCCGCATCCGCAGGCCGGGCAGGGCCACCGCCGGGAGCCGGGGCTCGGCCGATGCGGGGGCGAACGGGCTGATCGACGCCGCCCACGCCTCGGCCGGCATGGCCTCCAGCTCGGCGGCCAGGCGCTCGGCCGCCGCCCGCACGTCGAGCAGGATCATGTCGGCCGGGCGGGTGGCCCCGGCGTCGATGTCGGCGTTGCGCAGGGGCCGCCCCGGATACATGCCGAACGGGGCGCCGGTGCGGGCCGACAGGGCCAGCGTGCGGACCCCGTCGGCGTTGCGGGCCAGATGGGTGAGCACGTGCCCCCGGGTCCAACCGGGCAGCACGGAGGGGGCGGCCACGGCGGCGGCGTCGAGCCCCTCCACGCTGGCCAGCAGGCGGTCGGTTGCCTCCCGGAGCAGGTCGAGGTCGGTTCGGGCGGGCTCGGGTGCGGTGCTCATGGCCGTCACGTTAGGGCCGCCGGCACTCCCGTCGCCGCCCCTCCCCGAGAACCCGGACAGCCACCCGGTGACCTTGGACCCTGGGAGTGTCACCGCCCGTCGCTACCCTGTGCCCATGTACCGCTCCATCGTCGTCGGCACCGACGGCTCGGCCGGCGCCCGCCTCGCCCTGCGGCGAGCGATCGCCGTGGCCACCGCCGGCCACCAGCGGGCCGCCGTCCACGTGGTGAGCGCCTACCAGCCGCTCACCGACCCCCAGGTCGCCTATCTCCGCCAAGCCCTCCCCGCCCCGTTCCGGGACGAGGTCCAGCCCGACATGGGGCCCCGGGCCGCCCTGGCCGAGGCGTCCGAGCTGTTGGCCGCGGCCGACATCGAGTTCCTGGCCTACGACCCGCCGGGCGAGCCGGCCGAGGCCATCCTGGCCGTGGCGGCCGAGGTGGGGGCGGACCTGGTGCTCGTGGGGTCCCACGGCCTCAGCCGCTCGGCCGGTGCCGTCGGCGGCGAGACCACCGGCCCCTCGATGGGGCAGGTCTCGGCCCGCCTGGTGCTCGACTCCCCGGTGGACGTGCTCGTCGTCCGCAACACGGTTCCCGCCGAGCTCGAGGGCGACGGTGAAGCCGAAGCGCATGATCGCGAGACGGTGGGCAGCGCCTTCGGCCGCCTCAGCGAGGCCGCCGGCAAGTTCGAGACCGACCACCCCGACCTCGTGCGCACCGTCAACGACGTCAGCTACTACCTCAGCGGCCTCGGGCTCTGAGAGGCCGGGGCCCGACGCCATGGCCACCCCGCTCGCTACCGACCTGACCATCGTGCTCGGCTGGGCCGAGCCGCCGGCCGACGCCGACATCGAGGCCCGGGTGGCCGCGGCCTCGGCTGCGGTGACGGCCGGAGCGGCATCGGCCGACGAGTTGGCCCGGCTCGTGTCCTGCGTCGACCTCACCACGCTGGAAGGCTCCGACACCCCGGCCCGGGTCACGGCCCTCGGCCAGCGGGCCGTGCGGCCCGACCCGGCCGATCCCACGCTGGCCCCGGTGGCGGCGGTGTGCGTCTACCCCAGCCTGGTGCCGGCGGCAGTGGCCGCCGTGGCCGGCTCGGGGGTGGAGGTGGCCAGCGTGGCCGGGGCCTTCCCCAGCGGGCAGTCGCCCCTGCCGGTCCGCCTGGCCGACATCGAGGCGGCGGTTGCGGCCGGGGCCGACGAGATCGACATCGTGCTGAACCGGGGCGCCTTCCTGGCCGGCGATCTGGCCACCGCCCACGCCGACGTGGTGGCCTCGGTGGCGGCGGCCCAGGGCCGCCCGGTGAAGGTGATCCTGGAGACGGGCGAGCTGGGCGGCACCGATGCCGTGGCCCGGGCGTCGATGCTGGCCATGGCCGCCGGGGCCGACTTCGTGAAGACGAGCACGGGCAAGATCCCGGTGGCGGCCACCCCCGAGTCGGTGGCCACCATGGCCCTGGCCGTGGCCCGGTTCTCGGCCGAGACCGGCCGCACCGTGGGGGTGAAGGTGGCCGGCGGGCTCCGCACGGTGGACGACGCCCGGCTCTACGCCGCGCTGGTGGCCGCCATCCTCGGGCCCGACGCCGTCCACCCGGCCCGCTTCCGCTTCGGCGCCTCCCGCCTGCTCGACGCCCTGGTCGAGGCCCGCACCGCCGCCCTCGCCCGCTGATCCGGGCGAATCGAGGGAACCGAACAGGGCCGCCACCTGTCGGAAGGGGTGTGAGCACGGAGACAACCAGCACCGACCGGCCGGCGCCCCCTCCCCCGGGTGGCTCCGGGCCGGACGGGTTCGACCAGTTCTTCGCCACGGCGTGGCCCTTCGCCTACCGGCTGGCCGTCCTCGTCACCCACGACCGGGTGGCCGGGGAGGATGTGGCGCAGGAGGTGATGACCCGGCTCTACGCCGGCTGGACCGCCATCGAACGGCCCGAGGCCTACCTGCGGACGGCGATCGTCAACACCGCCGTGAACTGGCAGCGCCGGCAGACCACCAGCCGGGTCAAGCTGCCGCTGGTCAGCCGGCCCGAAGCGGTGGCTCCGGTGGACAGCGACCTCTCGGCCGAGCTGGCCGACGCCCTGGCCGGCCTACCCGAACGGCAACGGGCGGTGCTCGTGCTCCGCTACTGGGCCGGCCTCAGCGAGGCCGAGATCGCCGACACGCTCGGCTGCCGGCCCGGCACCGTCAAATCCCTCGCTTCCCGCGCCCTGAACCGACTCTCCAAGGAGCTCCCTCGATGACCGTGGAACTGGAAGACCGCCTCCGTGACGTGCTCGACCGCCAGGCCGCCGCCCTCGACGTGCCCGCCTGGCATCCCCGCCAGGGGCCGGCCAGCGCCCGCATCGGCTCGGCTGCCGCCGAGCCGACCGGACCCCGCACCGGCGCCGTGGCCCGGCTGCCGCTGCGGCCCGGCACCGGCCGGGCCCCCCTGTGGCTGGCGTCGGCCGCCGCCGTGCTGCTGGTGGTGGGCGCAGGCGTCGTCGTGCAGCAGGGGCTGCTCGACCGGCCCGGCTCGGGCATCCCGGGCGACGGCCCGGTACCGGAAGCCCATCGCTCGGTCTCGATTCGCACGCCCCAGGTCGAGCTCGAGGCCGAGTCGATCACGGTGGACGTGAACGGCCGGAGGTTCCAGCCGATCGGCGACGTCGATCTCAACAGCGACCCGGGCGACGCCGGTTACACCACCCTCGAGATGACCTGGTTCGAGGACGGGATCGAAATGCGGATCAACCTCTACGTCGCCGCCGATCCCACCCACTGGTGGATCACCGAGATGCGCACCTACGACGGCCACGACCCGGGTGAGTGGATCACTCAGGTGGGCGACCGCTACCGGACCCCCCGGGGTCAGCCCTACGAGGGTGACATCGGCTTCGGCCCGCTCCGCATGACCGGCGTCCGGCTCACGGTGAACCCCGGCCCCTGAGGGCTTCGGCCCCTGAGCCGGGGTCCGGGCCGAGGGCGGGCGCCGGTCGGTCGGTCGGCCTACGCTTGGCCCCTCATCCATTCGGGCAGGGGGCCGGGCAGGGTCATGACGCAGACGGACCGGGGCGCAGGCAACCCCATCGGGCCCGCCACCACCGGGCCTTCACCGGACACGAGGAGCTGGGGCCAGGACATCGCCATCGCCGCCGCCGGCTTCGCCGTGGAGGGCGTGCTGTTCGGCGTGCTGTACACGTTCGGCGTCGTGCTCGACCCGATCCGGGAGGATCTCGACGCCCGCCGCTCCACCGTGGCCCTGATGCCCGCCATCAGCGCCTTCCTGCTGTTCTTCATCGGACCGTTCACCGGCTGGCTGGCCGACCGGTTCGGCACCCACCGCACGCTGGCCGCCGGCGGGGTGGCCCTCTCGGCCGGTCTGGCACTGGCCAGCGTGGCCCCGTCGCTGTGGCTGGTGATCCTGGCCTACGGGGTGCTGGGCGGGGTGGCGGCCAGCTTGGCCTACGTGCCGGTGGTGGCCCACATCGCCGCCCTCCCCAGCCGGCGTGCCCCGGCTCTGGTGGGCATCGTCGTGGCCGGCGTGGGCATCGGCACCGCGGTGGCGGCGCCCATCCTGGAGTGGACGGTGCGGACCAACGGCTGGCGGGCCACCTACCGGGGCTACGCCGTGCTGGCGCTGGTGGTGCTGGGTCTGGGGTCGCTCGTGTTCGCCCGCCAGCCCCGCCACGGCGCCGGCACCCGGGCCTCGATGCTGGCCGTGCTGCGGCCGGCTCTGGCCAGCCCCGGCTTCACCCGGCTCTACCTGGCCCTGCTGCTGGTGTGCCCCGCCATCTACATCGGCCTCATCTTCCTGCCCAGCTACATCACCGACGAAGGGCTGTCGGCCAGCCGGGCCGCGTTCGCCGCCTCGCTGCTCGGCGTCTTCTCCGCCGGCGGGCGGGTGCTGCTCACCGCGCTGGGCCGCCGGGTGGGGTCGGACGCGTTGTTCCGTCTCAGCCTCGGGTTCCTGGCCGCCAGCCTCGGGCTGTGGCTGGTGGCCGGGGCCGCCTATCCCGCCCTGCTGGCCTATGCCGCCCTGGCCGGAACCGGCTACGGGGGCACGATCGGCCTGGCCCCCACGGTGGCGGCCCAGCGGTTCGGCCCCCAGGGCCTGGGGGCGATCCTCGGCGGGCTCTACACCTCACTGGGGGCGGCCGCTCTGCTCACCGGGCCCATCGCCGGCGAGGTGATCGACCGTTGGGGCTACACCCCGGCCTTCATCGTCATCGGGCTCATGGCCGTTGCCGCCACCATCCTGGTTCCAGCCCGGCCCGCCGTCGCCGGCGCCCGCTGATCCCGGCTCCGTTCGGATCGCCCACGGCGGTGCGCCCTCACGGGCCGGTCACGTCGTGCTCCGGCGGCGCTGCCTCGTCGAGCTCGTACCACTGGATCCGGCGCCCGGCCTCGCCGCTCAACATCAGGCTCACGGTGAACGGACGGCCCCGCTGGTCGAACACTTCCACGTCGGCCTCGGCCCGGTTCAGGGCCGTGACCCGGCGTACCTCCAGGGGGCCGTGGGCCGCCAACCGCTCGGCCGCCTGGCTCCGGCGGCGGACGAGGGGCTCGTCGAGGTCGACGTTGAAGGCGAACAGCTCGGCGGCCCGGGCCTCGTCCCAACCGTTGAGCAGGGCGACCAGGTCGCCCGCCGCCGCCACCAGGGGGGCCGGGGCCTCCACCGACCGCTCCGGAATGGTCCCGGCGTCGGCCAGCAGGTCGAGGGCATCGAGGGTGAGGTGGCGGGCCGGGGCGTAGCGCAGGTTGGCCAGGGCCACCGCCGCCACCCCCCGGTCGGGCAACCAGCGCATGTTCGACCCGTAGCCGGGCACCCCGCCGCTGTGCTGCACCATGAACCCGAGGCGGGAGTCGACGGCGACGTTCAGCCCGTAACCGTACCCGCCGGCCAGCACCCGGGTGGAACCGGTGTCGTCGGTGCTGATCTGGGGCGGCCAGGCCGTGGCCACCTGCTGCATCTCCCGTCGGGAGGCCCGGCTCAGTACCGGATCGTCGGGGTCGTCGCGGGCGGGGAAGGCGTCGGCCAGCCACCCGGCCCAGCGGGCGATGTCGGCCGCCGTGCTCCACAGGCCGCCCATGGCGGCGAACCCGCCGTCGGCCAGCACCGGCTCGGCCACCAGCTCCCCGTCTACCAGCCAGTAGGCCGGCGCCACCCCGCCCGGGGCACCCGATGGCGGTGGGGCCACCCAGCCGGTGCCGGCGAGACCCAGGGGTTCGAGCAGCTCGGCCGTGATGTGGTCCTGGAAGGGGCGGCCGGCGGCGGCCGTGATCACCCGGCCCAGCATGGCGTAGCCGTAGTTGGAGTAGATGAAGGCGGTGCCCGGCGTGGTGGCGAAGGTGGCGCCCGAGCGGAACAGGGCGTCCATGGTGGCGCCGTCGGCGTCGAGCAGGCGGTCGGCCCACGGATCGTCGCTGGCCAGCCCGCTCGCCATCGACGCCAGCTGGCGCACGGTCACGGCCGGGCTGTCGGCTGTGGGCCCGGTGAGGCCGGCCAGCTCGGGCACGTGGTCGGCCACCGGATCGTGGAGGTGGAGGCGGCCCCGGTCGCGCAGCTGGAGGAGGGCGGCCGCCGTGAACGACTTGGTCATGGAGGCGATGCGGTAGGCCGTGGCGGGACCCGGCGCCGGGTGCCCGGCGGCCGCCGTGCCGTCGAGCGACGGGTGGGTGACACCGGAGACATGCACGAGACCGTCTGCGGCGGCGATGGCCAGCACGGTGGACGGGGCGTCGTGGCGGGCCCGGAACGCCTCGGCCAGATCGTCGAGGGCAGCGGTGATCTCGGCCGGTAGGGCGGCCTGGGGGTGGGAGCGGGCGTCGATCGTCGGAGACTACAGCCTGCGCACGGCCGGGGTACTGGCGATTCCGGTGGCGATCAGGGCCACCCCGCACCCCACCACCACCAGCCCGTCGTGGGCCGGCACCGCCTTGGTGAGGAACAGCAGGCCGAGCGACGCCACCGGCAACGTGCCCCGGCTGAAGAGGTGCACCACGCTCATCACCCGGCCCATCATCTCGTCGCTCGTGGCCTCCTGGGTGAGCTGGCGGAGCAGGGTGGCCATGAAGCCCATCGGCACCCCCCAGAACAGCACGTTGCCCAGGGTCAGCCAATAGTTCTTGGACAGCCCGCTGATCACCATGAGGGGCACCACCGAGAACAGCCCGACGATGGCCAGGCGGCCCCGGCCCCCCAGCCCCGGCTTCGACGCCAGCCAGAAGGTGGTGATCACCATGCCGGGGATGATGCCGGCCACCAGGGCCGAGGCGAAGAAGGCGCCCTTGCCCAGTTCGTCCCGGGCCACCTCGGGCAAGAGGATGGCGGTGGACGCGCTCACCAGCCCGATCACGAAGTTGGCGATGGCCAGGCTGCGCAGCGGCTGGTGGCGCAGGGTGTAGGACAGCCCGTCCCTGATCGAGCGGCCCAGCGTGGGCCGGGCGACGGCGGGGCGGGCCACGTCGGCCGCCCGGAACTTGATGGGCAGCATGAACAGACCGCTGGCGGCCTGGAGGGCGGCCAGGACCAGGAACGTGGCCGCCGCCCCGGTGAGGTCGATCAGGGCCCCGGTCACGAGCGAGCCAACGAAGAACGACGACTGGAGCGACAGGTTCTGGAGGGCGATACCGGTGAGGTGGAGACGGGGTGGCACGAGCTGGGGCACCATCGCCGTCTGCACCGGCTGCACGATCGACACCGTGATGCCGAGGGCGAAGGCGGTGGCCAGGGCGGCCACCAGCGTGAGGTGGTCGAAGGCAGCCAGGGTGGCGGTGACGAGGAGCACGGCGGTGGCGAAGGCCGACGCCCCCAGCACCATGCGGCGCCGGTCGAACCGGTCGGCGTAGGCCCCCACCGGCAGGCTGAACAACAGGTTGGGCAGGCCGAGGGCGATGCCCCCGGCCAGGGCGGCGTCGGCCGGGGAGTCGGTGGCCTCCAGCACCACCCACACCCAGGCGAAGCGGGCCCCGCCGAAGATGATCGACGACAGGAACGACGACAGCCAGAACGCCCGGTACGACGGATCGGCCATCACCTCGGCGATCGGGTGACGGGTGCGCACCGAGGTGTCCACCGCCGCCCTGTCGGCGGAAGTTGCCGCCCCGTCGGCAGCCGTCATGCCAGCTCGGCGATGGCGGGGGCGTAGCGATCGAGGAAGGGGATGGCCTTGTCTTCCCGATGGATGGCGGGGTGCCCGGTGCCGAGCACCACCCGCACCGCCCCGGCATCGGAGTACGCCTGGAGCTTCTCCATCGTGGGGTGACCGGTGGCGAAGATCGTGATGGGCACGGTGTCGGGGTCGCGCCCGGCGTCTTCACACTGCTGGCGGAACGTTCGCACGCCGGCCACGGGATCGTCGAAGAACGAGTCGACCGGGCCCCACTCGTCGGCGTACTCGATCACATGGCGCAGGCCCACGGCCCCCCAGTTGCCCAGCATCACCGGCGGGTGCGGGGTCTGGACCGGCTTGGGGTAGCTCAGGATGGGGTCGAAGTTGACGTGGGTGCCGTGGTATTCGGCCTGATCCTCGGTCCACAGGGCCTTGAGGGCGGCCACCCGTTCCCGCATGGCGCCGTAGCGGTGGGTGAAGCGGAGGTCGGGCTGGTGGTTCCGCAGCTCCTCCACGTTCCAGCCGCACCCCACGCCGAGGATGAGGCGGCCGTTGCTCAGCCGGTCGAGGGTGGCCGTCTCCTTGGCCGTGGCGATCAGGTCTCGCTCCAGGATGAGACACACGCCGGTGCCGAGCTTGAGGGCGGGGGCAACGGCCCCGGCGGCCATGAGCGACACGAACGGGTCGGCCATGCGGGTGTAGGCCTCGGGCAGGTCGCCGCCGCCGGGGTACGGGGTCTCCTGGCGCACCGGGATGTGGCTGTGCTCGCCCACCCACAGCGACTCGTAGCCCCGGGCCTCGAGCTCTCGGGCCAGCCGGTCGATGGCGATCGACCGGTCGGTGTTCATGGTGAAGAAGCCGACGTCCATCGGGTCATCCTGGCACGGCGCACCCGGCCCGGCCCAGGTGGGTCGGGTGCGCGGACCGGGCGCCGACCTAGACCGTGACGCCGCCGTCCACCGGCACGTGGGCCCCGGTCATGTACGACGCCTCGTCGGACGCCAGGAACAGGGCCACCCGGGCGATCTCGATCGGCTCGCCCATGCGCCGCATGGGGGTGCCCTTGATCATGCCGGCGTTCATCTCGGTGGTGTTGACCCCCAGCATGGGGGTGTCGATCACGCCGGGGTGGATCGAGTTGACCCGGATGTTGTGGCGGGCCAGCTCCAGGGCGGCGCAGGCCGTCATCCCGGTGACGGCGTACTTGGTGGCGGCGTAGCCGATCAGGTACTTCGTGGCCCGGAGGCCGGCGCCGGAGGAGATGTTGACGATCGAGCCGCCGCCGGCCGCCGTCATGGGGGCGATCACGGCCTTGGTGCCGAGGAACACGCCAACCTGGTTCACAGCCACCAGGCGCTCGAAGTCCTCCAGGGAGTGCTGGGCGATGGGGCCGCCGAGGGCGATACCGGCGTTGTTCACCAGCACGGTGGGCGGGCCGAACCGCTCGGTCGTGAAGGCCACGGCGGCGTCCCACTCCTCCTCCTGCGACACGTCGTGGCGGAAGAAGGCGACGTCGCCGCCCAGCTCGTCGGCCAGGGCCTGGCCCAGATCCGCCCGCACGTCGGAGACCACGACCTTGGCCCCTTCGGCGGCGAACAGCCGCACCTCGGCCTCGCCCTGGCCCCGGGCCCCGCCGGTCACGATCGCCACCTTGCCGTCCAACCGTCCCATCGTGAACTCCTCGTCGTCGCGTTCGGCTTGCTCCGCCGGAGGCTAGGGCAGGGGCTCGGGCGGGAGGAATCGGCGACCAGTTTCGAGCGTCGCAGGGGCGCTCGCCGCCGGGCCGGCGGCCCGTTGGGGTGTCCCTTCGGGTCCTCGAGTATCGCCTACGGCGAAACGTCTAGAGTCGACCGGCGTGCCGTACCAGGAGCCAGACTACCTACCGTGGGACGGCCGGCGGGTGCCGATCACGTTCGTGGGCGGCTACCTGGGGGCCGGCAAGACCACCACCATCAACGCCGTGCTGGCCCAGGCCGACCGGCCGGTGGCCGTGATCGTGAACGACGCAGGGGCGGTCAACATCGATGCCGCGCTCATCCGCCGCCGTCATGGCGACACCATCGAGCTGACCAACGGCTGTATCTGCTGCTCCTCGATCGAGGAGATGGGGGCCGCCTTCGATCTGCTGCGGTCCCGCCCCACCCCGCCCGATCACGTGCTGGTCGAGCTGAGCGGCGTGGCCGAACCGGAGCGCATGCTGCCCTGGGGGGCCAGCGCCGGCTTCGCCCTCGACGGTCTGGTGGTTGTGGTCGGCGCCGACCAGCTCACCGGTGAGGACCTGCCGGCCTGGATCCAGGTCCATCTGCGCAACCAGGTGGCCGCCGCCGACCTGCTCATCCTCACCCGGACCGACCTGGTCGACCCGGCGGGGGCCGAGCGGGCCCGGGCCGAGCTGGGCCGGTTGGCGCCCGGGACACCGGTCTACCCGGCTGGGCCCGACCGGCTGGGCACCGGCGCGCTCGGCCGGTTCCTGGCCCTCGGGGGCCGGTCTCCCCACGGGCCACCGCCGGCGCCGGCCCAGCCCAGCCTGTTCGACGCCCACCAGACCCGCCTGGTGCCGATCCCGGCTGGGCTCGGCCGGGCCGGGCTGGCCGCCTGGCTGGATGCGGAGATGGCCCGGGCCACCGGCACCGTCGTGCGGGCCAAGGGCGTGGCCCACACCGTCGACGCCGGCCCGGTGCTGATCCAGGTGGTCGGCCGACGCCGACAGCTCAGCCCCCTGCCCGGGCCCGAACGCCAACCAGCCACCGATCTGGTGCTGATCACCCTGCCCGACCACCTGCCCAGCTGAGGGGGCCCTCAGGGGAGCCTTTGCCGGCGGTACGGTGGGCGGTTTAGCGTCGGGCCCACTCAAACGATCAAGCAGAACACGAGGGGGTTCGACCGATGGAGATCATGGCCGAGGGACTGGATTTCCCCGAAGGACCGATCGCCATGCCCGACGGCAGCGTGATCCTGGTGGAGATCGCCCGGGGCACGGTGAGCCGGGTGGGCACCGACGGTTCCGTCACGGTGGTGGCCGACACCGGCGGCGGTCCCAACGGCATCGCCTTCGGCCCCGACGGCCGGATCTACGTGTGCAACAACGGCGGCTTCGACACCCGCAAGGGCCCCGACGGCCGGACCCAGATCCTGGAGAGCAACGACAGCTACGTCGGCGGCTCGATCCAGGCCGTCGACCCCGAGACGGGCACGGTGGAGACGCTGTACACCGAGGCCAACGGGCACAAGCTGTCGGCCCCCAACGACATCGTGTTCGACGCCACCGGCGGGTTCTGGTTCACCGACCACGGCAAGCAGTGGGACCGCCAGCGAGACCACGGCGGCATCTACTACGCCAAGCCCGACGGCTCGTTCATCGAGGAGGCCATCTACCCGGTGGAGGCCCCCAACGGGATCGGCCTGTCGCCCGACGACAGCCGCCTCTACGTGGCCGAGACCCACACCGGCCGGGTGCGGGTGTTCGACATCGAGTCGCCGGGCCAGCTGGTGCGGCCCTACGGCCGCCACACCCGGGGCCGGCTGCTGGTGGGCCTGCCGGGCGAGCAGTTGCTCGACTCCCTGGCCGTCGACTCCGAAGACCACGTGTGCGTGGCCACCATCCGCAACGGCGGCGTGACCGACGTCGCCCCCGACGGCACCACCACCCACGTCCCCTCGGGCGACGGGCTCACCACCAACGTGTGCTTCGGCGGCCCCGACATGCGGACGGCCTACGTCACCTGCTCCAAGACCGGCACGCTGAAGACCACCACCTGGCCCCGCCCCGGCCACCGCCTCCACTTCCAGCCCTGACCGTCACTCCGTCCCGAAATCAGGAGCCTGAGCCGTACTCAGTACGGCTCAGGCTCCGAACGGGCAGGCCGCTCATCCGAGCTGGGGGCGGACCTCCTCGGCGAACCGTTGGATGGCCTCCAGCCGGGCCTCCACCCCGCCCCGCTGGAGGAAGAAGACGGCCATATGGCTCACGCCGAGGGCGGCGTACCCACCGATCTGGTCGACGATGCGTTCGACCGAGCCGCTGATGGCGCCCTCCGCCTCGTGGTCGAACAGCACCCGGTGCAGCATCGTGCGTTCCACCTCGGCCGGGTTGCGGCCGATGGCCTCGCACTCGGCCGTCACGGCGTCGAACATGGCGGCCAGCTCGGCCGGCGGGGTGAAGGCGGCGTGGAAGGCGTCACCGTGGCGGGCGGTGCGGCGGAAGGCCGGGCGGGTGTGGCCGCCCACCCACACCGGGATGCGGCCGTTGACCGGCTTGGGGGAGAAGCCGATCGGGCCGAACTGGTCGAACCGGCCCTCATGGGTGACGCGCTCGTCGGCCCAGAGCTTCTCGAAGACCTCGAGGAACTCGTCGGCCCGGGCCCCCCGCTCGTCCCACGGCATGCCGATGGCCTCGAACTCCTCTTTCATCCAGCCCACTCCCACGCCGAGGATGGCCCGCCCGCCCGACAGCACGTCGAGCGTGGCCCACGCCTTGGCCTGCTGGATGGCGGGCCGGTAGCCGATGATCAGCACCGTGGTCCCGAGCCGCACGCGCTCGGTGGCGGCGGCGGCGAAGGTGAGCGAGCCGATGCAGTCGAGCCAGGCGCTTCCGGGTGACGGGAACCCCGAGTTGTCCCCATAGGGATACTGCGACGCGATCGACTCCACGTCGGGCCAGGCGATGTGGTCGCTGGCCCACACCGACTCGTACCCGTGGTCCTCGGCCGCCCGGCAGTAGGCCAGGAACGGCTCCCGCTGGGCCATACCCCCGGCATCGGGCAGGTGCACTCCGAACTCCATGGCTGATCAGTCCCCCTCGTGGTCGACTCGGCTGCGACTGGAGCCGCACCCTAGCCGCGCCGCCCCGGCCGCCGCCCGCCCGCGTCCGGCGGCAACGGGACACGCCGGTACACTGCCCGGCGGCGCGCGGTCCGGTCTCGTTCGGTGAGTTCCTGTCCCCGCCGCCGGGAGGCTGGCGGGGTGAGCGAGACGGCGACGACGATGCACCCGTCCGGGGGCGCGCCCTCCCCGTCCGACCCCCACGCCAGCGGGCACCGGACCGACATCGACGCCCTCCGGGCCCTGGCCGTGGGACTGGTGGTCCTGTTCCACATGCGGGCCCCCCGGTTCGAGGCCGGCTTCGTGGGTGTCGACGTGTTCTTCGTGCTCTCGGGGTTCCTCATCACCGGGGTGTTGCTCGACGAGCTCGACGGCGCGGCGGGGCGGGTGCGCCTGGGCCGGTTCTGGGCCCGCCGTATCCGCCGCCTGCTCCCGGCCTCGGCTCTGGTGGTGGTGGCCGTGGTGGCCGTCAGCTGGGTGGCCGGCTCGCCCCTGCGGTGGTCGTACCTGAGCCGCACGGCGGCGGCCACCTCCCTCTACGGGGCCAACATCTTCTTCGCCTCCCAGGCCAGCGACTACTTCGCTGCCGACGTCCGCACCAACCCCCTGCTCCACTACTGGTCGCTCTCGGTGGAGGAGCAGTTCTACGTGGTGTGGCCGCTGCTGTTCGCCGGGCTGGCCTGGGCCGCCCGCCGCTACGGGCCGGAGCGGGGCCGGCGCCTGGTGCCGGCGGTGATCGGGGCCGTGGTGGTGGCCTCGCTCGGCTACTCGGCCTGGGTGAGCGCCCACGCCGCCACCACCGCCTACTACTCCACCGTGTCGCGGGCCTGGGAGTTCGGGGCCGGGGCCCTGCTGGTGAGCCTGGCCCGCCTCCGGCCCGGCGGCATCGCCCGCTCCTGGCCCGACCCGGCCCGCCTGGCGCTGGCCGCCCTGGGCCTGGTGATCATCCTGGTCAGCCTGCTGGTGATCGAGCCGGCGTCGGCCTTCCCCGCCCCCTACGGGCTGTTCCCGGTGGTGGGCACGGTGCTGTTCCTGGTGGCCGAGGTGCGGCCGGCGTCGGTGGGGGGCCACCTGTTGGGCCTGGCCCCCGTGCAGTACATCGGTCGCCTGTCGTACAGCTGGTATCTGTGGCACTGGCCGTTCCTGGTGCTGGGCCAGGAGCTGCGCCGCTCCACCACACCGGCCACCCGCCTGGGCCTGGTGGTGGCCAGCCTGGGGGCGGCGGCCGTCACCCACCACCTGGTGGAGAACCCGGTGCGCTACGCCGCCCGGTTCCGGCCCAACCCGGCGAGCTACCGGTTGGGGGCCGGCGTCACCGCGGTGGCGCTGGTGGGAGCGCTGGGGCTGGGCCTGGCCAGCCGGGCCGACGCCGACGACCCCCGCCTGGCCACCCTCCGGGCCGCCACCGACGTGTGGTACGAGGAGCCGCTTGCCGGCTTCCACTGCGCCAGCGACGATCTCGCCCTCCTCAACGAGGACTGCACCTTCGGCGACAAGACCTCGGACCACCGCATCCTCGTGCTGGGCGACTCCCACGGCGAGCACTGGCTCCCGGCGCTCGACCGGATCGGCAAGGACCGGGGCTACGCCGTGACCCTACGGTCACGGGGCGGGTGCCCGCTGCCGGCGGTGCAGGCCGTCGGGGTGATCGACACCGAGGCCTGTACCCGGTTCCGCGACAACACCCGGGCCGCCATCGACGCCCTGCACCCCGACGTGATCCTGGTGGCCATGGCCGCCCACTACGCCAACACGATCCTGGAGCCGAGCGGGGCCGCCGCCAGCACCGAGCGACGGGAGGCCCTGTGGGTGGGCGCCACCGAGGACGTGCTGCGCACCGTCACCGCCGGCTACCCCACGGCCTGGATCCACCCCCTGCCCCTCCAGGCCAGTGACCCGGTCGACTGCCTGGCCCGGAGCAGCGAGGCCGAGTGCATCACCCCCTACGACGACGCCACCCGGGCCCCCGACGACCAGCGGGCCTGGACTCAGGAGGCGTTCGCCGCCGTGCCGGCCGAGCTCCGCCCGGCCGAGCTGAACCTGATCCCGACGCTGTGCCCCAACCAGGCGTGTCCCCTTCTGGAGCCCGACGGCACCGTGATCTGGCGCGACGACAGCCACCTCAGCGTGGCCGCCGCCGAACGCCTGACCCCCGAGCTCGACGCCTTCCTCGCCCCCCTGCTCCCCGCGTCCACCGGCTGACGGGCTGCCACCTCGGCCCAGCCCCGAACTTTTCACGCAGGGCGTCGTAGGCGAGGGTGTGGGTGAGAAGTTCGGGGCCGGGCCGAACTCCGGACGGAGACGATCGCCGGCGGCGCCCCGGGTGAAAAGTTGGGGCGGGGAGCCGGTCAGGCGCCGGGCCGTTGCAGGACGTGGACCACGCACACCGCGCCCACGCCCACCATGTGGGTGAGGCCGAGGCGGGCACCGGGCTGCTGGCGGTCGCCGGCCTCGCCCCGCAGCTGACGGGTCACCTCGGCCACCTGCCCGGTGCCGGTGGGGCCGATGGGGTGGCCCATGGCCAGCAGACCGCCCGACGGGCTGACGGCGCACCGTCCGCCCAGGTCGAAGTCGCCCGACTGCACCAGCGACGCCGCCTGGCCCGGCTCACAGAACCCGAGGGCCTCGGTGTAGAGCAGCTCTTCGATGCTGAAGGCGTCGTGGACCTCGAGCACGTCCATGTCGAGAGGGCCGACGCCGGCCTGGGCGAAGGCGGCCTGGGCCGTCTCCACCGTGAGGGCGGCGTCGATCCCGACGCCCGGCGGGTAGAGGCCCTCGCTCCGGGTGGCCGAGGCCAGCACCCGCACCGCCCGGGACCGGTCGAGGCCGAGCCGGCTGATCCCGTCGTCGGAGGCGACGATCACGGCCGACGCCCCCTCCCCCACCGGGCAGCACTGAAGACGGGTCATCGACCCCGAGATGGGGTCGGCCATGATCTCCTCCATGGAGCGCACCTGCTGGCGCTGGGCGAACGGGTTGCGGGCCCCGTTGCGGTGGTTCTTGAGGGCCACGCCGGCCACCTGCTCCGGGGTGACGCCGTGGGCCGCCATGTACTCGCTGGCCAGGAGGGCGAAGTGGGTGAACGGCACCACGGTGCCGCCCTCCAGGTTGGAGATGCCGGCCTCGGACGGGGCCATGGGCAGGCCGCCCCGGGGCTTGTCGACCCCGAGGGCGAGGGCCACGTCGGTGCGGCCGGAGGCCACGTCGAGGCAGGCCTGGGCCACGGCGGTGGACCCCGAGGCCGAGGCGTTCTCCACCTGGGCCATGGGAATGCCGGTGGCGCCCAGGCGGCTCAGCATGATCCGGCTGGCCCCCATGCCCAGCAGGGCGGTGCCGGTGTAGGCGGTCTCGACGTCGGGCCAGGTGATGCCGGCGTCGGCCAGGGCCGCCCGCACGGCGGTGAGGCCCAGCTGCACGTAGGTGGTGTCGGTCTTGTGCTGGTAGCGGTGGAGGCCGATGCCCACCACGTAGGTCGGCCGCTCGGCCAACAGGTTGCGTCCCATCTGTTCGTCCCCCTCGATTCAGCTCTCGGCTGGCCACGGGCTCGAAGCGGAGGTCGACCACCTCGGTGCCGTCGTCGTCGGTGTCCCACGGCACGGTGACCCCCCGCACCCGCGTGCCCACCCCGGCGTCCGCCGTGTCGCCGGTGAGCACACCCTTGAGGGTGACACCGTCGTCGAGCACGATCGTGGCCACGGTGAACGGGGTCTCCGGCCGGGGATGGTGGTGGCGGTGGACGGTGGCCACGGCGTGGATCATGCCGGTGGCGGCCAGCTCGGTGCGGGCCAGCCGGTCCACGGTGGCGCCGCACGCCTCGCAGCCGTAGGGGTCGGGCGGGAACGAGCGGCGGCCGCAGGCCCCGCAGGCCTGGCCCACGATCGTGGGCGGTGAGTTGCTGCCGGCCTCGGCCAGCCGGATCAGCTCGGGATAGCGGGCACGCACGTCGGGCACGAGCGCGACACTACCGAAGCCCAGTCACCGGGGCCGAAACGGCTCGCCACCGGTTGACCAAAAGTGCACCACGAACGAACTCGGTGGACTTTTGGTCGATACGAGACCATAAGTGCACCGAGTTCGGCCCGGCACCAGTTCGGCGGGCCAGCTCAGCGGGCGAGCAGGGCGGCGTGGCGGTCCATGGCCGCCAGCATCTTGTCCCGCCCCGCCACCGGCAGACCGAGCCCGGCCCGCTGCACCCCAGCCGCCTCCAGCGCCTCCAGATTGGCCGGCGACGGGTCGGCCCCGAACACCGTGATCTGCAGCGCCGCCGGGTCGCGCCCGGCGTCGGCCCACGCCTGGCGCAGGGCGGGCAGCTCGTCCACGATGGCGTTGCGGCCCTGGATGGGGCCCCAGCCGTCGGCGTACTCGGCCACCGCCGCCCGCAGCTTGGGCCCGGCCCCGGCCGCGATCAGGATCGGCGGGCCGCCGGCCTGCACCGGCTTGGGGAAGGCCCGGCTCGGGCCGAAGCTCGTCCACCGACCCTCGAAGCTGACGATCTCGTCGGGCGACCACAGGGTGCGCATGGCGGCGATGTGCTCCCGGGTCATGTCCCGCCGGTCGGCGAACACCACGCCGTGGTTGGCCAGCTCCGGGCGGTTCCACCCGAACCCGATGCCGAACACGAACCGCCCGTTCGACAGGTGGTCGATCGTGGCCACCTGGCGGGCCAGCCAAATGGCGTCGTGCTGGGGGACGAGGCAGATTCCGCTGCCCAGCCTGATCCGGGTGGTGACGGCGGCCGCCGCCCCCAGGGCGGCGAACAGGTCGAGGCCGTGGGCGTAGTGGTCGGGGATCACCGGCCCGCCGGGCCACGGCCCGGAGTCCACCGGAAGGTGGCTGTGCTCGGGGTAGAAAATCGACTCGAAGCCCCGGTCCTCGGCCTCCCGGGCCAGCTCGGCCGGATGCACGGTGATGTCGGAGGGGAACGCCAGCAGTCCGATGTCCATGGGGTCCGACACTAGCCAACCGGCCGGAGCCGGGCCCACGGCCCGGTCAGGCCTCCGCCGCGAGCACGGCCGCCGCCTCGGCTTCCACCGACGTGCCCTCGAAGAACCGGGGGTTGCCGCCGCCGAAGAAGCGGACGGTGTTGGTGAAGGCGAAGCGGCGGAAGTCCTCCGGCGTCATCAGCCCGTCGTCCACCATCTCGTAGGCTTCGGGGATCACCCGGGCCATGTCGGTCACGTCGAAGTGGCCGATGTCGGATCCCAGCGTGGCGTTGAGCGTGGCCTCCAGCGGGAGGTAGTCGCTCTTGAAGGCGAACGTGCTGAGCCGGTCTTCGGCCTCGCAGCCGAACCAGAACGGTTCCACGAACCGCTGGCGGATGTCGTCCACGCTGGTGATGCCGCAGGCGGCGAAATCGTCGGGGGCGGGGCGCCCGCCCACCAGGCCGGCCTTCTCACTCGGCGGGCGGCCCATGCGGGCGGCCAGCGCCTGTTGCATGTCAGGTGTGCCGTAGCGCCGGCCCAGATCGTTGAGCTGGTTGTGATCGAGCCGGCGGGGGTCGAGGCGGGTCAGGGCGTCGGCGTTGCGCAGCTCCCAATGCTCCACCAGGTCGTTCAGCAGCTGGCAGGCCCAGGCCACCCCACCTTCGAGGAAGGCGAAGCGGAGGTCGGGGAACCGGTGGGTCACCCCGCCGAAGAACAGGGCCTTGCACACCGCCTCGCCGGCGGCGGCGAAGTGGCCGATGTGGTTGTAGGTGAAGTTCGACGGGGCGGCCCGCAGGCCGAACCCGACACCCCGCCCGTTGGCGTGGAACGACGGCGAGATCCCCAGCTCCCGACACCGCTGCCACACCGGGTCGTAGTCGTGGGCCGAGTCGAGCCCCAGGACGTCGAGCCATACGCTCTCCACCGGCCCGTCGGCCCCCTCGACGGGGGGACCCAGCGGACGGGGGATCATCGAGCCGAACATGGCGACCTTCATGCCCAGCTCGCCCACGGCGTGATCGAGCTCGGCGATGGCCTCCTCCGGCGAGTACATGGGGATGACGGCGGCCGGCGTCATCCGCCGGGCGAAGGGGGCGAAGTACTCGGCGGTGAACGTGTTGTAGGCCCGGCAGGCGGCCCGGCGCATGTCGTCGTCGAAGCGGATGTTGACGATGCCGAGGCCCTGGGTGGGGTAGAGGACGGTGAAGTCGATGCCGAGCTCGTCGAGCCGGTCGTTGAGCAGGGCCGGCATCATGGCTGTGGCCCGGTCGAGCGTGTTGGCCGTGGGCACCGCCCAGAACGCCTCGTGGCCCAGGTTGCGGGCCCGGCGCTGGGCCGTGGTGAGGGCCACGTTGTCGCCGATCATCTGCCCGAACCGGGTGAAGCCCTCGGCGGCGATGTCGCCCCCGATGCGGCGCATGGCCTCCATCACCACCGGCTGGTACTCCACCCAGTGCCCGTCGCCGTCGACGATGGGATGGTCGAGCCCCGCCAGCACCTCGGCCGCCGTCCTGCTGCTCATACCTGCCTGCTCCGTTCCCGATCGGGTTCCCGGGGATCAGCCCGGAACCGGATCGTCGTACTGCTGGCCCTGGGTGGCCACGGTCGACGTCCAATTCTGGCCGTCGTGCCAGCGGTGCTCGAATCGGCCCGACGGGTCGGGGTACCACCCCGTCGCTGCGGCCGTAGCCGGGGTGGGAGCCGGAGCCGCGGCCGTAGCCGGAGCGGCGGCCGGAGCCGGGGGCGGGGTGGGAGCCGGAGCGGGGCCGCCGACCAGTGGCTGCGGCTCACCCAGCGCCCGGTAGCGGAACAGAACCACCAGGTCGTTGCCCACCGTGAAGAAGTTCAGGAAGAAGCTGATGAAGCCCCACCAGCCCTCGATCAGGGTCTTGCGCAGGTAGGTGTTGGTGATCTCCACCCCGTGCTCCCGGCACAGGGGCTGCTTCAGCTTCACGAAGCGCTGCATCACGATCATGCCCACGTGGCGCCGGATCGACTCGGCCCGGGTGGGCACCCGCCCGCACACCACGCAAGGCGTCGTCGTCGACGGTTCAGCCATGGGCACCTCTCCTCTCCGGCCGCCCGACCGAGCGCCCGGAAAGCCGGAGACTAGCGCGCCGGGCCGAGCCCCCAGGGGCGGCTGAGGGCCACCCCCCATTCACCCCGACCCACCGGCGGTCGACACTGATCGGGTGATCAGCGATCTTCCTCCTTTCACCCCGCCGCCCGCCGGGCCCTGGGTGCCGCCGACGCTGCCCCACCGTCATCCGGTGCTGGCCCAGCTGGGCGGTGTGCTGGCCTTCGCCTTGGCCACCGTCCTGGCCGGGGCGGCCACCCTGTTCCTGGCCCTGGGGCTGGCCACCAGCTGCGGCCAGCCGATCGACGATGGTAGAACCCTCCAGCTGAAGGCGGGCCTGGGCGCCGTCGGCGCGCTGTGGACGGCCGTGCCCGCCATCGTCGCCCACCTGAGCCGGCGCATCCACGTGGGGCTGATGGTGCCGTGGGTTGCGGTGGCCGTGCTGGCCGGGTTCGTGACGCTGATGGCCGTGGCCCAGGCCGAAGCCAGCCCCGTGTTCTGCTTCTGAGGCCGGCCAAGGCCCGGGGCCGCAAACCGGTTTCGGCCCCACCCGCCCCCTCGATTAGAACTGGGTGATGCCCGACTTCACGCTCGACGAGATCCTGGCCCACGCCGACCGGCGGACCCTGGCCGCTGTCGTCACCCACCTGGCGGCCGATCCGAACGCCGTGCCCGACCTCCGGGACCGGGACCAGATCGAGGCCAAGGCGGCCGAGGTGCTGCCCCCCTACCTGTCGGGGGAGAAGACGCCCCAGCCGCCCACCGACGAGGTGCTGCAGGCGGCCATGAACCACGCCGTGGGGGCCGAGGTACCGGCCGCCTACCGGCCGCTGGCCCGGGAGCAGGCCGGTGTGGGGCCGGTGGAGCCGCCGGCACCACTGAGCCCGCCCGACGGGTTCCACGCGCTGATCGTCGGGGCCGGGGTCACCGGGGTGCTGATGGCCCGGGTGCTGAACCAGCTCGGCCTCACGAACTTCACGGTGGTGGAGCGCAACGCCGAGCCCGGGGGCACGTGGTACGTGAACCAGTATCCGGGGTGCCGGGTCGACACCCCGAGCATGCTCTACTCCTACTCGTTCGATCCCGACCCCGACTGGCCCGAGCACTTCAGCCACCAGCCCGAGCTCCTGCGCTACGTGAAGCAGACGGCCGAGCAGAGCGGGTTGAACGACCGGCTGCGCCTCAACACCGAGGTGGAGCGGATGACGTGGAGCGGGGCCGCCGGGGCCTGGCTGGTCGACGTCAAGGACACGATCACCGGGGCCACCGAGCAGCTCACGGCCCACGCCGTGGTGGCGGCCATGGGCATCCTGCGGGTCCCCAAGCTGCCCGACATCGCGGGGCGGGAGACGTTCGCCGGCCCGGCCCTGCACACCGCCCTGTGGGACAAGAGCGTGGACCTGACGGGCAAGCGGGTGGGTGTGATCGGCACCGGGGCCAGCGCCAACCAGGTGGTGCCGGCCATCTCACCGATCGTCGACAGCCTGGTGGTGTACCAGCGCAGCGCCCACTGGATGATGTCGCATCCCAAGTACGGCAAGTTCCTGGAGGGGATCGAGAAGGCCCTGTTCCAGGTGCCCATGTACCGGGAGTGGCACCGGTTCAGCGAGGGCTGGAAGTTCGGCGACGGGGTGACGCCGATGGTCACCGTGGACCCCGAGTGGCCCCACCTCGACCGCTCGGTCAACGCCGCCAACGACCGGTTCAGAGCCCAGCTCACCGAGTACCTCGAGACCCAGGTGGGCGACCGGCCCGACCTGATGGCCAAGTGCCTGCCCAACTTCCCGCCCTACGGCAAGCGGCTGATCGTCGACAACGGCTGGTACCAGGCGCTGCGCCGGCCCAACGTGCGGCTGGAGACGTCGCCCATCGTGGAGATCGACGAGGCGGGGGTGCGCACCCGGGCCGGCCACGACGACCTCGACGTGCTGGTGTACGCCACCGGGTTCCAGGCCGACAAGGTGCTGTGGCCGATCCAGGTGACCGGCACCGGCGGGGTGGACATCACGGCCCGGATGGAGGCCGAGCCCGAGGCCTACCTCGGGGTGGCGGCGGCCGACGCCCCCAACCTGTTCATCACCCCCGGCCCCAACGGGATCCTGGGCCACGGCGGGAACGGGATGCTGTTCGCCGAGTGCCACGTGCGGTACATCGTGGAGTCGCTGCGGCTGCTGTTCGAGCGGGGGGCCACGGCCATGACGGTGACGCCGGAGGCGCTGTCGGCCTACCAGCAGGATCTGCTGGAGCGGCTGCCCCACTTCGTGCAGAGCCTCACCACGTTCGACAACTGGTACCGGGGCGACCGGGACCGGGTGATCGCCATCGCCCCCAAGTCGCTCCTCGAGTTCTGGAACGACACCCGATCCCCCGACCCCACCGCCTACGCCTTCACCTGAGCGTCCCGACCCGCGGGCCGGGGCGATTATTGGCGGATGGCGGTGACCTGGGCCGCCGCCTCGCGGGCCGACTCGGCCGTCACCAGCGGGGCGCCGAGGCGGCCGGCCAGAGCCAGCGACAGCAGGTCGGACAGAGACAGGCCGTCGTCGGGGCGCCAGCGGCGGGCGGCCCAGTCGGCGTCTTCCGGGCCCACCGGCACCACCGACAGGCGGTAGGTGCCGAACAGGGCCCGCACCAGCTCCCAGTCACGTCCCCGGGCCACCACCCGCTGGGCCACCTCGGCCCAGGCCAGGGCCCCGCACACCGAGCCGTCCACCAGTTCCGCCTCCACCAAGGCGGCCCCCGGCTCCCCTTGGAGGAAGGCCAGCAGGGCCGAGGCGTCGAGCACCGCGCTCATGGCGTCGTTCCCCTCAGGCCGCTTCGTGTTGGCCGGCGATGCGGCGCTCGGTCAGCAGGTCGCCGACCAGATCCATCCCTTCGAGCTCACGCCGTACCCGCTCCAGGAGCTGGTCCCGGGTGAGCAGCACGATCCCGTTGGACGTCTCCAGCAGCACGAGGGTGGCGCCCTCGTGCAGGCCGGCTCGTTCCCGGACGCTCTCGGGCACCTCGATGTGCCCGTGCGCCCCCATCGTCACGGTGTAGGTCCCCTTCATACATCCATGGTGCCACAGCCCTCCCACCGGCACCCAAGGCGCCCGGCCGTGGCGCTCTACGCACCGGTGTGCCAGACACCACCGGTGGCGTCCCCGCACCACGGCTGTGGCGCCCCACGCACTCGGTGCGCCACAAACCACCGGCGACTCCGTCCACACCCGGTGCGCAGCGCACCACCCGCCGGTGCAGGCGGAACCACCGGTGGGCGGTGCACCGAAAGGGTGCGTCGACATGGGCGCTGGGACCGGGCGCCCGATGGGGATGGGGCCCCAGCGGGATGGGGGAGCGAGGCGCCAGCCGAGCGACGGGGGCGCAGCCCCCGAACAGCACAGCTCAGGTCAGGTACTGCGAGAGGCTCCGGGTGAGGTAGCGGCCGTGGCCGGTGCGGCCGTGGTAGGCGCCGTCGGCGATGATCGTGCGGCCCCGGCTGATCACGGTGTCGACCCGCCCCTGCACCACCGTGCCCTCGTAGGCCGAGTAGTCCATGTTCATGTGGTGGGTGGCCACCCCGATGGTGGTCGTGCCAGCGGGGTCGTAGAGCACGATGTCGGCGTCGGCCCCGGGGGCGATCACGCCCTTGCGACCGTAGAGGCCGAACATGCGGGCCGGCGTGGTGGAGCACACCTCCACCCACCGCTCGACGGTGAGCTCGCCCGCCACCACCCCCTGCCAGATCAGGTCCATACGGTGCTCGACACCCCCGATTCCGTTGGGGATGTCCCGGAAGTCCTGGAGGCCCAGGTCCTTCTGGTCCTTGAAGCAGAACGGGCAGTGGTCGGTGGCCACCACGGCCAGGTTGTTGGTGCGCAGGCCCTGCCACAGGTCGCGCTGGTGGGGGCCGTGCTTGGACCGCAGCGGGGTGGAGCACACGTACTTGGCCCCCTCGAACCCGGGGGCGCCGAGGTGATCCTCCAGGTTGAGGTAGAGGTACTGGGGGCACGTCTCGGCGAACACGTTGCGCCCGTGGTGGCGGGCGGCGGCCACCGCCTCCAAGGCCTCGGCCGCCGACAGGTGCACGATGTAGAGGGGGGCGCCGGCCACCTTGGCCAGCTGGATGGCCCGGAACGTGGCCTCGGCCTCCAACTCGGCCCGGCGCACGTAGCCGTGGTTGATGGGAGCGGTGTCGCCCCGGGCCGCGGCCTGCTCGGCCAGCACGTCGATGGCGATGCCGTTCTCGGCGTGCATCATGATCATGGCCCCGTTGCCGGCCGCGGTCTGCATGGCCCGCAGGAGCTGGCCGTCGTCGGCGTAGTAGACGCCGGGGTAGGCCATGAACAGCTTGAAGCTGGTGATGCCCTCGTCCACCAGAGCGTCCATCGTCTTGAGGGAGGCCTCGGTGACGTCGCCCACGATCATGTGGAAGGCGTAGTCGATGGCGCACTGGCCGTCGGCCTTGGCCAGCCATGTCTCCAGGCAGGGGCGGATCTCCTGGCCCTTCATCTGGGTGGCGAAGTCGATGATGGTGGTGGTGCCGCCCCAGGCGGCGGCCCGGGTGCCGGTCTCGAACGTGTCGGACGCGGTGGTGACGCCGAACGGCACCTCCATGTGGGTGTGGGCGTCGATCCCGCCGGGGACCACGAGCTTGCCGGTGGCGTCGATCACGGCACCGGCACCCCGCCCGGCGGCCTGCGCCAACTCAGAGCCGGGAGCGAGGAGGGCCACGATCGTCTCCCCGTCGAACAACACCTCGGTGAGGGCCTGGCCGGTGGCGCTCACCACCGTGCCGCCCGTGATCAGTGTGGTCCCCGAGGTCGGTGTGCCAGCCATCGGCGCAACCTACCGGCGGGCGCCTGGCCCCACAAGGATGGGGTTCAGCAGTCGGTCCCGCTTCCGACGCCATACCCGGCGGTGGCCACCGCCAGCGCGGCGAACACGAACACCAGATGGGCCAGCGCCACCAGTGCCATCCGGCCGAACGCCACGGCGAACCCGACCGGCGCCGGTGCAGGAGCCGGTCCGCCAGGATTGACGGCGAGCGCAACCGCCCCGTGGCGGTGGCGGTCGACGAGCAGGCCGACGCCGGGAAGGCCGACGGGCAACGACAGGACGGCCAAGCCGACGAGAAACATGAGGGCGACAGCGACGGCCACCGTCGTCAGGAGCACGAGGCGGATCAGCGTCCCGACCCATCCCTCGTCGCGCCCGGAGGCGAATCCGACAACGCTCAGCAGTGCTGGAGGAACGGCCAGGGCCAGGGCCACCACGCGGTGCCGGACCGGGGTCAGTTGAAGCACTGGCGGGGCCCGTCGGCGCCGAGGGCGGCCAGGGCCAGAAGCCCGATCAGCAGCGCCAGATGGAGCGCGGCGACCAGCACCATCGTGCCGAAAGCGACGGCGAATCCGGGCGACCAACCGGCGTCACCACCGGCGGCGGCCGCTTCGAGGCGGCGCTGCAGCTGACGGTCGCTGACGACGCCGATGCCGGGGAACCCGATCGGCACCGTCAGCACCAACAGCGCCGCGAGGTCGACGGCGGTACCACCCAGCCCGCAGAGGCCGAAGACGGCCACGATGCCTTCGATCATGATCAGGGGGCCGAGGAGAGCCACGGCGGTGATCAGGTGGGGCCACCGGCGCACCGTGGCCCGCAAGCCGGTGGGGGCGGCCCGCCCGGGCACCGCGGTGCCGGTGGGGGGCGGCGGCCCCATGGGCACGGTGGCCGGGGGTCGCCGGTGCTGGAAGATCGCCGCCGCGCCCAGCGCCGCCAGCCACAGCCCGGCGATCACCGCCTGGTCCCCGGTGCTCATCGCGCTGTCCGATTCGCCGGCGAACGCCCAGGGGTCGCCGGTGGCGACCAGGGCGATGGCCGTCACCACCGTCACCCCCAGGAGCCGGGCCGCCACCATTGACAGGCTCGATCCTGGATGGCGGGAGTCGAACCCGGCAGCCACCAGCCACACCGTGCCCAGCGCCACGGCCAGCAGGAGGACCAGGCGGATCATGAACTCGCCCTGGCCCTCGTCGCCGACGGTGACCAATCCCACCACCAGCCAGAGCGAGACCAGGAGCGCCAGGGCGGCGACGACCAGGCGGTGGCGGGCCCGGGCCGTCAGGGGCAGCGGAGGGGAAGAGGGGGCGGAGTCAGCGGTGATGACCGGCCATCGTGGCCGGTGGCCGTGCCCCGTTCAAGGCGCCCCCCTCCCCCGGCAGATCGCCCGGGGAGGGGGGTGCGGCGCTCAGACCCCCTTGTAGTTGAGGATCTGGTGCAGCGTGTGGAGTACGTCCACCAGGTCGGTCTGGTCGGCCATGACCTGATCGATGTCCTTGTAGGCGCTGGGGATCTCGTCGAGCAGGGCCTCGGCCCGACCGGCCAGCCACACCTTGCCCTCCATCTGGCGGGCCAGATCGTCGGCGGTGAACAGCTTCTTGGCCTTCGTCCGGCTGTGCCGACGGCCGGCGCCGTGCGAACACGACTCCCAGCTCGCCGGGTTGCCCTTGCCCCGCACGATGTAGCTGCGGGTCCCCATCGACCCCGGGATCACGCCCAGGTCGTCGGCCCCGGCCTTGATGGCTCCCTTGCGGGTGATCCACAGCTCCTGCCCGCCGTGGGTCTCACGCTGGGTGAAGTTGTGATGGCAGTTGACCCGGCGGGTCTCCCGGCCGAACCCGAGGAAGGCGGTGACCTCCGCCAGGGCCCGGTCCATCATCTGCTCCCGGTTGGCCCGGGCGTAGTCCTGGGCCCACAGCATGTCGCCGATGTAGGCCGCGAACTCCGGCGTGCCGTCGGTGAGATAGGCCAGATCGATGTCCTCCAGGTTCAGCTGGAGCTCCCGGGCCAGCTGCTTGGCCCCGGCGATGTGCATCTGGGCCAGTTGGTTGCCGATGCCCCGGCTGCCCGAGTGCAGCACCACCCACACCCGGCCCCGCTCGTCGAGGCACACCTCGACGAAATGGTTGCCGGAGCCGAGCGTGCCGAACTGGCGGGCCGCCGTCATCACCTGCTTCTCCGCCAGGTCGGTGGCCGGCTTGTTGGCCGTGAGCCACGTGTCGGCCCGGTTGCCGACCCGGCCGTGCCCCCGGCCCACCCCGGCCGGGATGGCCCGCTCGATCCGACCCAGCAGCGGCTCGATCGTGTCGGGCAGCTGGTGGTCGTGCACGTCGAGCTCGGCGGCGATCATGCCGCAGCCGATGTCGACGCCGACAGCCGAGGGGATCACGGCGGCCCGGGTGGGGATCACCGAGCCCACCGTGGCCCCGAGGCCGAGGTGGGCGTCGGGCATGAGGGCCACGTGCCCTTCCACGATGGGAAGGCGGCCGGCCTTTTCTGCTTGCCGGATCGTCTCGTCGTCGATGTCGCTGGCCCAGGAGATGAGCCGGTCGTTGATGGTGGTGGGCATGTCACCCTCCTTTCCTGTGGTCGTGGCGCCGCGGCGGCGGAACGGCGCACCATGATGACGGTTGACCCCGGCAGCCGCAGAGATTTCTCCCCGGTCGGCGCAGCGCCTCAGGAGCGGAGGCGCCTAACGACGCAGCGCCTCAGGAGCGGAGGCGCCTAACGACGCAGCGCCTCAGGAGCGGAGGCGCCTATCGACGCAGCGCGCCGCGCTCGTCGGCCCGGGTGCGCAGGATGTGGAGCTGCTCGGGCGCCGGAATCGGGGTGGTGGGGATGTCGCCGGCCGGGATGACGAGCTCGAAGCCGGTGTTGGCCACCACCTCGTCCACGCTCACCCCGGGGTGGAGCGACTTCAGCCGCAGGTGCTTGGTATCCTCGGTGAAGTCCATCACGCACAGGGGGGTGACGCAGTACTTCGGCCCGCCTCCGGGTAGGCCCAGGCGGCGCCGGGCCTCGGGGTCACCGTCGCCCCAGCCGAAGGCGCTCACATAGTCGCACCGGGGCACGAACGTGCGGGCCGAGTGGGAGTTGAGCACGATGTAGTAGCGGCCCACCAGCGTGCTCAGGGTCGACGTCCCCACCGAGCCCGGGCCCCGGAACCGTAGGTGGCGGTGGTCGTCACCCACCCCGATGAGGTTGGTGTTGCCGTGGGGGTCGACCTGCACGCCGCCGATGAAGAACACCCGGTTGCCCCAGTCCTTCACCCGGTCGAAGCGGTGGCCGGTGTCCCAGTAGCTCTCGGCCCACCGCACCGTCCGGCGGTCCCAGCCGAACTCGGGCGTGGGCAGGGTGTGGAGGTGGGCCACGTTCATCCGGGACCCGATGAAGATCAGCTCGATGTTCGGCCCGTGACTGAAGTGGGCCAGCCGCACCGCCACCTCGCCCACCGGCATGGCCGCCCCCACCTGGAGGATCTCGCCGTCGGCGATGTCGTTGGCCAGGAAGGCGGCCATCACCTCCTGGCGGGTGACGGGCTGATCGAGGATCGTCGTGCTGTCGTCGGCTGCGTCGTCGGACATGGCGGTCGGGCTCCTCGGCTCAGTACTCGTGCAGGGTGAGCAGCCGGCGGACGCCCACCCGCTCCAGGTAGTCGGCGTGGGTCTCGGGCTCGAGGCAGTACGTCTTCAGGAAAGCGTCGAGCGGGCCCCGGTCGCCGTGCTGGGCGGCGGTGGTGGCGGCGTCGACGTAGAGCCGGGTGAAGGCCCGGTCCTGCACGTACCACCCCCGGCTGTAGAACGGGTGTGCGCCCCACGGGGAGCGGATCACGCCGTCGACCCCGGCGATGGTGGTGGCTCCCGGGTTGGCCCGGATGTCCTCGTTGGACACGATCTTCTCCACCTGCACGGCGCACCGGTCGGCCGCCCGGTAGAGGAACAGGTCGAGCCAGCCGGGCCCGCCGATGTGTTGCACGTTGCCGTAGGCGTCGGCGTGGGCAGCGTGGAGGAACGCGACGTCGACCTCGATGGCGGGCACGGCGATCAGCGTCTCGCCCCGGATGGGGTCGGTCATCAGCTTGAGATCAGGGTTGACGTCGGGCAGGGAGGTGCCGAGCCCGCCCCGCCACGGCAGGAACGGGAGGCCCTGGGCGGCGGCCCGCAGCCCGGCGGCCACGATGCCCTCCTCGCACTCCCACACCTCGATCTCGCCCGCCTCGGCGGCCCGCCGGAACGACGGGGCGACGGCGCCCCCTGCCCCGCCGCCCACGTAGTAGGCGATCGTCTTGCGCACGCAACCGCCGGCGATCAGCAGATCGAGGGCCACACCGCTGCCCACGACCGTGAGGTCCTTCACCCCCCGCCGAACAAGCTGGCGGATCACGGCCATCGGGCCCGGCTCGCCGATGGCGATCGTCATCCCGTCGGACACCCAGGAGGCGGCCTCCGCCTCACTGACGATGCGCTCCCGGCGCTGGGGGTGGCTCACGGGCCGATCCTTCCCGGGCCCGGCGCCCGGGTCAACTTTTCACCCCGGGCGCCACCGGTGATCGTCTCCGTCCGAAGTTCGCCGGGCCCGCCAACTTTTCACCGGAAGCACCGTCGGCGGTGGGTGGGGTGAGAAGTTGGCGGGCCCGGGCTACTAGGAGGGGCGCCGGTGGATCAGGCGGTGCCGGCCAGGGCGCCGTCGCCAGCCGCCGCCCCGGCGGCGACCGGCTTGGGGCTGCGGGGCGACGTGATCAGGAGGAGCACCACGGCGCCCACGGCGATGGCGGCGGCCACCCACATCGTCTGGTGCCAGCCGTCGACGAAGGCCTGGCGGGCGGCGCCAACCACGGTGGGGGCCTGGTCGCCCAGGGAGGGGGCGACGGCCAGGGCGGTGCCGATCCCGTCCTCCACCGGCTGGCGCGCCGGCTCGGGCAGGGTGGCGGCCACCCCGGCGATGCTCGACCCGTAGCCGCTCGACAGCACCGACCCGAGCAGGGCCACGCCGATGGCGCCCCCCACCTCCCGCACGGTGTCGTTGAGGGCGGAGGCCACACCCTGCTTCTCCACCGGCAACGACTCGGTGATGGCCACCGTGGATGGCGTCATCACCAGGCCCATGCCGGCGCCGATGACCATCAGGCCGGGCAGCACCGACAGGTAGCCGCCCTCGATGGTGGGCACGGCCGCCATCCACACCAGGCCGGCGGCCACGGTGGTGGTGCCGCCCAGCAGCAGGGGCCGGGTGCCGGTGCGCTGGGCGATCCGGGGGGCCGTGCTCGACAGCGGCATCAGCAGGGCCGCCATCGGCAGCAGGCTGGCCGCCGCCCTCAGGGCGCTGTACCCGAGCACGGCCTGGAGGAACTGCACCAACACCAGGAACAGGGCGAACATCACGGCGAACACGATCAGCAGGTTGAGCGAACCGCTGGCCAGGGCCCGGTTTCGGAACAGGCGGACGTCGAGGAGGGGCTGGGGGTGGCGCAGCTCCCACAGCACGAAGGCCACGGCGCCGAGCACGGCGGCCGCCGCCCCGGCCAGGGTCAGCGGCTCGGTCCAGCCGTGTTCCGGGCCCTCGTGGAAGGCGAGCACGGTACCCCCGATGGCGATGGCCGACAGCACGCCGCCCAACACGTCGAAGCTGTGCTCCTGCAGCTCACGGGAGTTGCCGACGGCCACCAGGGAGAGCACGAAGCCGACGGCGCACAGCACCAGCGGCATGGCGAACACCCAGCGCCACGTCACCCAGTCCACCATGGCGGCCGAGAAGAACAGGCCGAGGATGCCGCCGGCCCCGGCGAAGCCGGCCCAGATGCCGATGGCATTGGCCCGCTTGTCGGCCGGGAACGAGGACGTGACCACCGACAGGGTGACCGGCATGATCATCGCCGCCCCCGCGCCGGCCAGAAGGCGGGCCAACAGGATCACGGTGGCCGAGCCGGCGGTGGCGGCGGCCACGCTGGCCACGGCGAAGGTGGCGAGGCCGGTGAGCAGCACCGGCTTGCGGCCCCAGCGGTCGCCGATGGCGCCGATCGGCAGCAGGAGTGAGGCCAGCACCATCGTGTAGCCGTTGATGACCCACAGGAGCATGTTCTGGGAGGCGCCGAGATCGGCCGCCAGCTCCTGCTGGGCCACGTTGAGGCCCGACATGGACGCGATCACGGCCACCAGCGAGGTGATCATGGCCAGCAGGATGAGGCGGAGGCGACGCGGGTCGTGGACGATGAACGCCTCGACGGCGGGGTCGTCCAGCCGATGGTCGCCCGGGTAGGCCTCGGTGGGTTGGTGCTCAGGGGTCATGATGTCTCACTGGGGTCGGTTGGCCCGTGGTTTCAGTACGAGCCCGTAGCGATACAGTACTGTACTGTACGATTAATCCAGAGAAGCGCAAGAGGAGACCGTGAGACGGTTGTCACCGGCCAGAGGTTGTGCAGGCGCTAGCGTCGGCACCGGGATGGGTACGACGGACCCCCGCATCGCCCGAACCCGGGCCACAGTGCTCGACACCGCCGCCGCCATCGTGGTGGAGCAGGGCACGGCCGCCCTCACGGTCGATGCCGTGGTGGCCCGCTCGGGGGTGGCCCGGTCCACCATCTACCGCCACTGGCCCACCCGGGACGACCTACTGGTCGACGTGTTCGAGTACTGCGTGCCCTCGCTCGAGACCCCGGGCCCGGAGCTCGGGTTCGAGGCGGCCACGCGGCAGTTCCTGCACGCCGTGGTGGGCCACCTGGCCGATCCGAAGTGGAACCGGATGCTGCCGGCGTTGATGGCGTTGAAGGCCTACGAGCCGACCCTGGCCCGGGTGGAGGCACGGATGGAAGAGCGCCAGGGCAGCGTGTCGGCCGACCTGTTCGACCGGGGCGAGCTGGAGGGATTGTTCGGCCCGGACTTCGACCGGTCCCGAGCCATGGCCCTGCTGATCGGGCCGCTGGTGTTCGCCGCCCTCAGCGGGGAGACGCCGATCACGCCCGAGCTGGCCGACGCCGCCCTCGGCAACTTCCTGGCCGGTCTGCACCCTGGCGGCCCGGCCCGGTAGCGTCGGCGGCCATGACGACAGGGGGAGTCGACGACGGCCTGCGTCGGGTGATCGCGCCCGACGGCCGGGCCGTGGCCTACGAGGTCGGTGGGCCGGCCGAGCCCGATCCGGCCGATGGCCCGCCGGTGGTGTTCCTCCACGGGACGGTGGCCAACCGGTTCGCCTTCCGCAAGGTGCGACCGTGGTTCGACGACCGGCGGCGGGTGGTGCTCACCGTGCTGCGGGGCCACGGCGACGGCGAGGATCGCTCTCTGCCGACCGACTACGGCTTGGCCACCACCGAGCTGAACGACCTGCTCGCCGCGCTCGACGCCGAGGGGCTGACCCGGGTCGACGTGTTCGCCCACTCCACCGGCGGCTCGATCGCCGTGGCCCTGGCCGCCCGCCACCCCGAGCGGGTGCGGCGGATGGTGCTGGTCGAGCCGACGCTGCTGCCGCTGCTGCCCCTCGTCGACCGGGCGATGGCCGACCGGGTGGCAGCCGACATCGCCGCCCTGCTGGCGGCCGCCGCCGGTGGCGATCACCCTCTGGCCCTGCGCCAGCTGCTCGACTTCATCGGCGGCACGGCGTGGCACGCATCGGACGCCAACCACGCCCGGGTGTTCGAAGCGCTCAGCCCGCTGGCCGAGTTGACCGGCCCCCACGCTGCGGCGCTGGCCGGGCTCGACGTCACCGAGGCCGACGTGCGGGGCCTGACCGCCCCCACGCTGCTGTTCTACGGGCGGGAGAGCGCCTACTTCGAGGCGACCCTCGCCGCCGTGCTGGCCCAACTCCGGCCCGACCTGGAGCAGATTCACGTCGACGGCGCCGGCCACAACAGTCACCTCGAACGCCCCGACATCGTCGGCCCCCGGGCCGCCGCCTTCCTCGCCGGGCCCTGAGCCGGCCCGACAGCAGGCGGTGACCGCCGGCCTGCGACCATCCGTCACGGGTCGAGATCGACCCCGGCGCGGTGTCCGGAGGACCGGACAATTGCACAGCCAGGCATACCGACCGCAAACTAGGGTGACGATGAAGGGGCGACCGGCGCTCTGAGCACCGGCCCCGGCGTGGGAGGTCCGAGCCAGCATGAGCGTGAACGGTGTCGGCGAACCAGGCGAGGCCGAGCTGGCGGCCCGGCGGCGCCAACTCGTGATCCTGGCAGGGGCGCTGGTGCTGGCCATGTCGACCTGGTTCTCCACCGCCGCCGTGCTCTCCCAGCTCAAAGCGGCCTGGCAGCTCTCGGCCTGGGCCGGGAGCTGGCTCACGATCATGGTGCAGCTCGGGTTCGTGGCCGGGGCCGGCTTGTCGGCCGCCACCAACCTGGCCGACCGCGTCCCGCCGCGCCGCCTCATCCTGATGGGGACGATCGGGGCCGCCACGGCCAACGCAGTCGTGGCGGCCGCCGGCGCCTACCCGGTGGCCGTCGCCGCCCGCTTCGCCACCGGCGCCTGCCTGGCCGCCGTCTACCCGCCGTCGCTCAAAGCCATGTCGAGCTGGTACCGCACGGGGCGGGGCTTCGCCCTCGGGGTGATGATCGGGGCCCTCACCGTCGGGTCCGCCCTCCCCCACCTGATCAACGCGCTGGGCGGCCTCCCCTGGCGCCTGACCCTGGCCATCGCCTCGGTCCTCACCGTGATCGGCGGGCTCATCGCCGACCGGTTGGGGGCCGACGGCCCCTACGCCACCCGGGGCGCCGCCTTCGACCCGTCGCAGCTCCGGGCGATCGTGGCCGACCGCCGCTTCCGCCTGGCCAGCGCCGGCTACTTCGGCCACATGTGGGAGCTGTACGCAATGTGGGCCTGGGCCGCCGCGTTCTACCGCGACGCGTTCACGTCACCCCGCCTGGCCAGCCTGGCCGCCTTCGCCGTGATCGCCGCCGGCGCCGGCGGCTCGATCTACGCCGGGCTGCTGAGCGACCGGGTGTCGCGCACCGAGGCGGCGGGCCGGGCCCTGCGCTCGTCGGCCGCGGTTGCCCTGGTGGCCGGCTTCCTGGTCGACGCCCCCGCTCCGATCGTGGTGGGAGCCGGCCTGGTGTGGGGGTTCTGGGTGGTGGCCGACTCGGCCCAGTTCTCGACCATCGTCACCGAGGTGACCAGCGCCGTGTACGTCGGCACGGCGCTCACCGTCCAGCTCGCCGCCGGCTTCACCCTCACCGTGTTCACCATCTTCCTGGTTCCGGTGATCCGGGACTCGGCCGGGTGGGGTTGGGCCTTTCTGCTTCTCGCCCCCGGCCCCCTGCTCGGGGCGTGGGCCATGCGGACCTTGGAGCGGGAGCTGGCGGCCGAGGCCGACAACATCCCCGCCCCGGCGACGGCACCCCTCACCCCGACACCGGTCTTCGTCAGCCCCTTCTTCTGAGCCGTCGGGCCGGGGGTTGGCGGCCCCGCCAATCGACGAACCGGCAGGCCGCGGCCCGATCAGGCCAGCGCCGGCAGCACCTCGCCGGCCAGGATCTCCTGGGTCTCGGGGGATGTGGCCACGATGATGAACCAGCTCACGCCGTCTTCGTCGGCCCGGCGGCCGAGCTCGTCGATGGCCTGCTCCGGGGTGCCGATGAGGGCCACCGGGGAGGCCTGGGCCGAGGCCAGGTCGGCGAAACCGAGGCGACGGGCCAACCGGTCGAACACCGGATGGGCCGGATCGTGCGAAAGGTTGGCCAGAGCGAACCCGCTGATCTCGATGGACCCGGGGTCGCGGCCGTGTTCCTCGGTCAGGGCCCGGAGGCGGCCCACCCGCTGGCGGAGCCGGGCCCGGTCGAACCGGACCGTCGCCTCGGCGTCCTTGATGAAGTCTTTCCCGTGGGCGGTGGGCGGGATCAGGTTCACCACGTCGGCGTGGCGGGCGGCGATCGACAACAGGTGGTTGCTCGATCCGCCCAGCATGATCGGTGGAGCCGGCTGCTGGGCCGGGCGGGGCAGGGTGGACGCCTCCTCGATGTGGAAGAACCGGCCGTGCCAGGTGGCGGGAGCGGTGTCGCTGTCGGCCCCCACACCCCACATGGCCTTGACCACCTCGATCGTCTCCTCCAGGCGGTCGAGCCGCTCGGTGGCGTCGGGGAAGGGGTAGCCGTGGGCCGTGTACTCAGCCACGTTCCAACCCGAGCCGATGCCGAGGGTGAACCGGCCGCCGGAGATCTGGTCGATGGTGGCGGTGGCCTTGGCCAGCATGGCCGGGGTGCGGTACGAGGCGGCGAGCACGGTGGGCACGAGCCGGACCCGACTGGTGATGGCGGCCACCGCCGTCATCACCGACAGGCATTCCAACTGGGGGGCGCCGGCCCCGCCATCCTGGGACACGAAGTGGTCGTTGAGCGATACGGAGTGGAAGCCGTGCTCGTCGGCGAAGCGGGCCGCCTCGACCACCGACGCCCAGTCCCGCGTGGGCAGGAACAGGCCGATCTTCACCCCGCCGGCGGACTCGACCATCAGCCGATCGCCCCGCCCATGGCCCCCGACTCCTCGAGCGACGCCGGGTCACCCAGGGAGTGTTCGTGGATGGGGGTTGCCATCTCGTGCACTGCCGGCAGCACCTCGTTGGCGAACAGCTCCAGGCTGGCCCGGGCCTCGGCCGGCGGCTTCGACCCGTGCTGGGGATGGACGATCAGGTACTCCAGGCTGATCTTCTCCTGGGTGCGCTGGATCTTGGCGATCAGCTCGTCGGGGGTGCCGATCAGGTGGCCGTCCTCGCCCACGATGGCGTGTTCTTCCTCCAGATCCCGACCCTGGGCGAACACCTTGGCGTAGTCCTCGTAGCCGGGGACGCCGGCGAAGCTGGGCGAGTTCCACACGGCGTAGTGGTTGCGGGCGGCCCAGGCCTGCTCGCCGGCGTAGCGCTTGCCCTGCTCGATCGAGTCCCGGTCGGCCGAGCAGTGGAGATACATCATCGTGGTGGGCTGGTTGGGCGGTAGGCCCTTGGTGGCCCGGATGGCGTTGAACTTGCCCACCGCCTTGGCCATCACGTCGAGCGGGACGGCGGTGACGAACATCTGGCCCAGGCCCAGGTCGGCGGCGATCTCCATCGACGACGGCGTGTTGAAGGCGGCCTTCATGTCGTCGAACAGGGAGCCCCGGTGCAGGGCCTGCGGCCGGACGGTGAGCTCGGGCACGTCGAAGGCCTGGCCGTGGAACTCGAAGCGGTTGGTCTCCGACCGGCGGAGGATCTCGATCATCTCGGCGAAGCGGACCCGGGACTCCTCCCGGTCGACGTTGAAGGCGTCGTACTCGTGGGCCGAGATGCCCCGGCCGATGCCGATGTGGAGGCGGCGCCCGTCGAGCAGAAGGTCGAGCATGGCGATCTCGTGGGCCAGCTTCACCGGCTGCCACCAGGGGGCCACGATCACGGCCGTGCCCATGTCGATCCGCTGGGTGCGGCCGGCCCAGAACGCCAGCCACTGGAGCGGGTTGCCCTGCATGGAATAGGCCGAGCCGTAGTGCTCGGCGCACCAGATGGCGTCGAACCCAAGGGGCTCCACCAGGTCGCCCAGCTTCATCGTCTCCCGGTGGATGGCCACGTCGGGGGTGACGGGATCGGTGCCGTAGTCGCCGGCCAGGAGCCGATCCCAGTCCCGATGGTTGTAGCTCGTCACCATCACGCCGACCTGCATGGCCGCCTCCTCCGTCGCCTGATCCGCTTGCCACCTCCGACATTAGGTGGGGGGTGTGACGGTGACCAACGGGGCCGGCGGCACCGGCGCCCCACCAGGGGTGATATGGGCGGAATGCGCCTATTGGCGCTTGTTGGTAGTCATTGTCGTATCTGATTGCTACCGTTCCGCCTTCACGGCGACTGGGGCGTTCGGGGAAGCGATGCGGGACGATGGAGGTGGCGGCGACGGATCGGGCACGTCGGTGGACGAAGCCGCCCTCGGCCGCTTCGTCGACACCTCCGAGCATCTGGCCGGCGAGCTGACCACCCGGCTGGCTGAGGCCGGGTCTCTCGACCGTCGGGTTCGCAACCTCAGCACCGACTTCGCTCCCGCCGCCAACCCGCTCGACGAGGCGACGGCCCTCGCCGTCCGCTGGGCCACCGCCGCCGCCTCGGTTGAACGCATCCGAAACGGCACCATCGCCGCCGACCAGTTCGTCCCCGACCCTGGCGCCGACAGCCACGGCACCTGGACCCTGACCCAACCGATCGACCCCGAAGCCGCCGCCGGGCTGCGCCTCGGCCACCAGATCCAGACCGGAGACCCCGACCTCGGGCTCGATCTCGGCCGCCACATCCAGACGATCGACCCCGACAGCGGGCTCGATCTCGGCATCCTCATCCAGACCGGAGACCCCGACCTCGGGCTTGGCACCGAGATCCAGGGCGGCGACGACGAACGCACCCTCCAACACCTCGCCAAGAAGCGTCCCAGAGCCCCGGTCGCCTCCGAACCGATTCCCTCCGGCCCCGTTACCCGCCCCACCGATCCCTACGCGCTGGTGCCCGTCAACGGCAAGCTGTATCCCGCCCACCAGGTCACCTTCTGGCCCACCGGCCAAACCACCCCCGCCGGCCCCGACGGCAAACCCCAACCCCTCTACACCACCAAGCTTCTGGGCGAGGGCGGGGCCCATGTCGACAACAACACACTGATCAACACCGACGCTGGCCGCATCTGGCATCTCGACGTCGAGAACCCCAGCCCTGGCCAACGCCCAGGCCAGCTACACCTTCAGTACAAGGTCAAAGGACGAACCATCCGCCACATGTACGACTTCAACACCAGCCAGTTCCTCCCGAGCAAGGACGGCGACCTGGTGCCACGTGCTATGGAGAATGAGATCCGTCGATTGCCGGACTTCTCCAGCGCCATCGACGGCGCACGCGACTGGCTGAACGCCCCTCCGGTGAAGCCATGAGCGAGAGCTTTACCTTCAGGCACCGACTCCGGGAGTGGGCCGTGCTGTACGCCAACAGACGGGTCTTCACGTGCATGTCTACCGGAATCGAGACCGGCCGGCCTCTGTTCGAGTTCTCCGGTATGAGCGCCCACGACCGGACCGTGCTCATTCGCACCGGCACTGCAAGCAAAATCGGCCAGAGGATGCGGCTCAGTGGACTGCCCCGCCTGGTCGACGACCCTGAGTCGATGGACACCATCACCAAGGTGGCCAGCGGGGAGCTCGACCTCACCGACTGGGACGACGAGCCCGACTACGACCCCGACAACCCGCCGCCCGAACCTCCGACTTATCCAGAGCCGCCCCCACCACCGCCTGAGTACCTGCGGGCGTGGACCCTGGCGACGGATCCGATCGAGCACGCCGTGATCTACGACGATGGTTGTGTGGTCACGATCTGGGCCCACTCCGTCGAGACCAGCCGACCCACTACCGCTTCCACATCACGTTGGACGACGGGGCCGACGTGATCATGGGTACCGCCACCCGACCGGGTGCCGTGTGCCTGCTCGTCGGCCAGCCGGCTCTGGCCGACGAGCCTGGCACCGCCACCATCCTGGCTGCGGCCTACGACGGCGACGTGGGACCAGCTCGGGACCGGGGCTTCGCGATCAGCTGAGGACTGTATTTCTCGCATCTGGCCGAACCTTGTCGACAAATGCCGCCAGAGCCGGCATTTCTCGACAAAGTTCGGCGGGCGGGCGGGCGGGCAACGGGGGCGCACGGCCCTGCACCGGTCAGCAGCGGCCGATGGCGACGAAGGAGGCGGCGGTGGCGGCCTGGACGTCGTCGAGGGTGCTGGCCAGCTCCTGGCGAGCCTGGACCAGCGCCGCAGCCGGAGCCACGCCGGCCCGGATCAACCGGTGCAGCTCCTCCATCAGGGGCGGCACCACACCGGCGTCGGGCACCACCGTCACGGGGGCGATCACGGTGCGCACCCCCACCTGGAGAAGGGCGGCGGCCGTGCCCAGCAGTTCGTCGCCGTGGCGCACCGAGGCCCGGCCGGCGTCGCACGCCGGCAGGATCACGGTGGTGGGCGCCCGGGACAGAGACTCCAGGTCGTACACGGTGAGGGGCCCGTCGTGGAGGCCGAGAGCGGAGAACATGGGGTTGTCGGCCCGGAACGAGCCGTGGGCGGCCAGGTGCACGAGATCGGCCTGGGCCATGGCCCGGGTCACGGCCGGGACGGTGGCCTGGGCCCCGGTGAGCACGGTGGCCCCGGCGTGGATCCGGCGCAGCCGCTCGATCTCGGCCTCCCCGCCCGGCAGCCCGGCCCCGCACACCAGCAGCGCCCGCCCCGCCGATCCTCCGATCTGGTGTCGGGGCCCGTCACCCGTGACCGCCAGGGACACCAGATCGAGGTCGGCGTCGGCAGTCGGACCACCCGTACCGGTACCGGCCCACAGGCAGCCGCTCGGGCTGACGGTGACCGTGCGGCGGGCCAGCGACGGCAGCACCGGCCACGGCAGGCCCTGCAACGACCCGGTGGGCACGACCACCACGTCCCCCCGGGGCGGCAGGCCGAGCTTGGCCACCAGGCGCTCGTCGAGGGCGACGGCCATGGCGTCGAGGGCGGCCCGGGTGGCCTGCAGGGAGGAATCGCTCCCCTGCCCGTAGGCCAGGCGGGCCAGGGTGGCCCCGATGCGGCGGACGGCGTCGTCGATCTCGTCGAGCCGGCCGAGCCGGTGCAGGCGCACGCCCCCGTCGACACCACCGATCGCGGCACCGCCGCGCTCCGGGGCGCCGCCGTCGACCACGACGGCGTGCAGTTCGCCGCCCACCGAGAAGTACTCCACCAGCACGCCGGCCCCCAGTGAGCGCCGCAATGCAGGCAGATCGGCCTCCACCCCCCGGGCGCCCACCGCCGGGGAGCCACCGGCGGCCACCGAGCGGCTGAGATCGCGGATGCGACGCTCCAGGGCGGCGATGCGGCGGTCGGGGTCGACGTCGTCGAACGGGTCGGCGGTGCCCGTCATCACCGACACGTGCACCTCCCGCAACTCGGTGAGGGCCAGGGCCAGGGGACTGTCGGGCTCGGCCCGCACCGGGACGGCCGACAGGGCTCCGGCGTGCCACCGCTCGGCCCAGGCCAGGGTCTCCAGCGGATCTCCGTCTTCGGTGGCCAGGCGCAGCCCGAGCTCGGCCAGCTCGGCGGCGTTGATCGACACGTGGGCCCGCAGCTCGGTGGACCCCAGCGTGGCCCGCTGCTCCTCCACCACCGCCATCCCCGCCGACAGGGCGGCCTTGGCTCCCGCCCGGTCGCCGTCGGCCAGCCGGAGGGTGGCGGTGGCCAGCCAGGCCGTGGCCCGCAGAGCGGCCGAGCCGTCGCCCACCTCCCCGGCCAGGGGGGCCAGCTGGGCCCGGGCCTCGTCCACGAGGCCGAGGGCCAGCGCGGTGCGCCCGGCGAAGGTGCGTACCTCCAGCGCCTCCCGACGCCAGCCGCTGGCCGTCAGGTGCTCGGCCGAGGCCACGGCCCGGCGCAGCAGGGACTCGCTCGGGGGCGACCGGCGGGCGGCGGCCGTGAGGCCTACGTGCTCGGCCAGGGCCACCCAGGGCGCCCGCTCCGACTCCCGGAACAGGGCGGCCGCCGCCTCCGCCTCCCGCTCGCCCTCGGCCGGCTCGCCCCCGGCCAGGTGGGCCCGAGCCGCCAGCAGCCGGGCCTCGGCCTCGTCGAGCCGGTTCCCGGTGGCGGTGGCCAGGGCCACGGCCCGCCCGGCGGCCACTGCGGCGTCGGCGTACAGCCCGCCGGCCAGCAGCACGTTGCAGGTGTCGATCTCCAGGGTGACCATGACCCGGCGGGGGGAGCCGAGGCCCTCGTAACGCCCTCGGGCCTCGTTGAACCAGCGCAGGGCGGCCGGCAGGTCTCCCCGGCGACCGGCGGCGAACCCCAGATTCTGGTTGGCCCCGGCGGCCAGCATGTCCTGGCCCAACTCGTTGGCCAGGCCCAGGGCGGCCAGGAAGTCGACCTCGCCCCGGCCGATGTGGCCCAGCATGGTGTTGGCCACTCCCCGGTTCATCAGCAGGCGGGCCCGGGCCGGCTCGTCGGCCCCGGCCAGCAGCGGCTCGGCCGCCTCGAAGCTGGTCACGGCGTCGGCCATGGCCCCCTGGTGCATGTCGATGAAGCCCCGCTGCATCACGAGCCGGCCCCGGGAGGCGTCACTGGTGAGGTGGGGCTCGGCCCGCACCAGTTGCTCACGGGCCTGGCTGGTGTCGCCGGCCAGCAGGAGGCAGGTGGCCAGGCTCACCCGGATATCGGCCGCCAGATCGGTGAGCCCGAAGCCGTCGGCCCGCTCGATGGCCTGGCCCAGGGCGTCGATGCCCTGGTCGAGGCGATCGAGCTCGGTGTAGGCCCGGCCCAGGGCCCACCACGCCCCCACCAGCTCGAGCGGGGTGGCGGTGGGATCGTCGAGCAGTTCCCGGGACCACCGGACGGCGTCGGCCGGCCGGCTCTGCACGTGATCGAGCACCCGCTGGGCCCGGTTCACCGGATGGCCACCCCCGAACGGCTAGAAAGGCAGGACAGGCAAACAACGGCGGAGAGTCCATGTTGCCGGGAGACAGTACATATTCCACGTATTTCCAACCGGCGTGCACACTCTGGTTGTTGCCACCGGTTCCGAGCCAGACGAGGCAGGCAGCGACTACATGATCAGCGACAACGACCAGGGCGACGAGTTGGCGGGACGGGCTCCGGGGCACATCGACGACCCGACGTTCTGGCTCGACCGGGTGGTGTTCGACACCGACGGCAGCGGCCGACCCTTCGTCCACGAGGCCGGCGAGCTCATCCTCGAGGCCTCGGCGCTCGACTCGACCGACAACCAGGAGCGGATCGGGAACTTCCGCGCTCGACGCACGCTTCCCGGCGGCCTCGTGCTCCTCCAGGGGGTCGACCAGGCGCCGGCCCGGATCCGGTCGCTGCGCCGGGTGAAGACGAAGGTCCATCCCAACCACCTGCTGTTCGCCGATGCGTTCGGGGGCATGGTGACGGGCAACCCCGTCACCTTCGGGAATCCCGTGACCTTCGGCAACCCCGTGACCTTCGGCAACCCCGTGACCTTCGGCAACCCCGTCACGTTCGGCAATCCGGTGACCTTCGGCAATCCGGTCACGTTCGGCAATCCGCTGGTGTGGGGCGGAGCAGCCGGCGGCGGGTGCTGCTGCAGCAACTGCTACGGCACCTACCAGCCGCCCACCCGACCCGATGACGTGCCCCGCAAGACCCTGGCCAAGGCGACGGCGGCGCCGGCGCCGGCCACGGTCGACCCCGAGGTGGGAACCGGGATCACCGTGCTCATCGTCGACACCGGCCTGGCCCACATCGACTACCGGCCGGCGTTCAGCGGCACCGTGCCGGCCATGACCAAGCCCGAGGTCGAGGTCCCCAACACCGACGACGACGGCTCGGTCGACTCCACCGCCGGCCACGGCACGTTCATCGCCGGCATCATCGAGCGGATGGCCCCCGGGGCCACGATCGAGCTGAAGCGGATGCTGTCGACCTTCGGCGTGGGCGACGACGCCACGATCGGCGAGTACCTCGATTCGATCGCGGTCGAGGACCTGCCCAACATCATCAACCTGTCGTTCGGCGGCTACACCGAGGACGACGAGCCCCCGGTGGTCATCGGCGAGGCCATCCGGGGTCTCATCGACAAGGGCGATCGGCGCCGCAAGGAATGCCCCGAGTTCCAGGGGCCGTACATCGTGGCCTCGGCCGGCAACAGCGGGAGCTGTCGCAAGTCGTGGCCGGCCGCCCTGCCCGAGGTGATCTCGGTGGGGGCGATCTGCGCCAACGGTCCGGCCTGGTTCTCGAACTTCGGGCCGTGGGTCAAGGCCTGTGCCCCGGGGGTGGACATCGTCAGCAAGTTTTTCTACCGGGAGACCCCAGCCGACCCGCCTCCCCCGATTCCGGTGGACGCCGACGGCGCCCACTTCGAGGGCTGGGCCCGCTGGAGCGGCACGTCGTTCAGCGCCCCCATCGTGATCGGCGCCCTGCTGCAGCGTCGGCATCTGGGCGGCACGCTCGACGACGCCGTGCAGTCCCTGATCTACGACCCCAGCCTGACCCGCATGCCCGGGCTGGGGGCCATCGTCAACGTCCACCCCTGATCCTGCGTCCACCACCTACGCCACGAGGACCGTACCTGATGATCCCGCCTAGGCTGACACCTGTGAAGCCCGACCTCCCCCGGCTCGTCGCCGCCGCCCAGAAGGGCGATGCGGAGGCGTGGAATTCTCTGGTGGAGCAGTTCGCCGGCCTGGTGTGGCACGTGATCCGAGGGTTCCGGCTCTCGAACGCAGCCGCCGAGGACGTGTACCAGACCACCTGGCTCCGCCTGGCCGAGCACCTCGACCGGATCCGCCAGCCCGAGAGCCTCGGCGGCTGGCTGGCCCGGACCGCCCGCAACGAGTGCCTGCGGGCGGTGAAGCTGGGGGGCCGGGAGGATCTGCGCAGCGATCTCGACCTCGACCTGGTGGACCGGACGGCCGCCCCGGTGGACAAAGGGGTGGAGACCGATGCGGCCAACGAGATCCTGTGGCGGGCCTTCGCCACGTTGTCGCAGGCCTGCCAGCAGCTCCTGCGCCTCCTGATCGCCGAGCCGCCGCTGCCCTATGACCGGATAAGCGAGCTGCTGGGTATCTCCATCGGCAGCATCGGGCCCACCCGGGCCCGGTGCCTGGCCAAGCTTCGGACCTCCCGTGGCGTCTACCTGTTAGGAGGAGACCTGTGAGCGACAGCGGGACGAACCCTGAGACCGATCCGTCCGTGATGGATCCCGACGATGCCGGCCTGTTGGGCGAGCTGCGCCTCGCCGTGGAGGCGGCGGACCCCGTGCCCCCCCGGCTGATCGAGACGGCCCGGGCCGCCTTCGTGTGGCGCACGGTGGACGAGGAGCTGGCCCACCTCCAGTTCGACTCCCTGGCCGGGGCCGAGGTGCTGGTGCGCAGCGACACCCCCACCGGGGTGCACCTGTCGTTCGCCACCGCCGCGGCCTCGATCGAGGTCGACGTGGCCGACGACACGATCCTGGGTCAGGTGGTGCCGGCCGGGGCCACCGGCGTGACCCTGCTGCTGGGGTCGGGCCGCCGGGTCGACGCCGGCTGCGACGAGCTGGGCCAGTTCAGTTTCCCCAGCCGACCGTCGGGCCCGGTGCGGTTGGTGGCCCACCAGCCCCAGGGCGATGTGGTCACCGAGTGGTTCACGGTGTAGGCTCTCCGCCTCGTGTTGCGCATCGCCCTCCCCAACAAAGGCACGCTGTCCGATCCGGCCAACCAGATGCTGCTGGAGGCGGGGTACACCACCCGTCACAGCAGCCGCGATCTGTCGGCCCTCGACGTCACGAACAACGTTGAGTTCATCTTCCTCCGGCCCCGTGACATCGCCACCTACGTGGCCGCCGGCACGCTCGACCTGGGCATCACCGGCCGGGACCTGCTGATCGACGCCGACGCCCCGGCGGTGGAGGTCATGGCCCTCGGGTTCGCCGCCTCCACCTTCCGGCTGGCCGGGCCGGCCGGGCTCTACCCCCGGATCGAGGATCTCGACGGCAAGCGGGTGGCCACGTCGTACCCCGCGCTGGTGTCGAAGTTCCTGGCCGACCGGGGGGTGACGGTGGAGACGGTGCGCCTCGACGGGGCGGTGGAGATCGCCGTGCGTCTGGGCGTGGCCGACGCCATCGCCGACGTGGTGGAGACGGGGGCCACGCTGCGATCCACCGGGCTCGAGATCATCGGCGATCCGGTGCTTGCGTCGGAGGCGGTTCTGATCGCCCCCCAGCGCTCGGCCCTGGCTGAGGGCACCGGGATCAGCGACGAGCTGGAGCAGCTCATCCAGCGCCTGCAGAGCGTGCTCGTGGCCCGCCAGTACCTGATGATCGACTACAACATCCCGCTGGCGCTGCTGGCCGAGGCCACGACGCTGACGCCGGGGGTGGAGTCGCCCACGATCTCGCCCCTGGCCAACCCCGAGTGGCGGGCCGTGCGGGCCATGATCCCCGAGGCCCATGCCCACCAGATCATGGACGCCCTCAAGCGCCTCGGCGCCCAGGCCATCCTCCTCAACAAGATCCACGCCTGCCGTATCTGAGGGCGGTTGCGAGACCGCTCCTCCCACGCTCAGCCGTACTCGTCGAAATCGACGCCACACCGCAGGGTCACCAGTCGAAGCATCAACTCTGGCTCCACTGAGAAGCCGAGTAGCTGATGCTGACCCGGCATCCTGACGAGATCCCCATGCACAACCGTCTCCTCCTCGACCCCGTCACGAGCATGGGGTTCGGAGCGCGCAGGGTTACGGGCAGTATTTTGCGCGATCGCGTCACCGGTCTCCATTGCCTCGAGGTAGTGGTGGCCGGCCATCAAATTGAGCCCCCAGTCACCGCCCGTGACGTTCGCCGCCCAGCCGTACCAGGCGCCGAGGTTCAAGTCGGTCTCCCTGGATGCCCGGAGATCATGGCAGTACATGTCGGTCTCGGCCGAGGCCGGGGAGCTGAGCGGTCCGGCCAGCAGCGGCGAGGGCACCTATGGCCAAAGCCAGTGGCGCGGCCGTGCTCGCTATCTTCCTTTTCTTGGTCGGCTGGTGGGTGCGCCAGCGACCGACGTCGCCGGCCACGACCTCGTTCGGCGCCTTGGCGATATCGGCCAGCTGGGCCGGTGCCGACCGGTGTCGACCGGTGCCGTCATCGTCAACCGGATGTGCCTTCCCCGCAGCGGGCACCTGCCCCATCGACCACCCCCATTCGCCTCCCCCATTCGCCAGTACGACCACCCTCCGCGATGGTTCTCTTCAACCTTCTTGGACTTTTTCTTCACAAGACCACGGATCCTGCCGTTCACTGTCACACCCCCTGACTAGGTTTACCCCATGGATTCGGCGGGATCTGATGAGTTGGGGGGTGGGTTCGGAGGTGACACTCCGGCCGCTGTCCTGGCCGATCTCGCCTCGTTGTTGGACCGGGCGCAGGCTCTGGCGGGCCGGGATCTGTGGGATCACGAGACCCGGGACCTGCTTGCCGGCCTGGAGGTTGGATGCCGCCGGATCGACGCCGCCCGGGTGACGGTGCTGGGCCAGGTCCAGCGGTCGGGTTTGTATCAGGTCGATGGTCATGCGTCGGCCAAGGTGATGGTCCACCACACCTGCCGCCTCTCGGGTTCGGAGGCCCTCCGCCGGGAACGCCAGGAGGAAGCCCTGCGTCACCTGCCTCTGCTGTCCGACGCCTACCGGGCGGGTGCGATCGGCACCGAGCAGGTCGCCCTGGTGGCGAAGGTGTATGCGAACGACCGGATCCGTGACGCGCTGGTCGGGTTCCAGCCTGAGGTGTTGGTGCTGGCTACCGAGTGTGAGTACCCGGTGTTCGAGTCGGTGCTCCGCCAGTGGGAACGGGCCACCGATCAGGACGGCCCCGAACCCAAAGACGACAAGGCCCACAAGAACCGTCACTTCTCCCTCACTCAAGACCCCGAGACCCTGGCCTGGAAGGTGAAGGGCTCCCTCGGTCCGTTGCCGGGGGCCAAGGTCAACAACCTCCTGCGCCGCCTGGCCGACTGGGAACGGGAGAACGACTGGACCGCGGCCCGGGCCGAGCACGGCGACAGCACCTGTGCCGCCGACCTGGAACGCACGGAGGCCCAACGGTGGGCCGATGCCCTGGCCCGCATGGCTGACCTGGCGGCCTCCGCCGATCCCGAAGCGAAGGGTGCGGGTAGTGAGCATGTGATCGTGTGGGACGCTGACACGTACCAGTCGACCGTGCACCGGGTCACCTGCACCGACCCCGCCTGCGACGCCGAAGCCCACACCAGCAACCGGTGGTACGACCCGGCCACCTACCGGTGCGAGACCATCGACGGGGACCCCCTGGAACCGGTCGAAGCCGTCCTCGACAGCTTCCACCACCACGTCCGGGTCGTGCTCGTCACCGGTGGGCAGCCCACCCACGTCGGGTCCCGGCGCCGTTTGTTCACCGGCCGCAACCGCCTGGCGGTGAAACTCCAGAGCCGGACCTGCCTGTGGCCGGGGTGTTGGGTGCCGACATCGGTGTGCGAAGCCGACCACGCCCACCCCCACGCCGCGGGAGGCACAACCACACCGCAGAACGGGATTCCGCTGTGCGGCCGGCACAACCGTTGGAAACAGAAGGGCTACACCACCGGGCGAGACCCCGACACCGGGCGGTGGCGCACCTACCGCCCCGACGGCACCGAGATCGAATGAGGCCGGGCTATCCGCCGAGCAAGCGGGGGAACGCCGGCTGGTCCGACAAGGGCTGGCCGGGGGCGAGCTCGCGGTGGTAGCGGACGAAACGCGGCACCTTGCCCGACGATCGGCTGGGGGCGCCGGCCTGAGCGGCGAGGCGGGCATCGGGGCCGAAACAGCGCAGGGCCACCGTGCGGCGACGCCGGCCGGGGCGGGTGGCGGCACCGCCGTGCAGCACACCGAGATCGAAGACCACCACGTCGCCCGGCTCGCAGGCCCACGACACGATCTCGAACGAGCCACGGTCGGCTTCGATGTCGGGGAGGCGGGGGCGGGAGTCGGCCGGGTCGACGGGCGCCGTCTCGTCGGCCGGGTCGAACCGGGACGGGCTGTGCTGCGGCCCCCGGTGGGAGCCCGGGATCAGCTCCAGCCCATCCTCGGCCACCACCGGATCGAGCGGCACCCACAGGTTGGCGATCTGGCTGCCCTCCACCGGCAGGTACGACGAGTCCTGGTGCCACGGGGTGCGTCGGGTGGCACCACCCTCCTTGAGGAACACCTGCTCGTAGTAGAACCACACGTCGTCGCAGCCCCACAGTCCGGCCAGCAACCGGGGCAGGGGCGAGGCCCGCAGCGCCTCGGCCCACGCCTCCCAGTGCCGGGTGTTGCCCAGGTCCTGATGGAACGTGGTGCCGTCGTCACGGGCCAGGTTGGCCGCCGCTCCCGACGGCTCGGCCAGGCCCCGATCGAACAGCTCGGTCAGCCGGACCAACGTGGCGGCATCGAGCAGACCGGGCACGTGAACCACCCCATCACGGGCGAAGTCGGAAGCGAAGTCGGCGGCGAGCGAAGCGGTGGGATCCACCGCCTGAACCTAGTGCTGGGCGCCGGGGCCGACCAAGAGGCCCTGGATGTAGGGCACGAGCTCGGCGGCGGGAATCGTCTGCTGGACGTCGGCCGCCGCCAGCCATTCGGCCCGGTCGGTGATGCCCTGCGACACTTCCTTGCCGTAGAGGAGGTTCTTGACCACCACCGTGCCGTCGCCGAACTCGTTGGACCCGGCGATCACGGCCAGCGGGGAGCGGCGCCGGTCGGCGTACTTGAGCTGGTCACCGATCCCCTTGTTGCCCAGGTACAGCTCGGCGGTCACCCCGGCCGCCCGCAGGCTGGCCACCATCGTCTGGTAGCGGGGCAGCTCCTGGCGGTCCATCACGGTCACCACCACCGGCCCGGCGGCACCCGCTCCGGCCACCTTGCCCTGGTTGCGCAGGGCGGCCAGCAGGCGGTCGACCCCGATCGACGCCCCGCAGGCCGGCACGTCCTGGCCGGTGAAACGGTGGACCAGGTCGTCGTAGCGACCACCGCCGGCCACCGAGCCGAACGAGCCCTGCGTCAGCACGGCCTCGAACACGGGCCCGGTGTAGTAGTCGAGGCCCCGCACCACGGTGGGGTCGATGGCCACCACGTCGGACGCGATGCCCATGGCGGTGAGCAGCTGGTCGACCGTGTCGAGCTCGTCGACCCCGGCCTTGCCCTCGGCGGCGTCGCCCACCAGCGAGCGGAGCCGATCGAGCACCTCACCCCGCGACGTGGCCCCCGCCCCGGCGGTGACGAACCCCACCACCAGGTCGATCTGGGCGTCGCTGAGGCCGACACCGGCGGTGAAGTCGCCGCTCTCGTCTTTCCGGCCCGGGCCGAGCAGGAGCCGGACACCATCCATCCCCACCCGGTCGTACTTGTCGACCGAGCGCAGCACGTGCGACCGGCGGGCCGCCGCCTCGGGCGAGTCACCCTCGGCCACGGCAGCGTTGGCCAGCACGCCGTTCAGTACCTTGCGGTTGTTGATCCGGATCTCGTAGGCGTCGCGGGTGATGCCGAGGGCCTCCAGGGCTTCCGACAGCAGGGCGCAGGCCTCGGCCTCCACCGCCATCGAGCGGGAGCCGACCGTGTCGAAGTCGCACTGGTAGAACTGGCGGAACCGGCCCGGGCCCGGCTTCTCCTGGCGGAACACGGGCCCCACCTGGAACCGGCGGTAGGGCAGGGCGAGATCGTTGCGGTGCTCGGCCACGAACCGGGCCAGGGGGGCCGTGAGGTCGTAGCGGAGGGCCAGCCACTGCTCGTCGTCGTCCCGGAGGGCGAACACGCCCTCGCCGGGGGCGTCGACGTCGGGCAGGAACTTGCCCAGGGCGTCGAGGTACTCCAGCACCGGGGTCTCCAGCGGCTGGAACCCGTACCGCCGGTACACGGCGGTGATGGTGGCGATCATCTCCTGGCGGTCGGTGACGTCGGCGTCGAGAACGTCACCGAAGCCGCGGGGCAACCGGGCCTTGGGCCGCTGTGGTTGCTTGCTCACGTTGGGCCTCTTGCTCAGAGATGTTTGGTACTGCCGATGGGGTTTGAACCCATGACCCCCAGATCCACAATCTGGTGCTCTTCCAACTGAGCTACGGCAGCAAGTCGATCCTTGACTCTACTGCGGCGCCACCTGGGCTCAAACGTGATTTCGGCCCGGCTCAGGCTGGTCGAGGGGCCCAGCGTCGGCCGGCCTCGGCCGCCAGAGCCGACTTGTCGAGCTTGGCCGTGGAGGCCAGGGGCAACTCGCCGACGAACCACACGGCGCGGGGGTGCTGGTAGGGCGGGCCGTTGGCCAGGGCCCAGGCCTTGATGTCGGTCTCGGTGGGCGCCGTTCCGGGGGCGGCCACCACGAAGGCCACGGGCAGGGCCCCCTTCACCTCGTCGGGCACGGCCACCACCCCGGCCTGATGAACGAGAGGGCACCGCTCCAGCATCTGCTCCACGTCGCCCGGGTACACGTTCTCCCCGCCGCAGTTGAACATGTCGTCCACCCGGCCCACCACGAAGTGCCAGCCGTCGGCGCCGGCCTCCATCACGTCGCCCGTGTGGTACCAGCCGTCGGTCACCCGCTCCGCCGTCAGCTCGGCCCGGTTGTGGTAACCCGTCATCAGCCCTGGGCTCGACACCCACAGCTCGCCCCGCCGGCGGCCGGTGTCGGGGTCGGGCTCGGCGTCGGCCCCGGTGGCCGGGTCGACCAGCCGGGTGCCGACGGCGGCCAGCGGGTGGCCCACCGAGATGTCGGGCCGGGGCCGGCCCTCGGGGTGACCGCCGAACACGGCCACCACCTCGGTGGTGCCGTAGCCGTTGGTGACGGTGGCGTTGGGGAACAGCCGCCGGGCCTGGTCGAACAGGGCCTGGGTCATGGGGGCGGAGCCGATCGAGGCCCGGCGCACCCCGCTCAGGTCGAGCTCGGCCACCAGCTCGGGCCGGCCCGCCATCAGGGCGAACATGGTGGGCACACCGCTGACGGCGGTGGCCCGGTGCCCGGCCACGGCCCGCAGGTAGGCCTCGGGCTCGAACCGGCGGAGCAGGATGACCGTACCGCCCAGGCTGAGCGCCATCTTCAGCTGCATCCCGGCGTTCTTGTGGTACATCGGGGCCGACACGAGCAGCCGCTCGTCGGGCTCCATGGGCAGCACCCCGGTGACGTACTGGTGGATGCTGAACAGCTGGCCACCGTGGGTGAGCAGCACCCCCTTGGGCCGGCCGGTGGACCCCGAGGTGTACATCTGCACCGCCACCTCGTCGCTCGCCATGTTCGAGGCACCGACGGGTGGGGTGTCGAGCACGTCGTGCCAGCTCAGAGGGCCGCGCTCGTCGGCCCCGATCAGCACCGACGGCACCCCTGGGGGCAGGCGGTCGGCGTGGTCGGCGTCATGGAACACCACGGCCAGAGCGGCGTCGACGGCCACGTCGGCCTGGACCGACGGGGGCTGGCGGGTGTTGAGGGGCACGGCCACCATCCCGGCCTGCATGATCCCGAAGTAGCAGGCGGCGTAGTCGACCGAGTTGTCGGCCAGGATCCCGATCCGGGCCCCCCGGCCGCAGCCCCGCCGGCCCAGCCAGCCCGCCACCCGGGCGCACCGGTCGGCCACCTCGTCGTACGACACCTCCACCGGCTCCGCCCCAGACTCGCCGGTGAGGTCGACGAAGGCGATGCGGCCGGTGCCGACCCACTGGGTCGGCAGGTCCCCCAGGTTCACGGCGTGATCACGGCGTGATGACCACCTTGCCGAAGAACTGCCGTTCCTCCAGGAGGCGCATGGCTTCGGCCCCCTGATCCAGGGGGAGCCGACAGTCGACCACGGGCGCCAGCCGGCCGTCCTGCACCATGGCCACCAGGGCCTCCAGGTCGGCCCGCTTCCAGCCGTTCGAGCCCCGGACGTCCATCTCGGCCGTCCAGATGAAGCGGATGTCGGTGGGCGGGTCGTAGCCGGCGGTGGCCCCGCAGGTGAGGAGCCGGCCCCCGGCCTTCACCATCCGCAGGGTCTGGGCCCAGGTGTCGCCGCCGGTGAAGTTCACCACCACGTCCCACCCGCCCCCGCTGAACAGCGAGCCGGTGCGCTCCCGGGTGTAGGCGGCGATGTCGCTGGTCGAGTAGTCGACGGCCTCGTCGGCCCCCAGGGCCAGCAGGGCCTCGCACTTGGCCGCCGAGCCGGCCGCCGCCACCACGTGGCAGCCGGCCAGTTTGGCCAGCAGCACGCAGCAGGTGCCCACCCCGCCCGACGCCCCCAGCACGAACACCGTCTCCCCCGCCTCGATCCGGCCCCGGGTGAACAGCATCCGGTGGGCCGTGCCGTAGGCCACCGGCAGGCAGGAGGCGTCGACGGCCGACACCTCGTCGGGCAGGGCCATCAGCTGGCGGGCGTCAACCACCACGTACTGGGCGTAGGCCCCCCATCGGGTGTCGCCGATCATGCGGATGCGGCCGTCGTCGCTCCACTGCACGGGGTCCACCAGCACCCGGTCACCGGGCGACCAGCGGCTCACCCCCTCGCCCAGGCTGTCGACCCGGCCGGCGGCGTCGCACCCGGGGATCATCGGCAGCGGCGTCTTTATGCCGGGCATGCCCCGCCGGGTGAACACGTCGTGGTAGTTGAGCGAGCACGCCTCCACCGCCACCCGGACCTCGCCCGGGCCCGGCTCGGGGGTGTCGATGTCGGTGTAGCGGAGCACGTCGAGCCCGCCATGCTCGTGGAACACGATCGCCTTCATGGGCCCGGACATTACCCGCGCCCGCCACCCCCGGGCCCGACGAGCCGGGCCGGTGCTCTACATTGTCGCCGTGGCAGAGCTGAGCAAACCGGGCGGGAGCCAGGGCGGGTTGGGGATGTTCGTGGCCGGGTGTGCCCTGGCCGTCGTCTCGGCCTGGTTCTTCGTCGACTCGGTACGGGTGACGTCGTACGGCGGGGGCTGGGTCTCCCGCTACACCGGCGGCTCGGAGGGCATCGTGTTCCTGCCGCTGCTCGTGGGGGTGATCGGCCTGTTCTACGACGCCCGCAAGGTGTGGGCCTGGGTGGTCTTCCTGGCCGGGTTCGCCATCCTGGTGATCGAGATCCTCAGCCGGCTCGACTTCTTCTTCAACCTCAAGCTGTCGCACCTGCTGATCATGCTGGTGAGCTTCGGGGCCGGCATCGGGCTCATCCTGCGCTCGCTGCGCTCCCTGTCGGGCCCGGACGACCAGCCTCCCTGGCGCGACGCCTTCCGACGCTGAGCCCGGGCTGCTCAGAGGTGGCGGTACACGTCGTCGGGCGTCAGCCCCCGGTGCACCATCATCACCTGCATCCAGTACACGAGCTGCGACAGCTCCTCGGCCAGCTCCCGATCGGAGCCGTGCTCGCCGGCCAGCCACACCTCGCCCGCCTCCTCCAGCACCTTCTTGCCGATGAAGTGCACGCCGGCATCGAGGGCCTGCACCGTCGACGAACCGGCGGGCCGCTCCGCCGCCCGGGCCGTGATCGTCTGGAACATCGAGTCGAAGGTGTGGCCTGCCATGGGGCCCAGCATGTCAGGGGATGGCGAGCTTGCGGTGGCTGGACAGGTGACGGAACCCGAGCCGCTCGTAGACCCGCCGGGCCGGGTTGCCGTCGGTCACGGCCAGGCCGAGCGACGTCTCGCCGTCGGCCGCCAGCGCGGCCAGGGCATGGCGGAGGGTCAGCGCCCCCAGCCCGGCCCATCGCTCACCGGGCAACCGCAGCACCTGCGACACCCAGGGCCCGCCCAGAGGGGCCTCGCCGTCGGCCCGGTTCACGATCACGGCCGCCACCACCTCACCTGAGCCGCCTCCGTCCTCGCCGTCGCCGAGGGTGACCTGGGCGCTCGCTCCGGGCAGGAACGGGCCCACCAGCTCGCCCCGCAGCAGCAGGTCCAGCTCGGCCTCCTCCACCGCCGGGTCGGGGCCCTGGTGGTCGACGTGGCCAGGTGGGTAGGCGGCCAGCACCAGCGGCGCCAGCTGGGCCGGGGACCGGTCGATCGGTCCGATCCGCAGCCCGTCCGGCGGCTCGGGCGGCACCGGCGGCGGCCCATCGGGCGCCCCGGCGGGAGACAGGGGAGATGAGAGGGAAGGTGTAGACGTGGGAGTGGCGCACCACCACCGCCCCCGCCGCCAGAAGAGCGCCGGTGAGCGCCTCGTCGGGCGACGTGAGCCACCACCCGGAGAGCTGGCCGAGCACGGCCGGCACCACCATCTCGAGCGGGGCCAGGGGCACGGCCTCGTCGGCCGCCGGGGACTCCTGGCGGCCGAAGCGGTACTGCAGCACCGGCCGGCCGTCCACCGCCAGCAGACCGGGGCCGTCACCGGCGCCGGTCATAGGCCGGGACCCATTGCCGTGTTCAGCCGATCGGAGCTCACGTCGGCAGGGTAGTCCGCGCCCGACATCGAGGCCCTCGGGCCCGTGGCAGTGGGGCCGGGGGGCCGTAGCGTCGAGCCCGTGAGTGGTGCAGGGCCCGGCGACGAGGCCGTGACGGTGAGCGACCTGCGGGTTCGCTACGGCCAGGTGGAAGCGGTGCGGGGTGTGAGCTTCACGGCCCGGGCCGGCGAGGTGACCACCGTGCTCGGCCCCAACGGGGCGGGCAAGACGAGCACGATCGAGGTGTGCGAGGGGTTCCGGCCGGCGGCCGCCGGGTCGGTCCGGGTGCTGGGGCTCGACCCCGCCACCAGCCAGCGGGAGCTGAGCCGCCGGATGGGCGTGATGCTCCAGGAGGGCGGCATCTACCCGGCGGCCCGGGTGGCCGAGACGATCCGGCAGTACTGCTCGCTCTACGGCCGGGGGGCCGATCCGGGCGAGCTGCTGGCCGCCGTCGGCCTGGAGGACCGGGCCAACCGCACCTGGAAGCGGCTGAGCGGGGGCGAGAAGCAGCGGCTGTCGCTGGCGCTGGCCCTGGCGGCCAGGCCCGACGTGGCCTTCCTCGACGAGCCGACCTCGGGGGTAGACCTCAACGGCCGTGACGCCATCCGGGCCATCGTGGCCGGCCTGGCTGCCGAGGGCTGCGCCGTGGTGCTGGCCACCCACGAGCTGGCCGAGGCCGAGCGACTGGCCGACCGGGTGGTGATCTTCGACGGGGGTCAGTTGGTGGCCGACGGCTCGCTGGCCGAGCTGCGCCGGGGCCACGACGAGATCCGCTTCCGCTCCTCGCCCGACCTCGACGTGCGGGCCCTGGGACGGGCCACCGGGATGCAGGCGTCACGGGTCGGTCCCGACGAGTACGTGATCGACGCCCCGCCCATGCCCCGCCTCATGGCCCAGCTCACCGGCTGGCTGGCCGACAACGGCCACCCCATCGACGAGATCCGGGGCGGGGGCGAGCGCCTGGAAGACGTGTTCCGGCGCCTGACCCGAGGCGGTGGGGGCCGATGACCGAGCTCGTGGCCCAGCTCAGGGTGGAGATCACCACCATGATCCGCAACGGCGAGCAGCTGCTGCTCACCCTGGGGATCCCGGTGCTGCTGCTCGTGTTCTTCACCTCGGTCGACATCCTGCCCACCGGCAACGGCGAGCCGATCGACTTCCTCGCTCCCGGCGTGCTGGCCCTGGCCACGATGAGCTCGGCCATGGTGGGGCTGGGCATCGCAACCGGGTTCGAGCGCAACTACCTCGTGCTCAAGCGCCTGGGGGCCACGCCGCTGGGCCGGGGCCGGCTGCTGGCGGCCAAGATCATCGCCGTGATGGCGGTGGAGCTCGTGCAGCTGGCGGTGCTGGTGCCGATCGCCGTCGCCCTGGGCTGGCGACCCGACGGGGCGAGCTGGCCCCAGGCCGTGGCCGGGATCCTGGTGGGCACGGCCGCCTTCGCCGGGATCGGGCTGATCCTGGCCGGCCGGCTGCGGGGCGAGATCAACCTGGCCGCCCAGAACGGGCTCTACATCGTGTTGTTGCTGCTGGGGGGCATGATCGTGCCCCTGGCCGAGCTGCCAGCCGTGCTGCGGGGTCTGGCCTATGTGCTGCCCAGCGCCGCCCTGGCCGACGTGCTGCGCTCGGCGTTCGGGGGCGAGGCCGTCCGGGCCGGCGCCTCCTGGGCCACGCTGGCCGTGTGGGCCGTCGGCGCCCCCGTGGCCGCCGCCCGCCTGTTCCGCTGGTGGTGACCCGCCCCGCACCGGGTGCGCCCCGCACCACCGGTGACGCCCTCCGCACCGGGTGCGGGGGGTGCCAGGATCTCGGTGCGCCAGGCGCCACGGGCGGCATCGTATGCACCGAGATCTCTGGGCCGGGTCGATCGATCAGAGGTGGAGGTGGAGGTGGACCGTGACGGGGAGGTGGTCGCTGAGGGCGGCCAGGTGGTCGAGGTCGCCGGTGGGGATCTCGGCCCGCTCGACTCCCACGTGGGGGGCGGCGAGCACGTAGTCGAGACGATGGTCGGGCGGGCGGCCGGCCCGGGGCCCGGCGGCCCAGTGGGTCGAGCCCTGGCCTTCGGCCGGATCCCAGCAGTCGACCCAGCCGTGGGCGTCCACGATCGGGCGGAGCGGGCCCAGGTCGGGCACGTTCAGGTCGCCCAGCACCACGGTCGGGGCGGCGGCCGCCACCCGACCCAGCTCCCGCAGGCGGACGGCGTCGGCCCCCGCCTCGGGCGACAGGTGCACGCTGGCCACCCGCACCCGCACCGGGTCGACGATCACGTCGGCCACCAGGGCGATCCGGCGGTGCGACCTGACCGGTACGGCGGAGCGGAGCACCTGGACATGGGAGGCGACCAGGGTGTGGCGGGTGAGCACCGCCACCCCCTCGGGGCGGGCCACCACCGGCCAATGCTTGAACCCCCAGGCCAGGCGCCACGGCGAGCCGAGGGCGGTGGTGATGGCCCGGGCCTGGGCCCGCTGCACCTCCTGCAGGGCGACGACGTCGGGCCGGGCCCGGCGGAGCACGGCGGCCACCGCCGGGGCGTCGACCCCGGCGTGGCCCTGCACGTTCCACGTGATCATCGTCAGCCGCGTGGTCATGGCCCCGGTTCCATCCCCCTATTCCTATCCACCCGTAGCGCCGCAGGCGCCACCGGTGGGTGGGGCCCCACCGGCCGATGGGGGAGGCGCGAAGCGCCGACGGGGGCGCGAGCCCCCGAAGGAATTAGCCTGCCGCCCATGGATCTGCAGCTGGACGGTAAGCGGGCGCTGGTCACCGGCGGGAGCAAGGGCATCGGCAAGGCGGTGGCCCGGTCGCTGGCGGCCGAGGGGTGCGACGTGGCCATCGCCGCCCGCACCCGGGCCGAGCTCGACGCCACGGCGGCCGAGCTGATCGCCGCCACCGGCCGCCGCATCGTGGCCGTGGTGATGGACACCGGGTCCGACGAGTCGGTGCGCCAGGGCGTGGCCGAGGCCACCGCCGCCCTGGGCGGGATCGACATCCTCGTCAACTCGGCGGCCCAGCCGATGGGTCAGGCGGCCCCGCCGAAGCTGGCCGACATCACCGACGAGCTGTTCTTCAACGACGTCAACGTCAAGGTGATGGGCTACCTGCGCTGCGCCCGGGAAGTGGCGCCCCAGATGGCGGAACGGGGTTGGGGCCGGATCGTGAACATCAGCGGACTCGGAGCCCGCACGGTCGGTTCCGCCGTGGGATCGGCCCGCAACGTGGCGGTGGCGGCCATGACCAAGAACCTGGCCGACGAGCTGGGGCCCCAGGGCGTCAACGTCACCGTGGTGCATCCCGGGCTCACCCGCACCGAGGCCACCCCCGGGGTGGTGGCGGCCCGGGCGGCGGCCGCCGGCACCGACGAGGCCACGGTGGAGGCTCAGCTGGCCCGCACCAACTCGATCCGCAAGCTGGTCGACGCCGACGAGGTGGCCTGGGTCGTCACGTTCCTGGCCTCACCCCGGGCCATCAGCATCAACGGCGACGCCGTGGCCTGCGGCGGCGGCCAGCCCGGCGTCATCCACTACTGAGTTGCGCCCGGGCTAGCTCCGGGGGTTCTCGGCGATGGAGATGTCGAAGGCGCCCTGCTCGAGGTCGGTGAAGGTGAGGGTGGTGTCGTAGACGGCGCCGTTGCCGGGATCGGTGAGGGCGCACACCATCGACAGGTCGTCGGCCAGGACCACCGGGTTGGTGCCACAGTCGATGTCGGCGTCGGTGATCTCGGTGCCGAGCGAGGCGGAGAGCGAGCTGGCGGCCGCCGTCTCGATCTGGGGCAGCACGTCCTTCGTCACGAGGTTGTCGGACTCGACGTTGACGGTCTTGGCGTCGGCCATGGTGGCCGTCCACTGGATGTTGCCGAAGTCGGTGGGTGAGCTGCAGGCGAAGGTGGTGCCGACGTCCCGGTTCGGCGGCTTCTCGCAGGTGGCGGTGATGTCGCCCAGGGCGAGCTGGTCGGCCAGGTCGGTCTCGATGAGCTTCTTGGCCACCCCCTCCGGGGTGTCGCCGATCGAGCAGGCCGACAGGGCGAGAGCGAACGCAGCGGTCACCGGGCCGATGCTGCGCACGGCCCGGAACGGGATGGAACGGGGCGAGGTCCATGAAGTCACGGTGGCGGATAGTAGTGCGGGCGGCGCCGCCCGGCGGGCTTTCGTGGTCTTTCGGCGCCCGCCTAGGCTGATCTCCATGGGTATGGCTCCCGACACATCGGTGTTACCCGACGTGCTTCCCACCGATCGGCTGCTGGCCAACGGCAAGGCTGTCCCCGAGTTGCGGGCCGAATTGCGGCGCATCCCCAACCTCCGGGCCACCCTGGCCGTGGCCGGCGTGTGGGCCGAGACGATCGCCATCGTGGCCGCCGCCGTCTGGCTGGCCCACCCCGTTGCCTACGTCGTCGCCTTCTTCCTCCTGGGCCGGGAGATCGTGAAGTTCAACATCCTCGGTCACGAGGCCGTGCACCGCACCCTGTTCTCCAACAAGGCGGTGAACGACTTCGCCGGCAAGTGGCTGCTGTCGTACCACGCCTGGGTGCCCTTCGAGCTGTACCGGCGGGGCCACCTCGACCACCACCGCGACGAGCTCGGCCCCAACGAGCCCGACCTCGACCTCTATCGGGGCTATCCCGTCTCCCGGGCCTCGCTGCGGCGCAAGCTGGTGCGCGACGCCACCGGCCAGTCGGGGTGGAAGATCCTCGAGGGCCTCCTGCGGGGCACCCGCAACCCACGCACCCGCCCGGTGGCGCTGCGAATCCTCGGCACCCAGCTCGTGCTGCTGGCCATCGCCACCGCCTTCGGCCGACCCGAGCTGTGGGTGTTCCTGTGGTTCCTGCCCTGGTTCACCCTGTGGCGGGTACTGAACCGGCTGCGGGCCATCGCCGAGCACGCCGGCATGGAGCGCTCGGACGACCGGCGCCGCGCCACCCACCAGGTGCGCCAGAGCCCGCTGGCCCGCTTCTGGCTCGTGCCGTACCGGGTGGGCTGGCACCTGGCCCACCACGTCGACATGGGCGTGCCGTGCTGGAACCTCCCCCGCTTCCACCGGGAGCTGGTTGCGTCGGGCTGGGTCACCGAGGGATACACCTGGCCCAGTTACCGGGCCTTGTGGAAGGCGCTCAGCTCCCGGACGTAGTCTCGGGCATGACCGCTCGTAGTTACACCCGCCCCATCGACCCCGCCAAAGTGCAGGCCCTGCTCGACCGGGCCCGGCGCGAGGTCGACGAGGGACTGCTGCCGTCGGCCCAGGTGGCGCTGGCCTACAACGGCGAGATCGTGGCCGAGGAGAGCTTCGGCGACGCCGATCTCAACACCCGCTACTGCCTGTTCTCGGCCACCAAGCCGTTCGTCGCCTCCACCGTGTGGACCCTCATGGCCGAGGGCAAGGTCGACCCCAAGGAGAAGGTGACCACCTACTTCCCCGAGTTCGGCGGCGAAGGCAAGGCCGACATCACGGTGGAGCAGGTGATGCTCCACACCTCCGGCTTCCCCAGCGCCCCCATGGGCCCCGGCACCTGGGAGGACCGGGCCAAGCGGAAGGCCCGCATGGCCGGCTGGCGACTCAACTGGGAGCCTGGCACCCGCTACGAGTACCACCCGACGGCGGCCCACTGGGTGCTGGCCGAGATCATCGACACCGTCACCGGCAACGACTACCGGGACGAGATCGAGCGCCGGGTCACCGGCCCGGCCGGGCTGCCCCGGATCGTGGGCCTGGCCCCCGACGACCAGGCCAACATCGCCGACCTGCGCCTGGTGGGCGAGCCGGCCACGCCCGACGAGCTGGAGGCGGCGTTCGGCGTGCGGGAGCTGCCGGCCACCGAGGTCACCGACGAGCTGGTGATGCGGTTCAACGACCCGGTGGTGCGGGAGGTGGGCGTGCCCGGCGGCGGCGGATTCGGCCGGGCCCGGGACCTGGCCCTGTTCTACCAGGAGCTGCTGCACAACGCCCACGGGATCTGGGACGAGGCCATCCTGGCCGACGCCACCGGCACCGTCCGCAACAACCTGCCCGACCCCATGGGCGTGCCGGCCAACCGGGCCCTGGGCGTGATCCTGGCCGGCGACGACGGCAAGGCCAACATCCGGGGTCTGGGCCGCACCGTGTCGCCCCAGGCCTTCGGCCACAACGGGGCCGGCGGCCAGCTGGCCTGGGCCGATCCGGCCACCGGCCTGTCGCTGGGCTACGTCACCAACGGCTACGACCGCCACGAGATCCGCGAGCCCCGCCGGGGCACGTCGATCGCCAGCATCGCCGCCACCTGCCTGGCCGACTAGGTGTGCCCTTCGGGCACCCGTGCGCTCCGGCCCGGGCTCACCCGCCAACGTGCGGGCCGGAGACGCAGAACTCGTTGCCCTCGGGGTCGTTCAGCACGGTCCAGATCATCCCGTACTCGTTCTTCTCCGCCACCTGCCGGGCGCCCAGTCCCACAAGGCGCTGCACCTCCACCGCCATGCCGTCCGACTCCAGGTCGATGTGCATGCGGTTCTTGGCCGTCTTGCCTTCCGGCACCTGCAGGAAGAACCAGGTCGGGCCGGTCGCACCGCCGTCGAGGGCGGCGAAGAAGCTGTTGGCGTCGCTCTTGATGGGGAGACCGAGCGCCTCGGACCAGAACCGGGCCTGGGCCAGCGTGTCGGCGCAGTCGAACGTGACATTGGCCAGCTTCAGGGTCATGACGTGTGCTCCTTCAGGGTGAGTAGACCCTCTAGCCTGCCTGCTCCAGCCCACCTCGGGACCTCCGACCCGGGTGGGCGGGGGTGACCCGGGGCACAGTGGGGGCATGAGCGACGTCCCCGGCCTGACCGTCATCGAGGTGTTCGCCGACGTGGTGTGCCCGTTCGCCCACGTCGGCCTCCGCCGCTGGGTCGACCGGCGCGACGAGCTGGGCCGCACCGACGTGCGGCTCAAGGTGCGGGCCTGGCCCCTCGAGCTGATCAACGACGCCCCGATGGACCCCGGGGCGGTGGCGGGAAAGGTGGCCGACCTCCGGGCCCAGGTGGCCTCGACCCTGTTCGGCGGGTTCGACCCGGCCCGGTTCCCGGGCACGTCGCTGCCGGCGCTGGCCCTCACCCACGCCGCCTACCGGCACAGCCTGGAAGCGGGCGAGGCGACGGCGCTGCGGCTGCGGCAGCTCACGTTCGACGAGGGGGTCGACGTGTCGAAGCCCGAGGTGATCGACCAGGTGATCGACGAGCTCGACCTTCCCATTCCCGACATCTCCGACGACGACTCGGTGACCAAAGACTGGGACGAGGGTAGGCACCGGGGTGTTGTCGGCTCACCTCACTTCTTCACGCCCGACGGCGGTGCCGTCTTCTGCCCCACGCTCGACATCCACAAAGAAGGCGGCGGGGGCGGCCACCTCGCCGTCCACTTCGACGAGGACGCATTCGCCCAACTCGTCACCTCGTGCTTCGACTGATCCTGCCGGTGTGACCTTCGCCACCAGGGCCGATCCTTCTGGCCGGTGAACGGAACGGTGTGGGAACCTTCAACGCTATGGCAGTCACCGATCGCGCCTCGTCGTCCCCCACCGCGGCCCCCGCAGTGGTGGTGTCGGCCCGGGCCTGGCGGGCGCTGGCCGTCGGCAGCCTGGGCTACTCGCTCATGTCGTTCAACACCACGGCCACCAACCTCGCCTTCAGCGACATCTCGGCCGACTTCTCCACGGCCAGCGCCGGTGCCCTCAGCTGGGTCGCCTCGATTTTCTTCATCGGCATGGCCAGCCTGCTGCTGGTGGCCGGCCGGGTGACCGACCGGATCGGCCGGCGTCGGGTGTTCCGGGCCGGCCTCGTCACCTTCGCCCTCGGCTCGGCCCTGTCGGCCGCCGCCCCCAACGTCTACGTGCTGATCCTGGCCCGCCTGATCACCTCGGCCGGTGGGGCCATGATCCTGCCGAGCTCGCTGGCCGTGGTGCTGCCCGAGTTCCCCAAGGAGCGCCACCCCAGCGCCATCGCCCTGTGGAGCGCCACCGGCCCGCTGGCCTCGGCCCTCGCCCCCGGCCTGTCGGCCCTGCTCCTGGCCGTGAGCAGCTGGCGGGTGCTGTTCCTGATCAGCGCCCCCATCGCCCTGGGTGCTCTGGCCGCCAGCTTCGGCTCGCTGGCCGAGTCGCAGGCCGGGAACCGTAACGGGAGCCTCGACCTGCTCGGGGTCGTCATCGGCACCGGAGCGGTGGCCACCGTGGTGTTCGGAGCCAGCTTCGGCTCGGAGCGGGGGTGGGCCAGCCCCGTCATCATCGGCTCGTTCGTGGCCTCGGCCCTGCTGTTCCCCCTGGTGATCCTGCGCTGCAAGCGCCACCCGGAGCCTCTGCTGAACCTCGACGTGTTCACCCTGCCGCCGGTGGCGGTGGCCAACGTCGCCAACTTCCTGCTGAACTTCGCCGGCCTCGCCACCTGGCTCGTGTGGCCCCTCTACTTCAGCCGGATCTGGGGGTTCACCAAGCTGGAGACCGGCATGGCCCTCCTACCCGGCCCCATCCTGAGCGGCATCGTCACCGCCAGCGGCGGACGGCTCACCGAGCGCTTCGGTCACGAGCGCCTGGTCCGGGTGGGGGCCGGGATCTCCACCGTGGCGGTGATCTGGCCCCTGATCTTCCTGCGGGAGGAGCCCCACTACCTGTGGATCGCCCCCTGTATGGGGATGTTCGGGATGGGGTGGTCGCTCACCCAGCCGCCGCTCAACGCCGGCGTGCTCCAGCGGGTCAGCGCCGACCTCTACGGCCAGGTCAACGCCTCGTTCAACACGGTACGCAACATCGCCGGCGCCCTCGGGATCGCCGTGGCCGTCACCATGATCGGCAAGGGCGTCCCCGACGATCCGGTGGCCGTGTACAACCGGGTGTTCATGGTCTTCGCCGTGTCGGTGGCCCTGTGCTGGGCCGTCCTGACCTTCGTCTACCCCCGGGTCTCGGCCAACACCCGGGCCAAGCAGGCGGCGGCGTAACCGCAGCTTCGTCGGACCACCGCTAGAACGAGGGGAACGTGACCGTGGGGTCGCGTTCCAGCTGCTCGACCAGGGCCACCTCCCAGGTGAGGTAGTCCTCCATGTGCTGGCGGACGGCGTCGGGGTGATCGTAGGGCTTGTACCAGACGTCGTCGGGCTCGGTGGTGGGGCGGGTGAACCCCGACTCCATGTCCAGGCCGGCGTGGCGCCACCCCTTGTTGCCGGCGGCCAGGGCGAACACCGTTGTGTCGGGCCACTGGACCTGGGCCTCGGCCGCCGCCAGGCGGGCCAGCGCCCCGTCGGTGGATGTGAGCACCACCCGCTGGGCCGGCCCGATGACGGCCCGGGCCTGGTCCATACGGCTGCGGACGGCCCACCAGGCACCGGGGATGTGGCCCCGGTTGCGGTACTTCACGCTGGTGCCGACGTCGATCACCACCAGGCCCCCCTCACCGGTCCCGGCGTCGTCGGCCATCCACCGGGCCAGCTCCGGAGGGCGCACGGTGGCGGTGTGGACCCGGGCCAGGTCGGGCCGGGCCCGGGGGCCCTTCACCAACGCCTGGCCCAGCCATGCGGTGGCGGCCGCCACCCGGGCCGGGCCCGGATCGTCGCCCTCGGCCGGCAGGCCGCCCAGCACCACCGCTTCGCCCCAGCCGAGCTGGCGCAGCCACGACGCCGTCATCGTGGCCCGCACCCCGTCGTCGTCCACCAGCACGATGCGGGCGTTGCGGGTGGCGGCGTACTCGTCGGTGGCCTGAACCAGCTGGCCCCCGGCGGCGTGGACCGAACCCGGTAGGTGACCGGCTTCGAACTCGGCCCCGGTGCGGACGTCGAACACGTAGGTGGTGCGGGTGGCGTCGGCCTGCCAGGCGCCCAGCTCGGCCGCCGTGATCCCGGCCACCCGGAACCGGTGGCCCACGCCGGCCGCCGCCGCCCGGGCCCACCGGTTGGCGTCGGGCCCCGGATCGGGGGCGTGGTTCTCGTGGCCGTGGTCGGGCTCGTAGCCGGCCAGCGACCAGCCCATGGTGCCGTTCTCCAGCGCCACCACCTGGTTCTCCAGCCCGGCGTTGATCAGGCTCTGGGCCCCGATGATGCTGCGGGTACGGCCGGCGCAGTTCACCACCACCAGGGTGGACGGGCCGGCCACCAGCTCCTTCACCCGGTGGACGAGCTCCGCCCCCGGGCAGTCGGTGGCACCCGGGATGCTCATGCGGCGGTACTCGTCGAGGGGGCGGGAGTCGAGCACCACGATGTCGTCGCCGGCGTCGAGCCGGGCCTTGAGGTCGGCGGCGCTCACATGGGGGGTGCCGAAACGGTGCTCCACCAGCTCGCCGAACGCCTTGGAGGGCACGTTGACCCCGGAGTACAGCTCGCCGCCGGCCTCGGCCCAGGCCCGGGTGCCACCGTCGAGCACCGAGCATGCCGTCCAGCCCCACTCGGCGGCCCGCACCGCGGCCAGCTCGGCCAGCGACGGCCCGCCGTGGCCTCCGGCGGCCGTGGCGGGAGCTCCGTCGTCGCACCACACCACCCGGGTGTCGCGCCGGGGCACAAGGTCCTCCAGCACCAGCTCGAGCTGCGACAGGGGCACCGAGGCGGCGTGGAACAGGTGGGACTTGTGGTAGACGCCCTGCTCGCGGGCGTCGAGCAGGGCCAGCTCGCTCCCGTCGGCCAGCCAGGCCTGGAGGGTGGCGACGGAGACGCGCCGCACGGCGCCGGTGTCGTCGATGCTCATCGTGGTGCTCCGGTTCCGGGGTGGGGGCTCAGCAGACCCGGTCGAACCGGGCCTCGCGGATGTCGGTGTGGGCCGGGAACACCTTCCATTCGGCGGTGCGGGCGTCGTAGTACTGCCGCCCGTCGAGCCGCTCCAGGGCCAGGCCGTAGCAGTGGAAGTTCAGGGCCGGTCCGTCGATGTGGATCGAGTGGAGGTCGTCGGGGAGCATGGCCACCCCGGTGCCGGCCTCCACCATGTGCTGGTCGACCTGCTCCACCCCGCCGCTGTCGGCCCGGCGGTAGAAGCGGTTCAGCTCCTGGCCGTCGAAGCCCACCACCACGGCCCAGGTCGTGTGGTTGTGGGCCGGGGTGCCCACACCGCCCCGGGACGAGTTGGCGTAGAGGACGAAGCGGTCGTCGTCGTCCTGGGCCAGGCGGTAGAGGCAGCTGTTCAACTTGTCGCCATTCCCCGGCGGGGGGAAGGCGGCCAGCGGAAACAGCTCACGGTGCGAGGTGAGCTCGATCAGACGGTCCCGGATGGCCTCGGCGCCGGCCCGGGTGATGGTGCCCGACACGGTGTTGGCCGCCTCGATGGCCCGGATATCGGCCATCGCCTGGTCCACCGCGGCGGCCATCCCGGGGAGGGGCTTGGCGGCGCGAGAGGAATCATCGTCGTTCATAGGCCAAGCTTAGGTCCGTGGACACCACCCGTGCCGGGGCAGCACGAGCCCGCAAGAGTCGCGACCTGCTGCCCTACCAGGCGGTGATGGCGGTGACCTCGGCCGGCGTCGGGGGCATCGTGGCCGTGCTCGGCGAGCTGCGGACGGACCTCGGGTTCTCCCCCACCGGTATCGGGATGATGGTGGCCGCCGGCTTCCTGGCCGGCTTCGTGGCCCAGGTGACGCTGGCCTCGTTGGCCGACCGGGGCCACGCCCGGCGCATGGTGGTCACCGGGGTGGTGCTGGCGTTGGGGGCGCTGGTGGTGATGTCCTTCGCCGACAGTGTCGTCACCTGGATCGTGGCCCGGGCCGTGTTCGGCTTCGCCGGGGGCATGGTGATCCCCGGGGTGCGGCGGGCGGCGGCGGTGGCCGACCCGGAGCGGGTGGGCGAGAACCTGGGCCGCCTGGTGATGGGCGAGATCAGCGGGTTCCTGCTGGGCCCGATCGCCTCGGGCGTGATCGCCCAGGTGGGCGGCATCCGGGCCCCGTTCATCGCCTTCGCCCTGGTGTACGCCCTGTTCCTGCCGTTCGCCGCCCGCCTCCCGGAAGACAACGGACAGCTCGACATGTCGGGCCGGCGGCTCCCGCTCGACCTGCTCGGCATCCGCCGCCTCCAGGGGGCGCTGGTGCTGGTGGCCGGGTACTTCGGCTTCGTCGGGGCGTTCGAGGCGGTGATCCCGGTGATGTACGCCGACCGGGGGGCGACGGCCCTCACCACCGGGCTCGTGTTCTCCACCTTCGCCATCCCCATCGTGGCCCTCGGGCCCCGGGCCGGGCGGGTGGCCGACCGGGTGGGGCCGAGCCGGGTGGCCACCATGGGCATCGCGGCGGTGGCCGTGTCGGCGTCGTTCTACGGGTTCCTGCCCGGCTACGTCCTGCCGGCGCTGCTGATGGGGGTGGCCGGGGTGGGCGACGCCTTCGGCTTCACCGCCGTGCAGGTGACCGTGGCCCGCTCGGTGCCGGAGGACCGCCAGGCCAGCGCCCTGGGCCTGATGGGAGCGACCGAGGTGCTGGCTGCCGGGTGCACGGCGGTGCCGGCCGCCGTGCTGTACCACGCCGTGGGGGCCCGGTGGATGTGGCTGCTGGCCTCGGCCGCCACCCTGGCGATCGTGGCCGGGGCGGTGTCGCTGTTCATCAGCGCCGATCGGGGCGACGAGCCGGGGGCGGCCGACCGGTTCAGCTGGCGGCCCCACCCGGCTCTGGTGGCCGCGGCCCGGGCGGCCGAGGAGGCCAAGGCCGACAAGTGGCTGGCCGAATGGGAGGCGGTGGAGGGCGAGGACGACGCGGCGGCTGCGTCGTCGGCCGAGGAAGCCGATCGGGCGCCGGAACCGACCACGGCCGAGGCCTCGCCGGGGGTCGTGCTCGCCGTCGAACACGCTGCGCTCGACGACGGCTATGCCGTGGTGTCGCTCGACGGCGACGGCGACGAGCACGATGGCAGGTCGGGGCCCGATGCCGAACCTGAGACCACCGAGACCACCGAGACCACGGTGGAATTGCTGGCGGCGATCGACGCCGAACTGGAGGAGGACGTCGACTACCACTGGGGAGGCACCGTGCGAGACCTGGTGCCCACCGTCTCGGTGTGGGGCATGGGCGGCAACATCCGCCCCGTGCGCCCCCGACTGGCCGACCCCGACGAGCCCACCATCGCTCCGGCCGAGTAGCCCTGCCCTTCCCACGACCTTTTCACCCAGGGCGCCACCGGTGACGGCCCGGGTCGAAAGGTCCCGCCGGGAAAATGGCCGGCGGCTGCAGTGTGTCAGTGGGCGGGGCCGTCCATCCAGGCCGGACGGTCGCCCCGCAGCATCCGGATCAGGGTGAAGTCGAGGAACGCCTCCAGCTTGGCGATGAGCCCGGCGTCGTTCATGCGGAACACGTGGACCAGCGGCACCTCAGCCAAGGCGTCGCCGGGCAGGGCGAAGTGGACCAGGGTGTGCACGGCCACCGAATGACCGCAATGCCAGCGGTGCCGCTCGTGGTACGTGATCGAGGTGGCCCGGGCCTGGACGCCGGCCATGGCCTCGACGATGGCGTCGGTGCCGAGCGGGGCCGGGGTCTCGTCGCTGGGCGGGTCGGCGAACGTGGCGTCGTCGGCCCACACCGTGCGGTAGCGGTCGGGGTCGTTGGCCGTCCACGCCGCGTAGTAGCGGTCGAGGGTGGCGTCGATGGTCGCCTGGTCAGCCATCGACCGATCCTACGGCCACCGGCCGCCGTCCGCCCGGCTACGGCGGCGGGACACCGATGTGCGTAGCATGACGCGAGAGTTGTTCGAAGGGGGAGGTCGCCATGACCCCAGTGCTCACTGGTCTACGCATCATCGAGGGCTCGGCGTTCGTCGCCGCACCGCTGGGCGGTATGACGCTGGCCCAGCTGGGGGCCGACGTGATCCGGTTCGACGCCATCGGGGGAGGGCTCGACTTCAACCGGTGGCCGGTGACCGACGAGGGCACGAGCCTGTTCTGGGCCGGCCTCAACAAGGGCAAGAAGTCGATCCAGGTCGACCTGCGCAGCCCCGAGGGGCGGGACCTGGTGGCCGACATCATCACCGCCCCCGGGCCCGAGGCCGGGATCTTCCTGTCGAACTTCCCCGAGGGGGGTTGGCTGTCCGACGCTTCCCTGCGGGCCCGCCGGGAGGACCTGATCTACGTCAACATCATCGGCAATCCCGACGAGTCGACGGCGGTGGACTACACGGTGAACCCGTCGTCGGGCTTCGCCTACGCCACCGGCCCCACCGGCTCCCAGATCCCCACCAACCACGTGCTACCGGCGTGGGACACGGCCACCGGCCTCACCGCCGCCGTGGGCCTGCTGGCGGCCGAGCGCCACCGCACCCGCACCGGCGAGGGCCAGTTGGTGAAGGTGTCGCTCACCGACGTGGCCTTCGCCATGGTGGCCAACCTCGGGTACATGGCCCAGGCCCAGCTCACCCACGCCGACCGGGCCCAGATCGGCAACGACCTGTACGGCGCCTTCGGGCGTGACTTCCCCACCAAGGACGGCCGACGCCTGATGGTGGTGGCCATCAGCCTCAAGCAGTGGCAGAGCCTGGCCGACGCCACCGGCATCACCCCCCACCTGGGATCGATCGAGGCGGCCCTGGGGGTCGACCTGCGCAAGGAGGGCGACCGGTTCGAGGCCCGGGAGGCCATCGCCGCCTACGTGGCCCCGTTCATCGCCCGCCACACGCTCGACGAGCTGCGCACGATCTTCGACGACGCCGGCGTGTGCTGGGGCCCGTACCAGACCTTTACCCAGCTCATCTCGGAAGACCCCCGGGCGTCGGTGGCCAACCCGATGTTCTCCAAGATCGACCAGCCCGGCGTGGGCCGGGTGACGGTGCCGGGCTCACCGCTGGCCTTCGGCGCCATCCCCCGGGAGACGCCGGCCCCGGCCCCCAGGCTCGGTCAGCACACCGAGCAGGTCCTGGCCGACGTCCTCGGCCTGTCGCCCCACGACATCGGCATCCTGCACGACAAGGGCGTCGTCGCCTCGGCGTAGTTCGGCGGCTCGCCCTACCCGCCGAGGAGGGCGGGGCTGGGGGAGACCGTGCCCCGCTCCACACCGCGGACGAGCTCGGTGATCTTGCGGTGGCTGGGGGCGTCGATGCCGATCTCGTCGCCCTTGGCCGCGATGTAGCCGTTGATGTACTCGATCTCGGTGCGGCGGCCCTTCAGCACGTCCTGGGCCATCGACGGGCGGCGGATGGCGTCCCGCTCGTTCTTGGCCGTCTGCTTGGCCAGGGCGCCGTCGACCTTCTCGAACGCCTCGGTGTCGCCCTCGGCCGCCAAGGCCAGCTCCTCGGGCTCGAACCGGCCGATCTCCTCCAGCTCGTAGCCCAGGGCCTGGCCGATCCGGACCGCCTCGCCGGCCAGCGCGATGGTGAAGCGGCGCACGGCGGGGTTGGCGTTGACCTCGGCCACGGGCAGCCCGGTGGCCGACGAGACCCCGTTGACCATCCCGTTCAGCACCAGCTTCGACCACCGCTCGCCCCACAGGTTGGTGGTCGGCTTGGCCGAGTCGACCAGGGCGAACAGGGCCACCAGCTCCTCGATGCGGGTGCTGACCCGGCCGTGGACCTCGCCGGCCCGGAACACGGTGTGACGGTCGCCCATCTTGGGCACGGTGCGCATCACGTGGCCGGCGGCGTTCATGTCGACCGAGATCATGGAGGCGATGGCGCCGACGGTGCGGCCCCAGCCCACGATGCCGGCGATGCGCTCCTCGTTGAGGCAGTTCTGGAGCGACACGACGTAGCCGGCGGGGGCCAGGTACTGGCGGATGAGGGTGGTGGCCCATTCGGTGTCGTACGACTTCACCGACACCAGGGCGATGTCGATCGGGTCCTGGAAGGCGAGGGCCTGGACGTCGCTCACGTGGAGGGCCTGGGTGGGATGGGCGGTGAACCGCTCCTCCTCCGAAAGGCCGTCGAGCTGGAGCCCGTTGGCCCGGATGGCCTCGATGTTGGCCGGCCAGAAGTCGATCAGGGTCACGTCGTGCCCGGCCCGGGCCAGGTGCCCGCCGACATACCCGCCGAGTGCCCCCACCCCCACGATGGCGATCCGCTTGCCCATGGTCCACTCCCCTGTCACGTTCGACCCGTCGATCTGCCCGACCGACCGTAGTGGGCCGGCCGAAGTCGGGCGAACGGATGGCGACCGGCGCCGGCTCGGATTGCACCGGGCGGTGCGGAAGAGCAGCATGGGGGCCGAGTCGACAAGGGGGACGGCGCATGACCGACAGCGCACCTGACACGCTGGTGACCGACGACATGATCGAGCGCAAGGGAATGTGGGGCTCGGAGCGGGTGTCGCCCCCGATCTCGGAGTCGGACATACGCAAGTGGGCCATCGCCGTCTACTGGCCCGAGACCCCGCCTGCCATCTTCTGGGACGCCGGCTACGCCACCGGCACCCGCTGGGGCTCGATCATCGCCCCGCCCGACTTCAACCCGTTCGCCTGGCCCATCGTCACCCCCAGGGACAAGCCGGCCAAGGCCGAAAAGCCCAAGGAGAAGCCCAAGCGGCGCCTGCGGGGCATGAACGGCGGCCAGGTGGAGACCTACGGCGTGCCCATGCGCCCGGGCGACGTGATCACCATGCGCAACCGCCTGCGGGACTGGGAGGAGCGCGACACCCGCCTCGGGCTCACGCTCTTCAGCTACTCCGAGATGGAGTGGCACAACCAGGACGGCGAGCTGGTCAAGCGGCGGGTGTCGACCGCCATCCTCTACTGAGCCCGATCCCCGAAGACCACCGCGACGAGACGAAAGATCAGACATGACCATCAACGTGTACTTCGAGGACGTGAACGTCGGCGACACCATCCCGGCCTGGAGCCGCAAGACCGACTTCATGCACTGGAACCGCTACGCCGCCGTCAACGACGAGTTCATCCCCATCCACATGGACGACGAGGCCGGCCGGGCCGCCCTCAACGAGCAGGGTGCCTTCGGCATGGGCAACCTCCGGTACGCCTACATCGTGAACGCCCTGCAGGACTGGATCGGCGACGAAGGCCAGATCCGGGAGATCGGCTGCCAGTTCCGGGCCATCAACCAGAAGCACGACGTGCTCACCGTCACCGGCAAGGTGACCGAGAAGCTGGTGGAGGACGGCGAGCACCGCATCAAGCTCGACATCGACGTGGTCAACCAGAACGGCGACCCGACCTGCCCCGGCCACGCCATCGTCACCATCCCCGCCCGGAGCTGATCCGGTTCCGGCCGTCTCCCAGCCGGGTTCAGCGCCAGGCGGCGACGGTGGCGGCCGCGGCCTCGGCCAGGGAGGTCGGGGTGAGGCCGAGCGCGCTTTCGGTAGCTGAGGAGTCGAGCACGAAGTCGGCCTCGAACTCGTAGAGCATCTCCACCGTCTCCCGGGCGCCCGGGTTGAACCGGCCGACCAGGCGGAGCATCCAGGGCTTCACCACCCGCATCCGGGGCTCGGTGCCGGCAGCCGCCGCCACCAGCTCCACCAACTCCCGTTGGGTGACAGCGGGGGCCGACGGGGCGTGCCAGGCCCGGCCCCACGCCCCGGGTCGCTCGGCCACCCGCACCAGCGTCTCGGCCAGATCGGGGACGAAGGTGACCGAATGACGGGCTCCCGGGTCGCCGAAGACGTCGGCCGCCTTGCCCGTCACGAGGGGGCCGACGAACCGCTCGCCGTAGGCCGAGCCCGCCACGCCGGGACCGATGAAGTCGCTGGCCCGCACCGCGGCGGTGGACACCTGGCCGTCGGTGTGGGCGGCGGCCAGCTCGGTGGCGAGACGGGCCCGCACCTCGCCCTTGCGAGAGCACGGGTTGAACGGGGTCGACTCGGTGATCGGGCCGCCCCGCACCGCCCCGTACGGGTAGAGGTTCTCCACCGCCACCACCGCGGCGACCCCGGCCCGGGCGGCGGCGTCGAGCACCGAACGCTGGAGAGCTGGGAACTCCTCGCTCCAGCGGTGGTAGGCGGGCTGGGCGCAGTGGAACACGGTGTCGGCATCCTGGAGGGCGGCGGCCAAGGCGCCGGCGTCGGTGACGTCGACCACCGACGAACGGGCGCCGGCCACTGCCGTTCCGGAGCGGGTGACCAGCACCGGGGTCAGGCCCCGAGCACTCAGCCGGGCGACGACCGCCCGTCCGACGGGCCCCGCCCCCAGCACCACCGGTGACCGGAGGGCGGTGATCCCCCCGCCGTCCGGCGATCCCGACGACGATTGTTTGTCAAACACTGTTTGTTCTTCGAACATGGATCGAATGTAACACCAAACACTGTTTGATCGTCAAGGGGCTCTCGGTAACGTCGGACACCCATGGCGCTACCCGAACCTGAGCAACCGAACCGCCGGGAGCGGCTCCGCCGCGAGCTGACCGGCGAGATCGTGGCCATCGGCCGCCGCCAGCTGGACGAGGGTGGGCCGTCGGCCGTGTCGTGGCGGGGGATCGCCAAACAGGTGGGGATGAACCCGGCCTCCCTCTACACCTACGTGAACGGCATCGACGACCTGTTCACCCGCATCCTGCTCGACAGCTTCGGCGACCTGGCGGCCCACGTGGCGGCGGCCGCCGAGGGCGACGGTCCGATCCAGGACCGCCTGCTCGCCACCTGCCTGGCCTACCGGGCCTGGGCGGTGGCCAACCCCCAGCAGTTCAACCTCATCTTCACCGACCAGATCCCGGGCTACGCCGCGCCTCCCGGCGGCCCCACCGTCGAGGCCGAAATGGCCGTGGGGGCGCCCTTCCTCCGTCTGGTGGGCGAGCTGCAGGGCCGGGGCGCCCCGCTCGACGTCGCCGCCTTCCTGGACCTGCCGCTGGCCGAGCGGTCCCGGCTGTTCGCCCCCTTCGCCGCCCTCCACGGGTTCGTGTCGCTCGAGATCAACAACCACGCCCCGTTCGGCGACAACGAGGAGATGCTCCGCCTCCACCTGCTGGCCCTGCTCGACAGCCTCCGCCCCGCCGGGTTAGACAGGGCCCCGACCGACACCCCGACCGACAGCGAAGAGGAGCACGGACGATGACGACCGAGATCGGCAAGGAGCTGGCGGGCCAGGTGGCCCTGATCACGGGCGGTGCCCGGGCCAAGGGCCAGGGGGCGGCCGAGGGAAGGCTGTTCGCCTCCCGGGGGGCCACGGTGGTCTTGGCCGACGTGATCGACGAGGAGGGCGAGGCGACCGCCGGCAGCATCGAGGAGGCGGAGTACGTCCACCTCGACGTCACCTCGGAGGAGAGCTGGGATCAGGTGGTGGCCGACATCATCGCCCGCCACGGCCGGCTCGACATCCTCGTCAACAACGCCGGCATCGCCCGCATGGGGCGCCTGGTCAACACGACCATGGAGGACTGGCAGATCACGATGGCGGTCAACCAGACCGGCGTGTTCCTGGGCATGCGGGCGGCAGCCCGGGCCATGATCGATGCCGGCAACGGCGGGGCCATTGTCAACATCAGCTCGGTGGCCGGCATGCAGGGCCTGTTCGGCTCCACCGCCTACGGGGCGTCCAAGTGGGCCGTGCGGGGCATGACCAAGATCGCGGCCAAGGAGCTGGGCCGCCACCAGATCCGGGTCAACTCCATCCACCCCGGCTTCATCGACACCGACATGCTGAACCAGGCCGGCGGGCTCGACGACGAGCAGCGGGCCAAGATGGCCCGGTCGGCCCCGATCGGCCGCATCGGCCTGCCCGAGGACATCGCCGGCATGGCCTTCTACCTCGTCGGCCCCACGTCCACCTGGGTCACCGGCCAGGAGTTCGTGGTCGACGGCGGCTGGCACGGCTAGTTCTTACGATCTGTGGCGCCAGACGCTGTATTTCGCGCGCTGGCGCCACAGATCGCAGATTGATGTGGCTCAGCCGAAGCGGGGCGGGCGGGTGGACTTGTCGCCGAACAGCTCGGCCTTGGCGGCGACGAGCTCGGACGGGGTCCAGCGGTCCTTGTCCTTCTTCACCCGGCTGGCCCGGGTCCAGCCCTGCATCCAGGCTACGGTATCGCCGCCGGCTACGAAGGTCTGGCCGGTGATGTCGGCGGCGGCGTCGCTGCACAGGAAGGCGACGAGCGGCGACACGTTGTCGGGGTCGTTGTAGTCGAACTCGCCTTCCTTGCCGGTGAGGCGGTCGGCGCCGAAGGTGTTGATCGTCATGCGGGTGCGGGCCCGGGGGTTCAGGGTGTTGCAGGTGACCCCGTACTTCTCCATCTCCCGGGCCACCACGATGGCCATCGAGGCGATACCGGCCTTGGCCGCCGAGTAGTTGACCTGGCCGGCGTTGCCGTAGAGGCCGGCCTCGGAGGCGGTGTAGACGATGCGGGCGTTGACCGGTTCGTTGGTCTCCTTGAACCGCTCCCGCCAGTAGGCGGTGGCCCACCGGGTGGGCACGAAGTGGCCCTTCATGTGGACCCGCACCACCGAGTCCCACTCGCCTTCGCTCATGTTGAACACGGTGCGGTCACGGACGAAGCCGGCGTTGCAGACCAGGGCGTCGAGCCCGCCGAAGGCCTCGATGGCCTGGTTGATCATCCGCTGGCCGCCTTCCCAGTCGGCCACGTCGTCGAAGTTGGCCACGGCCTTGCCGCCGGCCGTCGTGATCTCGGCTGCCACCTCGGAGGCGGCCCGGGTGTCGGCTCCGCTGCCGTCCCACTCGCCGCCCAGGTCGTTGACCACCACCGATGCGCCCTCTTCGGCCAGCAGGAGGGCGTGACTACGCCCGAGCCCCCGCCCGCCGCCGGTGACGATGGCCACCTTCCCATCCAGCAGTCCCATGCCGACCCCTCCTTGGGTTGCGAAACAAGCCCAACCCTACGGCGGAGGCTCACCGGCCACCAGCCGAGTGGGCTCGCACGCCGACGAACCCCGAACCTCAGGTGGACATGACCCTCGCCTCTGTCACCTTGGACCGGGAACGAAGGGATTGAGCGGCCTCCACGCTGGTATCCCTTGACGGCTAGGGTCCGGCCATGAGCCTTCACGTGACTTTGGAGCTGACCGCCGTCGACGGACGGGTCGACGAGATGATCGCTGTGCTGAAGAAGAACCTGCCCGACACACGCGCCCGCACGGGCTGCGAGTTCGTCACCGTGCACCAGGATCAGGCCAACCCCAACCAGGTGGTGCTGATCGAGCGTTGGGCCACCCGGGACGACGACGACGCCTACCGGGCCTGGCGAGCAGGCGAGGGCGCCATCAAAGAGATGGCCGGACTGGTCGCCGCCGCCCCCGTCATCCGCTACTTCGACGACGTCGACGCCTGAGGTAGGCGGCCGACCTCCGGGCCGCACACCCCACAACCGTCTTGCTCGGTGAGGGCAACCTGTGGCTCTTTCCGGCTTCGGCCGGGCGGTCTCTGAAGGCCAGGCACCACGAAGCCCCAACGCTCCCGGGCCCACCTGACGACCCGACCACACGGCGGGTCGCTCCTCACCATTTGCTGCCACGGGCTCCGTGACTACCGCTCGGTCGGGCCACCCTGGATCGCCGGCTCGCGCGTGCACATACCATCGGGTCGTGCTCGCTGACAGGGTCAAGCTGGATGAGTTACCGACGATGCAGGCGTGGGCGAACCCATCGTGGGATCGATGTCTATCGATCAGCTGATGACATCGTCGAGGCCCGGGCACTACTCCAGAGCTACTGGGACACGAGCAGCGCCGGGACCAGAATCACCGATTGATCATCGGTAGTTCGGGGCCGCTGCGGTCCTCGTTCTGCCGCTTTCCGTCAGGACCGAGTGGGACAAGCAAGGACGCAATCGGAGCCGAGTGCGGCGGTCAGGCACGACTCACGTACTCACTACTACTTCGCCGAATGGCTCTCGTCGACCTGGCCCAGCCGGCCCGCCGTTACCGGGCGGTCGCACAGGGGATAGCGGCCGGATGCCGAGCGGGGGCCGACGATGCAGTGGCCCGGCAGGACACCATCAAGATGCTAATCTCCCACGTGGTGTGGGGACCCGTGGCAGCGACCAGCGACGTTCACGTTCAACCGTCAAGCTCGTGACTCTGTGGGTGCTAAAGTCGCAGATCTCGATCGAAGGAGGGCTTCAGCGATGGGGGACGCAGCATCGGGAGACGGGCACTGGATCCGGAAGGCAGTCGAGCTTAGTCCGCTCATCCGGTCATGTAGAAGCGGCGGAGAGGCTGCTTATCGGATGTCTCCGGAAGCTGTCGAAGCACTGGGAGACGCCGGGCTATTCCGGCTTGCCATTCCTGTGGAGTCAGATGTCGTGTCACTTACGGAGCTGATCGAAGTACATGAACAACTGGGCTATGCAGATCCTTCCCTAGCGTGGGCGTCGGCCAATTCGAATGGCGCTGCAGCTCTAATCGGCCGCCTGCCGCACGAACACGGCCGTGACCTCATCGGCTCCGAAACACGGTTCATTGGCGTGGGGCTTCCACCAACAGGTCGAGCCGATGTCAGGGGTGAAGAGCTAACGGTTAGTGGTCGTTGGCCGCTGGTAAGCGGTTCAGCAGATGCCGATTGGTTCGTCGTGAACTGCATCTTTCACAATGAGCAAGGAGCGCCGCAGTCTGCGGGTGCCCTTGTTGAGGCGCGATTTGTATTGGTACCCGCTAGAGACGTTGCGGTCGAAGATACCTGGAGAGGTGTGATCGCTGTTCGGGGTAGCGGCAGCAATGCTATCAAGATTGAAGGCGCCGTGGTGCCGCTCGCTCGCTCGATAAGTATGACGGGGCCCTCGGTAGCCACCGATTCGGTGAGCCTCATGAATGCAGCTGCGCCTGTCGCTATTGCAATGTTAGAGATCGCAGCGATCTCCATCGGAATCGGGCGTTCGGCTGTCGAAGCAGCGATCACCCAGGCAGGGGCGCGAATATCGATTGTGAATCAGGCTGGTTGGGCCGATTGGCCTTCGGTTCAAAATACGGTCGCCACCGTTGATATGGCTGTCGTTGCAGCGAGGGCCGCGCTGTACTCGATAGTCAAGGACGCCCAACAGGAATTGCTCGACGGCGTTCTAACGCCGACCACACGTGCCCGCCTCTATTCGGTAACTGAGCATGCGATGCTATCGATGAGACACGGTGTGTCCGACCTCTTCACCGTGGGTAGCGTAGATAGCTTGCGGTCCGGGCACGGGCTGGAGCAGTCTCTCCGAGACATTCACGCCTTTGGGGTCAATTGGGAGCGATATCGACGGCTTCACTATGCCGCTGGGCGTGCCTTGTTGGGTTCGGATCCGAAGGAACCGATCTTCTGATTCGACGTTGGTGGCAGGCAGGGTGCGCACTCGATTCCGAGCGTTTGCTAAGCCGCTTTACTGGGTGAGCTGACCGGGGCAAGTCCGAGGCACGCACAACGGCGCGACTATCGCGCTTGGAATCATTCACGGCTCAGGCGACCGTCGATCCCGTGCGGGCGGCGGCGTCAAAATCGGGCGACCGAACCCAGGTGTGCCGGTACTGAGCGGTGTCGTCTACTCGACGATGACCGACCAGCTGCGGATCATAAGCCCATCTGGTCCATAGAGAACAAGACCGGACACGGTCCAGCTGCCGAACTCGAAGGTCGTAACTGCAGAAGATCCGTTTGCCGCAACTGAGATTAACCTGGCAGTTGCCCCACTTTCCGCTGTCGCCCGCCAGTGGCATGGGACCACCTTGATGCGAGTTCCGCCAGTGTGATGGGACCACCTGTCCGCCAGTGATGGGACCACCCGGGGGTCCGTCAGTTCGGTGCTGTCACGGGTGAGCATCGCCGCTCCTGTTGACGGTCCGAGAGGCGGCGATGGCGTTCCGGGAGGTTCCGATGTTCGAGGTTCGTGAAGTGTTGCGGCTGTGGTTGGGGGGTGAGGGCCTGAGGGCGGTTGCCCGGCTCAGCCGGGTGGATCGCAAGACGGTGCGCCGCTATGTCGACGCCGCGATCGAGGCTGGTGTCACTGCCGATGGCGGCGTCGAGCAGCTCACCGATGAGGTGCTGGGGCGGGTGGTGGAGATCGTGCGGCCCCACCGCACGGACGGTCATGGTCAGGCGTGGGCGACACTGAACTCGAGGCGCGACAAGGTCGAGGCGTGGGTCACGGCTGGTGTTGCCGGGGTGAAGATCTGCGAGCTCCTCGAGCGTGACGGCGTCAGCGTGCCGGAGCGTACAGTCCAGCGGTTCATCTCCGCCGAGTTCGGTCCCCGCCGCGGGCAGGGCTCGACGGTGCGGATCGCGGACGGCGAACCGGGTCACGAGCTGCAGATCGACTTCGCCCGTCTCGGTCTGATCGACGAGCCCGAGTCGGGTCGGCGGCGGGTGTGTCACGCCTTGATCTTCACGGCGGTGTTCTCCCGCCACATGTTCGTGTGGTTGTCGTTCACGCAGACCACCGACACGGTGATCGCCGGGTGTGAAGCGGCGTGGCGGTTCTTCGGTGGCGTGTTCAAGGTGCTGATCCCTGACAACCTCACGCCGGTCGTCACGAAGGCCGATCAGTTGGAGCCGCGGTTCAACGAGGCGTTCGTCGAGTACGCGCAATCACGCGGGTTCGTGATCGACCCGGCGCGTGTGGCGACACCGACAGACAAGCCGCGTGTGGAACGGATGGTGCAGTTCGTCCGGTCGTCGTTCTGGGCCGGTGAGACGTTCCGTGATCTCGCCGACGCGCAGACCAAGGTCGAGGCGTGGTGCGCCGGTCGGGCGGGGATGCGGGTGCATGGCACGACCCAGTGCCGGCCACTCGAACACTTCCGCCTCGAGGAGCAGGCGTTGTTGTTGCCGGTCCCGACGGCGCACTACGACGTGCCGATCTACGCGACATGCCGCGTGCATCGCGATCATCACATCGAGATCGCCAAAGCGCTCTATTCGATCCCGGGGAACCTGCTCGGCGCCCGGGTGCAGGTCCGCGCCGACCGCAAGCTCGTCCGCGTGTTCCACCGGGGCCAGTTGATCAAGGTCCATCCACGCCAGCAGCCCGGTCACCGCTCCACGGACCCGGCCGATCTGCCGTCGGAGCAGACCACCTACGCGTTGCGTGACATCGCCCACCTGCAGCGCCTCGCCGCCGGTCACGGTGATGCGATCGGCGCGTACACGGCAGCGGTGTTGGACACCCCGCTGCCATGGACGAAGATGCGCCAGGTCTACGCGCTGCTCGGCCTGGTCAAGAAGTGGGGCCCGGACAAGGTCGACGCCGCCTGCCGGCGAGCCCTTGACGCCGAGGCGATCAACGTGGCGTTGATCGGCCGGATGCTTGAACGGGCCACCGAACACGCCGAGCAGCAACCGGCGCCGGCTCCGCCGGCTACGACACGGTTCGCTCGCGATCCCGGCGAGTTCACGACCGACGCGGCGAAGGCCCGGAGGTCGGCATGAGCCCGCAACTGACCGTCACCGCGGAGCTGAAGGCGCTGTTGCGTCGGGTGAAGCTCGGCCGCTGCCTTGACACCTTGCCCGAACGGTTGACGCTTGCGCATCAGCAGAAGCTGACCCATCACGAGTTCCTCGAGCTGCTCCTCGCTGACGAGGTCACCCGCCGCGATATTCAGTCCGCCCTGCTGCGCGCCAAGACCGCCGGGCTCGATCCGGCGATGCTGCTCGACCGATGGGACGACACCGCGAAGATCACCTACGACCGCACGATCTTCAACGAGCTCTGCTCACTCCGCTTCGTTGACGCACCCAACGACGTCGTCATCCTCGGCCCCGTCGGCGTCGGCAAGACGTTCCTCGCCAGCGCCCTCGGACACATCGCTGTCAGACGAGGACGCAGCGTCCACTTCGAACGTGCCGACACCCTCTTGAAGCGGTTGAAGGCCACACGGTTGGACAACAGCCACGACGCCGAGGTCCGCAAGCTGCTACGCGTTGACGTGCTCATCATCGATGACTTCGCCCTCCGGACGATGGACCAGATCGACACCGCCGAGGTCTACGAGATCATCGTTGAACGCCACCGGCGCGCCTCGACGATCCTCACCTCGAACAGGGATCCCGGCGAGATGCTCGCCCAGATGGCCGACCCGCTCCTCGCCCAATCAGCCATCGACCGACTCCACTCCAACGCCCACGAACTCGTCATCGACGGCGAGTCCTACCGACGCCGCCAACGCCCCGCCATTGACACCGCCGAACATCCCGACCCATCATCCCCACGCCGACACTGACACCCCCAACCCGGTCCCATCACACTGACGGACGGGTGGTCCCATCATGCTGGCGGGCGACATTCCGCCATCGACTTGTGTAGTCCCCGCAGGGAAGCGGTGTCTGTTTCAATGACTGAACCGTCGGCACCAACCGTTACGTGCACCGACTCGGCGGCGGCAAGGCCTTCCCAAGCATCCCAATCGCGGTCGTTGAACACCTCGAACCAACGAAACCATCTTTTCGCCGGATCAAACGCGGCCATTTGCTCCCCTCCAGTCTTGGGGTCAGAAAACCTTCACCATCTCAGTGACCTCGGCCGAGCTCTACGGGCGAATCGCCATCGCAACACTCACATCTGCTCCCTTGACGGGAGCCGTCGGACGAGCACCGCTCGGGCACTTTGTCCGCACGCAGTATCGCTCGTAGCCAAACTGACCCTGGTAGTCAGTAGCGGACTATGTCCGCGCCTCGGTCATTCCGCGGCGCGTTTCCGCCTTTTCCGGTTTTCTTCTGGCGATGGGTCTGGATTCGGGGCCCACTGTCACACCCCCTGCCTAGTGTGACCTCATGGATTCGGCGGCGGAACCGGGATTCGAAGACGGCGAGGTTGCCGCCTCGTTCGCCGCTCTCCGCGCTGCGGCCCAAGCGGCGGTGGCAGCGTCGGGGCGGTCGTCGACCGCTGGCGACCTGCTGGCTGCCGAGCGGGAGTGGGAGCAACTGCACCGCCTGATCGGGGCGGCCCAGATCGACAACCTGACCGCCATCGACGCTACGCAGGCCCACCGGGTCGACGGTCACCGGTCCGTCAAGGCCCACACCGCTCACCTCCTCAAGCTCTCCCCGGACGAAGCAGGCCGACGGGCCAAGGCCGCCCGTGCTCTGCGCGCCCTGCCCGAAGTGGCCGACGCCCTGCGAGCCGGGCGGATCGGGCTCTGCCACGCCCGGCTCCTGGCCGCTGTGCACGCCAATTCCCGGATCAGACCCAAGGTGGTCGAACGCCAGGAGAAGTTCCTGCGGTGGGCCGACGAAGAGACCTTCGACGAGTTCAAGGTCAAGGTCCTCGACTGGGAGCGCGCCACCGACATGAACGGCGGGTTCAAGGACAATGAACGCAACCACGCCAACCGCAACGTCCGCCTCGGCGACGCCGCCACCGTGTCCGATCTGAAGCGGACCGACGCCCAACGCCGGGCCGACGCCCTGGAGCGCATCTTCAACGACGCCGCCGGCGCACCGCAGGACACCTCGAAGCCCCCCATCGTCCACAACATCGTCTGGAACTCCGAAACCTACCTGGCCCTGGCCGATCTGCTGGGCACCGATGCCGCCGCACTCGACACTCACTGGTCGGCCACGCTCACCGATCCCGGTGCCCAACGAGACCAGTGGTGCGACCCCGACGCCTACCGCTGCTCCACTCTCGATGGCGTGCCGCTGGAGCCGGTGGAGCAGTTCTTCTCCAGCCTGGCGAACCAGGTGCGGCGGATCGTGATCAACACCAAGGGCGTCGTGATCGACCTGGGCCGCAAGGCACGCCTGTTCACCGGCTCCGCCCGCCAGGCCGCCCAACTGCAGAGCCCACGATGCATCTGGCCGGGTTGTGATATCCCGACCTCCCGATGCGAGATCGACCACCTCCACGACTATGGCACGGGTGGACCCACCAACCCCGACAACGGGGCACCCCTGTGCGGCTTCCACAACAGATGGAAGCAGAAGGGATTCGCCACAACCCGAGACCCGGTCACCGGCCGGTGGCGCACCTACCGCCCCGACGGCAGTGAGATCTGATGAGGCGTCATCGAACGAGGTCCACGCGGCGCGTCAGATCATTCGTCGTCGGCCAGGCCCCCGACGTCCTGGGCGTGGACCAGTTCCTCGCCGCTGTCGATGGCGATCACCAGCCACTGGCCGTCGCCGGGGTTGTCCACCACCTCGGCCACGGTGCCGTCGATGAGGCGGATCCTCGCCCCCACCGCCACCTCGATCAGGTTGAGCATCACCCGACGCTAGCCGCGCCCGGGCGCGGCCCAGGGAAACAACTAGAAGAAGGTGGTGAGGTTCTTGGCCAGGAGCACGTTCTGGTCGAGGATGATCTCCCGACGGGCCAGCAGCCAGCCGGCGGGGCTCGACGCCGAGCGCCGCAGCACGTCGTAGCGGCGGCCGATGAACGTGTAGGTCTCGTATTGCGCGCGGTTCTGGTGCACGAGGAACCGGCACGACACCGCCACCTCGTCGGCCTCCTCGTTACTGGCCGGGCGGCCCGTCACCACGATGTTCGACACCATGTGGGTGGTGCGGCTGAGCGGCTCCTCGGCGTAGTGGATGCCGGTCTGGATCTGCTCCACCCGCTTGGTGAGGGTCCAGCGGTCTTCGTCGAACCACGAGATGCCCTCGCCCTGCCGGGTGTTCTCGGCTTCGGCGTGCAGCCCGTAGCGGACGTTGCGGCGCTGGGGCATGAAGTAGACGAGGTCGTCGGCCAAGAGGCCCAGCCACTCGTCGAACCGGCGGCTGTCGAGCAGGTCGGCCTCAAGGTTGAGGAACGCCTCCACCTCGGCCTTCAACAGCAGGTCCTCGAGGTTCACGATGGGTTCCGCAGGGGCCCGCCCTGGCCAGCAAAGCAACCGACGTCGATCACGGTGCCCGAGAGGGTCTCGGCCCCGGGCGACAGGAGGAAGGCCACGGCGTGGGCGATGTCGCTTCCCGTGGCGGGGCGGCCGGCCACGGTGCCGGGGGCCGACGCCGTGAGCCGGGCCACGTCGTCTTCGGTGCCGGTGCCGCCGAGGCGGCCCAGGCTCATGCCCGACACGATCCCGCCTCCGCCCGGGATCACCAGGTTGACGGCGATCCGCTGATGGAAGTGGTCGTACGCCATGGCCATGGTCAGGCCGTGGAGGCCGGCCTTGGTGGCCGAGTACACGGCCATGTTGTGCTTGCCCCACCCGGCCCCGGAACCGACGTTGACGATCCGGCCCCCGCCGGCCTCGATCATCGTCGGCAGCACGGCCCGGGCCATCAGGTACGGGCCCTTCAGGTTCACCGCCACGATCCGGTCGAAGTCGGCCTCGGGGGTGTCGAGCACGGTGCCCAGGGGCCCGATGGCGGCGTTGTTGACCAGGGCGTCAATCCGGCCGTGGAGCTCGAGGGTGCGGGCCACCACCCGCTCCACGTCGCGGGCCGAGGCCACGTCGGCCTGGATCAGCTCGGCCTCCAGACCCCGTTCGGCCAGCTCGGCCCCAAACCCGGGGATCGCCTTCTCGGCGATGGAGGACAGCTGGCGCCCTTCCAGGCCCAGCGCCACCACCTGGTGGCCCTCGGCCGCCAGGTGGGCGGTGATGGCCCGCCCGATCCCGAACGTGCCGCCGGTGACGATGACCACGCTCACCCGTTGCCCTCCCCCGGCCCCGGCTCGGGCTCCCGTTCCAGCTCCTGTTCCAAATGGCGACGGGCCGCCCGCTGCTCCGGCGGCTCCACCACCGCCTGGTCGGCCCGGGCCGCCGCCGCCCGGCCCCGGGCCATGGCGAACCAGCCGACGACCATGCCGATGGCGATCCCGGCCATCAGGCCGACGATCAGCCCGGTCACCGGGCCACCGCGCCGTCGGAGCGGGAGCCGGGGGCGAAGCGGGGGTCACCCTCGCCCAGGAGCACGTCCCAGGTCCGGTTCTCCAGATGGTCGGCCCACCGTCGATAGAACCCGAGCGACATGTGCTCGGTCACCTGGGTCGACACCAGACCGGGCACCCGGTAGCCGAGCACCTCGGGGTCGAGCGAGGCGGCGGCGATCGACTGCTGGTAGTTGAACGGGTAACGGCGGGCGATGGCCCCCCGGGAAGCGGCGGTGGCGTAGTTCCAGTTCTCCATGTCGTCCTGCTCGGTCATGCCGGCGGGGCCGGAGTAGCGCATGTAGTAGCGGCGGAGGAAGTCCTTCACCGCTGCCGGGGCGTCGGCGTCGACCAGGAAGAACCGCCAGGCCTCGGTCTCGGTGGGGCCGTGCGGGTGCCACACGCAGAGGCCCCGGGGCTGGCGGCCGTGGTAGGAGGTGTTGGGGAAGATCGTGCCCACGAACGGGATGAGCCGGGCATCCTCGCCCTTGCGCCGCTTGCGTTCCTCGAAGCAGTGGCGGAAGTAGGCCTCGATCTCGGGGTTGTCCTTGAACGACTCCTGGTAGGTGTCACCGGGCGGGGCGACGGCGGAGTGGATGCCGTGCCCGGCCGGGAAGCTGATCCACACGTGGGTGGCCTTGGCCATCTCGTTGTCCCGCCGGCCCTTCACCCCGGCCGCTGCGCTCGGCCCGATGCCGATCAGGTCGACCGAGCGGTGCGACGGGTTGTGGTACGTGTCGCCCAGGAAGTTCTCGGCGGCGAACTTCCAGTTGGAGGGGAAGATCCACTTGTGGACCCCGATCACCTCGCTGCCCCCGGGCCGACCGTCACGGCAGTCGAGGGCCTCGTCGAGATGTTGGCGGGCCGCTCCCAGCCACGTCTCCAACGGCGGCGCGTCGGCGTCCCAGCTGGCCCACACCGTGCCCTTGTAGAGGGCCAACTTCGGCACCTCCACCAGGGGCCAGTCGGCCTTGTCGAGCACGCCTTCGTAGAGCGGGCGGAACTGGGGCACGCCCATCAGGCGACCGTCGAGACCGTAGGCCCAGTTGTGGTAGGGGCAGGTGAACAAGGTGGTGGTGCCCTCGTCGTAGCGGCACACCTTCATCCCCCGATGGCGGCACGAGTTGAGGAACACGTGGACGGCGCCGGCTTTGTCCCGGCACAGGATCACCGACTCCTCCCCCATGCGGGAGGTGAAGAAGTCACCGGTGTTGGCCACCTGGCTCTCGTGGCCCACGAACAGCCAGGCCCGGGTGAACAGAGTGTCGAGCTCCCGCTTGAACACCTCGGGGCTGACGAAGATGTCGCGGCTGACGATCCCGTTGTCGATGTCGACCAGGCCGTCGGTGGAGAACATGGGGCGAGGTTAGGCGCCGGAGCCGTCGGCCGCGGCCCGGGCGGCCCGCGGTGTGATCGTGAGGTCGAGCCGTTCGAAGCCCAGGAACGAGCCGCCGGCGGTGGGCACCGGCGGCGCCGGCTCGGCCGCCACCGCCAGCTCGTAGCGGGCCAGCTCCTCCACCAGCAGCCGCAGCTCCAGGGTGGCCAGGAAGGCACCGACGCAGCGGTGGAGGCCCCAGCCGAAGGCGAGGTGGCCGGTGGCGTCACGGTCGGGGTCGAACTCGTCGGGTGGGAGGCGTCCGGCGTCGGTGCCCCACCGGCCGGGTTCCCGGTTGGCCGCCCCGAAGTGGACGACCACCCGCTCCCCGGCCGCCACCGTCTCGCCCCCCACGGTGGTGTCGGCGACGGCGGTACGGGCCATGAGCTGCACCGGTGAACGGTGGCGCAGGCTCTCCTCCACCAGCCGGGAGGCGAAGGCCGCCAGCTCACCGGTGCCGGCGGCGGCCAGTCGGGCCTGGAGGCCGGGATCGCCGGCCAGCTGGTACGCCAGGTTGCCCATGGCCGCCATCGTGGTCTCGTGGCCGGCCACGGCGGTGGAGGTGAGGAAGGCCACCAGCTCCCGGTCGGTCAGGTCCTCGGCCGCCAGGCGGGTGAGGAAGTCGTTGCGAGGCTCGGCCCGCCGCCGCTCGGCTTCCTCCACGAACAGGCGGCCCAGCGTGGGCTCGCCGGGTTGGGGCGGAGTGCCCCGGCCGGTGAGGCGGTTCCACAGCTGCTCGGTCAGCTCCCGCACCCGGGCCACGGTGGAGCCGGAGAACCCGGCCATCACGGCGATGGCCTCCACCGGCACCCGAACGGCCACGCCGGCCATGAAGTCGCCCCCGCCGGCCTCGGCGAAGGCGGTGACGTGGCGCCGGGTGATGGCCCGGATCTCGGGCTCGGCCGCCCGGACCGCCGGGCGGCCCAGCATCTCCACGAACAGGCGGCGGATGCGGGTGTGCTCCGGCGGGTCCTGCTCCAGGCCGGCCGAGCGGATGCCGGGCGTGAGGTCGGGGATGAACACACCCTGGCCCGAGGCGAAGGTGGCCCAGTCCCGGCAGATCGTCTCCACCTCGGCGTGTCGGCCGGTGATCCAGAAGCCGCCGTGGCGGTCGGAGTGCTCGACGGGGCAGGCCCGCAGCTCGGCGTAGCGGGCGTAGCGGGCGGCCTCGGTGAGGCCGGGCTCGTGATGGTCGAACTCGCCAGGTTTCTCGGAGGCATGGTCGGTTGCGGCCACCGGCCGACCGTACCGAAAGTTCGCTGGCGGAGCGAGTGGGCGCCACAATCTCGGGCTGTGACCATAAGCAGTTTGACCTCCAGCAGTGCAGTCGACCGCTTCGTCCTCGCGCCGGCCGCCGCCGGCCCGGGCGGCACCGCCCTGATCGACGCCCCCACCGGCCGGACCACCAGCCGGGCCGAGCTGGCCGACGGTGTGCTGCGGGCCGCCGCCGCCCTCCGTCATCTCGGCGTGCAGCCCGAGCAGCGGGTGATGCTGGTGCTGGCCGACCGGCCGGCCTTCCTCCACGCCTTCTTCGGGGCCATGGCGATCGGGGCCGTGCCGGTGCCGGTGTCGACCATGCTCACGGCCAAGGACTACCGCTTCCTGCTGGAAGACTCCCGGGCCGTGGCCCTCCTGGTGTCCGACCTGTTCACGTCGGAGGCGCGGCCGGCGGCCGACGACCAGCCGTTCCTGCGCCACGTGCTGGTCGACAGCGCAGACGGAGACGGCGACGACGACTCCTTCGGCGCCGCCTGCGCCGCCGCCACCCCCCTCCGGAGGGAGGAACTGTTCCCCGCCACCGACGACGACACGGCGTTCTGGCTCTACACGTCGGGCACCACCGGCTTCCCCAAGGCGGCGGTCCACCGCCACATCGACCTCGGCTTCCTGACCGACGCCTACGCCCGGGGCGTGCTGGCCATGGGCCCGGCCGACCGGGTCTACTCGGTGCCCAAATTGTTCTTCGCCTACGGCCTGGGCAACGCCTACTTCGCCCTCGGCACGGGGGCCACCCTGGTACTCCACGACAGCCGGCCCACGGTGGACGCCGTGGCCGAGCACGTGGAGCGCCACGGCGTCACCCTGTTCTTCGCCGTGCCCACGTTCCTGGCCCAGACCCTGGGGTCCGACGTGACCCCCGCCGCCTTCGCCACGGTGCGCCAGGGCATCACCGGGGGCGAGCCGCTGCCGCCGGAGATCGGCCGCCGGTTCCTGGAGCGGTTCGGGGTGGAGCTGCTCGACGGGATCGGCACCACCGAGTTGGGCCACATCTTCATAAGCCAGCGTCCGGGCCGGGTCCGGCCCGGTGCCACCGGGTGGCCGGTGGACGGGTTCGACATCGAGCTGCGGGCCGACGACGGCAGCCTCGTGGCCGACGGCGAGCCGGGCAACCTCTGGGTGGCCGGGGAGTCGGTGACCACCGGCTACTGGCGCCGCACCGACCTCAACCGCCGGGTGTTCCAGGGTCGGTTCCTGGCCACCGGCGACACCTTCGTGCGCAACGACGACGGCTCCTACACCTACCTCGGTCGCAACGACGACATGATCAAGGCCGGCGGGATCTGGGTGTCGCCCAGCGAGGTGGAGGCCTGCATCGTGGAGTTGGAGGAGGTGGCGGTGGCGGCCGTGGTGGGGGCGACCGACGGCGACGGCCTGACCAAGCCCAAGGCGTTCGTGATCCCGGCCCCGGCCGGCGCCGGGCTCGCCCCGGGCGAGCTGGAGGCCCGGGTGCAGGCCCACGTGAAGGCCCGACTGGCCCCGTTCAAATACCCCCGGTGGGTGGAGGTGCGGGCCGAGCTACCGATGACGGCCACCGGCAAGATCAAGCGCTACCTGCTCCGGGACTGACATCCATCGGCGCATGCAGCGGCGAGGTGAAACCGCGCTGGGCGCCGGCGGGCCCTGCGGTAGCGTCGATGCCCATGGAACCGGCCCCTCCCCCGCCGCCCCGACCGGGCTCCGAGGAGATGGTGGTGCGGGGGTCCCATCGCCCCCTGACCGCAGTGGTCGCCGTGCTGATCGTGGGCCCGCTGTTCCTCATCACCTGGATCGGGCTCCAGGCCTCGCCGCTGTTCGTCGGGATGAGCTGTCGATGCCGCCGGGGCCGCTGATCTGCGAGGAACGCGTGGTGGTCGGTTCGGGAGACAGCCAGAGCACGCGGACCGCCACCGCCGTACGCCACCTGTGAACCGTGCCTCCCCCTGGTGGCCGGGGCCCCGATCCGCACCCCTCACCGGTACCGCCCCCTGCCCGGCTGAGCGGTGAGCTCAAGCCGGCACGGCCGGGGGCCGGCGCCGGCGGAGGCGGCCCTGGATCGCAGCCCGGACCGGGCCCAGCACCCCGCCCTCGTCGCCTTCGGACTCCTGATCGGTGGCAGCTGTTCCTGTCAGATGCCCGGCCACCTTGGTCAACTCGGCCGACACCGCCTCCCACAGCCCGACGAGGCTGCCGGCGGCGATGTCGTCGCCCCGAAGGGGTCCGCCGGTGGCCTCGGTGATCGTGGTTACGAGGCCCACCACCTGCTCGTCTCCCAGCTCGATCACCACATGCCGGGTGAGCGCTCCGCCGCTGTCTCCCTCCAACCGCACCGTGATCCGGCGGGCGGCGGCCTCGGCCGACGTCAGATCGGTGGTGCCGTCGAGGCCGACCTCGTCGATCTTGGCCGCCAGGGCCTCGGCGTCGACCCCCAGCTCGGCCAGCACCCGGGCCGCCGCGCTCTCGGGCGAACGGGCCAACGCCTCCAGCAGGTGGTGGCTGCCCACCGGTCCGGCGGCGGCCAACTGGCGGGCCACGGCCAGGGCGGTGTCGGCCGCCGGGGTGTGCCTTCCGCCCTTGCCATAGCCGGACGACGGTGAGCGGCTGGCCGACGTTGAGCCGCCCGGCGAGCGGCTCATCTCGGCCAGCACGGCCGCCCGCAACCGCTCGAGATCGGCGCCCTGCTGGACGAGCACCTGGGCCCCCAGCCCCTCCCCCTCCCGCAGCAGCCCGAGCAGCAGGTGCCCGGAGCCGATGTGGTTGTCGCCGAGCTTTATCGCCTCCCGCAGGGACAGCTCCAGCACCTTCTTGGAGCGGGGCGTGAACGGGATGTGGCCGCTGGGCGATTCGCCGCCCTGTCCCACGATGCCGATCACGGCCGCCCGGGTCGGCTCCGGCATGATGCCGAAGCTGTTGAGGACGTCGGCGGCACCCGAAGGCGACCGGAGCAGGGCCAGGAGCACGTGCTCGGTGCCGACGTAGTTGTGGTGGAGACGTCTGGCCTCCTCCTGGGCCAGAACGACGGTGGACCTGGCCTCTTCGGTGAAACGCTCGAACATGTGGCGATCGTACGGCCCCTGTCAATACTATGGTTCTGACACGGTTACTTCTGACAAGGGGGGTGATGAGCGCCAGCACCGGAGACGGCATCGGAGACAGCACCGGAGACAGCACCGCAGCCGGTTGGGAGACCGAACTGGAGCGCTACCTCACTCAGCGGGAGCTGTTCGCCCAGCTCCAGGAGACGGTGTGGGTGCCGCTGGCGCAGGCCGAGAGCGAGGCCGGCGTATCCCGCTCGGCTCTGCGGGCCTGGTTCCGGGCCGGCGAGATCCCATCCCGCCTGGTCGACAGCCCTCACGGGCCGCAGCGGATCGTGCCCCTCGACGCCGTGCTCGACCGGGCGGCCCGCTCCCCCCGCCTTCGACGGCGGGCCGAACGGGACCAGGGGCTCGCCCAAGAGGTGGCGGCCCTCCGCCAGCGCTTGGCCGAGGTCGAGGATCGGTTGGCCCAGGTCGAGGAACGGGGCGGGCGGCGTTAGTCGGTCGTCGACCGGGACGCGTCGTCGGCCAGCTGGTCGAGGACGGCGAGGGCCAGCTGCTCCAACGAGTCCAGCTTGGCGTCGTCGTCGTCGACGATGGCCAGTTCCAGCTGGTGCCGCGCTTCGCGCCGCACCCGCGAGTTCAGGAGTAGCTCAGGAGCACATCCCACGGGCAGTCCCCCTTCGGGAAGAGCGTGATCCGAGAAGAACACCACGGGGTGGACCGGCGGGTCCACCACTCACCGATCGACCATACCACCAGGGGTGACACCGGTCCATACGCACTGTTGTGAGCGCTGGTGCAGCGAACCTCTTACGTCCGCCGACGACCCGCCCACTAGTGTCACCGCCATGAGCACCGACGCCGCCTACCGCCGGTTCGTGTCCTACATCGACCGGTCACGCGAGTACTACGCGGCCCAGGGTTACGGCCGCCCCTACCGGTGGGCCCGACCGGAGGAGGCTCCGGCCCTCCAACCCCTGCCGGCGCCGCTGTCCGATCTCCGCCTCGGCCTCGTGACCAGCGCCTTCCCCCTCCCCCCGGCGGGCGAGACGCCGCCGGTGGAGGCTCCCTACGCCCACGCCGTCGATCCCCTGCCCACCGGCGGTTTCACGGCAGACGACAACCGGGACCAAAGCGTGGCCCCGGCCAACGAGCGGGAGTCGTACCTGCCGCTGTCCCGGTTGGGGGAGTTGGCCGGCGAGGGGCGGATCGGCTCGTTGTCGCCCCGCTTCTACGGCGCGCCGTTCGATTACTCCCAGCGCCGCACGATCGCGGGCGACGCCCCCGCCGTGGCCGACCTGCTGCGGGCCGACGGGGTGGACGTGGCCGTGTTGGCGCCGCATTGCCCGGTGTGCCACCAGAGCCTGTCGCTGGTGGCCCGCTACCTGGAGGCCAACGGCGTGCCCACCGTGCTGGTGGGTTCGGCCCGGGACATCGTGGAGGAGATCGGGGTGCCCCGGTTCCTGTTCGTGGACGGCCCCCTGGGCTACCCGTTCGGCCGGCCGGGCGACGCCGCCCAGCAACGCCAGGTGTGCGCCGAGGCGCTCGACCTGTTGGAACGGGCGTGGGCCCCCCGAACCACCGTGCAGGCCACCGCCAGCTGGGGCGACGACAGCTGGCGGGAGCGCTACATGCGGGTGGACGACGTCACCCGGATCAACCTGGCCCAGGCCGGCGACCAACGCCGGGCCGACCAGGACCGGGCCCGGGCCGAGGGCCGGGTGCGGGAGTGAGCCCCAGGTCAGCGACCTTTCCTGGAACCGGCCAAACCGCGTCGGCCACCTGAGGCGTTCTACCTACGCGGCGCTCTCCGCGCGCCGCCACACCGGGAGCGAGACCCCTCCAGAGCCAAGCCGGCCCGACTTCATCGCGTCCCGATGGCCGCAGAAAAGCCTCACATTCGGCGCGCCTTCATTTCCCTGAAAGAACAAATTTCTGGGACTTCTTAGACATGTCGTTTACATGACGAATTAGTCTCAATAGGATGCCAACCCATGGTAGAGCACCCGAATGTCCTGCTCACAATCCTCGCCGATTCCACCGCCGGACTCGACACCGCCGACAAAGCCCTGCATCAAACGGCGGCATTTGCCGGATTCAGCTCCTACGCACTGATGGTGGGAACCGTTGTGTGGGGCGTGCTGACGGCCACCAACCTGGTACAGCGGAGCGTCCGGCGGGAGACCCTCTACGGAGGACACATGACGATGGCCATCGCCGCCATCTGCTTCGCCGTGGTCCACGCCGCCGGCAACGTCTTCCGCCCCCTGGCCCACATCTCGCTGGTCTACGCCCTCGTCCCCTGGCTGGGCACGGCCACCGCGGTGGCCACCGGCGTGGTGAGCGTCGAACTGGCCGTCGTCACCGCCGTGTCGGTGTGGTTCCAGCGCCGCCTCGGCTACCGCACCTGGCAGACCGTCCACTACCTCGGTTACCCCACCTACGGGTTCGCCATCGTCCATACCGTGATGGCGGGGTCGGATGTCCGGGTTCCCCTGATCGAGATCGCCCTGGCTGTCTCGGTGGTGCTGGTGGCCGTCATCTGCCTGCTCCGGATCCTGCCGTCGAGCTCGCTGGTCCGTGAACGCATCTCGATGGGCTACCGATGAAGAGGCTGCCGATGAAGATGGACTTGCGGATCAAGGTGAACGTCAACCGCAACCACTGCCACCTGTACGCCATCTGCGAGCAGGAGGCCCCCGACGTGTTCACCCTCACCGCCGACGGGCGGCTCGAGTACAACGCCAAGCCCGACGGCCGCCATCTGGAGGCGGTACGCCAGGCGGCCCGGGTGTGTCCGATGCAGGCCATCCACGTCGAGGAGCGCCACCGATGAATGACCAGGAGATCGTGATCGTGGGTACCGGCCTGGCCGGGCTCCGGGCGGCCGAGCGGCTGCGGGAGCGGGGCTTCGACGGGTACATCACGATGGTGGGCGACGAGCCGGGCAAGCCCTACAACCGGCCCCCGCTGTCCAAGCAGGTGCTGACGGGCAAGATGCGGGAGTCCGAGCTCGGCTTCCAGACCTTCACCCAGCTGGGGGTGGAGCTGCGCTCCGGCCTGCGGGCGGTGGGCCTCGACTCGAGAGAGCACCGGGTGGACCTCGACTCCGGTGAGTCGGTGTACTACGACGGTCTGGTGATCGCCAGCGGCGTGGAGCCGATCCGGTTCCCCGGCGCCCCCGAGCACGACGACCGGATCACTGTGCTGCGGACCCTGGCCGACTGCCGGACGCTCGACCAGCACATGCGGGGGGCCAAGCGGGTGGCCATCATCGGCGGCGGGTTCATCGGATGCGAGGTGGCGGCCAGCGCCCGGCACCGCAGCCTGGCCGTCACGCTGATCGACCGGGCGCCGGTGCTGCTCCACCGCATCCTGGGCCAGCAGCTGGGCGAGGCTCTCACCGAGGTCCATCGGCGGGCCGGGGTGGATGTGCGGTCGGGAGTCGGCGTCGAACGCTGGACCACGAGCCGGGCCGGCGTGCGTCTCGAGCTGAGCGACGGCAGCGAGGTGCTGGCCGACGTGGTGCTGGTGGCCATCGGCACCCGGCCGGCGGTGAGTTGGCTGGAGGGTACGCCGGGGGTCGACCTCAGCGACGGCGTGCTGTGCGACGAGACCTGCCACGTGGTCGGCCTCAACCATGTGGTGGCGGCGGGTGACGTGGCCCGCTGGCCCAACCTCCGCTTCGATCGCGCCCCCCGCCGGGTTGAGCACTGGATCAACGCCGTGGAGATGGCCCGGGCGGCGGCCGACAGCCTGCTCGACGGGCGGGCCAAGACCGAGCCCTTCACCCCCGTGCCCCGGTTCTGGTCCGAGCAGCACGGCATCAAGATCCAGTCGGTGGGGATGCCGGTGCTGGGCGAGCGGATCGCCCTGGTGGAGGGAGACGTGGCCAAGCAGTCGTTCGTGGCCGCCTACCTCCGGGGGCCCCGCCTCATGGGGGTGATCGGGTTCAACTCGGCCCGCTCGGTGCTCGACTGCGCCCCGGTGGTGGAGGCGTCCAACACCGAGCCGATCGCCGAGCCCGGCGCCCCCGGCCCGTTCCGGGCCGCCAACGGCAGCCGTCACCAGGGGATCGCGGCCCGGGACCGGGCCCGCCTGCCCCGCAGCGGATCGACCGGCCCCGCCCTCCCCGCCGCGCCGGGCCGGCCCCACCACACCCGGCTGGCCAGCTACTACGGAGGCTCGGCGGCGCCCGACGGGTGGAGGCCGGTGGCACGATCCGTTTGACCTCTGCTTTGACCCTCTGCCGCGCCACCTGTCAACCTGGATGTGTCGGGGGCGACCCGCCGCATGAGGGGTACAGCAATGAGCTCGGTCCGTCTACGGGTCGTCGTCGCCGCGTTCGTGATCCTGGCCGGCCTGGGCTTCGGCCTGGCCTCCGGCGTCGACGCCATCCCGCCCCCGGCGTCGGAGTGCAACTCGCTGACCAAGAACGTGGTGCAGCTCGGGGCCGACGGGGTCGGCACGTACAAATGCATCTGCCTGCGTGACCTGTCCACCGGGATCGACAAGTGCCGCTGGACGCTCTGGTCGTCGTCGCCGGCGTGGACCAACTCCCGCACCTACCTGGTCAACGGCCTGGAGTGGGTGTGGGGAGCGGCCGAGACGAGCAGCAGCAAGGGCTACGCCGACGTGCTGGTCTACGACGGGTACGGGCCGTGGCAGCGGGCGCCCGGCTCGATCCGGCTCCGCAACGTGCTCCAGAAGTACAACGGCGCGGCCAACACCTGGGACACCTGCCTCGACACGGGCTACCTGACGAACACCACGGCCGCCACCGGCCTGGCCGTGTGGTGGGGTTACAGCTCACCCCCGTGCGGCGCCGGCTGGTACAACACGGTCAGCACGGGCCACAACCTCAACGGATCCTGGCACGGGGGCACGGTGCAGTCGGGCGCCTACCTGCTCGACGTCCCGGCGGCCGCCGCCGCCAGTACCGCCAGCGCCGACCGCCCGGCCTCGCCGCCGTTCGACCGCCGCCACAAGCCGGCGGTGCAGCCGGTGCCGGTCGACCCGCCACCCCCCGGGCCGATGGCGGTGTCGGCGGCCGATCAGGCGGCCCAGCTGACAGCCACCGGGGCCACGCTGGAGGAGAAGCCGTGATCGGGTACCGGGGCCGGTCAGTGCTGGGTCAGCCCCGGCTGAACGAGGCCCGAGCGGCGGCGGCGACCTCGGGCGGGGCCAGAGCCACCGTCCAGTCCCGGCAGTCGTCGCTCTCCACCTCGGTCCATACCAGGAGGTCACCGGTCGGGCTGACGATCAGCTCCTGGGCCCGGCTCTCGTCGTCGAACGAGAACAGCACCTGATAGGGGTGACCGCTCGGCCACCGGGGCAGCCCCGGCTCGGTCATGAGCAACGCTCCGGTGTTCACCCGCAGCCCCCGGAAGAACGCCTGCAGCTCCTCGTCATCCATGGCGGTCATCCATGGCGGTCATCCACGGCAGTCATCCACGGCGGTCACCTCCCGACGCCGGCCCCCTCGCCGGGCCGGTGGCGTTCACTGATGTCGTAAGGGTACCGCCGGTGGGATGCTGGGTTCCATGAGCGACTACAGCGAGTACCAGCACCTGCGGATATCGGTCGACGAGCTGGGGGTGGCGACGGTGGCGATCCCGGTGGTGGGGTCGGTGGGGCGACGCCAGGCCGAGATCCACCGGGAGATCTCGACGGTGTGGACCCGGTTGGGCGAGGACCGGGCGGTGCGGTCGATCCTGGTGACCGGCGAGGGCGACGAGTTCTACGTCAGCGCCGACCTCCACGGGGTGAAGGCCATTCCCGGGATGAGCAAGGAAGACACCTTCGACCTGCTCCAGCGGATGGCGAAGGAGGGGGTGGACATCGTCTACAAGATGGTGGAGCTGGACAAGCCGATCGTGGCCGCCATCAACGGCAAGGCGGCCGGAGGCGGCCTGGCGGTGGCGCTGCTGGCCGACATATCGATCGCGGCCGACGACGCCGAGCTGGTCGATCCCCACGTGGCCATGGGCCTGGCCGCCGGTGACCACGCGGCCATGATCTGGCCGCTGTTGTGCGGGATGGCGAAGGCGAAGCTGTATCTGCTGACGTCGGACCCGGTGAGCGGGGCCGAGGCGGAGCGGATCGGGCTGGTGAGCCTGGCCCGTCCGGCGGCCGACGTGGTGCCTACGGCCCGGCGGTACGCCGAGCGGCTGGCCGAAGGGGCACCGTTCGCCATCCGCTACACCAAGAAGGCGCTGAACCAGTGGCTCCGGCTGGGCGGGGTGGCGGCCATGGACTACTCCAATGCCCTGGAACTGCTGAACTTCTTCGGGTCCGAGCTGCGTGACGCCGTGGACCGCGCCACCGCCGGGACCGAAGGGGGCGGCGACAACCCCGCCTGACGTGCGAGGATCGGGGCATGCTCGACCACATCTCGATCCAGTGCGCCGACCCGGCGGCGGCCAAGGCCTTCTACGAGAAGATCCTGGCTCCCCTGGGCGGCTCCACCATCATGAGCTACGGCGACGTGCACGGCCTGGGGCGGGACTTCCCCAGCTTCTGGCTCGGGCCGGTGGGCGACGCCGGGGCGCCCCACACCGACATCCACATCTGCTTCCGGGCCGGTTCCCGGGAGGAGGTCGACGCCTTCGTGGAGGCGGCCCGGGCCGAGGGGGTCGAGGTGTTGCACGAGGCCCGGCTGTGGCCCGAGTACCACCCCGGCTACTACGGAGGGTTCGTGCGGGACCTCGACGGCAACAACGTGGAGGCCGTGCACCACACGTTCGGCTGAGCGCTCCGGCTGTGGCAGGCTGGCGCCATGGCCTACGAGACGATCCTGTGGGAGGCGGCCGGTGGGGTGGGGCGAATCACGCTCAACCGACCGGAGAGCCGCAACGGCATCACCGGGGTGATGATGCGCGAGCTGTACGAGGTGGTCGCCGCGGCGGCGGCCGACTCGTCGCTGTCGGTCGTGGTGCTGACCGGGGCCGGCTCGTCGTTCTGTGTGGGGGCGGACCTGCGGCACTACTCGTCGGGGGCGGCCGATCCGGGGGCGCCGGCGGAGACGTTCGAGATCACACGGCTGCTCCACGAGATGCCGGCGGTGACGGTGGCGGCGGTCAACGGGGCGGCGGCCGGGGCCGGGTTCGGCTGGGCCTGTGCCTGCGATCTGCGGTTCGCCACGGCGGGGGCGGTGTTCAACTCGGCCTTCCTCGATGTGGCCGTGGCCGGCGACATGGCCGGCCCGTGGACCCTGCCCCGCCTGGTGGGGGCGGCCAAGGCCCGGGAGCTGTACTTCCTGCCCGGGAAGTTCGGGGCCGACGAGGCCAAGCGGATCGGGCTGGTGATCGACGTGTTCGACGACGACCGGTTCGTCGACGAGGTGGAGCGGGCGGTGGCCCGCCTGGCCGGGGCGGCCCCCCTGGCCATCCGGGGAATGAAGGCCAACTTCCTCGACGCCGAGCGTGTCGGCCTGGGCGACTACATCACGGCCGAAACCGAGCGGCACAACGCCATCACGGCCAGCGAAGACACCCGCGAGGCGTTCAAGGCCTTCGTGGAGAAGCGCACCCCCGTCTTCAAGGGCCGCTGAGCACCCGAGCAAGGACCAGGAGGAACCCATGACCGAATCGGTCGTCCTGTACGACGTGGCCGATCACGTGGCCACGATCACGATCAACCGGCCCGAGCGGTACAACTCGCTCAACTACGAGGCCTACGAGCTGCTCACCCACCGCTTCGAGGAGGCCAACGCCGACGACGGGGTGCGCGCCATCATCTTCACCGGCAACGGCCGGGGCTTCTGCACCGGCGACGACGTGATCGAGCTGCTGGGGGCGGGGGCGGCCGAGCTGTCGCGCCGCATCGCCACCGGCGAGCTGGAGCTGCCCAGCGCGCCGATGAAACGCTCCGACAAGCCGATCATCGCCGCTGTCAACGGCGCCGCCGTCGGCTACGGCATGGAGCTGAGCCTGCTGGCCGACATCCGGATCGCCGGCGAGTCGGCCCGGTTCTCCGAGATGTTCGTGAAGCGGGCCATCGTGGCCGGCCCCGACAGCTTCGAGCTCCTGCCCCAGCTCGTCGGCACCGCCGCGGCGGCCGAGATCCTCCTCACCGGCGACCTGATCGACGCCCGCCGGGCCCACGAGATCGGCCTCGTGACCCAGGTGGTGCCCGACGCCGATCTCCCGGCCGCCGCCCGGGCCCTGGCCGCCCGCATGACGGTCAACGCCCCCCTCGCCGTCCGGGCGGCCAAGCGGGCCATCGCCTACGCCCGCACCGGCCAGCGAGACGAGCTCCAGCGTTACCTCGGCCCCCGCCTGGGCGAGCTGCTGGCCAGCGCCGACCACCAGGAGAGCGTGGCCGCCTTCCTCGAGAAGCGCGACCCGAGCTACCAGGGCCGCTGACCAGAGGCGGGGCGGCCGCCCCGCTAGCCTGGCCCCGTGTCCGTGGGGCGACCAGTGAGCGACAGCCAACACCAGCCGCCCGCACCGCCCGCTCCCGATCTGGACATCGACGGCCTGAGCGACTTCCGGGCCATCGGTACCGGCGGCTTTGCGACCGTCTACTCGGCTCTGGAGGCCAACGCCGGCCGCCGGGTGGCGGTCAAGGTGCTGGCGGCGGTGGACGACTCGGGCCGACGCCGCTTCGACCGGGAGTGCCTCACGATGGGCACCGCCGGCGAGCACCAGCACGTGGTCACCCTGCTCCGGGCCGGCTACCTCCACCGCTCCGGCCAGCCCTACCTGGTGATGGAGCACATGGCCGGCGGTTCCCTGGCCCACCGGCTGGCCACCGAGGGCGCCGTCCCCTGGTCCGAGGCGGTCGAGGCCGCCCTGGCCATCGCCTCCGCCCTGGGCTTCACCCACGGTCGGGGCATCCTCCACAAGGACGTGAAGCCGGGCAACATCCTGGTGTCGGGGGCCGGCACGGTGAAGCTCACCGACTTCGGCATCTCGGCCATCCGGGAGGCCAGTGGCACCAGCCAGCTGGCCTACTCGATCCACTACACGGCGCCCGAGATCTTCGGCGGCACGTCGGACCCCGATGCCGAGCTGATCATCGACCCCCGGGACGAGCGCTCCGACCTCTACTCCCTCGCCGCCTCCCTCTACACCCTCGGCGTCGGCCGCCCCCCGTTCCAGGCCCCCACTCACGTGGGCCTCATGCGCCAGATCCTGCTCGACCCCGTCCCGCCCACCGGCATCCCGGCCCTCGACGGCTTCTTCACCCGGGCCCTGGCCAAGGAGCCGCCGGAGCGGCCGCTGACGGCTGCCGACCTCACGGCCGAGTTGCTCCACCTGCGCCACGCCGTCGCCCACCTCGGCGCCTCCACCGGCCCCTGGCCCTCGGGGCCCGCCCCCCTCGTCGTCTCGGCCGCCCCCACCGGCCCGGGATCGGTCGGCCCGGCACCGGCCGGGCCAACACCGGCCGGGCACGACGCCACCAGCGTGGATCACACGATCACGACCGTGCAGGCCCTCGTCGGCGGTGAGCCGGATGGCCAGATCGAACGGCACCGGCGCCGCCGTCGGGTGAGACCCGGCCGGCCACGGTGGCCGACAGCCCGGTCGCCACCGGCGCAGGCACGGCCGGGCCGGCGGCGCTGGCTGTTGGCAGCGGCGGCCACGTTCGCGGCGGTGGCCGTGGCGGCCGGTGTGGCGGTGGCGGTTCGGCTGAGCGACCGAGGCGGCGACGACGATGCTGCGCCGGCCGCCCCCGTCGTCGACCCCAGCCACCGCCAGCAGGCGGCCGACCCCGACGACGACGCCGTGCTGGGTGTCACCCAGCTCCCCGACGGCCGCCTGGCCTCGGTGTCGGCCGACGGCACGGTGATCGTGGCCGACCCGGCCCGTCCGCAGGAGGCCATGGTCTGGTCGGGCTACCGGGACCACGGTGGACGACTCAGGCGGGCGACGCCCTGTACGCCGTGACCCTCCTGGACGACGGCCGCCTGGCCCTGGCCGGGGCCGACGGCACCGTGCAGCTGTGGGACCCGGCCCACCCCGACGAGCCGACCACGGCCTACACCGGCCACCGCGACGGAGTCAACGATTCCAGCAACGACGACGTGTACGCCGTGATCCAGCTGGCCGACGGCCGGGTGGCCTCGGGCGGCGACGACGGCACCGTGCAGATCTGGGACCCGGACCAGCCCAGGAGCCTCCTCGACCGCTACACCCAGCACCATGAGCGGGCCGGCAGCGACGACGGCGACGCCGTCTGGTCACTGGCCGAGCTGCCCGACGGCCGTATCGCCTCGGGCAGCGCCGATGGCGAGGTCCACCTGTGGACCCCGGGGCGGCCCGGCTCGACAGCCGTCATCTACGCCGGGCACTACGAGGCGGCGGGTGACCCCAACGACGACGCGGTGCGAGCGATCGTCCCCCTGGCCGGCGGCCTCATCGCTTCCGGCGGGGCCGACGGCACAGTGCGGATCTGGGACCCGGCCCGAACCGACCAGACGATCGCCACCTTCACCGGCCACGCCGACCGGGCCACCGGCTCCGACACCGACTCGGTGCGGGCCATCATCCAGCTCGCCAACGGCTGGATCGCCTCCGCTGGGATGGACACGGCCGTCCTGCTGTGGGACCCGGCCGACCCGGCCACCGTCATCGACGCCTACCCCGGCCACACCGAGCAGGTCACCGCCCTGCGGCAGCTCAGCCGACGGCCGCGTGGCGTCAACCAGCGACGACGGCACCGTGCAGGTCTGGGACCCGGCCCACGCCGGGGCCGGGTCCGTCAACTGAGTCAGCCGAAGATCAGTTGTAGATCTCGATGAGACCGGCGGCGCCCTGGCCACCGCCGATGCACATGGTCACGACGCCCCAGCGGGCGCCCCGGCGGCGGCCCTCCTGGAGGATGTGGCCGGAGCACCGGGTGCCGGTCATGCCGAACGGGTGGCCGATGGCGATCGAGCCGCCGTTGACGTTGTACTTCTCGGGGTCGATGCCGAGGGTGTCGCGGCTGTAGAGGCACTGGCTGGCGAAGGCCTCGTTGAGCTCCCACAGGTCGATGTCGTCGACGGTGAGGCCGTGGCGCTTGAGCAGCTTCGGCACGGCGAAGACGGGGCCGATGCCCATCTCGTCGGGCTCGCAGCCGGCCACGGCCCAGCCCCGGAAGGCGCCCAGGGGCTCGATGTTGCGGCGGGCGGCCTCCTCGTCGGACATCATCACCACGGCGGCGGCGCCGTCGGACAGCTGGCTGGCGTTGCCGGCGGTGATGAACTTGCCCTCACCCCGGACGGGCTTGAGCTTGGCCAGGCCCTCGGCCGTGGTTTCAGGCCGGTTGCACTCGTCGCCGGTGACGGTGGCGTCGACGATCGACTCCTCACCGGACTCCCGGTTCACCACCCGCATCTTGGTGTCCATGGGGACGATCTCGTCCTCGAACAGGCCCCGCTCCTGGGCCGAGGCCATCCGCTGCTGGGACTGGAGGGAGTACTCGTCCTGGTACTCGCGGGAGACCTTGTAGCGCTCGGCCACGATGTCGGCGGTCTCGATCATGGCCATGTAGATCGCCGGGTACATGTCGGTGAGCTGGGAGTCCATGTTGGCGCTGCCGCCGAAGCCGGGGCTGGGGATCGAGATCGACTCGACACCACCGGCGACTACCACCTCGGCCCCGTCGTTGCGGATGTAGTTGGCGGCCAGGGCGATCGAGTTCAGACCCGACGAGCAGTGCCGCTGGACGGTGGCGCCACCGGTGGTGATGGGCAGGCCGGCCAGCAGGCCAGTCAGACGGCCCAGGTTGCCGGCGCCGTGGGCGCCGTTACCGAGGTAGAAGTCCTCCACCGCCTCCGGCTCCACGCCCGACTTCTCCACCGCGTGCTTCACGGCATGGGCGGCGATGCTCATCGCCGGGGTCATGTTGAACCCCCCACGGGCGGCCTTGGCCAACCCGGTCCGGGCGTAGGATACGAACACTGCTTCGCGCACGATGAGCTCCAACTCTTGAATCGGCTCCGACGGTGAAAAGCTACCGACCGCCGGTGACGCTGGCGAGTCCAGTCGGTTTTGACGGCACCACTAGTATCTCGGCCGTGATGCTCTCGGACCGGTCACTGGGGTGGTTGCGGTACCTCGACGGCAAGGCCCACGTGCCTGATCGGTGGGATCGGGAGGGCCGACCCCACCCTCACTGGGACGGGGGCCGGGCCGATCTGCTGGCCTCGGCCTTTGCTCTGGGGCTGACCGCCCAACGCACGCCGGCCTGGGTCGAGCGCCACGTAACCGTGCTCGATCTGCTGATCGAGCGGCACATCGCCTGGTGGTCGCTGGCCGGCTGGATCGACGCCGGCGCCGACGCCGGTGCCGATCCCGGGGACAATCGGGACCCGGTCACGGCACCGGACACGTTCGGGTGGGCCGGTTCGCTGCTGGTGCTGCTCGGGCTGCGGGCCGTTCTGAGCGCCGACGGTGATCGGTGGAACAAGCCGTTCCCCCTGGTGAGAGGGGGTGGCCCGGACGGCAACGGCTTCGTCTGGACCCATACCGGGATCGCCCAGGCGGTAGCGGCCGGCTGGCCGGCCCCGGCGGCGGAACCGGCCGACCCCCTGGCGCCGATCGTGGCCGGGCTCGGCCTCCAGCTCCACGATCGTCGCCACGGCACCCACCTGCACGCCGAAGCCTTCGCCCCCTGGTGGGCCGCTGTTCGCCAGCGGGTCCTCGGTCGGGCCGAGGGCGATGTACCGCCGGCCGACACCCTGATCACGGCCGCCCTGCTCGCCCCTCAGGCGCCCGACGACTCCCGCCGCCTGTTCGCCGCTGGCAGCGCGGCGCTCGGTATCGCTCCCGCCGACGATTCGCCGGCTGCCGCGGCCCCCCTGACGTCCGGCCAGGCCGAAGCGGCCGGCGCCGGTTTGGTGCTGGCCCGGGAGTGGGATCTGGGCGACCAGGCCGGCCAGCTGATGGCCGCCATCGAGGCCTCCTTCCGGTCGACCGGGCACGACCAGGGCGGCCAGACGTGGGCCCTTGAGGCCGACGAGGATCACCCCCGGGGCCGGGCCAACGCCTGGCTCGCCGCCGGTGACGTGGCCGGTCCCGGGCAGTGGACGAGCCTGTTCGCCGGCCCGTGGGCCCCCTGCCATCAGGTGGTGGGCGTCAACGCCCCCGACGTGGTGTTGCGGCGGGCCGAGTGGATCAAAGAGGTCCTGTACGTGGGCCTCGCCCCCCGGCAGGCCGACCCCGCCCGCTGGACGACGTTCCGCATCACGGGGGCCGAACCCCGCATGTGGTATTTGACCGGTCTCAACGGCACGACGATGGACACCGCCGGCAACGCCACCATCGTCCGGGCCCCCATGGCCCACGGCGAGCTGGAATTCGCCCCCGGCAGCTACTGAGCGGCCACCGCGCCCGGCCCGACCCGGCCCGAACCGGGGATGTCCCCGATGCCGAACCGGCCGCTCGGGCGGAGGGTGGACGCATGACGACACGACCGAACCGCCGCCGCCGGGCGATCACCGTGGGACTGGCCACGGTCGCCGTCGCCACCTCGGCCTTCCTGGCCTGGGGGCTGGCACCGGCGGCGACAGAACCTCCGCCGCCGACCACTGCCCCGGTCCCGAGCCCGCCGGCTCACGTCCCCGCCATCGCCGATCCTGCCGTCTCCGGCACGGATCTGGTGCCGTGGGCAGGGTCGGCCGAGGAGATTCACCGGACGCCCCGGGACTGAACCGTTTTCCCGCTGTCACGGGGCCGAAGTAGCGTTGAGGTGTCGGCCAGGGCGAAGGGGATCGGAGCGCACCATGGAGATCACGAGGATCGAGGGCAAGGTGTTCGGGGCGGTCGTGTCCGGGGTGAACCTGAACGACCTCACCGGCGAGGAGTTCGGCACCATCCACCGGGCGTTCCTGGATCACGGGTTCCTCGTGTTCCCGGGCCAGAACCTCGACGAGGAGCAGAGCGCCGCCTTCGGGGAGCGCTTCGGGCCGCTCGAGTTCGGCGGCGCCGCCATGTCCAACATGAAGAAGGACAAGAACGGCACGCTCGGCGGCATCTACGACTTCGACACCCAGATGATGCGCACCAACATCGGCAACGAGACGTGGCACACCGACTCCACGTACAAGCCGGTGAGCTCCAAATGCGCCATGCTCTCGGCCGTGATCGTGCCCGACGAGGGCGGCGGAACCGAGCTGGCCGACGCCCGGTCCGGCTACGCCGCGCTCGACCAGGCCACCAAGGACCGCATCGAGCACCTGAGCGCCTACCACTCCACCCAGTACTCCCAGGCCAACGACATCGGCGACTTCCCCCCTATCAGCGAGGCCGGCGCCTACGGCAGCGTCTACCACGGCGAGGCCTACCTGCGGCGGCTGGTGAAGGTCCACCCCGAGACCGGGAGGAAGAACCTGTTCGTCGGCCGCCACGCCTTCGGTATCCCCGGCCTCAGCCGGGACGAGAGCCGTGAGCTGCTCCGCCACCTGATGGACGTGATCGTGGGCGACGAGAGCCGCACCTACCTCCACCTGTGGACGCCGGGCGACACGATGATCTGGGACAACCGCAGCGTGCTGCACCGGGCCCGCCCGTACGACTACGCCAAGCCCCGCTACCTGATCGGCACCCGGATCGCCGGCGACGACACCGAACTCGCCTACTGGCCCACCGATCCCGAGGCCGAGGCCGGTCGCCAGGCCCTGTCGGCCGAGCTGGCCATCCTGCGGGAGGAAGCCAAGGATCGCCTCTACGGCGCCACCACCGCCACCCGCTAACCCCCCGCCTGCCGGCGGTCCTCGGCCGGGCCGCCGCCCTGCTCCGACAGGTTGCGGGCGCCGTTGACCAGCGACACGTGGGAGAAGGCCTGCGGGAAGTTGCCGAGCAGCCGCCCGGCCACCGGGTCGTACTCCTCGGCCAGCAGGCCCACGTCGTTGGCCAGCCCGACCAGCTTCTCGAACAAGGCCCGCGCTTCAGCCCGACGACCCAGCAACATCAGGTTGTCGGCCAGCCAGAACGTGCAAGGCAGGAACGCCCCCTCCCCCGCCGGGAGCCCGTCGACCTCGCCGTCGCTGTCGGTGCGGTAGCGGAGCACGAACCCGTCGTGGCACAGCTCCCGCTGGACGGCATCCACCGTGCCCGCCACCCGGGGATCCGACGGCGGGAGGAACCCGACCAGGGGGATCATCAGCAGCGAAGCGTCGAGGTGAGGGGCGCCGTACGACTGGGTGAACGTGTTGCGGTAGGGGTCGAAGCCGTGACGGCAGACATCGCGGTGGATCTCGGCCCGCAGCGACCGCCAGCGGTCGACCGGGCCGTCGTAGCCGAACTGCTCCACCGTCTTCACCGCCCGGTCGGCCGCCACCCAGGCCATCACCTTGGAGTGGGTGAAGTGGCGGCGGGGGCCCCGCACCTCCCAGATCCCCTCGTCGGGCTCCTTCCATCGTCCCTCCAACGTCTCCAGCAGCGCCCTCTGAAGATCCCACCCGGCGGCCTCGTGCGGCACCCCGGCCCGGCGCGACTGGTGCATGGCGTCGAGGATCTCCCCATAGATGTCGAGCTGGAACTGGTTGGAGGCAGCGTTGCCGATCCGCACCGGGGCCGAGCCCTCGTAGCCGGGCAGCCAGGGTAACTCATGCTCGGTGATGCGCCGCTCGCCGGCGGGGCCGTACATGATCTGCATCTCGTCGGGCTCGCCGGCCACCGCCCGCAGCAACCAGTCCCGCCAGGCCAGCGCCTCGTCCTCGTAGCCGGCCACCAGGAGGGAGTAGAGCGTGAAGGTGGCGTCGCGGAGCCAGCAGTACCGATAGTCCCAGTTGCGCACGCCCCCGATCTGCTCGGGCAGGGAGGTGGTGGGGGCGGCCACGATCCCGCCGGTCGGGGCATAGGTGAGGGCCTTGAGCGTGAGCAGCGAGCGCATCACCAGCTCGCCCCATTCGCCGTCGTACCGGCACCGCCCGGCCCACTCCTCCCACCAGGCCATCGAGTCGTCGAGCAAGGCGAGCCCGTCGATGGGGGGCGGGGGTTGCAGGTGCGACGGATGCCAGGCCAGCACGAACGCCAGCCGGTCACCCTCCCCCACCGTCAGATCGGCCGTGATCCGGCGGTCGTCGGCGGTGAGGGGCACCGGGCTGGCCAGGCACAGGGCATCGGGGCCGGCCACCGCCCGCAGCCGGCCGTCATCGTGGCGGTAGACCCAGGGCGTGGCCGTGCCGTAGTCGAAGGCGATCACCAGCTCCGACCGCAGGGGCACCCGGCCCCGTACGCCCTCCACCACCCGCACCAGGTCGGGCTCGACCTGTCGAGGAGGCATGAAGTCGACGACCCGCACCGTGCCCCCGTCGGTGTCGAACTCCGTCTCCAGTACCAGGGTGTTCCCCCGGTAGCGGCGCCGCACCGCCCGGATCCCGCCGGCCGGGGCCAGGAGCCAACGCCCATGGTCCGGGGTGCCGAGCAGATTGGCGAAGCACGAGGCCGAATCGAAGCGGGGCAGGCACAGCCAGTCGATCGACCCGTCCTTGCCCACCAGCGCCGCCGTCTGGGTGTCGCCGATCAGGGCGTAGTCCTCGAGTCGCACACCCCGTTCTTCCCTCCCGGGCCCCGGCCGACACCCGGCCGGCTCCGGGTCAGGTGTTCCAGAGCCAGCCGTAGACGTACCAGGGTGGGCTGGTGGGTGGGATGGGGATGCCGTCGTGTTTGCGTTGGCGCCAGGTTTGGGGGAACGGGGGTGGTGTCCGTTGTGAGCGGACAGTGGTGATCCAGTCCCGTGATCGGCGGGCCAGGATCGTGATCCGCCGGGACGTGGCCTGGGTGGCTTTCACCCACCGGTAGACACCGCGGGCGGGGCGGGCGATGCGGCCCCGGCGTACTTCCCAGCGCAGGGCGTCGGAGATCAGTTTCGAGACCCGGCCCGGGCCCAGGTCGAACCCGTGATCGGCGAGGATGCGGGCCATGGCGGCCACGGTGAGTTGGGTGTGGCGTTTGAGTTCGTCGAGCAGGACCCACCGCAAGCCCCGGCCCCGCAGGGGTGGGTGATCAGCCGGGTCGATCACCACCGGAGCGGTGACGGTGAACAGTTCGGCGGGAGGAGACGAGAACATCGACACGTCCTCCATTGTCCCCGGGGGGTGTGACAGTGGACCGCCCCCCGGCTCCGGTCTCTCTCCCGTATGTGTTCTGAATTCGGGTCACAGCGACAACACCGGCGGCCCCGAACCCATTGTCGCTACGACCCGAATTTCAAGGACATACGGGAGAGAGACAGTGGCGACCAGGACGATTCAGGAGGAGCCGGCTCGGTGTGGGGGCTCAGGCGGGGCCGGTAGGGCCGGTCTGGCCGGCGCGCTCGGAGGAGCGGGCGGCGCCGGCGGCTGGGGCGGGAGCGGAGCCGGGCTGGAGGCGGTGCCGACAGGCGGGTCGACGTCGATGATGGGAATGGAGCGGGCCTCGGCCTCGACCACCACGGCGGCGGCGGTGCCCTTGGCCAGGAGGGCCACGATCAGGAGCGGGCCGTTGAGGTCGAACTCGACCCCCGTCGCACGACGTCGGTCACCACCGGCCCGGCCGTGGCCCGCCACGCCCGCACCTCGTCCTCGCCCAGCAGCAGCCGCTCCAGGCGGCGGGTCAGGGCGCCGAAGATCGTCCGCAGCAACCAGCGCAGGCCGGGAATCGGGATCTGCACCGAGTTGTCGATGATCCGCATGATGGCCCCTGACTTCAGGGACTCGTATCCAGGCGTCGGCCGGGTTCGCCCTCGACCGGGAGCGGTCGCCCGACGACTACCGGGAGTCGCTCACCGAGATCCTCACCGCCAGCGAGCGGGCAGCGGCCAGTGTGGGCGATCTGTTGGAGTTCGCCCGAGATCGCCGACGACGGTCCCGGGTTCGACCCGGGCATGATCGCCCATGTCTTCGAGCGGTTCCGGCGGGGTGACCGGGCCGGTTCGGTGGGCCTCGGCATGGCCATCGCCCGCACGATCGTCGATCTCCACGGCGGCAACTGCACAGCGGCCACTGCGCAGCGGCCAACAGGGCTGCGGCCGAAGGGGGCGGGGCCCTGGTGTCGATCCGGCTGCCCTACAACCCGGCGTTGTAGCTCCTGCGCTCACAGCAAGCTCGGTCGGCGGCCCCGATTGGGGAGTCGGGTGGCGTGCCAGCCCAGGCTTCGGCCCCGGCCGGTGCGGGTAGCCGGGAGGAGAACCGTTTCCTGGAGGCCCGATCGTGAACCACAGCCACCGGCCGGGCGGCGGCCGGCCATGAGCCCCACCGTCGTCATCTGGGTCATCGCCATCGTCATCGTGGCCGCTCTCGCCTTGGGCGTGCTCCGGGGCGGCCCGTGACGGTCGGCTGGGCCGTCACGGCACTGGTGACGGCAGCCGTGCTCGTGCTCGGGGTCACGCCGCTGGGCCGATCGGGATGGCGGGGCCGGGTGAGCTGGTTTGGCGGGCTGGTCCCGGCCGAGATGCCGTTCCTGCCTCTGGCCTGGTTGCTGCTCACCACGGCGGTGGCCGCCACCGCCGGCGACCTCCACGGTGCCGGCCGGTGGCTGGCGCTCGGGTTGGTGGCGGCGGCCGGGGCGGCCACGGCGGTGATCACCACCCGCAGCGTGCAGACCCGACCGGTGCTGGAACGGGCCTTCGACGCCGAACTGGGTGCCGGTGCTCCCGGGCGGCAGGCCTGGGAGGAGGCCCGGGGCTGGCTCGGGCAACGGCTCCGCTGGTGGCGGATCCTGCTGGCCCCTCTGCCCCTGACGGTGCCGCCGGCCCTGCGCCGCACCACCGACGTGAGCTACGGACCCGATGGCCGGTGGCACCGGCTCGACGTGTACCGCCACCGGCGCCGGCCGCTGATCGGCCCGGTGCTCGTCCATCTCCACGGCGGCGGGTTCACCGGCGGGCGCAAGAGCTTCGAAGCCCGGCCGCTGTTGCACCGCCTGGCCCGGCACGGCTGGCTGTGCGTGAGCGTCGACTACCGTCGCCTGCCCCTCACCTCGTTCGCCGGCATGGCCGACGATGTGCAGCAGGCGCTGGCCTGGACCCGAGGCCACGCCGCCCAGGTGGGAGCCGACCCCGACCTGGTGTTCCTGGCCGGCAGCTCAGCCGGAGCCCACCTGGCGCTGACGGCCGCCCTGGCCAGCGCCGGGCCGGCCGTCGACAACCGGGCCGCCGACAACCGGGCCGGCGGCAACCCGGCAGTCGATGACCCTGAGGATGCCGGCCCGGTGGCCGGGGTGATCGGGCTCTACGGCTACTACGGAGGGGCGGCCAGCGGCAGCGGCGTGCCGCCGGTGGCGACCGGCGGTGCGGCGGCCACCCGGCCGGTCGGGACCAGCCGATCGTTCCCTGCCCTCATAGCCCACGGTGTGAACGACACGTTCGTATCCCCCGCCAACGCCCGGGCGGTGGTTGACCGGTTGCGCCGGGCGACGGCCGGCCCGGTGGTCTACGTCGAGCTGCCGGGAGCCCAGCACTCGTTCGACCTGTTCCACTCCATCCGGTTCGAGATCCTGGTCAACGGCATCGAGACCTTTGCCCACTGGGTGCTGGCCACCCGGGCGGCCGAAGCGGGACCGGGCGGCGGCCCGGCCGCCCCGCCGCCGGTCGGAGACGACCGGCGGCGAAGTGGGCCATGAGCTGGGCGGCGACCGTGTCGAATCCGACGACGTCGAGCATGTCGATTGCTCTGCCCCGCGCCGCCACGGGCGGCGCCGCTCACCACCCGAGTAGGCGCTCCAGCTCCACGGCCACGCCGTCGTCGTCGTTGGCGCCCACCACCCGGTCGGCGGCGGCCAAGACCAGCTCGTGGGCGTTGGCCACAGCCAGGCCGTGGCCGGCCCAGCGCAGCATGCCGATGTCGTTGGGCATGTCGCCGAAGGCGACGGCGGAGGCGGCGTCGATGCCGAGGCGGAGGGCCAACTCCGCCAGGGCGAAGTCCTTGGTGATGCCGGGGGCACTCATCTCCAGCAGGTGGCTGCCGCCCGACCAGGTGACCTCGGCCAGGCCGCTGACCTCCACGGTGGCGGCGGCCAGGGCGGCCTCGACGGGGTGGCCCTCCAGACGGGCCAGGAGCTTGACCGGCGGTACGGCGACCAGCTCGAAGGCGTCGGCCCGGACGGTGTTGTCGGGCACCGGGAACGTGACCGGCCAGGAGGGTTCGAGGCCGAGGTGATCGATGGTCTCGACGGCGAAGACGGCGTCGGGCCAGCGGCGACGGATGCGGGCCACCACCTCGCGGGCGGCGTCGGTGGCGATCGTGTGGTGGGCCAGCACCCGGTCCTGGTCGAGGTCGTAGATCACGGCGCCGTTGGCGCACAGGGCGACACCCCGGTGGCCGAGCCGGTCGCTGATGTCGCCGATCCAGCGGGGCGGGCGGCCGGTGGCCAGCACGAACGTGACGCCGTCGGCCTCGCAGGCGGCGATGGCCGCCACGGTGCGGTCGCTGATCGTCTTGTCGGTACGCAGCAGGGTCCCGTCGAGATCAGAGGCGACGAGCCGCAGCGGAAGGTCATCGGATGCCATGGTCACCCGCCATGCTGCCCCAGCCGGGGAGGAAACGCGCCAGCGAGGGGGCGGTTGGTCTGGCCGTCGCGCCAGGTGCCGTGCTCGTCGATCCACGCCCGGTCGGGGATGGGATCGAGAGCCGGGCCGTCGGCCGGCACGCGACCGGTGGCGGCGGCCCAGAACAGGGCGGCCACAGCGTCGTCGCCCGACAGGCCGGCGAGGGCCGCCGTGTCGAGGCTGAGCGGTTGGCCCGCGAGGGGATCGAATACGACGAATGTCTCCGGCATGCCGCTGGCCCGGGACCGGCCGACGTTCAACTCCCGCGCCGCCTGGCGGACCACCACCGGGATCCGCCGGTCCTGCACGAACCGCTCCAGATCCCACCCCCGGATCACCCCATCGGCACCATCGAGGCGGAACCCGTCGGTCGCCGTATCGAGCAGCAGCCGCCACGGCAGCACGGCCCGGATCCGACCGTCCTGCACCCCGAACCCCTCGAGGTCGCTCCGCCCGACCAGCCCGTCGGCCTTCGACCAGTCGTACCCGGTGGGGGTGACACCCGTGGAGCGGGTGGCGGCGTCGATGTCGTTGAACAGGCCCGGATCGGAGGCCAACCGGTAGGCGGCATCCCGCAGCTCGGCGGGCGCCCGTTCGTCGTCGGCCACCCAGCGCAGCCCGGCCAGCGTCACCCCGTGCCCGTAGCCGTTGCTGGCCCGTTCGGCCTCGTCCCAGTGCTCCAGCACCACCGCCGCCACCGCCGCCCGGCCCAGCCCGAACGCCCGACGGCGCCGGTCGAGCTCCTCCTCCGACACCCCGGCGGCCGTGGCCGTCGCCCGTCGCAGCGCCTCGTGCACGGTCGACGACGGATCGGCCCCGACGAGCCGCACCGTCTCGGCCGCGATCACCGCCGCCAGCGGATCGGTCATCCCCGCCCGCATCAGGTCGACGGCCAGGCCGTCGGCCACCTCGTCCCGGCCCTCGTCCACCAGAGAACCGATGTCGACGACGACCGGCACCGGGCCGGCCACCGGCCCCAGTCCCCCGTCGGCGCCCATCAACGCCCGGCGCACCGCGGCCACCCCGGTTTCCGACACTTCCCACTGAACCGCCAGCGCCGTCAGCCGCTCAACCAGCGCCGCCATCCCGGGCACGCCTGCATCGACACAGCCCGCCTCGATCCACCGCACGAGGCCTTCGAGGCTGGCCGTACGCTCCGACAACCCGCCCCGTACCCGGCCGCTCGTGTCCACGAAGCGGCCCAGGGCGTCGGGATCAGCCGACGTCGGCTCCGTCATCTGTCACCCTCTGCCATCTCCGGCGGCGGTCATCGTCCGCCGGCCTCGACCGCCCCGCAGTCCCCCGGGCGGCCCACCGTCTGCCGGCGGCGGCCCGCAGCCGCCGCAACGCCCAACCACGGTCGGGTCCCGGTGCGGAGCCTACCGGCCGCCATCCGGAGCGCCGATGTCCCGCCGCCGTCGGGGATCGAACGCCACTGGGTCACGATCAACTTGGCCGCGCCCACCAGCGGCGTGGCCAGCACCGCGCCCGCCACCCCGGCCACGGCGGCCCCGAACAGCACCACCACCATGGCCACGAACGGCGGCAGATCCACGGTGCGACTGATCACGATCGGCTGGATCAGCCGGTTCTCCACCTGCCAGTACACGAGGTAGGCGACGAGGGCTATGAGCCCCGTCGTCCCGCCTTCGGCGAAGGCGAACACGATGAGCGGCACCCCGCCGACAGACCCGCCGATCTGGGGCACGACGTTCCACAGGGCGGTCCAGACGCCGCACAGGGCGGCCAACGGCACACCGAGCACGAGGGCGATGGTGAAGACGACCGTGCCGGCGATCGTGGCGATCAGGGCGCTGCCCGCCCCGTACCGACCCGTCGAGCGGTACACGAGCCGCAGGGCGGCCTCGATCCGGGCCTGGCGGCGGGGCGGCGCCAGGCGGAGGGCGAGCCGGACGAGTCGGGGCCCGTCGTTCAGCGCGGTGGCGGTCACGAGCAACACCCAGAAGGCGGCGTTGAGCGCGCCTCCCACGGTGAACAAGGCGCGCTGGAAGGGTCCGTCGTCGGTGGCCAACCGGTCGGGGAAGCTGTCGATCACATCGTGCAACCGGTCGAGCGCGCCGCTGGCTTGCAGCCGCTCGCCCACCAGCGGGAGGTGGCCGAGGTCGCCCCCACCCACGCCAGCACGGTGGCGGCGAAGCGGGCCGAGAAGCTCACTCCCGGACCACCACCAGCTCGTCGGGCGCGGTGGGCCGGTGGAGCCACAGCTCCTTCACGATCACGTTGAGGGCACCGGCCAGGGGCACCGCCAGCAACGCACCGTCGAATCCGAACAGCTCGACGCCGAGCAGCACGCTGAGGAGGGTCACGAGCGGGTTGATCTTCACCGTGCGGGCCATCACCACCGGGGCCAGCACGAAGTTCTCGAACTGCTGGTAGATCACGAAGAACACGATGGCGGCGATCCCGGCCTCGGGTGACACGAGGAGGGCGCCGAGTACCGCCGCAGCGGCGCCCACCGTCGCCCCCACCAGCGGCACGGTGTCGGCCACGGCCACGAACAGGGCCAACACGATCGCCGCCGGCACCCGCAGCACGAGCAGGAAGGCGAACGTCGCCGCCCCGGCGCACACGCTGATCAGCAGATTGCCGATCATGTAGCCGCTCACCGCCCGCCCGGCGTCACGGGTGGTGGCGGTCACCCAGCCCCGGTGGCGGATCGGCACCAGCACGCTGGCCGAGCGACCGATGGCCGCCGACTGCCCCAACAGGAGGCACGTCATCACCGTGATGGTGAGCACGGTCACGAGACCCTGGGCCGTGCGGGCGACCATACCGGGCAGCGACGCCTCCAGGCTGGAGGCCCGCTCCAGCAACCACGACTGGTTGTCCCGCACCTGGCCCTCCAGGTGGAGCCGGTAGACCACACGGCCGATGGGGCCCTGCCCCTCGGCGGCCTGACCCACCGTGCCCGGCATGTCGCTCAGCACCCCGATGAGCTGGGTGCGCACCGGCATCACGAACACCGCCACCATGCCGGCCACCGTGGCCAGCGTGAGGCCCACCACCACGGCGATGGCGAGGCCCCGATGGAGGTGGCACCGCTGTTCGAGGAAGCCGACGGGGCGGCTGAGCACCACGGCGAAGAAGCCGGCGATCACCACCCACAGCACCACCCGGGAGGCGAGGTGGATCACGAGCAGGGCCAGCGCCACCGCCAGCACGACGCCGATGGTGGCCACGATCGTGCGCCACGGCACGTCCCGCCAGGGCGACAGCGGGCCCTGGCCGTCGGGCACCCCGGGCGGGTGGCCACTCAGCTCGATCCCGGCACCGGCCTGTAGGTGGGCCGGGAGCACGAGAGTGTCGGGCCGGGCCGCCTGGTCGGCTCCGGGGGAGTTCCGGCCGGGGTCGCCGTGGGCCGATCCGTTCGACGTCTGCACCTCTCTGGCCCCCTCACCCGCAGCGGTGTCAGCCGCAACGGTCCGCCATCGGGCCGGCCGGCTGCCCGCTTGCCTTATCCGGCCCGGCCCCGACCCAAACGCATCACCGTCGGCCGCCGGATGGTGGGCGGCACCGGCGGCGTGCTACCACGGGCGGATGCGAGCATTCCATCTGACCGGGGGCGGTATCGACGGGCTGGAGCTGCGGGACGTCCCGACTCCCGAGCCGGGGCCGAGCCAGGTGGCGGTGCGGGTGGAGGCGACGTCGCTCAACTACCGGGACCTCATGATCGCCCGGCGGCTGGGCGGCGACCGGATCCCGCTGTCCGACGGGGCCGGTGTGGTCACCGCCGTGGGCGACGAGGTGAGCGGGGTCGCGGTCGGCGACCGGGTGGCCGGCACGTTCTTCGTCGACTGGGTGGACGGCACGCCGTTCGCCGCCGTCCACGACAAGGCCCGGGGCGGCACGGTCGACGGGATGCTGGCCGAGGTGGTGGTGGCCGACGGGCACAGTGTGATCCCGGTGCCGGCCGGATGGTCGTCGGCCCAGGCCGCCACCCTGCCCTGCGCCGCCCTGACCGCCTGGAACGCGTTGATGGAGGGCCGGCGCCTGCTGCCCGGCCAGACCGTGCTGCTGCTGGGCACGGGTGGGGTGTCGGTGTTCGGGCTGCAGCTGGCCAAGGCGGCCGGGGCCCGGGTGATCATCACGTCGAGCAGCGACGACAAGCTGGAGCGGATGCGGGCGATGGGGGCCGACGTGACCGTCAACTACGCGGCCGAGCCGGACTGGGAACGGGCGGTGCTCGACGCCACCGGCGGTGTCGGGGCCGACATCGTGCTGGAGGTGGGCGGCGCCGGCACCCTGCCGAAGTCGATCGCCGCCACCCGGTTCGGGGGCGAGATCGCCCTCATCGGCATCCTCACCGGGGCGGCGGGCGAGACCAACCCGTTCCCCCTGGTCACCCGGTGCCAGACGATGCGAGGGGTGTACGTGGGCAGCCGCCGGATGTTCTCCGACATGAACGCCGCGCTGGAAGCCAACGCCATCGAGCCGCTGATCGACCGGGTGTTCCCCTTCGACCAGGCCCCCGACGCCTACCGCCACCTGACCAGCCAGCAGCACATCGGCAAGGTCGTGATCGACCACACCTGAGCCCGGTGCCCCGCGGGACGGGGACGGGGAGCAGGCCCGACCCTGGCAGACTGGGCCGGTTGTGACCGCCCGGCGCCCCGAGCTCATCGTGCCCGTGACCGGGCTGCCGATCGAGGCGGCCCGCAACGCCATCGAGGCCGGGGTGCGGGGCACGGGCGCGGTGGTGGTCCGGGCCGAGCCGGGCGCCGGCAAGTCGAGCCTGGTGCCCTTGTTCGTGGTCGACGCCCTGGCCGGGGTGGGCCGGGTGATCGTGACCGAGCCCCGGCGGCTGGCGGCCCGGGCCACGGCCACCCGATTGGCCGACCTCCTGGGCGAGCGGGTGGGGGGCAGGGTCGGGCTGTCGATGCGGGGGGAGCACAGCGTGAGCGGCGCCACCCGGATCGAGGTGGTGACCGAGGCGGTGCTGACCAACCGGATCCAGCGCGACCCCGAGCTGGCGGGGGTGGCGGCCGTCGTGTTCGACGAGTTCCACGAGCGGAACCTGCACAGCGACCTGGGGCTGGCCATGGCCCTGGAGGCCCGGGCCGCGCTGCGCGACGACCTGGCGATCGTGGTGATGTCGGCCACGCTCGACACCGAGCGGGTGGCCGCCCTGATCGGGGCGGCGGCCGCCGTCGATGTGCCCGGCCGCACGTTCCCGGTGTCCACCCACCATCTGGCCCGGCCCGAGCGGGCTCGCTTCCCCGCCGCCGTAGCCGATGCGGTGGTCACGGCGCTGGCTGCGGTGGCCGGCGACGTGCTGGCCTTCGTACCCGGCCGACGGGAGATCGACGACGTGTTGGCGGCGCTGGCCCGGCGCGGCGTCGGCGGGCCCGGCCCAGGTTCGGCCGTCGAGTGCCTGGGCCTGCACGGCAGCACGCCGGCGGACGTCCAGCGGTCGATCCTGCGGGGCAGCCCGGCAATCGGACGGCGGGTGATCGTGGCCACAGCGGTGGCCGAGACGTCGGTGACGGTGCCCGGGGTGGAGGCGGTGGTGGACGGTGGGCTGCTGCGCCGAGCCCGGTTCGATCCGGCCACCGGCCTGGGGCGGTTGCAGACCGGGTTCGTGACGGCGTTCGCCGCCGACCAGCGCCGGGGGCGGGCGGGCCGGGTGGGGCCGGGGGTGTGCTGGCGGCTGTGGTCGGCGGAGGAGCACCGGCACCTGGAGCCGTCGACCCCGCCCGAGATCGTGGACGGCGATCCTCTGCCGGTGGCGTTCGAGCTGGCCCGGTGGGGTGATCCGTGGGCCCGGTCGCTCCCCCTGCTCGACCATCCGGGCGAGGCCCGGCTGGAGGCGGCCCACCGGCTGCTGGCCGGCCTGGGCCTAACCGATGGCGCCGGGCGCCTCACCGAGGGTGGTCACCGGGCGGCCCGCCTGGGGCTCCATCCTCGCCTGGCCATGCTCGTGTTGACGGCCGAGGCGCTGGGCTGCGGGGAGCTGGGCCGGCGGTTGGCCGCCCTCCTCGACGACGACACCTGGCCCGATCGGCCCGACCTGGCGGCCGAGTTGGAACGACGGTGGTCGTCGCTGGCCGGCCCCGCCGCCCGGCTGGCCCAGCGGCTTGATCGCCGGTCGACGTCGGCCAGCGGAGCCTCGTCGGCGGCGCCGTCGTCCGGCGGGCTCGACGAGCTGGGGGCGTTGCTGACCCGGGCCTGGCCCGACCGGGTGGGCATGGCCCGTCCCGAGCGGCCGGGGCGGTTCCTGCTCTCGATCGGGCGGGAGGTGATGGTGGACGCCGGGGGCCGGGGCGGCGACGACCGCCTGGCCGGGGCGCCGTTCGTGGTGGTGGCCGAGGCCGACGGGGATCCCCGGGCGGCCCGGGTGCGGCGGGCGGTGGCGGTCGACCGGGCCACGGTGCTGGCGGCGTCGGCCGACCGGATCGAGTGGGTGGAGCATGTGGCCTGGGACCAGCGCGACGACACCCTGCGGGCCGAGCGCCAGCAGCGGCTGGGCGGGTTGGTGCTGCACCGCCAGCCGTTGGCCCGTCCGGGGGCGGCGGCGGTGGCCGAGGCGCTGGCCGTGGGGTTGCGGTCGAGCGGGCTCGGCCTGCTCCGCTGGGGCGAGCGGGGCGGGTCGGTGCGGGCCCGGCTGGCCTGGCTCCACGAGCAGGAACCGACCACCTGGCCCGATCTGGGCGACGAGCAGCTACTGGCCCGGCTCGACGAGTGGCTGGATCTGTCGAGATGCCGGTCGGTGGCCGACCTCCGGCGGATCGACGCCACCGGGGCGGTGCTGGGGTTGCTGGGCTGGGAGCAGCGTCGCCAGCTCGACGTGCTGGCCCCGGCCGAGCTGGCCCCACCCGGAGGTCGGAGCCGCCCGGTGCGCTACGAGAGCGGGCGGCCGGTGTGGTCGGTGCGAATCCAGCACCTCTTCGGGTTGGACGAGCATCCGGTGGTGGGCCCGAACCGCGTGCCGGTGGCCGTCGAGCTGCTGTCGCCGGCCAACCGGCCGGCCCAGGTCACCACGGACCTGCCAGGGTTCTGGCGGGGCTCGTACCGTGCGGTGCGGGCCGACCTGCGGGGCCGGTACCCCAAGCACGCCTGGCCCGAGGATCCGCTGGCCGCCCGCTGAGTGGGGCGAGGCGGGGCGGGGGCCAGCTGCCGGGCCCCGACGCTCAGAGACGGGTGGCCAGCGGGATGAGCACCATCTGGATCACCAGCAGGACGACGAGCACCGAGAAATCGAACGGGCCCAGGTTGGGCATCACCCGCCGGACCGGCCCGACCACGGGCTCGGTGAGGATGAGCAGCACCCCGTTGACCTGGCCCAGGAAGGTGCGGGGGTCGGGGCGGATCCAGCTGAAGATCACCCGGCCGAACAGGACGAAGACGTAAATCTCGAGGATGAGTAGCAGCACTGAAGCCATGGAGAGCGGTCGCCTTTCGCGCCAGGTGTCGGCTCCATGATGGCGCGTCCCCCGCCCCGACGGTGGACGGGGCCCCGGGATGGCACACTGGGCGGGTGGCCGACGATGCGGAGCCGTTCACCACGTCGCTGGAGGCGTTCGCCCTGTCCCTGCCCGAGGCGTGGCCCGACGAGCCCTGGGGCGACCGGGTGGTGAAGGTGGGCAAGAAGATCTTCCTGTTCGTGAGCGGGCCGGGGGCGGAGCGGCCGACGATGACGGCGAAGCTGCCCGATTCCCACGACCAGGCGCTGTCGTACCCCGAGGCCATCCCCACCCGCTACGGGCTGGGCAAGCACGGTTGGGTGACGCTGTTCGTGGACCGGGTGCCCGAGGAGGAGCGGGAGCTGCTGGTGGACTTCGTGGAGGAGAGCTACCGGGCCGTCGCCCCCAAGACCCTGGTCAAGCGCCTCGACGCCGACATCGCCGCCGAACAGCAGGGCGATGGTTAGGCCCGGGCGCCCCGGATGCCGGAGAAGACCGACACCTTCCACTCACCGTCGCGCTTGTGGAGGATGTAGAAGCTGTCGATCGACTCGATGACCGAGCCGTCGGCCCGGTAGCGGAGCCCCTCGATCACGAGGTGGGCCCGGGTCTCTTCCAGGTGGACGATCCGGGTGGTGGTGTCGGCGTGATGGAAGCCCAGGTCGGACTCCCGCATCTTGACCGGGTCGAACGGGTAGCGGTCCCGCACCTGGGCCTCGGTCTCGCTGACGTAGATCACCGGCAGGTGTACCAGCGCCTGGAGGTCGTCCCGGGTGCCGGCGGTGAAGCCGTGGTGGTAGCGCTCCATGAACGCCTCGATCTCGGCCTCCAGCTCCTCCCGGCGCTCGGCGCTCACGATGTTGTCGCTCATCTCAGCCTTCGCTCATCTCGTCGTGCCTCTCACATTCCGGTCAGGCGGCTGGCCAACACGTGCACCACGTCGAGGTCGCCCTCCGCCCGGCCGTCGATCACGGCCCCCGCCAGGTCGAGGCGGCCCGAGCAGCCGAGGGTGAAGTCGCCGGCGTCGATCCGCAGCCGGCCGTCGACGGGCCGGGTCTCGTCGGCGGCGACCAGGCGGGTCCCGTCGGGGTCGAGGATGAGATCACGCTCCCCCACCACGGCGCCGGTGGTGGTCACCCGGATCGTGACGGCTTCGGGGTTGCGCCCAGGATCGGTCACCCACCGCAGGGAGCCGGAGGCGATCTCCTCCTCCAGGGCCTGGAAGGCAGCGTCGGCCCCCCAGCGCTCCATGACGCACGGCGGCTCCAGGGCCTCGAACATGTCCCACTCGTGCAGGCCAAGCTCCTTGAGGAACAGCACGAGGAACCGGTTGGCGGGCAGGAGCCCGCCGGGGTGGAAGCAGGGATAGCTGAGGTCGGCCTCGTCGCCGCTGAGGGCGTCGGCCAGCCCCTCGGCCGAGCGGCGGAACCGGCCGATGACGTCGTCGACCTTGCGGGCCAGGCCGACGGCGCCCTTGCGGATGCCTTCGGCTGCGCTCTCGCCCCGCCCCGTGCCGGCCTGTGTGGGGTGGCCGCCGCCGCTCGAGTCACCGGAGGCGCCCCGCACGATGCCGTCGGTGTAGAACTCGGGCACCACCGCCATGTGGGCCACCACCTCCCGCACCGTCCAGTCGCCGATCGCCGGCTCGTCGAGGCGGCCCGGATCGAGGGCCGACAGGCGGGCGGCCAGGCGGTCGATCTCCTGGCGCATGATCGCCACCCGCTCGGCCAGCGGCCGGGCGCCGAGCCGGGCATCCGATGAGAGGTCCATGGCGCCGACCCTAGTGGCCGCCGACGGCGGGCCCAAGATGGGGTGATGTGACGGCGGCGGCGCGACAGCTCAGCAGAGCTCTCCGATCGCTGTGACCACGTCCTGGTAATCGTACTGCACGTCCCGGTAGGGGATCCCAAACCCGTCGATCATGAGTTGCATGAGGTGAAGCTTGGCGAACATGAAGTTGCACAGTCCGTCCATGGCGGCGGCCGGCTTGGGCGACGAGACGCTTCCGACGAGCAGCACTGCACCGAGTACGAGGGCGGCGAGCCCAATCTTCATTGATTTCATAACTGCCTCCTGGAGCGGATCGGGTTGGAGGCCAGCGTCGAACAGATCCCGGCGATCGGCATCGGGGGTATCCCCGTTGCCGTCCCCCGGACGCGACGCCGGTGGGCGTCCGTCAGGTCACCGGCGTCGCCGGGTGCGACCGACCACGTCCCGAGAGTGACAACCCGGCTCGATCACCAGCAGACTCCTCGGGTGCGCATCCTGGTGACCAACGACGACGGCATCGACTCGCCCGGGCTGCATGCCCTGGCCCAGCGGATGACCGAGCTGGGCGAGGTGATCGTGTTCGCCCCCAGCACCGAGCACTCCGGTGCCGGGGCGGCCATCGGCCATCTGAGCGAGGGGGTGCCCGAGGTGCACACGGTGGTGCGGCCGGAGATGCCCGACGTCGCCGCCGTCCACCACATCGGCGGGCCGCCGGCGCTGGCGGCGCTGTTGGCCTGCCGCGGGCTGTTCGGGGCACCGCCCGATCTGGTGGTGTCGGGCATCAACCCGGGGTGGAACGTCGGCTGGTCGGTGCTGTTCTCGGGCACGGTCGGGGCCTGCCTGACGGCCCGGGTGTGCGGGATCAGCGGGATCGCCGTCAGCCAACGGCGCACCAGCGAACCCCAGCGGTGGCCGTCGGCGGCCGAGCTGGTGGCCACCATGGTGCCCGAGATCCTCGATCGCCCGGCTGGCGATCCGGTGGTGTGGAGCGTGAACGTGCCCAACCTCGACTACGCCGAGATCCGGGGCGTGCGCCCGGCCACCCTGGCCGACCGTCTCCCCTACGGGCTCCACTCGCCCCGCCTGTCGGGTCGGTCCGTGACGTTCGAGAGCAGCGACGATCTCGACGAGTCGGCCGACGTCGACACCGGCGTGGTGCTGGCCGGGTACGCCTCGCTCACCGAGCTGCACCCGGTCGGTGTCGGACTCCAGTTCTGAGCGGCGTTCAGCCCGAGGGCCCCGCCAGGCGCAGGGATCAGAACAGCGGGTCCTCGGCATCGAGGCCGAGCAGCACCCGGCCGACGTCGAGCCGGTGGAACCCGCCCACCATCACGTGCTGCGACACGGCCCGCACGTCGGCCAGGCACCGCTGCAGGGTCGAGCCTCGCACGTTGGCGCTGGTACCAGCGGCCGTGCACAGCGTCTCGACGGCCTGCACGCAGCTGGCCACGGCGTGGGAGCAGGCCAGACCGGGTGCGGGCGTGGACGTCGGGCGGCACCCGGTCGCCCTGCTCGGCCAGGGCCCAGACCGTCTCCACCATCTCGGCGGCGAAGTACCAGCCGGCACCGACGAGGGCCTCGGCTTCGGCGATGGCCAGCTGGGCGTCGGGGCGGTCACGGAGCAGCGTGCGACTGACCCTGGCCTTCTTCCCCTGGGCCAGGTCACTGAAGGCCTCGATGGCGGACCGGGCGATCCCGGTTGCCACTCCGACCTTGGGGAACGGGAACCGCAGGGCCGGCGGGAGCCGGAACAGGGTGGCGTCGGGCACGGTGTGGCGGCCGGTGGCCACCACCCCGGTGCGCTCGGTGGGCACGAACACGTCGTGCAGCTCCACGTCGTGGGAGCCGGTGCCCCGCAGGCCGACCGTGTCCCACGTGTCGCAGATCTCCACTTGGCCCGCCGGCACCAGGGCGAAGCACAGCGGCCGGGGCCTCGTGTCGCCGGTCACCGTGGCCCCGATCACGATCTCGTCGGCCGCCGGGCCGCCGGTCACGAACGGCCAACGGCCGGTGATGCGGAACCCGCCGTCCACCGGGAGGGCCCGGCCCAGGGTCGCCCCCGAGCCGGCCACGATCACGGCCGGCGACGCCGAACACACGGCCGTCATCGTGGCCGGGTCGATGTAGCCGGCCGAGATCTCGATCTCCTCGTTCAGGGTCATGACCGTCCAGCCGGCCGAGCCGTCGGCCCGGGCCACGGCCTCGGTCAGCTCCATGAACTGGAGGCCGGTGGCCTCCTCCCCGCCGTAGGAGCGGGGGGCGAGGATGCGGAGCAGGCCCTCGTCGGCGAAGGCCCGCATGACGGTGGGCGACGGCCGGCGGGTCTCCTGGGTCTCCTCGGCGTGTTCACGCACGAGGTCGGCCAGCTTCGCCGCCCGCACGGCCGGAGCCAAGACCCGCTCCGGTATCGGCCCCGGCGTCGGCGTGGTGCTGGCCTGGCGCTCCCCCATGGGGGGCGACGCTAGCCCAGCGCCCGGGAACCGGCCCAGCCCGTTGGGGCCCGGCGCCGGGCGGGAACTAGGCTCGCCTCACGCCGAGCCGGCCACAGACCACGCCGGCCCGGAGCAAGGGGGAACACCATGACCGCTGCTGAGACCACCGCGCCCATCATCGATGCCGACGGGCATCTGGTGGAGATGCCCGACCTGTTCCGCGACCACACCGATGCCGCCCACACCCACCTGGCCCTGGGGTTCGGGCCCGACGAGCTGGGGTGGGACTGCGTGACCTTCGGCGGGGAGCCGATCATGCAGTGCCAGCTCACCGTCCCCGGCGACCGAAGCACGCAGGGGGCGTTCATGGAGCAGCGGCGAGCCGGCCAACCGGCGCCGTTCTCGGTGTTCGACCGGATGCCCGAGACCTATTGGAACCCGGCGGCCCGCCGTGACCACCTGGCCGAGTGGGGGGTCGACGCCACCATCCTGTTCCCCAACTGGGCCCTCACGTGGGAGTACCTGCTGCGAGAAGAGCCGGAGGCCCTCCAGGTCAACATGGCGGCGTGGAACCGCTGGGTGGTCACGGTCCAGCAGGAGGGCCGGGGGCGGCTGTTCCCGGTGGGCCACATCAACCTGGAGGACGTCGACTGGGCGCTGGGCCAGATCCGGGCGCTGGCGGCCGGAGGCGTGCGGCTGGTCAAGATCCCCCACGGCCTGGCCGCCGGCAAGCGGCTGTCGCATCCCGACTTCGAGCGGTTCTGGTCGGCCATGGAGGAGCTCGACCTGGCGCCGGTGTTCCACATCGGGGCCACCTACAACCGGATGATGGACGACGGCTGGACGGAGAACGATCCGTCGCCGGCGGCGTCGCTGCTGTCGTTCCCCACGATGGCGTCCGACATGCAGCTGGTGCTGGCCGACCTGATCCTGAACGGCGTGCTCCACCGCCACCCCGGGCTGCGGGTGGGGGTGATGGAGCTGATGGTGGACTGGCTGCCGATGTTCCTGGGCCGCATAGACCGGGCGCCCCGGGCCCATGAGTCGTTCGGCGGGCGGCGACTGTACGACTGCCCCGACGACCCGAGCGAGTACTTCCGGCGCCAGGTGCGGGTGGGCACGTTCGCCGGCGAAGATCCGGCCGGGCACCTGGCCCAGGTGGGGCCGGTGCTGATGTTCGGCGGCGACTTCCCCCACTCGGAGGGCGAACCGAGCCTCGACGCCTACCGGGCCAAGGCCGGCCCGATAGCGGCCGAACACACGAGCGCCTTCTACGGCGGCAACGCCGGGTTCCTCCTCAACCTGGGCTGAGCCGGCCGGGAGGCCCCGGCCAGCCGGTGATCCACCACGTCGGCGGCCGGAGCCCGGCCTAGATTGTTGCCATGATGGACGGGGGATACGGCGTCGGGGGCGACGTGCTGCCGACGTGGCTGGAGTTGGAGCCGCCCCGGGCCCGGTCGCTGCAGGTGTACGCCCTCGATCCGAACGTAGGCAGCTACGTCAACAACCGGATCACGATCCAGGTGCCGTGGGAGCCGCTGCTGCCGGGGCCGGCGGGGGCCAAGATCGCCGTGGTCGACTACGACGCCGGCAACGACTGCTACTACCCGCCGGTGGACCTGGAGCACCCGCTGCTGCTGGCCCGCCAGGGGCTCGATCCCACCGAATCCGATCCCCGGTTCCATCAGCAGATGGTGTACGCCGTGGCGTCGCGCACGATCGAGATGTTCGAGTCGGCGTTGGGGCGGGACATCCGCTGGCGGCGGCACGAGCGTGGGGTCGATCCGGCGAGCCCGGCGGCCAAGTGGCACAAGACGGGCGACATCGAGGTGCTCCACCTCTATCCCCACGCCATGCACGAGGCCAACGCCTACTACAGCCCCGACGCCCGCGGCATCGTGTTCGGCTACTTCTGCGCCGACGCCACCAACCCGGGGCGGAACCTGCCCGACCAGCGGATCTTCACCTGCCTGTCGCCCGACATCATCGCCCACGAGATGACCCACGCCATCATCGACGGCATCCGCACCTACTTCACCGAGCCGACCAACCCCGATGTCCTCGCCTTCCACGAGGCCTTCGCCGACCTGTGCGCGCTGTTCGCCCACTTCTCGTTGAAAGAGACGCTGGTCGACGCCATCCGCCGGACCGGGGGCCGGCTCCACAACGCCGATCTGGCGGCGCCGTCGGCCGGGGCGGTGGCCGTCACCTCACCGTCCGAGGCCGTCATCGGGGCCGAGCTCCGGCCCGTGAACCCGCTGATCCAGCTGGCGGTGCAGTTCGGGCAGGCCCGGGGTGGGCAGGCCGGGCTCCGATCGGCCATCGGGGTGCGGCCCACGCCGGAGGCCATCAACACCCGGATCGACGACGCCCACTTCCGGGGGTCGATCCTGGTGTCGGCCGTGTTCGACGCCTACTTCAGCGTGTACCTGCGGCAGGCCGAGGGCCTGTTCGAGATCTACCTGGCCGGTGGGGGCGAGCGGACCGACGATCTGCCGGTGGCGATGGCCGAGCGCCTGGCCGGCATCGCGTCCGACACCGCCACCTTCTTCTTCCAGCTGTGCGCCCGGGCCCTCGACTACTGCCCGCCGGTGGACATCACGTTCGGCGACTTTCTGCGGGCGTTGATCACCGTGGCCCGCGACGTGCGGCCCGGCGACGAGAGCGGGGTGCGTGACTCGCTGATGGAGGCGTTCCGGCTGCGGGGGATCTACCCCGAGGGGTCGGAGTTCTTCTCCGAGGACGCGCTGGTGTGGCCCCAGGTCACGCCGGGCACGCTGCCCCCGATCGACAAGATGACGATCGCCGATCCCCGGACCCGGGCCAAGGTGGAGGCGGGGCTGATCTTCGGGCTGCCCAGCGGGTTGACCCGGGACGAGAAGGACATCAACGGCGCGGTGCTGCGGGCCTGGGTGGCCGAGCACGCCGGGGCGCTCGGGTTGGATCGGAGCCAGCCGATCTCGATCCCGTCGTTCCATTCGGTGTTCCGGGTGGAGCCGAACGGGCGGACCCGGGTGGAGATGATCGTGGAGGTGGTGCAGTCGACGGCGGCCGAGGTGGAGCCGGGTCTGCCCCAGTTCGGGGCCATCCCGTTCCGGGGCGGGGCGACGCTGGTGATCAACGGGCCCCGGCGGGGCACGAGCGCCGATGGGGCGTCGATCACGCTGCCCCCCGAGGTGCGGTTCGTGATCGGCAAGGCGCTGAGTGGGGCCGAGGGCGAGCGGCGGTGGTCGCGCCAGCGCGGGTTCGCCGTGGCCCAGGGGACGGCGTTCGTGGGCGGCGACGGACGGTACGAGGCAAACTTCCGGCTGCTGCACGAGGGTGGGCGCTGACATGGCGGCACGGCGTGCGAGCGACCGGATCCGAGTGCGGATGTACCGGGTGGGGTTCGGCGACTTCTTCCTGCTGACGGTGCCGGGCCGAACCGGGCCGGCCCACATCCTCATCGACTGCGGCGTGCACGCCAAGGCGATCGAGGGGGCGATGGACCACTGTGTGGCCGATCTGAAGGCCACCACCGGGGGGCGGCTGGCGCTGGTGATCGCCACCCACTATCACGCCGATCACCTGTCGGGGTTCGCGTCGAACTACGAGGAGTTCCTGGGGTTCGAGGTGGGGATGGTGTGGATCACCAACCGGCTCGATCCGTCGCATGCGGGGGCGACGGCGGTGATGAGCGGCGTGACCTCACTGGCCTCGGCGCTGGCGCTGCGGTTGGGTACCCGGAGCGACGAGGCGGCGGAGGAGGCGCGGGCCAAGGTCGACAATGCGCTGGGGGTGCGGTTGGGGGCGAGCGGCAACCGAGGAAATGCGAAGGCACTGGAGCTGCTCCGCTCCGGCTTCGGGTCCAAGGAAACGCCGGTGCGCTACTACCAGGGGGGCGACGTGCCCGAGCTGCCGCCGGATCTGGAGGGGGTGCTGACGGCCGAGATCCTGGCCCCGGCACCGTTGGCGGTCGCCGGGGAGTTCACCGCCAGCGACAACGCCGAGGCCCAGTTCCTGGCCGCCGCCGGCGCCGGAGGCGGTGGGGCCCGGGGCGGCGCCGGGTCGGTCATCGATCCCGGTCCCGAGGGCCCGGTGCCGCCGTTCTGGAAACGGGCCTGGCCGGCCCAGGCCTACGACTATCCGGCCACGAGCTTCGACGAGTTCGACTCGGGTGGGGCCCGGAACCGGGTGGGTGACGGCGAGGAGAACCTCCGGGCGGCCCTGGGGCGGCTGCGGCCCGATGCGGTGTTGGCAGCGGCCGATCTGATCGACGGGACACTGAACAACCAGAGCCTGGTGGTGCTGTTCACCTGCCGGGGGAAGAAGCTGCTGTTCGTGGGCGATGCCCAGTGGGGGAACTGGACGTACTGGTTGTACCGGCGGGATGTGCGGGGAACAGCGGCGCCGGAGCTGAGCGAGCGGGCGGCCGAGATCCTGGGGTCGATCGACTTCTACAAGGTCGGGCACCACGGGAGCACCAACGCCACCCCGATCCCGGCGGTGGGGGCGCTGAATCGGCGGGCCGCCGCCATGGTGTCCACCGCCAACGGGGCCTACGGGAAGGAGGCGGCGGGCACCGAGGTGCCGCGGGGTGCGCTGCTCGACGCCTTGGCCGTGCGGACGAAGAACCGCACGGTCCGCAGCGACTGGGTGGGCGGCCCCGGCGTGGAGCCCGATCCCGACGTGCGTCGGGCGATGGCGGCGTTGCCCAAAGGGTTCAGCACCGCCGACGATCTCTTCATCGACTACGTGCTGTAGGCCAGATCCGGCCGGCGACAAGTGGGATTGGACTCGTCGGCCCCGGGGTACGCCGTATTGTCTCCGAAGGGAGGATCATGACCGAACAAACCACCAATCGCGCTGCCCCCGGTTGTCGACCATCAGACCTGGCAGGCCGCACTCGACGAACTCCGCGTGCGGGAGAAGGCCGCCACCCGTGAGCTCGATGCCATCGCCGCCCAACGCCGCCGGCTTCCCATGGTCGAGCTGCCCGATCACACGCTCATCGGGCCGGACGGCCCCATCCGCCTGGTCGACGTGTTCGACGGTCGCTCCCAGTTGATCGTCTACAACCACATGTGGTCCGACGGGGCTGAATGGCAGTGCGGGGGCTGTACCGGGTACACCTCGCAGTTCGTCCGGCTGGACTTCCTCGACAACTACGACGCCCGCTTCGTCATCGTCACCAACGGGCCGATCGAGGAGGCGCTCGCTTACAAGGCCAAGGTCGGCAACCGGATGGATTGGTACTCGTCGTCGGAGAGCTCGTTCGGGGCCGACGTTGGCGCTCCTCCCGGCGGGGGTTTCGCCGTCAACGTGTTCCTCCGCCACGACGACACCGTCTACCGCACCTGGCACACCAACGGGCGGGGCACCGAACAGCTCGGCTACACGTTCGCCCTGATCGACGTGCTGCCGTGGGGACGCCAGGAGGAGTGGCAGGACTCGCCCGACGGTTGGCCGCAGTCACCGACGTATTCGAACTGGCTCGACTCGCCTGATGTCGCCCGGCTCTACGGCCGCCCCTGAAACCCGATCACCCGATCTCGATCACCCGGTCTCGATCACCCGGCGTCGCGCTGGAGGAGCCCCCGCTGGAGTGCAGCGAGAAGATAGCGGTACTCGGCGTCGTGTTCGGCCCGTGAGCCGGTGCTGTGCTCGATGGTCAGGAAGCCGTGGATGGCGCTGCGCACTGCCCGGGCCGCCAGTTCCGACTCGGCGTCGTCGAGCCCGGCGGCCCGGTACACGAGCACGAAGACCCTGAGCAGTTCGGCGTTGGCGTCGGCCAGATCGCCGTTGCCGACCCGGGGGGGAAGCAGTGTCGAGGCGAGCTGGCCCGGATGGTCGAGCGCGAACTCGCGGTAGGCCACGGCCATGGCCAGGAGGGCGTCGGGCCCGGAGATGCCGATGGCCGAGTTGCGCAGCTCCCCGGTCAGGTTGCGGGTGGCGGCTTCGGCCACGAGGTGCTTCAGGCCGTCGAGGCCGCCGATGTGGGTGTAGAGGGTGGAGGTGGCCACGCCCAGCTCGTCGGCCACGGCCGTCAACGTCAGGGCGTCGAAGCCGCTGCGCTCGACCACACCGATGGCGGCGGAGGTCAGAGCGGCCAGGGTCAGACGGGTTGAGGCCATAGCCGGGCAGCGTAACGCGCTCCGATGGTCATTCGGCTATAGCGAAGGTGAATCGTCTATCCCGAAGGTCATTCGGTAGACTCGAAGAAGATCGAGTCGGCGCCGCTGGCTGATCGCCACAGAGAGCAGACCGACATGGCCACGCAGATCGTCCACGGGGGGGCCGCTCGCCGCGGCCTCCAGTCGGGAGTCGACAAGCTCGCCGATGCCGTCAAGGTCACCCTGGGGCCGAAAGGGCGCAACGTGGTGCTGGGCAGCTCATGGGGTGCGCCCACCATCACCAACGACGGCGTCACCATCGCCCGCGAGGTCGACCTGGAAGACCCGTTCGAGAACATGGGGGCCCAGCTGGTGAAGCAGGTCGCCACCCGAGACCAACGACGTGGCGGGCGACGGCACCACCACCGCCACCGTGCTGGCCCAGGCCATGCTGAAGGCCGGGCTGCGCAACGTGGCGGCTGGCGCCGACCCGTTGGCCCTGCGGCGGGGCATCGAGGCGGCGGTGGCGGCGGCCGTGGCGGCGGTGGCCGATCTCGCTGTGGAGGTGGCCGACCGCTCCGACATCGAGCACGTCGCCACCGTGTCGGCCGGTGATCCGCTGATCGGCGCCATCGTGGCCGAAGCCTTCGACCGGGTGGGCCGCGGTGGCGTGATCACGGTCGAGGAGTCGAACACCTTCGGCCTCGAGCTCGACCATGTGGAGGGGATGCAGTTCGACAACGGCTATCTGTCGCCCTACTTCGTCACCGATACCGAAGCGATGGAGGCCGTCCTCGACGACTGCCACGTGCTGCTGTACCGGGGCCGGATCAGCCACCTGGCCGACCTGCTGCCGGTGATGGAGCTGGCGGCCGTCTCCGAGCGGCCCCTCGTGGTGGTGGCCGACGACGTGGAGGGCGACGCTCTGGCGGCGCTGGTGGTGAACCGGATCCGCGGCGTGTTCGCCTCGGTGGCCATCAAGGCCCCGGGGTTCGGCGACCGCCGCCGGGAGATGCTGGGCGATCTCGCCGTGCTGACCGGGGGCCAGCTCGTGAGCGACGAGATCGGCCTCAGCCTGGACCAGGTCACGCTGGAGGATCTCGGTCGGGCCCGCCGGGTGGTCGTGACCCGCGACACCACCACGGTGGTGGACGGGGCCGGTACGGCGGCCGAGGTTGACGCCCGGGTGAGCCAGCTCCGGTACGAGATCGACGCCACCGAGGCCGACTTCGACCGTCACAAGCTGGAGGAGCGGGTGGCCAAGCTCGCCGGCGGGGTGGCCGTGGTGCGGGTGGGAGCGGCCACCGACCTGGAGCTGAAGGAACGCAAGCTGCGGATCGAAGACGCCGTGTCGGCCACCCGGTCGGCGGTGGCCGAAGGTGTGGTGCCCGGGGGCGGGGTGGCTCTGCTCCGGGTCCGCGAGGCGGTGGCCGGTGTTGCTGCCGGCCTCGGTTCGACCGACGAGGCCACCGGCGCCCGTATCGTGTGGCAGGCCCTGGCCGCTCCGATCCGCCAGATCGCGGCGAATGCCGGTCACCAGCCGGGGGTGGTGGTGGCCCACGTCGAACGGGAGCTGGGCGCGATCGGGCTGAACGCCGCCACCGGGGTCTACGAAGACCTGACCAAAGCCGGCGTCATAGACCCGGCGATGGTGGTGCGGGCGGCGTTGGAGAACGCGGCCTCGGTGGTGGGGCTGGTGCTCACGACCGAGTGCCTGGTCGCTGATGTGGCCGACGTCGGTATGGCTGCGGCCGGGAACTGAACGAGGAGTCTGTGATGCCTGTTGTGATCGTGCTCGTAGCCGTGGCCCTGGTGCTGCTCCTGGGCCTGTCGTTGTCGGTCCGGATCGTGCAGCAGTACCAGGAGGGTGTGCTGTTCCGCCTGGGACGGGTGGTGGCGGTGAAGGCACCCGGCCTGAACTTCGTGGTCCCCTTCATCGACGTGCTGCGGCGGGTGTCGATGCGGATCGTGACCATGCCCATCCAGTCGCAGGGGATCATCACCCGGGACAACGTGAGCGTTGACGTGTCGGCCGTGGCCTACTACCAGGTGGTCGACGCCACGAAGTCTCTGGTGGCCATCGAGAACGTGGCGGCTGCGATCAACCAGATCGCCCAGACGACCCTGCGGAAGGTCGTGGGCCAGCACACGCTCGACGAGATCCTGGCCGAGACCGACCGGATCAACGTCAGCATCCGGGAGATCCTCGACCAGGCAACCGAGAGCTGGGGCGTGGTGGTGACGCTGGTGGAGCTGAAGGACATCCAGCTGCCCGAGAGCATGCAGCGGGCCATGGCCCGCCAGGCCGAGGCGGAGCGGGAGAAGCGGGCCAAGATCATCGCCGCCGAGGGCGAGTCGCTGGCGGCGGCGGCGCTGGGGGATGCGTCGGACACGATGATGGATCATCCGCTGGCGCTCCAGTTGCGGGTGTTGCAGAGCCTGGTGGAGATCGGGGTGGACAAGAACACCACGGTCGTGTTCCCGGCGCCCCTCATGAGCACGATCCAGGAGATCGGCAGCTTCCTGTCGAGCGAGGCGCTGGCCTCGTCGACGGCCACCAGCAACGGGACCCGTAGCTAGGCCCGTCATTCTTCCCGGGTGGCCAGCTCGGGGATCACTCCGGATCGGCGGTGACCACCCGCCCGTGGATCTCGGTGGCCAGCTGATGGATGGCCCGGGTGAGCTCGGTGTTGAGCTTCAGCTCCTGTTCCTGCTCGACGAAGTCGTGGTCGGCCTTGGCCTGTTGGAACGCCGACTGGCGGTTCTGGCCGATCATGACGAACGTCGACAGGAAGATCGCTTCGAGGGAGACGACCAGGGTCAGCTTGGGCCACGGGTCTCGTTCGACGAACAGCATCCACACGGCGAAGGCGACAGCGTGGATGTAGACGAAGGGCATCGACCCGGCGAAGGCGGTGATGGCGTCGGCCACCCGGAGCTGGGCGTCGGAAGCCCGCTGCTCGAGGTGGGCGGCCACGATCGGATGGTGCTTGTCCCGCTCGCGTCGGGGGGTTGTCGTTGGCATCACCCGATCCTCGCCGCCCACCCAGCGGGCGACAACCGGTTGTCGGCGAGACCCGGCGGGTTCAGCGGCCGGTGAACCGTGGCGGGCGGCGTTCGGCGAACGCCTTGACCCCTTCCAGCGTGTCCTCGCAGCCGAGGAGCGACAGGTTGAGCAGGTTCTCGTGGTCGGTGTAGGCGTCGAGGTCCTGGAGGGCGGCGCGGTTCACGCTGGATTTCCAGGCGGCGTAGACCCGGGTGGGCCCGGTGGCCAGCTCGGTGACGAAGGTGTCGAGCTCGGTGTCGTAGTCGGCTTCGGACCAGACCCGGGCCACCAGGCCATAGCGCTCGGCCTCGGCGGCGTCGATCACCCGGCCGGTCATCAGCAGGTCCATGGCCCGGGCCGAGCCGATCAGCTGGGGTAGGAGCAGGCCGACGCCCTGGTTGGCGAAGATGGCCTTGCCCGAGCGGATGTCGCCGATGAGGGCGTCGGCCCGGGCCACCCGGAAATCGCAGCCGAGGGCGATCACGAACCCGGCGCCGTGGCAGCGTCCGTTGAGGGCGGCCACCACCGGCTTCGGGGTCGAGAGCAGGGTTTTGACCAGCTCGTAGTGCCAGCCCCGCTGATGGGCCCGGGCGATGCGGCTGCGGGCGTCGAGGGGGACCTCGGGGCCCATGCCGCCCACGATGTCGTCGCCGGAGGAGAAGGCCCGGCCGGCGCCGGTGATCACGATCACCCGCACGTCGGGATCGGCGCCGGCCTGGCGGAGCAGGTCGACCAGCCCGATCACCATGTTCCAGCGGATGGCGTTGAGCTTGTCGGGCCGGTTGAGGGTGATGGTGGCCACCCCGCCGCCCTGGTCGTAGCGCAGGCCGTCGATCGTCTCCATGGCTGTCCACGTCAGCCGAGATCGCTCAGACCGTCAAGATCTGGGAGTTCCGTCGATCGCCGACTACGCCCCCGGGGCGGCCATCCTGGGCTACCTTCGGTTCGAGCATGCGCCGATCGATTCTTGCCGTGATCCCCCTGGTCCTGTTGGCGGCAGCCTGCACTGAAGATGTCAGCCGGGCTGACCCGACGGCGGCCACCGAGGTACCGTCGGCGTCGACCGGCGCCTCGGTCCCGGGGAGCGAGCCGATCGGCACAGCGCCGCCCGGCAGCGCCGCGCCGGCTCGCTTCACCGTCACCCCCGGTCCACCGGTGGGCCAGTTGCAGACCGAGCCCGATCCGGGTGAGGTGAAGCTCTGGCTGTCGAACCAGAGCTTCACCGACGATCCCGTCGCCGTCAGCATCGTCATCGACGGGGAACCGGCCTTCGACGCCGACCTCGAGGTGATGGGCCAGCACAACTGGATCCCCTTCGAGATCGGTGGGCTGAACCCGGGAGTGCACACGATCACCGCCCGCAGCGACACCGGCGCTGAGCTCACCGGCTCGTTCACCCTGCCCGCCGGGGAGCCCCGCTGGGTGGTGCTCGACTACTGGTACGAACCGAGCGGCGCCGAGGGTCGCCGCTTCACCCTCAACGAGTTCGACCGCCCGGTGGGGTTCGACTGACGCTCCTCGTTCGAGGAAGGTCGCTCAGGTCGACGTCGGCGATGTCAGCCGCGTCGGGACAGCACCACCTTCAGCGCCCCGGTCTCACCGGCCCGGCTGAAGACGTCATAGGCCTGATCGATGTCGTCCAGGTCGAAGCGGTGGGTGACGAACGGCGTCACGTCCAGATGGTGGCTGCGCAGCAGCTTCAACAGCGTCGGCGTGGAGAACGTGTCGACCAGCCCGGTGGTGATGGTGACGTCGCGGGACCACAGCGACTCCAGGTGCAGGGTGGCCGGGTGCCCGTGGACCCCGATGTTGGCCACGTGGCCCCCGGGCCGGATCAGCTGCGCCGCCAGCTCGAAGGTGGCCGGTACCCCCACGGCCTCGATGGCCACGTCGACCCCGAGACCGTCGGTCAGCCCCATCACCGCCGCCACGGGATCCTCCCGGCTGTTGTTCACGGTCACGTCGGCCCCGAACCGCTTGGCCGCTTCGAGCCGGCCGTCGGCCTGGTCGATGGCCACGATGAGGCTGGGGCTGAACAGCCCGGCGCACAGGATGGACGACAGGCCGACCGGGCCCGAGCCCACCACGGCCACCACGTCGCCCGGCTGGACGCGTCCGTTCACCGCCCCCACCTCATAGCCGGTGGGGAGGATGTCGGCCAGCATCAGCAACTCCTCGTCGCTGACGCCGGCCGGCACCGGATAGGTGGAGTTGTCGGCGAACGGCACCCGGACGTACTCGGCCTGGGTGCCGTCGATCGTGTTGCCCAGGATCCACCCCCCACCCCCAAGGCACTGCCCGAACCGGGCCTGCCGGCAGTACAGGCAGGAACCGCAGGAGGTGACGCAGGAGACCAGCACCCGGTCACCGACCGCCACCCGCCTGACCCCGGACCCCACCGACTCGACGGTGCCGACGGCCTCGTGGCCGAGGATCCGCCCGTCGGTGACGGCCGGGACGTCGCCGCCGAGGATATGCAGGTCGGTACCGCAGATCGTGGTGGCGTCAACCCGCACGACGGCGTCGGTGTCGGCCACCACGGCCGCCGTCGCCACGTCTTCCCAGGCCTTGTGGCCCGGGCCGTGATACACGAGAGCTTTCATAGAGTTGGCTCCTTGTCGCTTCGAAGGGAGGGGAACAGGGTCAGTGCAGGATCGGGTGGCGCTCGACGGCGGGGACCCGGCTCCAGAGACGGCCGAGGCCGAGCGTGTCGCCCGCCTGGGTCAGCGCCAGGCCCACGAGAACGACGGCGTAGATCAGGTGGTCGTCGATGAAGGGGTTGGTGTCGAGGGGGAGCGACGCCGCCCACATGAACACCAGCATCACCACCCCGCTGGCTGCTGCCAGCCGCAGGCCGATCCCCAGCATCAGGGCGGCGCCGATCCCCAGCAGGCCGGCCATGAACAGCCAGTCGACCCAGGCGTGACCGGCCAACCGCTGGAAGGTGTCGGCGTAGGCCCCCTCCAGGCTCGACAGATAGCCGGTGGTGGGCGAGCCGCCGTTGAGCCAGGAGCGGGCCGACGGGGTGGACCGGCCCAACCCGAACAGCTTGTCGAGGAAGGCCCACAGGAACACGAAGCCGAGGGCCAGGCGGGTGACGGCGGCCAGGTAGCGGGCCGCAACGTGCTCCCGGGTCTCGGGTTCCCGCCAGTGGACCGGGGGCGCCGGGAGCGAGGGCGTCGGGCCCGACCGCAGCTCATCGTGGAGCTCTCCGGCCCGGGTGCGAGCGACGGAGCGGTTGGTGGTGGGCCGGTCGGTGGTGGGCCGGTCGGTGGTGGCGGTGGTAATGGGCCGGTCGAGGCCAGCGGGGTCTAGGTCGTGGCGATCGAGATCGCGGGTGGTGGGCATGATGCTCCTCTGGTCGGGCTCAGAGGAGGCGTCGGCCTGGTTACGACCGCTACATCGGTCAAACAGGCGTCCCCGCCAAGACGGTTCGTCCGGGGCTTACCCCATCGTCGCCGATGTGAAGCCGACCGGCACGCCGTCGCCCACACGGCCTCGGCCTACCGGGTGGGCACCCCGCCGTCCTCGATCGTGGTCCACGAGCCGACGTAGTGGGTGTGAGCGACCCCGCCGTCCTTGAGCAGAGCAGCCAGCCGGGGAGCGTCCTGGCGCGCCACGCCCCGGAGCACGATGACCTGGCTTCCCGCCGTGAGGTCGGCCTCGGCGGTGGCCAGAACGTGGCCGGTGGCGTCGGCATCGAGGCCGTCGAGGTGTCGCATGATGTGGCGAACCGTGCGCATCGGCCCGGCCCGGCCGCCATGGCTGCGGAGCTGGTCGAGCCCCCGCTGCCCGTCGAGGACGATGAAATCGTCCCGATCGCCGCCACCGTCGGCGAAGCGGCTCTGCAACAGGGCGAGGTCAGCTCCCGGATCGATGGCACCGATGAGGATCTCCCGGATGTCGAACCCGAGAACGTGATCGTCAGCGGCTCCGAACGCCGGGATCTCTCCGCCGGAGCGGATATCCCCCACAGGGGAGTCCTTCGGACGACGATCATTCCTGGCGGAGCCCATGGCTACCTTCCCGATCCCGGCAGAGGCCGGCATCGACCCCACCCTACGAGCGGGGGCGAGGAACGGTGCGACCCACCGCTACGGTGGGCCGCGACGAAGGTTGGCTCCATGCCATGGTCGCACCTCGAACCGGTACTGATCGCGGCGGCGATCGGGGCGATGATCGGCGCCGAGCGCGAGCGGAGTCATCCCGAGGAGCCGGGCCACGTGGGCGGCGTGCGGACCTTCACCACCCTGGCCCTCATCGGGGCTCTGGCCGCCCTCGTCTCGCCGACGGTGGTGGCGGTGGGGCTGGGGGCGGTGGCGGCCGTCGTCGTCGCCGGCTCGTGGCCCACCATCCGTACCGATCCCGGCATCACCACCATGCTGGCCGGCCTGGCCACCTATCTGCTGGGGGCCTCGACCGGCACCCGGCCCCGGTTGGCCGTTGCCGTCGCCGTGCTGCTCGTCGTCCTGCTGATGTCGAAGGAGCGGGTCCATCGGGTGCTGCGTCGTCAGGTCAGCGACACCGAGATGACCGACGCGGTCAAGCTCGCCGTGGTGGCGTTCGTGGTGCTTCCCGTGCTTCCCGACCGGGGCATGGGGCCCTATCAGGTGCTGAACCCGTTCCGGATCTGGCTCCTGGTGGTGGCCATCGTCGGCATCGGGTGCCTGGGCTATCTGGGTGTGAAGCTGTTGGGCGCCCGGCGCGGGCTACTGGTCAGCGGGGCCGCCGGGGGGTTCGTATCGGCCAGTGCCACCACCTCGGCCATGGGGCGTACGGCCCGGGACAGTCCCGACCGGGCCCGCCCCGCCCTGGCCGGGGCGCTGGCGGCCAGCATCTCGACGATGGTCCAGTTGCTGCTGGTGGTCGGGGTGGTGTCGACCAGCGTGCTCGCCGCCCTCTGGCTCCCGGCGCTGGCCGCCGCCATCGCCCTGGCCCTGGCCATCGCCGTGATCCTCCGGGGCGACCGCCGCCGGAGTCACAGCCTCGGGGGTGACAGCCTCCGACCAGCCGACGACCCCGCGACCAACCCCGGAAGCGAACCCGACGAGCGGACCGACACGGAACCCGACCGCGAGGCGCGGGCCTTCGCCCTCAAGCCCGCTCTCCTCCTGGCCGCCATCATCACCTCGACGGTGCTGGTGTCGCGCTGGGCCTCGGACCGGTTGGGCCAGGGTGGGGCGATCGCCATCGCCGCCATCGCCGGCCTGGCCGACGGCCACGCCGGGGCCGTGTCGGCCGCCGCCCTGGCCAGCAGAGGCGAGCTCGACGTCACCACTGCGGTGTGGGCCGCCGGCGCCTCCATCGGCACCAACACCGCCGTGAAGCTGGGCCTGGCTCTCACCTCGGGAGGCGCCCGGTTCGGCTCGAGCTTCGCTCTCCGCATGGCCCCGGCGGCGCTCGCCTTCGCCCTGGTGCTCGGGCTCACGTGAGTCCACCCCAGGATCGGTGTCAGTCAGCCGTCGGCCTCTCTGGCTGATCAGTTCCCGCTCGTGCGAGTCGTTTACGTCCGCGCCTCCGCAGAGAGCTCGTCGAGGTGCACGGCACAGCGGTGGAGGATCCGCCACAGCGGCATCTCGGGCCCGGTGGAGGTGCTGACCCGATGGTGAACGCCTTCCGACGGCGAGCCGCAGATGACGTCGGGATGAGAGGATTACGGACCATGACCACCATCAGCGGATTCCACTCCATCATCTACAGCGACGACGCCGACGCCACACGGGCGTTCTTCCGTGACGTTCTTGGCTGGCCCGCGGTGGATGCCGGGGGAGGATGGCTCATCTTCAAGACGCCGCCGAGCGAGCTCGGGGTGCATCCCGCTGAGGGCGCCGGCGGCGACGCCACGGCCACGGTGCCGCTTCATCAGGTCTCGTTGATGTGCGACGACATCGAGGCTGCGATCACCGAGCTGGACGGCAAAGGCGTCAAGGTCAAGCGTGACGTCGAAGACCAGGGTTACGGGCTGGTCACCTCGTTCGAGGTCCCCGGAGCGGGTTGGATGCTGCTGTACCAGCCTCGCCACCCGATCGCCCACAGTCTCGCCGGCTAGGCTCAGGGCCGTACCTCCAGCACCAGGTTGAAGGGGCTGTCGACCACCTGGCGGAACCGGGAGAAGCCGGCCGCCTTCGTCACGGCATCGAGTCGGGCCGGGCCGGCCTGGGCGCCGAGGCAAGCGCTCCCGACCTGGGCCCGCGACGACGGGGTGCAGATCGTCGTCGATACCGAGTAGAAGACGCGACCCACGAGGTGCAGATTGTCTTCGATCCGGTCGCCCGCCTTCGGCTCGACGAGCAGCCACGTGCCCTCGGGAGACAGCTGCTCTCGGATGTGCCGGGACACGCCGACCGGATCGCCCATGTCGTGCAGCGCGTCGAAGATGCAGACGAGGTCGTAGGGCCCTCCCCCGAATCGGTCTGCGGCCATCGCCTCGAAACGGACGCGGTCACCCACCCCGGCGGCAACTGCCCGCTCCCGGGCCACCGCGATCGAGTCGGGGTGGTAATCGAAGCCGGTGATCTCGCTGTTGGGGAAGGCCAGGGCGAGCTGCACGGTCGATGCACCGTGGCCGCACCCGATGTCGGCCACCCGGGCGCCCTCGTTCAGCCGGGCCTCCATGCCGTCGAGGGCCGGAATCCAGGTCGTGGTCAGGTTGGCTGCGTACGAGGGGCGGAAGAACCGTTCGGTGCCGGTGAACAGGTCGTGGTGGTGCTCATGCCATGCGAGACCACCCCCGGTACGGAAGCGCTCGGTGATGCATTCCTCGTCCTTGTGGGTCGAGGACATCACGCCCATGCCGCCGATGACGAACGCCGGATGAGATTCGTCGGCGAGGCATGCGGCTTGGGCGTCGTCGAGATGGAACCGGCCCGTCGTCGGGTCGTAGTGGGTGTACTCGCTGGCGGCCTGGGCGCAGAGCCACTCCGCCACGTAGCGCTCGTCGCAGCCGGCAGCCTTGGCCAGTTCGGCTGGCGTCGACGGTCCGGCGGCTGCAAGGGCCCGGTAGAGGCCAAGTTTGTCGCCGATGACGACCGTTGCGGCATGGGCGACGGCCGCCATGTCGCCGAGGAATCGTCCGACGAAGGCGTCGATGTCGCCGGTTGTGGTGCTCATGGAGGTACTCCTGATGTGGTTTGACTGGACGGAGCGAGCGTCGGCCCGGGGCATTGCAGCTTCCCTGCGCCGGGACTGCAGGAGTTCTGCAAACCGCCCGGGCCAGCGTGAAGACCATGGCTGACACACCTCCTTCCACCTCCCCCACCGTCGACGCGTTCCTCGACGCCGTGTGCCTCGGCACGGGCATTCCCGCCGGCCTCTACGCCGACGACGCGGTGCTCGACGCCACCGTTCCCAACTGGCGGTTCGCGGTCACGGGCGGCGCCGCGATCTCCGAGGAGTACGGCCGATGGTTCGCCGCTCCCGCCGTCCTCGAGGAGCTGACCCGGCGACCGTTCGACGGGGGTGAGGTGGTCCGCTACATGCTGAGCTGGGTCGAGAACGGGACGCCGCATGCGGCCCACCACTGCCATTCGCTGACGATGGGCGAAAACGGTGAGATCATCAGCGACGTGGTGTTCTGTGGTGGCCGCTGGGATGCAGCGCTCTTGGCTCGCATGGGGGAGCAGGCGCAATGACCTCTCTCGCTTTGACGCCGCGACCGGTGGCCGACTCCGCCGACCAGCTACTCGATGGCGTGCGCCACCTCGGCCAGTTCGTGCCGGCCGAGGCCCGCTCCACCGCTCGTTTCGAGCGGGTGGAGATCGACGGCCGGCCGGGGGTGGTGAAGTACGTGCACCCCGATCTCGACGTGTTCATGCGGGTCTCGGGCGACCTTGGCTGCATCCCTCGCCGGGTGTGGGCCGCAGGGTTGATGGACACGGCACCCGATGTGATCCTGAACGCCACGATCGGTGTGGCCCCGTGGGGTCGCAATGGGTGGGGTGCGGCGCTGCTGATGGAGGACATGTCGGCTGCGCTCGTCCCACCGGGCGACGAACCGGTCGATCCGGAAACGCATCTGCGGTTCCTCGACGCAATCGCTGCCCTGTCGGCGTCCACCTGGTCGCCGTCGCCTGGTGCTCTCGGTCCGCTGGATCTGCTGCCGCAGGGCGAACGATGGGGATTCTTCGGGTCGGACCGGTTGCAGGGCGAGGAGCACGTCGGCTGGCCTGAGGCGGTACCCCGGATCGCCATCGAGGGATGGCAGCGGTTCGACAGCCTCGTGCCGGGCGACGTCGGCGAGGTCGTGCGATCGCTCGCCCGAGACCCCGCTCCCCTGGCGGCCGCCCTGGCCCGCACGCCGCTGGCCTTCCTCCACGGTGACTGGAAGATGGGCAATCTGGGCGTGGCCCCCGACGGCCGGGTGGTCCTGCTCGATTGGACCTACTGCGGAATCGGGCCGGTCGCCCACGAGCTGGCCTGGTACCTGGCACTCAACCGGGCCCGTCTCCCGATCGGCCATACCAAGGAGTCGACGATCGACGACCTGCAGGCCGCGCTCGGCCGCCGTGGCGTCGACACCGCCACCTGGTGGGAGCGCCAGGTCGAGTTGTGCCTGCTCGGCGGGCTCGTCGAGTTCGGCTGGGAGAAAGTGTTCGGCCCACCAGAGGAGCTGGCGTGGTGGGTCGACGCCGGCCGCCGGGGCATGGCGTGGCTCTGACCCTGCGACCTCACCTGGCGTCTGCGGCGAACACGGCCGCCATCATGCGCCGGGCATCGTCGCCGAAGGGGCCGGCAGCGGTCGCCAGCGCCAGCGCCCGCTGCTCCGCTTCACGCCGCCAGGCGTCGACCCGGTGACGGCCGGCCAGAGCGAGCATGAACCGCCAACCCTCGGTGGCAGAGGTGGCGGCCAGGCCCTCCACCACGGCTGCCGCCTGCGCCCGGTCACCTTCCCCGGCGAGCACCAGCACCGCACCAGCCAGGTACCGGTAACGGTGTGCGCCCCGGGCGACGGCATCGGCTTCGGCGGCGCCGGCCAGCTCGGCGGCGGTCGATGGATCTCCCTGGGCCAGGGCCAGTCGGGCCCGTAGGACGCCCAGCCGCTGTCGGTGATGCCAGCCCATGGTGCCGTCCCACGCCTCCAGGGGCATCGCCTGGATGAGCCACCGGTGCGCGCCGTCGAGATCGCCGAGCCACAGCCGGGCGTCGGCGAGATCGAGCAGGCCGACCCAGTACGGCTCGGTGCGGGCATCGGCTGACGACCGGGCGACGTCGCCGGTGGCGGCAATGGCTCGCTGGTGGCACATCTCCCCTTCTTCGCCGCGGCCGACGGACCGCAGCAGCCATCCCCGAACGTTGGCGGCGATGCCGACGAACCGGGCTCCCATCGGCCCGGCCCGGGCCGCCGCTGCGTCCAGTTCGTCGCAGCCGCGGAGCCCCTCGGCGATCCGGCCGAGGTGTCCGAGCGCCATGATCCGGGCGAACTGGCCATGCAGATCGGCCCAGGGGTGCCGCGCCGACTCCGGGTCGACGAGACTGGCCTCAGCCAGGGCCAGGGCCTCAGCGGGCCGGCCCTGGTGAACCCGGACGTGGGCCAACCAGACGCCGGCCACGCTGCCGACCTCCTCGCTGGCCGACGCCTCGTGGAGCCGTTCGGCCGCCCCGGCCAACGCCCCGGTTCCGTGGTCGATCCGGCCGGCGACAGCCAGACACGAGGCCCGAAGGTTGTGGTCATCGGCCCGCTTCGCGCCGAGCTCGGCCAACGCCCGGGCCTGGCTGTACCGCCGCTGGTAGTAGGCGATCCAGGCCGAGCATTCCAGCGCCTCGCCACCACCGTCGAGGGCCCGCGCCGCTGCGGCGTCGGTCTCCGCTCCCGCCAGGTCGAGGCAGGCCATCCGGGTCCGGGCCCGCAGCAGCAACGCCTCGAGCGATCCGTCGAGCGCCACCGCCATGTCGAGGTGGGTGAGCGCCGCGCGTGCATCGAAACGCACGAGTGCGGCCCTCGCCGCTTCCACGAACGCACGCGACGCCAGAGCGGCGTCACCCCCGAGCCGGGCGTGCTGCGCCACCGCCAGCAGGTCGGGCGATCGGCGGCGGTGCAGGACGGCGGCGACCTGGCGGTGGGCCAAGGCACGACGAGCACTGCCAGCGCCGGCCACCAGCGCTTCGCGGATCAGCTGGTGCCGGAATCCAAGTCCGTCGGGCCGCTCGACGAGCAGCCCGACCGCCAGCGCCGTCTCCAAGTCGTTGAGGACCTCGACCGCCGGCCGTTGCACCGCCTCGGCCACCAGATCGAGCTCGACGACGTCGCCCACAACTGCCGCCACCCGTACGGTGGCCGCGGCTGCGCCCAGCCGCCGCACCTGAGCCTCGACGAACTCGCGGATCGACGCTGGCAGTTCGTCCGACGAGGCGGCGGCGAGAGCCGTGAGCAGTAGCGGGTTCCCGCCGGAGCGGGCCAGCAGGGCGTCCACCCGATCCGGGCCGACCAGCACTTCCGCTTCGGACCGATCGAGCGGGTGGAGCGTCACCACGCGAGCCTCGGGCAGAACGGGCTCGCTGGCCCGGCTGGTCACCACCAGCAGAAGCCGATCGGCTCGGCGCAGGGTGTACGCGAGCCAGGCGATCGTCAAGGCCCCGGCATCGTGCAGGTCCTCGACGATCAGTACCACTGGTCCCGTCGAGATCCCCTCGAGGAGACCCAGCAGCGCCCCGAAGAGCCGGGCCTGGCCGATCTCAGAATCGGGAGCGGCACTGATGGTCGACGTCGGCTTGGGCGGGCTTCCGAAGATGAGCTCGTCGAGCAGATCGAAATCGGCGCTGAGCGCCGCGACCCGATCGCTGGGGCCGACGGCCCGCAGATGGCGGGCCAGCGCATCGGCGATCGGCTGCAGGGGAAGGTCGCGACCGAGGTCGTCGCAGCGGCCACGCAACACCGTGGCGCGATTCCCCAATCGGGAGCGCCATGCGTCGACCAGAGCGGACTTGCCGGCCCCCGCCTCACCCTGCACCGTGACCGCACGGGCCGCTCCGCCTGCGGCGAGAGCCAGCTCGGTGTCGAGAATCGCCAGGTGCCTCTCGCGCCCGACCAGGGGATGAGCGGAAAGCGGCGCCGTCGGACCCAGCTCTGCCGGCACTGGCCCGGCGACCGTGGACGGCTCCAGGCCGTCCTGCCCGGCGCCGGCCTCGCCCAGCACCAGCGCGTCATGCAGGTGCTCCGTGTCCGGGGCGGGTGACACGCCCAGGTCCTCGACCAACCGATCCCGTACCCGCACGTAGGCCGCCAGCCCCGCCCCGGGGCGGCCGGCGCCGGCGTGGGCTCGCATCACCGTGCGCAGGAGAACCTCGTCGTACGGGGATCGAACCAGGCCCGCCTCGCCCGCCGCCGCCGCTGCCTCCCAGTCCCGCATCGCCAACGCGATCTCCGCCACCAGCTTGTCGGCCCGGCTCACCGAGGTCGAGGCCTGGACCCGCGCCGCCTCCCACCAGACACCAGACTCCTCCGGGAGCAGCGGCCCTCGCGCCAGAGCCACTGCGGCCTGCGCTGCGGTGAGGGCCCTTGCCGCCTGGCCGTCGGCGTGCCGGGAAGCCGCCTCGACGACGAGCGAGTTGAGCTCGACGAGATCGAGCCAGTCGAGTCGCATCCAGTAGCCGCCCGACTGGCGGACGATGCGGTCGCCGCCCACGACCGTGCGGAGGCGGGAGACGAGCACGGCGAGCTGATCCAGCGGCCGGGACGGCGGGTGATCACCCCACAGGAGCTCGACCAACAAGTCAGGCGACGCGGGCCTTCCGGCGTGGACGGCCAGCACGGCGAAGAGCTGCCGGGCTTTCCTGCTGCCGAACTGGCGCGGGTCGACACCGTCGACCGCTAGACCACCGAGCAGTTGGACGCGCAGCACGCTTGCCGGCATGCGACCATCATCTCATTCCACGTCGACACAGGTGAGCGGCCGAGCAGGTGACGTGATCGTTCATTCCGGGATCAGCTGAACCGAGAGCTCGACCCTGATGTCGTCGCTGAGCATCAGCGACGGGATGTTCGGGGCCACGCCGAATGCGGTTCGGGAGACGGCCCCGGTGGCGACGAACCCGATGTGCTCCTTCTGGTCCACCGGGAAGAGGGCGCGGCCGGTGAGATTGGTGTCGAGGGCGACCGGGCGGGTGATGCCCCGGAGGGTCAGGTCGCCGTTGACGTGCCACCGCTCCCCCTCGCCTTCGATTCCCGTGCTGCGGAAGGTCATGGTCGGGAACTGGCCGGAGTGGAAGAAGTCCTCTCCCTGCAGATGCTCCTCTCGCCCCGGGTGAGAGCTCTGGAGCGAGTTCAGGCTGATGGCCACGTCGAGCTGGCTCGCCGCCTCCGTCTCACCCACCACGAGCTGGCCCGAGAACTCGGCGAAGATGCCTCGGATGGGGGTCAACCCGAGGTGGGTGACGACGAAGCCGATCTGCGTGTGTGTTTCGTCGATGCGGTACGTGCCTGCGGCGAGGGGGAGCGTCATTAGGTGGTCCTACCCCTGCGACCGGTCGTAGTCAAGGAAGCTATCGAGCCTATCTCAGGGTAGCCTAACAAATCGTCCTAGCAGGGGCCGGCCAGCGTTTTGTCGACCAGTTCTATGGACCACTCCTTGCCCTCATCTGCAACGGGCCGGGACCAACAGGCCGTTGCGGGCCAGTACATCGGCATTCCGCCGGCGGTGCAGGGCTAACCCGTGCACGGAAACAGTCGACTGGGCCGACCGTCCTCGCACAGGGTCATGGACGTCACGACACCGGCCAGTACTGACGGCCGGACAATATTCATCCGCTCCCGGCCTGTTACCGCACAGCGTCGGAGCGGGAACTGTCCATCGGAGTTTGTTGTTGTTCACCCGTGATCGTTGCCCGCTGCTCCCAGCGTTGCTCACACCCAATCGCGGGCCGCATCGGAGCTGCAATTTCGTGTTACGATACTCCGGAGTGGAGATCTACCGATCTGCCCACAAGCACGGCGCCGCACGCGCTGGTCGCAGCCGACGAGGCTGACGACAAGGCGCTCTACCTCGGGCCCGACCGGGCCGGCAACATGCTAGAGATCGTCACCGTGGTCCGCGACGACGGAACGGAGATCGCGATTCACGCCATGCCGATGCGCCCGATCGACGAGATGTTGCTCCACAACACAGGACGTGCCGATGACTGACCAGAAGACCCACGGGCGATCCAAGAGCGGTACCGAACTGACCGACGAGGTGCTGGACCGGCTGGCTCAGCAGTCCGAGGATGGCCTTGACGTCGCCAAGCTTCGTCGGCGGCCTGGACGACCGGCGATGGGCTCGGGACCGGCCGAGACGCTACCTGTTCGGCTCGATCCTGACCTGCGACACGCCGTCGATGAGCGAGCGGCCGCAGATCACACCACCGCCTCCGAGGTCGTCCGAGAGGCCCTTCGCCAGTACCTCGCAGCCAGCTGACGGCCCTCGGCCGACAAGAGTTGAACTTGTGACCTCACCCTTATCAGGGTGAGACGCCAACGGTCCGAAAGTCCTGATCACAGCGTTGCATTTAGGCGGCCCCTTGGCTCGGTCCCACAGCCGTCCCATAGATTGCGAGTTGTCTTCGCGTCGACTCGCGCTCGACACGCCGTGCACCGGGCCAAGGAGACCTGGCCCTCGCCCTGGTCATCTCCGGGTTGGACCTCGGCGTGAGCGAACGAAGCTCGGGTAGTGTGAGGCGAAGCTGGAGGTTCGAATGCCCACAGACAAGTCGGCCAGCGCCATGTTCCAGTTCCGCCACCCCGGCCAGCAACCTACCGTGCCCGAGATCGCTCGGCACTACGACCTCGAGCCTGATCAGATCGACTCAGCGTACGGCGTCGTTCCTACCGACAGCCTAGATCACTTGTACGTAGTGCTAGTGGCGTCGACCGGCTTCGACCGCCTTCGACGCCGGTTGCGGGAGCTCGGGCTCGAAGGCGATCCGGCGATCGGGCTGTTCGCCGATCCACCGGTCGAGACGTTCGACTGCTGAGACCGGAACCCCCCTCGGCGCAGGCGTCGCCCGCTATCGGAGCCGGCCCCGGCGATAGCAGCCGGCGCCTCCCGCCGGTGCAGGATGTACCATGGGGGAGGCGCCACACCGCCTACCCACCACCGCATCCGCAGCCGCTATCGGCGCTCGGGGCCGCTCGACTCGCTGCTGGCATAGTCAACCCAGCGGCGGCCTCGAACCCGGCTGTGTAGGCCGCTTCAAGCAGGGCCGCCAGCTCGGCCGTCCCGCCGCCATCGGTGACCTCAGCGAACCCGTCAGGTTGCACGTTCGCACTCAACCCACCGTCAGCCCGTAGGGCGATTGGTGGTGCAGGGAGGGGCGGTGCGGGGATGGGAACGAGCCGGCAGATCGGCAGGTGGGGAAAGCGTTGGCAGAGACAGCGAATGCTCGCAGGGTTTGTCAGGCACGGATTGCAGAACGGCAACCAGGGGAACCGATCGCACAGGTTGTGCGGGAGCGGTGAGCACAGGCGGGCGCGCAGTGACACGCCGTTGACCACGCCGTAGCCGTGCAGGAAGTCGAACCCGATGGGGCCCAGGTCCTCCGCCGTCGACGTGAGCAGGGACCGGATGGCAGCTGGGTGGCTCACCGGATCGGCTGCGTTGTAGGGACGCTTCGACCGCACGGCAGCCACCACGCCGGCCACCACCGGGGTGGCGGCTGACGTCCCACCATCGGCCGGGTAGACCCCGGACCCCTTGAAGTGGGTGTAGCCGGCCAGGTCGGGCTTGTTCTGCGTCAGTCGGCCGGGCCCGACCGTCGAATAGCCGGCACGAACCTTGGTCGTGTCGACGCCGGCCACGCTAAGCACCTGCGGATGGCTGTTCGCTCCGTAGATGGCGTTGACCGTGATCCCTCCACAGCGACCGTCCGGGCAGGGCGAGCCGCAGTTGCCGGCCGCGAACAGGATGTCCGCCCCGGCACGCTCCAAATCACCGACGATGCGGTTGAACGGGTGGTTGGGGTTGTCGCTGTAGTTGCCCGGGTTTCCAACCGGGAAGTCCCAGGTGGGCCGGAACATGCCCCAGCTGTTGGTCACCACCAGCGATCGGTTCTCGCCCGGGCGCTGGGGCGCCAGCATGACGTTGATCAGGTGCCGGTACGCCTTCACCGCATCGGAGAGCAGGCCGCTCATGATGGTTCCCCCCGGCGGGGCCGACAACGGCCGGAGCAGGACGACGTCGAGGATGGTGGCGGCGGGGGCGGCTATGCACACGTCGTAGGCGCACATCGTGCCGTGGTTCACGGGCACCTGGCCGGGAACTGCGGCGGCCGGGTCGTAGCTCCAGGACCGGGCGGCATCGAAGCCCGGGCTCTTGCCCTTCGATTGCAGGTACGCCATGTTCACACCGGTGTCGACAACCGCAACCAGGACACCAGCGCCGTCCATGCCGCACGCCTTCATGGCCGAGGTGTTCAGCAGGTTGGCCACATTGGTGTCGGTGCCGACGGCGGGATCTCCGGGGCAGACCGCCATGGGCTCGATCTCGACGTCGGCGTAGACCTCGATCACGTTGGGGTTCCGACGCAGCGCATCGGCCGCGTCCTCGTTGGGCACCTCGCCCCGCACGAGGTAAGTGGACGACCCCGGTGCCGTATCGAGTTCGAAGGCTGGTGCCAGGTCGAAGGGACTGTCGGTCCGCTCCCGCGGGACACGAGCCGGCAGGGGCACGGCACCATAGCTCGTATCCAGGTCGATGCCTGGCAGCGCCGGCAGGTCGATCCCGGGTGCGGCCCGGTCGCCCATGGTTGCAGCGGCGCCGGCTTCCAGCCCGCTGGTGTGTGACAGTTCCACGATGATGCGCGGCATGTCTTGTCCTTTCTTCGCTGTTGTCAGAGAAATTGGGCTCGGCGCACGGCAGCTTCAGGGCGCGGTGCAGCGCGAGACTCGCGGTCGTTCAGCCGAAGAAGCCGAAGGTCCGCTCGGTTGCCCGCTTGTAGTAGTCGTGGGCGGCCTGCACGGCCTCCCGGGTCGCCTTCGCCACCGCCGCTTCGACCTGCTCATCGTCATGGCCTCGGCGTTCTAGGTGACGGGCCAGCTCTTGGGGATTCGAGGGCAGGTCGCTCAGCAGGGCGTCGGCGATAGAGCCGAGGATGCCCCGGCGGAACAGCGCCAGATCGAGAAGGGTGGGGTGCTGATCTCGGGTTGGCTCGGCCCGGGGGCGTAGCTCATCAGCCAGAACTCCCAGGTCGGCGAGTTCCAGGGCGGCGATGGCCATGTCGTCGGCGATCCCGCTGCCGTGGATCGACGTGAGAGCGCCGTCGACGATGGTGCCCAGCCGGAGGCGGGGTTCCCACGGGCAGGGATCGGGGTCAGGGAGGGGCTGCGAACTCCTCGAACAGGGGAAACTGGTAGCGCTCGAGGACCAGGTCGATGAACCACCGGCACCAGCGGCGGTTGGCCGGTATGAGCCAGTCGACGATGTTCCGGTAGTACTGGGCGATCTGGTGGAAGTCCTGGGTGAAGGTGTTGTTGACGTCGCGCAGGCCGTTGCGGTTGTTGTTGGGGGCGGCCACGGCCCCGGTGCCGTCGAGGTTGATGTTGATGAAGTGATGCCAGGTGGCGTCGCATACGATCCGGCCTCGGCCAACGCGGTAACCGTCCCAGGCCGAGATGGCGCCGAAGAGCTTCGGGGTGGTGAACGGCTTGTCGACGACGGTGCCCGGCGGGTTCAGGTAGCGTCCGGCTGACACCGACCAGGCCACGATCTCGGGCGCCAGCGGTGCTCCTGCGAGGAAGGGGAACTCGGGCACATCGAGGCCGTGGAGCTTGTAGTTGTCGGCCAGGCTCGCTCCGAAGAAGTAGCCGTACTCCGGGTCGGAACCGGCGATGCAGCGGCTCTCGTGGGGATGGTCGGGCAGGACGTCGATATCGCCTAGAGGGCTGCGGAGAAGGGGGTGGGGAGCTGCGGAGGAGCCGCTGCCGTAGTAGGTGGGGAAGATCCGTTGTGGGATGTCGTCGGACTGGTCATCGAACTGGGTTCGATGGTCGGGTCCGGGATTGGTGACGGTGTCAATGCGGTCGACGATCATCGGCACGCTCTTCCAGTTCCGCATCTTGCGAACCCGGGGAAGTTCACCGCACAGGCCGTACCCCAGGGTCTCGTGATCGCCGGTGGCGAACACGCCGCCGCCGCTGTCCATGAAGCGCAGCAGGATGGCGATCTCGTCGTCGGTGAGGGCCGGGCCGTTGGCGCCGAACAGCCAGATCTGGTCGAACTTGGCCGTGGTGACCGAAGCGTCGAACGGTGAGCCAGGTCCGTGCACCATCAGGGTGACGTTCGGGGCGGGGGAGTACTTGGCGATCTCGTCCAGGAAGATCTGAAGCCCGAAGCTGGAGCTGTCGAAGGCAAGGCTGTCCGTCACCACCAGCAAACGGGGGGTGCACCGGCTGAAGAACGGGTGGGGCCACCAGTCGGGCAATGGGCGGACGATCTTCTCGAAGGGGAGCGGCATGGGGCCTCCTCGGTGTTGGGGCACCTGAATCGGGTGCCCGTTGCGTCGAAGAGCGCCAAAGCAGGAAGCTGAATACCGTTTGGGCCCAAGAGTTCGCCCCGGACGGCGATGTCCGGCACCAGAGCCGGCCCGGTTACGGGATTTCGATGCCGCTTGAGGTCTGTCGTAGCGGGAGGCGGGTGGCCTGGTCGCCGAGGAGCTGGAACGAGACCGCTGCTGCCATGCAGGCCGGCTCGCCCCGGTCCAGCATCGAGAGCCGCGCCCCGAGGACGGCGTCGTCCATGGGCATCCGGTCGACCAGGGCTCGGTGCACCAGCACGGCGTAGTCGGCCGCAGCCGAATCCTGCACGATGGCCGAGGGCGCCAGCACGGCACGGGCGCCCAGGCTGCGGAGCTCGACGGCCGTACCGATCACCACGTCACCGTCGCTGCGGCGGGCCACGGCCGTGGCCCCGGCGTCGCACGATGCGAGCACCACGATCGACGGTACCCGCTCGAGAGCACCCATCTCCAGCAACGAGAGCTCTCCGTCGGCGAACACCAGTGAGGAGAAGAAGGGATTGTCGGTGCGGAACGAGCCATGGGCGGCGATGTGCACCAGGTCGGCTGAGCGCAGCGCCGCCAGGGCTTCGCTGCAGGTGGTCTCGGCGTCGGCCCTGGCCGGCTGGTTCCACATCGAGCGGATTCGAGCCAGCTCGTCGGCGGCTGCGGCCAGGTCGGGCCCGCTGAGGAGTGCAAGGCGCTCCACCGCCAGCGGGTCGGTGCCAGCCAGCCATGATGCCAGTGTCGGGGTGAAGGTGAGGGGGCGGCGCTGGAGCGAGGGCAGCGCGGCCCACGTGACGTCGCGCAGCGTGGTCGGCACCGTCATCACCACCCGGGCCTGGGGGTCCAGGTCGAGCGGCTGGACGAGGAGCTGATCGAGGGCACGGCTCGCGTCGAGAAGGCGGGCGGTCTGATCCGGGACGTGCTGCGGGGGGCCGCCCGAGGCCAACCATCGGAGCGCGCTCCGCTGGGAGCGCACCGCCGGGCCGATGCCGTCCAACGGGCCCACGTCGCGCAGCACCGTGGCGCTGGTGGTGTGGACGACCGCCATGACCTGCCCGGCGTGTACCGAATAGGTGATGTATACGGTGTCCGCCGGCAGCCTCCGGGGGCCAGGCCGAGGATCGGCGGCTGGGGCCGTCGGCCGCGCACCTTCGGTTCGACGGGATCGAAGGAGTTCGTGTTCCGCCGTCCGGAGCTCGGCGGCCCGGGCCGACGGATCGCCACCGGTGATCTTGGCTTCCGCCACCTGCACCCGGAGATGCCGGAGGCGGACCAGCGCGGCATCGTGGCCCGCCAGTGACCCCGGGCGTGAGGCGGCCGTGGCCTGGACGCCTCGAACCCGCTCCAACACCTCGAGTACGGCAGGCGCCCGATCCTCAGCCTCGAGGGCCAGCCCCAGGGCCAGCTCCTGGATGGGTTGGGCCCGTTCCACGATCACCCGCCGCAGCTCAGCCGAGCCGAGCAGGTCCCGCTGGCGGTGCAGCGCATCCAGCGCCTCGTCGAAGGCGCTGCGAGCAGCGTCGACATCGTGATCGAGGCTGGCCTGGAGTAGAGCGCAGACCGACCGGTCGAGGGGGTCCACATCGACGCCGATGGTGCTCCGGCTCACCAGCGCTAGCAGGTGCCGGGCGCCCTCCGGATCGCTGGTCCGACGGGCCATCGCCTGGCCCAGGCCGTAGGCGAACGCTTCACGCGCCCATCCGGAGCGAAGGAACCGTTGGAGCTGCTCCTCCACGTCGCCCCGGTTAAGCCGATGAGAGGGATCCAGGTCCGCGGTGAGCTGCATCGCCCGGAGCTGCCACGCTTCTTGCCCAACCTGCCGGGCCAGGGTGGCCCCTCGCTCTATGGCCTGACGCGCCCCACGCCGATCATTGAGCCGGACGAGGGCTTCGGCCAGTACGAGCTGGGCCTGGGTCTCAAGCATCTGGTGGGCACCCTCGCCGGCCAACCGGGCGGACCGCTGGGCCGCCTCGGCCGCATCGACCAGCAGGCCGACATCGAGCAATGTTCGAGCGTGGTCGAGCTCGAGCACCGACACCAGGAGTTCCACGTTACCGATTTTCTCGAATCGGGCCCGCGCTAGCTCGTACCACCGCAGGGCGGCGGCGAAGTCACCTCGGCGGGAGGCCAGGTCGCCCAGGTTGCCCTCGATCCCGGCGGCCACCACGTGCTGCTCGGTGGTCACGGCCATCTCCAGCGCCTGGGCGTACCAGTGCTCAGCGTCGTCCAGGTGACCCATGAGGGCGGCGATGACCGCCAAGTTCGCCATGGCCCGGGCCTCACGGTTCTGGTCTCCGGCCTCGTGCAGCAGGTGCACGGCGTCCGTGGCCTGGTCCCGCGCCTCGTGAAGGCGACCCATCTCGAGGAGGATGACGCCGCGCTGGTTCCGCAGCTGCCCGGCATGGCCGCGGCCCAGCTCCAGATCCGAACGGTCCAGCAGCGCCAGTGCCTCGTCGGGGTGGCCCTCCTTGCTCAGCACCGGCGCGAGCGTGAGCAGGATCTCGGTAACGAGGGCAGGTTCGACGGCGAGTTGCCGTGCCTCGGACAGGAGGCGGACGGCATCAGCGATCCGGTTCCCGTACTGCGCGGCCCGACCCAGCACCAGCAGGGCGCGAGCGCGCTCGGTGGAGGTCGCATCTTGTCTCGCCAGTACGGCTCTGGCGTGCGCCAGCGCCTCGGCTGGCGCCGAGTAGATCCCCTCGGCGCCAGTGTTGTGCGGAGTTGATTCTTGTCTCATGAGCTGGTGGAACGTAGATTTCCTACGGCCCTACCCGTCCTTTTTGTATCTGGCCCGTGCCAGCGGCGTTCTTGCTTCCAGTACCGCTTGGCCTTGTTGCCATCGCCATCCCTCATGGAGAACCAACGTGGCAATCGACAGTAACCTCTTGAACGAACCCGATCCATCTGACTATCCCGCCGACCGGTTCCAGTTTCGAGCCGATTCAGCGGGACGTCCCATTGTGATACGCCCCCGGGAGTTCCTGGCCAGCGGTAACCCGACACAGGTGCTCGCAGCACTGAGCCAGATCGCGATTGAACTCAACGTCCGGGAGATCTCCGTTGATCCCGTTCCGCTGCGGCAACCCTGGTTCCGCTACCGCCTCACCAGCGCCGAAGACACTGACGTTCTCCGGCTGGTGCAGGGCCTGCGCCTACGTGGGATCCCGGCGCAGCCGAACCATGTCTATTTCGTGGCCTCCCGAACGGCCCAGGGCACGGTGGTCTCGGCGCCGAACACGTTCACCCCGAACACCTTCACCGGTCAGGTATTCGCCCCAAACACCTTCACTCCCAACACGTTCACTCCCAACACGTTCACCGGTGGAGCTTGGGGCTGGAGCGGGGGCAGCGGGTGCTGCTGTGACGCCGGCCCGGCCGAGACAGTGTCGGTGCCGGTGCCGCGGTTCGGTGCCCGACCGGCGGAGGCCCCCGATGTCGGCTCCGCCGCGGCGGAGCTGGTTGGCCACGATCGCCTGGACGTCCACGTCATCGACATCGCTAGCCCCTTGCTGGCCGACAGGGATTCGAAGCCGGCCGGCGAGCTCGAGAAGGTGACCGTCAAGCCGGCGGGCGTTCCGATCAAGGGCGAGATCGACTTCCGCAAGGACTTCTGGAACGTGGACGAGAACGAAGACGGTTGGGCTGACCCGGCCACTGGCCACGGCGACTTCGTCAAGAGCGTGCTGAGGCTGCACTCGGGTCTTCCGGACTCGAATCTGACCTTGTGGCATGCCGCGGGCCCCCTCGGTGACCTCGATGACGCTGCGCTCGTACGCGCCCTCGATGACGTAGTTGCCGGAAGCAAGGCGGATTGTTGGCGAGTCCTGAACTTGTCGCTATGCGGCTACAACGACGGTGACATGTCCGCGCTCTACCTTGCGGACCGGATCCGAACGATGGTCGAGGACGGTTGGGTCATCGTCGCCGCGGCGGGCAACAACGCCAGCTGCCGGCCGGCTTATCCTGCCGCCCTTCCGGGGGTGGTGGCGGTTGCGGCCCTCAGCCGGTGCGTGCCGGCCTGGTTCTCCAACTTCGGCCCCTGGGTGGACGTGACGGCCCGTGGCGTAGATGTCCTCGCGGAATTTCCGGATATGTCTGGAGAGGCCGACGACGTGAAGAATCTGAAGGTCGGCATAGGTGAGCTTCCGTCCGATTCGGGAACGAAGGTGATGCTAGAGCTGGGCGACTTCGACACGGGGTGGGCGACCTGGAGTGGTACCAGCTTCGCTGCGCCCCGGGTGGCGGCCTGGATAGCAGAGGCACTTGCCAAAATGGATCCGGCCAAGTCGCCAACCAGCACCGCGAAGCGGGCCGTCATTGCTTCGGTGCTCAAGGATGTCATCGACAATGAAGACTGCGACTGGCTGCCCTATTACGGCCGGCTGATGCCATGACGGTTCAGGCGGCATCCGGGAGGCCGATCTCCGGCACGAACGCTATGGTGGGCCGGGTGGATGGGGAGTCGACGACCGCCGGGCTGCTCGGGGCGGCCCTCGCCGGCGATGCGGCAGCTTGGGCCCAGATCGTGGCCGAACACACGCAGATGCTGTGGTGGATCGCGCGCGGTTACCGGCTCGATGACGCCACGGCCATGGACGTTGTCCAGACGGTATGGCTGCAGCTACTCCGTTTCGGTGACCGGATTCAGGACCACTCGCGGTTGCCCGGTTGGCTCGCCACCACCGCACGGCGTGAGTCGCTGCGGCGCTTGTCGGGCCACGAGGTGCTGCCCGGCCGGCCCCTCGACGTGGTCGACATAACCGCCCCCTCACCGGAGGAACTGGCGGTGGACGACGACCAGGTGGGCCGGGCGCTGGCGGCCTTCGCCCAACTCGATCCGGCCGACCAACGGCTGCTCCGGCTCGTCTGCGCCGTGCCGCCCAAGAGCTACAAGGAGATCGCGGCCCTCCTGAACTGGCCGGTCGGTTCCGTCGGCCCGTCCCGCCAGCGGGCGATTCGTCGGCTGAAAGCCATCCTGAACGAGGAGGACCTGTGACCAACGATCCGGTGACGTCAGACGACGACATGCTGAGGTCGCTCCGCTCCGCCTTCCGAGGGCTCACGCCGGGCACCGTTCCGGCCGAAGCCGAGCCGCCACCATCGCTCTTAGAGGGGGCACAATGGGTCCACCAGTGGCACAACATGGAATCGGAGCTGGCTGAGCTGACCTACGACTCATCCGTCCAGTCCCCAGTGGGCGTGCGATCGAGCAGCTCGCTCCGTCAGCTCACGTTCAGAAGCGGCGACCGCTCGATCGAGATGGCGATCGAGCCCGCCGGGCGTAGCGTCGTGGTGTCGGGAGAGATCAATCCCCCGCTCACCGGCACCATGCAACTGCTGGTGGGCGGCGAGATGTTCGTGGCCGACATCAATCCCAGCGGCAGCTTCATCATCGAGGACGTGCCCTTCGGCACGGTGTTGGCCTTCGTCGCCACGACGGGGATGAAGATCCGTCTCGGTGCCTTCGAGGTGTGAGCGGTTTCCCGCACGGTACCCCGAGGGTCCATGCCTGATGAGGCCAACGCCCCGCCGGGTGTCCGCTGACGAGGCCACCGGACGTGAACGCCGCCGTCATCCGGGCCGGACGGCCAGACCCCATTGCCAAGGTGAGCGTCGCAGGTACCACTCCCTGTACGTCGACGAAGAAACGCTGTGCCAATCCGCGCTCGGGATTCTGGCTCAGATCGATGGCGGGCGAGGCGATAGCGGCCGGGGGCCGAGCGAATCAGGGTCCCGTCCACCAGCATGTGAGCGGTTACGTGGGTTTGAATGGTGCTGTCGGCGTAGTTGGAGCCGGTGCTTCTCACGTAGGCCCGTATCTCGCGGGGGCTGAAATCTACCCGCCCGTGCTGGCGGCGAAGAGCTTCGAAGGCATCCAGCATCTCATCTCGACAAGTCACGACCGAACGTTAGAGGAGTCGGAGATTGCCGGCTCATGGAAGGCGATCGGAGCTACCGATCTCGTTGCGTCGGCCAGGGTCAACCGGGAGCGGCAGACCACACGCCTCGAGCGAAGGTCGAGAGGATTCGTTGATGCGTCTGGCGCGGCAGTTGCCGGGTGCCGGGTTCCCCGAATGGGGTGCCCGGCCTGGGGGCGGCGATGGCCAACAGATCGTCCAGATTGCGGCGGCTGACGAGCAGCAGGCCATGGGTCGCTCGTGTGCAGGTCACTGCGAGACGGCCGAAGGCTGAGTTGAACTCGTCGAGCGCCGACGCGCCGGACAAGGGGTGAATGGCGACCGTGATGGCGTTTGTCTGCCCCTGCCAGGAGTCGACCGTAGAGGCCACGATCACGCCGTCGGCCAGGTCGTGGCGCTCACGGAGCCGGTCGACCATCTCCTGAGCATCGTCGACCGCCTGATTCCGGGTAGCGAGGATCGCAATCAGGGTCTCTCCATTGGCGCCGCTCGGATCGAGGACCTCCCACCCGTCGGGGTTACCGGCGCTGTCGTACCTGCATCGCCGTACGGCGAACCCGCCAGCGAGTAACTCGTCGAGCCAGTTCTCCACTGTCGCCAGCAGCGGTGGGTCGATGTCGGGGGCATCGGGTTCGGGCAGGCCGTCCACTTCGACCATGGTCGGCACGCCCGAGGCAACCTGTTGCCAGATGGTGGCGGAGTCCCCCGCTACTGCGTGCACGTCGATCACCCGGTCGCCTGGTGCCGCCACACAATCGAGTGTCGCCCAGTCACCGTAGAAGGCTCGCCAGAGGCCGAGCTGAGCTGCGTTTGGTCGCCACACCGCCGGTAACTCGACGGACCAGGTGGCAGCGTCGGTTTCGAACGCAGTGGGCCACGCCCTGAACGGGTTGTGTCCCGGGTCGCCGCGCCAAGGATTCTGACCAGGGTCGAGCGGCGGGAGCTGCCCGACATCGCCGACGCCAACCGAGATCGGCGCAGCCCGAGCGATCGGTTGATAGCGGTGGAGCGGAAGCTGCCACGCTTCGTCCACGAAAAGCACGTCGAACAAGGCCGCTCCGTTCTCGGCCGGCGGCAGGGTCTGCGCCAGATACCGCAGTCCACCTTCCAGCTTGTGCGACGTGGCCACCACCACCTCGACGTCGGCGGGAACAGCTTTGTAGTCGGGTTCAACGATCGCCGCAGCGGCAACCGAGGCGGGCACATTCTGGGCGAGATCCTTCGACACAAACAGACACACCCGGTCACGTCCCAACGTGTGACCCAGCTCCTCGGCCAGAGGAAAGATCTGCTTGTTGGCAAACGCAGCCACCGCTACTCGGGTGCACCGATCGTGTTGGAGCGCGCTCGCCACCATGCGACGGAGCACAAACGACTTGCCGGCGCCGGCCGCCGCCTTGAGCAGGATGCGCTCCGTCCCGTTGCCATCAAGGGCGCGCTGCAACTCCTGGATCGCGGCTTCGGCCGCTGCCTGGTTCCCGGCCGCCGCTGATGAGTGGTGAGGACCATCACCTGGCAGGTCGAGGGGTGGATGGAAGGTTATGGCGGGCATCAGTCGAGGTCGTCCAGGGTGAGGCCCTCGGGCGGCCTCGTTCGGCCCTCGTCGGAGACGTCGGAATCGGTGGGGCTGCCCACAGCAGGCGTGTCGAACTGGTCGTAGTCGATCACCGGTGGCCACACGGTCGGGTTCAGCTCACCCCGGGCCCGCCGTTCGGCCAGTAGATCGGCGAACTCGGCTTCGGCCGCCTCGTGTGGGCGGCAGCACCACTGATGGCCGTCGGGGTCACGAGCATACGAGTGGACGTCGCAGGTTTCCTTGGGAGCAGTGTTCTGGTCGGCGCTGGGTCTGTCCACCTTGATCTGGTCGGGCGCCTTCAATGCGCCGAGCCAGGCCCGGTTGGCAACGATCAGCTCATCGCCAACGGCCACCCCTGCCGGCAGAGCCATGGATATGTCCCATCGGAGCGCGCCGCCTTCCGGCATCTCGGCGTCGGCTACCAGAGAGCCGCCGACGAGGCGGGCAAACTTGAATGACCCCTTTTGTACCTTCACGTCGATCTCGGGCCGCTCCACCATCGGCCTGCCGTTGTGATGAAGGGCGACGATCGACACGCCAGCCACGAGACGGCGGGAGGCGACCCGCAGGCGCAGCGGCTCGACGTCTACCACGGTCGCCAGTGCAACCTCCCGGGTGCCGGCGTCGACGGCCATTTCCCGGGCGCGCTGGGGATTGGCGAGCAGGGCCAACTGGTCGGCGCAGGTCTTGTCGTCATCGAGCATCGGGACCTGGTTGTTTCGCCAGAACCAGCTGGTGCGGCCGAATCGAACCAAGTCGGAGGCTCGCAGGTTGAGCCGGCGGCGCCAGACATCCTGTGAGGTGGCTTCCAGGGCCCGGTAGAGACTGCGGATCCGCGAGCTTGGTAGCCCGTCGAGCACAGCGATGGCTCGGTCGATCGTCGCCGCCTTGTATGCGAGTTCGTCGCGGACCAGCTCGGTGTACCGAGCGGGGTCGTGGCGGCGGGCCTGATGGATTGCGTCTGATCGGGCGTTGGCAAGGCGGGCGCCTGGAGTCTGATCCCTAGCAGCGATGTCGTCGGACACCTGGCGGTGGTCGAGCCCGTCGGTAGTCGCGGCCCACGCCGCCAGGTAGTCGAGGCGCCCGTGATCGACTGCCGGCCCGCCCGGCACGAGATGGCGACCGAGAGCGATCCGCAAGTTCACCAGTGGCCATCGCAGGCTCATTGCCCGGGCCCTGTCTTCCTCGAGCAGGAAGCTGACGGCCAGCCGTTGCTCATCGGTGAGCGGTTCGGGCACGACGGCCGGCTCGCCGTCGTACGTGAGAGCCCCGCGACCCATCGCCAGATCACGCTCCCAGCGCAGCCGGCTGGTCTCCACCCCGGCTAGCGAATCGGCGATCGACACGAGCAGATCACCGGTAACCGCATCCGGCATCACCAGATGGATTGGCTGCGGCTCATCCGGATTGGCCTTGCGGTACTCGGTCATCGAGGCGCTGATCACCCGCCCTAACAGCTCGAGCACCGCCAGGCGGGTGGCAGGAGACTGGGGATCATCGAAGACGGTGAACTCCCAGTCACTCGGAGATCCGTCGAGCGGTATCCGCCTGATGCCGACACCGTGTACCCCGAGTGCTGCGGCGTCCGACTTCGCCAACACAACGTTGATCGTGCCGGGCAGCCCGGCCGGGTCGATGCGACCCTGCCCGGTCCACACGGCCTGGCCGGTCAGGGTCGCCTCCACCATGGCCACTACCGAGGCGGGCACCCGTTCCGCTCGACCGGAGCCGTCGAGGAGGCCGGCCAGCGCCGCCCTGAGCTCCGGCCGGACGCCGAGCTCCACCAGCACCGCTCCCGGATCGCCGACGGCTCGCAACTCGGTCCGGCACAGATTGAACAGCGCGCATGACACGCATGTGCCCGGGTCGAAGGCCGCCGTCCGATGAGCGACGAAGCCGGCGAGCTCGTCGTCGGGAACAGGGGTGGTGCCGAGCTTCGCCAGCAACGCCGTCCGCTCCTCAACCCGGGCCCTGACCTCCCGCCGGTGATCATCGAGACGTTCGACCACGGCCTCCGGTTGCAGGAAGGCGTTGCGGGGCACGGCCAGCGCCCCAAAGGCGTGAACCCGCATCCCGGCCGGCAGTCGAGACCAGTGCTCAGCCGACTCCGCCCCCAACGCGACCTGGAGGAACCCCTTGAGCAGACGTTGGTCGTCGACCCGTGACCGCACCCGCTCGTAGTCCTTGGCGTCCCCCATGATCAGCCACGAACCGGCCATGTCTCCCGCGGCCGCCGGCCGCGGCGCCACGATGGCGAAGTCGGGCTTCACGGGAGTGGCATCCGCGTTCTCCAGGCCGACGTACGGCACAGCCAGCCCCGTGATCATCGTGGCCTGGCTCTCGTTGATCGCAGCGTGGTGGGCCAGCTCCAGCTCCGTGGCAGTCGTAGCGGGCGACACCCTGCCATTGGCCCGGCGCACAGCCACCGGTCGGTCGAGCCCCAGCCGGCCCACGGCGGTGGTCAACAGTTGGGAGACGAAGCGCTCGTGGCGGACCAACGCCTCGAATGTCATCGCCCGCATCCAGCGCGCCTCGGGAATGCCGGCCGAGGTGTCGGGGTGGCCAACGTGGGCAGCGAGACTACGGCGGGACCGGCCTATCACGAGCGGGTCGGTGTGGCGGAAGCGCTCGCAGCCGGCGTGGGCCGATGCCGCCACCGCGCTCGAGCCGCCACCGGTGTTGAGTGATCCCATACCGCTACTCGTCAGCTGGCAGGAGCGGCCCGACGAAGCGGCTGGGCTTGCCGGCCCAGCTGACCCAAAGCTCGTCGCGGGCCCGGGTGGCAGCGACGTAGAGGAGGCAGAGCTCTCGTTTGAGGTCGGCTTCGGCCCGGGCTGGGTCGTCGGTGGGGTCGGTGAGGGCGGCGGCGTGGGGGATGGTTCGATCGTCGACGTCGACGATCGCCACCCGGGGGAACTCGAGGCCTTTCATGCGGTGCATGGTGCCGATCCGCACGCCGGTGGCCCGGGGGAGGTCGGTGGGCAGGATGCAGACGTCGCGCCCGTTGGCTTCGAGGGCCCGCTGGATGGCGCTAAACGGGTTCCGGGTGCGGGCGGCGATGCCGATGTGGTCCTCGGGCACGCCGTCGGCCACCCATTGGTTTACTTTGGCCACCAGAGCCTGGATCTGTTCCTGGCGTGACTTGAACGCCATCATCTCGGGCTCAGGGCCGTTGCGGTAGCTGTGATAGCCGGCGAAGTCGTGGGCGTCGGTGCCCTCGTCGAGGTCGTCGAAGTCGCTCTCGCCCAGCACGGTGAGGCTCCACCGGAGGATCTCGTGGGTGGTGCGGTAGTTGATCTTCAGCTTCCGCGACCGGCCCCGGATGTTGATGCCGACCTTGCTGAGCGACGATCGCCGGTCGTAGATCCGCTGGTGGGCGTCGCCCACGATGAACAGGTCGTCGGGGCCTTCGTCGACCAGGGCCCGCAGGAGCCGCCACTGGGCTTCGTGGAGGTCCTGGCCCTCGTCCACGATCACGTGGCGGTAGGGCCTGGTGGTGCGGGCCTTCACGTAGCCGGCGGCGGCGCCGGCCAGTTGCAGGTAGGTGCGCTTGTTGCGGTCGACGAGGCGTTGGGTGAAGGCCTCCACCGCCTTCCACACGGCGGCCCGTTGGCGGCGGTCGAGGGGAATGCCCCGCCCGGCGCGGCTGGCGGTGAAGTACTCGGAGCGGCTGGTGAGGTCCTGGGCCAGGATCACCTGTTCCCATTCGTTGTGGAGGAACTCGGGGGGCAGGCCGGTGTCGGTCTCGTCGGCCACCTCTTGCCACAGGGTGCGGATCTCGTCGTCGTTGATCGGGGTGGGTCCGGCGCCCTCGGCTTCCTGGACGATGCGGTAGCTGAGGCGGTCGACGTTGACGATGTCGACCACATCGAGCAGGTCGGGCCCGCCCAGGTCGCGCAGGTCCTGTTCGATGGCCTGGGCCAGGTTGCGGGTGAAGGTGGTGAACAGGATCGGCTTGCCGGTGGTGCCGGGTTCGAGCCGGTCGGCCAGGGCCCGGGCCCGGTGGATGGCGGCCACGGTCTTGCCCGTCCCGGCCCCGCCGGTGACCCGCACCGCACCGTTGTAGGTGCGGTGCACCAGGTCGTGCTGGGTCGGGTGGAGGAACAGCCGCCAGTGGGCCAGCGGCTGGGCCAGGATGTCCTGCAGGGCCTCCTGGCCGTCGATCACCCGGAACGCGGCCCGGGTGGCGGGGCGCTCCATGGCGGCGGCCAGGTCGTCGGGGAACGGTTCGGCGGCCACGGTCTGACCGGCGATCTGGGCGTAGATGGTCTCCACCGTGTCGGCGCTGAGCAGCTGGATCAGGGCTTCGGCCTGACCCTCGGGCAGCACGTGGAGAATGGCGCCGAGCTGGTCCTGGTCGGTGAAGGCCCGCAGCGCCGGCAGCAGCCCGGGGTCGATGCCGAGCTGGTTGAAGTCCTTGTCCTTGCGGTGGGCGAAGATCGGGGGGTGGCCGTTGGTGGGGGTGGCGGTGGCCGCCGCCACCTGGGCTTCGATGGCTTCGACGTCGAGGACCTCGAGGGCGCCGGTGGCGGCGTTGACCTTGAAGGTGTTGTGGGCCATCCACCGGTCGGTCTGGTCATGGGTGCCGACCGAGGTGAGGATGAACAGGTCGTCGTTGCCGGCGTCCATCACGATGCCGCGGTGATTGTCGTCGATGCGGATCGTGCGGGCCCGGGGGTCGGCGGCGCCGGTGTGGGGTTCGAGGTGCAGGCCCTTGAGGCCGTACAGCTCGGCGGCCGACAGGCGGGCGAAGGTGTCGACGTGCTGCTGCACCTTGTTCCGCAGCGGTTTCTCCAGCTTGGCGAACTCGTCGAGGAAGGCCCGGGAGAGGGCGAGGGTGGCCATCAGCTCCGCTTCTCCAGCTCGGCCATCAGCTCCTCGGCGCTCCAGTCGGTCACGGGGCGGGCGTCCCACCCATCGGCGGTGATCTCGACACTACCGGCGGGCAGCACGGCCACCTTCCGCTCCGGCCAGGCCGCCTCCAGTGGCTCGCCGTCGCGTTCGTGGCCGGCCACGAAGGGTGGCCCACCGCGGACCAGCACCATCCGAACGAGGTCGCGTACGGCGTCGTCCTCCAGCAGATCGAGCTCGTCCTCCATGGTCGGTGACAGGGCAGCACCGGCCTCGGCGGCCGCCGTGTCGGGCTGAGCATCGATCACCGGCGCCGGCTCGGTGGCGGGGGTGGCGGGCGACGGTTGGGCCAGGGTCACGCTGTCGACGAGGTAGAGGTCGTCGACGGGGAAGTCGGCCGCTTCGGACGTGGCGCTGATGACGACGTCGCGGGTGGGACCGGCTAGCAGTTGGAGCAGGTTGGCCCAGTGGAGCCAGTCCTGCCAGCGGCGGTGGTGGACGGTCTCGTCGCCAGCCAGGGCGTCGTCGAGGGCGGCGATGACCGTCCACCGTTCCTGCTCGGGCTGGTTGTGGCGCAGGTCGAGCAGCAGCGCGAGGGGCAGGTCGTCGTCGGTCACGGCCCGCCCGGCCAGAGCCACCACCGGCTCGTGCGAACCGGTGGCACCCGCTGGCAGCTCGGTGCCGGCCAAAGCGGCCCGCACCACCCCGCGGAGCGGGCCCGCGCCCTGCACCGGGACCATGCCGGCGTTGGCAGCCAGGCCGGCCACGGCCGACAAGGCGAGGCGTTCCCACTGGTGGTCGTCGGGGCGAGCCAGGTAGTCGAGCAGGAGGGCCATCGGGTTCTGGTTCAGGGCGTCGACGTCGTAGATCCCGCCGGTCTGGTGCTGCACCTGCTGGGCGGCGGCTCGGGCCGGGCCCTTCATCAGCCCGAGGGGCGCCGGGTTCCGGGGCGGGTCGTTGAGGACGGCCTTGTGGAACTCCTCGACGTCACGCCACACCAGGTTCCATACCAGGTGTCCCTCGGCCCGGGCGGCCCGGCGTTTGGCGGCGTCGAGGGCGATGTGGTTCTGGCCGTGGGAGGCCGAGGCGTGGAACTGGTAGCCGTCGAGGTAGACGACGACCTGGCGACCCCGGCGGTCCATCCGGCGGATCGTGTAGTCGGGGATGGAGCTCGGGCTGGTGGTGAGCCCTTCCTGCTCGTCGATCCGGTAGCGGGCCCGGTCGCCGTCGAGCTCCAGGCGGAGCTCGAAGGCGTTGTAGGGCCGCTTGCCGGGCACGGTGGTGAGGCTGATGTCGGCATCGGGAGCTTGGCGCTCGGCCCAGTCCCGCAGGGCCACCCGGAACCGGCGTTCCAGCTCCGACTCCTGGATCTGGCCGATGTCGATGTCGCCCACGGTGGCCACCGGTTCCGGCTCCCATCCGGCCAGCAGGTCGTCGATCATCTCCCGGGCCAGGTCCCGGCGCACCAGGTCGTACTCCGACCGTTCGACCACGCCCATGAGGCAGCGGTGGCAGGCGGTGCGGCCCTCGCCGGTGCAGGGGCAGCGTTCGATCACGTCCCTCGCCGATTCGAGGAGGCGGCGGAACTGGTCGGGTTCGGCCATGCGGGCCAGGTAGCCGGTGCCGCCGGGCACGTTGTCGAACAGCACGAGGAACTGCTTGCGGCCTTCCACCCCGCCCCGGTTGGGGGCGTCGGACCGGGTGATCTCCAGATGGGCCGGGTCACCGCCGAGGATGGCCGCGCAACCCGAGCAGCAGGGCCCCCTTGAACGAGGCCAGGCGTTCGTCGACCTCGAACATCGACACCGGGGCCAGGATGCGGATCGCCTCGGTGACGAGCTCGTGGTAGAGGAGCAGCGGCCGGGGTTCAGCCGCCACCGCCCCGGAACGGACCCGGCACCATCCCTGGTGGAGCCGTTCAGGCCGGTCGCCGCCCTGGTCGTCGCGGGCTTCGGCCACCGCCCCGCAGTGGGCGCACACGTTGAACCGGCTGACGTGGCGGGGATGGCCGGCCAGGGGCACGCTCTCCCCGGTCCGTTCGGCCAGGCCCGAGGTTGATCGACCGCAACCGGGTCCGGGCCGCCAGCTCCACCCCGAACACCCGGTCGGCCAGGCGCCAGGCCTGGCCCACGTCGGCCGGGTCGACGTCGACGGTGAGCACCGTGTCGTACCGTTCCCGTTGCCGGTTGTCGCTCTCGTCGAAGACCCGGGCCCCTTCCTCGCTGCCGCCGGCGTAGACGGTGCGGAGGCGGAGCATGGTGTGCCGGGCCCCGGTGTCGGCGATGGCGGGGTTGTCGCAGCGGGGGCAGACCGTGAGCGTTCCCTCGTCGGGTTCGAGCTGCCCGTACCCGCAGTCGGGGCACAGCCGCCACTGCTCGGTGAGGGGCTCCTGGGCCGAGCCGATCTCCACCGCGTCGATCAGGTGGCGGTGGCCGCCGGCGTAGAACCGGTTGCCGGGGGCCAGCTCCCGGATGGCCAGCCGCCCCGACCGCCGGTACTCCACCGTCTCGGTCAGGTAGTCGCCGTCGTCGGCCTTGTGCCACATGGTGGCGGACAGGGTCACGGCATCGTCGACCAGGGTGTAGTTGGGCAGCAGGCCCAGCTCCTCCAGGGCCGACAGCGAGTACTGGTTGCGGCGCTCGTTGCGGAGCCGCACCACGGCCGCCCGCTGGCCCCGCAGGCTGGCCAGGTCCCGCTCATCGTCCTCGCTGAGGTTCGCCCGTTCCTCGATGGCGTCGATGGCCCGGGTCAGCCGTTCCCGCCGGTTGCGGAGGTCCCGCTGATGGGCCTCCCACGCCTCGACCACCTGTTTCACCGCCGGTTCCAGGCCGCCCTGGGCGAAGGCGGTGAGCCGTTCGATGGTGGTGGGGGCGAGCTGGGTGCCGAACAGAGCCAGGAACCGTTCGAGGTGCACGGGGTCGGTGGCGCCGCCGACGATGGCGGCCAGGAACCCGCCCTGGCCCAGACCCCGGCCGAGGAGGCCGCCGGCGTCGCGGGGCAGGGCCGGGGCGTCGATGGTCTGGTCGGCCGCCCGGTCCACGAGGTAGGCGATGAACTGGCGTTGCAGGGTCTCGATGGCGTCGAGGTAGCAGTTCGGGGGCCGGACCTCACCGGCCAGCATCGAGGCCGGGTCGGACAGGTAGTACAGGCCGTGGGGGTCGACGCGTGACGAACGTGGTGATCAGCGAGTTGCCGGTGGCCCGGCCGGCCCGCCCCACCCGCTGGATGTAGGACGCCGGGTTGCGGGGCACCGATGTGCAGCATCACGGCCGACAGGTCACCGATGTCGATACCCATCTCCAGGGTGGGGGTGGCGGTGAGCACGTTGGGGGCGTCGGGCCGCGGTGCCCTCCTTGAACGCCTGCTCAAGGTCCTCCCGTTCCCGGCGCCCGAGCAGGCCGGTGTGCTCGCCGGTCACCACCCGCCGGGTGGCGCCCTGGCGGTACAGGCGCCGGTAGTAGCCGGTGCCCCGGGGCGTGATGGGGGCGAAGCGGCCCGCGCACCGGTACCGCAGGCAGGGCGAGCCCACCCACCGCTCCAGCGACGACGGGCGGCACCACGTGCACATGGCCGCAGATCCCGCAGGCCAACTGGGCCGGCAACGGCCCCCGCTCGCCATCGGTCCCGACCCCCTCGGCCACGTCGACCAGGCGGACGTGATGACGGTTCAGGGCGTACACGGTGGACCCGCCGGCCGGTGGGCCACCACCGTGTCGGACTCCTTGGCCAGCAGGTGCAGGGCGAACCGGTTCACATCCGCCGCCTGGGCCGGGGCCACCCCCAGGCACCGCACCGCCCAGTCGACCACCCATGTGGGCGTGTTGCGCACGGGTGCCGTGAGCGACGCCAACGACTCCGACCGGGGGGCGGTGGTGAAGAACGACGGCCGGCTCTGGTCGGGGGTGAACGGGGGTAGCCCGTCGGGCCGACCACCCCAGATGAACCACGGCCGGCCCCCACTGGCGATGTAGGGCCGGAGGAGCGGGTGGTCGAGGCCGCCGATCAGGCGGAGCCGTTCCAGCAGGCCGGTCACGTAGATGCCGACTGGCGCAGGATGTCGGGCCGGGCGCCGGTGAGCCGTTCGATCTCCTCGGCCACCAGCCCCACGTAGTGATCGCCGTCGCTCAGCAGCACCTCGGCCGCCGACACCCACGACAGCTCCAGTGTGCGGCCCACCCGGGCTCGGAGCCCGAACTCCAGGTCGGCCTCGAACTCCAGGCGGCGGGTCAACAGCTCCGACCCCGGCCGGCAACGGCTCGTCGCTCCACACCGTGCGTACCAGCGGGTGACGCAACAGGTCGGGCGGGATCAGGCCGAACCGGTCGCGGGCGGTGTCGGCCCCGGCGTAGAGACCCACCCCGAGATCGTCGAGGCGGAGCTCCCGGTTCTCCCGCAACAGGCCGGCCATCAACGACCGCAGGTTCAACCGGTGGGTGCGGCCGCTGAAGAACGATGCCCGATGGGAGGCGTCCTGCACCGAGTCGGTGAAGGCCAGCAGCTTGCGTTCCTCGGTCTCCACATGGGGCGAGCCGAACAGGGTGTTGATCGACACCGACGCCAGGCTGGCCACGGCCAGACCCAGGAAGCGGATCGAGTCACGCTCCCCGCAACCGGGGCAGCGCTGAGCCCGGGCATCGTCCTCCTCGAACGACACCAGCACCGGTACCGAATCATCGCCCCGCTCGGCCGTCAGGCGACGCTGGCCGGGGGAGTACCATTGGCGGGCCCCGTCGTCGGGATGCGACTTCATCAGCGCCCGCGCCAGCGGCGAGCGGCGGGTAGCGGCGTCGTAGATGGTGGACGGGTTCACCGAGTAGGTGTCGCCCGACTCCGACGCCAACGCCATCCACCCCGACATTCCGCACCGCCGGCAGTAGATGGCCGGTAGCTCCGCCCCCGGCACCAGGGGGGCGTCGTCACTTTCGGGATCGACGGTGGCCGAGTCGCGCCACCGGAACCCGGGCCGGGTGGCCACCGCCCGCAAGAGGCGCGATACCTCCCGGATCCACAGCTGCACCTCAACCGAGAACAACGGCCGCTCGTTGGGCTCGCCCGGGTTGCGGCGGGCCAACGACAACAACCACAGGAACTGGGCCAGTGCTCGTTCCACCTCGGCCCCACCACCGGTGGCCAACGCCCGACCCCAATCGGGAGCGAACGCCACCACCCGGCCCACTGCCTGGGGCCATGGTCGGGGCTGATCCCCGGCGGCGGCCAGCACGGCCCGGGTCAACGGATGCTCCAGCAGCCGCTTGCTCAGCTCGGCGCGGGGAATCGGCCACCACCACCCCGTGCTCGATGTCGTCAGGCGTGGTGCAGAAGGCGGCCACCACGTCGTCGACCTCGGTCAACCCCGCCACCTCGCCCGGCGGGGGAATGGGGAGGAAGTAGTTGGTCTCGGCGCACGCCTCCTCCGGGGTCTGGCGGGTCTCGCCGATCACGGCCGTCTCGTCGAACTCGACCCCGAACACCTTGCCGGCGAACTCCCGCAGCTCCCGCAACGCCCCTGGCCCCGACCCCAGCGTGGCCGACGTGGCCACCGGCGTGCAGCCTCCCAACGGGGCTTCCGGGGCGGCCATCTGAAGCGTGGCCCCCAGGCGGCGCAGCAGCATGGCCACGTCGGTGCCCTGGGCCCCGTCGTAGGTGTGGAACTCGTCGAGCACCACGTAGCGGAGGGTGTCGGCTCGGTTGGCCGCCCACAGGTTCCGGTCCTCCGGGCGCAGCAGGAGGAAGTCGAGCATCTTGTAGTTCGTGAGCAGGATGTCGGGCGGCTCGTCCCGCAGCACGGCCCGCTGATCGATCAGATGGTCGGGCCCCATCGATGACCACCGCCCGGCCTCACCCACATACAGGCCGGCCGTGATCCCGGCCAGGCGGCCATCAGCGTTGATCAACCGGGCCAGGCGGCCCGCCTGATCCGAGGCCAGAGCGTTCATCGGGTACAGGATCAGCGCCTTCACGCCGAGCTGCCCGGCGGCCCGCATCCGGGCGCAATGATCCAGGATCGGATACAGGAAGCACTCGGTCTTGCCCGAGCCGGTACCGGTCGTCACCAACGTGGGCCGAGGACCGGCGGCCGAGCTGCTCGACAACCGCTCGAACGCCAGCGCCTGGTGGGCATGAGGCACGAAGCCGTCGGGCAACCAGGCCAACGGGGAACGCCACCCCGGCTCCACCGACCGAAACGGCGTGCGCACCCTCAGATACGGACCCCGGAAGATCCCGTCGCCCTCATCCTCCAGAAAGGCCGAAAGGGCATCGCGCACATCATCGTCGGCCAGAGCGAACGTGCTGGCCAGATACTCGACCAGGGCCGAACGGATCTCGGTGACGACAAGGGAAGGGATCATGGAGCAGCGGGTCCGACGGCGGAGCCCGCTCACTGTAGCCCGGTCTCGCTGATCGGGGCGCTAGGCCGACCACGCCGAGATCTACCGCGGACTAAACAAGGCGACGACGCCACCGATTGAGGACTATGTCGAACCTAGTCAGTGTGGGGATCTTGGTCGACCTGGCGACCTTTGGAGGCGTCGCAGCTGCGGCGTTCCAGCTGATGCTGACCAGTCGCGCGGAGACAAGCGAGTATGAGTCGCAGTTCGTCGCTCGATACGAGCACATTTTGGACAAGATTCCAGCAGATGTGGTTCTTGGGAGCGCTCGCCTCGACGTGACCGATGCCGACACACTGCGCTGGTTCCATCGGTACTTCATGTTGTGTGACGAGCAGATCGCCCAGCGGAGGGCGGGCAAGGTCGGGGCCAGAACATGGGAGAGCTGGCGGGAGGGGATCGGCCTCAACCTTCGGCGCGAGCCATTCAAAGCGGCATGGAGCGCACTTGAGGTAAGGCTGACAGAAGACCGGCTCGCCGATATACGGTCGTACTACGACATGCTGATCACTGGCGATCGGCCTTTTGATCCCAAACCACCAATGCATCATCGATTCGGAACCTGGTGGCGGGCGCACAACGAACGTGGTGTCTATCTGCCGCCGCCGACTTCGATTGCTGCCGAGCGGCGACTCACCTCCAAGGTCTCGCCGTAGAGCTTCTTGATCTCATCTGGCGAAGACGGACGCGAGCTGATCCAGCCCGGCGGCCTCGTCGAGCAGGTCGACGCTGCGGAGGTGGATGGTCACGCCGTTGACGTGGAGCTCGGGCCAAGGTGGCGGCTCGGGGTACACCAGGTGCACCCGGTCGACGCCGAACCGCTGGGCGTAGACCACCACCTGGTACACGTCGGCATTGGTGAGGCGGCGCTGGGTGGGGAGCTTGTACTTCACGTCGAGTACCTCCACCACCCGGCCGGCGGCGTCACGCACCACGATGTCCGGCTGGATCGACATGCGCCTGTCCCGGTCGAGCACGTGCGAATCCTGGCCGGTCACGAACAGATCGAGCGGTCGAAGCCGTTCGCCCAGCCCGATGGTCACCACATCCTCAAACACCTTGTCCATGTCGACGAGGAAGCCCGTGCCCACCTGCGGGCCAACGGCCTCGTCGAGCGAACAACTCCGCAGCACCAGCACCGCAAGATCGACGGCGGGCCAGTAGTGCTGGTTGAGCCGGGTCCGGTGGGGCACGGTGGCCTGCCGCGACGGCAAGGCCGGTGTCACCCCGGCCAGGGCATGGCGCAGCCGGCGCAGCTGGCCACGAGTCGATGACGGAACGGCTGACAACCCGAGCAGTAGCTGAATGGCCCCGGCCAGGAGCTGGTTCTCGGCGATATCGGGGGTCAGGTGGTGGTAGCGGATCTCCACCGGCAGCGGCAGACCAGAACGGCGAGCCATCTGCGCTCCCACCCTGATCCGGCCCTTGACCGTCGGGCGGGCCTCGTCGATGCGGCGATAACCCTGGAGCAGACCCCGGGCGGTCAGCGTGCTGACCTGAACCGCCAGGGCGGCCGCGACCACACCGACCAGGTCGGGCGAGACATCTAGCGCGGGGCGGGCGTTCAGGTCCCATCGGATCCGTTCCCGGCTGATCCTGAGCAGCTCAACCAGGCGTCGGACCCCGACCTTGGGCTCGATCCGCAGCTCGAGCCCGCTCGTGATCTGGGCCACACCCACGTGGCGGGTGGCCCGAACCCGCCAGAGCCCCGGCGTTCGGTCGGGTCGGATCTCGAACGAGTCGGAGGCGGCGAGGGCGGCGGCCGCTCGGGCATCGAGCTCCACCGTGGCCTCCTGCCACTCTCGCAGGAGTATCCGGTTCACAGCTCCACGCTGGGGCCGGATCGCAGGGCCGACCGGATCTGGTCGAGCTGGAACCGGGTGAGCGCGGCATCGTCGGTGCCGTAGAACCGGTCCTGGAGGAGCGGCAGGATGGCGTGGATCCAGATCCGGGCCAAGCCGTCGGCCTGGAGGGCCCGCTTCGTCATCAGGAACGACGGGCCGATGGCGGCGTCGGGGTCGTCGATGCGGCGGTTGAGCTCGTCGAGCAGTTCGGCCAGGTCAGTGCCGTGATGCTCGTTCTTGCGGAGCCAAGCCCGCAGCATCCCGCTGACCGGTGGCTCGCCCGGCACCATGCCCACGAAGTAGAAGCGGCGGCGCATGGCCGCGTCGACCAGGGCGATCGAGCGGTCGGCGGTGTTCATGGTGCCGATCACGAACAGGTTCGGCGGCAGGGTGAACTCCTCGTCGGAGTACTGCAGCGTGATGGCCCGGTCCCGGTACTCGAGCAGGAAGTACAGCTCGCCGAAGACCGTGGGCAGGTTGGCCCGGTTCAGCTCGTCGATGATGAGGATGTGCGGCTTGGTCGGCTCGGCCGCCGCCACCTCGGCGATTCGGCGGAGCGGGCCCGGCTTCAGCTCGAACGTCACCGTGCCGCTCACCCCCTGCACCGGCCGGAAGCCCTCGAAGAAGTCCTCGTAGGCGTACGACGGGTGGAACTGCACCAGCTCGGTGGTGCCGCCCTCGGCGGTGAGGTGCTCGGCCAGGGCCTGGGCGAGGTACGTCTTGCCGGTCCCGGGAGGCCCGTAGAGCACGATCTGGCGCTTCTCCTGCAGCAGACCGATCACGTCGTCGAGCCAGGGGGCGGGGAGGAGTAGCGACTCGGCCAACTCGGCCGTGGCCGACGGCAAGCTTCAGCTCGCCCTGCTCGGCCTCGTTGGTGATCGACTCGACGCACCTGAAGGGAACGCGCCGCTGGCCCACGCCTCCAGATGCTCCACGATTGAGGTGACGTTGCTCAGGGTCAGCAGCGTCTTGAGCTTCGAGTAGCACCGGCGCAGGCACGCTGGCCCTGGAAACAGGCTCGTTGGCGTTGAGCCACTCGACCCGTCGCCACGTCTCCCGCCGGGCCCGGGTGCCGGTGGAGCGGGCGTCGGACTCGACGATGCCGAGGTAGATCGCATGAGCCGTTGACGGTCATCACGTAGTCGCCGATGGCGACGTCGTTCACGAACCGCCACATCTGGCCGAGGTTCTGGTTGAACCCTCCCGCCGTGGTGTCGATGCCGGCCTCGTCGGCCGTGCGCCTGATCTCGTCCCGGCTCATGCCCGGCTCGACGGCGAAGGGGAACGTGTCCTCGAAGTAGATGGCGCACACGCCGCGCTCCAGCCATTCGGGCACCCGCTCGCCGCCGGAGCCCCGAACCAGCCACGCCCTTCGTTCGTTCAGCGCGGGCCGGGTCGCTCGTCGGGTGCGTAGGAGTCGCCGGATCCTCATCGCTGGATCGTCTTCTGTGCCAGGCGCCTGCCAGTTCATCCGCTTCGTCCCATTGCTGATGGATGGAGTCGTCATAGAAGGAGAACCCTTCGCCGTAGCTGGGGGTCAGTTCGGCGCGATGGCGGCGATCGCCCGGTCATCGTTGTCGAACGGGCGGTCGGCGGCGAAGGCTTCGACGATCGCATGCTTGTGGGCCGGCTCAGGATCGGCTCGAACGTGCCGGGGTGGACGAGGTGTACCAGCGCGTGCCGTTGGCTCTGGTCGCTGATCCAGGGAGGTCGAAGACCAGGTCACGGAAGTCCCAGGGGTCGGCCAACAGCCGCCGATTGTCATCAGTCGACATGGCCAGCCACTGCTGGGCGAACCGGATCGACAGCCAGAACTGATTGGGGCGAACGTGATATAAGCCATGCCAGAGCTGGCGAGCCCGTGTTCCAGTGCTCGGTCGGCGACGCCGCTCGGCGTGGAGGCGCCCCGGATCTGGCGATGTCGGCGAGCAACTCCCGCTTCTTGGCTGGCCCCATCGAGATCGGGACACCACGAGGTGCAGCCAGGTGAGGTCGACGAGGAGCTGGCACGCTCCCGGGTGACACGTGCGCCAGCTGGTCTCGGAGCTTCGCCAGAAAGGACCGGTCGCTCTCGTCGGGTACGTCGATGAACAATTGCCGCCAACTGTCGGCGCGCTCGGAGTCCACATCTGGTCCACCGACGGCGCCCCATCGGGGAGGTTGAGCGACAGACGTTCGATGAGGCAGCGCTGGCGGAAGATGATCCAGAGCGTCGTAGACGGCACGATCGGAGCCCCGCCACGAGTCGAAGGCCGCAGCATTGTCGGATAGACCTCTTCCAGCTCGCTCGACCGGTAGCCGCCCACGATCCAGCAGAACCCTTGGGCGTCGAGTCGATCGATGGTGGATTTCGACCCTGTCACCAACTCGTCGCAGAAGCGGATGAAGTCGAGATACCGGGCCGAGGCGGTGCCAGCTGGAGCCCGTCTTCCAGCGAGCTTCATCGAACGCCGAATGGCCTCCGGCTTGTAGGGCGGGTACTGGATGGGCTTGGCTGCCATGAGCAAGACGCTGGCCAGGCTCGCCTGCTCGCCCGGCGTGCAGCCGGCGGTCGATCGCAGCCAGGTTCCGAAGTCGGCGATCCGCTGGCCAAGGTCTCCGTCGGCCATGAGGTCTTCCACCTTCGCCGGCAGGTCGATGAGCGCTGGGCTCTTCGCCAGCTTGTCCACCAGGCGCCAACCGACGAGATTGTTCGGTTCCTGACGCAGCCAGGCGAGGATCAGCTGCGGATCCCGACGCCCGACCACGGTCTGATGGAATCCGTCGCTGAGCGCCAACTTGTAAAGCCGCTCGCTGGGCCGGAACTGTGGGCTGGCCACGACCAAGTCGAGCCAGTGAAGGAATGTGGCGAAGCTGTCGTCGGCGGCCATACAGGAACTAGACCGTAGCTGGTTGGCCGGACCTGACCCTGCCGGCGGTAGGTATGGCGGGGTGGGAAAACAGATCAGACGCGGCCAGGCCACACTCACTGCGGGTGGCTACCTGGAACGTCGAACGGCCCAAGCCGAAGGGGTGGAAAGTCGCTCGGGCTCCACGGCGGAGAATGGCGGAGGTCGCAGCCGACATCTGGGTGCTCACCGACACCCACATCGACCACACGCCTGGCGCCGCCATCGTCGGCGTCCCGCAACTCCCGGCCTCCCCTCAGCCGGTTCCTGCGAAGTGCTCGTAGGCCCGGGTCATCGCCGCTTCACGGTCGACCCGGGTGAAGGGTGCGGTGTAGTGGCCGCGCCAGTCGACCGAGGTGGGGTCCTGCTCGTACTGCTCGTAGAGCAGCCAGAGGTTCTTCCACTCGGGCGGCAGGTCGCCGGCCTTGGCCTGGTCCTGCAGCTGGCTCTGCCGGTAGCCGGCGCTCTGGTGGTAGCCGCAGATCTTGCGCCCCTCGGCGTCGAACACCATCTTGTACTCGTACTTGCGCAGCACGGCGAACTGGGTGCGGTACATGGCGCACAGCTGCTCAGCCGTGAGCCCGAGCATCAGGGCGGCGAGCGCGTCCAGCTCGACCAGCGCCTGCCGGCGGTCCTGGTCCCGGCGCAACGGCGTGTCCATCGTCCAGCTCGGCCCGACGTCGCCGAGGGCGACCCGGGTGAGCGCGGGTCGGACCAGGAGTCCTGCAGCCCAGGCTGGGTCGTAACAGCTCCTCCCACAGCGGGGCGTAGTCGCCGGTGAGGCAGTTGAGGCGGAGCGTCGCGGAGCAGGAGCGAGGATGTCCAGGGGAGTGGGGTGAGGGAAGGGGAGCCGGCTCAGCTGAGTGTCTGGACATGTGCGGCTTACCGGAGACCTTGACGAGGTAGTCGAACGGAAGGGACGACATTAGCCCGGCCCAGCGTCCGCAGGTCGTCGAGCCGTCGAGAAGGCGTAGCGACAGGCAGTGTATGAACATGACGTGGGCCCGGCGGTAGCAAGCGCCGCTTGCAGCGACCGTTCGAGGCCCGGCTGGGTCATCGTCGCCAGATGACGTCGCCACCATCGGTGCTGGGTAGCCCGTCCCAGTGGTCCGAGCCGAGCGTGGTAGCTCGTCTTCGGTCGCAGGCGCGCTGGTAGTTGGTCCGCGGGATGACCTGCTCGGGCAGGGACTCGAGATCCCAGTCGCTGTAGTCCTGGTTGTGCTTGCAGTTCTCGTTGGGCTGCTTGGCGAACGGGGTGGCCACGGTGAAGTGGGGTCCCTGGAGGATCACCTCGTCCCACGACGACGGGCACGGCGGTCTCCCAGCGGATGGTGCCGTCGGTCTTGGCTCGGTTCTCGTGCCAGCCGCGGGTCCAGTGATACTCGTGGTCGGCGAGGCGGACGGGTTGGTCGGCGAGCACGGACAGGGCTTCGAGGTCGGCGGTGGTGACCGGGCGCAGCAGTCGGGCCTCGGCGGCTGGTGTGCCGGGCTCGTCGAACAGTCGGGCCCAGTCGGCGAGCACGTCCTCGGTGATGGTGACGATCCGAGCCTTGTGGGGCCGGAGGTCCCAGCCACCTTCGGGGTACTGGATGCCGGCAGAGGCCCTGATGCCTGAGTGGTCCAGGGAGCCATCGACGTATCGGGAGTGAAGAAGCCCAGCACATCTGGAGAAATCGCTGGCTGCTGCTTGTCGCCGTAGATCTGCACGCCGAATGACATGTCTGTTGTTGATGTCTTCGAACGAGGAGACCGCCTCGTTGACGAACTGCCAGTGTCGTCGCAAGTGCCCGTAGGTCGGCCCGCCGCAGCGCCCCGCCAGCCGGGTCGGTGAAGTGGCTCTCGGGGTGCAGCAGGCCGGCCGTGCCCGATCGCCGCAGGTGGCGCCACACGGTGTCCATGAACACCATGTACAGATTCGTCTGCACCCCAGCGAGCACCGGCCGCAGCTGTGGTGAGCCGAGCACCTGACCACGCCCTCGGCCGACGCCACCTCGGCCAGGTACCCAGCGGCACAGGCCCGCTCGCTCAAGTCCACCGCCCGGCGATCAGCGATGGCCCGGGCCGGCGGCTTCTCGGTGATGCCCCACCACGGGTCGTACTCGGCGAGCACCAGATCTTCCAGCCACCGCGGCCGCACCCACGGCGGGTTCCCCACCTGCAGATCGAACCCGCCGCGCCGGAACACGGGCGCAACTCCAGCTCCCAGTGCCACGCGCCCTCGCGCCGGGCGGCGTCGAGCGCCACGCCCAGCCACGGGTGCGCCTCGCGCAACTGCGCCACGGTGACCATCCCGGCCGACTGCTCGCGCTCGGCATCGAGCAGCCCGGCGAGATCGTCGAACAGGTCGAGCTGGCCCGTGTACCGTCCCGCACGTCGGGCCGCACGAGATCCTCGGCCACGGCCAGCCACTCGCCCCACGTCGGCGGCCGAGCGCCGGTGTCGAGCGGCCAGAACCACAGCCCGACCCAGGCGTCCATCAGCGTCCGCAGCCGGCCCAGCGCCGAGTCGGGATCGGTCAACGCCCGCAGCGCATCGGCCCGGCTCACGGGAATCGCCGGCTCGCCAGCAGGAGCGCCGTACACGTCGATCGGCCGCCGCAGCCCCTTCTGGATCAGCGCGATCCGCTCGACCGGCCGCGGCCCACAGGTTCTCGACACCGCGGGCAAGCGCCACGAGCCGCGGCGCCGTCGGACGCACTTGCGGCCCGGCCAGCACAGCCTTGCGCCACGCCTTCAGCGCCTTGATCTCGTCGGGACGCAGCTCGTTGGCTTCCTTGCGGTCGGCGACCGCGGCCCAGCCGTGGCCGGGCAGCAGGAAGTGGTGGATCTCGTCGTCGTCCGAGCGCCTCGGCGAGCGGCCGGTCGACCGGCGGTAGCACCGAGCCGGTCTTGGTCTGCGCCCACGGCCGGCCGCTCGACGATGGCGACCCGCCACGTGGCCCGCCGGCAGCCGATCAGGCTGTTGCCCTGGCGCAGCTGCAGGCCGAACCACGGCGCCTTCAGCCCGGGGTACATGGCAGTTCAGCCACAGGCTGACCTCGGCCAGCTCCACCGCGGTGGCGTTCAGGTCGACGCCGTAGCTCTGGTGCAGGGCGAAGTGGGCCTTCACCTTCTGCAGCTCCCGGTTGTAGCGCTCGGGATCGAGCGTCTCGCCCAGCTCGGCCTGGCGGCGCCGCAGGTACTCGGCGGCGAGCTGGTTGATGGCCTCGTTGAGGAACGCCCCCGAGCCGAGCGCCGGCTCGCAGATCGTCAGGTCGAGCAGCTCGACGGCCTCGGTGATGCTGGGCCGAGCCGCCGGGTCGGGGCGTAGTCGTCGAGGCCCAGCAGCTCGGCCAGCGCGTGGCGCACCACGCAGCGGGTCAGCACCTCGGGCGTGTAGTAGCTGGCGCTGCGCTGCCGGTCCCGCCCCGACAGGCGGAACACGAAGCTGCCCCTCGGGTGGACGCACCCGTTCGGGCCGGCCGGTGACCTCGTCGGTCCGGGTGACGAACACGTCGTCGGGGTACTCGTCGGCCTTGTCGACCGGCAGCATCCAGGTGCCGTCGCTCGGGTCGCCGTGCTTGGCCACCTCGTACAGGTCCTCGGCGGCGAAGAACCCGCTGTAGGCCATCAGCCCCTCGTACACCGCGCCGAGCTGGTTGATGCCGAGCTGGGCGTAGGAGATGAACCCGGCCGGTCGCCTTGCGCGCCCTTGCCCCGTGGCCAGCATCAGGTGCCGCAGCACCTGCTGCAGCGCCTCGTTGCGCAGCGTCACCCGGTTCGAGCAGCTCGGTCGAGTCGGGGTCGAACAGCTGGGCGTCGAGGCCGGGGAACTGGAGGTAGTCCTCGTCCGACCGCAGCTCGGCGGCGTCGCCGGCGGCTCGGAGGCCGGCGTCGAACAGCAGCTGCTGCTGGGCGCCCTCGGCGTGGTAGCCGTCGTTGACCAGATCGAACAGCAGCTGGAGCGACTCGTGGATGTGGCTGCCGTTGCGGGCGTGGTCGTCGTGCGAGGTCGACCAGGCACAGCTCCCGCAGCCGGTCGAGGCTGTAGCCGCCATGTACTCCTCGTCGTTGACCGGCAGCATCCCCAGCTCGGGCCGGCTCTCGGCGTACAGCAGCACCAGCAGCCGGTACAGGTAGCGCAGGCACTGGTCCTGGTCAGGGCCCGGGCGTCGACGTCGGACCGGGTGAACAGCTGGCGGTGCCGGGCCTGGGCCTGGGCGTCGAGCTGGTCGATCACCTCGTTGGCCAGGATCTCGATCGAGTCGCCGGATCCCGTGGCGCAGCTCCTTCGACACGCCCACGGCGTGCTTGTGCGACTGCTCCACCAGCGTGTCGAGCACGCTCTGGCCGCCGCCGTCGGTCCCGGCCTCGGGGTTGACGGCGTCGTTGGAGAACAGGGCCGCGATCGTGTCGAGCTCGCCCCCGGCCTTGGTGTCGTTGCGGGCCAGGGCGGCGTCGAGGTCGACGGCCAGGAACCGGCCCTCGGCCCACTTGGCCCGCTCGGCCAGCACCACCATCGGCCCGGCCAGGATCAGCACGAACCGGGGCGGGTCGTCGGTGGCGAACACCTCGCCCACGGCGTCGGCCGCGGCCGCGGACCGCCTTGTGGTCCTCCCGCAGGAACGGGGTCGAGCAGCTCGCCGGCCTGGGCGGCGCCGGTGGCCACCAGGGCGGCATCGAACGAGAACAGCTCGTCGACCGACGCCGCCAACCCGGCCTCGAGCGCCACCAGCAGCAGACCGCTGCCCGTCTCCACCTGGGCCGCCACCGGGATCTCCAGCAGGTGCTCGGTGTTGCGCTTCAGCTCCCGCACCGCCCCGCTGCGGCGTGTAACCCGAGCGCGGTGAGGATCAGGTCGTGCAGCTGGTGCAGGGCGGCGGCCCGCGTGGCCCGGGCGCGTCGCCTCCACCGCCGCCGCCCGGGCATCGAAGAACGGGCCGGGCAGGCCCCGCAGGCGGGACCGGGTGGACGGCTCGTGGTTGGCCTCGATCGTCGTCCCACCGGCGGCGGATGTCGGTGAGGTCGCCGGCGATGACGGCGTCGAGGTAGTGGTTGGAGAAGAACTCGCCCCGGTTGGTGATGCTCTCGAACGTCACAGCCCGCCTCCTGGGTGCCGGGGAACCAGCACCGCCAGCACCCGCACCAGGGGCTGGCCGGCGGTGCGCATCGACTCGATCAGCTGGGTGGTGTCGGCGGCGACGCTGCGGGTGTAGTGCTCCCGGTCCCGCCGGCGGCGCTCGTCGAAGCTGAACGCCAGCTGGCGCGACCGGGCCACCCAGCCGTCGAGCCGCTCGGCCGGTTCGGCCAGGCGCCGGTCGAGCTCGGCCTCGTGGGCGTCCTTCCGGCGGGCCAGCTCGGCCCGGGCCGCCGCCACCGCCCCGGGCAGGGCGGCCTGGAGCGGGGCCAGGTGTCGATCGGGGTGCCGGGGTTGGCCATCCCGGCCCGCACCCCGGCCCGGTCGAGCACGGCGAACAGGTCGTCGATCGCGTGGCCGGCGTCGTCGACGGCCAGCCACGCCACGAGCTGGGGTTGGCCCCGCCCGTTGGAGTAGAGGCCCTGCACGCAGAACGTGGGCCGCTCCACCCCGGCCACCACCACCGGGGCCTGGTTGCGGCCCACGGCCAGCAGCACCTTGTCGGCCAGCCAGTCGAGGAACGGGTGCAGCGGCGACAGGTACCCGATCTCGGGCCACGACGAGTTGGTGGAGTCCCGGGCCCGTTCCAGGTGGGCGTCGGCCGCCTGGCGGTCGGCGGTGAGGCGGAACCGCTCGGTGATCTTCTGCTCGTCGAGGTAGGTCCGGGGCAGGGCGGCGAACCGCTTGACCAGGTCCCGGGGCGGCTGGAGCGACAGCAGCTCGGGGTGGGCCGGCTCCCGGCGCCGGTCGAGCAGGGTGTCGGGATCGGTGAACGCGCCGGCCAGGGCCTCGTCGACGAAGGCCAGGGTCGAGTCGAACAGCGACGGCGGCTCGGAACGAGGGCACCGGGGCGTGGCCGGTGCCGCCGGCCAGGAGGGCCAGCAGGTCGAACGCCTTGACCGGCGTCGTCGGGGATGGCGTCATCGGGGTCGACCCCGTCGGCCATGGCGCCGGCCATGTGCTCCTCCTCGGCCTCGGCCGAATGGAGCCCGAGCAGGGAGCCGGAGTCGCCGAAGGCCCGGTGGGCCTCGTGCTCCCGCTCCAGGAGCTTGGCGATCACCCGCATGTCGCCGTCGAGGTCGGGCCGGGTCGGGGTCAGCAGCAGGGCCCGGATCTCGGGGGCGTTCGAGCTGGCCGTAGCGGTCGATGCGGCCGTTGCGCTGCTCGATCGTGATCAGCGACCACGGCAGGTCGAAGTGGATCAGGTGGTGGCACTGGCGGTGCAGGTTCACCCCCTCCGACGCCATGTCGCCGGTGAGCAGCAGGCGGACCTTCGAGTCGGCCAGGCCGAACTCCTCGATCACGTCCATCTGCTTCACGTCGGCCATGCCGCCGTGCAGGACCCGCACCTGGTCGGGCTTCAGGCCGAGCGCGGCGGGCACGGTGGCGGCCAACCAGTCGAGGGTGGCGATCCGCTCGGAGAACACCACCACCCGGGTGGTCGACGCGGCCGCCGACCCCGATCGTGCGCAGCTCGCTCGACCAGAGCGGCGAGCTTGGAGGCCGACGGTCGGTGATCGCTCGATCGCCAGCGGTCGCAGCGCCTCGGCCGAGGCGGTGCGAGCGGCGCTCGTCCTCGGCCGTGTCGTTCGTGTCGTCGAGAGGCCGATGCTGCCGCTCGCTGCGGTGGCCGGTGCCGACGGAGTCGGGTGGGCCAGGGCCTTGCGGCGGTTCTCGATCGTCTGGGCCAGCGCCCGGTGCGACGACAGGGCCGCCTTGAACAGGGTCCAGGGGAACAGGGTCCGGCCCCGGCCCGAGGTGGGGGCCCGCCCGGAGCGGGGATGGGTCCACACGTCGGCGATCTCGGCCAGCACCGCGTCCTCCTCGGGGGAGGCGGGCACCCGGATGGCCTGGGGCGGGCGGCGCTCGGCCCACGAGGCGGCCGACCTCGGACGCCACGTCGTCGTGGTGCTTGTGGCGGCGCACGTAGAGGTGGGCGATCGACGGCTCGTCGATGTGCTTGGGGTCGACGATGGCGGTGGGGTCGAGCAGGCGGATCAGCTCGGCGAAGCGATCGGGGTCGCCGTTGTGGGGGGTGGCGCGCGTGAGCAGCAGGGCCTCGGTGCGGGGGGCCAGCACCCGGGCCAGCTGGTTGTTGAGCGTGCCCCGGTTGACCAGGTTGTGGCACTCGTCGATCACCACCGCATCCCAGCGGATCTGCTCCAGGTGGTGGCGGTAGCGGCCGGCGTTCTTGAGGGTGTCGATCGAGATGATCGCCCGCTTGTAGAACGTGAACGGGTTGCGGTTGGCCGGGATCTCCCGGCGGACCCGCTGGATGCCTTCGGAGTCGAGGCGGACGAGCGGGATGGCGAACCGGGTCCACAGCTCGTGCTGGAACTGCTCCAGGATGTGGCGGGGGGTGACGACCAGGATGCGCTCGCCCCGGCCCCGGCGGATCAGCTCCGACAGGATCAGGCCGACCTCGAGGGTCTTGCCCAGGCCGACGGCGTCGGCGATCAGGAGGCGGGGGCGGAGCCCGGTGAGGGCCTTGTGCACGGCCCGGTGCTGGTAGTCGAGCGGGTCGAGGAGCTGATCGTCCGACACGGCCAGCCCGGTCTCGGTCACCGGCACCGGGGTGCGGCGGATCAGGGCCTCGAGGTAGAGGCGGGACGTGCGGAACTGGGGCGACGGGTCGGCGACGAGGACCGTCTCCTCCGGCTTCAGCGGCTCGACCCGGTCGAGGTGGGTGAAGAACGTGGCCTCGGTGTCACGGACCAGGGCCGACACGCCGATGCAGCGGACCAGCAGCCCGTCGGACGGGGTCTGCTGCACCTGGTTGACCAGCCACTCCTCGTCGCGGACCACCACCTGTGCCCCGGCGGCGATCAGAGGTCTCCAGGTGGGGAGGCGTGGGTGTCACCATCGTGCAGTCGCCCTGTGCTCGATGCCAAAGCCTGCCCCCGTCTCGATCGGCTGTGCAGCGGGTGAGCCGCCACCGCGATGCCTCGGGAGGGCGTGGCGTCTGGCGGGACGGAGGGGAGTCTAGTCACCACGGGGTTTGCGGTG
>CAVTAP010000012.1:0-356489 GCA_963732695.1 uncultured Actinomycetota bacterium | reverse complement strand
ACCTGAGTTCGGCGGGTAGCGTCGGACGCATGACGTTCGGGGCGACGATGGGCCGAGACCTGGCCCCCGACCATGCGGCCCGGGTGGAGGTGGCGGCCGGGCTGCGGCTGGCCGACACGGTGCGGGGGGCCAAGAACCCGGTGCTGGTGGGCCCCACCGAAGCCTGGTGGGCCACCCGCACCCCCGATGGCCCCGGCTCGCTGGCCCTGTCCCGGCTCGATCCGCTCACGGTCGAGGCCCGGGCCTGGGGCCCGGGGGCGGGCTGGCTGGTGGCCCAGGCCCCCCGCCTGCTGGGAGCCGACGACGACCCCTCCGGTTTCGAGCCCCCACCGGGCCCGCTGGGCGAGCTGTGGCGCCGCAGCCCGTTCCGCCTGGCCCGCACCGACCGCCTGTGGGACGCCCTGGTGGGCGCCGTGCTGGGCCAGAAGGTGCAGACGGCCAACGCCCGCCGGGCCCGCCGGGCCCTGGCCCGCCGCCACGGGGAACGGGCCCCGGGGCCCCGGGAGTCGTGGCTGCTACCGCCGCCGGAGCGGGTGGCCGAGCTGGGCTACCACCACTTCCACCCACTGGGGGTGGAGCGCAAGCGGGCCACCATCCTGATCCGGGTGGCCCGGGAGATGCCCCGCCTGACCGGCCTGGAGGAGCGGCCCCCCGAGCAGCTCCGCCGCCGGCTGGAGGCGATCGCCGGGATCGGGCCGTGGACGTCGGCCATGGTCAGCGCGGTGACTGTGGGCGACCCCGACGCCGTGCCGGTGGGCGACTTCCACCTGCCCAACGGGGTCGCCTGGCATCTGGCCGGCGAGCCACGGGGCACCGACGAGCGGATGCTGGAGCTGCTGGCCCCGTGGGCCGGGCACCGGTGGCGGGTCGTCCGCCTGGTCAAGGCCGCCGGCCCGGCCCCCCGCTACGGCCCCCGCCTGTCGCTCAACGGCGACGGCCTCCACATGGGCCGCTGACGCCGTCGAACGGCCCGGTCGAGCGGCGCGAAACGCGCCCCGCCAGCGAACCTTGTCGCGAACTACCGGCAGTGGCGGCTTTTCGCGACAGAGTTCGGCCCGGAGGCCGGAGGGCCCCCGAGCGCCCACCTGCGGGTAGCGGCTACCAGTGGCGGAGGTCGACGGGCCAGCGGTCGACCACGGTGTCGCCGTCGAGCACCCAGTACTGCTCGTGCTTGGCCACCGTGGGATCGACGTGGGCCGGCAACAGCCGGATCCGGTCGCCCACGGCCGGCAGCGGGTCGCCGTCGAACGGCTTGAGCGTGCTGTGCTCGTCGGAGCAGAACTGCAGCTCGCCCTGGGGCCAGGTGGGGTTGCCGTGGTCCATGCCGAACGCCTTGAGCCCGGCGTCGACCACGAACCAGCCCTTGCGGCTGACCGAGATCACGGTGGCCACCACGCCCAGGGCGATGCGGAAGGGCACCTCCAGCGTGGCGTACTGGGTGTCCATCAGGAGGTAGGAGCCGGCCTGGATCTCGTTGGCCCAGGTGTTGACGGCGTAGGTACCGGTGCCGCCGGCCGACACGATGTCGCCCCCCACGGCAGCGTGGGCCTCCAACAGCTTCGTCATCGACCGCTCCACCCGGCCCGCCCGCTCCCCCGGGTCGGCCACCATCATCAGGTGGCCCTCGTAGCCCATCACCCCCCGCACGGTCAGCCCGGCGGCCCGGGCGGCGTCGGCCAGGGGCCCCGCCTCCTCCACCGCGCACCCGCAGCGGGGAAGCCCCACCTCCACGTCTATCAGCACGTCCCGCACCCCGCCGGCGGCGGCGGCCCGGATCGTCTCGGGTGAGTCGACGGCCACCGTGATCCGGTGCCCGTCGGCCGCCAGCCGCCCCAGGCGGGTGCAGTCCACCACCTCGTTGGCCAGCAGGAGGTCGGCCTCGATCCCGGCCGCCGCCATCCCCTCGAGCTCCCGGATGGTGGCGGCGCAGAACCGGTCGTGACCGGCGGCCAGCAGGCGGCGGGCGATGGCGGTGGACTTGAACGCCTTGAGGTGGGGCCGCAGCGAGCCGCCGGGCCGGGCCTCCGTCATCGTGGCCAGGTTGGATTCGAACACCGGCCGGTCCACCACCAGGGCCGGCGTCGGCAGCTCGTCGAACCCGGAAGGATCCGTGCTCGTCATCGTCTTCAACCCCCTCCACCGGGCCGGCGGCCCACGCCGGCCGACCGTAGCCCACGGAGCCGGAGCGCGGGCCCGCCCGAGCAGCCGCACCCCCGAGCCGCGCTGGTAGGGTCGGCCGCTGTGGACATCGCCATTGTGGGAGCAGGTCTCGCCGGGCTGGCCGCTGCCGTGGAGCTGCACGAAGCCGGCCACACCGTTCAGGTCTTCGAGGCGGCCGACCGGCCGGGCGGCCGGGTGGCCACCGACGAGATCGACGGTCACCTGTGCGATCGGGGCTTCCAGATCATGCTGGCCGCCTACCCCGACGCCGGCACCCTGATCGACCTCGACCGGCTCGACATGCGCTGGTTCGCCCCCGGCGCCCTGGTCCGGCGGGACGGCCGCTTCCACCGCCTGGGCGACCCCCTCCAGGCCCCCGGCACGGCACTCACCACCCTGCGGGCGCCGGTGGGCACGCTGGCCGACAAGCTCCGCATCCTGTCGTTCCGCCAGGCCGTCCGCCGGGGCCCGATGGGCGCCGTGTGGACCCGGCCCGAGACCACGGCCCGCCAGCGGCTGGAGGCGGCCGGGTTCTCCCCGGCCATGATCGAGGGGCTCCTCGGTCCGCTGTTCACCGGGATCACCCTCGACCCCGAGCTGGGCGTGTCGAGCCGGGTGCTCGAGTTCGTGTTCCGGATGCTGTCGGCCGGCCCGGCCGGCGTGCCGGCGCGGGGCATGGGTGCCATCCCGACCCAACTGGCGGGCCGCCTGCCCGAGGGGGCGGTGGCCATTGGCGAGCCGGTGGCGGCGGTGGGGGCCGGGTCCCTCACGCTGGCCGGGGGCGAGCGGGTGGTGGCCGACGCCGTGGTGGTGGCCACCGACCGGTCGGCGGCGAGCCGGCTGTGCGGCCTCGATGATCCAGGCTGGCGCAGCTCCACCACCGTGTGGCTGGCCGCCCCCGAGGCCCCGGTGGCGGAGGCGATCCTCGTCCTCAACGGCGAAGGCCCGGCGTCCGGCCCGCCCAGCTCCCTGGCCGTGATGAGCGCCGTATCGCCCGCCTACGCCCCAGCCGGGTCGTCCACCATCGCCGTGTCGGCGCCGGGCACGGGCCCCGATCTGGTGGAGGCCCTGCGCGGCCAGCTGCGGGGTTGGTACGGCCCGGTGGCCGACACCTGGGCCACGCTACGGGTCGACGAGATCGCCCAATCCCATCCGTTGGTACCGCTGGGAACGCCCCGCTCGCTGGTGGCCGCCCTCGACGCCGAGCTGCACCCCACCGACGACTCCGGGGCAGCGGCGGTGTGGGTGTGCGGCGACCATCTGGCCGACCCGTCGATCAACGGCGCCATCGCCTCGGGCCGGGCCGCCGCCACCGCCGTGCTCACCGCCCGCCCCGCCCGCACCAGCGCCTGAGCCCCCACCGTGCCCGAGCTGCCCGAGGTCGAGACGATCCGGCGCCAGCTCGAGGGGGTGCTCGGCGGGCGCCGGGTGACCGAGGCCGGCTCCCACCCGTCGGCCAAGTTCACCCCGGCCCGGGACGTCACCGGCGCCCGGCTCCTCACCGCCGGACGGCGGGGCAAGTTCCTCCTGCTGGGCACGGACGATGGCCGGGAGCTGGTGATCCACCTGGGGATGACGGGAGCGCTCAGCTTCCACCCCAGCCCCGACGTCGACGCCGACCCCCACCTGCGGGCGTGGTGGCGCCTGGCGCCGGCCGACGGGCAGGACGGCCAGGCCACCGAGACCCTGCTGTTCCACGACGTCCGCCGTTTCGGCCGCATCCGGGTGGTGCTGGCCGGCGCATATCAGGGCATCCCTGCTCTGGCCGCAGCCGGCCCTGAACCATTCGATCCCGATCTCGACGGACGGCAGCTCTGGTTGAACCTCTCCAAGAGTCGCCGCCGCCTGAAGACTCAGCTGCTTTCCCAGCGGCCGATCGCTGGCGTTGGCAACATCTACGCCGATGAAGCTCTGTGGCTGGCTGGAATCAGTCCATTCACTCTGTCAATCGGGCTCGTTCGGGCTACCCGTTTGTTGGAAGCACTTCGCCAGGTTCTTGGTCAAGGAATAGACAATGGGGGAACGACTTTTCGCGACTACCGGAACCTCGCTGGCGGTTCAGGTTCGAACCAGTTGAGGTTGGCCGTGTATGGACGGGCAGGTGCCCCGTGCTTTCGCTGTGGCACCACACTCCGCTCGGCAGTGCTCGATGCCCGAACCACCACCTGGTGCCCGAGCTGTCAGCGCCGGTAAAAGCAAAAACACGACACTCACCACAAATTGGATCCCACCTACCATTTCACCTCCAAGTAATTCGGTCAACGGTGATGCTTTAAATCCAAATCGGAAAGAAATCCTGACAGGATCCCTACAACGACCCGTTCGACCTCTAGTATTGGTCGCGATGGATCTGGGCTTCAGCGAGGAAGATCATCGGCTGTGGCGCCTCTTCCTCTCCGCCTCCACCCGCCTGCTGGAACGGCTCGATCATGAGCTCCAGCAGCGCTCCCAGCTCTCGCTGACCGATTTCGACATCCTGTCGATGCTGTCGGGCGCCCCCTCAAACCGGCTGCGCATGAGCGAGCTGGCCGAGCAGGTGCTCGTGTCCCGCAGCCGGCTCACGTACCGGGTCGACCGTCTGGCCGAGCTCGACTACGTCACCCGCCAGGAGTGCGAGGACGACCGTCGGGGTCTGTTCGCCATCCTCACCGACAACGGGGCCAAGGCGCTGGCCGCCGCCGCCCCGGGCCACGTGAGCGACATCCGCGATCTGCTCTGGTCGCTGGTGAAGCCGGAGGAACGGGCGGTGCTGACCGAGGTGCTGGCCCGAGTGGACGGCAACCTCTCCACCTACTGAACTGCAGGGCGTGCTGTTCACCGTGGTCGGGCCCGGCCGGGCCGGATTGTCGTTCGCCGGTGCCCTGACGGCCAGTGGATGGCGGTGCGTGGCCACGCTCGGCCGCCATGACGACCTGGGCCCGGCCGCCGCCGACTGCGACGTGGTGCTGATCACCGTCCCCGACGACCGGATCGCCGCCGTGGCCGCCGCCATCGCTCCGGGGCGGGCGGTGGTGGTCCACGCGTCGGGGGCCAAGGGCCTCGACGTGCTCGCACCGCACGAGCGCCGCGGCTCGGTGCACCCGCTCATGTCGCTCCCCGACCCCGAGACCGGCGCCGGCAAGCTACGCCGGGGCGGGGTGTTCGCCGTGGCCGGCGACCCGGTGGCGGAGCGGATCGTGGCCGCCCTGGGCGGGCGCCCGGTGAGTGTGGGCGACGACAGCCGCGCCCTCTATCACGCCGCGGCGGCGGTGGCCGCCAACCACCTGGTGGCCCTGTGTGCCCAGGTCGAGCGGCTGGCGGGCCGGGCCGGCGTGCCCCTCGACGCCTACTGGGACCTGATGGAAACGACGCTGGAAAACGTTCGGCGGTCGGGTCCGCTACCGTCACTGACAGGACCGGCGGCTCGGGGGGACTCCTCGACCATTTCCCTGCATCTGGAGGCACTGCCGACCGATGAGCGAACCCTGTACCTCGTCCTGGCCAACGAGGCGGCCCGGCTCGCCGGTCGCCCTCCCTACCGCGAGCAGACCCGCACCGTGAGCACCGAGGCCCTCGCCGTCACCCCCACCACTCCCACGCTGGTCCCCACGATCGCCGAGCTGCGGGCGCGGCTCGACGCCGAGCGCCGGGCCGGCCGAACCGTCGGGTTCGTCCCCACCATGGGCTACCTCCACGACGGGCACGGGTCGTTGATGCGGGCGGCGGCCGCCGCCAACGACGTGGTCGTGGCCTCGATCTTCGTCAACCCCCTTCAGTTCGCCCCCACCGAAGATCTGGCCAGCTACCCCCGGGATCTGGAGCGCGACATCGCCGTGGCCGGGGCCAACGGCGTCCACCTGCTGTTCACGCCCGACGTCACCGAGATGTACCCCCGGCCGATGATCACCACCGTGTCGGTGGCCGAGCTGTCGGCCCGGTGGGACGGGGCCAGCCGCCCCACCCATTTCGACGGGGTGTCCACCGTGGTCACCAAGCTGTTCAACATCGTGGGCCCGTGCCGGGCCTACTTCGGCGAGAAGGACTACCAGCAGCTGGCCATCATCACCCGGATGACGGCCGATCTGGCCATCCCGGTGGAGGTCGTCGGCTGTCCCATCGTGCGGGAGACCGACGGGCTGGCCATGTCGAGCCGCAACGTCTACCTCGATCCGGCCCAGCGGGCCGCCGCCGTGGTGTTGCGCCGGGCCCTCGACGCCGGCGCGAGGGCGATTCTCGACGGGGAGCGCGACCCGCAGCGGGTCAGCGGCGTCATGACGTCGGTGGTGGCGGCCGAGCCTCTGGCAACCCTCGACTACGCGGCGGCGGTGGACCCCCACACGCTCGAGGTGCCAGCCGTTCTCGGATCCCCTACCCGCCTCCTCATCGCCGCCCGGGTCGGCACCACCCGGCTGATCGACAACTGCGGAGTCGACACCGGCTCCTCCCGACCGCTAGGAACGCCCGCGTGAGCACCCCCAGAACCGTCCCCGGCATCCGGTCATCCAAGCGGCGCAACGGGAGCGCTCCCCTGGTGATGGTGACCGCCTACGACGCCCCGTCGGCCCGGGTGGCCACCGCCGCCGACGTCGACCTCATCCTGGTCGGCGACTCCCTGGCGATGACCGTGCTGGGCTACGACGACACCCTCCAGGTGACGATCGACGACATGGCCCATCACACCGGGGCGGTGGCCCGGGCCAAGCCGACGGCGGTGGTGGTGGGCGACATGCCCTGGATGACCTACCACCTCACCCCCCGGCGCACGGTCGAGAACGCGGCCAAGCTGGTCCGGGCCGGCGCCCACTGCGTGAAGCTGGAGGGCGGGGCCAAGCGGTGCCCGATGGTGGAGGCCATCGCGGCGGCCGAGATCCCGGTGATGGGCCACATCGGCCTGACCCCCCAGAGCACCCACGTGATGGGCGGGTTCAAGGTGCAGGGCCGGGAGGCCGAGGCCGCCCGCCGCCTGGCCGACGACGCCAAGGCCCTCCAGGAGGCCGGCTGCTTCGCCGTGGTCATCGAGGGCGTGCCCGACGTGGTGGGTGAGCTGGTGACCGAGGCCATCGAGATCCCCACCATCGGTATCGGGGCCGGCCCCGGTTGCGACGGCCAGGTGCTGGTGTACGCCGACCTGGTGGGCCTGGAGAACCGGTTCAAGCCGAAGTTCGTGCGCCGCTACGGCAACGCCTTCGACGACCAGACGGCGGCCCTCGCCCAGTACGCCGCCGACGTGCGCGACGGCACGTTCCCCACCGCCGACGAGGCCTACAAGGCCAACGACGCCCTCACCGAGGCCCTCGGCCTGTACGGCCGGGCGCCGTCGGCCCAGGCCCACGAGTAGGGGCCCGGCAGCCCGTCGGGTTGCTCCCCGTTCCGGCATCGGTCACCATGCCTCACGTCCACCTCAGTGCCCCCAGCCCCATCGAGGCCGGGTTCGCCCGGATCCGGCGCAAGCTGGCCGTGCCCGAGGCCTTCCCCCCCGAGGTGGAGGCCGAGGCGGCGGCGGCCCGACCGTCGCCGGGGCTGGCCGAGCGGCGCGACGCCCGTCACGTGGCCCTGGTGGCCATCGACCCGGCCGGATCCACCGACCTCGACCAGGCGTTGTGCCTGGAGCGGCGGGGCGACGGCTACCGGTTCCACTACGCCATCGCCGACGTGGCCGCCTTCGTGGCTCCCGGCGGGGCGGTCGACGCCGAGGCCCGGCGCCGAGGGGTGACGCTCTACAGCCCGGACGGGCGGGCCCCGCTCCACCCGACGGTGTTGAGCGAGGACCGCATCAGCCTGCTGCCGGGGAGCGACAAGGCGGCCCTGCTGTGGACGATCGACCTCGACGAGCGGGCCGAGCCGGTGAGCTGGCACGTGGAGCGGGCCGTGGTGCGCACCCGGGCCGCCATCTCCTACGCCCAGGCCCAGGCTGCCATCGACGGCACGGGCCAGGTGCCGACGGAGGTCGCCGGCTCGATCGCGCTGCTGGCCGCGGTGGGTGGCCAACGCCAGGCCCGGGAGGAGGAGCGGGGCGGGATCAGCCTCAACCTGCCGGCCCAGCGGGTGGAGGAGGAGGCCGACGGCACCTACCGGCTGGCCTTCGAGCTACCGCTGCCGGTGGAGGGTTGGAACGCCCAGCTGTCGCTCCTCACCGGGATGGTGGCCGGCCGCACGATGGTGGAGGCCAAGGTGGGGATCCTGCGCACTCTGCCGGCGGCGGCGCCCGACGCCATCACCACGCTCCGTCGCACGGCCCGGGCCCTCGGCCTGTCGTGGCCCCGGGAGCAGCCGTACCCCGCCTTCGTGCGGGGTCTGGCCGGCGACGCCAGCCCCCGGGCGGCGGCGTTCCTGATCCAGGCCGCCCACACCCTGCGGGGCGCCGGCTACGTCGGGTTCGACGGCACGGTGCCCGATCACCCCGAGCACGGCGCCATCGCCTCGGTCTACGCCCACGTCACGGCGCCGCTGCGTCGCCTGGTCGACCGGTTCGGCAACGAGATCCTGCTCGCCCTCCACGCCGAAACCCGGCCGCCGGGCTGGGCCCTGGAGGCCCTCGACGAGCTGCCCACGCTGATGGGCCAGGCCGGTCAGCGGGAGTCGACCCTGGAGCGGGCCCTGCTCGACTACGCCGAGGCCGTGGTGCTGGCGCCCTGCGTTGGCCAGCGGTTCACCGGCACGGTGGTCGACCTCGGACGCAACCGGGCCCAGGTCCAGATCGCCGACCCGGCCGTGGTGGCCACGGTGGCCGGCGACCACTGGCGCCTGGCCCAGGAGGTCGACCTCCGCCTCACCGCCGCCGACCCCGACAACGGAACCATCACCTTCGAGCCGTACTGACCCCGTCATCCCCGGATCTGGTGTCCCGGCCCGTCGCCGGTGACGGCCGGGGACTCCAGATCAGGCTCGGGGGGCGTCGGCCACCTTGAGGGCGAAGTGGCGGCCGTCGAGATCGGTGACGGCCAGGTCGAGGTCGTAGACCTGGCCGCTGGCCGGCATGATCAGGGCGCACCGCAGTACCTTGTCGGCCCCCAGCACCACCGAAGTGTTGCCGCAGTCGACCGAGTCGGCGGTGAAGTTGGCCCCGGCCGACTCGTTGAGCTGCGAGGCCGCCTGGCGCTCGAAGCTGGGCAGCGCGGCCGCGCTGATCAGGTTCGACGTGACCAGGCCGAGGTGGCCGTCGGGGTTGATGGTGCCCGTGATCTGGATCGGGTCGCCCGGAGGCTGGGTGGTCCGGGCCGCGGTGCAGGTGAACGAGACGCCGATGTCGACGGCGCCCGGAACGGTGCAGGCCGGGGTGAGTGGCCCGAGGCCGACGGCGGTCGCCAGCTCACCGGCGATCATCGTCTCGGCCCTGGTCTGGGCCCCGTTGGTGGTGGCGGTGGGCGCCGGGGTACCGGCGCTGCAGCCGCTGGCGGCGAGCCCGATGATGGTGGTGAAAGCGAGCATGACGGGGGGTAGTCGCACGGCCGACCCTCCTGGTGGTGATACGGCCTCGGTCAGAGGCCGGCTGTCATTGGCCGCCCCGGCTCCACCGCTCAGCTCCGAGAGTAGCCTTTCCCGCATCGCGAGTGGTGCCAACGCTGAAACCCCTGGGGGCGAGGTCCGTCTGGCCAGTCGCGGCCCGGCCCGGGCCGGGCCCCTCATCGAGTTCCTGGCCACCCGGGCCATACCCGGGCTGGAGCGGGCCGAGGGCGGCGCGTTCCACCGCAACCTGCCCGATGGGGGCCGGCTGGAGCTGCGGGCCGCCCCCGACCCCGACGCCCGCTGGCTCAGCCTGCGGCTCCACCGTCCCGCCACAGCCCGCGCTGACCAGCGCCCAGCCAGCGCGGTGACCAGCCCGGCGGCGACCAGCCCGGCGGCGACCACGAGGTGGTGGCGGGCCGTGCGACGGGTGGCCGACCTCGACACCGACCTGGAGCCGGTGACCGGGCACCTGGCCACCGACCCGGAGCTGGCCGAGCGGTTGGCCCTGGTGGGGCCGTCCCGGTTGCCTGGCACCTTCGACCCGTTCGAGCTGACGGTGCGGGCCGTGGTGGGCCAGCAGGTCACCGTGGCCGCCGCCCGCACCCTGCTGGGCCGCCTCGTGGCCCTGGTGGCCACCGACGGCGGCGCCGGCCCGGCCGACGTTGTCGACGTGCCCGCCTTCCCCACCGCCGCCGCCGTGGCCGAGGCCCCCCTCGACAGTCTGGGGATGCCGGCCTCCCGCCGTGAGACGATCCGCCAGCTGGCCCGGGCCGTGGCCGAGGGCCGGGTGGGGCTCGGGCCCGACGCCGATCCCGACGAGCTGACCCGCCAGCTCGTCGTCCTCCCCGGGATCGGGCCCTGGACGGCGGGGTACGTCACGATGCGGGTGGTGGGCCACGGCGACGGCTGGCCCACCGGCGACCTGGTGCTGCGTCAGTCGCTCGGGCTGCCCGCCGCCCATCTGGAGCGGCGGGCCCAAGCCTGGCGACCCTGGCGGTCCTACGCCGCCCTGCTCCTGTGGCGCACCGCCCCACCCCCGCAACCCCGCCGCCGTCGAGCCACCGCCCCCCGCCCGGAAGGAACCCCCGGCCCATGACCCCGCCCCGTATCTCCCCCGCCACGACCCCCTCCCCCGCCAGCGCCCCCGCCCGATCGGTGATGCCCGGGCCTCCCCGGTCGCCGGCTCGCCGGCCGGCCCTGCCGCTGGTGGCGCAGTGCACGCTGGACACACCGGTGGGGCCGCTCACCCTGGTCAGCGAGGGCGAGGCCCTGGCCGCCGGCGGGTTCTGCCCGCCCGACGTGCTCGCCGCCCGGCTCACGCCGACCCAGCGGGACGAGCTCCGGATCCGAGCCGACCTGGGCCCCCTCAGCCGGGCCGTGATCAGCTACCTCGCCGGCCAGCTCGACGCCCTCGACGCCATCCCCGTCATCCAGCCCGGCACCCCCCTCCAGCAGGAGGTGTGGGCGGCGCTGCGGGCCATCCCGGCCGGCCAGGTCCGCACGTACACCGAGCTGGCGGCGGCCACCAGCCGCCCCGGCGCGGTGCGGGCCGCCGGCACCGCCTGCGGTCGCAACCTCGTGTCGCCCGTCGTCCCCTGCCACCGGGCCCAGCGGCGCGACGGCTCCCTCGCCGGCTACTACTGGGGCCTCGACGTCAAACGCTGGCTCCTGGCCCACGAGGCCCGCTCCGCCGCCTGAGCCCGCGACACGGCTCGAACCGTGTCACGAACTGTGCGCTGAGCGCGCCGACCGCGACGTCACCTGGCACCGTGTCGCGATCCGAGCGGGGCCCGGTCAGGCGCCGGGCTGACGTCGACGGACCTCCACCTCCACGCCGAGGGCGACCGACAGCAGGTCGGCCCGCTCGTTGGCCGAGTAGATCTCGAGGTCCAGGTCTCCCCACCCGGTGACGACGGGCTCGATCACCAGCCGCTGGCCCCCCGCGTCGGGCCGGCCCCCGCCCTTGCCGTCGACCTTTCCGCCCCGCCGGCTCCCGGCCTTGGCCGCCACCCCCGGCCCGGCGTCGGTTGTGTCGCCCGCGATCGGCTCGACGCGCACGGCCACGGCCGCCACCCGGCCGGTGTGGCGCCGGTCGAGCCCGATCGCCACCCGCAGCAGCCCGGCCAGGATCCGCACCAGCCGCCGGTCGGCCTCGGGCACCCCGGCCAGCTCGGGATGGCGGTCGCTGGGATGGCTCTTGCGGTGGTACCGGGCCACCAGGGCGATCAGCTCGATCTCCCGCTGGGTGAATCCGGTGAGCTGCTCGGTGTTGCGGATGATGTACCACGAGTGCTTGTGGTGGCCGGAGTGGGAGATGAACATGCCCACGTTGTGGACCAGGGCCGCCAGGTCGAGCAGCTCCCGGGCCTCGGGTCCGAGCTGGTGCAGGTCGGCTGTGCGGTCGAAGAGCTGGAGGGCGAGGCGGGACGACGTTTCGGCGTGGGTGAAGTCGGGGTCGAGCTGGCGGGCCAGGCGGCGGGCGGCGGTGCGTCGCATGTTGCGGGTGGCCTCGGGGCCGGCCGGGAACCGGTCGTAGAGCACCCCCTCCCGCAGGGCCAGATCCGACACTGTCATCGCCTCCAGCCCGAAGGCGTCGAAGATCTCCTGCAGCAGCAGGACCCCGCCCACGATGATGTCGACCCGACGCTCGTCCAGCCCCCGGATCCGGCGCCGACCGCTGGCCGGCAGGCTGAGCACCCGGTCCACCACCGCCGCCAGCTCGGTGGCGGTGAACGAGAACCCGTTGATCTGGCGCAGATCCACCCCCCGGTCGGCCGCCACCATCAGGGCGATCGACTCGATCGTGCCCGAGCTGCCCACGGCCAGCTCGGGGCGGTGGCCGCCCAGATCCCGGGCCACGCCGCTGAGCGCCCCCTGGAGGAAGGTGCGGCACTCGGCCACGGCGGCGGCCGGCGGCGGGGCATCGCCCCCCGGAGGCAGGAACCGCTCGGTGAGGCGGATGGCGCCCAGACGCAGGCTCCGGGCCTCCACCAGCTCACCCTGCTCGCCCACCACGAACTCGGTGCTGCCGCCCCCGATGTCGACCACCAGCGCCCGCCGGTCGACCATGGACACGGCGTGGCGCACCCCTTGGAAGATCAACCGGGCCTCCTCCAGCCCGCTGATCACCTCGATGCTCAGACCCAGCTCCCGCTGCACCCGCACCACCAGATCGTCGCGGTTCTCCGCCTCCCGCACGGCGCTGGTGGCCACGGCGGTGACGTCGGCCCCGTAGCTGGCGGCCACGCCGATCATGCGGGTCAGGGCCCCCACCGCCCGCTCGATGGCCTCGGGGGCCAGCAGCTTCATGTCGCCGCCGCCGGAGCCGAGGCGCACCATCTCCTTCTCGGTGGTGACCACGTCGAACCCGCCCCCGTCGAGGGCCCGGGCCACCACCAGGTGAAACGAGTTCGTGCCGATGTCGATGGCGGCGTGCATATCGCTCACGGGGGCATCATCTCCTAGCCTCGGCCGACATGGGATGGATCCTGCGCACCACGGTGCCGTCGGTGGACTCCGAAGCGCTCGGCGCCCTGCTGTGGGATCAGCACGCTACCGGTCTGGCCGAGATCGCCCGGGGCGGCACCACAGTCACGGAATCCGATTCTGGTCCCTCGGACACGAACGGGGCACCTCCAGGGGAGGGGAATCCTGCCACCGGGTCGGTCGAGATCGTGGCCGGCTTCGCCACCGGCCCCGAGGCCGAAGCGGCGGCGGAGGCGGTGCGACGCTGGACCAGTCCCTCGGGCGCCCCGACCGCCGAGGTGACCGTGGCCCCGGCCGACGACCACGACTGGCTCGACCCCGACCGCACGGTGACGATGGACGTGGGCGGCCACCGCCTCGAGCTGCTGGTGGGCGGCGCCTTCGGTGACGGCAACCACGCCAGCACCCGCCTCGCGCTCGACCTGCTGGCGGTGATGGTGCGGCCGGGGGCCGCCGTGCTCGACGTCGGCACCGGCACCGGGGTGCTGGCGCTCGGGGCCCGGGCCCTGGGGGCGGGGCCGGTGGTGGCGGTCGACACCGACCCCGAGGCCCGCCGGGTGGCTCTGATCAACGTGACCACGGCCCGGCGGCTGACCCGCTCGGTGCCGATCGAGGTCTCGGGCGAGCTCCCGCCTCCGCCCAGCGCCGCCCCGTCGCCGTCGGCCCCGCCCGGTCAGCGCCGCCTGTGGGAGTGGGGCGGCGGTGAGCTGCCGCCCCGGCGCCGCTTCGCCGTGGTGGTGGCGAACCTGGTGCTGGGCGAGCAGCGGGAGGTGGCCCCCCTGATCAGCCCGCTGGTGGCGCCAGGCGGGGCCCTGGTGCTGGCCGGGCTGCTCGCCACCCAGGAGGCCGACGCCGTGGCCCTCCACCCCGGCTTCGACGTGGTGGAGCGCCGGACCAACGGCGACTGGATCGGGCTGGCCCTACGCCGGCGGGTGGGCGGCCCGTGAGTGGGCTGGTGTGGTACGCCGCCTACGGGTCGAACCTGTGGTCGGCCCGGTTCCTGACCTATCTCAGCGGCGGCCCCGTGCCCCTCAGCCCGGCCGGCCGGGTGCAGGAGGGGGCCCGCGACCCGTCGCCCCCACGGGCCGACACGCCAACCCGGCTCTCCGGGCGGCTGTTGTTCGGCCGCTCGTCGTCGGGCTGGGGCGGGGGCGGCGTCGCCTTCCTCGACCCGGCGACCCGCGACCCGGCGGGCCCCGCCCCGGCCCCCGGGGACGACGTCGGGGACCAGGTGCTGGGCCGGCTGTGGCTGATCACGGTCGACCAGTTCGCCGACGTGGCCAGCCAGGAGAACGGCCATCCGCTGCCGTCGGGGGCAGCCGACCCGGTGGCACTGGAGCCGGGTGGCCATCTCGACGTGGGGCCCGGCTGGTACGGGCGGCTGCTCCATCTCGGAGCGGCGCCCGACGGGCACCCGATCCTGACGTTCACCTGCCCCGACCCGGTGGCGGTGCCCCGCCACCCGGCCCACCCGGCCTACCGGGAGGTCATCGCCCGGGGGCTGATCGAGACCTGGGGCCTCACGGCGGCGGAGGCGGCGGGGTACATCGACGCTTCCCACTCGAACATTGTCGAAAGAGGCGGCGAGACGCCGTAGTTCTCGACGGAGTTCGCCGTCGGGGCGCGGTTTCCGCGCCCGCCACGGGCCGACAACCGGCGCTAGCGTGGGCGCCATGACCAGCCCGGACACCGGCCTGCCCCCCATCGTCGACGTCACCTGGTTGCAGGGCCGCCTCGAAGCGGGCGAGCCGGTGGTGGTGGCCGACGTCCGCTGGTACCTCGACGGCCGGTCCGGGCCCGACGCCTTCGTGGCCGGGCACATCCCGGGCGCCGTGTTCATCGACATGGACACGGTGCTGGCCACCCACGGCGCCCCCACCGACGGCCGTCACCCCATGCCGTCGCCCGACACGTTCGCCGCCGGCCTGGCCGCCGCCGGGATCGGCCCCGACACCCCGGTGGTGGCCTACGACGACCTGGGCGGCATGGTGGCCGGCCGCCTGGTGTGGATGCTGCGCATCCTGGGCGCGCCCGCCGCCCTGCTCGACGGCGGACTGGCCTCGTGGCCCGGCCCGCTGGCCACCGGCGCCGAGCCGGCGCCCACCCCGGTCGACCGCCCGGTCCGCCCCTGGCCGGCCGGCGCCATGGTCACCGAGGACGAGGTGGTGGCCCACATCGCCACCGGCGGGGTGGTGGCCGACAGCCGGGCGGCCGAGCGTTACCGGGGCGACACCGAGCCGGTCGACCCCCGGGCCGGCCACATCCCCGGTGCCATCAACCTGCCGTTCGGGGCGAACCTCGACGCCGACGGGCGGTTCCGTCCGGCCGCCGAACTGGCCGCACGCTTCGAGCAGGCGGGGGTAGACGGCGACGCCATCGTCTACTGCGGGTCCGGCGTCAGCGCCTGCAACAACGTGCTGGCGGCCGAGGCCGCCGGCCGGGGCCGACCCCGGCTCTACGTCGGCTCCTGGTCGGCCTGGTCGTCCGACCCCGACCGCCCGGCCGCCACCGGCGACCAGCCGTGACCCACCCGGTGGCCGGCGAACGGGGAGGGGGCCGTCGCCGACCCTCCGCCTGCGCTGGCCGCCGCCGCTCTCGGCCTCGGCCTCTGCCTGGAGGCGGCGGCCCTCGTCGGCGGGTCGGCCATCGTGGCCCCGGCGCCGGCGGCGGCCCAGTCGGAGCCGTCGTCGTGCCCGGCCATGACCGACTCGGTGGCCCGCCTGTACCACGCTTTCTTCCGCCGGGAGCCCGACGCCGACGGCTTCCGCCACTGGGTCCGCCAGTACCAGACCGGGGCCATGAGCCTGGAGCAGATCGCCGACGCCTTCCTCCGCTCCCCGGAGTTCACCGCCCGCCAGATCGTGAGCAACCAGGCGTTCGTCGACTGGCTCTACGCCGACGTGCTCGGCCCCGACGTGCCCCGCACCCGGGCCGACGACTGGATCCGCACCCTCAACGCCGGCTACTCCCGCAGCACCGCCGTGCTCACCTTCACCGAGTCGTTCGAGTACGTGCGCCGCAGCAGCACGGTCAAGCCGCTGGCCGGTTATCTGCGCTGGTACCCGCACCGGCACCCACTGGTACTGCGGCACGGGGTCGGCCACCCGCCCCGTCAACCCCCTCACCGGCGGCCTGTGGGCCGACTACTACCTGGCCAACCGGAGCCCGGCCGACGACCCGGTGGCGGTGTGGACGATGGAGGCCGTCGGCCACCACCACGTGACCCTGGTGGACGAGACCCTGAGCCCGGAACTCCACCGACTACAACTGGGACGGCGCCTTCAACGGCGACGGCGACTACGGCCGGTACATCGAGGTGAAGGCCGGCGCCGACACCGACTGGATCGTGGTCTTCTATCCCAACTCGCATCGGGCCCGAGCGCCTGGGTTGGCAGCTCACCCCGTGAACCGGCCACCCCCGCCCCCGGTCGCTCCGGCTCCCGTCCCGCCGGGCCCTGGCCACCGTGGCCGCCACCGCCCTACTGGCCACCGCCTGCAGCTCGGGGGGCGACGGCACCGCCGCCGTCGACCCGGTCGCCGCCACCGCACCCCACCGCCGGCCCCGCCGGCCCCTCGGGCCCGCTCGACACCGGCACCACGCCCACCGCACCGCCCGCTCCCCCGTCCACCACGGCCACCACCGCCGCCCCCACCACCACCGGCCCCGACGACGCCCCCGTGCCCGACACCCCGGCGGCGCTGGCGGCCGAGCTGACCCGGGTGGAGACCGAGCTGGGCCGCGCCGACCTCACCGAGGCCGACGCCGCCCCCTGGGGCCGGCGCCAGCAGGTGCTGTACCTCGTGCTGTCGTCGCATCCCGACTGGGGGCCGGAGGTGACGGCCGCCGTCGACGAGCCGGTACGGCCGGTGGTGGAGCTCAACTGGGAGGCCCGGCGCAACCTGTCGGCCCTGGTCAACTCGGAGAAGCTGGCCGACACCGTGCCGGCCTGGGACATCGGGGCCCCCCGCCCGGCCGACGAGCTGCTGGGCTACTACCGCGAGGCGGCCGACGCCACCGGCGTGCCGTGGGAGGTGCTGGCCGCCATCAACCTGGTGGAGTCGCGCATGGGCCGCATCCGGGGCCTTTCCACCGCCGGGGCCGTGGGCCCCATGCAGTTCCTGCCCTCCACCTGGAGCGGGTGCTGCACCGGCGACCCCACGGTGGACCACGACGCCATCATCGGCGCCGCCACCTACCTGAAGCAGCGAGGGGCGCTGAAGGACCTCGACCGGGCCATCCACGGCTACAACAACTCCGACCACTACGTGCGGGCGGTGCGGGCCTACGCCGACACCCTCGCCGCCGATCCCGGCCGGTACTACGGGTACCACGCCTGGGAGGTGCTGTTCCTGTCGTCGGTCGGCCTGCTCCGCATTCCCCAGGGCTATCACCAGACCGAGCCGGTCGACGCCGCCACCTGGCTCACCCAACACCCCGAAGCCTTCGTCTCGCCTTCGGCGTAGGTAGCTCGGGGGCGCGGAGCACCCGGGAGTTAGGGGCTCCAGGCCACGACGTCGCCGTCGGCGACGCGGACGGGTGGGGCACCGGGGATGCCGATGAGCTGCACCCAGACCCCGTCGCCGTCGGGGCCGCCGTCGGGGTGGCCGGCGAAGGCGAAGGCGGTGCTGTCGGGCGACCAGCCCGTCATCGACTGGGCGTACTGCTCGAAGAACGGCAGGTAGGCGGTCTGCACGGTCTCGCTCACCAGATACGACACCGACGGGGTGGACGTCTGGCCGTCCCAGAAGTTCCACCGGTTCCGGGGCAGGGCGGCCGACACCCCCTCCTCCAGCCAGGCCAGCTGCACGCTGTCGGGCGCCCACTCGAAGGCCAGCGGCGAGCTCGGTGTCACCTCGGTGACGGCACCGGTGGCCAGCTCCACGATCCGCAGCCCGGAGGCACCGCCGCCCGCACCCCCGGAGCCCTGCCCGGGCGTCGCCGGGGCCAGCGGGATCGGCACCGGGCCGCCGCCTTTGTCGCCCAGCGCCGTGGGTGACACGGCCTCCGACGAGCCGGCCTCGGCCACCGCCACCCGCTGGCGGTCGGGGCTGAGCACGAACCGCAGGGCGCCGCTGCCCGACTCGGCCACCACCGTGGTGACGCCGGTGGCGGCGTCGATCGTGACCAGACCCTCGGGCGACACGGCCAGCACGGTGGCGTCGTCGACCCAGGCCGGGGCGGAGAAGGCGCCGGTGGGAGTGAGCACCGAGCTGTCCTGCAGCGTGGTGGCGCCCGGGACGGCGAACCGGCTGGGCAGCACCAGCACCTGCTCGGCGGCCACGTGGGCCGCCAGCACCGGCACGGTGGGGGCCCAGCTGAGGAACACCGGCGCCGCCGCCCCCACCCGGACCGGCGGGGCGCCGGGGTCGATCAGGCCCAGCTCCACCCCGCCCTGGTTGGGGTCGGTGCGCAGGTAGGCCACGGTCTGGTCGTCGGCGCTCCACTGGAAGTAGAAGCCGGGGGTGGGGAGTAGGTCGGTCACGGCGTCCTGGCCGGTGGCCAGGTCACGGTCGACCACCTCCACCACGGTGTCGGTGGTGCGGCTCCACACCAGGTGGGTGCCGTCGTGCGACCACGTGGGCTGCGACACGGTGGCCCCCGCCGTCTGATCCAGGGGGGCGGCGTCCGTGCCGTCGGGGTCGGCCAGGGCGAGCGCCGGGCCACTGCCGATGGCCAGCCGGCCGGGTAGGGCGGCCACGGCCTGGCGCACGGCGGCCGGCGGGTCGGCCAGGGTGACCCCCGGGTTGGGCCGAGGGGGTTCGGTGCCGCTGCCGTCGGGGGCCGAGGTGGTGGTGGCCCGGTTGCGCTCGCTCAGACTGTCGCCCGATGTGCAGCCGGCGGTGGCCCCCACCAGGGCCAGGGCCAGGGCGGCCAGCGCCAACCCGGGCCGCCGCGGCCGGAGCGTCGGGCGGCGGCGTCCGGGGCGCCGGGGTCGGAGCAGAGGGCGGGGCGGGTGCGGGTCGATCCCCTTACGGTAGAGCACGCGTGCTGGCGGTTGCCGGCGCAGGCACCGACCCTCTAAGAATGGGGCCCATGACTGACCGCAACGAGGCGTCGAACGCCGTGATCGGCATCGAGCAGGAGCCGGTGTCGGCCTGGCTCGACGCCAACATCGAAGGGGCCCGGGGCCCGTACACCTTCGAGTTCATCACGGGCGGCCACTCCAACCTCACCTACAAGGTGACCGACGCCGCCGGGCGGCGCCTCGTGCTGCGCCGGCCCCCGCTGGGCCACGTGCTGGCCACGGCCCACGACATGGCCCGGGAGCACAAGATCATCACCGGCGTGGGCCGCACCTCGGTGCCGGTGCCGGCGGCCCTGGGGCTGTGCGAAGACGACACCGTCAACGGGGCGCCGTTCTACATCATGAGCTTCGTGGACGGGGTGGTGCTGGCCGACCCCGAGACCGTGCTGGCCAACCTGCCCGATGACAGCCAGCGGGCCGACGTGAGCCGGTCGGTGGTGACCGTGCTGGCCGACCTTCACCTGGCCGACCCCGACACCATCGGCCTGGGTGACCTGGGCCGCCGGGAGGCCTACCTCGACCGCCAGCTCCGCCGGTGGAAGACCCAGTGGGAAGACTCCAAGACCCGGGAGCTGCCCACGATGGACCAGGCCTACGAGCTGCTGCTGGCAGCGAAACCGGAGCAGCGTTACACCGGCGTCGTCCACGGCGACTACCGCCTGGGCAACATGCTGGCCGACCCGGCCCGGTGCACCGTGGCCGCCGTGCTCGACTGGGAGCTGTGCACCCTGGGCGACGTGCTGGCCGACGTGGGCTACCTGCTCAACAACTGGGTCCAGCCCGGTGAGCCGTCGCCCCGGGGCGCCACCCAGCCCCCCACCGAGGTGGGCGGGTTCAGCACCCGGGAGGCCCTGATCGAGGCCTACAGCGAGCGCACGGGGTTCGAGGTGACCAACGCCGACTACTACCGGGCCTTCCAGAACTGGCGCCTGGCCGCCATCGTGGAGGGCGTGATGGCCCGCTACCTCAAGGGCGTGATGGGCGACGACTCGGTCGACACCGACGCCTACAAGGTCCAGATCGAGCAGCTGGCCGACGAGTCCCTGCGGCTCCTGCGCGGCTTGGGCTGAGGGATGGCTCCCCCGCGGATCTTCGTCACCAACGACGACGGGATCGACTCCGTCGGTCTCCATGTGCTGGCCAGGGCCCTGGCCGAGCTGGGCGAGGTGACCGTGGTGGCGCCCGACCAGGAGTACTCGGGGGCGGGAGCGGCCATCGGGGCCCTCCACGTGATCAAGCCGGAGATCCACCGGGTGACGATGGACGGGGTCCACGCCGCCTGGTCGGTCACCGGGCCACCGGCGCTGTGCGTGATGTTCATGCGGCTCAACGCCTTCGGCGACCATCCCGACCTGATCGTGTCGGGCATCAACCCGGGAGCCAACGTGGGCCGCTCGGTGTACCACTCGGGCACAGTGGGGGCGGGGCTCACGGCCCGCAACGGCATGATCCCCAGCCTGGCCGTGAGCCAGTCGGTCCCCGGGTTCGGCGTGGAAGGCCAGGGCTACCACGAGATGCTGGCCGGCCAGCGGTGGGAGACGGCGGCCCAGGTGGCGGTGGCGGCGGCCCGGGCCATCCTGGCCGATCCCCCGCCCGACGCGCCCGTGCTGAACCTCAACGTGCCCAACCTACCGCTGGAGGAGATCAAGGGCTGGCGGTGGGCCGAGGTGGGCCAGGGCCCGCCCCGCTCCATGTCCAAGGCGATCCTGGAGCCCAAGCTGGGCCACGAGGGGGCGTTCACCGTGCGCTTCGACTGGGCCAACGAGAACCCCCAGCCGTCCGGCACCGACACCGGCACGGTGCAGGAAGACCTGGTGTCGGCCACCTGGCTGAGCCGCATCAGCGCACTTGGCCTCGACACCCCGGGCATGGACGCCGCCCTCGACCGTCTCTTCACCCGCTGACCACCCCGAAATTGCACGTCTATCTCGCGCTGAGCGCGAGATAGACGTGCAATTTGGGGTGGTTGTACCCCTGCCGGGCGCTGGGCGCAGAGGGTCGATAGAGTGCGGGGTACGGTCCCCAAGCCCGTGTGGGAGAGAGGTCGGCTCCGGCCGGCCCGCCGAAGGAGCAACCGCCCCGGAACCTCTCAGGCACCCGTACCGCTCGGGCTGGGCCGCTCTGGAGAGAGCTGGTTCCTCCCCACATAGGAGGGTCGCCAGCCACCGAAGGGGAAAGCGACACCGACCCGGCCCGCCGGAGCGGCGACGTCAAGCTCTCAGGTAACCGTGACAGAGGGGGCCGCCGTTCGGCGACCCCCGGTACGTCCCTGTCCCTGCAGCTCCCTGCTGGGCCCCGGTCGATCCGGTACCCCCGGATGGTGCACCGATCCTGCGTGCTCTCCCCCGGAGGCTGGCCCATGACGAACACCGACGCCCTGCGAGCGACACCGCTGCGGGCCCTGCACCAGGAGCTGGGGGGTCGCCTGGTCGACTTCGCCGGCTGGGAGCTGCCCGTGCAGTACGAAGGGGTGATCGCCGAGCACACGTGGTGCCGCACCTCGGCCGCCCTGTTCGACGTGAGCCACATGGGCGTGGTCGAGCTCCGGCCCGGCACCGGCTCGGTGGGCATCGCCACCGTGGCCGAGGCCCTGGAAACCGTCACCCCGGCCGCCGTCACCTCGCTCGAGCCCGGCCGCCAGCGCTACGCCCTGCTCACCACCGACGAGGGCGGGATCATCGACGACCTGATGGTCACGAACCGGGGCGACCACCTGGTGGCGGTGGTCAACGCCAGCCGGCGGGACGTCGACCTGGCCCACCTGCGGGAACGGCTGGCCCCGGCCGGGGTCGAGGTGATCGAACGCACCGACGTGGCCCTGCTCGCCCTCCAGGGCCCCCGGGCCGTCGACGCCCTGGCCCGCCTGGTGCCGGCGGCGGCCAGCCTCGTGTTCATGGACCACGTGGTGGTGGCCGACGGGGCCGCCCTGCCCGACGGCACCACCACCGGGCCTCTCGGTGTGGCCCGCTCCGGCTACACGGGGGAAGACGGGTTCGAGATCACCGTGGCCGCCGACCGGGCCGAGGCCCTGGCCCGGGCCCTGCTGGCCCAGCCCGAGGTCCGGCCGGCCGGCCTCGGCGCCCGCGACACCCTGCGCCTCGAAGCCGGGCTCCCCCTCTACGGCCACGACATCGACCTCACCACCTCCCCCATCGAGGCCGACCTGGCCTGGTCGATCCCCGAGCGCCGCCGGGAGGACGGCCGCTTCCCCGGCGTTGCCCGGGTGCGGGTCGAGCTGGCCGATGGGCCGTCACGCTGCCGGGTGGGCCTGGCCGTCGCGGGCCGCCGCCCCGTCCGCGACGGCGCCCCCCTGCGCACCGTCGACGGCGCACCGGCGGGGACCGTCACCAGCGGGGGCTACGGCCCCACGGTGGAGGCCCCGGTGGCCATGGGCTACGTGCCCGCCGCCCTCGCCGGCGAGGGCCAGATCCTGATCGCCGACGTGCGGGGCACCGACGTGTCCGTGTGCGTCTCCCCCCTCCCGTTCACCCCCCACCGCTACGTCCGAGGTGCCAAGTGACCGAACCGACCGCCACCGACTTCGCCAGCCGCCACATCGGGCTCCGCCCCGACGAGGAAGGCAAGGTGCTGGCCGACCTGGGCTACGCCTCGGCCCGGGACCTGCTGCGGGCCGCCGTGCCCGCCTCCATCCGGATGGACCACCCGCTGAACCTGCCCGGTCCCCTCAGCGAGCATGAGGCCCTGGCCGCCCTGCGCCGCCTGGCCGAGCAGAACCAGGTGTTCACCTCCCTCCTCGGGATGGGCTACGCCGACTGCCACACCCCGGCCGTGCTGCGCCGCAACCTGGTGGAGAACCCGGCCTGGTACACGTCGTACACGCCCTACCAGCCCGAGATCAGCCAGGGTCGCCTCGAGCTGCTGCTCACCTACCAGACGATGGTGGCCGACCTCACCGGGTGCGAGCTGGCCAATGCCTCCATGCTCGACGAGGCCACAGCGGCGGCCGAGGCGATGACCATGCTGCGCCGGCTCAGCGACAAGACCAAGCGGGCCGGGGGCGAGGTGCCGTCGGCCTTCTTCGTCGACCGGGGCGTCCACCCCCACGTGGCCGCCGTGGTGGCCACCCGGGCCGAGCCCCTGGGGATAGAGCTGGTGTGGGGCGATCCCACCACCGACGACCTCGATCCCACCGCCGTCTACGGCGCCCTGGTGGCCCAGATCGCCACCACCGGCGAGGTGGCCGACCTGGGCCCGATCGTCGAGCGGTGCCACGCCGCCGGCACCCTGGTGGCGGCGACCACCGACCTGCTGGCCTGCTGCCTGATCACGCCTCCCGGCGAGCTGGGGGCCGACGTGGTGGTGGGCTCGGCCCAGCGCTTCGGGGTGCCCCTGGGCTTCGGCGGCCCCCACGCCGGCTTCATGGCCACCCGGTCGGCCAGCGCCCGCTCCCTGCCCGGCCGGCTGGTCGGGGTGTCGGTCGATTCGGCCGGCACCACCGCCTACCGCCTGGCCCTCCAGACCCGGGAGCAGCACATCCGGCGGGAGAAGGCCACGTCGAACATCTGCACGGCCCAGGCGCTGCTGGCCAACCTGGCCGCCGCCTACGCCGCCTGGCACGGCCCCGAGGGTCTCACCGCCATGGCCCGCCGGGTGCACGGCCTGGCCGCCTGGCTGGCCGACGCCGCCCGCTCCGCCGGTCTGGCCGTGAACCCCACGTGGTTCGACACCCTCACGGTCACCGTGCCGGGCCGGGCCGGGGCGGTGGTGGCCGCCGCCGCCCGTCACCAGGTCAACCTGCGCCTCGTCGACGGCGACCGGGTGGGGATCAGCCTCGACGAGACCTCCACCCCCGAGGTGGTGGCCACCGTCGCCTCGGTGCTCACCGGCGGCGCCACCTCACCGGCCGTCCCCGGCCTCGACGGCGCAGTGGACGGCGAGAGCGAGGGCGACACGGCCCTCCCCGGCGTCCCGGCCGAGCTGCGGCGCACGTCGGGCTTCCTGTCCCACCCCAACTTCCACCGCTACCGCAGCGAGCACGAGATGCTGCGGTGGCTGCGCCGCCTGGCCGACCGGGATCTGGCCCTCGACCGTACGATGATCCCGCTCGGCAGCTGCACCATGAAGCTCAACGCCGCGGCCGAGATGGAACCGATCTCGTGGCCCGAGCTGGCCGGCATCCACCCCTTCGCCCCGGCCGACCAGACCGCCGGCTACCGCACCCTCATCGGCCAGCTGGAGGCGATGCTGGTGGAGATCACGGGCTACGCCGCCGTGTCGCTCCAGCCCAACGCCGGCAGCCAGGGCGAGTACGCCGGTCTGCTGGCCATCCGCCGCTACCTGGCCGACCAGGGCCAGGGCCAGCGCGACGTGTGTCTGATCCCGTCGTCGGCCCACGGCACCAACGCGGCGTCGGCCGTGCTGGCCGGGATGCGGGTGGTGGTGGTGGCCTGCGACGACCACGGCAACGTCCGCCTCGACGATCTGGCGGCCAGGATCGAGGCCAACGCCGGCCGGGTGGCGGCCGTGATGATCACCTACCCCAGCACCCACGGCGTCTACGAGGACACCGTGACCGACGTGTGCCGCCTGGTCCACGAGGCCGGGGGCCAGGTGTACACCGACGGCGCCAACCTGAACGCACTGGTGGGCGTGGCCCAGCCCGGGCAGTTCGGGTCCGACGTGAGTCACCTCAACCTCCACAAGACCTTCTGCATCCCCCACGGCGGGGGCGGGCCGGGGGTGGGCCCGGTGGCGGTGGCCGCCCATCTCGCCCCGTACCTGCCCGGGCACCCCGTGGTCGACAACGGGCACGGGCCCCACGGGGCGGTGTCGTCGGCCCCGTGGGGGTCGGCCGGGATCCTGCCCATCTCGTGGATGTACATCCAGATGATGGGGGGCGAAGGCGTCACCCGGGCCACCGAGGCGGCGGTGCTGGCGGCCAACTACGTGGCCCACCGGCTGCGCCGACCACTATCCGGTGCTGTACACCGGGGCGGCCGGGCTGGTGGCCCACGAGTGCATCATCGACCTCCGGCCCCTGGAGGCCACCACCGGTGTGTCGAACGACGACGTGGCCAAGCGCCTGGCCGACTACGGCTTCCACGCCCCCACCATGTCGTTCCCGGTGCCAGGGACGTTGATGATCGAACCCACCGAGTCCGAAAGCCTGGCCGAGCTCGACCGGTTCTGCGACGCCATGATCGCCATCCGGGCCGAGATCGACGAGGTGGCTCAGGGGGACGTGGCGGTGGCCGACAGCGTGCTGCGCCGGGCCCCCCACACCGCCGCCGTGCTCACGGCCGACGAGTGGGACCGGCCCTACACCCGACGCCAGGCCGCCTACCCGCTGCCCGGCATGGACGGACCCGACAAGTACTTCCCGCCGGTCGGCCGGATCGATCAGGCCTGGGGCGACCGCCACCTGAGCTGCTCCTGCCCCCCGCTCGACGCCTACGAGTAGGGGCGCCCTTCGGGCGCCTCGGGTTCACCTCCGGCGAACACCGCGGGGCGCCCTCGGGCGCCTCGGGTTCACCTCCGGCTACGGCCGGAATCTCAGCCGACGGAGGAGCGGAAGGCGCGGGCCAGGAGCGGGGACTTGGCCTTCAGCTCCTGGGGCTCGTCGGTGTCGGCTTCCTTGAAGCTGAAGTGGAACGGGAAGCGCTCCTCGTCCACCTCCGGCGTCTCCTCCACCACCTCGCGGCGCTTGGTGGGCCGGGAGGCGGGGGCCTTGGGTGTGGCGACGGCGCCGGTGGCGGGTCCGCCGTTGGCGCCGGTCCCCGAGATGGCGGCGGCCCAGCCGCCCCGGCGGGCGGTGGCCCGGGTGACCTCGGCGGTGACCGCCGGCTCGGGCTCGACCTCGGGTGGCATCTCGGGCGGAGGCACGACCTCGACCGGGGGCCGGGCGGCCGAGACCGGCATCTGTCGCAGCTCCTGGCTGACGGGGAAGCTGAAGCCACCCTCGTCGACCTCGTCGTCGGCCAGCTCTTCGCCCCGGGCGGCGGCCCGGAGCCGGTCGGCGGCCCGTTCGGCCGCAAGCTCCGCCTCGGCCTCGTACCGCGAGTCCTGGAACAGGGGATTCCCGACGGCCCGGGGGCGGGGATTGGAGACGACCTCGCCCGTGCGGGGCCCGATCGAGCGGACAGGAGCCAGCGTCCGATCCCGGCTGCGAAGATCGTTCATGGTCCAGCCCATGGGCGGGGTGGTGCGATCGGCGTGGTGGGGACACAGGGGCACGCCGTCACGACTGACGCGGGGGTCCACCAGGGTGACCGTGGACGCGGGCGCATCGATCTGAAGCGTCGCCGAGGACTCTCGTCCGCACCCGGGCCGACCGCACAGGAACACCACAATTTCACCGTAGCAGATAATTGCAGTCGAACGAAGACGAGCGACTCACTCGGACCCGGAACCGAAACAGGCGGCGACCCCCGCATCCCCGCCCCGGGCCGCGCTCCCCCTGATGCGGGCCCGAACGCGCCGAAGGACCCGAGCCGACGGGTGGGCGGGTTGCGGCTCGGGTCCTTCGGGGGTGGGTCGGGTCTTCGGGATGGAACCCGGGGAGGGCGATCAGCCCTCGGTACCAGCCTCGACGGGGGTTTCGGACGGCATGCTCCCGGCATCGATGGCGGGGGACGAGCCGGCCTTCACCGAGATCTTGCGGGGCTTGGCCGTCTCGGCCACCGGGATGCGCAGGGTGAGCACGCCGTCGGTGTAGTCGGCCTCGATGTGCTCGGCGTCGAGCCCGTCGCCCAGGTGGACCTGGCGGCGGAACCGGCCCTGGGCCCGGTCGTTCATGTAGTGGTGGTCGCCGTCACGACGGTCGGCCCAGCGCTCGCCGGTGACCGTGAGCACGTTGCGCTCCACGCTGATGTCGAGCGAGTCGGCGGCGATACCGGGGATGTCGATGTGGACCCACACATCGGACCCACGCCGGTAGGCGTCCATCGGGGCCACGAACCCTCCGGCGGAGGCGGGGGCCCCAGCGGCCCGGCTGAAGAAGGCGTTGAGGAAGGGATCGTTCTGCAGAAGCACGGCTGGTCTCCTTGAGTCGGTTGCTCGAGGTGTGCTCGAGGGGTGGCTGAACTGATTCGTACTGTACCGTCCATCCGATTACTTGACAAGAGGCGACTCAGCTTTTCTTCCAACTCCAAACCGCAAGATCTACTGCGTCCACCATCGACTCCACCACGGTGAGTGCCTCAGGGCTTGTCGGGCGGGGTGGCCGGCGGGTCGGCCAGGAGGTAGCGGGGGCCGGGGCCGTCGACGGCGGCCACGTCGGCCGGGTTGTAGAGCTGGCAGGCCTGTAGCGACAGGCAGCCGCAGCCGATGCAGCCGTCGAGCCGGTTCCGCAGCCGCTCCAGCAGGGCGATCTGCTCGTCGATCCGGGGTTGCCAGGAGCGGGCCAGGCGGGCCCAGTCTCGTTTGGTGGGGGTGCGGCCGTCGGGCAGCGAGGCCAGGGCGGCGCTGATGTCTTCCAGGCTGAGGCCAACCTGCTGGGCGGCCCGCACGAACGAGACCCGGCGAATCGTGTCCCGGCTGAAGCGACGCTGGCCGCCTTCGGAGCGGGACGCCGTGATGAGCCCGATCGACTCGTAGAAGCGCAGGGCCGAGGGGGCCACCCCCGTGCGCTCGCTCATGGCCCCGATCGAGAGCCAGTCGGGTTCGCCGGCCGCCGTCACGGCGTGCCGTCCCCGCCGGCCACCCTCACGGCGTGCTATCCCCACCAGCCGCGCCGCCCGTCGCGGCAGGTGACCCCCTCGGCCGCCAGCAGGCGGGCCTGGAGGGCGGCGTCGTGGGGGATGAGCCGGCCGTTGGCCGTCACCACCCGCCACCAGGGCAGGCCGAGCCCATCGGAGTGGGCCAGCACGTTGCCCACGGCCCGGGCCGCCCCGGGATAGCCGGCTTCGGCCGCCACGTCGCCGTAGCTCATCACGTCGCCGGGGCCGGTGCTGTTGAGCACGTCGAACACCGCCTGCTCGAAGGGAGTGAGGCTCCGCTCGGCTGCCATCGACTGTCGGTCCTTCCCACTTGCGGGCCCCCGCGTTCGTCGCCCATCGTCGCCCTGTCTACTCGCCGCCGCGACCCTTACCGCTTCACCCCGGGGGACCGGCCGTCAGGCGCCCCGGCCGGAAGCGGCCAGGCGCTCCTGCCACCAGGCGTCGAGCCGGGCCTCCACCTCGTCGGTGGGCAGCACGCCCTCGGCCCGCTTGAGGGCGAGGAGGAACTTGAGGGCGGCGCCCACGTCGGGCCCGCCGGGGATGCCGAGGCGGGCCATCACCGCCTGGCCGTCGAGCTGGGGACGCTCGGCCGCCTCCCGGTCCTGGCGGGCCAGCTCCACGATCCGGGCCTCGAGGTCGTCGATCCAGTGCTGGAGGCGATCGGCCTTGGCCCGGTTGCGGGTGGTGCAGTCGCAGCGGACGAGCTCGTTGAGCTGGCCCAGGAGGTGGCCGGCGTCGCGGGCGTAGCGGCGCACGGCGGAGTCGCTCCAGCCGTCGGCGTAGCCCTTGAACCGGCCCGACAGGCGCACCAGCTCGGCCACGTCCTTCACCTGCTGGTGCTCGAAGCCCAGCTCGCGGAGGCGGCCCCGGGTCATCTTGGCCCCCACCGCCTCGTGGTGGCGGAAGGTCACGCCACCGTGCTCGAAGGAGCGGGTGGCGGGCTTGCCGATGTCGTGGAACAGGGCGGCCATGCGCACGGTGAGGTCGGGCCGGGTCTTGGCCACCACGGCGATGGTGTGGCTCAGCACGTCTTTGTGGCGGTGGATCGGGTCCTGCTCCAGCCGCAGGGCCGGCAGCTCGGGAACCACTTCCAGGGCCAGGCCGGAGTCGCACAGCGACCACAGGCCGGGCGACGGGTCGGGGGCGGTGAGGACGTCGGCCAGGATGCGGCGCCGCTCGGCCGCCGGGCGCGTGGTGTCGACCGCCAGCAGCGGCACCGGGCGCCGGGGAGCAGCAGCTTCCTCCTGCGCCCGGTCGGCCAGATCGACGCTCTCGGCGAAGGCGGTCTCGGTATCGGTCGTGGTGTCGGTCGGGTTCATGCGGCGCTCATCAAGATGGGTAACCCCTCCAGGTTAGGGGCCCGGATCGGGGTTACCGGGCCCGATTCCGGGCCGAGGGCGGGGAAACCTCGCGACTTTCCCGGCCGGGCCACGTCTGATCTGGTGCACGGGACCCGCCCGGGACCCACCGCCAGGAGACGAGCCATCAGATGAAGCGAACCGTTACTGCCCTCCTGGCCGGCGCCGCGGTGCTGGCCCTGGGCGTGCTGGCGGGCCAGGTCGGCCTGCTGCGGTTCCCCTCCCCCGGGCTGCCCGACGTGAACGAGGTGACCTCCGAGGTGTCGGTGCCCACCGAGGCCCGGGTGGTGGCGATCGAACCCATCTCGCTCGACTGCCGGGCCCGGGTGCACGCCGAGGTGCCGGTCACGGCCACCCGCCGCCACGAGGCCCTGGGCGTGGTCTACCGCACCGACCGGGTCACGCTGGACGCCGTGGGCGACGTCGACACCTGCGTCGACGGCGCGGCCGGCACCACCGTCACCCAGCGGGCCGACGGCTCCACCGAGGTGGTCATCGACGCCGCCGCCATCACCTTCGTGCGACCCCGGGTGGACACGGTGGCCAGCGGCAACAGCCTCACCGAGCAGCGGGGGCCGGTGGGCAAGCTCACCGACGCCTTTCCCTGGGTCGACGACAACCTGGGCCTCACTCCCCTGGCCTACGCCTACGCCCAGAGCGTGATCGGGTCGAGCGCCTGTATGCAGACGGCCTACACCGTCACCGAGGGCCTGCTGCGGGACGCCTACCGCCGCCAGGCGATCGGTCAGGGCGCCGACCCGGCCCTGGTGACGGTGCGGGTGGACGGCACGCCCGACTTCGGGACGGACGGGCCGCCCACGTTGGGCGACGGAATCGAGCTGACGGTGGGTGCCAGTGATGTCACCTGCACGGCCAGCAACTCGCTGGGCGAACCCGATCTGGGGGCGAGAACCTGACCGGAGGCGGCCCCGCCGGGCGACCGGGGCCGCCTCCGCCAGGGAACCACTGTCCAGTTCTGGTTCGGGGCGTGTCACGAACTGTGCGCTGAACGCTCACATCGCGCCACCGCTTCCCGGCGTGTGGCCGATCGAGCGGCCGGGCGGCGCCGCTCAGCCGTCGGGGTCGGGGCCCCGGCGGGTGGCTTTGCGCTCCGACCGGCGGCGTTTGTCGGCCAGGCGGCGCTCCTCGGCTCCCCGCCCGGGGCGGGTGGGGCGGCGCTTGCGGGCCACGACGAGGGCCGAGGCCAGCCGAATGGCCAGGCGCTGGGCCGCCAGCTCCCGGTTGCGGAGCTGGGAGCGGGTGTCGTCGGCGCTGACGGCGAGGCGGCGGCCGAACCGGGCCTGGAGCCGCTGGCGGGTGGCGTCGTCGAGGGTGGGCGACCCGTCGATGTCGAACACGACCTCGGCCCTGGTGTTGGACGTGTTGGCGTGCTGGCCGCCGGGGCCGCCCGAGGTGGAATACCGCCATTCCAGCTCGTCGGCCGGGATGACCAGGCGGTCGTTCACTCGGAGGTCGTCACCCGGTCCCATCGCTCCACGCTACCCACGCCCGGATCGCCCGTCTCCGGGTTACCGGCGCCGGCCCCGGCCGGCGGCTCCGGGAGATCGGCGTGGCCGGCGGCCCGGCCCATGGGCACCGAGGCGACGAGGGCCAGACCGAGGAGGGCCACGCAGGCCAGGATGATCACCGCCGTGCGCCCGCCCACCTGGTCCGACAGGAACCCGGCCGACGGCGGGCCGATCAGCCCGCCCACGCCGAACGACACCCACATCAGGCCCATGCTGGAGCCGATGCCGGCCAGGCCCACCAGGTGGATGACGGCCTCGGCGCTCACCGACACGAACCCGCCATAGGAGACGCCGAGGAGCACGGCGAAGACCACCAGCACCGGATACCGGCCCCCGGCGGCCAGCCAGGTGAGGTAGGCCAGGGGTTGGAGCACGAGGGTGATCTGGAGGAGGCGGAGGGGGCCGACCCGGGCCGCCACCCGCATCAGGCCGATGCGGCCCAGCACGCTCGACAGCCCGATGATGCCGACGAGGCGGGAGGCCCCGGCCGGCGACACCCCGTGGTCCTCGGCGAAGGGCACGATGAAGGCGAAGGCCACGAACAGGGCCACCGACATCAACGTGGTGGCCAGGCACAGCGACCGGAAACCCTGGTTGGCCACGGCCCGCCCCATCACCGCCCGGTAGCCGCCGGCGGTCGAACCCGATCCCGATGCCGATCCCGAGCCCGATCGCGGGGCGGCTGGGGAGAGGGGCGGGCGGACGAGGGCCACCAGGGCCACGGCGATGATGGCGGCGGCGATGGCGGCGATCGTCAGGTAGGCGTCGCGCCAGCCCCGGGCGGCGATGATCCGTTGCGAGAGGGGCGACATGATCAGGGTGCCGAGGCCGTGGCCGGCCGCCGCCACCGACAGGGCCGTGGTTCGCCGTTCAGCGAACAACCGCCCGACGAGGGCGGTGAGGGGCGACACGTACAGCCCGCAGCCCAGGCCCACCCCGATCCCGTAGGTGAGCACCCCCACCCAGAGGCGCTGGGCGTTGGCCGTGGCCACCAGTCCGGCCACGAACAGAGTGCCGCCCACGGCCAGCACCGGGCGGGGCCCGACCCGGTCGGAGATCGGGCCCGACACCACCCCGGAGCCGAAGAAGAACAGGAGGGTGACGCCGAAGATGAGGGCCGTGGCCCCGTTGCCGGTGTGGAACTCGGCCGCCATGACCTTGAAGAAGGTGCCGAAGCTGTAGGCGGTGCCGAACCCGATGCCGTTGGCGGCGGCCACGGCCACCGTCGCCACCCACGCCCGCCTGGAGTCCAGCAGCGGGGCGGGAGCGGCGGCCGAATCGGCTCGGGTCATCATTGGAGTCTGGCTGACGGAACGGCGATACTTCACCTCCATGGGTGAAACACCAGCAGTCAAGAAGGCTTGGGACATGGTCGACGAGGCCAAGACCGAGATCGAGAACCTGTCGGCCGAGCAGGTGAAGGCCGAGATCGAGGCCGGCTCGGCCGTCGTGGTCGACATCCGCGACCACCGCGAGCTGTACCTCAAGGGGATGATCCCGGGTGCGGTGCAGTGCCCTCGGGGCATGCTCGAGTTCTGGGTCGATCCCGCCAGCGAGTACTACCGCGAGGTCTTCAAGCCGGAGAAGCGGTACATCCTCTACTGCGCCGGCGGCGGCCGGTCGGCCCTGTCGGCCAAGACCATGAAGGACATGGGCTACTCCGACATCGCCCATCTGGAGAGCGGTTTCGGCGGCTGGGAGAAGGCCGGCTACGAGATCGAGGACATCAAGGCCGTCGTCGAAGTGGGTGCCGCGGGACTAGCCCTTGGGTTTGCTGATGGTGAACGCCGTGTGGTCGTCGTCCACGGTCATGGCCCCGCCGCTACCGGAGTCGGCCACCGGCTTGTTCTCACAGTCCCGCGCTTCCACCAGGTAGTCGCCATCGGGTAGCTCGATCGTGGCCGAGCCGTCGGCCTCGATCTTCTCGCCCAGCGGCAGCTCGTTGAGGCCCACCGGCCCCGACCCCTGGGGGTTGATGGCCAGCGAGCACAGCTCGGCTCCGGTCTGGTTGCGCCAGGTGGTGGAGTGCACGGTGGCGGGCTCGTCGGTCACCTGGATGCCCTCGGCGAACACCAACTGGCCCGACACGAAGAAGCCGAGCTCGTAGAGTCCGGCCGGCAGCCCCTGCTTCTTGTCGATGGCGCAGACCCAGAAGTTGGCGCCCTCGGGGCCGAACGTCCAGTCCCGGCCGACCATGCTGTACTGCGACACCGGGGTGCCGTCGACGAACCAGATGGCGTCCCAGGTGGCGCCGTCGGGCACGCCGGCCCAGTCGACGAACAGGCACAGCTTGGGGGACCCGGCCACCGCCGTGTGGACGAGGTCGCTCGGGGTGTCGTCCTTCTCTTCGAGGCTGAAGCGGGGCTGGGTCATGACGATCGTGCCCGGGTCGACCTGGACCGACAGGCTGGCTTCGAGGAAGGGGCGGGGCACGGCAGCGCGGGCCTCCTCCACCAGCGGCTTGGCCAGGTTGATGGGCCGGATGCCGTTGAGGAAGCCGCCGATCGGGATGCACGTGTCGTTGCTGTCGATCGTGCCGTCCTCGTTGGTGTCGGCCAGGAACCGGCAGTCCACCGCCGGGCCGTTCTCGCTGGCCCGGGCCTTGGTGGGGATGCCCACCAGGTTGCCGGCGGCGTCCACCGCGGCGCCGCCGCTGTTGCCGCCGGCGATCGTGGCGTCGGTCTTGATCAGGGCCCGCTCGCCGATGCCGGCCTGGGCGGTGAAGCCGGAGACGGTGCCGTTGGTGAGGGTGATCGTCTCGCCCCCGATCTCGGGATAACCCCACACCCCCAGGGGGTCGCCGATGTCCAGGGCGTCGCTGTCGCCCAGAGTGAGGGCGGTGTACGACGGGGGTAGGGGCTGGGCCGGGTCGATCGAGGCCGTGACCTTGAGGACGGCCAGGTCGAGGAGGGGGTCGAGGGCCACCAGGCCGGCCTCGTAGCGGAGCTGGGGTGGGGCGTCGTCGTTGTCGGTGACGGCCACCCCCACCCGGGTGAAGTTGCAGGTGGCGTCTCGGGTGACCACATGGGCGTTGGTGAGGATGAGGCCGTCGGCCGACACGAAGGTGCCGGATCCCACGCACAGCACCGCGCCGGTGGGGTCGAGGCCTTCGAGCAGCACGGTGGCCTGCATCTGGGCCACGTTGCCGTTGACGGCGGTCAGGTCGTTCCCGCCGCCGTCGGATCGGAGCTGGCTGACGACGAACAGGCCGGCGGCCAGGACCAGCACGGCGGCCAGGGCCACGCCGACGGTGCGCCACGGGAAACGGCGATCGCCCCGATAGGTGGCCTCGAGCCGCCGCAGGTACTCGCGCTGGTGGAGCGGGACCGACTGGTCGAAGCCGCTCCGGTCCCGGCCGGGGTCGTGACCGTGACTGTGACTGGGGCCGGTTCCGGGGCGGGGATCGCCGCCGTCGAAGGTGCCGGCGTCGTAGCCGGAGACGGCCGATGGGGGTCGGCGGGAGGCGACGAGAGGCCGGTTTGGTAGGGGTGCTGCCGCGGCGGGGGGTGGAGCGAGATCGATGCCCAGGTCGTCGATCGTGCGCATCTGGAGCGTGGGCTCGAACTCGGGACCCCGCTCGGCCAGCGACGGCGGACGGCGCGGGGGCTGGGCCGGCCGGCCGCCCTGGTCGCTCGGGGAACCGTGAACGTCAGCCGGCCGTTCGGTCGCTGGTTCTCGGTCCGTCACTGTCACCCCCGGTCGGCTGGTTTCAGGCTACCGGCCACCCGTAGAGCGCCCGCCACCGCCTCCAGCCTGCCACCTGAGCCGAATGGCTCACCATCAGCCCACAGGATTGCGTCCGTTTCGACCTGTATGCGGCGGGCTCGGCGAGTCACCACGGCGGGATGGCGGACGTGCCGGCCGGGGAACACGGTGGGGAGCATCCGGGCCAGCTGGAACGGTGTGGTGGGGCCGACGATGGTGACGTCGAGCAGGCCGTCGTCGGGGCGGGCGTTCGGGCAGATGGCCATTCCGCCGCCGAAGTAGCGGGTGTTGGCCACCGCGAACAGGGTGGTGGCGTGCTGTTCCACCAGGTCAGGGCGGTTCTCGCCGGTACCGGCGCCGTCTTCGTCGGCGGGGATGGTGAGGGTGAGCGTGACGACGCGGAGGTGGCGGAGCTCGGCCAGGGTGGCCACGGTGTAGCGCTGCTGGCCCGGCGGGAAGCGGAGGTTGTTGGCCCGGGCGTTGACCTGGCCCGAGAAGCCGCCGGTGACCACGGTGGCGGCCCAGCGCCCGTCGTCGGCGGCTACCAGATCGACCGGGTGGGCGGGGCCCAGGGCGGCGGCCACGGCGGCCGGGAGGCGGGTGGGGAGGCCGAGGGCCCGGGCGAAGTCGTTGCCGGTGCCGACGGGAACGATGCCGAGAATCACGTCGGTGGTGGCCAGGGCGGGCAGGACGTGGTGGATCAGGCCGTCGCCGCCCGCCACCACCAGGCGTTCCATGCCGTCGGCGCGGGCCTTGGCCACGGTGACGGCGATGTCGGACGGCCCGCTTGCGTGGAGAGGGATGACGCGGTGGCCGGCGGCTTCGATGGCCACGGCCACCGCCTGGCCGGCGGCGGACCGGCGGCCGCCCCGGGCGGCGGGGTTGGCGAGGAGGTGGATGGGAGGTCGTCCGGCAGGAGGGGGCACGGCGAAAAACGCTAGCTTGCGACCAGCGGGCGCTTGTAGGGTCAGGCCCCTATTTCCAATGCTGAGCGAAAAGCCCAGGATGCGTGCATCGGGCCCGCGGAGGGTGGGCCCCAGGGTCGTTCAGGCCAGGCAAATCCCGATGACGGTTATCTGCACATCTCGGACCCGCGGAGGGTCCCGTACGTCCCGCACCTCGTTCGAGGGGCTCTACACGGACCGGTTCGAGCCGATGGTCCAGCTCGCCTGCGGGCTGGTGGACCACCGGGCGGTGGCCGAGGAGATCGTGCAGGACGCGTTCCGCCAGCTGTGGCAGCGGTGGGACACGGTCACGCAGCCGGCCGGGTACCTGCGGACCACGGTGGTCAACGGCTGCCACAACGAGCTGCGGCGGCGGCGGGTGCGGCGGGACAGCTGGCACAAGCTGGTGGCCGTGCCCGACTCGGCTGATGCGGAGTATCTGGCCGATGCGCTGGCCGACGTCAACGAGCGGCGGCGCCAGGCGCTGGTGCTGCGGTTCTACGGGGACCGGAGCATCGATGAGATCGCCGAGGCCATGGACATCCCGGCGGGGACGGCGAAGAGCCTGATCCATCGGGGTCTGGCCGATCTCCGGCTGGCCATCGCCTGACGCGTTCTGGGGACGGAGTGCGTCATTTCTGACGCCGCCCATCCCCAAATCCATCTCGGTTGGGCCGCTTATGGTCTGGCGGCTCAGGTGAAGTCGATCTCCAGGTGCTCGCTGACGGGTTCGAAGCCGAGGCGCTGGTAGACGGCGTTGGCAGTGGGGTTGTTGAGGTCGGTGAAAAGCACGCAGCGGTCGGCGCCGGCGGCGAGGCGCTCGGCGACCACGGCGGAGACGCAGGCGGCGGCGAAGCCCCGGCCCCGGAGACGGGGTGGGGTGTAGACGTGCTGGATGCGGGAGACGCCGGCGGCGACGGAGGTGGCCGCGGTCATGGCGACCGGTTCGGTGGTGTGCCACAGCCAGACGAGGCCGTACTCGATCTTGCGGGCCATGAACCGGGCGAGGGACTCGGAGTCGACCACGCCGGGGCCGAAGGTGTCGTGCTGGAAGGCGACGGCCCAGTGGGTGAGTAGGGAGAGGTCGTCGGGGGTGGCGGGGCGGAGGGAGCCGCCGCCCTTGGGTTTGGGCGGCCGGCGTGAGGGTGTCGAGGGCGTAGAAGCGCTGGGCGACGGCGATCCTCGCCGCCACGTGGCGGTACGAGGCCCAGACTCCGGCGAAGGCCATGACGGCGGCGGCCTCGCCCGAGACGCCGGGGATGCGGGCCAGGCCGTCGGCCACGGCGTCGGCCAGAGCGAGAGCGGTCGGGCGGTCGTCGGCGGCGATCACCACCGGCTGGTCGGCGCCAGTGCGTAGGCAGACACCGGTGACGGCCGGTCGCCGGCCGGGGCCGGGGCCGGTGCCGGTGCCGGTGCCGGTGCCGGTGCCGGTGCCGGTGCCGGTGCCGGCATTTTGTGCCGGCGGGCCGGTTGACGAGGTCGCCCACCAGGTGCGGGCCCCCTGCATGGCGGCGCCGGCGGGGTCGTCCACCATGGTGTCGAGGAGGGAGAGGACCCGGTTGTGCCCAACGGGGTCGGTGAGGAGGTAGGGGCCGGCGGCCAACCAGGCGGCCGCGGCGTCGTCGGTGCTGGCGACCTCGACCGGGGTGGGGGCGGCGGACATGCCAGGATTCTGGCAGGCGGAGCCCCGACCTGGGTAGACGCGCTGGCGGCAATCACCCGGCCCAGGCCCGCTGGGCGCCGGTAGCCTGTGGAGTCGATGCCCGCCCCGCCGGGACGTGGCACCGGCCCTCGTAGCTCAGTGGATAGAGCGTCGGTTTCCTAAACCGTGCGTCGCAGGTTCAATTCCTGCCGAGGGCGCCCCGATCAGCCACTACTGGAGCAGGTCTGCCCTCGTTGGAGCCGCCGCCGTGATTGACCGCCGTTGCCCTCGACCCGCCTGCGGTGACGACCGAACGCGGGACGGGCGTGGGACCGGTCGGTGCTCCGCTACTGTTTCGGATCGATCCTCGCTCGGGCCGACAGGAGGGGCTGATTCACCAGGAATGCTAGTCAGGTAGGGCAGACTGCGATCGTGGCATACCAGTTCGATGTATTTCTTAGCTACGGCCACTCCGACAAAGCACGAGTCCGCTCTCTGGCCGAGAGGCTACGAGAACATGGGCTTCGGGTTTGGTTCGACGATTGGGAAATTCCCGCGGGCGGATCGATCGATGCAGGCCTAGGCTCCTCTCGGATACTGGTGCTGTGCATGTCTGCCGGTTCCTTTGGATCAGACTGGTTCAACCTAGAGAGCCAGACGTTCCGTTTCAGAGATCCACTGAACCGAGGCCTGCGCTTTATTCCATTCCGACTCGATGATGCTCCGATACCAGGATCTCTCGGTCAGTATCGCTACCTCGATGGACGCGACCCCGACGCCGAACTCCAACTTCTTGCCGCCTGTCGAGCATCGAACGAAGAGACAAGCAGCAGCGACCCACCACCACACTCCGAGGCTTCAGCGACCGCCTTGTCATTCGGCCATACTGGAGGGCTCGAAGGGGTAGCCTGCAGCCCTGATGGTCGTCACGCCATCACCACGAGCAGTGACCGCACGGCCCGAGTCTGGAGTCTTAGCACCGGCCAGACCACGACCATTCTCGAAGGCCACACTGATCAGGTGATCGGGGTGGCCTACAGTCCCGATGGTCAGCACGCCATCACCACAAGTCGGGATCGCACAGCTCGAGTTTGGGACCTCAAGATAGGCCAGACCACCACCATCCTGAAGGGCCATGCTGACTCCGTATGGGCGGTCGCATATAGTCCCGATGGTCGCCACGCCATCACAACAAGTAGCGACAGCACAGCCCGTGTTTGGGATCTAAATACCGCCCAAACTATAGTAACGATTAATAGTCATACAGACTCCATTCGCAGTGTTGCATACAGCCCCGACGGCCACCACGCTCTCGTCACCAGTCTTGACGGCGAGGCCCGGATATGGAATCTCAACACCGGCCAAACAACCACCTTTCTGCAAAGCCAAAGCCAGCCCGTAGTCGCAGTCGCCTATAGCCCTGACGGTCACCACGCCATCACCACCAGCAGCGACCGCACAGCCCGGGTCTGGGATCTCAACACCGGCCAGACCACCACCATCCTCAAAGGCCACACCGACCCCGTGATCGGCGTGGCTTACAGCCCTGACGGTCACCACGCCATCACCACCAGCAGCGACCGCACAGCCCGGGTCTGGGATCTCAACACCGGCCAGACCACCACCATCCTCAAAGGCCACACCGACCCCGTGATCGGCGTGGCTTACAGCCCTGACGGTCACCACGCCATCACCACCAGCAGCGACCGCACAGCCCGGGTCTGGGATCTCAACACCGGCCAGACCACCACCATCCTCAAAGGCCACACCGACCCCCTAACAGGAGTCACCCGCAGCCCCGACGGTCACCACGCCATCACCACCAGTCGCGACCGCACAGCCCGGGTCTGGGATCTCAACACCGGCCAGACCACCACCATCCTCAAAGGCCACACCGACCCCCTAACAGGAGTCGCCTACAGCCCTGACGGTCACCACGCCATCACCACCAGCAGCGACCGCACAGCCCGGGTCTGGGATCTCAACACCGGCCAGACCACCACCATCCTCAAAGGCCACACCGACCCCCTAACAGGAGTCGCCTACAGCCCTGACGGTCACCACGCCATCACCACCAGTCGCGACCGCACAGCCCGGGTCTGGGATCTCAACACCGGCCAGACCACCACCATCCTCGAAGGCCACACCGACCCCCTAACAGGAGTCGCCTACAGCCCTGACGGTCACCACGCCATCACCACCAGCAGCGACCGCACAGCCCGGGTCTGGGATCTCAACACCGGCCAGACCACCACCATCCTCAAAGGCCACACCGACCCCGTGATCGGCGTGGCTTACAGCCCTGACGGTCACCACGCCATCACCACCAGCAGCGACCGCACAGCCCGGGTCTGGGATCTCAACACCGGCCAGACCACCACCATCCTCGAAGGCCACACCGACCCCCTAACAGGAGTCGCCTACAGCCCTGACGGTCACCACGCCATCACCACCAGCAGCGACCGCACAGCCCGGGTCTGGGATCTCAACACCGGCCAGACCACCACCATCCTCGAAGGCCACACCGACTCCCTGTCGGGGTGGCCTACAGCCCCGACGGCCGCCACGCCGTCACAGTAGCAGTCAACGGTGTCGCCAAGATCTGGCCTGTCGCAGATCTCCTATCGGTGTCGACCCATGGCAGCGGCCCCAACAGCGAGCTCTACACCAACGCGAAAGTCCTGCTCGTCGGCGAGAGTCAGGCCGGGAAGAGCGGCCTCGCTCTTGTCCTGGCTGGTGAGGCGTGGAGGCCGACGGCGTCAACTATCGGTGCGTTCGCCACCCGCCTCCCGCCCGAAAGGTCGTCAGAACCACACCAGCAGAGCGAAAACGGGCAGACGATCGATGATTGGGCCACCCAGCTCGCTGTCCCGACCCCCCAGGACCAGCCTGGAATCGATCGGGAGATATGGCTGTGGGATTTCGGGGGGCAGGCCGATCAGCGGCTCGTCCACCAGCTCTACATGGGAGATGCTGCGCTAGCCGTGCTCGTGTTCGACGGCCAGAAAGACGACGTGATCCCCCGGCTGTGGGACTGGAACCGGGCCATCGAGACGGCCAATCGTCAAATACCGAAGCTGCTGGCAGCCGGACGAACGGACGTCAACCCGGTTCGCCTGGGCCGCCACGAGCTGGAACGGTTCCGGGGGGCGGCGGGATTCGACGGCTACTTCGAGACCAGCGCCGCCGCTGCCCTCAACGTCGATGAGCTGAGGGCGGCGATCGTAGCCAGTATCAACTGGGATCGACTCCCCTGGCGCTCGTCGCCGGCAACGTTCCGCCGGATCAGAAGTGCCATCCTGCGCTTGAAAGACAGCGGCCGGATCCTCACCACGGCCAAGGAACTGCTCGACCGGCTACCGAACGAGATCGGCCCCTTCCCGCCGGCCGAGCTGGACGCCGTGCTCGGCCTACTCGTGGGGCCCGGCGCCATCGCCCGGCTGGGGTTCGGTGAGCACGTGCTGCTCCGGCCCGAGCTGATCAACGCCTACGGTCAGGCCGTGATCCGGACCCTGCGTCAAGATCCCGAGGAGCGAGGGTGCATCACCGAGCAACGACTACTCGATGGCGACGACCTGGACTACCCACCCAACTTCGAGCGGCTCGGCCGCGACGACGAAGCAGTGGTGCTCAGAGGCCTCCAGCGTGAGCTGGTCGATCGTGCCATATGCATACGCGACCAGGACGCCACCGGTCGCCGGGCCACACTACTCGTGTTCCCCAGCTACTTCCGCCGAGAACGGCCCGAGTGGCCCGGTGAGCCCAACGTGTTCACCACCTACCGGTTCGACGGCTACCTGGACGAGACCTATGCCACGCTGGTGGTTCGCCTCCACCACACCGAGCTGTTCGAGAGCAAGGAGCTGTGGCGAAACGTCGCTGACTTCACGTCGATCTCCGGCCACGAGATCGGCGTCCGTTTGAGAACTCTTGATGACGGCCGTGGGGAGCTCGACCTGTTCGGGGACACCACAGCGCTGGCGGCCAGCGGCCGTCAGCTCCTCACCCGGTTCGTCCACGAACACCTGGCTGCGACGGCGAAGGACGTCGAGCGATTCCGGATCTATGTCTGCCCCCACTGCACCCGCCCGGCCCTCGATCTCCGCGTAGTTGCCGACCGGGTGCGGGAGAGGAAGCCGTACGTCGTCTGCCAGGGCTGCGAGGGTCACATACCGCTGTGGGACGAGATCGAGGAAGAGTTCGCCTCAGCTGACCTGCGAGCTGCTGTCCAGGACGCTCAACGCCAGTCGGCGGCCCTCATCGAACGTGAGAGCCGCCTCAGGGCGATGATCGGCGACGTCATCGCCACCGCCGGCCGAGCGAAACAACTCGCGCACGAGCTGGATCAGAGCAGTTTCGCCATCGAGATTGTCATCACCTCCGACGCCGGTGAAGCGACCGACCACAATCTGCTCGTGCACGTCGCTGACCGCATGCCCGAAGATGGCGTAATCAGCGTCGATCCTTCCTGGGTCGAACGACATGAGCCTGTGTACTACGTGCTCACGAACTCCGATGACGTGCTGCACTGGATGAACGTGAGCACACCGCTGCAGGCAGCAAGGGCATCCATGCAGACTTGGCCCGTTCGGACACTGAGGTTCTACGGTGAGCGCTTGGACGTCGACAGTGTGCGTCGCGCGAGAGGCCTGCTGCTCGGCCGTCCAAGCTCGACCGAACTTCCGACCGAGCACAGCGATGGTGGCCGGGTCACCCGTTCCCGGCAGCAGCCGCTGATCGCTACGCCGTCTCCAGCCACAACACCGACCGCTCCGGGTACGACCGATGAACCAGCCGAGGACGGCAGTCCCAGCCCCGACCGGACCGGGATGCGCGCGCTCGCCACGAGTACCTGGTCGATTATCATCGGCGCTTCGGCCGTTGCCTCCCTGATCGGGCTCGGGCTGGCACTTGGCGCAGCTGATGGAGGCAGTCCTTCCATCACAACGGCCTCGTCGACCTCACCGCCTGCCGGTCCATCGACGACCGCCTCGACCAGCCCTCAGGCAACAAGCAACAGCGAGGGCGGGACGTTCACCAGGGAGACGGCGCTCTCGGTGGTGGTATCGCCCGAGCTGTTCGTTTGCGACGGCGTGTGGCGCGAAATCGGTTCCTTGTTCGGTGCCGACCCTGGCGAGCGAGTAGACCTCACGTCACCCGGTGTCGCTCAGATCGAGCCGTTGACAGCCAACGCCGATGGTCGCGCGCAGCTCAGCTGGATCTGTGATCCTTCGGATGCCGGCCGGGTGTGGGAGCTCACCGCAACGGGCATGACGAGTGGCCGCTCAACGACGTTTCGCGTCGTCTCTGCTCAATAAAACAGCTCGGGCCGAATGCTCCGCAGCGCTGGGCTGAGTACGGCCTCGATCCGCTGGTTCGCGACCACGCCGCCAGTTCGACTCGACCGGCCGGCGGCCGGTGCAGGTGCGGAACAGCAACTCAGCGGGGCCGGCCCCCTTGGCTTCAAACCACGCACGCAGCAGGTCGACCAGCACCGGCGGAGCGGGAACGGCCCGCTCCCCTGTCTTCGGCTCGGCCGGTTCGTCATAGCCATCGTCATCGGCTTCCAGGACGTGGTTGACGCCCCAGCCACCCTCCTCTGGCAGCTCCAGGGCCCGGGGGCGGAGCATCACCACCTCCGACGGCCGCAGGCCGGAGTAGTAGGCCACGGCCGTCATCACCTGATAGGTCCGGGTTCCGGGTCCGGGCAGGTAACCGGAGGGCACGCAAATCGGTCGCCGGGACGGCTATGGCGGCAGGCGCCATTGGGAGGACCGACCCTGGGGGGGTGTTGTCACGTTCGGTGATCACGTGGGGGAGGCGTTCTCGTGCGATGCGGAGCGCCTTGTCGGACAGCCCCTCGTGGTCGGCGAGCTTGACGAGGTCGGCTTTGGGCATGGGCCCGTCGGCGAGGATGGCGGACAGCCATTCGGTGGCCTCGTCGGCCAGGGTGCGGTCGCCGACCTTCTCACTGATCCGACTGGCCTCACACCAATCCCCCAAATCGGCTTACCCAGGCGTCCCGACGAATCAACGAGCGGGTGCCCGGCGCGGCCAACGCTCGCCTCCATGATCTTCGCAACTGGTTCGCCAGTTCTCCGCTCGACGTTGGCGAGCCCCTTCCAGCCGTGGCTGAGAGAGACTACTGGTCTACATACGCCTATCTCGAAATTGCCCTCTCATAGTCGGTGGGGACGACTGAGCCTACTGCACCGCTTCGAGCGGCCTCGAAAGCCTCATCTTGCGACGAACAGCGATAGGGTCGAGTCTGGCGGACGGCGCTTCCTTCTACGGGGTCTTCGAATCACAGCTCAGCTCCACCACCTTCGGAAGTCACTGGCGTAGTTTCCCTCGAGTCAAAATTCCGGGATCCCTGCACAGCGAAGCCCAGAGAGGCGGAGTCATCCGGCGGCCTTCATCGTGTGCCGATACGCTCCTTTACTCCTCCTCGCCGACCGGCTCGTTCCCCGTTCGCAGAAAGCCACTGCCTGCGGCGAAGTACACCGAGAGAGGTTGTTCGTTACGCAACATGTCGATAACCGAGCCCAGCTGTGATTCCGGTAGGTACATCCGGATCCACGGTGGCCCGTCGGTGTCTGGCGGGATTGGCCGTCCCTCGGGAATGAAATGGAGGTAGGCGACTGACCCACCGGTGCCCTCGTTCAACCGGATGATCGCGCGGGCTGCCCTGGTATCCCGCGGGACCACCGTGAATCTGGTAGTTGTATTCGCCCACCGTATACACCGTCGCCATCCGGATTCCCCCTTCCGCAGGCGCTTCTCGCGCCCGCCCGTAGACCGTAGCCCTCCGGGCCAATCACCCGCCACCGTTTGGCACAGCGCACTGCTCAAGGACCCAGCCAAGAGTCGTTGAGCGATTCAACCGACGGCATCCCGGCCCCTTTAGAGCGGAAGGGTCCGCGTTCCTTTGCTCACGGCAGCCCTTTGCTATTCCTCTTGGCCAGGGTTCCCCGTGCTCGAGCGCCAACGCCCGCGCGAGGCCAACTGCCACCGATGGGCCCTCCCCCCGATCAGGGAGCCGCCCGTTTCTGCCCCGGTCGGCCATCGGGCCCGCAACTGCCGACGGGTCACCGTCCGCCAGACCCCAAACCCCGAACGCGAACCTCGGAACGATGCAAGGCCCGCAACAGGCGTTGGGCCTGATCAACTGGCGGCGGATCATACGGACCTCGATCCTGACCCGGGTGACACCCCGGACCGACCACCAGCGGCCTACCGACCCCGACGCTGCGGGCCAGCCCACTGGCAGCCGGTGTTGGACCTTCTTGTCACCAAGGCGCTCATCGGGGCCGAGGTAGCCGGCTAGGTACGAGGCGATGCGAGCGGGGTCGAAGGCGTCGAAGCCCCGCACGGCGTCCACCCGGACACCGGCCCGGAGGTGGCGCTCATCGCCGGAGCCGACCACGGCATGACACTCCCCCGACAGCCAGTTCCGCAGCCGTTCCCCATCGACGACCTGGGCCGCGACGAGGACGAGGTGGAAGTGGAAGTGGGGGGAGCTGCGGCGTTGAAACTCCCGTTTCCAGACGCACGGCTCAACTTTGATCCCTACGTCTTCCAGCAGCTTCTCCAGGCGCTGGATCTCCCGGACCAGGGCATCGGAACCTGTCAAGGGTGGTGAGACAGTTTCTTGCTATTCGGTTGTGATGAGTGCTTCGGGCGTTGGTTCGTTGATCCAGGCGATGGTGGGGAGCTTGGGTGGGGTGGGTGGCCGGTGCCGGAATCGGGTGGGGTTGGCGGTGTAGGCGGCGTTGAGGGTGGTCTGGCGTTGGGCTCTGACCTCGGCCGCGGTGCCGTAGTGGACCGAGGCTGGGGTGTGGAGCCCGATCCCGGTGTGGCGGTGGACGTGGTTGTAGTGGTCGAAGAACGCGGTGCAGAACCTGCGGGCGTCTTGGATGCTGCCGAACCGGGCGGGGAACGCGGGGCAGTATTTGAGGGTCTTGAAGTTCGCCTCGGAGTACGGGTTGTCGTTGGAGACATGCGGGCGGCTGTGGCTGCGGGCGACGCCGAGATCGACGAGGAGCTGGGCGACCGGTTTCGAGGTCATCGACGTGCCCCGGTCAGCGTGCAAGGTCAACTGGTCCCGGTCGATGCCCTGGCTGGCGAGGGCCTGGTTGATGAATGCTTTGGCCAGTTCACCGGTCTCGGCCGGCGCGACTGAGCATCCCCCCGTTGGCAGGACACCTCGATTAGGAGGTAGTCATGTCAGTGATGGAGGAGCGGTCGGCCAGGCGTCGTCGTTCGTTCACGGCGGAGTTCAAGGCTGACGCGGTGGCGTTGGTGATCGACGAGGACCGTCCGGTCGCCGATGTTGCCCGGTCGTTGGGGATCGGCGAAGGGACCCTGGGAAACTGGGTCCGCCAGGCCCGCATCGACCGGGGCGAACGCGAAGGACTCACCACGAGCGAACGAGCGGAGCTGGTCGAGCTGCGCCGGGAGGTTGCCCGGCTGAGGATGGAACGAGAACTACTCAAACGAGCGACGGCCTTCTGGGTGAAGGAGTCGGGCCAGTGACCCGCTATCGGTGGGTCGCTGCCCGGAGGGCCGATGGCTTCCCGACCACCACCGCGTGTGCGATCGCGGGCGTGTCACCGTCGGCGTTCTATGCGTGGCATGAGGCCGAAACGGCTGGCCCGTCGGTCCGAGAGCTGGCCGATGCCGAGCTGGTGGCCGTCATGCGGGCCATCCACGGCGAGTCCGACAGCACCTACGGGTCTCCCCGTATGACCGACGAGCTGGGCCGTCGGGGCCACCGGGTGAACCACAAGCGGGTGGAGCGATTGATGCGGGTGAACGGGATCGTCGGGGTCCACAAGCCAGCCAAGATCCGCACCACCCTGCCCCCGGACCTCTACCCACCCCTGCCTGATCTGGTCGACCGCCGGTTCGACCCGGGGGCACCGGATGTGGCGTGGGCGGGGGACATCACCCACATCGGCACGGACGAGGGCTGGCTCTACCTGGCCTCCGTGCTCGACCTCGGCTCCCGCCGCCTGCTCGGCTACGCCATGGCCGACCACATGCGCACCGAGCTCGTGGCCGACGCCTTGGGCATGGCTATAGCTACCAGGGGCGGGGCCGTGGACGGGGTGATCTTCCACTCCGATCGGGGCTCGCAATACCTGTCCGGTGAGTACCAGGACCTGGTGAGGGCGCACGGGATGCGTCAGTCGGTCGGGCGGACCGGGGTCTGCTGGGACAACTCGGTAGCCGAGTCGTTCTGGTCATCGTTGAAACGAGAACTCGTTCACCGCTACCGATTCCGAACCAGGGCCGAGGCCCGCCGAGCCATCTTCGTCTGGATCAACCGGTACAACACGAGCCGACTCCATTCCAGCCTCGGCAACATCCCGCCCACCGAATGGGAGGCCAACTACAGTCAGCCACACGCAAAGCAAGCCGCGTAAACCACGTGTCCCGCCGGCGGGGGGAAGCTCAGTGGCGTCCGAGCCGAGATTGTCGTTGAAGGACACGAACCGCCACCGGCTCCACGCCAGCACAGCGCAGAACACGAACAGCGGGCCGATCTGACCCCAGTCGAACGCCAACACGTCACCCGGCGCCCACACCCCGGGTCGGCGACCCCGATGATGATCGACCCGCCACCCCGCTTTCGCCTCAGCCACCAACCGACGGAAGTTCCGAGCTGAACCCTCATAGCCCGCCGCCTCCGCCACCGGCAACAACCGCTTCGCTGTGATCCGGCCCTGGGACCTCGCCACCCGGTCAGCCACCACGGCCCGAACCGAGTCGTAGTTGTGCACGACCCGACCGCCACGCTCGACCCGTCCGGCCGCCTCGATGACCCGCTTCACAGTCTTGTGCGTGGTGCCACAGATGTCCGCAGCACCCCGATACGTGCCCACCTCTCGGTAGGCGTCATTGATGTCCATACGTTCCCTCACTGATTTCATGGAGCAGTCCCTCGGCCGGAGCGGTGTTGGTAGGCACCGCCACCGTTACCGGCCGAGGGACACTCCAGATGGATGCTTCAGTGAGAGGTGGGGACTTCCGCTGGCCACCACCGGGGACTACTGATGGCCACCAGCGGGGACCTCACCTGGCCACCACCGGGGACCTTCCCATGGCCACGGACAGTTGAGCAGGGGAAACGCATCGTGGGCGAAGCTGAGGAAAACGCATCTGGCACCCGGCGGGTCCGATTGATCCAGTTGCGCAAGCAGGCCGGATTCACCCAGGACAGCTTGGCGGAACACCTCGGCGTGAACCGTTCCACGGTGTTGCGATGGGAGTCAGGCGAGAAACCGCCTACGCCCCGGCTCCGCCCGAAGCTGGCCGACGCCCTTCGCATCTCGGCCGAGGAGCTGACCTTCGTTCTCTCGATCAAGGGCAACCCGGCCAGCCACGGACGCGAACGGACGACTACGGACGGTAGGTTCAATGTGACCGCCGAGTCCGAAGGAGATCCCGTGAACCGCCGAGAGTTCATCGCTCTGGCTGGCACGGCACTGGCTGGCGCCGTGATCACGCCACCCTCCGCAATCCGAGACCTGAGCCTCGTCCTGGTCGGCCAGGACCTCCCGCTCGACCCGCGCTCCGACCTCACCGTGGCCGGGCTAGTGCTGTGGCCAGTAACGTTCGCGCGGGTTAGGCGGCTTGGGGTTTGGGGTGGCCCCAGCGTCGTTGTTGTTCGCTGCGGATGCGGGCTCGGTGGCGGCGTTGGTGTTCGAGGAGTTGGGGGTCTCGGGTGTGGGTGTTGCGCCAGCGGAGGTAGGCCCGTAGGGCCCGGCCGAGGGTGGGGTGATCGGCGTGGTCGCTGTTGGCCAGGACGAACTGGCGCAGCGGCCCGAAGTGGGCCTCGATCGGGTTGGCCCACGACGCATAAGTCGGGGTGAATACCAACTCGACTGCGTTGGCTTCGCACCAGTCCCGGATGGCTTGGCCCCGGTGGTGGTTCAAGTTGTCGAGGATCACATAGATCGGTTGGCTGTCGTCGAGGTAGGCCCGGATCGATTGCAGGGCCCGCAGGGTCGGCTTCCAGCCCTTGGCCGGTTCGATGCGGCCCCAGAGGCGGTCGTCGCCGATGGAGTAGCAGGCGAAGAACTGCCGGGACCCGTGCGGTTTGTGGTAGTTCGCCCGCAACCGCTGGGGTTTGTTCTTCGGGGCCCAGCCCACCCCAGCCACCGGCCGAATCGTGAGGGGACCGAACTCATCGAAGGCGAAGGTCCTGGTCCGGGCGTGTTCCAAGCACCATTCGATCCTCGCCAGTTTCTCCTCCTTGAGGGGGTCGGGTGATTCCTTCCAGGTCCGGGTCCGTTGGAAGGTGATCCCTTCAGCGGCCAGGATCTGACGGAGGCGTTCCCGCCCGATCCGGACCCGGCGGCCCTTCTTCGTGGCGAGGTAGTCGACCAGCTTGCGGAGCGACCAGTGGGTGAACGGGCGCCCCAGCTTGGCTGGGCGGGTCTTGGCCGTCTTGACGATGAACTCACGGTCCGTCGTCGTGATTCGGCGGGGCCGGCCACCCGCCCACTGAGGGTCCAGTGAACGCATCCCCAGATCGTTGAACCGGTGGATCATCTCCCGGACCCGGTCCGGGGAGGTCTGGACCAAGGCAGCGATGGTGGCCACGTCGTTACCGCCAGCCGAGGCCAGCACTACCAACGCTCGCCGCCATTTCACGATCGACCGGTCCGTCTTGCCTCCGCCCCGACGGACGATCCGTTGCAGTTCCCGCCCCTCAGCGTCGTTCAGACGCCGAACACGCACACGTTCAGCCATCCCCAGATCAAAACAGGCCCCGACCCCCAAGTGGTGGACGCGACCCACCAACCAAGGCGGTCACAGCACTAGCCGAAGGCATGGCTCGAATGAAGACCGCCTATCAGGCGTGCAACTACCAGCTCGTTGCCAGCGAGCTACCCGAGCTGCTGACACGGGCCCGGGCCAGCGCCGCCTACTTGGCAGGAGACGACCGCCGCCACCTCGCCGCCGTCGACGCCCAACTCCACCACGTGGCGGCGAGCGTGCTGCTCAAGCTCGACAACCATGCCCTGGCGTCGGTCGCCGCCGATCGCAGCATCACGTCGGCCAAGCGCAGTGAAGATCCCGTGATGGTCGCCGCCAGCGCTCGCATTGTGACGCACACCCTCATGGCCGCCGGCCAGCATCAGGCGGCCCACGGATTCGCCACTAGCCAGGCCGACCTCTTGCGGGAATCCGTCGACACGCCCGACACCGATGCGTTCTCGGTCTACGGCGCGCTCCTACTCCGCGGCGCGGTGGCGGCCGGAATGGATGAGGACCCCCACACAGCAAGAACGCTCCTCAACGAGGCAGAGAAGGCAGCGCTCCGCTTGACCGGGCCGGCCAACCACCACTGGACGGCGTTCTGCCTCGACAACGTGCACGCCCACCGCCTGGCCGTCGAGCTGCTTCTCGGCAACGCCGGCACAGCGATCGAGAGCCTGCAGCGGATCGAGCTCGGGAACCTCGGGATCGACGAACGCAAGGCCACTGTCTGCATCGACGCAGCACGGGCCTACGCCCAATGGGGCAAGCACGACCGAGCCGTCAACGCCCTCCTGGCCGCCGAGCAGGTGGCTCCCGCAGAGCTTCGAGTGCGCACAGCCGCCCGGGACCTCGTGCACCAGATCCGCAGCAGCGCACCCACCAGCGTCCGCAGCGATCTTCAAGCCCTCGTGGAACGGGTGGGCATCGCAGCGTGAGCCGCAAGCTCCTCTACGCCGTCGTGTGCGGAGCCGGACCAGCGACCCACGTCGACCGCCTCGTCACCATCGCCCACGAGCGAGACTGGGACGTCCAAATCATCGCCACCCCCGCCGGGCTCGACTTCATCGACGTTCACGCCTTGGAGGCGCAGACCGGCAATCGGGTCCGAAGCGGCTACCGCAAGCCGGGGGAGCCAAGATCTAAGCCGGCCGATGCCATCATGGTGGCGCCAGCAACGTACAACACCATCAACAAGCTCGCCCTCGGCATCAGCGATACCTACGCGCTCGGCGTACTGGCCGAGGCGATCGGACTTGGGCTGCCCGTGATTGTCCTGCCCTTCGTCAACTCCGCCCTGGCATCTCGCTTGCCTCTCGCTCGAAGCATCGAGCAGCTGCGAAGTGAAGGTGTCGACGTCTACTTCGGCCCGGGGATGATCGAACCTCACGAGCCGCACACCGGTGACCGCCTACTCGATACGTACCCGTGGGCGGCAGGCTTAGACAAGCTCGCCCGGCTCGCTCCCACTTCGCCTCACACCTGAACGGGCGACTCACTTTCGGCTCATTTGCTGGACTAGTCCACTATGGCTTGGTAGGCGAGAGTGTGGAAATCGTCCTCAGGTCCTGAGCCGAACATGTATTGGCTCATCAAAACACCTACCAGGTCTTCTTTGGGATCTACCCAGTAAAACGTGTTCGCAGCACCAGGCCATGTGTGCTCACCGACGCTGCCGTGCATACCTGTGGCAGGTACGTCCATAAGGACCTTGACACCCAAGCCGAAGCCCCAGCCAGCTTGGGGATCGTGAGGCCCACCGAACGGAAGCAGACTGCCCGGAAGGTGATTAGAGCACATCAGTTCGACTGTTCGCGAGCCGAGCAGTCGCATGCCGTCGAGTTCACCATGGTTCACGAGCATTTGCGCGAACCGCAGGTAGTCGTTCAGCGTCGAGTACAGCCCGAAGCCGCCGCGGACGAACGTATCCGGTTGATCGGTGGGATGTGAGCGACGCAGATCCCGCCGTTCATTGACACCAGCCGCAGCCGCTTCGGCCAGGAGTGCAGGTGTGGTGCCAGGATCGAAAACGTCAGGCAGCCCATACATTGCTGCCAGACGATCCAGTTTGTCGTCGGGCACGCCGTAGCCGGTGTCAACCATGCCCAGTGGCTCGAAGATCCGCTCCCGCAAATAGTCGCCGTAGGGCTGGTCGGCCACAAGCTCGATGATCCTGGCCACTACGTCGACGCCGGCACTGTATTGCCAAAGTTTTCCCGGCTGGAAAGCCAACGGAAGAGATGACACCTCGTCGACGAAAGCGGCCAACGTTCTCGTCTGATCGTAATGTATTCGAGCCTCACGGTAGAGCGCGGCGACGGGTGTCGGCTGATACTCGTTCGTAAGGCCACTGGTGTGCGTCAGCAAATCTCGTATCGTGACAGGTCGATCCGCTTCGGTGAGGGCACCAGCTGAATCCAGGACGCGTACGCTGGCGAAGGCCGGTAGGTACTTCGCTACTGGGTCCAGTAGACGCAAACGGGCCTCCTCTACCAAGCCCAGAAGAGCAACGCTCGTCACGGGCTTAGTCATCGAGTAGATGCGGCCAATCGTGTCCGCCGTCATCGGGGTACCTCGTTCACGGTCGCCAACGCCATACTCCCCGGTGAACACCAACTTGCCATGGCGCGCTACGGCGAGCGCTATACCTGCGTATCCGTACTCATCAACCCATCGCCGCATGACATGATCGATCCGAGCGAGGCGGGTGGTGCTCATCCCCACCGACTCGGGTTCTTGTTGAAGCCGCTCCACTACCAACCCCCCGCCAGCTGAGATCAGTGCTGACCCGCTGGCTCCAAGCTCCTAGAAGCCCATACGGTATCCGACAGCAACCTGCTCGACCTGAGCACCGCGAAGTGCCACTCCAGCCCCCATGGTCAGCCCACCTGGCTGCGTGTAAGAACCGAGGTCCGTTCTTGTCCGCCTGTTGCCAGCCCGCAGGTCGAGAACGATGTGCTAGACATATGAAGCTGCACCAACGGTGCAAACCAACCAATGCGCAGTCGCAGGAGGTCGCAGGCGGGTGGAACGTTTCGACGTTGTCGTAGTTGGTGCGGGATCGGCTGGTGCCGTGGTCGCCGCCCGCCTGTCGGAACGTCCCGACACGTCCGTTCTGCTCCTCGAAGCCGGTCCAGACAACACCTCAGCAGAGACTCCAGCCGGAATACGGGCTCGCAACTGGTTTAAGGCCTATGACGAGCCGGGCCGACTTTGGCCAAACCTGGTCGCCAGGCGTGCGGCCGGCCAGAGGGAGGCGTTCTACCGGCGAGGCCGTGGCATCGGGGGTTCATCGGCGGTCAACGCCATGGGCGGAATCCGCGGCACGCCCGACGACTACCAGCGGTGGGTGGCCGAGTTCGACTGCGACGGCTGGGGTTGGCCTGAGATGCTGGCCACGTTCTGTTCGATCGAAAACGATCTTGATTACGGGAGCGACGAGTGCCACGGACAGGGCGGGCCGATCCCCCTGGCCAGGCTGCCGTTCGATGAGCTGGCCCCGATGGACACCGCCGTGAGGGCGGCCTTGAGCGAACTTGGCTATCCCGAATGCGACGACTACCACGCGCCCGACGCCACCGGCGTCAGTCGTTGGGCGTTCACCTGGCGCGACGGCGTCCGAGTCTCAACCAACGATGCCTATCTGGAACCCGCTCGACAGCGCGCCAACCTGACCATCCGAGGGAACGCCCACGTCGACAGCGTCCTGCTCGATGGCCGCCGGGCGGTGGGGGTGCGGACTGCGTCCGGCGAGGAGATCGAGGCCGGAGAGGTCGTGCTCAGTGCGGGAGCCATCCACTCACCGCCGATCCTTCTGCGGTCCGGAATCGGTAGGGAGGATGGGCTACCTGTTGGGAAGAACCTCAAGGATCACGCGACAGCTGGAATCTTTCTGGCGTTACGACCCGAAGGCCGGCGTGCCACGACGGATGACCCCGTCATCGGCTCCATGCTGCGCTACACGTCGGGAATGGCTCAAGCCGGCCCCAACGACATGCAGATGCAGTGGTTCGATGCGACGGGAGCCACCGAAGAAGGCCGAGCACAGGCCCAGCTGCGTGCCGCCGTCATGCGTGTGTTCTCCTCAGGGGAGGTCCGGCTTCGATCCGAGGAACCCCTCGAGGATCCCGTCGTCGAGTTCTGCCTTCTCACCGACGAACGGGACCTGATTCGCCTCCGGGACGCGACCCATCGAATGATCGAGATCGTACGGTGTCCGTCCCTACAAGCCATCACCGAGCAGGTGATAGTTCCTCACACCACGATTGAGCAGCTCGACAACGATCACGCGATTGACGCCTGGCTGCCGACCATCGTCAGCGACTACGTTCACGCCGTCGGCACCTGCCGAATGGGCCGCTCGGATGATCCGGCGGCTGTAGTGGACCTCGACTGCGCCGTTCGCGGCTATGAGGCGCTCAAGGTCGTCGACGCCTCGGTCATGCCGGACCTACCCAAGTGCAACACCCATCTCACGACCGTGGCGATCGCCGAGCGCTTCGTAGCACGACGACAGTCCACGAGCGCGTAGCGGTACGGACCGGGCGAGTCTTCGATGTGGGTTGGCGGAACTTCTGTCCCATCCACTGTCCCATCCTTTCGGCAACCCGCCAACGAACCAGCTGGACTACCAGGACGCCGACCAGGTAAAACACGGGCCTCGATGGGCTGGCCGGGCCCGGTGGACGCATCCAGACCCATTCCTAAACCGTGCGTCGCAGGTTCAATTCCTGCCGAGGGCGCCCAGTTTGTGGCCCTGACCAGGGCGTTTGTGCTGGTGGTGGGGGTCCGGCAGCTTGACCGCCGCTGCCCCTGGTTCCGTGACCGGGCGGCCCGTCGGGTGGCGGTGCGGTGGTGGTTCGGTCTCAACTACCACGGAGCCGATGACTTCTACTACGGCGAAATGGAGGCACGCAGGCACCAACTTCGCCTGTTTGATCCACATCGCCTTCTACTGGCCGCCTATCGCCTCACCTCAAGCTACGGAACTAGAGCTTGGCCAGCGGCTACCAGTTGGCTGTTACTCATCTTCGCGACAGCTGGCCTACTTAAGCTGGACGGGGTGAGTCTTGACGCAAATAGCAAGAACCTCGGCTATTGGGATGCGTGGCGCTTTTCTCTGGAGAGCCCAATTTCCTTCTTTCGACCCCAACAGGCACCTCTCTTAAGCCTAGTCGAGACGATAGTAGCCATTGGCATTCGCATCGCCGGCGCGCTACTTGTAGCGCTTGCTGCTGTGGCCGTTAGAAACCAAACGAGGAGACAGCATCAATTGGCAGGCTGACACGATCGACTCGATCATGTCGATGATGGGCGTCGACCGATAGCCATGTGCGGTTACCAGGTCCCAGCGCAGCAATGGCAGCGTGACGTCATCGCACGGCGGCGGATCGACGAAGACCAGGCGGCCGAGGACTTTGGCCAGTTCCTCCGCTCGGCGAGCGGGGCGGTAGCGCAGGTCCAGCGGCCCGGCGTCAACGGCTACCAAGTCGTGGAGACGGCATACAGGGCAAGGTGGATCGCCTCGTGAGCCAGGCCACATCTCGGGCTTGGTCCGGGTGCTCGGCCGACGCCGTTGGCGTTGACCTCACGTGACACTGTCGATGGCGCCCGTCTGATCCGAGCGGCGATCACCCGGAATGACTGCTCGGCGGCCAGGCCTCGGGAGATCTCCTCCCGCTCCCCGGCCGACAACCGGTGCTCGGATCACCGACGGAGGAACAGGCCGGCGGCTGTTATGACGGAGCACCAAGCTGCGGACCGTGGTCATCGGACGGGCTCACCGCCCGACCGATCTCGGTCAGTGTCTCGCCGGCCTCATGGCGGTCCCAGATCTCTTCCTGGACAGGCTGATCGAGGCGACCTCGGTTCTTGCGAACCGTTGGGGGTGGTTGAGCCGTATTGCCATTGAGGGTTACCGACTGTCGGGGCTCAAGGAGGGAACGGATATGCGCTACTCGACCGCCAGGGTGAGGGGCCAGCTTGTAGTCGCTGTAGCGATGCTGGCCTGTTGCCTGGCCACCACAACGATCCGCCCCCCGGGGGCCGAAGCCTATACGCCAGGAGGCTGCCCAACCTTCCTTTGGTCGTCACCACCGCAAGTCGTGATCCATACTTTAGAGTTTGCTGCTTATGGTGGCGACGACGCCGCCGTCACTCAGGCTCTGATCGGCGCTGTCCGCAAAGTCAACACCGAATTCAATCAAGTTGGTGGTACCAGATCTCTAATCGCATCGGGCGGAGAGCCCAGCATCTCTATCTCGCCGTTCGACTACAACACCCCCTATTTTGACAACGTCCTTGCGCCGAAGATCCACATCGGATTCACAAACAACCCCAGCGATATTACGGCTATCGACGGCCAACTTTCCATAGCTGGGACTGCCCAGCCGACCACGTGTCCCGGCGTCACCGAAGTTAGAATGGTATTCCTAGCCCCGGATCTCCAGAGCTGGAATTTCAGCACTCCGCAACAGTCAGGGGAGGACTACGCCACTGTCGGACGGCAAGACAGTACCGGAGCGGAGTGGTTTCGGCAGGTTTACCTGCATGAACTACTACATGCCTTTGGGCTGGGTCACAGTGCCAACTCGTATTCCTATATGAACGGCGGTGGCAACGAAGTCAGTTTCCCGTGGGCTAACGGAACGGGCCCGAGGTCGGCTCGTCCGCTGCCCGACGATGTGCGGTTCCTTCGTGACCGGTATGGGGCCGCCGGGGGAAGGAGCGAAGTTGCAGTGCTCAACACCTGGTTCGATCCAAGTCAGGTAAACCTGGGCGCCGCCCCTCAGCGATTCAACTGCGCCCCAAGCCTCGGCCTCAGCGATAGCGCAATATTTTCCGCCCACTGCGGTACCGGTGGACCAGACAGCGGCTCAACCAATGTCTGCCCCAACGATATTCTCAGAACTCAATTCACAGTCGCAAACTACTCAACAGCGGCCGTAGATCTCGAAGCCCAAATCTATCTATCGACCGACGAGATCCGGGACGTCCAAGACTCGGTGTCGGTCACATCGCGACCGATCTCCATCGTGCAAAGCGACTCCGACATTTTCGCTCGCTCATGGCGGGTGCCCAATGCAGACTGGGGGAGGTATAACGTCATCGTCCGAGTCACTGGTGAGACCACCACAGGTGACCCGGTCGAAGATTGGATCCCACTTCCAGGTGGCGTATTTATGGGTGCGTGTAACGGAGCGGTTGAAGGCGTCCCGAGTCACTCAGAGAGCGACGACGCCTCCCTCGACCTCGATGATCGCTTCCTTCCTTAATCTCCGGCAAGGTTTCTTGGTCCCTCCTCCCTCCTTAGAGGCTGTCGTGAAAATGTCACCTGGTGGAGGGTGGCATTGGCCTCGGTCGGGCGGTTCGATGCTATATGCTCCAAATCGTGGATGACGAGAGCAGGGGTACGCTCAAGACCTGGCGGTCAACGCAGGGTGATCTGACGGATGAGGAGTGGGAGATTGTCGGGGACTTCTTCCCGACGTATTCCCAGCCTGGGACGTTGGGTCGGCCGGCGAAGTGGGACAAGCGGGACGTCGTCAACGCTATCTTCTACGTGTTGGCCACGGGCTGTCAGTGGCGGGCCCTGCCCAAGAACTATCCACACTGGAACACGGTGCATCGCTATCACAAGAGGTGGTCCGATGAGGGGGTCTGGGCTGCGGTTGCCGCGCACGTGGTGGGCATGGTCCGCCAGGCCGAAGGCCGAGATGCGGAGCCGTCAGCTGGGATCGTGGACGCCCGCAGCGTGCGAGGAGCGGCCACGGTCACCAGTCCTACCAGGGGTTACGACGCCGGGAAGAAGATCTCGGGGCGCAAGACGTTCGGGATCGTCGACTCCCTCGGCCTGCTGATCGCCATCACGGTCGTGGTTGCTAGCACGTCTGACAACGCTGGTGGGATCACCGTGGCTGACAAGGCCCGGAAGCGGTCCAGCCGTTTCTCCAAGCTGTGGTGCGATTCCGGGTTCAAGGCCCAGTTCATCCGACATTGCCGGGAGCATCACATCGGAGTCGAGGTCGTCAGACGGATCCACGCCCACCAGTTCGTCGTGCTTCCCAAGCGGTGGCTCGTGGAGCGGACCTGGTCATGGATCATGAATAACCGTCGCCTCCAAGTCGACTATGAACGCGATCCCGTCACCACTGAAGGGTTCATATGGGCCGCCCAGACCCGCATCGCCCTCAGGAAACTAGCGGAAACAACCGCACGAGCCTGACCAGCCACAACTAGCGCGACAGCCTCTTAGAGTCGGCCATATCAGTGAGTGCGTGAAGAGGTGGTACCAGGCCAACTGAGACAGCGGCTGCTATCGCAGTAAATAGCCCTTTCTGTGCGATAGAGCTCAGCGGCCCGGGAGCCCCGGCCAGGCGTTCGTCCTGGTCGGGGCTCTTCGCTGCCACAGGGGCCGTGTAGGGTCCCCCCTACGCGTTCAGTGGCTCTTCGGATTTTGGGCGTGGTGTGGGGTAGCCCGGGGGTCCGCGTAGCGCGAGTCGAGGGCTCCAAGAATCGGTGGTGTCTAAACGCCGTCGAGTTCCTGGAGCCCTCGTGGAGATGGATTCCGGAAGTTCCGCCACTACCGCATCCGGTCACTCCTCTACGCCGGCCACCCCGACTGGAACCTCTCCTCACCACCATCACACCCCGGTGAAATCCGAAGAGCCGCTAAAGGCCTTCCTCGTCGAACCCGACGTCCATGGCGATGGATGCATCGCCGCCTCCGAGCCGTCTGCAGGCCGAGCGCTACGTAGACAGGGCCGACAGTCTCGTCGCCCGGTCCCGGCACGTGCTCGCGCTGGCGGTCCTGGAGCTGTCCGCCGTGGTGGCCCTGGCTATGGTGTCGGACCGGAAGCTGCCTGAACGAGGCGGTGCGGTCGGCGCACTGCTCGGGCTCGCGGGCCTGATCTGCCTCGTCCAGCTCGCAGCGGGGACGGCCCTGCGCCGTGAGCTGATCAGATCGCGGTGGACCGTTTGCTCCGAGATGGACGAGCACGCCCAGGCGGCGCAATACCTGCCGGACGAACAGCAACAGCTGGCGTTCCTCGCCCACCACGACAGCCTGACGTCGCTCCCGAACCGCCGGTTCCTACTCGACGCGCTCGAAGGGAGCGCTTCCACCCAACTGGAAGCCTGGCTGATACTGATCGACCTCGATGACTTCAAGGCCATCAACGACTCCAGCGGCCACGGCGCTGGTGACGAGATCCTCCGGATAATCGCCCAGCGGATCGAGGAGGCCTCCCCGCCCGAGGCACTGGCCGCCCGTCTGGGCGGCGACGAGTTCGCCGTGGTCTGCTTCGGCAGCGGCCGTAACGGACCTCCCACCGACTCCGTGACCGGCATCCTCGATGCCATTCAGCTCCCTGCCACGGTGGAAGGCGAGGTGTTCAGGGTCGAGGCGTGCGCCGGTATCGCCCGGGTCTATCCCGACGCGCCGGCCGAGGTGGCGCTGCGCGATGCCGACCTGGCGCTGTACGCCGCCAAGTCGTTGGGCCGGGGGCGATGGAAGGTCCACTCGGAAGACATGGCCGCCGCCTCGGCCCGGCGACGGGTCCTCGCCCTGGAGCTGCAGCACGCCATCGAACACGATCAGTTCGTCCTTCATTACCAGCCGGTGGTCCGGCTGGAGACGGGGGCCGTGGTGGGAGCCGAAGCCCTCGTTCGCTGGCAGCATCCCGAGCGGGGTCTCCTGGCCCCAGCGGAATTCATCGATCTCGCCGAGTCCACCGGTCTTATCGTGCCGCTGGGGCGGATCGTCCTGGAGCGGGCGCTTTCGACGCTGCGGTCCTGGCTCGCAGCCGGGCTCGTCGACGCCCGGACGTTCCGGATGGCGGTGAACGTCTCGACGAAGCAACTGGAGCAGGCGGGCTTCGTGGAGGATCTGGCCGTCCTGCTCAGCGAGCTCGAACTCACCGGCTCAGAGGTCACGCTGGAGATAACCGAGACATCCCTCCTCAGCACAGACGAGGCCGTGATGACCCGCCTCGAAGGGGTCAAGGACATCGGCGTCCGGCTCGCCATCGACGATTTCGGAACCGGCTACTCCGGGCTGGAGTACCTCACCAGAGGCGTGTTCGACATCGTCAAGCTCGACCGGTCACTGGTGGGAAGCGACCCGGTTCCCGCCGGACCGGTACTGGCTCGGGCCGCCCTGAGCATCGCCGCCTCGCTCGACCTCGAGGTGGTGGGAGAGGGCATCGAAACCGAGGCCCAGGCGGCCGCGCTCCACGGAGCGGGATGCCCCACTGCGCAGGGCTATCTATTCGGCCGGCCGATGCCACCTGAGGTGTTCGCGACCCAAGGTCTGGTGGGGGCCGACCGATGAAGGTGCTCATCGTCGACGATGACGAGACCGTTCGGACCGCGCTCAGCCGATATCTGGCGAGATGCGGCTATGAGGTGGTGGGCGAGGCCCACGACGGTGAGAGCGGAGTGGAGATCGCCCGCCGAACGGAACCCGACGTCGTGATCATGGACCTCAAGATGCCAAACATGACGGGTACCGAAGCGGCCCGCGCCCTGCGACGGACCCACCCCGCCATCGAGGTGATCATGCACTCGGCGTTCGACGAGACCGCGTTCCGCACGGTGGCTGAGCACGCCGGCGCAACCCACTATGTGGTCAAGGGTGAGGGCCCCGATCGGCTGCTGGCGGTTCTGGCCGAGGTCGCCGGTCGCCGAGCTCCGGCATCTCCTGCCGCCGCACCGGGCCGGCCTCCGGTATGACCCGCCGGTGGCCGAGACCAGAGGCCCGGTCGGCCGGTGCCGTCTGCGTCATCGCCCTCGCATTGGTCTACCAGCTCCTCCAGGACCGGGGGGCGCTGAACGCCGCATACTTCGCCTACGGGCTGGCCTGCGCCGTGGTGGTGATCGTCGTGGGCTACCGGCAGCGGCGCGGCATCGGTCGAGCACTGCTGTTCATCGGTGTGGGCATCGCCTGCGGTGTGGCGGGCGACGGCATCTGGGCCTACGACGAGGTGTTCCGGCACCAGCAAACGGCGTTCCCGTCGGGGGCCGACGCCCTGTACCTGTCGAGCTATCCGCTGCAGCTGCTCGGGCTCTGGCTCCTGCTCCGGAGCCGGATCGGGGCCGCGAGCCGGGAGACGATGCTCGACGTCACCGTCGTGACCTGCGGTGCCGCCTCCCTGTCCTGGACCTTCTTCATCCGGTTCTACGCTCTGGATCCCGACAGCTCCCCCATCGAGCGGACGATCTCGGCGCTCTACCCGATCGCCGACATCTTGCTCATCGCCGTCATCATCCGCATCTTCCTCTTGGCCGGAACGATCCGTCGGACAGAACGCTGGATGGCGGCGGCGACACTGACCAGCCTCACCGGCGACGTGATCTACAGCTTCCAGACGCTGCACGAGAGCTACCACGCCGGATCGATCGTCGACTCGATCTGGCTCCTCAGCTACGCCTCGTGGATGATCGGCGCTCTGTACGCCGGAGACCAGCCCGACGGCCCCAGCTCCTGCGCCGCCGAGACGAGCTCGGTGCTCAGCCCCTGGCGTGTGGGCTACCTGGCGCTGGGGGCACTGCTGGCCCCGGTCTGCCTCGTGTTCTGGATCGACCAACGTACCGCGCCCGACCTCGTCGTCGTGGCCAGCGTGTCGGTGCTCACCTTCATGCTGGTCATGACCCGCCTCGTGCTCGCCCTGCGCGATCTAGCTCGGGCCAACCAGCTCGTCGTTCAGGGCCAGACCGACAGGAGGACCCTCCTCCAGGAGATCGTCGCAACCGCCGAGCGGGAACGGGTACGGATCGCCGCCGAGTTGCACGACGGGCCGGTCCAGACACTGTCAGCGGTCTCGTTCGACCTCCAGCTGGGACTGATGGCGCTGGCCGAAGGAGATCAGGCCGAGGTCGAGACGGTCATCAACCGGACCACGCGCACGATCACGACCGAGATCGGCGCCATCCGCCAGCTCATGACATCGCTGCGACCCCCCGTGCTCGACGAGGCGGGTATCGCCTTCGCCATCGAGGAGCACGCCCGATCGGTGGCGGAGCGGACCGGGCTCTCGATCGCCTGCACCATCGACATCTCCGCCCAGCTCAGCCAGAACGTGGAGACCGATCTGTACCGGATCGTGCAGGAGGCCCTGTCGAACGTGGCCCGACACGCCGTCGCCCACCACGTCCAGGTTCACCTGTCGACTGCCACCGGCCTGGCCCGGCTCACTGTGGACGACGACGGGTGTGGCGCTCCCCCAATGCAGATCAGCCAACTCGTGCGCACCGGCCACTTCGGTCTGGCCGGCATAGCCGAGCGGGCAGAGGCGGCGGGCGGGTCGATGCTGATCGAGCCCTCGGCGGCGGGAGGAACGATCCTCACCGTCGTCCTGCCGGCCCGGCCGGCTCTGGTTCCAGTCACTCTGTAAGTCAGGCGACGCCGTCCGGCTCGGCTCGGGGAACGGCGTGGGTCCCATCACCAGCTCCATACGCCGTGCGACTGCTCGAACAGTGTTGGATCGGACGCTGCAAGATTGCCGAGCCGGTGTCGTGGCTGACATGACTACCTCCTGATCGAGGTGTCCTGCCATCCGACACGGGCACAGGCGACGCCTGGTCCGAGCTCCCCGTATCCGGTTGGTCACTGGAGAGTGCCGGAGATAACGAGTTCGGCGAACCCGCCGCAGTTTGGGTCTTCCCCGCCGGAGAAGTCGAGGACGATTCGGTCGCCGTCTACGCCGGGGGCGGCGGTGATGTTCGGGTCGGGCGTGCCTGCCAGGTCGAACGTTTCGGTGTAGACGGCTGTGTCGCCGTTGAAGACGCTGACTGTTACCTGGTCGAAACCGAAGTTGGTGGGGTATTGACGATGGTCGGCGTTACCGACTATGGCGACAGTGTCGATGTGGGCCGTTCGATCGTCGGTCACCCAGCTGTAGCTGGCTGTCCCTCCGCCTGCTGAGAACCATGAGGTCGTCGCGTCGCCGTCGACCGACAGGCTGGCGGGGAATTCGTTGCCACCGTAGACGGACGAGGCGGTCGCTGATCCAGCCTTGGTGATCACCCGGGGGGCGGATCGTGTCGTGCTGGTAGGAACAGCGGTCGTGGTCGTGGTCGCCTCCTTGTCGGAGCTGCCGGCACCTTTCGTCGGCTGGGCGAGGGCGGCAGAGTCGCCTGGTTTACGGACCAGAAGTTCGTTGCTCGTTACATCGTCGAGAATCAGCTCCGTGACGGGGTCGACTGCGCTGATGATCACTGCCCGGTTGGTATCGAATCCGACCCAGGCTGTTCCGGTGACCGACGGCCGATCCGTGGAAAGGGGCCGGGCTTCCAGAAGGGGGTTGCCGCAATAGCAACGGACTCGGGGCACGCCGTAGCGGTCGATGAGAACCGCGGTGCCGGCCTGGAGAACCGAATCGATCGCCTTGGGGGAGCCGTCCCGGTAGCCGTGGTTCGTGACCCTGGTATCGACCTGAAGTACAACGTCGGTCAGGCCGGCAACGTAGTCTGGAATCTCGGCTCGGCTGATGCCCTGGACAGAGGCCCAGGCGTCGCCCTTCGCCACGTCGCTGGTGAGAAACGCCACGAGCGCCTCGCGGTCGCAGACGTCAATCAGTCTGGTTCCTCCGTACAAACCGGGGGCTGAGCCCGCCACGTTCACCGCAGTACCTGCCGGTCGCGTCGGCAGCTTGACACCGGAATAGTCCGTCGGGGGCAGCGCTCCGATCGGAGTATTGATGGCGTCGAGAACGGCGCCCGCCTCGCCGGGCACTGGTCCCGGACTCGGGCCGCCTGGGGCCCCTGGGACCACCGGCGCCGAGAAGGGGTTTTGGCCGACCGAGGAGATCGGTTCGAGGACGAGCTCGCTCGCTCCCGCAGGGTCATCGTCGAGGGCGATGACTGCCAGGGTCGTGGCCAGGATGGCCACGACGACCGCGATCGGCAGCCCTATCTTCCACCAGTTGCGCCCAGGGCCGGTAGGGCCGACAGGGGGCCCGGCGCTGTGGGGCGGGGGCTCCCTCGGTGGGCCGACGGGAGGGCCAAAGCCGTCGGGCGGACGAGGAGCGGCCGGACTGCCAGGACCGCCGCCACCGGCGATGGTGGGATCGGAACTGGACGCCGGGGACGCCATTGGTTGTAGAGGTGGGTGGATGGCGAATGGATGACCTGTATCGGCGCGGGCGACGACAGTCGGCGTTGTTGGCGGTTGCTCCGGCGAGCTCGGCGGGGCAGCTCCCGGAGCAACCACCGTGGGTATGGCGCCCGGATCGATGCCGCTGGCGGGTGAACCGGAGCGTACGACGTCCAGCTCGTGAATGAATGCAGCGGCTGTCTGATGTCGCTGGTCGGGATTTTTCGCCAGGCCCCGCCGGAGGAACTGGTCCAGTTCGGGGGGCCCGAGATGATGAGGAATGCCAGGGGGTGCCTCATTCAACAGCCGGTACATCAGCGGGTTGAGCGAGTCCTCGCCGGGCCGGGAGAACGGAGCATGACCAGTGATCAAGGCGTAGGCGGTCGAGGCCAGAGAGTAGAGATCGGATCGCTCGTCCCGGGAACCTGTGAACGTCTCAGGAGAGGCGTGCTGCCAGCTGGCGGTTATATGTGTCGACGTGGCGCCGGTGGCGTCCCGCAGGTAGGCGATGCCGAAATCGGTCAGCCGGGGCTCGTCCCCGGCGAGCAGGATGTTCTCAGGCTTGACGTCGCGATGAACAATCCCCGCCTCGTGGCCGCGACCAAGAGCGTCGGCGATGGGACGCACGATGTTCAGCGCTGCGATCCATGCGAGTGGGCCGGTGGCGGCGAGCCGTTCGGCGAGCGAGCCACCCTCGATCAGCTCCATCAGAATGTAGGGGTTTCCGGCGTTGGTGTAACCGGCCGAGTGGACCGTCACCACGTGAGGATGGGCCGACAACCGACCCATGATCCGACACTCCGCGTCGAACCGCCGGCGATCGCTGTCGCTGATCAGGCTCCCCAGGACCTTGACCGCCACCCGCCTGTCGAACCGTGTGTCGGTGGCGGCGTACACCACGCTGAAGCCGCCACGACCTACGACTTCGAGATCAGTGAGACCATCAATGCCCAGCTCAACGCCCGACACTCCCCCTGCCCCCTCTGCATCACATCGCGGTCGCTCGACTCTACTGCACCCATCGCGCTCTTCAGATCACGATCGCGGCTTACGTCCAACCCCTCTACGACCAAGGAGCACCACGCTCGTTAGAGGGCGCTTCAATGTCGTCGGTGGGGCCTGGGTCGCCCAGCAACCTGCGTAGCCAGACCGGCAACCCGAGCCCCTTTTTGGAGGCATCCATCCCCGGAGCCACACGCGGGTCATCTCGCTTTCGACGATGTGCGCCGCTCGGCTAGGGTGCGTTCGACTGACGGTACGTGCTGCTGGCCCGCCGACCGACCCAAGCGAGGCGGGTCAGCTGCAGGTATCGCCCGCTCCCGAAGGTCGGCGCGCCGTCCGCGGTCGAGCTCCCGTATCGGTGCTCGGACGGGTCGCCCGGGGGCGAGGTGGTCCGCCGCACACCTCGCCTAAAATCACTTGTGTCGGCTCCGGGAAGGGCCCGGGCCTGCCCCACAGCGTGCCCCCGGGGCCCGCTCCTGAGCCCGGACCGCCACCCTGGTGGCGGCCGACACCGCCGCCGACCTCGCCGTGCTCCGGGTCGACGACCCGACCGGCCTGGTGCCGGCGCCGCTCGCCACCACCGCCTCCACGGTGGGAGAGCCGGTCGTCGCCATCGGCAACGCCCTGGCCCTGGAGGGCAGCCTGACGGTGACCGAGGGCATCGTGTCGGCCGTCGACCGCAGCATCTCGGCCGGCTCGGGCGAGTCGCTCACCAACCTCATCCAGACCGACGCCGCCATCAGCTCCGGCAACTCGGGCGGGCCCCTGGTCAACGCCGCTGGCGAGGTCATCGGCATCGACACCGCGGTGGCCTCGTCGAGCGGTTCGGTACAGGCGTCGAACATCGGCTTCGCCATCGCCATCGACCACGCCCGATCGGTCGCAGCGGAGCTGCTGGCCCGAGCGTGAACCACCGACGACTCGTTGGCCCGCGGCCCTCCCCGGTTGGTCGATGCTGGTGAAACCCTCAGGCCGGCCCGGGAAGGAACAGATGACTCGGCGTCGCCACCCGGCGCACTGCGCCGGTCCGGAGCTCGATGGCGACCAGCGCCACCTGGTCGGGAACGCCGGTGACGGCGACGTCGGGTGCCGCCTCCGCCGCCACCAGCCACGAACCGTCGAGTTGGAGACCGAGAACCGGGCCGCCGAGCGTCCACCGGCCGACCTCGGCCCCGGTGGCCACGTCCCGCACCACCACCACCGGCGTGTAGAAGTGGGAATCGGCCGCCGGGTCGGCGTGATCGAGGTAGGCCAGCGTCGTCCCGTCGGCCGACAGCACCATCCCGCTGGCCCAATCGCCACCGAGGAGATCGACGCCGTCGCCGCTCCACAGCTCAACGGCGTTCCCCTCGGCATCGGCGGTGCCATGCACCACAGCACCGCCCCGCTCGGTGAACCACACGGCTTCGCCGTCAGTCAATGCCTCGAACGGGATCGGGGCCTCCCGTGCCTCGCCCGACGCCACCTCCACCAGATCCCAGCCGTCGGTCCGGCACTGGTCGAGCACCAGTACCTCACCCCGACGGCTCATGAGACGGGCGCACCCGTGGTCCGGCTCGGCGACCGGCTCGCGCACCGCGGCCACCACCTCCCCGCCCGGACCCGACGCCACCATCACATCGCCCTCTACCTGGGTGGCAGCGTGCGCCCACGGGTTGGGCACCCACTCGACGTCGTCGCCGGTCCACAGCTCGAAGGCGTCGAGACGGGCCACCACCACCCGGGTCGGCCCCTCGCCCCCGAACAACTCCTCGACGAGGCCCGTGCCACCGGCCGACGGCACCAGCGGCGGCAGGCCGGTGACGCTCACCTGCCCCTCGAACGTGGCCACGAGAAGGGTGGAGGTCCGTCCCGAGCCGGGCTCGGTGACCGTCACCGTCGATGACGCCTGGAGCGACACCGGCTCGACGAGACCGGGGCTGTCGGCCTCGACGGCGTAGGGGCCCCGGCACGCGCCCCCGCCGCACAGCCGGGCCAGCGCCTGGGCCACCGTCTCGTCGCCCGCCTGCCCCTCGATCACCAAGCCGTTCTGCTCGATGGGCCACGCCGCCACCTCGTAGGCCTCAGCGGCCAGTGCCGCCATGTAGTCGGTGGCGTAACGCTCGGCCTCGATCGCCGACCAGGCCGGCACGGCCTCAGGGTCGGGGGCGACCGCCGTGCTCGGCGGCGGCGCGGCCGCCGTCGAAGCGGATTCCACCGGTGCGGTGCCGGCGGGCACCACACCCACACCCACGTCGCCGCACGCCGACAGGAGCACGGCGCACGCCACCATCAGCGCGGCGAACCTCGGCCAACCCACGTTTGCCCCCCCGTTCTCCACGTACCGGACATATCGTCGGCCGCACCGCTGGTACTGGCGATCCTGGGATCGATCGAGGCCCGGTGGGACGACGGGAGCGGCGGTGGCCGCCGTCGCAAGTGGTACAGCATCACCACCCGGGGCCAGCGGGAGCTGGCCCAGCACCGACAGCAGTGGGGCCTGGTGCACCGAACCCTGGAGGCGACCCGGGACGACATCGACCACGGCACCCGCCGCCGCCCCGCCCCCCGGCCGTCGCTCCGGCCCGCCGACGGGATGGCGTGATGACCGCCCCCCGAGATCGACGCCGGCATCGAGACCCAGGACGACCCGAGCCAGCGATCTGAGCCCTTGACAGGAAACCATATGGTTTCCTATTGTGACCAGGGTGGAAGACGTCTTCCGAGCACTCGCCGATCCGACCCGCCGGGACCTGCTCGACGCCCTCTTCGTCGACGACGGCCAGACCCTGCTCGCCCTCACCGCCGGACGGGGCATGACACGCATCGCCGTGGCCAAGCACCTGGCGATCCTGGAGCAGGCCGGCCTCGTCGTCAGCCGCCGGCGGGGCCGGGAGAAGCATCACCACCTGAACCCGGTGCCGATCCGCCTCGTGCACGACCGCTGGGTCAGCAAGTACACGCAAACCTGGGCCGCAGGGCTCGTCGACCTCAAGCACGAACTGGAGAACCCCCCGATGGAGAAGGTCTTCGAGATCTACATCCGCACCACCCCCGAACGCCTCTGGAAGGCGATCACCGACCCCGCCATCCGGGCCCGGTTCCAGTTCGGCGCCACCGTCGAATCCAGCTGGACGTCGAACTCCGCCTACCGGATCACCCACCCCGATGCGCCCGGGCCGCTCGTCGATGGCATCAACCTCGAAATCGACCCACCCCGCCGGCTGGTCCAGTCCTTCCACGCCCACTGGAGCGACGGGGCGGAGGCAGCCGGCACCTCCCGGGTGACCTGGGAGATCGAGCCCGTCGCCCATTCGGCCGACGGGCCGGCCGGTGACCCGGCCTGCCGGCTCACCGTCGTCCACGACGAACTCCCCGCTGAGGCCGCCCCCGACATCTACGGCGGATGGCCGATGATCCTCTCCGGCCTCAAGACCTGGTTGGAGACCGGCACTGTGCTCACCACCCCCGGGTCGCTGCAGTACGACCCCACCCATGCCGAACAGGAGACCACCCGATGACCACCATCACAAAGGACCAGCCGTGACCGCCGACGTAGCCCCCACCCCCACCGGCGGCGCGGTCGGACCGCTCGACCATACGTTCACCGCCACCCTCGTCCGGGGCGACAGCCCCGGCGCCTGGACCTGCGCCGTCACCGACTGGACCGCCGAATTCTTCGGCACCCGCGGCCTGGTGAAGGTCAGCGGCACCATCGACGGCGAGCCCTTCCGCACCTCGTTCATGGCTCTCGGCGACGGCACCCACAAGCTCCCCGTCACCAAAGCCATGCAGGCCGCCATCGGTAAAGGGCCGGGCGACACCGTCACCATCCACCTCACCGACCGCCACCCGCGCTGAGACCGATCGGGGCCGGGAACGCCCCAAACGGTCACCGCCCCGGGGGCGCGCCGGTCGGGGTCGGACGAGCCGTTGGCTACGAGGCCGCCACCGTTGCCTCGGCCGTGGTGGCGGCCATCTCCATGAACATGCGGAGCTCCCGCTCGATGTCTCCGGCCGGCTGGAACACCACCTCGGTGACTCCGGCGGCGGCACTGGCGGCCAACCGGGTCCGCCAGGCGTCGGCCTCGGCGGCGAGTCCCAGCCCGGCAGTCACCGCACCGCTCACGATTCCCTCGTCGAGTTCGTTGAGGGCCACGAGGTGGCTCCCGTGGATCGCCAGGTGCCGTCCCGCGGCGGGCAGTGCCTCGGCCCGTTGGCGGAACTCGTCGCCTCCCGGGAGCACCGACACGTCACCCCAGCCCCGACCGTCGTACATCAGGTGATAGAAGACGGCGGCGCCCGGGCCAGCGGCGGCGAGCGCCCGGGCCGATCCGGGATCCTCGCCCGGATCGAGCACCGTGCCCAGCATCAACTCCGCCACCCACGCAAACCCGCCGGCCGGGCCCACGGTGAAGATGCCGTCGGCCACGGCGTCCGCTGCGGCCCTGCCTTTGGGTCCCTGAGCGGCCAGAACCAGCGGCGTGTGTATCGGTCGCCGGGGCGCAAACCCGTCGGGGTGGCTCATGGCGATCAGCGCGCCATCCCATTCGACGGTCTCACCCCGGAGCAACGCCCGCAGTGTCGCTGTGTACGACGTGACGTCACTCCAACTGTTCGGCCGCTGCCCCAGGGCCAGGCGGCCCGTTGCGCCGGCGCCTATACCGACCACGATCCGACCGGGTGCCAGCGCTTCCAGGGTGGCGACGGCGGCCGCATTGGTCATCACATGGCGGAGGCTCGGTACGAGCACGCCCGGCCCGAGTCGGATGCGACCGGTCCGCTGGGCGGCCAGGGCCAACGTCACCCACACGTCGGGATAGAGCGCAGGAGAGTCATAGCACCAGGCGGTGTGGTAGCCGAGCTCCTCGGCCAGTTGGATGTGTTTCGGCGTATCGAGACTGGTCGCGAACGCGCAGGATATCTCCAACGTCATCTGTGATTTCCCCCGTGCTGGGCCACCGTCCCCGGGCGGCCGAGCGAAACGTTACCCCATCTCAGTTGGAGTTGAAAGCGCCATCAGACGACAACGCGGCGGCGTTGATGCTCTCGGCCAGCGAAGCGGCCACCGTACGCTGCTCCTCCACCGAGCCGGCGATGCCGGATTGCCGCGCGCTGATGTCTTCCATCGAGCCTCTCAGTGCCTCGATCCGGCGCTCCACCTCGCGGATCGACACCGTCACCTCGGTCATCTTGGCGCTGATCTCGACCGTCACGCCCGAGGTCTGATTGGCGAGTTGCTTCACCTCGCCGGCGACAACAGCGAAGCCCTTGCCGTACTGGCCGGCACGAGCCGATTCGATCGTGGCGTTGAGCGCGAGGAGGTTCGTCTGCTTCGCCACCTCGAGGATGGAGGCCAGGCTGGCCTCGATGGCGTTCCGTCGATCGAGGAGTTCCTGCACGCAGGACGTGATCTCCAGCGCCTCCCCCTGCGCTCGCCCCGCCAGATGAGCGGCGCCCGACGCGTTGCTAGAAATCTCGGCGATCGATCCCTCCAGCTCCCCGACGGCGGAGGCGGCCGCCGCCAGCTGGGCCCCCAGGTGGCTCGACCTCGACTCCGCCATGACCAGGTCGGAGATGTCGTCGAAGGTGGCCATGAAGCCGACGGGCGCGCCGCGCCGTGTCACGACATCAACCACGGTCCGCAGCCTAATGAGGCCGAATTCGATCATCGTTTCATGGGGAAAGGTATGGCCCGAGAGTATCTCTTCGACTCGGGCCGGATTTCGGTGAAAGCGATGAATCGAACCATTCAACATCTGATCGAGGGTGATCCCGAACTCAGCCCGGATCGCCGGACCGAGCTCGGTGAGCTTCGCTTTGGCGGCCCGGTTCACGTACCTGAGCACCAGCTCGTTGTCGGCGATCATCACACACGCGCCCACCACATCGAGCGCTTCGGCGACGTCATCCAAAAGGAGCTCGGACGTCAGTTCACGTTCCCATTTCGGTCTCGTCGCCCTGATCACACGAGACAGCATGACCTCCTATCGGACACCGGGTACCGGCGATGAGCCTCGGCACAGATCGTCAAATTGCAGACAATTCTGAGGATTTCCCTCTCACTGATCGGCCGGGCGCGATCGGCCCTGGAACGCCGATCGCTCACAGGGCACAGGCTCGCAGGCCGAAGCCCGCCTTCGAGGCTGTCACAGGCCCCGACTACCGTCGTGGCCATGGATCAGTGGTCGCGCTATCTGGAACTGCTGGGTGAAGGCGACCTGTCCGTCCTGGGCCGGGCCAGCGGGATGCGGCCCGACGCCGACGCCCCCGTCTGGTTCCGCGAGCGCCCGGACCGGGTGGCCGCCGCGCTCGAAACGACGGCCACGTTCGACGCTCTGTTCCCGGCCGGGCCGCCCGGTCCCGACGCCCAGCTCGAGTCCGTCACGCCGCTGCTGATCTTCGCCGTGATGATCCATCGGGCAGCCGCCGACATCGGCGGCCACGCCCACGTGCCGGAGCGGGTGGGCGGCCGGCTCCTCGTCCCGCTGTTCGACGGAGGCCGCCTGGCCACCTTCGCCGCCGAGCCCGCGTCCCGCCTGCTGCTGGTGGAGCTGCTCGGGTCGTTCACCCGGATCGCCAGCGGCCCCCAGTGGGAGTTGAGCCGGGGCCGGTGGCGCCGTCGCCGCTTCAGTGAGATGAACCCGGCCCATCTGGCCCGCCTGGCCGCCGACCTCCCCTTCGACGAGCGGGCCGGCACCTACCGCCGCCTGGGCGACCTGGCCCTGTTCCTCAACGGCGTGTTTCCCGACCACGCCGCCCGCACCACGCTGTCCCCCATAGACGTCGACCGCATCCTGCGCTCCATCCCCCACCACAGCCGTTCCGACCTGGCCCATCTGGTGCAGCGTGATCAGCTCGATGCCGCCGGCCCCCTGCTCGGCACGCTGGGCCCCCGCTGGTACCGGCTGGCCTCGGCCCTCGTCCCCCTCCCATCGATGCGAACCCAGCTGGCCGACCTGGCCGACCAGTTCGAGGTCGCCCGCCGCTTCCTCAACTTCGTCACCGACCACTACTTGTGGGTCCGGCGGGACCGCCTGTTCCCCTGGGCCTGATCGGACTTCGACCATCGGGGGAAATTACAACGATGTACTTGTGGTTCGGTTCAATTACTTCGCTTCCTGCGAACTCTTTCCTGAAATATGTTCGGTACGATTAATATGGGATGAGCGAACACTTTGAGGCGAGTCGTCGGGGCCGACCCCGCCGACAGACGGTCTACGGACGGCTCGAGGTGCAGATCTCCGAGCTGTGGCACCGTGTCGGCGGCCTGCCCCGCCCGGAGGAAGCAGGTGACATCTGGCGAGGCCTCTGGTTCGAGGAGGCCCATCACTCGACGGCGATCGAGGGAAACACGCTCGTGCTCAAACAGGTTGAAGCGCTGCTCGAACAGGGTCGGGCGGTCGGTAACAAGGAACTCGCCGAGTACATGGAGGTCCGGGGGTACGCCGACGCTGCGGACTGGGTGTACGACCAGGCCAATCGCCCCACGGCATCGAGTGACCGGCCGATCGTGACCCTGGCTGAGCTACGTCAGATCCATGGCGCTGCCATGGGGCCGGTCTGGGGTGTGGCTGCCCATCCACAAGCGAGCGGCCGGGAGCGACCAGGCTCGTTCCGAGAGCACGACATCCATCCATTCCCGGGCGGTATGAGGCCGCCGAGTTGGCCGCTCGTACCGGCCGAAATAGACGCGTGGCTGGAACATGTGAACGCGCTTGCGGCCAGACCAGAGCCGTTCGTTGAGCACCTGGCCGAGCTTCATGCTGCCTTCGAGCGCATCCATCCGTTCCTCGACGGCAACGGACGCACAGGCCGGCTCGTCCTCAACCTCGTGCTGGTTCGCCTCGGCTATCCGCCGGCCATCATCTACAAGCGAGACCGGTCTCGCTACCTGGCCGCTCTCCGCCGGGCCGACTCGGGTGACCCCGGCGCGCTGGGCGAGTTGCTAGCGCGCTCGATCCTCGACAACCTCTACCGCTTCATCGTGCCTGCCGTGGCTGGGCCCGCACGACTGGTCCCGCTGGCCGCCCTGGCCAATGACCACGCCACAGCGGCCGCCCTGCGTACTGCCGCCATCCGCGGGCGACTCCAGGCCGTCCGAGGTTCGGACGGCGAGTGGCGGAGCTCTCGCAACTGGGTCGACGACTATCTGGCCAGCCGCTATCGGCGATGACGTCTGTCGGCAGGGCGGCGATCAGTCGGCTCCACTGCCGGTGGGCGAGACACACAACGCGGCTGAGCCCCTGACCCGCTCGGTCGCCACCGGCACGCCCGGCTACCGTTCGTCCATGCGCCTGGCCAAACCGCACGTCGACGTGGGCTTCATGACCAACGACTGGCAGCGGGCCGAGCGGTTCTGGCGGGACGACGCCGGGCTCCCGTTCGAGGAGTGGATCAAGGTGGGCGGCGGCGTTCGCCAGTACCGCTTCGGCTGCCACGGCTCGGTGGTGAAGGTGAACCACGCCCGTGACGGCCTTGCCTCCGAGGGCGACGCCCCCACCGTGTACCGGGCGCTGCGGATCGCCTCCGATCGGGTCACCGCCCCCACTCCGCTCGACCATCCCGACGGCCTACCGGTGACCCTCGTGCCTTCGGGCCACCAGGGCATCGTCGGCATCGAGATCACGGTGGCCACGGCCGACGAGGTGGCCGCCCGCCGGTTCTGGGTCGACGCCCTCGGCGCCGACGACCTCACCTCCGGCGACCCCGACGACACCCGCTACCGCCTGGGCGACACCATCATCCGCTGCGTCCACGAGCCCGGCCTCGCCCCCATGACCGAGCGGGAGGCCCTCGGCTTCCGCTACCTCACGGTCCAGGTCTTCGACGTCGACGCCGAGCACGCCAGGATCACCAGGCTCGGCTTCCCCGAGGCGTGGCCTCCGATCACACTCGGCACCACGGCCCGGGTCTCGTTCGTGCGCGACCCCGACGGCGGCTTCGTCGAGATCTCGCAGCGGGCCTCCCTCACCGGCCCCCTCCCCGAGCGCTGAGCCTGACGCCCGATGGCTTCCGCCTCCACCCCGTTCGAAACCGTCACCGGCTACTGCTGGCCCCAGTCGGTGGCCCCCGGTGGCACCGTCGCCCTCCACCTCTCCTCGCCCCGGGGTCTCCCCGTGGACGTGGAGGTGGCCCGCATCGGGGCCGGGCGAACCACCATGTTCGCCGACCCGACCGTTCCGGCCGACCACCACCCCACCCCGCCCGACGCCGCCGCCCACGGCTGCGACTGGCCCGCCGCCCTCACCATCGACGTCGGCCCCGACTGGCCCTCGGGCTACCACGAGGTGACCCTGGAGGTGGACCTCGACGGCAAGCGCCGCCGCAGCCACGCCTTCTTCGTGGTCCGCCCGGCCCCCACGTCCACCGCCCGGATCCTCCTCGCCCTGTCGACCAACACCTGGCACGCCTACAACGAGTTCGGCGGCCCCAGCCTCTACACCGGCAACACCCAGGTGTCGCTCCAGCGCCCGATGTCGCCCGGCTTCCTCCACAAGCCCCCGGGCCACGGCCGCCGGGTGACCGTCGTAGGCCCACCCGACCCCCAGATGGCGGGCCACGTCGGCTACCTCCAGCTCAACCACCTCTCGGCCTGGGCCGGCTCGGCCGGCTGGCCCGACTGGGAGCACCCGTTCCTGGCCTGGGCCGAAGCCAACGGCTACGCCGTCGACGTCGTCACCAACGCCGATCTGGAAGACCACCCCGAGCTCCTCCTCGGCGGCCGCTCTGCTGTCGACAACCGCTATGCCCTCTACCTCTCGGTGGGCCACGACGAGTACTGGTCGGGCCCGATGCGCGACACGGTCGAGACGTTCATCGCCGAAGGTGGCAACGCCGCCTTCCTGTCCGGCAACACCGCCTTCTGGCAGGTCCGCCTGGAAGACCGCGACGACGAGCAGAGCCCGGCCGCCACCATGATCGGCTACAAGGACCGCCTGGTCCGCGACCCAGTGTTCGGCACCGACCGCCAGCACGAGCTCACCACCATCTGGTCCGACCACCTCCTCGGCCGGCCCGAGAACCGGATGACCGGCGTCAGCTTCACCCGGGGTGGCTACCACCGCATCGGCAAGCGGGTCACCGCCGGCGCCGGCGGCTACACCGTCCACCGGGCCGACCACTGGCTGTTCGACGGCACCGGCCTCACCTACGGTGACGTCCTCGGTGCCGCCGCCACCACCGTCGGCTACGAGTGCGACGGCTGCGCCTTCACCTACCGCGACGGCCTCCCCTACCCCACCGGCGAAGACGGCACCCCCGCCGGCTTCGAGATCCTGGCCACCGCCCCGGCCGCCCACTTCACCCGGACCACCGCCACCCGGCCGCCCAAGCCCCACCAGCCGTCGGAGATCGAGTTCATCGCCGGCCGCCTGTTCGGCACCGGCGAGCCCGCCACCGTCGAGCGCATCGCCCATGGCCACGCCGTGCTCGGCACATACACCTCACCGGGCGGTGGCACCGTCGTCACCGCCGGCAGCACCGACTGGGCCCACGGCCTGGCCGGCCGCGACCCCCAGATCGAGCAGATCACCCACAACATCCTCCGCCGCCTCGGCACCGACCCCCGGATCTGACGGGAGGCCGACGCCGTCGGCGGAAACCGCGACACGGCGGCGAACCTTGGGAACAACTGCCGGCTACGGCGGTATTTCGCTACAAAGTTCGCGTATCAGGCGCCGGTAGACCGCCTCGGGTCACACCAGGGAGGAGGGCTCGACCCGATCCGCATCACCGGCCCGACGACGACCACCCCGCCCACCGGCAGCGGCGCTCTGGCCCCGGCACCCGGTACCCCGATCGTGCCGCCACCGCCCACCGGGTGGCCGCCAGCGCCGGCCCGGGGGGCCAAAGCCCCCACCACCATCGGGAGTCTGACCGCCCGGCCCGTCGCGCTCGGCACCAACAACTGCACCACCACGTTCGACGAGGACGAGGCGATCGACCTGCTCCCCAACGACGCGCTCGACACGTTCGTCGTCTCACCCTGGTGGAACCAACAGTGCGCCGGCGACTGGATTCGCATCTATCCCAGCGCCGGCAGCAACCACTATCACCTCATCTACACCGACCCCGACGTCACCAACTGCCTGAACGCCGACAACGAGTACGGAACCCCGTTGGGCCAGCTGGCCCGGGGTGACCAGGAGTGCGAACCGATCGACCCGGTCACCGAACCCCGGAGCTACATCAACACGATGATCGGCACCGACGTGCGCACGATCGAACATCTCGACGGTGACGAAGGCGGCTACCCCCGCCGGCCCTTCACCCTCCGCCAGATCACGATCAAGAACCACGCGGTGAAGCTGTGCTTCAAGCTCGGTGGCCCGTGGGAGGCGGCGCTCCCGCCGGCCGAGGGCGAAGTGCCGGGCACGTTCTGCTGGGACCAACTCGACCCCGCCACCTACGACCTGACGAACTACACCGGTGGCTCGCTGTACGTCACGGTGACGCTGGCCGACCCCGACGACGATCCCAACTTCGGGATCGACACCATCAAGCTCAACTGGTGACGGCCGTCAACCGCTGGTCGAGCTGGATGAGATTGCCGTCGGGATCCTTGAGGATGGTGGTGAGCACCGGCACGGCGTCGTCCGGCTCGCCGTAGGCGGCGGGGTTGGACCGGGTGGGGATCACCACCACCTCGTAGCCGCCCCGTTGGGCCGCCACCACCTTGTCTTCCAGGTCGTCGATCCAGAACGAGAAATGGTGGGTGCCGAGCTGGAACAGGCGGGGCGGCGTGCCGAACGGCTCCCGGTCGAGTTGCTGGTCGAGCACGATGAAGAAGTCGTGCGGCCCGTCGCCGGCCCGCAGGTACACGGCCCGTCGCCGGTTCCCTTTGCCGCTGCGGCTCTCGATCCGCTCCGTGCTGTCGAGCGTGACCCGCAGGCCCAGCAGATCCCGGTAGAAGGCCAGTGACCGGTCCATGTCGGACACGCCGACCGCCACATGCGAAATTCCGAAGGTGGTCCCCATGCACCGACCCTAGTTCGGTTGTCTGTGGGGCACGAAGGCCTCGACCTCGATCTCCACCAGGGCATCGGGCACCACGAACCCGCTCACCTGCACCAGCGTGCTGGCCGGGTACCGGCCGGGCTCGAACAGCTCGGCCCGCACCTCGTGCAGGGCCCGCACCGCCTCGGGCGAGATGTCGGTGACGTACACCCGCATCCGCACCACGTCGGCCAGCTCCCCGCCCTCCACCGCCAGGCTCCGGCCGATGTCGGCGAAGATCCGCTCGGCCTGCTCCCGCATGCCCAGCGGCGGGTCGTCGGGATTGTCGCGCCGGGCCCCGATCTTGCCCGACACCAGAACCAGGGCCCCGGTGCCGACGTCGATCCGTACGGCATCGGAGAACACGGGCCCCGGGGCGAACCCCTCCAGGCCGACGATCCGGTGGTTGCCGGCGTTGCGCAATGGTCGATGGGTGACGCTCATCGGCCCGATCCTAGATGGTTCGCCCGCAGGCGGTTCTCCAGTCACCGAGTGGGGACGCCGAGGCCAACCGGCACCAGCGGCTCCGGCTCGGTTGGGTCGGGTCCGCCGGCCGGCCCGCCGTCGATGTCGATGGCGGGCAGGATCCGGTCGAGCCAGCGGGGCAGCCACCAGTTGGCCTCGCCCAGCAGGGTCATCGTGGCCGGCACCAGTACGACCCGGATCACGGTGGCGTCGACCAGTATCGCCACCGCCAGCCCCAGGCCCATCATCTTCACGATCGGGTCGTCGCCCAGCACGAACCCGGCGAACACCGAGATCATGATGAGCGCGGCCGACGTGATCACCCGGGCCGTGCCGGCCAACCCGGCCACCACCGCCTCGCCGTTGTCGCCGGTAGCGGCGTACTCCTCCCTCACCCGGGACAGCAGGAACACCTCGTAGTCCATCGACAGGCCGAACAGCACGGCGAACATGAACAGCGGGATGAACGACACGATCGGCACCGGGGCCTCCAGACCGATCAGCTCCTTGCCCCACCCCCACTGGAACACCATCACCAGCACGCCGTAGGCGGCCCCGATGCTGAGCAGGTTGAGCAGCGCCGCCTTGAGCGGCACCAGGATCGAGCGGAACACCACCATCAGCAGCAGGAACGACAGCACCACCACGGCGGCGATGAACCACGGCAGCCGGCTCCCGATCCGCTCGGCGGCGTCACCGAAGGTGGCGGCCTGGCCGCCAACGTGAGCCTCGGCCCCGGTGCCGTCGAGCACGGCCGGTAGCACGTCGGCCCGCAGCCGTTCCACCGTGGCCCAGGTGGCGTCGTCCTGGGGCTTGGTGGTGGGCAGGGCCACGATCGAGGCCACCCCGGCCCCGATGTTCACCTCGGCCGGGGCCACGGCCGCGATGCCGGGATCGGCGGCCACCGCCGCCGCCAGCGATTCCACCACCGACGGGTCGTCGCCCAGGTCGACGGCGATGACCAACGGCCCGTTGATCCCCGGCCCGAAGCCCGACGCCGCCAGGTCGTAGGCCCGGCGCTCGGTGCGCGACTCCGGCGAGGTGCCCTCGTCGGGGAAGCCGAGGCGCAGCGACAGGACCGGGGCGGTCAGCGCCAGCAGCACCACCGTCACCCCGATCGTGTACCTCCAGGGGTGGCGGGACAGGTGGCCGCCCCACCGCCGCCACCCGGCCCCGACTCCGGCTCCCGTCCCGTGGCCCCGGCGGTGGAGGCCGAGCCGGTTGATCCAGGGGCCGCACAGGCCGAGGAACGCCGGCAGCAGCGTCACCGACGAGACCACCATGAGGGCTACGATCACCGACGTGGCCACGGCGGCGGCGGTCATGAACGGCAGCCCGGCCACCGACAGGCCGAGGATGGCGATCACCACGGTCCCGCCGGCGAAGATCACGGCCTGGCCGGCGGTGGCCACCGCCCGCCCCGCCGCCTCGGGCACGGTCAGGCCCCGGGCCAGCAGCTCGCGGTGGCGGGTCACGAGGAACAGGGCGTAGTCGATACCCACCCCGAGCCCGATCATCGAGCCCATCTGAGGGGCCCAGCTGGGGATCATGATCAGGTGGCTGATCAGCGGCATCGCCGCCACCCCCAACACCAGGCCGAACAGGGCGATCCCGATGGGCAGGCCCATGGCCACCAGCGACCCGAAGGCCAGCAACAGGATCACCACCGCGGCCCCGATCCCGATCAGCTCCGCCGAGTTGCCGGCCGGCTCCTCGAAGTTGAAGAACAGCTCACCGCCGGCCTCGGCCTGCAGCCCGCCGGCCCGGTCGGCGTCGGCCAGCACCGTCTTCAACCGGTCGAGGTCGTCGACCCGCATCTCGGCCAGCACCGGGTACTGGACGGTCAGCAGGGCCACCCGCCCGTCGGGCGAGCGGGCCTCGCTCACGTCGAGCACCTTGTCCATCCCGGTCAACGTGGCCCGCAACCGGGCCAGGTCGGCCTCGGCCGCCGGGTCGGCGGCGAAGGTTGCGCCGTCTTCGGGGGCGGCCACCACCCGGGCCGTGATGCCGGCCCGGTCGGACGCGGCCGAGGTGAGCAGCTCGACGGCCTGCTGGGAGTCGACTCCCGGCACCTCGAAACTGTCCTCCATCGTGCGGCCGAAGGCGGCCGACGAGGTCAGCACCACGGCGGCGGCCAGGGCCCACAGGCCGATCACGGTCCAGGGGCGTCGGGCCGACCAGCGGCCCAGTCGATACAGCACGGGAGTCACCGCACCGGTCCTTCCTCCTCCCGGCGGGGCCCGAGGGCCCGGCCGCACGCCGCCATCCGGCGCCGCCCTGCGATCGTGAGCGACGGCGGTGGCCGCCGCATCGGCCCCCTGGCCGTACCTTCCCGTCCTATCGGCCGGGGGGCGGCTCGTACCTTCGGCCGATACGCCCGGCGGCGCCCGAACCTACGATGACGGGTGGTGCTTCCTTCCAGTCTGCGCAGCTACCTGAACGAACCGGCCGTGCCCGACCCGCCGGCCCGGGTGGGGCGCGACTGGTGCCCTGGTCGGCGTCGCCGCCGTGGTCGGTGTGCTGGAGGCTGCGCTGCGGACCGACGCCGAGTGGGTCGCCTTCCCCGTCGGGTGGCGGGTGGCGTCGGCCGTCGTGTTCCTCGCCACCCTGCCCACCCTGCTGATCCGGCGCACCCGTCCGCTGGCCGCCACGGTGGTGGCCTTCGGGGTGACGATGGCGTTCGGGGTGGCCGGATCCCTCGCCACCGGCGGCGGCCTGGCCGGCTTGACCACCGGGGCCGTCATGCTCGTGACCGCCTACTCCCTGTACCGGTGGGGATCGGGGCGGGACGGCGCCATCGGGGCCGTGGTCCTGCTGGTGGTGCTGGTGGTGGGCATGTGGACCGACTCCAACGGCTCGGCCGACGTGATCGGCGGCACCATCGTGCTGTGCGCCCCGGTGGAGATCGGCCTCCTGGTGCGTTACCGCCACGTCGCCCAGGAGCGGGCCATCGCCGAGGCCACGTCCCGGGAACGCACCGAGTTGGCCCGGGAGCTGCACGACACGATCGCCCACCACGTGTCGGCCATCGCCGTGCAGGCCCAGGCCGGGCGGGCAGTGGCGGCGGCCGACCCCGAGCGGGCCCTGGCCGTGCTGGCCGTGATCGAAGACACGGCCAAGGAGGCGCTGGGCGAGATGCGCACCATGGTGCGCACCTGGCGGGCCGGGGCCGACGCCGAGCTGGCCCCCCGCCAGGGCCTGGCCGATCTGGACCAGCTCGTCCGGGACCGGCCGGGCGACCTGCGGGTCGAGGTCAGCGTCGACGACGGACTGGGCCCGGTCGACCCGGTGGTGGGTACCGCCCTGTACCGCATCGCCCAGGAGTCGGTCACCAACGCCACCCGCCACGCCCGCCGGGCCACCCGGGTGGTGGTGCGGGTGGCCCGCCACGACGACCGGGTGCGCCTGACGGTGGCCGACGACGGGGCCGGGGCCGGCCGGGCCGACGGTGGGGCGGTGGGAGCCGACGGCGACGGGTTCGGCTACGGCCTCATCGGCATGGCCGAACGGGCCCACCTGCTGGGCGGGCAGCTCACGGCCGGACCGTCCGCCGGCGGGGGTTGGCTCGTGACGGCCGACCTGCCGGCCACCACCACCGACGGGGTCGGGGTGCCGGCATGACGACGCTGCGGGTGCTGGTGGCCGACGATCAGGATCTGGTGCGCACCGGGTTGGCCATGATCCTCGACGCCCAACCCGGCATCGAGGTGGTGGCCCAGGCCGCCGACGGCCGGGAGGCGGTGGACCACGCCCGGCGGCTACGGCCCGACGTCTGCCTGCTCGACATCCGCATGCCCCAGCTGAACGGCATCGAGGTCACCCGTCTGCTGGCCGGGCCCGACGTGGCCGACCCGCTGGCCGTGGTCGTCATCACCACCTTCGATCTCGACGAGTACGTGCACGAGGCCCTGCGGGCCGGGGCCCGCGGGTTCCTGCTGAAGGACGCCGGGCCCGAGCTGCTGGTCCAGGCCCTACGGGCGGCGGCCAACGGCGACGCCCTCATCTCGCCCAGCATCACGGCCCGGCTGCTGTCGGTGTTCGCCGGGACCACCGCCCAACGCCCGGTGCAGCCGATCGAGCCGCTGACCGAGCGAGAGGAGGAGGTGCTGGCCACCGTGGCCCGGGGCCGTACCAACGCCGAGATCGCAGCCGAGCTGCACATCAGCCTGAGCACGGTCAAGACCCACCTGGCCAGCCTCATGGCAAAACTCGGAGCCCGGAACCGGGTGGAGATCGCCATGTGGGCCTACGAGACGGGCCGCGCCGGGGCCCGGAATCTTTCCACTGTAGACATCCCCGGCCGGGGTACGTAGACTCGGGGCCGCCGGGGGCCGGGGCGACGGCCTCCGGCAACCTGCACCGACGTCCACCCGCAGGAGCGGCTGACCCTCGCGAGTGCAGGCGAGCACAGGCGGTCTGTTCCGTGAGCGATCCCGACGTCATCCTCGCTTCACCCGACCTGGCGGCGGTGGAGGCGGCCATCCGCTCGGCGGTAGACCGGCGGCGTCCCGACGAGCTCGACCTGATCGGCAACGGCGAGTTCTCGATCGCCGTGCACTGGCGGCGCGACGGCACGGACTGGGTGGTGAAGCGGGTGCCGCCGTTCCGGTCCCGGGCCGCAGCTGACGGCTACATCGCCCTGACCCGGGACTACATGGCCGCCCTTCAGGCCCGGGGCGTGCGGTGCGTGGCCACCGACATCGAAGCCATCACCCGACCCGACGGCCGTACCGTCGTGTACCACGTGCAACCCCTGCTCGACACCGAGCACCTGGCCGACCGGGTGCTGGCCCGGGACGAGCCCGACCCCGAGCACCCGCTGGCCGTGGCCGTGGTCGACACGGTGGTGGCGGCCCTGAGCGGAGCGGCCGAAAGCGGGTTGGGCCTGGACGCCCAGGTCGCCAACTGGTACCGGCACGACGGTGCGCCGTGGCAGCTCGACTTCTCGACCCCGCTCCTGCTCGACCCGGCCGGCCGCATCCGCTTCGAGCCGTGGGGTTTCCTCCAGGAGTACCCCCTGCCCCTGCGGCCGATCGTGTACCGGGAGCTGACCGCGCTGGCCCCCCGCTACCTCGACGCCGGCTACGTGCTGACCGACATCCTGGTCGGGCTGATCCGCCAAGAGCTCGGCGCCTGGTGCGATCCGGTGGTACGCATCGCCCGGGACCGGCACGGCATCGAGATCGCACCGGCGGAAGCGGCCGAGCACCATCGGGAAGAAGCCCAGCTCTTCCCCCGGCTCCTGAGGCTCAAGCGCCTCCAACGGGCCTGGATCCAGCGGACGGGGCGCCGGTACGACTCGCTGTTGCCCGCCGCCAGCACCTTCGGTTGACGGGCCGCCGGCCCTGACCGGTTCACCCGTAGCCGCTCAGGCCACCGCAGGCGGCGCCGTACTGGCCCGGACAACGAGCCTCGCCGGCAGCCTGACCTGGGGTGGCCCACCCGGCACCGGCGCGCCGGTGCGGTGGGCGCGGATGGCGTCGATGAGGGTGGCGGCCGCCACCCGGCCCTTGCCGGCGATGTCCTGGTGCACGGTGGTGAGGGGCATCTCGAGATGCTGCATGAGGGGCGAGTTGTCGAAGCCGACCACCGAGACGTCTTCCGGCATGCGCAGGCCCAGCGACGCCGCCTCCCGCACCACGAGCAGCCCGATGGCGTCGGAGTAGCACAACACCGCCGTGGGTCGACGGGACGATGCCAGCACCCGCCGGATCGCCGGCGAACCGTGATCGGGCGGATGCTGCTGGAACACGGACCGCACGTCGGCCCCGGCCGGTCCGAGCTCGTCCATCCACCCGGCGAGCCGCTCGGACGCAGGGAAGGGAATCGGCACCGGCGCGCTCAGCCCCTTCACCCGGGCCCGGCGACGGACCCGGGTGGGGGGCGGCGGGTGTGATGAGCGCGATGCGGCGGTGCCCGATCTCCAGCAGGTGCCGGGCCGAGGCCCGGGCACCGCCCCGGTCGTCGATGTTGACGCAGGCGACCCCGGGGTCGGGCGGCTGGTCCACGAACACCAGCGGCAGGCGCCGCCGGCGCAGCCAGCCGACGGCCGGCGAGGCGGCGTCGGACGAGTAGACGATGGCGCCATCGATGGCCACGTCGCGCGCCGGAGCGACGCCGCCCACCTCGGCCGCGGTGAACAAGGTGAGGGCCAGCCCGGTGGGCTCGATCTCCTCGGCCACGGCACCGATGAAACGGGCGGCCACGTCGTCGCTGAAGGCGAAGCGGAACGGATCCGTCGACAGGACGCCCACCGCCCCCGTGGAGCCCCGGACCAGAGCCCGGGCGGTGGGATCGGGCCCGGGGTATCCGAGCTGGTCGGCGGCGGCCAGGACCCGCCGACGCAGCTCGGAGGACAGTTGGTCAGGGCGGGAGAACGCGTTGGACACGGTCATCCGGCTGACCCCGAGATGGTCCGCGATTGTCTGGAGCGTCACCCGTGACATCTGTACCGGTAAAGTAGCCGCTGTCAATATGGGTCGCAAAACGCGACCTCGGCGGCTCTTGCGACCCGATCAGAGGCGGCCGGCAGCGGCGTCGGCGATCATGCGGGCGGCCTCGGCCCGGACCTCGGGCAGATCGCTCAGCCGGTTCAGGTTGGCCAGGGGCTGGGCCATCCGATTCGACGAACCCAGCCGCTCCCGGTGGCGGGCCAGGAAGTCCCAGTAGAGGGTGGTGAAGGGGCAGGAGTCGGGGCCGGTCCGCCGCTTGGGGTCGTAGGCGCACCCCCGGCAGTGGTCGCTCATCCGGTTCACGTAGGCCCCGCCCGACACGTAGGGCTTGGTCGCCATCCGGCCCCCGTCGGCCCACAGCGCCATGCCCATCACGTTCGGCACCATGACCCACTCGGCGGCGTCGATGTAGATGTCCGACATCCACCCCAGCACGGCCCGGGGCTCGGCCCCGTACAGGTTGGCGAAGCTCGACAACAGCATGAGGCGGGGGATGTGGTGGACCCAGGCCCGCTCGTGCAGGCCGGCGAAGGTGTCGGCCAGGCAGGCCATGCGGGTGGCGGCCTCGCCGGAGTACATGGGCGGAAGCGGGCGATGGTGGTCGAGGGTGTTCGCGTCGGCGTGGTCGGGCCACAGCCAATAGAGGCCCCACACGTACTCCCGCCAGCCGATGACCTGGCGGATGAAGCCCTCGGCCGAGCTGAGCGGCACCCCGCCGGCCCGGTAGCGGGCCTCCACCGCGTCGCACACCTCACCCGGCAGCAGCAGCCCCAGGTTGAGGTAGGGGCTGAGCACCGAGTGGGCCAGGTGCCACGACCCGGCGGCCATGGCGTCCTCGTAGCGGCCGAACCGCTCTAGGTTGTGCTCCACGAAGTGGTCGAGGCGGGCCAGGGCCCCGGCCCGGCTGGTGGCCCACCAGCCCACCGGAGCGGCGCCGGGGAGATCGGGTGGGAGGGAGGCCAGCACCTCGGCGTCGAGGTCGTCGAGCGGGTCGGCCGGAGGCGGGGCGAACACCGAGAGGTCGGCCGGCGGTGGCTCCCGGTTCTCGGCGTCGAGGTTCCACCGGCCGCCCACCGGGCCGTCGCCGTCCATCAGGTAGCCGAGCCGGCTGCGGGTCCAGCGGTAGAAGTCCTCCATCCGCACGCTCCGGCGGCCGGCGGCCCAGCGGGCGAAGTCGTCGTGGTGGCACAGGAACTGGTCGCTGCGCACCTGCTCTATCCCGAGGGTGTCGCACAGGGCCCGGGCCCGGCGGGAGTTGGGCTCGGTGGCCACCATCCGACCGGGCCGGCGCTCGGCCCGGTGGGCCTCGATCCCGGCTCGAACGGTGGGCGCCCGGCGCCGGTCCACGTCGAAGCCTTCGGCCGCCAGCTCCCGGCCGAAGCGGCGCATGGCCGTGATCACCAGGTGGTTGCGCTGCACGTGACGCCCGATCCCCAGCAGGGCCTCGCTCTCCACCAGCAGCACCGTGGCCTGGCCCGGCTCGGCCGCCGCCAGGGCGCCCATCCGCCGGTTGAGCTGGTCGCCGAACACCAGAATCGTCGTGGCGGGTCTGGGATTCGCAGAGGTGACGGCGGAGGGGGCGGGCATTTGCCGACGGTACCCCCGGCCGGCCGGGGCCAAATCGCCTGGGGCCCGACCGAAGGCGGGACCGCCGTTGACGGCGGCACTGTCGGCCCGTAGTGTCAAGACCGACAAATCAGATCGGAAAGGTCAACAATTCCGGTCTTCCGGTCGAACGGCCCCTTCGAAAAGGCAGGAAGAGCGATGGGTATTCGGGACGAGGTACTGCAGGCCAACGAGGCGTACGCCGCGTCGTTCGGAGCCAAGGGTGAGCTGGCGCTGCCGCCGGCCCGTGGCTTCGCCATCCTCACCTGCATGGACGCCCGGCTCGACCCGGCCCAATACGCCGGGCTGGCCGAGGGCGACGCCCATGTGATCCGCAACGCCGGGGGCCGGGCCAGCGACGACGCCATCCGCTCCCTGGTCATCTCCTACAAGCTCCTCGGCACCAAGGAGTGGTTCGTCATCCATCACACGAACTGCGGGATGGAGTTCTTCACCGACGAGGTGATGCGGGGCCTGCTGGCCAACAGCCTGGAGACGGCGGCGCTCGGCCCCGACGGCTTCACCGACGTCGGCACCGGCCCCGGGTCGGCCGAGGGCAACTACGTCGACTGGCTCACCATCGCCGACAGCGCCGGCAGCGTGGTGGACGACGTCACCCGCATCCGCCACCACCCCCTGGTGCCCGCCCGCATCCCGATCCACGGCTTCGTCTACGACGTCACGACCGGCCGGCTCGTCGAGATCCCCGAAGCCACCGAGGTCGGCCGGCCGGCCTGACGCCGCCGCCGCTACCTGGCTTCGGTGGGGCCGAACGTACGGCGGTACGCCGTCGGGGTGGTGGAGCGGAGGCGGACGAAGTGGTGCCGGAGCATGTCGGCCGAAGCGAACCCGCAGCGGCGGGCCACGACCTCCACCGGGAGCGTGCCCGCCTCCAGCAGCCGCTCGGCCAGGGCGATGCGCTGCCCCGTCACCCAGTGGTGCGGGGTGGTTCCGGTCTCGTGCCGGAAGCGACGGGCGAAGGTGCGCTCGCTCATGGCCGCCCGCTGGGCCAGGCGGGCCACCGACAGGTCCTGGTCGAGATGCCCGGCGGCCCACTCGAGCAGCGACGCCAGGTTGTCGTCGGTGCACGGCGTCACGGGCGTGCGCACGAACTGGGCCTGACCTCCGTCCCGGTGGGGCGGCACGACCATACGGCGGGCCACCTCGCTGGCCACGACCGATCCGTAGCTGCGACGGATCAGATGGAGGCCCAGGTCGATACCGGCGGCGGTGCCGGCGCTGGTGGCGATTGGCCCGTCCTCAACGTAGAGCACATCGGTGACGAGACGGACCTGGGGAAACTCGGCCCGGAAGGCGTCGCCGTAGAGCCAGTGGGTGGTCGCCCGCCGCCCGTCGAGCAGACCCGTCCGGGCCAGGAGGAACGACCCCGAGCAGAGCGAGGCCACCCGGGCACCCCGGTCGACCGCATCGCACAGCGCGGTCGTGACCGCCGCGGCTCGGCTCCACGCCGATCGTTGCCGGCTGACGCCCGGGCGTGGGGTTCGCCGGCACCACCACCACCAGGTCGACATCGGCCAGGGCGTCGAGGCCGGCGGCGATCGTCAGCTCGAAGCCATGACCGCAGGGAACCAGGCCGGGGTGCTCGGTGCACAGGCGGAAGTCGATCGGGGGTAGCCCCGCCTCCGTGCGGTCGGTGCCGAACAGCTCGCACGTCGTGCCGAGCTCGAAGGCCAGCACGCCGGGGTGGACCAGCACGGCGACGGCGCCGAGCGGTGGCGGAACGTCGCCCTCGCCGCCCGCCTCGCTCCGCACCCGCTGTTGCGCCACTCGACGAGCCATGACTCCATCATCACGAGCAGTTGGCTGAAAATCAAGGGACAATGTCATTCCAGCCACTGGTGGCAGCAAACTAACTGAGCAGAGACTTTCAGACATGACCATCATGCTCGTCGTGACCCTGATCCTTCTGGCCGCCGCCCTCGCCCCCATCGCCGGGGTCGACTCCCGTGAGCGCGAGCCCACAACCGATGGCCGGAGCCGGGCTCCGCTCAGTCGGGGGCCGGCGTGTAGTGGGTCCCGTCGTCGCCCGACACGATCCAGCTGGTGCGCCCGTCCACGCCCACCGGCAGTGGACCGGCCGCCGTGACCCGCCGCAGCTCGCGGCGCTCGGTGCCGTAGTCGTCGGGGGCGTCGTGCTGGGTGTTGCGGTTGTCGAACAGCACCAGGTCTCCCGCCTGCCAGTGGCAGCGCACCTGGTTCTCGGGTCGGAACACGTAGGCCTGGAGCAGCCGGAGGATGTCGCGTGACTCACCCCGGGACAGGCCCACCAGGCGTTGGGCGAAGCCGCCGATGAACAGGCTCCGCTCCCCCGTCTCGGGGTGGACCCGCACCACCGGGTGGGCCGTCTCCCAGGTGCGGGACACGAACTGGGCCCGGCGCCGAGCCACCACCCCGTCATCGGCGGCGGGTGAGCGCGGCGCCTGGACGTAGTCGTAGTCGTTGCCCAAGACCGGCCAGTGAGATGGACCGGTTTCCCACGAAACGGAAAGCTGACCTTGTGGGTCGGCAATTCTCCCTCTACCATCGGGCGAGAGGCCATCACCAGGAGGCGCCATGAGCGACCGGCTGACGCTGCCAACCTTTCCCGATCCGGTGAACGAGATCGCGGCGCGGCTCGTGGCCGGAGGGGTGGCCGTGGTGTCGGTGCTGGCCGTGGCCACCGGTTGGCACTGGCTCGCCCTCCCACTGGCCTACGGGTTCGTGGCCCGGGCGTTGGCCGGCCCCCGTTTCAGCCCCTGGGCCCTGGTTGTGACGCGGGTACTGGTGCCCCGCCTGGGCTGGGCCGAGCGTCCGGTGCCCGGGCCGCCCAAGCGGTTCGCCCAGGTCATCGGCGCCACGTTCACCGTGATCGGATCGATCGCCTGGCTGGCAGCCGGCACCAACCTGGTGACGGGTGGGCTGCTCGCTGCGGTGGCGGTGGCCGCCACCCTCGAGTCGGTCCTGGCGTTCTGCATCGGCTGCCGTCTGTTCGCCATCCTGCTCCGGTTCGGCTGGCTTCCGCCCTCCGTGTGCGAGGCGTGCGCCAAGCTCCAGCTCCGTCCGGCCGAGACCGTCTGACCGGCGGATCCACCGTCGCCCCCCAACCGCCGAGTTCCCCCAGGAGACGGGGAGGAGGCCCCTCCATGACCACCGCTGTGATCGCCGCCGTCGCCTCCACCCTCCGGGCCCACGTGGCCGACCTCGACGGCTCGGTGGCCAGCAACCTGACCACGGCCCGTCACCTCCGCCTGGCCGGAGCAGCAGAGCGCTGGTCATGAACGCCACCACCCCGCCGACCTGGACACTCGGCGACCGCCGGGTGGTCGCCGACTTCCATCCGCCGATGAGCCTGTCCACCGTGGTCATCGGTTCGTCCCTGGGTCTGGCCGGTGCTGCCGTGCTGTGGTGGTGGAGCATGCCGGCGTTGGCCACCCTGGCGCTGCTGGCCATGGCGATGTTCGCCTCCGGGTGCTTCTACCTGCCGCTCGACCACGTCGCCATCGGCCGGGGCTGGGTGGCCAACGGCCCGCTCCACCGGCCGGTGGTGGTCGAGGCCGACGAGGTGCGATCGATCGAGATGCCCGAGCTGCTCGACATCGGCGTCCCGGTGCTCAAGCTGATCGCCGCCGACCGCACGGTACGGGTGGATGTGAACACCGCCTACCGCCACCGGGCACTGGGCACGGCCCTGCTCGACGTGATCGATCTGGCGGTGTTCCACGGCGCCGAGCTCGACCGGGAGGCCACCGAGGTGGTGAAGACCCTCCAGGACAAGTTTCGCCCCTGAGCGCGTCGCCCGTCAGCGAACCGCGGTGAGAGGATCGTCGGCCACCCGGCTGACGGCCCCCGACGGCCCCACGGCGGGGGCGCCCCGCACGGTCACCCGCCGCATGCGCCGGGTGGTTGACCCGTAGTCGTCGACGGCGTAGTGCATGGTCGCCTGGTTGTCCCACAGCACCACGTCGCCCGGCCGCCACCGGTGCCGGAGCACCAGCTCGGGCTGGGTGGCGTGCTCGTGGAACAACCGGAGCAGGGCCTCGCTCTCCACCCGGCTCACCCCCACCACGTGGGTGGTGAACCCCGGGTTGACGAACAACGCCCGCTCCCCCGTGCCGGGATGGACCCGCACCACGGGGTGGATCACGGGCGGCACCTCGGCCGCCCGGGCCAGCAGCTCGGCGGCGTCGGCCCGGCTGAGGGCGGTGTCGAACGGCTCGCCCCAGTAGGCCAGGGGACTGATGCGATGGACGGCCTCCAGCTCGTCGGCCAGGAGCCGCACAGGCCCGGCCAGCCGGTGATAGGCGGAGCCGAGATCGGCCCACAGGGTGTCGCCGCCGTGGTCGGGCAGCTCGTCGGCCACCAGCACCGAGTAGGCCGGCGGCGCCACCACGAAGGTGACGTCGGTGTGCCATCGGGCGTTGCGCCCCCCGGCCGCACCGTCGAGCTCGAGGATGTTGGGGTGGGCGGCCGTCCCCGGTACCACGGGATGGGCCGGGCGTCAGCTCACCCAGCCGGGAGGCCAGCGCCACCTGCTGGTCACGGTCCACCGGCGCGCCCCGGAACACCAGCACCCGGTACTGGTGGAGAAGCCCCCGGAGCTCCTCGCCGTCGAGGTGGTGGAGGGGATGCACCTCCGTCAACTCGGCCCCGAACGCCCCGGTGAGACGGCTGATCCGTCGACCGGTGACGGGGCTCCCGACGACGTCAGCGGCCATGGCTCTCTCCTCGGTTCGGGTGCCGGATCCCCGGCAGGATAGCCCCCGGGGGCTAAATCCGACTTTTCCGGTCAGGATTTGCGGGTATACTGGTGACTTCCACGATGTGAACACTGCGACCGCCCACCGGAACACCGGGAACGGCGCAACCCCCGAAACGGACGGCACCCGCTATGGCCACCTTCCACCACCCCGAGACCACCCCTTCCCCCACCGCCTCCCAGCTCCTCCATCCGGCCGCCCAGTCGAGCCAGATCCTGGGAGCCGAGGTGCTGGCCGAGATCGCCGCCGGCCTGGCCCGCACGATCGACCCCGGGGCGGCCGGCACCGGCCGCTGTTCCCTCCTCGCCACCCCCGCCTACGAAGCGTCGATGGAGGTGGTGGCGGCCAACGGCTGCCAGGTCGTCGACGGGGCCCGCGGGCTGCCCGTCAGCCTGGCCGTGGTCACCGGCCAGCTCATCGTGTGGACGGCCGACGACGGCACCGAGGTGCTGGCCTCCGGCGGGCTGTGCTCGATCGAAGGGGGCGAGCGGATCCAGATCGTCAACGTCGGCCCCGAGCCGGCGGCGGTGGTGCTGGTGCAGGCCCTGGACGAGAGCCGGGCCGGCGACACGGCCGCCCTCCTCCCCTGCTCGGCCCTCGTGGGCTGATGGACGCACCCCGCACCGAACCGGCAGCGGCCCCGGCCGATCGGCTGGCCGCCGTCGTCGCCGAGATCGCGGCCCGGGCCGAGCACCACGACCGCACCGCCACCTTCCCCCACCACTCCCTCGGCCTGGTCCACCAGGCGGGACTGCTCGAGCTGGTGATCCCGGCCGAGGCCGGTGGGCTGGGAGGCTCCCTGTCCGATGCCGTCGGCGTGATACGGGCCCTGGGGGCGGCCGACCCGGCGGTGGCCCTGCCGGTGTCGCAGCACTACCTGCTGCACCTCACCGTCCTCCGGTCCGACGCACCGGCCGCCACGGTGGCGGCTGTCCAGCGGGCCAGCATCGACGACGGCGGGCTGGTGAACGCCCTGCGGGTGGAACCGGCGCTCGGCACCCCGGCCCGGGGTGGCCTGCCCGAGACCGTGGCCCGCCGCCAGCCCGACGGCAGCTGGCGGGTGTACGGCCACAAGATCTACTCCACCGGCATCCCGGCCCTGCGCTGGCTGGCCGTCTACGCCGCCACCGACGAGCCCGAGCCCCGGGTCGGCACGTTCCTGGTCGACGCCCGCCAGCCCGGGTGGCACGTCGAGGAGACGTGGGACCACCTCGGCATGCGGGCCACCGCCAGCCACGACGTGATCCTCGACGGGGCACCGGTGCCGCCGAGCCATGCCATCGATCTCGCTCCGGCCGGCCAGCCCCGCTACGACCTCACGGTCGGGGTGTGGAACGCCCTGCTGGTGGCGGCCGTGTACGACGGGGTGGCCACCGCCGCCATCGGCTGGCTCCGCCGCTACCTCCACGAGCGGGTGCCGGCCAACCTCGGCGCCCCGCTGGCATCGCTCGAACGCTTCCAGCTGGCCGTGGGCGGCATCGACACAAGGCTCCGCACCAACGACCGCCTGCTCCGCTCGGCCGCCGCCGACCTGGCCGAACCGGCCGGGCCTCGACGCCGTGGAGGAGGCGTCGCTGGTGAAGACCACGGTGACCACCAACGCCATCGCCGCCGTGGAGGCGGCCGTGGCCCTCGTCGGCAACCCCGGCCTCAGCCGCTCCAACCCCCTGGAGCGCCACTACCGCGACGTGTTGTGCAGCCGCATCCACACCCCGCAGGACGACGCCACCCTGTTGGCCGCCGGCCGCCGCTCGCTCGCTGCCGCCGCCCCCGATCCGTCCCCCGACCTCCCTCCCGACGCCAATCCCAGGAGCCTCCGATGACACTCGTGTCCGACCAGCCGGCCCCCGCTCCCAGCCCGGCCCCCCGCCACCCCACCGAGTTCATCGGGATGATCGCCCCCACCGAGTACTCCGAGATCATCACCGCCCCCGACAACCCGGTCGATCCCGACTTCACGGTGCGCTTCGCCCGGGCCCACGAGGACGCCGGCTTCGACCGGGTCCTCATCGGCTGGTTCTCCAGCGCCCCCGACGGCTTCATCGTCGCCTCCTGGGTGCTGGCCAACACCAGCCGCCTCAAGGTGCTGCTCGCTCACCGGCCGGGATTCGCCGCCCCCACCGTGGCCGCCCGCCAGCTGGCCACGCTCGACCAGTTCAGCGGGGGGCGTCTGGCCGTCCACATCATCACCGGCGGCGACGACGCCGACCAACGGCGCGACGGCGACTGGCTCGACGTGGCCGCCCGGTACCGCCGCAGCGACGAGTACCTCGACATCGTGCGCCGCACCTGGACCGAGACCGAGCCCTTCGACCACGACGGCGAGCACTACCGCATCGAGGGCGCCTGGGCCCAGGTGCGGTGCGTGCAACAGCCCCACATCCCGATCTTCTTCGGGGGCTCGTCACCGGAGGCGGTGGCGGTGGCCGGCCGCCATGCCGACGTCTACGCCCTGTGGGGCGAGCCCCTGGCCGACGCCGCCGCCCACATCGCCCAGGTGCGGGCGGCCGCCGCCGTCCACGGCCGCAACCCGGCCATCAGCCTGTCGACCCGGCCCATCCTGGGGCGGACCGAGGGTGAGGCGTGGGACCGGGCCCGGGCCATCCTGGCCGAGATCGAGCGCCGCTCGGGCGGCGCCGCTCCCCGCCGGCCGGCCAACGCCGGCTCGCTCCGCCTGCTCGACGCAGCGGAGCGGGGTGAGGTGCACGACCGGTGCCTGTGGACCCCGCTGGCCGCCGCCACCGGCGCCCGGGGCAACTCGACGGCGCTGGTGGGCACGCCGGAGACCGTGGCCCAGGCCCTGCTCGACTACCACGACGTGGGCGTCGACACCTTCCTCATCCGGGGCTACAACCCCCTCGACGACGCCACCGACTACGGGCGGGAGCTGCTGCCCCTGGTGCGCCAGGAGCTGGCCCGGCGCCAGGATCCGACGCAGCAGCCGGCGACGGCGGCCCCGGCCAACCCGCCAGCGGCCGCCGCCGCCGGCTGACGAGCACCCGGACACCTCCATGACCCGCCGCCAACCGTTCGGGGCCGACCCCTGCCGCCCCACCTTCCTGGCCTTCCACGCCCACCCCGACGACGAGGCGATCTTCACCGGAGGCACCCTGGCCCTGGCCCGGGCCGCCGGTTGGCGCACCGTGGTGGTGTTCGCCACCGGTGGCGAGCTGGGGGCCGGGCCCGGTGCCGACCACCGGACGGTGGCCGCCGCCCGCCGCCGGGAGGCGGAACGGGCCGGTGAGATCCTGGGCGTCGACGCCGTCGAGTTCCTCGGGTTCCGCGACTCGGGCATGGCCGGCAGCACCGACAACCATCACCCCGGGTGCCTGGCCGCAGCCGACGGGGCCGAGGCGGCCGACCGTCTCGCCCTGGTGGTGGAACGGTACGCCGTGACCGCGCTCTCGTCGTACGACCCCCGGGGCGTGTACGGCCATCCCGACCATGTGGCCGTTCACCACATGGCCCGCCGGCTGCACCGGGCCGGCGTGGTGGGCGAGCTCTACGAGGCCACCCTCGACCCGGCCAACCTGCGCACCCAACGGGCCGAGCTGGTGGGCAGCGGCCGCCTCGACGGGGCGGCCTGGCCCGAGGACACCATCGAACGGCTGGGCGCGCCGGCCGGCGTGCCGGTGGCCCTCGACGTGGCCGAGGTGCTCGACACCAAGCGCCGGTCGATCGCCGCCCACGCCTCCCAGGTGCTGGTCAACGATTTCATGGGTATCCCGGCCGGGGCCTTCGAGCGTCTGATCAGCCGGGAGTGGTTCCTGGGCCACGGTCGGGGCCGGCTCCTGGCCGAGCTCGGGCGGGCCGCCGGGTAGCCCCCGGCACCGCCCCCTGGCCAGGCGGGGCGGAGCGTGTCAAGATAAAGACGACCTTCGTGGTCGGCTTTATCGCATCAGAGAGATTGTTCCATATGGCTCACCTGCATCTGGTGGTGGCGCTCGACGGCACCGGCTTCCACCCGGCGTCCTGGCGCGACCCGTCGGCCCGGCCGGCCGAGCTGTTCACCGCCGCGCTACTGGACCGACCTCGCCCGCACCGCCGAGCGCGGCCTGCTCGACTTCCTCACCATCGAGGACTCGCTTCGGGCTGCAGTCCGCCCGCCGGTCGGCGTGCCCGACGACCGCACCGACCAGGTGCGGGGCCGCCTCGACGCGGTGCTCGATCGCCTCGTTCATCGCGCCCGTCACCACGCCACATCGGGCTCGTCCCGACCGCGGTGCCCACCCACACCGAGCCGTTCCACATCGCGTCGGCGCATCCCACGCTCGACTACGTGAGCCGGGGCCGGGCCGGCTGGCGGCCGCAGGTCTCGACCCGGGCCGCCGAGGCGGCGCACGTGGGCCGCCGTCACGTTCCCGACGATCGACCTCACCCGACCGCGGACGACCCCGACGTCGCAGCGCTTCGTCGGCGACCTCTTCGACGAGGCGGCCGACGCGGTCGAGGTGGTGCGCCGGCTGTGGGACAGCTGGGAGGACGACGCCGTCATCAAGGACGTGGCCACCGGCCGGTTCATCGACCGCGACAAGCTGCACTACGTCGACTTCGAGGGCCGGTTCTTCAGCGTGAAGGGCCCGTCGATCGTGCCCCGCCCGCCGCAGGGCCAGCCCGTGGTCGCGGCCCTGGCCCACTCGCCGGTCCCGTTCGAGTTCGCCGCCCGCGTCGGCCGACGTCGTGTTCGTGACCCCGGCCGACACGGCCGACGTGGCCCGCTGGGTGGCCGACGTCCGCCAGGCCGAAGCGCGACGTGGGCCGCGCCGGCGCGCCGCTGCAGGTGCTTCGGCCGACCTGGTCGTGTTCCTCGACGACTCGGCCGACGGCGGCCCGGGACCGGCGCAAGCGCGCCTCGACGAGCTCGACGGCGCGCCGGTACCGGCTCCGACGCCGCCGTCTTCGCCGGCACCGCCCGGCGAGCTGGTCGAGCAGCTGCTGGCCTGGGCCGGCGCACGGGCTCGACGGCTTCCGGCTGCGCCCGGCCGTGATCGGCCACGACCTCGACGCCGATCGTCGACGGCGTCGTCCCCGCGCTGCAGGCGCGCCGGCGCCTTCCGCACCGCCTACGAGCGACGGCACTGCTCCGGGAGCGGCTCGGCCTCGCCCGCCCCGTCAGCCGCTACGCCACCGCACGACCGCTGACGGACCGACAAGGAGCGACCACGATGAGCACCAACGCCAGCCGAAGCAGGTGATCCTGGCCGCCTACTTCCCCGGCGTGAACAACACGACCGTGTGGAGCGACCCGCGGTCGCGCAGCCAGATCGAGTTCGACTCGTTCGTCCACCTCGCCCAGACCGCCGAGCGGGGCAAGCTCGACTTCTTCTTCCTGGCCGAAGGGCTGCGCCTGCGCGAGCAGGGCGGCAAGATCCACGACCTCGACGTCGTCGGCCGGCCCGACACCCTCACCGTGCTCACCGCGCTGGCCGTCGGTCACCACGCACCTCGGCCTGGCCGGCACGCTCAACGCCACGTTCCACGAGCCGTACGAGCTGGCCCGCCAGCTGGCCACGCTCGACCACCTGTCCGGCGGCGGGCGGCGTGGAACGTGGTCACGTCGTCCGACGCGTTCACCGGCGAGAACTTCCGCCGCGGCGGCTTCCTGACCTACGAGGACCGCTACGAGCGGGCCGGCGAGTTCGTGCGCGACGCGCCGCGAGCTGTGGGACTCGTGGGCCGACGACGAGCTGGTGGCCGACGCCGACGCCGGCCGGTTCCTGCGCACCGGGCCGACGCCGGCGCCTTCGCCCACCACGGCCCCCAGTTCGACATCCGCGGCCACTTCAACGTGCCCGCGCAGCCCGCAGGGCCACCCGGTGATCCTGCAGGCCGGCGACACCGACGGCGGCCGCGAGCTGGCGGCCGCCGACGGCCGACGCGATCTTCAGCCGGCACTCCGCGCTCGACGACGCCCAGGCGCTTCTACGCCGACGTCAAGGGCCGGCTGGCCCGCTACGGGCGCAGCCCGCGACGAGCTGAAGATCCTGCCCGGCGTGTCGTTCGTGCTCGGCGACACCGACGCCGAGGACGCCGCGGAGCAAGGCGCAGCGAGGTCCGGCGCCAGCAGGTCAGCCCGCAGACGGCGATCCTGCTGCTCGAGCAGCTGTGGAACCGCGACCTGTCGGCCTACGACCCCGACGGGCCCGCTGCCCGACGTCGACCCCGACGTGTCGACGCACGTCGATCATCCAGGGCCGGGCCCGCATGTATCGCCGACCCGCTGGCGACGGCCGCCCAGTGGCGGGAGCTGGCCGAGGCCAAGAACCTGAGCGATCCGCGAGCTGGTCATCGAGAGTGACCGGCCGCCAGACGTTCGTCGGCACGCCCGGCCCAGGTCGCCGAGCAGATGAACGACTTCGTGCAGGCCGACGCCTCCGACGGCTTCGTCCTCGCCCCGCACCTCACGCCGAGCGGGCTCGACGACTTCGTCGACCTGGTCGTGCCGCTGCTCCAGGAGCGCGGCGTGCTCCGCACCGAGTACGAGACCACCACCCTGCGGGAGCACCTCGGTCTGGGCCCGGCCCGACCGGCCGCCGCCTGGACTGCGGCCGCCCGGGCCGGCGAGGCGGCGCTGGCCGCCGGGGCCGCAACCAGCGGTACCGACGCCGGCACCACCGTGGCCAGCACGGCCGCCGGATGACCGCGCTCGACGCCGCCAAGGCGGCCGACGCTGCCGTCGGCACCGAGCGCCGCGTGCCCCACAGCTCGCACTGGGGCGCCTTCACCGCGGTCGGGCGACGGCCGGCGCCTCACCGCGATCGAACCGCACCGCCACGACCCCGCGCCCTCGCCCCTGCTCGGCAACATCGTCGCCGCCGTCACGTCGGCGGCCCGGGTGGCCCAGCCGGTGGTGCGCCGGGGCTGGCTCGAGGACGGCCCGGGCCCGACCGACCGGCGGGGCGACGACGGCTGGTCGCCCCGCGGCTGGGACGCCGTGCTCGACCGCCTGGCCGGCGAGCTGCGCCGGGTGTACGGGCGGTACGGGCCGCGAGGCGGTCTACGGCGGCTCCTACGGCTGGGCCAGCGCCGGCCGCTTCCACCACGCCCAGAGCCAGCTCCACCGGTTCCTCAACTGCCTCGGCGGCTACGTCCGGTCGGTGAACAGCTACAGCCTCGGCGCATCGGCCGGTGATCCTGCCGCACGTCGTCGGGCGACGCCGAGCGACGTGCTGCGCCGAGCCACCGCCGTGGGACCGGTGATCGCCGACCACACCGACCTCCTCGTCGCTTCGGCGGCATGCCCGATCAAGAACACGGCCGTGAGCCCCGGCGGCGTCACCCGCCACACGATGCGGCCCGCTCCTCGCGTCAGCGGCCGCCAGCGGGGCCTGGCGTTCGAGCTGTTCAGCCCGCTGCGCGACGACCTGCCCGACGACGCTGCGCGCCGACGTGGCACCCGCGTCGGCCCGGCACCGACGCCGCGGTCATGCTCGGCGCTGCGCCCACGTGCTGGTCGACGAGGGCCTGGCACGACCGCGAGTTCCTCGACGCGCTACTGCGTCGGCTACGAGCGGTTCCGCGCGCTACGTGCGCGGGCGACGACGACGGCGTGGCCAAGACGCCGGAGTGGGCCGCGCGCGATCTCCGGCGATCGCCGCGCCGACGACCTGCGCGCGTCTGGCCCGCCGCATGGCCGCCGCGCCGCACGCTGGTCACCGTGAGCCTGGTCGCTGCAGCGCGCCGAGCACGGCGAGCAGCCGGTGTGGGTCGGGCATCGCGCTGGCCGCGCTGCTCGGCCAGATCGGGCTGCCCGGCGGCGGCTTCGGCCACGGCTACGGCTCGATGGCCGACGTCGGCGAGCGCCGTGCCGTACGGCCGCTGCCGACGCTGTCCGCAGGGGCCGAACCCGGTGCGCGACCTTCATCCCGGTCGCCCGGATCGCCGACATGCTGCTGCACCCCGGCGAGCCGTTCGACTACAACGGCGCACGCTGCACGCTACCCCGACATCCGCCTCGTCTACTGGGCCGGCGGCAACCCGTTCCACCACCACCAGGACCTCAACCGGCTGCGCCGCGCCCTCGCCCGGCCCGACACGGTCATCGTGCACGAGCCGTTCTGGACCGCGATGGCGCGCCACGCCGACATCGTGCTGCCGGCGACCACGACGCTCGAGCGCAACGACATCGGCGCCGGCCGCAACGACGCGCTACCTCGATCGCCATGCACCGGGCGCGTCGAGCCGGTGGGCGAGGCGCGCGACGACTACGACATCTTCGCCGAGCTCGCCGAGCGCCTCGGCGTCGCGCGACGCGCTTCACCGAGGGCCGCGACGAGCGATGGCTGGCTGGAGCACCTGTACGACACGCTGGCGTCGGACAGGTCGGCCGCGCCGGCGTCCGACGTGCCCGTCGTTCGACGAGTTCTGGGCGACGGCGAGGTCGCTCGCCGTCCCGACCGCCGACGGCGACCGCACGCTGTTCGCCGACTTCCGCGCCGACCCCGAGGCGCACCGCCTGCGGCACGCCGAGCGGGCCGCATCGAGCTCTTCTCGGCGACGATCGCCGGCTTCGGCTACGACGACTGCCCCGGCCATCCCGCCTGGCTCGAGCCCGACGAGTGGCTCGGCGGCGCGCGCGCGCCGCCCGGTTCCCGCTCGCACCTGTCGCCAACCAGCCGGCGACGCCGCCTGCACAGCCAGCTCGACATCGGCGCGCACAGCCAGGCCGCGTCGAAGGTGGCGGGCCGCGAGCCGATCCGCATCCATCCCGACGACGCCGCGGCGCGCGGCATCGCCGACGGCGACGTCGTGCGGGTGTTCAACGACCGCGGCGCCTGCCTCGCCGGGGTGATCGTGTCGGACGGGGTGCGGCCGGGCGTGGTGCAGCTGTCGACCGGCGCCTGGTACGACCCGGACGATCCGACGCGCGACCGACCCTTGTGCGTGCACGGCAACCCGAACGTGCTGACGGCCGACGTCGGCACGTCGCGCCTGGCGCAGGGCTGCACCGGCCAGCACGCGCTGGTGCAGGTGGAGCGATGGGAGGGTCCGCTACCTGCGGTCCGGGCCCACCAGCCGCCGGCGGTCTAGCCGTTCTTGTCTGCCGGGGTGGGCTCAGGACCGGCGGGCCCACTCGGCGGCCAGCAGGTCGAACGACCGGGCCCGGGCCTCGTGATCGTGGGTGATCGTGGTCACCAGCAGCTCGTCGGCCCCGGTCTCGGCCGCCAGCACCTCGAGCTGGTCGGCCACGGCGGCCGGCGAGCCCACGAACTGGGTGGCGATGCGATCGGCGACCAGGGCCCGGTCCTCGTCGGACCAGACGTGGGCCGCCGCCTCGTCGGGTGTGGGGAAGGGGATGGCGCCCAGCCCCAACCGGATGCTGCGGACCCACAGCCCGTAGCCCGACCCCAGGTGCCGGGCCGTGGCCTCGTCGTCGGCCACCACCACGCCGGCCGACACCAGGACCCGGGGCCGGTCGAGGTGGGGGAGGGGTGGAACGCATCCCGATAGGCGGTCACCGCCTCCAGCACCGTGCCCGGGCTGACGTGGTAGTTGGCCCCGAACGGAAGGCCCCGCTCCCCGGCCACGCGGGCGCTCTCGCCCCCGCTGCTGCCCATGATCCACAGCTCGACCCCGGCGCCCTGACCCGGCATGGCGTGGGCCACGGCCTCGTCGACCTGGTACCGGCCGGCCAGCAGTCGCTGCACGTCGTCCACCTGCTCGGCGTAGTCGGGGGCCTCGGCCCCCGGTTGCTGCAGCAGCCGGGCCTGGAGAGCGAACCGGGGTGAGGACAGGAGGCGGGCGAAGGAGAAGCGGGCCGGGATCACCAGACCCCGGTCGGTCACGGCCACCGGGCGCGGTTCGGAGTCGGCCGCCGGCTCCGCCCCGGCCGATGTCACGGAGCCGACGGCACGGGTGGCCGCCCCCACCAGCTCCCGGCTGGCCGCCGGGCCCGGCTCGGCGGCGGGCAGCGGGCCCTGACCGGAGAGGCGACGGGCGCCGGAGCGGCCGAGGCCGAGATCGATCCGACCGGGATGGAGGGCGTCGAGGAGGCCGAACGCCTCCACCACCGACAGCGGAGTCTGGTGGCCCATCTGCACCGCCCCCGACCCGACCCGGATACGGGAGGTCGCTCCCGCCACCAGACCGATCAGGACCGGCGGCACCGAACCGGCGACCCCCGGGTTCAGATGATGCTCGGCGATCCAGTACCGGTGGTAGCCGGCCCGCTCGGCCCGCTGCGCCAGGTCGATGGTGCGGGACACCGCCTCGGCCACGGTCGAACCGGACGCGATCGGCACCAGGTCGAGGGCCGAGAGAGGGATGCGCGTGGTGGTCACCTGGTCGATTGTGACACAGCTATCCAAAATATGGAATCCCGACTCATAGAGTCGTCTTTAGACGTCGAGGACCGAGACGTTCACCTGCCGTCGGCGACCGATCCGTCCATGCCCTCGATTCTGACATGTGGAATCGAGTTTCGTCGTCCTCGGATGCCCTGGTACGCGCCGCTCTGGCGCCAGCCTGAGCCCCGGCTTGCTGGCCGGCAACCCTCCGCCACGGTGGGGTGCCCCGGGTGAAGACCGGACCGTCCGCCACCCGGCGGCGGTAAGCGTGGATCCGGCCGCCGACCCCCTATCGGTGTCGGACGGATCCCCATCGAGACGCTCGCCCCGAGCTCCGACCATGAGGTGAACCGACCATGCCCACCGTCACGACCCTGCCCAGCACCACGACCGTGCCCCCACCCGCCCGGTCGGCGCCTCACGCCCCGGACCGGCCCACCCCACGGCACCTGCCGGCACCCGTGGTGGGGGCCGAGCTCGACGTGCCCCTGTTGGGCGGTGGACGGGCCCGCTACGTCAACCTCGACTACGCCGCCAGCGCCCCCTGCCTGGTGGCGGTGCGGGACGCCCTCGATCGCACGCTGCCCTGGTACGCCAGCGTCCACCGGGGTGCCGGCTTCGCCTCGACCGTCTGCACGGCCGTGCTCGACGAGGCCCGGCAGGTCATCCACCGCTTCGTCGGCGCCCGCCCCGACGACACGGTGGTGCTAACCCGCAACACCACCGACGCCCTCAACCTGCTGGCCACGGTGGTGCCGGCCGGCACCACCGTGATCTCCTTCGCCTCCGAGCATCACGCCAACCTGCTCCCGTGGCGCCACCGCACCCACTCGGTGCTCCTACCGGTGCCGGACTCGCCGGCCGCCGCCCTGGACGCCGTGGACCGGGCGCTGACCGATGCCCCGGCCGGAGCGCTGGTGGCGATCACGGGGGCCAGCAACGTCACCGGGGAGCTGTGGCCCGTCGGCGATCTGGCCCGGCTGGTGCGGGCCCGGGGTGGACGGCTGGCCGTCGACGCCGCCCAGCTGGCCCCCCACCGCCCGATCGATCTGGCGGCTGACGGCATCGACTGGGTCGCCTTCTCCGGACACAAGCTCTACGCCCCCTTCGGCTGCGGGGCGCTTATAGGACGGGCCGACTGGTTGGACGAGGGCCCGCCCTACCTGGCCGGGGGCGGCGCCGTGCGCCACGTGTCGCCCGATGCCACCCAGTGGGCCGTGGGCCCGGCCCGCCACGAGGGCGGCACACCGAACGTGCTGGGCGCGGTGGCCCTGGCTGCCGCCGCCATCGAGCTGGACCGGATCGGGTTCGACGCCATCGAGGCCCACGAGGCGGCGCTCAGCCGACGGCTGCACGACCACCTGTCGGCCATCCCCGGCATCGAGGTCCACCGGCTGTGGGCCGCCGCCGACACGATCGGGGTGACGGCCCTCAACCTGCGCCACTGGCACCACGCCCACCTGGCCGCGGTGCTCAGCGCCGAGCACGGCATCGGGGTGCGTGACGGCGCCTTCTGCGCCCATCCCCTCACCCGCCGATTGGTGGGCGACGGCCGCGCGGGCGGTGAACGGAGCCCTGGAGCCGGCCGACCCGGGCGCGATCCGGGTCAGCTTCGGCCTCGGGACGTCCACCGCCGACGTCGACCGTCTGGGCCGGGCGTTGAGCGACATCGCCGCCGACGGGGCCCGGGCCGCCTACCACCTGCGGGCCGGACGGTTCGGCCGGTGGACGACGATCGGCCCCGTCCCCCGCTCCTGGCCGGAGCCGGACCCGGCGAACGACCGGCCGATGCCCCGTCCGCGCCTGACCCGGCGCCCGGCGTTCAGGCCGGCGTGAGACGGTCGAGAGGGAGGTAGGCGGCGGCCCGTTGGGCGGTGTCGATCACGAGCGGGGCGAGACCCTTGACCCGCTTGGGGTCGAGGCGGACGGCCGGGCCCCGGATGCCGATGGCGGCCCGCGCAACACCCCGGCTGTCGAGCACCGGGGCGGCCACGCCGCTCACACCCAGGTACCGCTCCTCCAGGTTCACGGCGTAGCCCTGGTCCCGGGCCCGGATCAGTTCGTCCACCAGGGCCGTGCGACGGGTGATCGTGGCCTTGGTGTAGCGGTGCAGGGTGCCGAGATCGGCCACGATCGCCTTGAGATCGGCCCCGGCGAAGGCCAGCAGGGCCTTGCCCATGGCCGACGCGTGCACGTCGAGCCGGGTGCCGGTGGGCTGGGCGAACCGCAGCGACTGGTTGCAGTCGACGTGGAGCACGACCACCACCTCGGTCCCGTCCCGCACGGCCAGACTGGCCGACTCGCCGCTCGCCTCCACCAGCCGCTCCAGATCGGGGCGAACGGCGTCGAGCCCGAGGCCCCGCAGGGCCGCCTGGCCGAGGATGGCCACGGCCCGGCCCAGCCGGTACCGCTCGGTGAGAGGGTCCTGCTCCAGCAGCTCACCCCGCACCAGCGCCCGCACGATCCGGTGGGCCGTGCTCGTGCGGAGCTGGGTGCTGGTGGCCAGCTCGGTGAGGCTGATCGTGCCCGAGTTGCCGTCGAAGCAGCGCAGGATGGCCACCGCCCGCTCCACCGCCTGGGCCCCGGTCTTGTGGGCGTCGACATGCTGGTGGCGGGCGTGGGGCTGGTCCATCGCCTGCAGTATCGCAGCTGACGCCAGCTGATCGACGGCCACCCCGGTTGACGATTCTCGCCGCCTCCTCGTACGCTCAAATCGATAATCCCGATCGGAAAAGTCAACAATTGTCCGGCCTTTCGGCCACCCGATCAGCTCCATCCGAAGATCCGACCCGTCTGCCGGTCCCGAAAGGGAGGTTCCCTTGTCTCGTCCCCATCACCTCTGGAGACTGCTCCTCAGCCTGCTCGCACTGGCCACGGTGGCCGCCGCCTGCGGTAGCGACTCATCGGCCGGAGACAGCGAGACCAGCAGCGGCGGCTCCGGCACCACAGCCCAAGCGGGTGCCGGTACCACCGAAGCCGGCGCCGGCACCACGGAGGCGGCCAAGCCCCTGGAGGGCACGCTCCGGCTCGGCTACTTCCCCAACGTCACCCACGCCCCCGCCATCGTGGGGGTGCAGGGCGGGTCCTTCACCAAGGCCCTCGGCCCCGGCGTCGACCTGCAGCTCACCACGTTCAACTCCGGCACCGAGGTGATCGAGGCCCTGTTCTCGGGGGCCATCGACGCCAGCTTCATCGGCCCCAACCCCGCCATCAACGGCTTCGCCAAAAGCGACGGCGAGGCCCTGCGGATCGTGGCCGGCACCACGTCGGGCGGCGCGTCCCTCGTGGTCCGGGACGGGATCAACTCACCGGCCGATCTGAAGGGCACCACCCTGGCCAGCCCCTCGCTGGGCAACACCCAGGACGTGGCCCTGCGGGCCTGGCTGAAGGAACAGGGCCTCAACGCCGACACCGAGGGCGGCGGCGACGTGTCGATCCGGCCCCAGGAGAACGCCGACACCCTCACCACCTTCCTCGACGGCACGATCGACGGGGCCTGGGTGCCCGAGCCGTGGGCCACCCGCCTGATCCTGGAGGGCAAGGGCCACACGCTGGTGGACGAGAAGACCCTGTGGGACGGCGGCCAGTTCGTCACCACCCACCTGATCGTCAGCACCAAGTACCTCGACGAGCACCCCGACCTGGTGGAAGGCCTGGTAGGCGGCCTCATCGACTCCCTCGACGAGATCAAGGCCGACCCCGACGCCGCCCGCACCGAGACCAACGACGGCATCGAGGCCATCACCGGCAAGCGACTGAAGGACGAGACGATCGCCGGCGCCTGGCAGAACCTGACCTTCACCTACGACCCCATCGCCGCCTCCCTCGAAGGCTCGAAGGAGGACGCCGTGGCCGTGGGTCTGCTGGAGCCGGTGGACCTCGACGGGATCTACGACCTGGGTCCCCTGAACAAGGTGCTGGCCGCCCGCGGCCTGCCCACGCTGTCGAGCTGACCCATGACCTCGACGACGACCAACCTCTCCCCCGCAGTCTCCCTCAACCGGGTGACCAAGCGCTACGGCCGGGGCCAGCGCCAGGTCACGGCGCTCGACGGCATCGATCTCGACGTACGCCCCGGGGAGATGCTGTGCGTCGTCGGGGCCTCCGGCTGCGGCAAGAGCACGCTGCTCAACCTGGTGGCCGGGCTCGACGAACCGTCGTCGGGCCGGGTGACGGCGGCCGGCCGGACCGCCCTGATGTTCCAGGAGTCGGCCCTGTTTCCGTGGCTCACGGCGGCCGGCAACATCGATCTCGCCCTCAAGCTGCGGGGGATTCCCCGGGCCGGGCGCCGGGCCCGGGTCGAGGAGTTGCTGGCCACCGTGCACCTCGCCGGCTTCGGCGACAAGCGGCCCCATGAGCTGTCGGGCGGGATGCGCCAGCGGGTGGCACTGGCCCGGGCCTTCGCCCAGGACGCCGACGTGCTGCTGATGGACGAGCCGTTCGGCGCCCTCGACGCCATGACCCGCGACATCCTGCACGACGAGCTGGAGCGGCTGTGGCAGGAGCGGGAGCTCACGGTGGTGTTCGTAACCCACAACGTGCGGGAAGCGGTACGCCTGGGCGACCGGATCGTGGTGCTGTCGAGCCGGCCCGGTCGGGTGACGGCGGTGCTCGACGTGCCCCTCAGCCGGCCCCGCCGGATCGAGGAGGCCGAAGTGGGCGAGCTGGCGGCGTCGGTGACGGCGCGTTTGCGGGAGGAGGTGCGACGCCATGGCGGTGACGCAGACCGATGAGACAGTCCCCGGCGGAGCCGGGGCCGATGAGCCTACGGTGATCGACGACGACCGGGCGGCGCTGTCGACCCCCCGGGAGGTGGCGACCGCGGCCGACCTGGCCGGGCTCGACGCCCTGGATGCAGCCGACGAGGGGCTGTCCGGCCGGCGGGCGCTGTGGTCGTCGCTGTGGCCCAAGCTGGCGGCCATCGCCCTCAGCCTGGCCATCTGGCAGGGGGTGGTGTGGACCGGGGTCAAGCCCCGCTACGTGCTGCCCGGCCCCGGGCCGGTGCTGGCCGAGCTGTGGACGATGCTGGCCGACGGCACCATCTTCGAGGCCACGGTCAACACCATGGTGCGGGCCGTGATCGGCTTCACCCTGGCCCTCGTGATCGGGGTGGTGGTGGGGAGCCTGGTGGCCCGGGTGCCGGTGTTGCGGGCCGCCTTCGGGTCGCTGATCACGGGCATCCAGACCATGCCGTCGATCGCCTGGTTCCCCCTGGCCATCCTGCTGTTCCAGCTGACCGAGAAGGCGATCCTGTTCGTGGTGGTGCTGGGGGCGGCCCCGGCCATCGCCAACGGCCTCATCGCCGGGGCCGACCAGATCCCTCCCATCCTGCTGCGGGCCGGCCGGGTGCTCGGGGCCCGGGGCTTCGCCGCCTGGCGCCACGTGGTGCTGCCGGCCTCGCTGCCCAGCTTCGTGGGCGGGCTGAAGCAGGGATGGGCCTTCGCCTGGCGGAGCCTGATGGCGGGCGAGCTGCTGGTGATCATCGCCGAGAAGCCGTCGATCGGCTCGGTGCTCCAGGTCCGGCGCAACCTGGCCGACGCCCAGGGGCTGATCGCCACCATGATCGTGATCCTGGTGATCGGCATCGTGGTCGACACCCTCGTGTTCGGCCGGCTGGAGCGGGCCGTGCTCCGCCGCTGGGGTCTCGCCACCGAGCGCCGCTGAGCGCCGGCCGGTCCTACTTCTTGCCGCCGGCCGCCGGGCGCCGGGTCCGGGTCCGGCCGGTGCCATTGGGGCTGCCCCCGGCCCTGGCCCCGGCCCGCGAGGGCGACGACAGGCCGGAGTCCGGCGCCGGCTCGGGCCGGGTCACGACGAGGCGGATACCCGCAGTCCGCAGCACCCCCACGTCGCCCGCCTCGGCGTCGCGCACCTCGATCCGCCACGTGCCCGCGGCGCGGCTCCCGGCCAACCCGGCCAGGGCCGGCACCAGGGCCGAGGTGTAGGTGACGCGCAGATCGTGCGTCGACCCACCGCGGCGGTTGTGGAGCACCACCGGCTCGCCCCCCGAGCCGGCCGGCGGCAGCAGGGTGACCACCAGATCGCCGATCCAGGTGTGCTCGATGCCCACGGTGACCCGGGCATCGGTGACCCGGCCGTCGGCCGCCACCTCCAGCTCGGCCTCGGCCCGGCCCAGGTCGGGGATGGTCACCTCCACGGTGCGACTCACTTCCACCACGTCCGACGTCGAACCGTGGAGACGGGCCAGCCGCACCGCCTCGGCCGCGTCGAGCCGCCCGTACCCGTACCAGGGGCTCCGTCCGGTGGCGTCGTAGGCCCCGTTGCCGGGATCGATCCGCACACAGCTCCGGGCCAGGATGTCGCGCACCTCCAACCGGGTCAGCTCGGGCCGGGCCGAGAGCACCAGCGCCGCCACCCCGGCGGCTCCCGGGCAGGCGCTCGACGTGCCGCCGAAATCGTCGCGGTAGCCGCCGAGGGCGTCGCCCCGGGGCCCACTGGGATCGATGGTGAAGATGCCCGACGTGAGGGGGGCCGGATGGTTGCCCTGCGGCCACCCCCGGTCATTCGACGGGAAGGCGCAGAAGACGGCGGGGCCGGTGTCGCTGTACACCGACCGCCGCCCCCGATCGTTGCAGGCGGCCACGGCGAGCACGTTGGCGTAGCTGGCGTAGCCGTCGTTGGCCACCGGCTCGTTCCCGTTGCCGGCGGCGAACAGGACGACACAGCCCTTGCCCCCGCGGCCGCTGGTGGCGGCATGGTCGATGGCCAACCGGGTGCTGTCGGGCAGCGGCACGACCTGGTTGTGGGTGGGATCGGTCGGATCGAACCAGCGCCCGTCCATCGGCCCCCAGGAGCACGAGATCACATCGGCCCCATGGTCGGCGGCCCAGGCGAAGGCGTCGGCCTCGGCCTGGGAGCCCAGGGCCGACGTGAAGCGGATGGGCATCAGGCGGGCGTCGGGGGCCACACCCGAGGCCAGGAACCGGCCGTCGGCGCACGCCACCCCGGCGCACGCCGTTCCGTGGGAGTCGTCGCTGCGGGCCGGGCGGGGATCATTGTCGTTGGAGGTGACGTCGCGGGGGGCGACGATCTTGCCGGCCGAGGCCAGTTCCTCGTGGTCGATGTCGACCCCGTCGTCGATGACGGCGATGACGACGCCGGCCCCCCGGGAGGTGGCGTGGGCCGCTTCGACATTGGCCGAGGCGTCGATCGTCTGACCGGCGATCACCGTGGTGTGGAGATGCCACTGGGTGGCGGGCAACGAACGCCGGCCCTGCTCACGGATCAGCTCGGGGTGGCAGAGCTCCACATCGTCCCGGGCCAGCAGGCGCTCGGCGATGGCGAACACCTCCTGGCCGGTGCCCTCGGGGGCGGAGGCCACGTAGGCGTTGGTGGCGTAGTCGACCTTGCGCCTCACCGTCAGGCCCTCATCGGTGAGATGCTGACGGCACTCGTCGTCGAGCAGGTCGTCGTCGAACTTCACGAACAGGTTCTCGGTGTAGAGCACCGGACGGCGCGACACCGGGTCCACCAGCACCCGGCCGGCGAACTCGATGTCGGGAGCGCCGGCCAGGGCCGACTTCATCTCCGGCACCCCCGGCGACTCGTCCTGCCGCCGGTACACCTCGACCCCGGCCTCGGGGTAGGCGGCGACCAGATCGAGACCGTCCACCACCGCCGCCTCGGGCGCCGCCACCGGACCCGATCGCAGCGATCGCCGGCTCAGCGTGCGGACCACCAACAGATCCGGATCGACCTCGAGCTCGACCTGCTGGCCTCCGCTCCCTCCGTACGTCACCGATGGCATAGTCGACTCCTCGCTCGCGGCGTTCTGTTGGTGGCACAGAGCGCCGTCGGCCGGTTCAGATACGCGAACCCGGGCTGTATCCAACGGCGGACGGCGCGGCTCTGTGGGGCACCGGTCGAGGCGAGAGGGAAGCCCGACCCGAACACAAGGAGGTCACCGACATGGGTGACGGCGAGACCACGACCAAGAAGCGCACCAGTCGGCCCGACAACGGCGTGAAAGCCGGCGTGCGGGCCGGGGATCGGGGAGGCCCGGTGGAGGCGGCCCAGGCCTACCTCGTCCGGTTCGGTTATCTCCTCGAGGCGTCGACCCGGCGGGACGTGGCCGGTGCGGTCACCGGGCCGATCGATGATCGCCCGGTGGCGGAGGCCGGCGTCTACGACGAAGCGATGACCGAGGCCGTCCGGCGGTTCCAGCTCATGGCCGGGCTGCCGGAGACGGGTGAGCTCGACGAGGCCACGGCGGCCAAGATGGGCGAGCCCCGATGCGGCAACCCCGACGACAACCGGGCCCGGTTCGTCGCCACCGGCGGACGCTGGCCGACCAGGAACCTGATCTACGCCTTCAGCGAGTTCACGGGCGACGTCGGCGCCGCGGCCTGCCGTCAGGCCGTCCACCAGGCCTTCAGCACATGGGCCGGCTGGACCGGCCTCACCTTCCGGGAGGGTCCGGCCGCCTCGGCCCACATCATCCTCCGCTTCGTCACCGCCGATCACGGCGACGGCAACCCGTTCGACGGAGCCAACGGCGTGCTCGCCCACGCCTTCTTCCCGCCGGTCCCACCGGCCGCGCCCACCTCCATCCAGGGCGACACCCACTTCGACGACGCCGAGGTGTGGACGATCGCGGTGCCTCCGGGCGCCGGTCAGTTCGACCTCACCACGGTGGCGATCCACGAGTTCGGTCACGCCCTCGGGCTCAACCACTCCCCTGTTCGCGGCTCCTGCATGGAGGCGTTCTACGGCGGACCCCGTCGGGTGCTGCACAACGACGACGTGTCCGGCATCACCAACATCTACGGCGGCTACAGCATCGCCGAGGCGTCATGGATCCACGGCACGTCGGCGCAGATCGAGGTGCCCGACACCATCGAGATGGTCCGGCGGATGGGCTTCTTCACCCGCATCGTGGGCCGGCCGGGCAGCACCAACTGGCTGCATTTCGCCATCCCCACCCCGGTGATCGTGAACGACGTGCGCAAAACCTTCGGGCCCTGCATGCTGCGCTTCTCCACCGGTGGAGCCAACGCCGTCGTCCGCGACGTACACCTGTACGACGGTGAGGTGCGGGTCGCGGCCCACGACGGGGTGAACCTGTCGGGCAGCCAGCCCTTCACCCGGTTCGGCGTGGCCCATGCCCCCAAGATCCTCTGGGGCGTCGGCATCTCGATCGGGGTCACCTTCGGCGCCGGCAGCGCCGCCGACCGGACGATCGACCTGATCTCCGCCGGTTGCGACTTCCAGCCGTGAGCTGACTCCCGCATCCCGCCATCCCGCCGTCCGGATCCCGGGCGGCGGGACGGTGGGCCGGAGGTCGGCCCCGTCTACTTCTTCTCGACGATGACCTCGACGCGGCGGTTCTGGGCCCGGCCGGTGGGGTCGTCGCTGCCGTCGTCCTTGGCGTTGGGGGCGATGGGCTGGGTCTCGCCGTAGCCGACGGCCTGGATGTCCTGCCCGGCCGGCACCCGCTCCCGGAACCACAGGGCCACCCCGGTGGCCCGCCGCACCGAAAGGTCGTAGTTGTACTCGGCGGTACCCACGGCGTCGGTGTGGCCGGCGATCTCGATCGTGCCCGACTCATCCCGGTCCTTGATGGCGGCCCGGATCTCGTCGAGGACGTCGAGGGCTTCGGGCCGGAGGTCGGCCCGGTCGAAGTCGAACAGGACGGTGCCCGAGATCCGGTAGATCGTCTGGTCCTCGGTCTCCTGCACCTCCACGTCGTCGCTCGTGATCTCGGGCAGCTTGATCGTGATGGCGTCGGGGAACCGGATCACGGGCACGTCGGGCGCCTCGGTGATGTCGATGTCGATGTTGATGTCGGGGGCCACGATGTCGGGCACGGTGAAGTCGGGCGCGTTGAGGTCGATGTTGTCGGGGATCGTCACCCCCGACAGGTCGAGCGTGCCCCCGGTCTGCTCCTCCACCACCTGCTGGGCCTGCCCGCAGGCCGAAGCGGCGAGGGCGAGGGCGGCCGCGGCGGCCAGGGGGGCGAGGCGGCGGGGGGACGGCGGGGCGGGGATCGGCACGCCCGAATGCTAGATCGGCTCACCTCGCCTGGCCCGTCGGCCCCCTCAGGTGTTCGGGGAACCGGCCCGCACCAGCACCTCCTGGGTGCAGGTGGCGACGAGACGGCCCGATCGGTCGTGGATCTGGCCCAGGGCCAGGCCCCGGCCGGCCGATGTGATCAGAGGGCGCTGCACGAACAGGAGCCAGTCGTCGACCCGGAACGGCCGGTGGAACCACATGGCATGGTCGAGGCTGACCACCATCATCGACTCGTTGGTCCAGGTGAGGCCGTGGGGAGTGAGCACGTTGTCGGAGATCGACTCGTCGGCCACGAAGGCGGCCACCGCGGCGTGGAGGTGGGGGTCGTCGCCGATGGGGCGGCGGGTGCGCCACCACACCCGGATGCCGGCGTCGTCGGCCGGGCCGGCGGCGGCCCACGGGGCCCGGGCGTAGCGCAGCTCCACCGCCCGGGGCCGGTGGGTCCAGTACTCGTCGAACACCGGGGTCTCCCGGGCCGCCAGCAGCTCGGGCAGGTCGGGCAGGTCGTCTGGGCCGGGCAGGTCGGGCCCGGCCACCGGGCCCGGCTCCCAGTCGAGCCCGTCCTCAGGACCCTGGAAGGAGGCGGTGAGGCGGAACAGCTCCTTCTCGCCCCCGTCCACGCCGGTGGGGCGTACGGCCCGGACCTCGCGGTGGGCGAACGTGCCGCCGTCGCGGATGCGCTCGACCTTGTAGCCGATGTCGTCGGTGGCCGGACCGCCGGCCACGAAGTAGGCGTGGAGGGAGTGGATGTGGCGGCCGGGGGGCGCCGTGCGGCAGGCCGCCGCCACGCCCTGGCCCAGCAGGTGACCGCCGAAGATCCCGTACTCGTTCTCGATGTCGCCCGGGCCCACGAACGAGTCGGGGGTACCCGTCTCCCGCAGGTCGAGCGCGTCCAGCAGGAGGTCCAGTGCGTCCGCCATCGGTTCAGGCTGGCAACCGCCAGCCCGGCCGTCAAGCCCGGTCCCCCACCCCGATCTGGTATCGGGGGACATCTCCGGTGACGACGGGGGACACCAGATCGTGAACGCGGCGGGCCGGCGTGACAGGCTGGAGGGAGCATGGACGGACCGCACGATCTCGGGGGGCGGCCGGGCTTCGGCCCGGTGCCGGTACACGCCACCCGGCCCTGGACGACCTGGTGGGAGCAGGCGGCCGGGCCGCTGGCGGCGATGATGGCCAACCTGGCCGGCGTGAACGGCGACAGCCTCCGCCATCTCATGGAGACCCTCCCACCCGACGACTACCGCCGCCTCAGCCCCGCCGGCCGGTGGCTGGAGGTGGCGGTGCGGTGCGCCGTCGACGCCGGGGTGGCCACCCCGGGCGAGCTCGAGGACCGGGCCCGGCGCCGGACCGAGGGCCTGCGCCCCCTCCCGGCCGGCGAGTACCCCGAGCCCCGGCGCCTGGTGGACCAGCCGCCCCGCCGCCTGTCGCACAACAAGCGCGACCCCGGCTACGAGGCACCCGACCCCTGGTTCCGCCCCGGGCAGCGGGTCCGTACCCGCACCGGCTCGCCCCCCGGCCACACCCGACTGGCCGGCTACCTGCGGGGCCGGCCCGGGGTGATCACCGCCGTGAACGGCTACTGGGTCTACCCCGACACCAACGCCCACGGCGGCGAGGAGGAGGCGACCTGGGTGTACACGGTGCGTTTCACCGCCGCCGACCTGTGGCCCGACGCTGGCGCCAGCGCCGACCATGAGGTGCTGGCCGACCTGTTCGAACCCTACCTGCTGGAGGTGGACCCCGATGACCGAGCCGACTGAGCCCCCAGAGCAACACGACCACGACCACGACCACGGCCACGGTCCGGGCCTCCACCCCGAGTACCGGATCCGGGCGGTGGAAGAGGCGCTGGTGGAGCGGGGCTGGATCATCCCCGGCGCCTTCGCCGCCCGGCTGCGACGGGTGGCCCGCAGCGAGGAGATCACGGCCGGGGCGGTGGTGGTGGCCCGGGCCTGGGTGGACCCCGAGTTCGCCGGGCATCTGTACGCCGACGCCACCGGGGCCTGCGCCTCCCTCGGCTACGGCAGCGGCCACGGTGAGAAGCTGATCGCCCTGGAACAGACGGCCGAGGTCCACAACGTGATCGTCTGCACCCTGTGCTCGTGCTACCCCACCGCCCTGCTCGGCCCGCCGCCCGAGTGGTACAAATCCGACGAGTACCGGGCCCGGGTGGTGCGCGAGCCCCGGGCCGTGCTGGCCGAGTTCGGCACGGTGCTGCCCGACGACACCACGATCCGGGTGTGGGACTCGACGGCCGAGATCCGCTACGTCACCATCCCCCGCCGCCCGCCCGGTACCGGGACCCTGGGTGAGGACGAGCTGCGGGATCTCGTGACCCGGGACTCCCTGGTGGGCGTGCGCGTGCTCGCCTGAAGAAAACGCGACACGGCCCCGCTTGGGTCAGCTGCGCTCGCCGAGGTGGTCGGCCCGGCGCTGGTAGAACGAGCCGAGATCGCTGAACTCGGGCTCGTCGGCGAAGGCGGCCTCGGTGTCGGCCATGATCTCGTCGTTCGACCGGGTGAGGTCGAGCGGCTTGCCCTGGGGCTGCTTCACGTGCCACGGGGTGTCGATGAACACCTCGACCCCGTTGTGCTCCGGGTCCTGGAAGTAGATCGACCAGGCGTTGCCGTGGGTCAGCGGCATGATGCCGCTGACCTCGGGGTGGGCCTGGAGCCGGCCCAGCAGGGCCTTGAGGTCGTCGAGGGTGCCCGACGACCGGTAGGCCGTGTGGTGGGTGTTGTTCGACTTCTCGGGCGCGCCCCGGCCGGTGATGAACGCCACCTGGTGGTGATGGTTGGCGATCTGGGACATGAAGATGATCTCCTGGTCCATGATCGGGCCCCGGTCGGTGACCTCGAAGCCGAGCATGTCGGTGTAGAAGCCGATCATCTTGTCCGCGTCGTGCACGTAGAGCACGCTGTGGGCCACTTCCAGCTTCAGGCCGGTGGCCGACGGTTGGGTGGTGGGTTCGGTTGAGGTGGTGGACATGGCTTGTCTCCTTCTACCTGGAGCTACCTAGAGCAGCGGGGCCTGGGGATCGAGGCCCATCAGTACCCGACCGTAGATCTCGCGGGCGCTGTCGAGCATCAGCCCGCCGTGGACGTTCATGGCCTGCAGGTCGGCCAGGGCCCGACCGAGCGGGTTCGTGGTGTAGAGGCCCGAGCCGCCGGTGTCTCGCCACATCAGCTCCACCGCCTCCAGGCACTTGCGGGTGGCCTCGGCACAGTCGGACCGGATCCGGGCCCGGGTGAGCAACTCGAGCGGCACACCCTCCCGGGCCGACCGGTCGATGTCGTCGGCCGCCCGGTACAGGTGGAAGTGGGCCTCGTCGATCAGGGCCGCCACCTCGGCGATGTGGAGGTGGGTGGTGGTGTGCTCGGCCTGCACCGTGTCGGTGTAGGCGATCGTCTTCTTCCCGATGACCGACGGGAAATCGGCCAGGGCCCGCCGGGCGATGCCCAGCGCCGGGCCGGCCAGGGCCAGGATCAGCACCGGGATGGCGGCGGCCCGGTGGTTCCAGCCCTCGGTCTGGAGCGGGGCGCCGGGCGAGTCTCCCGTGGCCAGCTCGATCATCGGCAGGTGGAAGGCGTCGGGCACGAACAGGTCGTGCACCTCGACCGAGCAGGAGCCGGTGCCGGTGAGGCCGGTGGTGTGCCAGTCGTCGCGGTAGGAGGCGGCGCTGGTGGGCAGCAGGAACTCGGCCGGGCCCAGCTCCTGATCGCCGTCCACCATCATCGCCCCCAGGAACAGCCAGTCGGCGTTCTCGCTGCCGGAGGCGAAAGGCCACACGCCGCTCAGGCGCCAACCGCCCTCGGTGCGCACGGCCCGGCCCCGGGGGCCGATCACGGCCGAGATGAAGGCGTCGGGATTGGTCCCGTAGGTGGCCTCCTGGGCCTCGGCCGGGAAGTGCGACATCATCCACGAGTGGGCGTGGGTGACTCCCACCACCCAGGCGGTGGACCCGCAGCCCTCGGCCAGGGCGGCGTTGACGTCGAGGTGGTCCCGCATGGACAGGCCGTAGCCTCCGTTGCGGGGCGACTGAAGGACCTTGAGCACGCCGGCGGCCCGCATGTCCTCGATCGTCTCCCGGGGCAGGCGGCGGTTGGCGTTGGTGGCCACGGCCCGTTCCCGCAGCACGGGGGCCAGCCGTCGGGCCCGCTCGATCAACTCGGCGGCCGTGCCTGAGGGTGCGCTGTCGATGACGGTCATGGTCCAGGCTCCTTCGAAAACCGATCCGACTCAGAAGATGATGGGCCATGGCGGGCTTCGATGCACTTCGGCGACCCGGGATAGTGTGGCCTTTCCGAGCCGATCAGGGGGGTCTCCGGCCATGGCGATCAAGTCCGTCTTCCACGTCAACATCAACTGCACCGACTTCGAACGGTCGAAGGCGTTCTACGAGATGCTCGGCTTCCAGTCGGTGGTCGACCTGGGCGAAGGGGGCAGCGAGGAGATGGGCCGGGGCCTGGGCGATCCCACGGCCAAGGGCAAGGCGGCGATCATGATGCTCGACCCCGGCAACAGCCGGGGCTGTCGGCTCGATCTGATCGAGTGGACGAACCCCAAGACCCGGGGCACGCCGCCGCCCGACCTGTTCCACTCCGGGATGGCCCGTCTGTGCCTGTACTGCACCGACCTCGACGGCCATGTGGCCCAGCTCGAGGAGGCCGGGGTGGAGCTGGTGTCGGAGCCGGTGAACATGCGCTCCGACACCCGTTTCGTCTGCTTCAAGGACCCCGACGGCACCTTCATCGAGCTCATCGAGTTCCGCTGAACCCAACCATGGCCTGATCTGGTGTCCCAGGCCGTCGCCGGTGACGGTCTCCGACACCGGATCACGGAGCGAGGGCCAGGCCGGCGTCCACCAGGGCTTCGAGGGTGGCCAGGCGACGGCGGGTGGAGCCGCCGATCGACAGGATCATCTCGGTGACGCCGGCCTCGGCGTAGTCGGCCAGCGTGGCCACCACCGGCTCGGCCGGGCCCCGAATGAGGCCCCGCTCCCACGGGCGGTCCCGCCAGGTGTCGGACAGTGCCGCACCGGCGAACACCGTCAGCTCGATCGGCGCTGGGTCCCGCCCCGCCTCGGCCGCCAGCGCCCGCACCTCGGCCATCTCCTCGGCCAGCTGGGCCGGCGACTGACGGTGGAGCGCCGGATGCCAGGCGTCGCCGTGGCGGGCGGCCCGGCGCCGGGCCAGCGGCCCGTTGCCCCCGATCCAGATCGGGAGGTCGGCCGCCGGTTGGGGCCGCAGATACATCTCGTGGGCCGGATAGCCGGGGTTCTCGATCGTGACCGGCCCCTCGGCCCGCCCCGCCTCCCGCAGGAACCGCACCAGGCGCACGGTGTCGGCGTTCCGGCTTTCGTAGGGCATGGCCAGGCTGTCGAACTCGTCGCGCATCCAGCCGGTGCCCACGCCCAGCACCATCCGCCCCGGCGCCAGGAACTCGAGGGTGCCCAGCACCTTGGCCACCTGGGCCGGGTGCCGGTAGGGAGCGATGCACACCGACACCCCGAAGCGGATCGAGCGGGTCTGGCCCGCCACCCAGGCCAGGGTGGTGAAGGCGTCGAGGAAGTTCCGGTCGGCCGGCACCACGTAGTCACCGGTGTCGTTGTAGGGGTAGCGGGCCTGCTGATCGGCCGCCAGCAGCAGGTGGTCGCCCACCCACAGCGACGCCACCCCCATCGCCTCGGACTCCCGGGCCAGCTCCACGATCGCCTCGGGCGACGCCGCCGTCCCCACGTTGGGCAACAGCATCCCGATCCGCATGTCCGCCATGTCCGGTCCCCCCTCGGCCGTCGTCAGCTGGGCCCACGTTAGTGCCCGGGGGTAGGTTGGCCCGAAGGGGGAACTGATGATGCTGTCGCCGTACCGGGTGATCGACTGCACCGACGAGCGGGGCCAGCTCGCCGGGTTCCTGCTGGCCCAGTTGGGGGCCGACGTGGTCCTGCTGGAGCCGCCGGGCGGATCGTCGGCCCGCCACCTCCCGCCGTTCGCCGGCGACCACCCCGACCCAGCCGCCGGCAGGCCAGATACCGCTGCCGGCGGAGCCGACACGGAGCGGAGCCTGTGGCACCGGGCCTACAACCGGGGCAAGCGCTCGATCACGGCCGACCTCGCCACCCCAGGCGGCCGGCAGCGGCTGGCCGCCCTGGCCGCCGGGGCCGACGTGCTGTTGTGGACCGGCCGTCCCGGCGACGAGCCGTTCGACCGGGCCGCTCTGGAGGCGGCCAACCCGGGGCTCGTGATCGTGGCCCTGACCCCCTTCGGGCTCGACGGCCCCAAGGCCCACTGGGCCGCCACCGACCTCACGATCGGTGCCGCCAGCTGCTCGATGTCGCTCACCGGCGAGGCCGAACTGCCACCCCTGCGGTGGGGGTCGCCCCAGGCCTGGCTCCACGGAGCGGCCGACATGGCGGTGGCCGCCCTGGTCGCCCTGCAGGAACGGGCCCGATCGGGCCGGGGCCAGTTGGCCGACGTGTCGGCCCAGGCCTCCTGCCTCCAGGCCTCGTTCTGCTACGCCATCAACCGGGCCTGGCAGTGGCCGGCCATGCGCCGCTCGGGCGACGGGATCGACTTCGGCGTCTACAAGATCCGCTGGACCTACCCCGCCCTCGACGGCGAGGTGAGCATCACCTTCTCCTTCGGCGCCGCCCTGGCCCACTACACGGTCAACCTCTTCCAGTGGATCTGGGAGGAGGGTGGCTGCGACGAAGCGACGCGCGACACCGACTTCGTCGCCCTCAACGAGGGCCTGTTCGACGGCACCGTGCCCCCGTCGGAGGCGGTGCGGCTGGGCGAGATCGTCACCCGCTTCACCGCCCGCCACACCAAGGCCCACCTGGCGGCCGAGGCGGCCCGGCGCAAGGTGCTGCTGGCCCCCATCTCCACGCTGGCCGAGGTGCTCGACAACGACCACCTGGCCAACCGGCGGTTCTGGGACGAGGTCCACCACCCCGACGCCGACCGGGCCCACCGCTATCCGGGCCGGTTCGTGGTGGCATCGGACGCCCCGCTGGCCGCCCTCGGCCCCGCCCCCCGGCTGGGCAGCCATGACGGCATGGAGCTGTGGGAATCCCCGGCCGTCGGCAACGGCGACATCAGGGCCGGCGCACCGGCCAACGGCACCGGCACCGGCACCGGCGCTGATCGGCCGGCGCTCGACGGGTTGCGGGTGCTCGATCTGGCGTGGTCGGTGGCCGGCCCCTACGTGGGGCGGAGCCTGGCCGACTACGGGGCAACGGTGGTCAAGGTGGAGAACCGGGCCCGGCCCGACCTGACCCGCACCACCTCCCCCTTCCATCCCCGCAACGCCGAGGTGCCGATGGAGGGCAGTGGGCTGTTCGCCAACTGCAACGCCGGCAAGCTCGGCATCGAGCTCGATCTGGGCGACCCGGCCGATCGCGAGACGTTGTGGGACCTGGTGCGGTGGGCCGACGTAATGGTGGAAAGCTTCTCCGCCGGGGCCCTCGACCGCATGGGATTCGGCTACCAGGCGCTGGCCGCCACCAACCCCGGGATCATCCTGCTGTCGAGCTGCCTGCCCGGCCAGACGGGCACGCTCGACATGCCGGGCCTGGGCAACCTCACCACGGCCCTGTTCGGGTTCACCACCACCACCCGCTGGCCGGGGCGATCGGCCTGCGGGCCCTTCGGCGCCTATACCGACATCGTGTCGCCCCGCTTCGGCCTGGCCGCCCTGCTGGCGGCACTCGACCACCGCCGTCGCACCGGGCGGGGACAGCACCTCGACCTGTCGCAGGCCGAGTCGTCGATGCACCTCCAGGCGCCGGCGCTGCTCGACGCCGAGGTCAACGGTCGACCATTCGAGGGTCGGGGCAACCGGGATCTGGTGCTCGCCCCCCACGGCGTCTACCGCACCCGGCTCGACAGCGACGACCCCGAGGAGGAGACCGAGGCCTGGGTGGCGATCGCCTGCGCCGACGACGCCCAGTGGCGGGCTCTGGCCGGCTGGCTGAACCAGCCCGACCTGGCCTCCCTGACGGCGGCCGAGCGCCACAAGCGGCACGACGAGCTCGACGACCTCATCACCACCTGCACCGTCGGGCTCGACGCCGCCACCGTGCAGGACGAGCTCCAGGCCCTGGGGGTGGCCGCCCACCGGGTGCAGAACACCGCCGGCTGTCTGAGCGACCCCCAGCTGGCCCACCGGGACCACTACCTCACCGTCGAGCACCCGCTGCTGGGGCCGGTGGTGATCGAGGGCCCCCGGTTCCGGCTGTCCCGCACCCCGGCCCGGGTCACCGCCCCCGGCCCCACCTACAACCAGCACGGCGACGAGGTCCGCCGCCTGCTGGCCGACCACGCAGGGTCGACCGTCGGCGGCCCCGTCACCCCGGCCGCCCCCTCTCGAACTGTGTAACGGAAACCGCGCCCCTCGCCCCTTCTGCGTCACGTTCTCAACGTCTTCCGTAGAATTCGTGACGCAGTTCGCCGGCCGGGCGCGGTTTCCGTCGCGCAGAATGGCCGGCGGCGGGGGCCGTCGTACACTGCGCCCATGCTGACACCTGGTGCGTTCGCGGAGCGGCTGGCGGCGGGAGGGCCGACCCTGTTCGGCACCTGGGCCAAGCTGCCGACCCTGGAGACCGTCGAGCTGCTGGGCCACGCCGGATTCGACTACATCGTGGTCGACATGGAGCACGCGCCGCTCAGCATGGAGAGCGCGTACCGGCTGATCGTGATGGCCCAGGCCATGGACATGGGGGCGCTGGTGCGGGTGCCCGACCGGTCCGACAGCCATCTCCAACGGCTGCTCGACGCCGGCGCCGACGGCATCCTCGTGCCCCGGGTCACCGACGCCGCCACCTGCCGGGCGGCGGTGGACGCCATGCGCTTCAGCCCCACCGGCAGCCGCGGCCTGGGCGGCACCTCACGGGCCGGCCGCTGGGGGCTGGACACCGAGGGCTACCTGGCCCGGGGCGCCACCGGTGTGGTGCGGGGCGTGCAGGTGGAGGACCAGGGCGGGCTGGCCATCATCGGCGAGATCCTGGCCGTCGACGGGCTGAGCGCGCTGTTCATCGGCACCGGCGACCTGTCGCTGTCGAGCGGCAAGCCCGCCTCCCACCCCGACAACGACGCTCTGATCGCCGCCACCCTGGCCTCGTGCGCCCGGGCCGGCGTCCCGTGCGGCACGGCGGTGGGCGACGCCGCCGCCGGCCGGGCCGCGGCCGAGCGGGGCTTCGGCTTCGTGATGGTGTCGAACGACACCACCATCTTCGCTACCGCCGCCCGCGACCTGCGCCGCGCTCTGGACGGCTGAGCGCCCCGCCGGCAGCCGGTCGGATCCCGTCGGCGCCGGCCAGCGGGATTCAGCCCTCGACCTCGCGGGCCACGAGGGCGGCGTCGTCGTGGTTGCGGTAGCGCTCGGGCACCGGGAACTTGAAGATCCGGGCGGTGTTGAGGCCGAGGATCTTGGCCCGCTCGCCGTCGGTCAGGTCGCCCATGGTGCGCTCGATGGCCTGGGCCGAGTAGGGCCACGACCCCTCGTGGTGGGGGAAGTCGTTGGCCCACAGGAAGTTGTCGATCAGGTTGAACTCCCGGGCCAGGGCCAGACCGGGGCGGTCTTCCTGGAACGAGGAGAACCCCTGCCGGCGGAAGTAGTCGCTGGGGAGCCCGTCGAGCTTGGGCCGGACCCACATGTGGTGCTTGAGGTAGGCCTCGTCCATGGCCTCCAGCATCCACGGCACCCAGCCGATCCCGGCCTCGATGGCCCCGAACTTCAACGTGGGGTGGCGCTCGGCAACACCGGAGGCGCAGATGTTGACCAGCGGCTCCATGGTGGGGGCCAGCGAGTGGATCGTGTAGTTGATCACCGCCCCGCCGTTGGAGCGGGAGGTGCGGGGGTCACGGCCGGTGGAGACGTGGAACGTGATCGGCAGATCAACGTCGGTGACGCAGTCCCACAGCGGCTCGAACTCCTTGAGGTTGTAGTTCAGGTCGTCGACGTCGGGCGGGCCGAACACCGGCTTGCACGGCAGGCACAGGCCCTTGAACCCGAGCGCGGCCACCCGCTGGATCTCGGCCAGGGCGTCGTCGAGCGAGGCAGGGGCGATGCAGGCCATCGGCGCCAGGCGGTCGTTGAACGGGCCGAAGGTCTCCCACGCCCAGTCGTTCCACGCCTTGCACATCAGGTGGGAGAAGCTGGCGTCCTTCGTCGCCCACACCACGAGGCCCTTGTTGGGGAACAGGATCTCGGCGTCGGTGCCGTCGAGGGCGAGGTCGGCCAGGCGCTCTTCGGGGGTGAGACCCGAGCGGTTGCGGAGCTGTTCGTGGCCCTCGAAGGGCTGGACCCACTCCAGCTTGGCTTCCCGGAACCCCTCGGTCTTCTGGAACTGCTCACCCTTGGCGTTGATCACGATGCCGGGCAGGCGGTCGTGGTACTCGGCCGGGATCCGGGGCCGGAAGAAGTCGCGCGGCTCCTGCACGTGGCCGTCGGCCGACGCCATGAAGAACTTGTCGTCGGCGTCGGGACGGGCCGAGCGCTCCCACCCCTCGTTGCCGGGGGTCTCGAGCCGCCAGACGTTGGCGAGATCGGGTTCGGGGATGATCGAGGTCATGCGAGATGCTCCTGAGAGGGCTGGGACCAGGGCTGTCGTAGCGCCGCCGGTCGTGCTCATGGGTCCATCATGATCGATGGAGGCGCCAGCCGACCAACGCAGCGGGGTCTAGCGGTCGGTGGCGTAGAGCACGCCCCGGGACTCGAGCGCCGCCACCCGTTCGGGGTCGTAGCCCAGCACGCCGGTGAGCACCGACCGGTTGTGCTGGCCCAGCAGCGGGGCCCGCAGATCGGGCAGGTCGGGCTGGGCCGAGAACTTGAACGGGTAGCCGGGGATCATCACCTCGCCCAGCACGGGGTCGGGCACCATCCGCACCATGTCCCGGGCCTCGAAGTGGGGATGGCCCACGGCGTCCATCGGGGTCAGCACCGGCCCGATCGGGATGCGGTGGTCGAGACACGTCTGGAGCACGGTCTCGTTGTCGGGGAACGACAGCAGCCACTCCTGGATCATCGGCACCAGCGTGTCCTGGTTGGCGGCCCGGTCGGCGTTGGTGGCGTACCGGGCATCGTCGGCCAGGTCGGGGCGGGCCATGGCCTTGACCAGGTAGGGCCATTGGCGGTCGAGGCACATGAGCACGGCGTAGCCCTGGGGCAGGTCGTAGATGCCGACGGGGCACACCAGCGGGTGGTGGCGGCCCATCCGGGTGGGCGTGTACTCCCCCTTGGCCAGGTGCCACTGGCTGAGGGTCTCGTTGAGGTGGAACATCGAGTCGACCATGGCGATGTCGACGTGCTGGCCCTGCCCCGTGCGCTCCCGGTGGAGCAGGGCGTAGCCCAGCCCGGCGAAGGCGTGCACCGCGGTGGTGGTGTCGACCACGGCGAACCCCACGGCCGACGGCGGCTGCTCGGGATCGCCGGTCATGTGCATCATCCCCGAGTAGGCCTGGATGATGCCGTCGTAGGCCGGGCGGTCGGCGAAGGGGCTGTTGCGCCCGAACCCCGACACCGACACCATCACCATCGACGGGTTGAGCTGGCGGACCGACTCGTAGTCGAGCCCCCGCTTGGCCAGGACCCCATGCCCGAAGTTCTCCACCAGGATGTCGCACTGGGGGATCAGATCCTTGACGATGGCCAGGCCCTCGGGCTGGTCCCAGTCGAGACACAGGCTCTGCTTGCCCCGGTTGTTCTGCACGAAGAACGAGCTGCGGTCGTCGACCAGCCACGGGATCAGGCGACCGGGGTCGCCCATCGGGGCCAGCTCGACCTTGATGATCTCGGGCCCCAGCTCGGCCAGGAGCCGGGTCACCCCGGCCCCGGCCAGATACTGCGACAGGTCGAGCACCCGGTAGCCGGCCAGCATTCCCGGAGTGGTGTCGTCGGTGGTCTCAGTCATGGCGTTTCCCCCCTGCTCTGACTGATATGTGCCCCGATTCTCCCCCGCGGGAGGCGGGCCTGGCCAGGCCTGGCTACGCGATGACGCCGGCCGCCCGCAGTTCCTCGATCTCGTCCCAGGTGCGGCCCAGCTCCAGCAGCACCAGCTCGGTGTGCTGGCCCAGCTCGGGGGTGGGCTGGCCGATCTCGGGCGACCGGCCGTCGAAGTCCACCGGGGTGGCCACCATGCGAACCGTGGTGCCGTCGGCCAGGGGCATGTCGACGAAGCCCCGGGCGGCGGCCGCCTGGGGGTCGTCCACCAGGTCGTGGGTGTGCTGGACCCGGGCCCACCACACGCCCTCCCGGTCGAAGATCTCGCCCCACTCGTCGCGGCTGCGGGTGGCGAAGATGGTCTGCAGCTGAGCCGCCACCGCTTTGGCGTTGGCCCCCCGACCCTCGATGGAGTTGAACCGGGGGTCGTCGCCCAGCTCGGGCTGGTCGAGGGCGGCCAGCACCCTCGGCCAGTGGCGGTCGCCCTCCAGGCACAGCAGCCAGAACCACTCCCCGTCGGACCCCTGGTAGCCGGTGAGCAGGGGGTTGACCGCCTCGTGGAGGGGGGTGGCGAACGTCTTGGTGCCGAGGCGGACGTTGGCGCTCAGGTCGGTGCCCATCTGGTACATGCCGAGGCGCAGCATCGACGTCTCCACCAGCGTGCCCTCGCCCGTGCGCTCCCGGCGGAACAGGGCGGCCGCCACCCCGCCGGCGGCGGCCAGGCCGGTCATGTGGTCGCCCATCCCACCCCGCTGGTAGGGCAGGGGCTGGCCCTGCAGGGTGAGCGAGGCCGCCACCCCGGCCCGGGCCCAGAAGGCGCCCATGTCGTAGGCCGCCCGGTCCCGCTCCGGACCGTCCAGCCCGTAGCCGGTGAGCGACAGGTAGACGAGGCGGGGGTTGTGGGCATGGACCTCGGGCCAGCTGAGCCCCAGGCGCTCCAGCCCGCCGGGGCGGTAGTTGGTGACGAGCACGTCGGCCTCGGCCAACAGGTCGAGCGCCACCTGGAGCCCCGCCGGCTGGCGCAGGTCCAGGGCGATCGACCGCTTACCCCGGTTGTCGAGCTCGAACGGTGGGTTGGCCTCGCCCCCGAACAGGTAGGCGTAGCCCCGGAACGGGTCGCCGTCGAGCGGCTCGATCTTCACCACATCGGCGCCCCAGTCGGCCAGGATCGCCCCGCAGGCCGGCCCGGCCAGCCACAGGCCGATCTCGACCACCTTCACTCCGTCCATCGGCCCGGCGCCCGTCGTCGTCATGGCGGTCACTGTGGCGAGACGCCGAGGCGGACCCGGGTGCCGAAGGGGTGGCCGGTGCCGGCGGCGTAGGCGTCGGGATCGGGCTGCGAGGTGCGCTCCCGGTAGTTGGCCATGTCGCCCGGGAATTGGGTGACGATCCGACCCGACGGGGCCCGGTAGTAGTGGTTGCACTCGTGCTTCCACACGTCGAACCGCTCCAGCTCCTCCTGGATCCTGTCGTTGTACGCCGCCTGGACCTCGGGCTTGAGGTCGAGCCACACCAGGCCCTCGGCGTCGAGGCGCTGCACCTGGCGCACGAGGTACGCCACCTGGCACTCGATCATGTAGATGATCGAGCCCTGGTTCGTGTTCGGCCCGTACAGCATGAACAGGTTGGGGAATCCGCTGGTGGTGATGCCGAGGTAGGCCTGGGCCCCGTCGGCCCACGCCTCGTTCAGGACCACCCCGTTGCGGCCCGTGACCTCCAGGGCCGACAGGTACCGCTGCACCTGGAAGCCGGTGGCCACGATGATCGTGTCGACCTCCCGCTCCACCCCGTCGGCGGTGACCACACCCCGTTCGGTGATCCGCTCGATGGGGTCGGTCACCAGCTCCACCTGGGGCAGGTTGAACGTGGGGTACCAGTCGTTGGAGATCAGGGGACGCTTGCAGCCGTAGGGCTCGGTGGGGGTGAGCTTGGCCCGCACCGCCGGGTCCTGGACCAGGGCGATGTTGCGCAGCCCGGCCCGCTCGGCCTTGCCCAGCAGCACGTCGTCGTCGAACTGGGTGAAGTGGTTGAGCTCCCGCCACAGCTTCCAGCGCCGCTGGCGGACCGTGATCGGGTTGGCCTGGAGCTCGGCCAGGGTCTCGGTGTCGAACGGGGTGTCGTCCTTGGGCAGCACCCAGTTGGCCGTGCGCTGGTACACGTGGAGGGCGTCGGTGCGGGCGGCGATCTCGGGCACGAACTGCACGGCGCTGGCGGCGCTGCCGATCACGGCCACCTTGCGGCCGGTGAGGTCGTGGTCGTGGCGCCAGCGGGCGGAGTGGAACAGGGTGCCGCCGAAGCTGTCCATCCCGGGGATCGACGGCCAGCTCAGCTCGTTGAACATGCCGATGGCGCTCACCACCACGTCGGCCTCCAGCTCCTCGCCGGTGTCGGTGAGCACCCGCCACACGAGGCACTCGTCGTCCCAGTAGCACCCCTTCACCCCGGTGCCGAGGCGGAGCATCGGCCGGACCCCATAGGTGTCGACCACGTGCTCCATGTAACGCTGGATCTCGGGCTGGGTGGCGTAGGGCCGGCTCCAGCCGGTGTTGAGCTCGAAGGAGAAGGAGTAGAGGTGGGTGGGCACGTCGCAGGCGCAGCCCGGGTAGCTGTTGTGCCACCAGGTGCCGCCCACGCCGTCGGCCTTGTCGAGCACGACGATGTCGTCGTAGCCGGCCTGGCGCAGCCCGATGGCGGCGCAGATCCCGCCTGGCCCGGCCCCGATGATGATGATCCTTCGCTTGGTTCGGTTCTGGGCGCTCATGGGTTCCGAAGTTAGAGCCGCCAACTGCGTCACGAAAATCGCGCCCCCGCCGCCAACTGCGTCACGTTTTCGACGATCTTCGGTGGTTTCGCGGCGCAGATCGACGGCGTGTCGCGGTTTTCGTCGCGCAGATCAGCCGGCGGCGGGGGCGGTGTCGCCGGCCCGCCAGCGGGAGCGGGGGCCGGCGCCGGCCTGCTCCACGATCGAGGCCCGGGTGGCGTCGATGCGGACGAAGGCCAGTTGGAGGTCGTCGGAGCTCTGGTACCACTGGGCCAGGTCGCCCCAGGCACCGCTGCTCCACAGGTGCCGGCGGGCCGTCGGGTCCTCCACCAGCGACGCCTCGCCCTGGATCATCAACTGACGGCGGTCGTCGTCCGGCACCTGCCAGTGGCAGGCCACGGCCGGGGTGGCGGCCAGGTTGCGGACCTTCACCGAAGTGCGGTCGCCCACGAAATGGACCGTGTCGTCGACCACCACCAGCCACACGATGGCCAGGTGGGGGCGACCACCGGGCGTCACCGACGCCACGAAGGCGTCGCGCCCCTGGCGCTCGATCTCGGCCAGCACGTCGGCCCACGTCAGCGCACTCCAGTCATCGCTCATCCCGCTCACGCTACCGGAGCCACCCCCGTCCAGATCTCGGTGCACGGCGCACCACCCGTGGTGCCTGACGCACCGAGAAACCGGCCGGTAGCAACTCGGTGCACGGCGCACCGCCGATGGTTCCTGACGCACCGAGAAACCGGCAGCAAACTCGGTGGTGGGCAGCCCGGGCGAGGCCAGGCCGGACGTGGGGTGGTCAGCTCGTGCCACCCGACTGGGCGGCGACGTGGGCGGCCCGGGCCAGGCCGACGGCCGGATCCCCCTCGTGGTACGCCCGCTCGTCGGGCTCGATCCGGTCGAGGAAGCCCTGCCAGGCCAGGGCGGCAGCCAGCGCCGCCACGGGACCGGCCAGAGCGGCGGCCCGGGCCGGATCGCAACCGGGCACCGCCTCCCGCCAGCACCGGGCCGCCCGGCTGAGGGCCGGCGCCCGATCGCCCGGTTCGAGATGGGCCAGGAGGTGGGCCAGGTCCCGGGCCGGCGTGCCGATCGAGCTGTCGCCCCAGTCGAGCACCACGGGGGCCCGGCCCGACCCCGCCCGGACGTTGCCGGGATGGAAGTCGCCGTGGACGAGCGTGGGCGGCAGGCCGCAGGCGTCGAGGGCGGCGAGGCGCCGGGGGAGACCGGCCAGGAGCTGGTCGACCGCCTGACGGTCGGCCGGCGTCAGCTCCGCGTCCACCTGGGCGGCCAGCCGGCCGGCGGCGGCGGCAAGGTCGAGGTGGCGGTGGTCGGGGACACCGAGCGTGGCCAACTCGTCGAGCCGGGTCCGGGCGGCGGCCTGCAGCCCGATCAGCGGGGGCAGGAAGCCGGCGGTGACGGGACCCGTGGCGTGGCACTGGTCGTCGCCGCCGACGTGGTCCAGCAGCGTGCGCCCCGGCTCGGCGGCCAGCACGAGGGGCACGGCGGCCGGGCCGGGGGCGGCCCCCGATCGGGCCAGCCAGATCATCAGCGGGCCCTCGTGGGCCAGGAACGACGGCACCGACTTGAGCCACACGGGCCCGTCGGCAGTCGGGATGCGCCACAGGCTCGACAGGTTCCACGTCCGGATCTGCTCGGCCCGACCGGTGGTCGGGCGGCCGGCCGCCTCCAGGCGTTCGTGGGCCCAGGCCACCTCGGCCGCCGGGCCCCCGATGGCGGCGTAGGCGGCCCGGCCGGGGGCGGGGGCCAGCAGGTCACCCGCCAACCCCATCGACCCGACGGCTCGCAGCACGGGGAGGCGGGCCGGCGTTGCGGCCCCGACCTCGGCCAGATAGACCACCTCACCCCCGAACGGCACCCGACCCGACCGCCCCCGCAACAACCGCAGCACGGTCATGTCCAGGCCGAACCGGGCCCGGGCCCCGGCCACGACGTCGCCCACCTCCTGCCAGACCGGCGTGTCGACGGTGAACGGTTCGAGCGCCCCCAGTACCCCGTGCCGGGCCGAGCACAGGACGAGGGTGACGAGCCGGCCACCCGACGGGGGCGGCGCCGGGGGCGGTTCGCTACCGGAGGACGTCACCGACCCACCCTGGCACCGACCGCCGAGCGGCTCCAGCGAATACCGCCGGCCGACGCCCCGAATCTCGGTGCATCAGGCACCACCGGCGGGGCGCCGTGCACCGAGATCCCGACGCCCCGAATCTCGGTGCATCAGGCACCACCGGCGGTGCCCCCGGCACCGGGATTCGGACGCGGGCCGGCGGGGCGCTAGACAGGGAACCGACCGCGCTCGACGGACCGGGCTGGCGGTCGACGCACCGGGGGTGCCGTCATGACCACCACAGAACCTCCACGGGCCGGCGCTGCCGACTCCGGCCTCTCCACCCCGGCCGCCGGCGCCGGCCAGGGCGCCTTCGCCTCGCTGCGGGCCCGGCACTTCCCCAAGGTGTGGGCCGCCGGCTGGATCTGGAACATCGGCCGGTGGGCCATGGGATTCCTCGGCGCCTACGTGGCCAACGACCTGACCGACTCGCCCCGCCTCGTCCAGCTCACCGGCAGCTTCATGTGGGGCCCGCTGCTGTTCGCCGGGCTCATCGGCGGGGCCGTGTCGGACCGGTTCGATCGGCGCCGGGTGGTGCTGGCCCAGCTCGCGCTCATGATCCCGCTCACCTCGCTCATGGGGGTCCTGGCCCTCCGGGATCAGCTCCGGGTGTGGATGATCTACCCCTTCATGGTGGCCGTGGGCATCGGGTGGGTGGTCGACATGACCGTACGCCGGGCCATGATCTACGACCTGGTGGGGGCCGAGCACGTGACCGGGGCCATGGCCCTCGAGATGCTCAGCTCCGCCGCCGGGCTGGCCATGGGGGCGCTCATCGGTGGCACCGTGATCCAGACTCTGGGCGTGGGCCCGGCCTACTTCGTGGTGGTGGGCGGGCTGGTGGTGGCGGTGACCATCATGTGGCGGGTGCCGTCGCCGGTGCGGGCCGCGCCACCGCCGGCGGCCGGAAGCCGGCCGCCGTTCTTCTCCACCGTGGCCGACGGCTTCCGGGCCCTGCCGGCCAATCCGGCGCTGGTGTCGATCCTGGGCGTGACGGTGTTCGTCGACTTCTTCCACTTCTCCTTCACCCCCATCATCCAGGTGATCGCCAAGCGGGTCGACGCCACCCCCTCGATGACGGGCCTCATCGCCGCGGCCACCGGGCTGGGCATGATGATCGGCTCCTACTGGGTGGCGGCCCGCCGCCCCCATGCCGGGAAGGCCTACGTGTCCGGCTCGATGGCGGCCTGCGTGCTCATCCTGGGCCTGGCCACCGTCCCCCGGTACCCGGTGATCGTGGCCTCGGCCTTCACCGCCGGGCTGGCCATGGGCCTGTTCGGATCGACCCAGACGGCGCTGGCCATCACCTCCACCAGCGACGAGATGCGGGGCCGGGCCATGGGCCTGCTGTCGATGGCCATCGGCGCCCTGCCGGTGGGGATGTACGCCCTGGGGGAGCTGGCCCAGGAGGTGGGCGCGCCCACCGCCCTGGTCGTGTTCAACCTCACCGGCCTGGTCGGGATCGCGGTGTGGGTGAAGTTGCGACCCGAGGTGCTCTCGGTCCGCTGAAGCCTGTCACACCCTCGATCTGACGTTTCGCCGTAGGCGAAACTCAAGGTCGCCGAAGGCGACACCTAAGCTCGCCCCAAACACGTGATCCAGGGGGATAGAGCGCATGAGCAGGCGGGAAGACTTCACCGGCAGGATCGGGCGCACCTTCGCCGACTCGGAGGCGGCCTGGCCCCCGCTCCGCCGGCCGCCCGAGGGGGCGCCCAACATCGTGCTCGTGCTGCTCGACGACGTGGGCTACGCCCAGTTCGGCTGCTACGGGGCCGACATCGCCACGCCCACCTTCGACCGGCTGGCCGCCGGCGGTCTGCGCTACGCCAACTACCACACCACGGCCCTGTGCTCCCCCACCCGGGCCTGCCTGATGACGGGCCGCAACCACCACGCCTCGGGCATGGCCCGCATCGTCGAGTTCTCGTCGGGCTTTCCCGGCTACGACGCCCACATCCAGCCCCACAACGGCTTCCTGCCCGAGATCCTGGTCCGCGGTGGCTACGCCACGTTCGCCCTGGGCAAGTGGCACCTGGCGCCGGCCTCGGAGATGACGCTGGGCGGCCCCCGGCACCGCTGGCCGCTGTCGAAGGGTTTCGAGCGGTTCTACGGGTTCCTGGCCGGCGAGACCGATCAGTACCACCCCGACCTGATCGCCGACAACCACCAGGTGCCGCCACCCCGCACCCCCGAGGAGGGCTACCACCTCACCGAAGACCTGGTCGACCACGCCGTCACCTGGATCAGCGACCTGCGGGCCTACTCGGCCGACAAGCCGTTCTTCTGCTACCTCGCCCCCGGGGCCTGCCATGCCCCCCACCAGGCCCCGGCCTCGTTCATCGAGCCCTACCGGGGCCAGTTCGACCAGGGGTGGGACGCCTGGCGGGAGGCGGTGTTCGAGCGGCAGGTGGCGTCGGGCCTGCTGCCGCCGGGCACCGAGCTGTCGCCCCGGCCGTCGTGGGTGCCGGCGTGGCACACGCTCAGCGCCGACGAGCGCCGGCTCTACACAAGGATGATGGAGGTGTACGCCGGGTTCATGACCCACACCGACGCCCAGGTGGGCCGGCTGGTTGATTTCGTCGACCAGTTGGGCGAGCTCGACAACACGGTGGTGATCGTGATGAGCGACAACGGGGCGTCGGCCGAGGGCGGGCCGCAGGGCTCGTTCAACGAGCAGTACTTCTTCAATTTCGTGCCCGAAAGCCTGGAGGAGAACCTGCGCCGGATCGACGACCTGGGCACGCCCCGGGCCAACAACCACTATCCCTGGGGCTGGGCCTGGGCCGGCAACACCCCGCTCAAGCGGTTCAAGCGCGACACCCACGAGGGCGGGGTGTGCGACCCGTTCATCCTCCACTGGCCGGCCCGCCTCGGCCACCCCGGCGGCACCCGCCACCAGTACGTCCACGCCATCGACATCGCCCCCACCCTCCTCGACCTGGCCGGCATCGGGGCCCCGGCCGAGATCAACGGCGTGCCCCAGACGCCGTTCGACGGGGCCAGCATCGCCCCCACCCTGGCCGGCGACGACGCCCCCGAGGTCCGCACCACCCAGTACTACGAGATGCTCGGCTCCCGGGCCATCTACCACGACGGGTGGAAGGCGGTGGTGTTCCACCCGCCGGCCGGTCTCGTCTACGACGGGTCGGACGCCGGACGCCGCTCCTTCGACGACGACGTGTGGGAGCTGTACCACGTGGCCGCGGACTTCTCCGAGTGCCACGACGTGGCCGCCCAGTTCCCCGAACGGCTGGCCGAGCTGCAGGCACTGTGGTGGGCCGAGGCCGAGCGCCACCAGGTGCTGCCGCTCAACAACCAGCCCGGCCGCCACGGCGACCGCCGCTTCGTCCGCAACCGCTACGTCTACCGGCCCGGCATCTCGTCGATCCCCGAGGCCATGGCCCCCAACCTGCGCAACCGGGGATGGACCATCACGGCCTCGCTGGTGGTGCCGGAAGCGGGCGGCGGCGCCCCGTGCCAGGGGGTGCTGGTGGGCCACGGCGGCCACAGCGGCGGCTACGCCCTCTACCTCGCCGGGCGGCGGCTGCACTACGTCAACAACCTGCTGGGCACGGTGCTCACCACCGTGTCGGCCGAGGTCGAGCTGCCGGCAGGGCCGGTGGAGGTGTCGGCCCGGTTCACGCCCGACGGCCCGTTCCGGGGCGAGTTGGAGCTGTGGTACGGCGACGTGCCGGTGGGCCGAGGTCCGCTGGCCCAGACCACGCCGCTGACCTACGGGGTCGACCCGTTCACCGTCGGCTACCAGCGCATGACCCCGATCGCGCCCGATCTGGAGGGGCGGGCCGAGATCACGCCCGGCGTGCTGGTGCAGGTGCTGATCGAGGCCGACGGCGAGCCCTGGCGCAACCCGGCGGCCGAAGACCGGGCCGCCGTCGCCACCCAGTAGCCGGGGCCGGCCCGCCCGCCAACTTTTCACCCAGGGCGCCGCCGGCGGCGGGCTCCGCGAAAAGTTGGTGGCCGAAGACTGTTCGGTATCCTAATCATGTGGCTACCGAACGACCGAGCGATGACCTGACCGATGCCGTGCTCGGCGTGGCCCTGGCCGCCCGGGCCCTCGAACGCCAGCTGGGCGAGCTGACCCTGGCCCAGCTTCGCATCCTCTCGCTGGTCGATGCCGACCCGGGCCGGGCCGGCGCCCTGGCCGATCGGGCGGCGATGAGTCGCCCGACGCTGAGCGGCCTGATCGACGGCCTGGTCAACCGGGGCTGGGTGGAGCGCCACCTGGTCGACGGCGACCGCCGGGGCGTCACCCTGCGGATCACACCGGCCGGTTCCGTCGCCCTGGCCCGGGCCCTCGACGAGGCGGGCCAGGCCCTGGCCGCCCTGCTGGAGGAGGTGCCGGCCCGCGGTCGGGAGCGCGTGGTCGATGCCCTGGGCGCCCTGCGCCAGGCCGCCCACGAGCCGGTTCCGCCCCCGGCCCGCTGCCGCCGGAACCACGGTGCGGGCGGAACAGGCATGACGGCACCAGACCCGGTTCCCACGCCGACGCCGGCCGCTCCGGGCGGAGCAGAGGCTCGGATCGAGCCCGCCACCAGTGGCGGGTGGATCCGCCGGATGTGGCCGTTCCTGGCCGTGCACCGGCGCGACATCGCCCTGGCACTGGGGGCGGCGGTGGTGGGCCAGGTGGCCAACGGCCTCGGGCCGGTGGTGCAGAAGGTGGTGGTGGACGACGGCCTCGTCAACCAGCGCCGACCCGTCGGCCCCTGGCTGGCCCTCCTCGGCGTGCTGGCCGTGATCACCTTCGGCCTGGCCTACGTGCGGCGCTGGGTGGGAGGCCGGGTGGGCCTCCGGGTGCAGAACGACCTTCGGATCGCCATCTTCGATCGTCTCATGCGGCTCGACTTCGCCGGCCACGACGCCCTGCGCACCGGCCAGCTCGTCTCGCGCTCGTCGAGCGATCTCGGCCTCATCCAGGGCCTCCTGTCGTTCCTGCCCATCCTGTTGGGCAACGTGGTGCTGATCGTGCTGTCGCTGGTGGCCATGGTGTGGCTGTCGCCCCTGCTGTCGCTGGTGATGGTGGCCACCCTGCCGCTGCTGGCCCTGGCCGCCGTGCGGCTGCGGTCCACGGTGTTCCCCGCCACCTGGGACGCCCAGCAGCGGGCGGGCGAGGTGGCCGGCGTGGTCGACGAGGCCGTGTCGGGCGTGCGGATCGTCAAGGGCTTCGGGGCCGAGGACCGGGAGATCGAGCGATTGGGGGTGGTGTCGACGTCGCTCTACCGGGCCCGGGTGCGCCTCGTCCGCCTCCAGGCCCGGGCCACCGCCACCCTGGCCGCCATCCCCGCCTTCGCCCAGGTGGCGGTGCTGGCCCTCGGCGGGTGGGCCGCCATCGAGGGTCGGGTGAGCCTCGGCACATTCCTCGCCTTCTCGTCGTACCTGGTGCAGCTGACCTCGCCCATCCGGATGCTGGCCGTCATCGTGGCCGCCACCCAGCAGGCCCGGGCCGGAGCCACCCGGGTGCTGGGCATCCTCGACGCCAACGCCGCCGTGGCCGACGCCCCCGACGCCCGCCCGCTGGCCGAGCTGCTGGCCGCCCGGGCGGCGGACGATGGTGGGGCCGGCGCGGCCAGCAGCGGCGGGCTGGTGGAGCTCGACGGCGTCACCTTCGGCTACACCACCACCGAGCCCGTGCTCGACGGGTTCAGCCTGCGGGTGGCCCCGGGCGAGGTGGTGGCCCTCGTGGGCGGGAGCGGGTCGGGCAAGTCCACCGTCACCGCCCTGGTCCCCCGCTTCTACGACGTGGCCGGCGGCGCCGTGCGCATCGGCGGGGTCGACGTGCGTCGGGCCACGCTGGCCTCGCTGCGGGCCCACGTGGGCGTGGTGTTCGAGGAGGCGTTCCTGTTCTCCGATTCGGTGAAGGCCAACATCGCCTACGGCCACCCCGACGCCACCGACAGCGAGATCTGCCGGGCCGCCGCCATCGCCGGTGCCACCGGGTTCATCGAGGCCCTGCCCGACGGGTGGGACACGGTGGTGGGCGAGCGGGGGCACACCCTGTCGGGCGGGCAGCGCCAGCGCCTGGCCCTGGCCCGGGCGATCGTCACCGATCCGGCGGTGCTGATCCTCGACGACGCCACCTCGGCCGTCGACACCACCACCGAGGAGGCCATCCACGCCGGGCTGCGCCAGGTGATGGCCGGCCGCACCACGATCCTGGTGGCCCACCGGGCCTCGACCGTACGCCTGGCCGACCGGGTGGTGGTGGTCGACGGGGGCCGGGTGGTCGACCAGGGCACCCACGACGAGCTGCTGGCCCGCAGCGCCCCCTACCGGTCGCTGATCGGCTCGGGTCTCAACCCGGAGCCGGCGGGCGCTGGTGCCGTCGAGCATCTCGCCACCAACGAGATCGCCGCCCTCACGCCCGAGGCGTGGCCGGTCGGCGAGAGCGACGACGACGGCCTCCTGCCCACCGCCACCGTCACCGTGGCCCGGGTGGGGGGAGGCGGCGGGGGACCCAGCGGCGGCAACATCGGGGCCAACCTCGCCCCCACCCCCGAGCTGCTGGCCCAGCTGGCCAAGCTGCCCCCGGCCGACGACGAACCCGCCGTCGACCTGGCGGCGGCGGCCGCCGAGCCGGCCGAGCCGTTCCGGGTGCTGCGCTTCGTGCGGCCCTGGCGCCGTTGGCTGGCGCTCGGCCTGGCCCTGGTGGCGGCGGACGCCAGCCTCACCGTGGTGGGCCCGGTGCTGATCCGTCACGGGATCGATGCCGGCATCGAGGCCGGGTCCCGCAACGTGCTGTGGGTCACCTCTATCGCCTTCGCCGCCGTGACCGCCGCCGACTGGGCCGTCACCTGGGCCGGGGCGTCCGTCACCGGGCGCACGGCGGAACGGATGCTGTTGGCCCTGCGGATGCGGATCTTCGGCCACCTGCAGCGGCTCTCGCTCGACTACTACGACAACGAGCTCGACGGGCGGGTCATGACCCGCATGACCACCGACGTGGAGGCACTCAGCCAGCTCGTCCAGACCGGCCTGGTCAACGCCGTGGTGGGCGTGGCCACCTGCGCCGGGGTGGCCGTGTTCCTGGTGATCCTGTCGCCCCCGCTGGCCCTGGCCGCCGCCTCGGTGCTGCCGTTCCTGATCGCCGCCACCTGGTGGTACCAGCGGCGCTCGTCCCGGGCCTACCGCTCGGCCCGCGACGCCATCGCCGACGTCAACGCCGACCTGCAGGAGAACCTGTCGGGGGTACGGGTGACCCAGGCCTACGGCCGCCAGGCCCGCAACACCGAGCGGTTCCGGGCCACCGCCGGCACCTACCTCGGAGCCCGGTTGTCGTCCCAGCGGCTGATCGCCCTCTACTTCCCCGGCATCGGCTTCCTGGCCGACATCGGAGCCGTGGTGGTGCTGGCGGCGGGGACGGCGCTGGTGACGGGGGGCCGCACCACGCCGGCCGTCGTCATCGCCTTCGTGCTCTACCTCAACCTGTTCTTCGCCCCCATCCAGCAGCTGTCGCAGGTGTTCGACACCTGGCAGCAGGCCGCCGCCTCCACGGCCAAGATCACCCAGCTCCTCACCACCCCGTCGGGCACCCCGCCCCCGGCCGACCCGGTAGACCCCGGCCGCCTGCGGGGCGAGATCAGCCTGCGGAACGTCCATCTGGCCTACGTCGGATCGGGTGGGGCCGAGGCCCTGCGGGGGGTCGACCTCCACATCCCGGCCGGCCAGACCGTGGCCCTGGTGGGCGAGACCGGGGCCGGCAAGTCGACGATCGTGAAGCTGCTGGCCCGCTTCCACGACCCGACGGAAGGTGAGGTGGCGGTGGACGGGATCGACCTGCGCCGCATCGACCTCACCGCCTACCGCCGCCAGCTCGGCGTGGTGCCCCAGGAGCCGTTCCTGTTCACCGGCACCGTCCGCCACAACATCGCCTACGGCCGGTCCGAGGCCACCGACCTCGAGGTGGAGGCGGCGGCCCGGGCCGTGGGGGCCCACGCCTTCATCGCCGGCCTGCCCCGGGGCTACCGCACCGAGATCACCGAGCGGGGGCGGTCGCTGTCGGCCGGTCAGCGCCAGCTCATCGCCCTGGCCCGGGCCCAGCTGGTGGACCCGGCCCTGCTGCTGCTCGACGAGGCCACGGCCAACCTCGATCTGGAGGCCGAGGCCACGGTTCGGCGGGCCATGGCCGCCGTGTCGTCGCAGCGGACCACGGTGCTGGTGGCCCACCGGTTGCCCTCGGCCCGCACCGCCGACCGGATCGTGGTGCTCGACGCCGGCCGGGTGGTGCAGGACGGCACCCACGACGAGCTGGTGGCCGTCGCGGGCCGCTACCGGGAGCTGTGGGAAGCCTTCGCCGAAGGCGAACAGGCCGTCCCCGTCGACTGACGTCGGCGCCCGGCCGGCCGGCCGGCCCCTCTGCCCAGCGGGACCGTCGTCGGCGCCCTCGAACCGCGGGCGGAGCGTCCAGGAGCGGGGGGAGCTGAGGTCGTTTGCCGCCCCAGCGCGGGGCGGCGTCTACTGTCGGGGCCATGAAGCTGGAGCCCGAGCGGGAGGCGAAGGTGGCGGCTGCTCTCGGCCGGCTCGACGCCGACGAGCTGCGCGACCTGCTGGCCGAGCTGGTGGAGATCCCCAGCCCCACCGGCGAGGAGCGGCCGATCGCCGAGCATCTCGTGACCCGCCTCCGGGCCGAGGGAGTCGAGGCCCATCTCCAGCCGATCGACCACCGCCAGGCCAACGCCTGGGCCCGCCACCGGGGCCGGGGCGGCGGGGCCGACCTGCTGCTCTACGCCCCCACCGACACCCACCTCTCGGGCGACCCCGACGAAGACCTGCCCTGGGCGTCCCGCACACCGCTCGACCTGCTGCGACCCCATGCCCGGCTGCACGGTACGGAGTTGGCCGGGCTGGGGGCCGAGAACCCCAAGGCCTACGTGGCCTGCATCGCGGCCACGGCCCTGTGCCTGCACCGGGCCGGGATTGAGCTGGCAGGCGACGTGCTGGTGGGGTTCGGGGCCGGCGGCATGCCCACCAACAGCCGACCGGGGATGAGCAGGGCCAACACCGGGCAGGGCGCCGGCGTCGCGTTCCTGCTGGAGCAAGGGGTGCGGGGCGACTTCGCCGTGATCGCCAAGCCGGGGTGGGCGGTGAGCCACGAGGAGGTGGGCCTGGCCTGGTTCCGGATCACGGTGGGCGGCACGTTCTCCTACAGCGGCATCCGCCAGTTCACCCCGTTCCGCAGCGCCATCGCCGACGCCGCCACCGTGGTGCAGGCCGTCGAGGCCTGGCTCCCGGCCTACGCCGCCGAGCGGGCGGTGGGCACGATCGAGCCCCAGGGGGCGGTGGGGGCCATCCGGGGCGGTTGGCCGTTCAAGCCCCGCTTCCCGCCCGCCGCCTGCGAGGTGTTCGTCGACATCGCCGTCACCCCCGACGAAGACCCGCTCGACGTCAAGCGGGCCCTGGCCGCCGTGCTGGCCGGCGTGGCCGAGGCCAACCCGGGCCTCGACGCCGAGCTGGAGCTGATCCTGGCCATCCCCGGCACCCGCACCGACCCCGAGAACTGGATCGTGCGGTCGGCGGTGGGGGCGTGGGAGCACATCGAGGGCCGCCCCCACCGCCCGTACCTGCGGTTGAGCGGCGCAACCGACGCCGAGATCCTCCGCATGTGGGGCCTGCCCACGATCCGTATCGGGTTGCCGGCCAAGCGGTGGGATCTCGACCACTGGGCCGGCCCCGACACGATGCCGATGAACGTGGTCGACCTGGCCCGGGCCCCGGCCCTGGTCGAGCTGTTGCTGCGGGTGGTCGTCGACACCTGCGACCGCCCGCTGGCCGAGACCCGCGGCCCCCGGCGACCACCGACCCTTCCGAACATACCGACCCGGCTGATCCCGCCGACCCCGCCGACCCCGCCGAACTGATGACGCGACAACCGCGACACGGCGGCGATCTGCGTCGCGAAACCTGCGGAATCCGCAGAAAACGTGGCGCAGAACGGCGGCAGGGCGCGGTTTCCGTCGCGCAGATCGGTGGGCAGGGACAGGCCGCCGACAGCTCCAGTCGCGGACCCCGGCGGCGGCCCCCCGGGCAGCCGGCCGATGACGACCGGGCCGGCGACGAGGCGATGACTACGGTCCCGGTGACGATCCGGGTCGGTGACGGGCCGCCGGCGACGGTGCCGGTGCCGGCCGGGGCCACGATCCTCGACGCCGCCCTGGCCGCTGGCCTGGCCCTCCCCCACCAGTGCCGTTCGGGCAGCTGCGGCTCGTGCCGGGCCACGCTGGTGTCGGGGGCCACGGCCAGCGTGGCCGGCCGGGTCCAGTCGCTGCCGCCGGCGGCCCATCGGGCCGGCGTCCGCCTCCTGTGCTCCACCCTGCCCGCCGGGCCGTGCCGCCTCCGGGTGGAGCCCCGCCCGGCGGCGGCTCCGGCCGCCGGCACCCTCACCGCCCGGGTGGCGGCGGTGGACGAGGCGGCGGCCGGGGTGCGCCGCCTGGTTCTCGACCTCGACCACCCGCTGCGGTTCGAGGCCGGCCAGTACGTGCTCGTCGCCGTACCGGGAACCGACCGGCCGGCGGAGCGGGCGTACTCGATCGCGTCGCCGCCGGTGGAGGACCGCCGGCTCATGTTCCTCGTCGACCTGGTGCCGGGGGGCGCCATGGCGGGCTGGTTGGCCGACCGGGCCGCCCCCGGCGACCGGCTCGCGGTGCGGGGCCCGTTCGGCGGATTCGCCCTGCACCCGGCCCGGCACCCGGCCCTGTTCGTGGCCGGCGGCACCGGCATCGCTCCTATCCTGTCGCTGCTCGACGAGCACCGCCGCCGCTTCGCCGCCACCCGGCCCACCACTGTGTGCTTCGCCTGCCGCAACCGGTCCCGGCTGGTGGCGGCCGACGAGCTCGACCGACGCCACACCTGGATGCCCCGCCTCACCGTGCGGGTCGGCCTGTCCCGCCCCGCCGACCCGGCCGACGCCTGGGACGGCCCGGTGGCCGACCCGGTGCAGCTGATCCAACCGGACGACGTCGGGCCCGATGTGCGAGCCTATGTGGCGGGGCCGCCGGCCATGGTGGCCGCCGCCTTCGACCGCTTGGTCGACCTCGGCCTCCCGCCGACGTCGATTGCCACCGAAGGGTTCACCCCGGGGGACGACGGAGCAACACCGACATGAACGACACGAGCGCTTACCAGCCCTACGTCGAGGCGTCGTGGGGGTTGACGAACCACTGGTACCCGGCGCTGTTCTCCCGGGAGCTCGGCGACGACGGCCTGGTCGGCGTCCAGATCGCCGGTGTGCCGATCCTGCTGCGCCGCCTCGACGGCACCGTCCACGCCCTGCGTGACGAATGCGTGCACCGGGGGGTGAAGCTGTCGCTCCAGCCCACCTGCCTCACCGCCGACACCGTCACCTGCTGGTACCACGGGTTCACCTACCGCCTGGCCGACGGGGAGCTGAGCGCGATCGCCGTCAGCCCCGAAGACCCCCTGATCGGCACCGTCGGGCTGCAGACCTTCCCGGTGGCCGAGCGCAACGGGCTGGTGTTCGTGTGCGTGGGCGACGCCGACTACGGCCCGCCCCCGCCCCTGGAGGCCGACCTGCCCCCGCTGGTGGACCGCAGCCACCGGCACTGGTCGCCCCACGTCCTCGACGAGGGCGCCGTGGTGCTCGGCATCCGCCGCCGGGTGCGGTCGAACTGGCGGCTGGGGTGCGAGAACGGCTTCGACCCGGGCCACATCTTCATCCACCGGAACACCACGCTGGTGCGGGTGCAGGGCTGGAACCTGCCGTTGGGGATGCGGCCGGTGGGCCCGGCGGCGGTGAGCTGGTTGGAGGACGACGCCGACGGTCCCCATGGGGTGCGCAACGAGTTCGGCACCGACGCCTACATGCCGGTCAACGAGCACGAGGAGTTGGGGCTGGAGCCGCTGGGCGAGGGGGTGCCGGCCGGGAGTCGCACGTCGATGTGGATGCCGTGCTGCCTCCAGGTGGAGAACTTCCCAAAGCGGGGGCTGGCCCAGTTCGAGTTCTACGTGCCGGTGGACGACCAGACCCACGACTACTGGGAGTTGATCGTGGCCCACTGCCCCACCGACGCCGACCGGGCGGCGTTCCAGCGGGACTACGACGACATCTGGGAGCCGCTCGGGATCTACGGGTTCAACGACTGCGACATCTTCGCCCGGGAGGCGATGGAACCGTTCTACCGCCACGGCGGCGGGTTCCCGGCCGAGGTGCTGTGCGCCACCGACGCCATGACCGTGGCCTGGCGCCAGCTCGTCAGCCGCCACAACCGGGGGGTGGCCCGCCCCGGACGCCCGGTCGCTCCCGACCCGGTGCCGCCGCCGAGCTACCGCCCGGCCAGCTGAATTCCCCGGCCCTCGGGACGACAAGCGGCGACAATGCGTCATGGCCTCTCTCGCCGACCTCTGGCCCCTGTTCGGGTTACGCATCACCACCCCCCGCCTGGAGCTGCGCCTGCCCACCGACGACGACCTGGCCGAGCTGGTGGAGCTGTCGCGCCGGGGCATCCACGACCCGTCGACCATGCCGTTCGGCGTGCCGTGGACCGACGTGCCGTCGCCCCGGTTCGAGTGGGAGTCGCTCCAGCATCACTGGGGCAGCCGGGTGAACCTGTCGGCGGCGAGCTGGCGGCTCGGCTTCGGCGTCTGCTGCGACGGCGAGCTGGTCGGCGTCCAGAGCATCCACGCCGACAGCTTCCTCGGTCTCCGCACAGCCGAGACCGGATCCTGGCTGGGGCAGGCCCATCACGGTCGAGGTATCGGTACCGAGATGCGGCGGGCCATCGTCCACTTCGGGTTCGAGGCGCTCGGGGCGCTCGCCATCACCAGTTCGGCCTTCCTCGACAACGAGGCGTCGCAGAAGGTGTCGCTGGCCGTCGGGTACGAGCCCAACGGCCGCCAGTTCAACGCTCAACGCAACGAGCGGGGCGAGCAGATCAGGTTCCTGCTCACCCGGGAACGATGGCTGGCCACCCGCACCGATCTACCGGTCACCGTCACCGGTTGGGAGGGGTGCCGGGCCCAGCTCGGCCTCTGATGCGCTGCGCGACGCCGGCGGGTTCGCGGGCCGTGGCGACGCGCCCGAACGCACCTGGCGGGGGCGTTCCTACGCCGGTTGACGCCGGGCCCGTGTATCGTCGACCCACCCGACACGAAGGACCGAGTTCGATGGCAATCCGCGCCAAGCTGACGACCGAGCAAGAGCTGAAGGCCGATCGCTCGCCCAAGGCCGGCGAGAAGCCGAAGCGGGAGATCTCCGAAGCGGAGAAGGCCAAGCGCAAGGAGCGCGTCGCCGCGGCCAAGGACGCGCTGGCCCGGTCGGTCGGCGTCAAGGGCGAGCACGTCGCCACCGCCCGTGCCTCGCTCAAGCTCTACCTGCAGCGGCTCAACGAGCCCAGGCAGCCCGACGACGCCCAGTTCGAGGCCCTGCTCGAGGCGCCGTTCAAGGCGCCGAAGAAGAAGACGAACGACCGCCGCTTCTGATCGCCGCCGATCCACCCCCGTTCCCGGCGGATTGGCCAAAGAGGACCTGACGGCGACCCCGGGGATGGAGGGGAGGGAGGGTGTCGGGGACGTCCCCGGAGCCGCCGTCAGCTGTTCCCGTATCGGCACGATGGCCCCCGGAACTTGAGCCTCATGGCCCAGGAACCACCTTCATGGTCAGTGATGGACCGTTGAGCGGGGAAAGCCGCTGATCCAGACTGGGATCACCGGCGGCCCTTCGACCCACCGCCGGGCAACCCACCAAGGAGGACCCGCCGTGGCCGTCACCGAGGGCTCGCGCACGCACCTGGGGGCCTGTCCCCACGACTGCCCCGACACCTGCTCGATGGTCGTGACCATCACCGATGGGAAGGTCGACAAGGTCCGGGGCAACGGCGACCACCCGTTCACCCGGGGTGGGCTGTGCGTCAAGGTGACCGACTACCCCAACCACGTCTACTCCACCGACCGGATCACCACCCCGCTGGAGCGGGTGGGGCCCAAGGGCTCGGGCCAGTTCCGGCCCATCTCGTGGGACGCCGCCCTCGACCGGATCACCGAGCGATACACCGAGATCATCGCCACCGACGGCCCCGAGGCCATCCTGCCCTACAGCTACCTGGGCAACATGGGCATCCTCAACGGGCTCACGGTGGGCGACCGGTTCTTCAACGGACTGGGCACGTCGGTGTCGGAGCGGACGTTCTGCGACGGCGGGGCCATCACCGCCTACATCATGACGCTGGGCCCCACGGCCGCCGTCGACCCCGAGAGCCTGGCCCACTCGAAGTACATCATCATCTGGGCCTGCAACGTGCTGTCGAACAACCTGCACCTGTGGCCGTTCATCGAGCAGGCCCAGGCCAACGGGGCCAAGGTGGTGGTGATCGACCCGGTGCGACACCGCACCGCCGACAAGGCCGACTGGCACCTCCAGATCCGGCCCGGCACCGACGCCGCCCTGGCCCTGGCCATGATGCACGTGATCTTCGCCGAGGGCCTGGCCGACGAGGAGTACCTGGCCGACCACACGGTGGGGGCGGCCGAGCTGGCCGAGCACGTGCAGCAGTACACGCCGGAGTGGGCGGCGGAGCAGACGGGCCTGGCGGCCGACGACATCCGCACGCTGGCCCGGGAGTACGCGGCGGCCGAGCCGTCGATGATCCGGATCGGCGTTGCCATCGAACGGTCGGCCGCCGGTGGCAACGCGGCCCGGGCCATCTTCTGCCTGCCGGCGCTGGTGGGGGCGTGGCGCCACGTGGGCGGCGGCGTGCTCCAGATGCCGATCTGGGCCTTCCCGGTGAACTGGGACGATCTGCACGGCCCCCATCCCCGGGCCGACGAGGTGCGCATCGTCAACCAGTGGCGCCTGGGCGACGCGCTCACCGGCCAGCTGGGCGGCGACGGCCCACCGGTGAAGGCGCTGTTCGTCTACAACTCGAACCCGGCGGTGGTGATCGCCGGGCAGCAGGCCGTGTTGGAGGGCCTGGCCCGGGACGACCTGTTCACGGTGGTGTCGGAGCATTTCATGACCGACACCGCCCGTTACGCCGACATCGTGCTGCCGGCCACCATGGCCATGGAGCAGAACGACCTCATGTTCTCCTGGGGTCATCTCTACCTGACGTACAACCCGCGGATGATCGAGCCGGTGGGCGAGAGCGTGCCCAACAACGAGCTCTTCCGCCGGCTGGCCGCCCGGATGGGGCTCGACGACCCGTGGTTCTCGCTGTCCGACGACGAGCAACTGGCCCGGGCACTCGACTGGTCGGCGCCCCAGATGGACGGGATCACGCTCGATCGGCTGAAGACCGAGGGCTACGTGCGGCTCAACGTGCCGGAGGCCAGCGCCTACGCCCCCCACGCCGAGGGTGGGTTCCTGACGCCGTCGGGCAAGGTGGAGCTGGTGTCGTCGATGGCGGCCGGCGGGAACTTCGTGGCCCCGCTGTTCCGCCAGGGCATCCCCGGCAATCAGGACGGTAGCCCGGTCGACGCCCTGCCCACGTGGCGGCCGCCGGTGGAGGTGGGCGCCGATGCACGATTCCCGCTGGCCCTGATCTCACCGAAGTCGCATGCGTTCCTGAACTCGCAGTACGGGAACATGGACCGCCAGCTCGACCAGCAGGGTCCGCCCCGTCTGGCCCTCCACCCCGACGACGCCGCCGCCCGGGGTATAGCCCACGGCGACCGGGTGCGGGTTTTCAACGAGCGCGGGGCGGTGCTGGCTCTGGCCCGGGTGACCGACCAGGTGGCGGCGGGAGTGGCGGCCATGCCCATGGGCCACTGGGCCTCGGGCTCCGAGGGCGGCCGGTCGGTCAACGCCCTCAACGCCACCCGCTACGCCGACATCGGCCGCGCCCCCACCTTCAGCGACACCGCCGTCCAGGTCGAGCGGGCGTAGCCCAGCGAACCGGCACCAACCGGGCCCCGGCGGCCAACGTTGTCGAGAAGTACGGTTACAGCACAGCCTGGTACAGCACCGCCCGGTGGTCACGGGCCTCGGCCCACACCGGGGAGGCCAACAGCCGGGCCAGGGCGTCGCTCACCACGTCGGCGGCGTCGGACGGGCCGACCAGGCCGGTGGCGAACCGGGTCAACGCCACGGCATGGCGGGCGTAGGCGTCCGCCATGGTGGTCGCTGCGTCGGTGGCCGTCATCACCCTTCTGTAGCCGCCGCCCCCGGCGGCGGGTGACAACGACCGCCCATCAGCGATCAAATCGCGACATGCGGGCGAACCTTGTAACCAAATGCCGCCTCTGGCGGCAGAAGGTTACAAAGTTCGGCCGGAGCTGCGGCAACCTACGGCTGCGGCAACCTACGGCTGCGGCAACCTACGGTTGCTTGAAGTTGGGGGTGGTCCAGGTGCGCTCGGCCAGGGTGCCCTGGACCCGTGTGATGTAGTCCTTGGCGCCCTGGGTGTACCAGCGGCCGGAGAACCAGGTACCGAAGCAGCCCCAGGCGTCGCCGGCGGCGTAGTCGGACCCCCGCTCCACGGTGTTCAGCCAGGTGAGGTCGCCCTCGTAGCACGACCGCCACTGGGCGTAGGCCCAGTCGGCGTTGAAGGCGCTGGACGTGATGGCCCAGGGGAACGCCACCTGGTTGTAGGGGTACCGGACCTGGAGCAGGCCCCAGCTCTCGGGGCACTCGCCGGCGAAGCCGTCGACCCCGATGCCGTGCCCCGGGGCGCAACGGGTGGGGTCGGTGCCCCGGTCGCCCTTGGTGTCCATCCGCCACCAGCTCTCGATCACGGCCTGGGCCTTCACCATGTCCTCGTCGATGCCCCACTTGCAGGCGGCCCACCGCAGGATCTGTTCGGTGGTGCCGGTGAAGTTGCCGTCGACCCGGGTGGCCCGCCCGGTGGCGCCGGCCACGGCCTGGCCCCGGGTGGCGTTGGCGACGGCGTTGACCCCTTTCACCTCGGCCGGGGCCGGCACGGCGTTCACCCACGCCGCGCACTGGGCGCTCGACGGCAGGGACGCCCCCACCGCCAGGGTGCTGAAGTGGGTGGGGGCGGCCCCGTTGCCGCCGGGCGACGTCGTCGCCGAGGTGGACGGGGTCGTGGCCGGCCGGGCGGTGGTGGTGGTCGTGGCCCGGGTGGTGGTGGTCGTGGCCCGGGTGGTGGTGGTCGTGGCCCTCGTGGTGGTCGGCGCACTGGTGGAGGGCACCGTCATGGTGGTCGTGACCGGAGGACGGGGCCGCCGGCGGCCGGTCCGGTGGTACGTCCGCCTGGCCGGATCGGACGGACCGGAGGCAGCGACGGTGGCCCCGTCCCGATCGCCGCCACCGCCGGCCCGGAGGCGGGGTGACGCGACGGCCGCAGTGGCCGTGAGGATGATGGCGGTCACGATGGCGCAGGCGATCCAGATGGAGCGGCGCCCAAGAGAGTGGGTCACAACCATCCGTCGATCGGGAGGGGCGCCGGGGTTGCCCGCGCCACCAGAAATATCAGGACAGGGTGACCGAGAACCGGGTGGTGTCCACCTGCCCGGCGCCGTCGTTGACGCCGACCCCGGCATGGATGCTGGTGAGCCAGGGCAGGCGGGTGTACCGGGCGGCCTCGTCGAGGAACCGGCCGAGGTCGACATCGGCGCTGGTGGTGGGGGTGGTCCGGTAGAACGTGACCACGTCCCAACTCGCCCCGAAGCGGTAGACGTCCCACGTGCCGCCCTCCAGCGTGACCGTTCCCTGCCGCCCGCTGGCCGGGAGGTCGGCCGGGGTGCGGTACAGGATGATCCGCACCTCGCTCACCGGCAGGGTGTCGCCGACGGGGTCGGGCCGGTCGTGGAACCACAGGTCGTAGGCCACCTCCATACGACCCGGCGTGTCGGCCTCCACGGTGAAATCCCAGCGGGACCGGATCCCGGGGCGATCGGCCATGTTCCGGGGCAGGCCGCTGTCGGCCTCCTTCCAACCCCAGTCCCAGCCCAGGTACACGTTGGAGAACGACTTGGGCTGCCCCGGAGCCCCGCTCCACGACCACCGGGTGGACCAGGCCACAGAGCCGTCGGGGGCCGGCGAGCCGTCGGTGACGCTGACGCACTGGTTGCCGGCGGTGGCGCGATCCGACCCCCACAGGTCGTTGACCATGTGGAGCCGCCCCAGATCGGCCTCGTCCTTGTGGCGGCACAGCTCGGCCCCGGCCGGCACGGCCGTGGACGGGGCCGGAGACGGGGCAGGACCGGGTCCGGCGGCGGTCGGGGCGGTGGAACCGGCCGGACCGTCGGGACCACCCGCTGTGCCGGGCGCGGTGATGGGATCGGAGGCACCCGGGCCGGGACCCACGGGGCTGGTCGTGGCCACCGCCGTCCCCGGTGGGAGCCCGGCCGCCGGGACCGTGGTGGACGGTGCCGGCATGGTCGGGGGCACGTAGGGCGGCGCCACGCCGGCCGGGGCCGACGCCCCGCCGGCCTCCACGGTGGCCGGGCGGTCCCGGTTCGACACCACCACGCCGGTGGCGGCCAGACCCACCACCAGCAACGCGGCGGCGACCCGGGCCGGGGCGCCGACCCAGGAGCGGCCCACCGTACGGCGGGCCGGGGCCGGGGCCGGGGCCGGATCGACGTCGGCCGCCAGGCCCGCCTCGAACCGGGCCCGGATCCGGTCCCGGTCGGGCTGGTGGGCGTCCCGGAGCCGGCTGAGCCGATCGTGGAGCTCCGGATCGAGGGTCACGGCGTCGCCTCGGGCCGGGCCCGCAGGCGACCCGACCGGTGCACGGTCACCGGGGCCAGCGCCGCCGGCCGTCGCCCCACACCCCCCGGGAGGGGAGGCCGGGGCCGGACCTCACCCAGCGCCGCCTCGATCTGCTGGAGGTCCCGGCGCAGCTGGGTCGCCGCCTTGGCCGTCTGGCTCTTCACCGTGCCCACGGCGATCTGGAGGAGGTCGGCCACCTCCTGCTCCGGCAGGTCGAAGGCGTACCGCAGCACCAGGCAGGCCCGGCGGCGGGGCGGCAGGGCCAGCAGCGCCACTCGCAGGTCCTGGTCGGCGGCGGTGGTGTCGGCGTCGACCACCTGATCGACGGCGGCCCAGGGGACGAGGGCCAGGAACCGACGCCGGTCCCGGGCGCGGGTGCGGATCCGGCTGACGGCGATGTTCACCACCATGCGGCGAACGTAGGCCAGCGGCCGGTCGCTGGCACACACCCGGTCCCACTGCCGCCAGGCGGCCATGAGGGCGTCGGCCGCCACGTCGTCGGCGTCGGCTCCGTCGCCCGTGACGAGCCAGGCCAGGCGGGCCAGCTCGTCGAGATGCCGATGGTAGAACTCTTCGAAGCGGTCCTGCCCCCCGCCCGCCGCGCTCATGTCGCGACCACCGGAGTTGTGTAGCCCAGGAACGGGGCAGGGTCAACGCCCGGGCGGGGCCAGCGTGACCGTGAGGGCGTCGTAGCCGTAGAGCCAGCCGGTGTCGCCGCCGGCCCGGCCCCAGGTGTTCTGCCGGGACGTGAGCTGTACCCGGGCGGTGCGATCGAGCCGGGTGGCCTCGTAGGCAGCGAAAGCCACGGCGGGTTCGTCGTGACGGGCCAGCGCCCGGGCCAGCACCGCTGCGTCCTCCAGTGACGTGGCCGCCCCCTGGGCCATGTAGGGCGTCATCGGGTGGCAGGCGTCGCCCAGCAGCACCACCGGCCCCTCGCCCCACCGGCTGAGCGGGTCCCGCTCGAACAGAGCCCATTTGTGAGCTTCGGGCGCCGCCGCCACCACCGCCCGCACCTCGGGATTGAAGCCGGCCATGGCCTCCACCACCTCGGCCGGGTCGCACCGGGCGCTCCACGACTCGGTGTCCCAGTCCGGGTCGGGCACACTGGTCACGTAGTAGAGCTCGTCGGCGTTCGCCGTCACCGGGTAGATCACGATGTGGCGGTCGCTCCCCCACCATTTGGTGTTGGTGGTCACCGTGAACCCGCTCACCAGGTGCGACGGGAACGTGGTGCGATGGGCCACCCGGCCGGTGAACCGGGGCCGCTCGGGGCCCAGCAGCAGCTCCCGCACCCGGGAGTGGACCCCGTCGGCGCCCACCACGGCATCGGCCTCGGCCGCCGAGCCGTCCTCGAAGCGGAGCCGCAGGCGCTGGCCCGCCCCGCCCGCCGGGTCGATGCCGGCCAGCCGATGCCGGAACCGCACCACCTCGGGTGCCACCACCGACCACAGCGCCGCGTGCAGATCGCCCCGGTGCAGCACCAGGTAGGGCGCCCCGAACCGGGCCTCGGCCTCGGGACCGAGCACCAGGTCACCCAGAAGGTCGTTGGTATCGGCCGCCCGGTGACTCCAGGTGGGCGGGGTGAAGGCGACCGCCCGCAGCCGGTCCTCCAGCCCCAGGGCCCGGAGCACCCGCACGGCGTTCGGGCTCATCTGGATCCCGGCCCCCACCCGCTCGAACCGTCGGGCCTGCTCGTACACCGTCACCCGGAAGCCGGCCTGCGTCAGGAACCCGGCCACCGCCAGGCCGCCGATGCCGGCCCCCACCACGGCGATCTCCCCGTCCACCGGCCCAGTCTGTCACCGCCCCGTCGGAGCGATGAAAATCGCGACACGGCGGCGAACCTTGTCGAGAAAAGCCGGCAGGGGCGGCATTTCTCGACATAGTTCGGCCGGGGCCGAGGATGTCAGCGTTCGTCGCGCACGTAGGGGAGGCCGAGGGCGGCGGGGGCGCCGACCCGGCGGCGCAGGTCCCGGCTGCCCCAGACCACGAGAACCACGATCGTGAGCAGGTAGGGCAGCATCGACAGCAGCTCGGCCGGTACGTCGACCCCTTTGGCCTGGAGGTAGAAGTTGAGCTGGCGGGAGAACCCGAACAGGAACGCCCCCAGCAGCACCCGCATCGGCTCCCACGAGGCGAACACCACGAGGGCCAGGGCGATCCACCCCAGGCCGCTGGTGGTGCCGTCCTGGCTCCAGCTCGGCACCTGCCCCAGCACCAGGTAGGCGCCGGCGGCCCCGGCCAGCACGCCGCCGGCCACCACGTGGAGGTAGCGGAGGCGGGCCACGGCGATGCCCATGGAGTCGGCCGTGGCCGGTGACTCCCCCACCGACCGCAGCGACAGCCCGGCCCGGGTCCGCCGCAGGTACGAGGTGATGAGCACGGCCAGCACCACGGTGGCGTAGACGATCGGGTCCTGCTCGAACAGCACCGGGCCCACCACCGGCAGGTCGGCCAGCGGGCCCCAGGCCACGGGCCGGAAGTCGGTGGCCAGCGGCAGCCCCTCGATCGACTTGCCCACGAACGTGGCCAGCCCGGTGCCGAAGATCGTGAGCGACAGGCCCGACACGATCTGACTGGCCCGCAGGGTCACCGTGAGCACGGCGTGGACCAGGGCCAACGCCCCGCCGGCCAGCGCCCCCACCACCAGCGACAGCCACAGGCTGCCCGACGAATTGCCGACCTGGAAGGCGACCACCGCCCCGATCAGCATCATCCCCTCCACCCCGAGGTTGAGCACGCCCGACCGTTCGGCCAGCAGCTCCCCCAGGGCGGCCAGGGCGATGGGGACACCGGCCACCACCGAGGCGGCCAGCAGGGCCACGAAGGCGCCGTCGTTCACGTCGCCACCCCTGCGGCCGGGGTGATACCGGAACGGACCAGGCGCAGCCGGTGGCGGACGAAGATCTCGGCCCCGATGGCGAACAGCAGGATCGCCCCCTGCAGCATCAGCGACACCTCCACCGGCACCCGCTCCCCGGGCAGCGTCTGCAGAGCGACGCCGGCGTTGCGCAGCCCCCCCAGGAACGCCGCCACGAGCAGGATGGCGAACGGGTTGTAGCGGGCCAGGGCGGCCACCACGATGCCGGTGAACCCGAGGCCCAGCTCCAGGCCGTTGGGGTCGAGGGCGTGGGCCCGGCCCGCCACCTCGATGCCGCCGGCCAGCCCGCCCAGGGCCCCCGACAGCAGCAGCCCCATCAGCACCACCCGGGCCGTGGAGATCCCGGCGTAGCGGGCCGCCTCGGGCGACGTGCCCACCACGTTCATGTCGAACCCGGCCGACGTGAACCGGATCAGGGCCCACACCGCCACCGCCACCGCCACGACCACCACCAGGCCCCAGCCCGTGCGGTAGGTGCCGAACTGGGGCAGCTGGGCCGCCTCGGCGATCTTGCGTCCCTGGGGGAAGTTGGTGGCCGCCGGGTCGCGCCAGTACGACCTCGAGCCGAAGATGAGGTACCGCATCAGGTACTGGGCCACGAACGTGAGCATCAGGCTGGTGATGATCTCGCTGGTGCCGAACCAAGCCTTGAACACGGCCATGGGCAGGGCCCACACCAGACCTCCCACCACCGAGGCCGCCAGAACCGCCGCCACCGCCAGCGGGGCCGGCAGGTGGGGACCCAGGGCCAGGCCGGCCCAGGCGCCGCCGATGGCGCCGGCGTAGAGCTGACCCTCGGCCCCGATGTTGAACAGGTTCATGCGGAAGGCGACGGCGGCGGCCAGCCCGGTGACCACCAGCGGGGTGGCCACGGCCAGGCTGTCGGTGATGCCGAAGGCGGAGGTGAAGCTGGCCTTGAACAGCTCGCGGTAGACCGTGACCGGGCTGAACCCCTCGATGGCCAGGAACACCGCCCCCATCACCAGAGCCGCCAGCACGGCCCCCACCGGGGCCACCACGGCGTGCCACCACCGCTGCTCCAACCGGCGTTCCAGTCGCAATCTCACGGGGCCTCCACCACCTCGCTCGGATCGCTGTCGTGCCCGCCGGTCGCGCCGGCGCCGACACCGGCCATGGCCAGGCCGATCTCCTCCAGCGTGAGCTCGTCGGTCGAGCCCGCCAGCGCCACCCGGCCCCGGTAGAGCACGACCATCCGGTCGGCCAGGCTGCGCACCTCGTCGAGGTCCTCGCTGATGATCAGCACCGCACCACCCCGCTGGCGGGCGTCGTGGAGCAGGCCCCGCACCATCTCGGCGGCCCCGATGTCGAGGCCCCGGGTGGGCGCGGCCACGATGATGGCCTGGGGCCCGTCGCCGGTACCGAGGCCGGCCATCTCCCGGGCCAGCAGGACCTTCTGGGCGTTGCCGCCCGACAGCACCCGGGCCGCCGCCTCGGGGCCCGAGGTCTTGATCTCGAACGAATCGATGGCGGTGGCCATCTCCCGCCGGGCCGCCCGCCGGTCGACCAGGAACCCCCGGCGCCGGGTGAGCAGCATGTTGTCGGTGAGGCTGAGCCCCGGCACCAGGCCCGTACCGAGCCGGTCCTCGGGCACGAACGCCAGCCCGGCGTGGCGGGCGGCCCGTGCTCCCCGGCCGGTCACGTCGGTGCCGGCCACCCGTACCCGGCCGACGGTGGGAGCGGTGATCCCGGCCAGGACGGCGGCCAGCTCCCGCTGGCCGTTGCCGGCCACGCCGGCCACGCCCACCACCTCACCCGGCCGCACGGCCAGGTCGATGCCGTCGAGCACGGTCTGCCCGCCCTGCACCAGGCGCACGCCGGCCGCTTCCAGCGCCGGCTTCGCTTCCTCCCCGTCGGGGTCGCCGGCGGCGGCCGAACCCCGCCGCACCTCGGCCTCGATGGGCCGGCCCACCATCAGCTCGGCCAGCTCCCGGGCGCTGGTGCCGGCGGTGGCCACCTCGCCCGTCACCCGGCCGCCCCGCATCACCGTCACCCGGTCGCTGACGGCCATGACCTCGCCCAGCTTGTGGCTGATGAAGACCACCGCCTTGCCCTCGGCCGTCATGGCCCGCACCGTGGTGAACAGGGCCTCGGCCTCCTGGGGGGTGAGCACGGCGGTGGGCTCGTCGAGCAGCAGCACCTCGGCCCCCCGGTACAGCACCTTCACGATCTCCACCCGCTGGCGCTGGCCCACGGTGAGCGACGACACCCGCGCCCGGGGCTCCACCGGCAGCCCGAACCGCTCGCCGATCTCGGCCACGCGGGTCTCGATATCGGCCCGCCGCAGCAGGGCGGGCTGGGCCGGGTCTCCCAACACCACGTTCTCGGCCACCGTGAACCGCTCGACCAGACGGAAGTGCTGGTGGACCATCCCGATGCCGTGGGCCAGCCCCTCCCGGGGGCTGCGGAGCCGGACCGGCTGGCCCCCGCGTTCGATGTGACCCTCGTCGGGCTGGTACAGCCCGCACAGCAGGGCGGCCAGGGTGCTCTTGCCCGCCCCGTTCTCCCCCAGCAGGGTGTGGACCTCGCCCTCCCGGAGCTCGAAGTCCACCTCACCGTTGGCCACCACGCCGGGGAACCGCTTGGTCACCCGGCGGGCGGCGAGAGCGATGGCGCCGCCCCGGGGCGACGGCGACGGAACCGTCGCCGTCTCCCCGGGGCGGTCGCCGCTCGTCATCAGCTCTCGATCTTCCCGTCGACGCCCTTGACGAAGTAGTTCATGCTGAGCAGGTCGGCCAGCGGGGCCTTGGCCCCCGCCGCGATGGCCTCCGAGCCGTCCTGCTTGGCCACCGGGCCGGTGAAGGGAGCGAACGTGCCGGCCTTGATCTGCTTCTGGATGTCGTCGATCTGGGTCCGCACGTCCTGGGGCACCGTGTCCGACACCGGAGCGAGGTTGACCAGGCCATCGGCCATCGAGCCGTAGTACTGCTCGGTCTTCCAGCTCCCGTCCATCACGTCCTCGACCGTCTTGATGTAGAACGGCCCCCAGTCCCAGACCGGGGCGGTGAGCCAGGCGTCGGGAGCGAAGCGGCTCATGTCGTCGTTGTAGCCCACCCAGTAGCCCTTGGCCGCCTGGGCCGCCTCACCGGCGGACGGGGTGTCCTGGTGCTGAGCCACCACGTCGGCCCCGGCCGACAGCACGGTCTGGGCCGCTTCCTTCTCCACCGTCGGGTCGAACCAGGTGGAGGTCCACACCACCTTCACGGTGGCGTCGGGATTGACCTTCTGGGCCCCCAGGGTGAAGGCGTTGATGCCCCGGATCACCTCGGGGATGGGGAAGGCGGCCACGTAGCCGATGGTGTTCGACTTGGTCATGGCCCCGGCGGCCATGCCCGACAGGTACCGGGCCTCCTCGGCGGCGCCGAAGTAGGTGCCCATGTTGTCGGACGTCTTGAACCCGGTGGCGTGCATGAACACGGTGTCGGGGTACTTCTCGGCCACGGCCAGCATCTGGTCCATGTAGCCGAACGAGGTACCGAAGATCACCTTGTTGCCGTCGCGGGCCAGGCGCTCGAACACGGCCTCGCTCTCGGCCCCCTCGGGCACGCTCTCGAGGTAGGTGGTCTCGACCTTGTCGCCCAGGGCCTTTTCCAGCTCCTTGCGGCCGTCGTCGTGCTTCTTGGTCCAGCCGGCATCGCCGACCGGGCCCACGTACACGAACGCGACCTTGATCTTCTCGCCGCTGTCGGTGGACGAGCCGGTGGCATCGGAGGTGTCGGTGGTGCTGTCGGTGGCGGCGCTGGAGTCGGTGCTCCCGGTGCCGTCGGTGCCCGAGCTGGTGTCGGTGCCGGCATCGTCGCTGGAGCCGCAGGCGGCAGCGACCAGGCCCAGGACCATGCCGAGGGCCAGCAGCCAGCGCCACCGTCCGAAGCGGGATCGTGTTGTCATCGTGTGGTTCTCTCCCATGGGTGTGCCGCCCGGGCGGGCGGCATGGTTCTCGGGGCTCGACGCGCTGACCGGGATGGGCGAAGAGGTCGGCGGGTCGGGAAACCGGCATCTACCACGCCAAGCAACCCCGGGGGATGCTAGATGGGGCCATGGGGGCGGGCAACAGCTTCGGACGGTTGTCGCACGGCCTTTACATAGCTCACGAAATCAACACGTCTGCGACCTGGTGTTTATGGCCACCATCCACCATGGGTGGCCACGCGATGCCCTACGCTCCCCCCCCGATGGGGAAGCCGAAGAGGACGATCTGGATACCGCTGGACGCGGATCTGGCCAGTGCCCTGGCGGCGCGCGGCGGCATTCTCGCACTTCAGGTGAACCAGGCGGTACGGAACGAGCTGACCCGCCCCGTCCGCCCGGTCACCAGCGACAACTGACCTCGGTCAGCCCTCCATGTTGGGCACGGCGCCGCGGTCGACCACGGCTCCCCGGGCCTCGCCCGTCCGCAGCTTCAGGTCTCCCGGTGGGGTCTCGAACGGGCTGCGGAGCCCGATCTCCTCGGCGTAGGCCTTGATCTCCGGCATCACGTACTTGGCCAGCAGCTCCAGGTTCCGCAGCCGGTCCTCGTTGGGCACCGGACCCTGGGGCCCGAAGAACACGAAGGTGCCGGGGCGCAGCACCGTCAACATCGTCTTCACCTTGTCGATGATCGTGTCGGGCGAGCCCAACAGGGTGAGGTAGTTGCGCTGCGACTTGCGCAGCTGGCCCTCGGCCCGGGCCCGGATCGCCTCGTAGTCGATCGGGGCGTCGTCGTCTATCGCCGCCTGCATCAGCTTGTTGCGGTTGACACCCAGCCAGCTCCCGCCCGGCTGCTTGGACAACCGGCGGATGGCCTCCTTCGAGTTGTAGCCCGGGGGCAGGGTGTACTGGGGGGCCGAGAACACGGTCTGGCCGCCGCCGTAGATGAAGCCCTTGCCCAGCTCCTGAGCCTTCTCGTCGGTGTCGGCCACGAACGTGGGGATCAGGTACCCGAAGTTCTCGGGGCCGGCCTGGTAGCCCATCTCGGCCGCGGTGTCGGCGTAGTAGTCCCACAGGTCGGCCGTGGGGCCGAGCGAGGTGCCGAGCCCGATGTAGGGGTAGGAGTGCTCGGCGCTCCACTTCACCGTCTCGGGCGAGAGCACGCCGGGGATGATCATCGGGGGGTGGGGCTTCTGGTACGGCAGGGCCCACGGGTTCACGTGCCGGTAGTGGAAATGCTTGCCCTCGTAGCGCCAGGGCCCGGGCCGGGTCCAGGCCTGGATGATGAAGTCGTGTGCCTCCTCGAACATCTCCCGGTTGTAGGCCGGGTTGGCGTTGTTGAAGAACTGCTCGGACCCGGCGCCCCGCACCCAGCCGGTCACGAGCCGACCCCGGGAGATGAGGTCGATCGTGGCCAGCTCCTCGGCCATGCGCAGCGGGTGCTTGATCACCGGTAGCGGGTTGCCGATCAGGATGATCTTCACCCGGTTGGTGATGCGGGCCAGGATCGAGGCCTCGACGTTCATCACGTTGCCCATGCAGAACGGGTTGCCGTGGTGCTCGTTGAGGGCCACGCCGTCGAAGCCCAGCTCCTCGGCGTAGCAGTACTCGTCGAGGAAGTAGTTGTAGTCGTCGGCCCCCCGCACATGGTCGAAGTAGGTGTTGGGGACGGCGAAGAAGGCCTTGTTGCGGATGACCACGTCTTCGGGCACCCAGCGGTAGGGACGTTCGGTGAAGTAGGCGACGTGCATGATCAGGCTCCCAGGAAGGCGTTGACGGCAGACAGGAACGCCTCGGGATCTTCGATCTCGGGCCGATGGCCGGCGCCCGCGATGGACACCGTCGTGGTGTTGGGAATGGCCGCCTCGTAGGCGGCGATGCAGCCCTGGGGGGCGATGAGGTCGTCGCTGCCCCGCACGAGCAGGGTGGGCAGGGTGCCCACGCCGCCCAGCAGGTGGGGCAGGCTGTCGTTGAACATGAACGGCTCCCAGCCGATGCGGGCCGTCTCGGCCCGGGCGTCCTCGAAGAGCTCGAACTGGATGGGCGTCATCTCGCCCCCGTACATCTGGGTGTACTCCGGCGCCTCGACGTTGGAGACGGTGGCGGCCACGTGGGTGCGGATGGTGACGGCCAGGAAGTCGAAGATCTCGCCTTCGGTGGGGCGCAGCCCGAGCGGGCCCACCAGCACCATCTTCGAGAACATCGACGGGCACCCGGCGGCGATCTCGGCCGCGGCGAAGGCGCCGGCCGAGAACCCGATCACGGGGGCCCCGGACCAGCCCTGCTCCCGCATGAGCCGGGCGTACAGCCCGCCCAGGTCCCGGTAGGAGCGGATCCAGTCGACCTTCGGCGTCGTCCCGTAGGCCGGCTGTAGCGGGACGATCACCTCGTACCGGCTGGCCAGCTCGTTGTTCCACGTCATCCAGCCCGGGTAGCCGAGCTCGTCGTGGAACATCATGAGCGGCGGGCCTTCGCCGCCCCGCACCACGGTGACCGGCACCTCGCCAACCTGGATGACGTCTTCTCTCGTCGCGACAGTGACTGCCATGGTCCCCCCATGAGATCGCAGCGAATGTGGCTTTGCCGTCACGCTACTCCCCCCCTGTGACAGGGCCCAGTTGAGGGCCGGGCTTTCGCCCGGCGGACAGGGGCGGTTTGCCACCGCGTGACGGGGGGCGGTAGTAGTGGTTCACCGACCGCGCACCACGTCCACAGGGGGATCACATGGCGCTCGACGTCGCGACCACGACGCTGCTGGAGCAGATGGCTGCCGCTGGAGGCAAGCCGCTGCACGAGCTCACACCAACCGAGGCCCGGGCCTTCGGCGCGGCCATCGCCGAGCTGGCGGGCCCCGCCCCGAAGATGGCCCGGGCCGAAAACCACACGGTCCCGGTGGATGGCGGTGAGATCCCGGTGCGGGTGCTGGTGCCGCCCCAGGGCGCCCGGGGTGTGATCGTGTACCTCCACGGCGGAGGCTGGGTGATCGGCACGATCGACGAGTACGACACGTTGGCCCGCAAGCTGGCCGAGCGGACCTCGTGCGCCGTGGTGCTGGTGGAGTACCGCCTCGCCCCCGAGCACCGCTACCCGGTGGCGGTCGACGACAGCTGGGCCGGGCTGGTGTGGGCGGCCGAGCACCGGGCCGACATCACCGGGCGGGCCGATGCCCCTCTCATCGTGGCCGGAGACTCGGCCGGCGGGAACCTGTCGGCCGTGATGGCCCAACGGGCCCGTGACCGGGGCGGCCCCGAGCTCGCCCTCCAGGTGCTCGTGTACCCGGTGACCGATGCCAGCTTCGCCACCGGCTCCTACACCGCGCCCGAGAACCAGCTGATCCTCACGAAGGACGCCATGGTCTGGTTCTGGGATCACTACGCGCCGGAGCCGGCCCAGCGGGCCGAGCCCGACGCCTCCCCCCTGAGGGCCTCCGATCTGGCCGGCCTGGCCCCGGCCGTGGTGCTCACGGCCGAGCACGACGTGCTGCGAGACGAGGGCGAGGCCTACGCCCGGAAGCTGGCCGACGCCGGGGTGCCGGTGGACTTCCGCCGCCACGACGGCCAGACCCACGGCTTCTTCAGCCTGCTCATGCTGCCGGGCAGCGAGCGCGGCTTCCAGCAGGTGGTGAAGGGCGTGAAGGCGGCCCTGGCCCACCACGCCGCCGCCCGACCGGCCGCTGCCGCCTGAGCCCACCGTCCAGCACCCGTCCAACCCGTTCGATCACCCAGAAAGCGAGCCAGCCATGGCCACCTCCTCCCCCACCCGTGAGCTCGACGCCGTCGTCCTCGGCGCCGGTTTCGCCGGCCTCTACACGAACTACGCCCTGCGCGATCAGATGGGCCTCGACGTCCAGGTCTACGAGGCCGGCGACGGCGTCGGCGGCACCTGGTACTGGAACCGCTACCCCGGCGCCCGGTGCGACTCCGAGAGCTACATGTACTGCTTCTCGTTCAACCAGAACCTGATGCAGGAGTGGGAGTGGAGCGGCAAGTACCCGGAGCAGCCCGAGATCCTGCGCTACCTCAACCATGTGGCCGACCGGTTCGACCTGCGCCGCAACATCCAGTTCAACACCCGGGTCACGGCCGCCCACTGGAACGACGACACCGCCCGCTGGGAGATCGAGACCGACCAGGGCGACACGGTGAGCGCCAAATACCTCATCACCGGCATCGGCTGCCTGTCGTCGGCCAACGTGCCCAACATCGCCGGCCGAGACACCTTCGCCGGCCAGAGCTACCACACCGGGGCCTGGCCCCACGAGGGCGTCGATTTCACCGGCAAGCGGGTGGGCGTGATCGGCACCGGCTCCAGCGGGGTGCAATCGATCCCCGTGATCGCCCAGACCGCCGGCCACCTCACCGTGTTCCAGCGCACCCCGCAGTACACGATCCCGGCCCGCCACGGCAACGTCGACAAGGCCTTCCTCGACGAGGTGAAGAAGAACTACGACGAGATCTACGAGAAGGCCCGCCGTTCCACCGGCGGCCTCCCCTACGACGCCGCCGAGCGCTCCGCCCTCGAGGTGAGCGACGAGGAGCGCGTCGCCGTCTACGAGGACGCCTGGAGCCAGGGCGGGTTCAAGTTCCTGTTCGGCTCGTTCAACGACATCAGCCTCGACCGCCGGGCCAACGACACGGCGTCGGAGTTCATCCGGTCCAAGATCCGCGAGATCGTGACCGATCCCGACGTGGCCGAGAAGTTGGTGCCGGTGGACCACCCGTTCTCGTCGAAACGGCCCCTGATCGACACGAACTACTTCGACACCTACAACCGCGACAACGTGACCCTGGTCGACATCCGCCACAACCCCATCGCCGAGATCAACCCGACCGGCATCAGGTTGGAGGACGGGGCCCAACACGACCTCGACATCATCGTGTTCGCCACCGGATTCGACGCCATGACCGGCACCTTCAACCGCATCGACATCCAGGGCAAGGAGGGCGAGAAGCTGCGCGACAAGTGGGCGGCCGGGCCCCTCACCTACCTCGGCGTGTCGGTGGCCGGGTACCCCAACCTGTTCATGATCACCGGCCCCGGCTCGCCCTCGGTGCTGTCGAACATGCCGGTGTCGATCGAGCAGCACGTGGAGTGGATCACGGGCGCCATCCGCCACATGGAGGCCAGCGGGCTCGACGTGATGGAGGCCGATCCCCAGGCCGAGGCCGAATGGGTCGACCACGTGAACGAGCTGGCTTCCCAGACCATGTTCATGCTGGCCGACTCGTGGTACCTGGGGGCCAACATCCCGGGCAAACCCCGGGTGTTCATGCCCTATCCCGGCGGTGTGGGCGCCTACCGGGAGAAGTGCGACGAGGTGACGGCGAACGGCTACGAGGGCTTCCACCTCAGCGCCAGCCAGGAACCGGCCACCGCCACCGCCGACTGAGTGCGGGTTCGTCAGACGAGGTCGAAGGGGAGGCCGAACTTGTCGGCGGTGCGCTTCAGGCCGTCGATCACCGAGCCCGGGTAGGGGATCACGCCCGACGCCTGCCGGGCCTCCAGGCGCTTCTGCTCCGGCTCGCCGGGCAGGAACACGGCCTCGCCCGGCAGCACTTCGGCCGCCCGGACCTGGGCCACGAGGTCCTCGATGGCCTCGTGATAGGCGTCGACCCCATCGGGGTGGACCACGCCGGGGTCCATCACCAGGAAGAACTGGCCCCGTTTGCCCACGTCGACGGCGCCGGTGTGGGCCGAGCCGGTGATCACGCCGGCCAGGATGTTGGTGATCATGGCCAGGCCGGTGCCCTTGTAGCCGCCGATGGCGGGCACGATGCCGGCCATGGCCACGTGGGGGTCGACCGTGGGGTTGCCGTCGCGGTCTTTGAACCCCCACTCCGGTGGCAGCGTGGTCCCTTCGGCCTGGGCCCGCAGGACCTTGCCCAGCGCCACCGGGGTGAGGGCCATGTCGAGCAGGATCGGCGGGTTGTCCCTGCGAGGGAAGGCGAAGGCGATCGGGTTGTTGCCGAACATCTTGGTTCGTGACCCGTAGGGCGCCAGGTTGGGCACCGAGGTGGTGGTGGCCATACAGGCCAGGCCGGCCTGGGCCGCCAGGTGGGGATACCAGCCCCCGCAGCCCCAGTCGTTGGAGTTGCGCAGCGTGCCCACGCACAGGCCGGCCTCGGCCGCCTTGGGGATCAGGCGCTGCATGAACCGGGTGGCCACCAGCTGGCCCAGCCCGCTGTGGCCGTCGCCCTGGAGCAGAGCCGGCAGCTCCCGGATGACCTCCATCTGCGAGGTCGGGTCGCACATGCCCTTGTCGAACCACCGCAGGTACCACGTGAGGCGCTGCACCCCGTGGGTGTCGACCCCCCGTAGGTCGGCCCACATGAAGTTCTCGGCCATCGTCTCGGCATCTTCGGGCGCCATCCCGGCTGCGGTGAAGGCGGCGGCGGTGAAGGCCCGAACCCCCTCGATCGGCAGCTCGGCGGCGTCGGATTCACGTTCGGTGTGTTCGGGGATCCCCCGCGGTCGGTCACTCACGGGCCCACCTTGTTCCAAACGGCACGGGCCGTGCAAGGAGACCATCAGGAACTTGCAAGGATCCCAGGGGCGACGTCATGGGCGTGCCCCACCGCTCCGAGACCTTGGGCAGACCAAGGAAGGCGAGGTACTCGGAATGGGCATCGGAACCATCATCGGGGTCGTCTGCGGCTTCGTCGCCGTGTTCGGATCGATGATCATGGAGGGTGGCAATCCGGCGGCCCTCATCGCTCCTCCGGCCATGCTGCTGATCGGCGTGGGTACGTTCGGCGCGGCCTGCGCCGGCACCTCGCTCGACCGGGCCATCGACGGCCTCAAGGCCATGGCCATCGCCTTCACCGTGGCCGCCGACGATCCCATCGTGCTGATCAACCGCATCGTCGGCTACGCCGAGCAGGCCCGCCGTGACGGCCTGCTGGGCCTGGAGTCGCAGCTGGCCAACGAGCCCAACGACATCCTGCGCACCGGCCTCACCATGCTGGTGGACGGCGTGGACCACCATGAAGCGGTCAAGGTGATGAAGTCGATGACGATGGCCCGCCGCGAGTTGTGGGACACCCGGGCCGACTTCTTCTCCAAGATGGGCGCCTTCGCCCCGACCCTGGGCATCATCGGCACCGTGCTCGGCCTCATCCACGTGCTGGAGAGCCTGGGCGGCGGAGCCGAGGAACTCGGCCACCTGATCGCCGCCGCCTTCACCGCCACCTTCTTCGGCGTGTTCTTCGCCAACCTGCTCTTCCTGCCCATGGGGGCCAAGTTCAAGATGAAGGGTGCCGACGAGGTCCACATCGCCCAGATCGTGATCGCGGCGGTGGAGCAGATCGCCTCCAACCCGAACCCCCGCCAACTCAAGCTGGTCCTGGCGGCCCAGCTGCCGCCGGCTGAAGCGGCCCACTTCCTCGAAGCCTCATGAGCGGGGGCGGGGGCGGCGGTGACGATTTCGCCGTAGAGGAGGAACACGAGAACCACGAGCGGTATCTCGTCACCTACGCCGACATGATCACGCTGCTCATGGCCCTGTTCGTGATCCTCTACGCCATGGGTGGGCCGCCCCAGGAGGACGACTACGCCCAGTTCGCCACCGGCGCCTCGAACGAGCTCATCCAGCCGCTGGACGGCGGCATCGGCATCTGGAAGGGCGGCGGCGAGGCGGTGCCCGAGGCCATCGCCTACGAGGCCCAGGAGGAGGACCCCCAGGAGGTCGACGCCGCCCACGCCACGGAGCTGGCCCGCCAGCTCGAGAGCTCGGCCACCGGGGGCACCGGGTCGGGCACGGGGCAGGGCTATGGCATCGACTCCACCGTCGACGAGCGGGGCGTGGTGCTGACCGTGCCCAACGATGCCCTGCTGTTCGAGGCCGGCTCGGCCGACATCGGCGAGCACGGCAGTGAGATCCTGCAGCAGGTGGCCGAGGTGCTGAAGGGCACGACCAACCAGCTCCTGATCGAGGGCCACACCGACTCCGAGCCCATCGCCGGCGAGTCCAACTGGGACCTTTCGAGCCGGCGGGCGGCGTCGGTGGCCGAGGTGCTCATCGCCGCCGGTATCGACCCCCAGCGGCTCGTGGTGCAGGGTTACGCCGACACCCGTCCGGTGGCTGACAACGGCACCGAGGAGGGCCGGCGCCAGAACCGTCGGGTGGAGCTGGTGGTGAACGTCGAGTTCTCCGGGGCGACCCCCGAGGATGTCGCCGTGACGCCGACCATCGTGCCGATCGTGGAGCCGGCAGCCGAGCCGACCAAGCCGCGCCCCCAGCCGATCGGGAACCCGCTCACGGCCGGGGGCTCAGGCGGATCGACCAAGGCGTCGTCGTCGAGCTCCGGCGGCGGCCACTGACAGGGCCGACAACCGGTGATCGCCGTTCAGCCGTTGGTGGCCCGGGCGATCCAGCGATAGCCCAGGCCGGGCTCGGTGCGGATCATGGCCGGGACGCGGGCGTCGTCGCCCAGCTTGCGCCGGAGCTGCGACATGAACGTGCGCAGGTAGGCCGACTCGGTGCCGTAGGCCGGCCCCCACACCGCCTTGAGCAGCGTCTCGTGGCTCAGGAGGCGGCGCGGGTTGGCCACCAGCACCTCCAGCAGCCCGAGCTCGTGGGGGGTGAGGGCCACATCGGCTCCGGCCCGGCGCAGCACGCGCCGGTCGAGGTCGAACTCGAGATCACCGTCGCGCCAGCACAGCACCCGGGGCCCGGGATCCGTGTCGGGCCGGGGCGGCGCTCCCCGCAGCCGCCCCTCCACCTCGCCGACCCGGAAGGGCTTGGTCACCCAGTCGTCGGCGCCGGCGGCCAGGGCCGCCTCCCACGGGGCGGCGGTCCCCTCGGGCACCGCAGCGGCCACCACCAGTCGCCCGGCGCATCGGGCCCGGACGGCCCGCACCAGCGCCGCCGGTTCCATGCCCGGCAGATCGAGGCCCAACACCACCGCGGCCAGTTCAGGGGCGCCCGCCGCCACCAGACAGGCCTCGGCGTCGGCCACCTCGATGACCGGTCGACCACCGCCCCGCAGGGCAGCCCCCAGCGCCTGGCGTTCCCCGGCCTCCCGCTCGGCCACGAGCACCGGCCCGGCGTGGTGGCCGGCCATCCCGTCGGTCATCCCATCCCATCGGCCGAACCGGGCTGATCAGGAGCCGCTGGCCGCCGAGCTGCGGGCCGATGGGGTCACGGGCCGCCATCGTGAGGGGCGAGGGCGGACAGCACGGCGGCCACCACGTCGTCCTGAGTGCCGTCGGCGTCGATCACCACGTCGGCCACCGCCGCCATCATCGGGTTGCGCCGGGCCACCATGGCGTCGAGCTCGGCCCCGGTCAGCGGCCGGCGGTGCCGGCCGGCCGCCATCCGCCGCCGCAGCTCCTCCTCCCCTACCCGCAGCCATACCACCACCGCCGAGCGGGCCATGGCCTCCCGGCAGGGGGCCGACTCCACCACCCACCCGGCGGCCGCCACCACCTGCGGGTCGGGCCGGTTCAGGGCGTCGATCAGCACCGCCTCCTCCCAGTGATGCAGCGCCTCGACCCCCTCGGCTGCCGCCAGCTCCCGACCGGTGTGGCCCGTGGCGGTTTCGATATCACGGTCGGAGTCCCGCATGGGCCAGCCCCGGTGTCGGGCCACCGCCTTGGCCACCGTCGTCTTGCCCGCCCCCATCAACCCGATGATCACCACATGCCGCTGCGGCGGCTTGGCCGGGGTGCCCGTCATCGCCTCGACAGTACCAGCAGGGGCCGCTCCGAATTCAGTAATCACCATTGTCCAAATTGCGCCAATTGCTGTATCGGACATCCGGCAACTGCGAACAAGACGAGAAGTCCAATTTCGGACGATTTGCGCTTCTTTCCCCCATTCATCCCTCATGTAGCGGTCCAACCGAAATGTTGTCTATCGTGCCGTTCAGTCCGGCCAGGGCACCCGATCGGTTCTTCGGACCCCATCACCTTCGGGGGCGACCTTCCCCTTCCCCGAGAGCGATGTTTCAACGCGCATGATGCCCAGCAGACAATGACAGGCGACCCCGACCCAATCGCTTCCAGTTCACCCGATCGCGCCGGCAACCGGCACGAGATCGTGCGGCGGGCCAACGTGGAGCTGGTGTTCCAGTCGATCGTGGATCACGCCCCGGTCAGCCGGGCTTCGCTGGTCTCACTCACCCGCCTGTCCAAACCGACCGTGCTCCGTCTGGTGGCCGCACTGGAACAGGAGGGCCTGATCCGCCGGGCCACTCCCGGCGCCGGCGTGCGCCGGGGCGCGGGCCGCATCCCCGTGGTGTACGAGCCCGATCCCGACGCCGCCTACGTGATCGGGGTCGACGTGGGTGGCACGAAGCTGGCGGCGGCCCTGGCCGATCTGGCCGGCAACGTGCGGGCCGAGGCCGAGATCCCCACCCCCCGCTCCGGAGCCGACGCCCTGCTGGTCGAACTGGCCGATCTGGCCCAGGGCCTGGCCGAGGGCCTCGGCATCCCGTGGGACCGGGTGGCCGCGGTCACGGTCGGCACGCCGGGGGTGGAGAACCCCGACGGCACGATCCGGCTGGCCGACAACATCCCCGGCCTGGGCTCGACCCCGCTGGCCACCCGCCTCCAGGCGCTGCTCCAGACAGCGGTGCAGGTGGAGAACGACGTGAACCTGGCCGCCCTGGGCGAGATGGAGGAGGGAGCGGCCCAGGCCTGCGACACCTTCGCCCTGCTGGCCCTGGGCACCGGCCTGGGGGCGGCGCTGGTGATCGACGGCAATCTGGCCCGGGGGTCCCGGGGAGCGGCCGGCGAGGTGGCCTACCTCCCGATCGGGGCCGACCCCGGCTCGCCCGAGGCCCGGCGCCGGGGGGCGTTCGAGGTGGCGGCCGCCGGCTCCGGCCTCACCGCCCTGCTGGCCGCCGAGTTGCAGTCCGGAGCGGGGGCGACCGGAACGGAGCTGTCGGCCGACAGCTCCGCTCGCGACATCTACGAGGCCGCCACCCGGGGCGACGAGCGGGCCCGCCGGGCCATCGAGCGCCAGGCCGAGCTGGTGGCCCTGGCCGTGCTGACCATCGGCTGCCTGATCGACCCCGAGCTGGTGGTGCTGGGCGGCGGGATCGGGGCCAACCCGTTGCTGCAGGAGATGCTCGGCGCCTCGTTGGAGCGCATCATGCCCTGGCGGGTCCCGGTGGAGCTGTCGGCCCTGGGGGCCAGGTCGGGCGTGATCGGGGCCATCCATCACGCCCGACGCTCGATCCCCCGCCTGGAGGCGGCGAACGTGACCGCCCGCATGCTGTTGCTGGGGCGGGACCCGGCACCCGTCACCGCCGACGGGGCCGGCAACGGGTGACCTAAGCAACCGGTGACATAGGGCACGTGCCCGGGGCCACCGTGCGGGCCCCGACAGCCCACGGGTACTGTCGTTGCTCGTGGTCGAACAGGGGCTCGGGAGGGCAGACGTCACCGTCGACGACGCGACCACTCCCACCGACCGGCCCCGCTCCTCGGTCCTGTTGCTGGTGGTGGCGCTGTTCGGGCTGTTCAGCACGAACTTCAACGTGAGCGTGCTGGCCATCTCGATCCCCCTGCTGGTGAAGGACTTCGGGGCGCCGCCGTCCACGGTTTCGTGGCTGGTGGTGGGGCCCACCCTGGCCTACGCCGTGCTCGGCCCCACCACCGGCAAGCTCGGCGACCTCTACGGCCGGCGCCGGGTGTACCTGATCGGCCTGGCCGGCTGCTGCCTGTTCGCCGGGCTCACGGCCGCCGCCCCCTCGGCCCTCCTGGCCATCCTGTTCCGTACGGCCAGCGCCGTGTTCGGCCAGTCGACGGCCCCCACCGGCATGGCCATCATCAGCGAGGCGTTCCCGCCCGAGCGCCGGGTCACCGCCCTCGGGTACTGGGGGCTGGTGATGGCCGGCGGGCCGGTGCTGGGCATGGTGGCCGGCGGGTTCCTGATCGACGCCGTGGGCTGGCGCTGGATCTTCATCGTCCAGATTCCGCTGACGATCGCCGCCTTCGTGCTCGCCTTCCGGGTGCTGCCGGTGTCGGGCCGGCTGCGGGGGGTCCGTTTCGACGTGCTGGGCACGGTGCTGCTGGCCACCGCCGCGTTCTCCATCCTGTTCGGCATCAACCGGGGCCCGCTCTGGGGCTGGACCCACCCGGTCGTTCTCGCTCTGCTGGCGGCCGCCCCGGTGGCCGCCGCCGGATTCGTGGCCTGGGAGCGGGTGGTGGAGCATCCGCTCCTGCCGCTGCGCTACTTCGCCAACCGCCGCTTCACCATCCCCATGGTCACCCAGGCGCTGTGCCAGGTCTCCTACCAGGGTGGCTTCGTGCTCATTCCGCTGTTGCTGTCACAGCTGTACGGCTACACCACCACCCACATCAGCCTGCTCACGCTGGGCCGGCCCCTGATGTGGGGCCTGGCCGGCCCGGCGTCGGCCTGGCTGGTGCGCCACCTGCCACGACGGCGGATCGTGATGGCCGGGGTGATCGCCAACAGCGCCGCCTGCCTGCTCCTCACCCTGATCGGCCCCGGCACCAGTGGGGCCGAGATCGTGCTGCTGCTGGCCTTCGCCGGGGTGGGCGTGGGCATCATCGTCGCCCCCCTGATGGCCATGCTCACCCAGGCCGTCAACACCACGGAGCTCGGCGTGGCCACCGCCACCAGCCAGATGATGGCCCAGATCGGCTCGGCCGCCGGGGTGCAGCTCATGCAGACCATCCAGGTCTCCCGCCTCCCCACCGACGGCCTGGCCGGCTCCTACCACACCGCGTTCCTCGTGGCCGGGCTCGTCTCCTCCCTGGCCCTCTTCGCCGCCCTGGCTGTTCCCAAGGTCGACAACTAGGTTTCTCCCCCATGAGCCTTCCCCCTCCTTCGGCTGCCGCCGTGGCCGCCCTCGCTCCCACCGGCACGCTCCGGGCCGCCATCAACATCAGCAACTTCCTGCTGGTCACCGGGCGGGGAGCCGACGGCAATCCCGAGGGGGTGTCGCCCGACATGGCCAAGACCCTGGCCGGCCAGCTCGGGGTGGGGATCGAGCTGCTGCGGTACAAGACGCCCTCCCTGCTGGCCGACGCGGCCGAGACCGGGGCGTGGGACGTCGGCAACATCGGGGCCGAACCGGCCCGGGCCAAGACGATCGCCTTCACCGCCGCCTACTGCGAGATCGAGGCCACCTACCTGGTGCCGCCGGGATCGCCCATCACCTCGGTCGACGAGGTCGACCGGCCGGGCGTGCGGATCGCCAGCGCCACCGGCAGCGCCTACGGCCTGTGGCTCGACCGCAACATCACCCAGGCCGAGGTGGTGAACACCGACGGTCTCGACGGCTCCTGGAACGCCTTCGCCGACGACCACCTCGAGGCCCTGGCCGGGCTGCGGCCCCGCCTGATCACCGACGTGGAGAAGATGCCGGGGGCCCGCATCCTCGACGGCAGGTTCACCGCCGTCCAGCAGGCCATGGGCACCCCGCGGGACCGGGATCCGGCGGGGATCGAGTACCTGGTGGCGTTCGTGGAGGCGGCCAAGGCGTCGGGTCTGGTGGCCGAGTTGATCGCCAAGCACAGCGTGGTGGGCCTGAGCGTGGCGCCCCCGGCCGAAGGCTGAACGCTGCCTTTCACACCGTGGAACCGCGCGCTACGGTTTCCACGTGGCCACCATGCACGATGTCGCCCGCGCCGCCGGGGTTGGGATCGGCACCGTCTCGCGGGTGCTGAACGACAGCCCCCACGTGAGCGTCGAGACCCGGGCCAAGGTCCGGGCCGCCATGGAGCAGACCGGCTACCGGCCCACCCGGCGGAACCGCCGCAACGTGGGAAAACAGGCCCGCCTGGTGGGCGTGCTGGTGCCGTTCTTCGGCGAGGCGTCGCCGTTCATGCGATTGCGGGGCATCGTGCACCGGCTGGCCCGACACCACGGCGAAGCGGTGATCATCAACGTCGAGTCACCGGCCCAGGCCCGGGCCCGACTCGTGGAACTTCCAAGCAGTACCACCCTCGACGGCCTCATCGTCATCTCCATGCCCCTTCAGGGCGAGGAGGGCCGGCAGCTGGCCCGGGCCCCGTTCCCCACCGTCCTGGTCGACACCATCGATCCCGCCCTCCCCAGCGTCCACATCGACGATCGGTCGGGTGGGGCCATGGCCACCCGCCATCTGCTGAGCCTGGGGCACCGCCGCATCGCCTTCGTGGGCGAGCAGCCCGGCAACCAGTTCGGGTTCGTGGCCAGCGCCCACCGGGAGGAGGGCTTCCGCCGCACGATGGCCGAGGCCGGCCAGCCCGTGCCGCCGGAGCTCGTCCGCTACGGCGCCTTCCTCCACACCGCGGCCCGGCGCATCGCCCGTGACATGCTGAGCCTGGACCAGCCCCCCACCGCCATCGTGGCCGGATCCGACACCCAGGCCTTCGGCTGCCTCGACGCCGCCCGTCAGCTCGGCGTCCGGGTGCCCGAAGATCTGTCGATCATCGGCTACGACGACATCGACCTGGCCGCCCTGGTGGGCCTCACCACGGTGCGCCAGCCCCTCGTCTACTCCGGAGAGCGGGCGGCCGAGCTGGTGGTGGAGTCGATGAGCATGCGGCCCGACGAGCCCTCGTCGGAGCAGCTCGAGGTGGAGCTGGTGGTCCGCACCACCACCGCCCCGCCCCGCCCCGCCTATTCGTGAGGGTCAGGGCAACGGCAGACGGATCGGGAGGTGGCGCGACGAGGTGCCCACCCGGAGCTCGAACGGCCCCGGCGCCTCCGCCCAGCCGTGGGAGGCGACGTCCCAGGTGAGCGTGGCCCGGGGATCGAGGGTGACCGTGACCTCGGCCTCGCTGGCGGCCGGCAGCGCCACTCGGGCGAACCCGACGAGCCGCTGGGCCGGTTCGTCGCCCGACCGGTCGCCGGAGGGGGCGAGGTAGACCTGCACCACCTGGGAGCCGTCACGGGCCGAGCGGTTGGCCACCGTGGCCGTCACCGTGCCGGCCTCGGCCCCCGTGCCCCGGGAGGCGGCGGTCACGTCGATCTCGGCGTACCCCAGGCCGAAGCCGAAGGGGAACAGCGGCGCCCGCCCCACCGTGTCGTACCAGCGGTGGCCGAGCAGGCGGCCCTCCCGGTACTCGGCCACCCCGTTGCGCCCGGGGTAGTGCTCCACCGTGGGGGTGTCGTCGAGGCTGGCGGGGAAGGTGACGGGTAGCCGACCACCGGGCTCGGCGTCACCCAGCAACACGTCGGCCAGGGCCTCGCCCATCTCCTGGCCGGGGAACCAGCACAGGAGGGCGGCGTCGACGTCGGCCAGCCACGGCATCAGGACGGGCGAGCCGCTGTTGACCACCACGATCGTGCGCCGGCTGGCCGCCGCCACCCGCCGGATCAGCTCGTCCTGCGTACCGGGCAGGGCCAGGGTGGTACGGTCCCACCCCTCGCACTCCCAGTCGTCGTTGGTGCCGACGATCACGATGGTGGCGTCGGCGCCGGCCGCCGCCTCCTCGGCCAGCCCGATCGGGTCGTCGTCGAGGGGGCCGAGCAGGCCGAGGTTGAACCCACCCATCCCCATGCCGATGGGTCGGTGCCGGATCTCCACCACCAGCTCGGTCGGCTCCCCCGCCACCAGCTCCACCGCGGCCTTGATCTCGCCCCGACCGGTACCGAAGAACGACCCGCCAACCGGCACGTCGGTGTTGTCGAGCAGTTGCTTCCCGTCGACCAGGACGCGGGCCGGGGCCACCGACTCCACCCCCACGTGCCACTCTCCGCTGCGGTCGGGCACGACGGTGGCCGTCAGCCGGGCCCCGAACGACGGGTTGGGGTTGCGCTGGCCCAACGGGTCGGCCACCCACATCATGTGGAAGCCGTCGAGGGCGCCGGTCGAGACGGGTTCGGCCCCGGGATCGTCGAGATCGTCGGGTGACGAATAGATGGCCAGGGTGGCCGGGCCGGTGCGCACGGCAGGCTCCGGCTCGGGCAGGCGACGGTGGATGTGGGCGCCGGCGGCGTGCACCACCTCCACCCCGTGGGCTCCGAGGCGGGCCTGGAGGCTGGCCAGCGGGTGGGACACCCGGGTGGGGGTCACGTGGGCGCTGCCGCCCCCCATCACCTGGCCGACGGCGGCGTTGGGGCCGATCACGGCCACCCGGCGCAGCTCACCAGCGGCGAGAGGAAGGGCCTGGGCCGGGTTGTGGACCAGCACCATGCCGGCCGCCGCCGCCCGGCGGAGCAGGGCCAGGTCGGCCTCGGCCTCGGGCCCCTCGGTACGGGACCCCTCGGGGCCGGGCCCGTCGGTGTCGAGCGCACCGGTGCGGGCCATCAGCCGCAGCACGTTGCCGGCGGCCCGGCGCACGGCGGACGGGGTCACCCGACCGTCCTCCACGGCGTCGATCAGGCGCTGGCCCCGGTGCAGGGTGGGGCCGGGCATCTCCAGGTCGAGCCCGGCCTCGATGCCCTCCACGGTGGAGTGGAGCCCGAACCAGTCGCTCATGAACAACCCGTCGTAGCCCCACTCGTGGCGGGCCAAGGCCAGGATCTCGGCACTGTCAGCCGACCAGACCCCGTTGATCCGGTTGTAGGCGGTCATGATGGCCTGCACGCCGGCCTCGGTGACGGCGGCCTCGAACGGCACGAGGTACACCTCGCGAAGGGTGCGCTCGTCGATGCGGGAGTCGATCGACATCCGCTCGTGTTCGGTGTCGTTGCCCACGAAGTGCTTGATGCAGCTGGCCACGCCCTCGCTCTGCACGCCCCGCACGTAGCCCACGGCCAGGCGGGCGCTGAGCCACGGATCCTCGCTCAGGCATTCGAAGTTGCGACCGCCCACCGGGGTCCGGTGGAGGTTGACGGTGGGGGCCAGCAGCACGCTCGCCCCCTTGGCTTTCGTTTCCCGGCCCAGCACCTGGCCCACCTGTTCCACCAGGGCCGGATCCCAGGTGGCGGCGAGCAGGGTGCCGCAGGGGGCGCACATCGAGGGCGGCCCGCCGGCGAACGTGGTGCCCCGGGCCCCCACCGGCCCGTCGGTGACCCGCATGGCCGGGATGCCGAGGCGCTCGACGGGCACGGTGTGCCAGAAGTCCTCGCCGGCCAGCAGGCCGACCTGTTCGGCCAGCGTGAGCGCGTCGAGCAGGGCCTCGATCGAGGAGTCGCCGCTCCCGGCCTCGGTGTCACCGGGCTCCGGCTCCCCGCCGTCGGTTGTTCCCCCGCCGCTGACCGGGGCGCTCACCCCTTCACCGATCCGGCCAGCAGGCCGCGGACGAAGAAGCGCTGGAGAGCGAAGAACACGGCCAGCGGCAGCACCATGGACACCATGCCGGAGGCGGTGAGCAGGTGCCAGGACTGGCCCCGGGTGCCGGTGACCTCGGCCAGCTTCGCCGTGACCGGGATGTTGGCCGTGCCGGCGAAGATCTTGCCGATGAGGTAGTCGTTCCAGATGTACATGAACTGGAAGATCGTGAGCGAGGCGATGGCCGGCACCGACAGCGGCACGATCAGGCGGAAGAACACGGTGGCGTGGCCGGCGCCGTCCACCTGGGCCGCCTCGATGATCTCGCGGGGCAGGCTGGACACGAAGTTCTTGAGGATGAAGATGCAGAACGGGAGGCCGAAGCACGTGTGGGCGATCCACACGGCGTAGATCGAGCTCTTGAGGTGGAAATAGGGGATCAGGGTGAGGGTGAAGGTGGTGCCCGGGATGGTGAAGTGGGCGCCGCCGGTGAACAGCTGGAGCAGAGGGATGAGGGCCATCTGGAGCGGCACCATCAGCAGGCCGACGACGGCCACGAACAGCCAGTCCCGACCCTTGAACTTCATCCACGAGAAGGCGTAGGCGGCGAGCAGGCCGATCCCCACCGACAGGATCACCGCCGGCACGGTGATCTGCAGCGAGTTGAGGAAGTAGTGCCACAGGTTGTCGTTGCCCGGCGACGACGACAGCACCCGCTTGTAGTTGTCGGTGGTGAAGGCCGGATTGACGAACCAGTTCCACCAACCCGAGGTCTTCACGTCGGTTTCGGGCCGGATCGACGACACGAGGATGCCGAACGTGGGGACGGTCCACAGCACCATCAGCACGTAGACCATGGCCCGGCCGAACGGGCTCGACAGCGCGGCACCCACCGACGTCCCCATGGGCTCGCCGGTCTTGATCTTCTTCTTCGGGATCGCCCGGCTGGCGGCCGGCGCCACCAGCTCGTCGGCGACGATCGTGGTGTCTGCGGTGGTCATGCGCCCATCATCTCCTCTGCCCGCTGCTGGGCCCGCCGGTTCATGACGATGATCGGGGTCACCAGCACGAAGATCAGCACCGCCAGGGCCGAGCCGAGGCCGTTGCGGCCCTGCACGAACTTGGTGACGAAGAACTCGTTGGCGATGGTGCTCGTCCCGAACTTGCCGCCGGTGGTGGCGGCCACGATGTCGAAGGCCTTGAGGCCGCCGATGGCCGTGACGGTGGCCACGGTCACGATGGTGGCCCGGATGTAGGGCAGCACCACCTGGTAGAAGACCTGGCGGTCGGTGGCACCGTCCACCTTGGCCGCTTCGACCAGAGCTTCGGGCACGCCCTTGATGGCAGCCGAGAAGACCACGGTGGCGAAGCCCGACGAGGCCCAGATGAAGATCACGATCAGCAGCAGGGTGTTGACCCCGGGGAAGCCCTGCGGTGGATTCAGGGGGCCGAAGCCCCGTTCCACCATCCAGATGCGCTGCCCGTCACCCCCCATCGAGGTCGGCAGCCCGGGGATGATCGACGTCACCCGGTTGAGCAGGCCGTTGTTGAACGGCGGCCCGGCGTACACGAAGCCCCAGATCACGCCGGCCCCCACCAGCGAGATGGCGGCGGGGATGAAGATGGCCGACTTGGCCACCTTCTCGGCCCGCATACCCTCGGCGAACCGGGCGATCGTGAGGCCGACGATCACGGTGAGGGCCGTGCCCACCACCACCCACAGGAAGCTGTTCAACACCGTGAGGCGGGTGCCTCGGCCGGTAAAGATGTCGACGTAGTTGTCGACGCCCACGAACTTCTTGGACGCATCGTCGAAGAAGCTCAGATAGATGGTGCGGATGGCCGGCACCAGGAGGCCGATGGCCACCAGAAACACGGCCGGGCCGAGGAACACCCAGGACCGGAATCCCTCCTGCAGGTGGCGGGGCACGAACGCCCCCACCCGATACAGCGCGGCGAGCACCACGCCCAGCACCGCCAGGCCGGCGATCACCACCGCCAGCGAAACGATCACCTCGATCACCGAATCACCCCCGCTCCCTCTTCGTCCCCTGCTTCCATGGACGAAGGGGGCCGGGCCTCGGCCCGGCCCCCTTCGGTACTGCTTCAGTGCTTGCTGTGCGTCAGTCCAGTGTGACAGATGTCGCAGAGCGACGCTCGAATCAGCTGGAGGGCCAGCTGCTCTCGACGTTGTTCACGAAGTCGTCGGTGCTGCCACCGGTGACCCAAGCCGTGATCTCGGTCCACAGGGTGCCCGAGCCGACGGCGCCGGGCATGAGGTCGGAGCCGTCGAAACGGAACACGTCGGCGTCGGCCTGCATCTCGGCGAACCGCTTCACCATCGGATCCTCGATCTTGGCGAGATCGACGCTCTTGTTGGGCGACAGCTCACCCCGGGTGTTGGTCATGTAGAGCTGGTAGTCGGCCGAGCCGGTGTACGCCAGCACGGCGTAGGTCTCCGGCTTGTCGCTCCCGGCGGCGTAGATGTCGCCGGCGCCCAGCATGTACTTGGTGCCCGGGTTACTGGGCAGGTAGAAGAAGTCGATGTCGCCATCGGCCCCGATCTTGGTGCCGTCGGGCCACAGGCCCGAGTAGAAGCTGGCCTGGCGGTGCATGAAGCACTTGCCGGACAGGATGGGCAGGCCCCCGTCCTGGAACTTGGTGGTGGCGATGGCCTTGATGTTGTTCTCGCCGCCCAGGTACGTCGGGTTCTTCACGTACGAGCCCACTGCGTCGGCCACCGCCTTCACCTTGGCGTCGTTGAAGGGGATCTCGTGGCTGACCCACTGGTCGTAGACATCTTCCCCGTTCACACGGAGCATCATGTCTTCCATCCAGTCGGTCAGCACCCAGCCGGTGGCAACACCCGACTCGGCGCCAACGCACCACGGGGTACCGCCGTCGGCCGCGATCTTGTCCGACAGGGTCTTCAGCTCGTCGAGCGTGGTGGGGATGGCGTAGCCCTTGTCCTTGAAGGCGGCCGGGCTGTACCACACGAGCGACTTGATGTTGGAACGGCCGGGGATGCCGTACACCTTGTCGTCGACGCTGGAGTAGCCGAGCCAACCCTCGAAGAAGTCGTTCTTGGTGTGGCTGGCCACCGAGTCGGGCAGCTCCTGCAGGTAGCCCTTGCGGGCGGCAGCGGCCATGAGGCCGGGCTGGGGGAAGTCGATCACGTCGGGGGCGTCGCCACCTTCGAGCCGGACGTTGATCTCGGTCTCGAACTGGTCGGTGCCCTGCCACTCGATCTTCAGGCCGGTGCATTCCGCCAGCGGGTCGTAGCCGGCCACGTAGTCGGCGATCGGGGTGTCGTTCTCGCTGTCACGCACGGGGGAGAAGACCGTGACGGTCTTGCCCTCGAACTGGTTCTCACACTTGATCTCACCGTCGAGAAGGCCCTCGCCTGAGGTGCCTCCCGCCTCGGAGGTGGCGGTGCCGCCGGCCTCGGAGGTACCGGTGGCCTCGGTGCCCTTGGTCGTGTCCGACGATTCGGTGTCGGACGACGACCCGCAGGCCGCCAGCGCCAGCGACGCGGCGCAGGCGAGGCCGATTGCTCGCTTCGATATCTTCATGCTCTCTCCCTGATAGCCGGATTTGGCCCGGCCGTGGAAACTCTGTGGAAAATTCGATAGAACTTCCATGAGGGAAGCTAGCACAATGCCTATTTGTTTCGGGACGGTCACGTACCACTTTCATTGCGGTCGCGTGACGGTGACCCCGGGGGGCGGGTGGCCACGGCGGGGCCCACAGTCTGACGCACCGGTTCCGACGAGGTCGGGATGGGCGCCGGATCCCGGCAGACTCGACCGGTCATGCCAACGGGTACCCCCACCACGCCGGGCTCACCGGCCAGAAGCCAGCCGGGTGCAGGCATGGGCGACGGCCCGGGCCGTTCGGGCCGCCGCACCCTCCGACTGCGGCCGTGGCAGCGCATGGCGCTCGACGCCTACCAGACCACCGACCGGCCCGACTTCCTGGCCGTCGCCACCCCGGGCGCCGGCAAGACCACCTTCGCCCTCACCGCCGCCCGTCTCAGCCTCCCCAACCTGGGAGGACGCCTGGTGGTGGTGGCTCCCACCCGTCACCTGAAGCTCCAGTGGGCGGGAGCGGCCGAGCAGTTCGGCCTCCATCTCGACACCGAGTGGTCGCCGGCCGACCGCCTTCCGGGCGACGTGCACGGGATCGTCACCACCTACCAGCAGATCGCCACGGCGGCCGACGAGATCCGTTCCGTGGTGGCCGGGGGCATGGCCATCCTCGACGAGGTGCACCACGCCGGCGACGACCTGGCCTGGGGCGACGGGATCACCCGGGCCTTCGAGCCGGCGGCCCGGCGCCTGGCCCTGTCGGGCACGCCGTTCCGCAGCGACACCGCCGCCATCCCGTTCCTGCGCTACGTGGGGTACCAGGTGGTCCCCGACATCGAGTACGGCTACGCCGAGGCCCTGGGCGACGGCCGGGTGGTGCGCCCGGTGTACTTCCCCCGCTTCGGCGGGCATATGGAGTGGATGGCCCCCGACGGGGCCGAGCTGGCCGCCACCTTCGACGATCCCCTCCCCCGCCAGCTGGCCAATCAGCGGCTGCGGGCCGCGCTCAGCCTGGAGGGCGAGTGGCTGCCGGCGGTGTTGAGCCACGCCAACACCCAGCTCCAGAAGATCCGGGTGGGCCAGCCCGAGGCCGGCGGCCTGGTGATCGCCATCGACCAGGACCACGCCCACGGCATCGCCCGCCTCCTGCGGGACCGGTTCCGCCAGCGGGCCACGGTGGCGGTGAGCGAGGATCCCGAGGCGTCGGACAAGATCGCCCGCTTCGCCCAGAGCCACGACCCGTGGATCGTCGCCGTGCGGATGGTGTCGGAGGGGGTGGACATCCCCCGGCTCAGGGTGGGGGTGCACGCCACGACCACCACCACCGAGCTGTTCTTCCGCCAGGCGGTGGGGCGCATCGTGCGCTACACGGGTGGGCGGGGCCGGGCCTACATGTTCGTGCCCGACGACCCCCGCCTGCGCTACTTCGCCGATTCGATCGCCGAGGCCCGCCGCCACCGGTTGAAGGTCGATTCGGAGAGCGACGACGGCACCGACGAGCGGGACCCGACGGAGTTCGACCGGCCCGAACAGGACCGGGGCGACCAGCTGTCGCTGTTCACCGTGTTGTCGGCCCAGGTCACCGAGACGCCGCCCGACCTCGACGACATCTTCGCCACCCACGATGAGCCGGAGTTGCCCGAGCCGCTCAGCCATGAGGTCCACCATCCGGACCTGGTGATCGATCTGACCGCGCTGCCCCCGATCGGGCCCGGGGCCCGGCGGCCGGGGTCGGCGCCCAACAGCGCCCGGGAGCGGGAACGGCAGCGCCGGATCAACACCAACCTGGTTCGGGAGCTGGCCGGCCTCACCGGCCTGGGCCACGCCCAGATCAATGCCGAGCTCAACCGGTTGTCGGGTGTCACCAAGGTGGCCGAAGCCACCGTGGCCCAGCTGGAGAAGCGGGCCAAGGCGGCCGAGGACTGGTCGGCCAAAGAGCGGCGCCGCCGCTCAGGGGCGTAGGCGACGGCCATGGCTGTGCCCCCGGACCCGACAATGCAGACGACGACGACCTGGTGCGGGGTGCTGGAGCACATCCACACCACCCCGGAGGCGTCTCAGCCTATGGTGGCCCGGGCCGAGGTGGAGCTGGTGGCCGGACTCGGCATCCCCGACGATCGCTATGCCCTGCGCACCGGCACCTACTCGGCCCGCCACCACATCGACCGCCAGGTCACGTTGATCGAGGCCGAGACCCTGGAGGCGCTGGATCGGGACCGGGGCCTGGCCCTCGGGCCCGCCGAGCACCGCCGCAACCTCACCACCCGGGGCGTGCCCCTCAATCACCTCGTGGGCCGGTACTTCTCGATCGGCCGGTTCCCGGAGGGCGGCGGTGCCGTGCTCTACGGGGGGCGACTCAACGTGCCCTGCCGCTACCTGGAGGACCTGCTGGGGCGCCCGGTCTTCCGGCCCCTCATCCACCGCTCCGGGCTCAACGCACGGGTGGTGGTGAGCGGCACCATCCGCCCGGGCGATCCGATCACCCCGGTCGACCCGACCTCGCTGCGCCCTGATGTGCGGGCCGCCAACGAGGCCGTCGCTCTGGAGCCCGCGCCCGACGTGTCGTGACACCCTCGACACTGTCCGCTGAGAGCGGACACGTTAGAGCCGATCAGGTATTGCGGAGCCAGGCCAAGTCGGCCCAGGGCGGCCGGAATCCTTCGGCGGGAGCGTCCGGTACCACCTCCCAATCGAGCGGAGGGACCATCGAGGTAGTTGGCCGCCGCATAATAGCGACAACCCAGGCCCGCGATCGGGCGGCGAGGATGCCGATGCGGCGGGCAGTGGAACGGGCGGTGTGATCGAACCGGTACCGGCCCCGCCCGACACGGACCACCCGGCCCCTGCGGGTCTCCCAGCGCAGAGCATCGGAGATGATCTTCGAGGCCCGCCCGCCGAGATCGAAACCGTGCCGGCGCACCAGCACCACCACCAACTCGGCCACCGTCATCTCGTCGTCCCGTCGCATCAACTCATCGACCAGGACGAAGCGCAGGGCCCGGCCTCGGAGGGGTGGAATCGAAGCGCGTTGATCCATGCACTGACCCTACGCAGGGGGTGTGACAGTCAACCGGGGCCGATCCGGGGGCGGGACGGGAGCAAACTAGGGTGACGCCATGCTTCGATGGTTGCGGTCGAGGACGACGGCGGGCCAGGCTCGAAGCCCCGGCTCGGGCGAACCGGCAGCCGACGCGGCCACGCCCTGACCCGGGCCTGGGTCGATCGGCTCGGCGGCACCGACAAACACCGTGATCTCCGGGCCCGGCGTCTGGCTGGCGCTCACCGCCCTTCTGGCCGGAGCCGACGGCGACGCCCGCACGGAGTTGGAGGCCGTCACCGGCGTGGCCCGGGCCGACGCCGCCGCCGCAGTCGACCGGACACTGGGCGAGTGGCAGCGGACCGATGGCGTGGCTGCGGCCGTGGGCCTCTGGGTCAACCGGTCGGTGCCGCTGCACCCCGGCCTGTTCGATCCGGCGAGCGGGGTGCGGGTCGCCCCGCTCGAGGATCAGGCCCAGCTGGACGCCTGGGTCGATCACGCCACGGGCGGTCTCATCCGCTCGATGGGAGTGGAACCGGCTGACGAGGTGCGTGCCGTGCTGGCCTCGGCCATCGCCGCCCGGGGGAGCTGGGAGCAGCCGTTCCATCCGGGGATCGGCACCTGGAGAGGGCAGCTCCTCACCGACGGGTGGCTCACGCGGTCGTTCGATCCCGACGATGTGGCCGTGGTCGGCACCGGTCCGGACAGCGACAGGATCAGCCGGGTGGTGGTGCGGACCATCGGCGCCACCGAGGGTCGCGCCCGGAGCCAGTGTCGCTGCGGGAACCAGTATCGGGTGCCTCACGGTCACCACCGAGGACGGGGAGCGCCCTCTTCCCCGGGCGTCTGTCGGGGTACCGCAGTTCTCCATCGCCGACCGCCACGATCTTCTCCTGCACGAGGCCGACCTGTTCGGGCTGGTTGCCATCCAGGACACGACGCGGGGCCACCTCCCCCACCTCACCCCCGAGCCGCTGGCCCTCTCGCAGGCGTTTCAGCAGGCGGTCAAGGACTTCGGCCCCGAGGGGTTCGAGGCGACCGCCGTGACCGCGCTGGCGATGGTTCCCGGCTCCATTCCGACCCGCCGACGTCGGCACCGGCGGCCCTGACTGACCCCTCACCAGGCCGGCGGAGCCGTGCGGCGATGGGGCACACCATCCCATTCGCTGAGGGGTCGGGACCACCAGTACCAGAGCTCGTCCTGGCGGGGATGGCCGGGGAGCGCCAGGCGGCCGTTGCACCACAACAGCCGTTCCATCGGAGCCGCCGTCGACGGTGGCGGCGCCCACGGGAACAGCCGCGTCAGCACCAACTCCACCAGGTCCGCAGCGATGGAGAGATCGACGCCGGCCGCCTCGCAGGCGTCGTGACCGTGGACGATGATCTCGTCGCACGCCATGGCCGCCCAGCCGCTGGCGTCGGCCGCCCCGGCCGGGTGGTAGGCGACCTCATCGGCGTCCATACCGTCGACCAGGCGGGCGAGGAGCGACGCCGCGTCGCCCACGTCGCCGCACAAGGCGGCGAACGACGCCTCGGCCCGGCCGTCCCGCAACGGATCGAGGCGAACTGTCGCTCGGGTGGCGACATAGCGACCGTAGAGAACCAGGGCGTCGGCGACGTGGTCGACGGTCCGGCGAACCGTCCACGTCGAGTTGGGCAACGGGTTGGAAACCTGCTCGGCCCCGACCCCGGCCAGCGAGCTGACGACGGCACTCGCCGCCTCCATCACATGGGCTCCCGACGGGCTCGACACGTCCGGGAAGCTAGCATCGGAGCCCGGTCCGGGAACGGCCGATTTTCGGAATCGTGGTGCGAGACGCGGCCTCCTGCCCGGCGACGCCTCACCCCGCCCCCTCCGGGATCGTTCAGCTGGTGCGGGCGAGCAGGCCGGCGAGGGCGTCGGCGTCGAGCTCGCCGGCAGATCGTGCGACCACCCGGTCATTTCCGTCGAGGTAGACGATGGTGGGGAACCCACCTTCGGCGTAGACGGTGGCGGCCCGGCTGTCCCCGTCGTCCCGCAGGATCCGCACGCCCTGCCCTCGGAGCTCGTCGAGGATGGGCCAGCTCTGGGGCTGTACCGGCGACGCCTCGGGCATGTAGTGGGTCGACACCACGTAGACGTCGAGGTCGTCGGGTACCCGCTGCTCGGCCACCAACCGGGAGAGGGTCGCCAGCAGGGGCTGGCAGTGGGGGCACCAGTGGGCGACGAACACCACGGCCTTGCGGCGGCCATCGGGCTGGATCGTGACCTCGGCACCATCGAAGTCGGTACCGGTGAGGCCGGGGGCCACCTGCCCGTAGGCCGGATCCGACCCGGCGTCGGTCACTGATCGGTCGCCGGGAAAGGCGGCCAGACGATCACCGTTCACCACGATCGCCCCGGTCGGCTCCCGGTCGGCCACCGACCCCGAAGGGCCCGGACCGGACAGCTGCGGCTGAGGCGACGGGGAGGTGCTCACAGTGGTGGTGGTGGCCGATCCCGACTGGTCGGCCGGGCTGGTGATCTGCGTGCTGTCGGGCCGAGCGGCCAGGAGACCGCCGCCCACCGCCAGGGCAACGGTGATGGCCGCCGCCACCATGAGGATGCGGGACCGGCGCCCGCCCCCGGCGGCCAGCTCCGGCCTGGCGGACCGCGGCGAGGACAGCGGGGCCGACCCACCGGACGCCGCCTGCTCCCGAGCGCCGTCCACCGCACCCCAGTAGCCCGGTGCCGGATCCGGCACGAGACCGACGAGTCGCCGGCCCAGCTCGTTGTCGTTCATCGTGTCATCTCCTGTTCCAGGCGCCGGCGGGCCCGGCTGGCCCGCGAGGCCACCGTCCCCCGGCGGGTCCCCGTGATCGCCGCCACCTCGTCGAAGCTGTAACCGAGACCGGCGGTCAGCATCAGCGCCACCCGTTGCTCCAGCTTCAGCTGGTCGAATGCCCGGGCCAGATCGACCCGGTCGGTGGCCACATCGTCGGCCCCGGCCGAGGACCGGTCGGCGACCGGCGACGGCCCGTCGTCCCCCGCCGGCCACCGGTCGTGGTCCCGGAACCGGGCCGAGCGGACGTGATCGATGGCGCAGCGGTAGCAGATCGTGTGGAGCCAGCTCTTCAGCGACGACCGGCGCTGGAACCTCCCGATGGAACGGAACGCCTTCTCGTACGCGACCTGCATCACGTCGTCGGTGTCGGGCCCCGTGCGGACAACGGCCCACACCACCGCCCGCAGATCCCGGTCGTGGCGCCGCACCAGCTCCCCGAAGGCGGCCGCGTCGCCCCGGCACGCCCGATCCTCCAGGTCGTGGTGATCCCCGCCTCTGCTCATGATCTGCACGGGAAGTTAGACGCCCTGACAAGCCCCTGGTATCCCACCCCCGGGCCGGCCCGGGTGCCCGTTTGGATGGCGACACCCCACCTACGCAACAATTGATCGAGCCGTACGCGCCCGGGGGGACCGGCCAGGCGGCGCCACGAGGAGATACCCACGATGAGCACGCCAGATGTCCCGGCCGTTCGCACCGACCCCACCACGGGTCACAAGCTGTTCAACACCCGGGCGGCGAAAGCCTCGGCCCGGATCGCCGGCAAGGGTTACGACGTCCTCGACAACCCCGACCTGGTGAGCATGCCCGAAGCCAGGCGAGACGTCTCGTTCGATGCCGAGGCCCAGGCCCACCAGCGGGAGTTCATCGAGGCCCGGCGAGGTGTCGACGACTACGTGAAGATGGAGGGCACCTTCGCCCGCTATCTCGAAGACCACTACTCGTCCGAGCCCGTCGAGCGCGAGGCGCTGACCGACGAGTGCGACGTGGTGGTGGTCGGCGCCGGCTTCTCCGGGCTCCTGCTCTGGTACAAGCTCTCCCAGGCCGGCTTCACCGACATCCGGTTCTGCGAACGGGGCGGCGACGTGGGCGGCACGTGGTACTGGAACCGCTATCCGGGTGTCGCCTGCGACGTCGAGTCCTACGCCTACATGCCCCTGCTCGACGAGACCGGCTACTTCCCCACCCAGAAGTACGCGTCGGGCTTCGAGATCTTCGAGTACTGCCAGCTGATCGCCGAGCGCTACGGCTTCTACGACCACTGCCTGTTCCACACCGAGGTCACCGGCGTCAGCTGGAGCGACGCCGACCAGCGGTGGACGGTGCGCACGGCCCGGGGCGACGCCATGCGGGCCCGGTTCGTGATGCTGGCCAACGGCATCCTCACCACACCGCGGCTGGCCCGCATCGACGGCATGGAGAGCTTCGCCGGCGAGTCGTTCCACACCTCCCGCTGGGACTACAACGTCGACCTCGAGGGGAAGCGGATCGGGATCATCGGCACCGGCGCCACCGCCGTACAGGCCATCCCCGAGCTGGCCAAGGTGGCCGGCCACCTCCACGTCTTCCAGCGCACGCCGTCGACGATCGAGGTGCGCGACCAGCGCAGCACCACACCGGAGCAGATCGAGCGATGGAGCCAGCAGCCGGGGTGGGCCCTCGCCCGCCGGGCCCGGGTGGCCGAGATCCTCGACGGCCGGGGCCGCCAGCCCACCGCCGAGCAGGAGGCGGCCCGCAAGAACCGGCCCCGGCTCAGCCGGGAGGAGCGGACGAAGAAGCAGCTCGACAAGGGCTACCAGATCATGCAACAGATCCGCGACCGCATCGACACCATCGTTGAAGACCCCGAGACCGCGGCCGCGCTCAAGCCGTACTACGCCTACGCCTGCAAGCGGCCCACCTTCCACGACGAGTATCTGCCCACGTTCAACCGGCCCAACGTCACCCTGGTCGACGTGGCCCCGATCGGGGTCCAACACATCAACGAGCGGGGCGTGGTCCACGACGGCGTGCAGTACGACCTCGACGTGCTGATCTACGCCACCGGGTTCGACTTCATGTCCCGGGAGAACGTGGCCCGGGTGACCGGGACCGACGGGCGCTCGATCGCCGACAAGTGGACCGCCCAGGGCACCCGCACCTTCCTCGGGTTGCACACCGCCGGCTTCCCCAACCTGGTGATCATCTCCGGCCCCCAGGCCGGCGGCGGCAAGTTCAACTTCATCGAGACGATCGAGCAACAGACCGATTACGTGGCCTGGCTCCTCACCACGATGCGGGAGAACGGCCATCACGCCGTCGATGTCCGGGAGGAGGACGAGGCGGCCTGGACCGAGCACTGCATCGAGGCCGACGTGGCCACCGCGCCGCTGCGCGACTGCGTGGGCAACTTCAACGGGTACGGCCGCACCCCGCCGGGCTCGCTCGCCTACTACGGCGGGCGGGAGGCCGAGCGTCGCCAGGCCTGGGCCCAGGAGACGCTGCAGCCCTACATCTTCACCCCGGCGCCCTAGCTTCCGGGCGCCGGAGATCCCGGCGTCAGCAGACGAATCAGTAGGTGAACATGCCGACGAGGTCGTGGAGCTGGGCGGCCATGGCCGACAGCTCACCGGCCGCCTGCTGGGTGTCGAGCGCACCGGCGTTGGTGTGCTCGGCGGCCTGGCTCACGGTCTCGGCATTGTGGGAGATCTGCTCGGTCAGGGAGGCCGAGTCGCTCACCGACTGACCGATCACGGCCGTCGTCACCGTCTGCTCCTCGACCGCGGCGGCGATCGTGCCCTGGGTGTCGTTGATCTGGCTCACGATCGTGGTGATCTCGTTGATGGCGGTCACGGCCGTGGCCGTGTCGGCCTGCACCGCCTCGATGCGGGTGGTGATGTCCGACGTGGCGTTGGCCGTCTCCAGGGCCAGGCTCTTCACCTCGTTGGCCACGATGGCGAACCCCTTACCGGCCTCGCCCGCCCGGGCCGCCTCGATGGTGGCGTTGAGGGCCAGCAGGTTGGTCTGCTCGGCGATGCTGCCGATGGCCTTGACCACGTCGGCGATCTCCATCGAGCTCGACGAGAGGCGGTCGACCGCGGCCCGGGTGGCCTCCGAGATCTCCACCGCTTCGCTCGCCACCCGGACCGCCTCGGAGGCCGAGGAGGCGATCTCCCGGATGGAGATGGCCAGCTCGTTCGACGAGGTGGCCACCTCGCCCACGGCGTTCGAGACCTGATCGGCATCCCGGGCCATGCTGGAGGCTTCCGCCGCCGTGTCCTGGGCGGTGGACGACATGGTGCGGCTCACATGGCTGAGCCGCTCAGAGGCCTGGGCCAGGCCCTCGGCCTGCGCACCGATGCCCCGCATGGCGGTGGCCACCTTGGCGGCGAAGCGGTTGAAGGCGGCGGCCAGCTCGCCCGGCTCCCCGGCCACCGACTCGTCGGCCCGGCGGGTGAGGTCGCCCTCGCCGTCGGCGATCTCGACCAGCTGATCCCGCAGGGCCTGGATCGGGCCCACGATCGAGCGGGAGATGCGCCAGGTGAGGAAGCCCATCAGCGCCATGGCCACCACCTGCAGGATTGCCCCTTCGGTGCGGGCCTGGCGGGCGTGGTCGTCGGCGTCGACGCGGTGCTGGTCGGCCAGGCGCTCCACGGCGTCGGCCACGGTGGGCAGCTCCCCTTCGAGCTGCTCGAACGAGTCGAGGAACCCGGCCCGGGTGGCGGCGGCGTCGGGACCGGTGGACGACTCCACCGCGGCCACGGCCAGCTGCTCGTACTCGTCGACCATCGGCGTCACATCGTCGATGATCCTGGCGATCCCGGCGTCGCCGCTGCCGTCGCTGACGGCCTGGAGACGATCCCGCATGGCCTGGGCGTCGTCCTTCACGGTCTGGGCCAGGGCTGGCAGGTCGGCCGGCTCGGTGGTCTCGGCCAGCAGCACATCGCCCCGGATGGCGTCGTGCGACATGTCCACCAGCACGCTGTTGCGCACCAGGCCCACGCTGGCCGCCACCTCGCCGGTGGTGGCCTTCAACCCTGCGATCGAGCGGAGCGCCGACAGGCCGACCAGAAGCAGCATGATCTGCGCCAGGACGGCCACCAGCGCCAGCTTTCGACCGATCCGAATCCGTCGCAGCATCGTTCCACTCCCTTGGATGACATCGATCCGAACCGGCCCCTCGCCCTGAATGGTCGGCAGGAGCGGAGCGACCTTGAGCCGTGCGACCCATCCCGTTTATGGTCGCCTCCCATGGAGCTGAAGGACAGAGTGGCAGTGATCACCGGCGGCAGCGGCGGGATCGGCCGGGCCCTGGCCCGGGCGTTCCTGGCCGAAGGGGCCCGCACCGTGGTGCTGGCCGACCTCGATCCCGACGCCGTGGCCGGGGCGGCGGCCGAGATCGGCTGCGAGGCCCGGGCCTGCAACGTGACCGACGAGGCCCAGGTGGTGGAGCTGGTGGAATGGACCCTGGCCAACCACGGCCCCATCGACCTGTTCTGCTCCAACGCCGGGGCCGGGGCCGAGGGCATCCTGACCGACGCCACCAACGAGGCGTGGCAGAGCCAGTGGGACCTGCACGTGATGTCGCACCTCTACGCCGCCCGGGCCGTGCTGCCCTCGATGATCGCCAAGGGCGAGGGCTACCTGCTCAACACCGCCTCGGCCGCCGGCCTGCTGGCCGCCATCGGCTCGGGGCCCTACACCGTCACCAAGGCGGCGGCGGTGAAACTGGCCGAGTTCCTGTCGATCACCCACGGCGACGACGGGATCCGGGTGTCGGTCCTGTGCCCCCAGGGGGTCAACACGGCCATGGCCCCCCGGAGCCTGGGCGACGGCCAGACCGATGGCATCATCGAGCCCGACGACCTGGCCCGGGTGGTGGTGCAGGCCATCCGCGACGAGCGGTTCCACGTGCTCCCCCACCCCGAGGTGGCCGAGTACGTGAAACGCAAGGCCGACGACCCCGACCGGTGGCTCAAGGGCATGCGCCGTCTCCGGGCCCGCTCCCTCGGGTGAGCCCTTCGGGCTCCTCGGGTTCGCCTTCGGCGAACACCGCCCCCTACCGGTAACGTTCCCCCCCATGGCCACCTTCGCCACCTCCGACCTCGCCTACGTCGACTGCTACAAGCTGCTCACCGGTCTCGTCGTGCCCCGACCGATCGGCTGGATCGGCACAGTGGACGCCGACGGCCGACCCAACGTGGCGCCCTACTCCTTCTTCCAGGCCGTCGCCTCCAACCCGCCCACCGTGCTGTACTCGGTGGGCGTAAACAACGGCGACGAGAAAGACAGCCTCCTCAACGCCCGGGCCACCGGCGAGTTCACCTGCTCGATCGTGGGCATGGAGGTGGCGGCCGGGATGAACCAGACCGCGGCCGAGCTGGACCTCGGGTACAGCGAGTTCGAGTTCGCCGGGCTCACCCCCGAGCCGTCGATCGACGTGAAGGCGCCCCGGGTGGCCGAGGCCCGGGCCAGCTTCGAGTGCCGGGTGGTGCAGATGGTGGAACTGGGGAACCAGCCCAACGTCAACGTGGTGGTGTTCGGCGAGGTGGTGCGGTTCCACGTGGACGACGAGATCCTCGACGGCACCCGGATCGACCACGCCGCCCTCGACGCCGTGGGCCGCATGGCCGGCAACGGCTATGCCACCACCCGGGACCGTTTCGAGCTGATCCGGCCCCAGTAACACCGTCATCCGCTCCGGCCGGCCCGCCCCCGCCGTGCTCGACCAACCCCACCACGACTCCTCCGAGCACCTGGTGTCGAACCCGTGCCCGGCCCCGGGGGAAACCGTGACGCTCACGGTGGAGGTACCCGACGGGGCCGGGGTGTCGTCGCTGGCGGTGCGGACGGTGCACGACGGCGAGGCGGCGTGGGCCGGAGGCCACCAAGCCGGCCCCCGACGGTGGGAGGTGACGCTCAGCGCCCACAACCCGGTCACGTCGTACCGGTTCTGGCTCGACGGGCCGGGCGGCCCCCGGTGGCTCACCGGCCTGGGGGTGCTCCACCACGACCCCACCGACCACCACGACTTCCGGCTGCTGACCACGGGCGGCACACCCGACTGGGTGCCGTCCACCGTGTGGTACCAGATCTTCCCCGACCGCTTCGCCTCGTCGGGCCGGCACCGGGCGCAGTTGCCCGAGTGGGGGTGGATGAGCCGGTGGGACGACCCGGTGGCCACCGGCCGGCGGTCGATGACCCAGCTCTACGGCGGCGACCTCGACGGCATCGCCGCCCGACTGGACCACCTTCGCCGCCTGGGCGTGGGCGGCATCTACCTGAACCCGGTGTTCCCGGCCCGCTCCAACCACCGCTACGACGCCACCTCGTTCGGCGCCGTCGACCCGCTGCTGGGGGGCGACGAGGCCCTGGTCCGCCTGCGTCGCGCCTGCACCGACGCCGGGCTGCGGCTGATCAGCGACCTCACCCTCAACCACACCGGCAACCACCACGAATGGTTCGCCGCCGCCCAGGCCGACCCGGCAGCGGCCGAAGCGGCGTTCTACTACTTCGTGGACCATCCTCACCGCTACGCCTCGTGGCTCGACGTGGCCTCGCTACCCAAGCTCAACCACGCCTCGGACGAGCTCCGCCAGCGGCTGTACGAGGGGCCCGACTCGGTGCTGGCCCGCTACCTCGGCCCCCCGTTCGACCTCGACGGCTGGCGGATCGACGTGGCCAACATGACCGGCCGCCGGGGCCACGACGACCACAACGAGGTGGCCCGCCGCTCGGCCCGGCGCACCAGCGACGGGGTGGACCCGGCCCGGTGGCTGGTGGCCGAGCACTTCTTCGACCCCAGCGCCGACGCCGGCCCCGGCAGCTGGCACGGGTTCATGAACTACGCCGGGGTGGCCCGACCGGTGGCCAGCTGGCTGGGGCGCCGGGAGCTGCTGGCCCGCCTCACCGGCGGCCCGGGCCAGGCCCCCCGGGACGGGGTGGCGGCGGCCCGGGCCATGGACGCCGCCCGCTCGGTGCTGCCGTGGCAGACCGTGCTGGGCTCGATGGCCCTGGTCACCTCGCACGACACCCCCCGCTGGCACTCGCTGGCCCGGTCGCCCGAGCTGGCCCGGGTGGGGCTGGGGCTGGTGTTGACCCTTCCCGGGGCGCCGTGCCTGCTCTACGGCGACGAGGTCGGCCTCACCGGTACCGACGCCGAGGCGGCCCGGCGCACCATGCTGTGGGACGCCTCGATCTGGGATCAGGCCACGCTGACCTGGTACCGGGAGCTGATCCGGTTCCGGTCGGGCTCCCGGGCCCTGGCCCACGGCGGCTTCCGCTGGGTGGAGCGGGCCCCCGACGCACTGGCCTTCCTGCGCCGCACCTCCGGCGAGCACCTGCTGGTCCGGGCCTGCCGGACGGGCGGTGCCCCGCCTCTGCGGCTGCCGACCGGGTGGGAGGCCGAGCTGGTGGCCGGGGAGGGAACGGCCCGGCCCGGCGGCGACGGGCTCGTCGTGAGCCACGACGGCGCCGGATTGGGCATCTGGCGCGTGTCGCCCGGTGACGACCACAATGGTCGGTGAGTAGGCCCGGGTACCAGGGGGGAAGACGTCGATGCTCACGCACGAGGACAACGAGCTGCTGTGCCGGGTCGGCCCCGGCACCCCGATGGGCGATCTGATGCGCCAGTACTGGATCCCCTGTCTGCCGTCGTCGGAGTTCCCCGAGAACGACGGACCGGCCAAGCGGATGATGCTGTTGGGTGAGCGGTTCGTGATGTACCGCGACAGCCTGGGCCGCATGGGGGCGGTGGCCGAGGCCTGCCCCCACCGGGGGGCCAGCATGTACTTCGCCCGCAACGAGGAGTGCGGCCTGCGCTGCAACTACCACGGGTGGAAGTTCGACCTCGACGGCACGCTGGTGGACCTGCCAACCGAACGGTCGGGCAGCCGGGCCCAGCAGCACTTCATCGACAAGGTGACGATCCGGGCCTACCCGTGCCATGAGGTCAACCACATGATCTGGGTCTACATGGGCCCCCGGGAGACCCCGCCCCCGTTCCCCACCTTCGAGATCAACACCCTGCCCATCGAGAACGTCGACGAGCCGGCGGTCATGATGGAGGAGGCCAACTGGGTGCAGAACATGGAGGGCGACCTCGACTCGGTGCACCTCAACTGGCTGCACCGGCGCCTGGCGGCCGACTCGCCCGCTCCCCCGCACGGCCTCCGGGGGTTCTGGAGCCCCGACCCCGAGCCGCCGGAGCTCGACGTGGAGCGCACCGAGTACGGGGCCTTCTACTCCTCGCAGCGGAAGTGGAACGACGGGCAGATCTGGCACCGGATCAACCAGTTCATCTTCCCGTTCCACACGATGATCAGCGTGGGCAAGATCGTCAACCTGCGCTCGTTCGTGCCGTTGGACGACCACCACGCCATGCTGATCAGCCACAGCGGTACCCCGCTCGGCCCGTTCCCGGCCGACCAGGTTCGGGGCCGCAACGCCTTCGACGAGGTGGGCGGCTACGAGCCCCGCACCAACGATCCCCGGTCGTACTTCCTCACCAAGGCGAACAAGCGCAACGATTACCACCGCGACCTCGAGGTGGAGAAGACGTTGATGCACAGCGGGATCCCGTTCGTGCTCAACCTGCAGGACCGGGCCATGACCGAGCTGATGTGCAGCTTCGACGGCGAGCCCCTCTACGACCGGACCCAGGAGAACCTGGGGTCCACCGACGCCTTCGTGATCGCCGTGCGCTCCCAGCTGATCAACGCGGCCAAGCGGTTCCGCCACAGCGGCCAGCTCCCGCCCAACGTGGAAGACGTCTCGTTCGACCGGATCCGGGCGGCGTCGGTGCTGATCCCGTCGGATGTCGACTGGAAGGCCCACTCCAAGGAGGCCCGCAACGCCGACTCCGGCGAGGGCCCCAGCGACGACGTCCCCCTCATCATCGACTAGCACGACACAGTGCCTACGGATCCCATAGTATGGATCCTACGATTTCCACAGTTTGATACCTACGGATTCCACAGTTTCGTGGTACCGTAGGCCCATGACCTCGACAGGCCTACTCGACCGACGGGCCCTCGCCCTGGCCGTCGAGCATTTGGCCAACGCCCGGGTCGTAGTGGTCAACGGGGCCCGCCAGTCGGGCAAGAGCGAGCTCTTGCGCATGGTCCACCGGCGGTTCGGGGGAAGGTACCTGACGCTGGACCAACCGGGCGACCTACGGGTGGCCCGCATCGATCCGAGCGGGCTCGTGGCGGTGCCCGATCGGCCGTTGATCGTCGACGAGGTGCAGCGGGGCGGCGATCCACTGGTCTTGGCGATCAAGGCGGCGGTCGATGCCGACGCCAGCCGGGGGCAGTTCCTCCTGGCGGGGTCCACCCGGTTCCTGGCCGAGCCCCGACTGTCGGAATCTCTTGCCGGCCGCGCCCGCTTCGTCGACCTGTGGCCGTTGAGCCAGGGAGAGATCGACGAATCGGACCGCGGCGATCGGCTCATCGATGCCCTGTTCGACGCCCCGAGCGGCCTGGCCGACACGGTGACCGGGCTGGTCTCCCGGGCCGAGGTGATGGCGCGCCTCACCCGAGGCGGCTTTCCCGAGGCCGTGCTCAGCTCATCGGACCGGGCCCGGCGGGCGTTCTTCACCGACTATGTGCGCACCGTGAGTCAACGGGACATCACCGAGCTGTCGCGTCTCGGCCAGCGGGTGGACTTCGAGCGGGTGCTGCGGCTCGTGGCGGCCCGCACGGCGAACGAGCTGAACACCACCAGCCTGGCAAACGACGCCGGTCTCGGATCGGAGACGATGCGGCGTTACCTACCTCTGTTGGAGGCGGTGTTCATGGTGTGGCGGCTGCCGGCCTGGTCCACCAACCTCACGGCCAAGGTCGTCCAGCGACCCAAGATCCATGTCGTCGATTCCGGACTCGCCGCCCACCTGGTGGGCGCAGGCGTCGCCTCCCTGGCCGACCCCGGCGCCCCCGCTGCCGGCCCACTGCTCGAAACCATGGTGGCCAACGAGCTGGCCAAGCAGCTCACCTGGGCCGACAACGACTGCCGCCTCTACCACTGGCGGAACCGGGACGGGCGGGAGATCGACATCATCGTGGAACGGACCGACGGGATGGTGGCCGCGGTCGAGGTGAAAGCGGCCCACAACGTCAGCGACGGCGATCTCCAGCAACTGCACTGGCTGCGCGACCGGTTGGGCGAGCGGTTCAGCGTCGGTGTGCTTCTCCACCTGGGCGACCGGCCCCGCCGCTGGGGCGACCGTCTCGTCAGTCTTCCGATGAGTGCCCTGTGGGACGACCTCAGCTGAGGTCGGTGGTGCGGAGGGCGGGGATGACCTCGTCGGCGAAGCGCTGGTGGGTACGGTCGAGATCGTCGCGGTCGGTGGGGCTGAAGCAGGCCAGGAAAGGGCGGAACCCCTTCCCATCAGGGCGAACGTTATCGCGACGTTCTAGCCCCAAGGTCCCGGTGCCGGGTCGGGGGTTGACACTCAGGTCGGGGCGGGGCGGGGGCCCGGGGCGGGAGGTACGGTGGTGACTGGTGCTGCAGGGCTGCGGGTTGGACGGCGGATCGGGCGATCCGCGGGCTGATCGTGGCGCCCCCGCGTCCGAGGGCGGCCCATGACCGGGCCGACGGCCCCGCAACTCCGGGTGCTGCCGGGCGAGGGCAGCGGGCTGGGTCCGCGCACCGGCGTATGGCTGTTCCCCGACCGCCCGGCACCCGAGCTGGTCCGGTTGATCGTCCTGGCCGAAGAGCTGGGTCTCGACGAGGTGTGGCTGGGCGACGAGGGCCCGGCCCGCGAACCCTTCGCCGTGCTGGCCGCCGCCTCCGGCGTCACATCCCGGATCCGGTTGGCCGTCGGCGTCACCAATCCCTACCTCCGCACGCCGGCGCTGGTCGTCACCACCATGCTCACCGTCCACGAGCTGAGCGGCGGCCGGACGGTGCTCGGCGTGGGCGCCGGCGGCTCGCTGTCGCTGGCCCCCTTCGGGCTCCAGGCCGACCGGCCGGTGGGCCGCATCCGGCACTTCCTCGAGCTGGCCGGGGCGGTGGCCGATGGCCTCCCCGGCCCCGGCTACCGCCCCACCGCCACCGCCGTGCGGGCCGGCGACCGGCCGCTGCCGATCTTCGTGGGCGCTCGGGGCCCCCGCCTCAACCAGCTGGCCTCGGAGCTGGCCGACGGTGCCTTCGTGTCGGGCCTGCCCCCGTTCCGCTACCGGGAGGTGATCGGGTGGGCCCGCTCGGTCCGCCCCATCGAGATCGCCCTGTATCCGAGCGTGGCCTTCGGGGCCGAGGCCCGGGAGCACCTGCGGGCCGGCATGGTCCATGCCCTGGCCGACTCCCCGGCCAGCGTCCGCACCCGGCTGGCGGTCAGTGAGACCGACCTGCGCACGGCACTGGCCGCCCTGAGCGCCGGCGACCAGGAGCCGGCCCGGGCCCTCGTCACCGACGCCCTCCAGGAGCAGCTGATGCTGGTGGGCGAGCCCGACGACGTGGGCCAGCGCCTGGCCGCCCTGGTGCGGGAACACCATCCCGACAGCATCGGCCTGGCCGTCACCCAGCCCGACATGGAAGACGGCCTGCGCCAGGCGGCCCGGGCCCTCGCCGTCATGAAACGCCTCGCCATCTGAGTGTCCCTTCGGGACCTGGAGTTCGCCTGCGGCGAACGTCCCAGGCTCGGGATTACCCTGCGGGCATGCGATTCGGGTGCGACATTCCCTACCTGGCGGCCACCGACGACGTGCGTCGCTACGTGCTCGGCGTCGAGGAGCTCGGCTACCACTTCGTGGGCTACGCCGGTCATCTGGCCTGCACGCTCGACACGGCGTTCCCCGCCCCGTTCTTCACCTTCGACGAGCCGTGGCGGGAAGCGTTCACCCTGGGGGCGTGGCTGTCGGCCGTCACCACCCGGATCGAGATCAACCCGGCCATGGTGCTCCTGCCGCTGTACCCGCCGGTGCTGGCGGCCAAGCAGGCGGCCGAGGTGGCCAACCTCAGCGGCGGCCGGCTCCGCCTGGCCGCCTCCGTGGGTTGGAACACCCGGGAGTGCGAGACCCTGGGCGTGGATCCCCGCACCCGGGGGGCCCGGTTCGAGGAGCAGGTGACGCTGCTGCGGCGTTTGTGGAGCGAGCGCAGCGTCGACCACGAGGGCCGTTTCTTCACTCTCGCCGGCGCCGGGATCAGCCCCCGGCCGGCCCAGCCCATCCCGGTCTGGTTCGGAGCGGGCCGGGTGGACGGCGACGGCTTCCCCACCCCGGCCGCCATCGACCGGGCGGCCCGCCTGGCCGACGGCTTCAAGTTCATCGCCCCCTCCTTCCGCGACCTGGACCGGGTGGCCCGGGTGACGACGGAGCTGCGGGAGGCGGTGGCGGCCCACGGGCGAGACCCCGAGGCCTTCGGCATCGAGACCCGGATCATCGCCCAGATGTCCACCCCCGACGAGTGGCCGGCGCTGGTGGCCCGGTGCCGGGACCTGGGCGCCACCCACGTGGGCTTCGCCAACCGGATCGCCGGCGGCACGGTGGACGAGGCCCTGGCCACCCTGGCCGAGTTCCAGCGCCGCACCGCCGAACACTGGTGACCGGCCCCGCCTCGGCCCGGCATCGGCTCCCGTCGCCGAGGCGTCAGCCCCGGGCCATGCCCCACAGGGCGACCTGGAAGGATCGCTCCAGGCGGGGCAGGAGCGACTCGGCTTCGAGCGAACCGGCGTAGCGCCGCTGCATCAGGATGTAGTACTGGGCCCACAGATTGTGGGCCAGGGTGCCGGTGGGCACCTCGGCGTCGAGCAGCCCGTTGGCCTTGGCCTTGTCGAGCAGCTCGGCGAAGCGTGCGATGAAGTCCCGCATGAACCGGCTGACGCCGCTGCGCATGGCCGGCGAGACGAACATCAGCTCCTTGAAGTAGATGCGGGTGAGCTCCGGTTCCTGCTCGTGGTACGCCGTGACGTGGCTGAACGCCGTCATCAGCTGCTCGACCACCGGAGCGGCCGGATCGATCAGGGCGAAGGCGTTGTCCCAGAGCTCACCCACCTCGTCCCGGAACACCGCCAACAGCAGGTCTTCCTTGGACGTGACGTAGAGATAGAGCGTGCCGGTGCCGATCCCGGCCTCCTCGGCGATGGCGGCCGTGGTGGTGGCCTCGAATCCCCGGGTGGCGAACAGCCGACTGGCCGCATCCACGATGCGACGCCACTTGTCGGCCTTGTTGCGCTCCCGCAGCCCCATCGGGGCCGCGCCCTCCCCCGCTTCGGGCGTTGCTTCTGATTCCGACGTTGGTTCTGTTTGCGGCGACATGGCTCTGATGAGCCCACCTTAACGCGCGGCAATCAGGGCGCACCATCCCTCTGGGCCATCCGACCTGCCCCGATACTCAGGTGTGCTTCTCGGACTGGAGCTGGCGCCGCAGCTCGCCGGCGGCGGCGAGCTGCGCCCGGTTGTCGTCGCCCACGTGCATGAAGCGGTCCCGCCAGCCCTCGTCGTCCGGGTTCCACACGAACGGGGCCTGGACGGTGGTGCGGGGGACGAACGCCTTTTCCAGCGTGTCGAGGGCCAGTCCCACGATGGCACGCTGCATCTCGACGTCGTACGGCTTGCCGCACGGGTTGCCCAGCGGGAAGTCGACGAACAGGAAACGGGGCACCCCGCATTCCTCCACGATGTCACGGGCCGAGCCGACCACCACGGTGGGGATCCCGGCTTCTTCGATCATTCGCGCACCCAGGCTCACGGACTGGTGGCAGACGGGTCACAGGGGGACGAGGAGGGCGACGTCGACGTCGTCCTCCTGCAGCCAGTTGATCACCCGGGGGCCGTCGCGCCGCAGGGTCTGGCGGTGGCTGAACTGGGTGGGCAGTCCGTAGAACCGGCTCGACACCGAGCCGATCCGGCCGGCGGCGGCGTACTCGTCGAGCCGCTCCAACGGGAGGTAGGAGTTGACGTCCTCGGTGTGCGTCTCCTGCTTGGCCCACGACAGGTACTGGTTCTGGAGCTGACCGGTCTCGGTGCGGGAGGCGACGTAGGGGAGGCGGGGCAGGTCGGACGGAACCGTGTAGACGAAGTCGTCGGGCAGGAAGTACGAGGTGGTGACGCACCCGATCCTGCACTCCGACAGGGGCTTGGGCAGTGGGGTGAACGGGGCCTCGTCGTTGGCTGCCCACTCGTAGGCCTTGGTGTAGCCGTAGGCGGCGTAGAACTCCCGAGACTTGTCGATGTAGCTCACCTGCGTGCGGTGCGTGATCTTGCGATCGGTCATCGGCGCCGTCCTCTCCTCGGCGACGATGTTAAGCCGGTTGTCCGGTCATGCCCCAGTTGAGGGCGTTGGCCGTGACCCGGGCCACGGCCGGATCGTGGGCCGGATCACCGGACAGGCCGAACACCCAATCGGTGGAGCCGACGGTCACCACCCCACCCCCACCCGAGCCGAAGGGCCGGCAGGTGAGCAGCACGGCGTTGCCGTTGCGGACCCGGGCCAGGCTGTCGGCGTCGACCCGGCCGAACAGGCGACCGGCGATGTACTCCAGGTCTCCCTGGTCGGACAGGGCCGAGATCGAGGCCGGATACTCCCCCACGGCCAGGTTCGACGACGGGGTGTAGGCCACCACCTCCACCTCGGGCGGCCACGTCTCGGAGGGAAGGGCCGGCTCGGGCCGGGCCACCGGGAGCTGGTACTCGTCGAGCGCCAGGCGGCAGCCCACCGTCTCGTAGCCGACGACACCGTCACGGGCCCCCAGCAGGTCGCCGTAGCCGAGCCCGGTGCCTTCCAGCAGCCAGTGCTCCGGCCGGTAGACGGTGAAGGCTCCGGTGCCCCGGGCCACGGCCCGCCCGAAGCGGTGGTAGAGGCCCCAGGCCGAGCCGGCCCCCAGCAGTGACCATTCGGGCCGGCCCACCAGGGGATCGCACCACAGACCGGTCATGGCCCACGGCCGGCCGGCGGCCACCACCGGGTCGGTCTCGGGGGCCGTGTACTTGTGGCAGACCATAACCCCCTGCGGATCGGGGACCCCCTGCGGATCGGGGACCCCCTGCGGATCGGGCGAGCCGCTCTCCAGGCGGACCTGCCAGAAGCAGGTGTTGCCCGACAGACTCACCAGGTTCCCGCCCCCGGCGATGTGGGCCTCCACCGTGGCCCGCTGGGGGGCCGACCAGTACTCGTCGTGGCCCACGTCGACCAGGAGCCGCTGGCCGGCCAGGGCGTCGGGGTCCTCAAGGTCGGACGAGGCGAGGTAGTCGAACCGCAGCCCGGCCCTCTCGGCCCATTCCACGAACCGGCGCTCGTGGGTGTACCACCCGGCCGAGCCGACGGCCGCCGGGTAGCCGTGCTCGAACCGCCAGCGCTGGAAGATGGCGCCTTCGGGATCGGCCTCCTCGCCCCAGCGGACCGGCCGGGCCTTGCGGTCGTCGCGCTCCTCCGGCGGGCGGCACAGCATCCCCCGGGCGAAGGGCCGACGGAACGACACCGCCTTGCCCCCGGTGTAGAGGCTGGCCCCACCCCAGGTGTTGTAGGCGTTCCAGGTGTTGGTGGCCAGCACCAGGGCGGCCCCCGCCGGCCGGCCGGGCCGGCCCCGCACCACGAACCCGGCGTGGGCCTCGCTCCGCCCGGCCGGCCCGCTGGCCAGGCGGCAGGTGACGAGGTAGAAGCCGGAGGCCCAATCCGGCCCCACCGGGATCCCCAGCGAGACCGGCCACCGGCAGCCGGCGGCGTCGGCATCGGGCGGCGGGGCCTGGTAGGTGCCGGCCACGCCGTCGGCCCGCCACACCGGCTCCCGCCGGACCCCCCACCGTTCCACGGTCACGTCGAACCGGTCGCCCGAACGGCACGAGGCGTGGATGGTGGCGGTGGCTCCGGGGGCGTAGCTCAGCCGACCGCAGTAGGCCTCGATCTCGTCGAAGAAGGTGGGCTCGTCGGTCATGCCTGGGCCACGGGGGCGGCGGCCGGCACGGCGGGGCCGCCCCGGCCGAGAAGGGGCACCAGGCACAGCGAGATCACGTTGGCCACCGCCCCCAGGGCGAACGAGGTGCGGTAGCTGTGGAGCTGGTCGTAGATGTACGCGGCGAGGAACGGGCCGAGGGCGGCCACGGTGCCGGCGGTGGCGAAGATGGCGCCCACGATCATGCCGGCGTGGCGACGGCCGAACTCGTCGCCCACCAGGGCGGGGAAGGTGGTGACCGAGCCGCCGTAGGAGAAGCCGAAGAAGAACGCCGTGATCAGCAGCGTGACCAGCCCCTGGGCCAGGGCGAAGCCGGCGAAGCAGACCACCTGCACGGCCAGGGTGAAGGCCAGCATCACCTTGCGGCCCACCGAATCCGACAGGGGACCCACCGTGAGCCGGCCCGACATCCCCCCGATGCCGATGGCCGACAGCACCCACGAGGCGGCGAAGGTCGACGCCCCCAGGTCTTCGGCGAATGCGGCGCCGTGCACGAAGGGCACGAACACCACCAGCCACGTCATGCCGTAGATGGCGAACATCAGCCAGAACGCCCGGGTGCGGCGGGCTTCGCTGAGGGTCATGGCCGGCCCGGCCACCCCGCCCACCTCCGACGGGGGCGGCCCGCTGGCCCCGTCGGGGAACTGGCCCACCTCCTCGGGCGAGCGGATCATGAACCGTGAGAACACCAGCAGCAGCACCCCGCCCCCCACACCCATGGCGGTGAGCGTGGGCCGCCACCCGTAGCGGCCCATGAACAGGGCGGCCACCGGCGGCACCACCAGGTTGCCGAAGCTGCCCCCGCTCGACGTGATCCCCACCGCCGTACCCCGGCGGCGCACGAACCAGCGGACCACGGTGGCGTTGCACGGCACCCAGCTCACGCTCATGCCGATCCCGGCCACCAGTCCCAGCAGGAGGTACACCTGCCACAGGGCCCGGGCCTGGCCCAGCAGGGCCCAACCCGAACCGAGGAACACGGCCCCCACGGCGATGGCCCGCCGGGGACCCCACCGGTCGGTGGCCCACCCGCTCACCCCCGACAGGAACGAGTAGAGCCCGATGTAGATGGCGTAGGGGGTGGACAGGTCGGTGCGGCTCCAGCCCGTGTCCTCGCTGATCACCTTCACGAACAGGCCGTAGGTGAATTGGGTGCCGTAGCCCACGGCCAGCACACCGAAGGCGGCGCTGACCACGCCCCACCCCTTGAACCGCTCCCCCCGGGGCAGCTTGGGCGGCAGGAGGATGTGGGTGGGGACCTCGGTGTCCCAGGTCTGGGTCGTCATCGCTGCCCCCTCGTCATCGCTGCCCCTCGGGATCGGTCTTGTCGGTCAGCCCGGTAGCCGGCCGGCGCCCACCACGGCCCGGCCCAGGCGCAGGGCCAGGACGGGACGGGACAGCGCCGTGAGATCGTGGCGGGGGTCGGCGTCGAGGAACACGACGTCGGCCCGCTGGCCCGGCTCGAATCCCCACGGCGTGCCGAGGTGGTCGTAGGCCGTGACGGTGAGGGCGTCGACCACCTGGGCGGCGGTGAGGCCGTACTCGTGCAGCCGCAGGGCCTCGGCCGCCACGCCCCCGTGGGGCAACTGCAGGTCGGTGCCGGCCAGCACCGTGACCCCCAGATCGGGGGCCCCGGCCAGCAGCTCCCGCACGTTGTCGAGGCCCCGGGCGAACAGCCTGCCCCCGCTCGACTCCGGGCCCAGCTCGTCGCGGGTGGCTTCCATGGCCCCGATGGTGGGTACCCAGGCCCCGCCCCGGCGGCCCAGGGCGGCCACGTCGTCGGCGGTGAGGAACAGGCCGTGCTCGATCGAGTCGATCCCGGCGGCGACGGCCAGGGTGGCGGTGGTGGGAGCACAGGTGTGGATGGCGGTGCGGCACCCGGCGGCGTGGGCCACCTCCACCGCCCGGGCCATGGCCTCCTGGCTGAAGTTGGGGGTGGGGCCCACGCCCTTCTTGGGCCAGTCGCCGATCAGCTTGACCCAGGTGGCCCGCCCGTCGCCGGCCCCGGTGGCCCGGCGCACCACGTCGACCAGATCCTCCTCCGACACCTCGTGTCCGAAGCCGGCGAAGTAGCCGCCGGAGCTGGTGATGATCCGGCCGGCCAGGTGCAGCTCGGGCCGGCGGGTGGGCGGCTCGTCGAGCACCCGGAGGCTGAGGTCGTCGCTGGTGCCCTTGTCGGCCACCAGGAACACGCCCCCCTCCAGCTGGGCCCAGGCGTTCTCCCGGGCCCGGTCGAGGATCGAGCCCTCTTCGTCGACCGCCGACACCTGGTTGCTCGACAAGTGGGCGTGGCAGTCGGCCAGGCCGGGAACGGCCCACCAGGCCGAGGCGTCGAGCTCGGCCTCCGGGGTGAGGCTGCCCGGAGCGTGGAACAGGCCGTCGTCGCCCACCACCAGTTCGGCCCTCGACCCGTCGAGGGTCCTGATCGTGAGTCCCAGTCGCACGGATCGAACGGTAGTGGTCGCCGCCGGGCCGGGCACACTGGGGCCCGTGATCGAACCGTCCGACCGATCGGAAGCCGCCTCCGCCCCCCGGGTCCTGCTGGTGGAGGACGACACCGGCATCGCCGAGCCGCTGGTGGAAGGGCTGGAGAAGGCGGGTTTCGCCGTCACCCACGTGACCCTCGGTCGCGACGCCCTGGCCGCCCCCCTGCCCGACCTGGTGCTGCTCGATCTCGGTCTGCCCGACCTCGACGGCTCGGAGGTGGCCCGCTCCCTGCGGGCCGTCTCCGATGTCCCCATCATCGTGGTGTCGGCCCAGGGCGACGAGATCGACCGGGTGCTGCTGCTCGAGCTGGGGGCCGACGACTACGTGGTCAAACCGTTCGGGTTGCGGGAGCTGGTGGCCCGGATGCGGGCCGTGCTGCGCCGGGCCCGGCCCGAGCCGGCGGCCGAGGGCGTCGACCCGGCGGCCGGGGCCATGACCGGGGCCGGAGACGGCGCCGGCGGACACCAGGTGTTCGGCCCGCTGGAGATCGACCGCCGGTCCCGGCGGGTGACGGTGGACGGGCGAGAGCTCGATCTTGCCCCCCGGGAGTACGACCTCCTGGCCCTCCTGGCCTCCGATCCCGGCGCCGTGTTCACCCGGGAGAAGATCATCGACGAGGTCTGGGACCCCAACTGGTGGGGGTCGACCAAGACCCTCGACGTGCACGTGGCGGCCGTGCGCCGCAAGCTGGGCGACGCCAGCTGGATCGCCACCATCCGGGGCGTCGGCTACCGGTTCGACCCCCGGTAGGCGGGCGGCCCGTGTCCAGGCGCCTCACGGTGACCCGACCGACGATGCCTCGTCTCACCATGACCCGACGGCTGGTGCTGTCGTACCTCGGCATCGCCCTGTTCGCCCTGGTGGTGCTGGTGTACCCGCTGGGGGTCACGTTCGCCTCCCGGGAGCGGAGCCGGCTCGAGTTTCAGGTGGAGAGCGAGGCCGACTACTTCGCCGCCCTGGTGGAGGACACCCTGGAATCGGGTGCGCCGCTCGACGTCGGCCCGAAGGTGGACACCTACGTGAAGGCGATCAACGGCGCCCGGGTGGTGATCGTGGACGAGCGGGGGATCTCGGTGCTCGACTCCGCCGACCCCGACGGCGCCCCCCGGGACTTCTCCACCCGCGTGGAGTTCCAGACGGCGCTGAGCGGACGGGGGTCGGTCAGCGACGTCCGCTACTCGGAGAGCCTGAAGGCCGCCTTCCTCTACGCCGCCGTGCCCGTGACCTCGGGCGGCAACATCCACGGGGCGGTGCGGATCACCTACCCGACGTCCAAGATCGACGAGAAGATCCGGGCCGTCTGGCTCCAGCTCGCCCTGCTGAGCGTGGTGGTGCTGGCGACCGTCACGGCCATCGCCTACGCCCTGGCCGTCAGTATCACCAGCCCGGTCCGGGCCGTACGCAACGGGGCCGAGGCCCTGGCCCGGGGCGACCTGAGCCAGCGGGTGCCCGACGACGCCGGCCCGCCCGAGCTGCGCAGCCTGGCCGTCACCTTCAACCGGATGGCCGAGCGGCTCCAGCGCCTGGTGGAGGGTCAACGGGCGTTCACGGCCGACGCCTCCCACCAGCTCCGCAGCCCTCTCACCGCCCTGCGGCTCCGGCTGGAGACGATCGACGGGGCCCCCGGCGGCGCCGACCAGGCCAAGGTCGAGGCCGCCCTCAGCGAGGTCGACCGGCTGAACCACCTGGTCGACAGCCTGCTCGTGCTGGCCCGGGCCGGCGGGACGGCCCCGCCCACGGCCGAGGTCGACCTGGCCCAGGTGCTGGTGGAGCGGTGGGAGCGCTGGACTCCCGTGGCCGAGGCCCAGGGTGTCACCCTCGATCTCGACTTCGGGCCGGAGGACCCCGACCTCGTGGTCCGAGCGGTGCCGGGAACGCTCGACACGGTGCTCGACAACCTGCTCGACAACGCCATCGGCGTCACCCCGGCCGGGGGCACGGTGCGGCTGCAGGGCCGCCGGGCCGACGGCGAGATCTCGGCCCACGTGGTGGACGACGGCCCCGGGATGACGGCCGGGCAGCGGGCCCGGGCCTTCGACCGCTTCTGGCGGGCCCCCGGATCGGGCCGGGCCGGATCCGGCCTCGGCCTGGCCATCGTGGCCGACCTGATGGCGGCGAACGGGGGCCGGGCCGAGCTGGCCGACGGGCCCGACGGAACGGGGCTCGACGCCAGCATCACCCTCGCCGCCCCTGCCTCGTCGCCCTTGACATAGGTCCTTGTGACCGCTTGTTCCTTACCGAGCCTTAACCCTGGCCTGGCCCGTCGTTACCAGGGGTTTCGTTACGGTCAGGGACATGAAGCGCAGATCAGCCCTCGCCACAGCCGCTGCCATCACCGGGACCATGTTCGCCGCCGGAGCGGCCACCGCCCTCAACTCCGCCATCCTCGGCGGTGCGGCCGACGCCAGCCCCGGTGGGACGCCGTCGGTGCTCGCCACCGCCTCAACCGAGCAGGTCGTCGAGAGCCCCACCACCATCACTCCCACCAACATCGCTCCCCCGGCCACGGCCGAGGTCGAGACCCCCGCCACCGTCGCCACCCTCCCCCCCGTTCGCTCGGCCGGGGCCGAGCCGGTCTCGATCTCCGCCGGTAGCTCGGTCGCCTCCGGGGGCGGCGAGTACGAGGACGGCGAGCACGAAGAACGTGAGCACGAGCACGAGTACGAAGGCTCGGACGATGACGACTGAGGGAGCCCCTCGGGCTCCTCGGGTTGGCCTTCGGCCAACACCTGGGGGAGCCCCTCGGGCTCCTCGGGTTGGCCTTCGGCCAACACCTGGGGGAGCCCCTCGGGCTCCCCGGGAGCGCATCCCGGCCAGCCTCCGCAGCGGCACCACTGCCGCCACCAACGCCCCCTCCCGGCCTCCGGTCTCCGGCCGGACGAGCAACCGGGCCCCGCTCCCCTCAGCGGGCCCGGTCGCCGGGCCGGCGCCGAAGCGAAGCAGCCGTCCCTCCGCTGCCTCGCCCGGCGCCGGCCGTTCCTCCCACCCGGCCGACGCCAGCCGCCGGTTCGTGGCCAGCGTGAGCGTGATCGCCACCCTGGTGATGGTGGGGGCGATGGCCCGGTCGGCCGCCGCCCAGAACGCCGCCGATGCCGCCGCCGACGCGGCCGCCGCCCAGAGCGCCGGCCCGGCCGGCGTGGCCGCTCCGGCTCCCGTCACGTCGTTCCCGGCCCCGACGGCGATCACCGTCCCGCCCACCACCGTCGAGGGCGGCCCCGCCACCACCACCCCCCAGCGGGTGACGGCGGCACCGCTCCCCACCGCCCCCGCCCCCCGGGCGACAGCGGCCCCTCCGGTGAGCAAGAGCCATGGCAGCTGAACGCCGCTTCCGGGCCATGGGCAGCGACTGCCACCTGATCGTCGAGACCGGAGCCGGCGCGTCAGCCGACGGCGAGGCGCTGGCCGATCGGGCCGTGGCCCGGGTGGCCGAGCTGGAACGCCGCTGGAGCCGCTTCGACCCGGCCAGCGACGTGTCGCTGGTCAACGCCGCCTCCCCCCGTCCGGTGGCGGTGGCACCCGAGACCCTCGAGCTGGCCCGGCGGGCGGTGGAGGCGGCCCGGGAGACCGGCGGTCGGTTCGACGCCACCCAGCTCCCGGCCCTGCTCGCCGCCGGCTACGACCGGACGTTCACCCTGATCGCAGCGGCCGAAGCGGCCACCCCCCTCCCCTGGGACCGAGCCCCCGGCGTCAACGACGATGCCGGGGCTGACGGAGCCGGGGCCGGCGGCACCGGGGCCGGCGGCCGGGCCCGGCCCGTCGCCCTTGCCGCCGCCCCCGGCGGGGCCCTCGCGATCGACCCCGAGGCCGGCACGGTGGCGGTGGCCACCGGCCATGGCCTCGATCCGGGCGGCATCGGCAAAGGCCTGGCCGCCGACCTGGTGTCGGGCGAGCTGATGGCCGCCGGCGCGGCGGGCGCCCTGGTCAACCTGGGCGGCGATCTCCGGGTGCGGGGCCGGGGGCCCGACGAGGGCGACTGGCCCCTGTCGGTGGCCGACCCCTTCGATCCCGAGGTGGAGCTGCTCCGCCTGGCCGTGGGCGACGGCGCCCTGGCCACCAGCAGCCGTCTCCTGCGGCGCTGGCACGACCGCCACGGCCGCCCCGTCCACCACCTCCTCGACCCCTTCACCGGTGTCCCCACCGGAACCGACGTGGTGGCCGTCACCGTGCTGGCGGCCGAAGGTTGGTGGGCCGAGGCCCTGACCAAGGCCCTGTTCACTCTCGACGCCGGCCAGGCCCTGGGCCATGTGCACCACGCCGCCGCCGTGATCGTCGACCGCTCCGGCCAGGTGCACGCCTCGCCCGAGCTGCGCCCTCTCCTCGCCTCCCGCCCGGCGTCCGCCGGCCTCCCGGTGGGAGCCGTCTCGTGATCTCCCAGACGTGGTGGTACCTGGCCCGGGCCACCGGGATCACCGCCTGGGTGCTGCTCGCCCTTTCGGTGGTGTGGGGCCTGATGCTGTCCACCAGCGTGCTCAAGAGCTGGTCGACCCCCAAGTGGCTGCTCGACGTCCACCGCTTCCTGGGCGGCCTGGCCCTCGTGTTCACCGTGCTCCACCTGGCGGGCCTGGTGGCCGACAGCTACGTGCAGTTCGGCCCGGCCGACCTGCTGGTGCCGCTGGCGTCGCCCTACAAGACGTGGCCGGTGGCCGGCGGCATCCTGGCCCTCTACACCCTGGTGGCGGTGGAGGCGACGTCGCTGGCCATGGCCCGCCTGCCCCGCCGCTGGTGGAAGCGGATCCACATGACGTCGTTCGCCACCTACTGGCTGGCCACCGTCCACACCATCACCGCCGGCACCGACGCCACCAGTCCCTGGCTGTGGTGGACCACCACCGGGGTGTCGGCTGTGGTCGTGTTCCTGACCCTGTACCGGGTGCTGGCCGACGCCGACGCCAGGCGGCCGGCCCGGCGCAAGCGGCCCTCCCCCTCCCCGGTGTCTGGCGGCAGCCCTTCCCGGGTGTCTGGCGCCACGGGCGACGCCTCGAACATGATGGGCGCCACGGCCCGGCGGCGCTGACCGCCGGCCGCACCACACGAGGCCCGCACCGGGCACCCCAGCGCTGGAGGAACGAGATGGACTTGGAGTACTGCCGGGTCGACAAGACCGACCACGTGATGACGGTCACCCTCAACCGGCCCGACCGGCTCAACGCCCTGCATCCCCCGGCCAATGTGGAGCTGGGCACCGTCTTCGACGACTTCGCCGCCGACGACGACCTGTGGGTGGCCATCATCACCGGCGAAGGCCGGGGCTTCAGCGCCGGCAACGACCTGCGGTACCAGGCCGAGGGGGGCGAGCGGGTGGCCACGCCGCGCGGCTTCGGCGGCCTCACCTCCCGCTTCGACCTCGCCAAGCCCGTGATCGCCGCCGTCAACGGCGTGGCCATGGGCGGCGGGTTCGAGATCGCCCTGGCCTGCGACATCATCATCGCCTCCGACGCCGCCACCTTCGCCCTGCCCGAGCCCCGGGTGGGCCTGGCCGCCCTGGCCGGCGGCCTCCAGCGGCTCCCCCGCCAGATCGGCTCCAAGCGGGCCCTGGGCATGATCCTCACCGGGCGCCATGTGCCGGCCTCGGAGGGCTACGAGCTGGGCTTCGTCAACAAGGTGGTGCCGGCCGACGAGCTGCTGGCCACCGCCCGGGAATGGGCCGGCATGATCTGCGCCTGCGCCCCGCTGTCGGTCCGGGCGTCGAAGGACGTCGTCTACCGCAGCCTCGACATGGCCTCGCTGGAGGAGTCGATCAAGGCCAAATACGACTCGGTGGCGGCCATGGCCACCAGCGAGGACTTCATCGAGGGCCCCAAGGCGTTCTCCGAGAAGCGCGCCCCCAACTGGAAGGGGCGGTAACTCTCGGGCCTCGCACCAGCCCGTTTACCGGGGCCAGGCCAGGGGGAAGTAGGGGTGATCGAGCTCCGCCCCCTCGGCCAGCTCCCGGCTGAGCCCCGGGAACTCGGGCGACGTCTTCCACGGCCGGTGGGTGAAGCGGGCGTCGGCCCCCAGGTAGCGCAGGGTCAGCACCCGCCGCCGGTTCTCGGTGGGGTTGCCGGGGGCCGAGTGGACGGTGGCGAAGTCGAAGAAGACCACGTCGCCCGGCTCCAGCTCCCAGCGCCGGATGTCGTACAGCGAACGGTCGGCGTCGATGTCGGGCACCTCGGCCAGCGTGCCCTCGGGGAACCACTTGGCCTCCCGCTCCAGGAACGAGCGGGGCAGGCGCCAGGGCCCCAGGTGGGAGCCGGCCCAGAACTCGGGGGAACCGACCTTGGGCACCCGGTCCACCGGGATCCAGGCGCTGATGCCGCGGCCGTGCACGTTGTAGTAGGGCTGGTCCTGGTGCCAGGGGGTGGCGGCCTCGGTGCCGGGCTCCTTCACCAGGATGTGATCGTGGTAGAAGCGGGCCGTTGGCGAATCCATCAGCTCGGCTGCGGTGCGGGCCACACCGGAGCGCAGCGCCACCTTGCCGATCTCGTCGATCTCGGCCCAGCGGCAGAAGTCTTCGACGAACAGCCCGGGGTCCTCGGGGAGGCTCAGTACCTGGGCCGCGCTGCTCCGGTTGGCCAGGACCTTGCCGATGCCGGCTGCGATCAGTTCCAGCTCCGCCGATGTCATCAGCCCGCGCACGACGACCACGCCGTCGCGCGCGTAAGCCGAGACCACATCATCTGAAACCATTGGTTCTTTCTACCTCGTGCGCTTCGGGCGGTCGGCTCGGGAATGACGAGACTCACCAAGTTGCAACACAAGCGCCAGTAGCGGGATTCGATGATGCGACAAACTCCGGTGGAGCGACCGATGATGGGCCCGACGTGAAGCACCTTTCCCTGGCCGACCTGGACCGGCAGTGGTCCGAATTCGAATCGGCCGTGGACCGCACCCCTGAGGTCGATCACTGGTGCTCCGGGCTCGACTGGGTGCTGCCGGTGTACGCCGGGTTCGGGCCGGGAGCGGGGGCCGAGCCGCTGGTGCTGACCGACGGCTCGGGCTGGGCCCTGCTCGCCCGCTACCGGCTGGGCGACGGCCGCCGGGTCATCGCCGGGCTGGAACCCCTGTGGGGGTTCGCCTCCCCCCTGGTCGGCCCGGACGTGGAGGCCCTGGCCGACCGGGTGGCCCGGGTGGTGGCGGCCGAGCCGTGGGATCAGGTGGTGCTGCCGGGGATGCCGGAGCTGGTGAGCGACTCCTCGTTCCCCATGCGGGTGGCGTCGGCCCTGGCCCAGCTGGGTCCGGTGGGGATGGCGGCCGGCATCGTGCGCCAGGTGGCCGACCTCGACGGGGGGTACGAGCCGTGGTGGACCCGCCGGTCGCCCCGGTTCCGCCGCAACCTGAGCCAGGCCGGCCGGCGGGCCGAGGAGGTGGGGCTGGAGGTGACCGACGCCAGCCACGACCCCCAGGTGTTCGACCGGATCCTGGCCGTGGAGCGGCGGAGCTGGAAGGGACGGGAGGAGACCGGGATCACCTCGCCGGAGATGCTCGTGACCTATCGGGAGATGACGGCCCGGCTCCAGGCCCGGGGGCGGCTGCGGGTGCTGGTGGCCCGGCTGGGCGGGGCCGACGTCGGCTACATCATGGGCGGGGTGCGGGCCGGGATCTACCGGGGGCTGCAGCTCAGCTACGCCCGGGAGGCGGCCGAGCTGTCGGTCGGCCATCTGCTCCAACACCACCAGCTCCGGGCCCTGTGCCAGACCGGCGAGGCCGGCACCTACGACCTGGGCATGGACCTGGAGTACAAGGCCCGGTGGGCCGACCGGGCCGTGCCCACCTTCACCCTGGTGGTGAACCGGCCCCGCTCCCGGCACCGCTAGGAGCTCGCCCCGTCCCGGCGCAGGGCACGGGCAGGGCGGCCGGGTAGCGTGAGCGGATGATCGACATCGGACGGGTTGGGATCTGGACCGGCGCCCTCGACGGGCATCCGGCGGGAGCGGTCCGGGAGGTGGCGGCCGAGCTCGACCAGGCCGGTTGGCCCACCCTGTGGATCCCCGAGACCGTGGGGCGGGACCCGTTCGTGGCGGCGGCCATGATCCTGGAGGCGGCGCCCCGGATGAAGGTGGCCACCGGCATCGCCTCGATCTGGGCCCGGGACGCCCTGACCACCGCCAACGTCACCCGCACGCTCAACGAGGCCTACGACGGGCGGTTCCTGCTCGGGTTGGGGGTGAGCCATCACACGCTCACCGAGTGGGTGCGCAAGCACTCCTACGCCAAGCCGCTCACGCGGATGCGGGAGTACCTGGAAGCGATGGACAAGGCGCGCTTCGCCGGGGTGCAGCCGGCCGAGCCGCCGAGCCGGGTGATCGCCGCCCTCGGGCCCAAGATGCTCGAGCTGTCGGCCGAGCTGGCCGACGGCGCCCACCCGTACTTCGTGCCCCCGGAGCACACGGTGATCGCCCGGGAGGCGATCGGGGCCGGCAAGCTGCTGGCGGTGGAGCAGATGGTGGTGCTGGAGACCGATCCGGCCCAGGCCCGGGAGATCGCCCGTCGGCACATGGGGATCTACCTCGGGCTGCCGAACTACGCCAACAACCTGATCCGCATGGGCTACGGCGAGGCCGACATCACCGGCGCCGCCGACAACGTGGTCGACGCCATCGTGGCCTGGGGCACGCTCGACGACGTGCTGGCCCGGGTCAAGGCCCACCACGACGCCGGCGCCGACCACGTGTGCATCCAGGTGCTCACGGCCGACGCCGCCCTGCCCCGGGCGGGGTGGTCCGAGCTGGCCGGGGCGCTGCTCTGATGGCCGGGGTGGCCGGCCTGTTCGGCCTGGTCATCGGGGCACTCGTGCTCTCGGTGCTGGCCGTGCTGGTGGACCGGCTGAACTTCCCCCAGCGCCCGTTCAAGCCCCGCGCCGTGCCCCTGAGCGACGGCAAGGAGCCGCCCCGGGACCGCACCGGCGCCCACATGGTCGACGACGCCGCCGACCCCGCCCAACCCTGACCCCCGGTCCGGGGTGGATTCAGCGGCGACGGCGTTTGCCAGGGCGTGACGGGGCGCCCCCCGTGCGGGACGTGGGCCGGGGCCGGGGGCGGGTGGCGTGCTCGGGCAGGCCGGCCAGGTAGTCGAGGTAGACCTCGGGGGGCTGAGGCCGGCCCTGCATGGCGTGGAACAGGGCGTTGGACATGCCCGTGGCCACCATGTGGAGGGCCTCGTGGCGGGTGTAGCCCTTGGCCATGATCCGCTGCAGGGTGGGCCAGGCCTCCGCCGGGTCGTCGGTCAGCACCTGGTTGGCCACGATGAGGTGGAGGCTGGTGTGGAGACGGAACCGCTCGTCCTCGGCCAGGTCACCGGTGCGGGGATGCTCGGCCTCGATGAACCCGAGGCGGGTGTGCTCGTCGTCGAGGTCAGCCAGGGCGTCGGGATCGGTGAGGTCGACGGCCGAAAGGTCCGCTTCGGGGAACAGGAACGCCAGGCGTTCGGCCAGGTCGGGCAGCTCAGGATTGATCGGAGCGTCAGGCACAGCCGACAGCCTGCCCCTCGCCGCCCCCGAGCGCTACTCGAACGGTGCCGCCACGGCCGGCAGCAATACGGCGACCCGCAACCCGCCGGCAGGGCACGGTGTGATCCTGAGTGCTCCGTTGTGGGCCCGGACGATGCTGTTGACGATGGCGAGGCCGAGCCCCACACCGGCATGGGCGCCGCGGATGCGTTCGGCGCCCCGTTGGAACGGTTCGACGAGCGTGGCGGTCAACGCCGGCGTGAGCATCTCACCGGTGTTCTCGACCGTGAGCGCCGCGCCGCCCGGGCCGACGCCGGTCGTGACCCGCACCAACCCACCGTCGGCGAGATTGTGGACGATGGCGTTGTGGACGAGGTTCGTGGTCAGCTGGAGAAGGAGCGCAGGCGAGCCGAGCGTGGGGGTGACGTCGCCCGTGGTCTCGATCGAGACCCCGCGCTCTTCGGCCAGCGGCAGCAGCGATTCCGCCGCCTCCTCGGCGACGAGCGACAGATCAACGACCTCCCGGGTGAACGAGCGCTGGTCGGCCCGGCTGAGGAGGAGCAGCGCCTCTGTCAGCTCGATGGCCCGTGCGTTGACGGCGTGGAGGCGGTCGACGAGCTCGCCGGTGTCGCCGCTCGGATCCTTGCGCGCCACCTCGAGCAGGGTCCGGGTGATCGACAGCGGTGTGCGCAGCTCATGGGAGGCGTTGGCGGCGAAGCGACGCTGCTCGAGCACGTGTGCTTCGAGCCGGGCCAACATGGTGTCGAAGTCGTCGGCGAGCTCCCGGATCTCATCCCGGCGACCGGGAAGGCGGATCCGGTGCGAGAGGGAGCCGGTCGCCGCCATCCGCGTGGCATCGGTGATCCGGGTCAGGGGCCGGAGCATCCGGCCGGCCAGCAGCCATCCGCCCAGCAGCCCGAATACCAGCAGGAACCCCATCACCACGGCGGCGATCGGAGCGAAGCTGCGCACGAGGGCGTCGTGGCTCTGCACGAAGAACACCACACCCGGGTGCACGCCCCGTGAGAGCGAGAAGTACCCGACGCCGACGAGCACCGCGCCGGCGAGCATGACGAACCCGGCGTAGCTGACCGTGAGCTTGAGGCGAACGCTCAACCCGGCGGCTCTATCCACCGGCCGCCTCCTCGCCGGGGCCCGGCCTTGTGTCGATGCGGTAGCCGACCCCGGGCACGGTGGCGATGATCCACGGCTCACCGAGGCGTTTGCGCAGCGCCGAGATGGTGATGCGCACGGCATTGGTGAACGGGTCGGCGTTCTCGTCCCACGCCCGTTCCAGCAGCTGTTCGGCGCTGACGGCACCCCCTTCGGCATCGACGAGCACCTCGAGCACGGCGAACTGCTTCCGGGTGAGTGCGATGTAGCGCCCCTGGCGGTAGACCTCCCGGCGGAACGGATCCAGGCGCAGACCGGCGATCTCCCGCACCGGAGGCCGGTGGCGGGAGCGCCTGCGGTCGAGCGCCCGGAGGCGGAGCACGAGCTCCCGCAGCTCGAACGGCTTGGTGAGGTAGTCGTCGGCGCCGAGCCCGAACCCGGCGGCCTTGTCGTCGAGGCGGTCGGCGGCGGTGAGCATCAGGATCGGCATGCCGCTGCCGGAGGCCACGATGCGGCGGGCGATCTCGTCGCCCGAGGGCCCGGGGATGTCGCGGTCGAGCACGGCGATGTCATAGGTGTTGACGCTGAGCAGATCGAGGGCGCTGTCACCGTCGCCGGCGATGTCGGCCGCGATGGCATCCAGCCGGAGGCCATCGCGGATGGCTTCCGCCATCCAGGGCTCGTCTTCGACGATCAGCACACGCACACTTCCGCGAGGGTAACGGCTGCCCCGTATCGTCGGCGTATCGAAAACCACGTACGTGCCGGCAACACTCCGCCGTTCTCAATGACGGTGTGCTCCTCCATCAGCCGGTACGAAGACCAGCTCGGCGCAGCCGCCAGAGCCATCTCGTTGCGCTCCTCGGCGCCGTCCTGGCGATCGTCGGCTTCCCCGTCGTGTTCTGGTGGCACGAGGCGGCGCCACCCGCCACGTCGTCGTTCGCCACCGACCCCCACGCCACGCCCCTCGAAGCCGATGGCGCTGTTCCCGACGGCACGACGGTGTTCGACACCGACGTCACCGGGGTGGCCAAGCTCGATCCGGCGCTCCTCGCCGCCCTGTGGGCCGCCGCCGACGATGCGGCCGGCGACGGGATCGAGATCGTCGTCAACAGTGGCTGGCGATCAGCCGCCTATCAGGCCGAGCTGCTCGACGAGGCGATCGCCGACCATGGCGGGCGGGACGAAGCGGCACGGTGGGTGGCCGCCCCCGACCGGTCGGCTCACGTGGCGGGGAAGGCGGTCGATGTCGGGCCGGCCGGTGCCCGGGCGTGGCTGGCCGAGCACGGCGGCCGGTACGGGCTCTGCCCGACCTACGACAACGAGCCCTGGCACTACGAGCTGCGCCCCGACGCCACCGATCACGGTTGTCCGGCCCCCTACGCCGATCCCACGAGCGATCCGAGGATGCAGCCGTGACCGGCTCCCGGCCGGTCAGATGCCGAGGTCGTAGAGGTGGCAGCCGTCGATGACGGTGCGGCGGGTCTCGCTGTCGTAGCGGTTGACGCCGGGATCGTGGGCCAGGGGGGCGTACACGTAGCGGTCTTCGTGGGGGAAACGCTGGGCCCGGGCGGCCACGGCCACCGGGATGCAGCGGGCCCGGCGCTCGATGTACTCCGGGGTGTAGGCGTTGCCCGACCCGTTGAGCACGCCGGTGCGGCCCACCACCGACGAGTAGCGGTGGAACCCGAAGTTCACCGTGATCCGGGTGCTGTCGGAGTTGTTGGCGTACGAGCCGTGCAGGCTCTGGCGGTTGGTCATCGACACGTCGCCCGCAGCGGCCACGATCGGCACGGCGTCGGGCAGGCGCTCGGAGCCCCCGTTGGCCTCCACCCGGGCCGTGATGTCGATCCTGCCCTCCCGGTGGCTGCCCGGTACCACCCACACCCCGTTGGCCGGGTTCGACCCGTACAGCTGGAGTTGGAAGTTGAACCCGTGGGCGTCGCCGTCCCAGCTCGGGTCGTCCCACAGGAGCTGGCCGTCCTGGTGCCACGCCACCGACGGGCCGAGCCCCGGCAGCTTCACGAACACCACGTCGGTGAACGGGGTGAAGTCGGGCCCATGGACGGCCTCGGCCACCCGGAGCAGGCCGGGGTGGCCGTAGACCCGCAGGAACGTCTCCATCATCTCCAGCCCGGCCTGGATCAGGTACGGCACCTCGGCCGGGGCGTCGGCCGCCGCCGCTGGCTCGTGCATCTTCACCGGATGCCGGCCGTGGTTGAGCTTGGTGCCGCCCACCGGGTCGGACAGGGGCGGGGCCATCAGCCACGGGCTGCGCTCCCAGTCGGCCCCCAGGGCGGGCCGGCCGTGCCGGTCGACCGGCGACGCCTTGGTGGGATACGGCGCCCGCTCCAGCACGTCGCTGGCCTCGGCCCGCAGCTCGGCCAGCTCCTCGGGGCCGACCACGCCGGTGAAGACGTAGAAGCCGTAGGTGCGGTAGGCGCTGAGGATGTCGGGATGGACCTCGCCGCTGGCGGTGAAGCGGATCGGACCCCGGTTGGGCAGGGCCAGCGCCCGGGCCTCGCCCTCGGCGTAGTAGGCGGCCCGGGCCGCCTCGTCGGCGTCGATGCTCATCGCGGTCATGCCCGCCCATCCTAGGGTGGGGGCCCGTCACGGCTCGAAACGACGGAGGCCGCACCCCGCCGGGCCAACTCGTCGCGCAGCTCGGCCACCACCCCCACCAGATGGGTACCCGACACGGCCAACGCTCCGGCCAGGGCCAGTAGATCGTCGTCGCGCAGGCGGTCGAGCCGGCTCCCGTCGAGCCAGGCCAACGCGGCGTTGAGCTTGCGCACGGCGGCCGACATCTGCGGGTCGGTCAGCGCCGGCTGGCCCATCTCCCGAACCTCCATCTCTGACGCCATCGCACCCCGCCTTCGCCTCACCATCTTCCAAGTATGAGCATCCCCTGTGACAGTGTGCGGCCGGTGGCCCGCCGGCGCGAGACTCTGGCATGGGACCGATCAAGACTGAGGACCGGACACCGGTCTACGACGCCGACGCCCACATCTGCGAGCCGACGTCGGTGTGGACCGAGTACTGCGACCCCGAGTACCGGGATCTGATCCTGCAGGCGGGCCTCACCGATGCCGGGAGGGACAACCTGTTCGTGGAGGGCAAGGCAACGGGCACGTCGGCCGCCCCGGCCTGCATCCCCGGCTCCTACGCCAACCCCGACATCACCTGGGACGACATCCTCCCCGGCAGCTGGGACCCGGCCGAACGGCTCGAGGTGATGGATGCCGAGCGCCTCGACGCCGCCCTCATGTTCCCCTCGCTCGACCTGCTGGCCGGCGACATCACCCGGCCCGACGTGGCCGCCGCCAACGCCCGGGCCTACAACCGCTGGATGGCCGACTTCATCGCCGTGAACCCCGAGCGGCTGTACGGCATGGGGGTCTGCCCCCTGCAGTCGGTCGACGCCGCCGTGGCCGAGATCGCCTTCCTGGCCCAGCACGGCTTCACCGGCCTCACCTTCCGCCCCGAGCGCTACAACGGCCTCGAGCTGTACTCACCGGAGATGGATCGGGTGTGGTCGGCAGCGGAAGACCACGACCTCACGGTGGCCGTCCACGGCAGCTTCGGCTCCAAGATGACGAGCTTCGCCCGCACCCGCTACACCAACCAGTTCTACGTCCACATGGTGTGCCACCCGTTCGAGCAGATGGCCTCGGTGATGGAGGTGGTGGCCAGCGGCATCCTCGACGACCACCCCCGGCTCCGGGTCGGGTTCTTCGAGAGCGGCCTGGGCTGGCTGCCGTTCTGGCTGGAGCGCCTCGACGACCACAAGCAGTCGATGGGCCACCTCGTGCCCCGTCTGAAGCGCGACCCCACGGAGATCTTCGCCCAGCAGTGCTTCGTCACCATGGAGGCGGGCGAGGGCGAGGCGTTCGCCCAGGTGGCCGAGATGGGCCTGGCCCACACGGTGGTGTGGGGCTCCGACTACCCCCACTACGACTGCACGTTCCCCGGCGCCCTGGGCGAGCTGGAGGAGACGTTCGCCAAGCTCCCCCAGCCCGAGCTGTTCGGCGACGTCACCTACACCAACGCCCGCCGCTTCATGGGCCTGTCGAAGTAGTCCGACCCCATTCTGAGGAGCCTGAGGTGCGCTCAGCGCACCTCAGGTCCTCATTTCGGACCGGCCCCTAGTCGCCGGCGGGAGCGGATTCGGTGCCGGGGTTGGTGGGCGTACCGGCGGCAGGGGCCTCGGTGTTCAGGTCCACCGTCATGACCTCGGCCGCCTTGGCGCAGTGCAGGATCCTGGCGCACAGGGCAGCCACGTCGGGGGCCTGGCGGACGTCGCCGGGGTCGATCCCGTTGGGTCGGTAGCCGAGCGACGCCATCCCGATCACCCGGCCGTCGCCGGTGACGAGGGGGCCGCCCTGGAACAGGGTGCCCACCGCCGCCGTGTGCTGGAGGCCCGACTGGGAGTGGTCGAGCAGGGTGCCGGGCGAGGCGGTGGAGCCCTGGCCGCCCACCCCGCTCATGGCGAACACCCGGCCGCCCACGGCGGTCACCTGGTCCACGTCGCTGGCCAGCGACAGGGGAGGGATGACCTCCTTGACCACCACCAGGGCCAGGTCACGGTCGGGGTCCCAGGCCCACAGCTGGGCCGGGATCCTCTGGGTGCGCTTGACCAGCTCGATGGCCGGCGCCGGCTCGGTGGTCGACGCCGCGACGAGCGAGTAGCTGGTCACGAACGCGGTGCCGCCGTCGTGGGGCAGCACGGCGAAGGCGGCCCCGGTGAGCAGGTTGCCGGCCTCGTCCTTCGTCTCCAGCTGCCACACCGACGGCCCCACCGAGGCCGGCAGGGTGGACACGCCGTTGGCGTCGGCCACGATGCCCTCGATCGGCACCATCTCGGCCCGGATGTCGTCCACGGCCTGGACCCGGAGCTCGTCGACGGCGCCCACGGCATCGGTGAACTGCTTGTCGAAGCCGTTGACGAAGCGGCTCACGGTCTCCTCGTTCTGGGCCAGCCGCTGGTCGTAGTAGGCGTAGAAGGCGGCACCGCTGAACCCCACGCCGAGCCCGAAGAACAGCAGCATGGTGGCGATCCCGATCACGCTGCGGGGCAGGATCCGGTGGCGCATCTTGACCCGACCCGGAGTGACGGGCACGAACCCCTTGCGCTCCCAGCGGCGCCGGGTGACGGCTTTGGACACCGGGTTGGTGGGGGCCACGAACGGCTCACCCGCCGCGTCGGTGTCGTCGGCCGGGGGCCGGGCCGGCTCGCCGTCCACGGGGCGAAGCCGGGGGGTGACGAGCAGGCGGCGCCCGTCGGGGCTGCGGAACCGGGAGCGGGCCCGGGCCTCGCCCACGGTGATCGTCTCCACCGAGGCCCCGTCGAGATCGGTGGTGGTGGACGACGAGGGGGAGGTGGACGACGTGGTTGACGTGGACGTGGTGCTGGTGGCGTTGCCCGACCCGGTAGCCCCCGAGACCACCGGCAGGCCGGGGCGCTCGGCCACGACCAGGGCCGTCGAGGCCGGCTGGGGCCGGTTCGAGCCCGAGCGCTGGTCGGTCCCCGCCTTGCCGGCCGCGGTGCGGGCCGATCCGGTGGTGGAGCCCTCGGCGGCGCGGGCGGCGGCTGCGGCCACGGCGGCGGCCGTGCCGGCCTTGCCCCGCGCCGCGCTCACCTTGCCCCCGGTGCGGGCGGCGGCGGCCCGGCCGGCGTTGGTGCGGGTGGTGCCCGAGCGGCGGGCCGAGGCCGCCGCCCCGGCGGAGGTGCTTCCCGAGCCGGCGGTGGCCGACCAGTCCCGGGTGGAGCCCTTGCCAGTGCCGTTGCCGGTGCCGGTGCCGGCCCCCTTGCCGGCACCGCTACCGGAGCCGGTGCCTTTGGAGGTCGACGAGCCCTTGGGTGGCGTCGCGGTCGTCATCTCATCTCCCCCGGGTCGGGTTGGTGGTGGTTGCGGATGTGGGGCCGGCCGGGGCCAGACCGGCGGCGGCGGAGGCCGGCGGCAGGGTCACCGGCACCTCGGGTTCGGGTAGCGACGGCACGTCGGGTACCCCCTGGCGCTGGCACGCCTTGCCACCGCAGTTGTCGGCCAGCACCCCCGGCTTCTGGCGGTCCCCGATCTCGTTCGGCTCCGGCTCGGTGGTGATGCCCCCTCCGGTGCCGGAGGCGCCGGACTCCGGAGCGGGGGTGGCGGCGTTGTTCTTCTTCGTCTTCTTGGTCTTGGGGGGCGGCGTGATCTTCTCCGGCACGGGGAAGGCCATCACCTCCCTGCCCTCCATGGCCACGGCCATGTAGTCGTGCCAGGCGATGGCCGGATGGGTGCCGCCGGTGACCACCCGCACCCCGTTGACGCCGGTGAGCGAGTGCTGCCCGTCGGCGTGGCCCATCCACACCGCAGTGGCCACCTGGGGCGTGTAGCCCACGAACCAGGCGGCCCGGTAGCTCTGGGCCGTGCCCGTCTTGCCCGCCACCGGGCGGCCCTCGAGGCGGGCCGTCTTGCCCGTGCCCCGCTCCACCACGCCGGTGAGCACGTCGGTCACGTTGTCGGCCACCTTCTGGTCCAGCACCGGGGTGCCGGTGGGGTGGGTGTTGTCGACGATCACGTTGCCGTCCCGGTCGATCACCTTGAGCACGCCGGTTGGCGCGGCCCGCACGCCCCGGTTGGCGAACGTGCCGTAGGCCGACGCCATCTCCAGGGGCGACGTCTCGGCTGCCCCCAGGGCCAGCGAGGCCCCGTAGTTGTGGTTGGGGTCGAGCCGCTCGAGGCCGAGGCTGCGGGCCATGGCCACCGTGTTGTCCACGCCCACGTCCACCACCAGCTTGGCGAACACGGTGTTGACCGACGCCCGCATGGCCTCCCGCAGGGGGATGTTGCCGTGGCCGGCGCCGTCGTAGTTGGAGATCGTGCAGTCGCCCTGGCAGCCGGGCACCCGCCAGGTGCCGGGGGCCGGATACCGGGTGTCGGGGCTGACGCCCTGCGACAGGGCGGTGGCCAGCACGAACGGCTTGAACGACGAGCCCGGCTGGAACCCGGTGGTGCCGCCGGTGGCCAGGTTGACCTGGCTGAAGGCGTAGTCGCGCCCACCCACCATGGCCAGCACGTGGCCGGTGCCCGGTTCCAGCGACACCATCGCCATGTCCACCGGGTACTCGGTGCGCTCCAGGCGCTTGGCCACGGCCTGCTCGGCCGCCCCCTGGAGGCGGGGGTCGATGGTGGTCTCGATCCGTAGCCCGCCGGTGTAGACGAGGTCGGGCCCCAGCTGGTCGACCAGGGTCTTCTCCACCCAGTCGACGAAGTAGGGGAACCGGATGGCGCCCTTCACCGGGCGGGGGGCGATCAGGGTGGCGGGGCCGGTGGCCGGCGTGTCGCTGTCGGCCGGCCACAGCCGGCGGGCGGCCTCGGTCTGGAACTGGTCGAGGGTGATGTACCCCTGGTCCAACATGGCCTGCAGCACCATGACCCGGCGGCTCTCGGCGGCGTCGAGGTCGTTGCGGGGCGACAGGCGGGTGGGGGCCTGCACCAGGCCGGCCAGCAGGGCCGACTCGGACAGGTCGAGCTGGCTGACCGGCTTGCCGAAGTACACCTCGGCCGCCGCCCCGATCCCGTAGGCGCCGTCGCCGAAGTAGGACGAGGTGAGGTACCCGAGGAGGATGTCCTCCTTGGTCATCCGCTTCTCCACCTCGATGGCCAGCAGCGCCTCCTCCACCTTGCGCTCGATCGTCTGCTCGCGTGACAGGTAGACGTTCTTCACGTACTGCTGGGTGATGGTGGAGCCGCCCTGGGCCACCTCGCCCACCGCCAGGTTGATGCGGGCGGCCCGCCCGATGCCCTCGTAGTCGATGCCGTTGTGCTGCCAGAACCGCTGGTCCTCGATGGCCACCACGGCCTGGCGGACCGACACCGGGATGTCGTCCCAGGTGACCGGCACGGTGCGGTCGAACCGGCGGAACACGGCGATCTCGTCGCCGTTGGCGTCCACCACGGTGGACGGCTCGGCGGTGATGGCCGGCTTCTCGTCGGGCAGCTTGCCCGCCGGGAGCGGCCCGTAGATCAGGGTGGCCACGGCCACGCCCACGGTGGCCGGCGGCACCACCACCAGAGCCACCAGGGTGGCGGTGCTGAGCCGCAGGACGGTGGAGATGACGTTGGCCAGACGGTCGGTCCAGGTGATCCGCTCAGCCACGGGTGCCTCCCGAACCGGGGCGGGCGCCGGCGGGCACGGTGGTGGGCGTGGGCGACGAGCTGGCCCCGATGGCGGCCGGGTTGACCGGGGGCGCGGCGGCCGGATCGGGCACGGTGGTGGGGGGAGGCGGCACCGGGATGCAGGCCGGCAGGTCCACCGTGGCCCGCTGATCCTGGTGGGTGATCACGGCGGTGGTGGTGCCGAGCGTGTTGCAGGTGAGGACGAAGCGGGCCACCCCGTCGCCGTCGGCGGTGGCCGTGGCCGACGCCCCCGGCACCGGTGCGGCGGTGCCGGCGCCGAGCGTGGCCGAGCCGGTGGGGGTGAGGGTGATGATCGCGCCGGCCAGACCGTTGGTGACGGCCACGCCGTCGTCGTCGACCGAGCGAACCTTCATCGACACCGCCACCGTGCCGCTACCGCCGAGGAAGATGTCGCCCTTCTTGGAGAACGACATCTTCGGGGTGGTGTCGACCGGGTCGAGGGCGAAGTCGAGGGGGCGGCGCTCGTCGCCGCCGAGGAAGAAGACGGTGGAGCCGGTCATCGTGGCCTGGCCCTTGAGCCAGGCCCGCACCCGGTAGCGGCCGCCCTGGATGCCGCCCGCCTTCCACGTGCCGTCGGGCCCGGCGGTCACGTCGGCCATGGCCACGCCGTCGGCGGTGTGGCGCTCGAGGCGGATGGTGGCCCCGGCGGCGGGGCCGGTGGGGAGGGTCACGGAGCCGCTCAGCGTGGCCCGGCCCCCGGTGATGGTGGGCTTGGCCTCGGGGGCCGCCGGCGGCTCGTAGACCAGGTCGAGCGACTGGGCCCTGGTGTCGGGGGCCGGGGTGACCAGGAAGGGCGACGGGCCGACCGGCGTGGTCTCGACGGCCAGGTCGATCCCGGTGAGCTGGACGTCGGCGGCGGGGGCGGAGGGGTGGGTGTAGGCGCCCGACACCGCGCCCCACTGCCAGGCCATCAGGCCCAGACCGGAGACGAGCACCAGGGGTGGGAACGCAGCAGCAACACGCACCCGGCCACCGTCGGCCCGGAACGACGAGAGCTGAGCCCTTCGGCTCAGCTCCCTGGTGCTTTTCGATCTGTTTTCTGCCGGCCGCCAGGGCCAGCCGGATCAACCGGGGTTGATCACTCCTCGACGTCGATGAAGATGCATTCGCCGGGACATTCCTCGGCGGCCTCGATCACGCGGTCGAGGCCGTCCTCGGGGACCCGGGCCATGCCCTCGGCGCCGGCCGGGTTGGCCTTGCCGTCGTAGAGCTTCTCGGCACCGAAGTTCTCCGGAGCCTCTTTCACGTAGTAGAGGCCGTCGTCCTGACCGAAGAAGACGTCGGGCGCGATCTCGGCACAGAGGCCGTCGCCCGTACAAAGATCCTGGTCTATCCAGACCTTCACCATCGTTGTCAGCTCCTGTCTTGTTCCTGGCTACCGGGCGCCCGGGCAAGTGTCCCGGAACCGTTGCCACGGCGCACGTCAGCGCATGCTATCGAGCGGGGTTGGGTTTACGGTAAGACGGGTGACCACGCCCGCCTCTGCGCTCTCGCCCGAGCTGGCCGATTTTCCGGCCCGTTATGCCCGCACCGCCCGCTTCACCCTCGGGACCGCCCGCAACCTGCGGGTGGTGGGAGGCGGCAGCCGGGTGCTGTTCTGCCGGTCCAAGGCGTCCGACGACCCGGTGCTGTGCCTGTGGGAGCTCGATCTGGCCGGCGGGCAGGAACGCCTGGTGGTGGACCCGGCGGCCCTGTTCGACCCCTCGGCCAGCCTGCCCCCGGCGGAGCGGGCCCGGCGGGAACGGGCCCGGGAGAGCGCGTCGGGCATCGTGGCCTACGCCACCGACGACGCCGGGGCCCGGGCCTGTTTCGCCCTGGCCGGCGCTCTGTTCGTGGTCGACGTGGCCTCGGGGGCGGTGACCGCTCCCGACGTGGCGGGCTCGGTGTACGACCCCCGCCTCAACGGGCCCGGCACGGCCGTGGCCTACGTGGACGGCGGTGATCTCCGGGTGGCGGAGCTCGGCGAGGGGACCGATCGGGTGCTGCGCTCCCACCCCGATCCCCTGGTGAGCTTCGGCCGGGCCGAGTTCGTGGCGGCCGAGGAGATGCAACGCCAGGCCGGCTACTGGTGGGCCCCCGACGGCCGCAGCCTGCTGGTGGCCCGGGTCGACGAGAACACGGTGCCGGTGTGGTGGATCGGCGACCCGGCCCATCCGGCCCGGGAGCCCCAGGCCGTTCGCTACCCGGCGGCCGGCGCCCTCAATGCCGCCGTCAGCCTCGAGCTGGTGCAGCTCGACGGGTCGCACGAGAAGATCCAGTGGAGCGAGTTCGGGCGCTACGAGTACCTGGCCGACGTGGTGTGGGCCGACGACCGGCCGCCGCTGGTGGTGCGCCAGACCCGGGATCAGCGCACGGTGTCGATCGCCGAGCTCGACCCCGCCACCGGGGCCCTCACCGAGCGACGGGCGATCACCGACGGGATCTGGGTGGAGCTGGTGGCCGGGTCGCCCCGGTGGTGCGACGCCGGGCTGCTCACGGTGGAGGATCAGGGAGCGGCCCGCCGGCTCGTGCTCGACGGCACCCCCCTCACCGGCGACGGCCACCAGATCCGCTCATTGCTGGGGCTCGTCGACCGGCCCGGCGGGCGCCAGGCGGCGGCGGTGTCGCTCACCGTGGGCGACGAGCCGGGCGAGATCCAGGTCGGCCTCGTGCCGCTCGCCGGCCCGGCCGGCGGCCCGGCGGGGTCCCTGGAGCTGCTGACCACCGGAGCCGGCGTGCACGGGGCCGTGGTCGACGGGGCCACGGTGGTGCTCACCGCCGCCGGCCCCGAGCCGGGTCCGCCCCGGATCACGGTCCACCGCCTGGGCGGCCCCGGCAGCCTGCTGCCGGGCGATCCCGTGGCTTCGATCACCGACCACGGGGTGCAGGCCGGCTTCGCCGCCGCCCCCCTGTTCTGCCGCCTGGGGCCCGATCAGCTGCCCAGCGCCGTGTTCCTGCCGTCGGGCCACGACGGCTCGTCGCCCCTGCCGGTCCTGCTCGACCCCTACGGCGGCCCCCACGCCCAGCGGGTGCTGAAGAACCACAACCCCCACCTGGTGTCCCGCTGGTTCGCCGAGCACGGCTACGCCGTGGTGGTGACCGACGGTCGGGGCACGCCGGGCCGGGGCCCGGCCTGGGAACGGGCGGTGCGGGGCGACCTGGCCGGCCCCGTGCTCGACGACCAGCTGGCCGCCCTCGACGCCGTGCTGGATCGCCACCCGTTCCTCGACGCCGGCCGGGTGGCGATCCGGGGCTGGTCGTTCGGCGGGTACCTGGCGGCGCTGGCCCTGCTGCGCCGGCCCGACCGGTTCCACAGCGCCGTGGCCGGGGCGCCGGTGACCGACTGGCGCCTCTACGACACCCACTACACCGAGCGCTACCTGGGCCATCCGGCCGAGCACCCCGAGCACTACCGGCGCAGCAATCTGTGGTGGGAGACCGAGGACGGCGGAGCCGGTGCCGACGGGCTGGAGCTGGCCCCCCTCACCCGGCCCCTGCTGCTCATCCACGGTCTGGCCGACGACAACGTGGTGGCGGCCCATACCCTGCGGTTCAGCACCGCCCTGCTGTCCCGGGGCTACCCCCACCGGGTGCTGCCCCTGTCGGGCGTCACCCACATGACCCCCCAGGTGGCGGTGGCCGAGAACCTGCTCCGGCTCCAGCTCGCCTTCCTCGACGAGACCCTGGCTGTGACCCCCGGCGCCGGGCCGGTGGGCTGACCAGTGGCCTCCGGCGCCCCCGCCCTCGACGACCTGGCCCAGCTCACCCCCACCCTGGCCTCGCTGGGATGGACCGAGCGACTCGACCGGTGGGCCGAGGAGGTGGGCCCGGCCCTGGCCGAGGGCGGCGAGGGTCCACTGGTGAAGGGGCGGCTGGCCCGGGTCAACCGGGGCTTCTCGCTCGTGTTCACCGGGGGCGACGCCCTCCTGGCGGCGTCGGGCACCGGGCGCACCGGGCTGGGCGACGCCCCCGCCACCGGCGACTTCGTCCTGGTCCGCCTCGACCCCCGGGACGGCCCGATCCTGGTGGCCCTGGCCGAACGGACCACGGCGCTGTGCCGGCGGGCGCCGGGCCGCCTCCCCGAGCCCCAGGTGCTGGCGGCCAACATCGACGTGGTGCTGGTGATGCACGGGCTCGACCGGGAGCTGAACCTGCGGCGCCTGGAACGCCAGCTCGTGGTGGCCTGGCAGTCCGGCGCCCGGCCGGTGGTGGTGCTGACCAAGGCCGACGCCGTGGACGACCCGGAGGCGGCGGCGGCCGAGCTGGCCGGGGTGGCCGAGGGAGTGGAGGTGCTGCCGCTGTCGGTGGTGACCGACCACAACCTGGGCCGGCTGCGGGACCTGGTACCCCCCGGCCACACGATGGCCCTGCTCGGCGTGTCCGGCATCGGCAAGTCGACCCTCGTCAACCGGTTGTCGAACGGGCAGGTGCAGCGTACGGGGGAGGTGCGGGCCGGCGACCACAAGGGGCGCCACACCACCGTGACCCGGGACCTGATCCCCCTACCCGACGGGCGGCTGATGATCGACACCCCGGGGGTGCGGGAGATCGGGCTGTGGCAGGCCCACGACGGCCTGGCCAAGGCGTTCCCCGAGATCGACCGGGAGGGGGCCACCTGCCGCTTCGCCGACTGCGAGCACCAGCAGGAGCCGGGGTGCGCGGTGCGGGCGGCGGTGGCCCGGGGGCTGATCCCCCTGCGGCGGCTGGAGCACTACCGGGATCTGCTGGTGGAGCTGGTCATCCAGGACGACCAGATCGAGGACCGGGTCCGCCGCACCGAGGCCCGGGCCCGGGCCGAGGCGGAGGATGTGCGGGACCAGGTGCGCCCCAACCGCCGGTCGCGCGACCGGTCCCGCCGCAAGTGATCTCCGCTGTCGCCCCGGCGGGGGTACAGTGACCGCTGGGCAGTAGCGCTGGGGATCCCTCAGGCCGGGGTGGTGGTTGAGCCATACTCGGACGCGGTTCGGAGGTTCCCCTAACGATGCGAGCAGCGCGATTCTTGTCGTCACGACGTCACCAGGCACTGACGCCTGCCCTGGGTGTCGCCCTGGGTCTCGGTCTGGTCCTCACCGGCTGCGGCCGGTCGGCCCCGCCCGATGCACTGGGTGATCCCAGCGCCGACCCGTCGATCGCCGGGGTGTCGATCACCAGCCCCGACGCCGTGGTCTCCACCGCGCCCGGCGCTCTGGCCCCCACCGGCGCCGGCGCCGGGGCGGCGCCGGCGGGGTCCACCACCACGCCCCTGTCGCAGCCGCCGGCCGTGGTGGGGCCGGCCGGGTCGAACCCGGTCGGGCTGAATCCGGCGTCGGCCGGCGCCACCGCCTATGTGGTGGAAGACGGCGACACCCTGTCGGGCATCGCCTCCAAGTTCGGGATCTCCACCCGGTCGCTGGCGGCGGCCAACGGGATCTCGGACCCCAACACGCTCAAGCCCGGCCAGCAGCTGCTGATCCCGGCTCCCCCGGCGAGCGTGCCGGTGACGGTGGAGCAGGTCACACCGACCACGCGGCCCTAGCCTCGGGGCCTGCCCTGCTCAGGCCATAGCCGATAAACCCGACCAGGTTAGTTGGGTTTTCGTGTCTGGATCGGGTACAACTGGAGCCGTAGGCTCGACGAAAGGCGCACCCATGGCTCTCCGGCTGGGAGACATCGCTCCCGATTTCACCGCTGACACCACCGAAGGGGAGATCTCGTTCCACGACTGGAAAAGCGGGTCGTGGGCCGTGCTGTTCTCCCACCCCAAGGACTTCACCCCGGTGTGCACCACCGAGCTCGGCTACACGGCCAAGCTGAAGGACGAGTTCGCCAAGCGCAACGCCAAGGTGCTGGCCCTCAGCGTCGACTCGGTGGCCGACCACAAGAACTGGGTGGGTGACATCGAGGAGACCCAGGGGCAGGCGGTCAACTTCCCGATCATCGGCGACACCGACCGCAACGTCGCCACCCTCTACGACATGATCCACCCCAACGCCAACGACACCCTCACGGTGCGGTCGGTGTTCGTGATCGACCCCAACGACAAGGTCCGCCTCACGATCACCTACCCGGCGTCCACCGGGCGCAACTTCGACGAGATCCTCCGGGTGCTCGACTCGCTGCAGCTCACCGACGGCTACAAGGTGGCCACGCCGGTGAACTGGAAGCACGGCGACGACGTGATCGTGGTGCCGGCCCTGTCCGACGAAGAGGCCACCAAGCTGTTTCCTGCCGGCTTCGAGAAGAAGAAGCCCTACCTGCGGATCACCAAGCAGCCCAACCTGTAGGCAGCTCTCGTCTCGTCACCGGTGGCGGTTGCCTTCGGGCGGCCGCCACCGGCGCGTCCGGCCGAGGGCCGCTGACGGACGGTCAGGCGGAGCTGGGGGTGGCGGGGCGGGCGATGAGGCTCCAGGCGGTGGTCCAGCCGGCGGGGTCCATGCCGCCGTCACGCATGGCCTGATCGGCGTCCACCAGCGATCCCGAGCCGTAGAGGGCGGCCACCAGGTCGATCAGGAGCCGGGTGGGCTGGTCGTCGGTGCGCTCCACCATGGCCCGGGCGTCGGCCAGGGCCCCGTTGCGGCCCGCCTCGTCGCCGGCCCGGGTGCGGAGCCCGGCCCGGGTCAACAGGGCGTAGATCCGGTCCAGGTAGGTGGACGTGCCGGCCAGGGTGCGCCCGGCCAGGCGCTCGGCCTCGTCGAGCCGGCCCTGGGCCGCCGCCACCATGGCCCCCACGGAGTCGGCGAAGTAGCCGACGGTGCCGGCCGAGGCGTCCTGCACCCAGCGGAGCTGGCTGGCCGCCTCGGCCACCGACCCCCGCTGCAGCATGGCCAGGGCCAGCGACACGATCAGGTCGATCTCGCCCACCACGCCGGGGTCTTCGTGGAGGCTCTCGAACCGGGCGGCCCAGCGGATGGCCCGCTCCGGCTCGCCCAGCCGGGCGGCCGAGGCGCAGTTGGAGCTCACGGCCCGGCGCCGGCTTTCACTGTCGTCGGCCACGTCGGCCAGGGAGTAGGCCTCCAGCAGCACCTCGGTACCGTCCTCGATCCGTCCCAGGGCCACCATGGCCCGCCCCTGCAGGGCCCTGGCCTGCACCCCGAGTGTCGAGTCGTCGAGGCGGTCGGCCACGTCGCGGGCCTCCTGGGCCAGGTTCTGGGCCATCTGGGCCCGACCCGACCACAGGTGCAGGGCGGCGTCGAGGTTCAGCATGATCCCCTCGGTCCACGGATCGCCCCGGCGCCGGGTCTCGGGCAGCACGGTGTCGACCAGCAATTGGGCCTCGTCCCAGGCCCCGGTGTGGAACGCCACCCAGGCCAGCACGCCCTGGGCCCACACGATCCCGCCCTGGTCGTCGATCTCGTTGAAGATGTCGATGGCCTGCTCCACCAGGGCCCGGGCCTCCCCCACCCGCCCCAGGCGGAAGGCGTGCCAGGCCAGGGTCTGCAGGGCCCAGGCCTCGCCCCGGCGGTCGCCGGCGGCCAGGGCCACGGCCCGGGAGCTCTCCAGCGCCTGGCGGGCCAGGGCGTCGTGGGCCCGGACCATCTCGGTCATGCCCAGCAGGCGCAGGGCCAGGGACTGCTGGTCGGTCACGTTGAAGGCGGCCAGCCGGTCGGCCGCCTCCCGCAGGCGGGCCGCCGCCAGGTCGAGGTCGCCGGCCTTGCGGTCCACGTCGCCCCGCACCAGCAGGGCCTTGGCCGCCGTGACCGGATCGATGTCGGACAGCGCCTCCAACCGGTCGAGGTCGGCCCGGGCCCCGGCGATGTCGTGCATCTCGGTGCGGGCCTTGGCCCGGCCGTAGACGAAGCAGGCCAGCCCGGCGTCGTCGGTGGCCAGGGCCACGCCGGAGTCGTACCAGCGGGCGGCCTGACGGGGCTCGCCGGCGATCAGGGCCCGCTCGCCGGCCTGGTCGAGCCAGTTGAGGGCCCGGCTCACCACGTCGACCCGGTCGATCCCGGGCACCAGGGCCACCTCGGCCGACAGCTGGGCCGCCGCCCGGTAGTGCTCGGCGATGGCCACCGCCACCGAGTTGCGCACCATGGGCCCCTGGCTCTTCTCCAGGTACTGGGCGATGCCGAAGTGCTGGAGGGCCCGGGTGGTCTTGGTCAGGCGCCCGTACACGACGTCGCGCACCAGATCGGAGCGGAAGCGGTAGCGGGTGCCGTCGAGGTCGAGCAGGTCTTTCTCCACCAGGCGGTTCAGGTCGGCCAGCACGTCGTCGCTGCCCCGCATCTCGTGGGCCAGGGTCACCAGGGCCTCCACGGCGCCGGTACGGCCCAGCACCGAAGCGTCCTCCAGGAGCGACCGTTCGCCCGGATCGAGCTCGTCGAGCCGGGCGGCGATGATCCCCCGCAGGGTGGCGGGGAGGTCTTCGGGATCGGTGTCGGCCCAGGTGAGCGGGGCCAGGCCCCGCTTGGCCACCAGCCCGGCCAGCTCCTCCAGGAACAGGGGGTTGCCGGCGCCCCGGTCCACCAGGTCGGCCACGGCGTTGGGCGCGATCTCGAGCCCCATCTCGGCCAGCAGGGCGGCGGCCGACAGATCGTCGAGCGGCCCGAGCTGGATCACCGACAGCCCGTAGCGGCGGCCCCGGGGGGCCAGCTCGTCGTCGCCGCCGCCCCTCGATGTGGCCACCACCATCAACCGGTGGCGGGCCAGCTCGGTGAGCAGATGATCCACCAGCTCCCACACGGCGGCGGCGGCCCAGTGCATGTCGGACAGCACCATCACCACCGGGCTGTGGACCAGGTCGGTCTCCAGCACCGTGGTGAAGGCCAGCTTCACCTCCGACCGGTTCCGGTTGCGGTCGCCGCCCCGCAGGGGGGTGTCGTAGCCCAGGGCGTGGAGCAGGGCGGTGGCCGTGCGGTCCAGGTCCCGGGCCGAGGCGGCGTCGAGCCGGGCGGCCAGGGCCGGGCGCAGGATGTCTTCGCCGGCGTCGATGTCGGCGTCGGGCGGAATGTCGAACAGCTGGCGGATCAGGTCGGCGATGGGCCACCACACGTTGGCCTCGCCGTACGGCAGACACCGGCCCTCGATCACCTCGGCCCCGAAGGTCAGCTCCATCGCGTGGGCCGCCTCGGAGGCCAGGCGGGTCTTGCCCATGCCCGCCTCGCCCACCACGATCGCCAGCTGGGCCCGGGAGCCGTCGACAGCCAGGCGGGCCTGGGCCTCCAGCATGGCCAGCTCGTGGCGGCGGCCGACGAAGGCCACACCCCGCTGGCGGTGCAGGCCGGGGGGCCGCAGCGCCTCCACCGCCACCCAGGCCTCGATCGGGCGCTCCCGGCCCCGGGCCGTCATCTCGCCCGCCGGCAGGTAGGCGATGGCGTCGCCGGTGGCGTTGCGGGTGGCCGCCCCCACCAGGGTCTGACCCGGCTCGGCCAGGGTCTGGAGGCGCTGGGCCGAGTTCATCACGTCGCCCATGGCCGTGTAGTCGCCACCGGCGGTGGTCGTGCCCACCAGCACCTCGCCGGTGTTGAGCCCGATCCGCATCCGGATCCGGGGCCCGGCGTCGTTCAGGGAGGCGATCGTCTCCTGCATGCGCAGGCCGGCCCGCACCGCCCGCTCGGCGTCGTCCTCGTGGGCGATGGGCGCCCCGAACAGGGCGATGATGCCGTCGCCCAGCACCTTGTCGACCGCCCCGCCGAAGGCCCGGATGTCCCGGGCCAGGCGTTCGAAGGCCCGGTCCACCAGGTGTTTCACGTCCTCGGGGTCCATGCCCTCGGCCAGCGAGGTGAAGCCCACGATGTCGGCGAACAGGACGGTGACGATCCGCCGTTCCTCGGTGGTGGCGGCCTGCGGTGCCCCGCAATGGGAGCAGAACCGGGCATCGAGAGCTACCGGGCGCCCACAGGAAGCACAGGACATCATCGACCAGCCTACTTTCCCGGCGCCGCCGGGCCCGCACCTTTGACCTGGGCCGACAGGCCCACGCCGGGGGTGGGGGCCGGGGTGGGGGCGCGATGCGGTGTGGGGGCCGGGGGCTGGCAGACCGGGCACCAGTAGGTGCTCCGATGGTGGGGCCCGGTGAGGGCCCGTTCGATCGGGGTGCCGCAGCGGCGGCAGGGGCGGCCGGCCCGGCCGTACACGGCGAGCCCGCCGGGCACGGTCACCCGGTCGGTGCGGCCCAGGTTGGCCCGCAGCAGGCGGTGGGCGATGGCCGCCAGCTGGCGGCTTGTGTCGTCGTCGACGGCGGCCAGCGGGGTGGCGGGGTGGATGCCGGCGGCGGCCAGCACCTCGCTCTTGTAGACGTTGCCCACCCCGCAGAACAGGCGCTGGTCGAGCAGGGCGGTGTCGAGCCGGGTGTCGGGCGGCACCAGAGTGCGGAGGCGGTGCACGATCTCGGCCACGTCGGCGTCGGGCAGGGCCGGCTCGGGCCGGCACAGGTCGGGCCCGAGGTGGGTGGGGCCGGGTTCGGGCCGGACCACCGGGGTCGGGCCGGGCGGCACCCCCGGCCCGGGCGGCGCCGGCGACGACGGGGCCGTCGGCCGGTGGAGCACGGCGTGGGGGGCGGCGAAGCACACGGCCAGCCACTCGTCGGTGCCCACCACCACCCGGACCGTCGACGGCGGCCGGCGCCACCGCTCCCCCGGGCGGTACAGGTGCCAGGATCCCGTCATCTTCATGTGCGTCTCGAGCACCGAGCCGTCGCCGAAACGGATCAGGAGGTACTTGCCCCGGGCCTCCACCGCCTCGATGACCGTGCCCAGGGCGGGGCCGCGGGCGGGAGCGACCGTGGGGCCGGGCGTGGTGCCGGGGCGGCGGGCGGGCCGGTCGAGCCCCCGGGGCGCGTCGAACCGGGTCAGCGCGTGGCCCAGCAGCGCACCGGCCAGCCGGGTGGCCGTCCGGTGGATCGTGTCTCCCTCGGGCACCCCACCAGTGTGCCCGGTCACCGCCCCGCTCGCCGGTGTGTCACCCGTCGCCGGGCATCGGGGCGGAGGGCGACGGGGCCGGGGGCCAGCCCCACCCCGGGCCCGGGGGCGGGCCCGATGGCGGAGCCGGTGGGGGCCCGTCATCATGCGCATCGTGTCGGTCAGCGCCTCCGCTACCGTCGAGCCCATGAGTCATGGAGCCGACCCGAACCCCGCCCCCGCCGACGTCTCCCAGGCCGGGCGGGCCGACGGCGACGGGGTCGCGCCGTGGTGGCGCCGGGGCCTGGTGTACCAGGTCTACATCCGCTCCTTCGCCGACGCCAACGGCGACGGCACGGGCGACATCAACGGGCTCCGCTCCAAGCTCCCCTATCTCGAGGCCCTCGGCGTCGACGCCCTGTGGATCAACCCGTGGTACCAATCGCCACTGGCCGACGGGGGCTACGACGTGGCCGACTACCGGGCCATCGAGAGCCGCTACGGCGATCTGGTCGACGCCGAGGCGCTGATCACCGAGGCCCACGAGCACGGCATCCGCATCATCGCCGACGTCGTCCCCAACCACAGCTCGGTGGAGCACGCCTGGTTCACCGAGGCCGTGGCCGCCGCCCCCGGGAGCCCGGCCCGGGCCCGCTACCACATCCGTGACGGCCGGGGGCCCGGCGGCACCCTGCCCCCCACCAACTGGCAGAGCGTGTTCGGCGGGCCGGCCTGGCACCGGCTGCCCGACGGGCAGTGGTACCTCCACCTGTTCGCCCCCGAGCAGCCCGACCTGAACTGGACGAACCCCGAGGTGCAGAGCGAGTTCGAGGCCGTGCTCCGGTTCTGGCTCGACCGGCACATCGACGGCTTCCGGGTCGACGTGGCCCACGGCCTCGTCAAGGACCCCTCGTACCCCGACCTCGACCACGCCACCACCCGCATGCTGGCGTCGTCCAAGCTGCCCAACCACGCCCACTGGGACCGGGACGGCATCCATGAGATCGTGCGCCGCTGGCGGGCGGTGCTCGACGGCTACGACGGCGACCGGATGATGGTGGCCGAGGCGTGGGTCAGCCCCGAGCGCCTGCCCCTGTACCTGCGGCCGGACGAGTACCACCAGTCGTTCAACTTCGACCTGCTGGAGGCGAACTGGGACGCGGTGGAGATGCACGACATCATCGACTCGGCCACCAAGGCGGCGGCCAACGTGGGCTCCACCCCCACCTGGGTGCTGTCGAACCACGACGTGATGCGGGCCACCACCCGCTACGGGCTGCCCCGGGGCACCGACTGGCGGAGCTGGCCCGCCACCGGCCCCCACGACGCGCTCGACGCGGCCGCCGGCGCCCGCCGGGCCCGGGCCGCCGCCCTGTTGCTGCTGGCCCTGCCGGGGTCGGCCTACATCTACCAGGGCGAGGAGCTGGGCCTGCCCGAGGCCTGGGACCTGCCCGAGAGCGTGCTCGACGACCCGGTGTGGGAGCGGTCGGGCCACACCCTGCGGGGCCGCGACGGCTGCCGGGTGCCGCTGCCCTGGAGCCCGGGCGGCCCCTCCAACGGGTTCGGCTCCGGGGCCGGTTGGCTGCCCCAGCCAGCAGGGTGGGACCGGATCTCGGCCGACGCCCAGGCCGGCGATGCCACCTCCAGCCTGGAACTCTTCCGCTCGGCCATCGCCCTGCGCCGGATCCACGGGGTGGCCGACGAGCAGCTCGACTGGATCACGGCCGACGACACCACGCTGGCCTTCCGCCGGGGCTCGGGCCTCACCTGCGTCGTCAACTACGGCTCCCAGCCGGTGGCCCTGCCCGAGCACAGCCAGGTGCTGCTGGCCAGCGGGCCCCAGGCCCGGCCCGATCGTCTCGACCCCGACACCGCGGTCTGGCTCCGATAGGGCACGCTGAACAGCATTGGACGAACGACGCTGAAAGAACGCAGCACTGAAAGAACGATGGGGCATCCGGACAAGTAGTTCCGGGTACAGCCCGTCAGTACGTCCGGGAGACCACAGACCGCCAGGACCTCCGTAACGGCGAGGCAGAGAGGGAATGCCCAGATGACCGAGACCGAAACGAGCGCGTCGGCCCTGCCGCCGCCGCCCGCTGCCCTGTCCGACTCGGCCGCCGCCCAGGCGGTCAATGCGGTGAAGATCTACGGCCGGGGCGACACCGAGGTGCACGCCCTGGACACCGTGAGCGTGTCGTTCGAGCGGGGGGCCTTCACCGCCATCATGGGCCCCTCGGGCTCGGGCAAGTCGACGCTGATGCAGTGCATGGCCGGCCTCGACCGGCTCACCAGCGGCGAGGCCTTCATCGGCGGCGTGGCCCTGTCCACCCTGAACGACAAGGCCCTCACCGAGCTGCGGCGGGAGAAGGTGGGCTTCATCTTCCAGTCGTTCAACCTGATCCCCACCCTCGACGCCCTGGAGAACATCCGCCTCCCCTTGGACCTGGCGGGGGCCAAGCCCGACAAGGCGTGGCTCGACCAGGTGGTGGCGGCCACCGGGCTGGGCGACCGGCTCAACCACCGGCCCAACGAGCTGTCGGGCGGCCAGCAGCAGCGGGTGGCGGTGGCCCGGGCCCTGGCCAGCCGGCCCGCCATCATCTTCGGCGACGAGCCAACCGGCAACCTCGACTCCCACACCTCGGCCGAGATCCTCAGCTTCATGCGCACCGCGGTGGACGACCTGGGCCAGACGATCGTGATGGTCACCCACGACCCCCGCTCGGCCTCCTACGCCGACCGGGTGCTGTTCCTGTCCGACGGCCACATCGTCGACGAGATGGCCAAGCCCACGGCCGACCAGGTCTACGACCGCATCCGCTCGCTCGGAGGCTGAGCCCGTGACCATGATCAAGCTCGCCCTGCGGGGCATCCGGGCCAGCCTCGGCCGGCTCGTGCTGATGACGATCGCCATCGTCGCCGGTGTCGGGTTCGTGTCGGGCGCCTTCATCCTCAGCGACTCGCTGAGCGGAACCTTCACCAGCCTCATCGAGGACGCCACCGCCGGGACCGACGCCCAGATCCAGGCGGCCGATCCCGAGTTCGGCCAGGACCCGGTGAGCCTGCCCGAGAGCCTGGTGGCCACCGTGGCCGCCCTGCCCGAGGTGGGCGAGGCCGACCCCGGCGTGGGGGTCGACTCGGAACAGAACTTCCGTCCGTTCGTGATCCTGCGCGACGACGGCTCCCGGGTCCAGCCCCAGGGCGGGCCCGTGATCTCGTTCTCGTGGAACGGCGACACGGGCTCGTTCATCACCTCGGCCGAGGGCACCCCGCCGAACGGCATCGACCAGACGGCGATCGACAGCAACTACGCCAAGGCCGCCGGTGTGTCGGTTGGCGACCAGGTGCGGATGAGCACGCCGGGCGGGGAACGGACCTTCACCGTGTCCGCCGTCGTGGAGCCGAGCGTGGCCGCCGGCGCCTACTACGTGCTGTTCGACTTCGCCTCGGCCCAACAGCTGTTCGGCAAGGTGGGTCAGGTCGATCAGATCGCCCTCACCCGGGCCTCGGGCGTGAGCACGGCCGACATGATCGCGGCGGTGCAGACGGTGCTGCCTCCGGAGGCCGAGGTGCTCGACCAGGCCCAGGTCGTCGACGACTTCAGCGCCGGGTTCGAGCAGGTCATCGGTATCTTCCGCAACGCCATGCTGACCTTCGCCGGCATCGCCCTGTTCGTCAGCCTGTTCATCATCTACAACACGTTCGCCATCCTGGTGAACCAGCGGCTGCAGCAGATCGGGATGCTGCGGGCCATCGGCGCCACCCGGGCCCAGATCCGGCGCGGCGTGCTGGTGGAGGCCGTGATCGTGGGTGTGGTGGGCTCGGTCATCGGCATCGCCTTCGGGCTGGTGGTGGCGTTCGGGATCAAGAAGGCGTTCCAGGCCGGGGGCGGGTTCCCTGAGACGTCCACGGTGATCTCGCCCCGCACGATCATCGTGTCGCTCGTGGTGGGCCTGGTGGCGACGATCGTGTCGGCCCTGATGCCGGCGTTCCTGGCCGGGCGGGTGTCGCCCATCGCCGCCATGCGCAACGAGGCGCCGTCGCGGTCCAAGCGGACCCGGCGCATCGTGATCGGCTCGGTGGTGCTGGCCATCGGCCTGCTGCTGATGGGCCTCGGCCTGTTCGGCGGGGGGAGCGCCTCGTCGGTGCTGGTGCCACTGGCGTTCGGGGCGATCTTCACCTTCGTGGGGGTGGCCATGCTGAGCGTGCTGTTCGCCGGGCCGGTGGTCGACCTGATGGGTCGGGCCCCGGTTCTGGGGGTGGCGCTGCTGGGCATGGGCATCCTGTTGCCCGTGCTCACGTTCACCGTGGGCAAGGGCCTGCCCGGCGGCCCGCTCTCCGGCATCGTGTTCGTGATCAAGATGCTGGTGTCGGTGGTGGCCGTGCTCACCGGGGCGTCGATCCTGGCCAGCCTGGCCCGGGGCGGCCAGACCGTGGGCATCGGCGGCTCGGGGGCGGGGCTGGAGGGTCGGCTGGCCCGCCAGAACGCCGCCCGGTCGCCCCAGCGCACGGCGGCCACCGCCACCGCCCTCACCATCGGCATCGCCCTGGTGGCCACCGTGGGCGTGGTGGGCCAGTCGCTCAAGACCACGTTCGCCGCCACCCTGGAGCGGGCGATCAAGGCCGACCTGTTCATCTACGACGAGACGGGGTCGGCGTTCTCCGGCGAGCTGGCCAACCAGATCGAGCAGGTCGACGGGATCGGGGTGGTCAGCCGCTTCCGGGCCAATGAGGTGCGCCTCAGCGACGGCAAGGTCACGTCGGTGTCGGCCTACAACGCCAGCACCGGCGAGCAGCTGCTCACGTTCGGCGTGACCGACGGCTCGGTCGACGGCCTGACCGACGGTGGCGTGATGGTGTTCGCCGACGAGGCCGAGAGCCGGGGGCTGAAAGTGGGCGACACCCTGCCGATGGAGTTCCCCGACCTGCAGACCGAAGACCTGACGGTGTCGGCGATCTTCGACGACAACTCGGTGCTCAACAGCCCCTTCGTGATCGATCTGTCCACCTACGAGCGCCACGTCAAGGCCACCGACGACTTCTTCGTGGGGGCCACGGTGGCCGAGGGGGCCGACCGGACGGCGGTGCAGGCCGACGTGCAGTCGCTGGCCGACGGGTTCGGCTCGATCGCGGTGCAGAACACCGGCGAGTACCTCGACTCGGCCAAGGGCCAGGTCGACTCGCTGATCACGCTGATCAACCTGTTGCTGGCCTTCGCCCTGTTCGTGGCGTTCCTGGGCGTGATCAACACGATCGTGCTGTCGGTGATCGAGCGGACCCGGGAGATCGGGCTGCTGCGGGCGGTGGGCATGACCCGGGAGCAGACCCGGGCCACGATCCGCTGGGAGTCGGTGATCGTGTGCCTGTTCGGGGCGGTGCTCGGCATCGTGCTCGGGGTGCTGTTCGCCACGGCGGCCGTGGTCGCCATCCCCGAGGGCATCGTCGACACGGTGTCGATCCCGTGGGAGTCGCTGGTGTTCGCCATCCTGTTCGCCGCCCTGGCCGGGGTGCTGGCCGCCGTGTTCCCCGCCCGCCGGGCGGCCAACCTCAACGTGCTCAACGCCGTCACCACCCCCGGCACCTAACTTCCGCCTCCGCCGGCCCCTTCCCCCTTCAACCATCCGAAATTGCACGTGTAAGTCGCGCTGAGCGCGACTTACACGTGCAAGAAGGGGAAGTACATGAACACCGTCGACCATCACTTTCGGCGGCAGTACGGGCTGATCACCCGTTCCCAGGCGATCGCCGCTGGCATGAGCGCCAGCCAGATCCATCGTCGCATGGCGGCTGGTTCGTGGATTCGTGAGCGCAAGGGCGTCTATCGCCACGCCGTCGTCGCCGAATCGTGGGAGTCGCGTCTACTTGGCGCCTGCTTGGCGTCGGGCGGAGTCGCCTCGCATCGATCGGCAGCAGCTCTCTGGGGGCTCGGCATGTACCAGCACCCGACCCCCGAGGTCGTCGTCGCCCGCCGCAGCCACAGCGTCGTGCCCAGGGCCCGCGTCCATCTGACCACGCAATGGGCGTTGCGGGACGAGACCGTGATCCGGGGCATCCCGGTGACGGGGATCAGTCGGACCTTGCTCGACTGTGGTGCTGTCGTCACCGTGCGCCGGTTGGAACGTCTGGTGGAGTCGGCCATCCGTCAGCGGTTGACCACCTGGCCGGATATGGCCCGGACGCTGAGCCGGCACTCCCGCAAAGGCCGGGACGGGTGCGGCAAGCTGCGGACGCTGCTGGAGATACGGCTCGGCGATAGGACGGTGCCGTTGTCGGACTTCAGCCGGCTGGTGTCGAACCTGCTGGTCGACAACGACCTGCCCGAGCCGGTGCTGGAGCACCGGATCCTGGCCGCCGACGGATCGTTCATCATGCAGGCCGATCTGGCCTGGCCGCTACGGAAGAAGGCGTGGGAGCTCGACGGGCTGGCCTTCCATTTCGGCCGCACCGAACGGGAGCGCGACAACCGCAAGCGCAACCGGGCCAAGGCCGAAGGCTGGAACATCCAGGAGATCCTGTGGTCGATGTACGTCGACGATCCGCAGGGACTGGTCGACATGTGCCGCCGCTTCTTGCACGCCTAACTCGCGCTGAGCGCGAGATAGGCGTGCAATTTCGTTAGCGGAGGTCGGGGGCTTCGGCGGAGTCGTCGCGCAGCAGGATGCCGGCTTCGTGGAGGGCGTCGAGCTCGGTGGCGCTGATGTCGATCCAGTCGAGCACGGCAGCGTAGTTGTGCTCGCCCCGATGGGCCGCCGCCCCGGACACGCCGGCGTCGAGCCCGGAGAACCGGTACGGCGTATTGGTGGTGCGCCGGGTGCCACCGTCGCGGTCGTCGACGTCCACCAGCACCTGGCGGCCCTCCACCGAACGCTGGTGGTCGAGCGCCGTACGGGCGTCGTTCACCTCGCCCCAGGCCAGGTTGACCTCGTTGAGCTTGGCGATCAGCGACGCCCGGTCGGGGAACGACAGGAGGTACTCGTCGATCGCCGCCCGCCGCAGCCGGATCTTGGTCTCCAGGTCGGCCCCCTCCGGCGTCGGGTCCTCGACCCCGGCGCGGGTGTTCAGCACCCGCCAGAACCACTTCTCGTCGCCGGCCAGCATGATCGGCCCGCCGGTGGCGTTGAACACCAGCCCCGCCGCCACCTGGGCCTCCAACCCGTGCACCGCCAGGTGAACGTAGTCGTCGGTGAAGAACATGGCGTTGATCATCGCCATGTCGACGTGCTGGCCCTCGCCCGTGCGCTGGGCGTGGTGGAGCGCAGCCAGCAGCCCGATCAGGCCGTGCATGCCGGTGGTGGTGTCGGCCACCGACAGGGCGAGGTCCATCGGGCGGTCCATCCCGGTCACCATCGCCTGTCGCTGCAGGATCCCGGTCTCGGCGTGGATGATCGGGGCGTACGACGCCCGCTCCCGCTCCGGGCCCTCCTGGCCGAACCCCGAGATCGACATCATGACCAGCCGGGGGTTGATGGCGTGCAGCGTGTCCCAGTCGATCCCCATCTCGGCCATCACGCCGGGGCGGTAGTTCTCGGTGACGACGTCGGCCTCGGCCACCAGCCGCTTGATCAGCTCCTGGCCCTCGGACTTGAGCAGGTCGACGCAGATCGACCGCTTCCCCACGTTCTGCTGGGTGTAGTAACCCGAGATGCCGGCGATCTTCTTGCCGATGTTGCGGGTCATGTCGCCCTCGGGCGGCTCGACCTTGATCACGTCGGCCCCGAGGTCGGACAGGATGCGGGTGGCGAACGGGCCGGCCAACACCCGGGTGAAGTCGAGGACCTTGATGCCCTCCAGCGGCTTGGCCATACCGCTCAGGCTCCCGCCGGCGGGGTGGGCCAGCCGGGCACGCCCTCGTCGAGCTCGACGCCACAGCTGTTGAGGAACCCGCTGACCACCCGGTAGCAGCCGGCCGCCATCAGCAGATGGATCATCTCCGACGGGTTGAAGTGCTTGGACGCCTCGGCCCAGGCGGCGTCGCCAACGCAGTCGTCGGCGTAGAGGTCGTCGACGCACTGCAGGGCGGCGGCCTCGGCCGGGGTCCAGCTGTGCTGGCTGATGGGCCGGGTGACCCAGAAGATCTCGTCGTCGGTCAGCCCGACGTCCTTGCCGAACAGGGTGTGCTGGCCGAATTCGTAGATGGCCTGGCAGTTCCACCCCATGCGGAGCACGGCCAGCTCCACGATCCGGCGGGGCAGCCCACCGTCGAAGAGCACGCCCTGGGCGAACCCGCCGAAGGCCTTGGCCAGCGTGCGGTTGTGGGCCATCGTGGCCGTCACGTTGACGGCGTTCACCGGCGACTTCTTCATCCACTCGCGGGCCTTCACGACCACCTCCGGGACGGGCTGGAGGCGCGGAGCGCTGGGTCGGGCTTGGTGCATCGTCGGGACCCCCTGGTGTTGTTCGACGAGAGACCGCACGCTACCACCGCCCGCCGAACCGCTCCCAAGCTGTCGGCGGCTGAAGTCGGTAGAACGGAGTGGATGGCCGAGCCGACCGACGACGACCACCAGGTCACGCCCTTGCCGGACCGGTGACGGCGGAGGATCAGGCAGGCCAGCCAGGCACGCCCTCGTCGAGCTCGACGCCGCAGGTGTTGAGGAAGCCGCTGACCACCCGGTAGCACAGGGCGGCCATCACGAACTCCATCACCTCGGGGGTCGACCAGCGGGCGGTCAGCTCGGCCCAGGTGGCGTCGGTGACGCAGTCGTCGGTGTAGAGATCGTCGGCCATCTGCAACAGCACCCGGTCGTCGTCGGCCCACGGGTGCGACGCCAACGGCCGGGTGACGGCGGCCACCTCCTCCGCCGTCACCCCGTTGGCCATCCCGTACATCGTGTGCTGACCGAACTCGTACTGTGCCTGACAGTTCCAGCCCATCCGCAGGATCACCAGCTCCCGCTGGCGCCGGGGCGTGGTGCTCTCGTTGAGCACGGCGTTGGCGAAGCCGCCGAAGGCCCGGGCCAGCACCGGATGGTGGGCCATCGTGGCCCGCACGTTCACGGCGTTGTGGGGCATCGACTTCATCGCCTCTCGGGCGCCCTCGACGGCCGAAGCCAGGGGCTCCACCCGGGCGGAGGGGGGTCGGCGTAGTGCCATGGCAGGTTCTCCTCGTGATCGGGCTACAGCAGGATCTCGGCCAGCTGGCGCCACTGGTCGACCGGCGGGACCTTGCGGTCGGCCACCAGATGCTGCACGCAGACGTGGTCGGCGCCGGCGTCGAGGTGGGCCTGCACCCGGGCCTTGATCGCGTCCCCGTCGCCCCAGGCCACGATGGCGTCGACCAGCCGATCGGACGGGCCGGCCAGGTCTTCCTCGGTGTAGCCGAGGCGGCGCAGGTTGTTGGCGTAGTTGGGCAGGGCCAGGTAGCGGGCCATGTCGCCCTGGGCCAGGGCCCGGGCCGTCTCGGGGTTGGTGTCGAGGATCACCATCTGCTCCACCGCCAGCAGCGGCTCCGGGCCCAGCGCCTCCCGGGCCAGCACCGTGTGCTCCGGCGGAACGAAGTACGGGTGGGCCCCCTGCACGGTGGCCGACAGGGCCAGCATCTTGGGCCCCAGGGCGGCCAGGATGGTGGGCGGCGGCTCGGCCGGGCCCAACGCCGTGAACGGGGCCTCGGCCATCCGGGCCAGGTAGTCCTTCATGAACGAGTACGGCTTGGTGTAGGCCTGCTTGCGGGCGTTCTCGATCATCGGGTGGTGGCTCACCCCGAGACCGAGCAGGAAGCGGTTGTCGTACGCCTCGGCCAGCGTCTTCTGCCCGGCGGCGGTGGTGAGCGGGTCGCGGGCGTGGATCTGGGCGATCCCGGTGGCCACCTTCAGCGTGGTGGTGGCGCCGAGCAGCACCGACGACGACACGAAGGCGTCGCGCCCGGTCGCCTCGGGCAGCCACAACGCCGGCCACCCCATGGCCTCGATCTCGGCCGCCAACTCCCGCACCCGGCTCGAGGGCTGCTGATCGAGCACGCCCTGCCAGATCCCCACCCGTCCGATGTCAACACTGGTCTGCATGCCGCCCGACCGTAGCGGCAGGACTAGCGTCGGTGCATGAGCACGCAGAGCAACGGTGAGCTGGTTCGCACCGCCTTCGCCTCCTGGGAACAGGGCGACAGCCGCCCCTTCTTCCAGATCGTGGCCGACGACGTCACCTGGCGGGTCATCGGCTCCACCCCCGTGTCGGGCACCTACCGCTCCCGCTCCGAGTTCCTGGGCGGCGCCGCCGGCCAGCTGTTCGAGCGCTTCGCCGAGCCCTTGGTGGCCAAGGTGACGGCGGTGCACGAGGCCGGCGACACCGTGGTGCTGCAGTGGCAGGGCACCAGCCGGGGCGTCAACGGCCGCCCCTACAACCAGGACTACTGCTGGGTCATGCGCCTGGCCGACGCCCAGGTGGTGGACGTGGTGGCCTACCTCGACACCGCCCTGGTCGACGACATGTTCGCCGACTGACTCAACGCCTGTTCGCGTCCCCACACGAGCGCCTCCGGGGCCGAAATTCCGGGGCCTGCGGCGCCCCACCGGAGCCACTGTGTGATCGGCACATCCGCCGCATGAGGGGGGACCCGATGGCTACACAGCGCATTCTCAAGTTCGGCAGCAGGGGGCAGGCGGTACGCCGGCTCCAGGAACGGCTGACCCGTCTCGGGGTCGACGTCGGCGGGATCGACGGCGACTTCGGGATCAACACCGAGAACGGGGTGAAGGCCTTCCAGGCGGCCCACGGCCTCCTGGACGATGGCGAGGTCGGCCCGCTGACGATGGCCGCCATCGTGGCCGAGGAGCTCGGCAACAACCGCAACTCGCCGGTCGGATCGGTGCTGGGGGTGGCGATCGCAGCCGCCGCCCTGGGCCAGTTCCAGGAGTACCGCCTCGACGACGAGGCCGATCCCCGCCTGTGTCGCCAGATCGGCAAGTATTGGACCGAGGGGGTCGGCATCAGCGCTCAGAGCTGTGTCGACGTGCCATGGTCGGCCGCCTTCATCTCCTGGTGCGTCCGCCAGGGCGGGCCGGCGGCGGCGAGCTTCGGCTTCTCCAGCGCCCACTCCGAGTTCGTGTTCGACGCCATCAAGAACACCGAGCAGGGCACCGGCGTGTTCCGGGGCTTCGACTTCCAGGCCATGCCGGTGCAGGTGGGCGACATCGTCCAGAACAACCGGGGCGGCGGACACGTCGATTTCGCCCACGCCCGGGCCAACCGCAACTACATGTCCCACTCCCGCATCATCGTGCAGGTCGACCGCAACGACAGCGGCCCGTTCGCGGTGGCCGTCGGTGGCAACGAAGGCGACACCGTGGGCCGCAACATCGTGCAGCTCACCGCCGACGGCGTGGTGAAGAAGCGGACGAACAGCCCCTACATCGCCCTCGTGCGGATCGTCGAGTAGGGCTGCGCCACCAATCGGGCGCCAGCGGGCAGTGCGGCAATTCAGGCCCGCTGGCGCCACCCCACTACGATCGGCCGGCGATGAGCGACGCTGCCCGTAGGTACTGGATCATGCTGCCCCCGTCACGGTCGGCGGCCCGCACCGGCCAGGCGGCCCAGGAGGCGGAGGCGGCCGGGCTGGAGGGGGTGTTCAGCTTCGAGCTGGCCACCAACCCCTGGGCCTCGCTGGGGGCGGTGGCCGCCACCACCTCGTCGATCCGCCTGGCCAGCGGGATCGCCCTGGCTTTGGCCCGGTCCCCTTACGACACGGCCCTGGCCGCCCTCGACCTCGACAAGCTGAGCGAAGGCCGCTTCACCCTCGGCCTCGGCACCGGCGTGCGCTCGGTCCACGAGCAGCACTACGCCATGGCGTACGACCGGCCGGTGGCCCGCCTGGCCGAGGCCCTTCGGATCATCCGCCTCGTCACCACCGGCGAGGCCCGAAAGGCGGGCCGGTTCGACGGCGAGTTCAACCAGCTCGACTTCTCCCGGGCCTCGATCGCCCCGCCCCTGCGGCCCCGCCTCCCGATCTGGGTGGCGGCCCTGCGCACCCCCCTGGTGCGGGTGGCGGGCGAGTTGGCCGACGGCCTGGTGGGGCATCCGTCGTGGTCGCTCGACTGGGCCCGCCAGCAGATCACCGGCCCCTTCGCCGACGCCGTGGCCGCCTCCGGCCGCAGCCGGAGCGAGGTGGAGATCAACCTGTGGCATGTGGTGGCCCCCAATCCCGACCGGGCCGAGTCGGTGAACGACGCCAAGCGCCACGTGGCCATCTACGCCGCCATCGCCCAGTACCAGCCCTACTTCGCCGCCCACGGGTTCGGGGCCGAAGCGGGCCGTCTGGCCGAGGCGGCGGCCGCCGGCCAGCGCAACCTGGTGGACCTGGTACCCGACGAGATGGCCCGCACGTTCGTGGTGTGCGGCACCCCGGGCGAGGTGGCCGGGCAGCTGGAGCCGATGTGGGAGGTGGCCGACTCGCTGTGCCTCCAGCCGCCGCCGGTGGCGGGCGAGCAGCGCCGGGCCTACGACACCACCATCGCCGAGACCTTCTACCGGTGACCCCGTGAGCGACGACGACGATCATCCCGGGCACACCCATCCCGACGACACGAGCCCGGCCCGGATGGCAGCGGCCGCCGCCGTGCGCCGCCTGGTGCACGCCCTGATGGCCCACGACGGCGACGACGAGCTGCTGGGCCAGCTGGCGGCCACCGCCACCGCCCTGGGCGACGAGCTGGAGCAGGCCCCGGCCCGGCCCCGGGGCACCGACAGCTTCCCCAACTGGGCCACCGGCTCCCAGCCCGAGGGGGCCGTGCTGAGCTGCGTCGACGACTGCATGGTGGCCGGCCCGGCCAACCCGCTGTCCACCGGCACCCGCATCCACCGCGAGGGCGACGAGGCCGTGCTGCGGGTGACGCTCGACCCCGGCTTCGAGGGCCTGCCCGGCCGGGCCCACGGCGGCATCGTGGCCTCGCTGTTCGACGAGGCAATGGGCCAGGTGCTGTACATGGAGGGCGAGCGGGGCTTCACCGCCTGGCTCCGGGTCGACTACCGGGCCCCGGTGCTCACCGGCGTGCCCGTCGAGATCCGGGCCCGGCTCAAGGAGCGGGAGGGCCGCAAGTTCGTGGTGGTGGCCGAGCTGACCAATGACGGCCAGCCCGGCCCCACGGCCGAGAGCCTCTACGTCACCCCGCGCCCCGACGCCTGATCACTCCGGCAGGGGCCCGATCAGCGGGCCATACGAACCGAAATATCGGGGCTTCCGGGGGGAGCGGCGCTCCGGGGCGTCACAATCCAACCCCATGGCCACGCCGACAAGCGCTCCCCAGCCGCCGCCCCCGATCGACGAGACCCCGGCCTGGGCCACCTTGACCGCCCACCGGGACGGCCTGGCCGGTACCAGCCTCCGTCATCTCTTCGCCGCCGACCCGGGCCGGGCCGGGGGCCTGACCCTCGAAGCGGCCGGGCTCCGGGTGGACCTGTCGAAGAACTGGATCACGGCGGAGACCATCTCCCTGCTGAGCGACCTGGCCCGGGCCGCCGGGCTGGAGGAGCGGCGGGACCAGATGTTCGCCGGCGCCCCCATCAACGAGAGCGAGGGCCGGGCCGTGCTCCACACCGCCCTGCGCCTTCCGGCCGGCGAGCGTTTGGAGGTCGACGGGGCCGACGTGGGGGCCGACGTCCACACCGAGCTCGACCGCATGGCCGCCTTCGTCGACGCCGTGCGCAGCGGCCGGTGGACGGGCGCCACCGGCGAGCCCATCCGGGCCGTGGTCAACATCGGCATCGGCGGCTCCGACCTGGGGCCGGCCATGGCCTACCACGCCCTGCGCCCCTGGAGCGACCGGCGCCTCACGTTCCGCTACGTGTCCAACATCGACCCCGAGCGCGCTCCACGAGGCTCTGGTCGACCTCGACCCCGAGACGACGCTGTTCATCGTGGTGTCCAAGACGTTCGGCACGATCGAGACGCTCACCAACGCCGGCTCGGCCCGCCGGTGGCTGGTCGACGACCTGGGCGAGGACGCCGTGCCCCGCCACTTCGTCGCCGTGTCGACCAACGCCGATCGGGTGGAGGCCTTCGGCATCGACCCGGCCAACATGTTCGGCTTCTGGGACTGGGTGGGTGGCCGGTACTCGGTGGGGTCGGCCGTGGGTCTGTCGCTGATGGTGGCCATCGGGCCCGACGGGTTCCGGGAGTTCCTGGCCGGGATGCGGGAGGTCGACGAGCATTTCCGGTCGGCCCCGCTGGCGGCCAACCTGCCGGTGCTGCTGGGCCTGCTCGGTGTCTGGTATACGAACTTCCTGGGGGCCGAGACGGTGGCCGTGCTCCCCTACGCCGACCACCTGGCCCGCTTCCCCGCCTATCTGCAGCAGCTCGACATGGAGTCGAACGGCAAGGGGGTGGACCGGTGGGGCCGGCGGGTGGGGTACGCCACCGGGCCCATCGTGTGGGGCGAGCCCGGCACCAACGGCCAGCACGCCTTCTACCAGCTCATCCACCAGGGAACACGCCTGATCCCGTGCGACATGATCGGGTTCGCCCAGGCCACCGATCCCATCGGCGACCACCACGACCGGCTGATGGCCAACCTGTTGGCCCAGACCGAGGCCCTGGCCTTCGGCCAGGACAGCGACGACCCCAACCGGGTGTTCACCGGCAACCGGCCCACCACCACGATCCTGGCCGAACAGCTCGACCCGGCCACGTTGGGCCGCCTGATCGCGCTGTACGAGCACAAGGTGTTCACCATGGGCACGGTGTGGGGGATCAACAGCTTCGACCAGTTCGGCGTGGAGCTGGGCAAGGTGCTGGCCACCGCCATCGAGGGCGAGCTGGCGGTCGACACCCCGCTCGGCCACGACGCGTCGACCAACGCCGCCATCGCCTGGTACCGCTCCCACCGCCACCAGGTGGGCTGAGGTCCCACGCCAGGAGGGAGCACGTCGGGGGCGGTAGTCTCGGGGGGCCATGTGGTTGCCCTGGACCTACAGCCTTCCGCTGGCCGGGCTCCTGTTCGCCATCGGGGCGGTGGCGGGCCGGCTCAACGGTGGCGGCACGGTGGGAGCTGTGGCGCGCGAGGCGTCACGGGTGGCCCTGCTCTACACGTTGTGGCAGGTGGCGGGCCGGCTGTCGGTGTCGGGGATCGAGCGGGCCAACGACCGGGGCCTGTGGTTGTGGAACCTGGAACGGACGTTGCGGCTCCCGAGCGAGCGGGCCTTCCAGGATCTGATCGTCCCCCACGGCTGGTTGGCCCAGGCGGCCAACGTCTACTACGCCGCGGCCCACGTGCCGGGCATGGGCCTGTTCCTGGTCTGGCTGTTCTTCCGCCACCGGGCCGAGTACCCCGGCTGGCGCAACGTGCTGGTGGGGATCACGTTCGTGTCGCTCGTGATCCAGCTGATCCCGGTGGCCCCACCCCGCCTGATCCCCTCGATCGGGATGCTCGACACCGGCGTGGCCTACGGCCAGTCGGTCTACGCCATCGGCGGCTCCACCGTGGCCGGCCAGCTCCAGGCCATGCCGTCGCTCCACGTGGGCTGGGCCGCCCTCGTCGCCATCGCCACCTGGCGGCTCAGCGGGAGCTGGGCCCGGTGGCTGGGGGCCGCCCACCTGGCCGCCACCGTCACCGTGGTCACCGTCACGGCCAACCACTACTGGCTCGACGGGCTGGTGTGCGTCGCCCTGCTGGTGCCGATGGTCCTGCTCCTCACCGGGCCACCCGCCCGGCCGCTTGCGGGCGACATCGACGACCCGATCGACGGGGAGCCGGCGCTCGCCATGAGGACGGGGGGCGGCCCGGGCAAGTAGCGTCGGGGCCCATGGACGAGCCGACCCTGGAGATCAGCGGGAACCGGGCCACGATCCGGCTGCAGCGACCCGAGAAGCGCAACCGCATCGAGCCCGCCGACCTGGTGCGCCTGATGGAGCTGTGCGAGCAGATCGACGCCGACCCCGACGTGCGGGTGGCCGTGCTCACCTCGTCGGGCCCGTCGTTCTGCTCCGGCTTCCACCTGGGCGCCCTGGCCGACGGCGAGAGGCTGGAGGTGAGCTTCGGCGACCTGTGCGACCGGCTCCAGTCGCTGCGGGTGCCGGTGCTGGCCCGGATCGCCGGCAACATCCATGGCGGCGGCACCGACCTGGCCCTGTCGTGCGACCTGCGGATCGCGGCGGCCGGCATCCACCTGCTGATGCCGGCGGGCAAGATCGGCGTGCATTACTACGCCACCGGGCTGCGGCGGTTCGTGGAGCAGCTCGGCCCGGCCGCCACCAAGCGCATCTTCCTCACCGCCCTGCCCTTCGAGGCCGACGAGCTGCTCCGTATCGGCTACCTCGACGAGGTGGTGAAGGTGGAGGAGCTCGACCACCGCATCGACACCCTGGCCGAGGCGGTGGCCAGCCTGGCGCCGCTGGCGGTGACCGGCATGAAGGCGTCGATCAACGAGCTGGCGGTGGACCGCAGCTCGCTGGCCAGCGTCGACACAAGGGCCAAGGCCGCCTTCGCCAGCAACGACCACCGCGAGGCCATGCGGGCCCTCAAGGAGAAGCGCGCCCCTCACTTCACCGGCACCTGACCGGCACCTGACCGGCGCCGACACGGCTCGGCTCAGCCGAGGGCGGGGTCGGGCTCGATGTACTGGAGGATGATGGCTTCCAGGGCCACGGCGAAGGGGTGCCAGGGCTGGTCCTCGCCCCCGGGGCCGAGGGGCCGGTCGATCGGGGTGAAGTGCTCCGGGAACAGCCGGTGATGGATGGCCATCCCGTCCGTGAGGGCCACGATGGCCACCGCCATGCGGCGCAGGGCGTCGTCGGTGGTACCGAGCTCGGGCTTGCCCCGGAACCCGACCACCTGGGCCAGCGGTCGGTACAGGTCGGCGACCAGCCGGTCGAGCGTGCTCCGTTGGGCGCTGCGCAGCGACGCCCCCAGGCCTTCGAGGTTGATGTCGCCCGAGGACGCCGCCACCTTGCCCCACAGCCCCACCCACAACTTCCAGGTGCGGGAGCCGAGCAGCTGGGTGAAGTAGGCGGTGCCGGCCGCCCGGCACAATTGGCGCACGGCGTCGGTGCGGCCGGCCACCGTGGTGAGGTCGGCCTCGCCCAGCACGGCGGTGGCGGCTTCGAGCGAGGCCGTCATCTCATCCCCGATGTCGAGCAGGACGCCGGCGGTGGCCGTCTCCACCTCGCGCTGGAACTCCTTCTGCGACGACCAGACCCGGCCCGGGCCCAGCACCGAGCCCTTGGTCACCCGGGGGTGCCCGGCCTGCTCCACCCGTTCGAACACCCGGGCGAAGGTGACGGCGTCGCCGTCGGCCAGATCAGACTCCAACAACAGTTGCACGCCCTCGGCCACCAGGAGCTCGCGCAGCTCCTCCGCTCTGCGGTACGGCCGTTTGGGTGCCCTCACACACAACAGTGTGCCGTGTCCATGCGGCCACGGGGGGCGTTTCTGGCTGGTACAAACGCCTCAAACCGGGCCGACCAGGAACAGTCGTAGAAAACAGTTGCGTCCAGTCGTCGCACAACTCATACTGCGACCACTGGACGCATCTGTCCGATAGCCCGCGGCAGAATGGAACCAGAGCCCGACAGGCCCGCCACCAGCCCGCACCCGGTGGCGGGTCTTGTCGTTTCCGGCGTCGTGCCGCCAAGCGGCAGTGCCGCCCGCCGGGTCCGTCCAGTGTCACAGCCCCTACGTAGGCTGGTCCCATGACGGGCTCGCCACGTTCCCAGCAGCGGTTGCGGTCGGCCGCCCTGAACGGGCGCAGCCCGGTGCTCAGCGGCTTCAGCCCGGCGGCGGCCGAGTGGTTCGCCACCACCTTCCCCGAGCCGACGGCCCCCCAGGTGGAGGGCTGGCCCCGCATCGCCGCTGGCGACCACACGCTCATCCTGGCCCCCACCGGGTCGGGCAAGACGCTCACCGCCTTCTTCTGGGGGCTCGACCAGCTCACCACCCGCCCCCGCCCCGAGGCCAAGACCCACCGCACCCGGATCGTGTACATCTCGCCCCTACGGGCGCTGGCGGTGGACGTGGAGAAGAACCTGCGGGCACCGCTCCAGGGGGTACGGCTGGCGGCCGAGCGGCTGGGGGAGCCGTTCCACGAGCCCCGGGTGGCGCTGCGCACCGGCGACACCCCGGCCGACGTGCGCCGCCAGCTCACCACCAACCCGGCCGACCTGCTCATCACCACCCCCGAGTCGCTGTACCTGATGCTCACCTCCCGGGCCCGGGAGACCCTGGCCGGGGTGGAGACCGTGATCATCGACGAGATCCACGCCCTGGCCGCCACGAAGCGGGGTGCCCACCTGGCGCTCAGCCTGGAACGCCTGGAACGGGTGACCGATCGGCCGCCCCAGCGCATCGGGCTGTCGGCCACCCAGCGCCCGCTGGAGGAGATCGCCCGCTTCCTCGGCGGCTACGAGCCGGCCGGTCATAACGGGAGCACGCGGCCCCGGCCGGTCACGATCGTCGACACCGGGGTGCGCAAGGCGCTCGACCTGGAGGTGGTGGTCCCGGTCGACGACATGGCCCGCCTGGGCGAGGTGATCGACGAGCCGGTGTCGGGCCCCGCCGCCGGGGCCCCGCCCCGGCGCAGCATCTGGCCCGCCATGCACCCCCGGCTACTGGAGCTGATCGAGGCCCACCGCTCCACCATCGTGTTCGTCAACGCCCGCCGCCTGGCCGAGCGCCTGGCCACCCGGCTCAACGAGCTGGCGGTCGACGGAGAGAACCGGGCGGCCGAGGCCGAGGGCCGTCCGCCTCCCACCGGTAGCGGCCACGAGCTGGTCATGGCCCACCACGGGTCCCTGAGCCGGGAGCAGCGCCTGATCATCGAAGACCGGCTCAAGTCGGGCGATCTGAAGGGCCTGGTGGCCACGTCGTCGCTGGAGCTCGGGATCGACATGGGAGCGGTCGACCTGGTGATCCAGGTGGAGTCGCCGGGGGCGGTGAGCCGGGGCCTGCAGCGGGTGGGCCGGGCCGGCCACCAGGTGGGCGCCCCCAGCGTGGGCAAGGTGTTCCCCAAGCACCGGGCCGATCTGCTGGAGGCGGCGGTGGTGGTCGACCGTATGCAACAAGGCCTGATCGAGGAGACCCGCTACCCCCGCAACCCGCTCGACGTGCTGGCCCAGCAGATCGTGGCCGCCTGCGCCATGGACGACTGGCCGGTGGACGACCTCGCCCGCCTGATGCGGGGAGCGGCCAACTTCGCCGACCTGTCGGACGACGCCCTGATGGCCACCCTCGATCTACTGGCCGGCCGCTACCCGTCCGACGAGTTCGCCGAGCTGCGGCCCCGCGTCATCTGGGACCGGGTGGAGGGTGTGGTGCGGGGCCGGCCCGGGGCCCAGCGGCTCGCCGTCACCAGCGGCGGCACCATCCCCGACCGGGGCCTGTACGGCGTGTTCCTTCCCGACGGGGCCCGGGTGGGCGAGCTCGACGAGGAGATGGTGTACGAGTCCCGCCCGGGCGAGACGTTCCTGCTGGGGGCGAGCACCTGGCGCATCGAAGACATCACGCACGACCGGGTGATCGTCACCCCCGCCCCCGGGCTGCCGGGCAAGATGCCGTTCTGGCACGGCGACGGCCCCGGCCGGCCCCTCGAGCTGGGCCGGGCGGTGGGGGCGTTCACCCGGGAGATCATGGCCGCCGAACCGGCGGCGGCACTGACACGCCTGCACGAACGGCACGGGCTCGACGAGCTGGCGGCGGCGAACCTGCTCCAGTTCCTGGCCGAACAGGCCGAGGCCACCGGCCGCCCGCCCGACGACCGTACGATCATCGTGGAGCGCTTCCCCGACGAGATCGGCGACTGGCGGGTCTGCATACTCAGCCCGTTCGGGGCCCAGGTGCACGCCCCGTGGGGCATGGCCCTGCAGCACCGCCTGGCCGAGCGGTGGGGCTTCGACGTGGAGCTCATGTGGAGCGACGACGGGATCGTGATCCGCCTGCCCGAAGCGGTCGACCAGTTCCCCATCGAGGAGCTCCTGATCGACCCCGAGGAGCTGGGCGACCTCCTGCTGGCCCAGCTGCCGGGCACGGCCATGTTCGCCGCCCGGTTCCGGGAGTGCGCCGCCCGGGCCCTGCTCCTCCCCCGCCGCCGGCCCGACCGCCGCACCCCGCTGTGGCAGCAACGCCAGAAGGCGGCCGACCTGCTGGGCGTCGCCGCCCGCTACCCGAGCTTCCCCATCCTGTTGGAGACGAGCCGGGAGTGCCTGAACGACGTGTTCGACGTGCCCGCCCTCCGCCAGGTGCTGGGCGAGCTGCGGAGCCGCAAGATCCGGGTGCTGCCGGTCGACACCCAGACGGCGTCGCCGTTCGCCACGTCGCTGCTGTTCGGCTGGATCGCCCAGTACATGTACGAGGGCGACGCCCCCCTGGCCGAGCGCCGGGCGGCCGCTCTGTCGCTCGACCGGGAGCTGCTGCGGGACCTGCTGGGGGCGGAGGAGCTGCGGGAGCTGCTCGACCCCGGGGTGCTGGCCGCCCTGGAGGCCGAGCTGCAGCGCACGGCCGAGGGCTGGCGGGCTTCCACGGTGGAGGGGGCGGAGGATCTACTGCGCTGGCTCGGACCCCTTACGGCCGACGAGGTGGCCGAGCGCTTCGACAGCGCCGATGGCCCCGACGGACTCGACGCCCCCGGGGCGGTGGCCGCCCTGCTCGACCAGCGGCGGGCCATCCCGGTGGTGGTCGCCGGGCGGCCGGTGGTGGCCGCCCCCGACGATGCCGCACGGCTGCGCGACGCACTGGGCGTGGCCCTGCCCCCCGGCCTGCCCGCCGCCTTCACCGACCCGGTGGCCGAGCCTCTGGTGGACCTGGTGTCCCGCTTCGCCCGCACCCACGGGCCGTTCCTCACCGGCGCCGTGGCCGACGGGCTCGGGATCGACGAGGGCCGGTGCCGGGCGGCACTGGAGGAGCTGGAGCGGCAGGGCCGGGTGGTGCGGGGCGAGTTCCGGCCCGACGGGGTGGAGCGGGAGTGGTGCCACGCCGAGGTGCTGCGGGTGCTGCGCCGCCGGTCGCTGGCCGCCCTGCGGTCCGAGGTCGAGCCGGTGGACCCGGAGGTGCTGGCCCGGTTCCTGCCGGCGTGGCAGCACGTGGGGTCGAACCGGGGCTCGATCGACGCCCTGGCCGACGTGATCACCACCCTCCAGGGGGCGGCCCTGCCGGCCTCGATGCTGGAGACGTCGATCCTGCCGGCCCGGGTGCCGGGCTACACCTCAGCCGACCTCGACACACTGCTCACGGCGGGCGAGATCGTGTGGGTGGGGGCGTCGGCTCTGGGGTCGGGCGACGGACGGGTGCGCCTGCTGTGGCGGGACCAGGCCCCGGCCCTCGTGCCCGAACCGGCCGACCCGCCCCGCGGCGATCTGCACGAGGCGCTGCGGTGCCACCTGACCGAGCGGGGGGCGTCGTTCTGGCCCGAGCTGGTGGCGGCGGCCCAGGCCGCCGGCTGCGACTACGCCGACGGGCCGGTGCTGGCCGCCCTGTGGGACCTGGTGTGGGCGGGCGAGATCACCAACGACTCCCTCACGCCGCTGCGGGCCCTGGTATCGGGCACGGCGGCGGTGGGCAGCGCCCCCCGTTCCGGTGGGGCCCGGCGCACGAGCCGGTCCGGCGGCCCCCGCCGGACCCTCCGGGCCCTGTCCCGGCTCGGCCCACCGGCCGGCACCGGACGGTGGGCCCCGGTGGCCCCCCTACGGCTCCCGGCCGTGTCATCCACCGAGGCGGCCACGGTGCGGGCCCTGCAGCTGCTGGAACGTTACGGGGTGCTGACCCGGGAGATGGCACTGGCCGAAGGGGCCGAGGGCGGCTTCGCCGGCGTCTACCCCCTGCTGAAAGAGATGGAGGAGCGGGGCCAGGTGCGTCGGGGCTACTTCGTGGCCGGCCTGGGGGCGGCCCAGTTCGCTCTCCCTGGCGCCGTCGACCGCCTGCGGGACCACCGCCACAGCGCCCCACGGGCCGGGGGCGACGGCTACGAACCATCGGCCGGGGGCGGGGCGGCGGGGTGGCGCTCGAACCCCGCCGACGCCGACGCCGAGCCCCCGCTGGTGCTGGCCGCCTGCGACCCGGCCCAACCCTACGGGGCGGCGCTGGCCTGGCCCGAGAACCCGGGACGCCCGTCGCGGGCCGCCGGGGCCCAGGTGGTGCTGCGCCACGGTCGCCCGCTCGTCTACCTCGAGCGGGGCGGCCACAGCCTCACCCTGTTCCCCGAGGCGGCTCACGACACGAGCTGGGTGGCGGGGCTGGCCTCGCTCGTCACCTCGGGCCAGCTCCGGTCGCTCGAGATCCGCAAGGTCGACGGCGCCCCTGCCGGGGAGCGGCCCGACGTCACCGAGCTCCTCCTGGCCGCCGGTTTCCGCTCCGGGTACCGGGGCCCGATCCTCCGCCGCTGACCAGCCCTCAGCCCTCAGCCCCCGCCCCCCAGCCCCGACGGCTCGAGCCGCCCCCGCCCCAGATCTCGGTGCACCAGAAACCGCCCGTGGCGTTCCCTGCACCGAGATCCGGCCGCCCTGGATCTCGGTGCACCAGAAACCGCCGGCGGCGCTCTGCGCACCGAGATCCGGGATCAGGCGATCCGGGACCAGGGGATCCGGGATCAGGGGGTGCAGGGGTTGACGACATAGGTGCCGTAGGTCATGCCGATGCCGATGAGCACCGACTGGTCGTAGTCGGCCGGCATGGCCGTGGTGGCCGACTGGTGGGTCACCCAACGGCCGGCCCCCGACGGCAACATGCGCGGCCATTGGCGGTCGGCGGAGGGGCGCACCGAGAGCCGCTACTACTACGTGCCGGCGTCGAGCGGGGTGTTCGTGGTGCTGGCCTTGGAGATGGCGGGCGAGCCGTGGGGCCAGGCGTGGCTCGACCTGCTCGACGAGATCGCAGGCTCGCTCGAGGTGTCGGGGCAAGGATGACCGCCGGCGCAGGATGACCGGCCGGTGAGCCGGGAGCTACGCTCGCCGGCACGCCGCCCGGTCGGCGGCACGCCGGACTACTCAGGGGGAACACCATGGCCGACGCCACCATCGAGCAACGACTGGCCGTGCTGGAGGCCAAGGACGAGATCCGGGAGCTGACGGCCCGCTACTGCCTGGCCGTGGCCGAGGGTGAGGCCGAGACCATCGTCGCCATGTTCACCAGCGACGGCGTGTTCACCATGCGGGACCGGGAGTTCGCCGGCACCGACCAGCTCCGGGTGATGTACACCGGCGCCGCCGACGGGGTGAGCCCCAAGCCGTTCATCCAGAACCACGTGATCGAGGTCGACGGCGACGAGGCCACCGGGCGGTGCGGGGTGGAGATCCGCATGGTCAACAAGGGCGAGGCCTACACCGTGGCCGGCCACTACTTCGACCGGTACCGCAAGGTCGACGGCCGGTGGCTCTTCTCCCGCCGGGACTTCAAGGTCTACCACTGGGTGCCGCTGTCGAAGGGCTGGGCCTGACCCACACCCGCGACGCGGCCCGGCCGCACCGGGATCGGTGGGAGGGGCACCGATCCGGCACGGCCGGAGCTCGTTCTGTCGGTTGAGGCTCAGCGCTTGGTGTGGAGGGCACCGGCCACGGTGAGCAGGGCCATCACGGCCCCGGTGATGAAGGCGGCGATGGCGGCCAGCCCGGCGATCCGACCGACGGTGGACCAGGCGTAGGTGTTGAGCAGCGCACCCCGCAGCATCTCACCCCGGAAGATCGTCTCCCGCTGTTCGCTGATCGTGTCGGCCTTGGCCTGCAGGGCGGCGATCTCGTCGGCCGGGGCCCCGTTGCCGGCGGCCTCGGTGACGGCGGCCCGGGCCGCCCGCTCCGGCGTGCCCAGATCGGCGTAGGTGGCGCCCTCGGCCACCGCCGCCACGTGGCCGGCGATGAAGCTGGCGTAGGCCTCGGCCTGGGCCCCGGTGGTCACCTGCTCGCCGGCGTACTGGACCAGGTCGTCACGGCCCTGCTGCTCCAGCGCCGCCTGGTCGGGGAAGGAGATGTTCTGGGCCGCCAGCTCGTCGGTCACGTAGTTGCCGGCGAAGCTGGAGCCCCAGACGAGCAGGGCCCCCGCCACCAGCAGTACCACGGTGGTGAGGGCACCGACCCCGGTCAGGATCACATCCAGCCGGTGGCGGGTGAGCCGGATTGGTGTCTCGGCGACCGGCTTATCAGTGTCAAGGGTGACGGAGGGCGCGGCAGTGCCGTTCGCCGTTGTGGTGGTCATCAGGAGCCTCCTCTAGGTGGCGTCTGTGGTGGCCGGCCCCCATGTGCGCCCACAGGCCGGTCTCTTCGCCTCTGAAGGTAGTCAATTCTCCCGGCGCCAACCCGGGCCCTTCGTCCCCTTTCGTGCCGGGATCCGCCGGTTGGGCGGCCACGCCGCATTTAGCCATCGCTTCACCTTCGCCAGGGGTCGGCTTGGGAGGCCGGGGCGCACGATGAACCCATCCTCTCGAAGTCCCCGAACGGAGAACATGACCATGATCCCCCGCAAGAAGCTCACCATCGGTGCCATCCAGGTCGGCGCCGCCGTCGTCCTCTTCGCCGGTATGGCCGGCGCCGCCGTGACCACCGGCCAGGTGCTCGGCATCGGCTCCGGAGCCGAGGTCAAGACCCAGTCGACCGACGACAACAGCAACGGCTCCACCAGCACCACGATCGACGACAAGGGCGGCCTGCGGGGCGACGACAGCTCGTCCACCAGCATCACCATGGACGACAAGGGCGGCCTGCGGGGCGACGGCGTCTCCGACGACGGCCCCCTCCACGACATCAACGACGACAAGGGCGGCCTCCGCAGCCACGACAGCTCCGACGACGGCCCCCTCCACGACATCAATGACGACAAGGGCGGCCAGAGCGGTGGCCACGACAGCTCCGACGACGGCCCCAACCACGACATCAACGACGACAAGGGCGGCCAGAGCGGTGGCCACGGCAGCGACGACGGCCCCAACCACGACGTCAACGACGACAAGGGCGGCCAGAGCGGCCAGAGCGGTGGCCACGGCAGCGACGACGGCGCCGGCCACGATGCCAACGACGACAAGGGCGGCGAGAGCGGCCACGGTGGTCACGGCAGCGACGACTGAGGGAGGGAGCGCAGGAACCGCCGGTAGGGGCCCCTCCCTGCCGGCGGCTTCGCCGCGTCCGGCGACAGGGGGCGCCCGGGCCGGCGTTCGCCCCGCCGGCGGCCCCGCTGTAGCGTGCGGCCCATGGAGATCGGACTGGCCTCTCTGGGCGACCTCTTGCCGGATCCGGCCACTGGCCGCTGCGGTACCGACGCCGAACGGCACCGGTCGCTGGTGGACCAGGCGGTGCTGGCCGAGCAGGTCGGCTTCGATGCGATCCACCTGGGCGAGCACCACGGCAGCGGCTACCAGCTGTCGGCCCCGGCGGTGGTGCTGGCCGCCATCGGCGAGCGCACCTCCAGCCTCACCCTGTCCACCGGGGTGACGCTGGTGGCCAACCTCGACCCGGTGCGGGTGGCGGAAGACTACGCCACGGTCGACGCCCTGTCGGGCGGCCGGGCCGAGATCGTGGCCGGTCGGGGCAGCCTGTACGCCCGTACCTTCGAGTACCTGGGCCAGGATCCGAGGCAGAGCCGGGCGTTGTACAACGAGCACGTCGGGCTGCTGGTGCGCCTCCTGCGGGAGGAGAACGTCAGCCATCCGGGCCCGCTGCGGGCTCCGCTCGACAGCTTCACCAGCCGGCCCCGGCCCATCCGGCCGATCCCGGTGTGGCTGGGCGGCGGCCTCAACGCCGAGACCCCCACGTTGGCCGGGAAGATGGGCCTGCCCCTGATGCTGCCCAGCGTGTTCGCCCCACCCGACGGCTTCGCCCCCCACATCGAGGCCTACCGCCAGGCCTGGGCCGAGGCCGGCCATGCCGGCGAGCCCCGGCTGGGGGCGATCTGCCACTGCCACGTCGACGTGACAACCCAGGCGGCCCGGGCCGCCTTCGAGCCCCACTACAGCCAGTACTGGAACTGGGTGCAGGACGTGGTGGTGGCCTACACGCCGCGGGCCCGCAAGCTCCCGTTCGACTACGACCAGATGCTGGCCGGCCCGGGGCTGTGCGGCAGCCCGGCCGAGGTGATCGACCGGGTGGGCCAGTGGCAGGCCGCCGTGCCCCTCCCGATCAGCCGGTTCGCCTTCATGTTCGACCTGGGCGGCATGCCCGCCGACCGGCTGATGGCCACCATCGAGCGGTTCGGCACCGAGGTCGCACCGCACATCCGCTAGCGGTGGCGGGCCCCGGGCCCACCCCAGTACCACGACAGAGGAGAGCAACCGACATGGGCAGACTCGACGGCAAGGTGGCCGTGATCACCGGTGGGGCGAGCGGGATCGGCGAGGCCACCGTGCGCCGGTTCGTGGCCGAAGGGGCCAACGTCGTCATCGCCGACATGCAAGAGGACCGGGGCGCGGCCCTGGCCGCCGAATTGGGCGACGCCGCTGCCTTCGCCGCCTGCAACGTGATCCGGGAGGAGCAGGTGGCGGGGGCCATCGACGACGCCGTGCACCGCTGGGGCCGCCTCGACGTGATCTACAACAACGCCGGGTTCGGCGGGGCCATGGGCCCGATCTCGTCGATCTCGGAGGAGGACTACGACCTCACGATGGACGTGCTGCTCAAGGGTCCGTTCTTCGGGATCAAGCACGCGGCGCCGATCATGTGCGAGCAGGAGTCGGGGTCGATCATCTCCACCGCCAGCATCTGCGGCCTCCAGGCCGGGATCGGCAGCCATCTGTACACGGTGGCCAAGGCGGGCGTGATCTCGCTGACCCAGACCGCGGCGCTGGAGCTGGCCGAGCACAACGTGCGGGTCAACGCCGTGTGCCCCGGCTACACCATCACGCCGCTGTTCGCCGGCAGCGCCTCGGCCACCGACGAGCGGCTCGACAAGGCCCGGCAACGCACGGCCACGGCCCAGCCCATGCACCGGGCGGGCGAACCCACCGACATCGCCAACCTGGTGCTGTTCCTGGCGTCGGACGAGTCGAGCTGGGTGACGGGCCAGGCCCACGTTGTCGACGGCGGCCTCATCGCCGGCCCCGCCTGGCGGGACCAGCCCCGCATGATGCGGGAGGCCAACCCCATCCGCCTCCACCGTCCCCCGACCGACTGACGGCCGCCGCCGCTCGTTCTGCGCGACGAAAACCGCGCCTCTCAGCCGATCTGCGTCACGTTTTGCACGAATGCCGGTGCTCTCGCGACGCGGAACGCTGGGTGAGCGCGGTTTCGCGCCCTCGGTTCGCCGGGGACGTGAGCCGCAACCCGGGCCGGCGCGGGCCGGGCTCAGCGGCGGAGGCGAGGTAGGAGGCGGGGGAGGAGGCGGCCGGTGCGGGCCATGTAGGCGGGGTAGCCGTCGAACCGCTCGGCCAGCACCGTCTCCTCGAAGCGGGCCTTCACCTGGAGCAGGACCGCCAGCCCCACCAGGCAGGCGACGGCCAGCACGCTGGCCCGGCCGAGCGCCAGCCCGGCGCCGGTGGTGAGCAGCCCGGTGTAGATCGGGTGGCGGACCGGGCCGAACCAGCCGTGCTCCATCAACGTCGTCCGCTCGTTGGGCAAGGGTGATGCGGTGAGGGCCCGACGGATCTGCCACGCCGCGCCGGCCATCATCACGCAACCCGCTGCCACCAGGACCAGCGCGAGGGCCCGGACGGGGCCCGGTGTGGGCCACAGATCACCCGATTCGCCGATCAGCAGCAGCCCGATCAGGGCGAACTGGATCACCACCAGCGACCAGCCCACGATCCGGCTCGCCGTCGCCTCGTCGAGCATGGACAGCACGGGGCAACTCTACGAGCGCACCCCTCGAACTCGCCCGATCCCGGTGCGCCGCGCACCACCGGCGGTGCCCCACGCACCGAGAAATGGGCGCCCCAGGTCTTGGTGCGCCACGCATCGTCGGCGGCGCCTCGTGCACCGAGATCACGGCGACGGAGAGGTGGCGGGGGAAGGTCAGGTCTCGGCGGCGGCGACCCCCGACGGGCTCGACGTGAGGAGGGCGCCGATCACGGTCATGGCGATCAGCGAGGCGACGGTGACGGCCATGCCGAGGCCCTGGAGGAAGGTGACGTGCTCGTCGAGGAACAGAGCGGCCATCACCGCCGAGGCCACCGGGCTGGCCAGGGCCACACATCCGCCGAACCAGATCGGCACGTGCCCCAGGGCCCAGTTCATCAGGTAGTGGCCGGCCCACCCCGGGCCGATGGCCATCATGGCGATCCAGAACCAGTTGCCGGCCGTGGGCGGCCCCCAGTCCTGGCCCGACAAGGCGGCGAAGGGGGTCACCACCACGGCTGCGATCAGGGTGGCCCCGGCCGTGAACTCCACGGCCGACAGATGGGCCCGGGCCGCCTTGGACGCCATGAAGTAGCCGGTCCAGGCGAAGAGGGTGGCCAGCGCCCACACGTCGCCCCGGGCGCTCCACTGGGGCAGGCCGGTGGCGCCGAACACCACCAGCACCACGCCCACGATGGCCACCGCCGCCAGCAGGACCTCGTGGACCTTGATCTTCTCGTGGAACAGCAGGGGGGCGGCGAACACCAGCAGCACCGGCTGGAGGGAGGCGATCACCGTGGTGTTGGCCACCGTCGTGAGCTTGAGGGCGGTGAAGAACAGCACCAGGTCGAGCCCGAAGGCGATGCCCCCCAGCAGGCACCGCCGCAGCAACACCCGGCTCAGGCGGCCCCTGGTGACATAGAGCATCCCCACGCTCCACACCACGGCCAGCCAGATCCGGTAGAACACCAGCGGGAGGGGGTCGAGCTTGATCCCCTTGGCGATCACGGCCTGCCCGCCCCAGAACACCAGCGCCCCCACGGCGGCCACGTAGCCCAGGCTGCGGCGGGACGCGGCGTCGTCGCCGTCCACGCCGGTGGGAACGGGGGCCGGGGTGGTGCTCATCACCAGCCACGATATTTCGTCTCGGGCACCGGAGGCGCTACAACGTAGGCCATGGCCAATCGCCTCACGTTCCCCGACGCCGCCCTGCCGGCCTCCACCGAAGAGATCCGGGGCCGGATCCGGGAGTTCCTGGCTTCCGAGCTGGCCGCCGGCAGCTACACGCCCAAGGTCGACACCTGGCTGTCGGGCCACGACGCCTCGTTCTCCAAGAAGCTCGGGGCCGCCGGCTTCCTCGGCCTCACCTACCCCAAGGAGTACGGGGGCCAGGCCCGTTCCGCCCTCGACCGGTTCGCGGTGGTGGAGGAACTGCTGGCCCACGGGGCCCCCATCGCCGCCCACTGGATCGCCGAGCGCCAGAGCGGCCCGTCGATCATCAAGCACGGCAACGACGCCATCAAGGAAGAGCTGGTGCCGGGCATCGTGGCCGGCGAGGTGTACTTCTCGATCGGCATGTCGGAGCCCGACTCGGGGTCCGACCTGGCGTCGATCCGGTCGTCGGCCCGCAAGGTCGACGGTGGTTACATCGTCAACGGCACCAAGGTCTGGACGAGCCAGGCCCACAACAACCACTACTTCATCGTGCTGGTGCGCACCACGCCGGTGGACGAGGCCCAGGGCCGCCACAACGGCATGAGCCAGTTCGTGCTCGATCTGCGTTCGCCCGGGGTGGAGATCCGCCCCATCCGCCTGCTGTCGGGCCACCACCACTTCAACGAGGTGGTCATGACCGACGTGTTCGTGCCCGACCACATGCTGCTGGGCGTGGAGGGCAACGGCTGGGCCCAGGTGATCGGCGAGCTGGCCTACGAGCGGTCGGGCCCGGAGCGGATCCTGTCCACCTATCCCCTGCTGGCGGCGCTGGTCGACGCCGTCGGGCCCGATCCGTCGGCCGAGGCGGCGGCCGAGCTGGGCACGCTGGTGGCCCGGATGTCGGCCCTGCGGCGACTGTCGATCTCGGTGGCCATGTCGCTCGACGCCGGGCGGTCGCCGGTCACCGAGGCCGCCCTGGTGAAAGACCTGGGCACCCAGCTCGAGGGCGAGATCCCCGAGGTGGCCCGCAAGCTCGTGCCCCCGGGCCGCAACGAGACCTTCGACGCCCTCGTGGTCGAGTCGGTGCTGTCGGCACCGGGCTTCACCCTGCGGGGCGGTACCAATGAGATCCTCCGGGGCATCGTGGCCCGTGAGCTGGGAGTGCGCTGAGCCATGGCTTCTGTTGATCCGCTGCTGATCGAGACGATCGAGTCGATGCTGGGCGACCTGTGCACGCCCGAGGTGATCGGGGCCGCCGAGGGCGGGCTCGACGCCAAGGTGTGGGGTGCCCTGTGGGAGTCGGGTATGGCCACGGTGGGTCTGGCCGAGTCGGCCGGGGGCTCGGGGGGTTCGCTGCAGGACGCCGCCGCCATCGCCAAGGCCGTCGGGCGCTTTGCCGCCCCGGTGCCCCTGGTGGAGCTGTCGCTGGTGGGCGGCTGGGTGTGCGAGCAGGCCGGCATCGCCCTGCCCGACGGGCCGGTGGCCGTGGTCATCGACGCCGGCGGGCCGGCCCGGGCGTACTGGTGCCCGACGGCCGAGCACCTGGTTGTGGTGGGCGAGGGCGGGGTCGGCCTGGCCCCGGCGTCGGCCGCCACCGTGCTGCGCAGCGGCGTGAACCAGGCCGGCGAGCCGTGGGCCGACGTGAGCGTGAGCGGGGTCTCGCTCCAGGCCGGGCCGTCGCCTCTCGACGTGCGGGCCCGGGGGGCGCTGGCCCGGTCGCTGACCATGGCCGGGGCGCTGGGCCAGGCGGCCGAGCTGTCGGTCCAGTACTGCAACGAGCGCGAGCAGTTCGGCCGGGCCATCGGCAAGTTCCAGGTGCTCCAGCAGTACCTGGCCCAGATGGCGGGCGAGGCGGCGGGGGCCGAGGCGGCCGCCGACAACGCCGTGGACGTGGTGGCCAGCGGGGCCGACGCCCACGAAGCGGTCCGGGCCATCGCCGCGGCCAAGACCGTGACGGGGCGGGCCGTGGGCATCATCAACCGGCTGGCCCACCAGATCCACGGCGCCATCGGCTACACCGACGAGCACCGCCTGCAGTACTCCACCCGCCGGCTGTGGGCCTGGCGTGACGAGTACGGGTCGGACGCCGAATGGGCGGCCGTGCTCGGCCGTTCGGTGGTGGCCGCCGGCGGCCCGGCCCTGTGGCCGGCCCTCACCACCTGGCCTCCCGTCATCCGATAGAACTTCCCCCGCCACCACTCCGCCGCTGTGGCGTAACGATCTGTGGGCCGCATCGAGGCGGCCCGGATCTCTCGGCGGAGGAACCAACGTGCGCTCTACAGCTGCGGTCGGCACGGCCGCGCCTGCGAACCGGCCCGACCCGACGGTGGTGTGCCGTCTCTACTTCCGGGCCGATGGCCGGCTCACCGCCGAGCTCGGGGGCGCGGCACCTTCTCGGCGGCTGACGATCAAGGCGGCTCTGCAGCCGACGCTGGCCGCGCTCGTCACCCGGCATCGGGCGCAGCTCGCCGGTGACAGCGGCCTGGTGGCCGCCGGGCGACCGAGCTCGGCGCTCGCCACCGAGGAGTTCCTGTATGCCGTGTACGAGCTGGTCTCAGTGCACCTGGTGGAGTTGCTGGCCGGGCTCCCCCGAGTGGGGCTGATACTGGGCCATGAGGTGCTGGCCCGCCTGCCGATCGAGACAGCGCACCGGCCCGACCGGCCCGCCCTGTTCGAGTTGACCCAGTGCTACCGGCTCCCGGCCGGCGGCGGGTCCGGCCGGGCACCGGGACGCCGCCGCCACTTCCGCCTGGAGCACCGCCGGGGCGACGAACGGGGCCTGGCCGCCGTCGCGCTGGAGCGGGAGCTCGTCGGCCATTCCCGCCCCCCGGGGCGCGACGATCCGGTCGTGGTCCATGTGGCCGGGCACGAACCCCGGGCCGCTGGCCTCCGGATCGGCGGGAGCCATGCCCACCTCGTGCTGAGCGGGTGCGACTCGCTGCCGACGACGCTGCCGCCGGGATTCGCCTCGGCGGTGGGCACCCTGTGGCCGGTGGAGGACCACGCCTGCGTGACCGTGGTGGCGGCCCACCACCGGCGTCTGGCGATGGGGGTGGGGCCGCTGGAGGCGTTGCGCCAGGCGCTCCTGCTCCACCGGCCGTTGCCCGCCGACGCCTGGGCCGCCTGGGCCTACCTGGGCCAGCCCGACTAAGTGTCCCCTGCGGGGACCTGGAGCTTCGCCTGCGGCGAACTCCGCACCGTCGCCGACGATCTCTGACCAAGAAGGAACCAGTCATGACCGCAGTGCACATCCCCCCGCCACCCGCCGTGTCGTTCGTGACCGACGGCTGGGTGACGCCCGACGCCCCGCCGGTCGACGGCACGATCACCGTCGGCCAGGTGGTGGAGGGCGACCTGGTGTTCTGCGCCCGGCCCGGGCTCCTGCAGGATCTCTGCAGCCGGGCCGGGGAGCCGTGGCGTCACGTCGGCCTGGCCGTGGCCGACGAGCAGGGCGAGCTGTCGATCTCGGAGGTGGCCGGAGCCCGATTCGGGTTGCGACCGCTGAGCACGATCGTCGAGCGTTACGAGGCCATGGCCGTGGGCCGCGTCGGGCGCAACCACCAGGGTGCAGCCGCCGTCGCCGCCCGGTGGACAGCCACCCTGGGCGGACGGGCCCACATCTACGCCTGGGACGACCTGATCCTGGCCGGGCTGGTTTCGGTGTCGCGGTGCTACGTGCTGCCTCCGGAGGAGGCGGTGCTGGAGCGGGCTCTGCGGGCGGCGGCCTCGGCCCTGGCCCGTGTCCCCCACGGGCCTGACGACCGCAGCTACACCTGCTCGTCGTTCATCGCCGCCGCCCTGAGCGAGGCCGGCGTGCCGGTGACGCCCGACCTGACCGGTTCCCGCTGCGGCTTCGAACGGCCCAGCCTGCTGGCGCTGGCCCGCCGCCGGCACCGGCCGTTGCGGGCCGGCGCCGGCAGCCGCATCACCGGCGACCAGCTGCTCGGGCTGACCAGGGCCGTGCTGCTGGCCGTCGTGGCCGCCGGGACCGGGCTCACCGGCACCGCCCCGATCGACGACACCCTGCGCTGGGTCACCCCGGGAGACCTGTGGCGGGCCGACCTCCTGTCCCGCCGCTGGTACCTCACGGCAGGGTGAGTGCCGAGCTGGGTGTCGTGGGGGCGACACAACACGCTGGTGACACCCAGCCAGATGGTTGAACGTGGGTGGCGGGACGTGTGCGGCGGGACGTTTCACTGTTTACTGTTGCCGTGGGGGATGAGACGAACCTGCCCACCACCGCCGAGCCCGTGAACGGGCCGGAGGTGATGCCCGAACCCGCCGCCGACATCCGCATCTCCGTGCTCGGCCCGGTGACGATGACGCGCGCCGGTGTGCCGGTCAAGGTGTCGAGCCACCGCCGGCGGACCCTCGCCATCCTGGCCGTGGCCGGCCCCGAGGGGCAGACGATCGACTGGCTGGCCGAGCAGCTGTGGGCCCACGACCTCCCGTCCGACTGGCGGGGCCAGGTCCGGGTGGCCATCAACCGCCTGGGCCGCGCTGTCGATCTGCCGGTGCGGTCCGACGGCGGCCGCTACCGGCTGCCGGTGGACCCGGTCGCGGTCGACGCCTGGGAGCTCCTCCACCTCGACCGTTCCGGCACCGGGTGGGATCCACGGTTCGAGGCCCACCTGGTCGAGGTCGACCTCACCCGCTCCATCGAGCCTTTTCCCGCCCTGGAGGCGGCCCAGGCCGACTACCGGGCGGCCCAGTACTCGGCCATCGCCAAGCTGGCCCGCCACCCCGATCCGGCATCCCCCCGCCAGTTGGTGATCGTGGCCCGCCACCACCAGGCCCACCCCACCGACGAAGCCCTGTGCGCCGCCGTGGCCCTCGTCAACACGAGGGCCGGCCGGATCGACGAGGCCCTGGCCGTGGTCGACCGCACGGTCGAGGCCCGGCGCGCCGCGACGTTGGCCCCCTCGCCCCGTCTGGTCGACCTGCGGGCCGCCATCGTCGGCGGCACCGTGAACCTCGACGGACCGACGGCAAACCCGCCCGCCCCGCCCAGCCCGGCCGGCACCGTCACCACGCCCGACGACGGCCTCTCCCGGGAGCCGGCCCCCAGGCTCAGCCGGCTCCGGGCGTCGCACTTCGTGGGCCGCCGGCCCGAGTTGGAGGCGCTCGACGGCCTGGCCGAGCCCGGCCACAGCCCGGTGGTCGTCGTGCGGGGCCGGGCCGCCTGGGGCAAGACCACGCTGCTGGCCGAGGCCATGTACCGGGCGGCCGAAGCCGGTGCCCACGTGGTGCGGGTGGCCGGCAGCGAAGGGGGCCGGGTGGGCTTCGGCCCGTTCTCCAGCGTCCTGCCCGCCTTCCGGGCCCTGCTGGCGGCCGACGACACACCCGTGGCCGACTCCCTGCCCGGCCGGGGTGTGCTGGCCGCCCGCCTCCTCGAACTGCTCGAAGCCGAGGCCGCCGGCCGCCCGGTCGTGCTCGTGGTCGACGACGCCCACTGGCTCGACTCGATGAGCTGCGACGCCGTCGAGTACCTGGCCCACGCCGCCGCCGACGGTGCCCTGAGCCTCGTCGTCGCAGCCCGTCCCGACACCGGCGAGGCCCCCTGGCTCGGCTTGGAGCGGGCGCTCGACCGCCTGCCCGGCGGCGCCAGCCTCGCCCTCGAGCCCCTCACCGAGGCCGAGACGGCCGAGCTGGTGGACCACCGGCGTCCTGAGGCGTCGTTCGCCAGCCGGGCCCAGCTGGCGCGCTGGCTGCACCACGCCAGCGGCGGCCTGCCCGGCGTGGCCAACGCCCTGCTCGACGAGGGGGTCGACGGTGATGACCTCCCGTCGACGCCCCGACCCGACGTGGACGACGTGTACGACCGCCGGCTCGCCCCCCTCAGCGAGGATGCCCGCCTGGTGGGCGGGGCCGGGGCCGTTCTCGGCTCCCCCTTCCTCATGGCCGATCTCGGCCACCTGCTGGAGCGGACCGAAGCCAGCCTGGAGCCGCCTCTCACCGAGCTCGTCCGCCACGGCCTGCTCGTCGAGGGCGAGCAGTTGGGGGCGTTCGAGCTGTCCCACCAGCTGGTGGCGGACGCCTTCCTGCGGGGTCTCCTGGCCACCAGCCAGGCCCGGCTCCACCAGCGGGCGGCCCAGTTGACCGACTCGGTCCACGACCTGGCCCGCCATCTCCTGGCGGCCCGCACCCTCGTGCCGCCCGAGCTGGCCCAGACCACGGTGATCAGCTCGGCCCGGGAGCACCTGGCCACCGGGGCCTACTGGGAGGCGGTGGCCGCCTTCCGCGCCGCGGTGGAGGTGGGTGCCGCCGGCCTCGATGTGGCCGCTCTGGTCGACTACGCCACCGCCCTCAGCCTGGCCGGCATGCGCAACCGGAGCGTCACCGTGCGGGCCCGGGCCTACGAGCAGGCGGCGGCCGACGGCCGCTGGAGCCTGGCCCTCGACGCCGCCCTCAGCGGCCTGCCGGCGGCCGAGATCAGCGATGGGGAGCAGGACCGGCTGAGCCAGCTCCTGGCCATCCCCCCCGACGGCCTCGACCCGACCCGCCGGGTGCGCCAGGCGGTGAACGTGGCCCGCCAGGCGGCGATGGTCGGCCGGCTGGCCGAGGCCGGTGAGTGGGCCGAGCGGGCGGCCGATCTCGCCACCGACGACGACGAGCGGGCCGAGGCGGCGCTCACCCGTCGCTTCGTCGCCGCCCTCACCATGGGGGCCGGCCGGCGGCTGGCCCAGATGGAGGCGGCCACCGCCGGTCTCGCCATGGCCGACTCGGCCCGGTGCCGGCTGGCCCAGTTCGCCGCGCTCGACCACTTCGCCTCCGGCGCCATCGACGAGGCCCGCAAGGCCCACGCCGAGTTCGAGGCGCTGGCCATCACCACCGGCGACACCCAGCGGCAGTGGCATGCCGGCATCTTCGCCGCCCTGCTGCACGACAACGACGGGAACTGGCCGGCGGCCGACGCCGCCGCCGACGAGGCCCTCGCCCTCGGCCACCGCCACGGGATCACGTCGGCCGGCATCCTCCGTCTGGCCCAGCTCTACTGCCGGCTGCGGCTCACCGGCGACCTCGCCCTGCTCGCCGGCAGCGTCGACACCGTCCCCGGCGACGACGGCGAGGGGACGATGTTCGCCGCCGCCCGAGCCACGATCCTCGAGGCCGCCGGGCAGGACGACGAGGCCCGGGCCGAGACGATACGGATCGCCCGATCGGTCACCGAACGCCCGTCGGCCGCCGGGTTCGGCAGCCTGGTCATCGTGGCCCCGCTGGTGGGCCGCTACGGGTCGCCGTCGCTGGTGCAGGCCACCCGGGCCATGCTGGCGCCGTTCGAGGGCAGCGCCTACGTGCTGGCGGCCGGGATCGGCAACCTCGGCCCGGTCGACTACCTCACCGCCAGCCTCGATCAACCGACCGGCCGGGCCCGCGAGCACTCGCTGCGCCGCACCATCCGGCTGGCCGACACCCTGGCCATGCTGCCCTGGCGGGTCCGCTACCGCCTCGACCTGGCTGCCCTCACCGGTTCCGACGAGCCCCGCAACGAGGCCCGGGCCCTGGCCCACGGCACCTCCCTCGCTCCCCTCGCCGAGCGCGACCCCTGCAGCCTCCAGCCCCTCTGAGCACCGCCTTCTGAACGCAGCCGTGCGAACTGTTACGGGGCGGTTATGTCGGCTCGGCCACAGTAGGAACCGATAACCGACCGGGCGACCTGAGCAGGAACGGGCGCGGAATGTCCACGTTTCGAGACCAGCCGATTCCCGCCGGCTCAGCGGTTTCCGCCAGCATCGAGCGCCTGGTGGTCGTCGAAGCGGTGCCGGTCCGGGGCGACGGCGTGGCCTCCGCCCTGACGGCCACCGGGCGCTACGAGGTCACCGTCCACCATCGCCCGGCCGATGCTCTGGCCGGCGCCCGTCTGACCGCGGCCGACCCACCCCGCCTGGCTGTGATCGACCTGCGGTACCCCGACAGCGCCCTCGACGGCGTCGATCTGGTCGAGGCCTACGCCCGGTGGTGCCCCGAGACCGCCCTGGTGCTCCGGGGCGGCGAACCGGGCCCGGCCTGCGACCGGCTGGCCGCCAACTGGCGACGCCTGCAACCGCTGTCGCTGTTGCTGTTGTCCCGGCCGGCGTCCGAGCAGGTGGCGATCCTCGACGAGCTGGTGAGGGTGGGGCTCCCCTACCGGGATCCGGCCTGGCGGCTCCCCCGGTCGTCCCGGAGCTGACGAGTGGGCGCCGGCGTCGGCCGCTCGGCGTCGGCTACCGCAGCTCGTAGCGGGCGACGAGTTCGCCCCCGGTGCTCCATCGCCCCACCGTTCCATCCCAGCCGGCGGTCAGCACGTTGGTGGGGGTGATGGCCACGGCCGGCACGCCGGGCTTGCCGTGGAGGCGGAGCACCCGCCAGGCCCAGGTGGCGGCCTCGCCGGCGTCGGGCCCGGGGGCGGCCCGGCGCTCCCAGGCCACGGCCAGCCCGTCGTAGGCCCCCGACACGATGCGGTTGCCGTCGGGGCTGACGGCCACCGCCTTCACCGACTTGCGGTGCACCCGGGGCAGGCGCTCCACCAGCTCCCCGGTGGTCACGTCCCATCGCCGCAGGTGCAGGTCGCGGGAGGCCGACACCACCAGGCCGGCCCCGTCGGCCACCGCCACCGAGTTCACCAGCACCTGGTCGGGCCGCTCGGCCCGCCACGCCTCGGTGTGACGATGCTCGTCTCCCCCGCTGCCGCCCGCTCCCGGCTCCACCCGCCAGGCCGACAGGGTGCCGTCGGCCGAGCCGGCCACCACCAGCCCGCCATGGGCGGTCGACCACGCCAGCGACTTGATCGGCGAGTGGTGGGCCCGCCACCCGTCGAGGGCCTGCCCGGCGGCCGACCAGGCCCGGATGTGGCCGTCGTAGCCGGCGGTGTAGACCACCGAGCCGTCGCTGTTCCACACCGCCGAGTTGATCGGCCCGCCCCGGCCCACCTCCACCGGCCGGCACGAGCCGCTGGCCCGTTCGGTGAGGCGGAGGACGCCGCGGTAGTCGCCGCTGGCCACGGTGGTGCCGTCGGGCGACGGGGCCACGGTGTTGACGATCGAGGCGTGACGGGTCAGCTCCCGCCCGGCCAGCACGTCGAGCACCTTGCCGTCGTCGCGGGCCACCAGCAGGGCCCCGTCGACGGTCACAGCCAGACCGTTGACCCCCACCGTGGGCGGCACCGGCGCCGGTCCCAGCGGGGGGTGGAACACCGGCTCGGCCCCGAAGCTGCCCACCACCAGCCCCTCGGCGGTGAAGGCGGCCGCCCGCTCCCATTGGATGGGCAGCACGTAGGTGTCGGCCACGGCCCAGGTGGCGGTGTCGTAGCTGCGGAGGGTGGCGTCGTAGGCGCCGACCAGGAGGCGGGTGCCGTCGGGGCTGAAACGGACCAGCCGTACGGCGGCGGTGGCGTCTTCGAGCGTGCGGACGTGGGCGCCGGTATCCGGGTCCCACAGGCGGCACAGGTCGTCGTCGCAGCCGGTGGCCACCAGCCGGCCGTCGGGCGACCAGTCGATCGTCTCGGGGTCTCCGGGGTGATCGAGCACGTGGAGCTGCTCCCCGGTGGCCAGGTTCCAGATCCGGCCGGTGCGGTCCTCGGCGGCGGTGGCCACCCGGGTGCCGTCGGGGGAGACGGCCGCCCCGAACACCCCCGAACCGTGGCGGGCCAGGGCCCGGTTGGCCCAGGTACCGTCGGCCGACCGTTCCCACAGCTGCACGGTGGGATCGACGTGGTCCATGGTGCACACCACGCCCCGACCCCGGGGCAGCCAGCGGACCACGTTCACGTCGTCGCCGTGGGGGCCGAGCACGGCCGTCTCGGCGCCGGTGCCGGTGTCGAGCACGTAGGCGTGGCCGTCGGCCGCCGCCACGGCCACCTCGGCTCCGTTGTCGCTCAGGCGGACGTCGTTCACGAGGTCGTCGAACGTCGTGGTCCACAGCTCACGGCCGTTGCGCCACGCGATCACCCGTCCGTCGTAGCCGCCGGTGATCGTGAGCTGGCGGGCGCCGTGATGGTCCACGCAGGTGATGGGTGACACGTGGGGCAACGCAGGTTCTCCGGTTCGGGGGCGGGCGGGGTCCCGGCTGGGCTGGGCTGGCTACAGGTCGAGCTGCCGGCGCACGTCGGCGGTGAAGGCGGCGGCGAATCGGGGGAGTCGCCCGTGGACGAAGCCGGGGCGGGAGGCGTGGAACGACGGCCCGGGCCAGCGTGCCATCCAGGCCCGCATGGCCTCGACGGTGGCCGGATCCAGCCCGAGCGACGGATCGTCGAGCAGGGCCGGCTGAGCCAGGATGATCTTGAAGAAGAAGTGCACGAGCACCCGGTCGACGGTGGCCTCGGCCACCCGGGCCGCCGTCTCCGGGCTGAGATCGACCGGAGGGCCGGCCGACTCGATGCGGGTGAAGGCGCCCTCGTAGGCCTCGCCGCTCAGGTAGGCGTGGACGTCGGCCAGGAGGCGCCGGCCCCGGTCCCGCACGGTGACCCCGCACTCCTCGATCCGCCAGCCGGCCAGCCGGAGACGTACGCCGAGGTCCCAGTCCTCCCCGGCCAGGTTGGCCTCGCCGTGGGGACCGAGGGCGGTGGGCTGGAGGTAGGGGCCGGCGGTGAGGTAGGCCTCGGTACGCACGGCGTGGTTGACCCCGTTGAGGTTCACCACACCCACGGCCGCCTCGGCCCGGGACGCGGCCCGGCCGAACGCCCCCGAGGCCGACGCCGCGTTGGGTAGCCCGTCGAACAGGTGGCCCTGACTTTCGCCGCCGTTGACGGCGCCCACACCCTCGTCGCCGTCGAGGTCGGCCAGCCGGGCGGCCCAGCCGGCCACGAAGTCGTCGGGCAGCTCCACGTCACAGTCGGTGGTGAGCAGCCAGTCGGGGGGAGGCGGGGCCGAGGGCGGAGCCAGCACGGTCAACGACGAGGCGGCGGCGGTACGGGCGCCGCCGGGCGAGCCGAACCGGCCGTGGATCACGGTGAGGGCCGCCGGGCCCGTGGCCCGGGCGGCCCGGTCGAGCAGGGAGCCGGTGGCGTCGGTGCTGGAGTCGTCCACCGCCACCACCTGCCATCCCGGCTGGGCCTCCACCTGGGGCAGGAGGCCGGCCAGCAACGAGGGCAGGAAGCGGGCCTCGTTGTGGCAGGGCAGCAGGACGGCGACCGTGCTCACTCGGCGTCGGTGGCGAGGCTCGTGTCGTCGTGGTCCACCCAGAACTCGCCCTTGGCGGCGCTGGCGATCTCGATGGCCACCGCCGCGCCGCTCCCGGCGCAGGCCACCGCCTGCGACGGCCAGCCGGCCACCACGCCGGCGGCCCACACCCCGGGCACCGACGTGGCACCCCAGCGATCGGTCACCAGGTTGACCTTCACGAACGGCTGGCGGGCGTCGGTGGTCTCCACCGGCAGGGAGGCCAGGCGGAGGGTGCCCTGGCCGGTGGCCAGCACCACGTAGCGGGCGGTCACGGTGTCGTCCCCGTCGAGGGTGACGGTGAACGTTCCGCTGCCGGGGACGATGTCGTCGACCTTGGTGGCCATCACGACGGCGCCGGCGGCGTCGACCTTGGCCCGCAGCGACGCCAGCAGCTCCCGGCCCTCCAGCTCCTCCTGGCCGGGCAGGTTGAGCAGGCGGGCCCGCTTGAGGATCGACCGGTCCTGGTCGTACACCTCGACCGACAAGCCGGCCCGGGCCAGGAAGTGGGCGGCGGTCAGGCCGGCGGCGCCGCCGCCCACCACCGCCACGTCGACGTCTCGGGTCATGGTGATTTCCTTCAAGCTGGACGGATATTGCTCGAAATCAGGTTAGGGCGTGACCGCGGTGTTGGCCGACTCGGCCAACCGGAAGCCCATGGCGTAGTGGGCCGACGGGTACCACCCGTGGCGGCGGGCGCATCGGGCCAGATCACCGTGCCGGGCGAAGCTGCCGCCCCGGGCGATCCGGTAGGAGGCGCCGTGGGTGGCGGTGAGGTCGTCGTCGACCGTCTCGGCACCGGGGTAGGGGCGGTAGTCGTCGGCCACGAACTCCTCCACGTTGCCGGCCACGTCGAGCAGGCCGAACGGCGAAGCGCCGTGGGGGTGGACGCCGACCGGGGTGGTGGTGAGCGGGCCGGCCTCGGCCGTGTTGGCCCGGCCCGGGTCCCACTCGTCTCCCCAGGGGTACTGGCGGCCGTCGCCCCCGGTGGCGGCGTGCTCCCACTCGGCCTCGGTGGGCAGGCGGAACGGCCGGCCGGTGGCTTCGGCCAGCCAGGCGCAGTACCGGGTGGCCTCCTCGGGCGACACTGTGTAGACCGGCTGGTTGGCGGCGCCCAGGGGGAAGGTGCCGTGCCCCCAGGCGCTGGGCCGCTCGGCGGGTGACGTGGCCAGCACGTAGGCCAGGAACTCCTCATTGGTCACCGGGTAGCGCCCGATCCGGTACGCGTCGAGCGCCACCTCGTGGCGGGGGGCTTCCTTCAGGATCCACCCCCGCTCCACCCCGAGCGGGGCCCACCGGGCCACCACCCGGTCCACCGCCTCGAGATCGATGCCCAGGAGGGTGGTTCCGGCCGGGATGTCCACCATGTCGGGCACCAGCGGGCTCCCGGCGGCCGTCGTGGCTCGGCCGGCCCCACCGGCTCCGATCCGGGGGTCACCCAGCTCGCCCAGGCGCAGGCCGGCAGCGTGGCGTCGGGCCGCGGGTAGCTCCGGGTCGGCCACCGTCGCCAGCAGCTCGTCGATCCCGGCCGAGCCCAACGCTGCCAGTTCGGGCCGCACGGCGAGCAGGGCCGGGCCGGAGCGGGCCAGGTCGGCCTCGGGCTCGGCCGGGTCGACCGTGGCCACGGTGTAGATCGGCACGGTTTGGATCGGCAGGGTGGAGGCGGGCCGGGCGGGGCCGGGCGCTGCGGTCACGATCGGGAGTGTACGAACCCGCTGGCTTCACCCGTGTCCCCGGCATATCGCGCATCCGGGCGAACCTTGGGAGGAAATGCCGGCACAGGCGGCATTTGTCGACAAGGTTCAGCGATGGGCGCGAACTACCGCCCCGACAGAAGGGCTCGTCGGTTCACTGTCACAGCCGCCGGGCACAATGAGCGGGTGACGGCCAACCCGCTACCCCTCCACTCGATCCTGGAGTTGCCGCCCGAGCTGTCGGGCGCCCTCACCTTCCATCTTCCGCTGGAGGTCTTCGCCTTGGAAGACGCCGGGGCCAGCCCCGAGCACATCCAGGAGCGGATGGCCGCCGGCCTGGCCGACGCCTACCGCAGCGGCCTGCTGGACCCGCCGTTCTACCGGTGGGCGGTGGAGCTGTACCGGCCGGTGGCGGCAGCCCTGCTCTCACCCGACCGCTCGCAGAGGGAGGCGGCGTTCGCCTCGACCCTCCCTCTGGGCGAGGGCCTGGTGGGCGCCGCCTTCCATGGCCTCATCCGCACCGGCTACGGCGCCCTGCGGCGCGACCCCGACGAGCTGGCCCGGGGCCTGGCCTATCTCCGCACCCGCCGCCAGGTCCTGCGCGGCCCGTCCACCAGCGCCAGCGCCGGGACCACCGCCGGCGCCGGGTCCGCTGCGCTCGACAACGCGGCGATCCCGCCGCCGGAGGTGGCCGAGGGCACCACGGTGTTCGACCAGCTCTCGATGGCGGCCGGGGCCGGGGGCGACGATCCACTGATCGACACCACCCTGCCGCTGCCACCGGCGCCCGGGCTGGCGGCCCGGGCGGCCGAGCTGCTGCGCCACGACGCCGGCTCCTTCGTGTCGGTCCACGCCATGACCGGCCTCCACGGTCTGGCCGAGGTCCACCACCTGGTCACCGGCGAGCCCCCGGCCGGCGGGCTCGACCGCTCGATCCTCGGCCCGTGGTGGCGGGCCTGGGCCATCGGGCTCGTGGCCTGCACCGCGGTCGTCACCGCCACGCCGGCCGTGGGCCGCACCACACGGGCCCCCGCCATCACCGACACCCCGGCCCTCATGGCCGCCGCCGTGGCCTCGGGCGACACCCACAGCGTGAAGCTGGCCGTGGCCATGCGCCGCCTCGTCACCTTCGGCGTGCTCGACGAACCCACCCTGTGGGAGCTGGGCGCCATCAAGCTCGGCGTCCCCGAGTGCTGAGGCACCGAGCATGGCGCCTGCGGGCGGCCGCCCAGCGCGGCCGAACCGCTCAGCGGGCGGCGTAGCCCAGTTGGGGCAGCTCCCGCTTGGTGATCACGTGGTCGACGAGGCCGTAGGCCACGGCGTCCTCACCCCGCAGGATGTAGTCACGGTCGATGTCGGCCGTGATCCGGCCCTCGGTCTGGCCGGTGTGGTGGCACAGGATCTCCACCATCCGCCGCCGCATCTCCACCACCTCGGCCACCGCCAGCTCCAGGTCGGTCGACTGCCCCTGCACCCCGCCGTGGGGCTGGTGGATCAGCACCCGGCTGTTGGGCAGCACGGCCCGCTTCCCCTCGGCCCCACCGGCCAGCAGCACGGCCGCCGCCGAGGCGGCCTGGCCCACGCAGATCGTGCCAACGTCGCAACTGAGGAACTGCATGGTGTCGTAGATGGCGAACAATGCCGTCATGTCACCCCCGGGCGAGTTGACGTAGAGGGCGATGTCGCGCCCCGGCCCGGTCGACTCCAGATGCAGGAGCTGGGCGATCACGAGATTCGCCACCTGGTCGTCGATCGGCGTGCCGAGGAACACGATCCGGTCGTTGAGCAGGCGGGAGAACAGGTCGAAGGCCCGGTCGCCCCGGGCGCTGGGCTCGACGACGGTGGGTATGAGCAGTCCGGCCACGATTGGATCCTCCGGTTTCTTCGGTGCTACCTCGGAGTGAGGTGCAACTGATGGGTTGCGCCTGACCATAGCTGCAACCCATGAGTTGCACAACACCCGACCCGGCCGTACCCTCGAGCCATGGAGCGCACCCAGGACTTCGACGTACCGGCCGAGGAGCTGTGGGAGGCGGTGACCGACCCGGAGCAGATGGGATGGCTGGGCGACGAGGTGTCGCTCGACGTCCGCCCCGGCGGCACCGGCCTCGTCATCGACGACGGCGAGACCCGGGAGGTGCGGGTGGACACGGTGGACGACGGTCGCCGCCTCTCCTTCCGCTGGTGGCCCGAGGGCGACGAGGACATGGCCAGCCGGGTCGACCTGATCGTGATCCCCCGGCCCCCGGGCAGCCGGCTGGTGGTGCGCGAGACGCTGCCCGTGCCGACGGGCGCCACGGGCCGGCAACCGGCCTCCCGGGCCCGGGCGCTGACGGCCACCGCACACGAGCCCACGGCCTGGGACCGGCGGTTCGTGATCCTGGGCCTGGCCACGATGCACCCGCGGGCCATGGCCGCCGCCGCCGGCCCCCGGGGCTGACCGGCGGCCCGGGCCAACCCTCCGCTCACCGAGCGACCGTGGACGAGGTGTTCGCCGCCCTGGCCGACCCGACCCGCCGGGCCGTGCTCCAGCGCCTGCTCGACGACGGGCCGGCCACCGCCACCGCGCTCTCACCCTCGTTCGCCATGTCCCGCCAGGCCGTGGTCAAGCACCTCGGGGTGCTGGCCGACGCCGGGCTGGTGACGGCCGAGCGCCACGGCCGCGAGGTCCGCTACGCCGGCCGGGCCGAGCCCCTGGTCGACGCCGCCGCCTGGCTGGCCCGCACCGGCGCCGCCTGGGACCGGCGGCTGGCCCGCCTGTCCCGCCAGCTGGCACCGGCCGAGCGCCCGGCGCCGGCGCCCACCCCGAACCTTGTCACCAAAAGCCGGCAGGGGCGGCACAAGTCGACATAGTTCGACCGCGCCGCCTCCGCCGAGGCACCAGTGGGCGTCAGCTCAGGGCCGACTCGATGGCGGCGATGACGGTCGGATCGTCGGGCGTCATCGTGGGGGCGAACCGGGCCACGACCTCGCCGTCCTTGTTGACCAGGAACTTCTCGAAGTTCCAGAGGATGTCGGGCTCCTCGTTGGGCGTCATGCCGAAGCCCCGCAGCCGCTCCCGGAACGCCCCGGGGTCGCCGGCGGCCGCCGGGATCGAGTGGGTGAGCTCCCGGTACAGCGGGTGCTGCTCCGGGCCGACCACGCTGATCTTGTCGAACAACGGGAACGACACCGAGTAGTTCGTGCTGCAGAACTCCACGATCTCCTCCGGCGTGCCCGGCTCCTGGCCGGCGAAGTCGTTGGAGGGGAAGCCCAGCACGGTGAACCCGCTGTCCTGGAACCGCTGCTGCACCGCCTCCAGCGCCTCGTACTGCGGGGTGAGCCCGCACTTGGAGGCGACGTTGACCACCAGGCGCACCTGGCCGTGATGGTCGCCCAGGGTGGCGGGGGTGCCGTCGATCCGGTTGACCGGGATCGTCTCGATGTCGCTCATGCTGCGCTCCTGTCTCGCGGGCCGCCGGAACGGCCCGTTGCGTCGATGCCCTGATTCTGGCACGCCAGGGGCCCGGCAACGCCAGCCCGGCGACGGCTCCGCCCCGACCTGGGACCGCACCGGTGGCCGGACGTACAATCGCCGGCGTGACCAGCACCGTGATCGACATTCCCCGTTCGCAGTGGACCCTGGTGGAGGTGGTCCGCCGCCAGGCCGAGCGTCTGGGCGACGCCGAGCTGATGGACGTGGAGGGCGACCGCCTGCACCTTCGCCGAGCTCGACCGCCGCTCCAGCCAGGCCGCCACCGCCCTGGCCGGCCTGGGCGTGAACCCCGGCGACCGGGTGCTGGCGCTGGCCACCAACTCCGTCGAGTTCGTGGTGGCCATGATCGCCACCCACAAGCGCCGGGCCGTGTTCACCCCGATCAACACCGAGCTGAAAGGCTCGTTCCTGGAGCACCAGGTGCGCAACAGCGACCCGGTTGTGGTGCTGTGCGACGTCGAGTTGCTGCCCGCGTTCCAACACGTCGACACGTCCGGCCTCGACGCCGTGACCCATACGGTGCTCATCGGGTCCGGCGATCCCGCCAACAAGGGTTACGCCAACGTCCCGGCCTCGCTGGCCGGCATCTCCACCGTCACCTCCTGGACGGCCTTGCTCGACGGGGTCGACATCGACCCGGCGCTGGTGCTCACCCCCGAGCCGAGCGACGTGTGCACGATCATGTACACCTCGGGCACCACCGGCCCGTCGAAGGGGGTGCTCCTCCCCCAGGCCCACTGCGTGCTGTTCGCCAAGGGGTCGGCCGACGCCCTCGACCTGCGGGAGGGCGAAGACCGCTGGTTCACCTGCATGCCGTTCTTCCACGCCAACGGCCTGTTCATGCAGGTCTACGCCGGGCTGATCGCCGGCGTGCCGATCACCGCCGTCAAGCGGTTCAGCGTCAACGCCTGGCTCGACCAGGTGATCGACTGCGGCGCCACCGTCACCAACGCCCTGGGTGTGATGCCCGAGTTCATCTTCCGCCGCCCGCCGGACCCCAGGGACCAGGGCCACAAGGTCACCCGGATGATGGCGGTGCCGGTGGCGGCCGAGTGGGGCGAGGCGTTCGAGAAGCGGTTCGGGATCCGCCTGGCGCAGGGCTTCGGCATGACCGAGATCAACATGGTCGCCTACTCCGATCCGGCCGACCCCGTGATCCCGGGGTGCGCCGGCCGGGTGCTCGACGAGTTCTTCGAAGTCATCGTGGCCGACCCCGAGACCGACGAGCCCGTCCCCACCGGCCAGGCGGGCGAGATCCTGGTGCGGCCCCGCCAGCCGTTCTGCTTCAACGTCGGCTACTTCCGCATGCCCGACAAGACCGTGGAGGCGTACCGCAACCTGTGGTTCCACACCGGCGACGCCGGCCGCTTCGACGAGGAGGGCCGCCTCCACTTCATCGACCGGCTGAAGGACCGCATCCGCCGCCGGGGCGAGAACATCTCCTCCTACGAGATCGAGCAGGTGCTGAACGAGCACCCGGCGGTGGTGGAGAGCGCGGCGCTGGGCATCCGGGTGGAGGGCGCCGGGGGCGAGGAGGAGATCAAGGCCATCCTGGTGCTGGCGGGCGGGCCCGACACCGAGCTCGACCTCGTCGCCTTCCTCGACTACTGCGCCGAGCACATGCCCCGCTACGCCGTGCCCCGCTTCATCGAGGTGGTGGCCGAGCTCGACAAGACCCCGTCGGGCAAGATCCGCAAGCAGGCGCTCCGGGATCTCGGCGTCACCGACGGCACCTGGGACCGGGAGTCGGTCGGCTACCAGCTCCGCCGCTGACCGCCAGCTGCGGATTCTGGGGGATCAGACACGTCATCTCTGAAGCCCTCGATCCCTGGAACCAGATCGGGCTAGCGTCCGCCTCATGAGCACTGTCACAGGGGGAACGCTGGCGGGACGGCTGGTGCATCCGGCCGGCGAGGGGATCGTGTGGGGGCCCGGCACCGTGGCCCGGGACCTGGCGGGTCTGCTGGAGCGCACCGGCATCCGCCGGCCGTTCCTCGTCACCACCGCCTCGGTGGAGCGCAGCGGCCTGGCCGACCGGGTGGCGGCCCTGCTGGGCGACGGCCTGGCCGGCACGTGGGCCGGCTCGAAGGAGCACACCCCGGAGCCGGCGGTGCTGGCGGGGGCCGAGGCCGCCCGGGCGGCCGGGGCCGACGGACTGATCGCCCTGGGCGGCTCGTCGGTGGTCGACCTGGTGAAGGGCATGGCCATGGTGCTGGCCGAGGGTGACGACTTCGCCCACCTGCGGGGCCACCGATCGGGTGACGGCGAGGGCGGGCGCCGTCGTCGGCCCCGCCTGGCCGAGCCCAAGCTGCCCCAGATCTCGCTGCCCACCACCCTGTCGGGCGCCGAGTTCACCGGCGCCGCCGGCATCACCGACCCCGCCACCGGGGCCAAGGAGATCTACGCCGACCCCAAGCTGGCCCCCCGCTGGGTGATCCTCGACCCCGAGATCACCGTCGACACCCCCGACGGCCTGTGGGCCGCCACCGGCATGAAGGCCCTGGCCGACACGATCGAGACCCAGTGCTCCCGCCGGGCCACCCCCCTGTCCGACGCCGTCACCCGGGCCGCCATGACCATGCTCCTGGCCGACCTCGGCCCCGGCCTGGCCGGCCCGCCCCCGATGGACGAGGCCCAGCTGGCGGCCCGGGGCCGGTGCCAGTACGCCGTGGGCATGGCCCTGCCCCAGCTGGCCATGGTGGGCGTGGGCCTGGTGGCCGGGCTCCGCCACCAGCTCGGCGGCTCCCTCGGCGTGGGCCACGGCGTGGCGTCCACCATCGTGCTGCCCCACGTGCTGCGGTGGAACGCCCCGGCCTGCCCCGATCAGCTGGCCGCCGCCGCCCGGGCCGCCGGGCTGGCCTCGGCCGACGAGCTGATAGCGGCGGTGGAGGCGCTCACCGTCCAGCTCGGCCTGCCCACCCGGCTCAGCGAGGTGGGCGTGACCGAGGCCGACTTCCCGGCCGTGGCCGACCACGTGCTGGGCGACCCGGCCATCAACACCAACCCCCGCCCCGTCACCGGCCCCGACGACGTGATCGGGGTCCTCCAGGCGGCCCTCTAGGATCGTCGGCCATGAGCCGACCCTTCCGCTTCGGAGTCCAGACCCGCACCGCCGCCAGCCGGGCCGAGTGGGTGGAGCTGGCCCGCCGCATCGAGGGCCTGGGCTATGCCACGATCACCATGCCCGACCACCTCGACGAGCAGCTCGCCCCCACCGCTGCTCTCATGGCGGCGGCCGACGCCACCGAGACCCTGCGCATCGGCACCCTCGTGTGGTGCAACGACTACCGCCACCCGGCGGTGCTGGCCAAGGAGGCCGCCACCCTCGACCTGTTGTCCGACGGTCGCCTGGAGCTGGGCCTGGGCGCCGGCTGGATGACGAGCGACTACGTGCAGGCCTCGATCCCGCTCGACCCACCCGGCGTCCGCATCGAGCGCATGACCGAGACGGCCTCGATCCTGCGGGGCCTGTTCGCCCCCGGCCCGTTCCACCACCAGGGCCGCCACTACACGATCGACGGGCTCGACGGCACCCCCAAGCCGGCCACCCCCGGCGGCCCCCCGCTGCTGATCGGGGGCGGCGGGCCCCACATGCTGCGCACCGCCGGCCGCCTGGCCGACATCGTGGGCGTCAACCCCAACCTCGCCCCCGGGGCCATCACGGCCGAGATGGCCCAGGACGCCACGGCCGAGCGCTACGACCAGAAGCTGGCCTGGGTGCGGGAGGGCGCGGGCAGCCGCTTCGACGACATCGAGCTCCAGGTCCGCACGTTCATCGTGTCGGTCACCGACGATCGCCACGGGGTGGCCGAGATGCTGGCCGCCGGCCTGGGCATGACACCCGAGCAGGGGCTGGCCTCTCCCCTGGCCATGGTGGGCACCCCGGCCCAGATCGCCGACGACCTGCGGCAACGGCGGGAGCGCTGGGGCTTCAGCTACGTGGTGGTGGCGGTGGAGGAGTACGAGGCCTTCGCCCCCGTCGTGGCCGAGCTGGCCGGAACGTAGGACAGTCGGGGCGCCAGCCTCCCAAGTATCACACCTGCAGGTGGTTGCTGAGCTGAGCCATCGACTCGGCCGTGGCCCGCAGTTCCTCGGTCGAGGTCTCCACCCCGCTCACCGACGCCGACGCCCGCTCCACCGCCACCTGCATCACCGACACCAGCTCCTCGATCCGGGCCAGCGACTGGTGGGTGGAGTGGGCCAGGTTCTTCACCTCGGAGGCCACCACGGCGAACCCCTTGCCCTCCTGCCCGGCCCGGGCCGCCTCGATCGTGGCGTTCAGGGCCAGCAGGTTCGTCTGCGACGCGATCGACCGGATCAGCTCCACGATCCCCCCGATGTCGGCCGCGCTCGACGCCACATCCCCCAGCGACGACAACGCCGCTTCCACCCGGCCCGACAGCGCCTCGGGTCCCTTGGCGTAGGCGAGCACTTCCAGGTTCCGGGATAATCCGGCGAGCTCCACCGATGCCTCGTGAACCCGTTCCAGCGCCGTCACCCGCTCGGCTGAGATGTCGGTCAGCGTGCCCAGGCTCTCCATCACGAACACGCTCGCCGTTCGGGTGATGGTGGTGGCCAGCTCCCGGGCCAACCACACGCTGTGACCCTTCGCCAGCACCAGGTCGTACAGGGAGGGGCCGACCACGGCGGCATAGGTGAAACTGAGCCTCGACGACGCTCCCTCGCTGCCCACGAGCTGCAGGGCCCGAACCCGGAGGCGGTCCTTGACCTCGGCGTCGAGCCGCCCGCTCAGCAACCGCTCGGCCGTGCGCCGGTAGAAGTCGGGCGCCGTGGTGTCGAGCGATATCCGGGCCGGATGGGTGGCCGGTAGGGTCCGGAGGTGGCCGGTCATCGCCGCTCCCAACTCCGAGGCGGTGTCGGGGTGTATCTGGCAGTACCGGGCCAACCGGCCCAGGTCACGCTCGTCGAGGGCGTAGGCGCTGGCCACCTCGGCCATGTCGGGGCCGATGATACCGAGGGGCGCGCCGGCCAGAGGATCGGCGGTCGGCCCCTCTGCAGGGTCCGGCGGGGCGGAGCGGGGGCGGCGGCGGTTGGTCCAGGGCAGGCCCATGCCGAAGCCTGTCGGCACGATCAGGCCCGACTTGACCTCAGCTGGTGAGCACCGGAGGCAGGGGCCGGGAGTGGACCAGCGACAGGCGCTTGGTGGCCCGGGTGCATGCCACGTAAAGGGAGCGGGCCCCCTGGGGCTCCTCACTCATGATCAGGGCCGGCTCCACCACCACGGCGGCGTCGACCTCGAGGCCCTTCACCAGGTTCACCGGCACCGCCGTGATCTGGCGGTCGAGCCCGTCGCGGGGGGCCCGCCCGATCGCCACCCCGGCCCGCTCGAACCCGTCGACCACCGGGTCGTAGAGCGACTGGGGGCAGATGACGGCCACATTGCCCGACCCGCCCCGCTCGGCCTCGGCCAGGGCCACCTCCACCACCCGCTCGATCAGGCCCCGGGCGCCGTCCTCGGCGGTGGGGGCGACGGTGACGATCTGGGGGTCGTCGCCGTCGGTACGCACGGCCACCGGCGGCCGCAGCCCCGGCGCCGCCTCCCGCAGGATCCGGGCCGCCAACGCCATCGACGGGCCCGGGATGCGGTAGCCCACGGTCAGCTCGGTCATACGGGGCGGGCGCCGGTCGGGCAGGTGATCCAGGATCTCGTCCCACCCGGCGTGGGCCCAGGCCCCGGTGCTCTGGGCGATGTCGCCGACGATCGTCATCGAGCCGTTGAGCGAGCGTCGGGTCAGCATCCGCAGCTGCATGGGCGACAGATCCTGCGCCTCGTCGACCACGATGTGGCCGTAGGTGCGGAATTCGTCGTCAACCGAACGGCCGGGCTTGGGGCCGAGCAGCTCCCGGGCCTCGTCGAGCACCGGCACGTCGTCGACCGTCCACACCACCCGGTCGGCGTCCATGTCTTCCCGCCAGGGCCGGAACAGCGACCCTTTCTCCTCGTCGTTGAGCCGGCTGCCGGCGGCCGAGGCGATCAGGGCCTTGGATCCGTACAGGTCGTGGAGCAGCTGGCCCGGGCTGAGCACGGGCCACATCCAGTTGAGGGCCTCCACCACCAGCGGGTGCCGCCGCAACTGGTCTTCCACCGCATCGGCCGACACGTCCTCGGGGTGGCTGGCGGCCAGGACGGCGAACACCTCGGCCTGCACGTACTTGCGGCCGGCGTTGTGGTGGCGGTACCGCCGCCGGGCCTCGGCCACGATGGCGGCCGACTCCCCCGCCAGCAGCCGCAGCCGGCGGGCCCCCATGCCCACCACCAGGTCCTTGCGCAGGGGCCGCTGGCGGTCCCGCACCGCCCGGCGGACCAGGCTGACCATCCGCAGGTCGCCCTTGGCCCGCCCGGCCACCAGTTCGTCGCGCCCGGTCACCCGCACGCCGGGCACCAGGTCGGCCAGCACGGCCAGCTCCACCCCGGCCTCGCCCAGCGACGGCAGCACCTGCTCGATGTAGCCCAGGAACAGCCGGTTCGGCCCCACCACCAGCACCCCCTGGCCGTCGAGGGGGAAGCGGTGGGCGTACAGCAGGTAGGCGGCCCGGTGGAGGGCCACCACGGTCTTGCCCGTGCCGGGGCCGCCCTGGGCCACCAGCACACCGGGCAGCGGGGCCCGGATGATCTCGTCCTGCTCGGCCTGGATGGTGCCGATGATGTCGCCCAGGCGGCCGGTGCGGTTCTCCTCCAGGGCGAATATCAGAGCGCCCTCGCCCCGTAGCTCCCGGCCGTTGACCGTGGCCCGGGCGGTGGCGGCCGCTTCGCCGAAGAACTCGTCGTCGAGGCCGAGGAGGGTGCGGCCCCGGGAGGCGAAATGGCGGCGCCGCACCAGGCCCTGGGGGTCTCGACCGGTGGCCCGGTAGAAGGCCTCGGCCACGGGGGCCCGCCAGTCGACCACCAGCGGTTCCTGGGTCTCGCTCGACACCCCGATCCGGCCGATGTGGTAGCTGCCGCCCCCGGCCTCCTCCGACTGGTCGATCCGGCCGAAGCACAGCGACCGCTCGCCCAGGTCGAGCTGGCGGAGCCGGGCGGCGATGCTCTCGTTGATGACCTCGCGTTCCCAGCGGGCCTGGTTGGTGCCGCCCTGGCCCACCTCCACCATGTCCTTGAGGCGCAGCGCGTCTTCCCGGGCCTGGTCCAGGCGTCGATGAGCCCGGTCCACATGGGCCTGCTCGGCTGCCAGCTCGGGATGGGCGTCAGTCACCGCGCTCCTGACCGTTTCCTGGGGAGTAAAAGAGTCTATCGCCATCTGACGGCGGCCTGTCTCGGGACCTTCGTCCGGCCGATCGGCCGTTCCCAGGCGTTACCGTTGGTCGCCATGACGACGGCTGCTCCCCTCACGGCCTCACCTCTGCTGCGGGCCCTGCGCCAGGAGCCGGGCGACCGGGTGCCGGTGTGGTTCATGCGCCAGGCCGGGCGGTCGCTGCCCGAGTACTTCGCCACTCGGGGCGAAGGCTCCATCCTCGACGCCATCGCCGATCCCGACCGGGCAACCGAGATCACGCTCCAGCCCGTGCGCCGCTACGGGGTCGACGCCGCCATCCTGTTCTCCGACATCATGACCCCGGTGTGGGTCTCGGGTTTCGGGGTCGACATCACCCCCGGCGTGGGCCCCGAGTGCGCCCAGCCGTTCCGTTCGGCCGACGACCTGGCCCGCCTCCGCCCCATCGACCCCGACCGTGACCTCTGGTTCCAGACCGAGACGGTGCGCAACCTGGTGTCCGAGCTCACCGTGCCCCTCATCGGGTTCGCCGGCGCCCCCTTCACGCTCGCCGCCTACCTGGTGGAGGGCCGGCCCAGCCGGGAGTACGTGCACGTCAAGTCGCTGATGATGGGCGACCCCGACCTGTGGCACCGCCTGTGCGACCGCCTGGCCGACCTGGCCATCGCCACCCTCACCGCCCAGGTGGATGCCGGGGCGTCGGCCATCCAGCTGTTCGACTCCTGGGTTGGCGCCCTCCACCCCGAGCACTACCGGCGCTTCGTCGCCCCCCACTCAGCCCGGATCCTGGCCACCATGGCCGACCGGGGTGTGCCCTGCATCCACTTCGGCATCAACTCGGGCGAGCTGCTCGACCAGATGGCGGCCCCCGGCGTGTCCTGCGTCGGGGTGGACTGGCGCACCCCGCTGGCCGCGGCTCGGACCCGCACCGGCGGCCGGGTGGCGCTCCAGGGCAATCTCGACCCCGCCCTGCTGCTGGCCCCGTGGCCGGCGGTGGAGGCCGAGGTGCGCCGCGTGCTGGCCGACAACGCCGGCCATCCCGGCCACATCTTCAACCTGGGACACGGCGTGCTCCCCGCGACCGACCCCGACACCCTCAACGAGGTGGTCCGCCTCGTGCACGCCGAGGGGCGGGCGAACGGCGGGGCGGCCCCGGAGCATCGGGAGACATAGATGAGCACGACAACCACACGGTCGGCCCTGGTGATCGGGGGCGGCATCGCCGGCCTCAGCGCCGCCTTCGACCTCCACCGGGCCGGATGGCGGGTCGACGTCCACGAGGCGTCGGGCCTGTGGGGCGGCAAGGTGCAGTCCAGCCCGGTGGGCGACCGCCTGGTCGACGCCGGCCCCGACACCTTCCTGGCCCGGGCCACCGCCGGCTACCAGATGTGCCAGGACCTGGGCCTGGAGGGTGAGCTGACCAGCCCGGTGGCCCCGGTGCCGGCCTACATCGCCCGGGCCGGGCGGCTGTATCCCCTGCCCACCGGGTCCATGCTCGGCGTCCCCACAGACCTCGACGCCCTGGCCGCCAACGGGCTGATCAGCGCCGAGGGGGTGGAACGGGCCAAGGTGGACCTGTCGGCCGACGCCACCCCGCTCACCGATGGCGACATCTCGATCGGGGCCCTGTGCCGGGCCCGCCTGGGCGACGAGATCACCGAGTGGCTGGTCGACCCCCTGATCGGCGGCATCAACGCCTCCGACATCGACCTGCTGTCGCTGCGGGCCGGGGCCCCCATCCTGGCCGCCGCCTACGACCTGGGCCCGTCGCTGATCAAGAGCCTGGGCGAGATGATGCCGTCCACCGGGCCCACGCTGGGGTCGGCCAAGCCGGCCCAGCCCGTGTTCTACGGCCTGCCGGGCGGGATCGCCCGCATCGTCGACGGGATCATCGCCGCCCTCACCGCCGGCGGGGCCGGGCTCCACCTGAACAGCCCGATCGGCTCGCTGGCCGAGGCCATGGCCCGGGCCGACGCCGTGGTGATCGCCACGCCCACCGCCTCCGCCGCCGGCCTGCTCGAACCGATCAGCCCGTCGGCGGCGGCCGAGCTGGCCGCCATCCCCTACTCGTCGGTGGCCCAGGCCGTGGTGGAGATCCCCCGCCGCGGGGTGGAGCGGGAGCTCGACGCCTCGGGGATCATGTTCCCCCGGGGTGAGGGGCGGCTGATCACGGCCTGCACCTGGCTGTCGTCGAAGTGGGCCCACTACCACCGGCCCGACAGCGTGCTGCTTCGCCTGTCGAGCGGCCGCTACGGCGACGAGCGCAACGCCGCCCTCAGCGACGACGAGCTGGTAGAGGCCCTGCTGGCCGACCTCCGGTCGGTGGAGGCGGTCACGGCCGAGCCCATGGCCCGCCGGGTCAAGCGGTGGACGCCGGCCTTCCCCCAGTACGCCCCCGGCCACCTGGCCCGGGTGGAGCGGATCCTGGGGGCGGTGGCGGCCGACGCCCCGGCCGTGCGCCTGGTGGGCGCCGCCTACCGCGGCATCGGCGTGCCGGCCTGCATCGACGACGGCCGCTCGGCCGCCGCCTCCCTCGTCGACGCCCTGGGCTGAGGGAGACCACGCCGGCGGTGGGCCCCGACGACGACCCGTCACCCCCGAACACCGTCGCGGTATCGCGTCCCGGAGTCGACAACGCGACGGAGAACGCCGACGGGGCGCGCACTGGCGTCGAACCGCAGCCCGCCGGGGCGCCGCCCCGACCCCGGCCTCGGTGGTGGGAGTGGCGGCCGGCCGTGGCCGGGCGGTGCGTGCTGGCCGGGTTGGGCCTGGCCGCCTCGGTGCCGCCGTGGGGTTGGTGGCCCCTGGCCTTCGTGGGCATCGCCCTGCTCGACGGGCTCCTGGCCGACCAGCCCTGGCGACGCCGGCTCGGCCGCGCCTGGCTGGTGGCGGCGGCCTGGCTGTACCCGGCCATGCTGTGGATGTACGACCTGACGGCCCCCGGCTACGTGGTGGCCGGGGCGTTCTTCGCCGGCTACTTCGCCCTGGCCGCCGTGCTCACCCCGGCCACCCGGCCGGGCCGGCTGGTGGTGCTGCCGGGGGCGTTCGCCCTGGCCGAGCTGGCCCGTTGGTCGTGGCCGTTCGGCGGCGTGCCCCTGGCCCACCTGGCCCTGGGCCAGGTGGCGTCCCCTCTGGCCGTGCTGGCCCGCCTCGGCGGGTCGTTGCTCGTGGTGCTGGCCGTGGTGGCGGTGGGCCAGGCCCTGGCCTCGGCCGCCCGGCGTGATCTGCGGGCGGCGGCCGCCGGCCTGGCGGCGGTGGCGGCCCTCGGCGTGATGGCCACGGCCTGGCCCCGGAGCACGACGGTGCGGGAGGCCACGGTGGCCCTGGTGCAGGGGGGCGGCCGCCAGCGGACCCGGGCCTCGTCGGACCAGGAGCCGGTGGTGCTGGCCCGCCAGGTGGAGGCCAGCCGCCTGATCGACCGCCCGGTCGACCTGGTGGTCTGGCCCGAGAACGTGGTCAACCCCAACGCCGTCACCCTCACCCGGGCCCGGGCCGACGAGCTGGTGCGACGGGTGGCGGCCGAGGTGGGGGCGCCGGTGCTGGCCGGCTGGTTCTACCCCGTGTCGAGCACCGACACCGTCAACTACCAGTCGACGATCCTGCCCGACGGCGAGGAGATCGACCGCTACGACAAGCGCAACATCGTCCCCTTCGGCGAGTACGTGCCGCTGCGGGGCCTCATCGAGCGGTTCAGCCAGGAGCTGCCGGCCCACGACGTGCGGCGGGGCACCAACGACCCCGTGCTGGAGACGCCGGTGGGCCCGGTGGGGGTGTCGATCTCGTGGGAGGGGTTCTTCGAGACCCGGGCCCGGTCGTCGGTGCGGGACGGCGCCGAGCTTCTCGCCAACCCCACCAACGGCGCCTCCTACTGGCTCACCCAGATCCACACCCAGCAGGTGGCGTCGAACCAGCTGCGGGCAATCGAGAACGATCGCTGGGTGCTGCAGGTGGCGCCCACCGGCATGTCGGCCGTGATCGACCCCGACGGCCACGTGATCGAGCGCACCGGGATCTCGGAGCGGGCCGTGCTGATCGACACGGTGGAGCTGCGCCGGGGCCGTACGCCGGCCAGCCGCCTCGGCTTCTGGCCGGTGGCCCTCTTCGGGGTGGGGGCGATCGCCCTGTTCAGGGCTCGACCGCTGGCCCGCCGGCTCGCCGGTAGAGCCCGGCCGCACCCGACAGGTTCAGCGACTGGCTGATCGCCTGGTTCGCCGTGTACAGCACGGACACGACCATGAGCAGCGGCAGGGCGGGGAGGATGTCGCCCAGCACGATCACGTCCATCTGCTCCACGTCCCGGCCGTTGATCAGCACGTGGCCGGAGACGCTGTCGACGGTCACGGCGGTCAGCACCGACGCCTGGATCAGCACGTTCAGGATCAGCTGGATGACGAAGGTGGCGGCCGAGGCCATCAGAGCGAGCAGGACCGCCCGACCGAAGGTGGGCCACCACCGGCCCCGGACGAGACCCGCCGACGTGCTGATCGGGCCGTGGCCCGCAGGGGCCACGGCCAGGACCAGCCACACGTAGTAGAGCTTCATCCCCAACCACAGCAGCACCACGAGCAGGGCCGGGATGGTGAGGCCGAGCAGGGCGAGCCAGCCCCCGCTGTCGAAGGCGACGGCCAGGACCATCGGGATCCCCACGAACACGGTGGTCAGCACCGCCCAGCCCAGGCCGATGATCACGGCCCACGCCAGCGCCCGGGGCAGCCGGCGCAGGGCCATCGCCATCGAGGAGCCGAGCGGCACGGGCTGGCCGCTGTGGGCGAAGTAGAGCTGATGGCAGGCGGCCAGCATGCCGTAGACCCATACCAGGACCGAGGCCACCGCCAGCAGGCCGGCGAGCAGCAGGGCCGCCGGGCGGAAGCCGGAGACGCTGTCGGCCACCGTGTCGATACGGATGTCGGCCACGGCCGACCACAGGGCGACGGAGATCCCGATCGAGCCGATGGCGGGTAGGCCGAGCATCAGGAAGGCCACCGGTAGGGCCCGGCCCAGCAGCACCTTGAACGTGTCGCCCAGCCACTGGCCCAGGTCGCCCAGCCCACTGCCCGTCGGCGGGGCGGCCCCGTAGGCGTAGCCGTACCCCGGGGCACCGCCGTAACCCGGGGCACCGCCGTAACCCGGGGCACCGCCGTAACCCTGCGCACCGCCGTAACCCGGCCGCCTAGCCGGAAACACCGGCGGCCGGGCCGGCGGGGGCGATGTGCTCCGTCCAGGCCGCGCCGTCCCAGTAGCGGAGCTGACCCGGGGCGCTGGGGTCGGGGTACCACCCGGGCACCGACGATCCCGATCCGCTCACGGTCGGCCCCCGTGCACTCGCGTCCAGCCTGTCATGGCGTGCTGCCCTCCGTCCCTCGGGCCCGAGCGTAGTTGGTCCGCCCCCCGGGTTGACACCGGTCCGGCGGGCTCGCCGGCCGGTGTCGGCGGGCGACGCCGGACCGGGGCCGAGCCGGCAACGAAGTTGCATCGCGCCCGGTACCGGGCGGTAAGGTCGGCCGATGCCCAAGCCGACGGCGGATGCGGCGAGAGGCCGCGAAGCAGTAGAGGCGGCCCTGTTGGAGGCGGCCGGCGACCTGCTGGCCGAGGTCGGCCCCCGGGCGGCCACGGTGCGGGACATCGCCGCCCGGGCCGGCGTCAACCACGCCCAGGTCCACCACTATTTCGGGGGCAAGCGGGCCCTGTTGCTGGCGGCCATGGAGCACATGGCGGCCCAGCACTTCGAGGCCATGCGGGCCCTGTCGCCGGGGCCGGTGCCGCCCCCGCTGACCCTGCCCGACGACCAGCGCTACTGGTGGGCGGTGGTGCGGGCCACGATCGAGGGCGACATGGAGCTGGCCGGCGTGGAGGTGGAGGCCGGCACGTCGGTGATCCGCAACGTGATGGAGCACGTGGTGCGCCGGTTCGGTCTGGCCGAACCGACGGTGGAGATGAAGGCGGCGTCGGCCGAGCTGGCGGCGGTCAACCTCGGCTGGCTCACGATGGAGAAATTCATCCTGATGGCGGTGGGCGTCGAGCCCGAAGAGGAGGAGCTGGTCCGGGACCGGGTGCGCCGGTCGGTGGCCCAGCGCCGCCTCCAGCCCCCCGACGGCGTCCCCTTCTACAGCCGCCGCCCGGCCTGAGTGTCCCGTCGGGACCGGAGTTTCGCCTGCGGCGAAACATCCCTGAGCGTCAGATGTCGAACAGGATCGTGACCGGGCCCTGGTTGAGGAGGCGGACGTCCATGTCGGCCCCGAACCGGCCGGTGGCCACCCGGATGCCCTGGGCCGCGAGCCGCTCGGCCACCCGGGCCACCAGCGGCTCGGCCTGCTCGGGACGGGCGGCGTCGGAGTAGCTGGGCCGGTTGCCCCGGGCCGCCTCCCCGTACAACGTGAACTGGCTGATCACGAGCACCTCGCCGCCGGTGTCGAGCACCGAGCGGTTCATCTTCCCCTCGTCGTCGTTGAAGATCCGCAGCTTGGGCAGCCGCCCGGCCAGCTTGTCGGCTTCGGCCTCGCCGTCGCCGTGGGTGACGCCCACCAGCACGCACAACCCCGGCCCGATGGCGCCCACCACCTCGCCCCCCACCGTCACCGACGCCTCGCTCACCCTCTGCACGACTGCTCGCATACGGCCGTAACCTTACGCCGTAGTAACTTGTGCCGCGGGGTGGATGGTGGATCGGGGAGGGCCGGCCGGCATGTCGCTCCGTCGACCCGGCGATAGGAAGTACCCCATGCCATCCCCGACCCCGTCGTCCGAGGGCCGCCCGCTCCGGCTCGCCTACCTGTCGTACCGGTCGAAGCCGACGGTGGGCGGCCAGGGTATCTACACCCGCCACCTCACCAAGGCCCTGGCCGACCTGGGCCACGAGGTGGAGGTGCTGTCGGGCCAGCCCTACCCGGTGCTCGACCCCCGGGTGCGCCTCACCCAGCTCCCCAGCCTCGACATCTTCAACGATCTCTACCCGGGTCGGATGCCGGCCTTCTGGGAACTGAAGAACCTGTCGGACCTGATCGAGGTCACCCAGTACTCGGCCGGCACCTTCTCCGAGCCCCTGGCCTTCAGCCACCGGGCCTACCGGGCCCTCAAGGCCCGCACCGCCGAGTTCGACCTGGTGCACGACAACCAGTGCCTGGGCTACGGGGTGCTGGCCATCAACAAGATCCTCCCCACCGTGGTCACGCTGCACCACCCGATCACCGTCGACCGGCGCCTGGAGATGGCGGCCGCCCCCAACTGGCACAAGCGGATCAGCATCGCCCGCTGGTACGGGTTCGTGAAGATGCAGGGCCGGGTGGCCCGCCGCATGCCCCGGATCGTGGTGGTCTCGGAGAACTCGATCGACGACATCAGCCGGGACATGGGGGTGGACCGGAGCCGCATGCGCCTGGTCCACGTGGGGGTCGACACCGAGCTGTTCCAGCCCCAGCCGGGGGTGACCCGCATCCCGGGCCGGCTGATCACCACGGCCAGCGCCGACGTGGAGCTGAAGGGCCTCCGGTTCCTGCTGGAGGCGATCGCCAAGCTCCGCACCGAGCGCGAGGTGTCGCTCACGGTGATCGGGCGGGCCAAGCCGGGGGGCCGGTCGGCCGAGATGATCGACCGCCTGGGCCTCACCGACGCCATCGAGTTCGTGACCGGTGTGCCCGACGAGCGGATCGTGGAGCTGTACGCCCGGTCCGAGCTGGCCGTGGTGCCGTCGCTGTACGAGGGGTTCTCGCTGCCGGCGGTGGAGGCCATGGCCACCGGGACCCCGCTGGTGGCCACCACCGGAGGGGCCCTGCCCGAGGTGACAGGGGCCGACGGCGACACCGTGCTCCAGTGCCGCCCCGGCGACCCCGACGCCCTGGCCGCCGCCCTGCGCCGGGGCCTGGAGGATCCTGAGCTGCGGGCCCGGGTGGGCGCCGCCGGGCGGGCCCGGGTCACCGAGCGCTACACCTGGCGCCTCACCGCCCAGCGGACGGTGGAGCAGTACCGCGAGGTGCTGGCCATGCGGGCAGCGGCCGGGTGCTGACCGTCGACTACGAGCGCCTGGGGCTGAGCCCGGGGATGCGGGTGCTCGACCTGGGCTCGGGCTTCGGCCGGCACGCCTTCGAGACGGCCCGCCGGGGGGCCCACGTGGTGGCCGTCGACCTGGCCACCGACGAGCTGGTGGCCACCCGGGCCACCTTCCAGGCCATGGCCGAGGCGGGCGAGATCGCCGGCCCCACCAGAGCAGCCAAGGAACTGGTCACCGACGTGAGCTGCACGGTGGCCCGGGCCGACGGGGCCCGCCTCCCGTTCGCCAGCGGCACGTTCGACCGCATCATCGCCAGCGAGGTGCTGGAGCACGTGCCCGACGACCTGGCCGTGCTGACCGAGCTGCACCGGGTGCTGCGCCCCGGCGGGCGATTGGCCGCCACCGTGCCGGCGGCCGTGCCCGAGCAGATCTGCTGGTGGCTGAACGAGGCCTACCACGCCCCGATCAGCGTGGGCGGCCACGTGCGGATCTACGGCCGGCCCGAGCTGCGGACCAAGCTGGCGGCCAGCGGGTTCGTGCCCGTGGGCGACCACCGGGCCCACGCCCTGCACAGCCCGTACTGGTGGCTGAAGTGCGCCGTGGGGCTCGACAACGAGCGCAACCCGCTGGTGAAGGCGTACCACAAGCTGCTGGTGTGGGACATCACCGATGCCCCCCGCCTCACCCGCACCACCGAGCGGTGGCTCAACCCGGTGCTGGGCAAGAGCCTCGTGATCTACGCCGACAAACCTGTCCCTGCCCCCGTCGGGGCTCTGACCTCCCCCTGATCGTGTGACCACCTCGTCGGCCCCTCTACCCGCCCTGCCCATGTCGGCGGCCCAGCTCACCGCCACCGCCGCCGCCATCGCCGAGGTCCAGCTCCCGTCGGGCCTGATCCCCTGGTTCCCCGGCGGCCACGCCGACCCGTGGAACCACACCGAGGCGGCGATGGGCCTGCTCACCGCCGGCCACCGGGCCGAGGCCGAGCGGGCCTACGAGTGGCTGTGCCGCACCCAGCGACCCGACGGGTCCTGGCACGCCTACTACCTGCCCTACGGGGTGGCCGACCCCAAGCTCGACGCCAACGGCGTGGCCTACGTGGCCACCGGCGTGTGGCACCACTGGCTGGCCACGGCCGACGCCGGCTTTGCCCACGCCCTGTTCCCGGTGGTGGATCGGGCCCTCGAGTTCGTGCTCGACCTCCAGACGGAGCGGGGCGAGATCCTGTGGGCCCGCCGGGCCGACGGCTGGCCCTGGAGCTACGCCCTGCTCACCGGGTCGTCGTCGATCAGCCACAGCCTGGGCTGCGCCCTGGCCCTGGCCGCCGTGGTGGGGGCCGAGCGGCCGGGGTGGATCGAGGCGCGGCGGCGTCTGGTCCACACCGTCGCCCACCGGCCCGATGCCTTCGCCCCCAAGGACCGGTGGGCCATGGACTGGTACTACCCGGTGCTGGCCGGGGCCGTCACCGGGGCCGCCGCCGCCACCCGGCTGGAGGCCGGGTGGGACACGTTCGTCCTGGAGGGCCGAGGCGTGCGGTGCGTGTCGGACGAGCCGTGGGTCACGGCGGCCGAGACCTGCGAGTGCGCCATGGCCTACCTCCGTACGGGGGACGCGGCGACGTCCCGGCAGCTGCTGGCCTGGGCCCAGCGCCACCGGGACGAGGCCGGGAGCTACCACACGGGGATCGTCTACCCCGAGCAGGTGCACTTCCCGGCCGCCGAGACCAGCACCTACACGGCGGCGGCCGTGATCCTGGCCGCCGACGCCCTGGCCGGAACGTCACCCACCAGCGGCTTGTTCCTCGCCGACCCTCACCCACCCAGCCGTTCCTAGGAGCTCCAGGTGCGCTCAGCGCGGCTGAGCCTCCTACTTTCGGGCGGGGATGGTTTCTGCTGGGACGGGCGCCGGGTCGAGGGCGGAGCCGCCCTCCACGTCGACGTGGGGGAGGATCCGGTCGAGCCAGCCCGGCAGCCACCAGTTGGCGTTGCCCAGCAGGGCCATGGTCGCCGGCACCAGCACCATGCGGACGATGGTGGCGTCCACCAGCACCGCCGCCGACAGACCCAGGCCGAACATCTTGATCTGGACGTCGGGGGCGAACAGGAAGCCGCCGAACACGCTGATCATGATGAGGGCGGCCGAGGTGATGACCCGGGCCGTGCCGGCCAGGCCGTCCACCACCGAGCGGTGGGAGTCGCCGGTGCGGGTGAACTCCTCCCGCACCCGGCTGAGCAGGAACACCTCGTAGTCCATGGACAGGCCGAACAGGATGGCGAACATGATCATGGGGACGAAGGGGAAGATCGGCACGGTCTCGTCGAGGCCGATCAGTTCCTTGCCCCAGCCCCACTGGAACACGGCCACCAGCAGGCCGTAGCTGGCCCCGATCGACAGCAGGTTCATCAGCGCCGCCTTCAGCGGCACCAGCACCGAGCGGAACAGGATCGTGAGTAGCACGAAGCTCAGCGCCACCACGGCGGCGATGAACAGCGGGGTGCGGGAGGCCAGCTGGTCGGAGATGTCGATCGACGCCGGCACCCAGCCGGCCACGTAGGCGGCGGCCCCGGTGCGGTCCTCCACGGCCGGGATCACGCTGTCCCGGAGGCGGTGGACCAGGTCGGTGGTGGCCTCGTCCTGGGGGGCGGTGGCCGGGTAGGCCAGCAGCACGGCGGTGGAGCCGTCGGGGCTGAGGGCGGGCGGGGCCACGAAGGCGATCCCGCTCTCGGCCTGCAGGGCGGTGGCCACCTGGCCGGCGGCGGCGGCCGTGCCCTGGGCCGCCGTGCCCTCGGCCGCCGGGGTGCCGGAGGCGTCGATCGACGAACCGTCGACCACGATCGTGAACGGGCCGTTGAAGCCGGGGCCGAAGCCGTCGGCCAGCAGGTCGTAGGCCCGGCGCTCGGTGTGGTCGGTCCCGGCGTTGCCGTCGTCGGGGAAGGCGATCCGCATGGCGACCAGGGGGGAGGCCAGCACCAGCAGGGTCAGGGCGCCGCCGATGGCGTAGGGCCAGGGCCGGTTGCCCACCCGGTGGGCCCAGCGGCCGGCCATGGTCTCCTCGGCGGTCAGCTCCACCGCCCGGTGGCGGCCGATGCGGAGCCGGTCGATCCAGGGTCCGGCCAGGCCCAGGAAAGCGGGCAGGAGGGTGACGGCGGCCAGCATGGAGACGGCCACCACGATGCCCGAGGCCAGGCCCATCATGCCGACCGACGGGATGCCCGACACGAACAGCCCGCAGATGGCCACCACCACCGTCATGCCGGCGAACAGGACGGCCTGGCCGGCGGTGGCGTTGGCCCGGCCGGCGGCGTCGGGTACCGACCAGCCCTCGTGGAGGAACTGGCGGTGACGGGTGATGATGAACAGGGCGTAGTCGATGCCAACGCCGAGGCCGATCATCGTGGCCAGCATGGGGCTGACGGTGGGCACATCGGCGAAGCCGGCCAGCACCGACACCCCGGTGAGGCCGATGAAGATGCCGAACAGGGCGGTGCCGATGGGCAGGCCCATGGCGATCACCGACCCGAACGCCACCAGCAGCACCACCACGGCCACGGCCAGGCCGAAGGCCTCCTTGCCCTCGATCTCCTGGGCCGCCTGGGTGATCGTGCCGCCGATCTCGATCTGGACGGCATCGCTGGCCCGACCCGCCTCCACCGCCGCCTCCACCCGCTCGGCGTCGACCGCCTGCAGGGTCTCGGCGGCGAACACCACGGTGGTGAAGGCGGTACGGCCGTCGGGCGACACCGACGGCGCGGCGGGGTCGAACGGGTCGCTGGCCGCCACCACGCCCTCGGTCCGGCGCAGCTCGGCCACGGTGGCGTCGACCGCGGCCCGGGCCGGGCCGGCGGCCAGGCCGCCGCTCTCGTCCCCACCGTTGTCATTGTCGCTGTCGCCCGCGGCGTGGAACACCACCTGGCCGCTCGCTCCGGCCTGGGCCGGGAACCGGGTGTCGAGCAGGTCGATGGCCTGCTGGCTCTCGGTGCCGGGTAGGCGGAAGTCGTCGGTGGTCTCCCCCCGACGCTGCGGTTCAGGCCCACCACAGCCACGGCCAGCACCACCCAGACGGCGATGACCCGCCACGGGTGTCGGGCCGCCCCCCGGCCCAGTCGATACAACGCTCTGGTCATCTCGGATCTCCCTCTCGTAGCGAATCCTGAGGAGGACACTGATCGACCGTCCTTGCCGGGCGCTGCGCCGCCGCTGTCAGCGCGCTGACAGGCCGCTGACCGGCCGGTCCCGGCCGGTCCCGGCCCGTGGCCGAGCGCCCGTCAGCTACTGTCGGCGCCATGGGTGCGCTCGACGGGGTGACGGTTCTCGATCTCTCGATCATCGTGCAGGGGCCGCAGGCGGCGGCCATGCTGCACGACCTGGGGGCCGAGGTGGTGAAGGTGGAGCTACCGGGTGTCGGCGACCTGGCCCGCTGGATCCACCTGGCCGACGACGACCCCCGCTCCGGGTTCTTCGAGGCCTGCAACCGGGGCAAACGCTCGGTCACGCTCGACCTGCGCACCCCCGGCGGACGGGAGGCGTGCCTGCGGCTGGCCGCCCGGTCCGACGTGCTGCTGGCCAACTTCGTACCCGGCACCTTGGAACGCTGGGGCCTGTCCTACGAGGAGGTGGCGGCGGTCAACCCCGGCATCGTCTACGCCACCGGGTCGACCTTCGGGCCGGTGGGGCCGAAGGCCGAGCGGGAGGGGGCCGACACGTCGGGCCAGGCCAGCGGCGGTCTGATGGCCGGCACGGGGCTCGACGGATCGGAACCGACCCCGGTGGCGGCCGTGATCGCCGATGCCACCGGCAGCCAGAACATGGTGGTGGGCATCCTGGCCGCCCTGCTCCACCGGGTGCAGAGCGGGCGGGGCCAGCGGATCGACGTTTCGCTGCTGGGGGGCCAGATCTGGGCCCAGGCGTCGGAGTACACGGCCCACCTGCTCACCGGACGGCCCCAGCGTCGGTCGAACCGGGGTCATCCGATGATCCGGGGCGTGCTGCGCCAGTTCGCCACCGCCGACGGCCACCTGGTGCTGGTGGGGGTGCCGGGGCCCCTGTGGCCGGGGTTCGCCCGGGCCCTGGACCGGCCCGAGCTGGCCCAGGACGAGCGGTTCAACACCCTGTTCCTCACCCCGGAGAACCTGGCCACGCTGTTCGGGATCCTCGACGAGATCTTCGCCAGCCGAACCTCGGCCGAGTGGGACGAGCGGCTGACCGCCGAAAGCCAGCGCCACGCCATCGTCCGCACCCACGAGCAGGTGGCCGCCGACCCCCACACCTGGGAGAACGGCTACCTGGCCGAGGGCGACCATCCCGAGTGGGGCCGGATCAAGGTGGTCGGCTGCCCCATCCGGTTCTCGGCCACCCCGGCCCAGCCGGGCATCGCCGCCCCCGAGCTGGGCCAGCACACCGAGGAGGTCCTTCTCGAGCTCGGCTACAGCTGGGACGAGATCGAGCTGCTCCGCGCCGCCGGCGCCTGCTGAGCCCCGGCCGCCCCCGTCCCCGCCCCTCGCCGCCCGAACTGCGCCAGTGGGTTTTGGTTCTGTTGAGTGTCAAGCGACTCTACGCACCCGGGTCGACTGATGGCGGCGGCGCCGCGAATGGATCCACCACCCGCACTCCGTCGAAGACCTGACCGGCTTGCAGGTCCACGGAGACCGCGAGGCCCACAAGTGGGCCATCCAGGCACGAGCCAGAGGCTGCTTGACCAGCTCGGCCGCATCGCGGGCATAGACGAGCACGTTCGTGTCGACGAAGTAGATCACCGGTCGTAGAGCTCGTCCCGCGAGGGATACGACTCCCCTCCCGGACCTATCGAGACAGTCGGGCGCTCGAGATAGGAACGCAGCGCCCGTTCGCCGAGGGGCGTCCAGGTTTGCTCGGGCGGCGGGCCCACCGGCACCATGGCAGCCATGACCTACGCCGGAGACCGGATCGTCCACGACGCCGACGCCCACATCATGGAGACGCCCGACTGGCTCGATCCGTTCCTCGATCCCGGGCTGGCCGACCGGATGGCGACCCGCCGGTTCGTGGGCGGCGTCGGCGGCACCGGCGGCTCCAAGGAGGCCGAGTTCTTCGCCAGCATCCGGGCCCAGCAGGCCGACCCCGCCTTCCGGGCCCAGGACGCCGAGCTGCTGATGATCCGCAAGAACTGGGACGCCCCCGGCTCGTTCATCGCCGATGACCGCCCGGCCGTGCTCGACGGGCTCGGCTTCCGCAGCCAGCTCCTGTTCAACACGTTCGACTCGGGCTACATCAACACCCTGGAGCACGGCGACGACGTGGCCCTGGCCTACGGCGTGGCCCGGGCCCACAACCGGGCCATGGTCGCCTTCACCTCGGTCGACCCGCGCCTGCTGGCCACCTGTTACGTCCCCCTGGCCGACTTCGCCCAGGCCCGGGCCATGGCCGCCGAGGCGGTGGAGGCCGGCGCCGCCGCCCTGCTGGTGCCGTCGAACTGCCCCAAGGGCCACTCCCCCAGCCACGTGGAGCTCGACCCGGTGTGGGCCACAGCCCAGGACGCCGGCCTTCCCGTGGTGTTCCACGTGGGCGGCGGGGGCACGCTGATCAACCCCGACTACTTCCGCAACGGACTGCCGGTGCCGCCCGACTTCCACGGCGGGGCCGAGAACTTCCGCTCGGTCGATTACATGTCGATCCCCGGCCCGCCGATGCAGACGCTGGCCACCCTCATCATCGACGGGGTGCTGGAGCGGTTCCCCCGCCTGAAGATCGGCGTGATCGAGCAGGGGGCGATCTGGGTACCGGGCTGGATGCGCCAGATGGAGTCGGCCTTCGACGCCTTCAGCCGCCACGAGGAACGGCTCCAGCGCCTGAGCCTGCGCCCCAGCGAGTACGTGCAGCGCCAGATCCGGGTCACCCCCTACCCCACCGAGGACGTGGGCTGGATCATCAGCCAGGGCGGGCAGGACGTGGTGATGTTCTCCTCCGACTACCCCCACGTGGAGGGCGGGCGGCGCCCCATCGAGCGCTTCGAGCGGTCGCTGGAGGGCGTGTCCGACGACGCCCGCCACAAGTTCTACGCCGCCAACATGGAAGACCTGATGGGCACGGCGCTGTCAGCCCTGGTCTGAACTCCGGCGCAGCACCCGGAGCGAGCCGCAGGCGGCGATCTCGGTGAAGCGGCCCGACTCCACCGCCGGGCGGTAGATCTCGTCGTAGGGGGCCTGGCCCCCGAGGGTGGGGTCGGTGAAGACGTCGTGGATCACGAGCAGGCCACCGGGGGCGACCTTGGGGGCCCAGCCGTCGTGGTCGGCCCGAGCCACCTCGGCTCCGTGGCCACCGTCGATGAACAGGAACGACAGCGGGGTGGCCCAGTGCCGGGCGACCAGCGGCGACTGGCCGACCAGGGCCACCACCGCCTCCTCCAGGCCTGCGTCGTGGAGGGTGCGCCGGAACCGGGGCAGGGTGTCGATCCGGCCCACCTCCGGGTCGACCAGGTCGGGCTCGTGCCACTCCCAGCCCGGCTGGTTCTCCTCCGATCCCCGGTGGTGATCGAGGCTGTAGAGCACGGTGCCGGCCCGGGCCGCCACCGGCCCCAGGTAGCAGGCCGACTTGCCACAGTAGCTGCCGACCTCCAGGAAGGGGCCGAGGGCGGGGTCGGCCGAGGCGGCCGCCCGGGCCAGCGCCTCGCCCTCGTCGTCGGGCATGAACCCCCGGGCGGCCCGGGCCCGGGCCAGCTCGTCCGGGGTGAGGCCGGCCGAGGTCGGGCCGCTCACGAGACGGAGACCTTCTCCCAGTGGGATCCGGCCCGCTCGAACAGCTTCTCCAGCACCAGGAACTTGAGCACCCAGACCACGAGGTACCCGGCGATCGAGCCCAGCGCCACCGGCAGACCCGAGCCGAAGGTGCGGTCGGCCAGCTCGGCCGTCAGGCTCGACACCACCAACCCGAGCAGGGCGATGACCCAGAACGGGAGGATCTCCTTGCGGAAGCTGTGGGCCCCGCGGGTCTGCCACACCCAGCGCCGGCTCAGCAGGTAGGCGGGGACGGCGGCCAGCACGGCGGCGAACACGTTGGCCCGGCCGCCGCTCCAACCCCACACGGTGTTGGCCAGGAACAGCAGGGCCTGGTGGTTCACCACGTTCAAGCCCGACACGACCACGTACCGGACCGCGGTGGAGCGGCGGGCCATGATGGCGTCGACCGGAGCGCTGAGGACGCCAAGGTTCACCGGGTCAGGGTAGCGCCGGCTTCCTGGCCAATCGGCCGCGGGGCCGGGTTCCGGGGCGGGTGAGGTCGGAACGGCGGCCGGATCCACCACACTGTGCCGGATGCGCGTCCCGCTCCGGCTCCACCCCCCGATTGCCACCACCGCCTCCCCCGCCCCCGTCGACAGGCGGCCCCCGGGCCCCCGCCGGGCCGGGTTCACGCTGGTGGCCGCCGGCCTGCTGCTGGCCGCCTGCGGTGACGGCGGCACCGGGGCCGCCCCCTCCGTCGTCACCGGCGCCACCCCAGCCGCCGCCACCGGGGCCAGCGAGGCCCCTGCCGCCCCGAACGGCACCGGCACCGCGGCCGACACCGGCACCGGTGCCGCTCCGCCGGCCACGGCCGGCGCCGCCGTCCCGCTGGACGAGATCGGGCTCCGGCTCGACCTGGTGGCGTCACTCGACCAGCCCCTGGCCCTCACCCCGCGGGCCGGCAGCGACGACCTGTACGTGGCCGAGCGGGTGGGCCGGGTCCGCCGCATCGAGCGCACGATCCGCTCGGGTGCGGACGGGGGCACCGAGACGGTGAAGCTGATCACCCGGCCCGTGCTCGACATCACCGATCTGACCACCACCGACGGCGAGCGGGGCCTGCTCGGCATCGCATTCTCACCCGACGGCACCGAGCTGTTCGTCCACTACACGGACTCGGGCGGCGACACGGCGGTGGCCGGCTACCCCATGGACGACGGCGGCCCCTCGCCGGTGGCGGTGGAGGAGCAGGGCCGGATCCTGCTGACCCAGAAGCAGCCGTACTCCAACCACAACGGCGGCGGCCTCCTGTTCGGCCCCGACGACATGCTGTACATCACGCTGGGCGACGGGGGCGGGGGCGGCGACCCCTCGGAGACCGGGCAGGACCCGAACGACCTGCTGGGCTCGATCCTGCGCATCGACCCGGCCCCGGCCGAGGCGGCCCCGTACACGATCCCGGCCGACAATCCCTTCGCCCAGGCCGCCGGCGGGCGGCCCGAGGTGTGGCTGTGGGGCGTGCGCAACCCGTGGCGGGTGTCGTTCGACCCGGCCACGGGCGACCTGTGGGTGGCCGATGTGGGCCAGGGCGACGTGGAGGAGATCGACTGGCTGCCCGCCGCCGACGGGGCGGGCCGGGGCGCCAACCTGGGCTGGAACCGGATGGAGGGCGACCGGGGCTACGAAGGCGGCACCCCGCCCGAGGGCTACACCGGCCCGGTGGCCACCTACGACCACGACGGCGGCCGGTGCTCGGTGTCGGGCGGCTACGTGTACCGGGGGGCGACCATCCCCGCCCTCGACGGCGTGTACCTCTACGCCGACTACTGCAGCGGCGAGGTGTTCGGCCTGCGCCCCGGGACGGGCGGCGGCGAGGCGGTGACGGCCCCGCTCGACGTGGGCCGCCAGGGCGAGAGCATCGTCGCCTTCGGCCAGAGCGCCGACGGCGAGCTGTACCTGCTGGAGCAGAGCGGCGCCGTGTCCCGGATCAGCCCCGCCACCGGCGGCGTCACCATCACCCGGGCCAGCGACAACGGGTAGACCTCGATCTGGTGACCGCTCAGCCGTGGTGCTGGCGGAGGGCGGCGTGGGCGGCGGCCAGGCGGGCCACCGGCACCCGGTAGGGGGAGCAGCTGACGTAGTCGAGCCCGAGGCCCTGGACCAGGGCGATCGACGTGGGGTCGCCGCCGTGCTCGCCGCAGATCCCGATCTGCAGGTCGGGCCGGGCGGCCCGCCCCTCCCGCACCGCCAGCTCGATGAGCCGGCCCACCCCCTGCTCGTCGATCGAGCGGAACGGGTTCTCCGGCACCAGCTCGTCGGCCAGGTAGGCCAGCAGGAACTCGGCCTCGGCGTCGTCCCGGCTCATGCCCAGCGTCATCTGGGTGAGGTCGTTGGTGCCGAACGAGAAGAAGTCGGCGTGCTGGGCGATCTCACCGGCGGTGAGAGCGGCCCGGGGGACCTCGATCATGGTGCCGATCGGGATCTCCATCTCGGCCCCGTGGGCCTCGAATACGGCGTGCATCTCGGTCTCGATGATGGCCCGGGCCGCCGCCATCTCGGTGGCGTGACCCACCAGGGGCACCATGATCTCGGCGATCACCTCCAGGCCCTCATCCTTGACCGTGAGGGCGGCCTCCACGATGGCCCGGGTCTGCATGGCCATCAGCTCGGGGATCTTCAACCCCAGGCGCACCCCGCGCAGGCCGAGCATGGGGTTGGCCTCCCGCAGCTGCTCCACCCGGCCCTGCATGGCCTTCACCTCGGCCAGCTCCTCCACCAGGGCGTCGACCGTCTCCAGGCGGTTGGCGTGGACGAGTTGGAGCCGCAGGTCGGCGGCCCGGGTGGACAGCTCGTCGTAGCTGGGCAGGAACTCGTGCAATGGCGGGTCGAGCAGACGGATGATCACGGGGTGGCCCGCCATCTCCCGGAACAGGCCCACGAAGTCCTCCCGCTGCAGGGGGAACAGGGCGTCGATGGCTTCCCGCCGCTCGGCCGGGGTGGGGGCGGTGATCATGCGCTGCATGATCGGCAGGCGGTCGGCGGCGAAGAACATGTGCTCGGTGCGGCACAGGCCGATGCCGGCCGCCCCGTAGCGACGGGCCCGCTCGGCCTCCACCGGGTCGTCGGCGTTGGCCCGCACGCCCAGGGTGCGGAACTCGTCGGCCCAGCCCAGCAGGGTGGTGAGCCACGGGTTGTCGAGGTCGGGGGAGGTGGTCTCCACCCGGCCCTCGTAGACCTGACCGGTGGTGCCGTCGACCGACAGCCACTCGCCTTCCTTGATCTCGCGGCTGCCCATGGTGATCGTGCGGTTACCCAGGTCGATGTCGATCCCGGCGGCGCCGACCACGGCCGGCTTGCCGAACTGGCGGGCCACCAGGGCGGCGTGGCTGGTGCGCCCGCCCGAGGAGGTGAGGATGCCGGTGGCGGCCAGCATGCCATGGACGTCGTCGGGCTTGGTCTCGGGCCGGACCAGCAGCACCTGACGGCCCTCACCGGCCCAGCGGACGGCCAGGTCGGGGTCGAGGGCGACCACCCCCACGGCGGCCCCGGGCGACACGTTGAGGCCCGACGCCAGGGCCCTCGCCCCGGCCAGGGCGTCCCGGGCGAACTGGGGGTGGAGGAAGAAGTCGATCTGCTCGGGGGCCACCCGCAGCACCGCCTCCTCCCGGGTGATCAGACCTTCACCGGCCAACTCGACGGCGATGCGCACCGCGGCCTGGGCCGTCCGCTTGGCGTTGCGGGTCTGGAGCAGCCACAGCTTGCCGGCCTCGATGGTGAACTCCATGTCCTGGACGTCGGCGTAGTGCTCCTCCAGGCGCCTGGCCGTGGCCGCCAGCTCGGCCGCCAGGTCGGGGAAGTCGGCCCCCATCTCCTCGATGGGCTTGGTGGGCCGGATCCCGGCCACCACATCCTCCCCCTGGGCGTTCACCAGGTAGTCGCCCTCCAGGTGGTTCTCGCCGGTGGTGGCGTTGCGGCTCATGGCCACCCCTGTGCCCCCGGCGTCGTTCATGTTGCCGAACACCATGGTGACCACGTTGACGGCCGTGCCCAGGTCGTGGGGGATCTTCGATGCCACCCGGTAGTCGTGGGCCCGCTTCGAGCGCCAGCTCTCGAACACGGCCTCCACGGCCAGGCGGAGCTGCTCGTTGGGCTCGGTGGGGAACGGCTGGGGCGACTGGCGGGACACCGCGGCCCGGAAGGCGGCGATGACCTCCTGCAGATCCTCGGCCGTGAGCTCGTTGTCCGACGTGGCGTGGCGGCGGGTGCGGGCCTGACGCAGGATGTCTTCGAAGGTCTCGTCGGGGACGCCCAGCACCACCCCGCCGAACATCTGGATGAGGCGGCGGTAGGAGTCGAGCACGAAGCGCTCGTTGCCGGTGGCCTCGATCATGCCCGCCGCCACCTCGTCGTTGAGGCCGATGTCGAGCACGGTGTCCATCATCCCCGGCATGGAGAACTTGGCCCCCGAGCGGCAGGCCACGAGGAGGGGATTCGACGGGTCGCCGAACGTCTTGCCCGTCTTCTTCTCCAGCTGGGTCATGGCCTCGAGCACCTCGTCCCACAGGCCCTCGGGCATGGCGCCGTCGGCGTCCATGAAGGCGTTGCAGGCGTCGGTGGTGATGATGAAGCCGGGGGGCACGGGGATCCCCAGGCGGGTCATGTCGGCCAAATTGGCGCCCTTGCCGCCCAGCAGGCCCCGCACGGCGTCCCAGTCTCCCCCCACCCGCTGCTGAACGTCGTCGAGCTCGTCGAACCCGTAGAGCCACTGCTGGTCTGCCATGGTGGATGTCCTTTTCGGCCGGGTCGTGGTGTCGGGGGCGCGGCGAGCGCCTCTGGCCGCCAGTCGTACCTACCCACGGTGCCCTCCAGCGACGCTGCGACCAAGGGCCGTTCGTCCTGTGCGCTGGTGCCTGATGCCACAGTAGTCCCTGGTGCCGGCGCCGTCGCCCGGCTCACAGGCAGGCTCAGGGGGCGAGGAGAGCGGCCACGAGGGCGCCGACGGCGAGCACCACCAGCCCGGCCGTGGTGCCGGCGACCGACGCCAAGGCGCCGACACCGAGGCTGGCGGCCAACCCCCCGAGCTGGAACACCGCGGAACGGACCGAGAGCACGGTGGCCCGTTCCGCCGCCGGGACGGCCCGGTGGGTGGCCTCGTCGAGCAGGGGGGAGACGAGCCCACAGCCAGGTAGAAGGCGACGAAGGCCAGGGCCGCCGGTGCCGTCCGGGCTCCACGCCGGCCAGGACCAACGCCAGCCCCGCCCCCACCGCCATCACCCGCCGCAGCTCCCCCGTCGTCGCCGCCAGCCGAACCGCCGACACCACCGTCGCCCCCACCCCCAACCTCTCACCGAGCCCATCACCGGCGACGCCCTCCGTGAAGAGTTCGGGGAGTGGCGACCCGCCGGCGGAGTTTTCACCCCCACCGTCACCGGCGATGCCCTCCGTGATAAGTCCAGGGAGTGGGGACCGGCCTGGCAACTTCTCACCGGGCCCGTCACCGGCGACGCCTTCCGTGAGAAGTCCCGGGGGATCATCGTCGTGGACGAGGAGGGTGACGGCGGCGACGGGCCCGAGTCGAGCGCCCGGGCCGCCCCCAGCACCACCAGCGCCACGGCGATCTCCACCCCGCCCGTTGCTCCGGCCAAACCGGCGGGTGCCCAGCGCGCTGAGCGCGGCCGCCGCCACCAGCACCGGGCGGCGCCCCACCGTGTCGGCCAGACCGCCGGTGGGCACCTCCAGCGCCGCCGCCGTGACCCCGTACAGCGCCAGAGCGACACCGATCTCCCCCACCGACAGGCGGCGCCGGCTGAGCAGCAGCACGAGCACCGGCACGGTCACGCCGGTGGGGAACCATCGCAGGGCGGTGAGCGTCACGTACCGGCGCCCGACCCGGGCGACGCCGGCGTCGCTCATTGCCGGTGGCCCGGACCGTCACCGGTGACGTCGTCGGTCACCAGGACACCCCGGGGGTCGGCTCAGAGGTTGTAGCGGTAGACGTTGGTCTCGCGGCGCTCGAACCCGAGCTCCTGATACAGGCGGTTGGCCGCCTCCCGGCTGGGCCGGGACGTGAGGTCCACCGTGGTGGCCCCCAGCTTCTCGGCCAGCGCCAGCGCGTGCTTGTTGAGCGCGCCGCCCACGCCCTTGCCCCGGGCCGACGAGTCGACCACCACGTCCTCGATCCAGGCCCGGATCCCGGTGGGGATGGGGAACACCACCAGCGTGAGGCTGCCGACGATGACGCCTTCGTCTTCCGCCGCCAGCAGGATCGAGGAGTCCGAGCCGACGATCCGCCCGAGGATCTCGCCGTCGGGTGGCGGGTTCGACGACGACAGTTGCGGGACGAGCCGGGCGAACGCTTCGATGAGCTCGTCCGACACCTCGGTCACCTCGTAGATCTTCACCGGGCCAGTATGGAGCGCGATCGCCGTGCTTCCCGTGGGCACAGTGCTTCCGTTTCCCGCCGACCGGGCCCGCCGGAGACCGCAGCGCTAACGTAGGTGTGTGGACCACATCCAATGGACTGCCCAACGACCCGAGATGCGCAGCCCCATTCTGATCGCTGCGTTCGAGGGCTGGGGAGACGCCGGTGACGCCGCCACCACCGCCGCCCGCCACGTACGAGACCGGCTGGGGGGTGAGGTCATCGCCGGCATCGACGCCGAGCCGTTCTACGACTTCACCTCCACCCGCCCCTACGTCCGCCTCGAAGGCAGCGACCGCCACATCGACTGGCCGGCCAACGAGATCGCAGCGGTCCAGATCCCCACGTCCACCCACGACCTGCTGGTGCTGGTGGGCATCGAGCCCCAGCTCCAGTGGCGTACGTTCACCAACCAGATCCTGTCGTTGATCGACGAGTACAACGTGGAGCTGGTGATCTCCCTCGGCGCCCTCATCGCCGACGTGGTCCACTCCCGGCCGGCCCGGGTCTACAGCTCGGGCTACGACCCCGAGCTCAACGAGAAGCTCGACCTCGAGCCGTCCACCTACGAGGGCCCCACCGGCATCATCGGCGTCCTGCACGACGCCCTGCGCACCCACGGCACCCCGTCGCTCTCGCTGTGGGGCACCGTGCCCCAGTACGTCCCCCACGCCACGTCGCCCAAGGCGGCGCTGGCCCTGGTGGAGCGGGTGAGCCAGCTGCTGGAGCTGACGATCCCCACCACGGCGCTGGAGATCGGGGCCGCCGCCTACGAGCGCCAGATCTCCGAGCTGGTGGAAGACAACGACGAGACCCGGGACTACGTGGCCCAGCTCGAAGCGGCCTACGACAGCCTCATGCCCGAAGACGGCGCCTCGCTCATCGAGGAGCTGGAGCAGTACCTGCGGGACCGCTGACGGCCGGCCGCCCCCGAGGCGGCCGCCCTACTCCGCGCCCGGACGCCAGACGGGGGAACGCGGCAGGTCGTACATCACGCTGGTGTCGTCGCCGGCCAGGGCGGCGAAGGCGTGGTCGATCCACTGGTCGCCGCTGGCCAGGGGCGACGGCAGCTCGTGCTGGGCGAACCAGCCGGCGTCGAGGCACTCCTGGGGATGGGGGGCCAGCTCACCCCCGACGGCCCGGCAGTGGAACACCAGGCTGTACAACGGGATGCGGCTGTAGCCCCGCCGGAGGCCGTCGATGATGGCCAGCGGCCGCACGATCTCGCACCGGATGCCGGTCTCCTCCAGCACCTCCTTCACCGCCACCTCGGCCGGCGAGTAGCCGACGTCGGCCCAGCCCGTGGGGTACAGCCAGGTGGCGGAGTCGGACCGCTGGATCAGCAGTAGGCGGCCCTCGTCGTCGCCCACCACGGCGCCGATCGCCACCTTGGGCGTGACGTAGCCCGGCACCCCCGAGCCCACCGCCCGCAACCACTCGGCCCGGATCTGGTCCGGCGAGCGGTGCTCCCCGCCCGGGCCGTGGGCCTCGTCGGCCGCGGCCCGGATGTCGGCGGCGATGTGGAGGATCTCGTCGAACCGCTCCATCTCGTAGGGGTTGGTGGTGAACCCGAGCCCGGTGCGGGCCACGCCGGCCAGGGACTCGGCCCAGCGCAGGAGGTCGTCGGGCGAGGCGGTGGGTCGTGGTCGTCGATCGTCGTCGGCATTGGCGCTCACGGGCTGCTCCTCGCAACTCTCAGGGGGAATCCTGGCCGACGGCGGAGCGGATGGCCAGGGCCAGCTCGTTCAGCAGGTCGGGGTCCGACAGCTTCCGCCCGTCGGTGTCGAGCAGGTAGAAGCTGTCGACGGCCTGGGGCCCGAAGGTCTGGATCTTGGCCCGGCGGATGTCGAGGTGGAGCTCGGCCAGGGCCTGGGTGATCCAGAACAGCAGCCCCACCGTGTCGCCGGCGTGGACCTCCACCACCGTGGCCGCATCCGACACCTGGTTGTCGATCACCACGTCACGGCGGGGCGGGGCGGCCGCCAGCCGGCGCTGGTAGCGGGCGTAGGTCTGGGCCCGCTGCCGCACCCGGGCCGTGAGGGCCAGGCGGCCCTCGATGGCCCGTTCGGCCAACGACACCACCTTGTCCCAGTCGACCACGCCGGTGGCCGGCGGCTGCATCGCGAACCGGCAGGTGGCCATCCCGTCGGCCGAGAAGGCGACGGCGTCGAGCACGTCGAGCCCGTTCATGGCCAGCACGCCGGCGATGTTGGAGAACAGGGCCTGGCGGTCGGGTGCCACCACCACCAGGGTGGATCCCTCGCCCCGCAGCACCGTCTCGCCCCGGGCCATCAGGTCGAGGATCTCCTGGGGCGGGAACTCGGGAACAGCGGCCTCGGTGGGGGCGCCGCCCTCCAGCACGAACGTGGTGCGCTTGACCAGCTCGGCCAGCAGACCGGCTTTCCACGAGCCCCAGGTGGCGGGGCCGGTGGCGATCGAGTCGGCCTCGGTGAGCGCGGCCAGGAGGTCGAGGAACTCGACGGAGTCGACGGCGGCGGCCACAGCCCCGATCGTGCCCGGATCGGCCAGGTCACGCCGGGTGGCGTAGTCGGGCAGCAGCAGGTGGTGGCGGCAAAGGTCCACCAATACGGCCACCTCGTCGTCGGGGTAGCCCATGCGGGAGGCGATGGTGGGGATGACGTCCATACCGACCTCGGTGTGGTCGCCCCCGGGGTAACCCTTGCCGATGTCGTGGAGCAGGGCCCCCACCACCAGCAGATCGGGGCGGGCCACCCGGTGGGCCAGCCGGGCGGCGTTGGCCGCCGCCTCGCACAGATGCCGGTCCACCGTGAAGGTGTGCATCACGTTGCGCTGGGGCCGGCACCGCACCTGTTCCCATTCGGGCACGAGGCGGGTCATGAGGCCGAACTGGTCGAGGTCCTCGATGACCGAGATGGCGTTGCGACCGGCCAGCAGCATCTCGGCGAACAGTTGGCGGGCCTCGGCCGGCCACGGTTCGGGTAGGGGCGGGCCCTGGTCCCGCAGGCGGGCCAGGCTGGCCCGCCCGATCGTGCGCTTGGTGCGGGCCGAGGTGGCGGCCAGGCGGAGCAGCACCATCGGGTCGTTGGCCACGTCCACCCGGCGGCTCAGCTCCAGATATCCGTTGACCAGCCCGAACTCGGTGGCGACAGGCTCGGCGGTGAGGGGGCTGTAGACGATCCGACCCTTGGCCCGCTCCCAGCGCGACCACGCCTCGTCGCTGCGCCAGGCGATCCGGCGGCCGGCCAGCGCCACCCGGGTCAGCAGGTCGTTGCCGTTGCGGTCGCCCAGCTCCCGGGCCACGTCCTCCTGGGCCTCCAGGCTGAGCATGTCGCCGGCCCGGCCCGCCAGGCGGTGCAGCTCCACCCGGGCCGTGAGCAGGATCTCGGCCTCGGCGTCCACACCTCCCTCGATCCCGTCGCCCATGCCCTCCAGCACGTCGTCGACGAACCCGGGCCGCACCTGGTTGGCCCAGCCCAGGGCGTGGACGTCGCGCAGGCCGCCCCGGCCCTCCTTGAGGTTGGGTTCGATGTGGAAGGCGACGTCGCCGTACTGCTCGTGGCGGGCGTGCACCGAGTCGGCCAGCTCGCCCAGCAGGCGCTCCCCGTGCTCGTCCCACACCTCGGTGGTGAGGCGCCGGAACCGGACCGACTGCTCCGGGTCGCCGGCCAGGTGGCGGCCGGCCAGGAAGGCGGTGGCCCAGTTCAACTCGGTGGCGGCCAGCACCCGGGCCTGTTCCTCGGTGACCACGGCGTAGCCCATCTTCAGGCCCCGGTCCCACACCGGGTACCACAGGGCCTCGGCCACCTCGGCGTAGTTGTCGAGGTCGTCGTGGATGAGGATGACGTCGATGTCGCTGTAGGGGCACAGCTCCCGGCGGCCGTAGCCGCCCACGGCCATCAGGGCCAGGCCGTCGGGCTCGCCCAGGGCCTGGTGGAACACGTCACGGAACCAGCGGTCGGTGGCGTCGCTGTGGGCCCGGGTGTAGTCGGTGCCCCGGAGATCGGGGGCCACCAGGAGGGGGCCGGTGGTACGGGCCATGGCTGCGCTCTCTCCTCCCCGCTACCGGGCGGGGGCGGCCTGGCCGGCGGCCCCGGCGGCCCGACGACGGGTCAGGTGGACGTGGGCCTTGGCCGCGCCCCACTCCAGGCCCCGTTGGTGGACCTCGGGGCCGAGGTCGGCGAAGGCCAGGGGCACGAGCCCGTAGACGTCGTCGGGGTGGAGGGCGGCGTCGGTGTCGTCGCGGGCCACCGGCGGGGCACCGGCGGCGGCCAGCACCGCAGTGGGGTAGGCGACGGCCCGACGGATGATCGACAACGGGTTGGTCCACTGGTCGTCGAGGTCGAGGGCGAGCAGCTGGCGGAGCTTGGCGCCGACGTCGGCCACGGCCCGGTCGGTCGCTTCGGCGAGGGCCCGATCGACGTCGGCCCGTTGTGCCGGCCCCAGCCCGGCCGGCAGCCGGGCGTCGGCCGCCGCCACCATCCACGGGCCGAGCGCGGCCTCCACCGCCACGGTCAACGCCTCGCCGTAGCGGGCCAGGGCGGCCGCGCCCTCGTCCGGAGGCGTCGGGGTTCGTTCAGGGGAGCCGTCCACCGTTACAGCCTGCCATCACAGCCGGCCGATCACGTGGTCGGGCCTGCTCACCCACCGAACTCGGCGGCCTGGCGGATCGACAGCTCGATGCGGCGGCGGCGGGTGTCGACCGAGAGGATCTTGACCCCCACCTCGTCGCCCGGGGCCACCACCTCGTCGGGGGTCGAGACCCGGTATTCGGCCAGCTCCGACAGGTGCACCAGACCCTCCACGTCGCCCAGGGCCACGAAGGCCCCGAAATCGACGAGGCGGGTGACCGGGCCCCGGCGGATCTCGCCCACCTGCAGCTCCGACAGGGGATCGGGGCGGGTCTGGCGCATCGACAGGCTGATCCGGCGCTTCTTGGCCTTGACGTCGAGCACCACCACCTCCACCTCGTCGCCCAACGTCACCACGTCGGCCGCTCGCCGCACCCGCTGCCAGGACAGCTCCGACAGGTGCACCAGACCGTTCACGCCGCCGATGTCGACGAAGGCGCCATAGTCGGTGATCGACGTGACCCTGCCCGTGGCCCGGTCGCCCGGGCGGAGCGTGGTCAGCATGCCCTGCGCCTTGCGGCGGCTCTCCTTGAGCAGGAGCGACCGGCGGCTGAGCACGAGCCGCTCCCGCATGGGATCGGCCTCCAGCACCTTCAGCTCCAGCGACTGGCCGACGTAGGGCGACAGGTCCCGCACCGCCTCCAGCTCCAGGTGGGAGGTGGGCACGAAGCCCCGGACGCCGCCGGCGTCGACCACGACGCCCTTGGCCCCGGCCGACACGACCTTGGCCGTGACCGTACGGCTCTGGGCGGCGGCTTCGGTGATCCCGTCCCACGCCTTGAGCTTGAGGGCCCAGGCCCGGGACAGCACCACCCGCTTCTTGGGGTCCTCCCGGGTGAGCTTGGCGCCGAAGGCCCGGTCGCCCACCGACAGCACGGTGGTGGGGTCTTCGTTGTCGGGGCCGAAGTTGCGGCGGCTGATCACGGCCGGGCGGCCGTCGTCGAGCGTGAGCTCCACCTCCTCGGCCGACACCGAGATGACCACGCCCTCCACGATCTTCACCGCCGGCGCCGGCGGCTTGGCCCCGGGCGTGGGCGGCGCTCCCGCCTCGGCGTCGGGTGCCCCCTCCGGCTCGGTTCCGCCCTCAACGGCGACAACCGGCTCGCCCTCGGCGACGGCCTCCACCGCCGCGGGCTCCGTCTCGACCTGCGCCGACTCCGCCTCGGCCTCGGCCCCGGTCTCGGTGACCGTCTCCGTCTCGACGTCGACGGCCGCCGGTTCCGGCTCGATCTCCACCATTGGCTCCGGCCCGGCCTCGACGACTGCCTCGGGCTCGGTCGTCGACGACGGCCTCGGGCTCGGTCTCGACGACGGCCTCGGGCTCGGTCTCGACGACGGCCTCGGGCTCGACCGCGACGATGGCCTCGGGCTCGGCCGCGACGATGGCCTCGGGCTCGGCCGCCGGCTCAGGCACGGTCGCCGGCTCGACCTGGGCCGGTTCCGACGCGAGCTCGGCTACCGACTCAGGATCGGCGGCCGCCGCGGCGGGCACCGGCTCGGTCCCGTTGGTGGGGGCGACGCCTCCCAGCTCCGCCTCGGCGGCGGGATCCGTGTCGAGGACGAGGGCGGGTTCGGCGGCGGTCACAGGTTCACGATCGGCCGGTTCGGCCGCGTCGATAGACGTCGGATCAGTGCCGTCCACGGCGACGGGTTCGTCGTCGTGGGGAAGCGGCCGCGAACTGTCCCCAGGGGCCATTGATCAATGGTAGGCGCCGATCACGCCCGGTGCGAGCCAGCCGACCCCGACCGGCGGATTTGCCCGCCGATTCACCATGCCGTGGGCGGAGCCCCGGGACCAGCACCGGTCAGACGAGGCCCACCCGGTCGAGCACTACCTCCGGCTCGGCCACCATCCCCGTGTAGAACGGGCCGAACTCGGCGAACACGGCCGACGCCTCGTCGAACCGCATGGTGTAGACGACCTCCTTGAGGTCGTCGGGCTTCTGGGCGAACAGGGTGACACCCCACTCGTAGTCGTCGAGCCCGGTGGACCCGGTGATCAGCTGCACCAGGCGGCCGGCGAACTTGCGGCCCGACACCCCGTGCTCGTGCATCAGCTCGGTGCGCCGCTCGAACGGGGTGGTGAACCAGTTCTGGTCGGCGTTGCGCCGCTTGCTCATGGGGTAGAAGCACCAGGCCTGCTTCCCCTCGGGGGGCAGCACGGGGTACAGGCGGGCCTGCTTGGCCTCCTCGGGCGCCCCGGCGGCGTACTCGCTCAGCTCGGTGAGCGACAGATAGCTGTCGACCAGTTCCAGGCCGGCCTGGTCGAGCGCCGTCTGCAGCTCCCGGAGGCGCCACAGGTCGGCCCCCAGGCCCATCACGGCCAGGTCTGCCTTGTGACCCAGCGTGGCCACGGTAACGATCTGGTTGCCCTCGGTGGCGAACGCCTTCAGGCCGGCCAGCACCGCGTGGCGGTCGGCCAGCGGCGTCAGCTTGTAGAACAGGTGCAGCACTCCCAGGCCCTGGGCGGGGACGGCCGGTTCAGTCATGCACCCAGTGTACGAATCGCGACACGGCGCCGAACTTTGTCGACGAATACGGCCCGGAGCCGCATTTCTCGACAAGGTTGGCGGCTCAGACCAGGTGGTCGGGGCTGTAGAGGTTGGCGGTGCCGTTGCGGACGAAGGCGGCCAGCGTCAGGCCGGCCCGCCGGGCGGTGGCCACGGCCAGGGCCGACGGGGCCGACACCGCCACCAATGCCGTGAACCCGGCGGCCCACGCCTTCTGCACCATCTCGAACGACCCCCGCCCGCTCACCACCAGGGCCAGGTCGGTGGCCGGCAGGCGCCGGTCGAGCAGCAGCCGGCCCACCACCTTGTCCACCGCGTTGTGGCGGCCGATGTCTTCCCGCACCACCACCAGATCGCCCGACCGGGTGACGGCGGCAGCGCCGTGCACACCGCCGGTGGCGTCGAACAGGGGTTGTTGGGAGCGGAGCCGGTCGGGCAGCGAGGCCAGAAAGCCGACGTCCCACGGCTCGTAGGCCCCCAGCACCCGGAGCCGCTCGGTGAGCTCGGCGATGGCCTCGCTACCGCAGATGCCGCACGACGAGGTGGTCGAGCCGAGGCGGGGGGTGGGAGCGGGGGCCTGGCCGCCGGTGTCGACCGACACCACGTTGAACTCGCTCTCCATGGCGGGGCCGGTGCCGCAGTACCGGATGCCCGTGATCGGGACCCCGGCCAGGGCGCCCTCGGTGTGGAGGAAGCCGGCCGCCAGCTCGAAATCGTGCCCCGGGGTACGCATGGTGGAGCCGACCTGGACGTCGTCGAGCCGGATGGCCAGGGGCTCCTCCACGATCAGCTCCTCCGGCCGACGGCCGAGATCGCCGATCCCGGCGGCGTCGAACCGCCGGGTCAGTACCGAGTCGCTACGGGAGCGGGCCACGCCACCAGCCTAGGAGCTGGCCCCGGCACACCCTAGACCCGGCGTAGCTCGGCGTGGAGGTGATGGGTGAGGGGTTGGCCCATGGCGGCCATCGACAGGTCGTAGCGGATCACCTGGCCGTCGTCGCTCAGCTCGAACCGGCGGTGGACCTCGGTGACCGGCTTGGCCGTGGGCGTGCCCACCACGGCCGAGGAGCGCAGGTCGATCACGGCGCCGCCACCCCCGGCCGAGCCGCCGTCGATCGAGCCCAGCTGGAGCTCGAGCAGGCCGCTGGGATGCGACAGCACCACCTCCAGCCGGCCCGGGCCGGCGGGGCGCCAGTAGCCCGTCTCGGCGTGCAGGGGCAGCCCGCTCGTTGCGTCCCGGGTCTTCTGCCCGTAGGCCAGGAACGGCTTGCCCACGTGGCCGAATGTGATCTCCTCCACGTACTCGAACGGCTCGATCGTGGGGTATGACCCCGAGCCCGGCCCGGCCCACGTACCCAGCAGGGGGGCCAGTGGGGACAGGGCAGGGTGCAGCTCCGGTGCGCTCATGGCCCCCATCCTGGCCCCCGACCCCCGACCTTCCACCCCGGGCGCCACCGGCGGCCTTCCCGGCGAAACGACGGGGAGCGGCCCCCGGAGGGGCCGCTCCCTGTCAGATGTTCACACCGTGACGGTGGGACGGATCAGAAGTCGTCCATGTGGTCGTGGCTGTGGCCGTGGCCACCGCCCGCCTTCTTCGCCGGGGCGTCGGACACGACGGCCTCGGTGGTGAGGAACAGGGCGGCGATCGAGGCGGCGTTCTGCACGCCCGACCGGGTCACCTTGGCCGCATCGACCACACCAGCGGCCTTGAGATCCTCGTAGACGTTGGTGGCGGCGTTGTAGCCGTTCCAGCCCTTGAGGTTGCGCACGGCGTCGACCACCACACCGCCGTCCTCGCCGGCGTTGAGGGCGATCTGGTGGAGGGGCTGCTGCAGGGCCCGGCCCACGATGCGGGCACCGGTGGCCTCGTCGCCCTCGAGCTTGTCGGCCGCGGCGTACACCGCTTCCTGGGCCCGGAGCAGAGTGACCCCGCCACCGCACACGATGCCCTCCTCGATGGCGGCCTTGGTGGTGCTGACGGCGTCCTCGATGCGGTGCTTCTTCTCCTTCAGCTCCACCTCGGTGGCGGCGCCGACCTTGAGCACGGCCACACCGCCCGACAGCTTGGCCAGGCGCTCCTGGAGCTTCTCCCGGTCGTAGTCGGAATCGGTGTTCTCGATCTCGGCCTTGATCTGCTCGATCCGGCCCTTCACGTCGGCCTCGTCGCCGCCACCGTCGACGATGGTGGTCTCGTCCTTGGAGATCGTGACCTTGCGGGCCCGGCCCAGCAGGTCGATCCCGATCGAATCGAGCTTGAGGCCGACCTCCTCCAGGATCACCTGGCCGCCGGTGAGGATGGCCATGTCCTGCAGCATCGCCTTACGGCGGTCGCCGAAGCCGGGGGCCTTCACGGCCACGGCGTTGAGGGTGCCCCGGATCTTGTTGACCACCAGCGTGGCCAGGGCCTCGCCGTCGACGTCCTCGGCGATGATCACCAGCGGCTTGCCGCCCTGCATGACCTTCTCCAGGATCGGCACCAGGTCACGGACGGAGCTGATCTTCGACCCCACGAACAGGATGAAGGGGTCGTCCAGCGACGCTTCCATCCGCTCGGTGTCGGTGATGAAGTAGGGCGAGATGTAGCCCTTGTCGAACCGCATGCCCTCGGTGAACTCGAGGTCCATGCCGAAGGTGTTCGACTCCTCGACGGTGACCACGCCGTCCTTGCCCACCTTGTCGATGGCCTGGGAGATCAGCTCGCCGATCGTGCGGTCGTTGGCCGAGATCGAGGCGACCTGGGCGATCTGCTCCTTGTCGTCGACCTCCACCGCGATGCCCCGGATGGCCTCGACCGCAGCCTCGGCCCCGGCCTCGATGCCCCGCTTGAGGCTCATCGGGTTGGCCCCGGCGGCCACGTTCTTCATCCCGTCGCGCACCATGGCCCAGGCCAGCACGGTGGCGGTGGTGGTGCCGTCGCCGGCGACGTCGTCGGTCTTCTTGGCCACCTCCTTCACCAGCTCGGCCCCGATCCGCTCCAGCGGATCCTCCAGCTCGATCTCCTTGGCGATCGAGACACCGTCGTTGGTGATCGTGGGGGATCCCCACTTCTTCGCCAGCACCACGTTCCGGCCCTTGGGGCCGAGTGTGACCCGGACCGCATCGGCCAGGGTGTTCATGCCGGCCTCCAGCTTGCGCCGGGCATTGTCTTCGAACGTAATGGTCTTCGCCATCAGGTGACGACCTCCAAGGTGTCGGTTCAGGGTGTGGTTGAGTTCACGTATGCGTGACGCAAAGGGTGTTAGCACTCTACCGTCGCGAGTGCTAACACCACACGCCGGGGTACGGTGAGATGATGGCGCCGCAGTCCGATTCCAGGGTCCCTCTACCCGTGATCCTGCTGGTCGGTACCGGACTGGCCGTGCTCACCCTGATCGTGGCCCGCCTCGCCATCCACATCGTGATCGGGCTGGTCAACCTGGCCCTGATCCTGCTGGCGTTCGTCGGCCTGGGCGTGATCGGTCTGTTCCTCCTGCGCCGGGGCGACATCCGGGGCCGGCGGGGCCGCTCGGGGACCGACTGGGGTCAGCCCGGCGGGTCGAGGTAGTCGGCCAGGATCTCGGCCACCAGGGGCACCGGCGCGGCCAACGACCGGTCGAGCCCGTACCGCTCGGCCAGGCATACCACCTCGATCCCGGGCGGCGCCTCCACGTCGGGGTCTCGGTCGCCCACGATGGCCAGCACCGGCACGTCGACCTCGGCCGCCCACCCGGCCACCCCGCCCACCACCTTGCCGTTGAACGACTCGGGGTCGAGATAGCCCTCGCCGGTCACGGCCAGGGCGGCGGTGCGCAGGTGCTCGTCGAGCCCGACGGACTCGGCCACCACGTCGAAACCGGGCTCGATCCGGCCCCCCAGGGCCACGAGCCCTCCGGCCAGGCCGCCGGCGGCGCCCGCCCCCTCGATCGTGCCCACGTCGACCCCGTAGGTGTCGCGGTACACCTGCACCAGGCGCTGGAGGCGACGGCCGAGCAGGGCCACCTGGCTGGGGGTGGCCCCCTTCTGAGGGCCGAACACATCGGCGGCGTCGGTGAACCGGGTGCGGACGTCGCACGCCACGATCAGCTCGATCTCCTTCATCCGGGCCGCCGGGGGCATGGCCCGCACCGCCCCCCAGCCCCCGTCGGTGGTGGCCGACCCGCCGAGGAACACGTAGATCGTGCGGGCCCCCACCTCGATGGCGTTGGCGATGAGCTGGCCGGTGCCGGTGGTGTCGGCGGCCATGGCGTCGTTGCCGGCGGCCCCGCCGGCCAGCAGCAGGCCGGAGGCGGCGGCCATCTCGATCCAGGCCACCCGGCCCTCCATCCGCCACCCGGCCTCCACCGGGTCGCCCAGGGGGCCGGCCACCGTGGTGAACCGGTTGGGCCCGCCCAGAGCGGCCAGCGACCCTTCGCCCCCGTCGGCCAGGGGCACGGCGACCGACCGCCATCCGGCGGCACGGGCCACGGCGGCGCCGGCCTCGGCCAGCTCGACACTGGTGGCCGTGCCCCGGAACTTGTCGAAGGCGAACACCACCCGGGGCGCGCCCGGCTCCTCGGGTGCCGCCTCCGCCTCGGAGATGGGATCGTCGGAGGGCGAGCGGCGCTTACGAGGTCTTGATGACGCCATCGGTCCCGATGACGACGATGACATCAGCATCGCCGATCGTGGCGATGGGCGACCTCGCCGGGTCGAAGGCGCCGACCACCGCTGTCGGGTCGACATCGAACACCGCCGCCACCGCTTCCGCCGCCGCCTGGTTGCCCTTCGTGTACAGGACCTTCGATTTGCTGGGGCCGTTGGCGTTCTTCGGTGCCATCACGGTGTAGCCCGCATCCTTCAGGACCTGCGCTCCCGCTGCCGCCACGCCCTTGCCCGACGCCGCGTTCAGCACCAGCACCGTGGTGGCCGCCGGGCTGCCGGCAGCGGCCGTGGTGGAGGGGGCGGCGGTGGTCGACGTCCCCGCCGCCACCGTCGTGCTGGCACCGGCCGGGGCGGTGGTGGAAGGGGCGGCCACCGTGCCGCCGGACCCGGCGGGCGCCACCGTGTCGGCCGAGGCCGTGGACGCGGTGGACAGGGCGGCCGGGTTCTGCTCGTCGTCGGCCGCGCCCCCGGCGTCGGATCCTGGGGTGGCGCCGGCGTCGTCGACGCTGCCTTCGTCGGCCGGGCTGGAGACGTCGGGGCCGGCGACCACGGCGTCGGGGCCCGAATCGAGGCCCCGGAACACGAGCAGGCCGCCGATGACGAGGGCCACCCCGATCAGCACCAGGGCCCGGACCAGCCCGACCCGACCGGCGAGCGAGCCATCGTCGAGCCCGAGTTGTTCACCTGCGTGCATGCTCAGCTCCCTGCGATGCGGGCTTCACGTGATCCGGTTCCTGCCACTCAAGACTAGGGACAACGGAGCGCCGCGAAGGGGACCCTCGACCGAGGGGACGCACACCCCACGACGCGCCCGGCGCCACGACGAGATGCCCTGCTCGTACACTAGCGGTGAACCACCGGATGGTGGGGCCGGCCCGAATAGCTCAGTTGGCCAGAGCGCTGCTCTTGTAAAGCAGATGTCGTCGGTTCGAATCCGACTTCGGGCTCATCTCGACCAGCCGGTGGTTCAGCCGGCGGGGGCGTTCAGCTCCATGTGGACCGTGCCGTCGGCCGCCTCGGCCTCCACCGCCAGCTTGAGGGTGGCCAGCTCTCCCTGGGGAATCCGCCAGCACAGGTCACCCTCGGCCGAGTCGAGCACCGTGACCTGGGCCGCCTCGTCGAGCGGGGCGGCGGCCGGGCAGGCCACCGCGGCGTCGAACACGGTGCCCGGGGCGGCACCGACGGCCTTGAACCGGAGGTCGGACAGGGAGCCCGGCTCCGGCCCCGACTGGTAGGTGATACGAACCCGGGTCTGGGCCAGCACCTCACCCTGGCCGGGGGCCGCGGCGGTGCCGGCGCCCACCAGCTGCTGGGTGGCGTCGACCACCGGTGCCAACACCTGGATGACCCATCGGCGCTGTTCCTTGGTGGCCTCGTCGTTGTAGTAGACCACCACCACCTTGCCGAACGGATAGGGGCTGGCGAACGAGCCGGGAGTGCCGTCGGTGGCCGGATCGCCGTCGGCGGTGGCGGAGTTCTGGGTGTCGTCCCGGAGGGCGAAGTAGCCGCCGATGGAGGCGGCCGCCACCAGCACGGCCAGGCCGATGGCCACCAACGGCCACCAACGGCGGGGGGCGGGAGCGGCGCCGATGGGGACGTCGCCGTAGTCGCCGTAGCCACCCGACCGATCCGACGGATCGTCGTCAGGGCCGGACTGGTCACGATGGAAGCCGGCGCCGCCGGCGGCCAGCACCGGCTCCGGGTCGGCCGGGACCGGCCGGCGGATCCCCTCGTCGCCGGGGGCCCAATCGGCGTCCGCCCCCCAGTCGGCGTCCCGTCGATCACCCCGGGAGCGACCGGGGCCCGGGTCCTGGTAGCCGCCGCCGTCCCGGTAGGGCTCATGGTCCCGATGGAGCTCGGGGTTGCGGTGGGCACCAGCCGCCCGGTCGGCCTCCCGCAAGGCGTCGAGGTCGAGTTGGCTGGTGGCGCCGTCGTCGTCCCGGGGCAGGATCGTGGTGGTCGTGGCCCAGTCCTCCACCGGGGGCCGGCCCGGGCCGCTGGCTATTACGGGAGGGTCGTCGTGAGGAGACTCCGTCGGGCGACCCGCCATGGGGCCGGTGGGATCGTCGGCGGCCGGCGCCGAATCGGGACGGGGTGGCGGGGCCGAGGGGGCGAACACGGTGGCGGCCTCGTCGAAGGCCGGGGGGCCGGCGTAGGGCGCCGAACCGTTGTCGCCACCCGGACCGCCCAGGAGAAACGACGGGGGCGGCGGCGGGGCCGCCGGCGGGCCGCTCAGCGTGCCGTTGCCGGCCGGGCTGTCGGCCCCAGGGTTGGACGGGCCGGACGGGCCCAGGAGAAGGTAGCCGTGGCCGGCCGGGTCGGCACCCGGCACACCGGGACCGTCGGAGCCGATCGGCGTGGGCCCGGGGTCGAACCCGGCCGGTTCGCGCCGTTCAGGTTCGGGCGGCGGGGAGGCCATGGCCTCCTCGTCGTCGGCGTAGGGGTCGATGCCGCCGAACACATCGTCGATCGGGGGCAGCTCGTCGAACACCCGGCGCCGGGTCTCGGCCTCGGCCCGCTCGGCCGGGCCCGTTCCTGAGGCGGCGGCCGCCGCCGCCAGCCCGCCGGCCGGTATGGCCGAGGTGCGCTGATCGTAGGGGTCGACGGCGCCGGGGCCCGAGGCCTCCATCGGGCCGGCGGCGGCACCGGAGGCCGGGGCCTGCACCGCGGGGCCGTACCCGGCCGGCCACCAACGGCCGTCCGACGCCTGGTACCACCCCTCGGGCGGCGGCCACGCATAGAGGTTGTCGTCCCAGGCGGTGTAGCTGGCCTCACTCACTCGTTTCCCCAATCAACCGGTCGGGTCAGGCTCGCCCATCGACCTCGGGCCGTCGGGTGCACCCTGCCGGCGTCGAACGATCTCGAAACATGCGATGGCGGCCGCAGCAGCCACATTCAAGCTGTTGAGACGCCCCAACAACGGTATCGCAACAAGCATGTCGACTCTATGACGGGTCAGTTTTGCCAGTCCCCGGCCCTCGGCCCCCAGCACCAGGGCGATCGGACCGGCGGCGTGGTCGGGCAGGTCGAACAGCGACCGGTCGCCCCCGGCATCGAGACCCACGGTGGTGACACCGGCCGCCGTCAGCCGGCTGAGCGCGGCCGGGATGCCGCCCACCAGGGCCAGGGGCAGATGCTCCACCGCTCCGGCCGCCGCCTTGGTGACGGCTGGGGTGATGTGGGCCGACCGGTGGCTGGGCAGCACCACACCGGTGACCCCGGCGCATTCGGCCGTGCGCAGCAGCGCTCCGAGGTTGCCCGGGTCGGTGATGCCGTCGAGCACCAGCAGGAAGGGAGCGGGGCCGGTCGCCAGCTCGTCGAGGTCGTGCTCGGGGAGGGCGGCAGCCCGGGCCAGCACGCCCTGGGGGGCAGCGGTGGCCGCCTCGGACTCCAGCCGGCGCCGGGTGACGGGCCGCAGGGGCACGTTGAGCTCCCGGGCCAGCTCCTCGATGTCGTCCATGATCGGGGCCGGCTCGGTGTCGTCGGCCACCAGCACCTCCCGGACCCGCCGGGTGCCGGCCAACAACAGCTCCCGCACGGCGTGGCGGCCCTCCACCTGCTCCCCGCCGAGACCCCGGGGCTGGCCACCCGGCCGTCTTCCGCCGGAGGCGGGGCCCCGGCCCCCGGCCCCGCGGGCGCTGCCGGCCGATCCCCGGGGGCCGCCGCCGGCGGGCCCGGCCGAGCCTCGGGAGCCGCTTCCGGCCGTGCTGGCCCGGCGGGGCCCACTGGTCTGGCCAGAGGCGGGCCGGCCGGCCGATCGGCCCGATCCGGGCCGGCTGTTGCGAGCGGCGCTCATACCCTCACCATCCTTGCTCCATCCGGTCCTGTATGACCAGAGCCACAGCGTGACACTGGATGCCACCGGCCAATCCCGGCAGCTTCTCCGTCCGTTTGCCTTTCACCGTCACCGGGGCTCCCACGGCGGCGGTGAGCCGGGACTCCATCTCCTTGCGATGGGGGGCCAGCTTGGGCTCGTCGAGCACCACGGTGCAGTCGATGTTCACCGGCGCCCAGCCCCGCCCGGCCAGGTGGGCCACCACCCGGCTCAGCATGACCACGCTGTCGGCTCCGGCCAACGCCGGGTCGTCGTCGGGGAACAGGCTGCCGATATCGCCCAGACCGCTCGCTCCCAGCAGGGCATCGGTGCAGGCGTGGGCGATCACGTCGGCGTCGCTGTGGCCGGCCAGGCCCGGGTAGCCCTCGAACACCCGACCGCCCAGCACCAGGGGACGGGCCGGATCGTCGGACCAGGGGTGGACGTCGAAGCCCTGGCCCACCCGGAGGCCCAGAGCGGGCAGGGACGGGGCCGGGAGCGGGGATTCGGTTGACAGGCCGGTGGGGGGCGCCGGCTCAGCGGTCATGCAGCAACACCTCGGCCATGCGCAGGTCGTGGGGGGCGGTGATCTTCAAATTGGTGGGGTCTCCCTCGACATGGACGACGGTGAGGCCCAACCTGTCCACCAGGCTGGCGTCGTCGGTGGCGGTGTCGCCCGCACCGTGGGCCGTACGCAGCACCTCTACCCGGAATCCCTGCGGGGTCTGCACCGCCACCAGCCCGCTGCGGTCCACCGGACGTCCCTCGACGGTCCTCAGGCTGTCGGTCACCGGCACCACCGGCACCACGGCCACGGCCCCGGCGGCCAGGGCGTCGCACACCCGGCCCACCACCTCGGTCGTCACCAGCGGGCGGGCGGCGTCATGGACCAGCACGTGGGAGGCGGTGGCCGGCAGCGCGTCGAGCCCGGCCCGCACCGAGTCGGAGCGGGTGTCGCCTCCGGCCACGGCGCTCGCTCCCGGGGGCAGGTGGAGCCCGGCCAGGACGGAGGCGGGAACGACCACCACCACCCCCCGGCAGACCGGGGCCAGGGCAGCGATCGACCAGTCGAGGACGCGGCGGCCGGCCAGCAGCTCGAACTGCTTCAGCCCGCCGTAGCGGCTTCCTCCGCCGCCAGCCACCACCACGCCCCACACGTCCATCGCCCCAGACCCTACCGGGCCCGGCCCCGCCGCCTGCAGCCTGGCACCGGGCCCGGCCACCGGCGGTGGCGGTTGCGTGACTTTCGCCACCCGACGGTCGGTGAAGTGGGCGTCGGTTCGTCTACCGTTGCGCCAATGGTTGACGTCGAGCAGATCAAAGCCGTCGAGCTGTTCCAGGATCTCGACCCAGCGACATTGTCCGACCTGGCCGCGGCCAGCACCCAGCGCCGCCTGGCCCGGGGCGACCTCCTGTTCAGTGAGGACGACGAACCGACCGAGCTGTTCGTCGTGGTCAGCGGCCGCCTGGCCATGGTCAACCGCTCGATCGACGGGCGGGAGTCGGTGGTGGCCCTCATGGAAGAGGGCGACCTGTTCGGCGAGATGCCCCTGTTCGACGGGCAGAACCGTTCCACCGACGGGCGGGCCCTCGAGCCCTCCGAGGTCATCGCCATCCCCTACGCCCCGCTCCGCCGGCTCTACGCCGAGCAGCCGGCCCAGCTGTGGCGGGTGGTGGGCCTGCTCACGGCGCGCCTGCGCAACATGGACGGGGTACTGGCCGACTCGGTGTTCCTCGACGTCACCGGGCGCACGGCCAAGCGCCTGCTGGAGATCGCCGGCGAGGCCGACGACTTCTCCCTCCCCGTCACCCAGGAGGAGTTGGCCGGCATCGTGGGGGCCAGCCGGGAACGGGTCAACAAGGCCATCGCCTCGTTCGTGCGCCTGGGCTGGATCGAGCAGCGGGACCGCCGCTACCACATCCTCGACCGGGCCCAGCTCGAGCTGCGGTCGCGCTGGAGCCCGGCGGGCTCAGATACGGTTCAGGATCGACGACTCGGCCAGGCGGCCGGCGCCCTCTTTGAGGGCCTTGGCCCGGCCCGGGCCCACCCCTTCCACCGCCTCCAACTCGGAGGTGGTGGCCCGCAACACCTGGGCCAGCGTGCCGAACCGCTCGATCACCCGGGCCACCACGGTCTCGTTGACCCGGGGCAGCTTGGACAGGAGCCGGAAGCCCCGGGCCTCCACGTTGGCGTCGAGGTCGGGGCCGCCGCCGATGTGGAGCATCTTGGCCAGCACCTCGTCGTCGAACAGGTCGTCGTCGTCGAGCGAGGTGAGCGTGTCCATGGCGGTGTCGATGTCGCTCAGGAGCCCGGGCTCCACGTAGTCCATCAGCAGCAGGCGGCGGTCGTCGGCCACGCCCACCATCAGTTCCTCCATCTGGAGGCGCACCAGACGGCCGTCGGAGCCGAGCTCCACCAGGTTGCGTTCGATCTCGATCGAGATCCGCACCACCATCTCGGCCCGCTGCAGCACCTCCAGCACGTCGCGCACCGTCACCAGGTTCTCCACCTCGAGGGCGGACAGGTTCTGGGACACCACGTCGAGCCGGGCCCGGTACCGCTCCAGGGTCTGGATGGCCTGGTTGGAGCGCTCCAGGAGCCGGCTGGCCGACGACAGGTGGTGCAGCTGATCGCCCACGTAGACCTGGATCTCCTGGCGGGACTCCGACACCGCCACCGTGGGGATGTTGAGCGAACGGGCCACCCGTTCGGCGGTCCGGTGCCGGGTGCCGGTCTCCGAGGTCTGGACGTTCGGGTTGGGCACCAGGTGGACGTTGGCCCGGGCGATCCGGCTGGCGTCGGCGGCCAGGATGATGGCGCCGTCCATCTTGGCCAGCTCCGAGAGCCTCTGGGGGGTGAAGGCGGCATCGAGCAGGAATCCGCCGGAGCAGATGTTGAGCACCTCGGGGCCGTCGCCGATCACGATCAACGCCCCTCGGCCCGACTGGAGAATCCGATCGAGCCCGGCTCGCAGGGGCGAACCCGGCGCAACCTGCGCCATCGCCCTGAGCAGCGCACCGTCGACCCGACTATCCATGGATGCATGGTAGACGACCGGTGGTGGCGCACGCGTGGGCGGCTGTACCACCGCCGGAGCCCGCACCGTCGAGCCGCCTACACGGGAGTGGATCCGAACCGGATGGTGGCCACCGCATCGGCCACGGTGGCGACCCGGGAGACGGCCATCCCGGTGGGGCCCCGGCCGGCCGACGATGGCACCACGGCGGAGCGGAAGCCCAGGCGGTAGGCCTCCTGGAGCCGTAGATCGAGCTGGGGAACAGCCCGCAACTCGCCGCCCAGACCGACCTCGCCGCACACCACGAGATCGGGTGGAAGGGGGCGGTTCAGCATCGAGGAGGCCAGGGCCAGCACCACACCGAGATCGGCGCCCGGCTCCTTGGCCGCCGCCCCGCCGGCGCACGACACGAACACGTCCTGGCGGTTCACCGGGATCCCCATGCGGCGGACCATGACGGCCGACAGCATGGCCAGGCGGCGGCCGTCGACCCCCTGCACGGCCACCCGGCCCGGCGGGTTCGGCACCTCCACCGCCAGCGCCTGCACCTCCACCAGGATGGGACGACGGCCCTCCAGCACCGGCACCACCACCGAGCCGGCCAGGCCGGCCTGACGGTCGGCCAGGAACCGCCCCGCCGGATCGGCCACCGCACTCAGCCCGCCCCCCGTCATCTCGAACAGGCCGACCTCGGTGGTGGGCCCGAACCGGTGCTTGACGGCGCGGAGGTAGCGGAGCTGACCGGCCCGATCGCCCTCGAAGGTGAGCACGGTGTCGACCAGGTGCTCGATCACCCGGGGCCCGGCCAGCGAGCCGTCCTTGGTGAGGTGCCCCACCAGGATGATCGACACCGCGAGCTGCTTGGCCGCCGCGATCAGGGCCTCGGTGGAGGCTTTGAGCTGGCTCACCGAGCCGGGCGGGCCGTCCACCTCGTCGGCCCGGACCATCTGGATCGAGTCGACGATCGCCACCTGGGGCCGCACCGCCTCCAGGGCGGCCACCACCGCCGGCACCGATGTGTCGTCGAGGACGGCCAGGGTGGGGGGAAGCGGGCCCAGCCGGGCGGCCCGGGCCGCCACCTGGGCCGGCGCCTCCTCCCCCGCCACCAGCAGCACCGACGCCCCCTGGGCCGCCACCGAGACCGCCAACTGCAGGGTGAGCGTGGACTTGCCCACCCCGGGCTCGCCCCCCAGCAGCGACACCGACCCGGGGGTCAGGCCGCCGCCCAGCACCCGGTCGATCTCATCGACCCCGGTGGGGGCGGGGAACACCGCCCCGGTGCCCACGTCGGCCAGGGCCTGCACCGTCGCCCCGCCCGTTCCCCCGGCTCCGGCCAGGGCGGCCACCCGGGCCTCGGCCCCCGTGACCTCCTCCACCGTGGCCCACTCGTTGCAGGCCGGACACTGCCCGGCCCAGGTGGTGGGAGAAGCACCGCAGCTGCGGCACCGGTACGTTCGCTTCGGACGAGCCATGCCCCGACCCTAACCAGGCGGTGTGACAGTCAGAGTCGGTCGGAGTCGACGAGGTCGTCGTCGGACCCTTCGAAGCTGCGGATCACCTGGTGATCGCCGGCCTCGGCCCGGGTACCGGTGCTGGTGAACCAGGCGGTGGCGTAGCCCAGGGCCCGGGCGGCGTCGAGCATCTCGAGGTCGTCGTCGATCACCAGGATCTGGGCCGGCGGCTCCAGGGCGAACCGGCGCAGCACCTCGTAGAGCGACCGGTCGGGCTTGACGGCGCCCACCGACCCGCTGACCACCCACAGCTCGATCAGGGTCTCCAGGCTGTGACTGACGCGGAGCCGGGTGTTCCAGGTGGTGGCGTCGTCGGTGATGCAGGCCAGCTTCACCCCCTGCTCCCGCAGGCTCCGCAGGTAGCGGATCACCCCGGGAGACAGCTGATGATGGGCGAGATAGGCGGCGTCGAGCTCCTCGGGGTCGCCGGGCACACCCAGCGACGCCCACAGCTCGGCCGTGGTCATCCGGCCCAACCGCAGGGCCCTGGCCCGGGCCAGGATCTCCACGTCGGTGCGGGGGCTGCCCAGCTGGCGGGCGAAGGGGATCAGCAGGTTCTCCACCGGATCCGTCTCCCGGAACAGCACCCCCATGCCGTCGACGGCCACCCATCGGTGCCCGTCTTCCCCGGGGGTCGGGAGCTCCACCGGGGGTCCCTGGTTGAGGGTGGCGGCCCGGGGATCGAGGGGGCGGATGGAGCTGGTGTGGCGGCGGGGCGGGCGGCGGCGCCGGTCGGGCAGGACGATGCGCAGGATCCGGGCGAACACGATGAGCACGGCCAGCACCCCGGTGAGCACGGCCAGGCCCCGGAGCGCCCGGGGCACCACCTGGCGGGTCACCGAGACGAGGCTGAGGTCGACCGCGTCGCCGTCGGCCATCGTGGCCTCCCACGAGACCTCCGTGGTGTCTTCGCCCTCCTTCACCACGCCGCCCGGGGTCGACGACTGCAGGGTGCCGGGGAGCACCACGTCGAAGCTGATCGCCACGTTGCGGGGGTCGACCCCGTAGTCCTCGACGGCGATGACGCCCGCCTGGCGGCCGAGGGCGGCGTCCAGCTCGGCGTCGGTGAAGGCCTCCAGCCCCTGGCTCGTGTCGAGTTGGCCGGCCAGCTCGTAGTCGACCCGGGCGAAGCGCCGGGTCCGGGTGAGCGTGAAGTCCCGGTAGACGCCGCCCGATCCGCTGAGCTCGGCCATCACCTGGGCGAACTGCTCCGGCGTGCCGAACTCCTTGCTGGCCTTGATCACGGTGTTGCCGGCGCCGTCGGGCGCCGGCGGTTGCACCACCCACCCGGCCTGCGACAGATCGCCGAGCGGAAGGCCGCTGGAATCGGGGCTGAGATCGAGCAGCGCCGCCGTCGTCTCGGCGTCGAGGGTGGCGGTGGCCTCCACCGTGCCCGAGCCGTCCTCCTGAACCCGGGCCACCACGTCGACACTGGCCCGGCAGCCCGTCAGCACGAGCAGGGCGAAGAAAGCCAGGGCCAGGGTCGCCGCCCTCCCCCTGGTGATCCGTCGGATCAGCAGCACCTGGCAACCCTATCCCGGAGGAGCAGACCCTCCGGTGCGGCGGAGATGGCGGATCGGCCGGTGCCGGAGCGTCTTGGCCGGCCCCGCTGTCGGGCCCGACACGGCGCCGGTGGGGGTGGGGGTGGGGCCGACGGTGGTCGGCGCCGGCGCCTGATCGGTCACCGGCGGCGGGGATGGCGAGGATGCGGAGGGCGAGGCGGCCGAGGTGACGGCCCACCTCGTGGTGGTGGCCACTACGCCGGCTGTCGCCCCCGTGATGGCCGCCACGTCGATGGTGGCCGAGGACGCGGGGGCGTCGGTCGTGGTGGAGCCCGAGAACGTGGTGGTGGTGGCGGTCGTGGTCGTGGCCTCCGACAACGACGTCCCGGGTCCGGGAGCCGCCGGCGGCTCCGACGACGAGGGGATGAGGGCGGAGGTCGACGAGACCGGGGGCGAGGACACCGGGGTCGACGACCCCGTGGGCGGCGTGACGACCGGCGAGCCGGAGACGCTGGTCGTGGTGGCGGGGCTGGTCGTCGCCGTGGGGACGGGACCGGTCGTCGCAGCGGTGACGGCGGTGGTGGCGGCGGTGGCGGTCGGGTCGACCGGAGCCGGCGGGGGCGGCGGCGGCGGGGCGGGGGCGACCGGGTCCAGGTGGACGACCACGGGCGGTGCCGGCCGCCGCCGGATCTTCGGTGCCGGCCGCTCGATGTTGATGCCGGTCACCACGCCGGCCGCCGTGTTGCCGGCCAGGTCGGTGCACACCCCGAACGCCGACTGCTCGGCCCCGTCGCCGCTGAGCACGGCGGTGACCCGTTCCGTCACCACTCCCGACCCCTCGTCGGTGCAGGCCCAGACCACCGTGACCGTCCCCCGGTTCCAGCCCGAGGCATCGGCCGGGGTGCGGCTGACCAGGGACACCTCGGGCGGGTGGCAATCCTGCACCCGGGCCGCCACCCCGAGCGGCGGCGGCCCTACCAGGGAGCCGCCACACCACACCGCCATCACCCCGAGGTTGGTGGTCAGGCCCTGGTTCTCCCAGGCCCCGTACACGTCGAGCCGGCCGTCGACGGCCACGTCGAAGCGGCCGGTGGTGGTGAGGGCTCCACTGTCGCTGAGGATCTCCATCCGGCCGCCGTCCGACAGATCCACCGTCCCAGGACTCTCGGCCGTCCCGGCCACGTAGACCACACCGGCGTCCGTCACCGCCATCTGGCCCCGGTTGGCCAGCTCACCGAAGAAGAACACGAGGCTGGCCGCCCCCTGCACCTCGAGCCGGCCGTCGATCTCCACCGGGCCGAGCAGGAAGGCCCCCACGGCCAGCACCAGCGAGTCGTCGGGCCCCACCCGCAGCGGGCCCGTGAGCTCGCAGTAGCCGGGCGGCAGCCAGTCGCCCCCGATCCGGCGGCACGGCCCGGGGCCGTCCACGGTCACCGGCGGCTTCACCTCCTGGGCGCCCGCCGGCGTCGCTCCCACCCCGCCCAGCAGGTCGGCCAGCAGCACCGCCACGACCACGAAGGCAACGACAATGGCGCGTGGCCGACGAGGAACGTTCCGGGGCGGCCGGGCCTCGGCTACCCCCGACCCCTGGCGGGCCATCGTCCACGCTGCCCCGAGCCCCATGTCGCAACACCGACCTCCATCGAACGCTATGGATCGACGGGGTCATCGTCAAGCGAAATGCTCGGGCGGTTCGAGCACGGCAGTGGTGGCGGAGTGGCCGCGGTCCAGAGAAAACGGCGGAGGCCCGCCCCCCGGAGGGGACGGGCCCGCGCTTCGGACCGAGGTCAGATCACTCGCCGGTGGACGCCAGCTCCGGGGTGGACGGAGGCTGGAAACCCTCGTGAGCGGTGAACGTGAGGTCCCGCACGCCGTCTTCGTTGGTGCCCACGTCGATCACGATGATCTGGCCGGCGCGGAACTCCTTGTAGAGCAGCTTCTCGGACAGGATGTCCTCGATGGAGCGCTGGATCGCCCGGCGCAGCGGGCGGGCGCCCATCGTGGGGTCGTAGCCCTTGTCGGCCAGCCAGTGCTTGGCGTCGACGGTGAGCTCGAGCCCGATGCCCTGGCCTTCGAGCTGGTCGGCGGTGCGCTTGATCATCAGGTCGACGATCTCGGTCACCTCTTCCCGGCTCAGCTCGTGGAACACGATCGTCTCGTCGATCCGGTTGAGGAACTCGGGACGGAAGTGGACCTTGAGGGCGTCGTTCACCTTCTCCTTCATCCGCTCGTAGCTCACGGCCTCGTCGCCCCGGGCGAAGCCCAGGGTGGCCTTGCGCAGGTCCTGGGTGCCGAGGTTGGAGGTCATGATCAGCACGGTGTTGCGGAAGTCGACGGTGCGGCCCTGGCTGTCGGTGAGGCGCCCCTCCTCCAGGATCTGGAGCAGGGCGTTGAACACGTCGGGGTGGGCCTTCTCGATCTCGTCGAACAGCACCACCGAGAACGGCTTGCGCCGCACGGCCTCGGTCAGCTGGCCGCCCTCCTCGTAGCCGACGTAGCCGGGAGGCGAACCGACGAGGCGGGACACGGTGTGCTTCTCCATGTACTCCGACATGTCGAGCGTGATGAGGGCCGAGTCGTCGCCGAACAGGAACTCGCTCAGCGTCTTGGCCAGCTCGGTCTTGCCCACACCGGTTGGGCCGAGGAAGATGAACGACCCCGAAGGCCGTTTCGGGTCCTTCAGGCCGGCCCGGGTGCGCCGGATCGACTGGGAGACGGCCCGGATGGCGTCTTCCTGCCCGATCACCCGGCGATGGAGCTCGTCTTCCATGCGGAGGAGCTTCTCGGTCTCCTCCTCGGTGAGCTTGTACACCGGGATGCCGGTCCAGATCGAGAGGACCTCGGCGATCGACTCCTCGTTGACCTCGTCGAACAGGTCGACGCCGGAGGCCCGGATCTCGGTCTCCATCGCCTCCCGCTTGCCCAGCAACTCCTTCTCGGTGTCGCGCAGGCGGCCGGCCTCCTCGAAGTTCTGGGCCTCGACGGCTTCCTTCTTCTTGGCCACGACGCCGGCCAACTCGTTCTCCAGGTCCTTGAACGCCGGAGGGGTGGCCATGCGCTTGATACGGAGCCGGGAGCCGGCCTCGTCGATCAGGTCGATCGCCTTGTCGGGCAGGTGCCGATCGGAGATGTACCGGTCGGCCAGGTTGGCCGCCGCCACCAGGGCCTGATCGGTGATCGTGACCCGGTGGTGGGCCTCGTACCGGTCCCGCAGGCCCTTGAGGATCTCGATCGTGTGCTCGACCGTGGGCTCCTCCACCTTGATGGGCTGGAACCGGCGCTCGAGAGCGGCGTCCTTCTCCAGGTGCTTGCGGTACTCGTCGAGCGTGGTGGCACCGATCGTCTGCAGCTCGCCCCGGGCCAGCATGGGCTTCAGGATCGAGGCGGCATCGATGGCGCCCTCGGCGGCACCGGCCCCCACCAGGGTGTGGAGCTCGTCGATGAACAGGATGATGTCGCCCCGGGTCTTGATCTCCTTGAGCACCTTCTTGAGGCGCTCCTCGAAATCGCCCCGGTACCGGCTACCGGCCACCAGGGCCCCCAGGTCGAGGGTGTAGAGCTGCTTGCCCCGCAGGGTGTCGGGCACGTCGTCGTTGGCGATCTGCTGGGCCAGGCCCTCCACGATCGCGGTCTTGCCCACGCCGGGCTCACCGATCAGCACCGGGTTGTTCTTGGTGCGCCGGCTCAGCACCTGCATGACCCGCTCGGCCTCCCGGGCCCGGCCGATCACCGGGTCGAGCTTCTTCTCCCGGGCCAGCTGGGTGAGGTTGCGCCCGAACTGGTCGAGGATCAGGGAGCCCGACGGGGCGTCCTGGCCGGAGCCGCCGGCGCTGGTGCTGGCCTTGCCCGTGCCGCCCTCGGGCGGGGTGGACGACGAGCCGGTGGGGCCGGAGTAGCCCGACAGGAGCTGGATGACCTGCTGGCGGACCCGTGACAGGTCGGCCCCCAGCTTCACCAGCACCTGGGCGGCGACGCCCTCGCCCTCACGGATGAGGCCGAGGAGGATGTGCTCGGTGCCGATGTAGTTGTGGCCGAGCTGCAGGGCTTCCCGCAGCGACAGCTCCAGGACCTTCTTGGCCCGGGGGGTGAAGGGGATGTGGCCCGACGGTGACGAGCCTCCCTGGCCGATGATGTCCTCCACCTGGCTGCGGACAGCCTCCAGCGAGATGGAGAGTGACTCGAGCGCCTTGGCCGCGACGCCTTCGCCCTCGTGGATCAGACCCAGAAGGATGTGCTCGGTGCCGATGTAGTTGTGGTTCAGCAGCCGCGCTTCTTCTTGAGCCAGCACGACGACCCGCCGTGCACGATCCGTAAAGCGTTCGAACATTGATTCCTCCCGTAAGGGTGGGTAGGAGAGTTGCTATCAGCCTACTCGGAGCGACCTGGGTTGTATTTCGGGGGGTTGCCAAAAGGGGTTGCGGCCAACCGTCACATGGTCGGCAGATTGGCCGCGAATGCTGAGCGCCTGTGTCGTTCGACTCTGGCGGGATTGTCGAACCATCTGCGTGCTGGTGCACCTCCTACCGGGGCCCCCTCGCCCGACCGGCCCGCATACCGGCCGACTCGGAAGCCACTTGGCCTACAACCTAGACCGGACCGGGTCCGGGCACGCCATCGCGGCGGCGCCGTTTCATGGCCCGTTCACACGTCGGGCGGCGTCCCCGAGGGGCGTCATCGGGCCGTCGCGACCCGGGGTTGGCCCCATTGCCTGCCTGGTGGCGTACCTTGTAGCCGTGGTCACGACACCCCTTTCCGCGCTGCCCACGGCGGCCTCCGACTCGGAACGGATCGAAGCCTGCCTGCTGGAAACCGTCAGCATCGAGGGTGACGAATACCTGTCCGAGATCGCCGCCCACCTCATCAAGGCGGGCGGCAAGCGCCAGCGCCCCCTGTTCACGGTGGCGGCGGCCGCCACCGGCCTCCCCGACGGCGAGCCGGTACACGACGATGTCGTGCGGGGCGGGGTGGCCGTCGAGCTGGTGCAGGTGGGTTCGCTCTACCACGACGACGTGATGGACGAGGCCCAGATGCGGCGCCAGGTGGTCAGCGTCAACGCCCGCTGGGGGAATCTGCGGGCCATCCTGGCCGGCGACTTCCTGCTGGCCAAGGCATCGGAGATCGCAGCCAGCCTGGGCAACGAGGTGGCCGGGCTGTTGGCCCGCACCATCGGTGACCTGTGCCGGGGCCAGGTGGCCGAGCTGCAGACCCTGTACGACGTGAACCGCACCGAAGACCAGTACTACCCCTCGATCGCCGGCAAGACGGCCAGCCTGTTCTCGGCCGCCACCCGGATCGGGGGCATCGTGGCCGGACGAGACCGCGACACGATCGACCGGCTCACCGAGTTCGGCAAGCTGTACGGGATGGCGTTCCAGATCGTGGACGACATCCTCGACGTGATCGCAACCGACGAGCAGCTGGGCAAACCGGCGGGCAAGGACATGCTGGAGGGCGTCTACTCGCTGCCGGTGATCTACACCCTGTCCACCCCGCTGGGGGTGAAGCTGCGGGAGCTCCTGCTCGACGGGCTCACCGAGGCCGACCGGCTGGCCGCCATAGACCTGGTACGCCAGAGCCCGGCCGTGCCCCGGGCCCTCGAGGTCGCGGCCGGCTTCGTCGACCGGGCCCGGGCCGAGATCCTGTCGGTGTCCGACAACCGGGCCGGCCGGGCCCTGGCCGACACCGCCCAGCACCTGCTCGACTCGGTGGCCGCCGCCGCCACTGCCTGACGTCGCCGATGGCGGGGCCGCTGGATCAGGGGCGGCCCCGACCGGGCCGGCTGAAGCTCACGGCGGCCCGGGTGTCGCCGCCCACCCGGCGGAGCCTCCTCAAGGGGCTGCTGGCCTACCGGTGGCTGACCGTGGCCTGGGCCGTGGTCGTGTACACCGGGGTGCAGCTCACCCGGCGGGGCGAGGCCGACGCCGTGGCCCATTCGCTGGCCGGGTACGCCCTGGTGACGGCGGCCGTGGCCTTCACCGCCGGGCTCAGCCTGGCCTATCGGCGCCGCCCCGAGCTGCTGGTGCAGCCGGCGGTGGTGCTGGCCGAGATCGGGTTGGGTACGGCCCTGTTGCTGGCCGACAACTGGGTCCACGGATCGATCGACCACCCCAACACCCTGCCGTCGGTGTGGGTGGTGGGGGCCGTGGGGGCGGTGGCGGTGGCCGGTGGGCGCCGGGCGGCGGTTGTGACCGGGGCCGGCATGGGCCTGGCCCGGCTCGTCGGCCTCCTCCCCTACGCCAGCCTCGGCCGGGCCGTGTTCACCGGGGTGTCCACCGTCATCCTGCTGTCGCTCAGCGGATGGGTGATGGGCTACCTGCTGCACCGGCTGGCCGAAGCCGACCGGTCGATCTCGGCCTATCGGGCCCGGGAGGAGGTGGCCCGCACCCTGCACGACGGCGTGCTCCAGACGTTGGCCGTTATCCAGCGCCGCTCGGCCGACACCGAGCTGGTGACCCTGGCCCGGTCCCAGGAGCGGGAGCTGCGGGACTACCTGTTCGGCAGCCCGCCATCGGCCGCCGACCCCGGGTTCGGGCCCGGCGCCGGAACCGGCCCTGGTGAGTCCCCGGCTGACGCCCAGGATCTGGCCACCGGGCTCCGGGCCGCGGCCCGCCGGGCCGAGGAACGCTACGGGCTGGTGGTGCAGGTGGTGCTGGCCCTCGATCTGCCCCGGTCCGCCCCCGACGGGGTGGCACCCCGGGTGGCCGCCGCCGTGGGCGAGGCCCTCACCAACGCGGTGAAGCACGGCTCGGCGTCCAGGGCCACCGTGTACGCCGAGCCCACCGACTCCGGCGGGCTGTTCGTATCGGTCAAGGACGACGGCACCGGCTTCGATCCGGCCACCGTGACCGAGGGTCAGGGCCTGACCCGGTCGATCCGGGGCCGGATGGCCGAGGTGGGTGGCCGGGTGGAGATCGACAGCCGGCCCGGCCGGGGGGCCGAGATCCGGCTGTACCTGTAGTCGTGCGATCCGGCTGTACCCGTAGGCGTGCGATGATGGGGCCCGTGCACGAGGGATGGCGATGACCGCCGGCGGTGACGGGAAGCGGTGGCTCAGCCACGTGCGGGTGGTGCTGGCCGACGACCATCCGATCTGGCGCTCCGGCGTCCGGGCCGATCTGGGCGAGAACTTCCAGGTGGTGGGAGAGGCGGGCGACGCCGACACCGCGGTGCGGGTGATCCGGGAGACCACGCCCGACCTCGTGGTGTGCGACCTCCACATGCCAAACGGGGGCGGGATCAGGGTGGCCCGGGAGTGTGGGGAGGCCACCACGATCGTGATGCTCACGGTCTCCGAGGCCGAGCGTGACCTGCTCGACGCCGTGGCCGCCGGGGCCAGCGGCTACCTGATCAAGTCGACCCCGCCCGACGAGCTGCGGTCCGCCCTGTGGCGGGCGGCCCAGGGCGAGCCGGTCTTCTCCCCCACCCTGGCCAGCCTGGTGCTGGGCGAGTTCCGCCGGGTGGCCCGGGCCGCCGGGGGCGCCGAGCCCCTGTCGGACCGGGAACGGGAGGTGCTCCAGCACGTGGCCCGGGGCCACTCCTACCGGGAGATCGGCGAGGCCCTGTTCATCTCGCCCAAGACGGTGGAGAACCACGTCCGCAACATCCTGGGCAAGCTGCACCTGAACCGGCGTCAGGAGCTCGTGCGCTACGCCCTCGACCACGGGATCCAGTAGCGGAGCTCAGCCGGTGCGGCGGAGTGCCTCGACATCGGTGACCGCGACGTTCACGCCGGTGGTGGATCGGGGGCCGGGGAGGGCGACACCGGCCCCGGGTCCACGACCTGTCGCCCTCGGGCTCGGGCCACCTGGACGACGCGGGGTAGGCGGTTGGCCACGAGCACGCCCCGACCGGGCGTGGAGGGCAGGCCCGGCCGGAGGCGGGGGTTGACGCCGGTGAGCTCCTGCACCTCCCGGGAGCCGGGAGGCTGGAGATAGAGCACGGTGCGGGCCTTCTTCATCTCCTGCACCAGCGGGCAGGTGCTATAGCCCCGCAGCGAGGTGGTGGAGGCCGCCCACCGTAGACCCCGGGCCAGGAGCGCTCCCAGGGCCGCGTCGAGCACCGGCTCGTCCAGCAGGTCGACGTCGTCGATCAACAGGAAGCGGCGTGTGCCGTCGTCGGCCGCCACCAGCTCGGCCAGGCCGGCGGCCACGGCCGGGGCCCGGCCGAGGAGGCACCGGTGGGCGACGGACAGGGTGCCGAGCGGGGAGCCCGACGGTCCGACGGCCCAGACCTCGATCCCGGCGCCGGCCAGCTGCAGCCCCACGCTGATCAACGCCGTGGATCGACCGGACCGGGGGTCGCCCAGGACGGTGAGGTTGTCGTGGGTGAGGTCGAGCCGCACCGGCTGATGGCCGAGGTCGGTCGGGCCGATCACGACCATCCAGGGCGGGGAGGCACCGCCCGCCCGATCGGCCTCGAGCACGGCGTCGATCGCCAGGGCGGGCACGGCCAGCTCGGGCAGGGGGCATCCGGCCGGGGCGGTGACCTCGCGGGCCAGCTGCCGGAGGGCGGCCGCCTCGCTGGCCCGCCCCGACTCCCGCCCACAGGTCAGGGACGCCACCTGGGCCAGATTCGGCCCGTTCAGGAAGCCCCGGCCGGGGGACAGGTCGAGGTCGGTGGTGACCGACGGCGGTAGCCCGGCGTCGGCGTAGCCGGCGGGGTCGCTCTGGCGTAGCACCAGCCGGTTGGCCACCGCCGCCAGCACGCCGGGCTTGACCACGGCCCGGCGGGAGGCGCTGAGGGCGGTGTGGATGCCGACCTGGCGGCCGTCGACGATCACCCGGTTCAACGTCTCCAGCCAGCCGACGAGCTGCGACGACGCCCCCGCCCCCTCGAAGGTCTGCGCCAGGTTGCCGTAGTCGTCGATCACCAGCAGCACCCGGCTGAAGGTCGGAGCGGCCGAGCCGTCTCTGGCGGCGGTGGCCAGGGCGGCCCGGCGCTGGCCCAGCAGTCGGTCGAGCAGGGCGATGGCCCGGGTGACGGCCTCCAGATCGTCCCCGGCGGCGGCCAGGGCGCACTGGGGCAGGGCCCCGAGCGCCAGCAGCTCCCGTGAGGCGAAGTCGAGCGCAATGATCGTGACCGCCGACCCCTCCGCCAACTCGATCTGGTGTGCGGGACCGTCTCCGGTGACGCCCTGGGACACCAGCTCGGGCGAGGGGCCGAGGGTGGCGGCGACGGCGAGCGTGCGGAGGGCGGTGGTGCGACCCGAACCGCCGGTGCCGAGCACCAACAGCCCACCTCCCGAGGCCAGATCCACCACGGCCGGATACTGGGCCTGGGCCGCCGGGTCGTCCACCAGCCCGATGGCCACCGGCCATCGGGTGGCCTCCTCCTGCCCGGCCACCGTCGGCGCCGCCGGCAGGGGAACCCGTTCGGGCAGCTCGTCGAGCCAGGGCGAACGGCCCCGGGACAGCCCGAGCTGGCCGGCGGCGGCGCTGACCGCGGCCAGCAGCTCATCGAGTTGGGTGCCGGCCGGCCCGGCCGCGGCCGATGGTGGCGGCCCATCGGGGGCCGGCGTGGGTTCCGGAGCAACCACCGGCAGCGGGGACCCGGCGGCGAACGGACGGACGATCACGGGCGGGGGGCCGGCGGCGATCTGGCGGGGGGCGCCCGTCCAGGCTGTCTGGAACGGAACCAGCTGGCCCGGCCCGAGGCGGGCGAAGGCCCGGCCCCGCAGCGGGGTGGGGATGAGCGCGGCGTCGGTGGTGCCGATCACGCTGGCCGACTCGGCCCCGTCGAGCATGCGCAGGGCGATCCGCAGGTTCGTGTTGGCCAGGATGTTCTCGTTGACCGCACCCGACGGGCGCTGGGTGGCGAGCAGCAGGTGGATCCCCAGGCTCCGCCCCCGCTGGGCGATGTCGACCACACCGGCCACGAACTCCGGCACCTCTTTCACCAGGGTGGCGAACTCGTCGACCACGATCACCAGTGACGGCGGCGCCTCATCGGGGTGCCGCTCCAGCATCTCCGCCAGGTCCTTGGCCCGCCCCTGGAGCAGGGTCATGCGCCGGGTCAGCTCGGCCCGCAGCGATACCAGCGCCCGGCGGGCCAGCAGGGCATCAAGGTTGGTGACGTAGCCCACGGTGTGGGGCAGGTGGCGGAACTGATCGCTGCCGGCCCCGCCCTTGTAGTCGACGAACAGCAGGTTGAGCCGGGTGGGTGGGTTCCAGGCCACGAGGCCGGCCACGAGCGACATCAGCAGCTCGCTCTTGCCGGCGCCGCTGGTGCCGCCGATCAGCCCGTGCGGCCCCTGGGCCACGAGATCGAGCACCAGCTGGCCGGCCGGCCCCAGCCCCACCGGGGCCCGTAAGGCGTTGCCGGCCGAGGCCACCCATCGGCCGGCCACCCACGCCGGCGTGACCTGCTCCACCCCCAGCGTCTGGTTGAGAGTGACGAGGCGGGGCAGCGCCCCCGAGGCCGTGGCCGACGAGGCGTCGCGTACGGGGGCCAGAACGCCGGCCAACCGATGGGCGAACCGGGCCGAAGCCCGCTCGATCGTGAGCGGCTGGTCCTCCCGATCGGGGTCGGTGTAGGACAGCGTCGATGGCTCGGCCGTCACGGCCGGCCGGCAGGCGACGGTGGCCACCGCCTGGCGGGGTACCCGGTCCGTCCCGCTGGTCAGCCACACGATCGAGAGGCCGGCGGCCGGAGCCAGGGCGGCCAGGCGGGCGAACAGGGCCGGGTCGGGCTGGAGCGCCTGGTCAATCACCGCCAGTAGCCGGGGCCAGCGCCGGTCGAGTGTGCGGTCGGTGTTGGCCGCCCGATCCTCGGCCACCACCAGCAGCTCCCGGAGGAGCTGGTGGAGCGCCGCTCCGGTGTGGGCGAGATGGCCGCCGGCCAGGGGCGAGCTGGCGGCCCGGGTGTGGGGCAGCCATTTGAGCCACGGCTCCATCCGCCGCTCGGCCCCGGTGGCGGCCACCAGCACCACATCCTCCGGGCTATGGAGGCAGGCGGCCTGCAGCACGAGGGAGGTGGCCAGGGCGGTGGTGTCGCCGGGCGCCCCCACCAGTGCCACCACGGCCGCATCGACGAGGCTCACCGTCACCGGTACCTGGGCGAGCGTGGCCCCGGCCGCCAACTCCTCGGCCAGCTCCCGTCGCAACGTCTCGTCCCCCCGGGTCTCCGGGCGAACCTGTACGGCGGACGGGAGGAACCCGAGCCCCAGGCGCAGGTCGAGGACGTCGGGGGCGGCCCGATGACGGACCCACAGGTCGGGCGAGCGCCGCTCGGCCCGCAGCGCCAGCTCGGCCAGGTCGGGGGCGCTGGCGAACCGCTGGCGGCGCTCGGCCGCCCGGGCCTCGGCGATCTCGACCCGGCGGGCCGCGAGCCGGCTCTGGTAGCGGGCGGCCCCCCGCCCGAAGCGCTGCGAGGTGCGCCGCCGCTGGTCGAGCCAGCCGGCCAGGGCCAGCACCGGGGTGAAGGCGGTGATGATCAGGAAGCGGGGCGAGTAGAGGAGCGCCATCGTGACGCCCATGGCCAGGGGGGCCAGGGCGGCCAGCCAGGCGAACCGGACTGGTTCCGGCCGTTCGGGGATGTCACCCATCGGGTCGACCACGCGCGCCACCACGGGATCGGGGAAGTAGGGCGTGCGGTGGAACGCCACGTCGCCCAGCGGGACAGGGGCCGAGCGCGCACCGGGCGGCGGGCGCCGACCACCGGCCGGCACCGGGGCCGGCTCGATCCGCAGGGTGGTTGCGCCGATCCGCACCAGCTGGCCGGGGACGACAGCCGTCGGCCCGTCGACGACCACACCGTCGACGAGCAGCGGCTCCCCCGCCGCCTCCGACCCCACGCCGATCACAATCGCCAGGTCGGCCCCGCCCGGCACGGGATCGGCCACCACCAACAGCTCCGCCTCCACCCGGGCCAGCCGGGGATCACTCAGGGTCAACCAGCAGCTCGGGTCACGCCCCAGCGTGTGACGCCCGGGCACCAGCGACACCCGCGTGCCGACGTCGGGCCCGCAGGCCACCACCAGATCCAGGCCGGACGCGGGCCTGGTGTCCCGGCGGGCGGCGCCACCCGGAGCACGGTGGGTGACGCCGCCCGGGGCGGCTCGCGGGGCGGAGGGGCCGAGCAGCAGCTCCACGCCCGACACGAGCCCGACCTCGGCCAGGAGCAGGGACCCGTCGAGCGGCTCGCCGTCGCCCAGCGACAGCGTCGCACTGTCGCTCAGCGACAGCGTCGCACCGTCGCCTGGCGACAGCTCGGCGAGCGGCAACGCCCGACGGAGCGCCAGGGCCAGGTCGGCCACGGTGTGCGACCGTCCCTCGACCTCGACCGCCAGATCCACCGGAGGGGCAGCGCCACCACCGGTGGCGTCGGTGACCCGACACAGGAGTTCCACGGCTCTTCCCCTCGGCCCGCCGCCGATCCCGACGGCCGCTCAGCCCCCGACGCCGGCCTGGTCGGCCGACAGGGTGCCGTCCTTGGCGCCGGTCATGAAGTCGGTGATCTGCTGCATCACCTGGTCGACCATGCCGGTGAGCTGCTCGGTCTGGGCCGGCACCACCACGTTCTGGGCGTAGTCCCGCGAGTCGCCCGACCAGCCCGGGGCGTCGGCCGTGGCCCGGGGAATGGCGTTGAAGGCGTCCTGGTTCTCGGCGATCATCCGGCCGATGACGGTCCTCGTGTCGACCAACTCACCGTTGATGAAGGCCTCGAACCCTCCGACGTCGATCCGGTAGTCGTCGGCCCGGACCCCAGGGGCCGGAGGCAGCTCCAGCACCGGAGCCCGGTAGGCGAAGACGATGTCGCCCGCGCCCAGCGAGCGCGAGATGTTGGAGGTGACGGTGGCCACGGCGTTGGCGAACGCCGTCATGGCCTGGTCTATCTGGCCCACCGATTCGGTGGCCAGCCGGATGAGGCCGGGGTTGAAGACGGTGTCGGCGTCGGGGCCGGCGTAGGTGAGGCCGAACGCCTGGGTGACGAGCTGGCGCATCCGCTCGTTCACCCGCCCGAAGATCTCGAGCGCCCGCTCCTCGTACCCGTCGATGGCGGCCTGGCTCGTGCCGATGATGTGTTCGCTCATTGCTGTCCTTCTCGACGATCGAAGACCGCGGCGGGACCAGGGACGGGCGCCTTCGTTGACGCTCCATCGCACGAGCACAGGCGATACCCCGTCGGGTCCCTCCGGCGGTACTTCTGTCCTGTCAGCTGCTGAACGTCAGCGGCAGGGGTTCGATACGGGAGCCGTGGCTCCGAGGCGATGCGTCATCATACCACCATCAACCAACGATTCGCATAACTCCCTCAATTTCCGCAGAGGCGAGGGGGCGGTATCGGTTGCGGGGATCAGTCGGGCTGGACGTCGAGCCCGATGTCGAGCACCGGGGCGGAGTTCGTGATCGAGCCCGAGGACACGAGGTCCACCCCGGTGCCGGCGTAGGCGTCGAGCGTGTCGAGCGTGATCCCGCCCGACGCCTCCAGCAGGGGCCGGCGTCCGCCGGCACGCTCGTGCCAGGCGGTCACCTCGGTCACCAGATCCACCAGCTCGGCCGGGGAGAAGTTGTCGAGCAGGATGATGTCGGCCCCGGCCTCCAGCGCCTCGTGCATCCGGGCCGGCGTGTCGGCCTCCACGTGCACCACCCGCCCCGGCCAGCGGCGCCGGGCCTCGGTCACCGCCCCCGCCACCGACGTGCCGAACAGGTGGTTGTCCTTCAGCATCAGCCAGTCGGACAGGTTGCCCCGGTGGTTGGCCGCCCCACCGGCCCGCACCGCCGCCTTCTGCAGCGACCGGTACCCGGGCAGGGTCTTGCGGGTGTCCCACACCGTGACCCGGCCGGCGGCCAGGTCGACCCAGCGCCTGGCGTTGGTGGCCACCCCCGAGAGGTGGCTGAGGAAGTTGAGCGCCGTGCGCTCGGCCGTCAGCATCGAAGCCAGCGGGCCCCGGGCGATGGCGATCAGGTCGCCGGCGGTGACGGCGTCGCCGTCGGTCAGGTGCCATTCCACGCTCAGCCGGGGGTCGACGGCCCGGAACGTCTCGTCAACGCAGCGGCAGCCGGCGATCACGCCGGCGGCCCGGGGCGAGAACGTGGCGGTGGCGGTCTGGGTCGGGTCGAGCAGGGACGAGGTGAGGTCGCCGAGCGGAGTGAGGTCTTCGGCCAGGGCCCGGGCCACCAGGGACTGGATGTCGGCCAGGGGGGCTTGCAGATCGATACGGGGAGTGGGCTGCGCCGTCACCCCCGCACCCTACCCGGTGCCCGGCGACGGCTACAGCAGCCGCTACGGCGTAGCCGCCCGGTGGGTGGGGCCCCGCCGGAGATGGGAGGCGGCCTGCCGCCGTCGGGGGCGCGAGCCCCTGCTAGAGAGGCCCGACGGGGCGCACGTCGCCGTAGGCCTCGGCCGCCACGTACCCAGGCACTTCCACCGCCGGGTCGATGGCCCACAGCGGCTGCACCACGAAGTTCCGCTGGTGCATCCGGGGGTGCGGCACGGCCAGATCGGGCTCGTTCACCCGGGTCCCGGGGATGAGCAGCACGTCGACGTCGAGGGTGCGGGGCCCCCACCGGATGGTGCGCCGCCGGGCGGCGTCGGCCTCCAGCCGGCGGCACAGCTCCAGCAGCTGACGGGGGCCGGCCCGGGTGTCGAGCTCGACCACGATGTTGTAGTACATGTCCTGCTCGGGGCCACCCACCGGGTCCGTCTCGAACAGGGGCGACACCGCCACCAGATCACCGATGGACCCCACGGCGTTGCGCAGGGCCCGCCGCCGGTCGCCGATGTTGGACCCGAGGCCGAGGAAGGCCCGCATACGGGTCAGCCGCCGGCCGGCCGGTCGGCCCGGCGACGGTGGATACGCACACCGGTGGTGTCGACGTGTACCGCCAGCGGGGGCCGCATCTTGGTGGCCCGCACCGTCACCTCATCGACCAGGGGGGCCGAATCCAGGATCAGCTCGGCCGTGCGCTGGGCCAGCCGCTCCAACAGCTGGAATCGCTCCACGGTGAGGTGGCGGGCCAGCAGATCGGTGACACCGCCGTAGTCGACCGTGTCGTCCAGGGCGTCGGTGCCACCGGCCCGGACCAGGCTCAGGTGCAGGTCGAGGTCGAACCGGAAGGGCTGCTGGCGGGCCTGCTCCTCGGGCAGCACGCCGCAGTAGACCAGCAGCTCGAGGCCGCGGACCTCGATCCGGTCGAACCGGTCCACCGGGCCGGCCGGAACCGCCATGGGCTCGCTTCCCCCCTCGGACACTGCGCTCAGGCCCCGGCCTCGGCCCGCCGTTGGGCCGGCACCACGCCGGTGCGCGGCGCGCTCTCGGCCACGCTCACGATGCGGCGACCCTCGGGCCCCATCTGGCGGCCCAGGATGCGCTCCATGACGGTGATGGCCTCGTGGCTCACCGGCACCATCTCGGTCCACCGGAGGTAGCCGGCCACGAACCCGGCCAGGCGATCGCCCACCTCTTCGAAATGGAGCAGGATCTTCTTACCCCCGGCCAGCAGCGTGGCCAGCTCGGTGTAGATCTGGGGCAGCGCGGCGTCGAGGTTGACGGTGGGGGCGAACGGCCAGTGCTTCCACGGCATGCCCAGCTCGTCGTAGCTGTGCAGGTTGTGGTCGGACGGGATGAGCGAGACGACGAACGAGAAGCCGTTCTCCCGGATCCAGATCACTTCTTCCTGGCGCCGCACGCGGCGGTGGTTCTGCCCGTAGCCACCGGGTCGCTCACACAGGGCCAGCTGATCCTGGATCACCCAGTGGAACTGGCGGGGTTTGATCCCCTGCGCCCACTTTCCTTTCGCCATCGTGCTCTGTCTCTCCTGCGGTCGGGCCGGTTCAATCCTAACCGGGTGGGGCGGCAGGGAACCCAAGTGTCCCTTCGGGACCCGGAGTTTCGCCTGCGGCGAAACTAGGACGGGGTGGTTTCCAGGCGGAGGCGGCCGCCGGAGCGGCTCACCCGCCGTCCTCCCGCCAGCTCCGCCGCCACCGCCTCGTTGCGGACGACAGCCAACACCCGGTCCAGCTCGGCCGCGGACGGGGGGTGACCCCGCTCGTCGCGCAGCCAGCGGCGCAGGGCGGCCCCGGCCACGCTGGGCACAGCGGCCCGCAGGGCCCGGCAGTCGGTGGGATCGAGGGCGGTGGCCAGGATGTCGAGGTCGTCGGCGACGGCCCGGGCATGGTCGGCCGTGCGGGCCAGCAGCGGCACCGGATCCCTCCCCGACACATCGGCCAGCAGGGGGAGCACCTCGTGGCGGATCCGGTTGCGCACGAAGCGGGGATCGTCGTTCGACGGGTCGCTCACCGGTTCGAGGCCCAGGTGGCGGCACAGGGCCACGGTCTCGGCCCGACGCAGGGCCAGCAGAGGGTGGGGCGGCCCGGGACGCATCGCGGCCAGGCCGGCGGGTCCGGCCCCCCGAAGGAGGTTCACCAGCAGCGTCTCGGCCTGGTCGTCGGCGGTGTGGCCGGTGAGGGCGAGGGGGCCGAGCACGGCCCGGCGGGCCAGGCGGGCCCGCTCCTCCAGGCTGGCGCCACGGGCGATCGACACCCGCTCGGCCCGGAAGCCGGCCCCGAAGCGCTCGGCGGCGGCCGCCACCACCTCGGCCTCGGCCGCCGAGCCGGGGCGCAGCCCGTGGTCGACGTGCACTGCGGTGACGTCGAGCCCGGCGGCCCGGGCCAGCACCAGCAGGGCCAACGAGTCGGCCCCACCCGACACGGCGCACACCACCGGTCCGGCGGCGGGATCGGGGAACCGGCACCGGTCCCGGAGCCGGCTGGTCAGATCACCCGGGCCGGGGTCGGACCCGCCCCCGGTCTCAGGCCCCGGCAGGGGTACGGACCCGGCTGATCCAGAGGTCGGGGTCACGGATCTCGTCGATCGTGGGCAGGGACTCCGGGCCCGACCAGACCTGGTCGAACAGCTCCCGCCCACCGGCGGTCTCCACCGCCCGCACGAAGTGCTCGCCCTCCTCGTACTGGGCCAGCTTGGCCTCGATGCCGGTGAGGCGCTGGATCAGCTTGACCAGCCCGCCGGCGTTCTGCCGGCGCTGGGTCATGACCCGGGCGAAGCGCTGTTGACCGGGGATCAGGTCACGGGTGGCGCGGTCCATCACGATGTCGCCGTGCCCTTCGAGCAGGCTCATCAGGCCCGACACCTTCTTCATCGTCTCCCGCTGCTCGGGCGAAGCCAGCAGGATCGACAGGCCGCCGTCTTTCAGCGACGGACCGTTGCCCCGGCCCAGGTCGCGGGCCGTCTCGGCCAGAGCGTCGAGCACCCGGCGGGGATCGGGGTCGACCGAGTCGAGCAGCTCGTTGACCAGGGAGAGGAAGTAGGGGCGCAGCCAGGGCACGCCGGTGAACTGGGCCCGGTGGGTGCACTCGTGCACGGCCAGCCACAGCCGGAACTCCCGGGGGGCGAACCCGTAGCGCTTCTCCAGCGCCAGCACGTTGGGGCCCACGTAGTAGACCCAGTCCTGCTCGTGGGCCGTGTCGTCCTCGATGATCAGCAGGTCGTACTGGCCCAGCACCCGGGACGACATCCACCCCAGCAGGGCGCCCAGCTCGGCCCCCGCCACCTTGGGGCCCACCGCGTCACCCACGGCGTTCACCGCCCGGCCCACGGGGGCCAGGGCGTCGGTCACGGTGCCGGCCCAGCCATCGGGGCGGGGTCGGGGTTGGGGCGGCTCGCTACCGGCGGGCGGCTCGTTGATGCGGCCCAGCAGGGGGCGGATCAGGCGCTCGAAGCTGGCCAGGTTGGCGTCGACCCAGCCCAACCGATCGGTCACCCGGGCCCGGGCCGGGCCAGCGGCCGACACCAGGCCGGTCTCGGCCTCCACCAGCCCCTCGGCCTGGGAGGTGAGCTCGTACAGGTCGGCCTCCAGGGACGCGACGTGATAGCTCTGGGCGAACGGCTCCTGTCCGGACACCCGACCGGCGACGGTGCGGGCGAACTTCCAGTCGACGTTCACCCCCAACTCAGGGCTTCCTGGGGTAGGACCGGTTGTTCTTCGGATACTTCATCGACTGCACCTTGGCCAGGTACCCGACCCCGAGGGCGAGGACCGTGGCGATCGCCCCGATGGCGAGGAACAGACCGAGCCAGAAATGCCATACAACGGCGACCATAGGGCCCGGAGTGTAGCGCCCGGCTACCGGGCCCCCGCCAGCTCACGCCGCCAGCCCCCGGCGCCGGCGCAATATGCGGCGGCCCCGATGGAGGCGGCTCATCACGGTTCCGATGGGGATGTCGAGTGATTCGGCGATCTCCTTGTACGAGTAACCGCCCACGTCGGCCAGCAGCACGGTCTGGCGATAGGGGGCGGCCAGGGAGCCGACCAGGGCGATGGTGTCGGCCTCGCCCAGGGCGTCGAGCAGCTCGTCTTCGGCCGAACGGCCCTGGCTGGCGGCCAGGGCCAGGGTGGTGCCCGGCCGGGCGCCGCCGTCCTCCAGCTCGTCGAGCGCCGTCTCCTCGGGCCGGCGCTGGCGGGCCCGGTACCGGTTGATGTGGGCGTTGGTGAGGATCCGGAACAGCCAGGCCCTCACGTTGGTGCCGGGCTCGAACGTGGCGTAGGCCCGGTAGGCCCGGAGGTAGGTCTCCTGCACGAGATCCTCGGCGTCGCTGGCGTTGGTCGTGAGGCGGACCGCGGTGGAATACAGGGGACGCATGTACGGTTCCGTGTCCGCCACGAACGTCGACCGGTCGGCCATGAGCAAAACGCTACTCATCGGCCCGGGGCCGTGGAGTATCAGGCGTGGCGGACGTCCGGGGATGATTTCAGGACGTCCCGGAACGCCACCGTCTTGTCCAGCTCGGGTTCCTTGGGCAGGCCCAGGATGCGCTCGCCGATGATGTTGCGCTGGATCTGGTCGGTGCCGCCGCCGATCGAGGTGAAGAAGGCGTTGTGGAGGGAGTAGGTGGCGTCGGCCGACCGGGGGGAGTCGGTGCCCCCGATCATGCCCTCGGCCCCCAGCAGCTCGGTCTGGAGGCTGCCGGCGTAGTGGAGGATGCCGCTCATGGCCAGCTTGCCCAGCGACACCACCGACGACGACGTCCCCTGGGCCAGCTCGGCCTTGGCCCGTGCGTTGTTCCACTCGTTGACCTGCACCATGGCGTGGAGCCGGGCCAGGCGCTGGCGGAGGACGGGGTCGTCGGCCTTGCCCACCGCGCGGGCCAGGTCGACCAGGGACAGGTCGGGGATGGGGGCCGGGGCCTCGTCGTCGGCCGAGCGCACGGCCCGGCCGATGTCCTGGTTGGCCCGGCGCCGCTGGTTCTCCCCCATCACCGCCCGCTCGTAGGCCAGCGCCGTCTGGAGGACCATCCAGCCGTTGTTCTCGTCGCCCAGCATGTTGGCGTGGGGGACGCGGGCGTCGGTGATGAAGACCTCGTTGAACCGGGCGTCGCCGGTGGCCTGGCGCAGGGGCCGCACCTCCACCCCGGGCTGCTTCATGGGGAAGAAGAAGAACGTGATGCCCCGGTGCTTGGGCACGTCCCAGTCGGTGCGGGTGATGAGCAGGGCGAAGGAGGCGTGGCGGCCGCCGGAGGTCCACACCTTCTGACCGTTGACGATCCACTCGTCCCCGTCGCGCACGGCCCGGGTCTGGATGCCGGCCAGGTCGGAGCCGGCGCCGGGCTCGGAGTAGAGGAGGCACATGTCGACGTCGCCCAGCATCAGAGGGCGGACGAAGCGGCGCTTGAGGTCGTCGGAGCCGAAGGCAAGCACGGTGTTGGCCCACAGGTTGTGCTTGTCCTGGGCCGTGCCGTCGGCCCCCGCCCGGCGGAACTCGGCCGCCACCACGTTGGTGAGGGCGGGGTCGAGGCCCTTGCCGTGCCACGCCGCGGGCCAGCTGGGGGCGGCCCAGCCCGAGTCGACCGCCCGCTCCAGCCAGGCCCGACGGTCGAGCGCCGGGTCCCAGTTGGCGGCGAGCCAGCCGGCCACGTCCCGGCGGACAGCCGCTTCGTGGTTCGTGCTGGTGCTGGTGCTCGTGGTGGCACTCATCGTGCGGTCTCCCTCTGTCCCCCGGTGCGTTCGGTGTCGGTGCGTTCGGTGTCAGTAGCTGCGCAGCTCGACGGTGGTGCCGTCGGGGTCGGCGATGTAGAGGCTGGTGGCGTAGCCCTGGGCTCCGAAGAGGTGGTCGACGGGGCCCCGCACCACGGTGACGGCGCCCGAGCTGGCCAGGGCCTGGAGGTCGGTGGGCTCGATGGTCAGGCACACGTGATCGAGGTTGCGGCCGTCGGGCTCGCCGGGAAACAGGTCGATGATCGTGGTGGGGCTGATGCGCACCGAGGGGAACGGCACCTCGCCCCGGCGCCACTCCTCCACCCGGTCGCCGGCCAGGCCCAGCGTGCCGGTGTAGAAGGCGAGCGAGGCCTCCACGTCGGCGCTGATCAGCACGATGTGGTCGAGCCCGGTCACCCGGACGAGCGGAGTGGTGATCGTCTCGGTGTCTGCCATGAGGTCACCGTGCCCCACTACGACGGCGGCCGCAACCCCCGCAAGGCGGGTCACTGCGGGAGGTGGTGGTCGAGGAAGCGGCGGGTCAGGTCGATGACCTCGCCGGGGGCGTCGAAGTGGACCATGTGGCCGGCGTCGACCACGTGGTGCTCCACCCCGGCGATCAGCGCCAGGCGCCGGGCCTGCTCCTCCAGGTCGACGGGGCCGGCGAAGTCGGGGCCGGGTCGGGCCGGTGCGGTCGGCAGCCACCACCGGTCCCAGGCGTGGGCGGCCGAGATGGCGAGGGTGGGGCAGCTGATGCCGCCCCACCATTCCTCGTGGCGGGCCCGGTCGAACACGGCGAACCACTCCCGCACGGCCGGGTCCCACTTCCAGAACAGGCCGCCCTCGGGGTCCGCCCGGGTGCCCTTGGCCGCCAGCTCGACAAGGCGGTCGTCGGTGAGCCCGGGGTGGGCGGCCCGCAGCCGCTGGCGAGCCACGTCGACGCCGGCCATCTTCACCCGCTTGGGCTGGCCGTTGAGCGACCCGATGACGGCCCCGGCGATCGCCCGGCGCCCGGCGGGGTCGGTCTCCCCGATGCGCAGAGGTGAGCCGAGGCCCTCCACCATGATCAGGGCCGCCGCCTCGGCGGGCCACAGGCCGGCGAAGGCGCTGGTGACGAAGGCGCCCATGCTGTGCCCGAACAGGATCGGGCGGACCAGGTCGAGGGCGTCGACGGCGAAACGGAGGTCGGCCACGAAGTGGGGCACCGTGTAGCGGCCGGGATGGCTGGAGTCGCCGTGGCCCCGGAGGTCGAGGCTCACCACGTGGTGGCGCTCGGCGAAGGCCTCGGCCACCGGGTGCAGCGACCAGGCCAGGTCGGTGAGGCCGTGGAGGAACACCATGGGCCGGGCCGCCGGGTTGCCGTAGTCCCAGCCGGCCAGGGTGACGGTCGGCGCCTCCACCGTGATCGCTCGGGGGGTCATCGGGTGCGGCCGTCGAACGACGGCGGGCGCTTCTCGATGAACGAGGCGATGCCCTCGCCGGCGTCAGGGAGGCCCGAGATGCGGCCGATCACCGACGACTCCCGCTCCATGGCCTCCTCCAGCGAGCTCGACGCCCCCTGGTACAGCACCCGCTTCGCCCCGCCGAAGGCAGCGGTGGCGCCGGCCGCCATCGTCCGGGCCAGCTCCTCCGCCCGGCCCCGCACGGCGTCGGGCTCGGCCAGCTCGTTGACCAGGCCCCAGTCGAGGGCCTCGGTGGCGTTCAGGGTGCGGTTGGTCAGCATCAGCTCGGCCGCCCGGCGCAGGCCCACCACGCGCGACAGGTAGAACGACGACGTCCCGTCGGGCACGAGGCCGGCGCGGGTGTAGCCCATGGTGAACTTGGAGGCGGTGGAGGCGACCACGAGATCGCACGCCGCCACCAGCGACATGCCGGCTCCGCCCACCGAGCCGGTGACGGCGGCGACCACGGGGGCGTCGAGCCGGCTGAGGCGGGCCACCGCGGCGTGGAGGTCGATCGTGAGGTGCTCGATCGTCTTGGCCATCTCGGCCGGGGAGTCGATGGCGGCGAACGACTTGAGGTCACCCCCGGCACAGAACACGGGTCCGTCGGAGGTGATCAGCACGGCCCGGACCGACGGATCGTGCAGCAGTTCCACCGCCGCGTAGCGGAGGTCGCGGGCCATGGCCAGGTTCATGGCGTTGGCGGCATCGGCCCGGCGCAGCTCCAGCCGGGCCAGCCCGCCGTCGTCGAGGGACAGGGCGATCGTGGTGTAGTCGGGGTCAGCCATCGCCCCCGATCCTCCCGCCCCCGGTCTCCGCCGGCAAACGGCTGGTACTTCTACAGAACCTGGTGGCGGGAGCCGAGGCGAGCCATGTCGGCGGGGTCGGTTGGTCAGGATCGCCTGATCGAGCTGATCAGCTTTTGTAGCTCAGAAGGCGCCGCGTTGGCGCAGGTCTTCGATGTCGTCCCAGGTGAAGCCGGCCTCGAGCAGCACCATCTCGGTCTCCTGGCCCAGCTCCTGCACCTCGGTGCCCCACCGGGTGGGGGTGTCGGACATGGCGATCGGCGAGCCCACCAGGGACACCTCGCCCCACTCGGGATGGTCGACCTTGACCAGGTAGTCGTTGGCGTAGGCCTGGGGGTCGGCCAGCACCTCGGCGTGGCCCCGCACCGGGGCGAAGCGCTGCTCGTGGCGGGCCAGGCGCTCGGTCCACTCGGCCGTGGTCCGCTCCTGGAAGATCGGCTCGAACGCCGCCCGCAGCTCGGCCTTGATCTCGGGGGTGCAGAAGTAGGTGCCGAAGCGGGGGTTGTCGGCCAGCTCCGGGTGCTCGACGCACGCCACCAGCTGGGGCCACAGGTGGTCGGGGCAGCCGGCCATGGCGATGAAGCCATCGGCGGTGGGGAACACGCCGTACAGGGCGTCGACCAGGGGGTGACCACCGTTGGTGCGGCTCACCCGGTTGCCGGTGAGCGAGGCGTGGGTGTACTCCATCGACTGGAGCCAGATCTGGCCCCCGAGGAGCGAGGTCTCGATCGTCTGGCCCCGGCCGGTCCGCTCCCGGGCGAACAGGGCCGACACCACCCCCACCACCAGGTTCTGGGCCCCGCAGTGGTCGGCCACCAGGGTGCCGACGGGCGACACGGCGTTGCCGTCGTAGCCCGAGGTGCTCACGATGCCGCCGGCGGCCTGACCCACCATGTCGGCCCCCTCCCGCTCGGCGTCGGGCCCCAGCGGACCCAGGTAGGAGCCGGCGGCCCAGATGATGCGGGGGTTGACGGCGCTCAGCTCGTCGTAACCCAGGTTCCAGCCCTCCATCGTGCCCGGCTTGAAGTTCGACACGATCACGTCGGCCGTCTCGACCAGGCGGAGGAAGGCGGTTCGGCCGCCCTCGTTGCGCAGATCGAGGGCGACGGACCGCTTGCCCCGGTTGCAGGCGATGTAGACCGACGAGAACCCGCCGTAGCCCGGGAGGACGTCGACGTGGCGGCCCACGTCGCCGATCTCGGGCAGCTCCACCTTGATCACCTCGGCCCCGAGGTTGAACAGGTAGGCCGCGGCCTGAGGTCCCTGCACGAGCGTCGAGAGGTCGAGAACACGGATGCCGTCGAGTGCGCCGGGCATGGCGGTCACCATCCTGGGAGAAGGGGTCGGTCGGGGGATCGGAGTCGGGCGCCGCCGGCGCCGTCAACCGGTGCGGGGAGCTTAGTGAGCCCGGCGCCGCACCGGGAGCCCACCTACAGTGGGCGGCGGAGGTAGGAGATGACGGAGACCGCCCTGCTCGACCGGGCCCACGCCACGATCATGACCCAGGTGGTTGACACCGGCCGGGCACCACACCACACGGAGCTGGCCGCCGCCCTCGGCATCGGGATCGAGGAGGCCAGGGTGGTGGTCGGCGATCTGTGGGCCGCCGGCATCCCCGGATGGGTGCACCCCGGCACCGACCTCATCGCCTCGTTCCCTCCGTTCAACCTGCAACCCACCCAGTACCGCATCAGCATCGACGGGAAGTCCGGCTGGTACGGCCAATGAGGTTTCGAGTCGCTGGCCGTGCGCTGGCTCTGCCCCGGATCGACGGTTCGGATGGAGGCCCCCTGTCTCGACTGCGGTGACCCGCTGGTGGTCGAGATGCGGGACGAGACGATCCTCGTGATCGAGCCCGACACGATGGTGGGCTACAGCCGCTCGCCGGTGGGAGGTGATGCGGCCTCCCGGCCGTTCCGGTGAGCGGGCATGAACCTCTTCCGGTCGGAAGAGCACGCCCGCCGGTGGTCGGAGTTCAACCCCGACACCGCCGACACCATCCTGCCCGTGGCCCGGTGGGCCGAGATCTTCGCCACCCCCATGTTCCGCAACCGCCCCCGGGCCGACTTCGTGTCGTGGCTCGCCTCCGACGAGGGCGTCGCCGGCCGCCAGCAGTTGATGGCGATGCTCCCTCCCGGCGCACGCCCACCGGCTGGCCCTTGACTCTCCACCCGGTGGAGACCCGATGGTGATGGGTGAACCACTCAGTTTCCCTTACCAGGAGGTCATTCGCCATGGACGTCACCCTCGCCGGAGTCACCGTCGACTGCGCAGACGCCGCCCGGACCGCCGGCTTCTGGGCCGGCGTGTTCGGGGTACCGGTGGAGCCGGAGGCCTCGGCCGGCTTCGCTGCGGTCCGCACGCCGTCGGTCACGCTCAACTTCACCGCCGTTCCCGAGCCCAAGGCGGTGAAGAACCGGCTCCATCTCGACCTGTCGGTACCCGACCTGGAGGCTGCGGTCGAGCGGCTGACCGGCCTGGGCGCTACCGTCCGGAACCGGATCGACGAGGGCGGCAGCCGATGGGTCGTCCTCTGCGATCCCGAGGGCAACGAGCTCTGCCTCGTCTGAGGCAGCCCGCCACGAGCGACCGGGAGGAGATGTGACCGATCCCACCACCCCAGGCCAGTTGGCGATCGGCGCCTTCTCCCGGGCCAGCTCGATCTCGGTCCGCACCCTGCGCGACTACCACGAGATGGGGCTGCTGGTCCCGGCCCGCGTCGACCGGTCCAGCGGCTACCGCTACTACGACGTTGGCCAGCTGGTCGACGCCATGGCCATCGTCCGGCTCCGCCAGCTCGATGTGCCACTGACCGGGATCAGGGCCATCCTCGACACGAGGGACCCGGCCCTGACCGAACGGCTCCTGGCCGAGCACCGCCTGGTCATCGAGCGACGGTTGGAGGAGACCCAGCGGATCCTGCTGGCCCTCCAGCAGCCGCTGGAGGTGCCCGACGGGCTGGTCGAGACCCGCCGCACGGCCGACATGCACGTGCTGACCGTGGCCGCCGATGTGCCCGGCGAGGCGATCGAGGGCTGGCTCGGACGGGCCCATGAGCAGCTCGCGTCGGCGGCCGAGGCCACTGGTGGCAGCATCGGCGCACCGGGGGCGTTCTATCCCGTCCAGCTCGACGACGAGGCCACCGAGCACGTCGAGGCGTTCGTCGAGGTGGCTCGAGCGTTCCTCGTCCCGGCGTCGGCCGGCGTCCGGCTGGCCGCCGTTCCCGGCACGGTGTGGGCCGTGATCGACCACCGGGCGCCGTTCGCCGGGATCGGAGACAGCTATCGGCTGCTCGGGGCCTGGGTGGGGGCCCACACCAGGACCGCCGGCTCCCGGGTGGCCGAGCGGTACCTCGACCGGCGCCCGGGCCGGGAGCACACCGAGATCTGGTGGCCGATCGCGCCCGGTTGAGGCCCGGGCCATCGCCCGGCACCCTGCACCGCCGCCGCTGACACCCAGCACCGGTGCCTCCGGTCAGGACAGCGAACGGGTGGCGGCCAGGAACCCGACGCCGGCCACCATGCCGGCCAGGGCCAGGGCCAGGCCAACCGAGGTGGCCGAGGCCACGGCGGCCACCGATGCCGGTGCCAGGATCGATGCGGTGCGGATGCCGGCGGTGAGGACACCCAGCCCGGCGGCGGAACCCTTCCCGGCCCGGGCGGCGAGGTCGTAGAGGCGGGGGGTGAGGGTGGCGATGCCCAACCCGGCGGCGGCGAAGGCGATCACCGTCACCCCCTGCACCCCGACGAAGCCGGCCACCAGCAGGGCGGCCATGGCCAGCACGGCCGACGCCCGCATCAGGCGGTCGGAACCCCACCGTTGGGCCAGGTGGTCGCCGGCGAACCGGCCCACCGTCATCCCGCCCACCACGGCCACGTAGGCCACACCGGCCGTGGCGGCCGAGCCGTGCAGGTCGTCGGTGATGCGGAAGGCGGCCCACCCGATGGCCGTCATCTCCACCAGCACCGCCGTCAGGCCGGCGGCGAACAGGCTGACCTGGAGGGGCGACAGACCCATCCAGCGTCGGCCCGCCCCGGCAGCTCCCCGGTCGTCGGTGTCGGCACCGGCGGCGGGGTCCTCGTGGGTCTCGTCCACGGCCAGCACCTGGGTGGCCACCAGCGACGACAGCACGGCCAGCACCACGGCCGTGATCCCCAGGTGGAGGGCCAGCGAGGTGTGGGCCAGGCGGGCCGACACCAGGCCGCCGACGACCGAGCCGGCGCTCCACAGGCCGTGGAGGCGGTTCATGATCGGGTGGTGGCGCCGGGCGCTGAGCCAGGAGCCCTGCATGTTCATGGCCACGTCGACGAAGACGTCCACCAGGAACAACCCGATCAGCCCGATCAGGGCGGTGACCCAACCCCGGGCCTGCCCCAGCAGGGCCAGGCCCGCCGCCAGGATCAGGCCTCCGGCGAGCAGCACGAGCCGGGTGCCGAACCGGGCGATGATCGGACGTACCAGGGCGCTCGACACGAGGCCGACGGCGCTGGCCGCCGTGAGCAGGGCCCCGATGGCACCGGTGGAGACACCGAGCTCGTCGCGCAGCTCGGGCAGGCGGGGCAGGAACGAGGCGAAGAAGGCGCCGTTGACGGCGAACTGCACGGCGATGGCCACCGTGGCCCGTCGGTCCCGGGCCGTCCACCGGGCCCCGGGGGCAGCGCCGGCAGTGGGAGCCAGCAGCCCTTCGGGCGGGATCGGATCAGGGGCGGACATCAGGCATCCCGGGCAGGGTAGCGGCCCTCCAGGACCCGACTGGTTGAGGTCAGAACCGGTCGAGCAGATGCCGGGAGGGCTCGTAGTCGATCTTCCAGTCGGTGTAGACGCCGAGGATGCCGCACACCACGCAGCGTCCGGCCACCGTCACCCACTGGATCTCGCCGCTCTCCCGCAGCGAGAAGCCAACCCCGATCTCGAACGTCTCGAAGCCGCAGGGGCAGGCCGCGGTCTCGATGTTCACCTGGTCCCAGTAGTCCTCGGAGTCGGCGATCAGGTACTCGTTGAGGCAGCCGACGCAGATCCGCTGGGCGCAGCCCTCGGCCTGGGCGATGTCGAGCCCGAACACATGGCCACCGCAGTCGCCGCAGACGCAGCGGCGTATGTCGCTCGCCGGGTAGCCGAGCGAGGTGTGGATCCGGATGTACTCGGCCAGGTCTTCGAACGACCTGCCTGTCCACCAGGTGCCAGCCTTGTCGATCACAATCGGCAGTTTGCCCCACCGTTGGCCCATCGCGGTGTCATCCGATGCGGGCAACTCCACCCGCTCCGGGTCCTGGCCCCCGACCTACCGGAGGGCTTCCACGATGAGGAGCAGGCCGAACACCAGGAAGGCGACGCTGGCCCCGATACGGATGGCCTTTTCCGGTAACCGGGCCCCGAGCACGGCGCCTACGCCGATGGCCAGGGCGTCGGCCGCCACCATGCCCACGGTGGAACCGGCCCAGGTCCCCACCGCCCCTTCCCGGGTGGCCAGGGTGATCGTGGCCAGCATGGTCTTGTCGCCCAGCTCGGCCAGGAAGAAGGCGATGCTGGCGGCGACGATGGCGGACCGGGTGGACCGGTCGGCCTTGGACGCCTCGTCGTCGTCGAGCTTGTCGCCCCGCAGGGTCCAGGCGGCGAAGCCGAGAAAGGCGATCCCGGCCACCAGGGTGATGGCGGTGGTCGGCAGCCGGGCCCCGATCACGGCGCCGACGAGCACCGAGAAGGCGTGAACCACACCGGTGGCGATCGTGATGCCGATCAGGATCGGTGCCGGCTTGTAGCGGGTGGCGAAGGCCAGGGCCATCAGCTGGCTCTTGTCGCCCAGTTCGGCCACGAAGATCACTCCGAAGCTGATAAGGAAGGCTTGCAGCACGATTGAACTCCTCACGCCCGGACGAGGATCAGGCTGCGGAGCCGCGACCTCGGCCGGGCATCCGTGAACGATCAGGACACCGGCCGAAGGTCTTGCCCACCCGCCGCAGCGGGCCCGGGGACCGGGGCTCATCACCCAGCGTGTCGATCACCCGGCGTTGGAGCTACTCCCCTTCGCCGCGTCCGATCCTACCAGCCGGGCCGTTCATTGTGCCGGTGCCGGTGCCGGTGCCGGAAGGCCCGGTGCCCCTGGTGCAGGAAGGAACGGGCGTAGGCCATGGCCAACGACGGGCGCCCGATCCGCCACGCCGGATCGGCGGCCATGCGACGGAACAAGGTGCGGTCCTGACTGCCATAGCTCCGGTACGTGGCGGCGTGAGCGAGCGGGGATGCAGGCGGAACGACGCCAGCGTCCGCTGGTCGCCGTAGAAGTCGCCGAGCTCCAGGATGCGAAACCACATGTCGAGGTCGGTGGGCCCGGGGAGCAGACCCGAGAAGGACCCGGCGCGGTCCTTGGCGTCGCGGCGGAACGGGGTGCAGGCCGGCTCGCCGATCGGGTTGTAGCCGGAGCGGAAGACCCGACGGATGACCGTGGGGCCGTCGATCCGGCCGGCCAGGCAGGAGGGAATGCCCCGACCCGGACTCATCACGACCCCGTCGTTTGTCGATGATGTCGCGCCGTGCCGCGGTCAACGCCAGCCGGGGATCGCGGCTGAGAACCTCGAGTTGGGCCTGCAGGCAGTCGGGCGAGATGAGAGATCGTCGGCGCAGAGCAGCTTGACGAACCACCGGCGCGGTAGGCGGGTATGCACACTGAGACCAATGGTCATCGTGGGCTCGGCGACGCTCAGCTCGGCAGGTCGTCACCTGGCCGTCGTCCGATCACCGACGCCCAGTGCTTCGTGTTCCGCTCGACCGCGAAGCCGAGCGCTTCCAGATCGGCGGTGATCGATGCCACCGTATGCGGCGGGTGGATCTCGACGCTTATGCAGCGGATCTTCGAGGCCCATTCGGTGTTGTGACTGAAGATCTCGTGCTCGGCGCCTTCGATATCGACCTTCAGGTAGTCGACCACGGCCTCGTCGGCCAGGAGCGTCGACAGCGACAAACCGGTCACCACCATCGTGCTCCCGCCCCCGGGTTCGTTGACGACGTGGGCACCGAACTCCTCGCCCTCGTCCACCGAGAAGCTGAGATCGCCGTCGCTCGACCATGCCGCCCCGGTGATCACCTGGCAACGATCGCCCCAGGGCTGCAGGTTCTGGCGGGCGGCGTCGGCCGTGGCCGGATCGGGCTCCAGCCCGGTCACCCGGGCCTGGGGATAGAGCGTGGCGTAGTGGGCGACGGTCAGCCCGATGTTCGTGCCGAGATCCCACACCACCCCGGGTGGTGGCAGATCGGCGGGGGGAAGATGGAACAGACCGACGAACACGTCCAACACGACGCGGGCGTCCGACGATCGGGGCCGGACGAGAATGGGACGACCACCGAGCGGCCGGAGATGGACGATCTGCGGCGTACGAAACCGGGACTTCCCCTTGCGCAGCGCCATCTCGGTGATGACCACCAGCTCCTTGGGCGGAGCCAAGGTCAGCAGGGCCTTCCATAGAGACGGGCGGAAGTACTTGCCCCGAATTCCTTCCTGCTGCGTCGTCTCGCCCATGTCCGCCCGGGTCCCTTCAATGTTGAATGTGGTGCCACCGAACACCGCAGAGTACAGCAACCGGACGGCAGGGCCGTATCAGACGCCTCGCGGTCCGGCCCGGCCGACGTTCCAGCCGAGATTTCCGCCGTCGTGGGCCGGAGCACCTCACTACAGCACCTCAATACAGTCCCTGCGGTGACTGCGACGCCTCGACCACCCCGGACTCCGGCCCGGCGCGATGCGGCCCGGGCCGCGGTGTGGCGCCAGGCGTTGTCGATCGGGGTGGCGACGGGGACGTACGGCGTGTCGTTCGGGGCCCTGTCGGTGGCGGCCGGCCTCACGCTGGCCCAGACCTGCGTGCTCAGCCTGCTCATGTTCAGCGGGGGGTCGCAGTTCGCCTTCGCCGGTGTGATCGGGGCCGGGGGTGGCGGGGTGGCGGCCACCGCCACCGCCGCCCTGCTCGGCGTCCGCAACGGGTTCTACGGCCTGCAGATGGCACCCCATCTGGGCCGGCGGGGGTGGCGGAGGCCGGTGGCGGCGCACCTCACGATCGACGAGTCGACGGCGGTGGGCACGGTGCAACTGGCGCAGCACCCGGGGCGGAACGACCTGGTGCGGCTCGGGTTCTGGGCCACCGGTGGGACCGTGTTCATCTTCTGGAACCTGGCCACCTTGGGCGGCGGGGTGCTGGGCAACGCCCTGGGCGACCCCCGCCGTTTCGGTCTCGACGCCGCCGCCGCGGCCGCCTACCTGGCCCTGCTGTGGCCCCGGCTGCGGGCGGCCCGCCCGGTGACGGTAGGGGTGGCCGCCGCCCTCGTCGCCCTCGGGGTCACGCCGGTGGTGCCGGCCGGGGTGCCGGTGCTCGCCGCCGCCGTGGTGGCCGTGATCCTGGGCTGGCGCGACGACAGGCCGGCCGCGGCCGCTCCCGCCGGGACCGACTGATGTCAGGCTGGGTGGCGGTATCGGCGGCCAGCGCCGCCTGTTTCGGCATCAAGCTGCTCGGCTTCCTGGCCCGGCCCCACTGGTTGGAGGGCGAGCGGGTGCGGCGGGTGTCGGGTCTGGTCACCATCGCCCTGCTGTCGGCCCTGCTGGCCGTGCAGACGGTGGCCGCCGGCAAGCAGCTCACGCTCGACGCCCGGGTGCCGGCGGTGGCGGTGGCCGCGGTGCTGCTGTGGCGCCGGGCCCCCTTCGTGGTGGTGATCGTGGCCGCGGCCGCCGTGGCCGCCGGCCTGCGCCTGGCGGCGGCCTGATCGATCGGCGGCGGGCGACGCCTGTTCCCTTGCGCCGGCGGTGACGACGCGGGAGGGTGGCCGGCACGACACCCCGAGCGCAGCGGAGGACTCCCATGACCGGCGGCTGCCCCGTCCACTTCGATCCCCTCGATCCCGGCTTCCTGGCCGATCCCCGCCCGGTGTGGGCCCGGCTCCGGGACGAGGCGCCGGTGCACTACGACCCGGATCTCGACATGTGGGTGGTGGCCCGCCACGCCGACGTCGAGGCCGTGTTCCGTGACCCGGCCACGTTCTCGGCCGCCAACGCCCAGGACCCGGCGTTCCCCCTCCACCCCGAGGCCCAGGCCGTGTTCGCCCAAGGGTGGGTGCCGCTCAAAACCCTGTCGAACGCCGACGGCGAATACCACAGCCGCAACCGGCGCTACAGCCTCGTGGGGTTCACGCCCCGGCGGCTGCGGGCCCTCGAACCGGTGATCCGCCGGACCGCCACCGGCCTGATCGACGAGCTGGCGGCCGCCGGCCCCGGTGCCGACTTCGTGGCGGGTCTGGCCTTCCCCCTGCCGGCCACGATCATCTTCACCCTGCTGGGGTTCCCGCCGGAAGACACCGACCGGCTCAAGGCGTGGGCCAACGATCGCCTGTCGTTCAGCTGGGGCCGTCCGTCACCGGCCGAGCAGGCCCGCACGGCGGCCGACATGGTGGCCTACCGGGCGTACTGCGACGCCCATGTGGCCCGCCGCCTGGCCGAGCCGGCCGACGACTTCACCACCGATCTCCTGCAGTTCCACCGCGACGATCCCGAGCAGCTCACGCTGGCCGAGGCGGCCCACATCATCTTCGGGTTCAGCTTCGCCGGCCACGAGACGACGACCAACCTGCTGGCCAACGCCCTGCACCGCTGCCTCGACGAGCCCGACGTCTGGGATCGGCTCGTGGCCGACCCGGCGGCCATTCCGGGGGCGGTGGAGGAGGTGTTGCGGTTCGATTCCTCGGTGATCGCCTGGCGCCGGATCACCACCACCGACACCACGATCGGCGGCTCGGCGGTGCCGGCCGGGGCCCGGCTGCTGTTGCTGATCGGGGCGGCCAACCACGACCCGGCGGTGGTCGACCAGCCCGAGCGGTTCGACATCACCCGGGCCGACAGCCGCTACCTGTCGTTCGGGTGGGGCAAGCACTACTGCCTGGGGGCACCCCTGGCCAAGCTCGAGCTGGAGGTGGCGCTGCAGGAGCTGACCCGCCGCTTCCCCCGCCTCCGACGGGCCGACCCCGACTCGGCCCTCAGCTACCATCCCAACCTGTCGTTTCGGGGGCCCCGGAAGCTCACACTGACCTGGTGACGGGGGGCGGTTCAGAACCACGGCCGCTCGCCCTTCCGCCGACAGGACGACGATCGGTCTCCCCGATGTCGAGAACCGGGCGCCAGCTCCGACGTCACCGGCAGACACCGCGTCGTCGATGCCGACGACGCCCGTAGCGGTCAGGAGCCGAAACCATGAAGTACGTCATTCTCATCCACGCCAATCCCGAACCCTGGGGCCATCCGACCGGCCACTTCACGGAGGCCGGCCGCCAGCTCGATGCCGTGCGGCGCGCCGCCATGGACCGGAAGTTCGACGAGTTGATGGAGGCCATGTCGGCGTCGGGTGAACTCCTGGCCTGCGAAGCACTGGCCTCGCCGGCGTCATCCACCATCTACCGCTGGGAGGGCGACGCCGGTGTCGCCACCGACGGCCCCTACGCCGAGACCAAGGAGCAACTCGCCGGGTTCTTCCTCATCGACGTCGAATCACCGGAACGGGCAGAGGAGATCGCAGCGACATTCGCCCACCCCGGTGACGTCGTCGAGCTCAGGCCGGCGATGGGGGCCGGCGGTCCGGACGCGTGACCGAACCGGCCCTCGACTCGATCTGGCGGAGGCACGCGCCGCATGTGCTGGGCGCGCTCGTCCGCCAGTACGGCCACTTCAACGCGGCGGAGGACGCGGTGCAGGACGCGCTCCTGGCCGCCGTCCGGCAGTGGCCGGTCGAGGGAACGCCGGACGACCCGAAGGCATGGCTGATCCGCGTCGGCTCGCGGCGCCTGGTCGATCGGCTCCGAGCCGACGACGCGCGGTGGCGGAGGGAGGAGCGGGCTCTCCGCCGCACGGCCGCCGTTGATCTCATGGCCCCTGCTCCCGACGACACGCCGGTCGAACGCGACGACACCTTGGCGCTCATGCTGCTCTGCTGCCATCCGTCGCTGACCCGACCGTCTCAGATCGCGCTGACCCTGCGGGCGGTGGGCGGCCTGACGACGGGGCAGATCGCCCGCTCGTTCCTCGTGCCCGAGGCGACCATGGCGCAACGGATCTCGCGGGCCAAATCCCGACTCGAGAAGGCGACGACGCCGTTCGCCGTCCCCCCGGCCACGGAGATGCCGGCCCGGATCGCCGCCGTGGCCCACGTGCTGTACCTCGTTTTCACCGAGGGCCACACCGCCACGACGGGCGGCGATTTGACTGCCCCCTCGCTCGGGGCCGAGGCGATTCGCCTGGCTCGCGAGCTGCATCGTCTACTGCCCGACGAGAGTGAGGTGACCGGGCTCCTGGCCCTGATGGTGCTCACCGATGCCCGCCGCCGGGCCCGCACCGGCGCCGACGGCTCGTTCGTCCCACTGGCCGAGCAGGACCGCACGCTCTGGGACCAGGAACAGATCGCCGAGGGTGTGGGCCTGGTGGAGACGGCCCTCCCCATCGGTCGGGTCGGCCCGTATCAGCTGCAGGCGGCGATAGCGGCCGTGCACGACGAGGCCACGAAGGCCGAGGCGACCGACTGGGCGCAGATCGAGCAGCTCTACGCCATGCTCGACGCCGTCGCTCCCGGGCCGGTCGTCACGCTCAACCGGGCCGTCGCGGTGGCCCAGGTCCACGGGCCCCGCGCCGCCCTCACGCTCATCGACCCGCTTCTCGTCGACCCCCGGCTGCGACGCAACCAACGCCTGCATGCGGTGCACGCCCACCTCCTCGAGCTCGAGGGTCGCACCGACGACGCCCGGGCGGCATACGTGCTCGCCGCCCAATTGGCGACGAGCATCCCCGAGCAACGTCACCTGAACTCGGTCGCCGAACGGCTCGGCCGCCTGACACCCGGCGGTGAATACAGCTGAGGCGAACCGCCTGCGTTTGTCCTTTTCACAGCGGATGACGGCGTCGCAAGAACGCCGGCACCGGCGTGTCGACGTTCGACGGTGCGGTGAATGGAGCCGGGCCTGCCGACGGCGACGAGCACATGGCGAGCACCAGTGCGATTGCACCGCACAAAACAGCCCCTGAATCGCCATAACGATCGAGAGTACATCTCGGGCCGCCCAGAGCAGGTAGAGACCGCTTCTTGGGTTTTCTGGGTTCTCCACCCAACCTGCCGGCCGGTCTCAGTTCCGGAGCCCGTTTCCCCTGGTCAGAGCTGAGCCCGAATGGGGGGTCGAACCCCAGACCTACGCATTACGA
>CAVTAP010000011.1:0-97354 GCA_963732695.1 uncultured Actinomycetota bacterium | reverse complement strand
CGGGCCAACCGTGGGTGATCACCAGCGGCATGGCGTCGGGGTGGGGCGAGCGCTGGTGGATGAAGTGGATGTCGACCCCGTCGATGGTGGTGACGAACTGGTCGAACCGGTTGAGGGAAGCCTCCCGGTGTGCCAGTTGTAAGTGTCGGCCCAGTAGCGGCACACCTCCTGGGTGTAGGCCAGCGGGGTGCCCTGGCTCCAGTCGTCGACCGGCTCGGCGTCGGGCCAGCGGGTGTTCCGGAGTCGGGCCCGCAGGTCGTCCAGGGCGGCGTCGCTGGCCTCGATCCGGAAGGGACGGATGCTGTTGTCCATGGTTCGGTGTCGGCTCCTCGTGGGCGTCGGTCGCAGCATTCTGGCTCACCGGGCCGGCCCGGCGCACACATTGGGTGTCGGTCTACGTGTCCCCGCTGGGGACGGGAACCCTTCGGGTTCCTGGTGTTTCGCCGGCAGCGAACCATCTACAGTCGGCGCCCATGACACCCCTCGAGATCGTCGACGCCACCGCCAAGCCCATCCTGGAGATCGGTAGGGCGTGGATGCTGGCCCCGGCCACGGCCGAACGGGCCACCGAGCTCGGCCTCGAGTTGCCCTTCGGTTTCTGGGTCAACGGCCGCGCCGGGGTGCTGGGCGATGTGGGGGCCGACGTGGCCGCCGCCGGCATCGCCTTCATGTATCCGCCGATGGTCCACCGCTACTGGAACGGCCGGCCGACCGCACTGTCGGCCGGCGAGGCGGCCCGGGCCTACGCCGAGGCCGCCGCCGCCTGGGGCCGTGACGCGCTGGCCGCCGTGCCCGAGGCCGACCTGGTGGAGGCGACGGCGCTGGCCCGCCGGGTGGCCGAGGCCGCCCAGCCCTCGGTCGGTGCCCTGTTCGCCGGTTGGCGGGCGCTCGAGGCGCCCCGCGATCCCGCCGGGGCCGCCACCGTCACCCTGAACGTGCTGCGCGAGATGCGGGGTGGGGCCCACATCTCGGCCGCCCACGCCAGCGGCCTGGGGCCCCTGGCCGCCATCCTCGCCGCTCCCGACCAGGTGCGGGGCGGCACCGCCGGGGCCGAGCGGTTCGGCTGGCCTCAGCCCTGGCCCGCCGCCGACGAGGCGGGCCGGGCCGAGGCGGAGCGGCTGACCAGCCTGATCTGTGCCCCGGCCTACGCCGCCCTCGACGGGGCGTCGGGCCCCCGTTTCGTCGAGCTGGTGACCGCCATCCGCGCCGCTCTCGACTGAGGAGAACGACACTGAGAAGAACAACACTGAGAAGAACAACTAGGTCTTCTGGCCTAGACGACGCGTGATCCGTCACCCATTCATGCAGCACCATCCGACTCCTAGCGTGTGTATTCGTGCGTTGGTGGCGGGTGATCGGGACGGTTCTTGCTGGCGTCGCCCTGCTCTCGGTCGGCTTGGCGCTGAGCGCCGTGGCGGTGGCGCAACAACCCCGCCCGGATGATCCGACGCCCCTGACCGAGGCCGAGATCGAGGCGATCGCCATCCGGGTGGGGGAGTCGACCGTTCGGGTGGAGGCCGAGACGTGCGCCGGCGGGATGACGGGCAGCGGCTTCGTGATCGGGGGTCGCGTGGTGACGAGCGGGCATCTTGTTTCGGGGGCGGCGGAGCTCGCCTTCGACGGCCCGGGAATCCGGGGACGGGTGGCCGTTGTCGGAGTACTCGATGCCGCTGACCTGGCGTTCAGTGCGCCGTTGGTCAACGAGGCGACAATCGGTGGGGGCCTGGCGCTGGCCTCCCGTGCGCCGGCCGACGGCTCGCCGGTGGTGGTCGTGGGTCGGACGGGCGGGCGGTTGCGCTGGTTGGCGGCGGTGGCCCGCACGGTCGACGGGACGGCCTACGGCTCGCCTCGTCCGCTCCTCCTGCTCGACCGGGCGGTGGCCCCCGGCTGGTCGGGTGGGCCGGTGGTGGACCGGGCCGGCCGGGTGGTGGGTGTGGTGCAGGCAGTGGAGGAAACGGCCGACGTCAGCCTGGCCGAGCCGGCATCCCTGCTTCCACTCCTGACCGCTGAATGGCAGCAAGACGACATCGATCGCGCCGCTCCGATCAGCTGCAAGAGCGACCGTCCAACGGGGTGAATTCCGTCCGATGGGGCAGGAAGGGGGGACAGCCCAGCCGCTAGGGTGAAGGGCATCCGCCGCATGTCCACCCCGCGGGGCGCAGCCCCGTTCGCCCGCCCCATCGCGCGCCCGACCGGCTTAGGCCGCTCCGTGGCGCTGCAGTCCACAGCCCGCGCCGATGCGCTGCCCCCGGCCGGAGGGGGCCTGGGCCGAGGCCTCTCCGGCATCCTCGGCCAGGCCGCGTCACCCGATCGGGCGGGGGCCGGCCTGCTGCGCCTGCTCGGCCCCACGCCGTCGGTCACCCCGCCCCGGGTCCGCCAGTTCGTGGTCGACACGGCATTGGCCGTGATCGCCGAAGGGTTCGACGCCGACGCCGTGGTCCTCGTTCGCCGGGAGGACCCCGACCGGCCCCCAGTGGTGTCGAGCCGCATACCCCCCAGTTGGGACGAGGCGTCGGGATTCACCTTCGAGCTGTTCGGCCAGCTCTGGAGACTGCTGGAGGCGCCCGAACCGGCATCGGACGCACCGCCCGGCCCCGGCGGGCAGGACGGGGCGATCTGCTCGTCGATCCGGGTCGGCCCCCACCACGGCTGGATCAGCCGGCGCCGGTCCGATGCCGGTGACCTCGTGGTCGCCGTGGTCCGGGCCCGCCCGTTCACCCCGGCCGAGCAGGCGACGCTGGTCCGGGTGGTCCGCTCGGTGACGGTGGCGGTGGGGGACCGGCCGCTCGCCATCCGGCGTCGCCTGACGGCCTCGGTGACACCCGACGGCGACGGCTGGCGGGCCGAGGTCGGGGTGGCCGCGGCCGGCAGTGTCGCCCCCGGGTGCACGGGCTACGCCACCGGCCCCCGGCCCGAGCTGGCCGCAGCCCGGGCCGCGGCCCACCTGGGCCGACCGCCGTACAGCGTGGCCTTCGCCGGCTGCACCCGCCTCGACCAGGCCGTCGTGACGATCGTGGTGGTCAACGCGGCCGACGGGTCGCCCCTGCTCGGCCTGGCCATCTCCGACGACGACGGCCCGCTGGGGCCGGCCGAGGCCGTCCTGTCCGCCATGGCCGCCGTCGGCGACTGGCCCGCCCGGGCCTAGCTGCGTCCTACGGGGGCTGCGCCCCCGGCGCCTCCTGCGTCGGCTCCCCCATCCCCGTCGGGGCCCCAACCCCACCGGGCCTCCTGCGTCGGCTCCCCCATCCCCGTCGGGGCCCCAACCCCACCGGGCCTCCTGCGTCGGCTCCCCGCCGCCCAACGCATCTTGGACACGGTGGGTGGCTACGATGGCCGGCGGTGCTCATTGCTCTGCGGCTGATCAAGCGGTTCACGTCTCTCGGCCTGGTGCTGGCGGCGGTGGCCGCCGTGGCCGCCACGGCCACCCTGGTGGCCGTGCCCCAGGCCGTCCGCATCCTCACCGCCAACGAGGGGACAGCTGCCACGTTGCAGCTCAACGAGCTGGCCGAGCGGTCCACCATGTACGCCAAGGATGGCACCTTCCTCACCGTGCTGGCCGAGGAACAGAACCGCGAGCCGATCAAGCTCGACCAGGTGCCGCAGCCGGTGATAGACGCCATCCTCACCATCGAGGACGCCGACTTCTACGACCACGACGGGATCAACCCCCGGGCCACGTTCCGGGCTCTGGTGGAGAACGTCAACGCCGGCGGCATCGCCCAGGGGGGCTCCACCATCACCCAGCAGCTGGTGAAGAACAGCCTGCTCACCCCGGAGCAGAACCTGAACCGCAAGACCACCGAGGCCTTCTACGCCCTCCGCCTCGAGCGGCAGATGACCAAGGACGAGATCCTGGAGCGGTACCTCAACACCGTCTACTTCGGGTCGGGGGCCTACGGGGTGCAGGCGGCGGCCGAGACGTACTGGGGCAAGAACAACGCCAGCGAGCTGGGATGGCCCGAGGCGGCGATGCTGGCCGGGATCATCCGCAACCCCAGCGGGTTCGATCCCACCCTGTTCCCCGAGTCGGCCCGGGCGCGGCGCAAGGTGGTGCTCGACCGCCTCGCGGCCACCGGGCACATCACCAAGGAGGAGGCCGACACCTACGAGCTGGCCCCCCTCCCGGCCGAACGTCAGAAGCCGTTCAGCACCGCACCCACCGACTACTTCGTGCAGGAGGCGCTGGAGCTCGTCCTGAACGACCCGTCGATCCTGGGCGGCGACAAAGAGCTGCGCCGTAACGCCGTGTACCGGGGCGGTTTGAAGATCTACACCACGTTCGACCCGGTGGCCCAGGCCGCCGCCCTCAAGGCCCGTGACGAGCGCCTGCCCAACATCAGGCTCAACTGCTTCACCCGCCAGAAGGCCGGCGGCGACCCCAACGGCCAGTGCCTCCCCGAGTTCACCACCGCCATGGTCACCCTCGACTCCCACACCGGTGCGGTGCGGGCCCTGGTGGGCGGGCCGGACTTCCAGACCGAGAAGTACGACCTGGCCACCCAAGGCCGTCGACAGCCCGGCTCATCGATGAAGCCGTTCGTGCTGGCCGCCCTCTTCGAGAACGGCTACACCCCCGAGGACCAGGTGCGGACCGACTCGCCCTGCAGCTTCCCCAACCCGGGCGGCACGCCCGACCCCTACAAGGTGGACGCCAATGAGGTCCGGGGCGGCGGGGTGCGCAGCATCGCCGTGGCCACCCGGCAGTCGAACAACTGCGCCTTCGTCCGTCTCGGCCAGGTGGTGGGCAACGACAAGGTGATCGAGGTGGCGAGCCGCCTCGGGGTCGACAGCACCGACATGCAGCCGGTGTTGTCGCTGCCGCTGGGCTCCAAGGAGATCACCCCGATCCAGATGGCCGGCGCCTACGCCGCCTTCGCCAACGACGGGGTGTACAACCGGCCGTGGTACATCGAGCGCATCGAGGACCGCGACGGCAACGTGATCTACGAGCACCGCCCCAACGGGGAGCGGGCCGTGTCGAGCCAGACGGCCCGTCAGATCGCCGAGGTGCTGGAAGGCAACGTGCAGACCCTGGGCGGGATAGGCACCGGCCGTCGGGCCCGCATCGAAGGGCAGCACGCCGCCGGTAAGACCGGCACCACGCAGAACAACATGGACGCCTGGTTCGTCGGCTTCACCGACTGGTACACCACCGCCACCTGGCTGGGCGATCCGAACGCCAAGGTACGAATCGAGTTCCCGGAGTGGGCCCAGCGGGGTTGGACGGCCAGCGGCCGGGGCGGCTTCGGGGGCGAGCTGCCGGCCGAGATCTGGGGGAAGTACATGGCCGAGCTGCACCAGGGCCTGGAGTCGAAGGAGTTCACCCCGCCCGACCCGTACAAGGGCGGCAAGTACCTCAAGGTCAAGGGCGAGATCGACTTCTGCTCCGGTGCCGACTTCTCCGGTTCCCGTACCACCGAGCTGTTCGACTCCGACGGCGACGGCACGAACGACTGTTTCCGTCCTGTCACCACCACCACCGCCACTGTGGCTCCGCCCGACGGCGGGGGCGACAACGGCGGCGGGAACAATGGCGGCGGCAACAACGGCGGGGGCGGCGGAGGCAATGGCAACGGTGGTCCCGGTGTCACCATCCCCCGGCCCACGTTCACCTTCCCCACGTTCGGCCAGTGACGATGGCGACCGGAGGGTATGACCAGCTGCTGACCGTCCAGGATTTCGACGTCCAGCTGCGCCAGTTGCGGCACCGGTTCGGCCACCACCCCCTGCGGGCCGAGGCCGCCGCCCTGGCGGCGGAGCGGGCCGAGGCCGAGGCTCGGCGGGACGAGATCGACGGGCGCCGTCACGAGGTGGACCGGGAGCTGAAGCGCCTGGCCGATGAGGTCGCATCGGTGGAGGACAAGCGGTCCAGAACCGAGGCCAGGCTGTACGACGGCTCGGTCACGGCCACCAAGGAGCTCCTGGCCCTGCAGGACGAGAGCCGTTCGCTGCTCGACCGGCAACGCCGGATCGAGGACGACGAGCTCGAGCTGATGGAACGCCAGGAGGAGGTGGGGGCGGAGGAGGCTGAGGTGGCGGCCGAGCTGGCCGCCATCATCACCCGGGCCGAGGCCGTGGTGGCGGCGCTGGCCGAGGCCACCGCCGGCATCGAGGCCGAGATCGGGGAGGTGACGCGATCTCGGGCCGACGTGGCGGCGGCGATCAGCCCCGAGGTCCTGGCCCGCTACGAGGCCATCGCCCCCGAGTTCGACGGCGTGCCCCTGGCCCGGTTCGTCGGGGGCCGGTGCGACGGCTGCCACATGCAGCTGTCGGCCATGGCCGTCGACCGCCTCAACCACATCGGCCCCGACGAGATCGCCTCCTGCGAGGAGTGCGGCCGCCTCCTCATCCTCTGAACGGACGCCGTCGTGTTCCTGTGGTTCGCGGTGACCGCCCCGATTCTGGTGGCCGAGGTGTTCCGCAGCCCCCTGGTCGACTACCGGCTGGTGGCGGTGGGGGCCCTGCTGCCGCTCCTGGAACCGGTGACGGGCCTGTTCATCGGCCTCCACACACTGGCCGGGGCCGTGGCCTCGCTGGCCCTGGTCATGGCGGCCACGAGCGGGCGCCGGCTGGTTCGGCGCCGCCTGCTCGGTCTGCCCATCGGGCTGTTCTGCCATCTCGTGCTCGACGGCACGTGGACCCGGACCCGCCTGTTCTGGTGGCCGGCCTTCGGGCTGGGGCGCCAGCTGTCGCCTGAGGTCGGTCGCTCACCGCTGGTGTGGCTGGTCCTGGAGATGGCCGGCATCGCCCTGGCCGTCGTGGCCTGGCGCCGTTACGGGCTGGCCTCACCCGACAACCGTCGCCTCCTGGCCGCTCAGGGCCACCTGGCTCGGGGCGTGCTGCGATGATCCCACCGGGGACGGTCGCAGCAGAGAGAGGAACGCCATGACGCTCTACGTCGTCCGCCACGGGCGGACCGAGGCCAACGCCAGCGGCCTCCTGCTGGGCCGGGCCGATCCCGGCCTCGACGAGGTGGGCCGCCGTCAGGCCAGCGCCATCGCCGCCGCTGTGCCGTCCGGGGCCCGGGTGGTGTCGAGCCCCCTCCGCCGGTGCCGGGAGACAGCCGCCGCCATCTGCGGCGGCGCTGATCCTGACCGGATCGACACCGACGATCGCCTTGTGGAGCTGAACTACGGCGAGCTCGACCTGGTGCCCCTGAGCGAGATCCCGGCCGAGCTGTGGGCCGCCTGGCGGGCCGATCCCGGCTTCCGGCCCCCGGGGGGCGAGACGCTGGAGGAGCTGGCCCGCCGGGTGGGCGCCGCCCTCGACGAGCTGGCCCCCGCCGCCACCAGCGGCGACGTGGTGGTGGTGACCCATGTGTCGCCGGTGAAGGCGGCGCTGGCCTGGTGCCTCGGGGTGGGGGTGGAGGTGTCGTGGCGGTCGTTCGTGGGCCAGGCCTCGATCACCCGGATCGGGTTCACCAACGGCCGGGGCCCGTCGCTGCTCACCTTCAACGCCGAGTCCCATCTCGACGGCATCTGACGGCGAGCCGAAATTAGGAGCTTCAGCCGCACTGAGCGCAGTTCAGGCTCCTAATTTCGCCGGAGGCTGCCGGTCTGGGTGATGTCGGCGGCCGGCTCACCAGCGCCGTGGTCGGGTGGGGGGGCCGGTCTGGGTGAGTCGGCTTGTAGGCGGGGTTCTGTTCCTGGGCCTGTTACCAGGGTCCCATTCGGTGACCATCCATCTGTGCGGTCTACCCGGAGATACCGGCCCGGGGGCCGGGGGCGGTCTACCCGTCTCTCCGTCTGACCTTGCTCCGGGTGGGGTTTGCCTAGCCGCCGGGTCACCCCGGTCGCTGGTGCGCTCTTACCGCACCGTTTCACCCTTACCTGTGGCCGGCGAGCCGGCCCATCGGCGGTCTGTTCTCTGTGGCACTGTCCTGCGGGTCGCCCCGACTGGCCGTTAGCCAGCACCCTGACCTGTGGAGCCCCGACCTTCCTCGACACCGTGACCCGGGCGGACCCGGGCGCCGACGCCGCGGTCACCCGGCCGACTCACCCAGGCCGCCAGGCTACCGGGAACCCTCCGTGGTTCCGGGAAACGCCTGCGGCGTACCCGCTCGCCTCCGGCGAGCTTCTACCCGGGTTCCTCTATCGTGTGAGCCGTGGCCACCACCGACCTTCCCTCCGCTCCCATCGCCGACTGGCCCCTGCTCCTGGGCCGCCTGGCCGACGGGCACGACCTGGTCCGGGCCGAGGCCCACGCCGCCATGACCGACATCCTGGCCGGGCTGGCCACCCCGGCCCGGATCGCCGGCCTGATCGTGGCCCTGCGGCTGAAGGGCGAGACCCCCGACGAGCTCACCGGCATGGTCGACGCCATGTTCGAGGCGGCCGAGCCCCTGGCCGCCCCACCGGGCGCCATCGACATCGTGGGTACCGGTGGTTCGCCCCACCGGCGTCAGCACGCCCTGAACGTGTCGACCATGGCCTCCATCGTGGCCGCCTCGGCCGGGGCCGTCGTGTGCAAGCACGGCAACCGCCGGGCCTCGTCCACGTCCGGCTCGTTCGATTTCCTGGAAGCGGTGGGCCTCCACGCCGAGTTGGGCCCCGACGCCCTGGCCCGCTGCCTGGCCGCTCACCGGCGCCGGGTTCGCCTTCGCCCGGATCTACCACCCGGCCATGCGCCACGCCGCCCCGGTCCGGGCCGAGCTGGGCATTCCCACCGTGTTCAACCTGCTGGGGCCGCTGGCCAACCCGGGCCGGGTACGGCGCTACCTGCTGGGCACCTCCACGCCGGAGTTGGCCGAGCTGATCGCCGGAGTGCTGGCCAACCTGGGCGCTGAGCGCTCCTGGGTGGTGGCCGGCTCGGGTGGCATCGACGAGCTGACGATCACCGGACCCTCGGTGGTCTACGAGGTCAGCCCGGACGGGCTGCGCCGCTTCGAGCTGAGCCCGGCCGACGCCGGCCTGCCCACCGCGCCGTCACTCGAATCGGTGGCCGGCGGCTCCCCGGCCGACAACGCCGAGGTGTTCGGCGCCCTGCTGGAGGGCCGACTGACCGGCCCCAAACGGGACATCGTGCTCCTCAACGCCGGCGCCGGTCTCCTGGTGGCGGGCATGGTCTCGTCCCTTCCCGAGGGGGTGGAGGCCGCCGCCGCCGCCGTCGACGACGGCCGGGCCGGGGCCAAGCTGGCCGAGCTGGTCAAGGTCACCTCCGAGCTGGTCTGAACCCGCTCCGGAGGGGGCCGGAGGCCGCTCCGGCGGGGCCCCGGGGGACGACCGAACGGTTGTCCTGGTGCTGCATGGAGTTGCAGGTCGCTCTTTCCGGCTGCATGTGAGCGCTATAGCCTGTTCCACCATGGTGGAGAGTCGATACCGTTGTGGGTCATGCGGCAACCTGACACGGTTCGACCTCGAGGTCACTCGGCGTGTCCGGGAGCGCCACTTTGTGACGGTGGGTGGCCACTTGGCGATCGAGGGCTCGGAACTGTTGAGCGAAACGGTTGACCGAGTGACCTGTCAATGGTGTGGCCACGGGAACGACGTCGTCCTGGTCGGTCACGAGGAGCACTGAGGCATGGGATCCGAAGAGCTGCTGAAGCCGGCCTGTGAGTTGTCGTACGCCGTGGCCCGCGATGGGGCCGAGGCGAAACCGGCGATGGAGCCACCGGCTGCCATGCGGAGCTTCCTCTACGTGGCCCAGCTCCCCGGTCGGGCGCTCAGCGTGGCCCAGCAGGCCATCGAGGAGGACCCCTCGTTCCGACGCCGGGTGGCCGAACGGGCCACCGAGAGCGAGGTCGGCCGGGCCGGTTTCCTCTGGCTGAACCGGCCCATCGGGTGGGCGGCCGAGTTCGAGGAGCTGACCATGGGTAACGGGTCACCCGGGGGCGACGACAACGGGAAGGATGAGGCGGACGTGCACGACGCCGAGTCGGATGAGTTGAGCTGGCCCTCGATCGAGGCCACCCAGGATGACGAGCGGGAGGCGGTGGCCGCCGTCAACCTCGACGACGACCTCTACGCCGAGGACTACGCGGAGAACGATGTGTCCGAGGAGGTGCGCCTGGCTGACCAGCCGGTGTCGGTGAGCGCCGGCGGATCGTTCGGCTCGATCGATGTGTTCGGCACCGGCGACCTGCCCACCGCCGCACCGGCCCCCCGGGGCCGTAGCGAGGCCAACGCCATCGAAGACGAGCTGATGAGCCTGCGGGGCCTGGTCGACCGCCTGTCGAACGAGCGCAAGGCGGTGTCGAGCTCCGTGCGCCAGGCCGAGCAGGACATGGCCAAGGCGAAGTTCCAGCCGTCGGTGTTCGAGAGCGACGTGTATTCCCTCCAGAGCGAACTGGATGGGGCCCGGTCCGAGGTAGACGCCGCCCGCCGGGAGCGCGACAACGCCATCCGCCAGCACTCCGACTCGCTCACCCGCCAGCTGGAGCTGGAGCGGGAGCTGGATCGGGCCCGGGAGCTCCGGGCTCAGATCGAGCGGGAGCACGCCGAGGCCGACGCCGGCATCGTCGACATCAAGGAGTCGCTGGCCCGCACCGAGGCCTCGCTCAACACGGTCCAGGCCGACCGGGACGAGCTGAGCGAGCTGCTGGCCGGCACCCGCACCGAGAACGAGGACCTGAAGCTGCAGGTCCAGCGGCTGACCGACATGGGGGCCAGCCAGACCAAGGCCCTGGAGGCGCAGTACAAGGCGCTCCAGACCGAGTCGGACGCCCTCCGGAACGACAAGGACACCCTGGCCTCCCGGCTGGCGGCGGCCGAGACCGAGCTCGACAACACCAAGGCTCAGCTGGGCCAGATCGGCAACCAGGCGGCCGAGGCCAAGTCGCTGGTCGACGCCCTCACCGAGGAGAAGATCGATCTCGCCTCGCGCCTGGCCGACACCGAGGCCATGCTCGAGACCACCCGGGCCCAGCTGGCGGCGGTGAAGGCCGACGCCGAGGCCGTGGCCACGGATCTGTCGAACATCCGGGCCCACCGCGACGGCCTGGCCACCCAGGTCGACGAGCTCCACGGCAGCCTGACCGACGCCTTGGGCGACCTGGCCCGGGTGCGGGAGACGAGCGACGCCGACCGTGCCGCCCTCAAGGAGGTCCGGGCCGAGCGCGACCTCCTGCGGGTGCGGGTGGGCAGCCTCGAACAGATCGAGAAGGGCCTCGAGGCCAAGATGGCCAACCTGGCCGCCGAACGAGACGCCTTCGCCCTGCGGACCGACCAGACCAAGGCCGAGCTGGCCGACCGGGATCGGCAGTTCAACGCGCTGGAGACCGAGCGGGCCGGGCTCGCCGCCGACCTGGCCGCCATCCGGGAGAGTCACGGTTCGATCGAGGCCGAGCGGGATGTGCTGCGGGAAGACATCGGGTCGCTCACCAGCCGGGCCACCGAGCTGGAGCTGGCCCGCGATGGGCTCGCCGTTCAGGTGGAACAGCTGACTGAAGAGAACCTGGCCATCCAGGCTCAGATGGTCGACAAGGACCGCCAGCAGCAGGAGGCGGCCGACAACCAGGGCCGGGCCCTGTCGGAGCTGGCCCACCGGCTGGCCATGGTCGAGAACGACCGCAACCGTATGGAGACCGATCTCCAGCAGACCGAGGCCCAGCTGGCCGAGGCCCTCGACGCCGTGGGCAAGGCGATGGAGACGGCGGAGAAGGCCAAGAGTCAGCTGGCGGCCCTGGAGGCCAGCCCGCCGCCCGGCATCGCCGCCCTGGCCGACAGCGCCGGCTCGCCGGGGCCAGCCTCGGCCAGAACCGCTCCGGCCCACCTGCCCGCTGGCCTTCCCGTCGCTCCGGTGGCCGATGCCGCCGACGGCGCCGATGCCGGCCCTGGCCCCGTCTCGGGCGAGCCGGCCCCGTCGCTGCTGGGAGGCCTGGCTGATCCGGCTCCGTCGCTGTTCGACGAGCCCGACAGCGACGGCCTGACCGTGGTGGACGTACCGTCGACCCCGGCCGAGCTGGCCCCGGCCGGCGCGCTGATGATGGAGGCGTGGCCGCCGCCTCCCGGGCCGCCGTCGGCGGCCGTGCCCCCGGCGGGGGCGCCCAGCGACAACCTCTCCGGTCCCGCACTGGCCGGCCCGCCCCCGTCGGGCCCCGTCGGTGACGAGCGGGCCCCCCGGCGCATCTGGGGCCTCGGTGGCCGGTTCCGCAACGAGGCCGACGATCCCGACCGGGCCGACCGCGGGCACGAGCTGGAGGCGCCGGTGGGGCTGGCCGGAGACCTGGCGTCGCCGACCGACAACGGTTTCGCCGTGATCGCCCCGGTTGAACAGCTGCCACCGCCCCCGGCCGTTTCCGGCCCACTCTCGTCGGGCCCTCGCCCGTCAGGCCCCCGCTCGTCGGGCCCCCTCTCGTCGGCGCCGCTCCCGTCTGAGCCGGTGGCCGCGGTCAGTGGCGGCCTCGTCAGCCCACCACCGCCGGCTGTTGCCGATCACGAGGACGACCTCGACTCGATCAGCAGCGAGCTGTCGATGGCGGTGGGCGAGGCCAGCCTGGGCCCGGCCAGCGACGACGAGGACCTCGACGAGATCTCCAAGCTGATCAAGCAGACGGTCACCGACTTCGATCCGTCGGGCCTGCAGAGCCACGAGGCCAACGGCGAAGCCGATTCCGAGCCCAAGCGGCGCGGGTTCAGCCGCCGCCTGTTCCGTACCGGCGAGCAGGAAGGCGTCGCCGACTCCTCGCCGTTGAACACCCCGCCGCCGAGCGTGTTCGGCGACGACGTGCGCCTGCCCGGTTCCGGTGTCGACCCCGACCAGACGCTGGTGGTGAAGGGTGGCCCCCTCGACGGCCCCGAGGTCGTGTTCGACCGTGGCGCCGGCCTGGTGGATGCTCTCGGCGGCAGCCCCCGCCCCGGCCGGCGCCAGATAGACATCCCGGACGAGCTCGACGACGAGGTCGAGCTGGCTCGCCACGTGGTCTCGTCGCCCGATGTGGTGCTCCTGGTCGACGGAGACTCGGTGGCCAAGATGGGCTGGCCCAGCCTGCCCGTGGCCCAGCAGCGCGACGCCCTGGTCAGCTACCTGGCCGACCTGTCGAGCAGCACCGGCGCCTCACCCGATGTCGTCTTCGACGGCCGGATCGGGGAGGAGGAGTCGCTCCCGGCGTCCCGGGCGGTCCGGATCCGCCTGTCGACCCCGCCCACCGAGCCGGCGGCCGCTCTCGACGAGCTGGTCGATGCCTATCCCGAGCAGTGGCCCATCGCCGTGGTCACCGACGACGACGATCTGGCCCGCTCGGCCCGGGACCGGGGTGCCGCCGTGCTCAACAACGGCCAACTGCTCGACCTGTTCATCGTGTAGGTTCGGCCGGTAGGCCCGTCCCCCTCCCCGGCCAGCTCGTGAGCCGGGGGATCAGGCAGCGGACCGAGCGGGCGCACCAGGCGCCCTGCCACACCCCGGCCCCGTAGGACAGGTTGTCGAGCGCGCCCAAGGCGAGATCGCCGGCGCGTTCGCCCGGAGGGCGACCCTTCGACCGTCGCCACCGCCGGCCGACGGCCAGAGCCACCAGGACCAGCACCGGGCGGCGCCGTCCGGCCAGGGCGGCCACCAGCGTGACCGGCCACCACTCGCGTACGGCGGCGTCGGCCAGGCTGCCCCCGGCCGACCAGTGCCCCTGGAACGTCAGCCGGGCACACCGGCCCGTGTCGGGAAGCACCGGGGCCAGCTTGCGACCCAGCGCCACGGCCGTGCCGCCCGCCACCGTCACCGCCGTGAGCGGCCGACCGGCGAGGCCCAGGGCCCAGCAGGCCAGGCTCCAGCCCGACAGCCGCACCGGGGCCACCCGATCGCCGTGGCGGTGGGCCAGCGGCCCGGCCGACGAGCCGTAGCCCCGGCGCTGGCGGGCGAAGGCGACCAGCGTGGGACGGGGCGGATGCTGGGCCACCACCGACGGGTCGTAGCGGATCGTGCCAGTGGTGCTCAGCCGCCACACGAGATCCACATCCTCCCCGTAGCGCAGGCCGGGGTCGAACCCGCCGGCCGCCGTCACCGCTGCCGTGCGGGCCACCAGCGCGGCCGAAGGAAGGTACGCCACCATGCGCCCCGGGGCGACCGGCGACGGGTTGAGGCCGAGGTCGAGGGGGGAGCGGTGCGTCTCGTAGGCGGCGATCGCCCCCGGTCCGGGGCGGCTCGCTACGCGGGGCCCGGCCGCCACCACCGTGGGATCGGCGAACCAGCGGCCGAGGCGGCACAGGTCGTCGGCCGCCAGCTCCACCCCGGCGTCGAGGAACGCCACCAGCGGGGTCTCGACCAGCGCCAGCGCAGTCTGGCGGGCCGCGCTGGGCCCGCCCGCCACCTCCCGGCGCACCACCCGGACGGCGGCGCTACCGGTGCCGGCGCTACCGGTGCCGGCGCTGCCGGCGCCGGCTGGTCCCGCCGGGAGCCGTACCGGGCGGGCGGAGGCGTCGTCGACCACCACCACGGGCCAGCGCCCGGCCAGGGCGGCCAACGTGGCCTCGAGGCCGGCCTGGTCGTCCCGGACGGGGATCACCACGGTGAACGCCGGGTCGACGTCGGTTTCCGGCAGGGCCGGATGGGCCATCCCGGCGTCGATCAGGCGCCGGGCCAGGCGTTGGGCCCCGGCCGAGGCCGGGACCGGCCGGCCGTCGTCGAGGAAGGCACCTACCACCCGGGCCCCGGCCGGGCTGAGCCGCAGGAACCGCAGCGGTGCCCCTCCCATCAGCAGGCGGCCTTCGTCGCGTCGCTGGAGCGACGGATCGGCCACCAGGCCGGTGCCCGCCGGCAGGGGCGCGGCCGATGATCCGGCCACCGCTACTGGACCACCCGGCGCAGGGCGTCGAGGACCGACATCGGGCCGCCCACGCCGGCCAGCCGACCCCCGCACGCCGCCACCAGGGCTTCGGCGTGCGACATCTCGTCTTCAGGGGCCACCACCACCAGCTCGTCGAGGGCCCGGGCCGCCGGGTAGGGATCGCCGCCGGTGGTGACCTCGGCGTCGGACAGCAGGATCACCAGGCGGCGGGTGGCATTGGACGGGGCCAGTTGGCGGGCCGCCGCCCGCAGGGCCAGGCCAACGTCGGTGGTGCCGTGGCCCCGGAGGGCCAGCACCTCGGCCACCACCCGTTCCGGTGCCTTGACCTGGTTGAGCGCTTTGATCGCCACCACCTTGTCAGCGAAGGCCAGGACGGCGAACTGGGCCGGGGCCCGCCAGGCGCATACCGCCGCGGCCAGAGCGGCGCTGGCGAGGCGCTCGCCGTCCATCGATCCCGAGCGGTCCACCAGCAGGCAGATGGCGGTGCCGGGCCTGGTCCAGTGGGTGGCCCGCAGTTCGTCGATGGCGGGGGGCCGGCGCTCGGCCCGGGCCGCCACCAGGGCGTCGATGCTGGCGTCGATGTCGAGGTCGCCGGTGGCGATGTCGGCCCGGGCCGTGGTGAGCTTGCCCACGCCCCGGGTGCGGGCCCGCCCGGTGCGGGCCAGGTCGAGCACGAGACGTCCGGCGAGCTGGCGGGCCAGGCGGGCCAGGTTGGCGTCGGTGGCCTGGGCCATGCGGCTCAGCAGGTCGAGCGCCTCGTCGGGGTGCTCCTCGAACAGCTCGTCGAAAGCCGTCTGGTCGAGCTCGCCGAGCTGGGGCGAGACGTCGGCAAAGCTCTCGTTGCGTTCCAGGTCGCGCCGGCTGATCGTGCGGCGCCGCTCGTCTTTCAGCGCCTGCTCGGCTTCCTCCCCGGTCAGGATCTTCTGTTCGTCGGATCCGCCGCCCTGCGGCCCGGCGCTTTTCCCGACTCGGGTCGTTCCTCGCTCGGTTCGACGGGGAGATCGGAGTGCTTCGGTTCCATGAACCGGCGCCACAGCTCGGTGACGATCTCGTCGGGGGTGCGGGTGGTGGAGTCGTGCAGGCGGATACGGCCCGACAGGGCGGTCAGGGCGGCATCGAGCCCGACCCCGAGGTCGATGGGGGAGCGGCCCCGGAGCCGTCCCAGCTCCACCGACAGCAGCAGGAGGTCGACCGCCCCCCGGATCGACGACCCGACCCGGATGTCGGGGTGGTCACGGGTGGCCCGCACCAGCTCCACCACCCGGGAGGCGTAGTTGGGGTGGGCCCGGAGGAGCTCGTCGGCCCCCGACCGCTGGGCGATGGCCACCTCGTCGTCGTGCGACTGGTAGTCCATCGACACCCGGCACACCCGGTCGTAGATGGCGCCCGAGATCCGGGCGGTGCCCACGGCGTCGAACGGGTTCATCGCCGCCACCAGCCGGAACGAGGGGTGGGCGTCGATCCGGCCCAGGCGGGGGATCGTCAGCTCGCCCTCTGACATCACCGTCACCAGCAGGTTCAGCGTCTCCTCGGGGATCCGGTTGATCTCCTCCAGGTAGAGGAGGGAGCCGTCCCGCAGGGCCCGGGCCAGTGGGCCGTCGACCCAGACGTCGGGCCGGTAGCCCGACTCCATGACCTGGGCCGGGTCGAAATGACCGACGAGGCGGGCCGGGGTGAGCTCGGCGTTGCCCTCCACGAACTCGAAGCCCTGCTCGCTGTCGTGGGCCACGCTGCGCAGCAGGGTGGACTTGCCGGTGCCGGGCGGGCCTTCCAACAGCAGGTGCCGGCCGGCCATGAGAGCGGCCACCACCAGCTCTGCCTCCCGGGTGCGGCCCACCACCCGCTCGTGGAGCTGCTCCAGCAACGCCGGGCCGTAGTGGGGTATCCCCGGGCCGGTGGCGGTCGGCGGCTCAGTCACGGGCGGCGCTCCTGGTCGTCACGGGTGGGATGTCCCTTCCAGCCAAACGGGGAGGACCGCGATGGATCCCGGACCCGAACCTAGCATCAGGGTTGGTCAGGGAGGTACCCCCAGGCGGCGAGGCGCTCCAGCACCAGGCGAGCGGCGTCGGCCGGCGACACCTCGCCCCCCGTGCCGGCTTCGGCCCCCTGATGGGCGCCGAGCGGGGCGGCGCCGAGCAGGTGGACCAGGCGGCTCCGGGTGTCGCCCCCGGGGGCCGGGACCACCCGGGCCCGGGGACGGTACGGTCGCCGGGCCAGCACGGAGGGGGCGGCGGGAGGGACGTGACGGGCCGGGCGGACCTCGATCAGGGCGGAGCCGGCGGTGAGGGTGGCGGCCAGGGGCGCCCGGCGCAGCTCGGGCCCCGGCTCCAGCGACAGCACCCCCGGCGGCACCAGGGCCAGGCGCTCCCGGCGGCCCCCGTCGAGCCGGCGCTCCAGCACCAGGCGATGGGCGGCACCCCGTGGGTCGGGCTCCACCACCAGGCCGGTGAGGCCGAGGGCCTGGGGCCAGCCCAGCTCGTGGGCCAGGAAGGCGGGCACAGCCCCGCTGCCCCGGTCGGGGCTGGCGTAGCCGCACACGACGAGATCCGACCCGGTGGGAGCCTTCCCGGTGAGATCCGACCCGGCGGCCACCGCCGCCAGCTCGGCCGCCACCCAGCGGCTCGACGGGTCGGCGTGGTCGGCCCCGGCATGGTGGTCGCCCGACAGGTCCACCCGTACGGCGTGGTCGACCCCCACCGCCAGTGCCTGGCGCAGCAGGGCCTCGGCCGGGGGCGGGCCCACGGTGGCCGCCGTCACCGTGCCGCCCACAGCGTCACGCAGGCGAAGGGCCCATTCCAGGGCCGAGGTGTCGGCCGGCCCGGCACCGCTGAAGCGGGGGTCGGGATGGGCGATCCCGGTGAGGGGATCGACCTCGGGGCGCAGCGCCACCCACTTCAGGGCCACCAGGATCCGCACTCAGCTCCTCCGGAACGCGACCCCGTGGCCACCGTCGGGGTAGGTCCAGGTGATGGCCCCGGCCCGGTTGCACACCAGGTAGCACGTACCGCATTCGAAGCACTGCTCGTAGTTGAACAGGATGCCGCCGTCGGCGGTGGGCACGAACAGGTTGGCCGGGCAGCACACCACGCAGGCCCGGGTGGTGCAGGAGCGGCAGATCTCGGTCTCCACCGTGATGTGGGGCCGCGAGCCCACCCGGAAGTCCACCGTGGCCATACGCTCCTCGAACGAGATCGGGCCCACCCGGCACCTCCCTCGGCTGGCCGCTCAGTGCCCGGTCAGCTTAGCCATCCGGGTGGCCGATGATCGAGCCGCACGCCGCCGTAGGCATGGCGCCAACCCGCCCGACTACCCTGGCCGACCCCGCGCTGAACTCAAGATTGGACTTTCGAGGGCCGACCTTCGGTAAAACGTTGATCAGCCAGCGCCACCATGCCCGAGGAGTCCCGTGCCGGAGCCGACGACAACCCCCCATCACGCAGCCACAGCCGAGGCCGGCCAGCTGCACCGCGTCGCCTCCAACCTCCGTTGGAACTGGCACCGGGCCACGGCCGACCTGCTGGCGACGCTGCCGGAGGCCGACCCTGCCGTCCACCCGGTCACCACCCTGCGCCGGCTGGAGGCCACAGGGCCGGGCCGCGCCGCCCTGGCCGGATGGCTCGACGCCAACGCCGGCACCCTGGGCCCGCTGGCGGGTGAGGTGGCCGAGCTGGAAGGCTCGATCGCCAGCCCCGAGATCGCCTACTTCTGCCCCGAGTTCGGCATCGCCGCCCAGTTGCCCCAGTACTCGGGTGGGCTCGGCATCCTGGCCGGCGACCACCTGAAGTCGGCCAGCGACATCGGTCTGCCCCTGGTGGCGGTGGGCCTGTTCTACCGCAAGGGCTTCTTCCGCCAGGAGATCGTGGACGGGGGCCAGGCCGAACGGATCGAGCCGGTGGACCCCCTCGACGTCGGCGCCCATGACACCGGGGTCCAGGTGACCGTGTCGGTCCAGGACCACCCGGTGGCGCTCCGGGTGTGGGAGCTGTGGGTGGGGGCCACCCGCCTGCTCATGCTCGACAGCGACGTGGAGGCCAACCCGGCCTGGGCCCGGGTCATCACCGACCAGCTCTACGCCGGCGACCGCCGCCACCGTCTCAGCCAGGAGCTGGTGCTGGGGGCGGGCGGGGTGCGGGCCGTGCGGGCCCTGGGCCTCACCCCCCGGGCCTACCACCTGAACGAGGGGCACGCCTGCTTCCTGCTGCTGGAGCTGCTGGCCGAGCGTGTGGAGGCCGGGGCCTCCGTGGCGGCCGCCACCGAGGCCGTGCGGGCCTCCACCCTGTTCACCACCCACACCCCGGTGCCGGCCGGCATCGACCGATTCGACCAGCCCATGGTGCGGCCCGAGCTGGCCCCGTGGGCCGGCCGCCTGGGGGTGACGGACTCCGAGATCCTGGCCTGGGCCACGTTGCCCACCGACGGGCCCGACCAGCCGTTCAACACCGCCGCCCTGGCCTTCCATCTGTGCGGCCGGGTGAACGGGGTGAGCCAGCTCCACGCCACCGTCAGCCGCCAGCTGTTCGGCTCGTTGCCGGCGGCGGCCCGGGTGGAGGGCATCACCAACGGCGTGCACGGCCGGACCTGGGTGGAGCCCACGCTCCAGGCGCTGTACGACCGCGACCTGGGCCCGGGTTGGGAGAACGGCGAGCCCGAGGCGTGGGCCAACGCCGACCGCCTCGACCGGGAGTCGTTCGACCAGATCCGGGCCGTGTCCCGGGCCCATCTGATCGACCTGGTGTACGGGCTCACCGGCACCCAGCTCGATCCCGGCGCCTGCATCCTCGGCTTCGCCCGCCGGTTCGCCACCTACAAGCGGGCCAGCCTGCTGCTGCGCGACCCCGACGGGCTGAAGGCGTCGCTGGCCGCCGGGGCCCAGTTCGTGTTCGCCGGGAAGGCCCATCCGGCCGACGGCGAGGGCAAGGCGGTGCTGGCCGAGGTGGCCCGGTTCGCCCGCCGGCACGGCGGCAACCAGATCGTCATCGTGCCCGACTACGACATCGACATCGCCCGGGCCATGTACGCCGGGGTCGACGTGTGGCTCAACAACCCGATCCGTCCTCACGAGGCCTGCGGCACCAGCGGGGAGAAGGCGGCCCTGAACGGCGTGCTCAACTGCTCCATCGCCGATGGCTGGTGGGCCGATTGGTACACCGATGGCGTCGGCTGGGTCATCCCCACATCGGAGGCCACCGACGGGCCCGAGCGGGACCGGGAGGAGGCGGCCGCCCTCCACGCCGTGCTCACCGGCGACGTGCTGCGCCTGTTCAACGGCAGCGCCGATGGCTGGTGGTCGATGGTGACCACCATGCTGCGCCATCTGGGGCCGCTGGTGACGGCGGGCCGCATGGTGGCCGAGTACGACCGCCGGTTCTACGCCCCGATCCGATCGGGCCGCCCCGTCCAGGCCGCCGCCGGATCCTGATGACGGTCGAGGGGCGACGGGCGATGACCGCGGGGCCGACACCGGCGGTGTGGCGGGGCGAGCCGCTGCCCCTGGGGGCCACCTGGGACGGCGCCGGCACCAACTTCGCCCTGTGGTCGGAGGGGGCCCACGCTGTCGAGCTGTGCCTGATCGAGCCCGATGGCACCGAGACCCGCATCGAGGTGCCGGAGCACACGGCCAGCACCCACCACCTGTACCTGCCCGGGGTCGGCCCCGGCCAGCGCTACGGCTACCGGGTCCACGGTCCTTGGGACCCGGCCCGGGGCCAGCGGTTCAACCCGGCCAAGCTCCTGGTCGACCCGTACGCCAAGGCCATCTCGGGCGAGGTCGACTGGACGGGCGCCGTCTACGGGCACCGCAAGGACGATCCCCTGCGGCGCGACGAACGCGACAGCGCAGGCTCGGTGCCGGTCTCGGTGGTGGTCGACCCCACCTTCGACTGGGGCGACGACCACAAGCCGGCCACCCCGTGGTCCCGCACCGTGATCTACGAGACCCACGTGAAGGGCCTCACCATGCGCCACCCGGAGGTGCCGCCCGAGCTGCGGGGCACCTACGCCGGCATGGCCACCGAGCCGGTGCTCAGCTACCTGGTGGACCTGGGGATCACGGCGGTGGAGCTCATGCCGGTCCACCACTTCGTGCCCGAGGGCTTCCTGATCGAACGGGGCCTCACCAACTACTGGGGCTACGCCACCCTCGGCTTCTTCGCCCCCCACGCCGGCTACTCGGCCGGCGGGGGCGGGGGAAGCCAGGTCACGGAGTTCAAGGCCCTGGTCAAGGCGTTGCACTCGGCCGGGATAGAGGTCCTGCTGGACGTGGTCTACAACCACACCACCGAGGGCACGGCGGCCGGGCCGACGCTGTCGTTCCGGGGGATCGACAACGCCGCCTACTACCGGCTCGACCCGGAGGACCCCAGCCGCAACGTCGACTTCACCGGCACCGGCAACAGCCTCAACGTGTCGAGCTCGATCAGCCACCAGCTGGTGATGGACTCGCTGCGGTACTGGCTGCAGGACATGCGGGTGGACGGGTTCCGGTTCGACCTGGCGCCGGCCCTGGCCCGCCGCTACTTCTCGGTGGACCGGGGCTCGGCCTTCTTCGACCTCATCAACCAGGATCCGGTGGTGAACCGGGCCAAGCTGGTGGCCGAGCCGTGGGACGTGGGCCCCGGCGGCTACCAGATCGGCAACTTCCCGCCCCTGTGGTCGGAGTGGAACGGTCACTACCGCGACGACGTGCGGGACTTCTGGCGGGCCGGCAACGGGGCCCTGCCCCGGTTCGCCTCCCGCTTCGCCGGCAGCTCCGACCTGTTCGGCTTCGAGCGCCGCCGACCCCGGGCCAGCATCAACTTCGTCACCGCCCACGACGGGTTCACCCTCACCGACCTGGTCTCCTACGACCACAAGCACAACTGGGCCAACGGCGAGTCGAACAACGACGGCCACAGCGACAACCGGTCGTGGAACGGCGGGGCCGAGGGCCCCACCCGGGATCCCCTGATCCTCGACAACCGGCGGCGCCGGGCGGCGGCGGTGATGACCACGCTGCTGCTGTCCCAGGGCGTCCCCATGATCTCCGGGGGCGACGAGCTGGGCCGCACCCAGGGCGGCAACAACAACGCCTACTGCCAGGACAACCGCATCTCGTGGTACGACTGGTCCGACGTCGACACCGCCATGCTCGGCCTCACCCGGGATCTGATCCAGCTCCGGGCCCGGCATCCGGTGTTCCGACAGCGGCGGTTCTTCACCGGCGCCGCCGACGGCGGCTCGGCGCTGGCCGACATCGGCTGGTTCCGGCCCGACGGGGGCACCATGACCCACGAGGACTGGAGCTGGCATCCGGCCAAGGCCGTGGCCGTGTTCCTCAACGGCAGCACGCTGGCCCCCGAAGGGCGCCGCCGGGAGCGGCTGGTGGACGCCAGCTACCTGGTGCTGTTCAACGGCGGCCCCGACCCCATCTCGTTCACCGTGCCACCGGCGCTGCGGTGGGCCCGGTGGACCCCGATCGTCGACACCGCCGCCCCCGAGCCCAGCCGGGTGGTGGAGACCATCCCTGGCCGGTCCGGCTGGCCGGCCCGGCGCGACGACTGGAAGGCGGGGGCGTGGTCGGTGGTGGTGCTGGAGCAGGCGGGAGGATCGGGCCCCGGCCCGACCGGTGCCGGAGCCCCGGCCACCAGGCCGCTCGGGCCCTAGCGCCACACGGTAGGGTCACCGTCCATGCGCATCCTGATGGCCACGGCCGAGCTGCGGCCGCTCGTGTCCCGCGGCGGCTTGGGCGAGGCGGTGGCCGGGCTCACCGCCGCTCTGCGCCGGGCCGGGCACGAGGTCGACGTCGTGCTGCCCGACTACGGCGGTTGGGAGCTCGAGGGGGAGCGGGAGGTGCCGGTGGCCGTGCCGCCCTGGGCCCAGCCGGTCACGGCGCGGCGGGGCACCCACCCCGACGCGGGCGAGCTGGTGCTCGTCGACTGCCCCCAGATCCGCCGGCCTGACCCCTACGTCGGACCCGACGGGCGGGACTGGCCCGACAACGACCTGCGCTTCGCCTCGTTCTCGGCCGCCGTGGCCGGCCTGGCCCGCACGCTCCAGACCGACGTGGTGCAGCTCAACGACTGGCACACGGCCCTGGCGCCGGCCTTCCTCGCCCCCACCACACCCACCGTGCTGACGATCCACAACCTGGCCTTCCAGGGCTGGGCGAACGTGGGCTGGCTCCACGAGCTGCCCATGCACCGTGACGCCTATGCCCGGGAGGATGGCCTCAACATGCTGGCCGGGGCGATCCGGGTGGCCGACGTGGTGGCCACCGTCAGCCCCACCTACGCCCGTGAGATCACCACCCCCGAGGGGGGAGCCGGCCTCGACGACGTGCTCCGCTACCGGGGCGGCGATCTGGTTGGCATCCGCAACGGCATCGACACCGCCGTGTGGGACCCTGCCACCGACCCGATGATCCCCGCCCCCTACCGGGCCGGGGCCATGGAGGGCAAGGGGATGGCCCGGGCCGAGCTGCTGGCCCGCACCGGCTGGGCCGACTCCAAGGAGCCCCTGGTGGGTGTCGTCACCCGGCTGGTGGAGCAGAAAGGGATCGACCTCGTGTTCGAGGCCGCCCGGTACCTCACCGGGATGCGGGCCCGCCTGGTGGTGCTGGGCTCCGGCGACCGGTCGCTGGCCGACTGGGGCCGTTGGCTGGCCGCCGGGCAGCCCGACCGGGTGTGGTTCCACGACGGGTTCGACCTGCCGCTGGCCCACCTGATCTTCGCCGGGGCCGACCTGTTCGCCATGCCGTCGCGCTTCGAGCCCTGCGGTCTGGCCCAGATGCAGGCCATGGCCTACGGCACCATCCCCGTGGTGACGCCGGTGGGTGGGCTGTGCGACACCGTGGTGGACGCCGACGAAGACCGGGGTGGCACCGGGTTTCTCGCCGCCTCGGTGGATGCCCCCGGCATGGTCGACGCCCTGCACCGGGCCCTGGCCGGCTACCGGCACCACCAGCGGCGACGGGGCATCGTCAGCCGGGGGATGGCGATCGACTGGAGCTGGGACGCCCCCGCCGCCGAGTTCGCCGCCCTCTACGAGCGGGTGGCGGCGGCCAGGGCCTGATCGATCCGGTAGCCCTTGGGGATGGCGATCACCCCGTTGGGCGACACCAGGAACCGCTCGGCGTCCTGGTCGGGGTGGTGGCCGATGTCGAACCCGGGCGGGATCACCACGTTCTTGTCGATGATGCACCGGTTGACCCGGGCCCCTTCGCCCACCACCACGTTGTCGAGCAGGACCGAATCGGTCACCTCGGCATCGGCGTCGACCCGGCAGCCGTGGCTCAGCACCGAGCCCGAGATCCGGCCTCCCACCACGATCACCCCGCTGGTCAGGACCGAGTTGGAGATCACGCTGGGGCCGTGCGGGCCGTCGGCGATCTTGGCCGGGGGCTCGTTGGTGCCCCGGGTGAAGATCGGCCACTCCCGGTTGTAGAGGCTGAACGCCGGCAAGGGGGCCACCAGGTCCATGTGGGCGTCGTAGTAGGAGTCGAGGGTTCCCACGTCACGCCAGTAGTGGTCGTCGCTGCCGGTCTCGCCGGGGACGATGTTGTCGATGTAGTCGTAGACGTGGGCGTCGCCGGTGGCCACCAGCTTGGGCAGGATGTCGCCCCCGATGTCGTGGTTCGACGACGGGTCGTCGGAGTCGGCCGTCATGATCTCCCGGAACACGCCGGCGTCGAAGATGTAGTTGCCCATCGAGGCCAGGATCTGATCGGGATGGCCGGGGATGGTGGGGGCGTTCGGGTTCTTCTCGTGGAAGCCCAGGATCCGGCTGGAGTTCGGGTCTTTCTCGATCGTGCCGAACTGGTCGGACTCGTTGGCCGGGAGGCGGATGGCGGCCACCGTCACCCCGGCCCCGCTCTCGATGTGGGCGTTGAGCATCTGGCGGGGGTCGAGCCGGTAGATGTGGTCGGCCCCGAACACGATCACGTGCTCGGGCTGCTCGTCGTCGAGCAGGTTCATGTTCTGGAACAGGGCGTCGGCCGACCCCGTGTACCAGCGGGGGCCCTTGCGCATCTGGGCCGGCACGGTGGTGATGTAGTTGCCCAGGATGGTCGAAAGCTGCCAGGTCATCGACACGTGGACGTCGAGGCTGTGGCTCTTGTACTGGGTGAGCACCACGATGTGGCGGAAGCCGCCGTTCACCAGGTTCGAGATGGCGAAGTCGATCAGACGGTACTTGCCGCCGAAGGGCACCGCCGGCTTGGCCCGGTCGGCGGTGAGCGGCATCAGCCGCTTCCCCTCGCCCCCGGCGAGGACCATGCTGAGAATGGGCACACGTCCGTGGGCAGGCGCTCGCATGGCGTCATCCTATACTCAGCCCGTGGCCCGCCCGTTCGACTCCGACGATGCATGGCTGCTGGCAGCCGGTACCCATACCCGGCTGTGGGAGGTGCTGGGGGCCCATCGCCACGATGACCTCACCACCTTCCGGGTCTGGGCCCCCGACGCCACCGACGTCTCGGTGGTGGGCGACGGCAACGCCTGGACCCCGGGGCGCGATGTGCTGGAGCCCGATCCCGTCCGGGGTGTGGCGGGGCACGTTCGAGGGATACCCGGCCGGAGCCCGCTACAAGTTCTCGGTCACGACCCGCCACGGCGGCCAGCGGCTGCTCAAGGCCGACCCGCTGGCCCGGTCGGCCGAGCTGGCGCCGGCCACCGCCTCGCTGGTGTGGGAGTCGAGCCACCCCTGGAACGACGGCGAGTGGATGGCGGCCCGCGGCGCCGGCCACCGCCACGACGCCCCTATCTCGGTCTACGAGGTGCACCTGGGATCCTGGCGCTACGAGCCCGGCGGCTACCGGGCCATGGGGCGCCAGCTGGCCGACTACTGCGTGGACATGGGCTTCACCCACGTGGAGCTGCTGCCCGTCATGGAGCACCCGTTCTACGGGTCGTGGGGCTACCAGACCACGGGCTACTTCGCCCCCACCAGCCGCTACGGCACGCCCGACGACTTCAAGGCCATGGTCGACACCCTGCACCAGGCCGGGGTGGGCGTGATCCTCGACTGGGTGCCGTCACACTTCCCGGCCGACGACCACGGGCTCGGCCTGTTCGACGGCAGCCACCTCTACGAGCACGCCGACCCCCGCCAGGGCTTCCACCCCGACTGGACGTCGTACGTGTTCAACTACGACCGGCCCGAGGTGCGCAGCTTCCTGCTGTCGTCGGCCCACTTCTGGTTGGAGGAGTTCCACGCCGACGGGCTGCGGGTGGACGCTGTGGCCTCCATGCTCTACCTCGACTACTCCCGCAAGGACGGCGAGTGGATCGCCAACCCCTACGGAGGCAAGGAGAACCTGGGGGCCATCACCTTCCTCCAGGAGCTGAACCGGTCGGTCTACGCCAGCCGGCCCGACGTGCTGACCATGGCCGAGGAGTCGACCGCCTGGCCCGGCGTCACCAACCCCACAGACACCGGCGGCCTCGGCTTCGGGTTCAAGTGGGACATGGGCTGGATGCACGACACGCTCGAGTACTACTCCCAGGACCCGGTGCACCGGCGCTGGCACCACGACACGGTGACGTTCCGGACGATCTACGCCGCCGCCGAGCACTATGTGCTGCCGCTGTCGCACGACGAGGTGGTGCACGGCAAGGGCAGCCTGCTGGCCAAGATGCCGGGTGACGAGTGGCAGCAGTTCGCCAACCTCCGGGTGGTGCTGGGGTACCAGTGGCTGGCCCCGGGCAAGAAGCTCCTGTTCATGGGGGGCGAGCTGGGCGTGCCGGAGGAGTGGAACCACGAGACCGAGCTGGCCTGGTCGCTGCTGGGCAACGCCGCCAATGCCGGGGTCCAGGGCTGGGTCCGGCGGTTGAACGAGCTGTACCGGTCGCATCCGGCGCTGTTCCTGGTGGACCGTGACCCGGCCGGCTTCGAGTGGGTCATCGGCGACGACCGGGAGCAGAGCGTGCTGGCCTTCCTCCGCCACGCCCCGGGCCAGTCGCCGGCTGTGCCGTCGGCCCTGGTGGTGGCGAACAACACGCCGGTACCCCGCCCGGGGTACCGGATCGGGGTGCCGGTGGCCGGGACCTGGCACCTGCTGGCCAACAGCGACGACGAGGGCTACGGCGGCTCGGGTCAGACCCCGGGCGGAGCGGTGACCACCGAGCCGGTGGCCAGCCACGGCTTCGAGCAGTCGGTGAGCGTCGACATCCCGCCCCTCGCCCTGCTCGTCCTGTCACCCACCGCGCCCTAGCCCTACCCCTGACCCGAGCGCCTCAGGCGCCCCGGCTCCCGGGCCCAGGCCCCGCCGCCGCCGACGCAGGCCCCAAACTGCGCGACGGAAATCGCGACACGTCGGCGTTCTGCGTCGCGAACTCCCTGGGATTCGTTGAAAACGTGGCGCAGAACGGGTGGGGGGCGCGGTTTTCGTCGCGCAGTTCGGGCGGGGCAGAGGCGGTTGGGGAGGGGCGGAGCGGGCATCCGGGCGGCCGGGGGCGACCCGTCGGCCGGGCGGTCGCTACGCTCGGGCCATGCGCGAGGCCAGCGACGTGGACGCGGTGGTGGTGGGGGCCGGCCCGGCGGGGTCGGCGGCGGCGCTGGTGCTGGCCCGGGCCGGACGCAACGTGGTGCTGCTGGAGCGGGGACCGTTCCCCGGCTCCAAGAACATGTACGGCGGCGTGGTCTACGGCCGCATCCTCGACGGCCTCGTGCCCGACTGGTACCGGCAGGCCCCGGTGCAGCGCTACGTCACCCGCCGCTCCACCATGATCCTCACCGACGACGCCGCCCTCACCGTCGACTTCCGGTCGGGCAAGTGGGGCCGTGAGCCCTACAACGGGGTCACCGCCTTCCGGCCCGACTTCGACGCCTGGCTGGCCGATCAGGCGGTGGCGGCCGGCGCCCTGTTGGTGTGCGAGACCACGGCCACCGGCCTGCTCCGCCAGGACGGCCGGGTGGTGGGCGTGGCCACCGACCGGCCCGACGGCGAGCTGCGGGCCGACGTGGTGATCGCCTGCGACGGGGTCAACTCGTTCCTGGCCAAGGAGGCCGGGCTGCACACGGCCGAGGGCTCGGCCCACCTCACCCTGGGGGCCAAGGAGACGCTGGCCCTGCCCCGGGAGCTGATCGAGCAGCGGTTCGGGGTGCGGGGGCGCGACGGGGTGGACATCGAGATCCTCGGCGGCACCAGCGGCATCGCCGGCGGCGGCTTCCTCTACACCAACCTCGACTCGGTCTCGGTGGGGGTGGTGCTGTCGCTCGACGGGCTCAGCCGCCAGAAGGCCCGCCCCGAGGAGCTGATCGCCCGGCTGAAGGCCCACCCGGCGGTGGCCCCCCTGGTGGAGGGGGGCGAGCTGCTGGAGTACTCGGCCCACCTGATTCCCGAGGGCGGCTACGACACCATGCCGGCGCTGGCCGCCCCCGGGCTGCTGGTGGCCGGTGACGCCGCCGGCATGTGCCTGGCCGCCGGGATCTGGCTGGAGGGGGTGAACTTCGCCATCGGGTCGGGGGCCGCCGCCGGGCAGGTGGCGGCCGACGCCCTGAGCCGGGGCGACACCTCGATGGCCCAGCTCGGGGCGTACCGACCGGCCCTGGAGGCCAACTTCGTGCTGGCCGACCACGCCAAGCTGCGCCGGGCCCCCCACCTCGTGCTGTCGGACCGGGTGCAGCAGCGCTACCCCCAGATGATGTGCGACCTGGTGGAGGCGATGTTCACCGTCGACAACCCCCGGCCCAAGCCCGGCCTGGCCCGCCTGGCCCGCCGGGCGGCCAAGGCCAACGGCGTCCGCCTGCGAGACCTGGCCCGCGACGCCCTCACCGCCGCCCGTACCTTCGGCTGATCCCCGCAGGTGTCGGAGCCCATCACCGGTGACGGCCGGGGACACCAGATCGGGTTGGTCGGGTCAGATGCCGAGTAGGCGGGCCAGCTCGGCCAGGAAGGCGGGGGCGTCGCACACCAGGGCCAGATCGGCCAGCTCCATCATGGGGCACGACGGGTCGGTGTTGACGGCGATCACGTGGGCCGGATGGCCGAGCCCGGCCGTGTGCTGCACCGCCCCCGACACCCCCACGGCCAGGTACAGCTCGGGCTGCACCATCACCCCCGTGGTGCCGATCTGGCGCTCGGCCGGGAGCCATCCGTAGTCGGTCACCAGACGGGTGGCCCCCACCGAGGCCCCCAGGGCGTCGGCCACCGCTTCCAACAGGGCGATCTGGTCCCGGTCACCCAGGCCGGCCCCGGCGGCCACGATGCGGGGCGCCTCGGCCAGGTCCATCGTGGCCGGGTCGGCCGGCAGCTCGGCCACCAGCTCGGCGTCGGCCCCGCCGGTGAGGGCCTCGACGGTCACCCGCTCCACCTCGGGTGCCGGGGCGGCGGCCGGGGCCTCGGGATGGCGGCCGGCTCCGATCTGCAGTGTGGCCACCACCGGGCCGGTCAGCTCCAGCTCGTCCATGGCCAGCCCGCCGTGGCGGGCCACCCAGGCCACGCCGGGGCCCAGCTCCACCACGCCCGACACGAGCGGGCGGTCGAGGGTGGCGGCCAGGCGGGGGGCCAGATCACGGCCGTCGGGGGAGTGGGGGAGCACCACGGTGGCCCCGGCGGGCAGCTGGGCGGCCAGCCAGTCGGCCCAGCGGGCCGGGGCGTAGGGGCCGAGCTCGGCCAGGTGGGCCGAGGTCACGGCGCCGTGCAGGGCCGAGAGGGCGTCGTCGGTGCCGCTGCCCACCACCCAGCACCGGCCACCGGCCTCCAGCACCGTCTCCACCGCACCCACCGGTGGCACGCCGTGCCGCACCGGGACGACGGCCACCACCGTTGCCGTCATCGGACCGCTCCGGCCGGGAGCCTCGATGGTGACGCGAGGGCCCGGGCGATCTCGTCGATCACCCGCTGGCCCTCCACCACGGCGGCGTGGGCCCGGCGGGGGGCCAGGCAGTCGCCGATCCGCTGGAGCAGCCATTCGGGGCCGCCCGACCCACCGGCTCCGGCGGCCCGTTCGGCCAGGGTCAGGTAGAGCTCGTCGGCCGGGCGGGGCGGCACGGCCAGCACCACCCAGTCGGGGGAGCGGGTGTCGTCGGCCCCGGTGGGGTGGTGGAGGAGGGTGAGGGTGCCGGCGTCGTAGCCCATGGCCACCCGGTCGATGGTCTGGACGATGCCCTTGGCCGAGGCCCGGAACCACCAGCTCTCCATGTCGAGGGTGATCCCCAGGTCCTGGCCCACGACCATCGACTTGGTGACGATCTCCACCTGGCAGCCCCGATCGGCCAGCAGCTCGGCCACCGAGGTGGCGTGGTGGAAGCCGATGTCGTCGATCACGACCACCGAGCCGGTGGGGGAGGCGGCCCCGGTGAGCACGTCGACCACGTCGCAGATCCGCTCGCCCCCGCCGTCGGGCGGAGGCGCCCACCACGGGCGCTGGGGCACGGCCCCGGTGGCCACCACCACGGCGTCGGGGGCCAGCATCTCCACCCGCTCGGCCGTGGCGTCGGTGCCGAGGTGGATGTCGACCCCGCGTCGTCGGGCCTCACCGGCCAGGTTGCGCACCAGGTCGCCCAGCTCGGCCCGGTTGGGCACGGTGGCGGCCAACCGCACCTGGCCGCCGAGCTGGCTCTGGCGCTCGAGCAACGTCACCCGCCAGCCCCGCTGGGCCCCGCTCACCGCCGCCTGCAGACCGGCCGGCCCCCCGCCGGCCACCACGAGGTGGGGTGTGGAGAGCCCGCCGTTCCCGTTGGCGTGCCTGTTGCCGGGCATCGCCGTCGTCGGATCGGCCGGGGTGGAATCGGCCGTGGTGGGATCGGCCGCCGTGTGATGGGCACCGGTGGCCAGGGTCAGCGCCGCCCGGGTACGGGGCGGCCCCACGGGCGCCGCCTCCCGGCCCGTGTCGGGGTTCTCGATGCAGCCCAGCCACCGGTTGAGGCCCATGCGGCCCACACATTCCTGGTTGCACGACAGGCACAGCCGGATCTCCTCGGTGCGCCCGGCCCGGGCCTTCACCGCGAAGTCGGGGTCGGCGATCTGACCCCGAACCACCCCGATCAGGTCGGCGTGGCCCTCGGCCAGCGCCCGCTCGGCCTGCAGGGGGTCCTTGAACCGCCCCACGCCCACCACCGGCAGGCGCACGGCGGCCCGGATGGCCGACGGGATGAACGTGGCGTACCCCGGCGGCACGTGCATCGACGCCTCGATCATGTAGAGCGACGCCGTGGCCACCCCGATCGAGGTGTTGATGTAGTCCGCCCCGCCCCGCTCCTCGATGGCGCGGGCCAGGGCCACCGCCTCGTCGATGGTGGTACCGCCCTCGATCAGCTCGTCGCCGCACAGCCGCACGCCCAGTACCGGGGCCGGGCCCAGGGCGTGGCGCACGGCGGCCACGATCTCGTGCAGCAGCCGCGCCCGGTTGGCCAGGCTGCCCCCGTAGCCGTCGGTGCGGTGGTTGGTGGCCAGTGACAGGAAGCCCCGCACGATCGACGAGTGGGAGCACTGGAGCTCCACCCCGTCGAATCCACCCTCGATGCAGCGGGCGGCCACCGTGGCGTAGGACCGCACGATCTCGTCGATCTCGTGCTGGTCGACGGCCTTGGGGACCTCCCGGAACAGGGGATCGGGCACCGGCGACGGGGCCCACAGCGGCCGCCGGGTGTACATCGACGACGCCTGGCCCCCGTTGTGGTTGATCTGGGCCAGGATCGGCACCCCGTGGCGGTGGACGGCGGCGGTGATCCGCCGGTACCCCTCGACCACGTCGGGCCGGAAGGCGTGGATCATCTTCTCGTAGGGCCAGTCGGTGGGGTGGACCGAATGCTCCTCGGTGATGATCAGGCCCGCCCCACCGGCGGCCCGGGCCTCGTAGTAGGCGGCGTGCTGGGCCGACGGCATGCCGCTCTGGGTGGCGTAGTTCGTGAGGTGGGCGCTGAACACGATCCGGTTGGCCAGCGTCAGCGAACCCACCCGCAGCGGACTGAACAGGTAGCGGTACCGGCCACCGGCGCTCATACCGCTCCGCCCCCTCCGGCGGCGCCCCCTACGGTCAGGCCGGCCCCGGCCCCCACTCCGACCACCGCCGCGGCCCCGGCTGCGGTGAGGCCGGCCGGAGCCAGCGCGAGGGCGGCCGCCCGGCCCTCGCTGATGGCGTCACCCACCGTGCGGGGGGCCACGGCGTCGCCCACCCGCACCACCCCCGCCCGGGGCGACCCGGTAGGGCCGCCGCCCGGACCGTCTGTCAGCCCGTCGGCCGGGAGGCGGTGGCCGCAGTCGATCACGGCGCCGGCGTCCAGCTCGGTGCGCTGGGCGCTGAAGCGGTGCTCGACGGTGGCCGTGCCGGGGGCCACCCGGCGGAGCAGCACCCGGCGCTCGATGGCGATCCCGGCCTGCTGGAGCCGGACGTTGGCCCCGGGCAGATCGCCGGTGAGCGACAGCAGCGTGCCCACGATCGGGTCGGGCGTGCAGAACGTGATCCGCCGGCCGGTCCAGGCCAGCGCCTCGGCCACCCCTACGGCGATCGGGCCGCCCAGCGGGTCCCAGATCACCACCGACTCCGGCACCAGCTCGGCCCGCTCGGCGTCGTCGGCGGCCAGCACCGCCTCCGGAGTCAGCACCACCGCTCCCGCGTCCACCTCGAACCCCGGCGGGGCCGGGCGGCCGCCCGTGGCCAGGATCACGGGCCCGGGCCAGGCGGCCAGGTCGGCGTCGGTGGCGGCCCGACCGGTGATCAGCTCGGCGCCGTGGGCCGTGGCGTCGTCGGCCAGCCACTCCATCAGCCGGGCGAACCGGTGGTGACCGGGGGCCCGGGCCACGATGCGGGCCATGCCTCCGACGTCGGCCGTCGCCTCCCAGAGGGTGACCGGCAGTCCCAGGCGGGCCGCCACCCGGGCCGCCTCCAGGCCGGCCGGGCCCGCTCCCACCACCAGCAGGGGCGGCCGCTCCGGGCCGCCGAGGGGTGACGGGGCGAGGGGACGGCCGGCGGCCGGATGAGCGGTCGGGAGCTGCCCGGCCGGCTCCACCGGGTCGGTGGTCTCGTGGCCGGCCCGGGGGTCGGCGATACAGCTCACGATCGGGTTGCGGTTGTCCCGCACCCGGCACCACTGGTTGCACAGCACGCAGGGCCGGGGGCTCTCCCGGCGCCGGAGCTTGGCCACCAGGGCGGCGTCGGCGATCTGGGCCCGGGTCATCTCCACCGCGTCGCACCGGCCGGCGGCCAGGGCCTCGTCGGCCTGGTCGGCGTCCACGATCGAGCCCTGGGCCACCACCGGCACCGTCGCGCCGATGGCCTGGCGGATGGCGCCCGCCAGCTCCAGGTTGAACCCGGCGGCATGGTGGCCGGTGGGCCGGGTCTCGGCCACGGTGAAGATCGAACCCCGCACCACCACCAGGTAGTCGACCAGGGGGGCCAGCTCCCGGGCCACGTCGGCCGCCAGCTCAGGGGTGAGGCCGGCCCAGGGGGCCAGCTCGTCGCAGCTCAGGCGCAGCCCGAGCAGGGGATCGGGGCCGAGGGCGGCCCGCACGGCGGTGAGCACCTGGCGGGCCAGGCGGGCCCGGTCGGCCCCGTAGTCGTCGCCCCGGCGGTTGGTGAGGCCCGACAGGAACTGGCGGACCAGGCTGTGCTGGCCGGCGTTGACCTCCACCCCGTCGAGGCCGGCGGCGGCGGCGGTGGCGGCGGCCCGGGCGAAGCCGGCCACCACGGCGTCGATGTCGGCCCCCTCCATGACCTTGGGGACCTCGCGGCTGTTGACCTCGGGCTCGTCGGACGGCGACCAGAGCTCACGCTGGGAGTAGGCCGAGCTGCCCTGGCCGCCGCTGTGGCCCAGCGCCGCCACCACCAGGGCGCCGGTGGGGTGGCAGGCGGCGGCGATGTCGGCCCATCCCGGGCCGGCCCCTTCGGCGTCGGGGCAGCGCTCGTAGGGCCAGTCGGTGGGGTGGACCGACGCTTCCTCGGTGACGATGATCCCGGCGCCGCCCTCGGCCCGGGCCCGGTAGTAGGCGGCGTGGCGGCTGGAAAAGGCCCGCCCGTCGCCGAGGTTCGTCTCGTGGGGCCCGAACAGCACCCGGCACCGGGCCGTGTGGTGGCGCAGGGCCAGCGGGCTCAGCAGGTTCATGGGCCGCTGCGGCGGTCCATCGCTTCGAGCACCGGCCCCCGGAACGCGGCGACGGTGGCGGCGTAGGCGGCCCGGTCCAGCGCGGCCAGCACCGTGGCCTCGTACACGGCCCGCTCCACCACCTCCTCTGGTGGGACCGCCAGGTCGAGGTACCCCATCGCCACCGCCGTCGGCCCGTCGGCCAGGTGCCCGTTGACCACGGCCCGCTGGGCATGGAGGGGGTTCAGGCGCTCCTTGGCGATGGCGAGGGCCCACGGGGGGAGGGTGAGCCCGATGGCCACCTCGTTGAGCCCGATCTTCGGGGCCTCGGGGCCGGTGGTGTCGGGCCCCACCCGCACGTCGCAACCCAACAGCAGCAGGGCCCCGGCGGCCAGGGCGTGGCCGGTGCAGGCCGCCACCACCGGCAGGCCGGGGCCGTAACAGCGCATCACCAGGTCGCCGCCCCGGCGGACCATGGCCTTCACCGCTTCGGTGTCGCCCGAGCGGATCAGGTTCAGGTCGAATCCGGCGCTGAACCGACCGGGCCGGCCCACCACCACGATGGCCCCCAACTCGGGGTCGGCCTCGATCTCGTCGAACGCGGCCTCGATGGCGGCCAGCATGGGCGGGCCCAGGGCGTTGGCCCGGCCGTCGTCGAGATGGACCACCCCCACCGGGCCCCGACGTTCGACCGTGACCAGGGTGGCCCGGCCGGGGCCGTCGTCGCCGGGCGGGGCGCCCGGCGCGCCGGTGGGCTCGGCGCCGGCGATGGGTTCGGGCTGGGGATCGGACGTCATCGGCCGGAGGGATCGGTTGGCCCGGGGCTCAGCGCCGGGGCTTGGAGATGAAGGCGACGGGGGACGGCTTGGAGTGGTTGGAGGTCGGTTCGGGTCGGGCGCCGACCACCACCCCGGCCAGGGCGGCCTCGCCGTGGCCGGTCACGCACTCCGGGTCGGGGCCGTCGAGGGGGAGGCCGGTGAAGAACTTGGCCGCCATGCAGCCGCCCTGGCAGGCGTCGAACTGGCCACAGGAGGCGCACGCTCCGGCCGACTGAGGCTCCCGCAGCGAGCGGAACAGGTCCGAGGCGCGCCATACGGCGGCGAACCCGCCGGGATCACGCACACTCCCGGCCTTGAACTCGTCATGGAGCACGAAGGGGCAGGCGTAGACGTCGCCCACGGGATCGATGAGGCACACCACCCGGCCCGCCCCGCACAGGTTGAGGCCCGGCAGGTTCTGGTCGCCCAGGGCGTTGAGATGGAAGAACGAGTCTCCCGTGAGCACGTGGGGCCGCTCGATCAGCCAGTTGTACAGCTCCACCTGCTGGGCCGGTTGCGGGTGCAGCTCGTGCCACGAGTCGGCCCCCCGGCCGGCCGGGCGGAGGCGGGTGAGGCGCAGCTCGGCGCCGTACCGGTCGGCCAGGGCCTCGAAGGCGTCGAGCTGCGGGATGTTCTGGCGGGTCATGACCACGCTGATCTTGAACGGCCCGAACCCGGCCTCGGCCAGGTGGTCCATGGCCGCCGTGGCCGTGGCGAACGAGCCCTGGCCCCGCACCGCGTCGTTGGTGGCGGCGTCGGCCCCGTCGATCGAGATCTGGATGTCGGTGTAGTCCATCCCGGCCAGGCGGCGGGCCCCGGCGGCGTCGATGCGCGAGCCGTTGGTGGAGAACTTCACGCCGACGCCCGAGGACGTGGCGTGGTCGATCAGGTCGTAGAAGTCGGGCCGGATCATGGGCTCGCCGCCGCCGATGTTCACGTAGAACACCTGCATGGCGGCGAACTGGTCGATCAGGTCGATCACCTCGGCCGTCGACAGCTCGTTCGGATCGCGCCGGCCCGAGGAGCTCAGGCAGTGGACGCAGGCCAGGTTGCAGGCGTAGGTGAGCTCCCAGGTGAGGCAGATGGGGGCGTCGAGGCCCCGCTTCAGCTCATCGGTGAGGGTCTCGCCCTTACGGCCGCTGGCGGTTCGTGTCGTCATGGCTCCACGGTTTCGAGGAAGTCGGAGGCGGCCAGCGACGCCAGGGCCCGGGTGAAGGAGGGCCACCGGCTGGGGTCGATGTCACAGGCCACGAGGGCCGCCTCGACGGTTGGATGGTTGCCGAGATCGTCGACCAGGCGCACCAGGTCGGGGGAGCGGAGAAAGTTCAGACGGCGGTTGCCGTAGTGATAGGCCAGCGCCCCGAACGGCTCGGGGCGCAGCGCCACCCGAGGGTGGAGCCGCAACCGCTCGGCCAGGATGGCTGACGTGGTGGGGCTGCTGGTGGGGTGGATCTGAGCGGCGCCGGGCGGCTCAGTAGACACCGCACATGCCATCGATCGAGATCTCCTCGACCAGCAACTCGTCTTCCAGTAGTTCCTCGTCGTCGAGCAGGAGCTCGCGGTCGAGAAGGGCGGTATCGGTGACTTCGAGGGTGGCCGGGCTGTTCACGGACGTGCCTCCTAGCTGTCTGGCTGTGACCCGTCAGCCTAGTGCCTGATGTCACCGGGCGCAGATCCGTGCCTGGCGGTGTTCGCCGTAGGCGAACCCGGGGCGCCCGAAGGGCGCACCTGGCGGTGTTCGCCGTAGGCGAACCCGGGGCGCCCGAAGGGCGCACCTGGCGGTGTTCGCCGTAGGCGAACCCGGGGCGCCCGAAGGGCGCACGTCAACGCAGGTCGAAGCAGATCTTGACGGCGCCCCGGGGCCCGGCGTTGGCCGCATGGGCCAGGGCGTCCTGGTAGCGGTCGAGGGGATAGGTGGCCGACACCAGGGCCCCCAGATCGGCCCGGGCCGCCAGCTCGGCGGCCAGGTCGAACGTGCGGCGGGTGGTGCCGTCGGGCATGGTCTCGGTGCCGTAGGTGTACGCCCCCACCAGCTCGGTCTCCCGGTGCCAGAGGGCCGTGAGGTCCACCGACACCCGGCCCGGCATGCCCACCAGCACCACCCGGCCCCGGGGCCTCGTGATGCCGATGGCCTCGTCGACCGAGGCCTCGGAGCCCACGGCGTCGATCACCACGTCGGCCCCGGCCGACAGGTCGCCCCCGATCACGTAGCTGCCGGTGGCCCGGCGCACGGCCCGGGCCAGCTCCTTCGGTTCCACCACGATGTCGGCCCCCAGCTTGCGGGCCAGGGCCGACTGCTCCGGGTACTTGGCGCTGGCGATGATCGTGGCCGCCTCGGTGAGGTGGCGGAGGGCGGCGATCGTCACCAGGCCCATCGTGCCCGACCCCAGCACCACCACCGTGGCCCCCGGTTGCAGCCGGGCCTTCATGGCGGCGTGGACGCCCACCGCGGTGGGCTCGATCATCACCGCCGCCTCGTCCGACACGCCGTCGGCCACCGGGTGGATCTGGGACCGGTGGGCCACCAGCCCGCCCGACCAGCCGCCGCCGGTGGAGCAGCAGTAGCCGATCTGGATGCCGGGTTCGAGGGGCCCGGCCACCAGATGGCGGTAGTCGTTGCCGTCGCCCGGGCTGGCGCCGGGGAAGGGGGGCTCGAAGCCGCGGGCCTCGTGGCCCAGCACCGGCTCCACCACCACCCGGGTGCCGTCGGCCAGGCGGCCCACCACCTCGTGGCCGGGAACGAACGGAAACGAGACCCAGGGCTCGAAGTAGCGGGCCGAGCGGCCCTCCACCGTGGCCAGATCGGAGCCGCAGATACCGGCCAGGAGGGGCGTGACCCGCTCCCACCCGGGCCCGGGCAGATCGGGCGGGTCGACGTCCACCAGGTCGAGCGGGCCCACCTTGGCCCCGCTGCCCGGCCGCAGCCGAGACGACACGGCGGCCGCTGCGTAGCGGGCCTCCTTCCGGCTGAACTGGAGCGCCTTCACGGCGTGAAGGCTACCGCCCGGCTTGAGCGGTGAGGAGCGAGCTCACCATGGCCGTCTCGCACCGCAGGCGCAGCGGGCCCCGGGACAGCGAGTCGAGCAGGGCCCGCGCCTGGGCGGCATCGAGGTCGGCCAGCGAGCCCCCGGCGGCGACGACCGGCGCCAGCCCGGGCACCGCGGCCAGGTCGGCCTGGGTCGGCTCAATCAGGCCCATCGTCCAGTCCCGGAACGAGCGCTCGGGGATCGGCTCGTGCATGCGCTGGGTCACCCGGACGTGACGGGGATCGCGTGCGATCCGCTCGGTAGAGATCGTCGATCTGCTGACGGGGCCCCTCCAGCACCTGGAAGAAGCTGCGCTGGTGGCAACACAAGATCCCGGTGGCCTGCAGCCCGGCGTTGGTGCGCCGGGCCTTGGTGAGGATCGGCAGGAGGTCAGCGGCGGTGCGCTCCGGCGCCAGGATGCTCGTGTAGGCAAAGTGGATGAGTTGATGTGTTGATCCGGTCATCTGGGCTCCCCTCATCGCCACTCCATCGGCACGGTCGGCCGGTGCTCTTTAGCCGGGCATGCTGGGGGCCATGACGTCGCGGGCCCAGATCCCTCCGCCGCCGCCCCGGGTGGCGGTGTCCCCGGCCGAGCTGCGCCGGCTGGGGCTGGAGGCCGGGCTCGACGCCGTGGGCTTCACCACGGCCGATGTGTTGGAACCGGCCCGCTCCGCCCTGCTGCGGCGACGGGCGGCCGGGCTCAACGGGGCCATGCAGTTCACCTACCGCAACCCGGAGCGGTCCACCGATCCGGGCCAGCTGCTGCGAGGGGCGGCCTCGATGGTGGTGGGGCTCCTCGGCTACCAGCGGGCCGAGCCACCGGCCCCGGACGAGGCCGCCGGGCGGGTGGCCCGCTACGCCCGGGACGACTTCTACCGCCAGCTGGCCCGGGGCCTCGAGCCGATGGCGGCCCTGCTGCGGGCGAACGGCTGGACCACCCGGGTGGTGGCCGACTCGAACGACCTGGTCGACCGCAACGCCGCCTGGCGGGCCGGCCTGGCCTGGTACGGCAAGAACGCCAACCTGCTGGTGCCGGGGGCGGGGAGCTGGTTCGTGGTGGGTGTGATCGTCACCGACGCCCCGCTGGCACAGCCCTCGGAGGCCCGGCCCGCCGGCGACGCCGGCGGCGTCGCCGACAGTCACGGTGATGGCACAGCCGAGCCGTTGGCCGACGGGTGCGGCCCGTGCGTCGCCTGCCTCGACGGCTGCCCCACCGGCGCCCTGGTGGCGCCCGGGGTGCTCGACGCCCGCCGCTGCATCGCCTGGCTCGTGCAGTCGGCCGATCCGATTCCGGTGGAGCACCGCGGAGGCGGTGGCCGACCGCATCTACGGCTGCGACGCCTGCCAGGACCCGTGCCCCGAGAACCGGCTCCGGGACCGGCGCCAGCCGCCGCCGGCAGAGGGGGCGACGGCGCTGACCTGGGTTCCGGTGCGATGGATCCTCACCGCCGGCGACGACGCCCTGCTCGACCGGCTCGGCCGCTGGTACGTGGCCAACCGCGACCCCGACGTCATCCGCCGCACGGCGCTGGTGGTCCTGGGCAACACGGGGGAGCCCGGAGACCCGGCGTTGGAGCCGCTGCTGGCCGACTATCTGGCCCATCGACAACCCGCTTCTGCGGGCCCATGCGGTGTGGGCGGCCCGCCGTCTCGGCCTCGGACATGCTGGCCGACGGTGCTGCCGCCGACCCCGATCCGCTGGTCCGGGCGGAGGTGGTGGCCCCGGTCCAGGCCAGAACCCCTCTACGATGAGCGCTGCGGTAGACCGAACGTCGAGGCAAACAGCAGGACGGGGTAGGAACTGGACGTGAGGTCGGTATGGGCGCCGGAGGGGAAACCGGATAGATGAAACGCCATGTGCTGGTGACGAATGACTTCCCACCCAAGTTCGGTGGGATACAGAACTACCTGTGGGAGTTGTGGCGACGCCTCCCACCGGACTCGTTCGCGGTGTACACCACGTCCCACCCGGGCGACGCCGCATTCGACGCCGAGCAGGCGTTCCGGGTGGAGCGGGGGACCCGGGGTGTTCTCACACCCACCCCGTCGCTCATCCGGCGGATCGACGCTCTGGCCGACGAGATCGACGCCGACCTGGTGTTGCTCGATCCCGCCCTGCCACTGGGGGCCATCGGGCCCCGGCTGAGCCGGCCTTACGGGTTGATCCTCCACGGGGCCGAGGTGACGGTGCCGGGCCGTCTGCCGGTGGCCGGCCAGTTGCTGGCCCGCATCCTGCGTTCGGCCTCGTTGATCGTGGCCGCCGGGAACTACCCGATGGCCGAGGCGGCCCGGTGCGCCGGGCGCTCGCTGCCGGCGGTGGTCATCCCTCCCGGGGTGGACGCCGATCGGTTCCGGCCCCTCGACCCCCGCCAGCGGGCGGCCGCCCGCAACGGGTTGAACCTGAGCGACGAGCAGTTCGTGGTGGCGAGTGTCAACCGACTCGTGCCCCGCAAGGGCATGGATGTGCTGATCAAGGCGGCGGCCCAGCTGGCCGGCGAGGGACTGCCCATCCAGGTGCTGATCGGCGGCGCCGGCCGCCAGCAGGACAAGCTGGCGAGGCTCATCGTGAACACCCGGGCCCCGGCCCGGCTGCTCGGCAGCCTGGCCAACGACGACGTGGCCCGCCTCTACGGGGCGGCCGACGCCATGGCCATGCTGTGCCACGACCGCTGGCTCGGCCTGGAGCAGGAAGGGTTCGGCATCGTGTTCCTGGAGGCGGCGGCGGCCGGGATCCCCCAGGTGGCGGGCCGTTCCGGCGGCGCCCACGAGGCGGTGAAGCACGGCATCACCGGCCTGGTCGAGCCCCGACCGCGCGACGTGCGGGCCGTGGCCCGGGCCCTGGCCACGCTGGCCAACGACCCCGAGACCCGCCAGCGGATGGGCCGGGCGGCCCGGCAGCGGGTGCGGGCCGAGCTCGACTACGACCAGTTGGCCCAGCGACTCCACCAGGCGATCGTGCGGGCCGAGCCCATCGAGGGGATATCGCTCCCTCTGGTCGCCCGGTCGGGTTCAGGACCACGTCGCTAGCGCCGGTGTCCGGTAACCTCTGTCCCGGTGCATGATCTCCCGGCCAACGAGCACACCGTCGTCCTGACCACGGTCGCCGCCCCGGTGGAGACCTGTTTCGCCGTGGGCCTCGACCTGGAGGCCTACCCCGAGTGGGTGAAGGGCATCTCCTCGGTGGAGGTGCAGGAACGGGACGAGCAGGGGCGCCCGCTGCGGGCCCGGTTCGAGGCCACCGGCATGGGCCGCCAGACCTCCTACGTGCTGGCCTACGACCTGTCCCGGGCCCCCGAACGGCTGGCCTGGACGTTGGTGGAGGGCGACCTCACCAGCCGTCTCGAAGGGGCCTACCTGTTCGAGCCGGCGCCGTCGAGCACCGAGGCCGAGCCGTCAACCGACGTGACCTACGAGTTGATCGTCGACCTCAAGCTTCCCCTGCCCGGCTACGTGAAGCGCCGGGCCGAGGACAAGATCGTGGAGTCGGCCCTCCAGCGGTTCAAGGACCGGGTGCAGGCCGTCGACTCGAGGGGCTGACCGGCCCCTTCCGCCGGGCCGGGGCCGACGGGCGCCGCCGCCCCCTGTGAGCCTTCAGTCGCCGGGTTCCGGCGTCGAAGAAGGGCTCATGCGAATCCTGCGGCTCGATGTGGGACAGGGCCGGATCGGCGTCGACCTCCACCCCTTCCTGACCGTCGTCCATGGCGTCTCCCCCCTGGAGCGGGACGACCTGGTGGACGCGCTGCGACGCCTGGCCCGGGGTTCGGCCCGCGGGCTCCACGGTCTCCTCCAGCACCAGGGGCTGCTGGTGGAGATGGACGGCAGCGGCAACGGGCCTCTGGCCGGCCGGGCCCTGACCACGGCCGACGTGGTGGTGGACGCCGACGCCGGCTCACTGGACGACCTGCCCCGCCTCCAGGCCCTGATCGACCAGCAGCAACGTCGGGCCGAGATCGACGCCGTGGTGGTGGAGGAGGTGCGGGCCGACTTCGACCCGGCGGCCCGGGCCCGCCTGGCCGTGCTGGAGGCCCGTCTCGACCCGGGCGCCGAGGCCGTCCTGGCCCGGCGCCGGGCCCAGGCCACCCGGTTGCGGGAGACGGTGGCGGCGCTCGACGGGTTGGCCCCCGTCATCCAGGAAGCACCCGAGGGGGTGCCCGCGCTGCGGCAGCGGTGGGAGCGCTACCAAACCCAGGTGGAGGAGGCGGAACAGCACTTCGCCTACCTACGGGCGGCCGTGGCCCAGTCCGAGACCCGGCTCGCCGTGGCCTGCCAGGCCCTCGCAGGGGCCGAGCGGGCGGCCCGGCCGGTGCTGCTCACCCGCGACGAGGAGGCCCGCCTGGAGCTGCTGTCGTTCCCCGGGATGGACGACACCCGCCGGGGCAAGTGGCGCCGGGTGCTGCGTCCCGAGGAGCAGGCCGAGATGGAGGCGCTGCTGGCCAAGGTCGGGGTGGAGAGCTGGACCGCCTACACCGTGTACCGGACCGACCCGGTGGCTCCGGCCGCCCGCATCGAGGCGGCGGCCCAGGCCCGGCGGGCGGTGGACGAGGCGGAGGCCAACCTGGCCGAGACGAAGGCCGAGCTGGAGACCGACGCCGTATCGCGCCAGTTGAACCAGGAACTGCTCGACATCCGGGCCGCCGCCCGGGCCCACCTCGGCCTCATGCTGCCCCCCGATCTGGGGCGGGCCCTGCGGGAGCTGGTGGCGGAGAAGGCCAACCCGGCCTGGCTGGCCGCCGTGGCGTCGCTCCGCCAGAGCCTGGCCTCGGTCGACGATCCCCCGGACGGCGTGGACGCCTCGGCCGACGACGCCCCGGTGCTGGTGGCGGCGGCCGGGCGGTGGCTGGCCGCCATCGAGATGGCCGACCGGGACCGGGACGACGAGACGTTCCAGGCCGATCTGGCCCGGGCCCGGCGCGACGTCGATCGCCACCGGCGGGCCCTGGCCCGCCTGCCCCGGGCCGAGGCGACGGCCACCGCGTCGGCGGCCGAGCTGAACCGGCTGCGCACCGAGGCCGGGCGCCGCAGCGCCGGGGAACCGCTCGACCTCGACACCCTCCTGGCCCGGGTGGCGGCGGTGGCCACCCAGGTGGCCGTCGACGCCCGGGGCTCGCTGCCCATGGTCATCGTGGGCGCCTTCGCCGGGCTGGCCGACGACGAGCTCGACCAGGTGCTCGACCGGTGCCGCCAGCTCTCCGGCGGGCTCCAGGTGGTGGTGGTCTCGGACCGGGCCTCGGCCCGTCGGTGGGCCGACGAGGCCGGCCTGGGTCAGGCCCTGGTGAGTCGGCCCAAGCCGTTGGCCGCCGGCCGCGACCGCTGATCCCGCCCCGGCAGAGCGAATTCTTCGACCGGGGGGCGCCGGAAATCGCCGGGGGAGCGCAGTGAGGCCGGTAGTGTCGGCCCCATGGAGTTCCGCCGGATCAGCCAGCTTCCCCCCTACGTCTTCTCGATCATCAACGAGCTGAAGACCAACGCCCGCCGGGCCGGCGACGACGTGATCGATTTCGGGTTCGGGAACCCCGACCTGTCGTCGCCGCCGATGGCGGTCGACAAGCTGTGCGAGGCGGCCCAGCTCGGCCGCAACCACCGCTATTCGGCGTCCAAGGGCATCCCCAAGCTGCGGGAAGCGGCGGCCAACCTGTACCAGACCCGCTTCGGGGTGGATCTCGACCCCGAGACCGAGGTGCTCAACATCATCGGGGCCAAGGAGGGCTTCACCCATCTCATGTGGGTGCTGCTCCAGCCGGGCGACGCCTGCCTGGTGCCGGCCCCCTCGTATCCGATCCACATCTGGGGCCCGATCTTCGCCGGGGCCGCCATCCGCGAGGTGCCGCTGGCCGAGGGCGAGCAGTTCATCGCCAACCTGGAGCGGGCCTGGGAGTACTCCTGGCCCAAGCCCCGGGTGCTGGTGATCTCGTTTCCCCACAACCCCACCACGGTGTGCGTCGACCTCGACTTCTTCACCCGGGTGGTGGAGTTCGCCGAGCAGCGCGACCTCATCGTCGTGCATGACAACGCCTACGCCGACATCGGCTTCGACGGCTACAACCCGCCGTCGATCCTGCAGGTGCCGGGGGCCAAGAGTCGCTGCGTCGAGCTGTACTCGATGACCAAGTCGTTCTCCATGGCCGGGTGGCGGGTGGCGTTCCTGCTGGGCAACCCCGAGGTGGTGGCGGCGCTGGCCAAGCTCAAGAGCTACCTCGACTACGGCACCTTCCAACCCATCCAGATCGCCGCCACCGTCACCCTCAACGACGCGGCCGAGCACCCCAAGCTGGTGCGGGAGATCTACCAGGCCCGGCGCGACGCCCTGTGCGACGGGCTCGACGCCATCGGCTGGTCGGTCAAGCGGCCCAAGGGCACGATGTTCGTGTGGGCCCCGATCCCCGAGCCCTACGCCCACATGGATTCGCTCGAGTTCAGCTCGTTCCTCGTGTCGGAGGCCAAGGTGGCCACGTCACCCGGTGTCGGCTTCGGCCCGGGCGGCGAGGGCCATGTGCGGTTCGCCCTGATCGAGAACGAGCAGCGGACGGCCCAGGCCATCCGCGGCCTGCGCCGAGCCCTGCCCGAGCTCCACGGCTAGCGAACGTAGGAGCCTGAGCGGCGCTCAGCGCCACTCAGGCTCCTACTTCGGGGTCATTCCTGGGCCCAGCCCCGGGAGCGCTCCACGGCCTGAAGCCAGCGGCGGTAGAGGGTGTCGGCGGGGGAGCGCTCGGGGGCCGGGGCCACCCGGACGTCGAGCGACCACGACGCGGTGACGTCGTCGAGCGAGCCCCACACCCCTTCGGCCAGCCCGGCCAGGTAGGCGGCGCCCAGGGCCGTGGTCTCGGTCTGGGCCGGGCGGGTCACCGGCACCCCGAGCTGGTCGGCCTGGAGCTGGAGGAGCAGGTCCATCACCGAGGCCCCACCGTCCACCCGCAGCTCGGCCAGCGGCTGGGCCGACGCCTGCACCATCAGCTCCACCACGTCGCGGGTCTGGTAGGCCATCGCCTCCACCACGGCCCGGGCCAACTCGGCCCGGCCCGTGCCCCGGGTGAGACCCACGATCGTGCCCCGGGCCCACGGGTCCCACCACGGGCTGCCCAGCCCGGCGAACGCCGGCACCAGGAACACGTCGCCGGTGGTGTCGGACCGAGGCGGCCAGCGGCCCGATCTCGGCCGCGTCGCCGATCAGCCCCAGCCCGTCCCGCAGCCACTGGACGGCGGCCCCGGTGACGAAGATGGCCCCCTCGTAGGCGTAGGTGGCGGGCTGGTCGGGGCCCAGCGTCCACCCCACCGTGGTCAGCAGCCCGTCGACCGGGGGCGGGCACCGGTCGCCCACGTTCATCAGCACGAAGCTGCCGGTGCCGTAGGTGTTCTTGGTCATCCCGGGGGCGAAACAGGCCTGTCCGAACAGGGCCGCCTGCTGGTCGCCGGCGACCCCGCTGATCGGGATCCCGGCTCCCAGAGCCGACGTCCCGAGGGCTGTGGTGCCGAACCGCCCGCTCGACGGACGGACCTCGGGCAGGGCCGCCACCGGCACCCCCAGCAGCTCGGCCAGCTCTCCCGACCAGCTCAGGTCCTCCAGATCGAACAGCATCGTGCGGGAGGCGTTCGACGGCTCGGTGGCGTGCACCGCCCCGCCGGTGAGGTTCCACAGCACCCAGCTGTCGATCGTGCCCAGCGCCAGGTCGGCGTCGGCCGCCACCCCGCCCTCGTTCAGCAGCCACCCGAACTTGGTGCCCGAGAAGTACGGGTCGAGCACGAGCCCGGTGCGGCGTCGGACCACGTCCAGCGCACCAGCCCCGGCCAGATCCGTGCAGCGGTCGGCCGTACGCCGGTCCTGCCACACGATGGCCCGGTGCCGGGGCCGGCCGGTGCGGCGGTCCCAGGCGGCCACGGTCTCCCGCTGGTTGGTGATCCCGACCGCCGCCACCGGCTCGGACAGCTGGGGCACCAGCTCGGACAGCACCTCGGTCAGCTTGGCCCAGATCTCGTCGAGGTCGTGCTCCACCCACCCGGGGCGGGGGAAGTGCTGGGTCAGCTCCCGGTAGGCCAGGCCGACCACCGACGAGCGCTCGTCGATGGCGAGGGCCCGCACCCCGGTGGTTCCTGCGTCGATGGCCACCACGATGGGCATGGGCACCATGCTAAGAGCCGGCGTCGAGTGGCCGATGGGACGGGCGAAGAGAGTCGGGATGTTTCGCCGCAGCCGAAACTCCAGGTCCCCGAAGGGGACCCGTTAGGCTGTACCGCTCGGATTCATTGAAGGGTTGCAGCGCCATGCGAATCGGGATTCTGACCGCCGGCGGCGACTGTCCGGGCCTGAACGCGGTCATCCGGGCAGTCGTGCGCAAGGGTGTGCGCTTCTACGGCGACGAGGTGCTGGGATTCGTCGACGGCTACCGGGGCCTGATCGACAACGAGTTCATGGATCTCGACGTCGAGCAGTTGCGGGGCACACTGCCCCGGGGTGGCACCATCATCGGCACCAGCCGGATCAACCCGTTCATGGTGGACGACGGTGTCGAGAAGGTGCGCGAGACACTGGCCAAGAACCAGCTCGACGCCGTGATCACGGTGGGGGGCGAAGGCAGCCTGTCGTGCGCCAACGAGCTGGTGGGTCTGGGCATGCCCTTCGTCGGTGTGCCCAAGACGATCGACAACGACATCAGCCTCACCGAGACCACGTTCGGGTTCGACACCGCGGTCACCATCGCCACCGAGGCCATCGACCGCCTCCACACCACGGCCGAGAGCCACAACCGGGTGATGGTGGTGGAGGTCATGGGCCGCCACGTCGGCCACATCGCCACCTGGGCCGGGATCGCCGGCGGCGCCACCATCACGCTCGTTCCCGAGCACCCGTTCGACATCGACGAGGTGTGCGCCGCCCTGACCCAGCGTCACTCCAGCGGGCGCTACGCCTCCATCGTGGTGGTGGCCGAGGGGGCCAAGCCCCGGTCCGGCACCCTGCCGTCCCCGCCCGACGAGTACGACGAGTACGGCCACATCCGCCTGGGCGGGATCGCCAACACCGTGGCCGGCGAGATCGAGAAGCGGACCGGTTACGACACCCGGGTCACGATCCTGGGCCACGTACAGCGGGGTGGCACCCCCACCGCGTTCGACCGGGTGCTCTCCACCCGCTTCGGGGTGGCCGCCATCGACGCCGTGCACGACCAGGCCTGGGGTCACATGGTGGCTCTCCAGTCCAACCACATCGTGCTCGTGCCCCTGAAGGACGCCATCGCCAAGCTCAAGCCCATCAGCGCCGAGCTGTGGGACACGGCCCGCCACTTCTTCGCCTGAGCGCCCTTCGCCCGACGGTCAGGGAATCACCGTGGTGGCGGTGTCGGTCCCGGGGGCCACGGTGGCCTCGGTGACGCTGGGCGGGTCGAGCCGCCGGGTGGTGGTGACGAGGCGGGTGGTGGTGGTGGGCACCAGCGCCGGCGGGGTCGGGTCGGCGTGGCAATCGGCGAAATCGGAGCGGGTCACCGGGCGGACCTCGGGGGTGAGTCCCGTCGACACGAGCACCGGGATCTGGCCCTCCTCGTCCTTGATCTCCACCGCCGAGGCACTCACCCCGAGCTCCGACACGGTGCACACGATCTGGGCGTAGATCTTCGCCACCTTCGGCGGGTCGGCGTCGGCCGTGGCCCGCAGCTCGGATCCGGTGACGGTCACGGTGAGCACGCCTCCCTCGCCGATCCCCGGGTTGGCGGTGAAACCCAGTTCCGGGACCCGGGTGGTGAGCCCGGCGGCCAGCACGTCCTGGCTCGGTGCCACCAGGGCGTCGATCGCCTCCTGGGGGGTGGCCTGGGCATCGCGGGGGAGGCCGACCCGAACCAGGTTGTTGGAGGCGTTCACGAAGTAGAGGAACAGGCGGTTGGGCGCCTGGTCGGGCACGACGGTGGGGGTGGTGGTGGGGCCGAACAGATCCTCCGGGAGATTGGCCACCGGCCGGGGGGCGCTGTCGACGGCGATGGCGCAGCCGGCCAGGGTGAGAAGGGCCACCGCCAGCAGCTGGGCCCGGGCGGCGAACGACAGCCGCCCGCTCACGACGCCATCTCCTCGTGCAGCTCGCGGTCGGGGCCCAGTGGGAGCTGCACCACGAAGCGGGCCCCGTGCTGGCCGTCGATCCGGTCGGTCACCCACACCTGGCCGCCGTGGAGGCGCACGTGCTCACCCACCAGTGACAACCCGAGGCCGAAGCCGGCATCGGCCGACCGGTTGCCGGCCACCCCGCCCATGCGGGCGAATCGCTCGAAGATCCGGTCCCGCTCCTCGGCCGGCACACCGGGGCCGTTGTCCTCCACCACGATCTGCACGTCGTCGTCCACCACCTCGTACGAGATCCCGGTGGCGCCGCCCCCGTACTTCTCGGCGTTCTCGATCAGGTTCGTCATCACCTGGGCCAGACGGCGCTTGTCGGCGGAGACCACCAGATCCTCGTCGCCGGGGGAGAAGTTCATCAGCAGACCCGGGTTGCGGCTCTGGGTCATCACGTTCTCGAGGAACTCGATCAGCAGGAACTGGCTGATCTGGAGCTGCACCGCCCCCGCCTCCATGCGGGAGATCTCCAGCAGGTCCTGCACCAGGCGCTGGAACCGGTCGAGGTCGTGGCTGAGCAGCTCGACGGCCTGTTGGGCCACGTCGGGCAGGGAGTCCTTGCGCCGCTCCAGCACCTCCACCGAGGCGGTGAGGGTCATGAGGGGTGACCGCAGCTCGTGGCTCACATCGGAGGTGAACTGCCGCTCCCGCTCGATCCGTTGACCCACGGCATCCACCATGTTGTTGAACGCGCTGCCGAGCAGCGCCAGGTCGCGGTCGTCCTCCAGGTCGAGCTTCATGGTGAAGTCGCCGTCGGCGATGGCGCTGGCGGCGGTGGAGATGCGGCTCAGTGGCGTGAGGGCCCGCCGGGCCGAGTAGTAGCCGAACGCCGCCCCGGCCCCGCTGGCCAGGGTGGCCACGCCGATCAGGATGGCCCGCAGGGAGCTCAGCGTGCTCTCCAGGTCGGCCAGCGACCGGACCTCGAAGTAGGTGGCGTTGATCGAGTCGAGGCGGATGCCCACGGCGTAGCTGACCGTGCCGGCGACGTCGATCCGCATGTCGGCGACGCTCCACGTGCGGGTGCCGTCGACCAGCTGGGGGTAGCCCTGGAGCTGGTCTTTGATGGTGAACGGCGAATACCACGTGCCGTCGTCGAGCAGGAGGGCCTGCTGGCTGCCGTTGAACCGCGACAGGTTGGTGAGGAAGGCGTTGATGTCGATCTGGGCGCCGCCGTCGGTGCTGCCGCCCTCCTCCAGCGCGTTCTGGACGTTGGCCCGCAACGACTTGGCGTTGGTGTAGGCCTGCTCCCGGTGCTGGCTCTCGGCCGCTTCCAGCAGCTGGGCCCGGGCCAGGGCGAAGGTGGCCCCGGCCACGGTGAACGACAGCAGCAGCGAGCCGATGGCGTAGGCCACGGTCACCCGGGCCCGCAGGCCCCGCCACCACCGCTGCCGGCTCACCGGCTCAGGGCTGGAGCTTGTAGCCGAGCCCCCGGGACGTCACCACGTAGCGGGGGCTGGCCGGATCGGCCTCCACCTTGGTGCGCAGGCGCCGGATGTGGACGTCGACCAGGCGGCCGTCGCCGAAGTAGTCGTAGCCCCACACCCGCTCCAGCAGCACCTCGCGGCTGAACACCTTGCCCGGCTGGGACGCCAGCTCCACCAGCAGCTTGAACTCGGTCTTGGTGAGATGGAGCTCCTCGCCGTTGCGCAGCACCATGCCCTCGTCGGGGCTGATCTCCAGCTCCCCGATCTTGGTGCGCTCCAGCGTGCCCGGCTCGTGGGCCCGGACCCGGCGGAGCATGGCCCGGATGCGGGCCGACAGCTCCTTGGGGGCGAAGGGCTTGGTCAGGTAGTCGTCGGCCCCGGCCTCCAGACCGGCCACCACGTCGTGGGTGTCGGATCGGGCGGTGACCATGATGATGGGCACGTCACTGGTGCGGCGGATCGAACGGCACACCTCGAACCCGTCGATGCCGGGGAGCATGATGTCGATCAGCACCACGTCGGCCGGGGAGGCGGTGAAGGTCTCCAACGCCCGCTCGCCGGTGGCCGCCTCCACCACGTCCCAACCCTCCTCCTCGAGGGCGAGGGTCACGGCCTGGCGGATGCGCTCGTCGTCTTCGACGGTAAGGATCTTCGTTCCCACAACAGCATGGTGCCCGATCGCCGGCCACGATCGGTGCCATGACGCAAAATTCGCTCAGGCCGGTTGATCGGCTCCGGCGGTGAGCAGGAGGTCGCGGAGGGGGTGGAAGAGGGCCGGTGGGGCGGCCACGAGGCAGCCGGCATCGGGCGGACCGCCCCGCAGGTTGGCCACCAGGGCGCCGGCCTCCCGGGCGATCACGGTGCCGGCGGCCAGGTCCCAGTGGTTGAGGCCCTGCTCCCAGTAGGCGTCGACCTCGCCGCTGGCCACGGAGCACAGGTCGAGCGCAGCCGAGCCGAACCGGCGGATGTCCCGGATCAGCGGCAACACCGTCACCAGCACCTCGGCCTGGTGGCGGCGCCGTGGAGGCTGGTAGGCGAAGCCGGTGGCCACCAGCGCCGTGGCCAGGTCGGCCAGGGGGGAACACCGGAGCCGCTCGGCGTCACGCCAGGCCCCTCCGCCCCGCACGGCGTGGTAGAGGCAGCCCCGGGAGGGGTGGAACACGGCCCCCGCCACCAGCTCGCCCTCGGTCTCCACCCCGATCGACACGGCGAAGGCGGGGATGCCGTACACGTAGTTGGTGGTGCCGTCGATCGGATCGATGTGCCAGACCACACCCGACGTGCCGGCCCGGCTGCCGCCCTCCTCGCCGGCTATCCCGTCACCGGGGCGGGCGGCCAGGATGCCCTCGATGATCAGCGACTCGGCCGCCCGGTCGGCCGCCGTGACCAGGTCGGTGGGGCTCGATTTGGTGTCGGCCCGGCCCCGGGAGCCGTCAGCCCCACCGCCCCGGACGGCGGCCGCCTCGGCCAGCGCCAGCTCGCCGGCGGCCCGGGCCAGGCGGGCGGCCAGGGTGCCCAGCTCCACCAGGCCGGCCCCGGGGGCGGAGGCCGGTGGGGAGGTTGCGGGCCGGTCAGCCACGCTCGGGGTCGGCCCCGGTGCCCGACGTGGGCGTGCCCCGGAGGTGGGGACGGAGCTTGAAGTCGTCGTCGGCGCCACCCGTTCCCGGCCGCTGGGCAGCCCGTTTGCCGCCCGAGCGGCGGGTGTCCTCGGGGTGGGCCGTGGCCTTCCACTCGTTCATGGCCCGCAGCGTGAGGCCGGCCACGATGCCCACGCCGATGGCGCCGGCCAGTGCCCCCACCAGGAGGCCCAGCACAGCCCAGCCGGCGGATCCGCCCGACATCAGGTCGGCCGTGCCGTAGCCGATCAGCCCGCCCAGGAGGCCGCCCACCAGGATCCCGGCGAAGGCTGCGACCCGGGCCCCCAGGGGGGGAGCGGCCCGGGAGGGCACCGGGATACGGAGATCCCGGAACGGCACCGGGCTGTCGGCCGGGTGGAGAGGGCGGGGGGCCGGCCCGTCGGCCCCCACGGGACCGACCAGGGCGGCGTCGTCGTGGTGGCCGTTGGCCGACGGAGAGGAAGGGCTCGACTGTGGGTCGGGATCGGTCATGGTCCGCGCTCGGGCCGGGGGGCGGCTGGATGGGGAGGCGGGCCCGGCGCCCGCTTCCGCCGAGACCCACGGTAACCCGGGCGAGGGCAGGTCGGACGGGCCGGGACGGCCCGCCATCGGCCAGAATGGGGTCATGAGCGCCGAGAACCGCTACACCCCACCGGTGTCCGACGACGGGCTGCGCCACTGGTTCGTGGCCGGGGGTGTGATCATCGTCGACGACTCGGTGCTCCTGGTGAAGAACCTGCGTCAGGGCGGGGCGATCGAGTGGACCACCCCGGGGGGCGTGGTCGACCCGGGCGAGAGCGCGGTGGAGGGCCTCACCCGCGAGGTCGAGGAGGAGACGGGCCTGCGGGTCACCGAATGGGCCGGGCCGCTGTACCGGGTGGAGGTGCTGGCCCCCGACGCCGGCTTCATGCTCCGGGTGGAGGCCCACCTCGGCCTGGCGGTGGAGGGCCTCCTCGCCGTCGACGACCCCGACGGCATCGTGATCGACGCCCACTACGTGGAGCGGGGGGCGGTGGCCGACCGGCTGGAGTCGGCCCAGCCCTGGGTGGTCGAGCCGCTCCTGGCCCACCTCCAGGAGGGGGTCGACGACGGCCGCACCTTCCGCTATCACATGACCGGTGGGCGGGGGCAGCCCCGCCGCATCGACCGCCTGGGGTGAGCACGGGCCCCGGACCGCCGCCCGATCGTGCCTCACCCGGGGCCGGCCCGCCCCCGGGCCGGGCGATCCTGCACGTCGACATGGACGCCTTCTTCGTGTCGGTCGAGGTGCGGCGCCGGCCGGAGCTGCGGGGCCTGCCGGTGGTGGTGGGCGGCACCGGCGATCGGGGGGTGGTGGCCGCCGCCTCCTACGAGGCCCGGGTGTTCGGGATCCGTTCCGCCATGCCCTCGGCCCGGGCCCGCCAGCTGTGCCCCCACGCCCTGTTCCTCCCGGCCGACCATGCCGCCTACGCCGCGGTGAGCCGCCGGGTCATGGCCCGGTTCCGCGGTGTGACCCCGCTGGTGGAGCCGCTCTCGCTCGACGAGGCCTTCCTCGACGTCACCGGGGCCCGCCGCCTCGAGGGCCCGGCCACCACCATCGCCCACGAGCTGCGCCGGGCCATCCTCGATGCCGAGGGCCTGATCTGCTCGATCGGGGTGGCTCCGAGCAAGCTGGTGGCCAAGCTGGCATCGGAGGCGGCCAAGCCCCGCATCGTGGGGCGCAGGGTGGAGCCGGGCGACGGGGTGTTCGTGGTGCGGCCGGGCGAGGTGGAAGGCTTCCTGCGCCCGCTACCGATCCGGGCCATGTGGGGGGTGGGGCCCAAGACGGCCGAGCGCCTGGCCCGGCTCGGGATCACCACGGTGGGGGAGATGGCCGACCTGCCGCTGGAGTTGCTGGTGGCCACGGTGGGCGACGCCAACGGCCGGCACCTCCACGCCGTGGCCAATGGGGTCGACGACCGGCCGGTGGAGGTCGACCGGCCCACCAAGTCCGTCAGCCACGAGGAGACCTTCGCCCGCGACCTCACTGAGCGGGCCGACCTGCAGCGGGAGCTGGTGCGCATGGCCGACTCGGTGGCCGCCCGCCTGCGGCGGGCCGGCCTGCGGGGCCGGACGGTCACGATCAAGGTTCGCTACCCGTCGTTCCAGACCCTCACCCGGGCCGAGACGCTGGAGCGGTCCACCGACAGCGCCGCCACCATCGTGGCCGTGGCCGGGCGCCTGCTCGACGGGGTGTCGCTCGACCCCGGGATCCGCCTGCTGGGCGTGGGGGCGACGTCGCTCACCGAGGAGCGGGTGGAGCAGCTGAGCTTCGAGGCGCTGCTGGCGGCCAGCGGCGGTGGGACCGGGGCCGATCCCGACCGGGAGCCCGACGACGGCGCCTGGGAGGCGGCCAATGCCGCCGTCGACCAGATCCGCGACCGCTTCGGGGCCGCCGCCATCGGCCCCGCCACCCTGCTCGACGGCCAGAGTCTCCAGCCCCGCCTTCCCGATCGCAGCCCCTGGGGACCCGACGCCGACCAGCCAGCCTGATCTGGTGTCCGACGCCGTCACCGGCGACGCCCAGGACTCCAGATCGGGATTGGGTGGCGTTCAGGCCCGGTGCCACTGGCCGGTGGCCTCGTCGTAGACCACCACGCCCTCGACGGGGTGATCGGCCACCCAGGCGTCGCGTGCGGGGTCCCAGCGGGGTTCCGGGGATGGCGGGACCGCCGGGAGCGAGGCCGAGGGGGGCGCAGTGGTGGGGGAGGCGCCGAACGGCGGGGCGGCGGCCACCGGCCCCGACGGGACGGCCATGGGCCCCGACGGGACGGCCATGGGCCCCGACGGGACGGCGGTCGTCGGCGGGCGACGGCGGGCCCGCCAGGCCAGGCCGAGCCCGGCCAGCACCACGAGCCCGGCGGCGCCGGCCCCCAGCGGCAGCAGGGGCAGGCCGCTGCCGCTCCCGCCGGCCCCGGTGGCCGTGACCGCCACCAGGCGGCGCCGGGGGTCCTGGGGGGCGATTTCCCAGGTGAACGTGCCGCCCTGGACCCGATCGGCGGTGGTGTCGCCCACGGCCGAGCCGGGCAGCGTCACCACGTAGGTCAGCGTCCGCTGGGCCCGGATCTGGTCGATGACGGCCGGCGGGACCGAGGCGGGGCGGGGAGCAAGATCGATCGGCTCCACCACCGGGGCGTCGAACAGCCACCGGTCGTCGCTGCGGGTCAGGATCTCGTCCTCGTTGGCCCCGCTGAAGGCGTTGAAGGCGATCGTGAGCTGGGTCGGGTCGGCGAAGGTGAGATGGATCCGCTCCCCGCAGCGGTCGCCCTCGTCGAACGGCTCATGGGTGGCCCCCGGCGGTACCGACAGGCTCACGGCCTGGCTCACGCTGGCGCACACCCCCGGCACGTCCGTCGGCACCACGGCGGCCGGCAGCGGCAGGGGAACGGCCCCGAGCTGGTCGAGCACCGATCGGGGGTCCACCGCCACCTCCAGGTCGGCCGTTCCCGAGCCGTCCTCGGCCACCACCACCGTGGCCGTCGACTGGAGACAGCCGGTGGCGGCGAGGGCCAGGAGGACGGCGGTGAGGCGGAAGCGCAGCGACATGCACCTAGGCTACGGACCGGTCCGGGTGGGATTATCCCAACGCGCGTTGTCGCTCCGTCGGCGTTGCGCGAGACTGGTGACCCAGGGACTGGTCAGAAGGACTGCGGATGCCACTGTCAGAGGACGAACAGCGGATTCTCGCCGAGATCGAGAGGAACCTGCACGAGAGTGATCCGCGCCTCGCCAAGGAGGTCGGAGAGACCACTGTCTACCGGCACGCCCTCGGTTCCCTCAAGTGGTCGGTCCTCGGGCTGATCGTGGGAGCGGTGGTGATGGTGGCCACCCTCCAGGTCCATTTCGTGCTCGCGTTCCTCGGCTTCGTCGTGATGTTGCTGAGCGCCCTGGGCCTCGAACGCAACCTCCGCCTGATGGGCCGGGCCGGGATCAACCAGGTCTCGAGTGCCTTCCGCACGGCCAACCCCAACCTGGGCCGCCAGGGCGTCAAGAACGACGACGGCGAAGACTGAGCCTCCGGGCTCCCGGGCCCTCGCCTGAGAGGCGACGCTGGGTCCGTAGTCCCGTAACCCGCCCGCCCGCTTCAGACCTCGATGGGTTCCCGCTGGCTGGTTTCGGGGTGGTATCCGTTCCCGTTCGACGACAGGGCCGATGTCCCCCTCGATGGGCCGGTACCGGCGCCGTCCTTGCGGGGTCCGGTGGATCGGCGCTGGCTCGTGCGCAGCCGGCGCGGATCGACCATCCGCTTCCACCGGGTGTACACCGAGACCCGCGTGGCCACGGCCTGCTCGATCTCGGCGGCCAGGGCCGCCGCCTGGCTGCTGTCGTCGGGACGGAGGCCCTGGGGGTAGTAACGGGCCACGGTGGCCTTGTCGGCCAGGGCCCCCATCGCCTGGCGGGGAACACGGGGGTCGGAGCCGAGGCGATGGGCGAACTCACGACGGGTCTCGGCCGGGCGGCGGGCGATCCCGTACACGAGGGACAGCGTCTCGGTGGCCTCGGCCCATGAGGTCTCCACCCCGTCGGCCGGGGTACGGACCTGCTGGCGGCGCCGACGCCGGCGCAGCTGGTGCCACAGGGGGACGCCGCCGGCGTAGGCCCCCAGCAGCGCCAACACCGCCAGGAACCGGAGGATGGTGCCGGTGCTGACACCGGAGTCGGTGTCGACAGCCGTGCCGACGTCACCCGAGTCGAGCGGGATCTCGGGCTCGCCCACCGCCGGGGCGCCGGCCCCGGCCTGGGCCCCGGCCGTGGTGGTGGTGCTGATCGCCGCCCCCGGGGTCTGCTGCACCGCTGAGTCCTGCTGGGCCGCCACCTGGGTGTAGGCGACCGATGACGGCGCCCCCCGACCGGGCGTGGGCTCGAAGGCGACCCAGCCCAGGCCCTCGAACCACACCTCGGGCCAGGCGTGGGTCTGGCGCCCGGTGACCTGATAGGTCTGCTGGCCCTCCACGAGCGGACCCACGGGATCGCCCCAGGTGAAGCCGATGGCGACCCGGGCCGGGATGTCGAGGGTGCGGGCCATCACGGCGAACGTGCCGGCGAACTGCTGGCAGAACCCCACGCGCTCCGACAGGAACTGCTCGATGGGGTCGCCCTGGCGGGGCGGCAGGTTCACGTCATACTCGAAGCCCCGGAAGAAGTTCTGGAGGGCGATCATCTTGTCGTAGCGGGTGGTGGCTCCGGCCGTCACCTCGGCCGCCGTGGTGCGGGCGATGTCGGGCACCCGGGGGAGGGCCAGGTAGCGGTCGGCGATTTCCTGGGGAATCGTGTCGGCGGCGGCCTGCAACTCCCCGGGGGTGAGGCGGGGCACCTGCGACACCACGGTGTAGTCGACGCCATCGCTCGACGCCACGTCGTTGGCCACGGTCAGCGAGCTGGTCTCGGCGTTCCAGGTGGCCTGGGCCGAGGCGTTGTTGATCTCGGCGGGGGAGAAGGCGGCCGGCAACCAGATCGAGTTCAGGCCGGTGATCGTGTACTGCTGCTCCAGGGGGTCCCGCTGGCCGCTCAACGTGGGCTGGCCGGGCAGATCGCCGTCCTGGGGCGAGAAGTTGCCGGCCACCTTCCAGATGTTCTGCTCGTAGGTGTCGAGCCCGGCCAGGCGCCAGTAGCTCGGCTCGGCGGAGGTGACCGTGAACAGCGGGGTGTTCGTCTGCTGCACCAGCTGCGACTGGATGCTCACGTAGGGGCTGACCACCACCCGGGTGGGGTCGCCGGCGTCTCGCAGGCTGAGCATCTCCTCGGCGTCGGCGCCGGGCAGGCGGGGCCCTGCCACCGCCCCCAGGCTCACCGCCACCAGGGCGAACAGGCCGGCCCAGCCGGCGACGCCGAGCGAGCCCCGGCGGCGGTCGTCGGCCAGCCAGTTGTTCCCGTCGGCCAGGTTGGCGGCCCGCTGGACGACTCCCCACAGGGCGATGGCCAGGCCGAACAGCACCGTGACCGGCACCGGGTTGGCTCCGGCACCCAGCACGGAGGCGAACACGAACAGCAGGCCGGCCGGCAGCACCGGCTCGAAGGCCAGGCGTAGGCGCAGCGCCCCCCAGTCGGTGAGGAAGGCCATCAGCCAGGCCCCGATCATGGCCGCCGCCATGAAGGGGTCGAGCGCCGGCACCGGGGTGCGAAGCTCCTGGAAATCTCGGACCAGCTCGTCCACCAGCAGCCGGAGCTGGTCCCGGGTGGCGCCGGTGGGGATGATCCCGAGGCGCCCGGTGCCGGGAGCGAAGCGGTTGACCACGAGGAGCACGAGTACCAGGAGCGAGATGGCGGCCGACGCCACCAGCGGCACCCGCAAGCGCCGGAGGAGGGTGGCCAGCGCCGTCGACAGCAGGGCCGCCCCCACGATGGGTACGACCGCTCCGGCGTGGTCGAACACCCGGGTGAAGCTCACGGCGGCCGCCGGGACCAGCAGGGCGGCCGCCAGCTCCACGGGGATCGGGGCCGGGCCCCGGAGCCCCGGCCGGCGGTCGGTCGGGGTCTCGGACCGGGGGGAGCCCGACGGGCCTCCGCCGTTGCGGCGGCCGTCGAGCGGGACAGCCGAGCCGGCCCGGTTGGTGGGGCGGGTGGCGGTGGCCATCAGCCCACCACCATCGAGGCTCGGGCCGGGGCGGCCGACACGGCGCGGTTCCAGGCCGACGGTAGGTCGTGGTGGCCGTCGTGGCTGATCGACCACACCGCCTCGGAGGGCGAAACCTGCTGGCAGGCGATGACGATCACGAGGCCGAACGTGCGCCGGGCCCGGGCCACCGCCCGTTCCACGTGCTCGGCTATGGCACCGGTGACGATCACCAGCGTGCCGCCCCGGCCGGTGCGGGTCTGGTCTTCCAGCGTGCGGACCAGCGACGCCGACTCGGTGGACGCGATGAGGGCCAGTTGCTCGTCCACGGCGTCGAGGTCGGCCCGGCTGCGGATGTCGGTGACCGCGGGGCTGGCCGAGGTGACGAAGCGCAGGGCGTCGCCGCCCCGGAACCCGGCGTGCAGGGCGCTGAGGGCGGCCGAGACGGCCCGCTCGAAGCCCTCGTCGTCGTAGACCTCGCGGCGCCGGTCGAGCACCACGGTGACTCGGCCCGTCCGGGGCCGCTCCTCCTGGCGCACCACCAGGTCGTCGGCCCGGGCCGACGCCCGCCAGTTGACCCGCTTGAGCTCGTCGCCCACCACGTAGGGCCGGAGGGCGAAGAACTCGTCGCCGCTGTTGGCCAGGGCCCGGATGGGCTGCTGTTCGGCCGTGGGATCGTGGCCGGCGATGGCCACCAGCGGCCTCAGCTCGAGGAGGCGGGGATGGACCACGAGCTTGGACTGCTCGGCCGCCCGCAGCCGGGTGCGGGTCAGGCCCAGCGGATCGCCCATCGTCAGGTCCAGGGGGCCGACGGTGACGATGCCCCGGCGCGAGGTGGGCAGCCGGTAGGCGATCCGGGCCTGATGACGGGTCCGGATGGGGGCCAGGAGCAGGGTGGCGCCCCGGGATCCGCCGACGCTGTCGTGGGCCGACAGCAGGGGGGTGGGCCGCCGGGCCTTGTTCTCCAGCACCAGATCCACCCGGGCCGGCGACCCGGCCCGTAGCCGAGACGGCGAGGCGGTGCGGCCGACACCCAGGTCGAGCCGGGCGGTGGCGGTGTAGAGGGCGGCCAGCACGAGCGCAGCGGCACCCATCGCCGCCAGGATGTACAGCTCGAGGAGCCCCAGGATGCGCCCCGCGGCGAGCGCGCCGGCGGTGGCGAGGAGGAGGCCGATACCCGCACGTGTCGGTCGCATCACACCCGATCGTAGGGTACGGGCACGGCCCGCAGGACGTCGGCCACCACGGCGGCGGTCTCGGTGCCCTGGAGCACGGCCTCGGGGCGCAGGATGAGACGGTGGGCGATCACCCCGATGGCGACGCGCTTGATGTCGTCGTCGGTGACGTAGGTGCGGGCCTGAGAGGCGGCCCGGGCCCGGGCCACCCGCTGCAGGCTCAGCGTGGCCCGGGGCGACATCCCGAGGGCCACCGCCGGGTGGCGCCGGGTGGCCTCGGCCAGGTCGATCAGATAGCCCCGGAGCTCAGGAGCGATGTGCACCGACGTGACCATGTGGTGCATGGCGATCACGTCGTTGAGGTTGGCCACCGGCTGCAGCCGGCCCACCAGGCCGTCGACCTCGTGGGTCTCCAGGATCTGGAGCTCGTCGGCCCGGGCCGGGTAGCCCACCGAGATCTTCATCAGGAACCGGTCGAGCTGGCTCTCGGGCAGGGGGTAGGTGCCCTCCTGCTCGATCGGGTTCTGGGTGGCCAGCACCATGAAGGGGTGGGGGAGGGGGCGGGTGATGCCGTCGACCGTCACCTGGGTCTCGGCCATGGCCTCGAGCAGGGCCGACTGGGTCTTGGGCGACGCCCGGTTGATCTCGTCGGCCAGCACCAGCTCGGTGAAGATGGGCCCGGGCCGGAACTCGAAGGTGGAGCTGTTGCGGTTCCACACGCTCACGCCGGTGACGTCCGACGGGAGGAGGTCGGGGGTGAACTGGATCCGGCCCAGGTTGGCCCCGATCGAAGCCCCCAGGGCCTTGGCCAGCGTGGTCTTGCCCACCCCGGGCACGTCTTCGATGAGGATGTGCCCGCCGCCGATAAGGCACAGCAGCAACTGCTCCACGACGTCCTGCTTTCCCCGCACCACGCGCTGGACGTTGTCCCTGATCGCAGCGAAGGCGGAAGCAAGCTGACGAGCACGCGTCTCGTCGAAGGGTGGGGCATCGGTTGTGCTCACTCGTCCTCCTGGCACACTTCGTTTCTGAAGGAATGGTATCGCCGTACCCCCTCATAGGGGATTCGACTCACCGGCTGTCCCATGGTGCCCGGTAACCGGCCCAGTTGCTCGCTCGCGATACCCTCGCGGCACCATGGCTCCCGATTCCGAGGCCGACGCCCGGGCCCTGGCGGCCCCCTGCCTGGCGGTTGACGTCGGGGGCACCAAGGTGGCCGTCGGCCTGGTCGATGCCGGGGGCCGGCTCCATCAGCGGCTGGCGGCGCCCACGCCCCGTACCGAGGATCCCGAGGTGCTGTTCGCCGCCCTGTCCGGGCTGGTGGAGCGCCTCCGGCCGTTCGACCGCTTCGCCGCCTGCGGAGTCGGTTGCGGGGGCCCGATGACCGCCGGCGGGGTGTTGGTGTCGCCCCTCAACATCACGGCCTGGCGCTCATTCCCTCTACGGGACCGGCTGGCCCGCCTCACCGGGCTGCCCACCTTCGTCGACAACGACGCCAAGGCCCTGGCCCTGGGCGAGGGCTGGGTGGGAGCGGCGGTGGGGGAGCGGGACTACATGGCGATGGTGGTGTCGACCGGGGTCGGGGGCGGGATCGTGCTCGACGGTCGGCTGCTGGAAGGCCACACCGGCAACGCCGGTCACGTGGGGCACGTGATCGTGTCGTTCCCCGGGCGGCCGCTGGCCAACCACGTGACCGGGGGGCTGGAAGCCGAGGCGTCGGGCACGGCGTTGGCCGCCCACAGCGGGCGACCGGCGGCCGAGGCCACCACGGCCGAGATCCACGAGGCCGGCACCCTGGTGGGCCGGGCCGCCGGCTCGGTGGCCAACCTGCTCGACCTCAGGTTGGTCGTGGTGGCGGGCTCGGTGGCACTGGGCTTCGGGGAGCCGTTCTTCGCCGCCGCCCAGGCCGAGATCGACCGTGTCTGCCGGCTCGACCACAGCCGCGGCACCCGCATCCGCCCCGCCGGCTGTGGCGACGAGGGCCCGCTGATCGGGGCCGCCGCCGTGGGGCGCCGCGGTCTGGGCCTCCCCGTCGGGATCATCCGCTGACGCCGCACGACTCGCGGCACGCTTCGAACCAGGTTACGTACTGTGCGCTGTGCGTCTCCGATCGCGAGCGTCGCTTCGACCTGTGACGCGCTGGAGCGGGCCGGTCAGGACGGTGAGGGGAAGCGGCGGCACCAGTCGAGCCAGGTGACCAGGTCGTCGGCGGCCACCGGGCCCCGCCCGTCGCCCCCGTACGCCGTCACCAGCCGGAAGTGCAGCCAGCGGCGATCGGGTAGGGGCAGGAAGGGAGCCCGCCGCCACCACCCCCGGGGCACCAGCGAGGCTCCGACCCGGGCCGCCGTGGGCCACAGGCCGGGCCGCCGGGCCACAGCCAGCGCGGCCCCGACGCCACCGGCCGGTACCGGACCCCGGTGCCGACGGCTCACGCCGCCTCCTGCTCGAGGTAGGGGGCCCAGGCGGCCGGCACCGTGCCCACCGCCACCTTCACCCACACGTACTCCCGGGGCGCGGCGGGCCGGCTCCGCAGCTTCAGCGAGCAGTGCTCGAGCAGCCGATCGCTCTTGTACGTGTTGCACTTGCGGCAACACGCCACGACGTTCTCCCACTCGTGGCCCCCGCCCTTGGACCGGGGGATCACATGGTCGATACTTTCGGCCGCCCGGCCGCAGTACTGGCAGCGGCCGTGGTCGCGGGCGAACACCGCCCGCCGGCTGAGGGGCGCGGTGCGCTTGTAGGGCACCTTCACGTAGTACCGGAGGCGGATGACCGAGGGCACGAGGAACGACCGGTTGGCCGACCCCAGGCGCTCGCCGGTGTCGGCCAGCACGTCCACCTTCTCGTCGAGCACGAGCACGAGGGCCCGGCGGGCCGAGATCACCCCGATCGGCTCGTAGGTGGCGTTGAGAACCAGCGCCCTACTCATGGCGACAAGTTAGCCTCTGCGCCGCGATCGGGTGGAGTTCTTTCCCCTCACATCACGCGGAGATCATCGGCCGGAAACCCGCTGGACACGCCGGCTGGCGGCCGGGCCGCGGCCGGGGCCCGGGCCGGCCCGGGATCGGGCAGTCGCATGAGCACCGCATCGACCACCTCGGTGGGGTCGGGGGCCCGGTGGAGGTCGGGAAGCCCGGCCGGCAGGCGGGTGACGTCGCAGCGGGTGGCGGCCTCCAGAGCGGCCCGGGCCTCCGGGGCGAGGTAGCGGGCCAGCAGGTCGCCCGACCACCGCCACGTCATGGCGCACTGGAACCGGGCGCCGTCCCGCCAGCGTCGCAGCGACAGGCCCACCACCTTGCGGCCGGCCACGGTCACCTCGCCGGGGCCGAGGCCGGCGAAGCACACCACCCGGCCCGCCTCCCGCCCCAGGGGCGGGCCGGTGTAGACGGCCACGCCGGCGGCGAGGTCGGGCGGTAGGACGGCGGCCAGAGCGTCGGCCCAGACCGAACCGACCCAGTGGAACGCCCGGCCCACGTCGTCGACCCACAGGTCGGACTGACGGGGGATGATCAGGTCGATCCAGCAGTCGTTGCCGGGCACCAGGGCCACCAGGCCACCCCCGGAACGGCGTCGGGTCACCTCCACCCGATCGGCGGCGGCGGCCGCCGAGTCGATCACGGTGTCGGGTTGGGCGCTACCCAGCACCAGCGCCGGCGCCCGGACCTGGTGGATCCAGGCCGCCGGCTCCACCGGGCTGGGCACGGCCCGGTGATGGAAGGCACCGGCCGGCCCGGCCGACCGCACGATCTGCCACGTCTGGACGTGTGGGGGGATGGAGGGCGCGGCGGCGGGCGGGGTGGCGGCCATACCCCAGCCTGGCCCGGCGCGGGCCCGGCCCCACCCTGCGGCTGCCGGTTGCCCACCGCCCCCCACCGCCCCACACGCCCCCCATTTCGCCCCACGGCCGCCCCACCATCCCTTTGGACCGCTGTTTTACCTGGTCACCGGAATTCCATCGATGAAATTACGAACAATTGTTCGCGCTGAGCGCGGTGACTTCGCGCGGAAAGAGGGGGGAATGCGTTGCAAAGTGGGGGGAAGTGTCATAAGGTGTCACGCAGTGGGAGGAACTCCCACAGCAAGAGGCGCAGGCGAGTTCGCCCGCAGCATCGGCCGCCTGGCGCAGGCCGGCCGATGCGGTGGGGTCGGTCTCTCCGGCCAAGGGCATACGCAGAAACGGGGAAGGATGAACGGGTGTTCGTCGGCCAGTACGAACATGCACTCGACGACAAAGGTCGAGTCGTGCTGCCGTCGAACTTTCGTGCCTCGGTTGCCGAGCGGGGTTTCGTCACCCGGCTCGACAGCTGCATCGGACTCTGGAATGAACCGAACTTCAAAGCGATGGCAGAGCGATGGAAGGCCGAATCCGAGGCCGGCCGGATCTCGATGCGGGTCTTCCGCAAGCTCATGAACAGCGTGCGGGAGGTGAAGCTCGACTCCGCCGGGCGGATCACCCTGCCACGCGAGCTGCTCACCGAGCTGGGTTTCAACGCCCAGGTGGTGATCAGCGGCCTCTTCGACCGGGTGGAAATCTGGCCGGCCGAGGCCTACGCCGACGAACAGCAGAGCGAGGAGGTGGCGGACGAGTTGGCCGAAGCGGTCGCCCGTCTCGGCCTCTGAGCGGGGTTCGAGCCGGCAGGAACCGTAACGACCAAACGAACTGACCAGAAAGGAGGATGGGCGAACCCGTACACGGAATCGTTCATCGATTGCCCCCCGGGATGCAGGGAGGGGTGCTTCTGCCCCACAACTCCGCCCGCTTCCCCTCTCAGCACGTCCAGGGAGACATCCTGGCGTGCGCCGTAGCCCGGGGGGTTATCGATGGCCGATCACGTCAACGTCCAGCCCGTCGAGCGATGGTTGCCTTCGACGCTCCGCAACCCTTCGTACATCGACCGGTCATGGTGGACGAGATCATCGCCCTGGTCTCCACGGTCCCGGCGGGTGCCGTGCTCGACGCCACGGTGGGCGGTGGCGGTCATGCCGCCGCCATCCTCGAGGCCCGAGCCGATCTCCGCCTGATCGGAATCGATCGCGATCCCCATGCCCTGGCCGCTGCCACCCGCCGCCTGGCCCCCTTCGGGAACCGAGCCCTTCTCCGCCGGGCCCGGTTCGACCAGCTCGCCTCGGTGCTCACCGGGCCGGCTGCCGGGGGGGCCGGCGCCGGGTCGGGGATCCCACCGGCTGATCCGGCACCGGCCGACGAGCTCTCCGCCTTCCTGTTCGACCTCGGGGTGTCCTCGCCCCAGCTGGACCAGGCGGAGCGGGGGTTCAGCTTCCGCCACGACGGCCCGCTCGACATGCGGATGGATCCCGACGCCCCGCTCAGCGCGGCCGAGGTGATCAACACCTACCCGGTGCCCGAGCTGGCCCGGGTCATCGGCCGCTACGGCGACGAGCGCTTCGCCGGCCGCATCGCCGCCGCCATCGCCGCCGCCCGGCCCATCACCGGCACCGCCCGGTTGGCCGACGTGGTGGTGGGGGCCATCCCGCATGCGGCCCGTCGCACCGGCGGTCATCCCGCCACCCGCACCTTCCAGGCCATCCGGATCGAGGTCAACGGCGAGCTCGTGATCCTGGGCCCCGCCCTCGACGCCGCCCTCGGCCTCCTCGCCGTCGGCGGCCGGGGCATGGTGCTCACCTACCACTCGGGTGAGGACCGCATCGTCAAAGACGTGTTCCGCCGCCACAGCACGCTCACCGCCCCGCCCCGGCTCCCGGTGGCGCCGCCCGAGCCTCCCTACGCCACGATCCGGCCCCTCGCCCGGCGGCCCCGTCCGGAGGAGGTCGAGGCCAACCCCCGGTCGGCCAGCGCCCGCCTCCGCTCGATCGAACGGGTGGCGGCCTGACGGCTCCGGCCGCCGGTCCACCCCCCACTCGCACCGGGAACGCCCGGGGCCGGCGGATCGCCCCCGCCCCACCGTCCTCCCCGCCAGCACACCACGCAGCCCGCCACCAAGGATCCCGCCATGACCGCAGCCCTCGCCCCCCGCCCGCCCGTCACCTCCCGACGGCCTCCCGCCGGCAACGCCGTCCCCGCCCCCCGGCGCGACCTGCGGCCGGCGCCGGCCCGTCCCCGCCTGGAGGTGCTCGACCAGGCTGCCGCCCGGCGCCGGGCCCGGCGCCGCAACGCACTGATGGCGGCGTTCGTGCTGGTGCTGGTCGGCTTCTTCCTCGTCGCCTTCGTGCACGCCAGCCTGGTGGCCGGCCAGCAGGACCTCGACGAGATGCGGACCCGGATCGCTGAGCTCCAGGCCGAGAAGGCGTCGGTGCAGCGGGGCATCGAGGAGTCGTCGTCGCCGGCCCGGATCAACGACCGGGCAGTCGAGCTGGGCATGGTGCGGGCCGAGGACCCGGTGTTCCTGGCCGCCGTCCGCCCGCTCACCCCGGCTCCGGTGGCCCCGGCCGGAGGGGAACACAGCGCGGGATGAGCACCACCAAGGCCTCGGTGCGGGCGGAGCAGCGGCGGGCGATCTTTCGGCGGACCACGACACCTGTCGATCCGCGCAACCGCCTCATCGCCCTGCTGGTGGCTTTCGTGGTGATCGGGGCCGGTTTCGTGGCCCTCCTGGTCGATCTCCAGACGGTGCGCCCCGAGCGCTACCGCGTCTGGGGTGAGGACCAGCGCCGCGGCTACCGGGAGATTGCTGGCTACCGGGGCGCCATCACCGACCGCAACGGGTTCGTGCTGGCAGCGTCGACCCCGAGCCATCAGATCGTGGCCAACCCGTCGCAGGTGGAGGATCCGGCCGCCACCGCCGCGCTGCTGGCTCCCGTGCTCGGCATCGATTCGGCCGACCTCACCACGAAGCTGACGCCGGACAAGCCCGGTGCCTCCTACAGCCTGCTGCTCAGCCACGTTGACGACGCCATCGTGACCCAGCTCCAGGACATCCGGGCCAACAAGAAATGGGCGCCGTCGATGGTGGGCATCTTCGTGCGGCCCGAGGAGAGCCGCGTCTACCCGGCCGGCGACCTGGCCAACGCCCTGGTGGGAGGGGTCGACCCCGACGAGCAGGGCACGTTCGGGGTGGAGAAGATCTACAACGACGTCATGAAGGGCAGCCCCGGCAAGGAGCGCTTCGAGCGGGGCCAGTTCGGCAGCATCTCGGTGGGTTCCCGCGAGGTCGATCCGGCCACCGCCGGCAACGACGTCGTTCTCACCATCGATCACCGCATCCAGTACGTGGCCGAACAGTCCCTGCTGGCGCACTGCGAGAAGACCGGAGCGGAGGGCGCAACCGCCGTGCTGGCCGATCCCCGCAACGGCGAGGTGCTCGCCATGGCGTCGGTGGCCCGCAACGACGAGGGTGTCTGTGCCACCACCAAATACAACGCCGCGCTGGTCGACGTGTTCGAGCCGGGCTCGGTGGTCAAGCCCCTCGTGATGGCGGCGGCGGCCGACCGCACCGGCCTCACCGCCGACACCTCGATCGAGGTGCCGAGCCGGATCACGGTGGGGGGCAAGACGTTCGTCGACCACCCGCCCCACCCGGCGGCCACGTTCCCGGTCTCGGAGATCATCGCCGAGTCGATGAACGTGGGGGCGATCGAGATCGCCCAGCGCATGGACTCCCAGACGATCTTCGACTATCTGACCGGCTTCGGCCTGGGCCAGGACACCGCCCTCGAGTTCCCGGGTGAGTCGGCGGGCAGCCTGCGCAAGCCCGAGGACTGGTACGGGTCCGACAACGGCGCCATCCCCATCGGTCAGGGCATGTCGGTGACGGCGGCCCAGCTCCTGGCGGCCTACAACGTGCTGGCCAACGAGGGCACCTACCTGGCGCCCAGCCTCGTCCAGTCGCTCGGCGGCGCCGACGGTTCCCTCGGGTCGGACGTGAGCGCCGAGCCCCGCCGGGTGATCTCGGAGGCGGCGGCGATGGAGACGACCCGGGCCCTCGCCGCCGTGGTGGCGGAGGGGACGGGCAGCCAGGCCGCCATCCCCGGTTACACCGTGGCGGGCAAGACCGGCACGGCCTGGAAGGCGTTCAAGGACGAGGCCACCGGCAAGCTGACGTTCGGATCCGACGGGAACCGCCGCTACGTGTCGAGCTTCGCCGGGTTCCTGCCGGCCGAGCAGCCCGAGCTGTCGATGGTGGTGGTGGTCGACCAACCCCGTACCGACTACATGGCCTCGGCCGTGGCCGCACCGATCTTCTCCGAGATCGGGGCCTACGCTGCCCGGATCCTGCCCATCACACCCAACCACGTCGATGCCGACGCCGTTGCCGGCGGCCGGGTGCGCGGCACCCCGGCCCCGCTGGCCGCGCCCACCATCGATCCCCTGGCCCCGGAGACCGCCGGCCCCGGCTCGGCCACCGGGCAGCCGCCCGCCGACCTGCCGGCCACGGTGCAACCGGCCACGCAGGCGGCCACGGTCCAGACAGGCACTGTGCAGCCGGCGGACGGGGTACCGGCCGGCGACGCCGCCACCGCGGGCAACGCCACCGCGGGCAACGCCGCCGGGGGGCGCCGGCGGTGACGGCCCCGCTGGTGGAGGTGGCGGGCGCGGCCGGCGCACCGGCCGGGGATGGTAGCGGCCCCTGGCCCGCGGTGATGGTGCACGCCATAACCCACGACTCGCGCGCCGTTGCCCCCGGCACCCTGTTCTGCTGCGTGCCCGGGGCCCGGGCCGACGGCCACGACTTCGCCCCCCAGGCGGCGGCGGCCGGCGCCGTCGCCCTCCTGGTGGAGCGGCGCCTCGAGGTGGACCTGCCCCAGCTGGTGGTGGACGACGTGCGGCGGGCCATGGGCCCGGCCGCCAGCGCCGTGTACGGCCACCCGTCGCACGAGCTCACGGTGATCGGGGTCACCGGCACCAACGGCAAGAGCTCCACCGTCGCCCTCCTCGCCTCCATCTGGGAGAAGGCTGGTCAGCGGGCAGAGGTCTATGGCACGCTCACCGGGGCGCGAACGACACCCGAGGCCCCGGACCTGCAGCGGCAGCTCCGGGAGTCGCGGGACAGAGGAGTCAGCGTGGTTGCGATGGAAGTGTCCTCGCATGCGCTGGAGCTGGGCCGCGTGGGCGGCACCCGGTTCGCAGCGGCGGTGTTCACCAACCTGGGGCGGGATCATCTCGACTTCCACCAGAACGTGGAGTCGTACTACCGGGCCAAGGCCCGGCTGTTCGACCCCGGCTACACCGACACGGCGGTGGTGAACCTCGACGACGCCCACGGCCGACGCCTGGCCGGCGAGCTGGCCGCCAGTGACGGGATCGCCACCCACACCTACTCCCTGGCCGACGCCGAGGGGTTGCAGGCCGACGGCCCGGTGTCACGCTTCGCCTGGCGGGGCCATCCGGTGACCCTGCATCTGGCCGGTGGCCACAACGTGTCGAACGCCCTGGCCGCCGCCGCCACGGCCGACGCCCTGGGGCTCGATCCGGTAGCGGTGGTGGCCGCCCTGACCGAAGCCCGGCCGGTGCGGGGCCGATTCGAGCTGGTGGAGGCCGGCCAGCCGTTCCACGTGGCGGTCGACTACGCCCACACCCCCGACGCCCTGGAGGCCGTGATCACGGCCGCCCGCGAGGTCACGGCGGGGCGGGTGATCGTGGTGTTCGGCTGCGGCGGCGACCGCGACCACGACAAGCGGCCCGAGATGGGGGCGGTGGTGGACCGACTGGCCGACCTGGCCGTCGTGACCTCCGACAACCCCCGCAGCGAAAACCCCGACGCCATCATCGCCGCCGTCGTGGCCGGCATGGGCGGCATGGCGGGCCAGGAGCCGCCGCGGGTCCGGGTGGAGCCCGACCGTCGCCGGGCCATCGCCCTGGCCCTGTCGCTCGCCGGTCCCGGCGATCTGGTGCTGCTGGCCGGCAAGGGCCATGAGACGACCCAGGTGATCGGTGACCGGACGCTGCCCTTCGACGACCGGGCCGTGGCCCTCGAGGAGCTGGGGGCCCACGCGTGATCCGACTGCTGATCGCCGGTGCCATCTCCTTCACCCTGTCGGCGGTGCTGACGCGGGTGTTGATCGACCTGCTCACCCGCTCCCGCATCGGCCAGCCGATCCGGGAGGACGGGCCTCAGGGCCACCTCATCAAGGCCGGCACCCCCACCATGGGCGGCCTGGCCATCGTGGCCGGGGCCCTGGGCGGCTACGGCCTGTCCGACCTGATCAGCGAGATCAGACCCTCGTTCGAGTCGACGATCACCCGGTCGGGGCTGCTGGTGATGGCCGCCATCGGGGCGGCCGGGCTGGTGGGCTTCCTCGACGACTGGATCAAGGTCACCCGGGCCCGCAACCTGGGCCTGAACGCCAAGCTGAAGACGGCCGGCCTACTGACCGTCGCCGTACTGTTCGCCGTCCTGACGGTCAACCTCACCGGGGTCCACACCCAGCTCTCGTTCCTGCGCCACGATGTGCCGGGCTGGCAGCTCGGCTCGGTCGGCTGGGTGATCTGGGCCGTGATCCTGATCTACGCCACCTCGAACGCGGTCAACCTGACCGATGGGCTCGACGGCCTGGCCGCCGGGTCCGGCATCTTCTCCTTCGCCGGCTACACGCTCATGGGTTTCTGGATGTTCCGACAGTCAACCACCGTCGACAGCGTCGACATCTACGGGGTGCCCCACGCCCTCGATCTGGCCGTGGTGGCGGTGGCCATGCTGGCCGGGTGCGCCGGCTTCCTGTGGTTCAACGCGGCCCCGGCCGACATCTTCATGGGCGACACCGGCTCCCTGGCCATCGGCACCGGCCTGGCCGCGCTGGCCCTGGTCACGAACACCCACCTCCTGCTCCCGATCATCGGCGCCATCTACGTGATCGAGACGTCGTCGGTGATGCTCCAGGTCGCCTTCTTCAAGGTGAGCAAGGGCAAACGGCTGTTCCGCATGGCCCCCATCCACCACCACTTCGAGTTGCTGGGGTGGCGGGAGACGAAGGTGATCATCCGCTTCTGGATGATCGCCGGCGGGCTGACCATGATCGCTCTCGGTCTGTTCTACGCCGACTGGGTCGCCAACTCGGGGGCGCGATGACGACGACCCGGGGCAACCGCGGCGGCACCACCCGCCGGCCTCCATCGGGAGCGGCGCGCCTGCTGTCGCTGTGGTCCGACTCGGCTCTGGACGAGGTGGAGGGGGCGGCGGCCCGACGGCCGGCCAGCCGTGCCGGGTCCCGCTCATCCGCTCCGCGTTCCTCCGGCGCCCGCACGCCGGGCAGCCGCTCGGCTGGCACCCGCACGTCGGATTCCCGTCCGACGAGCCGGCGCTCATCGGGCGGCCGCTCCGCGAGCTCCCGGTCGTCGGGGAACCGGGCCACCGGCGATCGGGCCGCCGGCAGTCGTTCGTCGGCCGCCGCCGGCACCGGCGCCGCCCGCCGGACCAGCCCGGCGGGGACCCGGCGGACCGTACCCGCCACCAGCCGGCCCGCCGGCCGCACCGCCACCGGGCCCGAGCGTCATGACGACGGCTGGTGGGGAGACGAGGGCCACGAGCCCGGCCACCGCACGGTCCCGCCCGCCTACCGTGACGGCGGCCCCGACGACGGCATCCGGGTCGACGAGGGGCCGAGACGGTCTCCGGCCCGGACCCGGGCCACCGAATCGACCGGCCGGTCACGGCGCGGCGGGTCCACCGCCCGCTCCGGATCCAGCAACGCGCCCGCCCGCCGGGCCACGGGACGCGCCGGCTCGGCCGCCGGCCGCAGCCGATCCACCGGCCGGGCCCCGGCCCGCCGGTCGGAGAGCGGGGTCCGGGGCGGCCCGTCGTCGCCGACGGGCTCCCGGCGCCGGGTGGCGGCCGAGGTCACCGCCGGATTCCGGCCCCGCCGCCGGCCCGAGCCGGGACGGGGCGGAGGCCGGGCGTCGCGTCGCAGCCATCCGCCGGTCACCGAGGTGGGGGAGCGGATGGCCGCCTACCTCACCGCCACCTTCCTCGGCCTGACCCTGTTCGGGCTGGTGATGGTGCTGTCGGCGTCGTCGGTGTCGAGCCTGCACCAACTGGCCAACTCGCCCTTCTTCCAGTTCAAGCGGCAGGCCATGTGGGCCGGCGTGGGGGCCGTGGCCTTCGTCGTGGCCAGCCGGACCGACTACCGCCGGGTACGGTTCCTGGCTGGTCCTGCGATGCTCGTGACCCTCGCCCTGCTGGTGGCCGTGCTCGTGCCCGGGCTCGGGATCGCCGAGAACGGGTCCCGCCGGTGGCTCGGCGTGGGGCCCCTCGTGATCCAGCCCTCCGAGCTGGCCAAGCTGGCCCTGATCGTGTTCGTGGCCGACCTCCTGGCCCGCCGGGAACGGCGGATGGACCGGCCCGAGCTCACCGTGCGGCCGGTGATGCTGATCCTCGTCATCCTGTCGGGCCTGATCGTGGTGCAGCCCAAGCTCGGTACCCCGATCATCATGTCCTCGGTCGTGATCCTCATGCTGTTCGTGTCGGGGGCCCGGATGCGGAGCCTGCTGAGCTGGGTGACGGTGGCCGGGGTGGCGGCCACGATCCTGGCCTACTCCGCCCCCTACCGCCGGCAGCGCCTGCTCGCCTTCATGGACCCGTGGAAGGACCCCCTGGGTATCGGCATGCAGTCGGTCCAGAGTCAGGTGGGCATCGCCTCGGGGGGCCTGTACGGCGTGGGCCTGGGGGCCAGCCGGGCCAAGTGGGGGTTCCTGCCCTTCGCCTACACCGACTTCATCTTCGCCATCGTGGCTGAGGAGATCGGCCTGATCGGGGCGAGCGCCCTGATCGGGGGCTTCCTCCTGATCGCCTGGCTCGGCCTGCGCACGGCGCTGGGCGCCCCCGACCGGTTCGGCACCCTGCTGGCCGCCGGGATCACCTGCTGGCTGCTGGTCCAGGCGTTCCTCAACATCGGGATGGTGCTGGGGGTCCTGCCGATCACCGGCGAGGCCCTGCCGTTCATCTCGGCCGGGGGCTCCAGCCTGGTGGTGACGCTCACGGCGGCGGGTCTGCTCACCAGCGTGGCCCGTCGGATCCGGACCTAGGGAGGCGGCGGTGGCGGAGCCGGAGACACCGGACACAGGAAACACGGACACAGGGAACACGGACACAGGGAACACGGACACAGCGAGCACGGCGACGGGATCGGCCCCCCGGCGCCTCCGTCGGCCCCGGGTGGTGATCACCGGTGGCGGCACCGCCGGGCACACCAACCCCGGCATCGCCGTGGCCCAGAGGCTGGTGGCGCTCGGCCTGCCGCCGGGAGACATCCACTTCGTGGGCGGCCGGCGGGGCAACGAGGGCACCCTGGTGCGCCAGGCCGGCTTCACCATCGACGAGCTGGCCGGCCGGGGTATCCAGCGCCGGCTGACCCCGGCCAACCTGGGCGCCACCGTGTCGCTGGTGCGGGGCCTGATCCAGGGCTTCGGGCTCGTGCTGCGGCGCCGGCCCCGCGTGGTGCTGTGCCTCGGGGGCTACGCCGCCTTCGCCGTGTCGCTGGCCGCGGTGGTGCTCCGGGTGCCGGTGGTGGTGACCGAGCAGAACGCCCGGGCCAGCGCCGTCAACCGGCTCATCGGCCGGTTCGCCCGGGTGTGCGCCCTGCCCTTCCCCGACACCGACCTGCCCCGGGGGGTGGTGACCGGCAATCCCAGCCTCCCGGCCGTGGTGGCCGCCGTCACCGGAGCCGACGTGGCCTCGGCCCGGGCCGCCCTCGATCTCCCGGCCGACCGGGTGGTGGTGGCCGTCTGGTCGGGGTCGCTCGGGGCCACCCGGGTCAACACCGCGGTGCGGGAGCTGGCCGAGCGCTGGGCCGACCGCTCCGATGTCGCCATCCGCCACGTCGTGGGTCGGCGGGACTGGGAGCGGTTCCGCACCCCGCCCGAGGCGGTGACCGCCGGCGCGCTGGTGTACCAGCTGGTGGAGTACGAGGACCGGATGCCCCTGGTGCTGGTGGCGGCCGATCTGGCCGTGTGCCGATCGGGCGCGTCCACCGTGGCCGAGATCTCCATCGCCGGTCTGCCGGCCGTGCTCGTCCCGCTGCCCCACGCCCCCAACGACCACCAGCGGGCCAACACGGCCGAGCTGGTGGCGGCCCGGGGGGCGGTGGTGGTGGAGGACGCCGAGCTGTCGGCGGAGCGTCTGGCGGCCGAGCTGGAACCGCTCGTCGACAACGACGACCGCCGCCGGGCCATGTCCCGGGCCGCCGCCGCCGTGGCCCGCCCCGACGCCGCCGACGCCGTGGCCCGCCTCGTGCTCGATGCCGGCGGGATCCCAACCGATGTGGCCGGCAGCATGGACGCCGGCCCGAGTTCCGGCGGCGACGATGCCGCCAAGAGTTCCGGCGGCGACGATGCCGCCAAGAGTGAAGGACAGTCCGAATGACCGAGGGGGCACCCGGCGGTACCACCCGCTACGAGCTCGACCTGACCCGGCCCCGCCGGGTCCACATCATCGGGATCGGCGGTGCCGGCATGAGCGCCATCGCCGAGATCCTGCTGGGGACCGGGCACACCGTGACCGGATCCGACCTGGGCCGCTCGGCCGCCGCCCAGCGGCTGGCCGAGGCCGGGGCGACGATCCACACCGGCCACCAGGCCGGGAACGTGGGCGACGTGGATGTTGTCACCCACTCCACGGCGGTGCCGGCCGACAACCCCGAGATGGCGGAGGCGGCCCGTCGGGGCCTGCCCTGCCTGCGCCGGGCCGACACCCTGCGGGCCATCACCCGGGCCTGGAAGACGGTGGCGGTGGCCGGCACCCACGGCAAGACCACCACCTCGGCCATGCTCACCACCGCGCTACGGGGCTGTGGGCTCGATCCGGCCTTCATCGTGGGCGGCGACCTGCGGGACCTGGGCCGGGGGGCGGCCGTGGGCAGCGGCGAGCTGCTGGTGGTGGAGGCCGACGAGAGCGACGGCACGTTCGTGGAGCTCGTCGCCCACGCCGTGATCGTGACCAACGTGGAGCCCGATCACCTGGAGCACTACGGGGGCTTCGAACCGCTGGAGCGGGCCTTCAACCAGTTCGTGGAACAGGCCCCCGGGCCCCGGGTGGTGTGCCTCGACGATCCCGGGGCGGCGCAGCTGGCCTCCCGGGTGGCGTGCACCACCTACGGCGTGACCGATGGCGCGAGCTGGCGTATCACCGATCCGGTGCCGACCCCCGGGGTATCACGGCCACCATCACCGGCCCCGGCGGGGTCTCCCTCACCCTGCGCCTGAGCCAGCCCGGGATGCACAACCTCCGCAACGCCACGGCCGCCCTGGCCATGGCCGTGGCCCTGGGGGCCGATGCCGACCGGGCGGCCGACGCCCTGGCCGGCTTCGGCGGCGTGGGCCGGCGCTTCGAGGAGCGGGGGGCGGCCGCCGGGGTGCGCCTGGTCGACGACTACGCCCACCTCCCCACCGAAGTGGAGGCGGCGCTGGCTGCCGCCCGCACGCTCGAGCCGGGCCGGCTGGTGGCCGTGTTCCAGCCCCACCGCTACAGCCGTACCGAGCAGCTGTGGTCCACCTTCGGCCACGCCTTCACCCAGGCCGACGTGCTCTACGTGACCGGGATCTACCCGTCGGGGGAGAAGCCCCGGCCCGGGATCGTGGGGTCGCTGGTGGCCGACGTGGTGCTGGCCACCCATCCCGAAGCCGACGTCCGCTACACCGAGACCCTCGACGAGGTGGTGGCGGCGCTGGCGGCCGAGCTGCGGCCGGGCGATCTGTGCATCACGCTGGGCGCCGGCGATCTCACCACGGTGCCCGACCGGGTACTGGCCGAGCTGGAGCAGAGGGGGTCCTGAGGATGGCCGGGGCGACGGCGCTGCTCGACGACGTGGCCCGGCGGCTCGGCCCGCTGGCCCGCCGCCAGGTGTCGCTCGCTCCGCTGTGCACCTACAAGGTGGGCGGTGCTGCCTCCCTGTTCGTCACGATCGAGCGGCCCGAGACCCTCGATGCGGTGGCCGCCGCCCTGGCCACCGCTGGCGCCGGGGCGGAGCCGCTCGGCTCCGGCCCAACCGGCGATGCTGTGCCGGCCGGCGATGCTGTGCCGGTGCTGGTGGTGGGGCGGGGATCGAACCTGCTCGTGGCCGACGCCGGCTTCCCTGGCCTGGTCGTGCAGCTCGGCGACGCCTTCGCCGCCGTGACACCCGACCGCAACGCCGCCACCCTGCGCCTGGGGGGTGCGGCTCTGTTGCCGGTGGCGGCCCGCCGCAGCGCGGCGGAGTCGCTCCACGGCTTCGAATGGGCCGTTGGCGTGCCCGGCTCGGTTGGCGGGGCGGTGCGCATGAACGCCGGCGGGCACGGGTCCGACATGGCGGCCTCGGTGGTGTCGGTGTCGGTGTTCGACCTCCGGGCCGGCCGGGGGCTCAGCTGGGGACCCGCCGACGTCGACTTCGCCTACCGCCGGTCGGCCGTCGCCTCCCACCACGTGGTGCTGGAGACGGTGGTGCAGCTGGGCGACGGCGACCGGGAGGCGTCCGAGGCCGAGATCACCGAGATCGTCCGCTGGCGCCGGGCCCACCAGCCGGGGGGCCAGAACGCCGGCAGCGTGTTCACCAACCCCCCGGGCGACTCGGCCGGCCGGATGATCGACGCCGCCGGGCTCAAGGGCCTGCGTCTCGGCACGGCCGAGGTGTCGACCAAGCACGCCAACTTCATCCAGGCCGACCCCGGCGGCTCGGCCGACGACGTGGCCCGCCTCATCACCGAGGTCCGGCGGCGGATCTGGGACCATTTCGGGGTGGCCCTGCACTGCGAGAACCTGCTGGTGGGATTCGACGACCCGGCCCATGGCACCGCCGACGGGGAGGAGGCCCTCCGTTGACCGCCACCCGCCGCGGTGCCAGCCGCACCGCCGACGTCGCCCCCAGCCGAGGGCAGGGGAGCCGCACGGTGGACGCCGTCCGTCCCGGGGCCGGCGCCCCGAGGGACGAAGGCGCGCGCCCCGGGCGAAGGACGAGACCCGGCGGCCGCCGCGGCGCCGGGGGCCCGCCGCCCCGGAGCCCCAGGAGACGAAGGCCGGCCCCGGGCCCGGCCCGTTGGACCCCCGGCTGCAGGCCCGCCGGCACCAGGTGGCCCGCCAGGAGGGCCGGCGTCGCCTCCGCCTCGTGGCCGCCGTGACCCTGGCCGCCACCCTGGCCATCGTGGCCATCGCCGCCGCCAACAGCTCGCTGCTCGACGTCGAGCAGGTGACGGTGTCGGGCGCCACCCGGGCCAACCCTCAGCAGGTGGTGGTGGCCTCCGGCCTGGAGACCGGCCAGCCGCTGGTGAAGGTGCGACCGGCCACGGTGGCCGCCGCCGTGGAGCGGGTGCCGTGGATCGACACGGCCCGGGTGCAGCGGGGTTGGCGGGGCGACGTCACCGTCATCGTGACCGAGCGCCGCGCCGTGGTGGCCGTGCCCACCGGCACCCGCTACGTCCTCGTCGACCCGACCGGGCGCCAGCTGGAGATCGCCGACGCCCCGCCCGAGGGGATGCTGGTGTTGGGCGGGCTCGAGGCCTCCGGGGTGCCGGGCCAGGCCGTGCCGCCCGACGCCCTACCGGCCGTGGCGTCGCTGGAGCAGCTCAGCCCTGACATCGCGGCCCAGACCACGGGGCTGTCGGTCGAGGGCGGCCAGGTGTTCCTCCAGCTCGGCCCGACCGGGCGGGCCGAGATCGGCGACGACCGGGATCTCGAGGCCAAGATGATCGCCCTGGAGACCGTCCTGGCCCGGGTCGATCTCACGTGTGTGGGCGTGATCGACGTCCGGGTGCCGTCGGCTCCGACGGTGCGACGGGCGGGGCTCGGGGGAGGCCAACTGGCCGCTTCCGGAGCCGATTCTGAAGAACCATTAGCCAACGCAGGCGGCTGCTAGTGTGGGTCGATCGTGACCAGTAGCCGGACAGCCGGATCCCCAACGAACGGGCCGAGTCTCCCCCCACGGCCAGATTCGAAAGGTCGACTCGGTGGGCCATCGGGTCCGGCACCGGCGTCGGGCCGGGCCGGCCGATCGAGCCCAGCTGTTCGATCCAGCAGCGCTGTGCGTACCGACGGCAGAGGACATCGCACCCTATGAGCACCCAGAACTATGTGGCGGTAGTGAAAGTCGTCGGCATCGGCGGTGGCGGCTGCAATGCCGTCAACCGCATGATCGACGCCGGGTTGCGGGGCGTCGAGTTCGTCGCCGTCAACACCGACGCCCAGGCCCTCCTCATGAGCGACGCCGAGACGAAGATCCATATCGGGCGGGAGCTCACCCGGGGCCTCGGGGCGGGCAGCGACCCGGCCGTGGGCCAGCAGGCGGCCGAAGCCCACCGGGACGAGATCTCCGGAGCCCTCGAGGGCGCCGACATGGTGTTCATCACCGCCGGTGAGGGTGGTGGCACCGGAACCGGTGCGGCCCCCGTGATCGCCGAGATCGCCAAGAGCCAGGGGGCCCTCACGATCGCCGTGATCACCCGACCCTTCGGTTTCGAGGGGCGGCGCCGGGCGGCGCAGGCCGACGCCGGCATCAACCGGCTGCGGGAGAAGGTCGACACCCAGATCGTCATCCCCAACGACCGGCTGCTGTCGATCGCCGATGAGAAGACCTCGATGGTGAACGCCTTCCGCATGGCCGACGAGATCCTCCTGCAGGGCGTGTCGGGCATCGCCGATCTGATCACCACCCCTGGTCTGATCAACACCGACTTCGCCGACGTGCGCATGATCATGCACGACGCCGGTTCGGCCCTGATGGGCATCGGTCGGGCGTCGGGCGAGGGTCGGGCCCTGGCCGCGGCCCGGGCCGCCATCGCCAGCCCCCTGCTCGAAGCCTCGATCGAAGGGGCCCGGGGCATCCTGCTCACGATCGCCGGCTCCAGCGATCTCGGCCTGTTCGAGGTCAACGAGGCGGCCGAGATCATCCACGACGTGGCCCACGCCGACGCCAACATCATCTTCGGCACGGTGGTCGACGAGAACCTGGCCGAGGAGATCCGGGTCACCGTGATCGCCGCCGGGTTCGACCGGTACGAGGGGCCGGGCATGGTGGACGACGTCTTCATCCCGCGGGCGGCCGCCCCCGGGGCCGTCCCCCGAATGTCGCCTCCCCCCATGCCGGCGCCCGTGGTCGAGGAGACCATCGATCTCTTCGGTGACGAGGAGGACGACCTCGACGACGAGTTCGATGTGCCCTCGTTCCTGAAGTAGCGCGGGCCAGGCGGTGATGAGCGCGGCGGAACCGATGGCGGCGATGGTGGAACCCGAGGTGATCCGGGCCCGGGCGGTGGAGATCCGCGAGCGGCTGCGGGCCGCCGGCGACACCGAGGGTCGGGTGGCCCTGATCGCGGTGACCAAGGGGTTCCCGGCCGCGCTGATCGGGCGGGCGCTGGCCGCCGGCCTCGTCGATCTGGGGGAGAACTACGCCCAGGAACTGGTGGCCAAGGCGGCCGATCCGGGATCGGTGGGGCCAGGCGGGGAGCGGCCCCGCTGGCACTTCATCGGGGGCCTCCAGAGCAACAAGGTCAAGCTCCTGGCCGGGGTGGTGCACCTGTGGCAGACGGTGGACCGGTCGTCGTTGGCCGAGGCCATCGCCCGACGGGATCCCGGCGCCCGGACCCTGGTGCAGGTCAACACCACGGGCGAGGCCCAGAAGTCGGGGTGCCAGCCCGGTGAGACCCCGGCCCTGGTCGCTCGGGCCCGGGAGCTGGGCCTCGACGTGGCCGGATTGATGACGATCGGGCCCACCGAAGCCGGCGTCGATCCCCGCCCCTGTTTCGCCCGCCTGCGGGACCTGGGTGCCGTCTGCGAGGTGCAGGAGCTGTCGATGGGCATGTCGGCCGACTTCGAGGCGGCGGTGGCCGAGGGCAGCACGATGGTGCGGATCGGGTCGGCTCTGTTCGGGCAGCGGCCTCCACCGGCCGGCCGGTCGGACGTGGGAGACTGATCTCGGTGGTCGAGGAGTTCACCTGATGTCGATGCTGCGCAATGTGCTCACCTATATGGGCCTCGGCCCGGATGAGGACTACGACGACGGCTACCTCGACGACAAGCCGACGCGCCGTGGCCGTCACAGCCGTGCGGCGGCGGAGGGTCCGGTCGATGCCGTGCTCGACCTGGATCGCGCCGAGCGCGACGGCGAGGCGACCATCGGTCGGGCGGGAGCCGGCTCGGCGTCCAAGCCCGGCACCACCGCCGAGATCGGAGCCCGGGCCGCCGCCGCCCGGAACGCCACCGTCGGCCGCAGCGGGCCGGGCGACACCGCGAAGCCAAGCGGTAGCGGATCGGGATCCACGCCGAGCCGCGGTAGCGGATCGGGAGACACGGCGAGCCGCGTTGGCGGGTCGGGCGGTGCCGCTGCGGCCCGGAGCGCCGGAACAGCCACCCCCGGCGCCGGCGGCGACGCCTCCGGGCGGGGCGGGGCGAGGGTGGGCGGTGCCCACGACCTGGCTCAGAGTCCGAGGAAGGCCGGTGGCGCTTCCGCCGGGCGGCAGCGCCCGCCGGTTCCGGCCGCCGACAGCGCCGGCCGGTCCGGGGGCGGCGCCCATTCCTCGGCCGAGGGCCGGGCATCGACCGCCAGCGGCGCTGGTTCGCCTTCGGGGTCGAAGGCGGCCCCGGCCGCCCGTTCCACCCCGGGCTCGCCCGGCGCCAGGGGCGACGCCCCCGGCGGGACGGCAACATCGAGCGGACAGACGTCGGGCCCCGGCCCGGCGACCCGGAGCGGGGCCGTACCGGCCGCCGCGGCTACCGGATCCGTGGCTACCCCGGCCGGCGGGCCGGCGACCGCTGACGAATCGGGTAAGGCGGCCCGGTTCGGGGGCGCGGACGCGAACGGCGAGGGCGGTACCCACCGCCCGGACGAAGGGGCCGCCGAGCTGCGGACCCGGGGCGGGGGCAGCCGGCCGCTGCGGGCGGTACCACTGCCCGATGGGCCGGCCCAGGACCTCGTCCAACCAGAGAACGGCATCACCGTGCGAGCGGTAGCGGCGGAGGCGGACATGGCATCAGAATCGGCGGCATACCAGGCCGGAGCGCCACCGTTGCGCCGGGTCACCCCGCGGCACCTGTCGCCTCAGTCCTTCGGCGACGCCAAGACTCTGGCCGACGAGTTCAAGGCCGACGTGCCGGTGATCATGAACCTCCAGGGCACCGAGCGCGAGCTGTCGCGTCGGTTGATCGACTTCGCCAGCGGTATCTGCTACGCCCTCGAGGGATCGATGGAGAAGATAGCTCCCCAGATCTTCCTGCTGACACCGCCTGACGTGACGGTCTCGGACGAGGACCGCCGCCGGTTCGAGCGGCCCGGCCGCCAACACCGCTGACGCGGGATCCACATCCTCCTGGGTCGGCTCGTCGGTCGGTGGCGGCTACGCTGCTGGCACCTCTATGAGCCCCCGAACGATCATCTGTGTCCTGCTGCTCGCCTTCCAGTTCGTCTTCCTGCTGCGGTTGGTCATGTCGTTCTTCCCCATCAGCACCGGATCGCCGGCGGCCGGTGTGCGGGATCTCTCGGTGGCCATCACCGACCCGGTGGTGGTTCCGATACGACGTTCACTTCCGCCTATGCACGGTGCCTTGGCCTTCGTCGGTTTGGCGGAGCTTCTGGTGCTGATCATTCTGCAGGTTCTCATTCGGATCATCTGCGGCGCCTGAGGATCCGCCCTGGTGGGACCGCATCCGGCTCGGCATCCCGTTGCGTTGTCACGATGGGCGACGGGCAACGAGTTGGAGAGGCAAGCGGGTAGATCGATCCCGTGCATATGACGCGTCGGGACGGCTACCCTGTGGCGATGGCCCAGCAAAGTGACAAGCTCCGGCTGCTCCGGCGGATCCCGGACATCCGGTTCGAGGAAGAGTCCCGGGGTTACAGCAAGGATCAGGTCGACCGGGTGCTGGCGAACCTCGCCCCTCTGGCCGACGAGATCGAGAAGCTGCACGCCCGGCTGGCTGAAGCGGAGACCCGGGCGGCCTCGGCCGAGGCCCGCCTGATCGAAGCCCGGAGCCCGTCGCAGCCGGCGGTGCCGCCCGGCCCGGCGCCGGGCCCGATGCCCGACTTCGACGAGACGCTTCGCAACACGTTGGTGAACGCCCAGCGCACCGCCGACACGCTCGTGCGGGAGGCCAAGGAAGAGGCGGAACGGCTGCGCAACGAGGCCGAGTTCCAGTCCAATGCCCTGTTGGCCGATGCCCGGGACCAGGCCAACGAGATGACCACCGAAGCGGTGGCCCACCGCGAGCGCCTCCTGGGCGAGGCGGCGGCCGAGCGGGCCAAGATGCTCGACTCGGCCCGCGAAGAGGCGCAGCACCGCGTCAACGCCGTGGTCGACGAGCTGTCGCTGGCCCACGAGAACGAGCGGGCCCGGCTGCTCGACCAGATCGCTGATCTGCAGCACATCCACGGGCTGCTGCAGGGCGACGTCACCCGTTTCGAGCGGCACCTGGAGACCCGTCGGACCGACGTGAAGCGGGCCCTCGACGAGTTGAACGCCGTGCTCGACGATGCCGAGGCGCTGCGCACCCGCGAGGCGCTGGAGCCAGCGGAGATCGGCGTGGTCGACTCCACCGACTACCCGCCGATCGCGGTGGAGGTCGTGGCCCTGCACGAGCTGGAGGCCGAGGCCGCCACCGCCATCGAGGCCACCACCCGGCCCACCGAGGTCATCGCTCCCGAGGAGCTCGACGACCTGGCGCCCCCCACCGCCTCCCTGAACGGCGAGGACGAGATCGAGGAGGAGCCCGTCTACGAGGCGGCCGCTGCTCCCTCTCCTCAGGAGGTCGTCTACGCCGACAGCTACGCCGAGGAGATCACCGATTCGGCGGCCGCTGCTCCGCCCCCGCCCAACGGCGCCTCGCAGGTGCCGCCGGTCCCGGTCGGCGCCAGCGGGCCGGCGGCGTCGCCCCCCACCGGCGATCCCTTCCTCGACGAGCTGCGCCGGGTCACCACCGAGGAGCCGGCGGCGGGTGATCCGATCACCAACTTCCTGGAAGACGACAACTCCAACCGCGGCAGCGGAGGCTGGTTCGGCCGCCGCAAGTAGCCGCCGGTAGGCAGGAGAACGCAGAGGGCCCGGGTCGATGACCCGGGCCCGTTCGCGTCTCGGAGCCGATCAGGCGGGGGCGACGACCTCGAGGTCGAAGCCGACCTTGGCCGGGCCGAGCGGCTTGACGTTGGCCAGGCCGGTGCCGTCCACCACGTCGGAGGCCAGCACCTGGCTCGCCACCCAGGCCAGGTGGGGCTCGATGCGGGGCTTCACGTCGTCCGGCAGGTCGAGCTGGAGCCGGATCCGATCGGCGATGTTGAGACCCTTGTCCTTGCGTAGCTGCTGTACGTAGCGGACCAGGTCACGGGCCAGGCCCTCGGCCTCCAGCTCGGGGGTCAGGTCCGTGTCGAGCACGACGATGGCGTTGTTCCCGGGCAGGGCGGCCGCCGTCACGCCGTCGAGCGGGTCGAGCGCCAGCTCGAAGTCGTCACCGGCCAGCACGTGGCCGGCCACGGTGACCGTGCCGTCGGCATTGGAGGCCCACTCGCCGGCCTTGGCCGCCCGGATCACGGTCTGGACCTCGGGGCCCAGCTTGGGACCGAGCGTCCGGCCGTTGGGGCGCAGCCGGAACGAGCCGTAGCGCTCCACGTCGGCGCTCAGCTCCACCGCCTTGACGTTGATCTCGTCGGCCAGGAGGTCGGCGAAGGGGCCGATCGCCTCCACGTCGGCCCCGGCCACCACGGCCCGGGCCAGCGGCTGGCGAACCCGGAGGCCCCGGTCGTCGCGCAACGACAGGGCGGCCGAGGCCACCTCCCGGAGGCGGTCCATGGCCGCCACCAGGGCGTCGTCGGCCGGGAGCTGGGCGGCGTCGGGCCAGTCCTGGAGGTGGACGCTGCCCAGGCGCTCCGCCTCGTCGGCCGGGAGCGAGCCGGCATCGGCCCGCTGAGGGCCGGTCAGGCCGAGCCAGATCTCCTCTGCCACCAGGGGCAGCAGGGGGGCCAGCGTGCGGGTGAGCGTGAGCAGCACGGTGTAGAGCGTGTCGAGGGCCTGGCCGTCGGCCTCCCGCCGGGTGTCGACCTGGGAGCCGTCGCCGGTGTTCCAGAACCGTTCCCGGCTGCGCCGGATGTACCAGTTGGTGAGGGCGTCGAGGAAGCCCTGCACCGCCCCGCACGCCCCGGCCAGGTCGTAGGCGTCGAGTCGGGCCCCGGTGTCGGCCACCATGCGGTGGGTCTTGGCCAGGATGTAGCGGTCGAGCAGGTTGGGGGAGTCGGTGGCGAACCGGGCCACGTGGCCCTCGGCGTTGGCGTACAGGGTGAAGAAGCTGTACGCGCTCCAGATCGGGTTCAGGACCTGGCGCACCACATCGCGGATGCCGGAGCCGTCGGCGTCGATCCGCAGATCGAGGCCCCGCAGGATGGGCGAGCTCATCAGGTACCAGCGCAGGGCGTCGGACCCGAGCGAGTCGAACACCTCGAGGGGATCGGGGTAGTTGCGGAGCTTCTTGGACAGCTTCTGGCCCTCGCCGTCGAGCACCACGCCGTGGCAGATCACGTTGGCGAACGCCGGCTGGTCGAACAGGGCCACCGACAGCACGTGCATGGTGTAGAACCAGCCCCGGGTCTGGGCGATGTACTCCACGATGAAGTCGGCCGGGTTGTGGGCCTCGAACCGCTCGGTGTTGTCGAACGGGTAGTGGTGCTGGGCGAACGGCATCGAGCCCGACTCGAACCAGCAGTCGAGCACCTCCGGCACCCGGCGCATCATCGAGCGCCCGGTGGGGTCGTCGGGGTTCGGCCGCACCAGATCGTCGACGAAGGGCCGGTGCAGATCGGTGGGCCGCACGCCGAAGTCGCGCTCGATCTCGTCGAGGCTGCCGTAGACGTCGACCCGGGGATAGGCCGGGTCGTCGCTGCGCCACACCGGGATGGGGGCGCCCCAGAACCGGTTCCGGCTGATCGACCAGTCCCGGGCCCCCTCCAGCCACTTGCCGAACTGGCCGTCGCGCACGTGCTCGGGGATCCAGTTGATCGTCTTGTTCGCCGCCACCAGCCGATCGGTCAGGTCCGACACCCGCACGTACCAGGAGTTGATGGCCCGGTAGATGATCGGGGTGTCGGTGCGCCAGCAGTGGGGGTAGTTGTGGTCGTAGGTCTCGTGGCGCAGCACCTTGCCCTGGGCCTTGAGGTCCCGGATGACCAGGGGATTGGCGTCGAACACGTTCATCCCGGCGTAGTCGGGCACGTCGGCGGTGAAGCGGCCCTCGTCGTCGACCGGGGCCACCAGCGCGATGCCGGCCGCCTCCCCGGTGCGCTGGTCGTCCTCGCCGAAGCCGGGGGCCACGTGGACCACGCCGGTGCCGTCTTCCGTGGCCACGAAGTCCGCCCCGAGGACCACGAAGCTGTCGGCGTGGTCGGCGAAGTACGGCATCAGGGGCTGGTACCGCCGACCCACCAGATCGGCCCCGGTGAGCACCGCCACCGGTTCGACCTCGCCCAGCTCGGGGGCGTAGCGGGCCCGGGCGGCGTCGGCCAGCACGTAGAAGGCCACCGGGGCCCCTGCGGGAGCCGGCACCACGGCGTAGGCGATGTCGGGGCCGACGGCCAGGGCCTGGTTCGACGGCAGGGTCCAGGGGGTGGTGGTCCAGGCCAGCATGGCCATCGATCCGGGGTCGCCGGGGTGGGGATCGAGGGTGAAGGCGACGGTGAGGGCCGGGTCCTGGCGGGGCCGGGTGGCGTCGTCGAGGCGGATCTCGAAGTTCGACAGGGGGGTCTCGGCCCCCCACGAGTAGGGCACCACCCGGTAGGCCTCGTACACCAGGCCCTTGTCCCACAGCTGCTTGAAGGCCCAGATGACGGACTCCATGTAGGAGAGGTCCATCGTCTTGTAGTCGTTGTCGAAGTCCACCCAGCGGGCCTGGCGGGTCACGTAGTCCCGCCACTCCGAGGTGTAGCGCAGCACCGAGCTGCGGCACTGGGCGTTGAAGGCCTCGATGCCGTACTCGGTGATGGCCCTGCGGCCCGAGACGCCGAGTTCCTTCTCGGTCTCCATCTCGGCCGGCAGCCCGTGGCAGTCCCAGCCGAAGATCCGCTCCACCCGGCGGCCCTTCATGGTGTGGAAGCGGGGCACGACGTCTTTCACGTAGCCCGTGAGCAGGTGGCCGTAGTGGGGGAGGCCGTTGGCGAACGGGGGCCCGTCGTTGAACACGAACTGGGTGCCGCCCTCGGTGTCACCGGGGCGGAAGGCCACCGAGCGCTCGAATGTCTGCTCGGTTCGCCACCGATCGAGAATGGACCGCTCGATCCCCGGGAAGTCAGGACGGGACGAGACCTCGGGATAGGGCGTGAGCGGAGCATTGTCGGCCATAGGGAATCCACGATACCGGCCCCCCACGGGGCCCGAGCCGGCTTTGCCCGCCGCCGGCCGGGCCTCGAGGATGACGGAGCGGGTGCGCCCGCTGGTGGAATCACGGCGCGATCCTCTACACTGCCCCGACCTTCGCATCACCCCCCAGGCGTTGCGGCTCCTGCCGCCGTCGAGAACCGAAGCAAACCGACAGCACTCCACGACCGACTGCGAGACCGACTGTGGCAGCAAGCAAGAAGGCATCGGGCACATCGACGGCGGGGCCCACCAGCGGGGTGAAGAAGGCTACCTCGGCCAGCGGCGGGGCGAGGGCGAAGCTGACGGCCGGGGCGGCAGCAGCCGAATCCGGCCAGGCTGCAACTACCAGCGCGGGTAACAAAGCGGCGGCGGGCAAGAAATCGGCGGGGCGAACGGGCACCGCCGGTACAACCTCAACCGAGGCGATGACCGAGAACCTCCCGGCTAAGAAAGCAGTGGCGAAAAAGATCGTGGCGAAGAAAACAGTGGCGAAGAGCGGTGCCGAGACACCCAAGGTGGCGCAGAAGGCCTCGGCTCCGGCCGGTAAAACCACCCCGGCGGCCAAGACGGCCGTCAAGGCGGCACCGGCAGCCAAGTCGGCCAGCCCCCGACCCCGTAAGACGTTCAACATGCCCACCCCAACCGATCCGGCCAGCCGGGAGATCCCGGCCGAGGCGACCTACCTGTTCGACCAGGCGTGGCTGGACGGCCAGCGTGCGGCCCTGGTGGCCGAGCGGGCGAAGTACACCACCAGCGCCGACCGCCTGGCGGCCGAGGCGGCGGCCCTGATGGCCGACCGCGAGCCGGGCGACGTCCAGTTCGACGAGGAGTCGGGTGAAGGCGACACGATCGCGGTGGAGCGGGACCGTGACCTGGCGCTGTCGGCGGCGGCCCGCCAGGCGGTGGCCGACATCGACGCCGCCCTGGCCCGCCTCGACCACAGCACCTACGGCCTGTGCCTGGCCGGCGACGACGTCATCCCCATGGAGCGGCTCGAGGCCATTCCCGAGGCGTCGGTGTGCGTCCAGCACAAGACGTCGATGTTCTGACCGGTCAGGCTCCGGTGAGCCGCCTGTGACCGGAGAGCCCAGAACCGCCCGGGTCAGGGGGTTGCCCCTGGCGCTGGCGGTGGCGCTCGTGACCATCGGGCTCGATCGGGCCACCAAGATGTGGGCCGAGCGTCGCCTGGAGGCCGGGCCCTGCCGGCCCGGCGGCCGGGAGTGCATCGACCTCGTCGGCAGCCTCCGGCTCCATCTGATCTACAACCCCGGCGCCGCCTTCTCCAAGGGCCTTGGGATCGGGCCCCTGTTCGGTGTGGTGGCGGCCGTGATGGCTGTGATCCTGCTCCGCCTGGCCGCCACCTCCACCGATCGGGTCCGCGTCGTACTGTTCGGCCTGATCGCCGGCGGCGCGGTGGGGAACCTGATCGACCGGGTGGTGCGGGCCGAATCGGGCTTCCTGTCGGGGTCCGTCATCGACTTCATCGACGCCCAGTGGTGGCCCGTGTTCAACGTGGCCGACGCCGCCGTGGTGTGTGGGGTGATCGCCTTCGTGCTCCGCTCGATGCGGGCCGAGGCCACCGCCGGGGCTACCGGCCATGCCGCCGCCGAACGATCGGGCGAGGAGCCGGCCGAGGGTTCTTCCCTCGGGCGGAGCTGACGATGGGGGAGCGGACGGTCGACGTCGAGTTGCCCGATGCCCTCGACGGCCAGCGGGTCGATCGGGTGGTGTCCCTCGTGGCCGAGGTGAGCCGGAGCGTGGCGGCGGAGCTCCTCGCCACCGGCCGGGTCCTGCTCGACGGGGAACCGGCCGAGCGGCCGGCCCAGAAGGTGGTGGCCGGGTCTCGCCTGGTCGTGCACGTGACCGAGGTCGACCGGAGCCTGGTGGCGGAACCCGAGGTGGTGGTACCCCTGGCTTACGTCGACGAGGCCGTGCTGGTGGTGGACAAGCCGGCCGGGATGGTGGTCCATCCAGGGTCCGGGGTGCAGCACGGCACGCTGGTCAACGGGCTGCTGGCCCACTTCCCCGAGCTGGAGGCGGTGGGCCCCGACGACCGTCCCGGGATCGTCCACCGGCTCGACAAGGGCACGACAGGCCTGCTGATGGTGGCCCGCACGGTGCCGGCCCGGGACTCTCTCACGGCCCAGCTCCAGGCCCACACGGTGGACCGGGAGTACCTGGCGCTGGTGCTGGGCGACATCGAGTCGGAGCGCGGCGTGATCGACGCGCCGCTCGGGCGGTCGCAGTCCAACGCCCTACGCCGGGCCGTGGTGACGTCGGGCCGGCCGGCCCGAACCGGGTACGAGGTGGTGCACCGGTTCGAGGCCACCCCCGGTCGGCCCCCGCTGACCCTGGTGCGCTGCCGGCTGGAGACGGGCCGCACCCACCAGATCAGGGCCCACCTGCAGGCGATCGGGCACCCGGTGGTGGGCGACGAGACCTACCGGGGCCAGCACCGCCGACCGGCGCTCGAACCCGGTCCGGGGCGGCCGTTCCTGCACGCCGGCCTGCTCGGCTTCGACCACCCGGTCTCGGGCCAGCGGCTGCGCTTCGCCAGCCCCCTCCCGGCCGACCTGGCCGCCGTCCTCACCGGTCTCGGCCTCACCCCGGCCGACGTCGCCGCCCTCACGCCCGACCCGGCCTGACCCCAGCCGGCGGCACACGTCGAACATCGTCGACTTGTACGGCCAGCCGCTTTCTCGACGAAGTTCGCGGCGGGCGTGCGGCGTCAGCCCGGGTCGGGGGGTGCCGTCGGGATGACGGGGCGGCGCACGAGGTCGGCGATCGGGGGCCGGGACCGGTGGGACGAGCGGCCGGGCTCGTCGGCTTCGGGGTGGCCGAGGGCGACGGTGGCTACGATTCGCTCGCCCTCGTCGAGCCCGAAAACCCTGGCCAGAGCCGGCTCGTGGTCGAACGGGCCGAACAGGCAGGCCCCCAGCCCCCGGTCCACCGCCAGCAGCAGCAGGTTCTGCACCACGGCGCCGGCGTCGACGAACCAGTACGGCACCGGCCAGCGGTCGGCCGACTCTCCACGGCCCGTGGCCGCCTTGTCGGCTTCGGCGTAGCGGGCCACGTAGCTGTCGGGCCGGGTGGTGACGAGCACGAGCACCGGGGCCCGGAGCAGGCCCTGCCACCGGAAGGTGGCCCGGCGCTCGGCCGGCAGCGTCAGATCCCAGTAGGCGGCGGTGGCCGCCGGGTGGTCGAGGACCACGAAGGCGGTGGCCTGGGTGTTGCCGGCCGATGGACCCCGGCGGGCCCAGTGGAGCAGATCGTCGAGCTCGTCCGCCGGCAGGGGAGCGGGGCTGAACGACCGCGCCATCCGGCGCCGGGCCAGCGCCGAGCGCAGCTCCACCCGGATACCTAGGCGGGCTCGGGCCAGGGCTGGTCGCCCCGGGCCATGCCGGTGACGTCGGCCAGCGTCCACTCCTCGAGCTGCTTGCGGATCTGGGCCCCCACCGTGTGCCAGATCGACAACAGCACGCACTGGCCCTCGTGGTCGCAGGCCCCATCGGTGTGGGGCTGGCCGAAGTCGCCCAGGGCGATCGGGCCGTCGACGGCCCGGATGATCTCGGCCAGGGTTATCTGGTCGGGCGGGCGGGCCAGGATGTAGCCGCCACCCACCCCTCGCTTCGAGCGGACCAGCCCCGCCCCCTTCAGCGCCAGGAGGATCTGCTCCAGGTAGGGCTGGGGCAGGCCGGTGCGATCGGCGATGTCGCGGACGGTGGTGGGCCCGTCGGTGTCGGCGTGGAGGGCGAGCGACAGCAGGGCTCGGCTGGCGTAGTCGCCCCGGGTGGAGACCTTCACCGGCCTCTCACCGCGCTAGCGCACCGCCCGATCATGAGCTGCCCGGTCGACGTGGCCATGCCAGCAGGCTAGCGCCCGCACGGGCCTATGCTTTGATGGTCCGCCGAGCGGGGCCGGTCCGACCGCCTCCCGCCTGCGGCGGCCCGGTCGCAGTTCGAGTGCAGGGATGCAGGTGGAACAGCCAACCAAGCAGCAGCACGATCCCCCTGCGTCTCCCGTGCCCGTGCGCCCGGCGTTCGGTCGGGGGTGCGTCACCGATCTCGTTCCCACCCTGTTGGGTCACGGCACCGCGGATCTACCGGCCCCGGTGCCGCCCACCGGCTCCCATCTGCTCCTCGTGCTCGACGGCGTGGGGTGGGAGCAGCTGGTCGAGCGTTCGGCCCTGGCCCCCACGCTGTCGGCCATGGCCGGCGGCCCGATCACCACGGTGGCGCCGTCCACCACCGCCTCCGCCCTCACCTCGATCACCACCGGCCTCACCCCGGCCGAGCACGGGATCGTGGGCTACCGGATGCTGGTGGACGACCAGGTGCTGAACTGCCTGCGGTGGGGCACCGAGCTGCAGCCCGACGCCCGGGCCACCATCCCGCCCGACCTGCTCCAGCCCTACCCGCCCTTCCTGGGCCACGCCGTGCCTCTCGTGACCAAGGAGGAGTTCCGGCGCTCCGGCTTCAGCGAGGCCCACCTCCGGGGCAGCCCGATCGTCGGCTACCGCACCACCGCGGTGATGGTCCACCACCTGGGCCGGCTCCTGCGCGACGGCGAGCGGACGCTCTACGCCTACTACGACGGGGTGGACAAGGTGGCCCACGAGTACGGGCTGGGGGCCGCCTACGACGCCGAGCTGGCCTACGTGGACCGGCTGGTGGCCGACGTGCTGGCCGCCGTGCCCACCGGCACCACCGTGATGGTCACGGCCGATCACGGCCAGGTCGACTGCGGTCGCAATCTGCTGCCGGTGGCGGGCGACGTGATGCGCCATGTGGCCCGCCTGTCGGGCGAGGCCCGCTTCCGCTGGCTCCACGCCCGCCCGGGCCGGGCGGCCGACCTGGCCGAGGCGGCCCGGGCCTGCCACCGCGACGTGGCCTGGGTGCTCACGGTGGACGAGGTGGTCGACGAAGGCTGGCTGGGCCCCCGGATGGGGTTCGACGTGCGTTCCCGTCTGGGCGACGTGGCCCTCGTGCCGTTCACCGACACCGGCTTCGAAGACCCCGCCGACACCGGACCGTTCGAGCTGATAGGCCGCCACGGCTCGCTCACGCCGGCCGAGATGCTGGTGCCCTGCCTGTCGGCCACCGTCTGAGCCCGGGCCCCGCGGGATATACCTGGATATCGCGCCGTCGGCCGGGGTGGAGCACCGCAAGACGGTGGCCGGTTGTAGCGTGAGCAGTGATCCGACAGGCCGACGAAGTGAGATGGACGAGATGAGCGACCAGGCGCCCGAGACCCCTGAGATCCTCGATCCGGCAGACCTGGCTCCGGCCGCGGTCCTGCCGGTCCGGGAGGACGGCGTCGGCGACGACGAGTCACCGATGACGGTGTCGGAGCCGGCCAAGGTGATGCGGATCGGCACCATGATCAAGCAGCTCCTGGAGGAGGTCCGGGGGACCGAGCTCGACGAGCGGGGCCGGGACCGGCTGCGGGAGATCTACGAGACGTCGGTGGAAGAGCTGGCCGGCGCCCTGTCGAGCGACCTCGAAGCCGAGCTCCTGCGCCTGGCCATCCCGTTCGACGCCGACGCCGGCATCCCCTCCGAAGCGGAGCTCCGGGTGGCCCAGGCGCAGCTCGTGGGCTGGCTGGAGGGCCTGTTCCACGGCATCCAGGCCACCTTGTTCGCCCAGCAGACGGCGGCCCGCCAGCAGCTGGAGCTGATGCAGCGGTCGGGGGGCCTGCCCCAGGGGCCGCAACCCGGTGGGCCGCCCCAGCAGGGCGGCGTCTACCTCTAGGGCAACCCTTCGGGTTGCTTGGAGTTCGCCTCCGGCGAACTCTGGGGCAACCCTGGGCCCGCTCAGTTTGCGCCCCCGCTCCGACCAGGGGAAAATCCACTGCTGGGAGTTTCGCATCGAGGGGGATTCGCGAGCGTGGCAGTCGGAATTGTGACGAAGGATTGCTCAGCCCTGGGCGACAGTGATTTTGCCGAGATGGCTGATGTGGCGGCGCCCGGGGCGGGTTGGGGGCTCGGCCTGCTGTCCAAACAGGCCGAGGAGTGGGTCCTGGCCAGCATGGCCGTGGACGGCGACCGGCTCCAGGGGTTCATGCTCACCACGCTGGAGCGCATCGGGGGCACTCCGGCCATGGTGATCGGCATCGCCTCCATCGCCCGCACCCGCCAGCGGGGCTCGGTGCTCAAGGCCCTCATGTACGAGAGCTACCACAAGGCGCTCATGGCCTTCCCCGACGAAGACGTGATCGTGGCCTCCCGCCTCACCTCGCCCGGGCCCCTGGAGGCCTTCACCGGCCTGGAGGGCGTCCGCCCGTGGCCCGAGACCAGGGCGAACGGGGAGGAGCGGGCCTGGGGTCGGCGGCTCTCCAAGCGGTTCGGTGCCCTCGCCTTCGACGACCGCTCGATGATCGCCCGGGGCGATGGGGAGCATCTGGTGTTCGACCACGACGCTCTGAAACCCGTGTCGGGCTCGGCCATCCTCAACGGCATCGACCCGGCCAGTGGCGAGTACGTGATCGCCTGGGGGTGGGCCATGGCCGAGTTCCTGGAGGGGTTTCACTCCCCGCTGTCCTGAGGGTAGGCTCGGAATGACAACCATGTGATTTGTCCACATTCTGTGGGCAAACCCTGTGGGTAAGCCCCGACCTCGGGGCGGCACCGTCCCGGGACAGCAAGGAGTGCGATCCGCCGTGGGCTCGTCGTTCACCCACCTCCACGTCCACACCGAGTATTCGATGCTCGACGGAGCCTCACGGCTGGATGACCTGGTGGCCAAGGCGGCGTCCGAGGGCATGCCGGCCCTCGGCATCACCGATCACGGCAACATGTACGGGGTCCTGGACTTCTACAAGGCCTGTCGCAAGCACGAGATCAACCCTGTTATCGGCATCGAGCTCTACCAGGCCGACGACTCCCGGTTCGAGCGCCCCAACCGCCGGGGCAAGGTGGACGACTCGGGCGGCTCCACCGACGGGGGCAAGAAGCTCTACTACCACCTGCTGGCGGTGGCCGAGAACAACACCGGCTACAAGAACCTCATCCAGCTCGCCTCCCGGGCCTACATGGAGGGCTACTACTACAAGCCCCGGGTGGACTGGGAGGTTCTGGCCGACCACGCCGAGGGTGTGATCGCCACCACCGGCTGCCTGGGCGGCCACGTGCTCCAGTCCCTGCTCCAGGGCGACGAGCGGGCGGCCCTGGAGAAGGCGGCGCGCCTCCAGGACATCTTCGGCAAGGACAACCTGTTCGTCGAGGTCCAGGACCACGGCATCCAGGCCCAGCGGGAGACGAACCCCCAGCTGATCGAGATCGCCCGCAAGATCGGGGCCCCGATCGTGGTCACCAACGACTCGCACTACACGGAGCGGGCCGATCACGTCGCCCATGACGCTCTGCTCTGCGTGCAGACCGGCTCGTTGATGAGCGACCCCGACCGGTTCAAGTTCCACGGCGACGAGCACTACCTGAAGTCGGCCGCCGAGATGCGGGCGGCCTGGAGCGAGCTGCCCGAGGCGTGCGACAACACGTTGTGGATCGCCGAGCGGGCCGCCGTCGAGATCGAGTTCGGCAAGCCCCAGCTTCCCGAGTTCCCCATTCCCGAGGGCTTCGGGTCGAACGACGAGTACCTGCGGTATCTCACGATGGAGGGGGCCAAGCAGCGCTGGGGAGCGGGCCTCGACGACACGATCACCGAACGTCTGGCCTTCGAGCTCGACGTGATCAAGAACATGGGGTTCAGCTCCTACTTCCTGATCGTGTGGGACCTGATCCGCCACGCCAAGGACGTCGACATCCGGGTCGGGCCCGGCCGTGGCTCGGCCGCCGGCTGCGCCGTGGCCTACTGCCTGCGGATCACCGACCTCGACCCGATCCGCTACGACCTGCTGTTCGAGCGGTTCCTCAACCCGTCCCGCATCTCCATGCCCGATATCGACATGGACTTCGACTCCCGCTACCGGGACGAGATGATCCGCTACGCCGCCGAGCGCTACGGGCGGGACCATGTGGCCCAGATCGTGACGTTCAGCCAGATCAAGGCCCGGGCCGCCGTGCGCGACGCGGCCCGGGTGCTCGGCTATCCCTACGTCGTGGGCGACAAGATCGCCAAGGCCATGCCGCCGCTGGTCATGGGGCGGGACACCCCCCTCAAGTACTGCTTCGAGCAGAGCGAGAAGTACGCCGACGGCTACAACGCGGCGGCCGAGTTGCGGGCCATGGTCGACACCGACGTCGACGCCGCCAAGGTGGTGGAGGTGGCCCGGGGCCTCGAAGGCCTGCGCCGCCAGGACGGCATCCACGCCGCCGCCGTGGTGATCACCCGGGATCCGCTCACCACCTACCTCCCGATCCAGCGCAAGCCCGAGGCGGGCAAGCCCATCGAGGAAGCCCCGGTGGTCACCCAGTACGAGATGAAGGGGGTGGAATCGCTCGGCCTGCTGAAGATGGACTTCCTGGGCCTGCGCAACCTCGACGTCATCTCCGACGCCCTGGCCCTCATCGAGAAGGTCCACGGGATCGATCTCGACATCGACAACGTGCCGCTGGACGACGTCCCCACGTTCGACCTGTTGCGCGACGGCCGGTCCATCGGCGTGTTCCAGCTGGAGTCGGCGCCCATGCGGGCCCTGATGCGCTCCATGGCCCCCACCGAGTTCGAGGACGTGGCCGCCCTGGTGGCCCTGTACCGGCCGGGCCCCATGGCGGCCAACATGCACAACGACTACGCCGACCGCAAGAACGGGCGGAAGGAGTCGGTGCCGTTCCACCCCGACGCGGCCGAGATCCTGGGCTCCACCTACAACCTGTGCATCTACCAGGAAGAGTTGATGCAACTGGCCCAGAAGTTCGCCGGCTACACGCTGGCCCAGGCCGACAACCTCCGTAAGGCCATGGGCAAGAAGATCCGGGAGCTGATCAAGGCCGAACGGGAAGGGTTCGTGGACGGCTGCGAGGCCCAGGGTTACGGTCGCGCCCTGGGTGAAGAGCTCTTCGACACCATGGAGCCCTTCGCCGACTACGCCTTCAACAAGAGCCACTCCTACGGCTACGGCTTCGTCAGCTACCAGACGGCGTACCTCAAGGCCAACTACCCGGTGGAGTACCTGGCCTGCCTGCTCACCAGCGTCAAGACCAACCTGGACAAGGCCGGGGTCTACCTCAACGAGTGCCGCCAGCTCGGCATCAAGGTGCTGGTGCCCGACGTCAACATCTCCGACCTCGACTTCTCCTCCATCCCCGACCCCGAGGGGGGCGAGCTCAACGCCATCGCCTTCGGCCTGTCGGCCGTGCGCAACGTGGGCGAGGGCCTGGTGCACCTGCTGTTGGAGGGACGGGCGGCCAACGGGCCGTTCACCAGCTTCCTGGACTTCTGCGAGCGGGTCGACTACCAGGTGCTGAACAAACGGACGCTGGAGTCGCTGATCAAGGCCGGGGCGTTCGACTCCCTGGGCCACCCCCGCAAGGGCCTGCTGCTGGCCTTCGAGGACATCGTCGACAAGACGGTCAGCGCCCGCCGGGAGCACGACATGGGCGTGATGACGCTGTTCGGCAGCCTGGGCGGCGACAGCGGCGGCGACGACACCGGGGGTTCGGGGGGCGCCCGTTTCGACGATCGGCCCACGATCCCCGCTCAGGAGTTCGACAAGTCCCAGCGCCTGGCCTTCGAGAAGGAGATGCTCGGGCTCTACGTCTCGGACCATCCGCTGATGGGCCTGGAGGCGGCGCTGGAACGCAAGACCGAGGCCACCATCGCCGACCTGGAAGACTGCGAAGACGGCCAGATGGTGGTGGTGGGCGGCGTGGTGACCGGCATGGCCCGCAAATGGACCCGCAAGGGCGACCTCATGGCGGTGTTCGTGCTGGAGGACCTCACCCACTCGGTGGAGACCATGCTCTTCCCCCGCTCCTACACCGACTACGGCCACCTCCTGGAAGACGACCGGGTGGTGATCGTGCGGGGCCGGGTCGACCGCCGCGACGATCAGCCCAAGCTGATGGCCCAGTCGATCGAGGTGTTCGACACCGAGCGGGCGTCGGCCTCCCCGCCGCTGCGGCTCGACATCCGGCCCAACCAGCTGTCCGACGAGGTCATCAACCGGCTCAAGGTGGTGCTGGTGGACCACCCGGGTGAGTCTCCGGTGGTGATCCATCTCGGTGAGACCAAGGCCCTGCGCCTGTCCGACGCCTTCTGCGTGGACACGTCGAACGGCCTGATTCCCGAGCTGCGGGTGCTGCTGGGAGCCGACTCCGTCGTCCTGTAGGTGCGCCCTTCGGGCGCCTCGGGTTCGCCTTCGGCGACACCGCCGGTGCCGAACGTCCTGGGTGGTTCCACCTGCCCCACCGGGCCCGGTCCGGCCCGGCTAGCCTTTGGGGACGAACGCCGACGGCCGGCCCGGGCAACAGCCGAGACGAAAGCAGATCCGCACCTCTGATGGACGACAGCACTCCCGCCGCATCCCCATCGCGCCGAGTCACCTCGATCGGCGTCTACGTCTGTACCCACCGCCGCAACGGGCCCCTGCGCCGGCTGCTCGAATCGCTGGCCGATGCCGCCGCCCGGGTCCAGCCCGACGCTGAGGTGGCGGTGGTCGTGGTGGACGACAATCCCGACGGTCGGGCCAAGGAGGTGGTCGACGCCTTCGACGCCGCGCCGTTCCTCCGGGGCCTCCACTACCGGTACTCCGGGGCCCAGAACATCTCCAAGGCCCGCAACCTGGGCCTCGAGTCGGCGATGGAGCTCGCCGACTGGGTGGCCATGACCGACGACGACGAGGTGGCGAGCCCCCAGTGGCTGGCGGCGTTGGCCGAGATGGCGGAGCGCCCCGGGGTCGACGCCGTGACCGGCCCGGTGGAGCTCCGGTACCCGCCCGGCACCCCCCGCTGGTTCACCGAGCAGCCCTTCGACGACATCCTCGTGGCCGATCCCCAGCCCGACGGCTCGCAGGTGGACGTCTGCTCCACCGGCAACTCCATGCTCCGTGCCTCGTTCCTGCGGGATCATCCCGACATCCGCTTCCGGTCCGATCTGGGCACGCTGGGAGGCGAGGACATGGTGTTCTACCGGACGGCCGTGGCCGCCGGCCTCGATGCCCGGTTCGCGTCGGCCGCCCTGTGCTGGTGTGAGCAGCCGGCCGAGCGTACGACCTACCGCTGGATCGTCCGCAGTTGCTGGTGGATGGGCAACACCGAGTATGTGACCAGCATCGAGACGGGCGCGGCCGGGCCGGCCCGCCTGGCCCTTCGGGGCGGCAAGAAGCTGCTGATCGCCGTGCTCCGCCCGGGCCGCCGGCTGGCCGCCCGGCGGGATCCCCAGTGGCGCTTCGCCGGGGCCAGCGTGGCCCGGGCCCTGGGCACGCTGGTGGGTGTGGCGGGCGTCAAGGTCGAGCACAAGTGACCACGCTGTCGCCGGTCGAGCCGGTCCGCGGCCTGCGGCAGCCTCTGATCCGGGGCGTTCCGGGGGAGGCCCTCGGCCCGATGGCCCGATTCGGGGCCGGGATGTTCCTCTTCGCCGCGTTCCTGATCGCCTTCCGGGTCGACAGCTTCAAGTTCGTCCCCGGGCTCGCACCCCTGGCTCTGTTCGCCGGTGTGTTTCCGGTGCTGCTCCTCGCCCCCACCAGGGTGATGAGCAAGCTCCCGATCTCGCTGTCGGTGCTGCTGTTGGTGGGCTGGGAGCTGGCCTCGGTGATCTGGACCGACTCGGCCGAGAGCACGGCCTACATCATGAAGCTCGACGTGCCGATCGTGGCCGGCGTCATGCTGATGGTCGGTGTCATCGCCTTCCGTGATCTGATCACGGCGCTGCTGTGGTCGATCCGGGCCGCGCTCGTGATCACCCTGATAGCGGTGGCCGTCGACCCCCTGGCCCGCACCCATTTCGACCCCACGGGCAAATCGCTCGACCTGGAGGGCTGGCACGGCTGGTTCCCCCACAAGAACACGATGGGCCCCTACCTGGTGTTCGCCCTGCTCACCATCCTCACCTTCGACCGCTCGAAGCTCACCAAGCTGGTCTCGCTCGGCGCTATCGGCGTGCTGCTGGCCTTCTCCGACTCGGTCACCGGGATCAGCGCCGCCATCCTCGGCCTGGCCATCTGGGTCTGGGTGCAGCTCTACCGGAACCTCGATCTGCGCAACTCGAGCATCTTTCTGCTGTCGTCGTTGATGGTGCTGGCCTTCGCCCTGCTCGGCGCGGCGACCTCGCTCACCGCCATCACCGACGCCTCGGGCAAGGACCTCACGTTCACCGGGCGCACGTTCATCTGGCGGGCCACCTTCAACGCCTGGATGGAGCGGCCGGTCCTCGGCTACGGCCTGGGCGGCATCCTCGGGCGGGATCCGATCACGCCCAGAACGGCCGAGGTATGGCGGGCCATCGGCTTCCGGGTGCCCCACTCCCATAACGGTGTGCTCGACGTGGGCATCCAGCTCGGCCTGGTCGGTGTGGTCCTCTTCCTGCTGTTGTGGGGAACCACGCTCCTCAGCGCACTGCGGCTCCTGCGCGACCGGCCCAAGATGACCACGTGGATCGTGTCGGTGATGTTCGTCCAGCTCTACATGTCGCTGTCGGAGCCCACGTTCCTGAACAACGGGTGGTTGCCGGTGGTGGTCATGTTCCGGATCCTCCTCCTCCGCAAGGAGGGAATCGACCTGGGCGACGACGATGACGACGGCGGGGCGCTGGCCGAACGACTGCGCCACAGCCCGGCCATGGCCCGCGTCTCCCGGCTCCACCGCCAGGCCGCCGCCCCCCGGCGGACAGACGG